>CBDANS010000006.1:1002500-1517833 GCA_965197745.1 Opitutales bacterium | reverse complement strand
TTCGTTAGATGTGTTAATATCTATTCTCGCGCTCTGTGGGTGGTTTATGAATTCAGGAGTATCGACTTCAAATAGTAAAACAGTGCCTCTCTTACCAACGATTATAAATTTATCATCTTTCCAAAGCATATCATATAGCTCCTCATTCGTACCTGACTGCATAGTATTCCATGTTTCGCAGTCGTCGCTTACTAATATCGTACCGTGACTTCCCACGACAAAATATTTACCGTATGCATAGTGTACATCATTTAAATGTGCAGTAGTACCAGAAGAGCGTTTTTCCCAATCTGTTCCATTGGTGCTCGTTATGATATTCCCAGAATATCCAACTGCGACAAAACGTCCTCCTGCATAGAAGATTTCATCTATAGAACTATTTTTAACAGTTTCGTGATGATCCCACTTAATGGTATCTTTACTGGTAAATACATCGCTATTACCACCGACAGCATAAAATATATTACCTTGGTATATTATGTCTTCAAGGCTAGAGCCTCTTGTATCGATATTATTAATGGTCCATTCAACTCCATCAACGCTCGTGTACATGGTATTTTCGCCTGCACCTACGGCGACAAATTTATCATTGGCATATACAATCCCCTTTAATAACGTTTTTCTGAATAATTGTTCTGAAAATGACCAGTCCTTACCGTCTAAACTGATAGCCGCTCTTCCTATTATACCCTCACCCATAACGTCTCCCCAACCGACACTTATAATACGACCATTACCATAAGCGACGTCTTCGGCATAAAAGGGCGGATATTTTTCCAGTGAGGTCCAATTAATACCATCAGCGCTAGAAGCGCCGATCCCACCTATCGCAATATAGCGATCTTCAAAATAAAATATATTGCTGATCTGATTTAGATCATCAGGAAATTCCTGTTTTTCCCAATGTAATATATCCGGTGATAATAGATTTCCTGGCGTAGCATTTAAGATGACGGTAATGCCATTTATCCTAAGAACGTATATAAATATTAATAATTTAGTTAGGTTTTTAAATTGAAGCATTCTTAATTGATGATTTGAAAAAACATTATTGAACAGGGACTTCGAATATAAAGCCAGAGTTATTACGAAACTGTGCTTCAACCTGACGTTTAGTCTCTAGAGCACCATTTGATCTAACATTGTCTTGGGTTTTAATTGAAAAAGGAGCCACTGGATCAAAGGCTGCAACATGGATTGCTTTTCCATTAGTCTGCTTTAAATCGCCTCCAGCAAGAAGAAGTTTGCCGTTATCTGAAATTAATTCAGAATCTGATCCTATAAGTAATATAGGATAGGCATCATCGAATGCATCGAGGTCCCCTATGATCAATCGATTTTTTACTGGAACTTTCAATGCATTTATTCCAACATAACCAACATCATTGCTGAAGTGAGCATTTGCACAAAATATACCTCCAATTGCACTACCAGAAATTTTGATGAAAGAAATATCCGCTCTGCCGTCATAATTTTCGTTTTCCGGAAATAGTCCAGGGTTTGATGCATTTATTACGCCAACGCTAAATACACTAACATTGGTCGATTCATCTGCTCCAACAATTGCGATAGTCGCTTTCCCTTTAACATATGAAACTGACTGATTATATTTAGCAGGAAGTGCTGGAGGCCGGTAGCTTTCAGAACCAATAGCCAAGGTAAGAGTTCCAGCACCTGAGAACTCAACTTGCACTATGTCATCATTTTCGTCTATATATGAGGTGCGTGTGATTTGCCCTTGCTTGGCAACGATAGTGACACTTGACCCAGTCAACAATACCTGATCGTAAATATTTCCAGTAGGATGCTGAATATTTTCTCCAGCTATATCTCCCAGACCGTGGACTAAAACGGTATTTGGGGTGGTGAAATAGGTTTGTCTTAGTGTAATTACTGCCGTTTCGGAATCGAGGACACCTTTTTCATTAGTTACCCTTACCCAATAGTAACTATTTTCCTCTATGGAGCTCAGACTTAGACTGAGCCCTGTCTCGCCTTCGATAGGATTTGAAACATCGCCACTTTTACCCAAGAACCATTGAAATTCATGAGGATAAAAATTTAAATTCAAGATTTGTGGGAATATCTGAATATCTTGACCAATATCTATTAACTGGCTTTGCGGTTGCGAGCTGATACTTGGTGGTAAAATCTGACCGAATTGTGCGGTTAAGTTTATGTCAGACTCAATCGTGATTGTAAGCGGGTTTGAATCGGTATTAATGCTGCCCGTCCATCCTAAAAAAAATTTATCGTCAGGTGGAGTTGCTGAAACTGATATAGTAGTGCCAGCTGAAATAGTTTGTTCTAGGGGTACAGAGACCTTTCCACCTTCAGGTACATTAATAATAACTTCGAACAGTCCTGCAGTAAATAACCTACCAGATTGACCGACTGTTACGAATCTTTGCCCATGATGAGCAATATCAAATAGCATCCCTTTTGCATTAATGTCGATTGAAGTCCAGGTAAGCCCATCCTCACTCTTTATAATTGTCCCCTTTTCATCCCTGATTCCGCCAACTGCATAAAAAACGCCATCGACAAAAATAATCTTCCTTAATTGCTCCCTATTGTCTAACCCCAAAACAAGCCACTCCCATTTTTCAGCATTTTCACTGATCAATATAGATTCCCCTACGGCAATATATTTACCGTTTCCATACGCGACACTGAAAAGTCTACCAATTCCTCTTAAATCATCCCTTGCAATCCAGTTATCTGTGTCCTCGCTCGTGCGTATTGTACCATTTTCACCCACAATAATGTAAAGTCCATTATTGTGTAAAATACCTTCTAGGTTTCTCTCTAAATTAATTGAGAACCCGGGATTAATCATTTCCCAAATTAATCCGCCATCGCTTTTATAAACACTTACATTACCAACACCAATAAACCGATTTTCGACATAAAGTAATTCTTTTATGAAGCTCAATGGGTATGTAATTCTACTCCACGACACGCCATCTTCACTGACATTCATTGCACCATGCGCACCCCCTATTAAATATAACCCATTGCCAAAAACGGTAGATTCATGACTTGTCCCCGGAGATTCAATTTCATTCCATTCATTACCATCTAAACTCGTCATAATGTAGGTCGCACTGGCAGCAACAAACCGATCATTTAAATAACCAACTGTACGTATATCACCGATTGAACTAGTATCACGACGGGTCCATTTCAATAATTTATCTGGGTCTGCATCAAGTAGCTGACCTTCTATATCACCAAATCCATACACAATATTACACATTAAGAAATAAGCAGTGATTGTATAAGATATAAATGAAACTATTTTCTTTTTGGTAATAATCATTATATATAATTCAATCAGGAGATATTTGGGTATAGCTTCTTCACAATATTATCTTTGATCGGACCCCGTTTTTCGTACCAATTATTAAGTGAGAGAGTTACCGTGTGTTAATGGTATTAGGATTGATGTATAGGAGAGATCCTGACGAAGTGAGGGGGGCGTTGCCCGAATGCGGGCAGAACCTGATAGAAGTCTGACAAACTCTTGTGGGCTTTTCAAGCCTAAACGACTGTGGGGATCGGAGGGATGCAGTTGGCGAACACGGTCTTCAGTGGAAGCACGGGCAACTTCGGGGTGATTGCGAGAGGAGTGCCGGTTGCAGTACGCTTAACGGTCGGTGATATCGATGCTGATGGCGATGCAGTGCCGCATCTCTTGTTCGGAGAAGATTCATTTAGGGTACCTGCGGGTAATCCCGGATTGCGCATCACCGGAGGAGACTTGAAGCAAACAAACAGTGCTTCAATCGTGGTCGCGGAGGGTGGATCGACGACTCCCGGGTTTGAGACCTTGATTACGCGGAACAACTTTAAGTCTGATGGAACCCCTCAGCCCACTCAAAGTATCGATGCTACCTTTTTAAACGAGGATGGAGTTGCGATCCCTGTAACTGTGGAACATTTAACAATAGAATAAGATCAACACTAATTAACGCAGCTGCAGTTCTTCGGGATTAATGCAATATTAAACCTCAGGCACTGCGCAACTGCTGTATATCGCTTGTTTTTAAAACAGCGATTGTATTCACGTATAGAACGTGCGCAGAATGGCTGAAGGATTCGTTTTGATGGTGCGGCCAATAGGTCAAGGTATCATTTTTTAGGCAATGGTTAAGTTTTGAAAATATTGAGTTTTCACCACAGCGATCTTGTGTCATAAGGTTGAGCCGGTGCATAAGTTTGCGTCCCCTGGCAGGGTTAAGGGCGAACCCTCATGGGTAAAGAAAATTTTCCTCGTTATTTGCGGTTTAATCCGGCGGTGGGGGGTCCGAGAAGCACACCAACTCGAGAGCGGTAGTGCGTAGCCGCCGGTGTTTTTTTGTCCGCTTCCCGTTTGGGGATGGTAAAGAAAAATTGCGTTGCTATTCTCATAAGAGGGAAAGTAATTAATTATCCCATGGTTAAAGGTATCTGGGGTTGGATTATAATAGCAGGATTTCTATTAACCGGCTGTTATGAGACCACCCGTCAGATTACTCCGATTGCTGACAGGGACTACCAAAAAAGTTATAAGCAAGGAACAAATCACCACCGTGTCGTATCCCAGGGCGAGCACAAGGTAACGATGGTCAGTTTACAAAAAGCGGCAGGTTCAAGAGTGGAATTTACGATAGAAGTCGAGAACGGGTCTGCAGCCCCCATTGAGTTTGGGGTTAACCATGTAACCGCAGTTACCGCGGACGAGTTGAATTTGTATATTAATACGTTGGACGATTTAAACAAGGAGGTCGCTGGTCGGGAACGATTCCGTGAATTTTGGAATAGTATAGCTACTGTCATCGCCGTGGCAGGTGCCCAGGGAACAACGGTTCATTATGGTAACGTTAATACTATTTATGGGAGTGAAACTTATACAGGGGTTACGTATGATCCTACAACAGCTGCAATACAACAGAGGATAGCCAAGGTTGAAGGCCGGCAACGATCAAGTAACATCAGGAATCAAGCTGATGAGGCCCGCCATCAATATGCCTCTAAGATATTGAAAGCCAGGGAGCTTAACCCAGGTGAAAAGGTGAGTGGCTCTTTATGGATAGAAATTCCGTATGAACGATCAGGAATGGTTTATTTTAATGTCTATACAGGTAGTGAGAAGCACCGGCTTGCGTTTAAGGTGGGTGAGTGAAAGGGTTGGGCAGGATCAGTTCGGGGAAGCGCGAACGCTCCACACGGGGAGTACATTAGACGATCATTAGAATATGTCAGAGAAGGGAAAACAGCGCAAGATTTCGAGGTTGGAAAATGTACGGAACCCGGAGCAGATAATCCCAAAGTTATTGTTGCTGCGAAAAGCCGCGAAGTTGAGTGGCGGGGTAGAGATCGCCACATCAGTCCCTCTCCTGCAGGCATACGGCGAGATAAAATCTGAAGAGACCGTGACGGATTCCATTATAGCATTCAAAAAGGCTACGGAGTTGAAAGGAAGTGTATTTCCTAAATCCGACCCATACGTATTCAACGTGGCAGAATCTGAAGAGGCCGCAGCGGATTTCATTGCGAAGCGGGAAAAGATGCGCAATCCGAATATGGCAGACCGAAGGTTGTTGGTGACCGAAATGGCGGCGAGGTTGAGCGGGGTAACGCTCAAAAGGGCCTTGCAATTGCTCGGGAAAAATGAGCGCAGTTGACTGGGTAAAGCTCTCTGCGGGCAATTACCTAAGCTTCATATTTTACTTTGCAGGACCTTGAATGGCCAGCGGGGGATCGTTTTTTCTGCGGTCAGATTGAAGCTGTCAAGATTATACATTTTTCTTCGGCTTGCCGTTTCCTGTGCACCATGGTAAGTTAACTAAACCACCTGAGATATGAATGAGGCTCAATATTATCAAGAAGATACCTTTACCTTCCGAGATGAATCGCAGCTTGAAATATTCGACGATGTGGAACTTTACCGGGTGGCAAGTTAAAGTGCTCTTAATTGCAAAAACCTCAATCAACACATTCTTTTACGGGCGATAAAATCAGGAAACATCAAAGACGAATTTACCAATCAATTGTCGGTATACTCATTGAAAACAGCTGTGCAAATGCATTGATCGGCTTTTGAATGTGAGTCTTCATACGGGTTTCAGAATGTCCGCTACTTAAACCTCCCGGTAGACACACTTAAAAAAGAGCGGGATGACCGACACGATTCAGGTATTAACTATCTGCTAATCAATCCAGGGAGGTTGTCGGTTGTCCGCAATTAAGGCCAACCTGTGGACACACTAAAAAAGGTAATTGGTAGTTCCCAGGTTGCTACAGACCGTTATTGGTGCCAGTGTGCGCGGACCAAAAGGGATACCTTAAAAGGAGGTCTTAGAAGGTGACCCGCACAATCGCTATTATGTCTAGTAGTTTTGTAAGTATCTGGTTATCAGTATAATAATTTGACACATAAAATTCCTAACGGTCTTAAACAAACGCTAATTAAGGGGTAAGCCCCAGTTTAAAACTCTATTAAGGCGAACCAAACATACTATTGCTATACGCACTGCGCCCTATAATTCAGAGTATCCCTATCAAGAAAACATTCACCGTCTGACATCGCCGGTGTCCGCTAATTTGGGAATAAACCAATCTGGGAGCAAATCAGCTTACAGGGGGCGGGGGGGGTGCGATCAGAAGACCGACCCCCTAGTCCATATATCGATTTACTCACCGGAAAATATATTTACAAAGGGCAAAGTTTGGCAGCAAAACAATTTAAAACGAACACTTTTAAATTGGCTTTTAAATGTACGATCACCCTTAGCTATGAAACATTTGCCTTTATATGCAAACGCTCTTTCTCGAGGCGCTCAGGCCCCCTTAACGGGCAAATCAAATCATTGGTGATGCTTCAAAAAATTCACCCCGCAAAGAGTAAACCAGCCAGCACTATGACAGGGCTCTCAATTGTTCTCAGGGAGAGTTTATGAGTTCCCGGTGTTATCGCGCAAGCTTGCCCGGCCTCTTACGGACCCTCATCCAGGTAATAGCCCGCCCCGATCAGAATCGGCAGTCCAAAGGATACGATCCTTTTAACGAAAGTCACCTTGCGCTCCTCCATTGCACTCGCCGGATTGCGCTTCGTGTAATACAGGAAGCTTTCTCCGAAAGCCTCTGCAACGCTCACTAAATCATGCTCTTCGACCGTTCCTTTCAATTCAGATACACCCGACCACTGGCTGTATGGATCTCCGCTAAACAGCGTGTAGCCATAAGTATCAATGGCAAATAAGTAGATTGATTCGTGTTTCCATCGCGGATCCGTGGTCAAAGTGTTGATCGCAAAATAGCCTTTCATTTCAAGCTCCATCGCGGCGCAGCGGACAAACTCCTTGAGCCTCTCGTTGGAAGGATCGCTATCGAGCAACATGGCATTGACTTCTTCACTGTTGCACGTGCCGGGGATGTCACGTCGGTAGATGCCCGCGCCGATCCCGGCATGAGTCCCGTCCCAGTCAATGCCCTTGACGTAGGAAGCCTTCGGCTCGTTTCTGTCCGTCGCCGGGTTTTTGAAGGAGTAGTAAACCCAACCCTCCCCGAAGCTACCCACGACGCGGGTAAATTCCTTGACGATATCGTTTCCGTAGACGTCGATCAGTAGTCCCCAAGACACTCCTTCCCGCGAAGGGTCGGGTGGGTAGACGATCGCTCGCGACATATCGGACATGGCGGGCAATTCGTCCACAAAGACGTAGATCTCGCCACTTTTCCAGCGTTCGTCCTCGTTGAAGGCCCTGCGGGCCTCACTGAAGCCCTCTTCCTGGACGTACTCGTAGGCGCATTGAACGAACGACTCTACGTCCTCCGGGGTGAGCACCGCGCTGGCCACGATGGAGTGATCCGCGCAAGACGGAGCTTCAGCTGCACCGAACACCGGCGACACGGTGCACATTGAGATTAATGGTATCAACAATGGACAGAGGTGGTGTTTCATCATTGGTAAATATGGGTGAAGTAAAACCGCATGATTAATAAAATTTGTCAATGGCCTCCAAAAAATTTTCACCCTTAGACGCTACCCGGAAGCTGGGGTAAAGCAATCAACAACCCAAGAGATAAGAAGAGATAGGGAATGAGCATGAATGCTCATGACAAATACATGGGCTTGGGGATCGTAAGAAATGGCAGCAACAATATTTAAAAAGAACCCCGCTAAATTGGCTCTGAAAGGTACGATCACCCTCCGTTATGAAACCATTCCCTGCCTTAAGATGTAACTGCCCTTTCTCGAGGCTCTCAGACCCCTTCACAGGCAAGTCAAATCAAGCTTCGAATTTTCAAAAAGTTCCCCCCAGCCTTGAAAACATGCAATCGAGCGTAGAAATGTAAGCATTATTTTTTAGAATATTTTGCCGCGGTAAAATCTGTTGCTTAAAGATATTGTCTGTGTCTGCTTGGGACAGCTCATTTCAAATATTAAAATGATCATAGATCAAAAGCATGCTGATTACCTTTGAGGTTTTTATTATTATGTTTTTAATCACCAGATCGACCGGTGGTCTCACTATTAATTTACTCACCAGAAAATATATTTACAATCGAGCAACGCTTAACAGCAAAACAATTTAAAACGAACACTTTTAAATGGGCTCTAAAGGAACGATTACTCTTCGTTATGAAACCCATTCCCTGCCTTAAGATGCAAACGGCCTTTCTCGAGGCTCTCAGACCCCTTAAAAGACTTTGCTTGATGAATTCATGATCCCTTATCTTTTTATGCAACATCCATTGCATCTATTTGATTTCAAATATTTACCTCCCAGATAAAAAAGAATAATTTAGCCGTCATAAAAATCCCTTAAGATCTATATCCCGACAAAGCTCTATAATATCGACTTCACAATCGGCCTCCAAGGCCTCGACAATGTCGTCCTTTTCACCGCCTTCTCTTAAATAGTCTGCGATCAGTGATAGCCGTATTCTCTTTTCTTTATCTGTCGGTTCAAAGTTTGCACAATACTCAATCCAGACCTCTTTGATTTCATTAATTGCTAGCACATCAATATATTTTTTTCGCAGTTGTCGGACCCGACAACCCTTATTATTAAATCTATCTTTATTCATAGTATCTTTATGCGTACAATCTCTATTAAGAATATCTCTATTAAAGTTGCCCTCAAGTTGCCCTTATGTTAACCGCTTAAAATGGATAAGGAATTTCACGAAATTATTGTTTCTGTTATTTATAAGTTGTCTCGTTTGGTTCATTAAAAAGGGGTTAAGATTCTATCCCATTTTTAATTTCATTAGTCTTTTATTTATTGCCGCATCCTTAGCCTTGATAGATTTTTTCTTCCTCATACGATTTGTTCTCTTTTCGATTACTTTTTCTCTTAACTCATCTTCACTAAGTTTGTGAGAATAATAGGTCTCACGATATCGATAAGTAAATCTTCCAAAAAAACCATTTAAAAAAAGATCTTCGACAGTCTTTCGTACTTGCTTTATTGAATAAGATTTAGGTCTCTCTTCAAAAGTGTCAAAAATCTCTTTTGAACGGTAACCGGTTGCACGGTACTGGATTTCAGCACTGGTGATTCGCCGGTAACTACTTTGACCCAGGCAGGAATAAATGGCTGAAAGAATTGAAAATTCACGGGGATCGAGCGCACCGTTGTCTCTTACATCAAAACACACATCTGTCTTATGTCGGACTAAGGCGTCAGTTCCAAATTCTGACTCAAAATCATCTATAAATGCTTGATATTTCCTTATGTCTTTTTCATTATTTCCCACTGAATATAATTTTATCCCTGACATCTCTGCCGCAGCGCACAGTAATCGATGCGAGCGTTTGTTGAGATCAAAGTCATTTGGTAAATCATTTTCCTCAGGCAGTAAGAGTTCATCTTCAGGTCGATCAGATAAATGGGAACGAATCCTTTGCATACCAATTGTTAACATCCCATCTATGATATCGTTCACACCATTGCCAGGATAAGCCAAAAGGCATAAAGGGGCCTGGATATATTTCTCTCTATTTACATTTGTTTGATCTTCTGACATTTTAAATTATCACTTTAACGGGGCACTACTGTATTTCTCTCCTCTAGGGCCTCCCGTACTAGAGCTGGATTAAATCTTACCAGATGCCCTATCTTGATATAGGGTATGGTTCTCCTTCTTTGCTGTTCTCGAAGCCAGCGTAAGCTCGGACGGGACCTTTCATCGAAGAGGATTTCCAGGAGCCTTGCAGCATCTACCAACTGATCATTATGATGATGAGTATACACAATCGTTTTTGTTATCAAACGATAGGAGCGTATCTTGATCATCAAAACGACATCTTAAAGTAAAGTCCCCGCTTTTTATTTAAAACATCCAAAGTATTCTTCTAATGTATCTAAAGTCCCCACTAAGGAATCACTGAAGAAATATTATTAGAGCTCCATCAGTTAATAGGTGGAATAGCTATAATTTCATTAATCTTATTTTGGATACGATCCCAGGGACTTTTGCTACTCTCTATTTTAGGTTTTAACTCTTTAAGCCACGCGTCTTTACTGCCAGGTAAATTCGCATGGATTATGCTTCTGAATTTTTCCTTCAGTTTTGCGTCGCCATCATCATAGTATAATCCTTTGAATAATTTCACACCTAATTGACAGCGCAGCCCTGCTTCACCCGGTTGTTTTATTTTACTTTTTTTAGTAACTGGAAAATTTTTTTTCAGTGTATTAACTGTAAGCCAACGCGGTTTAGTAAGCCATGCTTTAAAAATCTTTAGCCCTACAGTAGGTGAATATTGCTGACCATATGGACCTCGTGCTGGTGTGGAAGGTTTTGCCTTTATTGATTTTAAAAACCTTTTAATCGTTTGAATATTAACAGCAATTGCCTCCGCATATTCACAAATAGTGTGGGGTTCCAACCAATTAAAATATGGATCCACAAAGGTTACTTTACGATCTCGTAGACTTCTATTATATTTAAAAACTAATCTTCCAGCCCTCATCTCCTCTAATACTTTATGATTAAATTTCTTAATATATTCATCCTCCCATTCAGGCCAGACAGAATCAAGCTCTTGCAACAATCTTTTATGTTTTATGCTATCGAGAATAGCATAAACAAAAATTCTCCAACTCTCCGGTTTTTGCTTTCGCAAAGCACATGCGCCCGCCCAAACCTCTTTCTTATTGTATGGCCGTATAGGAGTCAGTGTTTGAACAAGGAATTCTAGATCTTCATCACTTAATCCATTCTGTTCCCAGGGGAGTTTTGATCGGTCTACTTTACTTAATAACTTCTCAGTTTTTATTTCCCGCTTAGAAAATCCCCTGAGGACCGCCGGTTGACACTTTGCTTTTGACTTACTACTTTTAGGCATCGTTATGCAGAATTTTCTAATTTAGATACAAGATAATACACTACCCACTTTTATAGTAAAAGCCTATTACCCGAAGGGATAATCAAAAGGAATATTTGGAGATTTAAACCGTGAGTATTATGAAACTTGCGATGGTGTAAATATTCACGCTCAGCAATCCAAGTGGATTGTACCATTACATTATATTTATGGCCATTATCAGGGTACTTGGCACTATCCGGATATTTAATTGGCCTAATATATTCACACAGGGCAGCCCGTTCCTGCCATGTGTTCTGCGCGAGCTTTACTCCCAGCCTACGGACTCTCCTCCATATCCTCCAGATAATAGCCGGAGCCAATCAGAATCGGCAGTCCAAAGGACACTATCCGCTTGATGAATGCCACCTTGCGCTCCTCCATCCCACTCGACGGATTGCGCTTCGTGTAATACAGAAAGCTCTCCCCGAAGGCCTCCGCCACGCTCACAAGATCATGGTTTTCGACCGTTTCCTTCAACTCGGAAACACCCGACCACTGGTTGTATGGATCGCCGCTGAACAGGGTGTAGCCATAAGTATCGATGGCAAACAAGTAGATTGATCCGTGTCTCCATCGCGGTTCCGTGGTCAAAGTGTTGATGGCAAAGTAGCCTTTCATTTCAAGCTCCATCGCAGCGCAACGGACAAACTCCTTTAATCTCTCGTTGGAAGGATCACTATCGAACAACATGGCATTGACCTCTTCACTCCAGCACGCGCCGGGGATGTCACGACGGTAGATCCCCGCGCCGATCGCAGCCGGGGTCCCGTCCCAGTCGATGCTCTTGACGTAGGAAGCCTTCGGCTCATCCCTACCCGTCTGGGGGTTCGTGAAGGAGTAGTAGATCCAGCCCTCCTCGACGATGTTCAAGATACGATGTCGTTCCTTGTAGTAGTTGTTGCCGAAGGCGTCGTTCAGCAGTCGCCTGAATGTTAACCCTTCCCTTGACGGGTCGAGGGGGAAAACAAAGCTTCGAGTTTGATCGCTTACCGGTGTATCTTCGGAGACGAAGATATAGATCGGGCCGTGTCTCCAACGCTCGTCTTCGTGGAAGGCCCTGCGTGCTTCCTTAAAGCCCTCTTCCTGGACATACTCGTAGGCGCATTGAACGAACGAAAGCACGTCCTCCGGGGTGCGCACCGCGCTGGCTACGATGGAGTGCTCCGCGCAAGTCGGAGGTTCATCAGCACCGAACATCGGCAGCACGGCGCACATTGAGATTAAGGGAATCAAGAATGCGCAGAGGTGGTGTTTCATCATTTATTAATATTCACGATTCTTCGCTTTTAGAATTTCGGGAAGTCACGTTTGAGTTGGGAGCCTCTCCTCCCTTGTGCGCCCCAGGTGTTCAATAGCTTGTTCTTTGGTTCGGAAGGACTCTAATAGTTTAATTGTATTCATCATAAACAACTTTACACCCTTCAGGAGCACAAGTTTATTAGTCCAAAAGTGAAAAATCCCGGTTATTTTATCATCCGGAATTTTATACTTTAAACCCCAAAGAGCATATCATCCAATGCCATGACAGGGCTCTCAATTGTTCCCATGTCGAGTTTATGAATCCCCTTCGTATCATCCTCCACAGGGCAGTTGCCCCTACCCATGTGTTATCGCGCGAGCTTTGCCCGGCTTACGGACTCTCCTCCATATCCTCCAAATAATAGCCGGCGCCAATCAGAATCGGCAGTCCAAAGGAGACTACCCGCTTGACGAATGACACCTTGCGCTCCTCCATCCCACTCGCCGGATTGCGCTTCGTGTAATACAGGAAGCTCTCTCCGAAGGCGTCCGCCACGCTCACAAGGTCATGGTCTTCGACCGGTCCTACCAACTCGGACATTATATCATCCGGCTGGCTGTATGAATCGCCACTGAACAGCGTATAGCCATAAGTATCGATGGCAAACAAGTAGATTGATCCGTGTCTCCATCGCGGATCCGTGGTCAAAGTGTTGATCGCAAAGTAGCCTTTCATTTCAAGTTCCATCGCAGCGCAACGGACAAACTCCTTCAACCTCTCGTTGGAAGGATCGTCATCGAGCAACAGGGCATTGACTTCTTCGCTGTTGCACGTGCCGGGGATGTCACGCTGGTAGATTCCCGCACCTATGGCAGCCGGAGTCCCGTCCCAGTCGATGCTCTTAACGTAGGAAGCTTTCGGCTCCTCCCTGTCCGTCGCTGGATTTGTAACGGAGTAGTAGATCCAGCCCTCCTCGGCGATGCCCATGATGCGATATAGTTCCCTGAAGTAGTCGTTGCCGTAGAAGTCGACAAACAGTCCCCACGGTTCCCCTTCCCTTGAAGGATCGGGCGGGTAGACGAACGCTCGCGCCATATCGGTCATTGATGTTACTTCGTCGACGAAGATATAAAACTGTCCGCTTTTCCAACGCTCGTCCTCGTTAAAGGCCCTGCGTGCCTCACTGAAACCCTCTTCCTGGACATACTCGTAGGCTGCATTGAACGAATGCTTGCACGTCCTCAGGGGTGCGCACCGCGCTGGCTACG
Source organism: Opitutales bacterium (assembly GCA_965197745.1). GTDB lineage: Bacteria > Verrucomicrobiota > Verrucomicrobiia > Opitutales > PNEW01 > CBDANS01. The sequence goes on along the minus strand of CBDANS010000006.1, from coordinate 1,503,960 downwards.
ATGGAGTGTTCCGCGCAAGACGGAGGTTCATGAGCACCGAACATCGGCAGCACGGCGCACATTGAGATTAAGGGAATCAAGAATGAATAGAGGTGGTGTTTCATCATTTGTAAATGTTCGGAATTGTTCGCTTTTAGAATTTCGGAAGGTCAAATTTACATGTTCTATCAAATGTGTCGGAAATTTCAAATACATATTAACCTGAGCCACGATCGACCCCTCGATATTCTGATGATCAAGGAAGGAACTCTTATAGGATAGGGGAATCAGTCATGCTACTGGCCGATGACGTAAAGATGGTTTCACAAGGACATTTTTATCCTATCTTATCCTATAAGATCATTCGATTATAAGGAACTGAACCGCTGTTCCCTATATTGGGCTTTGCGAGTAATACGTGTCATTGTCCTTGATTGAGTATTGATTCAGTCCTCGCTATCCTCAACTACGATTGATCGCCTCAGGGATATGAGGATCCCTTTTCTTTCAAAAAACAAGCAGGAAGAAACAGAGGATAGAATGAAGAAAATCCTTAACGACAGACGACAGGAAAAGCTCTCTTAATGATTATCAGGAATTATCCTGATATAATTGGTTAAATCGATGCCGGACAAAAAAGATACTGACCTTCAAATTCCAGATATGTCCGAATTGCACATTGATGGATAACAGTCTGTTAACTTAAATATATAATTCTTAAATATAAAGTTAAAGTTTGCTAAAGATTTGCTAATTATCATTCACTTTGCTGTATTTGACTGCATTTTAGTGCATTTTTAAAATTTCTTAAAGTGCTCAGGAATAACAATTAGAGAAACAAGTTGAAATTGAATGAATGTAGATGCACGGTTAAAACGGGTTCAAGTCCAGTCACCCCGACCATTTTTATATGGTTTAAAATGGAATGATATACTTTATATATGAGTTTTTCATTTCCCCAATCTTTTCTCGTATGAGATCGCTCGATCCACCTGTTTGAAGCCAATCGATTCATAGGTCTTTATGGCAGGGATGACATCGACATGAGTTCTAACCAAGGCTTTTTTCATGCCACTCTTTTTCATGCGTCGCAACCCATCGAGTATAACCGCTTTCGCCAGTCCTTTTCTTTGATAACCAGGCAGCGTTCCAATAGGATCAAACTCTCCGATCAAAATCTTTTTATACAGGTCGAAAGCAGCAAAAGAGATTACGGCACTGCTTTGATTTAAAACCACTAAATCGCTTCCTCCTGTACGCCTGCGAAAATCCACCATTCTCTGAATGTTTCGGATTCCCCAAGCTCCTACAGAATCGAGATCCTCTCCACTGAATGCACTGCCCCGGACTTTAGCTCGGCTTTCCACTTCTAATTCATCATCTTCGTTCAACTCTCTGATAGAGCCGCCGTCTATTTTCCGTGGCGGTTCCAACTCACCTCCAAGGTCATATTCAAAGATAATCTCTTCCTCTGAAACATCACTGAAACCGCTCTTTCTGAGAAAACTTGAAAAATCTTGCAGCTTAATCCACGAAGATATCTCTAATAAACCAACGTCACTTTGCTCCATTAATATCCGTTCAGACTCTTCTATTATTTGACGCAAATGATCAGTTGAAGTGAGGTCAGGTGCTCTCTTTATATTAAGCTTACCATCAGGAAGAGACAAATGAAAAGCAGCTACAATCTGTCCGTCCGCATTATAACAGATACGACCGATCATTCGGTTCTCATCGCAACCCAGGAGGGTAAGATAAAAGCAGCATGGACTGCCCCCTAATAAAAGGTGCTCTCTGTTATCCTTGTCATTGGGAATGACAAATTGGCCCAATGGCGAAAAATCGTTACCCACCGGCTTGATATTAAGCGGCTTTTCAATAAAGGGCATATCACGAAATAAAGTTAATCTGACCGGGCATAACTAACTGGATCGTTTTGAAAGTAGAACGTGAAGGTAATTAAATGGGAAGGATGGGATGCCAAAATGCTGGCCAAGTGAGACCTTTAAACGAGCAAAGACACGACCTTGGCTTGGGGCTTTGAGGTATTGATTGAACGGCGTTACCCCATCTCATCAGCCGAAAGAGATCCTGACTTAACAACCCTACTGCTTATTCTTTATGACTTAAATTCGAGAGAAATGATCGATAACGTTCGTCGTTAAAAACAGCGCCATCGAGATCTCCATTCTTGCGGCTGACAGCAGGCGTTATCCAGTGGGTGGCGTACCCCCTTCGCCAGCGGTCGGAATGATTGCGGTGCGAACTGTGTAATGTATATCCGTGATGAAAGACCACACCCCCCTTGTCTACTGGTGCCAGCTCCTCTTTTGATAAATCTATGCGGTCTTCAACAGGTATTTTATTGTAAGGTTCATTTTCCATCGGGAAGTGGGGGATCATTCCCTCCTTGTGTGATCCACTGATATAGCGCAGGCACCCATTTTCTTCACCTACATCATCGAGCGCGATCCAGGCCGTAATTACATGATCGGCGGGAAAACACTGAAAATGAAAATTATCCTGGTGGTAGGGTTTGGGACCCCCGTGATGAGGCGGCTTCATGAGTATCTGTTCCGCAAACAATAGTGGGGTGCCCTTTATAAACATCTCGATTACCTTTTTGAGCCGGTCATTAAGAACGAATTCCTGAAATGAATGATGTTTGAAAAATGCGTTCATTAATTTACGGGGAATGATCTCTCCATTTTCCAATCGTTCACCTGCCACGGCGGGAATATTGGGATCCTTAATCTCCTCTTCAATAATGGTCGTGGCTCTTTCTGCGATGCGATCAACCTCGGCAGGATCGAATACCCCTTCGACGACGACCCATCCCTTATCCCAGTAGTGATTCAACTGTTCCTGCGTAACCATCTGTCCTCTTTCTTTAATTTCTGTTTCTAATTTATCCTGTTTAATTCTGCTTTCAATACTTAAATACCAATCCTTGTTATACGGATATTAACCCAAGGCAGGAGCTTCGATAGCATTGTCGCTTCGTCGCGTTTCTTTAATTGTTTCATCCTCAACGCGTTAGGGACAGCGCGTTCCACCTCCTCTTGTCATTGCGAGGGAGGCTATCAGCCGACCGTGGCGCACTGCTTCTCGCAATGACAAATCGAATATTACGAAATTAATAACCGTCAGGAACAATCCGAAATCCGCATTCGCAATTCCGCAATCCCATCATCCACCCGGTGATCCTAACTCAGCTTTTTCGCTTTTGCTGCTTCCTTAAGTTTCCCTAAAAGTGAATTATCCGGTGATACATTTATCATCTTATAAGCAAGTAATGCAGCACCGAAAACGGGAGGAAGGATTGGCTTGATAAGCCTGGCCTGGGGCAGTCTGGCTTTTAATGCTGCTTTCAGCGGGTTCATAAATTGTTTTTTGGCGCGGGCCACGCCGCCGGTGATCACAATTTTTAAAGGCTCATTTTTCCAATTGAGTTTACGGGCCACGGTTGTCGCCATACGCGCCAGTTCCCTGCACCCTCGATTAATGATGGCCAGAGCGGCAGTGTCACCCGAACTCACCGCATAGAAAACGTGCGGTGCCAGTGCTGCTATCTCCTGCTGGCTAAAATCAGGGTCATAGATAAGGCTTATTAACTCGTTCATCTCATTTATCTCTAAGGCCCCTTTGATCGCCAAGGTAAGCGCCGTGGGCCCGGAGCGGCTATCCGCGGATTGCGCGACCGCGGCAAGCGCTTGCAATCCTATCCAATAGGCGCTGCCAAAATCATCAACAAGGTATCCCCACCCGCCTGCCTGACTGCGACTGCCATCTTCCTTCAGTCCATAACAGGCCGATCCCGTGCCGACAACGAGAACCATTCCCGGCTCAGCGGCTAATCCACCCGTCAAGGCGATGTGCAAATCATGATCGATAGCAAAAGATTGCGATGGGGTGAACGATAGTTTCTCCGTCAATGTTTTTTTGAAAGCTTCACGATTAACGCGCGGCAGCCCGGAAATTCCGAGGAACACAGCATCGATTTCATTTAACTTTACCTCTGCACTTTCACAGGCGCAGGCCATAGCTCCATTGATCGCGGTCAGGGATTGTTCGAGCTCTACGGCATTGGGATTGGAAGGACCGGCTTGCCCGAGACCAAGAAAATGGCCCTTTTCATCAAGGATTATTGCACGCGTTTGTGTCCCTCCTCCATCTATTCCCATTACCTTTTTCATCGTTGTCGAATACCATTACATCACTTACAACATGACAATCTATTTAATTGAGAATTAAAGTTAACCTGATAAACTATTTATAAAAAATAAATTATCACTATGTTAACTTCTGAACAGAAAGCACATTTTGACGTCTTTGGATTTCTTATCCTCCGTCAGGCTTTCTCACCTGAAGAGATTGAAAAGATAACAAGCGAAGCTGGAACAATTTGGAGTGAACACAGGAAGAAATGTCCTTCGCAGGACGAAGAGTTAAGTTCAGATGAGTTCGTTGAGCTGCGTCCCACACTGATTAATCTTCTCGTTGACGATCGGATTCATGGGACGATCGAGGGATTGCTCGGACCTAATTTTATCTTTGCTGGATCTGAAGGACAAGTTACCAGTCATCGTTACCATGGTTGGCATACGGACAGACCCGGTGATGAAGAGGAACTCTCCTATCAGAGAATTAAAGTTATGATCTACCTCGATCCCCTGGATAAAGACAGTGGATGTCTGCGCGTGATACCGGGCTCCCATCAGCTACCCCTTCATGGGCAAATAGAACCGCAGGAACACCACCAGCACGAGGATCATGTTAAGCCTTTCGACATCACTGGGCCGGATATGCCCGGTTTTCCATTAGAATGTCGTCCGGGTGATGTTATATTTTTCAATCATAGTCTCTGGCATGGCATGTTCAATGGGACAAAAGGGCGGCGCTATATCGCGCTGAAATTTGCGGCGCGTCCGTTAATGGATAAGCAACTCGCCTCCCTGCGCTATTATACTAAGCACATGTTTGAACCGGCAGATATCTTGTTAAAAAGCGATAATCCCAAAATTCGCCGAATGGTTGAGGATTTACCACGCCTGGGCGCAAAAAAAGTACCTGCCTTCATACCCTATTGTGATGATTTAAAAGCTTCACTCTATCATCAACGAGAAGAGAATAGTATTAATTGAGCAATAGATTTTACCTGATAATCTAAATATAATTAATTAGCTGAGCCCGAATATGATAGCTCCCGAACAGAAAGCACATTTTGACGCCTTTGGCTTTCTTATCCTGCGCCAGGCTTTCACCCCCGAAGAGATTGATAAGATAACAAGCGAAGCCGAAAAATTATGGGTGGATGACAGAAAAAAAGAGTCTTCGAAAGACGAGGAGTTATCATTAGATGAGTTTGTTGAACGGCATTCCCCGCTGCTGGAACTACTCGATGACGATCGCATCCAGGACACGATCGAGGGATTGCTCGGGCCTGGATTTGTCTGGGCTGGATCTGAGGGACAAGTAACCTATCATCGTGAGCATGGCTGGCATCCTGACCGTCCCGGTGATGAGGAGGAAGTTTCCTACCTCAGAATTAAAGTCATGCTCTATCTCGACCCCTTGGATAAAGATAATGGCTGCCTGCGCGTGATACCCGGTTCCCATCGGCTGCCCCTTCATGGGCAAATAGAACCGGAAAATCGTCATCAGCACGGAGATTATGTTAAACCATTCGATGTCCCCGGACCGGATATACCCGGCTTTCCTTTTGAATGTCGCCCGGGTGATGTCTTATTTTTCAGCCAGAGTCTCTGGCATTCCATGTTTAATGGAAAAAAAGGCCGGCGTTATATTGCGCTAAAATTTGCGGCTCGACCGACGACCGACATGCATCTCGCCTCGCTGCGTTATTATAAAAAGAATATATTTGAACCTGCAGAAACCCTCTTAACTAGCGATCGCCCACGTATACGACAGATGGTTGAGGACTTGCCGCGACTGGGCGCAAAAGAAGTTCCCGACTTCATTCCTTTCCGAGACGACTAGACAAAAGAGGTCAGGCTGCTTTTATGAGCTGGAAGAGGTAATACCCCTATCTATAAAGGGATAAATTCCCTCCTTAAATTTTCACCGCTTCGACAAAACCCCACTCTTCTAACTTTTCAATCCACCGCGCGCGCCTGGCATTGGCTTCAGAATTGGCCATCCACCACGGATGACATTGGGGCCCCTGGACCGGTAATTCTTTAAAACTCCGACTCCCGGCTTGCTCCGCCATGGCACGCAGTTCCGCTTTTTCTTCAGCTGTTTTTGGGTTGCCGATGAAATTAAAGGTGCACGTCCTTCGGTCTTCGAAACTACCAAAAGCCGCGTGCCAGGTACACTGGGCAAAAGTGATAATGTCGCCCGGCTGTGAAGAAAATATATAGCTGGGGATATCTTCACCGCAAAACTCGGAATCCTTCAGAAAATAGGACTGTTGATCTTTGACATAAAGATCCAAGCCGATCCCTACCAGATCATCGTATAAGGGGCTCATGTGTGAACCGGGAATGAGACGCAAGGCACCACGTTCGGCAGTGGTGGGTTGCAGATATATTACATTTTTAATTAATCGCAAATGGCGATCCTTCGTATCCGAGTGCCAGGCAGTGTCTACCCTATAGCTGTTGCAGTTGGACTGGAGTAATACGGAGTCTTCACCTAAGAGTTGCTCTGAGGGCACATAAATTCGGGGGTCTTCAGATAAACTCGCGATATACGGGCTTTTCGGATTTCGGATTGGCCATGTTCTGAAACCTTTTTTTTCATCAGCATTGAGCCCCGCGAGGATGAATGCGCGGCGGCGGCTGAACTCCTCGTTGGTCCTCTCAACTTCTTCCGCGCTGAACACCTGGCGGCGGACAAGAAAACCAAATGTCTTAAAATGTTGGATCTGCTCTTCAATGAGATTGTGATTTTCCTGGATCATAAAATCACTCTGGGGGTTAATTAATTCTTCATCGATTCGACAAAACCCCACTCTTCCAACCATTTTATCCAGCGCGCACGCCTGATATTGCCTTCAGGATTGGCCAACCACCACGGATGGTATTGTGGCCCCAGGGTTCGCAGTCTTTTTTTAATACTCCCGGCATGTTTCACCTTGGCGCGCAGTTCTGCTGTTTCTTCAGCAGTTTTGGGGTTGCAGATGAAATTAAAGGTGCACGTCCTTCGGTCTTCGTAACCACCATAAGCCGCATGCCATGTGTTCTGGTTAAAGGTAATGATATCGCCTGGTTGAGAAGAGAATATATAGCAGGGAATATCTTCACCTCGGAGACCTGATTCTTCCATAAAATTGGATTTGTTCTCATCGTCATAGATATTCAATCCGATCCGATGCAGCTCATCAAATAAGGGACTCTTGTGTGAACCGGGAATGAGACGCAAAGAACCGCGATCAGCGGAGGTTGGTTGCAGATAGGTTACATTTTTGAGCAATCGTAAATGGCGCTCCTTCGAATCCGGGTGCCAGGAAGTGTTTTCCCGATAGCTGTTGGAATTGGAATACACGGGAACGGCGTCTTCTCCTAATAATTGCTCTGAAGGTATGTAAATGCGGGGATCCTCCAGTAAGCTGGCCACATAAGGTGTTTCTGGATTGCGATTGCACCAGTTATGAATTTGGTCATCTTCTTTCAGATCATTTTCACGTTTCAGGGTAGCGAGACGTTTATCGAACTCCCCGTTGATTCTCTCAATTTCCTCAGAGCTGAATACTTGACGACGGATAAGAAAACCGAAGATTTCATAGTGCTGGATCTGCTCTTCGGTGAGCGTGTATTTTTCCTTTATGATGATGGGATCCTTTAAGTTAATTCTTATTAACCGCTTCAATAAAGCCCTTATCATCCAGCCATTGTATCCAGCGTGCGCGTCTCGGACTGCCCTCGGGATTATCCAACCACCAGGGGTGGTAGTATTTCGAATCTTTCAATTCCATTTTCAGCCCGTCTGTCAAAGTTTTGGCATTTTCTAACTGTGATTTTAGATCTTCTTCTTCTTCTGCCGTCTTGGGATTGCTGCAAAAGGCAAGGGAACAGTTCCTGCGGTCTTCATATCCGCCAAAAGCCGCGTGCCATAATCTCATGTTAAAGGTAATGACATCACCTGGCTGCGAACAGAATATATAAGCGGGAATATCTTCGCCACGCATGCCGGATTCCTTTAAAGATTTCGACTGCTTATCATCAGAGGGACTCATCTTCAGGCGTTGGAGATTATCGTAGAGGGGACTCTTATGCGAACCTGGAATCACACGCAAAGATCCGTGGTCACCGGTCGTGGGTTGCAGATAGACGAGATTTTTAAGCATAGGCAAATGACATTGCCGCGTATCTGCATGCCAGTTGCTGTTAAATCTAAAGCTGTTGGCATTGGAATACAAGGGAACCGTGTCTTCTCCCTGTAATTGTTCGGTGGGAACATAAATGCGCGGATCTTCCAACAAACTTGCCATATAAGGGGTATCCGGATTCATGTTTGACCAATTAGGCCAGCGATGCGTACTGGGATCTGATTTCTTTTCAAATTCCTCTTTAATCGCCGCGAGATATTTATCAAACTCCTTGTTGATCCGGTCAATTTCATCCGGGCTGAAGACCTGGCGACGGACTATAAAACCGAAGGTTTCAAAGTGCTGGACCTGCGCTTCGGTAAGACTGTGAGTTTCCTGGATCATAATATAACCCTGTGATTAATTATTCACTGCTTCGATAAAGCCCCATTTATCGAGCCTTTTTATCCAGCGCTCGCGCTTCGCACTACCCTCTGCGTTCTCCAACCACCAGGGGTGATAGTATTTCGAATCTTTCAAAACCATTTTCAGTCCATTTGCGGTGTTTTTAGCAGCTACTGCTTGTGCACGCAAATCCTCTTCCTCTTGAGCCGTTTTGGGATTGCTGAAAAAAGCAAAAGAGCAGTTCCTTCGGTCTTCGTAACCATTAAAAGCCGCGTGCCATAATCTATGGTTAAAGGTAATGACATCACCCGGCTGCGAACAGAAAATATAAGCGGGAATATCTTCGCTGCGTATGCCCGATTCTTTTAAAGAGTTTGATTGCTTATCATCAGAATTAACCATCTTCAGGTGTTGGAGATCATCAAAGAGTGGACTTTTATGCGACCCTGGGATTACACGCAAAGAACCGTTGTCACCGGTCGTGGGTTGCAGATAGACAAGATTTTTGAGCATCCGCAAATGTTGCAATTTAGCATCTGGATGCCAGCCGCTGTTATATCTAAAGCTGTTGGCATTGGAATAAACGGGGAAGGTGTCTTCTCCCAGTAACTGTTCTGAGGGCACGCAAATGCGAGGATCTTCCAACAAACTTGCCATATAGGGCGTATCCGGATTCAAGTTGGACCAATTGGGCCAGCCTCGGCCCTGCCCGACTTTCTTCTCAAATTCGTCTTTAATCGTCGTCAGATACTGCTCGAACTCCTCATTGATCCGATCAATTTCCTTCGGACTGAAGACCTGGCGACGGACAATAAAACCGAAGGTTTCAAAATGCTGGATCTGCTCATCTGTCAGACTGTGATTTTCCTGGTTCATAATATTATTTTCGGGGTTACTTAATTATTCATTGCTTCTATAAAGCCCCATTTATCCAACCATTTTATCCAGCGTGCCCGCTTCGCACTGCCCTCGGGATTTTCCAACCACCAGGGATGGTAGTATGGTGCATCCTGCAAATCCATTCTCGAACTGATGGATTTGGCATTTTCTACCTGCGCACGCAGGTCCTCTTCTTCTTGAGCTGTCTTAGGATTGCTGTAATAGGCAAGAGAACAGTTCCTTCGGTCTTCATAGCCCCCAAAAGCCGCGTGCCATACATTCATGTTAAAAGTAACGACATCACCCGGCTTTGAAGAAAATACATAAGCGGGAATATCTTCGCCACGCATACCGGATTCTGTTAGAAAATCAGCTTCACTATCATCAGCAGGTCTCAACCCGATGCGAATCAGCTCATCAAATAAAGGACTTATATGCGAACCAGGAATGAGACGTAAAGATCCGTGTTCAGCAGTCGTGGGTTGCAGATAAGTGAGATTTTTGAGCGCGCGAATATGTCGTTGCCTCATATCCGGGTGCCAGTTGGTGTTTTGTCTAAAGCTGTTAGCATTGGAATACACGGGAACGGTGTCTTCTCCTTGTAATTGCTCCGTGGGCACACAAATGCGTGGATCTTCCAACAAAGTTGCGATCATAGGGGTCTCCGGAATGAGATTCGACCAATTAGGCCATTTACGGGAACGGCTGTCTTTAATATTATCAAAATCATCTTTAATCGCGGCGAGATGCTTATCGAACTCCTCGTTAATCCGGTTAACTTCATCCGGGCTGAACACCTGGCGACGGACAAGAAAACCGAAAGTCTCAAAATGCTGGACCTGCTCTTTTGTTAGACTGTGGTTTTTTTGGATCATAGTATTTATTGTTTAGGATATTTAATTATTTTTAGCTTCTACAAAGCCCCATTCCTTTAACGATTGGATCCAACGTTCTCGCCTCGGATTGCTTTCGGGATTTTCCAACCACCAGGGGTGGTATTGCTGCCCTACAGTTCCCAAATATTTAATATTTTTCCGGGCGACTTCTAACTGTTTGTGCAATGACTCTTTTTCTTCAGATGACTTGGGACTTTTGTAGAAATTATAGGTACAAGTACGGCGGTCCTCATAGCCGCCAAAAGCGGCGTGCCATGTCCTTTGGTTGAACATAATCAAATCACCCGGCTGTGAACTGAAAATAAAGCTCGGAATATCTTCACCCCGCAGACCGGACTCTTTTAAATATCTGGATTCTTTACCAAATGAACAATCTAATCCTATGCGAAGAAGCTCTTCATGTAAGGGATTCATGTGAGATCCGGGGATGACTCTCAGGGCTCCATGGTCCCCCGTGGTTGGCTGCAAATACATGACATTTTTTATCATTAAGAGGTGGGGATCTGTGGTATCCGGATGCCAGGCGGAACTTTTCGCGTAACTGTTGGCATTGGAGTGAACGGGGACGCAGTCTTCGCCTACTAACTGCTCCGCGGGGACATAAATACGCGGATCTTCGAGCAAGCTGGCAATATAAGGTGTTTCCGGATTTCGATTGGGCCAGTTATTGAAAAGCCTTTCTTCGCTTGGGTCTGCTTTTGCTTTAAGGGAGGCGAGACGCTTATCGAACTCCGCGTTCATTTTATTAATTTCCTCGGTACTGAATACCGCTCTTCGGACGAGGAAGCCAAAAACTTCAAAATGCTGAATCTGCGCCTCACTGAGGCTATAATTTTCCTGGATCATTTTAATTATTACCTGCTTCAATGAAGCCCCACTCTGTCAACCAATTAATCCAGCGCATACGCCGCGGGTTATGATCAGGATTTTCCAACCACCAGGGATGGTATTGCATTCCCACTGTTCCCAAAATCTTATTGCCTTCAGGAAAGCGTTCCAACTCTTTTTGCATCGACTCGATCTCCTCGGGAGTCTTCGGATTGCGAGAAAAATTAAAAGTGCATGTGCGACGATCTCTATAGCCACCAAAGGCAGCATGCCAGGTTAATTCATTAAAGGTAATGATATCGCCCGGATTCGACTCAAATATGTAGCAGGGTATCTCTTCACCGCGCATGCCGGATTTTTCTAAAAATCGAGGTTCGTTAATTTCCCCCTCCTCCAATCCGATGTGGAGAAGATCTTCATGTAACGGATTTTTATGCGACCCAGGAATAACTCGCAATGCACCGTGGTCCGCGGTTGTCGGTTGCAGATACATGACATTTTTGATTATGCACAAATGATGATCATTCGTATCCGCATGCCAAGTGCTATTTATCCCATAGCTGTTGGCATTAGAATTGACAGGAACAGAGTCTTCACCTGTCAGCTGTTCTGCAGGAAGATAAATACGCGGGTCCTCAAGCACACTGGCAATAAAAGGGGTTTCAGGACTCCGGTTAGGCCAGTTATTGAAAATCCGTTTCCCTTCAGGATCTGTTTCTCTGACGATGCATGCCAGGCGACGATCGAATTCTTCGTTCATTCTAGCCACTTCCTCGGAACTGAACACCTGCCTCCGGACGAGGAATCCAAAAACTTCGAAATGCTGAATCTGCGCTTCGCTGAGACTATAATTTTCCTGTATCATTTTATTTTAGTAAAATTTTTTCAATTATCATAAGCATCGACAAATCCCCAATCTTTCAGCCAATTGATCCAGCGCGTCCGACGTGGATTATTATCAGGATTTTCCAACCACCAGGGATGGTATTGCAACCCCACGGTCCCCAATCTATTATTGCTATTAGAAATAAGTTCCACTTCTTTTCGCATCGACTCGATCTCTTCGGGTGACTTCGGGTTGTGATAAAAGTTAAAGGTACAGGTGCGGCGGTCTACATAACCGCCAAATGCTGCGTGCCATGTCAACTCATTAAAGGTAATGACATCACCCGGTTCCGATTCAAATACGTAACAAGGTATATCTTCACCCCGCAGTCCGGATTCTTCTAAAAAATTATGTTCGGCATCTTTGTCCCCTCTCAATCCGATGCGGAGAAGATCTTCGTGTAGAAGATTTTTGTGCGACCCGGGAATAACACGCAAGGCGCCGCGTTCTGCGGTTGTCGGCTGCAGATACATGACATTTTTAATAGCGCACATATTTTGATCTGTCCTATCCGGATGCCAATGGGTACTTGTCCCATAACTGTTGGCGTTAGAATGGACGGGAACGGAGTCTTCACCAATCAGTTGTTCGGAGTGCATATATATACGCGGGTCATCAAGCAAACTCGCTATAAAAGGGGTATCCGGGGTCCGATTAGTCCAGTTGTTTAATGTCCGATTCTCATCAGGAACGGATTCCTCGATAATAGCTGCGAGGCGACGATCAAACTCCTCGTTCATTCTCGCTACCTCCTCAGCAGTGAAAACATTTCTCCTTACCAAAAAACCAAATACTTCAAAATGCTGAATCTGCGCTTCGCTAAGGCTGTAATTTTCCTGTATCATTTTAATTAAGAATTGAATTTTTATTTTTAGCTTCGAAGAAACCCCATTCTTTTAACCAGTTAATCCAGCGTTCACGTCGCGGAATGTTGTCAGGATTTTCCAACCACCAGGGATGATATTGCTTACCTTTTTTTGCTTCCAATCGCATCGAGGCTATTTCATCAGGTGTCTTCGGATTGCGATAAAAATCAAAGTTGCAGGTGCGACGATCATTATACCCACCAAAGGCAGCATGCCAGGTTAACTCGTTAAAGGTAATGATATCGCCCGGATGTGACTCAAATATGTAGCAGGGTATATCTTCACCGCTCAGACCGGATTTCTCTAAATACGGTGATCCTTTACCTTTGGAGACCCACAATCCGATGCGGAGAAGCTCTTCATGCAGTGGATTTTTGTGCGACCCGGGAATAACACGCAAGGCTCCACGGTCCGCAGTTGTCGGCTGCAGATACATGACATTTCTTATGGCGCACATATTATGATCGATCCTATCTGGATGCCATCCAGTACCTTTCGGGAAACTGTTGGAGTGCGAATTGATAAAAACGGAATCTTCACCAATCAGTTGTTCGGAGTGGAGATAAATTCGCGGGTCATTGAGCAAACTTGCAATAAATGGCGTCTCCTCGGTCAGATTTGTCCAGTTGAAGAACCGCTTCCCTTCAGGGTCTGTTTCCTTGAGGACGGTGGCAAAACGACGATCAAACTCCTCGTTCATTCTCGCCACCTCCTCAGCAGTGAAGACATTTCGCCTTACCAAAAAACCAAATACTTCATAATGCTGAATCTGTTCTTCACTGAGGCTGTAATTTTCCTGTATCATTTAATTCAAAATCGAAGTTATTTATATTGAGCTTCGACGAAACCCCATTCTTTTAACCAATTGATCCAGCGCTCACGGCGCGGATTGTGGTCTGGATTTTCCAACCACCAAGGGTGAAATTGTAAGCCCACCGTCCCTAAGTTTTTAGTCTCTTCAGCATAGTTTTTTACTTCCAATTGCATCGATGCAATTTCATCGGGTGCTTTCGGGTTACGATAAAAATTAAAGGTGCAGGTACGGCGATCTTTATAACCGCCAAAAGCCGCGTGCCAGGTCCACTCGTTAAAAGTAATGACATCACCCGGATTTGATTCAAATATATAGCAGGGAATATCTTCACCGCGCAGACTGGATCCTTTCAAAAACTGAGCTTCGTCTTCATTGAACCCCTTCAATCCAATGTGGAGAAGATCTTCATGCAATGGATTTTGGTGCGACCCGGGAATAACGCGTAAGGCACCGCGTTCCGCGGTTGTCTTTTGCAGATACATGACATTTTTAATGGTGCAAATACTATGATCGGTCCTGTCCGGATGCCATCCACTATCTTTACCATAGCTGTTGGCGTTAGAATGGACGGGAACAGAGTCTTCACCGATTAGTTGTTCGGAGTGTTGATAAATACGCGGATCATCAAGCAAACTTGCAATAAAAGGGGTATCCGGAGTCCGGTTAGGCCAGTTGTTGAAAATCCGTTTCCCTTCTGGATCGGTTTCCTCAAGGATGATTGCAAGGCGACGATCGAATTCTTCATTCATTCTCGTCACCTCTTCAGCACTGAAGACGTTTCGCCTTACCAAAAAACCAAATACTTCATAATGCTGAATCTGCGCTTCAGTTAGGCTGTAATTTTCCTGTATCATTTTTTTCTGTGTAAGTTCCATTATTATAAGCCTCGATAAAACCCCATTCATTTAAATTTTTAATCCAGCGTGCTCGCCGCGGACTGTTATCAGGATTTTCCAACCACGTGGGATGATACTGCAAGCCCACCGTTCCCTGGGCCTCTACGCTGTGAGCAGCTCCCACTACCATATTCTGCACGCCTGTTCTCTGCTCAGGTGTTTTCGGGTGCTGAATAAAATTAAAGGTGCAGGAGCGACGATCTTTAAAGCCACCAAAAGCGGCATGCCAGGTTAACTCGTTAAAAGCAACGATATCACCCGGTTGTGATTCAAAAATAAAGCAGGGTATATCTTCACCGCGCAGACCGGATGCTTCATAAAATATACCTATTTCACCGCGTGGTTTTGCCAACTGCATGTTAAAAAGTTCTTCACGCAATGGATTTCTGTGTGACCCGGGTAAAAAACGTAAAGCACCGTTGTCAGCGGTTGTTGGCTGAAGGTACATGACATTCTTGATCATATCTATTTCCGTGACTCCGGTATCACAATGCCAGTTTTGTTCGTCCCAGGAATAACTATTACAGTTGGATTGAAAGAGAACTGAATCTTCACCTGTCAGTTGTTCCATGGGCACGTAAATACGCGGGTCTTCCAGCAGGTTGGCCGTAAAGGGCGACTCCGGGTTTCGGGTCGGCCACTGGGTAAAAATCCGTTCTTCTTTCGGATCAATTTCCGCGACCACCGACGCACGGCGACGGTCGAACTCCTCGTTTACTTTTGCCATTTCTTCGGGCGTAAACACATTTCTCCTGACTAAAAATCCGAATGATTTAAAGAGCGCGATCTCCTGATCACTAATTCTATAGTTATTCTGTATCATGATATTCTAGTCTAGATTTTTTTTAGATTTAAATTATTAAAAGCATCCACAAAGCCCCATTCTTCCAACCAATTAATCCAGCGCTCGCGGCGCGGATTGTTGTCGGCATTTTCCAACCAGGTGGGATCGTATTCCAATCCTACGGTACCCAAACCCTTTGTGTTTGCAGGGGTGTGTTCCACTATTTTTTTCATCGTCTCAATTTCACTGTCTGTCTTTGGGTTGGTGAAAAAGTTAAAGGAGCAGGTACGGCGGTCTTTATAACCGCCAAAAGCCGCATGCCAGGTTAACTCGTTAAATATAATGATATCGCCAGGCTCCGACTCAAAAATGTAACCGGGTATATCTTCTCCGCGCATACCGGATGCTTTTAAAAACGGCGACGAGTCTTCATGGAAACCATACAAACCCATACTGCGCAGGTCTTCCGATAACGGACTTCTATGCGAACCGGGGATAACCCGCAAGGCCCCACGATCGGCAGATGTCGGTTGAAGATACATGATGTTTTTGATAACACATAAACGACGATCATAAGTATCCACATGCCATCCACTACTTAACCCATAACTATTGCAGTGAGATTGGACGGGAATGGAGTCTTCACCTACCAGTTGTTCAGAGGGCACATAAATACGCGGGTCATCGAGCAAGCTGGCTGTAAAAGGATTTTCCGGATTTCGGGTAGGCCATTGAGTGAAAGTCCGTTTTTCTTCAGGGTCGATTTCGGCCAGAATGGAAGCCCGGCGGCGATCGAATTCATCGTTCACTTTCGCCATTTCCTCGGCACTAAAAACTTTTCTGCGAACCAGGAATCCGAAGGTTTCAAAATGCAGGATTTGCTTTTCGGTGAGGCTGTAGTTTTCAGCGATCATATTTTACAGATTAATTTTCATTATCAGGCATTAACAGGATCGATAAAACCCCACTTATGAAGCCATTCTATCCATTGACAACGCATAGCATTATTTTGAGGATTTGAAAGCCAGAAATCGGGGTATAGTTTTGTTTCACGCTTAAAGCCTTTATTAAAATTTTTCCGAAAGTCGACCATCTGGCGCATACCTTCCTCTTCCTTCGGAGTCTTTGGATTCTTGTAATACTGTAAAGATACCATCCGGCGATCTGTCGAGCCACCCCAGCTGGAGTGCCAGACATAATAATCAAAAATTACCGCGTCCCCGGGTTCGGACACGCAGACGTGGGCGGGGGTTTCGTTTACAGCCAGGCCAGGATCATCGTCCGGTCCGGGATTATTATCTTTCATGTAGACCTTGTTGACTTCCGCACTGAACCCGGGTCGATGTGAACCGGGTATAACCCTGAGGGCACCCGAGTTGCCATCAACGGGGGCCAGGTAAAATGTAAATTTAAAACCACTGAATTGGTCCGGCCCTGGTTCCCTTATATCGGGATGCCAGGGACTGCGATTTCCGTTATATTGATTGGCATGAGAATCAACACCCACACAGTCATCCCCCAAAATCTTCTGCGCTACCCCATAGAACCGTTCATCCTCAAGCAAAGAGGCGGTGAAAGGTGAATCAGGTCCGAGATTAGTCCAATTGTACTGCTTCCTCACGGAAGCGCCCATTTTGCTTTCATCCATTTTAGCCAACCCCACCGCAAACTCTTCATTTATTATTTTCAATTCATCCGCTGTTAATACATTTTTCAGGACGAGAAATCCGAAAGTTTTAAAAAAATATACCTGCTGTTCAGTGATCATAACTTTTACCCCTTCTATTATTGATTAGATATATTCAGGCCGCTTCTGATTTGACAAATCCGTATTTCCGCAGCCAGTCAATCCAGCGCTGTCGCCGGGGACTGTTTTGAGGATTGGCTAACCAGTGCGGATGGAAACCTGGACCGTAGGTGCGGACTTTCGCGTAAACCTGTTCGTCGACTTTTACCTGGTCATAGGTGCCCTCTACTTCTTCCGTGGTATGAGGATTCTTATAGAAATCCACGGTGCACGCGCGGCGATCGGAGGACCCGCCCCAACTGGAATGCCACAGGGCAAAGTTGAAAAGGACGATATCACCTTGAGCTGAATCACAGGAATAAGAGGGTACTGAGATCTCCGGACTATCCATTTTTATATGCTTAAGATTATCATTAAAAGGTTGTTTATGGGATCCCGGAATGACACGAAAGGCGCCATTACTGGCTTCGAGGGGTTGCAAATAAGCGGCAAATTTCATTCCATGAGAATGGGGGTGCGATTGATCCGTATGCCAGCGTGTGTCTCCCACCCTGCGGTTGCTGTTCGATGACACGGCAACCGTGTCTTCTCCAAATAGCTGTTCTGCTGTTTCACAAATGCGCGGATCTTCCGGCAGCGCGCTGAGGTATGGCGTCTCCGGGCCAAGGTTAGACCAGTTAAAATGTTTAGGCAGTTCGCCGTCAGGTCTCTCGCGCTGGATAATTTTTAATAAGGAGTCAAACTCATCATTCATTATCGTGAGCTCCCCTTCAGAAAACACTTTCCTCAGGACAATGAACCCGAAGGTATTAAAAAACGTGACTTGCTGCTCGGTAAGCATCGGCGATCTTCACTCTATTATTCGTGTAAATTTAGACGGGCATGGATTCAATAAATCCCCATTCATTAAGCCACTCTATCCAGCGCGCGCGCAGGGGACTATTATCCGGATTGGAAAGCCAGAAATCCGGATAAGGTTGAACAACGGATAATTTATCATGACTTCTCTTCACAAAACCGCTCGCCATTGCTGCCATCGCTTCTTTTTCTTCAGGAGTCTTGGGATTTTTCCAATACTGTAAGGATACCATGCGCCGGTTATCGGAACCATGCCAGCTGGCATGCCAGAGCAAATAGTTGAACAGTACCGCGTCACCCGGTTGAGAATCGCAGGAACAAAAGGGAATTTCGTTAACCGCAAGGCCCGGGTCTTCAGGCGGTCCGGGATCATTGTCCTTTAATCGTACTTTTTTGATCCTATCGCTGAACTCCGGACGATGTGAACCGGGGATGACCCTTAGTGCTCCCGAATCGGCGTCTACAGGTGAGAGATAAAAAACGAATTTACACCCGTGTATATCAGGGCCAACATCCGGGTGCCAGGGACTGCGGTTACCGGCGTAATGGTTGGCCTGTGAGTTTTTTCCTATTACATCTTCTCCCCAGAGCTGCTGCGCGACCCTATGAATTCGCTTATCTTCCAACAGTGAGGCCGTATAGGGACTTTGAGACTCCAGGTTAGACCAGTTCAACTGCACGCGCGCGCCGGCGATTAATTCACTTTTGTCTTTTTTTGCCAAGCCCTTTTCGAATTCCTCATTGATGATCTTTAGTTCGTCCTCGTTTAAAATGTTCTTTAAGACGAGGAACCCGAAGGTATGGAATTGGTGTATCTGTTGTTCGGTTAGCATCGTATATTAAATTTATTTTATTAAGCGGGAATGGATTCAATATAGCCCCATTCACGCAGCCACTCTATCCAGCGCGCGCGCAGGGGATTGTTCTCCGGATTGGAAACCCAAAAATCCGGGTACTCCCGGTCAATCGTCAATTTATCTTTCCGGTGTTCTCGAATATGTTTTGCCGTATTTCGCGCTGCCTCAATTTCTTCCGGCGTCTTTGGGTTCTTGTAATACTGCAGAGATACCATGCGCCGGTTATCGGAGCCATGCCAGCTGCTGTGCCAGATTAAATAGTTGAATAATACCGCGTCCCCCGGTTGAGAGTCGCAGGAACAAAAGGGCACTTCATTTACCGCGAGTCCCGGATCTTCAGGTGGCCCAGGATCATTGTCCTTTAATCGTACTTTTTTGATCATGTCGCTGAATTCCGGACGGTGTGAACCGGGAATGACCCTCAGCGCTCCCGAATCGGCGTCCACCGGTGAGAGATAAAAGGTAAATTTGAACCCGTGAGTATTAGGGCCCAC
Source organism: Opitutales bacterium (assembly GCA_965197745.1). Lineage (GTDB taxonomy): Bacteria > Verrucomicrobiota > Verrucomicrobiia > Opitutales > PNEW01 > CBDANS01. The sequence goes on along the minus strand of CBDANS010000006.1, from coordinate 1,484,499 downwards.
ATCCGGGTGCCAGGGGCTCCGATTACCGGCGTAATGATTGGATTGGGAATTAGTGCCAACTGCATCTTCTCCAAAGAGCTGTTGCGCGATTCCGTAAAACCGTTTATTCTCTAACAGCGAAGCAGTGAAGGGGCTGTGAGGTTCGAGGTTCGACCAGTTCAGCTGAACACGCGCGCCGGCGATTAATTCACTTTTATTTTTTTTGGCGTAGCCCTTTTCGAATTCCTCATTGACGATTTTAAGCTCGTCCTCACTTAACATATTCTTTAAGACGATGAACCCGAAGGTATGGAATTGGTGTATCTGTTGTTCGGTCAGCATAATTAATATTTTTAATTATTAAATGCTATTAATGACGCATCATATGCTTCGAAATAACCTTTCTCCCGCAGCCAATCAATCCAGCGCTGACGTCTCGGGTTATTATCGGGATTAGCGACCCAATCCGGGTGGTATTCCGAACCCTTTTTTCCAAAGGCGGCTTTTGCGCGATGAGCCCGGTTCCTGCGCGATTTAAGAACAATTTCGTCAATCGCTTCGTTTTCTTCAGGGGTATCGGCATCCTTAATAAAAATCATCGATATCATGCGGCGATCATCCGACCCTCCGGAACTGGCATGCCATATCCGAAAGTCAAAGACTACGAGGTCACCCGGATTAACGGTACAGGCGCAGGCTGGAACTTCATCTATTTCCAGACCGAGGCCGGAGTCAGTCACGGTGGCGGTTTGCGTGAGACCGTCATGTTCAGGTTCATGCATTTCGATCTTCTTAATATCGTCGTGAAAAGAGTTAAGGTGTGATCCGGGAATAACGCGCAAAGCGCCACTTTCGCCATTAAGTGACTGCAAATAGGAAACCACCTTTAACCCGTGCATATTTTGATTGTCAGCATCGGGGTGCCAGTTTGTTTCACCGACAAGACTTGAGGCATTGCAGGAAATCCCGAAATATTCATGAGCGAATAATGAATCCACAATACTGGTTATCCGTGAATCCTCTATCAGGGATGAGGTAAATGGTGTATCCGGGCCCAGGCTGGACCAGCTCATACGCTCCGATTTCTTACCCTTCGATTTCCCCCCGGAAGTGGTTGTTAATTTAGCGTCAAATTCTGTGTTTAATTTCTGGACTTCATCCACACTGAAAACATCCCTTAATAGAAGATATCCGAAGGTATGGAATTGGTGTATCTGTTGTTCGCTAAGCATGAATTATTGATCTTCAGGATTTAGCCAATGTCGTTTCATCGACTTCAAAGTATCCCCTCTTCAGCATCCAATCGATGTTTCTTTGACGCTTATGATTTTTATCCGGATTGGACAACCATTCAGGATGGTACTCGGGTCCCCGGTTGGGAAATGTATCCCTGGCACGTCTATCCCGGTTTTTTTTTGTAATTTCGACAAGCTCAGATACCGCTTTTTTTTCATCGGGAGAAACGGGATCCTTGATAAACATATTCGAGATAAAGCGCCGGTCAAATTTACCCCCGGTACTGGCATGCCATATGCGAAAATTAAAGACAATGACATCACCCGGGGTTACACTGCAGATGAGTGCGGGGACATCTTTAATTCCGAGGCCACACTCAATTAGATAGGGACTGCTCGGCAGGGGGAGATTACCAAAATCGGCTAACATACCGATCTCATGTAATTCGTCATGATAGGGATTCAGATGGGATCCGGGAATGACACGCAAGGCGCCGTTATCACCATTGAGTGGCTCTAAATAAATGACAACTTTAATTCCGTGCAGATGAAAATGATCCGAGTCGGGATGCCAGGGGGTATCTTCTATAAAACTGGTGGCATTACAGGATACTCCGTAAACTTGATCGTCAAATAATGCTTCCGGGACCCCGTAAATCCGTGGATCTTCCAAGAGGGAAGCGGTAAAAGGGGTACTCGGACCTAAATTAGGCCAACTGCAGTGAATTGGCTTTCCCCCGTTTGCTTTCCCACGAAAGGTTGTCTCTAATTTGGCTTCAAATTCAGCATTCAGATTATCAATATCTTTTGCACTGAGAACATTCCTTAGAATGAGGCAACCGAAGGTATGATATTGATCGATCTGTTTCTGTGTTATCATGGGTATTCGTCCTATACTAATAAAAATTTTGGCTCTAAGCTGCAATTGTATCAATTAATCCCCATTTCTGCAACCACTCTATCCAGCGCGCGCGAACCGGACTGTTCTCAGGATTAGAAAGCCAGAATTCCGAATAGGTACGGTGAATGGACATTTTATTTTTTTTCCTGTCCTCTACTGCCCCGATTAAAAATTTGCGTAGTGCTTCGGTTTCATCATGACTTTTGGGGTTTTTATAATATTTCAGGGTAACCATTCTGCGACGTGGTGAACCGTGCCAACTGGCATGCCAGTTAAGATAGTTCATAATAACGGCATCACGGGGACCGGTCTCACATATGTGGCAGGGCACCTCGGTAATGGCGAGTCCGGGATCTTCAGGGGGACCGGGATTGTTGTCCTTTAAGCGAACTTCCTTTATGGCATCACTGAATCCGGCCTGATGGGATCCGGGTATGATACGAAGCGCGCCCGACTCTCCGTCGAGCGGGTCGAGGTAAAAGGTAAATTTTAATCCCTGTAAATTGGCAGGGGCATCCGGATGCCAGGTCGTCCGGTCTCCTTTCATAATGTTGGATGTAGTGTCAAATCCAACGGCATCTTCTCCCAGGAGCTGTTGCGCAACTCCGTAAAACCGCTGGTTTTCAAGCAATGAGGTTAAGAATGGGCAGTGAGGGACAAGGTTGGTCCAGTTCAACTGTAGACGTTCTTTTCCTATGAATTCACTTTTATCTTTCCTCGCGTAACCTTTTTCTACTTCCTCACTGACAATCTTATGTTCTTCTTCCGTTATTATATTCCGTAGAATAAGAAAACCGAAGGTGTGAAATTGATAGACCTGTTGCTCCGTTAACATATATGACCTTTTTTATTTTATCTATTAAAATGGAATCCTGTTGTTTTTCGAAGTATAATTATTACGCATACCTTCACAAAATCCATGCATATCTTGTCTCGATTATTTGCGTGATTTGGCAACTGAATAATTAATATTTAGTCTTAAACACTAGCCCCTAATGCTTCCAGGTTTTCGACCATCCCCCGGATACGCGGACGGTCACTGTTCAGAAAAGCCTCATGGGGATGGAATACATATTCTGTATGTTCCTTAATTAAACGGATGTGTTCATCGGTCGTCGGCTTCGCTGCGAATTTCATGGCAATATACCTGCGCCCCTCTCCCAGTCCGCCATAAACGGCATGGAATATATTCTGATGAAAAAAAATGACATCACCGGGATTGGATTCGAAAGCATAGCAGGGTATGTCTGGACCCTCTACACCGAAGGGCAAGTTTTGAAGATTTCCTGCCCCATCTTTTTCGCCATTCATTGCATCATTTTTTCGCATATGGCGATTCATGAGCGGCTCGAGAGATTCATGATAGGGGGAACGATGAGAACCGGGGATGACGCGCAAGGCGCCGGTCTCTTTCGTCGTTGGTTCGAGGTAAAGGTGAACTTTGATGCGGGTATATTTATTCTGATTTTTACCCGGACGGTCATTATGCCAGGAGGTGCTGATGCGCCCTCGCTGGCCTTCTGAAAATGCCCAAATGAATCCCGGTCCCAGTATTTTTTCAAGAGTTAAATAGATACGGTCATCTCCCGCCAGCGATGTCAGTATGGGATGCTTTTCGACAATCGCTCTAACCGAATTAGCCCCATTGTTCTCGCCGCTACCGACTGACATTCCTTCATCAACAGCCCAGATTTCCTCGGCTGCCTCAATGTACGATTTCATCTCCTCAGGCGAAAATACCTGCCGCATGACGAGAAACCCGAATGATTCGAAATGAGCTATCTGTCCCTTTGTCAGCATCATTTTATATTGTGCAGAAAACACGATTGCAGTCAATGGCAATGAGATGCGTTTTTTAAAGCAAATCAGCAAGCTGATCAGTGCGCTTTAATCCGAGCACTACTGAAGCGATTCCATCCTGCTCCAATACCCAGTTGACAGCGTGCTGTGCCGGACTGCGGGATTTCCCCTTCGCTTCACTTTCAAAATTATCCAGATCTGTAAATAAATCATCGTCCATTTCAAATGCTATCCACCCCGGATTTTCACTATTACGACTGTCTTCGGGCGCTTCTTGCCCCTTACGGTACTTACCGGTGAGCAATCCGCCTTCCAGGACTTTAAAAGGGGTCACAGCTATGGCTTCTTGCTTACAGAGTGGTAAATGCTCTTCTTCCACCTTCCGATTCAACCAACTGTAGTTCGGTTGACTGATCACGGGGCGCGGCCAGCTATTAGTCTCGCAGAGTTGAAGCATTTCACGGATCTGCCCAACTTCAAAATTTGAGAACCCCCAATAGCGTACTTTACCCGCTTTTATAAGATCCACCATCGTGGCGATTGATTCTTCCAGCGGAGTATCCGGATCCGGTCGGTGCAAGTGGTAGAAGTCCGTATAATCGGTCTGCATACGCGTCAGACTCGCGTCGATCTGATGCATAATGTGACTGCGGCTGAGACCTGTTCCCTGGTAAGAGTCATCTCCAATCGGGTTACCTACTTTTGTTGTCACGATGGCTTGGTCGCGTTTACCTTTTAAGGCTTTTCCGAGTATTTCTTCGGTGACCCCGCCCGGAGAACCCATGGTGCGCGTGTAGCCCTCATACATGTCCGCGGTATCGATAAAGTTTACCCCGTGATCCAGGGCCCAGTCCACGATGTGGATAGCTTCCTTTTCTTTCACCGGGTCTCCGAAAGTCATGGTTCCGAGGCAGAGGGTCGAGACTTCAATCTCGGTATCGGGTATAGAACGATATTCCATAATAGCTACAGGTTTAATGGTTCAGATTTAAATTCTATCTAACGAAAGCAGCACTTTCTCATGTCGAATTCAAGAGCTTAGTAGTGAGAATAAAAAATACATAGCTGATTCGAGTCGATTTTCCTTTTAAAACCGAATGGGATAGAGCATCAATACCATTAATCCCATTTAATCTACTGGATTTGAAACCATGTTAACAGACGACCAGAAAACCCATTTTCATCTGCTGGGTTTCCTTAGGATTCCCGGGGTGCTCACCCACGAAGAGATAGATGAGTATTCCAAACGATTTGACACGGTCATGGATAAAGCGCAGGACGATGATTCAGCTCCCGGCCACCGGATATTTCCCGACGGGCATCGCGTGATCATCCCCTTAATTGAAGCGGACCCCTATTTTTATAACCTACTCGACCATCCCAGGCTGTCTGCCGTCGCTGAAGATATCCTCGGTGAGGATTGCATTTTCTATGGCAGTTCTGACGGGCAGATTCACTTCGGAAATACCAACTGGCATCGCGATGGCAATATGCCTGAGCCGGCGATTGACATGAAACAGACTTTTTACCTCGATGAAATCGAACCCGGTAAAGGATGTTTAAGCTTCATTCCAGGAAGCCATCATTGGCCGCTGCACTTAAGCGATACTTTCGAAAAAATACAGATTGACGAACTGGTAGTAGGTTACCCCACGAACCAGTTTCCCGGAAGGTATGAACTGACGATTGAGAAAGGGGATTTGATTGTCTTCAATACGAGGATCCAGCATGCCTCCTGGGGCGGTGGCGATAAACGCCGGCAAATGGCATGGATGATGCGAACGCATCCCCGCATGGATTGGGAAATCGAACGCATCGTCAGCTTAAACAAGTCTTATGGCGCGGAATGGTCACCGGATACCGGCCGCCTCTTCACCGATCGGATATTTGAAACCGCTGGTCCGTTGCGCATGAAAAAAATCCAACTGATGAAAGATCTAGGATTATAACCCTTAAAAATAATTATATCTATCATGAAAATTATGAAAATATATTTAACTTTTCTTCTCCTCACCTGGCTTTTCATTCCGTTATTTGGGCGTGAGCAAATCTTTCAAGTTTTAACCAGCGCCAGGCGCGGCATTCATTTAGATAATTGGCAGATATCCCACAATGACGTTGATTTTAAAAGCGCCACCCCATGGTCCATTCGAAAATATACCCTGCACGGCGGAAAGCAGGAGGGTGTAGATATTATCGAAGTGGACAACGGGAAACTGAGTTTCACAGTGATTCCGACGCGGGGTATGGGGATACTGAAAGCGAAATTGGGAGATGTGTTTCTGGGATGGGACTCGCCGGTTAAAGAAGTCGTCCATCCCCAATACATCAATCTGCAGGAGCGAGGAGGACTCGGATGGCTGGATGGTTTTAATGAATGGATGGTCCGCTGCGGCATTGAATTTATGGGACATCCAGGCAGTGATAAATTTATCGATAATGCGGGCAACGAAGCGGAGATGGAATTAACGCTACATGGCAAAATCGCAAATATTCCTGCTTCTGAAGTTGAAGTGTTGATTGACCGAAAACCTCCACACCGCCTTCGCATTCGTGGTATTGTTTATGAAAGAATGTTTTACGGTCCAAAGTTTGAGCTGTGGACTGAATTCTCCACAATCCCCGGATCCCATTCTCTCCGCATGGACGACAGGATTACCAATCATGGCGGGTTTGATCAGGAGTTTGAAATACTTTATCATGTTAATTTTGGCCCCCCTCTTTTGGAAAAAGGCGCACAGTTTGTTGGCGCGGTCAAAGAGGTCTTTCCCTTTAATGATCACGCTGCAAAGTCTATAAACCGATACAAAGTTTACGAGAAACCGGTCCTTGGATTCATTGAGCAAGTTTACTGCATGCACCTCTATGCCGATGAGAATAAGATGACTCAAATCATGATCCAAAACAACGCAGCCGATCGCGGATTATCGATGGCCTTTTCTGTGGACCAGCTTCCGATTGTAAATTTATGGAAGAATACATCCGCCTTGGAAGAAGGGTATGTCACAGGACTGGAACCGGGTACCAGTTTTCCATATAATCGACGTATCGAGCGGAAGTTTGGCAGGATCCCCAAACTTAAAGGAGGAGAGAGCAGAGACTTTACAATTGAATATACCGCGCTTATCAATGACAAGGAAGTGGCGAATGCTAATAAACAAATTAAATCGATTCAAAAGGGCCGTAAAACGCGGGTTATAGCTGACCCCCCAGTAATAGATTAATTGTTTTTAATATTATATTTATGAAGATCGTCGATGTCCGCGTTGATCAGTTTACTTACCTCTCAAATCAGGTCAGAGATTCCGAGGGCCATGGTCATCCTGGAGAGGAGCATGAAGCAACCCAGACCCTGACTCGTATCATTACCGATGAGAGTATCGAGGGCTATTGTTTTGGCGGTGATCCCCGGGTGATGGAGCATATCGTAAAATCAGCTATTGTCGGAGAAGACCCCCTTTATCGTGAAAAAATCTGGCAGCGTCTTAATCAATGGCAGCGGATCCATAAAAGCGGGCTTTCGGATCGCGAGATTGCGGTAGTGGACATGGCCCTGTGGGATTTAGCGGGGCGTAGTGCGAACCAACCGGTACATAAATTGTTAGGCGCTTTTCGCGACAAGGTTCCAGCCTATGCGAGTAGCATGTGCGGCGACGAATTGGAAGGCGGCTTGAATACTCCCGAGGCCTACGGCGATTTTGCTCAAATGAGTATCGAACGCGGTTATAAAGCAATTAAACTGCACACCTGGATGCCGCCCATCGAATGGGCTCCGGATCCAAAAATGGATGTGGCCGCCTGTCGCGCGGTGAGAGAACGCGTCGGTGACGATATCGATCTCATGTTAGATTCCTATCATTTTTATGACCGGCATGAGGCGCTATACATAGGACGCGAACTGGAGAAATTAAATTATCATTGGATTGAAGAACCGATGGATGAGCAAAGTGTCTCATCCTATGTGTGGCTTACCGAGCATCTCGACATTCCCGTGGTCGGTCCGGAAACCGCCGAAGGTAAACATTTCACCCGGGCTGAGTGGATTAAACGTGGAGCGAGCGACATTATTCGGGGAGGAGTAGGCGATCTTGGAGGTATCACCCCTTTGATTAAAACAGCCCATCTCTGCGAATCTTTTGGGATGAGAATGGAAGTTCACGGTGGCGGTCCCGGCAACCTTCACGTCCTCTGCGCCATGGGCATTGCTGGTCAGTATTATGAACGCGGTTTGTTACACCCTTTTATCGACTACGATAAACCCCCACCCTGGCTTCATGAAATCTCCGATTCCCTAGATAGCGAAGGTTTTGTCCACGTGTCTCAGGATCCAGGACTGGGATTGAAGATCAATTTTGACTACATTGAGAAAAATAAAGTGTAGAATTTGGAGGATGTCGGGCTTTGCCCTCGGTACGATTGCCGATTTTCGATTGATAAAAAAGCAAGAAAGCCACAAAAAGCACAAGATAAATATAGATTTAAGATACTTGATATAAGAATAAGTTTTTAATAACCACCAGGTTCAATCGGAAATCAAAAATCGGAAATCGCCAATTGCCTCATCATCAATTCACGCCCGAAATTTACTATAATACGATAGGTTCTCACGAGCCGGTCCTGCATATCGCTGATGGAGACACGGTCTCTACCACTACGATCGATGCCTGGGGAATTGATGCTGAAAATAAACAAGTCGGTAAGCGCGGCAATCCGATGACAGGCCCATTTTACATCGAAGGTGCCGAACTCGGAGATTCATTGGCCGTAACTTTTGATAAAATCACTCCCAATCGAAAGACAGCCTGGACCCGTTGTGCCATCGCCCCCAATGTCCTCGACCCCCTTTACCACCCTCAATTTGATGATGATAAGGTAAAGATAGAGTGGGAAATCGATCTCGAAAAAAATACGGCAAGACCCCTGGATGTTGACCCTCCACTGGATAATTTAAGCATCCCACTGCGCCCCATGCCCGGCTGTTTTGGCGTAGCACCACCCGGTGGACAGGCCATTTCCACCGCTACTTCATCCACCCACGGCGGCAACATGGATTACAACGGTTTTGTTCAGGGGGTTACTGTTTATTTTCCTGTAGAAGCACAAGGGGCCCTCTTTCACCTGGGTGACGGTCATGCCGCGCAGGGCGATGGTGAAATCGTTGGCACCGGTATGGAAATCTCTTTCGACGTAACATTTACCGTTCGTCTCCAAAAGGGTAAAACCATCAATTGGCCCCGGGCCGAAAATGATACGCATATTATGACCGTAGGAAATGCCCGCCCCCTTGTTCAATGTGTCGAACACGCGACGACAGAGATGGTGCGTTGGTTAGAGGAAGATTATGGTCTCAGCACACGAGCCGCGCACCTGTTAATGGGGCAAACGGTAGAATATGACATGGGTAATGTTTACGATCCGGCTTATACGATGATCTGTAAAATGTCTAAGCAAGTCCTGGAAGGATTGCAGATAAAGAAATAATAGAATTCTTTTGCTTAACGCGCGTCGTGTTGACGCAATAGTGCTTTCATTTCTTCCGACTCCGCGAGTGCCAGTGGAGTAAATCCTCCCACTGCTTTTTCTGAGGGCAGATTAGACGCACCATAAGTAATGACCGCTGCTTCACTTGATAATTTTAAGTTGGGGTTGGCACCGTTTTTGAGCAATACCTCAGCGACTTTGGGCCGGTCCTTATACACCGCATAATGTAAGGGTGTCGCTCTTATTTTATCGACGGAATTCACACTCAGTCCTTTTTTAACGAACAGTTCAACGATTTCTGGGTTGTTTCTATCGGCTGCAAAATGGAGAAGGGTCTTTCCATCATTCAATCGTTCACGCCAGTTAGCTCGTTTCTCCAGGAGAACTCGCACCACCTCGGCATGGCCGTTCTGTATCTGCCAGTACAAAGGAGTTATCTTCTGATTAGCCTGGCGATTGACGTCAGCGCGATGCTTGATCAACGCCTCCGCCGCTCCCGCATTATCCACGGTGTGCAACGGGGTAAATTGACGCGCGGCCTCAGTGTGAACATCAGCTCCCTTGCTGATGAGATACTCTGCCACTTCCCTGTTATTCGCGGTATGTAAAGGAGTCCAGTTAAAACGATCCTCCGCGTTAAAGTCCGCTCCATAAGACACGAGTATCTCCGCAACTTCTCTTGTCGCTGCCCCGTGGAGTGGCGTTCGATCTCTCCTTGCCGCATCCTTTTTAAGATGGTTTGCCAGCTCGGGTGCTTTTTCGAGAATTTCTTTAATTTTGATCGCGTCTCCATTCGCTGAGGCTTCGTGAATGGCTTCTTCCAGGTTCTCCGGTGCCTTGGCGCATGAACTAAGTAAAAATAGCATGTTGGCAAAAATCAGAATTCTGGTAATCATAATATTTTTCATCTCACATAAATCATAAATTAAGCTTACTCCATTTCAAGCGTTAAGTGGTAGCAGCAGCATCATCCGTTTCAGCCATTAATGCGCTCATCCGCCCGGCAAGTAATTCTGCCACGGGTCGAGTGATCTCAATCTTTTCAAATACAATTTTTACTACTGCGGTAATGGGCGTCGCCAGGAACATCCCGATAATTCCCCAGATCATTCCAAAGAAAATTAATGCCATGAGTATGACGATGGGGTGCAGATCCAGTGATCTGCCCATAAATTTCGGTTCAATAATATTACCAACCGAAAATTGAATCACCCCTGGTATGACAATGGCCAGAACTTTGGCGGGCATGGCGAGCTCGGGGTTAAGCAGAATAACAGGGAGAGGCATAAGGGTCGCGATTATTGATCCGATACTGGGAATAAAATTGAAAAGAAAAGCGAGGACCCCAAATACAAAAGCGAAGGGAACGCCAAGAATCGCGAGAATTACCCCCACTAGTATGCCCGTCAGCACCGAGATAAGAACTTTAGTAATGATGAAACGTTTTATACGCTCCTCGATCTCACCGAGCAATCCCCGTGCTGATTCATCACTCGCTGTTCTGCTTAAAAGGAGAAAGAGTAGAAAGATCAAAACCAGGAGACCATTGGAAAGGACGCTCATAATTGAGCTGATCGTCCCGGCAACAACACTCCCTACAACATTCTCAAGGTTGTCTAAAAGGGTACTCGTGATGTCTGCAGGTTGAACACCAAACTGATCCAGAGGAAGAGCCGCCATGAACCTGTCCAGGAGTTGCTTGAATTGTGTTTGATAGATGTCGGCATGGGTGGACATCTGTCCTACGGACGCCGCAATTAACACGCCAATCAAGGCGAGAAGAATGCACCCAAAAAGAAATGTTGCAATTATGGCCACTGAACGCGGCGCCCGAAGACGGTGTCGTAATATATCGATCACCGGTAAGAGACAATAAGTAAAGAAAACCGCCAGGACAAAAGGAATAAGGACCGGTTTTAAAAAGAAGAGGGCAACACCGATACCGATAGCGCTGAGGAAAAGAAGACAAACCGTCCGAATACGCTCTTCATGCGGGGTGGTGCTCATAGCTCTCTGGGCTAACGGATAAAGAAGCCATTATTATTTTTGAGTCAACCGTTAATGGATCGACATGGCAACTATCAGGGGATAATAATGTGAAATATGATGAACGATCAATTGCGCAAATATGTTTTTTTGAGTAAGATAGAAATAAACAATTATATCACAAAAATATGAGTGAAGATGGAATCACAAAAATCGCCGTAATCGGTGCGGGATTAATGGGGCATGGGCTTGCTCAGGAATTCGCGTTAGGAGGTTACCAGGTCAGCTTGCATGATCTGAATGACGAAGCGCTTCATCAGGCAATTGAAAATATTAGGGCAAACTTAATAAGACTTACCCAACTTGAAATGGTAACGGAAGAACAGGCATCTCCCGTCTTGAACAATATTCAGGTTAGCACCGCGTTAGAAGATTGTGTCTCTGAAGCCGATTTTGTAATCGAAGCGGTTACCGAAAACCTGGAGTTAAAACAGAAGATTTTTGGAGAACTTGATAAATTATGCCCGGCCCACACGCTATTAGGAAGCAACACATCTACCCTGCTACCAAGTAAGCTCGCATCCGCGACACATCGACCGGACAAAGTTCTGGTTGTTCATTATCTCAATCCTCCTTATCTCATCCCTCTCGTCGAAATTGTCCGCCATAGTGAAACATCGGATGATACCGTAAACACCATTTATGATTTATTGTTTAAGCTGGGAAAGCGGCCCGTGATACTGCAGAAGGAAACACCCGGCTTTATTGTGAATCGTCTGCAGGTAGCGCTATTACGCGAAAGTCTTTCCATTGTTGAGCGTGGTATAGCAAGCCCGGAGGATGTTGACACCGTCATAAAAAACAGCCTTGGCCGTCGCTGGGCTGCGGCCGGTATTTTTACGATTTTGGACTTCGGAGGATGGGACGTCCTCTCGGCGGTGACATCCAACCTCTTACCGGAAATTGATTCCTCTACGGAGCTGTCTTCATTGCTTAAGGATAAAGTCGCTCGCGGGGAGTTGGGTGTGAAAACGGGTAAAGGATTTTATGATTACACCCCAGGTTCAGCCGACGAGCTGCGAAATAATATTCAGACCGTATTGGCAAAATTGGAGCAGCTATCCCGCTTAGATTGAATTCCAATTTGTCATTGCGAGGAGTAGCGCGACGAAGCAATCCAGGGGGCCGGCGTTACGCTACAGACATTCCCCTGGATCGCCACAGTCGGCATCACCTCCTTCGCGATGACAAAAGGAAAATCGATATTTGGGCTCTCTTAGCGCGTGTGATTACTATATTATTATTCACCATATCGTAAAACTCTCACGCTACAGTCCTGCCGCTACGAGGTGGCGGCGGATCGAAAAATCTACAATTTAAACAACCAGCATCTTTCCAGTCTCACACTTTCCCAGCATTTAAGAGATTGCGGTGATAACTTTTCGTAGCATACTCTATTATAACCACGCAGCGTAATACTAGGAATGGCATCCACAAATGACATAATTTAGCATATAGGGAATCATGAAAGAGAATAAATTCACTTTAGTTAATAAGGAAGAAATTAACTTTGATACGACAACTGATACGTGGACCCTGGATACGGCGGACGGGATTACGATCAAAGAAAGTCGAGTAGGCGCCCATCTCGTGGGCGGGGAAAAGATTTTTGGGAAATTAATTCAATCAGAAAAGAAGCCTTTTTCCGATACAGCCGGGTCCGGTGAATGCGTCATTGCTGAGTTTGTCAACGATGCGCATAAACTGTCGTTTATCTGGCAACTTTACTGTTATGAAAACGCCCCCACCAGGGCCGTTGCATTATCAGTGACAAACAATGGTTCCGACACCCTCAAGGTCGAAGACATATTCGCTATTGATGGAACACTATTCGAGGACTGGGACGAAAAAGAAAAGTGTCGTGTCTTAAACTGCAGCCCGAACATGGGAGGATTTCTCTGGTATTCGAGATTCCTCGAAGAGGTAACAACGGGGCTTAACAGCGGTTCGCAAATTGAAGCTTACTGGTCTACGGCAATAAATAATCCCGCCAGAAACATAAATTTTGTTATTGGCATGGGAGCCGCTCCCAAAGCTTTTTATCGCTATGTTTTTTCCCGCGATAATTCCCGGGTTAAACTCTATGCGTCGGCTCTGCAGGAGACTAAAAATAATTATCCGTGGATTGGGCCCGGTGGCGTAGTAGCGGCCAACCCGAATGCGGAAATTATCCCTATCCATCCACTCTTCCTGGGAGCAGGTCGATCCATCGATTGCAGGTTTTCATTTGCTAACTCAATCTCTATCCATAACGCGCTGGATAAACACGCGGATTATGTCCGCGATTATCTTGAAATAAAGTTACGCTACGATCCCCCTGCCGGCCTATGGGGCGACTACGCCTGCGATCCGTCATTCCGCAATATTAATCCTGAATATGTGACCAGTAAGCGATTAACCGCCAATATGGATATACTTCAGAAACATCTACAGAAATACGGCCTGACCACCATTATGTATACGCTTGCGGTAGGCGAGGCTAATGAAGTCGCCCCCGACGATTTCGACTGGCGATCAACTATTCCCGATGAAGTTCTAAAAAAGATTGATGCTTCTCGTTCTGACTATCAAGGCCTGGCCGAGGGATTCAAACTGGATGATTATTTTCCAGAAGGCATCAAAAGTTTTAATGAAGAGATTCACAAGCGTGGTTTCCAAGCTGGCTTTCACTTTGTAGAGTTCCAGCATATAAAGGGGGGTAAGCGTGAATGGGACGAAGCGGCGGCCAAATGGATTAAAAAAAAGTATACTGATGACTGGGGTTTCGACTATCTCTTTATCGGAGGTGGATCGCAAAATTATCAAACTGATATTACTTTAATCGAAGCTTACCGGAACAGAATTCAGCGCATAAGAGAGCTAGTAGGGCCCGATATTTTTATCTCAAGCACCCATCCCACGCAAACGATTGGGATCGTCGATAGTTCGCGCGCCGCTCAGGACTTTCGTGGCAGTATGGAAACGATTCTGCTCCATCAAATGGCCCAGCGTTACTTCTATCATGGAAAATGGTTTCATTTAGACCCTGAATTTATCGACATCGCGGAAAGACCTTTTTTCTGGGATTCAAAGATTCCTCTCTCGCAAAAGATAATTACCCCCTTTGAGAAAGCGAAAGCGTTGATCTCGCTCTACAGCATCAACTGTTGGTGTTTTTTCGTGGGAGGTGCGTTGGAGAGAACATCCGACGAACGGTTTTATCTTTATACCCGCGCTCTGCCTGTCTATCCGGGTCGTGCTTACCCGCTCGACTTGATGGCCGAAAAAAATCCTCTCAGTATATGGGTGCTCCCGGTCTCTCAATCTGGAGATGGTGGCCACACTGTCGTTGGCTTGTTTAACTGGAATAAGGATGAACAAATCAGAGTATCGTTCAAACAGAACGAGGTGGTTGAAAGTAAGGGGGCCTTTTTCTTATTCGACTTCTGGGACAAAAGGTTCCTCGGAACACTCAATGATGAATATGCCGTCTCGCTTCCCCCTTTTACCTGTCAGGTGGTATTCGCAACCGAGAAGCAAAAGGAAGTTACACTCATCGGATCGGACCGCCACATAACCGGTGCATTTGCCGTCGAGGAGTGGCGATATGATTTACAAGATCGGGTAATTACAGGTAGAACGGCAGGCCCGCCACACACTGAACACGCTCTCTATTTTTACCTCGAAGATGATATCGCGCCGTTATCTTTTGAAAATTGCAGCTGTGAAATGATGGAGATACATGTTTTGCGTGTAACCGTGAAATTTGACGAAAAACTGGAGCGGAATTGGCAAGTCAAGCTGAATGAAAATGCCAAAGTCGGTTATTACGAAGATAAATATGCGGCGGATAAGTTTTCCCCTTCTATTATCAGGAAAACGGGCGATAAGAATCTGAGTTAAAGTTAGAGCGGGCTGCTTGTCCGCGTTCCACATTTTTATCTCAGTTAATATTTATGAGGTGGAGCGGGCTGTCCCAGCACGCTGCTTTATCTTAATTCAATTCAAGACGAAGAAGCAGACGCAGACGAAGATAATTGCACATTTCCGGAGGCCACGCGATGCCTGTCATGCCGTAGCCCTCCCGCGACTGCGGGACTGGACGAAGGCAGATCGTGGCCGTAATGAAATAATTGGGGTGAAGTCTGTACCGACAGCGAAGCCCGACATCCATCAACGCATCAACATATGAATATCACCAAGGCAACAATCCGCTTAATCCGCGTAATCCGCGGTTTAACTCATCAGCGTAATCCGCGGTCTAGCTTGAACCCCCACCGGCAACCGGAACAGGTTTTCTTTTCCTGCCTGAACTGACTGATTCTTTAGTTTCCTTAACCTTGTTCTCAGAAGGTGATACTTTTTCGAAATCAACTGCGGAAACTTTATACTCGGGACACAGACTCTCCTCATCTTTTTCCTCACTCGTTACCTGATTAACCATGTGCTCCGGAAAATGAAATGTGGTATAAAGGATACCCGGTTTAACTTCATCGGAAACTATGGCGTCAAGCTGCACTTCACCGCGCGCGGAAAAGATTCGCACCTTATCTCCAGATTCAATCCCTTTGTTTGCCGCGTCTTTCGGATTAATCGCGAGCATATCTTCACTCACAATTTCCTTATTGCCCGTGCGTCTCGTCATAGTGCCGCAATTGTAATGTTCCAAAACCCGACCCGTAGTTAAAATAAAGGGGTATTCATTGCGATTGTCTTGCATTTCTTTTGTCTCAGTCCAATCGAAATAGTGAAACTTGCCTTTGCCTCTTTTAAATGTGTCCCGGTGCATGATTTTTGTGTCAGTGCCATCTTCAGCAACCGGCCACTGCTTGCCGTTTTTACCGAGTTCATCCCATCGGATTCCTTTGAAAAAAGGAACGACTTGTGCGATTTCTTCGAGAATAATGTCAGGACTGTAACCCTTTTGTTCATAGCCCATCCTATTCATAATATCGACGACAATCTGACCGTCAGGCCTGGTCCCCTCGAGAGGTTCTACTACCCGGTTGACGCGCTGAACACGGCGCTCGGCATTAGTAAAGGTTCCGCTTTTTTCAAGAAATGAGGTAGCCGGTAATATGACATCCGCATAATGGGCGGTTTCTGTCATGAAAATTTCCTGGACGACGAGAAATTCCAGGCTCTCCATGGCTTTACGCACTTCCGCGGAATTGGGATCAGTCTGAACGACATCTTCGCCAATTATCCAGAGCGCTTTTAGATCTTTATCCACTGCCGCTTCAAACATCTGGGGAATCTTGTAACCTATCTTGTTCGAAAGATTGGCTCCATAGGCCTTCTCATATTGCTCGTGGATTTCCGGTAGCGTTACATTGAGGTAGCCAGCTCCCTGGTGAGGCTGCACTCCCATATCAGCGGCACCCTGGACATTATTCTGACCCCGCAGGGGATTGACCCCTACTCCTTCACGTCCGATATTGCCGGTCATCATCGCGATGTTTGAAATGAGCATTACAGTTTTACTTCCCTGGGAATGCTCGGTGACACCCAGCCCGTGAAAACTCATGGCACGTGGGGTTGAAGCATAGGCGATGGCCGCTTTCTTTACGAGCTCGCGATCGACTCCGGTCACACGTTCCATTTCGTCGATATCGAGCTTTTTTATATTCTCGCGAAATGTTTCAAAGTCCTCACAGCGCTCTTTGACAAATTCTTCATCAACGTTGCCCGTTTCGATAATGAAGTAAGCAAACATATTGAGCATGGCAATGTTTGTACCCGGGCGCAGTTGCAGGTGGTACTTAGCATAGGGAACCAGTTCGATCTTACGCGGATCGATGACAATCATCGGAACTCCCTTCATCACCCTTTGTTTAATTCTCGCGCCCGTGACGGGGTGGCCCTGCGTGGGGTTGGCTCCAATGAGGAGAATTAAATCTGTTTTCTCTAAATCATTAGTCGAGTTTGTCGCCGCCCCGGTACCAAAACTCTGTTGCATCCCCCAGGCTGTCGGGGCGTGGCAGACACGGGCGCAGCAATCGATATTATTCGTGCCAATCACCGCACGAATAAATTTCTGCATCAGGTAGTTTTCTTCATTTGTGCAACGCGCCGATGAAATGCCGGCTATCGCATCCGGTCCCGAACGGGCTCGAATTTCTTTGAAACGATTAACAATTGTATCATAAGCTTCATCCCACGACGCTTCTTCAAATTTACCATCGCGCTTTATGAGGGGATTTCTCAAACGGTCCGGATGATTATAAAATTTAAACGCATATCTTCCTTTCAAGCATGTGTGCGCATGATTAACTTCCGCGTCAATCGGAGCCTGGATGGAATGAACTTCGTTATTTTTGACTGCTACATCCAGGTTGCACCCCACCCCGCAATAGGTGCAGACTGTTCGCGTTTTCGCTGATGCTTCAATCGATTTGGACTGAAAAACATCGGAGATGGCCGAAGTGGGACAGGCTTGGGCGCAGGCCCCACACGATACGCAGTCCGAGTCTTCAAATGTAGAATCCAATCCTTTGATGATTCTGCTATCAAAACCGCGGCCATGCATACTGAGCACGAACTGGCCTTGAACTTCATCACACGCTCGAACACAGCGATTGCAATTAATACATTTGGAGAGGTCCGAAGTCATGTAGGGATGACTTAAATCTTTCTTCCGGTCCAGATGGTTTTTACCCTCCGGATAGCGCACATCGCGAACGCCCACTTTAGCGGCAACTGTCTGTAGTTCA
The DNA here is from genome assembly GCA_965197745.1 of Opitutales bacterium. Classification (GTDB taxonomy): domain Bacteria; phylum Verrucomicrobiota; class Verrucomicrobiia; order Opitutales; family PNEW01; genus CBDANS01. The sequence continues at coordinate 1,466,365 of CBDANS010000006.1, read as the reverse complement.
CAATTGCCGTTTACCTCACATGTCAGGCAATCCAGGGGGTGATCGGTGAGAACCAGTTCAATGATGTTCCTTCGTAATCTTTGAATATTTTTTGTTTCCGGGAAAATATGAAGACCTGCCGTTAACGGGGTATGACAGGCTGCAACGACACGCCTTGGCCCATCGGCCGATTGTGCGATTTCTACAGAACATACGCGGCAGGCGCCATAGGGTTCTAATTGAGGAGCATCACAAAGGGTTGGGACAAACCCCCGCCCGTTATGGCGATCGATGAGTGATAAAATTGTATCACCTTCCTCAATTTCATGAGGCTGGTCATCGATATATACCATTTGAGATTTTTCGACCGATTTGATCATGACACCACTGTTTGGGTTTTTAAATGGGGCCTTAACTCTTTTTCAAAATAGTGAAGCGCGTTTTTTATCGGCAGGGGAACACCTCCACCCAGAGCACACAGTGAAGTTAGCTCCATCGTATCCAATAAATCCATTATCAGTTCCGGGTCAATTTTATAATCCTCTTTACGCGCCTTTTCCGCCATTTCCTGCCCTCTAACTGAGCCTAAACGACAAGGAAAACATTTTCCGCAAGATTCGGCCGCGGTAAATTCAAAGAGGTGTTCGATAAATTGAAGCATGGGAAATGACTCGGGAATGCAAACGATACTGCCATGACCTAATAAAAATCCGTTGTCTTTAAAGGATTCAAAATCAAGGGTGAGGTCTTGAAAATTTTCAACCGGAACGATACCCCCTAATGGGCCACCTACCTGAACCGCTTTGACCGGAACACGAAAACCGCCGCCCATCTCATCAATAACAACCGTAAATGGTGTTCCCATTTCCACTTCGTAGAGGCCGGGCTTTTTAAATTTACCATCGAGCGACACGAGCTTGGGGCCGGTCGATGCTTCCGTTCCAATTTTCGAAAAAGCTTCACCGCCGAGAGCAAACACAGAGTGGATGCAGGAAAAGGTTTCTACATTATTGACGATCGTTGGTTTTCCAAAAAGACCTTGTTCCGTGGGAAATGGAGGGCGAACTCCCACTTCCGGTCGTCGCCCTTCAATGGAAGCAAGGAGCGCGGTTTCTTCGCCACAGATATAAGCGCCCGCGCCTTTTATTATCTTAAAGCGGAACGAGAAATCACTGCCTAATATTTTCTCTCCGACCAAAGCTTTATCCTGCAGTTCTTTTATAGACTGCTCAATAATTGAAATTGAATCCGGGTATTCCGCTCTTATGTAAAGAATGCCGACATTGGATCCTGCGAGATAACCTGCCACTATCATCCCAAATAAAACTGAATGCGGTTGTTTTTCCATGAGATACCGATCGATGTAAGCACCGGGATCACCTTCGTCAGCGTTGCAAACAATATACTTCGGTTCTCCTTTCGCCTGGCGACAGGAATCCCATTTAATCCCCGCGGGGAAACCTGCGCCCCCTCGTCCCCGCAACTTGGAAGTTTTCAACTCATCGAGAAGTGACACGGGGTCGCGCTCCAATAATTTTTTAAACAGGTTGTAATATTCATCCACCCCCGGAAATGCGGCCAGCAATAGGGGGGTATCGAATCGGGACCCCACATGATACTCGTCCGGTGACGGCACCTTGTTTCCATCAATGATACGGTCTATATCCGCATCACTTTTACCGGAATAATTTACTCCTTTGTATTGAAAAGATCGATTTTCATGACAACGGCCCAAGCAACAGATTTCACCGACTTCGTCCTCCTTAAAATGTTTCTTCAAATCCTCCGTCAATTGATCCTGGGTCCCCGCGGTCATACAGGCGGTTCCATTACAAACGAATGCTTTTTTTCCCGCGTTTTCCTTTTTCAGGAAATCGTAAAAGGAGACCGAGCCCAGCATTATCGCATCACCCATCAAATACTCATCAGCAAGATCTTTGAGATTGTCGGAGACCGCCGTTCCGGTTTTTTCGGAGGACTCAACCATTTTCTCGAAAAGATTCTTTTCCAGTCCCTTCCGAAAAGATAATGCACTCAGATTATTAGACATGTATCATGTTTTTGAAATGCGAAATTGAGCTAGCGATTAGACAGGAATCGATTAGATTGGGTCAATGAATTTCTATTTAAAGCTATTAAGATAATAATGAATTTTACGCCAATTTCGTCAATTAGCCAGCAAGTGCTGTATTATTAGCAATTAGTTGAACTGATTTACGATAATACTTATGAAAAAGTTAATAGGTATCATTACTCTTTTTACCACCGTGTTCTCGCTTTATGGCGAAGAGCAACTGTTGCAAATTGAAAAAGCGAATTCTAAGGTGGAAGTCGCAGTTAATGTTACCGCTCATTCATTTGTAGCCAGTTTAGAAAATTATGATTTAAAAATCATGGTCGACACTGAAAGTGCAAAAATTCTAAACACGGAATTCAGTTTCGACTTTGAGGATCTTAAAACAGGCAAGAAAGCCCGGGACAAGGCTATGCTCAAATGGGAGGAGCACCATAAATTTCCAACCGCTACTTTCGTTTTAGCAAAAATCCACGAACTGGGAGAAAAAATCATTGCGGAAGGCAAGTTAACGCTTCATGGCATAGAAAAAGATATATCTTTTCCCATTAATGTTCATACTGAGGGGCCCCAATGGACAATTGATGGGAGCACGATAATTGACCACCTTGATTGGGACTTGCCGATCGTTAAAGTTTTAGTCCTGAAAGTTGATCCTGAATTAACAGTTACCATCCATGTGGAAGGAATGACCCATTAATACTCTTGAATCACTTCTCGGATGAAAAAAACCCTGATTAAATTTGGAGTATCCCAGACTTGCCAGCAACGGGGAAATAAGATGGTAATTACACTCTTCCTTATATATAAGAATGAAAATATAGATATATAGCACTCATTTTAGATATAACGCCGTATAAAGGAGAAAATAGAAATGACACAGGATTTTTCGGGTAACGGAAAAAGTAATGGAAAATACAATGTAATTGGTTCTCGTCCAATCCGACACGATGGTTGGGATAAAGTGACGGGCCGGGCCATCTACGGAGCGGATGTGCGTATCCCGGACCTGCTTTATGGAAAGGTAAAACGAAGCCCTCACGCTCACGCGCGTATATTATCAATTGATACGAGTAAAGCCATGAAACTGCCGGGAGTGCGTGCCGTGGCTACTGCCGATGACCTCGTAGAGACCGTGAGCAAAGTCTCCAGTATCGGCGAAACAGTCGTGGACATCCGAGAAATCGCCAGCAATTCCCTGGCTTCAGATAAAGTTCTTTACACGGGACATGCTGTTGCGGCCGTAGCCGCCACCAGTCCGCATATTGCGGAAGAAGCCCTGGACCTGATTGAAGTCGAATACGAACCGCTACCCGCAGTGATAGATGTGCGCGAAGCGATGAAAGAGGGCGCCCCCCTGCTGGACGAAAAGAGAACGATGCAAGCTCTGGGTGAAGACACAGGCATTCACAGCAATATCGCCACGCATAACCAGTTTAAACTGGGAGATATAGAGAAGGGGTATTCTGAAGCCGACATCGTCATTGAGCGCGAGTATAATACCGCAACCGTTCATCAAGGTTATATTGAGCCTCATAATACGACCGTCCATTGGAAAAAGGATGGGAGTGTAACTGTCTGGGTGAGCACCCAGGGGCCATTTCAAATTCGTGCCCAGCTGGCTGATGTATTGCAGGTCCCGATCTCTAAAATAAAGGTTATTCCCTGTGAGATCGGTGGCGGCTTTGGCGGTAAATTCCCCATTTATATGGAACCTGCTGCTGCAGTTATGTCCCACAAGACAGGCCATCCCGTTAAAATGGTGATGTCGCGCACTGAAGTTTTCGAAGGTTCAGGACCGGCACCCGGATCTTATATCCGCGTGAAAATGGGGGCCACCAAGGAGGGTAAGATTACTGCAGCAGAGGCTTACCTGGCTTTTGAAGCGGGTGCCTACCCCGGATCGGCGGTGGGCGCTGGAGTCATGTGTATTTTCTCTCCCTACAATATCGAAAATACCCATATCGACGCCTACGACGTAGTGAATAATAAACCGAAATCACAAGCATACCGAGCACCGGGTGCACCCAATGCCGCTTTTGCCTCGGAAACGGTTCTCGATGAAATCGCGGAAAAACTAAATCTTGATCCCCTGGAATTCCGTCGCATGAACGCAGCAAAAGAGGGGGACCGCCGGGTAGATGGGGTGGTCTTTGGGAAAATTGGGTGTGAAGAAACGGTTGATGCAGCCTTCCAATCGGACCACTATAAAAGTAAACTGGAAGGTCCGTATCGTGGACGCGGTGTGGCTTCAGGTTTTTGGATTAATGGCGGCGGTCAGTCTGCTGCCGTGATTAATGTAAGCACCAACGGGACCGTAAATCTTCTCGAAGGTTCAGTCGATATTGGGGGAACGCGTGCCTCCATGGCCATGATCGTCGCTGAAGAACTGGGTTTGAAAGTTGAAGATGTCAACCCCATGGTCGCCGATACCGATTCCATAGCTTATACTGATGGCACCGGTGGCAGCCGCGTCACCTATGCTACCGGACATGCCTGTCACCTCGCGGCCCAGGATGTTATAAAGGAGATGTGTCGACGCGCCGCTGATCAACTTGAGGTAGAGAAAGATGATGTGGAATTTAAGGATGGTAACTTCATTTGCAATTCGGACTCGAGCAAACATCTTACCTTTAAAGAAGTTGCTGCTGAACAGGGTAGTACCGGAGGGCCGATTACCGGGAGTGGGACCATTAATGCGAGCGGCCCGGGCAACGCTTATGCAACCCATATCGTCGATGTCGAAGTCGATCCGGAAACCGGAAAGGTTGAAATCCTGCGCTACACTGCAGTCCAGGATGCCGGCACCGCCATTCATCCCAGCTATGTGGAAGGACAGATTCAAGGTGGTGTCGTTCAGGGTATCGGTTGGGCTCTCAATGAGGGTTTCTTCTACAATGATGCGTGTTCCATTGCTAACACCAGTTTTCTCGATTATCGCATGCCGACCGCACTGGACCTTCCCATGATCGAAACTATTTTAGTAGAAGTCCCCAATCCGAATAGCCCGCACGGAATTCGTGGTGTCGGTGAAGTACCCATTGTCCCCCCCTTGGCAGCCATCGCAAATGCTATTTACCATGCCATAGGCAAACGATTGTATGCTTTGCCCATGAGCCCGGATTGCATAATCGCGGCATTGCAGCAACCTGTTGAAGACCCCGCCCCTGCAACCGTAGGCAGTGGTGTTAAAGTGTAAGCCGGTTGTCCAGTGAACAGTGGGGAGAAGAATTAGGGTTCGGGAAAGAAGTGAAGAGTAGGGAGAAGGCGTCTGGTGTCGGGAAAGATGTGAACAGTAAACAGTGAACGGTGAAAATGCAGTGGCGGTGTTAAGTTTTAAGTGTTAGAAAAAAAATCCCTGAACCCTGAACCCTGAACCCTGAACCCTGAACCCTGAACCCTGAACCCTGAACCCTGAACCCTGAACCCTGAACCCTGAACCCTGAACCCTGAACCTGAACCCTGAACCCTGAACCCACCTATCACATAAATGAGCACCACGAAGACAGTACTCATCACCGGTGCAGCGGGCAATATCGGGAACAAGCTGAGGCAGCATTTGCAGGGTCGCTATAATTTGCGCCTCCTCGATATTGACCCTCGTGGGGATAATGAGATCAAACAGGCAGATATGAGCGAATGGAACGAATCCTGGTCTAAACACTTCCAGGATGTCGATACCGTCGTGCATATGGCTGCCAACCCCACGGCCCATCAAAGTTGGGCGAGTGTCGTAGGTTCGAATATCGATGCGGTAGTCAATCTTTTATCGGCAGCGGCAAAGGGTGGTGTTAAGCGTGTCATCTACGCCAGTTCCAATCACGCCATGGGCGGCTATAAAGACGTTCCCACACCAAATAAAATTACCACTGACATTCCACCGCTACCGGGAACACATTACGTCAACAACGAACAGTCTTACGACAGCACACCCTACGGTTCGGCCAAGTTAATGGGCGAACGTATGGGTAAATGTTTTTCCGATGCCCATGGGTTCTCGTTCATCGCCGTTCGTATTGGCTGGGTCCAGAGAGGTGAAAATCGATTAAACGACTTACCCCCGGATCGCGAATCGTGGTTTCACCTTATGTGGCTTTCAAATCCCGACCTTTGTCAGCTTATGGAACGTTGCATCAATGCTGATCCGGCGATCAAGTTTGCGGTCATCAACGGCATGTCAAACAACACCGGCATGCGCTGGGATATTGAACACGCCCGAGAGTTGATTGGCTACGAGCCTATTGACGACTCGACACGGGTTTAAGCCTGGCAAGACTGGTAATTGGAGGACCACGCGATGACTGTCATGCCGTAACGAATTAATTCGGATGACGGCTGGTATAATCGCGCAATGATTTTTTAGATATAAATTACCCGATAACGCGGTAGGGACACCGAGTTCCACCTATACATTGCAAAAAATAATAAATGGTGGAGAGGGCTGTCCCCAGCACGCTTCTTTATCCCTGATTAACAAACATACAATTCGCGGCCACTACTATAAATAAAACCCACTCACCTTAATTCAATTCCGTTTTGAAAAATATCGCAGATAGATTTCGAGCCTTTGCTGAAAGTGAAACACGGGACGCTTCACCGTTATATGAACAATTGTCACTGGCAATTGCGGAGGACCCCGAAATGCTAGCATTGGCATCGAATGCGCAAAAGGGGCAACCTGTCCCCAATATATTGTTTGCCGCAGTTCACTACTTGCTTTTGCAATCACCCTCCTCTGCGTTAGCCGCCTATTATCCCAGTATGACGGAAGCAACAGAACCTCGGGAAGACTGTTATCCCCACTTTCTTGCCTTCTGCCGGGAGCATCTCGATGAGATGACAGAGCTTCTCAAAACCCGGCTTGTTCAAACCAACGTGATTAAAAGATGCGCTTACTTATTCCCTTCATTTTGCCGCATCTATAAACACGCGCAGGAAACCCCGCTCTCCCTTATTGAAATCGGCCCCAGCGCGGGATTAAATTTGTTATGGGACTATTATGCTTACTCCTATGGTGACGGTAAAATATATGGAAACAAGGTATCCACGGTTAAAATCACTTCAACCGTTCGTGGAGAAAATAAACCGGATTTCCTCCAACAGACCCCTCCTGTGGTTTCGCGTTTTGGTGTTGATCTGAATGTTATCAACTTAAACGATGATGATCAGTACTTGTGGTTAAGAGCGTTAATCTGGCCGGAGGAAAAAGAGCGCGTAAGGCTGTTGGCGGCCGCGAAAGCAATTGTCACTGAACACCCACCCCGATTATTCACCGGTGACGCTGTTGAACGGCTTTCAGAAATAATAAACGAAGTCCCGGAAAATACGGCTCTCTGTATTTATCATACCCATGTAGCGAATCAATTTTCACGGGAGACAAAGGAAAAGCTATTTGATTTAATTACAGAACACAGTACTCAGAGAGACATTTATCATCTCCATAATAATATAATGCCCCATTTACATTTAACTTATTATCATCAGGGAGAAAAATTTGATGAACCCATCGCTAATGTACACGGGCATGCCAGGTGGTTCGAGTGGCTGCCAAAGCAGATGCAGTAAAGCAAATGGAGTGGGCTGTTTGTCCGACATAGTCCTCCCGCCATTGCGGGACGGGACGACGGTTGATCATGGCCGCAACGAATTTTTGGGTAGGACGAAGACGACGTGGCAAACGCAGACTTAAATTATTGCTTGATCCCCAGCACGCTTCTCCAATAAAGGTTCATTCAAACACGCAGGGAAAACTGTATTCCACCATCCATCAGGTTGATCAATGCTGGACCTTGAGCGGTAATACAACTAATACAGGGATAATAAACCTCATGAATCTCGGTTTTTTTGCATCACACAATGGCAGTAACATGCAGGCGATAATTGATGCCTGCAGGTCAGGTGAGATTAAAGCAAATCCCGCTCTTGTTATCAGTAACAACGGCGATTCCGGTGCAGTCGCGCGGGCAAAGAAAGAGCAAATCCCCTACTCCGTCCTCAATGCCAGGACCCATGCCTCACCTGAAACTCTCGATAACGCAATGCTCAACGCTCTGCGACAGCATGAAGTCCAGCTCATTATACTCGCCGGGTATATGAAAAAAATAGGAGAGAAAATCCTTAAAGATTACAAAGGGAGAATAATAAATATTCACCCGGCCTTGCTCCCCAAGTATGGCGGCAAGGGGATGTACGGTTCCCGCGTTCACGAAGCGGTCTTGAAAGCCGGGGAAAAGGAGACCGGCGTTACTATTCATATTATTGACGAAGAATATGACACCGGACCGATCATCGCCCAGACCACTATCCCCGTAACAGATGACGACACCGTTGATTCATTGTCAAAGCGCGTTCTCGATAGAGAGCATCGTTTTCTTGTTGAAACCGTAGGGAAAATCATATCGGGGGAAATTGAACTGGAAAACCTGTAATCTTCCTGGGAAGGGAAACGAGACCTGTTCAGATGCCAACTGCAGACGACAAGGAGATATTTGAAGAACAGATCACCTACTACCAGGCACGTGCCGGGGAGTACGACGATTGGCTTCTTCGAAAAGGACGGTACGATCGCGGACCGGATTCAAATCAAAAATTTTTCTCAGAATTAGATGAAGTGCGTGAGCAAATCAGACTTTTTAATCCTATCGGAAATGTCCTGGAATTTGCTTGCGGCACCGGCTGGGGGACGGAACTTCTTGTTATTTTTGCTGATAATATCACTGCCGTCGATTCGTCTGAAGAAGTAGTAACATTAAATCGCAATAAAGTACAAAGTAAAAAAGTTAATTACGTTATTTCAGATATATTCCAGTGGCGACCAGACAAACTTTACGATGCAATATTTTTCAGTTTTTGGTTATCACATGTCCCCCCGGGACGTTTCTCTGAATTCTGGGACGTGGTGCGATCATCACTCAAACCGGGTGGACGCGTTTTTTTTGCTGACACTTTAGGGGCACCGACAGCAGGGGCAAAAAACCACAGCCTGAATCAGAAGGACGATAATATATCTGTTCGTTACCTCAATAACGGTCGTGAATTCCAGATTATCAAGATCTTCTTCCAACCCGAAGAACTTACCGCTCGTCTCAAAGAAATCGGTTGGCAGATATCAGTAAAAAGAACGGATACGCATTTTCTATACGGGAGCGGGGAAAAGCTGTGATTTGCGAAAAGTGGATAATTAGAAGATTGAAAGAGTACGCTAAATAAATGAGAATCATTTAACTCTCGGCATCTACAGATTACTGATAAACAATGGTACGGCTAATTAAAATTGGATTGGTTACCATCCTCGCCCTCATTGTGACGCTTTTATTTGTCCTGGCGTTTACGATGGACAAGGTTATTCATGCCGGGGTCGAAACGATCGGGTCAACACTAACCCGGACAGAAATTCGATTAGATGAAGTCAATATTTCCCCTCTTGATGGGCACGGGGCATTGAAAGGCTTTTTTATTGGCAACCCCAAAGGTTTTAAATCCGATAAAGCTTTCTACCTGGGAGAAGTTGAAGTCGATATAGAACTGCTTTCTCTGTTCTCTGAACGCTTTCTCATCGAAAGAATATACATCAGCGAACCCCAAATCGTTTTGGAAAATTCATCCAAGGGAAATAACCTCACCCAATTGCGTAATAATGTAAATGAAGTGGTAAAGCGGCGCGAAAATAATAAGGAGGAGTTGGTAAGATTTGAAATCACAGAATTCATTTTGGAGGGAGGCAGTGTCGAAATTATTATGCCAACAAGAAACATGACCATTCCCGTCCCGAGAATTGAATTCCACGATATGGGGAAGGAATCGGGAGGAATTACTTCTGATGAGCTGGTAAAAGAAATACTAAGTAAGGTAACTATTAATGTCGAACTCAAGGTGCGAGATGTGCCAGGGTTGGCGGTGGGAGTAGGTTTTGATGTAACTGATAAAGTTGGCAATGCTGCTAAAGGTTCGGTTAAAGGTATTAAAAAGTTTATTGGTAAAGCCCGGATTAATAAGTGAGGAAGGTTGTCGGGAGCTCCTTCGACTTAGCCCAGGGCAGGCGGGGCGGTGGAAAGTGAACGGTGAACAGTAAACGGTGAACAGTAGATAAATAGATATCTCTTTATTATGTGAAAAATTCAGTGGCATCTTCTCTGATAACAATTGGGATCTTATCACAGAAGGATGCGGATTTAACTATCATGCTATTTAGCATGCGTCCTATTTTGGATAGCTTGTCACATAACTCGTTCGCATTATCTTCGCGTAAATACCCACAATTTACTGCCATCTCGATCCAGTGCTGCGTTTCATATTGTTCGGCATCTGCATCTGTAATTTTGCTTACAAAGTGTTTTTCGTAGCGTCGTTTTCCCCATGCCTCCGCAATCTGGGCACCAATCGATCTGGATGACCGTCGCACCTGGTTCGTAAGAGAATAGGTTTCTTCCTTAGGAAATTGTTTTGAGATGATGAAGATCTCCTCAGATACAACTTTTGCCTTCTGATAAACTATCAGTTCTCTGAAATTAGCAGCGTGTGGATTTCTCTCTACAATCTGTTTTCTCCTCTAACTGTTCACTTTTAGATATCGTCAACTCCTACCGACACTTAACAGTGAACCCCGATTTTTTTCACAATCCACTGTTCACCGTTCACTGATACCTGAACCCTTAACCCTGAAACCACTCTCACTGCCTCCCCTGGGAGGAGACGAAGGGTTCACTTCACCTTCGGGGGGTAATTCTTCAGAATTTTAGATACCGTCTTTATAATTTTCTTTTTTTTAACCTCTAGACCAACGGTATCGGTTATCCAGCCACGCCATAATAGTTCGTCATGATTTGCGTCAATAATATCGACAAAAAGTGTGCCTTTAGCGTTTTGGGTATCCTCGAAAAGATAGATTCTATCATCTTTACGACCCCAGGTAACTATTTTTTCCAGATTTCCGCTATAGGCAATGTGGAGATCAGCTTCATTACGATCGACTTGCTGGCAATTTTTTTTCACCAATTCTTTTTCTACCGCCTTTTTAACACGCTGAATATTTTCCGGATCACGAAAATCCGTGTCCACGGTTCCATCGAAAACACCATCCATTTTAGGGTGCCATGCGTATGTCTTGTAAGCGGAAAAATCCGTACCGAGTTTATAATTAAATTTACTAACCTGCGCTTCACAATTAAGGGTAAAAATGGCTGTAATTAGACCAATAAAGACAATTCTGTTTTTCATCATTAATTTTATTTCAGTTTTTCCCATTTAGGTAGATTATCATAAAATATGGGTCAATAATAAATGCCGAAAGGAAATCCCAACCATCCATTTTTCCAGTATTCTGTTCTTCCAAGCTTCTACAGACAACCTGTTTAACCTTCAACTTGGCTCAGGGATTTCATCAAGCTCAGGGCAGGTGGGGTTCCCTTCGCCTACGCTCAGGATAGGCGGGGTTCGGGAGAAGAGGGTTCGGGGTTCAGGGAAGCCGTCGTACCGTTCTTCGTCTCCTCGCGCGACTTCCGGCCAGCGATGATCTTGTTCGGGTAATTGCTTCTCCAAAGTTCATTCCAATCCATTCAACATCCGGATGCATTCATGATAGCGTTGGCTATAATCTTCATATGTAACTCTACTTTCATATTCTTTCAGGTGGGCCATATATAAGTAGTGCACAGTTTCGGCCGCTTCGCCTCGACTTCTATTTACTCCCTCGATCTTATTTCTAATATGCCGATCGTCATATTTCTCAGCCATTTGAGCAGCTACACTGTTTGAAGAGAGTCTCGCTTGGGATCCAAGTTCATACTTCTCCTCAGCGGGCCACATGTGAGTTAGATCACAGACCCTTATATGCAGTTGGCAAAGTTTCTGGTAAACGCTCAAATCTTCAAAGCGCTTATATGCATTCATCTCTTTTCTTCGACACACGATCCCTTATTTACTGTTTACTATCACATCTAACTATCGGCATTTTCCCTGAACCCTGAACGCAGAATCCTCTTCCACTGATCACTACTTGATCTATAAAGAAAGCAATGCTAGAAGGTATAATATTAATGAATAGTTTTATACCCTGAAGAATTTTCATTTATTATAGTCACGTGAAATCATTCCAAAGCATTCTTGCATACGATTAACAGGGCTTATAATTATCAAGTCTATTGAAATAAAGTATTTTGTGCTTACTATGTCACTCGAACAGTTACAATGAGAAAAAATCACAGCAAATTTCAAAGTTATGTTTAAATTATATTCAGGGTTAGCACTATTTATAACCTTAAGCTCATTAACTTTATCGGCAAAAGAAATTCATGAAATTTTTCATGAAATTAAGCACAACGTCGTCGTAATCAAAACTAACGAGAAAAAATCCACACCAACCAGGGAACGCCTCATGGCTACCTATAAGGGAATGGGCTCTGGTGTAATAATTTCCGGTGACGGGAAGGTTGTAACTGCTTCTCATGTGGTTCAAACCGCTAATGAGATTACTATTGAATTGCTTAATGGTCAAAAAAGTCCTGCTTACGTTGTATCTTCAAATACCCAAGCCGATGTTGCTCTCTTGCAAATGGAATATCTTCCACGTGTGCCTTCTGTAGCTGAATTGGGCGATTCAGATGAAGTGAATATAGGGGAGGAAATATTTATTGTAGGCGCACCCTACGGAGCTACCCACACCTTGACGGTTGGTCATATCAGTGCTCGGCGCATTCCCAATCGAATATCTGGCTATATGGTGGACCTGGAATATTTACAAACTGACGCTGCGGTCAATATGGGAAATTCTGGAGGACCCATGTTTAACACACAAGGTGAAGTAATCGGTATCGTTAGTTATTTACTGTCCAATTCGGGTGGTTTTGAGGGTATTGGTTTTGCTGTTACTTTGAACTTAGTTTCGGATCTATTATTAAAAAGTAAATCATTCTGGAGTGGGGCTGAATCATATCGGCTGCAAGGTGAGCTCGCCCAAGCCCTGAATGTTCCTCAGTCCAAAGCACTGCTCATTCAGCGGGTTGCCGACGATTCCCCTGCGTCGCGAATGGGATTACGCCCCGGTACCCTGCGCTCAATTATTGATGGAGAGGAATTACTTATCGGCGGTGATATTGTTCTTGAAGTAATGGGTTTAAAGGTCGACGAAATAAATATGACCGCGATTGTCGAAAAATTAAACACTTTGGAAGCGGGGGGGGAAATATTCGTAACCGTCCTTCGTAATGGTCAAAAAAAAGAATTATCCACAATAAAAAAAGTGGATATGATTGAATGAACTATTATAACGTTCCCAGGAGCTAAGATCAGTAGTCAGTAATCTGTAAACGGTGGAAAGCAGTAGCAGTGTTAAGCAGATAGGTGGAGCGGGCTGCTCGAAAATGATCAAAACACAAATTTCAAAAAATATTCAGTTTTCAATTTTTAAATTACCAAAAGGTATACTTTATTTGTTTTGAGAACTGGATAACCTTTACTCAGATTTGAGATTTTGAATTTTCAATATTGGAATTTATTTGTGTTTTGTCATTTGTTATTTGGTGCTTCAAAGAGAGAGTGTCGTGGGTCGAGGGGGGTAGTCATTAAATTATCAAATCGCAATACACAAATCCCAAATAACATCCAATTTTCAATTTCTAAAATTCAAAAACGAAAACAATTAAATGTTTGGTTGATTGAAAATTCATTTTCTGGAATTTATTTGTTTTTTGTCTTTTTTATTTGGTGCTTCAGTATCCTGGAATATATCATTACCTGGTTAATCCGTGAGCGAAATTGACTTTCCACCATCGCTTTCACATTAACATACACTATATTAGTGGCTTCTTATGTATGGATTGTATGAAAAATTTAATATTAATCAGACATGCTAAATCGAGCTGGAAAAATCATGCATTAGCCGATTATGACAGACCGTTAAATAAACGCGGGAAACGAGACGCCCCCCTGATGGGTGAACATTTGAAGCAGCAAGCGATTAAGCCTGATCTTATCCTTTCCAGCCCGGCCCGGAGGGCCATTAAAACAGCCAACATCATTTCTCGGAAACTCGGTTTTCCGATTAATAAAATCATTGATCGCGAAGAAATATATGGGGCCGGTCATGTAACCCTTATCACCATAATACAGCAGATTGAGAATAGATACGAAACCGTTATACTCATTGGGCATAACCCCGCAATTACACAACTGACCCTGTTTCTCACTCATCATCCTATTGAAAATATACCCACATGCGGCGTTGTCAGCGTAAGCTTTGAAATACTTAATTGGGAAGAAGTATCAGAAGGTATAGGTATTGTGGATTTTTATGAATATCCAAAAAAAATCCATAATATTACTTAATGAGACCAGGCTTTCATCAATCATCAGTGTCACAAGGTAAACCTGTTACCTGGATTCGAACCCAATGGCAGAAAAAACTTGCTGTAGTTTTTCATACACCCTATCGGATATATTGGATTTCAAGAATTGATTTTAGAGAAAACAAATAAGTGCAACCCGTGTTATTAATTAATCTTCACTTCAGATCTATGAAAATAAAAGTCATTTTACTTACGACAATTTTATATGCATCACTAACGCTATCATCGAATGCGAATCTGTTTGAGTCAGATGAATTGCTTCATTTCACTTTGGAAGCGCCGCTCAAAAGTCTACTGGATCAACGTGGTGAAATTGAGCGATATTGATCGGACCCCGTATTTCGTACCAAATTTTAAGTGAGAGAACTACCGGGTGTTAATGGTTTTAGGATTGATGTATATGAGAGATCTTGGCGCAGTGAGGGCGTAGCCCGAACGCGGCCAAGAGCGGAAAGGAATGTGACAAACTCTTGTGGGCTTTTAAAGCCTAATCGACTGTGGGGATGTTCATTGTTATAGGTCTGACGCCATTGTTCTATTAGCACTTGCGCTTCAGCCACGCTGAGCAACACTTCACGGTTCAAACACTCATCGCGTAAGCGGTTGTGAAACGACTCGATGAAACCGACTATGAACGGGACATAGTAACGCTACAGAAACTGTTTATTAATAATAATTTACACTTAAATAGTGATTCAAAAATAACTTATGGTTTCCTTTGATTTCCTGGCGTTGCCTCAAAATGTCTGGCAGGAATAGGCAGGAATCATATTTTTCTGGTGAGGTTCAGCCAGGAATCGGACAAGAATTTTGAGTGGATTTAATAATATCAATTAAGTGTCCCTTGTGATAAAAAACAACAAATTTATACGCTCGGTAAAGGTAAGTTTAATCGCAACGGTACCTGTAATGGCATCTCCAGATTTCCCGATGAAGCAGATTCACAGAAACTCAGGTTTCAGATAAGTTGTTCGGGTTACAGTTTAAAATGCGTTATTTAACTGATGGTTTGAGGATTCTTCTTATTTAATACCTTCCCGTATTTAAATAACAATTTTATCCCCTCCCTGTATTAGCATCTATATTTAGATTCGTCAGTAGATGCGAGTGAACGCGTGCTAGCAGCCCAAGCAAATCGCTTATAAACGGCTCGCAACCCTGGTATTTCGATTTGTGAAGGCTCCCCACCCACCTTAAATGTAATCTCCTCCTTTGTCGCTGGCGTGGTATTTGTATTAGAACAAGTTGCCCGGATCTGAGCATGAAGCTGTGCGTACTCAAACGAAGATGCTGCTCACAACTGCGAGCAATGAGTATGCTTGCCTGCCCGTAATCCTCGCTAATGCAGTATGTCAGACTCCAGCAGAGATTGGTCAGCTCCGAGGTTACCCTGTTTCCTCTCGCACGAGTTTCTCTCGGAAAGACATCTCCGGAATGTATTCATGGAATATACACTGACCGTGGATCTATTGTTCGAATGATGTCCTGGTTGCTGTTTCTAGACTTCGCTACGCATGCCCTATGACGATGCAGTGTCTTTCGGTATTCCTAAGAGAATACGGCAGCATGAGAACACTGCATACGCGTTTTGATGAAAGAATAGAGGTTACAGGGAAGCCTGGGTCAATTCTTTACAGCGCGAACCTCTCAAGCTACCAGAGCATCAATCCAGAAGGTTCAATTGGGCCCTGTTGATCTCAACACTGGCAACGGCAGTGACTATGACCTGCCGGGTACCAATTGCGATGGCACTGTCTTGAGAGGGACTAATCTGCAAGTCCCAACACTGGGCCTGGTCCAGTAAATGGGAGCAGGTCACCCAGTCTCCTTCAACTCTAACTGGTCATGCAAGGACATCTCTTGGCGTTTTCTGCAGCATCTACCAAACTCTTAAAACTTGGAATATCTATATAAGCTATAAACTTTTCCTTAAGTTCCACTTTGCCACAAATAGGTTAGCGATATTGTTGCATCACGTTTTACAAAATAGCTCTGTAGCTGTTTATCAAATAATCAAAAATTTTAAACCCTCCTCTTAATGTACGTTAACGTAATAACACACAATACAATAGATTATGTTTTATAGTATAATTACCTGAATTTTTTAATAAAATGTGAGCTTTTTACTTGCTATTTACTAAATTTGTAGTTTTTTATACTAAATCCATAGTTTTGTGAAAAACTTAAAATAAAATTATATGAAAAGAACAAAGAGTAACCGATTAACGCGGCTGGAATTGGAGGTGATGGAGCCGCTCTGGAGATTGGAAAGCGCCTCGATACGAGAGATTCAGGAGAGTTTGCCTAAGCAGAAGCGACCGGAGTACACCACGGTCCAGACCATCGTCTACCGCCTGGAAGAAAAAGGGGCGGTCGAACGCGTCAAAAAAATAGGCAACGCGCACATCTTCCAGCCTATAATCAGTCGTAAATCCGCGATCAGTAATTTTATTGAGGATCTGACGAATATACTCAGGGGTTCATCGAGGCTCATTATGTCTCATCTGATTGAATCGGAACAGATCACCTTGAAGGATCTGAAGGATATGGAAACTGTAATTAAAGAGACTTCAAAGAAAGGGAGAAAATGAACACCTTAAGTATCATCAGTAAACCGTCTTTCTCGTTTTGGGTCGAGACCGGAAACCACCTCTGGCAGTCCACGTTATTTGGCATATTCATATTGTTAGTTATAACGCTATTATGGAAAGCACCTGCAAGTACCAGGTATATGATCGGATGGGTGGGGCTTATCAAATTTGCCCTTCCATCTTCACTCATTTTCCTGGCGTTTAAAAAGATATGGCCGTCTTTTCTCTCTACGACCGAAGCATTTAATATAGAATCGATAATTCTGCCCGTTAATGCTCACTTATCTGATCCCCTGATTCCCTTTAATGAAACGGAAACACTTGTTGGAAATTCCGGGGCGTTGACGGGAGCGGTGTCATACTCCGGTATTTCATTCTTAAACATCCTGGGTGTTATCTGGATACTGGGCTCACTTCTTATCTTCTGCGTATGGCAGTATCGACTCTATCAATTTCGCCTGGAATTAAAATCGAGAATCAAGTCAATAAACGGCTCACTGAATGAGAAGATAATCCAGTTGAAGGATAAAATCGGAATCAAAAAACAGATCAGCAGTTATTATGCAGACACTAATATAGAACCCAGCGTCATTGGAATAGTATCACCCAGGTTGATCTTTCCTGCGAACCTCGTTCAAGAGCTGAGCGCTAAGGAACTCGAAGCTGTTCTCTTGCATGAGCTGATTCATATCAAGCGGCGTGACAATCTCTGGCGATTTATACAGATGCTGTTTTTCTGTGCGTTCTGGTTTAATCCCCTGATCTGGTGGTTGAATCAGCGGCTGACCTTGGAGAGTGAAAAATCCTGTGATGAGGAGGTTTTGAACCAATCCAAGGATAGTAGGAATTATGCTAAAGCTATAATCCGGGTTTCCCATTTTTGTACTGGCTTAAAAATTCCGGGGCTATCCGGCATGAGCAGCGCGCGAATGGGCAGTCGTTTAAAGTCTATAATGAGCTTCCATGGTAACGGATTCTTCGACGGGCTCTATTACCGGCTGATTGTAATAGCAGTGGTGTTCTTTCTTATCCTCGCAACCTCGGCGAGTGGATTCCTGGCCCATTTGGAAGCGTCAAGCACTCAGGAAGAGGATCGTTTAGAAAAAGATATCAATGCCACGGGCGAAATCCCTGAAAGTGAAATCCACTCAAAACACGAATACGCTGCTGCGCCTGATGAATTCAATGCTAATGAACAGAACGCCTACACTATCAATTTAAACTCAAGTAATGAAGGGGAGAGATTTATAACTCCATTTAATTCTGTTAGAGCTGGAAACGCAACTTTATACCATTCGGATGAGTCGGTAGATCCTGAGACGAAAGACCTGGAAGCATTGAAACCTTTATCCAAATTAGAAACAGATCCTTTTCTTGGGAAGTCCACGGTATCAACGCTTAATAAAATATTCAGCCCCTTGCAGGTTGCACAAACCGTAAGTGATAGGAAAAATAATCAACCCTCTCAAACGTATACCCGGTCATATAAAAAGAATCAGGCAGAGGATGATAAGCAGTTTTATTCTAAATTAGAGATATTTAATAAGGTAAGACCTGTTTTTCCCGAGTCGGTTCTCCATATGGGGATAAACAGTGGCTTTGCTAACGTTGTTCTGATAGTCGATGAGAGGGGACAGTCGCGGGATTTTGTCGTCTCTGCTGCTTCCCATACTGAATTTGGCAAAGCAGCTGTTGAAGCGATAAAGAAATGGCAATTTAATCCTCTGCTCGTGGAGGGAACACCGCATACCAGTCGGGTAAAAGTAGAAGTGAACTTTGAACATATCGGTATCAGTAGTGACGATATCAAAATCATAGATGAAGCAATACTGAGAACTGGAAGAGACAACCTGTTCTTCGACAGTATCAGTAACCTGGGACAGTTGGACCGAGAACCCAGACTGCTAAATAGTGTATTACCCGTTTTTCCAGAAAACATGAAAAAAGCAGAGAAGAGTGGTAGAGTTATTGTGGAGTTTTTCATCGATCCGACGGGTAATGTGAAAGCGCCGGGGATAAAGATGGCCACCAATGATGAGTTTTCCATTTCCGCCTTAGCTGCCGTTAAAGAATGGAAATTCGAACCACCGATGAAACGGGGCAGGCCAACCTATGCCCATGTCTATCAGCAATTCACTTTCAGCCATATACCTGTGAACTTTTAATAGTAACAGGTAAATCAAGCCACACAAAACATCAGCGGTACTTTTGTTAACGAGGATGCAAAAGACGTGACGATTGAATAATGATGATCAGATATTGTCTTAGAGTGGCAATTGCACATCACAAATTTCGTTAGTTGATAATAGCTTGAATATTAAAGATCAATTCACGGTCTTATTGGTATTTACTGGATTACCAATATTGCTTTCTGCGCTCCCTCAAGATCTTGATACATTCATTGATTTTGAGGATGTCTACGGTGAAGGTGATTTTATTATAGGTGAATCACCGAACATGGTTAGGTTTATCAATTTTAGAATCGAGTCTACGGGCAATCCTGAGCTTCATCATTCTGGGACTAGGTCATTAGTGGTAATTCCTGGGCAACAAGGGATAATCCGGTTTGAAAGAGGAATAAATCTTTTAGAGTTCTATGCAGCTGAGACAAATGGCATGGGTAGGATCGAGGTTAAAACAAATCCGTCTTATTTCCCGCATCCAAATGGATTGGTGAAAGGTCTTCCTAAGAACATCAGTCCTAGTGCGAACCCAAACTTACTAAGTTTTATAGCATTTAGCGGGGATCCTCAAGACACCTCAGACCTTAATATTACATACGGTATAAGACATATTTTAATTAAAAACATTACTGGGCAATTTGCTCTCGATGATCTTGGATTTACCCTCAAGGAAGGATCATCCAACAATACAGTATTTTATGATTTTGGAGCAAATGGATATGATATTCATGGATTCTTTTACGTAACAAATAATCCTGATATTCAAGCAAATTTTACTTTAGGCATATCACCAATTACTGCCACTTTCACGGGAGGCTCTCGCTTATTTGTTCCTTTTATTGCATTAAATCACACCTTAGAATTATATCCAACATATTTTGCCTGGCATATAGCTAATGATAGAACGGGAACGATTACCTTTGAAACGCCAGTGGAAAAAGTGCAATTTTACGCTGCTGCCTTATTAACGGGAGATGGGGAAATAGAGGTCTTTGACGCCAATAACAATCTTCTCACTTCGATATTCGATATTCCGCAAAATATGGGCATCGTTTCTTCTATTCCTCCTCCATTATTCGATTTTAGAGCCACTGAATTGGGATCACAATCAGGCATTGGTAGAATTACGTATACCAATGGACCGCAAATACCAACGAGACAAAATTATGAGGGAATAACTCTCGATGATTTTGGTTTTACACCAATAGGGGATATTAAACTACCTCAAATAGTACCCTTAGTACTTGAAGGTTCAGGTGATATTGCGGAGGAAAATATCCAGCATCCCAATGGAAACATCTATCACCAAGTCCTGCTCACCGGAGAATCGATCCAACTGCAGGCCAGATCGGGACAAATCACCAGGGTCTCATTCATGGACGAAGACGAGGACATTGTCCAAGTAGAGTATTCAGGTGCAGGTAACTTTACCGTTACCCTGGATCCGGCCACCTTTTTACCTCCGGCTTTACCCCCGCGTTACAACCAGCATGTAGAGTACGTTACCGGCAAACCGAGCGTAGTTATCGAGGGAGCCGATTCGAGTACCTTCTTCAGTATTTTTACGGTGGGATCGGTCAACGCGGTGAACCAGGCTCTCTTCCCAGAGGGTCAGGTTTATGACGCCGAAGCCGACGTGGCATTAGTGGAAGTGATTAACTCCACGGGAATCGGGGGAATGCAGCTGTCGAACACCGTCTTTAGTGGAAGCACAGGTAAGATCGGTGTCGATGCCAGAGCGGTACCGATTGCGGTACGCTTAACCATAGGCGACATCGATGCCAGTGGTGATGCGGTACCCCATTTACTGTTCGGAAAAGGTTCTTTCACGGTACCGGCTGACAACCCGGGATTGCGCATCACCGGAGGAGACTTGAAGCAGACGAATACAGCTTCGATTGTGGTCGCGGAAAGTGGATCGACGACGCCTGGCTTTGAGACCTTAATTTCGCAAAATAATTATAAATCGGATAACACGCCTCAGCCGACACAGAGCATCAATGCGGTCTTTGTCAATGTGGATGGTGAGGAGATTACGGTCACCATGGAAGAGATCACTGGTGAATAGAAAAGTTCTAAACAATGGATGGGATGCGAATATTACTTTTAAAGAGCATAGTAATAGCATCATTTATGATAACCTTGCATTCCTTTCTCTTGGCTGAGAATGAGACCGTAGCAGAACTGGTTAGAAAAGCTGATGCCGGGCACACGCCGTCCCAATACCGATTAGGCGTTGTTTTTAAAAAGGGTGAGGATCTTCCCCAGGATTTTTATCTCGCGGTTAAGTGGTTTAGGAAAGCCGCGGAGAAGGGTAACCCGGACGCGCAGTATGAATTAGCAATGATGCAATTGAGCGGTCAGGCACCACACGTAAGTATAAAGGAAGCCTTTAAATTGGTCGTGACCACGAAAACTGGTCCACTTGAAAAGTTAGTCTGGTCCAACTAGAAAGGACACAGACAATGAAAGGCAAAAGATACACGACCGAAGAGAAAATACGGATGCTGCGCCAGGCGGACAAAGGGAAAACGATCCTGGAAGCATGCCGCGAGAACAACATAAGCGAACAGACCTTCCACCGCTGGAAACGTGAGTTTGGGATGATTGATGTCAACCAGGCCAAGCGGATGAAGGAGCTCTTTGAAGGAGAACGCGCGGTTAAAACGGATGCTGGCGGACAAGATGCTGGGGATAGAGATCCTGCAGGAGACCCTCGAAAAAAAACTGTAAGCCCTGGGCACAAGCGGCAAGTGGCAGAGAGACTTGTGACTCGGGGCCAGTGTTCGATGCGAGCGGGGTGCCGGTACTTTCGGCTGCACCGTTCCACCTATGCGTATAGGGCCAAGCATCCGGATGCCTGGCTAACGAAACTAAAAGCGGCAGTAAGGCGGTTATCACGGCAATACGCGAGGTGGGGCTATCCCAAGATCACGAAGCTGTTGAAGGACGAAGGCTGGCAGGTGGGTAAACGTCTCGTGCAAGGTCTGCGACGTGAACTGGGTCTGGCGATCCCCCCACGCAAGCCAAGACGCCGGCGCAGGGGTGTCTGCACCGGGCTACCGACAAAGGCCGAACATCCCGACCATGTTTGGACCTGGGATTTTATCCACGATAAGACGGTTCGCGGCGGCAGTCTAAAAATGCTGACCGTGCTCGATGAGTACACCCGCGAGTGCCGGGTGATCCATGTTGATCGCCATATCAATGCGGAAACGGTGCGCGGTATCATGCAAAAACTGCTCGACCGGCATGGGCCGCCAAAATATATTCGTAGCGACAACGGTTCCGTTCCGAGGAGCGAAGCGACGACATGCAAAGCCATTCATTGAAAGCCAATTGAGAGCCTGGCTAACTGCGATGAAAATCAAAACCCTCTATATCGAACCAGCAAGCCCTTGGCAGAACGGATACATTGAATCGTTCCATGCCCGTTTTCGCGAGGAGTGTTTAAACCGTGAACAGCTATGGACTTTGACCGAAGCCCGCGTGGTCATCGAAGATTGGCGCTGGCTTTACAATCATGTCCGACCCCACCGCAGCCTCGGCAACATCACTCCACGGCACTTCACTGAAAACCTCAATACCGAAGGCTCGGGCTCCATTCGGGCTACGCCCTCATTGCGCCCAAGCCTTGACTTCCTCTACCAACTTAACTTCAACATTAACCTCTCCAGACTAACTCTCCCTGTGGACCAGTTTGTGTAACCCGACCACCCGAACGCGGCCAAGATCTGAAAGGAATGTGACAAACTCTTGTGGGCTTTTAAAGCCTAATCGACTGTGGGGATGATCATGGTTATAGGTCTGGCGCCAATCCTCGATCACTACACGTGCTTCGGTTAAAGTCCATAGCTGTTCACGGTTTAAACACTCCTCACGAAAACGGGCATGGAACGATTCGATGAAACCGTTTTGCCAGGGACTGCCCGGATCGATATATATCGCCTTGATCTTTTTGTCGGACAACCACTGCTGCACCTGATGAGCAATGAATGGCTTCGCATGTCGTCGCTTCGCTCCTCGGAACACTGCCGTTGTCACTGCGGATATAGCTAGGAACTCCCTCTTCATCGATGGTTTCGCTGAGTACCGAGAGAACATCGGTTGAGGTGAGCTGTCGAGCTACCCGGATGCGTAAACATTTACGCGTATATGTCTTCGCTTCGCTTGAGTGTCGTCGCTTTCAGCTCCTCGGTACATCGATCAAGGTCATCATCTTTAGCATACCGCCATTGTCTGTACGATCATGGACAAAGTCCCAGGACCAGACGTGATTGCGACCGGTTGCTTTAGTAGGGAGCCCAGTAGAGATCCCCTGACGGTGTCTACGCTTTTTCGGGGGCTTTACCTGTAAGCCCGAAGAACGTCGCACTGCCTGTACAAATTTCCTGCTTGCCGCCCAACCTTCTTTCACCAGCAAGGCACGAATGCGCCGGTAACCGTAACGGGGATGTTCCCAGGACAAGGTCAAAATCCGCTCGGCCAATTGCTGAGCCTTCTTACTGGCCTGCTTGGGTCGGTAGCTGTACGTTGACCAACTGAGGCTGAGATAAGCACAAGCCCTCTAAAACGAGCACAGCCCCTTCTCAGCCGCATCTTTTACTGCTCGCTTCTTCTGCTTTGGGCTCACCATTTTTTTGAGAGCGTTTCCTCCAACACCCGAAGCTTGAGCATTTGATCAGCGAGCATCTTCTTCAGCTCCGTATTCTCCTTTTCCAGCTCTTTAAATCGCTTCGCATCAGCCAGCTCCAAGTTGCCATACTTTTTGCCCCAGCGATAGAAGGTCTGTTCACTTAGGTTGTTGCCGTGGCAGACTTCCTGCACGGTTTTGCCCGTATCGGGCTGCCGCAGTATTGCTATGATCTGTTCTGTTGTATATCTTTTTCTTTTCATTGAGGTTATCTGTTTATCCCGATAACCTCTCTCTGTTAATGATACCATTTTTGGGGGTCACTCCACCCGCAAATATACGAAGAGAAAACGGTAAGCGAACGATGACCATAAAAGCTTATCTCCGTCCGGGTTATTTCGCGACTGACTCTTTAGCCACAATTCAACCCAAGCTCGATGCGATGATGGAGACCCCCGAGTGGCCAACCGGTTTCTTTTATGAATTTGGTGGAGAGCAGGAAAAAAGTGCCATCGCGCAAGAGTCTATCGCGGCCAGTTTTCCTTTGGCGATGGGTCTACTTTTTCTAACCCTTGTCTCCATGTTCAATTCGGTTACACGTCCCATCATCATTGGAATTACTATTGTGCCGGCGATTTTCGGCATCGCCCTGGGTTTGCTCATTACCGATGCTGCATTTGGATTTATGGCCTTGCTCGGTGCACTTAGCCTCATGGGTATAATCGTCAATAATGCAATCATGATAATCGACAGTATCGAAGCGCTTCGCAAAAAAGGAATCGATGACGCCAATGCTATAATGGTGACCGCTCTATCAAGAATGCGCCCCATCCTTACCACCGCGACGACCACCGTAATTGGGCTGATTCCGCTCTCTCTCCAGGGAGGAGAGATGTGGCGACCGTTGGCTAACGTTATTATTTTCGGTCTCGCCTTTTCCACTATCTTGACGTTGGCCCTCTGCCCGGTTCTTTACTCCCTCTTCTTTCGCATAGGATTTAAAGATTACCGTTGGGATCCCGCGATTCTTAAGAAAGCGGAGGAGTAGGAGGTTCAGAGGTTCAGGGTTCAGGGTTCAGGGTTCAGGGTTCAGGGTTCAGGGTTCAGGGTTCAGGGTTCAGGGTTCAGGGTTCAGGGTTCAGGGTTCAGGGTTCAGGGTTCAGGGTTCAGGGTTCAGGGTTATTATAATATATTTATTTTTCCTGTCATCCATCATTCCATACTTCCACTCTTCCTCTCTTCAGCTGTTCACCGTTTACTGTTTACTGTTCACATCTAACTATCGGCATTTTACCTGAACCCTGAACCCCGAACCCATGCCCGTCCTGAGCGTAGTCGAAGGAAACCACCGAACCCTGCCTGTCCTGAGCGAAGCCGAAGGAAACCCTTCACCCCACCTAGACAAACCGGGTGCTCCAGGCAGCGATCATTTCTGCGACGAAAGTCGAGTCTCTCCTTTGGGTTAAGAGATGATCAGCACCGTCGAGGGAGATAAAACTCTTTGGATGCCTGGCTGCCTCATAAATATGGCGTGCGTTATCAATTCCAACCGTTTCATCGCTGGGAGAATGCATAATAAGAACGTGTTTTCGCGTTTCACGCAGAATATTCAGCACGCTCTGGTTTTCGAGATCATCGAAGAATTGTTTTTTTACACGAAACTCTCGGCCTGCTAAAAGAACGGTTGCTTCGCCTTTAGTTTTAACTTTTTCAATGTTTCCTTTAAAAAGATGACTGACATGAACGGGATCGAAGGGTGCCCCTATTGTCGCAATTCCTTTTACTTCGGGAATGAGCGTTCCTGCTGCTAACACAGCCGTCCCACCGAGGCTGTGTCCTATGAGTAGCAGTGGCGCAGTAAAATTATTTCGCAGAAAATCAGCCGCGCTGATTAAATCCTGAATATTTGACGAAAAGTTCGTGTTGGCGAAGTCCCCATCGCTGCTGCCCAATCCGGTAAAGTCGAAACGCAAAACTGCAATTCCTTTTTTGGCAAGAGCGCGGCTGATTCGGCTGGCAGCCGCGATCTCCTTGGAACAGGTAAAGCAATGAGCAAACAGTGCGTACGCTTTAGGTGATTCGGTGGGATGTTCCATACGCGCTGCGAGTTCAAACCCATCATCATTAACAAAAGAAACTTTTCCCCCCTGAACGACAGTTTGATCACCGTCTTTTTCAGGGTATATTTTTTTAAAATACTCATCAATAGGGGCAAAGGCGTTTAGTTCTTTCAGCCAGTTTTTTGGGATGCTCTCAATTCCGTATTTAGCTCCCAATACCATACCCAGGATTAAGCCGCGGGCTGCTGAATCTCCACCACACATTACATTCTCAATAAGTGTTGTTTCAAAATTTTCTCCATGCTTGAGAAGCAGGTAAAGTGTTGCCGGGAATGCGTGGTCGATATGACAAGTCTGCCCAAGCGTCTTTACCGCACTCACTGAATCTAAATGCAATTGATTAACAGCCAGTTCCAACCATTCATCAGCAGGCAGATGGTTATAATCAAAAAGTGCTGCGTATTCAATGGCCGCCTCTACACCCGTGCCTTCCAGGATACGCAATGCAACGCGTGCAAAATACGTAGCTGCTTCGATTACTTGAGGGTGGTTGTGGGTCATCGCGGTCTGTGCTTCCGCAGCTGATTGCACTTCATTGAAATCTTTATCAGCATAGCCGATAAGCACGGGTGCTATCCTTGAAGCTCCCGCCAAATCGTTCGACGAGGACCCTGCTCTCCCTGGTGTAATTCCCGATGCAATATGCGCTAAGGTGTCTTTCGTCGCCTGGTCCACATAGCCCTCGTAACCCGTGAAGAGTTGCTGCCAACGCGCAGAAAAATCGCCCAAATCAAATGCCTGAATCCCGGCAATAGAATCCATCAATACCATGGTTTGATCACCGTAGTGAGTAAAATCTCCCGCTTTCTTTTTCGGATGATAAGAATTCGGTTCAGGCAATCGATAGTCGGTTATTCTTCCAAACTTTCTTTCAATCGCTTTGGGATTGTAAATCCAAAGAGACCCCATGGAAAGAGCGTCACCGACAAAAGATCCAAAGAGCAGACCTTGGAGTTGGGAATTTGCTAGCATAAGGTGTCGGGTTTCCTTCGGCTTCGCTCAGGACGGGCATGGGTTCAGGGAAATAATTATAATCAATTCATTCTTCCACTGTTCACCGTTCACTTCTTTCCCCTACACGGGCATGGTGCGGCCGGTGATTTTCCGGCCGGCGGCTGCATATTCCTCGTTTTTCCCCACTATTATTTTTGCCCCTTTTTCTTTGATGAGGTACTCCACCTGTTGCTCTTCGGTCATTTCAGGATCATGCCAACCCCAGACAAAGGAAATACCAACCTTTCTACAGGTCGACTCTATGGCTAACCATGCATTTAACAAGTCCGATGGGTAGGGCCAGTCGGGTCTCGGGACATAGCCCATCGACATCGCTATATCACCTACCCCCCCTGCCATAAGTGCGATACCAGGAGTACTGGCGATTGCTTCGGCATTTGCTATGCCTTGCGGGTCTTCAATTTTCAGGCCCAGCAATAGTTCACCATCCGGATTCAAGGGCCATGGGTCCGCTTTCATCAGGTAATCGTCGGGAGAAATGTCCCAGATTTTGGCTGCATGATTCTCCCCGCCGTGTCCGCGCAGGCCCTCCGGTAAACCCTGGTCGCGCCCGATAGTCTGAAAAGTGTAACGTGTGGTAGAGACATAAGCCTTAACCGACTCGGGATCACGCGCCTGCGGGTAGTAAAATCCATGGACCCCTGTCGTAAGGATCTGCCTGACTTGCCATGCATTGTAAATGACTTCTTCAGGACTAGTACAATTCGGAGGTGGAGATACAAGCACGGTCGGTGTCGGATGACCACTTGCGGTAGGGCCCCCATCCTTAAGACCGCGCATGAACTTAGTCAGACCCACAATATCGTAAGCGAGGTGTTCAAAATCGATGATGATCATGTCGGCCCAGGTTTTTGCCTGCTCCAGGCCAGCTTCATAAGTAACTTCAGCCCAAGTGCTTAAGTAGACCGGTTCCCCCTGCTCCAACAATTCGATACATTTATTAACTCTGGTCATGATGTTCCTTTAGTTTTTGTTGCTTTTGACGACCGTGATTGTCGTGACGGTTTCTAACGCCGTCAATACTGGAAGTCACGAGCTAGGGTTCAGGGTTTCCTTCGGCTTCGCTCAGGACAGGCAGGGTTCAGGGTTCAGGGTTCAGAAAAGACCGATGTGGAGTTAATCTGCGATTAACGTTCCTCGTGTGTGGCTTCGGGCCATCGATGGGCACTTTCGGGTAGATACCTCTCTAAGGACCGTTCCATTCCATTCAGCATCCGGATGCATTCCTGATAGCGTTGGGTATAATCCTCATATGTATTTCTGCTTTCGTATTTCTTCAGATGCGCCATATATATGTGGTGCAAAATTTCAGCGGCTTCACCTCGACTGCGATTCACTCCCTCGATCTTATTTCTAATATGCCGAAACATCGTATTTCTCAGCTAATTGAGCAGCTGCACTGTTTGAAGACCGTCTCGCTTGCGACCCAAGTTCGTATTTTTCCTCAACGGGCCACTCGTGAGTTAAGTCACAGATTTCAATGTGAAGTTGGCATAGCTTCTGATAAACACTTAAATCCTCCAACCGTTTATAGGCACTCATTCCTCTCCTCCGACAGTCGACCGTTTAACTACAGTTCACTTTTAACTATCGGCATTTTTCCTGAACCCTGAACCCTGAATCCTCAGTCACTAACACCTCTCACTCTGACTTCCCGGATTTCTCTTTTTTCATTTTGCTGAAAATTGCGGCCAACAGACCGAGAATAATTTCATCGACAAAAGGCAGGACATCCGGAATCACCAAGTCGAAGATAAAGAGCAAAATAGTAATGAGAAATAACCAAGGGTAGCGAAGCCGTGATAAATACCCAGAGGGGAAATTGAAGATACCTTTTCCTATGTCCATTATTCTAAATATAAGGATTATTGGTTCTGAGTTGAGGGTTAAGTGAAAAGTTAGCAGTAATCAGGTGAAGAATGGAAGGATAGAATATGCATAAAATATACAGATATATCCAGCCAGCCAATCTTCCCTCTTCCATACTGTTCACTGTTTACTGGTATCTGAACCCCGACACCTTCTCCCACTGAACCCCGAACCCATGCCTGTCCTGAGCGTAGTCGAAGGAAACACTGGCACCTTTTATTCACATCATCTCCGCCAGAAGTTCCGCGACCGTCTTTCGAAGCACGGGGTGCACCACCTCGGGAGCGATATCGATGAGGGGCAGAAGGACAGATAATCGCTCGTGCATACCAGGATGAGGCACTTGTAATCCTGGTTCATCAATGACCGTATCCCCATAAAGCAGAATATCGATATCAATGGTACGCGGTCCGTACTTGACCCTTCTTTCACGCTTAAGATTGCGTTCGATTTCAAAAATGCTTTTAAGCAGATTGTAAGCCTCAAGACTAGTTTGCAGGTGCAGGGCAGCGTTTAAAAACAGCGGTTGATCGGTAATCCCCCAAGGTTCGGTTTCATGTAACTTTGATACGGCAATGACGGTCCCGTGTTCACCGAGCATTGCAGCAGCTTGTTCGATATTCTTACTGCGGTCGCCAAGGTTGGCTCCCAGTCCTAAAAAGACATCGCTTACCATTATTATTATGCCGCTCTGATGGCATCAATGATTTCGAAAGCGCGTTTATGCTCACGCACATCGTGAACGCGCACAATTTGAGCGCCGTTCAATACCGCTATTACATTTGAAGCAATAGTGCCCTCCAAACGTTGGTCTGCATCAAGGTCGCTGATTTTTCCAATAAACGACTTACGCGAGGTTCCGATCAGGAGTGGCAATCCAAGATCAGTAAGTTCGTGCAATCGCCTTAAAATCGTTAAGTTATGTTCCAGGGTTTTACCAAAGCCTATACCCGGATCGAGAATGATATTTTCAATTTGTATCCCAGCCGACTGAGCGGCATCCACACGCTCACTGAAAAATTGTTTAATATCTGTAATCACATCATCGTAATGGGGTTCCTGCTGCATGGTCTTCGGTAACCCCTGCATGTGAACAATGCAGATGGGCACGCGATGCTCTGCGGCAACATGCATCATCCTCCCATCCTCATGACGCAAGCCGCTTATATCATTAATCATCTTTGCGCCGCGACTGATACATTTTTCCGCGACAACCGGTTCATAGGTATCGATCGAAACCGGTACTTTAATATCCTTTGCCAATTGCTCAATTACCGGGACCACACGGCTGAGTTCCTCCTCTGTGGTGACCGGATCCGAACCGGGTCGCGTGCTTTCTCCTCCGACATCTATGATGTCGGCACCCTCTTCTACAAGCTGCTTCGCCCTCGTAATGGCATCTTCAACCGTAAAAAACTGGCCGCCATCTGAAAATGAATCGGGGGTGACATTTAGCACCCCCATGATTACTGTTTTGTTTTTTTTAAACTTCAAATGCGATCAGGCGGGTGGAGCCACCTCTGCATAGAGCAATTCCATTTCTTCCTGCTCTTCTTCTGGCATATAAGTGCGGCTGACTCCGTCGAGAAAACTCCAGAGCGCGTCTCTCCCTCTCTTCACTGCTTCGGTCACCTTATTTTCCTTCTCCTCGTTGTCCGCGTGCTTTCGAATAATGTCCCACCAGGAATTTGCGTGCTCGATATCCATGATGCCGTGAACCTTGAAAAACCTTTGGCTTCGCTCATCTGTCATCTGGTAATTATTTTCCAATCCATCCAGTTTCGTCTCAGCGACTGCAGGAATTTGTGATTCGTAAGCAGCCAATGCGCCGACACCCTCCAGGTATGAATTGGAGGCCAACTCACTAAAGGTATCAATAGCCGCCTGGGTTTCAGCCAATGGCACTGAACCCTGCATATCGGTGCGTGTCGCGCCAATCCCCTCTCCAAATCGCAGCCACAATTCACGGTGATTTTCAGGGCCGTGTTCTTCATCATAGAGATTATCAGTGATAGCCTGACGCACCTCGAATTCATCATTGGCACAAGCTGCATGCATTCGACTTAAGAATGTCGGAAAATTCTTTTCTAAATGGTAGTACTGTTCAGCATATTTTCTCATCACCTCTATGGGTAATGTTCCACGATTCCACATTTGATAAAACGGGTGCTTTAACAGGTGTCTTTTATCGATTTCTGATTGTAATGCCTGGATGAATGTCTCGCTACTCATAAGTGTTGTATTAGTTAATTTTTAGAATTCGTATAGCCAATACAAAACTCTATTCCATCCTGCAACATATATTTCTCCGTAAATTGAAATAGTTGGCTAAGGGTTAAGGTTGTTGGACGTGTGGCATATTTCCATGAGAATGCCAGGAGGAACGCGGCCTGCGACGAGCTCAGTCGAATCGTGTCCCTACCACGTTTTCGGATAAGTAATAAAAAAGAAGCGGGCTGGGATCAACCGTATTCCCGTCCCGCGGTGGCGGGACTACGGCGTGACAGGTAGCCCGCTCCACCATTTATTTCGTAATTAAGGGCCTCGTCCGCGTTTGTATTATTGTTAAATAGGGATTAATCACCTATTAAAAAAATCGCATGATCTTAATATAATTTAAGCAAGGAACTTCGACCCTGTGAAACCCTGGAAAACGCTCTCCCGAGAAACTATCTTGAATCACAGCAGTTATTTACTTGTCGAAAATCACGCAGTTGAGTTACCCGACGGTAAAGTGATTGATGATTGGCCCTGGATTATCACTCCCGACTACGTAAATATTGCCGCGGTAACCGAAAAAGGTGAGTATCTTTGCTTCCGTCAGACTAAATACAGTGTGGAGGGAATAACGCTTGCACCGGTGGGAGGATACCTGGAACCGGGTGAAGACTCCCTTACCGCCGCACAACGGGAGCTCCTGGAAGAGACCGGGTATGTAGCAGGGGATTGGATTCATCTGGGAGATTATATCGTGGACGGCAATCGAGGTGCTGGCATTGCCCATCTTTTTCTTGCCCGTGAAGCGCGCCAGGTGTCTGAATCTAACTCAGATGATCTGGAAGAACAGGAACTTCAAAGACTCAGTCGTTCCGAAGTGGAAGCCGCTCTTTCAGCCGGCAAGTTCAAGGTTCTGGGCTGGGCCACGGTTATCGCCTTAGCACTGCGATACACGTAAAAAATCCTTTTTCAGATGTGTGATTAATTGATCGTCACCTCAATCACAGAGACCGTAATTTCATCTCCATCCTCATTTCTAAAAGTCGCGTCTATGCTCTGTGTGGGTTGATCTGTTCCATCTGACTTAAAATTATTCTGAGAGAATAGAGTTTCAAACCCAAGGGTCGTCGATCCACCCTCCGCGACAATGATTGAAGCTCCGTTCGCCTGCGCAAAATCTCCTCCAGTAATGCGCAGTCCCTGATTGCCCGCAGGTACTGTAAAGGAATCTTCTCCAAACAACAGATGAGGTACTGCATCGCCACTGGCGTCGATGTCACCTATCGTTAAACGTACTGCTATCGGCACTCCGCGGGCATCTATGCCTACCTTCCCTGTGTCTCCGCTGAATACCGTATTCGCCAGTTGCATGCCACCCATTCCGGTGGAGTTGATTACTTCCACGAGGGTGACGTCGGCCTGGGCATCATAGACCTGCCCTTCGGGGAAGAGGGCCTGGTTTACGGCATTAATCGATCCTACGGTGAAGATACTGAAAAAAGTCGTGTCGTCGGCGCCATCGATTACCAAGCTCGGTTTACCGGTCACATAGGACACTTCCTGATTGTAGCGAGGGGGCAACGCAGGGGGTAGGAAGGTGGCCGGGTCCAAGGTAACAGTAAAGGTCCCTGCTCCTGAGAACTCTACCTGCACGATGTCTTCGTCTTCATCCATAAAGGAGACCCGTGTGATCTGTCCCGGTCTGGCCTGAAGCTGAATCGTTTCTCCTGTTAGCAGTACCTGGTCGAATATATTACCATTAGGGTGCTGGATATTTTCACCGGCAATATCGCCCGCACCATCGAGGACGAGGGGCACGGAAGGAACTGCAACCGTGATGACCGCGGTATCGCTGTCAGCGCTACCACCTGTGCCAGTAACCGCTACCCAGAAATTCCTGCTCTCGGTAAGAATACCGGTGTCGATCGTCCCGTCTGTGGCGCCAGCAATGGGATTAGTGACGTCACCGCTGTTACCTTCATACCACTGGTAACTCAAGTCATCTCCAGTTGCGGTTACTGACAAGACTAGAGCGGTGCCGGACTGCACTTCCTGGCTTATGGGTTGAGTAATGATCGAGGGAGCTTCTGAGGGGATGGGACCCTCGGTCCCGCTTCCCGGGGCACCGATGGGAGTAAACCCAATGTCATCAATAACAATATCGTCTATATCACCTTGCCCCGTTACCATTCCCGGATTTCTGTGGTAGGTAACTTTTCCAATCCCGTTTGGAGCACCCAGTTCCGCGGCATTAAAATCAAAAAAGGTGAATGGAACAACAGAAGTTATTTCAATATTTCTCGGGATTTCCCTTGTCGAAGTAATCAGGTTATCATTTGTATCAAAGACATTAATCTCTCCTTCACCTTCAACGACAACAGCGGCATAAAATTGAACCTGAGCAGCTGGCGTTTCAAAGGTAATTGTCCCTACACTATTATCACTGATAATCCACCCGCCCCCACTCACGAATTCATTGGGGATCAATATGACTGCTGGAAAGGTGTGGTTAAATGACTCCCTTCCCGAAGTTCCCACGAAGCCGTTAGCAAAATGAGCCGTATAGGGAGATTGCCCTAAAGTAAATTCAGTCGGATCGGCAAATAAAGGATTATTGAATCTTCTTTCAAAATCTTCATATACCGTGTTATTGGGCGGTCCTTCAACATAGGTGAATCCAAGATCATCGAGCGCAAATACACCGTTCACATTGACTACTTTTATCTCAGTTATTCCATTCGTAAAATTCATATCCGATGCATCAGTAAAATCTCCACTGTATGCGACAAAACTTTGTAATAGAGGATTGGCACCGGGACTGATGGTAGTGGGTAAACCAATGACCAGACCGTTCGGGCTTAGAACTTCAAAATTTCTATCTCTAAGTTCAATCCTGGCTCCACCCGTCGATTCAGCCGCATAGAATTGAAGAAGGTTGACACCCCGTTCGAATAAAATTTTCCCTTCCTTGCCCGGCGTAAGGACAAGCGCACGCGCCCCGGAATGGGCGAGCGTTGGGCTCACCACATCTTCGAGGGTGAAGCCTATGACACGAATGGTGTTGGGAGGGTCGCCAATGATGAATTCATCTCCCTCTCCTGATACTTCTTCAAAATCGGTAAAGTTGTCGAGATCTTGTGGCGCGGCATTGAGGGGAAGGGTTACCCCAAAATAAATAATCACCGCAGGTTTAATCCATTGAAAATCCATGATGCTTTCTCAATTTGATTTTTTTCACCGTTTATCGCTAACAATTAGACCTATAAGAGCCAAAGAAATAAAATAAATTCCAGTTTTTAAAAATTTATTTATCTCCAACCCTCTCTGTAAGTGCGCCCTGTATATATGATTAAGTATCCAGCGTAAGGACAATGTTCCCTTGGCAGAGAATTGACCCCCTGGGATGTGTCAATAAGACTAAGCTTGCCAAAAGGGCAAAATCAAAAATAAATTTTAAGGTAAAGTTTGACTTTCTGATTTAGTTCTCACCGATTAATCACAGGAATAAGGATCCATGGAAGAATATTTAGAAGTTTCGCCGGGGCAGGTTATCATTGAACAGGGACAAACGGACGGGGGTTTTTATATCCTCGAGTCGGGAAATCTGGAAGTTATCAAAGATGGCATACTACTCAGCGTGCTCAAGCATCCAGGCACCATCTTTGGCGAGATGGGTGACTTTCTTGGTGAACCGCGGACCTGTACCGTAAAAGCAAAAGAACCCAGTAAGGTTGTCCACGTCGTGGCTGACGATATGCGAAAGCTTATTCAGGAAAATCCGGATGTCGGTTTAGCCATTATCAAGACTTTGACTGCACGTCTGAAGCGAACGACGCAAAAACTTGCAGACACGGCAAAAGAATCCCCGGTCTATTCACTTCGCAAGTGAATGGCACTACCTACGCTATAGACTTAGGTTTCTGTCGGTAGCATCCTCATTATACCCTATCCCTTCACTTGCCATCAGGATACCCGGAAATTTAACACTACGGACATGGGGAAAGATTCGCTGAAACTATCCGTCTTCTTAACCGTCGCTATTACCCTATTCATTGCCGGACAGGGATTATCCGCACGAGAAGCGATCCGAGGCCTCACAAAAATAGACGCTGAGCAACGAGCGAAGATTGTCAGCAACGTGCGCTATGAACTTTCGCTTTCACTTGATCGAGTAGAAAAAGATTTTTCAGGAAATGTTATTATTTTTTTTGAATTAAATGATAATAACGCCCCGCTCACTATCGACTTTGAAGGCGGTAGTATCATTACCCTTAATTTAAACAGGCAACCGTTCGAGAATTTTTCCTATAATAATTATTTTATTGCGATTGCACCCCAATGGTTACGGAAGGGAACCAATGTTATTTCCGTTGAGTATCAGCACCCCTATAGTAAATCGGGTTCCGGGCTCTATCGATTTAAAGATCCGGAAGATGAAAATGTTTATCTTTATACCGACTTTGAACCCTATGATGCCAATTTGCTCTTCCCCTGTTTCGATCAACCGGACATTAAGGCCAGTTACGCATTGAAAGTTGAGGTTCCTGAGAATTGGAAGGTTGTGACTTCAAACCGGGAATCGGAAATAAATAAAATTCCTTTACAACGCAAACAGTGGATCTTTCCCAGAAGCGAAGTATTCAGCACTTATATTTTCTCCCTTCATGCCGGTCCTTATAGGGTCTGGAAATCCCAAGCAGGGAATATTCCCTTAAGGATTTTCTCCCGTCAATCGTTTGCCAAGTACATGAATGTAAATGAATGGTTTTTAATCACGAAACAGGGTTTCGACTTTTTTCAAAATTACTTCGACACCCCTTACCCCTTTGGAAAATACGATCAATTGATTGTCCCCGACTTTAATGCCGGGGCGATGGAAAATACCGGCGCGGTGACCTTTAATGAAAGCTATATGCCAAAAGGGACGCCAACTTACAATCAGCGTGAACGAAGAGCTAATACCATTCTACATGAAATGGCCCATATGTGGTTTGGTAATCTGGTAACGATGAAATGGTGGGATGACTTGTGGCTCAATGAAAGTTTCGCAACCTATATGGCCTCCCTTGCCCTTGCTGAAGCGACAGAATTTAAATTAGCGTGGCAGACATTTTATAATCGCACTAAACAATGGGCTTATTGGGAAGATCGCCTCGTCACCACACATCCCATTGTCGCTGAAGTCCCAGACACGCAACAGGGATTCGCCAATTTTGACGGCATCACCTATGGTAAAGGCGCTTCGGCTTTAAAACAACTCTCTCACCTTTTGGGCCCTGTGAATTTCAGGGAGGGTGTGCGGCATTATTTTAAAAATTATGCGTTCAAAAATACGGTGATGGCCGACTTTATAAATTCTCTGTCCCATGCTTCGGGAAAAAATCTTAAGGTTTGGACCAATTCATGGTTAAAAACTTCTAACCATAACAATCTTAAGGCTGAGCTTACGTGCATCGATAATAAAATTACGACATTTACCCTCAAGCAGACAGCGCAACCGAATTATCCGCGGTTACGAGAGCATAAAACACTGGTGGGACTGTATTCCCTTCAAGACGGAAAGATCGTTTTGAATCAATCCATCCCTGTCATCTATTCAGCAGATGAAACTCCCGTTCTTCAACTTCATCAAAAAAATTGTCCATTACTAATTTATCCCAATCACGGTGACTATGATTTTATCAACGTCCAGCTCGATAACGCAACGCTACAGGCTGCCGAGTCATACCTGTCCGTAATCAAAGATCCATTTGTCCGCATGATGTTTTGGCAATCCCTCTGGGACATGGTGCGAGCGTTGGAAATATCGATTTGGGACTATATCTCCATCATGTTTGAACATTTATCAAATGAGAGGGATATCAAAATAGCGACGCGAACCGCGGATCGTATGAAGGCCGCCCTATATTTCCTCCCAAAATGTTCCCCGGAAGATATTGCCAAAAGACAAGCGTATATTGAGATGAGTGAGAGTTTCCTTTGGTCAAAATTAACCGCCGCTAAAGGTAAATCAGATTTTCAAAAATTATGGCTGGATACTTATACCAGCATGGCCCGATCATCAGAGGCTCTCACACGGTTGGAGTCATTACTCAACGGCAATTTAAAACTTAAAAAATATACTCTCGACCAGGATCGCCGTTGGAACATTGTTATTCACCTTAATAAACATCGTTATCCGACAGCCGAAGCGCTTCGTCTCGCTGAACTTGAAAAAGACGGTTCGGAAAAAGGTAAAAAGTCATCCTTAGCCGCTTTAGTGGTACAACCGGATAATGGGATCAAAGAGGAATGGATAGATAAACTTTTGAATTTGGATTCTCCACTTCCCATGGCACGCGCTCGTGTCGTGATGACGCATCTTTTTCCCTTTGAGCAGGAAACTCTCCACCAGCAATTTACCCACGATATTTTCAACAATCTTTTGCTCCTCATCGAACACAAACCCGATGTTTTTACCTCCAGTTATGCTCGTTATTTAACCCCGACGCTCTGTTCCGATCAAAGCGTGAAACAAATCAAACAGTTTATAGATGAGCACCCGGATCTAAGCTCGATTGTAATGAAACGCCTTAAAGTCAACCACCAGGAAGACGAGCGCTGCGTGAAAATAAGAATGCGCGCTTTGCAATAAGGTTAATGATCTCGAGCCTTACTCCTCGATTACAAGAGTGAAACGATCTGCATTAACCTTTCGGAAATATCCTGTCGCGAGATCGCCGTCATCCAGTTGTGCATCGAGCAACGCCATTTGTTGGGTTCCGACACTGGGATTGCGAATACTTATTCCTGCGGTGATGCCCCATTGGTTATAATCCCAAATCCACTGACCGCCCGCGGGTGAGTCTAGCCATGTGGAGGGTAAATATTCATCCATACCTGCTGGCATGGAACCAAATCCCCCATCGGGTGGGTAGTTACCAGTTTCCAGGGCATAGCGCTTGAATGCTTCGGCATGAATTCGATAATCATTGAGAAGGCGGGAATTCATAGACTTTGTATTCGCTCTTCTAAACGCGGGAATCGCAAACGATGCCAATAGACCGACGATGACGACAGCAATCATCATTTCTACCAGGGTAAAGGCTAGCATCTCCCCAAATTTTTGGGAATTTTTCATTGCGAACTACAAGTATTAAAAAGTCGGTTTGTTGAACAATCATTTATTTTAGGTGATAGTAAAATTGTCTATTCTTTTTCCAGGGCGTATTTACATGTTTCTGATTGTAGAAATCTTAAATCCTTCTTCCCTTTTTGATGTATTTTAATTTTAGGTGGGATGCTTTTGGTAATTATTCGGTGATAATTCACCCAACTTTCACCCAGCATCGTGTCATCGATAAAGACACCGTTATAGTAGGTTAAGAGAAAAGGAATTAGTATCGAATAATCGACCGAATTTAATGATAGGTGGCAAGACCTCGCATCGTTCCAGTCGAAGTCATACTTTAGTTTTAAAGCAGTATGCGTGAGCGCGTCAAAAACATGGTATACACTGGTAACCGGTTCGATAGTTGAGCTTAATTTTTCTATCTTGATTAACGCAATGTCATATTCCGATCCCAACCAGTAAGACAACGCCAGATCCCTGAGTTTTTCTACATAAGGATCATCCCAGTCTTTGCTTCTATCTGCATATGAGATTTCATATGAATTGATGTTGTCCCCTTTTTTGGGTCCATTCACAACACCCATGCCGGCCACACCAAGACGGGAGGTATATTCCTTTCGAAGACCGAAAGGCCAGATTATCATTGTGTCGTTTGTTCTGTTCATCGTTTTCTCTCCATTTATCTTATCTCGTGAAAATTATTTATCTTCTAAATGTGCAGCTCTATTAATAGTGTATTAGATTCATTTATAGTATATCTTCACCTTATTAGCAAATCATTAAACCCCCCGGTTGCACCTTTAACACTTTATTGATAAATACCTTACAAATTATTTACAATTGTCTGGTCCTTTGCTTTATTAACTGGAACCTTAAGAAATAAAGCATTCCCGCATGAACCCTGATGAAACAGCAGAAAAACGGATCCAGTTGATCACCGATGGTTACTGCATCATCGAAAATGTATTGAGTGAAAACATTCTCGACGAACTACGGCGGGAGACTGATCGCATGCTTGACGCGGTTGAACATCCCGCACACTGGAAGTACCAGGGGTCGGATCTTCGCGTGAATGCCAGTGACGAACCCGTGATCGACCGGCTGATTCACTGGCAGCCCGCGTACGTCGCAATAGAAGCACTGGGGCTGGGCGATTTTAAGCCAGATGAAACGCTAATTGTTCTCAGTAAGCCCCCGGGTGGTCCGGCGCTGTATTGGCATCAGGATTGGGGGGATTGGAATGACCCCATAAGTGCCGCACCCTGGCCACAGTATTTGTTCTTTTCCTATTACCTCGTGGAGACCAGGGTTGAGAACGGCTGTCTTCGCGTCATAC
This sequence comes from Opitutales bacterium, assembly GCA_965197745.1. Lineage (GTDB taxonomy): Bacteria > Verrucomicrobiota > Verrucomicrobiia > Opitutales > PNEW01 > CBDANS01. The sequence continues at coordinate 1,426,897 of CBDANS010000006.1, read as the reverse complement.
CCGGCACCCACCTGAAACGCATTGATCTCCATGATCGATTAATTCCGCCCCATGCCGAAGGAGCCCATAATGTAGACCAACAGGATCCTGACATGTTCTGCGACCATCCTGAAGCCATCGATGTCCCGGTTAAAGCCGGCTCTCTTGTCATTGCCGAGGGAAGGATGTTACATGCAGCACACAGCAATAACAGTGATCATCGTCGCACCCTGTTATTGTTTTGGAATCGGCGGCCCAAAACGGTGCCGCATAATTGGTCCGGTGAGATTCCCGAATCAATTCTCAATCGCATTCCTGAAGCCCTATACGAACGCACCCGTATACCCAGTAATTACTTAGTATAAAGATGCCGATCTGCACCGCTATTGTAGCCCATTGGCTGTGGAAATTAGACCTTACATAAAAGGGGATTGGGACGCATGGAGACGTATGCGTAAAGCTTTATGGCCAGAGTGCAGCGATGAAATGCACGCTGTTGAAATGAATGAATACCTGGCTAAACCTGAGACAAAGACCGTTTTGTTTTTTCTCGACACGAAAAATAAACCACGGGGATTTGCTGAGCTATCCATCAGATCAAGAGTGGACGGCTCTCTTTCCTCACATGTCGGCTATCTCGAAGGGTGGTATGTTGACACCCAATATAGAGGCCAGGGAATTGGACGAAAATTAGTGGAGTCAGCGGAAAAATGGGTTAAAGAAAAAGGATTCAGCGAACTGGCAAGCGACGCTGAGCTTGAAAATGTCACTAGTGTCGCAGCGCACAAAGCTTTGGGTTTTCGTGAAAATCTGCGACTCGTTCATTTCATAAAGAAAATTTAAAGATTCTGACCCAATGAGAATGAGTCATTGTCCCGTGCCTTACTTTTATGAAAATGTGAAGGGCATAATCGATAAAAATAAAAACATCCCCGAGGAATATGTTTTGGCTTATGGGCAGTGACCCTGAAGCGGAACCAGGAAAATTGTTAATGATGAAAGATTTTGACAAAACAGTTTATCTATGACTCAATTACTGATTACAGATTATTTACTTCAGCGTAAAATCTGTTACCGCAGTCACTCTGGTATTTATTATTCCTTCTTATTATGACTGCAGCCCTTTTCCTGACAATCCAGCCTTACCTCTGTCTTTAAAAGCAACTGATAAATAGCGCCAAGCTAATGAAATTAGAAGATCGTTTTCATCACTTAGAACAACAAAACAGCCGATTAAAACTGGCCTTGTTTAGTATGGGTATAGTTTTATTCGGCGTTGGGGTTGTTTTAATTTTCACGCTCCATTTTGTTCTGGAATCAAGAACATACATGATTGACGAAATACGCGCAAAAGAGGATGCCTCGTCTATGGTTCAAGGGAACACCACTGGGCTTCAGGAAACGACTCCATCGTTGCATAAGGAACCTGAAATTGTCCAAATTAAAAGATTTGAAGTCGTCGGTGATGATGGCGAAGTAGTCGCTTCCCTCGGATCCAATAAAATTGGAGATGGTTTAGTCATGACTTATAATAAAAGAGCTGATGGCTATGTTCAATTGCACGCGATCGTGAATCGTGGAGGGGAAGTAACGATCTACGAAAGCAAAGGGCAGGAACTGGTATTCTGGGGCATTAATGAGGAGATACACGGGGCGATTTCAATAACAAGCGGTGAAAGCATGGGTTTGGTGTCAGGGACTCAGTTCCATGATATATCTCTAGAACCAAAGACTGAATAATGGAGAGACGCAATCCGTTGCGTCCGCGGATTGTCTATTGAATGCTGAACCCTAATACGGCTACGATCTGCCTTCGTCCCATCCCGCAGTCGCGGGAGGATTACGGCATGACAGGCATCGCGTGGCCCTCCGAATCGGCATCATTGCCAGGTGGAACGCGGCCTGCGACGAGCTCAGTAGAATCGTGTCCCTACCGCGTTTATGTTCAGTAAAAAAAGAAGCGTGCTGGGGAGCCCGCTCCACCATTTCGTCTCGATTTGAACTGTCATTATATTATATTTTATTGGAGATAGACGAAGACGAAGATTCATAACCTAAATTTAAATGAATATTTCTAACAAATTAATGGAGGGACGCGCGTTGTCGCCTGCCGGCCATAGTCCCCCCGCGATTGCGGGACGGGACGACGGCTGGTCCCTACCGCGTTTGTATTATTGTTAATCAGGGTTTAAGAAGCGTGCTGTGACAGCCCACTCCACCATTCATTTATTTTTATTCTATGCAGAGAACAAAGATGAGCATTTGATTGTTCAGCTTGCGAAGCTGTGCTAGTATCGTTAGTCAGGAATTAATGGAATTAAAAGATAGTGAGCATATAGCCATTTCTCTATCCGATTTTGAGTCGGCTTCTTCCGTAATTTATGAACACCTCTCACCTACCCCACAGATTGCATGGCCGCTTTTGTGTGAAAGGTGCGGATGTGAAGTTTGGACCAAACATGAAAATCATTTACCCACGGGCTCGTTTAAGGTCCGGGGTGGCATCTGGTATTTAGAAAATAAGATTGAAAGTGAAAGAGAAATTTCCGGTGTAGTCGCCGCAACACGAGGTAACCATGGGCAGAGTGTTGCTTATGCCGCTAAGAAAAAGGGCCTTCGGGCAGTCGTTGTAATTCCCCATGGAAATAGCCCAGAAAAAAACCGTGCGATGAAAGCATATGGTGCCGAATTAATTGAACATGGAGAAGATTTTAATACCGCATTGGAATATGCCAGGGAATTGGCTGATAAGGAGAACCTGCATATGTTTCCCTCTTTTCATCCATTGCTCGTTCAGGGTGTAGGCACCTGCGGTGTTGAGTTATTGAAGGCGGTTCCTGACTTGCACACCGTCTACGTACCCATAGGTTTAGGTTCTGGAATTTGCGGTATGGTCAATGCCCGCAATGCATTGAATTTGAAAACAGAGATCGTGGGTGTTGTCTCGGAAAAAGCTCCTGCATATGCGCTTTCCTTTAATCATAAAAAATGTGAATCAACGGATACCTGTGATACTTTTGCCGACGGACTTGCGGTCCGGGTTCCTGACGCGATCGCTTTAAAATTTATAATACAAGGGGTGACTCGAATCGTAACTGTTTCTGATAATGAAATGTTTGATGCTATTCGATTCTATTACACCGATACGCATAATGTCGCCGAGGGCGCTGGGGCAAGTCCGCTGGCAGCCTTAATAAAGGAAAAAGAAAGGATGGCGGGAAAAAAAACAGGGTTGGTTTTATCGGGAGGGAATATCGATAAAGAATTGCTATTGCGCGCGCTGCGAGGTTAATTCAATAGTCAGGAGGTCAAATGGATAAGCGACACTGGAAAGAAGGCGATCTTTCCCTCACTCATGGAAACATCGTTCAACGAACGATCTTTCGCAAAGAAGGAGATAATAGTTCTGAATCAGTGCTACGCTATATCGATTCTTATTCACACTGCTCTTTGGAAACGGGAACGCGATCACTTGCCCAAATCAATGAAGGTATTCAGGAAGTCTTCTTTATTCTAAATGGATCGGGTATATTGAGTACTCCCAATAGTGAGCAGGCACTCAGAGAAGGCGATGGCATTCTTATGCCGCCAGGTATTGAATATACCATTAATAATGACGGACCCACCCCAATGGAATTTTTACTGGTCGTTGAATCACTTTCCGATGAATCCGCGAATAGAGCAAACAAACCCCTGGTTCGCAACTATCGAGAAAGCGTTATGAGCATTAACCACTGGTGTTATCTGGGTTATCGACTCTTTGACCAGGAAGACGGTTTTAATGAGCTGGGGTATGTGGGTGTGGTATTAATCGATCCTCTTCGAACCGGCGATAATCATGGTCATGGACCTGATTTTGACGAAGTATGGTACATGTGGCGAGGTCAGGCTGTTCATCTCGTAAGCCAGGAAGTCTGTATCCAATCAGAAGGAACCACGATATCGGTTTGTCCCTGTGATCCCGGTCATACCATAATTAATGTCACGGACGAACAGATCTATTTAGTCTATTTCAGTAGTGTAAATCGAAACGTTTAGAATAACAGGTCCCGATACGGATAATACGTAGATAGACATTGTAGAGGAAATTATACTATGCCTGTTCATAAATATGAAGCGCTGCGGGGGAAAACATTTCCCGACACTCTCGAGGAACAGCTTAAAGCGTTGGATAGGGATGAAGATCTATTAAAGTTCAAAGCATCGCGGGAACGACTGGCTGACGATCCCTATCGTCCGCTTTACCATCTCTCGCCACCCGAAAATGTAATGAACGACCCTAATGGTCCCTGCTATTGGCAGGGGAATTACCATCTTTTCTACCAGTTTAAGCCTGATGGTGTGGACAGGGTCATGTGGGGACACTTTGTAAGCGATGATCTCGTCCATTGGCGCGATCTGCCTCCCGCGATTTACCCCGATACAGAAAAGGACTGCTACAGCGGACAGACCCTGGTTGAAGAAGACCGGGTGGTAGCCATCTATCACGGCACAGAATCGGGCAATGCCATCGCTACCGCTTCCGATCCGCTGCTGCTGAACTGGAAAAAGCATCTAAATAATCCGGTTATTCCGATCGTGCCCATTGACGAAAACGGTGCTCCCTACCGTGTCTTCGACCCCTGTATCTGGAAAGAAGAAGACGGCTATTACGCCCTATCTGGCACCTACAAGGACGGTGACATTGGAAATAATTGCCGAGGGGTGAATCCATTATTCCACTCTAAAGACCTGGCAGAATGGGAATATCTTGGTCCATTAATCGAGCACGGGGGTTTCACCGAACCAGGAGAAGACAGTGCAGTCCCTAACTTCTGGCCCATTGCTAACGGAAAGCATATGCTCCTTTTTTTCAGTCACAAACGCGCCGCGCAGTACTATGTCGGCACATACGACCGGACAGCACATCGCTTCATGCCGGATTACCATGGGCGCATGAATTATGGAGCTTTTGTGGTCGGCAGTCTGCACGCACCCGGGGCTATGATCGACGATAAAGGCAGGTTTATCGCATTCTTTAATGTCAAAGAAGGTAAGCCGCGAGAGGGATGGAACGATATTATGACTGTCCCTCGATGTCTGTCATTGGATGCAGATAACACTCTCAAAATCGAGCCGGTTAACGAACTCGAAACATTGCGATTCGATCACCGACGCATCGAGTCAAAGAAAATTCCCGCAAATGGTGAAATTGTCTTAGCGAGCATTAATGGAAAAGCAATGGAGATTTACGCCGTCATCGATCCGCATGATGCACGAGAAGTGGGACTATGCGTTTTTCGTTCGCCCGAAGGCACAGAGCAGACATGTGTCACGCTCTTTCGGAAAAACATACCTGAAATTATAAGCTCGCGCCAGAACACCATCAGCTCGCTCCAGATTGATGTTTCGTCTTCATCTCTGCGAAGTGATGTTCTCGCGCGCATTCCTGAAACAGGGCCCCTTAAACTTGATATAGGAGAACTTCTTCACCTGCACATCTTCATCGACCGATCCATCGTTGAAGTATTCGCTAACGGGACGCAATGTTTGACTATTCGCGCCTATCCTGATCGTGACGACAGCAATGGGGTCTCAGTCTTCGCACGAGGCAGTGAAGCATCGCTTGTCTCAATAGACGCCTGGCAGATGCGCAGCATCTGGCCGGAACTTAAGGACCGTGAAGGGAAATGAGGGTTATGCGTAAATGAGAAAATCAAGTATGCGGTGGAGCTTAAGGGATTTATTATTTCTCAAAGTTTAAAACTTCGTCCGCGTCCTATTGTCATTGCGAGGAGTGAAGAGACGAAGCTTCAATGGAAAAATTTATAGTAGATAGAGTGGTAATCGTAAACACGACGGCTATTCTCCTGGAATGGAAGATGCCGCTTCGCAGTCGCGAGACTCGGTAGTCGGGGCCAGCTGGTGGCCTCCCACGCAATGAGCTAGACATGTGTTATATCAGAGGAATAAAACAACCATGGCCCAATGCAATAGCTGAACAAGATAAGGAAAATAAATGGCAAATTCCCGAAATGTAATATTCATGCTCGCTGATCAGTTGCGCGCGGATAGTGTCGGTTGTTATGGCAATGCCATCGTCAAGACGCCATACCTGGATAAATTAGCGGCCGCAGGAACACGTTTCGACTCTGCTTTTGCGCAGCATCCACAATGTGTGCCCAGCCGTTCTTCAATGCTTACGGGCAGGTATCCGCATACCAATGGAGCGATTTCCAACCACTGCGCCATGCATGAAGAGGAAGTGACCCTACCCGAGTTCTTAAAATCATTGGGATGGGATACCTGCGCCACGGGAAAAGTACACTTGTTCGAAGAGAAAACAAATGCCTCTTTTGCCGAACAGATGCTGTGTGAGGGGCAGAACTCCGCCGCAACCGATCCCGAGGTATTGTACCCACACTATAAAAAGTGGATTAAAGATAACGGTTATTGGGATTACTTTCATCGTTCTTACACACACCATGCCACTCAGGAATATCTGGATTCATTTCAATGCACGGTGAATTGCATCCCTGCTGAAGCTTACTTTGATGTGTGGGCAGCCGATCAGGCGGTTGCCTATCTTCATAACCGTTCGTCCGACACACCCTTTTTCCTCTTTGTCGGTTTTCCTAACCCTCATAATCCGTTTGAACCTCCCGAGCCCTACGCGTCCCTGTATGACCCCGCGGATATGCCACTACCGGCTTCATTTCATAGCGACCTGTCCGGAAAACCGCCTCAGCAAGCGAAGTATAAGGTCGAAGGAAGAACGAGTAATTATGAAAATCTGGACAGGGAAAGATTACAACGTGTCATCGCCTATTACTATGCTTCGATTACAATGATAGATGATCAAGTTGGTAAAATCATGAATTCCCTGACGCAACTTGGATTGCTGGATGATACCCTTATTGTTTTCTTGTCCGATCACGGGGAACTACTCGGTCATCACGGAATGCTGCAAAAACCCAAAGACGAATACCCGATGCTCTATGATGTCTCATTGCGTGTTCCATTGATCATTCGGTCCCCATCACCCCAAGCTAGTCGAGGCAACAATGTGAAAGAACCCATCGAATTGATCGATATCTTTCCGACTATCGTCAATGAACTGGGGATAGATCGCCCCTCCCAGATCCAGGGGCATGAATTGAATTCAGATTTGCGCGGCGAGACGTCGCCGAAGCGATCATCAATTTTTGCGGAAATTGGCGCGGTCAAGATGCTGAGAGAGCAACGCTGGAAACTCATTCATTACCCCGGTCAAGACTACGGCGAACTTTATGATCTCGATCAAGACCCCGACGAAATCCACAATCTCTACCCTAATCCCGACTACCGGGAGCAGCTCACGCGTATGAGCAGAATGCTCATCGATCGAATCATTGGCACCGAAGCTCCATTGCACGGGGAATCTTTACGCGGCCCGGCTTACTGGCGAGCACTCACCCAGTTGCCATTTCCAGAATGCTGATCCTAATCGTTAATATACTTGGTTTGCGCTTGCCACGTCGTAGACCCCATATAATTCGATACGCCCACGACGACGCGTGGCCCTCCAGATAAATATTATTATTAACAGAATAATGGAGGGACGCGCGTTGTCGCGTCCGTGAGTTGTCCATGATAGCCGTTCCCCAAAGCAGTGGATCGCCATATTTACTTTGTTGACTGCCAAATGCTCCGCGATCTCAGGCTATAATATGTCTGAGCTTCTTTATACTCGGGGTAACATCTGGGTTTCAGATTGAAAGTCATACCAATGGAATACATCTTGCTCCCCTATTTTTCTTGTATCTTCAGTTTGCCAGCATCCGAAAAAAATCCCGATAGCGAATTGTCTCAGAAAGATTATCGCACTCATTGCAATGCTCCCAATCGGTCCAGACGTACTCAAGCGAAAGCCATCCACGGTACCCTGTTTTCTGCATCACTTTATATATTCTTTTAAAATCAATGGTGTTGCTATCAAAGCTTTCCTGCAAACGCTTCCTGGATCCTCCGCGCACATGGAAGTGACTGGCATACTTGAGCAGCGGTTCTATAACCGCTTCCGAACAACCATCGCGTATGAAGTGCCCGTAGTCCAAGGTCAGTGTCAACCCGGGAACACTTTTTACCAGTTTTTCCGCAGGTTTGGGTCGAGGGACAATCGATCCTAAGTGCGCTTCGACTCCCAGAACGATGCGATGGTGTTTGGCCTCATCTACCCGCCATTGTAATTCCTCAACGGCCCGGGCAAAGGAATCACGGTATAATTCTCCTTCGAAATGAGCGCCGGGCGTTATCGTGACATGTCTGCATTTACACCCTGCTGCGTACTCCAGTGTTTTCAGGTACCAGTCACGCATCCGTCGACGGCGCGATCGCTGGGGATGGTTGATCGCGTTGGTTCGGAAATCCCCTGCAGGTTGCATGAAAACATCGGCTGCTTTCAGCCCAAGATTGTCCAGCTTCCCTTTTAATCGATATGCTGAACGCCGCACATTTTTGAACTCAATTGATGGTTGGAGATGCGATCGCTTTTCAAACAATCCGATATCCACACCTTTGATACCCAGCATGGCAATCAGCTGCAGCGCCTGTTCATGTTTTAACAATGGAAAAGTGAAGTCGGGACAGGCTAACTTGGGTTTCATGAATCCTCCATAAATTTTTTATTCATAAAATCTCAATTGCCTGTTTCAGGTCTTTACTGTCTATGTGCCTTAATTATCAGTGTAAACAATTTTATATTTTTATCATAATTTACGGTGGAGCGGGCTGCCTGTCACGCCGTAGTCCCGCCACCGCGGGACGAAGGTTGATCTCAGCACGCTTCTTAATCTCTGATTATTAAATACGTGGACGCGATCAGCCGTCGCCTCGCAGATGCGGAACTATGGCCGTCAGGCGACCGCGCGTCCCTCCAGTTTATTTTAAACATCTTCGTCCTTAATATGGGCATCTAATCTCATAACAACGGTCAAATTTTCCGGAGGGCCACGCGTTGTCGTGGCCGTAAAGAATTTATTGGGACGACAGCTGATCAAGAGAACGCTATTTTTTATTTTTTAATTACTACATACGCGCTAGGGACAGCTCGTTCAACCTGCGATAGCATAAAACATAGGTGGAGCGGGCTGTCCCAGCACGCTTCTTTATTTATTACTTTACTAATCACGGCAGGGACACCGTGCTCCACCTGGCTATGATGAATTTCTGGAGGGCCACGCTTCGTCGTGGCCGCTTTGGATTACGGCTTTCAATGGAATATCCACGGACGCGACGGAGCGCGTCCCTCCAAATAAAATGAATTTCACTATAATTATAAAAACGCGCTGAGGTGAACGAAATGCTTACCCTGAAGAGATTGTTTCAATAATACTTATTGATCGACAGCAAACTGAAGATTAATGATCGTAACTCATAATTACATTTACAGGAATAGATTATCACAGTCAGAATAACACTTTATGGATTCACTTGAATACAGCCGGGATTTGATCGCTTTTGAGTCGACGAGTGTCTTATCGAATATCGCGATAAGCGACTATGTAGAAGACACTTTAAAAATAATCGGTTTTGAAACCGAGCGACTTGAGTATGACGACATTAACGGAACGAGAAAGGCAAGTATTGTCGGCAAAAAAGGAAATGACCGGGGTGGTATGGCTTACTTTGGTCATACCGATGTTGTCCCTGTCGATGCCTGGTTTTCCCAGGATCATGGTCCCTACACACCAACGGTAAAAGATAATAAACTTTACGGCCGCGGAAGCTGTGACATGAAAGGATCGGTCGCCTGTATGTTAGCCGCAGCGGAACAGATATCCACCGCGGAGTTAAAAAACCCGGTATATGTAACCTGTACTGCAGATGAAGAAATCAGTATGGAAGGGGCGATACAAGTAGCACAAAATTCTAAGTACTATCGGGAAATGGTCGAAGGTGAGAGTATGGGTGTGATCGGTGAACCGACAATGCTCGAAGTTGTCTACGCGCACAAAGGAACTTCCGGATTCCAGGCTATATCGCATGGTAAGGCTGCTCATTCCAGCACCGAGGAGGGCCTTAACGCCAATCTCGCCATGATCCCATTCCTTGTTGAAATGAAAAAATTACATGATGAGACTGAATCAGACCCGAAGTGGAAAAACGAAGAATTCAATCCACCTACATTGCGCTGGAATATCATAATGAAAGACAACTGCAAGGCGCTCAATATAACACCGCCACAGAGCGTCTGCATCGTTCGATTTAGACCGATGCCGGGCCTGGACACCGATACGCTAATAGATCGGGCGCGACAGGTGGCAGAAAAATGCGGCCTCGAATTTGAAACCGGTTTATATGGAGCCCCACTATATTGCGATCCTCATTCGGAATTTATGCATGATATGCTGAAGCTGGCAGGGAAAGAAGCACCGCGGACCGTTTCCTATGGCAGTGATGGGATGGCATTTACAACGATGCCTAAACTGGTCGTTTTCGGCCCTGGTAACATTGCCCAGGCGCATAAGAACGATGAGTGGATCGATCTGGATCAGTTGGAACGGGGGACAGAAATGTACACAAAGCTCATTCAACACTGGTGCTGTTAAACCGAGGGGGGCAGATAGCCTAAATGTAGCCTTGCTTTTTTTATATCAGTGGTGCAATACCTTCGCTTTTAAATATGTTTGATAAATTTTTGAAAAAGAATTTGAATGTGATCGATGAATGTTCAAAAGCAGGATCTGGTTTCGCCATTATTCAGAACTGTCCTTATTTGCAATGGCGTAATACTTAAAGGAATATAGAGAAATGGATATATATGTTGGAAATCTTCCGTACGACACGGATGAACAGACGATTAGAGATACATTTTCTGAGTATGGAAATGTAGAAAAAGTAAATATAATATATGACAGGCATACCGGAAGAGCCAAAGGGTTTGCATTTGTGACGATGCCTGACGTGAAAGAAGGTCAAAGCGCCATAGAGGCATTGGATAATACTGAATTGGGTGGAAGGCCTATTAAAGTTAATCAGGCCAAACCTAGGGAAGAGAGAGCACCCAGAGGCGACTATAACAGAAAAAGGTAATAGGATTTAGCGAAGAAGTGAAGGTTGCTGTGTTAGCAACCTTATAACCTGTGTATCCAGCATTTTAACGGTCGTCAAAGGGTCGATCGCGTTTTGGTCTGCGTACTCGTACCAATGAATTTTATTTTCTGAATATTGCAGTTGCCGGACACTGTCCTCGATTAAGTCACCATCAGATACGCGGATTGGATAAATCAGTCAACGGGCACCGGCTCTTAATTACACCTGGTTTCTTAGCCTTATATTGATAACGATACGTCGTCGCTTTTCATCAGATATCCATTCACATTGACTTGCAGGTCTCCGTGGTGATATTCCATTATTTACAGGAAATATCGGGATGACCCAATCATTAGCAGTTCATACCGGCAGTCCGATCATTGAAAAGGAATTTCCGCTTTGGCCGGTATGGGACGAAAAGGACATTCGAGAGATTGAAGAGGTAATAAGGAGCGGAATATGGGGAGTAGGAGGAACACGACTTCCCGAGTTCGCCAGGCAGTTTGCCGAATTTCAGCATGCTGATTATGTATTGCCCGTTGCCAACGGCTCGATCGCGATAGATTTAGCCCTCGAAGCCTTGGGCATCGGTAAAAATGACGAAGTCATTGTTCCGGATTATACGTTTATGGCCACAGCGGTTGCCCCCATTCGTCGTGGAATAAAACCCGTCCTTGTCGATGTGGATGCTGCAACTTTCAACATTGATCCTGATCTCATAAAGGATGCTATAACTGACAAGACAAAAGCCATTATCCCCGTGCATTTCGGCGGCCATCCCTGTGATATGCCCCGCATCATGGAGATCGCCGAACGAGAAGAACTATTTGTCATCGAGGACTGCGCTCATGCACATGGTGCAATATTTGACGGTCAATATGTTGGCACCTTTGGCTCTATCGGTACATTCAGTTTTCAATCAAGCAAAACTCTATGCTGCGGGGAAGGCGGTGCCGTTGTTACCCAATCCGAACTTCTTTTTTCCAAACTCAAATCTATTCACAATGCCGGCCGTCGTGGTTCAGAAGACGATTACAACCACTATATCTGCGGCACTAACTACAGGATGACCGAGCTACAGGTTGCCCTCCTTCTTACCCAGATGAGCCGCCTCGAGGAACAGTGTAAGAAAAGAGAGCAAAACGGCGCATTGCTTAATGAGCATTTGTGCAAAATCGAAGGGGTTAGACCTCAATTACGGCAATCGATGATGGACCGACATGGATACTATCTGTTTACATTCATTCTCGAAGCTCATATTCCGAGAGACGACTTCACACGAGCGTTGCGGGCCGAAGGAGTCCCAGTTGAAGAGGCATATCCCCCGCTTCATAAACTTGACTGTCTTAAGAACGAAGGAGTGGTAGCGGGGAGTTTTCCTGTTTCAGAACAAATAGCCGATAGGTCGGTCTGGATTTCCCATCATGCCCTGCTCGGTGACGAGAAGCAGGTTGCTCTGATTGCAGATGCTATAAAGAAGGTGATCCAGCTGCAAGATGAGCTTAAATCAGGCTGAGGAAAGTTCATGAACAAGACTGTATTCCTTACGGGAGGGGCTGGGCGTATCGGCAAACGGGTGCTTCGTTTGTTGCTCGACAGCGGGTATACAGTGAAAGTCCTCGTGCACGAACACGAACCTGATGGGATCGTCAGTGACAATATGGTACTTGTGCGCGGGGACATCCTCGACGCTAAATGTCTCCTTGAAGCGGTCCAGGGTTGTCAGTTTGTCTGCCACCTTGCAGCGATATTTGACATGATTGGACCGTCGAATTTTGAGAAGGAAAATAACCGGATGTTTGAGTATCATGTGAAAGGGACCTTCAACCTTCTCGAAGCAGCAAGAACAGCAGGGAGCATAGACTTATTTGTCTATGCCAGTTCGGATGCAGTGTTCTCTGCTATCTATAAAAAATATGACGAACCGGTGACGGAAGAGGTTGAGGTTTTTCCGCGGCCGGGGCGATTTTATGCGTTGGCAAAAGCCCTGGTGGAATCGATGTGTATCAATTACCAAAAGGTGTTCAGTTTACCCTACACAATTATTCGCGTTGGCTGGTGTCTGGATGAAGATGATGTATTGGAGTCATTTGCCTATGAATTTTGGGAGAGTTTAATCGATGCAAAAGACAGAGAAGTTATCGGCCCAAAATTGGCGAATGGCAAAGGGGCGATGGCACTGCTTTATGAAAACGGTGAATCCGTTGCTCTTCAACTGGCACACGCACAGGACATTGCCCGTGGTTTCGCACTTGCCATTGAGAAACATGAGCAAGCGAAGAATCAAATCTTCAACATCGCAGCTGAAGTTCCATTCAGAAGTCTCGACGTGATAGACAGGGTCGCAAAAGGGCTGGGGGTTTCCTGGGAAGGGGTGAAAGTTGTGGGCCCTCAACCCTACGTAATCAGCAATGAAAAAGCGGGAAGGATGCTTGGCTATCGGCCCCAAATTACAGTAGAAAAAATGATAGATATGGCGCTGGCGAAGAGGAACACTTCCTCATGAATATCGCGATTGGCGCCATGATGCATGAATCGAACACCTTCGCTCCAGGCCGCACGACCTTGGAGAACTTCCGTAATACCCAATACATTAGGGGTGACGGTATCATTTCAGCCCATCGTGTCGGACGTTCGGAAATTGGGGGAATGGTGCAAACCTTGGAAAAAGAGGGTGTCACGATTGTCCCTACTCTTTCAGCATGGGCAATGCCATCCCCCTTAGTGTCCAAGTCCACCTACGAACAAATTAAAACAGATCTGATCAAAAACCTGGAACAGATCAGCCATACACTGGATGGCATTTTGTTAGCGCTGCATGGATCGATGAATGTAGAAGAAATAGAAGATCCCGAAGGCGATATTCTGGAAAGCATAAGGTTATGTTTCCCGGATGTGAAATATGTGGCTGCAACCTTTGACCATCACGCTAACGCGACCAAAGCCATGGTTTCACACGCGGATATCCTCGTGAGTTATCGCACCCATCCACACATTGATCAATATGAAGTCGGTTGTATGGCAGCCAGGCACCTGGTCACTCTAATTAAAGAAAAACCCGTCCTCACTAAATCATTTATCAAACTTCCCCTCATCACGCCGGCTGAAAACAGAAGTGAACCTATTGACCAACTACGTTCAGAGGTCGAGCGAATAGAACGTGACCCAAAGATAATTACCAGTTCGTTTTTTGTAGGTTATCCATGGGCAGATGTAAGCATCCTTGGCGCCAGCGTCCTGGTTATTTCTCGCGAAGATCAAAATCTGGCAAATACATATGCAAAACAGCTCGCCAATAAGATGTGGAACCTGAGAAAAGAATTTCTTTTTCCTATTCATTCAGCAAAGGAGGCTGTAAAAATCGGGCTGGAATCATCAGATAAGCCCATTGTCCTTAATGAGCTAAGCGATTGCACCTTAGGTGGGGCCTCGGGTGATGTCGTGTCTACGCTTCGCTACTTTTATGAAGAAGGAATCAAGGATTCGATCGCAGTGGGTATTGTTGATCCTCAATCTGTTTCCGAAGCGGTGCAGGCAGGTGTTGGCAATAAGGTGCATTTGTCAATAGGTGGTAAAGTATGTCGAACAGATAATCCCCCGTTAGTATTCGATGGAACGGTCAAAGCAGTGAATGCTGATGTGGCCGGAGATACCACGATTCATTCGGGATATGAGACAGCCCTGGGAAAAATTGCCGTAGTGGAAGACCAGGGAATTGAAATTGTCTTAATCGAACGCGCGGGTAAGCTCGGTGGCCCATCATTTTTACAAGAACTGGGCATCGATCCAAACGAAAAAAAATTCATCGTTGTAAAAGAAGGATTAAATCCATTGGTCACCTATGATGATGTCGCTGCGAAAATTCTCATGGTGGACAGCCCTGGATTTGATAAGCAAGTCCTCTGCCCTGAAGATTATCAGCACGCTCCCCGTCCTATCTACCCTCTTGATCCCGAGATGTCATGGAGCTGAGCGCCATTAGGAATTGCGGAATGCGGATATCGGATTGCGGATTGCGGATTGTGCCTAACGGTTATCAAATTTAATTATTAATTCGTATTCTTCCAATTGTCATTGCGAGGAGCCCGCAACAGCGGGAGACGAAGCAATCCAGCCGAATTCCAATCATGTATTGATTGTCCTTTGGAATGGAAGATGTCGTGTTTCACGCTCGGTAGCTATGGCTGACAGGCACCCACCCGTCCCACCTAATTGCATAAAACCTAACACTTAAAACTGAACGATAGTTCATTCAATCGTCACCTCATCGACTTCGACAGTAATGTCATCCCCATCCTCGTTAACAAAAGTTGCATTAATGCTCCGCGTCGGTTGAGGGGTATTGTCCGATTTAAAATTGTTCTGCGTAATCAATTGGTCGAAGCCACGCGTCGTCGACCCGCTCTCGGCCACGACGATGGATGCACCGTTTGTCTGCTCCAGGTCTCCGCCCGTAATTCTCAAACCGGGGTTACCCGCCGGAACTGTAAAGGAACCCTCTCCAAAAAGTAAATGGGGTACCGCATCCCCGCTGGCATCGATGTCACCTACCGTTAATCGCACCGCAATTGGCACTCCTCGCGCATCGATCCCGATCCTGTCTGTGCTTCCACTAAAGACCGTGTTCGATAATTGCATGCCCCCCATTCCCGTGGAGTTGATCACTTCTACTATCGTTACGTCCGCTTGAGCGTCATAGACCTGGCCCTCAGGGAACAGTGCCTGGTTCACCGCATTGATCCTGCCCACCGTGAAGATACTGAAAAAGGTATTGGAATCGGCTCCTTCGATAACCACACTCGGTCTGCCTGTCACGTACTCTACTGACTGATTGTAGCGCGGGGGCAGGGCCGGAGGGAGGAAGGTAGCCGGGTCTAGGGTTACGGTAAAGGTCCCCGCGCCGGAGAACTCTACCTGCACAATGTCCTCGTCTTCGTCCATGAACGATACCCGGGTAATCTGATTGGGTCTCGCCTGAAGCCTGATGCTATCGCCGGTGAGTAATATCTGGTCAAAAACGTTGCCGTTGGGGTGCTGGATGTTTTCACCGGCAATATCCCCGGTACCTTCAAGCACCAGGGGTACGGCTGGGACTGATACGGTAATGACCGCGGTGTCGCTATCCACACTACCTCCCGATACCTGGCTCACCCGGACCCAGCAACTTGAAGTCTCATTTACTTCTCCCTTGTTAAAGATGCTGGTCGTGGCTTCGGCTATGGGGTTAGAAGTATCTCCGCTGTTACCCAGGTACCACTGGTATGAAAGCCCGTCACCACTGGCTGTAACAGATACGGTAACAGTGCTGCCGGCCGTTACTTCCTGGCTCTCGGGTTGGGCAGTGATAGTTGGGCTTGGGGGAGGAAATCCGTCATCCGTGCCGGGAGCACCAATAGGGGTAAAACCGAAGTCATCGATAGTCGAACGGCTGAATGTCGGGTTTATATTCTGATTGTCAGACATAATCAGCTGGCTGATGCCTCCGGGAGCACCCAGTTCTACGGCATTGATGGATATAAACCCGGGTTTAAATTCCGGGGTGATGTCAGCTTCAAAATTTGTGAAAGTAGCAATCAGGTTGTCATCCGTGTCATAGACTTCAATTGAAGTATCGGGACTGTTGGTGCTCGTGGTCACAACCGTGGATCCATAAAAATCCACCTCAAAAGCTGGAGTCTCAAAGGTGATAGTCGCGGATTCACCGTTATTTATCCCCCATGATTGAGTAGCGGTGCGTACCCCTCCTGAGCCACCAAGTATAAATCCCCCTGTGAAGGTCGCCGTAGTTGGCGATTGACCAAGAACAATCGGTGAGGCAATACCATCTCCCCTGGAAAAACCTTCAAAAGTGTCATAGATGGTATTGTTCACCGGTCTGTCTGTCAGGGTAATTCCCAGATCATCGAGTGAAAATTTTCCTGATACATTTAAGACCTTCATTTCCACGATGCCGTCAAGAAAATCAAAATCAGTGATATCGAGAAAAATATTACTGTCAGAGACAAAGCTTTGTAATGTCGGGTTGGCACCGGGACTGATGTCGGTCGGCAATCCTTCCACGACACCATTTTCAGCGATCACTACCTGAGGTTCGGATCCTGAAACAACCCCGGCAGTGACTAACTTTACTCCTCTGAATTCGATTTTTCCCCCGCCTGTTGACTCCGCCGCGTAAAATTGAATGAGTTGAATGCCTTTTTCCGATATAATTCTACCTTCCTGACCGGGCCCAAGGGTTATCGCTTTTGTTCCCGAGTGTAAGAGTGTCGGATCCTCTAAGGTCTCCACCGTGAATCCGATTAACCTGACTCGGTTCGGTTCTTCACCAATGAAAAATTCTCCCTCTCCGCTAATGTCCTCAAAATCCGTAAATATCACAAGTTCTTCAGGTAATGCATAAAGGTGAACAGGTAACAAAATTTAAAGGAGTAAAAAAGGAATTTTAATTTTCATCGGAATCAATCTTTTAACGGTTCAATTTACTAAAATTTCTCAACTGCGTTAATTAACTAGTAAAATTGATTAGTCTCAGCATCAAATTATTTTATTAACTTTCTTATAATAATTTAATCGCTATTTTTTAATAATAAATGAACGACATATCATCGAATGAAGGGGCAACTCCACTGGCCCAAGGCTATGCGGTAATTTTTGAAGCACCTGAGCCGCAGATTTACACCGATACTCCATCGCTCATGCGATTGCCCAGTGGACGATTGCTATCCAGTTTTGCTCTGCTTGACCGTAACCACTCCGAGCCAGGCGTTCCCAATCGTGAAATAAAGACTTTATTCCATATCAGCGAGAACCAGGGGAAAACATGGAAAGTTCAGGGTTCACTGGAGCTCGACGACGGTATTCCTTTCATATGCCGCGACCGACTTTATTATCTGTGCAAAAAGCTGGGTCGCAGAGACATTGTCCTCGTCTACAGCGAAGACGAAGCAAAGACATGGAGTGAGCCGGTAACTTTGTTTGAGGGAAGGTTCTGGAACACATTTACGCCACATGCAGTCTGCGGAAACACTTTATACTGGACCCTCGGGGCGCCTAACGAAGAGGGGAATTTTAACCGTGCAGGTTCTCGGGCCGTGGTGGTCGCGGGAGACTTAAAGTCAAATTTGATGGACCCTGCATCTTGGCGGATTTCACCTTACCTCACCTATCCCGGTACGCCCGAGGGATTGAGTGCCGATCTGTTTCCTTTTCGCGATGAGAACCCCGACGGGGGTGATCACTGGCTCGAACCGAACATCGTGAATGTCAATGGCAGGATACGCGTTATTATTCGGTTACGCATTGATGGTATGGCTACCTCACATATGTGCGCGGTATGTGATGTAGATGACCAAAAGGATACACTGAACTTTCGATTCACCCAGTTCTATCCCCTGCCCGGTGGACAGAACTATTTCCATATCACTCGTGATGACAAGACCGGTTATTTCTGGATGACGGCTTGCCTGCCGACAAAATCTCAGGATATCGAATGGGGTCGGAAACTCAATGCCATGGGATTCCTTGGCGGCCCGGGCAACGAAAGGCGATTTCTCTTCTTATATTACAGCCTGGATGCCCTGAACTGGTTTCCAGCCGGATGCGTTGCCATGTGGCCCAGCCCGTTGCAGAGTTTCAATTATGCTTCTCTTTTAATTAATGGCGACGACTTACTGATCGCTTCACGAACATCGAAAAACCGACCCAATCAACACGACAACGATCTTGTCACCTTTCATCGTCTGCCCGATTTCAGGTCACTGACCTTTAATCTCCACCCCGAAGGGATCTAAGGGATTAACTGTAAGCCAAATAACAGCCAGCGAAAGAAAATGAGGGATTGACGGAATCAGTATTCATTGGCGATCATAATGCTAATAATATACAGGAGAGAAACAATTAACACTTTTAAGGTATAATACAATATGATCGCTGATACTTATAAATATAGGGTTGTCGAAGGTTGGGGCCAGGGTCCCGGGGGAAAAGAATTCGGTGGTATCATTACCGATATAAGCACCGATTCGCAGGATCGCGTTTACTTGGCACGGCGCAAAGCTCCGAGTATTCTCGTTTATGACCGCGATGGAAATTATCTGACAAAATGGGGAGAGGATGTACTCTCCAACCCCCATAGTCTTTGGATTGATGAAAACGACCGCATCTATTGTTGTGATACTGACGATCATACCTTGCGAATATTTAACACTGAAGGAGAGGTGCTTCAAACCCTGGGAACACCCAATCAGACCGGTTCACCGGGATTGCCGTTTAATCGACCAACAAGCGCTATGGTCGCTCCATCAAGGGATATATTCGTCTCTGATGGTTATGGCCAGCGTCGCGTGCATCGATTCTCATCAGAAGGGGAACTGCTGCTTTCCTGGGGCGAGGAGGGAACGGGACCCGGCCAGTTTGTCTTGCCTCATGGCCTCTGGGTCGATCCCCGCAATCGCGTACTCGTAACTGACCGTGAGAATAACCGCATTCAACTGTTCGACTTCGATGGTAAATTTATTGAAGAGTGGACAGATATCCTGAGCCCCAATTTCATATTCATAGACAGTGATGACATCGTCTATGTAACTGAAGCCCCGCATCGGATCAGCCTATTCAACCTGGATGGAGAACTGCTTTCCCGCTGGGGTGAAGCGGGTAAAGCACCCGGTCAATTTACGGAATTTCCCCATGGTCTGTGCGTCGATTCGCACGGTGATATTTTTGTGGGTGAAGTGCCTAAATTGCTCAATCGCCTGCAGAAATTCACCAGAGTATAAATTATAATTGATAATTTATTTCCTATGGACTGTAAGGTATTCTCCAATGGTGAGGATATGTCGGCAGCCGCCGCTTCGAGTGCCATTGAAACGATTAAGGGAGCGATTAATAGGGCAGGTGAAACGAATATAATTCTCGCTACCGGGACCAGTCAGATCGAATTATTGTCTAAACTCACAGAGGAAGCAATCGATTGGTCGCGGGTAACAGCGTTTCATCTTGATGAGTATATCAATTTGCCCATGACCCATCAGGCAAGCTTTCGAAAATACCTCAAGGAACGATTTGTCGATAAATTACCGGGGATAAAAGCATTTCATTACATTGACGGTGAAGCTCCCGATCCAGTCGCGGAATGCCGCCGTTTAGGAAAATTAATCGAAGCAGTAACCATTGACCTAGCTCTTGTCGGGATTGGCGAAAATGGTCATCTCGCCTTTAACGACCCACCAGCAGACTTCGAAGCCCGGGATGCCTTCATTGTTGTTAACCTCGATGAACAATGCCGCCGCCAGCAGTTAGGTGAAGGTTGGTTCCCCACCCTGGATGCTGTTCCCAGACAGGCCATATCGATGAGTATCTCGCAAATCATAATGAGCAAAAAAATTGTTTGCACCGTTCCCGATCAACGGAAAGCAGAAGCGGTGAAAAATACCATTGAAGGTGCAGTGTCTCCGTTAGTGCCCGCTTCTATCCTCCAACAACATTCCCATTGCCAACTTTTTCTTGATCAAGCTGCTGCTTCGTTTCTTGATTAAACGGTAATCTTTAAGATCTAAGCATGAGAGAGAACCTGCAGTTCAATGACGGATAATTATCAACCGCATTATAATATTTATTTTGATCGGGATAATATCCCGGATGCACTCGCTTGTATGGACGACTACGGCTACTGCGTTCTACGTAAAATGATTGACGAGAAGATGGTCGTAGAATTGAAAGAATCAATCGACGAAATCCTCGATCCGCAGCGAGACCTGCCACCGACATCCAACCGCTATCATATGGCATTTGCCGAGGCCAGCAAACCCCTCTGGAAACTGCTTGATCACGCACCCTATTTGAACTATCTCCATCAAACTCACGAGTCCAAAGAGCTGTGTCTCCATCGTTCAGCGGCTATTCTAAGAACTGCCGGTGAGCCATTCGGGACATGGCATACGGACAGTCGTGCTCACGTAAAAAACCCTAAAGTGGCTAGTGATCTCCTTAACTGTCATGCATTGCCAAGTGGTAATTGGTTTTATCTTAACGGCAGCCACCCCGAACACAGCGGAATCGCAGTGATAGAAAAATCGCATACCCCCAACTGGGAGGGCCCTGAAGGGTTTGAACTTACTCCCGGCCGTAACAGCTTTCATCCCATCGGCGATGCTCTTGATGCCGTTTATAATAGTATCGATGTTCCCGGTTGTGTCGCGGTCATCGCCGACCCGCGAGATCTCATATGCTTTGCCGACAGGACCTACCATACTAATATGGCCACTCATGAACGACGTTATTCCTGCGGTATCGGGTTTCGTCCGAAGTCGATTAAAATCGATGCGCCCTGGCCATTACCTGCATCAGCTAAAGAGATGATTTCTCAAATGCCGGAACATTTAAAGGGCTATGCTGATGGGTATACAGGATATGATGGAGAGTGGAGGGCAGATTAATGAGGTTTCGTTTTTAAGCTTTAAACCTTAGGCATAATTCGTATCCATTGACTGGTCTTATAATTACTTTAAAGTGATTTTGGCATTATGCCTTCTGTAGAACATATTGAAAAATATCGTTCGGACGGATATCTCGCGATCGAAGGGGTATTATCCGATGAAGAACTCAGTGATCTCCGTTTGGTGACAGACGAGTTTCTCGAAAAATCTCGGACCCTATCGGAAACAGACTCGGTTTATGATCTGGGACCCGGCCATTCAGCGGAGACACCACGTCTGCGACGTATATCCAATCCGATAAAACAGCACCCGGTTTATGATGCGATGTTGCGCCATAAAGGAATCCTCGACAGGGTAGAGCAATTAATCGGGCCAGGCGTTCGTCAGAACGGCGATAAACTGAATTTTAAATTGCCCGAAGAGGGGAGCCCTGTTCAGTGGCATCAGGACTGGGCATTTTACCCGCATACCAACGATGATATACTGGCTGTGGGCATCGCCATAGATGACATGACCCTCGAAAATGGCTGTCTCATGTTTATTCCAGGATCACACAAAGGGCGTGTCTATGACCACCAACAAAATGGTTATTTCATTGGCGCCGTGACCGAATCTGACTTTACTGCGGAAGGAGCCGTGCCCGTGCAAATAAAAGCGGGGGGCATCAGCATCCATCATGTCCGTCTTTTACATGGATCGGCCGCGAATACTTCTACCATGTCACGACGCTTGTTATTATTTCAATATTGTGCGCTCGATGCCTGGCCCCTTGTCCACGCCACTAAAACGACCGATGAGCTGTGGGAGATTATAAAAAAAGGAATATTGCGCGGTGAGCAGACGAACCAACCAAGAGTGACCGATGTTCCGGTTCGCTTGCCCTTACCCAGGGATTTAGGAGTGGGATCTATCTATCAAAGGCAAATGGATCTCGAACGCCCCCTCTTCGACGCGACCTTGAAAGGTTAGCGGGGTTAAGGGATAGTGTTGTTCACGATAATCTCCGTATTCGCTTGCCACGTCGTAGTCCCGCAGTTGCGGGAGAACTATGACAGGCAGGTACCGCGTTCAACGTGTCAATGATGTATTTTTGGAGGGCCACGCGTCGTCGTGGCCGCTTTGGGTACGACTTTCATGGACGCGACAACGCGCGTCCCTCCATTATTCTGTAATATATATTCATCTATGGGATATGCGTTAATCTTCGTCTTAAATGTCATTGCGAGGAGCGAAGTGACGAAGCAATCCAGGGGAATATCTGTTGCGTAATCGCAGTCCCTGGATGCAAGGCTTCGCTCAGTAGACGATTGCCAAATAACATTATATATCCGGTTAATCATGTTTTAGAGCAGAGAATAGTATCCGTAACCACAATGACTATTCGCCTGGAATGAGAGATGTTGCTGCGCTCGGTAGCCGCGATCGATTGATAACCTCCCTCGCAATGACAAAAAGACGAAGACATACAATTCTAACCTTACCTTGAGGCCATCACTCCTCCTAGCCGATATAACCGTAGACCGCCGCCCCTCCTCAAAACGGGTGATAATGCGGCAATGCGTTCAACCATGTTTGATTGTCGGCATCGGCTGCTTTTGCCAACTCGGGCCAGGTGGCGCGCTGAGCGTCTTGGGCCGTCTCCATGTAATGTTTCATTATGGCTGCAATCTCACTTACAGATACTTCCGCGGAACATTCTTTTAAGGTCAAATCGAAACCCGTGGCGGTGATTACCGCACCTGCTGCAACAGCAGTGGGGATACGATCTGGAGTCAATCCGCCGGGCGCAAATAGAGGACAATAATCAAACGCTGCTTCCCACCGATAACTTTTGATCAACTCCGGTTTGGATCCGGGCACCTTAACGAAATGCGCACCCGCAGCCACATTTAAAAATGCTTCCCTTGACGTCGATACAGCAGGGATCACGATACGCCGTGAGTGATACTTCTTAATGCTTGCTTCACTCCAACCAATCATGCTGATAAATCCATCCACATCCATAGCGTCCAGTTCGTCAATGGTCAGGAGTTGTGGAAATTTCTCCCGTTGTTTAGTGATGATGGCATCATCGTCCAAGGTACTGCCGACCAAAAGAAATAGGTCGGGACAATTTTCGCGAATCCATGGGATCATCGTGTGTGCATCAAGCCGCCTCAGGGTATATTCGATTACCCGCATTCCAGCCTCTTGGCATCCTTCAAGTAATTTTTTTGAATCGGGGATATGATCTCTGACAAAAATAGGAATGAAAGCTTGTTGGTGCAATGCGCGGTAGGCATCTAATAGACGGCTCATCTGTTTCCCTATTTATTTAAAGGATTTCGATATCGGGAATAGATAACTCCCCTGTCATTTCCCTAATCCAGACCACCACTTCTTTATGGAAGGGTATGCCCTTCGCTCGGCGTTCCTGTTCCTCTTCGTACTCAATCAAGCCGGGATAGACAACACGTTCTTCA
Source organism: Opitutales bacterium (assembly GCA_965197745.1). Taxonomy (GTDB): domain Bacteria; phylum Verrucomicrobiota; class Verrucomicrobiia; order Opitutales; family PNEW01; genus CBDANS01. The sequence continues at coordinate 1,402,971 of CBDANS010000006.1, read as the reverse complement.
CCTGGGACCGGTTGGGTCTCTCTGATCATCTTCAACATGCGATCCATATTATTTTTGAAGGTATCAACCTCGGTGAATGCTTCTATATTGTAAGCGGTGAAATGGTGGCTTTGTTTTCGATTTTTATTATCTACACTGGTAAGCATATCGGGAATGGAACCGGCTAAGAGCGCCCCCAGTATATCCACAATCATGGCCAGTCCAAATCCTTTATGTGAACCCTGTTCACGTGTTGCGCCTAAAGGAAGCAGTAAAAAATCATCATCACTTTCGGGCGTAAGAATCGATTCGACAATCGGGACACCTTGATTGTCGCAAATCCAGCCCGGACCCAACATCGAGCCCAATCGGCGGGCTATCCATATTTTGTTCATAGCGACAGAACAGGTCGCCGCGTCATAAAGAAAGGGTGCTTCGTTACGTGCCGGAGCCGCAACGGCTATTGGATTCGTCCCGAGCAACGCTTTCGAAGCGAAGGTCGGCACTACGCGGGCACTGGCTGAAGTCATAGCCAGGCCAATCATATTCTCTTGAGCGGCGCCCATTGCATGGTGTCCAATCGCTCCCGAGTGTTCGCTGTTAAAAACCGTTACTGCGCCAACACCAACTTTTTTGGCCTTATCTATCGCTATCTGCATGGCATGGCGCCCAAGGAAGACGACCAGTCCGTTATCAGCATCGATATTCGCGGTGCCCGCTGTTTCGCGCACGATATGCCAATTGGGCTGTGCCTTGATTTTCTTACTCTCATAGCCGATACGGTATGCGCGTAACATATTAGATACACCGTGGCTTTCCACGCCTCTTAAATCGGAAGTGACGAGTGTATCGGCGGCAATCGCCGCGTCTTCAGATGATTCGCCCATCTTTTCAAAAAATGCGGTCACCGACCGGCGCAGTGAATTTTCCGAAACTCTGACCTGTTCTTTTATCGGGACTTTAAATGTTTCCAGCATCTATTATATTCAAACTTCAATCTCTCTTACTCTCGTGTAACCAAGCCTGGCAAAAAATTTTTAAATTTTTAAATCACATTGTGGCAATAACCATTTCCATAAAGTAAGGATTTATGATTCCGATAGTTAGCTTGCTCGAGGCAACTATCTATGACTATTGGGCTTGGGTTTATATATTTGTACCGAATAGCTTCGTCTTAGTCTCCCTCTTCGTCTACGTCTTAAATCGAGTTCTCATCATTGTATATTTATTTTAAGGATGAAGACGTGGACGAAGACGAAGATTATTGCTTATAATGATACCCCCAGCGTGCGCTATGAACTAAACCTGTGCCGCCCCTCCGGGGCTGTTAGATTTGAGTTCATCTCGATTTGAAGATGAGTAACTTATGTTTATGGAAAAACATAAGATTGTATATGACCAGAGATATATATTTGATTGATTTTTAATGTCACTTTCCGTGATTTAGGGAAAAGGATAAATCAACTGCAGCCCTATTATACTAAGCTATTCATTATGGGAAAATCGTACCTTGGTAAAACGTTGGACGGCAAAGTTATCGAAGTAACGATAGAGAAAAAAGTCATCGCTTCGGTAAAAATGGCGCAATCCACTGATCCACCCCTAATAGCGCCACCGCTTGTCGACTTGCAACAGAACGGAGCGCTGGGCAAATCTTTTAACCGGCTGCACGAAAGTCCGGACAATCTGCGGATCATTGCTTCGCATGTGAGGCGACATGGCGTTGGCAGGATGCTGGCGACATTTACGACCTATCCCTACGAGAAACAATTGGAAAGTTTAGCAGAATTCAATCGGCAGTTGAACGCAGATGCAAATCTTGCCTCGCTCTATTTCGGCGCGTTTTTCGAAGGCATTTACATGTCGCGCGATTATGGCTGGCGGGGGGCGCATAACCCCGAATATATTCGTGATCCAAACTGGGACGAATGGGCAAAGTTACAGGATGCTTCCGGTGGTCGAATTATGATTTTTAATATCGATCCGGAACTACCCCATGCCACGGAAACGATTCGCAAAGCGATTGAAAACAAACTGCGAATAACAATGGGGCACTGTGGACCCTCAGCGGAATCGATAAGGCGCGCAGCGGATTTGGGTGTGGATATGGTTACACATTTTGGCAACGGCGCGCCACCGGAGGTTCACCGCCATCACAATCCATTCTGGTCCTGGCTGGCCGACGATCGCATTTATTTGGGACTTATCATCGACGGGCACCATTTACCGGGAGAATTGATTCGAGCTGTATTCGCGGCCAAAGGTAAGGAAAAAATATTTCCGGTATCTGATGCCAGCGGGCATTCAGGAATGCCCCCAGGGGATTATGGGAATTTTGTTATTGAGGAAAATGGTTGTTGTCACCTCAAGGGGCAAGAGCTTCTCGCCGGTGCCTGGCACCAGGCAGACCGGTGTGTGGAACGCCTCTGCGAACTGGGTTGGTCTTTGGAAGAAGCCTGGCGCCAGCAAAGCATTATTCCCGCAGAAATAATCGGCATCGATCTGCCCGAGATAAAGGAGGGAGAACCAGCAGAATTCGTGCTTACGCGTTGGACGGAGAATGGTCTCCAGTTGGATCAAGTATTATCGATGGGCGATGAACTGCTCGATACAACCGTAAATCCTCAAATGGTATAAACTTGGACCCTATCTATCAGGGTAGCCTTATTCGCGAGGCAACCATTTCCGCAGTTAAAAGCGTAATCAAAGATTACGAGATGATGACGCTTATTATTATTGATGCTATTCTGGATCGCTACGAGCGAAATCCGGATTATCATTTTATCGACACCAAGCTAAGCATTATTACCGGTGCTGATTTCCCGGAAGGGAAGGATAGTGAAAAAGACTTCAAAGGCAGGACAGCCATTTTCGGTTGGATCCAGGGTCGGGGTCTGGAATCTTTAGCCGGTCATATTGAATGGCTGCCGCATTGTTCTTTTCTCACACCCAATGAAATTCATGAACGGAGAACACGCTTAATACGCATGACCGAAGAAGTGTTCGATCAAATGGAAGCTATACGCGCCAAAAATAACGGCCGCATTTCATTTTTAATGACCCCCGAAGGTAAATCCTTCTCAATGGATGAACGGGGTCGACGGCAACCTATAAAACTTGATTCACAACAGACATCGACCACTGATATGTTCTATGCCAAAAGGATGGTGGCAGCAGCACAACTACTCGGTCGGACTGATAAAGTGAAAGAAGCCAAAACGTATTTTCGAAAAATAGTAACGAACATAGAAAAAGGACGGCAAGTGGGAGATCAAGTATCATTCGATCCCAAAAACCCGGTTCGATCGGTAGCTGGCAAGCGCGGTCACGGTGGGTTCATGATCTCGATCCTGGGGTGCGCTAATCTTGCGAAATACTTCAATGAAGACGAGTGGTATGAGCGCGGAGAGCGACTGATACGCCACGTAGTAGACCATCACATAAACCTGGGCCAATTCAAAAATTTAGAGCTTTTCGATTTTGTTGAAGCAATCGATGCCGATGGAATTCCCTGGGAACAAAATGGGCACATTCTATCGGACCCCGGTCATTCGCTGGAGTTTATCGGCATTGCTTCCAAGTTCCTGTTAGTTCAGCGGGATCGTGTAGAGAAAACCGCATCACAGCAAAGTTTACTCGAACAATGCGTTGAACTATTTCCAAAAGTGTTAATCCAGAATTTCAGGAACGGTTTTAATAAAAAAATCGGCGGCCTGTGCAAAGCCTATGACCTCATTTCTCGCACACCTATCAATAACGACATGCCATGGTGGAATCTCCCTGAGACGATGCGCGCCGCCGCAGAGTTATTATTGATTGCGCCCGATGATGAATATACTGAAGAGATTCTTCAAATACTGTCGCATTGCTCAAATGCCTTCGTTAAAAATTATGTAAACAGGGACGTTTTCCTTATGGCCTACCAAACCATTGATGATACCGGTCAACCTGTGGACACGATTCCGGCAACGGCCGATGCGGACCCTGGTTATCATACGGGGCTCAGCATTATTGATTTTTTAGACTGTCTAAGTAAGATTTCTTCATAACATCAGTAAAAATAAAATGCGCTGGCGAATATTACGGATGTCAAACGAGGATAATATTCCTCCTGCCCTGGGGCCCCTCACGGAAGTTGCTGAATTCGTTACTATTCCTCCTGAACGGAATGCTTTTATAGAAGCGATTAGCGATGTCGATGCCTACTTCTCGTCGATGAGCATACGTCTTGATCGCGAGATACTCAAACAGGCAAATCGATTGAAGGTAATCGCCACGGCGTCCACCGGACTCGATCATATCGATCTCAATGCAGCTGAAGAAATGGGTATTACCATAATCTCGCTAAAAGAAGAGATTGCGTTTTTGAATGATGTAACCGCTACGGCGGAAATGGCCTGGGCCCTGATGCTGGCTACGGTACGCAAATTGCCAACGGCTTTTGATTGGGTAAAATCCGGTCACTGGCGGTCACCGGCGGGTCGCTATCGCGGGCAGTAAATTTCAGGGAAAACATTAGGCGTTCTTGGCTATGGACGTCTCGGACGCATGATGGCGGAGTACGGTAAGGCATTCCGCATGCGTGTTATCGCTTGCGATACTAAAGACATTAATCCCCCCGCAGGAGTAACGATGGTCGACTTTGAAACCTTGATCGCTGAGTCTGATGTTTTAACGATTCACATCCACCTCACTGAAAAGAACCGAGGTCTAATTAGCTCTGACGTGTTTCAAAAAATGAAATCGGGCGCCGTGCTGGTCAACACCAGTCGAGGGGCCATCATCGACGAAGCCGCGTTTCTTGATGCCTTGGAAACGAACCATTTGGGTGGCGCCGGCATCGACGTCATTGACGGCGAGTGGAACGAAGACCTGGCAAGCCATCCTCTTATACAATACGCAAACACGCATGAAAATCTTGTCATCTCACCCCATATTGGCGGCGTTACCTACGAATCTCAGCATATGGCAATAGCATTTATTGTAAAAAAACTGGTGCAATTTCTCGAAAACCTGGAAATAAATTAAATAGGGTATAGTGTAGTATCATCATGAGTGACATAAAAGAGACTCCCATCACCTCCCGTCTCGCACCGGAAGGTGTTATTCCCCTCGTAAACTTCGAAGGATCGGCTTACGAGTGTGGGAAGGAGTACGCAAAATTCACAACTAAGAATTACCCTGGATACCGACTTTATCTCGACATGGCCTATCAATGGAAGTCACTCGATCCAGAAATAAAATGTCTGGTCGATGAACGGGCGCCCTACTTATTCGATTTGCACCGCGGTATCTGGGAAGAGACAGGCTCCCCTCAGGAACCCCTTGAATCGTCCATTTCAAAGTTGAGCGCGGGGAAAGAGGGCTGCACATCATTTGCTATCGCTGGTGATCAGACCGTAGACGGCTATCCCCTATCAGGCCAAACCAAGGACACACCCTTGGACCGTGTCGAACTATACATCGTATTACGCATGCGCTTAGAAGAAGGGCCCACCATCCTTATGTTATATGCGGTTTAACTATTTGATATTATTGTACTTAGCTTTAAATCATCGTTTGCGATTATCAAAGAAATCATTACTTAACAACTCTAATTTTGGCCCAAAATGACGCGAGCCTTTTTTCCCATCTTCGTCCTCTATTAACTCCATTCGATAAGCAAGGCTACTTTTTGGTGCAACTTGAATTGGTACAATACGTGATGATCTACCCAGAACTATACGCTTACCGTTCTTCATTACTCTCTCTTTTGTCCTGGCAGTGAAATTTTTAAGGTGTATTTGATAAAAGCGTCCTTTCGAAGACAGACACTGTTCGCGGATATAACGCATGAAGTTCTTGTATGCTCCCCTATTAACCTTACCCCAATCGCTAGCCATACCGCATTCGCCAATTATTTCATCTATGTTATCTATTGTATCCTCACCACCTTTACCATAAACATCTATTCGCTCAATGAATTCTTTTAGATGCGCTTGCATTTTTAATCGTATGTCAACATCTCCGCTCTTCAGTGCTTTAAACAGTGACTCAATATCTTTTTGCCATTTTTTAAATGACTGGCTACTGTGTTCAGTCTTCCTTAGTGCAGTCTGATCGTTCTCTATCGTATTTTTTCGATTCTTAATATCCTCAAGTAATTGGCCTCTTAACTTTTCATATTCACTACGTGCTTCCTCATCTTCAGTTCTTGAAAGTTGATCGAGCAATATTTCCCTTCTTTTTTCAATATCCTTAATCTCGATTTCCTGACCTGTAATTCGTGTCTGTAAATTACGACATATTTCTTTTTGCTCGTCCTCGTTCGGTAACACTTGCTGAGGTTTCAATCGACGGCAGTTCTTTAAAACGATCTGCTCAAACTCGTCATACCTTACTGAATGAGATTCACAAACTCGTTTACCATTTTTAATTACACCTCTATTTCCATTATCGCATACAAGATACCGCCCGTATTTTGGTCCATTGCCTTTAGAAACATAATGCATACTACCATCACAGTATCCACACTTTGCAATATGCGTAAATAGATTGCCCACCTTGCCCTTGCGTCCACCACCATTGTGTCGGGTAGCTTTTATCTCATCCAACTTTTGCTGAACTGTATTGAATAAGTTAGGATCAACGACTGCAGGGTAATAACTGGCTATTGGATCTCCATCTTTTTCTCTTTTTCTTTCATCAGTCAACTCATCCACAACATATCGGTATGGCTGAAATTCTCCAATGACGGCTCGGGTTCTGAGTATCTTATTGATGTAACTGCAACGCCAACCCTCCCCGATTCGTTTCGGGTTATATGGTGGTTTCCAAGGTGCCTCCGCATTTAATTTTCTTTCGATTGCCCGAATGCTCAAACCGTCATTCTTCATATCAAAGATCATCTTCACTGTTGTTGCTGCTTCCTCTATGATTTTAAATTCATCACCTTCAACTCTTAACCAGTTTGGACATATATTGGTTAGTTTCCCCTTATTTTCTCTTATCTGCTTCCTTTTGTGTTTCCATACCTCCTTTAGTAGATAGCTCTTTCGGTCACTCTCTGCATGGGCTCTTTGCAGGTGAGCAATAAACTCAATAATCTTGTCATCGATATTTTCTTTTGAATAATCCTGCTCTGGGTAAAGCGTTTGAATCGTGATCCCATTATCGATTATGTTTAACACGATATTCTGAAGGGTATTGATAACACCTTCACGGCTCAAACGGTCAAGGTTCTCGATTATCAAATAACTTCCTCTTGGCACTTCACCTTCATTTACTCTTTCTAGAAAGATGCCTAGTGAGCCTTTTTTCCTGTGGGTACCGTGATAGCCACTATACCCACGATCAGTCATTTGGAGTTCATTATCTAACGCCAAACTCTTTTTCTCAGCAAACGCTTTGGCTGCTTTTATCTGCCGTCGTTCTGAGTCCCCCTGTGCCTGTTCAGGTGTGCTAAACCTGATATAGCTGTAAACCCTTGGGGCATCCTCTGATTCTTTTGTCATTTGTCGATCTTTCTTTTTATCTCGATTTAAAAAATTTGGGCAGCTGGGCACGCGATCAAGTAAACGTACCCCGATGCAGGTCTAGATATCTGCACCGTTGCCACACCTGCTATAGCTATATTATATACTTATTATCTTAATTTTTAATTACTTTTAAAACCTTGACATGCTCAGGTTATTGATTACCAGTAGCTTGCCCATTTTATAGAATGGGTCATTCTGCTTACTTAGAGGTAGTTTTGAATTCGATCTCTGGGGCCTTAGAGAAGTTTTACCCTTAAGTAAGGCAGAACACATAGGCATGTATAACCAAGGGATTCCTCGACGTCAAGAGTTAAATCTGACGGCACTATGCCCATATCCCACAACCACAATGCCCTGGAAAACATTTCATGTCCTCTGGGTGCCAGAAAAAAGCCTTCCTGCGTCATTCCCGCCAAATATCGTTTCGTCAGGACACTTCAAGCATCTTTATACCTACGTTATTTTATGCTGCCTGATCAATCCGTTCCCTTTGGCTATCTGATTCATGCGATACTAAATGTTCAATTAACAATCTTTTCCCATGGCATCCTTTTTTTCCACCAACTGCTTTTAGTATTTGTTTGCGTTGGTATGGTGTTAAGTCATTCCGTTGCTTGAAGTGTTCAAGAATTTTTAAATCTATTTTTTTAAAATATTCCTGCTTCTCCTCATACCCTTCATCTTCTTCGTAGTCTGCATGTAGTAAATGATCAGGTGGGTTGTTGCGCTTTTCCTCAGCTTTAACCAATATAGGAGCAATAGGCTTTATTTGATTACACAGTTTCTTAAATACCCTGTTCAATAGCTCCATATTATCCTGTTCTACCAAAAATAGCACTTCATCGTCGGTGCATCTTCCGATGAATCCATTTATGCGTCTGCTAAGATCTCTCCGAGCTTCACGTATTCTCAATTGTTTACCCCTAAGCCTAATTCCTGGTTGCTCTGGAGTATCAGGTGTTGGGCTTGGTTGATTGTCTTCTTTACCTCGGAGAATTCGCAGTGCTCGGTCTTTACTTAGATTACCCTTTCGTGCTTCCTCTGCTAATTTGTTCCACTTTCTAGCAATCTGCATATAATCTTGAGCAGACCGAGCCGAAATCCCAATGTTTCCCACTACCCAATCTTCCCAATTATACATCAACCTCCCAGTATCTGAGTCTCGTATCTTTTTAACACGGCTTTTTAATTTAATGAGCAAGTCCCCGGCTTCCTTGACAGAATCGATGGCGCTTCGTTGATGATCCTCAGCACTTTTGATCGCGTCTTTTGCCATCATCGTTAACCGTGCCACTGAATATTTTTTGGTTCTAAATGTTTGTCTTAACCTTGATTTCATTTTCTATCTCCTGTTTTAAATTTCCGCAGAGCTCTGCGGTTTTTGGTCCTCTCATTATGTTTGATTTTAATAAAAGTTGCCCTTACTATGTTATCAAAAGCTTTTTAATCTGCTTGGGATCAATTTATTTATATTATACATATGTTTATTCTATAATTACTTACGAATCCTATATATAAATTTTAACCTAACGTAAAAGAGGACTATAAGTCTCACAAATTAACCAGTAATTATGGCTTTAGATCTTCCAACCCGTGCATTATACGAACTTGGAGACAGGATTCGCTTAGTCAGGGATCAAAAAGGCGTATCACAAGAGAAACTAGCCAAAAAAATCAAACTTGATCGCAGCTACATCGGCAGAGTTGAGAGAGGCGAGCAGAATATTACATTTAAAAATTTATGTAAGATTGCCTCTTACTTTGAGAAAGATGTAGGTTATTTTACTAAAGACCTCCCTAAACCACCGCGTAAAGGTGTTCGATACTCTCTGTCTATTTGGAAACGAAAATGGGCTGAAGAGAATTTGGCTAAGTCGAAAAATTGGGATTCTTTAATATGGCCCTAATAATAGTATTTTAATTGATTAATCTTTAACCAGATTCTTACATTCAGCGCATAACCTAAAGCCAGGACCTGTTGGATTGAGTTCCTGCAAGCGTTTGGCAAAAGCGTTGAGACAGAGAAAGCCTAGCCGACAATGAGGGTGTTGGGCATTGTATTTTGCTTCCACGCATGGATGACAACACGCGTTTCGGTAACGCTTAGAAACCACTCTTGGTTTAAGCATGAGCGCTTCCCTCGGAACCGATCCATAGTCGCTACGGATAAATGGTGGAGGTCCATGCCAGTCGAACAGTTTTTGCATGAGACCGCGCACCGTCTCCGCATTGATATGGCGATCGACATGGATCACCCGGCACTCGCGGGTCTACTCATCGAGCACGGACAACATTTTTAAACTGCCACCGCGGACCGTCTTATCGTGGATAAAATCCCAGGTCCAAACATGGCCGGGATGTTCGGCCTTGGTCGGCAGCCCGGTGGAGACACCCCTGCGCCGGCGTCTTGGCTTGCGTGGGGGGGATCGCCAGCCCTGATCACGTCGCAGACGTTTACCCATCTGCCAGCCTTCGTCCTTCAGCAGCTTCGTGATCTTCGGATAGCCCCACCTCGCCTATTGCCGTGATAACCGCCTTACTGCCGCCTTCAGTTTCATTAACCAAGCATCCGGTTGCTTGGCCCTATACGCATAGGTGCAACGGTGCAGCCGAAAGTACCGGCACCCCGCTCGCATCGAACACTGGCCCCGAGCCACAAGTCTCTCTGCCACTTGCCGCTTGTGCCCAGGGCTTACTACCGAGCATAAGCGACATCTACCATTTTTTTTCAAGCGTCTCCTGCAGGATCTCTATCCCCAGCAGCTTGTCCGCCAGCATCCGTTTTAACCGCGCGTTCTCCTTCTCGAGTTCCTTCATCCGCTTGGCCTGGTTGACATCAATCATCCCAAACTCACGCTTCCAGCGGTGGAAGCTCTGTTCGCTTATGTTGTTCTCGCGGCATGCTTCCAGGATCGTTTTCCCTTTGTCCGCCTGCCGCAGCATCCGTATCTTCTCTTCGGTTGTATAGCTTTTGCCTTTCATTGTCTGAGTCCTTTCTAGGTGTCCCAGACTAACTTTTCAAGTGGACCAGTTTTCGTGGTCACGACCACTGCCCATTGAGGACCAGAGGATATAAAAGAGTTAGGTTTTCCCATACTCTCATAGTCATCATTAAAATGTTCCCGAATAAATGGGCCAAAATATTCATGGTAATAGAAATCTTCGGCGGCAGCTCCATTATCAGAGATAAAAACTATCAAGGTGTTTTCATATTCGCCAATGTGTTTTAAGTGCTGTATTAATCTACCGATATTTAAATCCAGATTATCAACCATTCCTGCGTATAGCTCCATTTTTCTAGATTCCTTTTTCATTTCTTCTGCAGTCAAGGAATCCCATGGCTTCACCATTTCATGATTGGGAGGTAAGACTGCGTCTTCGGGTATCATTCCTGCATTTTTGAGACTTTCCAGCCGTCTTTCTTTTAATTCTTCGTAGCCGTCATCATAACGACCTGCATATTTTTTCCAGTATGATTCATCTACCTGCAAAGGCCAATGCGGTGACGTATATGCAGCATAAGCAAAGAAGGGTTTTCGATCTCCTTGATGACGGTCTATGTATTCTATGAGTTTGTCGGTATAAAAATCAGTGGAGTAGTTACCTCCTTCCCAGCGAGCAGGTTGCCCATCCTCGGTATATAATGAAACGGGCGTATCAGCCATGAACCCCTGGTCGTCATAGTGGTTTGCTCCACCTCCAATAAGCACGAAAGAATGTTCAAATCCTTTTAAGTGAGGATTGTCCATCCCGAGGTGCCATTTCCCAGCCATGTATGTATGGTAACCGGCGTTTCTGAGCACTTGTGGAATTGTTGCTACACGATCTGTCAACATTCCCTCATATCCAAATTCACTGGTGCGGAGGTGTTGCCTACCCATTCCAGCTATGTGATTATCATTTCCTGAAAGTAGCATTGCTCTTGAAGGAGCGCAGAGTGGGGAAGTATAAAATCTGCTGAACCTCAAGCCAGCGGCGGCTAAATTATCAATATTTGGTGTTTCGATATCACCGCCATAACACCCAAGATCAGCATCCCCCAGATCATCAGCAACCAGCAAAAGGATATTTGGCCTTTGATCCGCTTTGTTTTTTTGGGATGAGTCAGAGCAAGATGACATTCCTGCTATTAGTAATAATACTAAATAACTTCGCAGGTATAAACATCTGTTTTTACAATGCCATCTCAATCTATCGCGTTTATAACCTTAACACAAGACAACAACCATTAATTATGAAACATAAGTGGTTAAAAGACTTAGAAACTGTTTCCTGTTTGGCTTTGGAGTCGGGATTGGTCTTATTATCGAGTTCTACATCCACCAGGAGTCCACAATGATATTGTTTGGCTTTGCAAGTTTGATGCTTTTGTGTGTTCTTTTATGTGCTATTCCTGAATTAAAAACGTGGCTTTTTGTTTTCAAACAAAACTATGTGATATATGTTTTGAGAGTTGAGAATATTGATGGTCTCGATCACTTTTTTGCTCGAGATATGCAAGGCGAATTTTTATACGACATTCAATGCTCTACAAAAGATTATAAACGCCCTCCATACGATGTTGGAACTGTAGTATATGTACGTGGTAAACGTGGCTGTAAGAGGAAAGGAGCTTATCAATTACTCGTTGATTGCTTTGTTACCATACCATGATCAGAAATAGAACGCTTAATGACTCAAAATGACAACTAAATCACAGGCGAGGTTTAATGCACTGATCAAAGCAGCGTGCTCTAAAGATTTGCGACCAAATCCCCAAAAATCGCGTTCGGCCAATCCCGACGATTGTAGCGATATTCAAACTCCTTCACATATTTCTGGAGATGCTTCTTCGAAACGTGGACGTGCGTCCCGCGTATCGAAAGCTTCAAGCGCGCCCAGAACCCCTCAATCCCGTTAACATGAATATCTCCCCGACTATATTCGCCATCCCCGTGATTAACAGTTCTATGCCTATAACCAATTTTATTAATCCCATTATAAGATCGGAGTTCATCAGTATGCATTATGCTTCCTTGTTTCACGTTTTCTTTAACAATGGGTTGAAGGACGTGTTTGCGAACATTAGGAACAATTTTAGTCATTATTTCGCCGTTACGTTCAAGCATCCCAAAGACCACCGTTTTATTAGATGCACCACGTCCACGCTTGCCCCCAGAATGTCTCCCCCAAATATAGATTTCGTCGGCTTCTACAATACCTTTCAAAGTATTTTCACCGTCAACGTCCGCCATATATTTGCGAATTTCGTGCGCCATACGCCATGCGGTTTTGTATGGCACGTCAAGTTGCCGACTCAGTTCCATTGCTGCAACACCATGCCGAGAAGTAGAAAACAAATACATGGCGTAGAACCACTTATGGAGAGGAAGGTGGGTATTCCCCATAAGTGTTCCAACACATGGGTAAAGATGATGACCACAGTGTTGGCATACATATCCACGATCTCTTGTCATGCGATAAAACTTACTAAAAGCGTCACATTTTGGGCAGTCAAGCTCTGTGCCACCATAGCGCTCAACCATAATACGTTGCAAACATGCTTCATCGTTAGGGAATTGCTTTTGGAATTCATAGAAACTTTTCATATTGTCCTTAATTTTGGTTTAATTAAGGGTAAATATAACACACAATTAAACTTGTGTAAAGGTTATAAACGCGTTATTTTATTCCCGCATTTCTGCTTATACTCATCCACACATGATCCCATAATCACATTATTCCTGGAGGGCCACGCGTCGTCGTGGCCGTATTTTTCCAATTAATAATAAAATCCAACGGATGCGATCAGCCGTCACCCTCGCATTTCCGCATTTTCGCTTACACGCATTAACGCATCCCGCATATCCACATTAACGCATCCCCGCATATCCGTTGGGCTGTTCACCGATTATTTTGATGTACTCGAGTACGGATCCGCCGCGTCGCGCAATCCGTCCCCTAAAAAGTTAAAGGCGAGAACAGCGACAATGACAGCACCGGCGGGGAGCATCATCCAGGGATAGAGGGCGACCGTCTGTATATTCTGGGCTCGCTGAAGGAGGACCCCCCAACTGATGGCTGGCGCGCGCAAGCCAAGGCCCAAAAAGCTGAGCGCTGTTTCGCTGATGATCATAACGGGGATGGCAAGGGTCGTAGCCGCAATAATGTGGCTCATAAACGAGGGAAGCATATGGCGGAAAATTATTCGTATCGTGCTGCACCCGCACAAGCGCGCCGCCATCACGAAATCTTCTTCCCGCAGCGCAAGAAACTTTCCACGCACCACGCGGGCAAGCTCTGTCCAACCGATAAGTGAAATTATCAGGGTTATCGCGAAATAAATTTTTATGATAGACCAGTCTTTCGGTAATGCTGCCGCCAGTCCCATCCAGAGTGGGATCGTCGGAATGGAACGAATGAATTCGATCGAGCGCTGGATACCGTTGTCCACCACCCCCCCCAGGTAACCGGACAGTCCGCCCAGGGTAATACCGAGAAGAAGGCTCAAGGCCACACCGACCAGACCAATCGAAAGGGAGATGCGTGTCCCGTATATAAGACGGGACCAGAGATCCCTCCCCAGTTCATCTGTTCCGATCCAAAAGATATCGGTGCGCCTGCCGTCATCCTGAATACTGAACAGGTGCCAGTCCATTTTAAATAATCCCAGGAATTTATAGGGATCTCCATGCGAGAAGAGATGAACGGGTAATTTCTTGTTGGGATCTAAAGTATACACACGTGCGTATGTTTCCGGGTCACGTCGTCCCGTGAGGCTCTCCACGTAGGGACGGAAGGCTCCATCATCGAACCAGTGTATTGATTGCGGGGGACAGTAGGCATAATAGGAATTCGTAATGTGGGGATCACCGGTGGCCAGAAATTCGGCGAATAGGGCAATGAGGTATAATATTATGACGACGTATAATGCGATGAGGGCCATCTTATGACTGCGGAACCGCCACCACACCAGTTGCCATTGCGTGGCGATATCTTTGCGAACGACTCCCGCTTCATTCAATTCGGTTGTGGTCGAATCCTTGCTCATGACTCACTTCCCCCGGTACGGATTCGGGGATCCGAAATAATGAGTAATATATCAGAAATGAGGGTGCCTATTATCGTCAGCACTCCAAGCAAAAGGACAATGGTGCCGGCGAGGTACATGTCTTGAGAAACAAGCGCTCGCAGGAGCAGGGGTCCAACCGTGGGCAGACTGAGCACTACCGAAACAATCACACTGCCCGAGACTAATACTGGCAGGATATAGCCGATGGTACTGAGAACGGGATTCATGGTGATACGGACGGGATATTTCAGAATGAGCTTCCACTCGCGCAAGCCTTTGGCGCGTGCGGTAACGACGTAAGGTTTCTGAAGTTCGTCGAGCAGGTTGGCGCGGATGACACGGATTATTCCCGCGGTCCCGGCAACGCCTAAGACGATGGCGGGTATCCAGAGATGCTTACATAAATCCCAGACGCGCGCCAGACTCCAGGGCGCTACTATGTATTCGGGTGAAAAAAGCCCGCCGATGCTGAGGCCAAACACGGAGTAGGCAAAGTACATGAGCACGAGAGCGAGCAGGAAATTGGGCACGGCCAGACCGATAAATCCGAAGAAGGTGAAGGTGTAATCACTGATCGAATATTGATTCACGGCCGAATAAATACCGATAGGAATGGCCAGCATATAGGTGAAGAGCATTGAGGTAAGGGTGAGAATGATCGTAAGCAGGAGGCGTTCGCCAATAAGTTCGGTTGCGGGACGCTCATAACTGAAAGACCAACCAAAGTCTCCATGAAGCATACCCTTAACCATTTTAAAATATTGTATGTGTAAGGGCTTATCCAAACCGTACTGTCTCCTTAGATTTTCGATAACTTCCAGGCTGACACTGTCCCCTTGATTTTGAAGATGAGCAATGTGAGCATCGAGAAAATCACCCGGTGGGAGCTGAATAATGAAAAAGGAAACGACGGATATTCCCACGGTCATTATCAGCATCCACGCAATGCGACGGAGAATTAATTGAGTCATCATGTGATTTCAGTACTTTGTCGGGCTGCTATCAAAAAAGAATTGTTCGGTTCTGGCAATACCCGGATTCTGCAATGGCGCGCTGTTTGGCGCGACGTCGGGAACATTGCGGAAATTATTTTTTATCACGACAACGCCATTCATAGCCGGAGATTGCCCTACCGTGCCAATAACATAAAGGTTGTCCACATGAATTTTCCATAATTCTTTTCCCAGCTCAGATCGTAATTCTTTAGGCAGCTTACCGCCCTCCTCGTAAATTTCCAGCAACCGAAGGAGATTCCCGGTAGGCGCTACCCCCTCTCGACCTTTAGTTAATTTCCAGCGACCGATGAGTGGCGCGAAAGCACTGTTACCCGGTATGGTCATATCGGGGTAAGTCCACGGGTTTTCAGAACCGCCGGAAACCCACATGCTAAGTTGATGTTCGTTTGTAGTTGCACGTTTACCATAATAACTTCGCTCTTCAACTCGTACATGTACATATATGCCAACATCCTTCCAGTGGTTCGCGAGAAGTTCAGCGATACCTTCAAAATTTACCATCGCCTGACTCAGCACGGATAGCGAAATAATCACACGCCCTTTACCGTCGGCGCGCAGGCGAAAACCTTTGCTGTCTTTTTTATCCAGACCGAGCCTGTCAAGTATCGCGTTGGATTCTTCCAGGTCACGCACCGCATACTTATTCTCGTACTCCGGTCCCGGATAATAGGGGTTATTCGGCACGGCCACGAAGGCCCTGGGCTGACCAATGCCCAAAAATATCGATTCATTTATCTCGTCACGATCAATGGCCAGAGAGAGGGCAATCCGAAAATCGCGGTTTCTCAGCCACTTTTCAATTTCCGGGTCTCCCTGCCAGGTTTGATTAAAATAGATGATCGATTCAGAACCACCTAAATTTGGCCAGAAACGCACGCGGTAATTGCCTTTGTCTGCTTCCCGCATGAGAACCGGAACCTTGTCCAAGAGGACATGACGGTGCTGCATGTCCACTTCACCGGCAATGACACGGGCATTGAGCAACTCGATTTGTTCAACCAGGTGGCTTGCAATCCTGTCTATATAGGGAAGCTGATTTCCCTTGGGATCGACGGCAAAGTAGTAGGGGTTGCGTTCCAAGGTGTAAACTTCACTCGTTATCGGTGTGACCATTTTCCAGGGACCGATAACCGGGAGTTCAGCATTCTCGTGGGGTGAAGCCATGCGTTTGAAGAGCTGCACCCAACTCTTATCACCGTTGATCTTCACCCTTTTTTTCAGATCACTCAAGGGGGTATACTTCGGGAGAAACTGTTTTAAATAATGCCGGGGTGCATAGAGACAATTAATCCCCAGGGAACTGAATTGGCCCCCAGTAATTAATCCCCCCACCTTTTCAATGAAGACAAAGTTTGGTTTATCAAAGGTATAGCGAATCGTAGTCTCATCTAACTTTTCCACTTTGCACAGTTGCCCATCGATTTTATAGTAGGCGGGAACAACCGGGTTTATATTTTCATTCAGGTTCACGTCTTCGAAGGCGAAGACAAAGTCATCGGCTGTAAACGGCGCTCCATCAGACCACTTCATCCCCTGACGCAGATGGAAAGTGAAGGTTGTCCCGTCTTCACTGACTTCCCATGCTTTCGCGATATGGGGCATCAGGGTATAGCCATCAAAATCAAAGTAAATCAAGTGGTCATGCATTATGCGGTCGAAGTTGTTATGATCGGCGCGACCCGAGAATGCACGCCGCCAGGTGCCACCGTATTGGCCGATGCGTTCAATGGTGGGAACAATCAACGGCTCTTTTGGCAGACGATTGTCCACCGGAGGTAACTCCCCCGCGGCAACGCGTCTTGCCAGTTCCGGCGCTTCGCTGAAAGTGGTGGGAATGGGACCCTTATAAATAAAACTGAACCCCTCGGTACTGACGGAATCGGGTTGAGTTACTTCAGGTGCGTGTGATTCTGTTGATGGTATATCCTGTGAGCAGCCGAACGGGTTGAAAATCATGAGAACCAGGGAAAAAACAACAAGTCCCCGAAATCGCTCGATGATTTTTATCTCCATGGATTATTCTTATCTTAACTGTTTCTGCAATCTTAGAAAATACCGTGTAATTTTCCCCGCCAATAGGCATCCAACCAGAAAACAACTGTGCGCGTACAAAAAATAGACCGTGGTGGATTATCTCTCTGTGATGGAGGCATCTGCTCGGGATGGGCATAAAGTTATGAGTCCACGGGGTAGGGTCGATAGTCGTCCTCAAAGGTTTTAGCCACATTCGACAAGAGCGTCTTTCCAACACTTCCAGCTTCGGAATCGTAGTCCAGTTCTTGAATCAACATGGCCAGGCATGCCATCTGAGTCGTTGATGCCGTATGCCTGGCGTCGGTTTTCCAGTAATTACAGTGATCCACGTGATCAGCGGGCCCGGGTTCGTACTTCTCGATGAGCCCATCGTCCATGAAGTTTCCCATGCCAATGCATAAACCATCTTCCTGCACCGTGCTCTTTGCCGCTCGCCAGCACGCCTTGATTAATCGAGGCCAATCAGTCTCATCGCAAAGCTCAGTCTCACGCATGAAGTAGTCGTATATCTCCGCCCAGTGGTAGAGTTCCTTTATCTCACCCCGTGGTCCGCGATGCATTTGCACCCCCCCGTCGGCAATCCCTTTCCGCAATATCCTCACGCATTCATCAAGCAGGGTTTTGTCGCCCGTAATTTGATAAGCGATATGCATTCCAATGGGAATCTTGAGGGCTTCACTCGGTGAGGATATTTTACCTGCTTTAAAAGGGGGCATATTATTATCGAAGACATTCCATACTTCACCCAGGTAGTCATAATTGTATTCGTGATTAATCCACCAATGCCCATGTGCCTGGAGCGCTTCTCCAATTTCCTGTTTCTCAGTATCATCTGCCAAATACTGGTAGTAGCGCCATAGGGCGATGACCGGTGAATAAGCCTGATCTAAACTCGTTTCCGTGTAGTTTTTGTCGACAGCGTAATTTCCCTTCAATGCTCCATAAGGTTTTGGCCAGTACCCTTTTTCTTTCCTCGTGCCCTCGCGGTAGGGATAGAGAGAGGCTTCATAGGCCCGGCGTGCGTCGTCTTTTGATCCGGCCTCCCCGGTGACACGTGAGCGCCACACTTGAGAGATGAGGTAGCGGTTGCCGACATAATTTGCGTCCTCGTACATGACATAGGCCGGTGTGCCGTCCAGTGGATGCCATTTTTGACCCGCAGCTTTTCTGCGATCCCTTTCGTCCCGTTCGTGCTTCAGGAGATCATTACTGAGTGGCTTGCGAACCGGGTAAGTCAACTGGTGGCGAATAAGCCCATATTCATCCATCGCATCGTCCAACACCATATGGTTAAAAGCGCGTTCATATTCCTCAAGGGTCATTTAACTGTCCGTTCCGTTATTATTTAAAAATATGGGTTCAACACTGCGTTGCCTCATACTAATTTCAATACAGAAAATTAATGCGTCTTAATAATGAATTTTCATGACCCAACATACCAGGGTCAAGAATCAGCTTAATTCAGTGCCCTTGACCAGCTCCCAGGTAAAAAGTGTATTATATCAGGGTTTGAGTGATTATTTAATTGATTGAGACCATCTAAACAAATACTTAATCATCCTCTTTTATATCTTTTCCTTAATAGATTAATTGCAGTCAGGAGAGTAAATGAACCTAATAAAACGTGTTACAGTTATGTGGGCATGACTGACTTTTCCTTTATTCATCCTGGCCGCGCCTCAGGAACAGGAAGTATTCATCGATTTTGAAAATGCCGAAGGGACAGGAGAATTTACCCTTGGTGAACCGCCGAATGATATCCAGTTTTTCGGCTTCACGATAGAGACCCTGGAAGATGCGACTCTTTTACACTCAGGGTCAAAAGCGTTAACCCTCGGACCCGGTCAGGAAGGGCGAATCGTGAGTGACCGGGGTGGATGCCCGAGGAGTGCCGATCGCGGTACGCTTAACCATCGGCAATATCGATGCTGATGGCGATGCGGTGCCCCACATCCTGTTCGGAGAAGGGTCCTTCACGGTACCCGCGGGCAACCCCGGGTTGAGGATCACCGGGGGCGACCTCTTGCAGACCAATGGCGCTGCGGTTGTCGTCGCTGAGAGTGGTTCACCCACGAACGGGTTTGAGACCCTGATCACCCAGAACAACTTCAAGTCTGACAACACCCCTCAGCCCACACTGAGCATTGATGCCACCTTCGCCAACGAAGACGGGGATGAAGTCACCGTAATTACCGAAGAACTGACGATTGAGTGATCTCAAATTGGAGGATGTCGGGCTTTGTCCTCGGTACGAATGCGGACACGATGCAGGATACATGATGCAGGATACAGGTGTTAAGACAGTCATCTTAAAGATAACAGCTATGTGTGTCAGGCAAATAGGTGGAACGCAACCTGCGATGAGCTAAGTTGAATCGTGTCCCTAGCGCGTTGAGGATGTCGCAATTGGAGAAACGCGCTGGGTAATGTCGGTTAGATTGAGAAATAAATTGTCGATTGAGTAATTGTTCCCCTATTGTCATTGCGAAGAAGGCGGTAGCCGACTGCGGCAATCCAGGGAAATGTCTATTGCGAAAAATAATTCCCTCTGGATTGCTTCGTCTCGTTGCTCCCCGCAATGACAATTAAAATAAATGTTTTTTCTCCATCTTATATTTCACTAATTATTTCATTCCGAAGAAGCTGGATTCACGGTGATAAGTTCAAGACTCATACTTGAAGAATTCAAGAAGCAGGGCATTACGCATATCGTCGGTCTTCCTGATAATGGATCACGAGTCCTCTTTGAGTTGCTGTGGAAAGAACCTGAAATTGAAGTCATTCAAGTCAGCCGCGAGGGAGAAGCCTTTGCGATCGCTTCCGGGCTTTTCCTGGGGGGCAAGAATCCCGCGGTGCTTATTCAAAATACCGGATTCCTGGAATCGGGAGATGCCTTCCGGGGCACCGTCTATAATATGGGAATCCCTGTTCTCCTCCTTATAGGTTACCGTGGTTTTAAAACCTTAAGCCCTGAGGCCCCGCGCGTGGATTCGGTGGCTACCTTTCTCGAGCCCACCCTTAAAGCCTGGAATATCCCCTACTCCATTCTCAGCGATGATAAGGACATGGACCAGATTTCAACCGGTGCGAAAAAAGCATTAGCTTCTTCTCTACCCTCAGCTGTATTACTGACCGAGGAGACAGTATAATCATGCTTAATAAATATACCTGTCTTGAGAAGTTAGCCGCTCGTCGCAAGGACGAGATAATTATCACTAACATGGGTACCGCCAAACCCTGGGAAAATTTATCTGACGGACCATTTGATTTTGCCTCGGTTGACAGTGGTATGGGACACGCCGCAGACCTGGCCCATGGCCTCGCCATCGCCCGACCCGACCGCCGAGTCATTACCCTTAACGGGGACGGCAGTATGCTTATGTGTTTAGGAACGCTTGTTACTGTCGCCCAAAGACCGGTTGAAAATTATGCCCTCGTGATCATTGAAAACGGCACCTACGAAATAACCGGTAATCAATTCGTGCCGGGTGCCGGTAAAATAAATTATGAAACAATTGCGCGTGGCGCTGGTATTGAAGCAGTTTATACCCTTACCGATGACACTGACTTTGACCAAAAGCTCGACCTTCTCTTCGAAGGGAAAGGTCCTCTCGTCTTCGTCTGGAAAGTTGATCAAGCCAATGAACCCGTCCCCAACTTTCAACTTCCCATCGGGGAGCGCGCCCACCGCCTCCGCAAGGCTTTGATGGAAAATGAGTGAATGCGCGTATGTGGTAATGCGTAAATGCAATGATGCGAAAAGCGAATATATAACATTGTCGATAGTTATTAGTAAATTAACCGCTTAGTCGCAGAGAATTAGATTATGAACAGTACAAACAAGAATTTTAAGCATAAACTCTGCGTTCTCCGCGTCTTTGCGGTTAATCTCTTCAATCGACAATTGGCTACCGAGTCCCGCGGCTGTAGGTCGAAATCTAACATTGAATAAACCACTAAATCTCCAGAGAACTTTAATAATTTTACTATTGCTGGAAATTTCGGCCGGTCTGATCCATGCAGTGAGTCACTCATCTGAAACCTATATTATGAATCTATTACAATTGAATGAGCGTTCTAAAGCGCTCCTGAAAAAAACAGCGGGTATGCTGGAACTCGTCCACGTCGTCTTACCTGAAGGTGAAAATCTTCATACCCATAACAATCATTTCGGCTGGCCGGTAGCAACCATGTCAGGGGAAACCATGATCGTTGTTTTCTATCGACTGCCTTTTCATTGGGGCGGGAGTGAACCACGTGATGAATTTAGCACCTATACAATGATGACGCGCTCTACGGACGGTGGAAAATCATGGTCCAATCCAGTTGATTTGAAATCTTTCATTAATAGTGAAACCGTTGGGTGTCGTTTGGACTTTGGAAATTCTATCGGAACGACAAGGGATGGCACGGTAGTCGTGGTGACCAATTACGGGGTTTTCCGATCAGAAGATGAGGGTAAAACCTGGGAACATCTTCCCGGTGCATTTGGCGAAGAGCAACTTTCAGGACCGCAAACGAATAACGGTCCGCGTCTTCTCGACCATCCAACCCGCGGTCTCATTGTCGCCGGCCATAGCAACGCGCTGGCTGATAAACGAAATCCCGATGGAACACCCTATGTTCCGCCAGAAATATGGATACGTTATTCAAAAAACGGGGGCAATACCTGGAAAGAGAAAAAACAGGTATTCCCGGACTTTGCCACACCCATTGAACCTACGCTATTACTGCATGATGGAGCCATTCTAGTGGTCGCAAGATGTCACGGGTATGAAAGTTTCGAACCCCGTTCTAATACCTGGAGATATGTTCAGCTTTATGCCAGGAAAGGTTGGTTTCCATTCAAACCCATGCTCTCTACGATTCGCGCTACCGATGTCCGCGACATAAGCGAAAGCCCTTCTCACGGTGCATGGACACAGGACACCGTTGACTTGAGCTACAATCCGGTGAGCAAGCGTATAGAATGCGTCGCTACCGACCGCAACGGCGATGCAGGCAAAGGTCCACAGAATGCGCGCGATGGTCAAACGCTCAACCTCTGGAGCATCGACCCCGATAAACTGAAAAATGGAAGCAATGAATGGCGATTTGAAGGAACCCTGCTTCACAGGAATGGATTCATGAGCAGATCTGAAATTGACGGGATGCATCCCGGGGCCGCGATAATTGATGAAAAGCGAGGAGTGCAACATATTTTTGTCTATATCGGTTCACCTCTCGGTCCCTCCGGAATTTTCCGTGTAACCCGAACCCTTGATACCCAAAGCCTCAGCGGGGCATTATTAGAAGATGAGTAAATCATGATGCAGGATGCGGGATCCAGGATGCAGGATAGCCAAAAGAAAGAGTTGGCCGCAAATAACACAATTGAGAAATTTAATGAATGTAGGGCCACGTGGTGCATGTCGGTCATTGGCAACCGGGCGAAGGATGATCGCGTTCATTGAATTTCAGAATGAGTTTAAATCAATTTATTTTAATTGTCATCGCGAAGGAGGCGTGGCCGACTGCGGCGATCCAGGGGATTGTCAATAGGCGTCCTACATACACATGGATTGAAAGATGTCGCTGCGCTCGGTAGCCGAGGTTGGTTTTCACCTCTTTCGCAATGACAATTTTATAAAAACTCTCTTGTGCCTTTTGTGCTTTATGTGGCTATCTTATAAACAATGACAAAACCACTGCGAATTGGGATGCTCGGGATTGGGCAGCGCGGGCTACAGCACTTGAAAGCCTTGTGGCAACTGCAATCGGAGGGGCTGGTCGAAATAACAGTTTTAGCAGATTCCTTCGCGACTAATCTCGATGGAGATAAAATAAGAAGCTTCGTTCCCGATTACCGCGAGGATAATATAAAATTGACGACCGCGTTCGACGAACTGATCGCTGAGAGCAAGCCCGATGTGCTTTACCTGGCAATACCACCCAATCTCCATCGTGGCGAAGTGATTCGCGCAGCACAATCGGGTATACATTTATTTGTCGAAAAGCCGATGAGCCTTTATCTTGACGAAGCGCTCGAAATGGAGGCCACAATTAAAGAAACCGGTGTCTATTCTGCGGTTGGCTTCCAGCAGAGATTTGAACCCCGCCATGCAACGGTAAAAGATTTTCTTTCCGATAAACGCGTAGTGCAAGCGAACTATACCTTCCACGCTCCTTTGGAATCACACAGTGTGAAACACATGCCCACTGAAACTGTTGGCGGTCCCGCAAATCGCGTATGGACGGCAAGCCGTGCCTGGACGGGGACAACGGCAGTCGAAAATGGAATTCACACGCTGGATTTATGGCGTTACTGGTTGGGTGATGTCGTTTGGGTACAAGCAAATTATGTCAATCGTCTACCCGACGAAATTATTGAGAGTGCCGATAATCCCCATACTTATAATGTCATTTTTGGATTCGAGAATGGCGCGGTGGGGAACATGGCGATTTCACGTCTGCGTCGCGTATACAACAGTTATCTCGATCATCAAATTCTTTGGAACGAAGGGCGACTTGTTCTTAATTCGGATGAATTTGTCTCTTATCATTACGATGGCGCCTACCCCCCAAAGACAACTCCTGACGACTCCCAACTACGCCATAAACTCGATGTTCCACCGGAGAACGCTACTCTTTTGGAAGATTCAACCCTGGCCATCAGTCGTAATTTTATAGAAGCCATTATTGCACAATCTCCCGGTAATATCTGCTCACCTTTTTCAGACGCGATGAAAAGTTTGACTGCAGTGATCGCCGCGAATGTTTCCGATTCATTGGATGGCTCTCGTATTTATCTTGAACATCTTCTCACCGAAAAAAAATATGCTCCACACCGCGAGCGAAGAGTAAGCCAATGAAATTATTAATATACCCGGCATTAGAAAAAAGAGCGGTGGATGAGATCGCGTCAGTCTCAGACCAGGTAGAAATTCTGAATATCAACTCCGAAGAGGAAGCGCTGGAAGTAATCGAAGAAGTCGATGCTGTCTACGGCACGATTACTCCCGTTTTATTAGAGCGCGCAAGCAAGCTGAATTGGATTCAGGCACCGTGCATCGGCCTGGAAAATTATATGTTCCCGGCTTTAATCGAGAGTGATATCGAAATCAGTAACATGGCCGGAATTTTCAGTGATGTCATAGCCGACCATACCTTAGCTTATATTTTAATGTTCGCCCGCGGGTTTCATCTCTATTTGCGCAAGCAACTTGCCCGGAGCTGGGAGCGCGGTGTTCCGGTAATACATCTCGCCAATCAAACATTGGGGATTATCGGGCTCGGCGGGATCGGAATAGAACTTGCCAGACGCAGCGCAGCCTGTGGGATGCGTGTTATCGCCACCGATGCCAAGCGGCGTGAAAAACCTGACATTGTTGATGCATTGTGGGAGATCGATAAGCTTAATGAGCTTCTCGAGGAATCTGATTTTGTCGTCAGTTGCATCCCCCATAGCCCTGAAACGGTTAAGCTGATCGGTGGTGAGCAACTGCAGCGGATGAAGAAGACCGCCTATTTCATCAATATTTCGCGAGGGGTCGTCGTCGACCTCAGTGCTTTAACGAGCGCTCTTGAAAACGGTGAAATTGCAGGTGCCGGTCTCGATGTTTTCGAGACTGAACCGCTGCCCTCAGATCATCCACTTTGGGAAATGGAAAATGTGATCATTACTCCGCACATCGCAGGGGTCAGCTCCTATATTCAGCAACGGCGCGTCGCTACACTGATAGAAAACCTGCGCCGATTTATCTCCGGAGAACCGCTGCAGAATGTCGTGAACCGTGAAAGGTGGTTCTGACAATTTCGGATTGCCGATTTGCGATTGTCGATTGTTTTTTGGCAAATTAACCGCAGAGGCGCTGAGAGCGCTGAGATTTTAGTTTATGAATAATACAAAAACAAAATTTTATATACTAACTTTGCGTACTCTGCGTCTCTGCGGCGAATCCCTCCAATCCGAAATCCGTACCGAGGGCGAAGCCCGACATCTTCCATTCCAGGGGTATGTCTTTTGCGTCCGATATCCTCAACGCACTAGGGACAGCGCGTTCCACCTAATTGCCTGACATCTAGCTATTATCGATGAGATCATTGTCCAACCACCCTGGATCTTGCATCGTGCATCATGTTCGAAATCGGCAATCGTCACGGAGTGACCAGGTGATACTGATTAATGGCTGGATCATTCACGAGGGTGGTGCGACCATCGGGCCAGTGAACTTCAATGGAGTTCACGGATATATCCTGGCCCAGACCAAAATGTTTTTGGGTGGAATGCTGAGCGAGATGTGAATCGCCCGTAACTATGGACTGTATTTGCTTCCCTCCTTCACTGACTAACGTGACTTTGGCCCCGAAGGGGGAGTAACCTTTCCCCTCGGGCAAACGAACGCCTACCCAGTTATTTTTCATGGGCCAGCGATTCTGATAAACGTGCAGGTCTCGTGTTTGTTTCACCCAATCGACAGAGGTGATAATGAGATCGGGCCGCCCATCGTTGTCCAGGTCATCTGTCACTACCGTTCTTGAATCATAAGAAAAAGCCGCACCCATGAGAAATGAAACATTAATAAACCCTTCCCCATCGAGATTCATAAAGAGCACGTTTTTTTCGTAGGGGTTCCACCCACCTTTAGCTTCAGTCCCAAAATTAAGTCGTGTATTGCTGAATAAATTTTCAAGCGCCGGGTTATGTTCAGAATTTCCCGAATAGATGTCCTGGGTCCAAAAAATACTGCAGTAGTCTTCACATGTTTCCATCGAATAGTTTCCATTGGCTATATAAATATCCTGCGCTCCGTCCGAATCGAAATCAAATGTGCTCATCCCCCAACTCCAACCTGAGCGATTCACCTGATCAATAAAGGAGGGTTGTCGGTAGATACCATCCGGGGAGGCAAGATACATCCGGTTGCCATAGCCCATGGGCATACGCATATTAGTGATTTTTTTCCTGTCTTCCCTACCAACCCCCATATTCTCAAGTCTTCGGGCTGTTGTCGAACCCATCCCCCCCATGTAAATATCCAGTTTCCCATCACGATTATAGTCACCGAAGGAATGAGACATGCCGAAGGAACTGCGTTCATCTATGGCGGTGGAAGTTACATCCATAAATGTACCATCCCCTCTATTATAATAAACATCAGCTCCGGAAAAATCACTGACCACGAGTAAATCAAGCGTTTTATCATCGTTGAGATCGAGAAACGATGTGCTATAAGTTCGCCGATAGCGCTTGGTGGCAAGACCTGAGCTATCCGTTTGATCCTTAAATCTCCCTCCACCCTGGTTCACTAAAAGATAGGATGGGTAGCCGTCATTGGCGTCATAAAATGGGGTGGGCATCTGAC
The DNA here is from genome assembly GCA_965197745.1 of Opitutales bacterium. Classification (GTDB taxonomy): domain Bacteria; phylum Verrucomicrobiota; class Verrucomicrobiia; order Opitutales; family PNEW01; genus CBDANS01. The sequence continues at coordinate 1,376,030 of CBDANS010000006.1, read as the reverse complement.
CATAAAAATAGGGCGGCTTATATTGTCCTATCCAAAGATCAAGCAACCCATCACGGTTGATATCTCCAGTGGCAATCGCCCAGGAATTTTTAAATGGCTCAACGGTTGCCAATATCGGGTTCCCCACTGATCGATATCTTCCCTCCGCATCCATTTCATAGAGGACCGGGAACCCCTCGGCAATGGCGAGGAAATCCGGTCGGCCGTCACCGGTAAGGTCTGCGATGAGGCTTACGCCAATTCCCCTCGTCGGATATTCACAAAGAGAATCCCTTTCAAATTCAAAGTTACCCTTGTTCCTGTAGACAACATTTCCTTCGGGCAGAATAATCTCAGAAAAGCCGTCGCCATTTAAATCATACACGATAACATTGCGAAAAGCATTGTCCCCGAGCGTGCTTTTCGCTCTGAGACGCTCGTAAAATACCCGTTCCCCATTTCTCTGCAGGATATTTAAATCCGTGGCTTCAATTTTCAGGGGATAAAAATTTCCTTGTGTGTCCGTATCTTCACTCCAGGACACTTTTAAGAGGACCTTCAGGATGTAGCGCTCCTTATCATCGAGGGAAGTTACGTGCAGGGTTGCTTGTACCTCGGAATATTTTTTTGAATCAAAAGGTTCAAATTTAGCATGGTGCCATTCAGACTGAATCAGTCGATAGCGAAGCTTCAACTCTTCCAACCACGAAGCCAAATCTTCCTGATTGTAAACTTTCCCCCTATCGTTGAATTGGTAGCTCAAAATACCCCACTTCAATGCGTTCTTATTAAAATTCTCCCCAAGGCTTAACTTGCCGAATTTAAATTCACCCAGGACTGAAAGTTTATCATCGCTGACCCTTATTTTATCCCAAAGTCTGATGAAATATTTTTCATAAGTCTGCGCCAATATTTCATTAGCCCAAATAGTTTCATCTAATTGCTGGCGCTCCTTCTCAAGTTCCCTGACTGTATTATCGACACCGGACATCTCAGACCCAACGAGGACCGGGGAGGTGAACAGGGAAAATATGACCAGCCAAATAATATGTTGCGCTCTTATCATTATCATAAATCAGGGCTAAACATTATAGCGCCGTAGATACCTGTCAAACGATAGCCTTAACTATAATTATCTGTTGATGGATTGTTTCCGGTTACTAATGGGAGTCATCCAGTTACCCATCCGCCGCATGCCGGTGGCGATCATTAATTTTCTGAAAAGTAATTTTATTTAGAGGCAGTTTTAAAGGCCGCTTATTATTTTCAACAATCTGGTAACTGGTATTGATATCCAGCTCGCGATAGACTTTCCACTTCCCCGAGTGTGGCCAGAAAATTTCAACGGCATCAATTGATTTTGCCTTACCCAACCCGATCTCCTGCCGAAAGGGTGACGCGCCAAAACTACCACCCGCACTCACGGTGCGATGAATTTCCCGTTTACGGCCATCTTCAGTGGTCAGCAGAATTTTAATTCGCGATCCCAAAGCTGCGCGGTTGGTGAAAGCACCGACGAGTTTTAAACTCAGCCACCTGTTTTCATTACCGGGGTTTTCAAATAGCACATTCATATAATTATCTCCGGTAAAAGCTCCCCCGATAACAGCATATATATCCTGATCGCCATCATGGTCTATATCGCCAAACGATACACCGTGACCTTTTTGTAAATGCCCAAACCCTCCTGATGTAGTGACGTCCTGAAAAATCATCCCATTCCCATTTCGGAACATTCGGTTGGGCACAAGCATGCCAAAGCTAGGATTACCCGTTCCAACATAAAAATCCAACCATCCATCGTTATCAATATCACCGTAATTACAGCCCATTCCGAGGACAACATGATCCAGGTTAACTGACTTTGAAACGTCATCAAAAGTGCCATCGCCATTATTACGATAGAGCCGCATTGTTTCAGCGCTATGGGGTTGACTTAAATAATCGGCGACAATACCGCCCACACCATTAGTCAGATAACCCTCTCCATCAGTCCGGTACCCACAGACAAAAAGATCTTCCCATCCGTCATTATTATAGTCCCAAAACCAGGCAGGAAAACTGTACTTCGGATCAGATACGCCAGCAGTTTTACCGCGTAGAGTAAATTGCCAAGCGTTGGGGTCATGGGCTGAATCTTTATCAGGACCATCATTGCGGAAGAGGATGTTCACATCACCAAAAACAGATAAAAAAAGATCGGGGAGACCGTCATTGTTATAATCCCCGCTCGCAGCGCCTTTCACGAAATTACTAACGGCTATTCCGACATCTTTTGCGCATTCGGTAAATGTTCCATCGCGGTTATTGCGGTATAATTCACAGGGGTTTTCTTCGTTCTCATTAAGGGTTTCGTTACCGATGAAAAGATCCAGCCAACCGTCATTATTATAATCCCACCAAACCGCTGTCTGTGTTGGATAATAGCTCAGCATCCCCGCTGCCTCTGTGACATCTGAAAAAGTGCCGTTGCCATTGTTGCGCAATAGCGAATTTGGGATTTTTCCCAGTTCACCAAATTCTGAGAACCACCCACCACGTAAAATGAAAACATCGGTAAATCCATCGTTATTATAATCGGCATGCACCATATTTAAACCGCCAACCAGTCCCATCAGACCGGCTTCTTCTGTTTTCTCATCAAAAGTGCCATCTCCGATATTTTTAAACAATCTCACCTGATCCTTAACACCCATCGATGAGACCATAACATCCAACAGATTATCCCCATCGAAATCTTCAAGAACACTCCCACCCGCCAGGGCATTGACATCAAGACCGAGATCAGGAGCCCTATCATAAAACCGCTTCATTTCATAGTCGGAGACAAACAACTCGGGTGGCAGGGTCCAGAGCGAAGGAAGCTTGTCCGGATAATCCCCTATCGTCATGGACGCGAGATTGAGCAGCCAGATGGCCTCCAAATCTTTGGGATTAACCATCAGGTAATCATTTAAAATTTCAATGGCTCCCCGCGAACCCCGTTGCTGCTTGTGGACGCCCGCGTTTGTAATCGGGAAAAGACAGGAGTCCGGATTGTGAAGTGAAATACAGTTGTCCTGTTCACCAAGCCGGATATAGCTCACCGCGAGAGTAAGACGTATGGCATTGAGTTCCGATTCCTGAAGGACGATTATATGCTCATCGATTGTATTCAGTACTTCTTCTATTACCTTAATCGCTGTTTCACTATGACCCGACTGAAGCAACTGTCGGCCATACTCAAATTTAAGAATTACATAGTCTTTGGATCTTTGCGGTGGATCTCCTTTCGCTTCCGCATCTTTTAGGAGCTGGAAGAGATAATCTACCCTCACATTATTATAATAAGCGTTTAGCCTATTGTCGGGGTGCTCGGCAATTTTCTCAAGGCGCTCAACCATGTCTAATGTGCTCTCAATGTCACTTTGCGATGGGATATTTTTTTTCCCACAGCCCATCATTAAGATCACGCAGGAAAAAAGCACACACACCCACTTATGAAAATTAATCATAATCTTATTAAGTAAACCCTGTTAATCATCCAATATAAAGCCTGAAACGATTTTCGATTGCCAATTGTATTAAGAAAATTCACCGCTGAGGCGCAGAGAGCGCTGAGATTTTAATTTAAGGTTTTATTTTATTGTTTTTCACAACTTTATCTCGGCGCTATCCGCGGTTATACGGCGAATAACAAATGAAAACCGATAAGGTTCTGACGGTGCTGAAAATTTAATTATGAAAAGTACCATACCAAAATTCTAAAATAAACTTTGCGTGCTCTGCGCCTCTGCGGTAAATCTATTCAATTAGCAATCGACAATGGTAAAAGCACGCCCGAATTTTCTGTTCATCATCACTGATCAATGGCATCCCCGTTGCTTCGGTTATGCGGGACATCCAATCGTTCGCACGCCCCATATCGATAATCTGGCAAAAAGCGGTATGAATTTCTCTCGCGTTTACAGCCCGCAACCACTTTGCATGCCAACGCGCGCCTCTCTTTTTACCGGGCTCACTCCACGCGGCCATGGGGTACGGATGAACGGCATTCCCCTGAATCCATCCATACCCACTTTTACTGAAGCGCTGCGACAAAATGGGTACCTGACTTATTGTTCGGGAAAAATACATTTAAATTCCAGCAATACTCCGAATGACATTCCTTTAGAGAAATTAGATCCGAAAAAATATCCGGAGAGCTCACAACTTTGGCGCATGGGAATAATTAAAGAACTCCCACTCCCCTATTATGGCCTCCAGCATATAGACCTTTGCAACGGCCATGGTCACGGTTCCGTTGGTCACTATGAGGCCTGGCTTAAATCGGAGCATCCGGACAAGGCGCACCTGTTTTACGATCGCGTGGAATTGGAAAAATCAAGCCCCGCCAAAGATCTTTTCAACCGGCAATCTTACAGATGGGCTCTGCCTCATGAACTTCATCCCACAACTTATATCGCGGATCGCACCATTGATTTCCTTAACAACTATGGAGAGAAAAATAATTCCCAACCCTTCTGTGCGCTGTGCAGTTTTGGTGACCCGCATTCCCCCTTTGCTCCACCTGCTCCCTATTGCTACAACTACGACCCGGAGGAAGTCCCACCCCCTCTGTCAAGAGAAGGTGAATTAGATGATCTGCCTCCCCATTTTCGCGCCATGGCCGAAAAGGACATTATGACAAGCGGCAACAAATCCCAGGCGATGAACGCAACGGCACCTTACTACGCAGAATGCGCGGCACACATTACTATGGCATTATCAACCTCGTGGATGATCAGGTGGGTCGCGTCATGCATGCGTTGAAGACGAATAAACTGGAGAATAATACCGTCGTTATTTTTCTCGCCGATCATGGCGAAGCACTTGGAGATCACGGGATGTGGGGCAAGGGACCCTATCATTACGACGGTGTCATACGTGTCCCTTTTCTTGTATGCTGGCCCGGTATAGTCGAAGCGGGATCTGTTCACAATGGCGTTTGCAGTCTGCTCGATTTTGCTCCCACCATACTGGATATCGCGGGGGTCCCTATTCCGGCGGGTGATATACCCCGATCTCCTGAAGCCCCAGATGCGCCATCGCCCTGGCCCGGTCGTAGCCTGGTCCAGGTAATTACGGGAACAGATAAATCGACAGACTCTACCGCACTGGTAGAAATGGATGAAGATTACCTGGGATTTAAAATGCGCACCCTCGTAACCGAACGCTACCGTTTGACCTGCTATTCAGGGCAGGAATACGGTGAACTATTTGATCTCCATGAAGATCCCGATGAATATTTCAATCTTTGGGACACCTCCAAAAATAAAAATTTACGTGATGATTTGCGCATTCAACTATTAGATAAAATTATGCAGACCGACATTTCACTGCCCCGCCAACTGTCCCGGTCGTGAGAAATCATAGGGTTCGGGGTTCAGGGTTCAGAGGTTGATATACCATAACGTATCCGTTAGATTCGACCTGTATTCTGCAACCCATACCGCAGCTGCAGGACCCGGTGGTAGCTATTCATTTCCTTAATTCTCTTGTGTCTTTTGTGCTTTTTGTAGCTATTCTTCAATCGACAATCGACAATCGACAATCGACAATCGACAATCGACAATCGATCGACAATCGAAATATGCCACGTATCTTACTCACAACAACATCCTACCAGGATAATCCGGGTGAACATCACCAATTGCTGGAAGATGCTAATTTTGAAATCGTTCGCGAACGCGGGCCGCTTACTGAAAAACAAATGCTGGATTGTGTCGGGACCATTGATGGATTTCTCTGCGGCGATGATGCCATTACAAGTGCCGTAATTGATAAATCTCTTCCTCAACTTAAAGTCATCAGTAAATACGGTATTGGTCTCGATAAGATTGATGTCGTTTACGCCACGGAGAAAAAGATACCCGTGCTCTTCACTCCCGGCGTTAACCACACAACCGTGGCGGAACATACATTCGGTCTCCTTTTGGGACTGGAGCGTAAAATTGTGACCGAAGCTAATTATACCCGAGAGGGAGACTGGAAACGGCTCACCGGTAACGAAATTATGGGGAAGACGATGGGAATTGTCGGTCTCGGCAGGATCGGAAAGGAAGTGGCGATACGGGCAAAAGCATTTGGGCTGAAAGTCATGGCTTATGGTAATTACTGGGATGACGATTTTGGCAAAGAGCACTCGATAGAACGTTGTCATTCCTTAAACGCGCTTTTTGCGAATGCGGATATTATCAGCCTTCATACTAAACTTAATGATCACACGCGTCACATGATCGATGCGGAGCAAATCGGTTTAATGAAACCGGGAGTGATTATTCTTAACACCGCGCGAGGGGAACTTATCGACACTGCCGCACTGGTCCGCGCCTTAGACAATGATCAAGTGGGTGGTTATGGCGCCGATGTTCTCGATCGTGAACCACCTCCAGCTGATCACCCCCTTTTAAAAGCAAAAAACTGTATTATCACTCCGCATATCGGATCGCGGACCTTCCAGAGCGTGCAGCGACAGGCCGGTATGGCTACGAGAAATCTCATCAATTTCTTTGAAGGCAGACCCCCTCTCGCCCAAGCTAATGATGTATAATTTTCATACCTTTAACTTTACGTGCTCCAATGCTCTGCGGTGATTCAAAGCATTCTAACCGCGAATTACACGGATTGATACGGATGGAGAGGTATAGAGTATAAAATTCACGAATATAAAATAGCTAAAAAAACATAGAAAAAGAGGAGAAACCCTTTATCTACCTCTAATCTACTTATCCGCTTAATTCGTTTAATCTGCGGTATTAAACTCTGCGTTCTTCGCGTCTCTGCGGTTAATCTCTTCAATCGCAATTCGCAATGACAATTAATACTTCATCACGGACGCGATCAGCCGTCGCTCTTGCAGATGCGGAGCTATGGCCGACCATCCTCCGTCCCTCCAGAATTATTTCTCTATGACCTCCCCGCTCTCCCTGTAAAAATATCTTCGTTCTTAATTTCATCTTGTGTTTTTTGTGCTTTTTGTGGCTATTTAAATCGACAATTGGCAATCGAAAATCCGCAATTGAGTATGCTTGAAAAGTTTTATGCCGTTCCGGAAAGCACCCATAACGCGTTAGTTGAGGCCGCGTATCTCAAACGTGGTTATACCGATGATGAAGTTAAGCATGCCGTCCGTGTAGCCGCCAATGCTTCGCGCCATGGAATCCGCACCCATGATGCGATTAAGGGTTTACATCTCGATCGCCATTACGGAAGCGGGTCTGATGGGTGCAAACCAGGAGCGGTTATTGAAAAAAAGCCCTCACGCTTTGCGGCTGCTGAAATATGGAACTGCAATCAAAAACTGGGGCAAGCCGTCGCTTCCGAAGCGATGGAAACCTGTATTGAACTGGCAGATAAGTATGGCGTCGGGATGGTCAGCGTTGATAACGCTTTTCATTATTTATGGGGCGGCGGTTATGTCATGGAGGTCGCGAAAAAGGGCTATATTGCTTACACTAATTGCACCGCAGCACTGGCTGAGGTGGTGCCCTTCAAGGGTAAAGCGGCTACGCTTGGAACGAATCCACATAGTTGGGGATTTCCCACTACCGAAGTGATTGGTTTTCCGATTGTCATTGATTGGGCAACTTCGGTCATATCTACCGGTCGCATGCAACAACTCGACCGTGAAGGTCAACCTCTACCACCCAACGCCGCCGTTGATCGTGAGGGTAATGTTACTACAGATCCTTCCAAAGTAGTAGCCATGCTCCCATTTGGGGACCATAAGGGTTACGGACTATGCCTTATGGATGAGCTCATCGCTGCTTTAATTGGAGGGAGCCTCCCTACGGTGCGCAGTCGCTGGGCCAAAGATGAAGAAAAACACACCCCCTGTTTTTTCTTTCAAGTCATGCATCCCGAAGCGCTCAGCGCGGGTGCTTTTGCACAAGGTCGCACGCAAAGAGAAAATGTTAAGGCGGTGATTGAAGACATCTTCGGCCACGGAAATGAGCATTGTCTGTTCCCAGGACAGCTTGAGGCCGAAGCGGCTGAAAGATCTGAGAAAAACGGGGGCCTCCTCTTTAGTGAAAATGAAATCGAAGCTTTTAATGAAGTTGCTGTGGAATGCAGCCTGCCCATCTGGAAGATAAATGATTTTAAAGTGGCTGAATAAATCAAACTTTATACATATATAATAAATATGAGCATTCAAACGCTTGATTCCTCAGAAACGAAGTTCGATCTACTCTCCCTCGGCGAATGCATGATTCGCCTTTCACCCGGTGGTCACGGTCGACTGGAGTATGCTCAAACCCTGGAAGTTTGGGCAGGTGGCGGTGAGTACAATGTGGCCTACGCCATATCACGATTGGGACTGCGTGGGGGTTTTGTCAGTAAACTGCCCGACAATCCTGTAGGCAAAATCTTAATTAACCACGCCCGCGCCGTTGGCATGGATACCTCCAATGTCATAATGGAAGAATACGACGGTATCGGGCGCGCGGGCCGCGTCGGTCTCAACTTTACCGAAGTGGGCACCGGGGTGCGCGCTTCAGTGACGATGTATGATCGCGGCCAAAGCGCGATATCCCTGGCGGATCCATCTGATTTTGATTACAAGGATATTTTTGAAAAACAGAAGACCCGATGGTTACATACGGGTGGAATCATGAGCGCGCTCAGTCCTCACTGCGCAAAAATAGTCAATGAAGCAGCGACGGCGGCGCACGAGAACGGTACCGTTGTCAGCTACGATCTCAATTTCCGCTCCAAGTTGTGGAGCTCAGAGGAAGCTATTGCCGCTAATACCAGTATCGCTCCCCATGTGGATGTGCTCATCGGCAATGAGGAAGATTTTCAAAAAGCACTGGGATTTGAAGTCGAAGGTGTGGATGAAAATTTAAAGGAACTCCCCATTGAAGGTTTTAAAAAGATGGTTGAACGTGTTGTCGACACCTACCCCAATGTCAAAGTCGTCTGTACTACTCTGCGCGAAGTTAAAAGCGGACTGATCAATAATTGGAGCGGAATTCTTTGGCACGATGACCGTTTTTATGAATCGACCCGATTTGAGGATCTTGAAATTGAAGATCGCGTTGGTGGCGGTGACGGATTCTCCAGCGGTGTCGCTTACGGCTTTCTCAACGCTATGGAGCCGCAGGAAATCGCGGATTTCAGTGCAGCGCACGGTGCCCTTCTGCAATCCACCGGTGGAGACACTTCACAAATAACCCTGGAAGAAGTAGAACACGTCGCTAAAGGCGGCAGCGCCCGAATTAAACGTTGAATTTTTAAGATTCACCGCGGAGGCGCAGAGGTCGCCGAGATTTTAATTTAGGGTGGGTTTTCTTGATTCATTTACTTTTCCTCTGGGTTACCAACGGTTTGGAAGTAAATATTTATGTTCACCGCTGAGGTCGCTGAGTTTTTTAATTTAGGGTTTTAATTTATTGATTTTATAGCTTTTCAGGCGCTCTCCGCGACACAGTGGTAATTATAACCTTAATTTATTAAGTGTCTCTGCCGTAATTAGGAATGGGGGATGTGGAGATGACTGATAAAGATGATGGGTTAACGGAAACGGTAATTGGTGCTTCTATTGATGTTCATAAGCAGCTCGGACCAGGTTTATTAGAATCCGCTTATGAAACGTGCCTTGCTTACGAATTAGAAAATAGAAAGATATCATTTAAGCGTCAGTTAGAATTGCCCATCAATTATAAGGGGCTAAAGTTAAAAGCAGGATATCGCATAGATATTCTTGTAGAAGATAGGTTAATACTTGAATTAAAAGCTGTAGAATATAATCAACCCATCCACGAAGCCCAACTTTTGACTTATTTAAAATTAACCAATTTTAATATCGGTCTAATTATAAACTTTAACACTCATTTATTAAAATGCGGTATAAAACGTATAGTGAATCAACTTCCTGAATAGTAGTCGTTCACCGCTGAGGGCGCTGAGTTTTTTAATTTAGGGTTTTAATTTATTGATCTTATAGCTTTTCAGGCGCTCTCCGCGAAACAGTGGTTATTATAACCTTAATTTATTAAGTGTCTCTGCGATGAATATTAGTCGTTAACAGCTGAGGTGCTGAGACTTTTAATTTAGGGTTTTCTTTTCTTGATAATATGGCTTTTCTTTTTGTTGTTCGAACTCAGCGGTGAGAAATAAGTATTAATTGCCAATTTGCTGAGCTCGTTGATAATTAAATTTCGAATATTACTAAAACAAAAATCTAAAAAATTAACTCTGCGCTCTTTGCGCCTCTGCGGTGAATAATAACCTGGAATATTTAAACAAACTTTTCGGACTCGAGGGAAAAACGGCGGTTATTATCGGGGGCACGGGGGTGCTCTGCGGGGCGATGGCTGAAGGATTGGCCGGCGCTGGCGCTGAAGTAGTGCTTGTTGGACGCGACGAAGAGAAAGCTGTAGCGCGTCTTAAAAATATTCATCAATTCCAGGATAAAGCCTACTTTGAACGCGCTGACGTTACCCAAAAAGAAGAAGTCAAAGAATTGCTCACGCGGGTGATAAAAAAATCAGGAAAAGTGGACATCCTTGTAAATGGTGCGGGTACTACCGCTCCCACACCTTTTGTCGATATTCAAGAAGATGAACTTGAAAATATTCTCAACATCAACTTGAAATCGATTATTTTCACGAGCCAGATATTCGGTAGTTACATGATAGAAAATAAAATTACGGGCAGCATGATTAATATCGGCTCGATGTCGGGGCTCATCCCGCTTTCTCGCGTTTTTACCTACTCCGCTACAAAGGCAGCTGTTCACAATATTTCCAAAAATCTCGCTCGCGAATGGGCCCCCCATAATATCCGCGTGAATACGCTTGTCCCCGGTTTCTTTCCCACCGACTTGAATCGTAAATATCTGGTGGGCGAAAGGCTCGAAAATATAATGCGCCACACGCCCATGAGTCGGTTTGGCGAAGCCAGTGAACTTATTGGTGCGACAATACTTATGGCCAGTGATCAGGCAGGGTCCTTCATCACCGGCAGCGAATTTGTCGTAGACGGTGGGTTTTCTTCGATGACGATTTGAATAACAAGATGCAGGATGCACGATTCAGGATCCACGAGGTATGATACAAGTATCAGTTTTAATAACAGCCAGGTTCAATCGCCAATCGCAAATCGAAAATTGAAATGTCTGCCCTAGCTATCCGATACTATCAGTGCGGTAATCCCGCTGAGTGTCTTACTGCAGAGGAAGTATCCTTACCTGAAGTCGGACCAGACCAGGTACACATTCAGATGTTGGCCTCGCCTATTAACCCGTCGGATTTCGGCATGATAATGGGAAGCTACGGTCGAAATAAAGAACTTCCCGCGGTAGCCGGTCGTGAAGGAGTGGGAGAAATCGTCGAGGTGGGCCAGAACGTGAAACATCTGACAGCTGGCCAATGGGTGCAATTTCCGGAATTACTCGGCACCTGGCAGGAATCCTGTGTCGCAGAGGCAAAAGCATTAACCGCTTTACCCGAGGGGCTACCTCTCGAAATGGCAGCGACCATTTTTATTAATCCAACGACGGCGTGGCGGTTGCTTCATGACTTTGTCGATCTGAATCCGGGTGATTGGATCATTCAAAACGCTGCAAATTCGGCTGTAGGTATGTTTGTTATTCAACTCGCGAAAAAGTTAGGCTTCAAGACTTTTAACATCGTACGTCGTATAGAGCTGGCTGATAGGCTCATTGAGATGGGGGCGCATGTTGTAAAATCCGAAACGGATGAATACTGGAAATCGATAAATGAAATTACCGGGGATAAGGTCATTCGGCTCGCCTTAAATTCCGTCGGGGGGAACAGCGCGACTAATCTTGTTAAAGCCCTCTCTTTCGGGGGGACACATGTTACTTTCGGCGCCATGAGTTTTGAACCCGTGCGGTACCCCACTCGTTATTTGATATTCAACAAGATGAAACTGGTTGGTTTTTGGTTGGACCACTGGATGCACACCCATTCTAAAGAGGAAATAGATTCCATGTTCATGAATATTTATGAACTCATTAAGGAGGGAACCCTCTCCACCAAAGTAGAGGAATGGTATAATTTATCCGATTTCAAAAAGGCTCTTGACCATGCCATTCAACCTCGCTTCGGTAAAATCCTCTTTCGAGGAAAAAAGTGAGCCGATTGCGAATTAAAGAGATTTACCGCAGAGACGCGGAGGACGCAGAGTTTAATACCGCAGATTAAACGAATTATGCGGATAAGTAGATTAAGGGTTTCGTCGGGCAGAGAATCACCTGTGCTTCACTCGCGTTTGCGAGTACAAAAACGACTACTTACGAATATACGCAACTCGTTGTGTATATTCGTAAGTAGCCAGTTCAAAATGCGCTTTTGCGCATAGCACAGGTGATTCTCTGCCCGACGAAAACCCCTCTTTGTCTATGTTTTTTTAGCTATTTTATATTCGTGAATTTTACACTCTATACCTCTCCATCCGTATCAATCCGTGTTATTCGCGGTTAGGATGCTTTGAATCACCGCAAAGCATTGGAGCACGTAAAGTTAAAGGTTTGAAAATCAGCTTTAGTAAATTCTAAACTAATTTCTCAGCGCCCTTTGCGTCTCAGCGGTAAATCTTCAGAAAACATTCGATAATCGATAATTGACGGAATAAGGAGATTTTGTCTATATCCACAAATTTCCAAGCGGAGAACATGGCGAGATAGCTCAGTTGGTAGAGCAGAGGACTGAAAATCCTTGTGTCCCCAGTTCGATTCTGGGTCTCGCCACCACCTTTTCGCTTTATAGACCTACTCGCACCCATGAATAGTAAGCTCAGCAACCTAAGCAGACAGAAGAGAAGGTTTGCTGATCTCAGTCTCGAGCAGGCTAATTCTCTCGCAAGTATGGAGGGCGATTTGGATTGGGACAATTTTGCCGGAATTGATACGACAATACCTGAAGAGCAAAAAGCGGACACGGCACTATTTAAATTTTTATCAGATCTATCAGGTCTTATTCCGGGAATCATTTTAGCTCTGGTTCTGGCTAGCTTCGCCAGAATTATATCAAGTTGGTTGGGGATTACGATTATGGGATTTGAAAAAAGCCCTTTAAGCCCGATCGTGCTCATAATTATTTTCGGTATTGCTTTCAGGAATATTATCGGGGTTCCCGACGAATACGTCCCCGGGTTAGTTTTTTGTGTAAGGCGACTCCTCAGAATTGGTATTGCTCTGCTGGGATTGCGGTTGAGTATGGCTGCAATCGGGCAAATTGGAATAAATAGCCTGCCCGTGGTGGTTATTAGCATCATTGGCGCACTACTCATTGTATCAGGGCTCACACGACTATTACATTTACCGCCACGCCTGGGGACCCTGATAGCCGTCGGGACCAGCATATGCGGAGTAAGCGCGGTAGTTGCCGCTTCCGTGGGGATTAAAGCAAAAGAAGATGAAGTCAGTTATGCCGTTGCTTGTGTAACCTTATACGGATTGTGCGGTCTCGTTCTCTATCCCTACTTCGCCCATTGGATTTTTGATGGAAACGCTCATCAAGCCGGTGTCTTCCTGGGCACCGCTATCCACGATACCTCACAGGTCACGGGAGCCGGATTAATTTACGCGCAACACTATCTCGAGCCACAGGTTCTCGATGAGGCAACGGTCACAAAATTAATTCGCAACCTGTTTATGATTGTAGTGATACCTACTATGGCCCTGCTTTATCAGCGCGCGCAAGACAGCGAACAATCCTCTGAAACGAAGCCCCCGCGCTGGCATCAAATGGTCCCTCTATTCGTAGTGGTCTTTGTATGCATGGCTATAATACGTTCTCTTGGCGATATCGGCGATAAACCTTTTGCCGTTTTCACTCAGGAATCCTGGGATAATTTTTTAATGGGAGCTCACTCCGTGGTGACCTGGTGTTTAACGCTCGCTATGGCTTCGCTTGGGCTGAGTACAAGTTTTTCTAAAATAAAAACCCTTGGTCTGAAACCCCTTCTAGTAGGATTAGTGGCCGCGTGTTCGGTCGGCTTACTCAGTTACCTGAGTATTCGCCTGCTTAATTTCTGATTTCACATACCATTGCCTATTATTGATTGAAGAAATATACCGCAGAGACACGGAGAACGCAGAGTAAAAAGCTTTAAACCCAAGAAAAAGAAATCCCAAATTAAAAAATCTCGGCGAACCCTGCGACTCAGCGGTTAGTATAATTAATCAATCGGCAATCGACAATTGAAAAGTGGATATTGATCTTCACCCTCTCGATCTCGCAGTCCTGGCAGCATATTTTCTCATTGTAACATTCCTTGGTGTGGTGGTGGGGAAGAAGAAGACAAAAACCCTTAGTGATTTCTTCATCGCAGGGGGTAAATGGGGTCCAGTGGTTGCGTTCATTTTTGTCTTCGCATCCGTGGTCGGCGGTGCCGAAGCGGTGGTCGTTGCTGGAGCATCCTATGAAAGCGGTCTTTCCGGTATCTGGTACTGGTGGGCAGGTCTTTTTGGTATCATCGTCTATTATCTCTTCGCCCCTATTTATAAGCGCTCACGCGTGCTGAATCCTGCTGAATTTTTTGAAATGCGATACGGTCCGAACGTGGCCACTGTCTATGCGCTTCTGGTCATTGTCATTGTTCTGGCCAATGTCGGTTTATTCGCTCTAGCGGGTGGCAAGGTCATAGCCGGACTGACCGGTCTTTCGGTTGAGCACACGGTAATCATCTCGGGTTTGGTGGTGGCGGCGTACATAGGTTCAGGGGGTATGATGGCATCCCTCTTTACCGATATGTTTCAGGGAATCATGACCTTGACCGCATTCTGTTTTCTTCTCCTGCCTTTTTTATGGCAAGCCGCTGACGGTTTTGAAGGTCTTCGCCAATTACCGCCAGAGTACTGGTCGCTGGATTCGAAACAATTGCCGGCGCGAGACATTTTTGCTCTTATTTTTGCCAGTACTTTCGGCGCCGTGGCCACACCCATTCTTTTCAGCTTAATCGTCGTTGGTAAAAATGAGCGTGCGGCGACACAATGCGGTTGGGGACACCTCTGGAAACGAACGATCACCATTCTCTTTGCCGTCTATGGTCTTTTATTTTTTCTCTACAATCCTCATCTCGCCGACCCCGAACAGGCATGGGGAATTGTCATGAAAGACTTGCTGCCAACGGGATTGCTCGGCCTTCTTATCGCCAGCTTCTTTGCGGCATTGATGTCATCAATGGATACTATATCCGCATCTAATGCCGCTATCATTGTCGACTATCTTTTCAGAAAACGTTTGTTACCCCACCGCAGTTCCGACTTTTATCTGCTCGCTGCCCGTATATTGAGTGTTATTGTTGTCATTCTCTCCTGTTGGATGGCATTGCAGTTCGATAATCTCCAGGTGTTTATAAAGTTCTTCACCCCCTTTGGGCTCATTATAGCTATTCCTCTCTTTTTCGGCATTGTCTGGAATCGCACCAACCGCCAAGGCACCTGGGCCAGTTTCGGATTAAGCCTGATCACTTATTTTATTTGCCAGCTCATAACCCAATATACAAATGCCCACTACTCACCCAATACGGACATTAATTTGTCCACCTGGATGTCATTCTGGAAAGAAAATACTTTTGTCATTACGGTCTTCGCTCCGGCTATCGTTTCCGTTACTGCGATCACTATTGTAAGTATCCTGACGCGTCCGGAACCGGATGTGTTGCTTCACCGTTTTTACTGCATACTCAACACACCCCTGGGAGAAGATAACCGATTGAAAGAGGTAGGAATCCGATTGCCAATGATGGAAAAACACGGCGATACCAAGGAATTGGATTTTGACGAAAAAATCGACGCCGCCGGATTGGAAGATTTATATAATTCATATCGCGCTTACAAACTTTGCGGGCCCGGGAGTTCCATCGAAACGCTCGTGGAACCCGGCCTCGGTTGGTATTACCGCGGAGCGCTTTGGCTAACCGCTTGCTGTATTTTCCTTATTTTCAGCCTCTGGATTACCGCCCGCTTCATGGCCTCACTGAGCATAGCTCAGTAATCAATTGCCGATTTTCGATTGAGAAGAATAAATAAAGCAATTGAGGAATCATTTATGATTAACACTTGCTCTGGCCGATTTACGTGAAGAAACAATCATTGCAGTAATTTCGGTAGCCTCTTGTTTGATATCTTTTAGCTGCTTAGAGGGAATCATTTTCGACTCTTCAATAAGTTCCAGCCAAAATAGTGTTTCATCGGATTCTTCTTCAGCAATTCCAAAATTTTGCAATAAACTCTACTTTACTTCTTGCCCGGCACGCTGACCTGTAATTCGCAGCCACAGAGGTTCCGCTTCGGAGGATTTGATTGCCTATAATTCCTGCTGTTGTAGCCTTAGGTAAATGTTCCACTGTCCATAGTATCCGCATAGCAAAAGCTTTTGTCCGTTTCTTCATCACATCAGGGTTCATATAGATATAGAAATCGGTCATATTACTATTTTCAATAAGCCTAATTAGCCAAAAAACATTCTCTAGAACCAATCGATAATCACATGAATCGAAAATCAGCAGATTGGGATGCACGTTACGGGTCGGATCTGCTTAAAGAGCATGGTCCCCAGTACGAATCTTACCTTGCGATCACCTCGCCCAGCGCGTGGTCTCACGTTGAACATTTCTTCCCTCACACACCCCGGCACCTGGAATTCCAGCAGGGGATGCGTGCGGCTTATCTTGACGATTTGGTTCCGCCTCTGCCGGATGCCGAACAGGTGGTAGCGATCGGTGGCGGCAACGCTCTGGACGTGGGTAAATATGTCGCCTGGAAACTGGACAAACCGCTGATCATGATACCCACTATCGTTTCGACAGGTTCAGTATTCCAGGGCTTGTTCGCAGTGCGTCACCCGGACACCTGGGATTTTCATAAACAGGCGATATCCCCCGAGTACCTCCTTTTTGACACGGGGGTCATCCGCTCGGCGCCGCCCCGGCTCAACTGCGCGGGGATGGGCGAGTGCATCTGCCATATGGCAATTGTCGGCGCCTGGCGTTGGTGGACCGATCAGGGACTTGAAGGGCATCCCTGGGACGAAGCCATGGCTGAAACCACCATCCATTGGGTAAAAGAGCGGGCAGGTCAGTTCAGTAATGACATGGACGCAAACGGACAACCCCACGAGACGGGCATTCGAGTCGCCGCAGAGATCAATCGCGAACGCTACGACCTGCCGACCTGGAATCCGAAAATCGCGCACAGTCTTGATCACGTCTTCACCATTGCCTTCGAGTGGGTCCTTAGACGCGAACTCTTGCACGCTGAGAGCGTAGCACTGGGGACCTTGATCAACAATTACCTCTGCGATTGGCGTTTTGACGAGACGAAGGCTTTGCTCGATACCTGTCACGTGCGCTATCGTCCAAAAGATATCGGCACCACGCGCGTCGAGGTAAGAGAGGTGCTTAACCGCATCAATGAGCTGAATGACATACTCGGGAATTCGCAAAACTGGTTTCACCATCGTAAGCTTGATGATGAGACCTTCAACAGTATGATAGATAAGATCGAAGAGTAAGATTCTTAATAGCCCCAAGAGGAAAAAAATAAATGAAAGATTAGGAGAATGGAGGGACGCGCGGTGCCTGTCTCTTTACCTTTAAATTCCTATTCGTGTTCATTCGTGATTAAAAATCGGCAATATTCTCGCCCATTATTCTCTTGCCCGCGCAGCTTCGTATTCACGCATGGCAAATGGCAGGTTTTCTTTTAACCTGTTGATACGGGTCTGATCTGCCGGGTGTGAGGTAAGAAAAGCAGGAGGAGAATAATTTTTCTTATTGGACATCATTTGCCACAATTCAATTGCAGCCCTAGGATCGTAGCCGGCACGAGCGGCGTAGAGTACTCCTATATGATCGGCTTCATTTTCCTGAAGTCGGCTGAATGGTAGGAGGTATCCTACCATTGATCCCAACCCATAGGCATTTAGTATCGCCTGGCGGGTTTTTTCCTTATTTTCATCACTGTCGTCATCTTCCAACGCAGATTCTAAACCACTACCAACCAACTCAACTAACAATCCCTGAGAAAGGCGTTCATTGCCATGCTTAGCGGAAACGTGCGCAATTTCATGTCCAATGACCGTAGCTAGCAGATCGTCAGTAGTCGCGATCTTAAGCATTCCGGTATAGACACCCACTTTACCTCCCGCTAAGGCAAAAGCATTAATCAAATTGTCGTTCTCAAATACGACAAATTCCCATTCCGCACCGGGGATATCCTTGCCCACTACCCGGGCGATATTATGCCCAATGCGTTCTACCCGATTGTTCATTTCATAATTTCTGGAAATCCTTTCTGTCATTTTTAACCGTGAGAACTCCTGGAGAGACAACGCTTTTAATTCTGCATCGGGAATAAAGCTAAGTGCGCTACGGCCCGTCTCAGGTACAGTGTAACAACCCGAGATAAATAAGAAGAATACGCAGAGGAGTTTATATCTCATTGTTTTCCTATTCACCTAGGTATGATAATTATTCGAATTTGGGATGAAAGATCCATGATTCAAAATAAAAGATATTCACAGTGGTAATCACAACATATATATTGAGTCATAATTTCTGGATTGCTTCGTCCCCGCAGATACGGGATCCTCGCAATGACAATGCATAATAACGGCCATGATCATCCGTCGCCCGGTGGGCTATGGCCGACAGTTAACGCGTGGCTCTCCATTCTATTTTAATCGCCCTCGTGCCTATCTCTTTACCTTTAAATTCCTATTCGTGTTCATTCGTGGTTAAAAACCGGCAATAATAAGTATCTCAAATGAATAAATCTCTATTTTTATTAGTCCTCTCCTTTATTCTAATATCATGGGGGGAGGCAAATGATTCGTTATCTTTACCCGATGTAGAACCAGTAGAATTAAAGGCCACTGGTAACTTGAATTTTGAACCGATAAAAGAGTCGTCGGGGATCGTGAGAAGCAGACTCTGGCCAGAAGTGATATGGACTCACAATGATTCCGGAGATATGGCGCGTATATTTCCGGTGAAAAAAGACAGGAGTATTATAGCTCCTTCATGGAGTGATAAACCTTACGAGGGCGTTATCATACTCGATGCGGTCAATGTCGACTGGGAAGATATCACCATGGATGACAACAAAAATCTTATCATCGGAGCCTTTGGAAACAATGCCAATGCGAGACGCGATTTAGCGATCTATATCCTCACTGAACCCAATCCTTACGAAAGGTACAATACGAGAATTCTTTTCAAGATACCTTTTGTCTATCCGGACCAAAAAGAGTATCCAGCAAAGAAACTTAATTTTGACGCTGAAGCATTATTCCATGCAAAGAATAAGCTTTATATACTCAGTAAACATAGAGCAGATGACAACACCAAGCTGTACCGATTCGATACTTTAAATACCGACTCCGTCAATGTCCTTCAATTACTCTCTTCATTTAAGACACGAAGCCAGGTAACCGCGGCGGATGCTAATTCCGACGGCAGTAAATTAACCGTTCTGACTTATCGTGCGGTATGGCTGTTTGAGACCATGAATGGATCCGATGATTATTTTAAAGGTAAAATATCATGGCTTCCTTTTAATAACGGAAAAACCTGTGAAGGTATCTGCTTTTACGATAACAGTTTGATAATTTCAAATGAACAGAGGTCTCTATTTGAAATTAAGTGATTTAATTGTAGTTAGAGAATAGATTTAATATCAATTGCTGATTGGTGAATAGCCAAAAGAAAGAGTTGGCCACAAAAGGCACAAGAGAGAGAGAGAAAGCAAAAAGTTTAATAATACCGCGGATTACACGGATTAGTTTCTAATAGGGCGATAAAGGTTCCGTCGTGTCGAGAGTCGCCTACGCTTAGCGCTAAAAGCGCGTTTTGAACTACCTCTCACGAATATACGCAATTAGTTGTGTATATTCGTGAGTGGTACGTTCTTGTCCTCGCAAACGCGAGTGAAGCGTAGGCGACTCTCGACACGACGAAATATTTTATGTCCATGTTCTCTTTGATATCGAATTGGAGGATGTCAGCCTTCGCCCTCGGTAATATTCGTGACTCTTACACTCCATATCTCAACATCCGTGTTATCCGCGTTATCCGCAGTCAGTATTCTTTGAATCACCTGAGACGCGAATAGCGCCGAGAAATGTTATAAAATCGAGAAAATAAAACTTTAAATTAAAATCTCCGCGTCCTCTGCGCCTCAGCGGTTAGTTTTTTTGTGCCTTTTGTGCTTTCTGTGGCTATTCTTTATTTATAAAATATTACTATTTAACGAACAGGTCGGTGAAGGCGAACTCTTCGCCGTCGAAGAGGCCGAGGTCACTGAGTTTGAGTGAGGGAATAACGAGGAGGGCCATAAAGGATAGGGTCATAAATGGTGAGTCGAGTTTGCTTCCCATTTCTTTGGCCAGTTTATCAATTTCTGTGTAGTTTTTTGCAACTTCATACCCGTCTTTCGTTGTCATGATTCCGCCCACCGGCAGGGCTAATAATTTTTCTTTATCCTGTTTTACCGCGCAGACTCCCCCTTTGGCTTCAATGAGCATATTTACCGCTTTACAGAGTGAATCATCTTCAACCCCGACAGCGATGATGTTGTGAGAGTCGTGAGCAACCGAAGAAGCGATTGCGCCCTCTTTTAATCCAAAATTTTTAATGAACGCTATTGATGGTTCGTGATCTTCGTAGCGGTTAACAACCGTAATTTTAAGCAAATCATTTTCACTATCAGCCGTCGCGTATCCGGATTGATTCTTAAACGCGAGCACCTGGCTCTTTGTAATAATTTGCCCATTGAGCGCCTCGATGACATGGGCGTGGTTTCCAGCCGCGGGAATCTGAAAGTCATGAACACTTTTGCAGCCTACGTTGAAGTTATTAATAATTTCATTTTTTACGGATTCGATTTTCGATTTCCCTTCCTCCGCTACACATTTGCCGTTGATATATGTCTTGATTACTTGAAAATCTTTCAGGTTGTTAACGACTATAAAATCCGCGAAGTTACCCTCTCGCAAGAGACCGACCTCTAACCCGTAATGCTCAACAGGATTGATGCATGCAGCCCCCAAGACTTTGAAAAGATCGATTCCCCTGGCAACGGCTCTTCTTACGAGGACGTTAATGTGCCCATCGACTAGATTATCAGGATGCTTGTCATCGGAGCAGAGCATCATGTCTTCAGGATAGATGTTCATGAGATCAATCAGCTCATCAAAATTTTTAGCGGCGCTGCCTTCGCGGATGATAACTTTCATTCCCCATTTCAACTTATCGAGAGCTTCTTCTTTGGAATAACATTCATGATCGGTGCTTATTCCTGCCTCGATATATTTTTTCGCATCATCCCCTTTAAGCCCCGGGGCGTGACCATCGATATTCAGTTTATACTTTTTTGCCAGTGCGAGTTTAGCAAATACTTCTGCATCCTTATTGAGAACACCCGGCCAATTCATCATTTCGGCCAGGTATTTTACGCCGTGACATTTAAAAAGGTCTTCAATTTCCTGAACCTTTATTGTCGCCCCGGCAGTTTCAAAGGTTGTCGCGGGGACACAGGAGGGCGCGCCGAAGAAAAATTTGAAATTAACCTTCTCGCCGCTTTCGATCATGTATTTGACCCCTTCCACTCCCATCACATTACCGATCTCATGGGGGTCGGAGATCGTGGCTACGGTTCCATGAGGGACGGCCAGTCGCGCGAATTCAGAGGGCACCAGCATCGAGCTTT
Organism: Opitutales bacterium; assembly: GCA_965197745.1. Taxonomy (GTDB): domain Bacteria; phylum Verrucomicrobiota; class Verrucomicrobiia; order Opitutales; family PNEW01; genus CBDANS01. The sequence goes on along the minus strand of CBDANS010000006.1, from coordinate 1,354,348 downwards.
CGATATGAACATGCGCGTCAATGAATCCCGGTAGGATATACTGATCTTCCACGTTTTCCGATACCTCTTTTTTTTCAATCCGATTTTCATGAATATGAACAACACCGGAAGTGATCTTTCGATTCGGTATGTCAATGATGTGGCCGGAAATTTTCATACGGTAATTGCTGAGAGTTGGCCACAAAAGGCACAAAAGGCACAAGAGTAAAATAATAAGAATACCGCGGATTACACGGATACCGCAGATTACATGGATACCGCGGATAAGTTTCTAATGGTCTAAATGGAGAATGTTAATCCATCACACTAGGTTTTGGTCGACAGGCGGGCTTCGCCTTCGCTTCAATTCGTGAATCTTACTTTTAATAATCGCTCTTTTTTTTGTGCCTTTGGAAGATGTCGCCCCGCAGCAACGGGGCTCGGTAGTGGCTATTCTTCATTCGACAATCAGCAATTTTCAATCGACAATCGAAACTCGAAATTCGAAAATTGAGAGGCCATGGGAGACAGCTTTAAATTACCCGCGGATTTCAGCGCCCATCTTGAGATCCAGAATGCGGTAGAACGACTAGAGGAAGCGCTTGAAATAGCGGAGAAAATTTCAAGAGCTGGAGTGCCCCTGTTACGGAACCCGGATCATGCCGCTATTTTTACCGATCCATCCCACCTTGTGGCAGGACCACTGAAAAAACTGGGCTACATAGCCGGCTGGGATAACCGTTGTTATCCCTCACCCGTCGACGAACACGACTATATTAATGTTCCCTCCGGTTTGCCACCAGATAGCACGTCACGGGAAAAAGGTTGGTTCAATTATGTCGCGGTAGTTCACCCCGTTGATGAAGAGGCACGCCAACACATGTTGAGCCAGGGTTATGGAAACCCTTTCATTCACCACATTACCTGGGGCATTGTCCCCCCCGATAAGAGTGGCGACGACGAATTCGAATATGCCGGAAAAGTCATTTCTCATATGGTTGAAATGCGGAAACGTATCGGCGAAGTCATTGGGGACGAACCCGGAACACTGATCATCGCTCTACCGGAAGCGGTGATGGACCATTCATCCTTTGACGCTCGACTTGCTCACTGGGTCGGGGAGTTAAATGAGAACCATTACCAGGTGGAGGCAATGGAAGGGGGTGGATTTCTTCTCCAGTTCTTTGTTTTAACCGGTGGCAGAATCGAAGTAGCTTTAAGGGTGGGAACACAACAGACATTTAATCCCAAGAGCGTTCACAAAATATCCGAGGATGAACTCAGCGCTATTCAAGATTGATGGCTGGGGGATACAGGTAAATTAGTCCCAATATAGCACTTGAAGCCATGGGGCGACCCAATACTATTTAAGCCATGGGTAAGATAGAAGAAATAACTACCGAAACCTTAAATTCCTGGATAGAAAATAAATCCCCCTTCACGCTTCTCGACGTGCTTCCGGAGGAATATTACAAAACTGACCATCTGCCTGGCGCCTTGAACGCCTGTGTATATAAAATGGATTTTATCGAAGATATTGAGGAGCTGGTAGAGGAAAAATCGAAACCAATTGTCGTCTATGGTTCGAGCATTAACTCTCTCGCCTCCACAACGGCTGCAGAAAAACTGATTAGAAATGGTTATTCCAAAATCTACGATTACCGAGGCGGCATCAATGAATGGAAAAAAAATGATCTCTCCTGTATTTCTGAAAACAGCGATGAAGTCTCGGCGACACCAGTCATCTATCCCCATACTTTGAAAATCAATCCTGAAGAAAGCATTATTAATTGGATAGGAAGAGGCCTTGCCAGTCAGCGCGACGGAACAATCGCTATCGCCGAGGGGATTCTGGAGTTTAATAAAGGTATTATGGCAGAAGGTTCGATGAGCATAGACATATCCTCTATTAAAAATAACGACCTGCCCGAGGATGAAATACGAAAATATCTAATAGAACACCTCTTAAGCGATGATTTTTTCGATATAGAAAAATATCAATCGGTAAAATTAGTTTTCAGTCAGGTTACGTTTTTAAAAAACGCTTCACCAGGTTCACCTAACTATAGGATTATTGGCAATCTTACTTTGAAAAATGTAACCCGTGAAATAGAATTTCTGGCGACTGGAGGATGGGTAGACGACAATGAGTGGGTAGCCCAGGCACATTTTGATTTTGATAGAACACAGTGGAATGTACTTTATGGTTCCGGTAAATTTTATGAAAATCTGGGCATGCACCTGATTGCCGATTTAGTGACTTTAAACATTGTTGTTTCTGCACAAGTCAATGGATAGTATGATGCTCGTTTGATACTTATTGGCTCATATACAGGACCATTACGATAAATATAAGTGGGAGGGGCAAGGACACAACGATTATACCGGTCATCCATTTAACCCCGCAATCCGTAATTAATCTAATCGACCCGGCAAGGAATGATGCCTAATAAAAACGCTTGCAAGACCGCTTAAGTTATATACTGAGACGTTTTAAGAAATTAATAGAAAATTTTTTCGAAAAAGGCGCAATCCATGAGGGCCATAGCCGTAAATATAAATTCAATTTTTTTGAAGAGCATGATGATGATCATGTTGATCCATTTACACGCCGCGCCCATCTCTGCCCAAGACGCATTGTGGGATAAATTGACGTTGTTTGATCAATTAAAATCTCAAGTCCTGGAACTGGATCAGAAACAACAATATACCGAGGCCTTAAAAGCAGCCGATCAGTCGGTAAAGATAGGCACAGAAATATATGGCCCTAATCACCCGGAGGTGGAGCTCTCATTAAAAAATTTAGCGGCGATTCTAAATAACCTGGCAGAACAATATGTTCTAAAAGGTAAGTACGACGAGGCCGAACCTATTCACCAACGGGCTCTTATTATTCGAGAAGATGTCCTGGGCATATACTTTCCCGATTTAGAACAATCGCTTTACAATCTCGCGAATGTTTACAGGGCAAAAGGCAGATACGCTGAAGCAACAAGTCTTCTCAAAAGAGCGTTAACGATTAGAGAAAAAGCTCTGGGAAAGGATCATCCCAGTTCCGCTATCATCTATGAAACTTTGGCCAAAATATATAAAAAGATAGGCAAATCCCAAGAGGCGGTCGAATTCGAAGAATACGCGAAGAAAATTCGTCTGAGTAACAATAATTAATATGGATTTCGATGACCGACTAAGCATGGCTATCTTATTTGTAGAGTGATTACATACATCAGACACCGTTGGTCAGCATCCGGTGGATACCGTGAATTTTTAGTCATTGCTTTTCCCCTGATCCTCAGCACGGCAACCTGGAGCATTCAGCATTTTATTGACCGGGTTTTTCTCACCTGGTACTCCACTGAAGCTTTGGCTGCAGCTCTGCCAGCGGGGATGACTAATTTTATCTTTGTCAGTCTATTCCTGGGAACTGCCACTTATATCAACACCTTTATCGCTCAATATATCGGCTCCGGACGCTCTGAGCGTGTTGGTCCCGCTGTCTGGCAGGGAGTATACTTAGCTGTCATCAGTGTAATATTCGGCCTTGGTTTGTCCTTCATCGCTACCCCTCTTTTTGACTGGATTGGACACGAAGAGGTGATACGCAATAATGAGGCTACCTACTTTCGCATTCTCTGTTATGGAATAGGTCCATTAATCCTTTCTGCTTCAATGTCCTGTTTCTATAGCGGGCGCGGAAAAACCTGGACCATACTCTGCGTAAATCTCATTGCCACAAGCATTAATTTTATCCTCGACTACGGCCTTATTTTTGGCCATTGGGGGTTGCCCGCTTGGGGAATTCGAGGCGCTGCATTGGCCACCATTATTGGAACCCTCTCCTCCGCTCTTATGTATTTAATTCTCATCCTTCAACCTCAATACCGGGAGCAATTTGCCACTTTGAGCGGTTGGAAACTGGATATTAAATTGTTCCTTCGTCTTCTTCGTTTTGGGGGTCCAAACGGTGTGAACTTCATGCTCGATATACTCTCCTTCTCTTTTTTTGTTCTTATCGTCGGGCGTCTCGGGATAATTGAATTAGCGGCTACCAATCTTGCTTTTAACATCAACAGCCTGGCTTTCATGCCTTTAATCGGTGCCGGCATAGCGATGACCACCCTTGTTGGGCAGCGGCTCGGGAGAAACAAACCGGAAGAAGCAGAATATTGCACCTGGTCCGGTTTCCACATAACGTTGATTTATATGGGCGTCATGGCGCTCGCTTATTTGATCATACCGGAATTATTTCTCATGCCTTATGGGGCCCGTGTGGATGGCTTATATTTTACTGATGCGCGCGCTATTGCTATTAAATTGTTGCGCATTGTTGCCATCTACACCCTGTTCGACGCTGTTTACATGGGCTTTACCGCAGCGCTTAAGGGCGCAGGTGACACCCGTTTCATCATGTTCGTGAATATATCCATGGGATGGTCAATTTTAGTCATACCCTCCTACATCGCCCTCACCTATTTCGATACCACTATCTACATTCTCTGGAGTTTTGTCTGCGCTTATATTATCGTAATAAGTATTATCCTATTTTTGCGGTTTCAGAACGGTAAATGGAAAAAAATGCGCGTGATTGAAGAATTTAATCCCCCTCCTGCAGAAGAAGCCGCACGCATTCAGGAAGCTAAAGCGGGGATCTAATTTTTTTCGCTAATTCGGGGGTATGTCCATCTGTCGTTCCGTAGTAGGGGGAGAGCTATGGACGGCAGGATGACGGGCTTCAACCTCGGGGAATTTGCCAATTGTATTAAGGTAAAAATTTTCTTTTTCTTGTGCCGCTTGTCGCTATCATTACTCATTACTTTAGATGAAACAGGTATTTCAAGATTTCCTTAAGCTCGCTGACATAAAAATCAACGGAGATCGGCCGTGGGATATTCAGGTGTACGATCCGAGGCTCTATGATATAGTCCTGAAAAGAGGATCCCTTGCTTTTGGTGAATCCTACATGGATGGTTGGTGGAATTGTGAAGCTTTAGACCAGTTAATTTATAAAATTAAAATATCTGAATTAAACTTTAAATTCAGTTCATACATACAGTTTCTCAAGGTTTTAAGGTATAAATTGGCAAACATGCAGTCAGTAAAGCGGTCGACCGAGGTAGTGAAAACGCACTACGATTTGGGTAATGATCTTTTCGAATTGATGCTCGATAAAAACATGCAATATACCTGCGCCTATTGGAAAGACACAGATAATCTTGATCAGGCACAGATCAATAAAGCCCATCTGATCTGTAAAAAAATCCAGCTTACCCCGGGGATGGAAATCCTCGAGTTAGGGGGAGGCTATGGAACGTTGGCACGATTTATCGCTAAAGAATATAAATGCAAGGTCGTAAGTTATAACATATCCAATGAGCAGGTAAAATACGCCAGAAAAGCTTGTGAAGGATTTCCCGTAACGATCGTCAATGCCGATTATCGCGAGGCCACCGGGGTATATGACCGCGTCATAGCGATTGGGTTGTGTGAACATGTCGGATATAAAAACTATAGAAACCTGATGGAACTCGTTCATCGTAGTCTTAATGATGAGGGAATCTTCCTTCTGCATACGATTGGAAGAAATACTTCGCTCAGGAGACCGTTTGATCCCTGGATCCAAAAGTATGTTTTTCCCCAAGGGCATCTTCCTTCAATCCAGCAATTATCCCAAGCCGCAGAAGGTTTATTCGTGATGGAAGACTGGCATAATTTCGGTCCGCATTACGACAAAACCCTCATGGCGTGGCATGAAAATTTTAACAGGAACTGGCATAAATTAAATGCCCGTTATGATGAACGTTTCCATCGCATGTGGAATTTCTATCTGATGAGTTGCGCGGGCTCATTCAGAGCACGCGATATTAATCTATGGCAAGTGGTATTCTCTAAAGGTGGTATTCGAGGCGGTTATGAGTCCATTAGATGATCTCGAGATCGCAATATGAAAATAAAAAGCGTGCCCTGAGCGATCAGTTATTGTCGCTGCGCAGTGTGGACTCGGTTGCTCTGGAAAAATCTACGTCCAATCTGTTCCGGCACCGCAAACAGCAGGGAGTCACGAGGATCCGTGGAGAACAATTTAATGATATTATCTCCATCGATAAATCGAAAGCCCTCGCGGAAGTCGAAGGTATGACAAGCTATGAAAAACTCTTCGACGAAACCCTGGCCCATGGACTGATGCCAGCGGTAGTCCCGCAATTAAAATCGATTACTATTGGCGGTGCGGTTACCGGTGGAGGCATCGAATCATCTTCTTTTAAAGAAGGCCTGGTCCATGAGACGATCACGGAGATGGAAATTCTCCTCAGTGACGGGAAAACGGTAGTTTGCACCAAAGAGAATGAATACAGGGATTTATTCCTGGGTTTCCCCAATTCATATGGAACTTTAGGATACGCTCTGAAACTAAAAGTTAAGCTTAACCCGGTGAAGAAATATGTCAAAATTACCCATCATCGGTATGATAATGCGAAAGATTTTTTTCATACCTTAAAAAAACACTGTGTCCATCGAAGGGCAGACTTTATTGACGGTACCTTATTCAGCGAAAATGAGTTTTACCTAACCCTGGGGGAATTTGTTGAACAAGCCCCGGAGCTGAGCGACTACACTTACATGAATATTTATTATAAATCGATCAGAGATAAGAAAATTGATTATTTGACAACATATGATTATATTTGGCGTTGGGATACAGATTGGTTCTGGTGTTCTAAATTCTTTTTCGTTCAAAACCCGGTGGTCCGTTTTTTTTGGGGCAAAAAACGACTTAGATCCATGACCTACACCAAACTTATGAAGTTGAACCATCAATATCCCATTTTCAATTTCCTGTCCGGGATATTCGGTAAACGTGAGTCAGTAATTCAGGATGTGCAGATCCCGATTGATAATTGTGAAGCATTTACCGATTTCTTTCAAAAAGAAATTGGGATCAGCCCGATCTGGATATGCCCGACCCATGCCCAAGACCGGGATACTGTCTTTGAATTATATAAAATGGATCCGGATAAATTGTACGTCAACTTTGGGTTTTGGGATGTGATAAAGACCCGGCATGAAGGATACCATAATCGAAAAGTTGAGGAAATGGTTAAGCAATTAAATGGTAAGAAATCATTATATTCTTCCTCCTTTTATTCTGAAGATGAATTTTGGGAATTGCACAATAAAAATGCTTATAATTGCCTCAAATCAAAGTACGACCCCTCCGATGTATTTCACAATCTTTATGAAAAATGTGTGTTGAAACACTGATCTGATGCGGGATGCAGGAGACAGGATTCAGGATGCAGGATGCAGGATGCAAGATACAGGATGCATGGTAGAGGATAAAGAGAGTGATTCAGGATCATCATGGCGGGGAGCCCCTTCGCCAAATCCACCCGTGGGTGAAGCCCGACATCACCTTGGTCGCTTCATGCAATGCCTGTTTTTTATTATCCTGGTATTATCGAATTTCAGCTGTGCCACGAAAAACAAAATCCAGAACAAATCATCCCCTCTCACGGGGAACATGACGCTGGCCGAACGCAAACTCATTAAAATACATTCTGATCAGAGTAAAATTTTTCAGCGTATTGAAGATAATAATGGAGATTATATTGAAAATGAATTGGAGCTCAATATCAGGAACCTGATAACAGACTACGAATCGTTCCTCGCCGAAAACCCCAACGATGTTTATTGTCTTATTCTTTACGGCAAACTTTTAAGAAAAATAGACCGACCTGAAGACGCGCAACTCCTTTATCTTAAAGCTAACAATCTCGATCCCAATATCGCGGTAATAAAACAACAGCTGGGAAACTACCACGCGGAAGTCGGGAATTACGAAGAAGCCTTAGGCTACATCCTTATGGCCATCGACCTGAGCCCTGAGACGGGACTCTATGTTTACCAACTGGGTGAGCTGCTACACCATTTCCGTGACAGATTTCTAACGAGCGGAATGTTTGATGGTGAAACCCTTGATCAGCAAATGTGTAAAGCGTTCTCGGAATCAGCTCGCCTCGACCCTGAAAATATCGATTTTCAATTTCGATATGCCGAATGTTTTTATGATTTAAAGAATCCCGATTGGACCGCAGCCCTTAAGGCCTGGAATAACGTCAGCAAAAGCGTAAACTCCGAAATCGAGGTCGCCGCCGTCCATTTGCACATAGCGAATATCTATATTAAATTAGGAGAACCGGAAAAAGCCCGCGAGAACATTGATCGCGTCAAGTCACCCGAACTTGTCGCAACAAAAGAACAATTGTTGAAGCAATTACAATAAATGAAAATAACCGCCGAGACGCGGAGACCGCAAAGTTAAATAATACCGCGGATTACACGGATAAGTTTTTCAAAAGGTCGATACAGGGTTCCCTATCTATGTTTTATTTGTAGCTTTAGAAGATCTCGCTGCGCTCGGCAGTGATTTTTAAAAAATCTTATCGTCCACTGTGTCTCAGTGGTTAATATTTTTCCCGTAGAGACGAAGCTATAATATATGCAATTATCTTGTGCCGGTTAAAGATGCAGGTCAATTTAAGGATCAGATATCAGGATAATGGATATTGATTACCAACAGGGCCTCGTCCTTTATTTAATCTTATTAGCAAGCCTTAGCGTGCATGAATGGGCACATGCTATTGTCGCCGATAAGTTGGGCGATAACACCCCGCGGTCGCAGGGACGCGTGACTTTTAATCCCGTTGCTCACATCGACCCAGTCGGCACGGTTCTTATTCCCCTGTTCATGATATTATTTTCACCCGGTTTTGCTATAATAGGATGGGGGAAACCGGTGATGGTTAATCCTCTCAATTTTCGCCATCGCGTGCGTGATGATATTCTCGTGAGCATGGCCGGCCCAGCTTCCAATGTGGTTATCTGCCTGCTCATGGTTTTTATCGGCGGTGTAGTGTTAAATTTTATGCCCGCGATCGCCAGTCTGTTAGGCCAGGTCATTCTGCTTAATTGCGTCCTTATTATTTTTAATATGATTCCCATTCCTCCCCTCGATGGATCGCATCTATTGAAACACGCTGTAAAAATGCGTGATGAAACCTATCTCAATTATGCGCGCTGGGGATTTCTTATCCTTATAGTTCTTATCAATATTCCCGCTTTTCGCCAGGTTTTCGGTGCAGCTATCTACACTGCCGCCAATATCTTTTATTCTTTAATGCTACTTTTAGTCGGGTAGAGGAATATGTATATGCGCGAATGCGGAGATGCGTATATGGGAAATGGAATTTGGAAGATGTCGGACTTCGTCCCCCGGACGATTGTGGATTGAAGCGATTCAACGCAGAGAAGCAGAGGCCGCTGAGAATTTAATTTAAGGTTTCTTATTCTTGATTTTAAAACTTAATACTCTGCGCCTCAGCGGTGAAATTACTAAATACATTCAGCAATAAAACTCCCCATAGTCCTGCGACGGCGGATCAACAGTCAGGTTCCGGTTTACCGCGCAATTTCATATAGCGCGTACCCGGCGAATAGATTGGGGGCAATAGAGATCTGTTTATTCCAGTTGCCCGCGAGGTAGACACGCCGTTTGATCGCTATCTGGTGTTGCTTACAAAAATATTCAAATTCCTTTACAGTTACTGGATTTTCAGGACTACTTTCGAACCAGCGCTCAGGGTAAACTTCATTGACGATACGATTACCTCTTAAAATAAGGCTTAAGCGGTTGATCCAGTACCCATAATTTACAAATCCAACCGCTAATACACGGCCCACGCGTAAGGCTTCAAAAATAATATTCGCAGGTTGTGTCAGTTCCTGCACGGTGCGGGAACAGATTACCATGTCGAAATTGTTATCGGGAAATTCGTCCAGGATACTTTCAATATTACCCTGGTAGGCGTTAACCCCGCGTTTAATGCAGCCGGTAATCTTTTTCGAATCAGTATCCACTCCTACCCCATATATCGACTTTTCGTCACTAAGATTTTTTAAAAGCACCCCGCGGCCGCAACCGAGATCGAGGACGCGGCTTTTCGGCGCGACCCACTCGGCAATTATTTCCAGGTCAACCTGGCGTCGGGTTAAGTTTCTTGTGACCATTATCTGTTATTAAGATAAGCGCGAACTAAGTCATAGAGTTCCGGGGCATCAATGAGAAATGAATCATGACCTAGGTCCATACTTACTTCCGCATAGCTGGCATTCTTACCGCTGCGAAGGAGAGCGATGACAATTTCCTGATTCTGTTGAGGGGTATAAAGCCAGTCGCTGGTAAAACCAATGATCAGGGCACGCGCCTGTACAGAAGATAATACATCTTCAAGATTTCCGGTTTCACCGTGCAAGTCAAAGCGATCGACCGCTTTGCTGAAATAGAGGTAGGTATTGGCATCAAAACGGTTGATGAAGGATTGACCTTGATGGCGCAGATAACTCTCGACTTCAAACTCTACTTTAGTGAGGTGATGTCCCTCGGAATCGCTACGCCGGCTCCGCCCGAATTTTAATTCCATCCCTTTATCTGAAAGATAGGTAATGTGCGCCATCATCCGGGCAACAGAAAGCCCGACATTGGGGCCTTGACCGGGTGCATAGTTGCCCTCATTCCAACCCGGGTCCTGGACAATAGCGCAACGGCCTACTTCGTTGAATGCTATAGCCTGAGCGCTTTGACGCGCGGCAGAAGCAAGGGAGAGGATACGGTTCACCATCTCTGGAAATTCGATAGCCCACTGCATTACCTGCATACCCCCCATGGAACCCCCAACAACACAATAGAGTTCATTCACCTCGAGATAATCAATAAGGAGTTTTTGCGCGCGCACCATATCGCGTATGGTCAATGATGGAAATCCTAATCCGTAGGGTTTTCCTGTTTCCGGATTGGTAGAGCTTGGGCCGGTTGATCCCTGGCAGCCGCCCAGACAGTTACTGCATATAACAAAGAAATGATTGGTGTCTATTGCTTTGCCCGGACCGATCATATTGTTCCACCACCCCGTTTTACGATCGACGGCCGAGTGAAACCCCGCGCAATGATGGTCGCCACTTATAGGGTGACAAATGAGAACAGCATTATTTTTCTCATCATTAAGGTTTCCGTATGTTTCATAACGCAGGGTTAATTGCGGAATAGATCCACCGTTTTCAAAAGTGAACAGCTCGCTACTTATAAAATCCTCGTAATTCACCAGACCAATGTCCTCTGGTGGATTATCCGGAGCAGATACTGTCTGCGTGTCAGTCATCGTTTTGATAGAGAGAAAAGTATGAGCTTATACTAATTTCAATTGTGAATTCCAGAAGATTCATACCGGGTATTAAAGCGTATCCCGGTTTTGGGGAATGTATAATATTTAAAGAATGTAGTGTCTGTTATGATCTCGGATTTCTACGCAGAGAAAAGGATAGTTACTTTGTGAAGCCACGCGTCATTTTTCTTGACGCTGTTATGAAAGGCTAACTCGAACCAGCCAGCTTTGCTAACGTTTGCTATTCGCTAGCTTTTATACTGATGGCTTCAGCTCCCGCCAGCTTCGATTCGTCCATAACACGAACCATGATTGCGGAAGGAGCACTGTTCTCTACTTCAATAATAACCGGCAAAACTTCCTGACGACTCAGTTCGCGAACTTTAGCACGAACGGCATTAATGCCAATTTCAATTCCACTATAATAAATCTGTCCACTGTTCATTATCTTGAAAATGATGGTATTACTTTCCAGGGTGGTGGCCTCCGCCGAGGGTTCCGGTTTATTCACATCCAATCCCTCCTCTTCGACAAATACCGTCGTCACAATAAAGAAAATCAATAGGATAAATACCATATCGATCAATGGGGAGATGTTCATTTTAATCGAATCATCTTCAGTTGCCAGTTGGCGATGCCTGCTCATAGTGAATTTGTTAATATATATAAATATTGATTATCATCCAGCTATAGAACGTCACCTGCTCACACCCTTAATTGTCGTCTGGGCGTGAATGGATCAGGATGACGCATATCAGGTATAGATAATCACTTGCATTCCATTTAATTTGCGGGTCAACAGTGCAGCAATGCTCATTGGATTTATCAAGATAATTATCATTTTAATCATTCCCACTCCCTTGAAATCCACTCTTTCCCATATTAATACCCATTAATTGGTGCTTTTAGCCGTTTTTATGCGTATCAACACTTCAGGAAGAACCCAGAGCATCAAAATCCCAATAATTAATAATACCCAGACCGGCATCCCTAATCCAACGGGAATGAACCCAATGACAACGGCTAAGGCTGCCGATATCAATGCGTAGGGCATCTGCGTGCGGACATGGTCGTGCGGTTCTACTTCGCAGGAGATTGAGGCAACAATTGTTGTGTCACTAATTGGTGAACAATGGTCCCCGAAAACCGCCCCGCTGAAAACGGCAGCGACAACGGCCGCTAAAAGCGTGGCCTGATATTCCGGGGCTGCCGGGTCGGCAAGAGCCAGAGTCACGGGAATAGAAAGCGGCATCAGAATCCCCATTGTCCCCCACGAACTCCCTGTGGAAAACGATATCACGGCCCCGGTCAGAAATACGGCGGTGGGGAGTAGAAATAGCGGTAACCTCCCGGAAAGCAGCAATGAAAGCACCTCAGCAGCCTTCAACTCTTCAAGGGTGCTCCCTAGAACCCAGGCGCCTAATAGGATCAACACGGGAAAAAAGAGCGATTGCATACCGGCTAGATAGACCTTTGACGGTGGCTCGCGATCAGGCCTCCGCGGATAAATGAGAAAGGCAACAGCACAGGCAAAGGCACTGGCGCATACAAGGACCAGAGCGTAATCTGCATTTCCAAAGGCGTCCGCAACCCCCCTAAATGTCACCGGCCAGAGACTTATTGCTCCACTATAATAGAACCCAAAGAGAATACCGCCTATCAGTACTGCGACGGGTACCAGCGCGACCAGCCAGTGGGTTTCATTATCCTGGAATTCTCCTTGTGAGATCAAGGCACGGGAACGCGCCTTGATCTCGAATTCATTCATAGGTCCCGGATTGAAGTTTTTATGGATGACAATGGGGAGGAGGATAATCGTGAACCAGCAATAAAAATTATAGGGAATGGACCGGAAAAAAAGCGCATAGGGCTGAGCTTCTTCCTCGAGACCGATTTGAGCGTAGCCTTCGCGAATCATGCCGAGCTGATAAGCGATCCATGTAGAGACGAAGGCGAGGCAAGTGACGGCCGAACTGGTAGAATCAACGAGATAAGCCAGCTTGACGCGTGAGACCCCACAACGATCCGCGAGTGAACGCAACATGCGTCCCACGAGCATGCTATTAGCCAGACCGTCGAAAAAACAAATGATCCCCAGTCCAAACCCACTCCACATAACGTGTTTGGAGGGATCTCCTCCTTTTAAAAGGAACTTGTTTACGAGGCTTTGCAGACCCCCGCTTTTCTCTATGATAGCCGCAAAGCCGCCGAGCATAAAAGTAAAGAGAACAGCTCCGATCTTCCAGGAGCTCTGCCCCAGGGGAATGAGGTGATCTCTGAAAAATGCGACAAACGCTTCGAGGGGATTTCCGTGGGCCAGGATAATAGCACCGACCAAACCCCCTGCAAAAAGACCCAGCAAGACCCGTCGCAACAGGAGCGCTGTCCCCAGGGCAACGACACTTGGCCACAGGGCCCGCACCTGATTCTCACTGAGTGCCCATATAAAGGCCGAACCCCAAAGCAACGCGACCAGAATTTTCCGGAAATTAATCGACATGTTCGGGGCTAAGTGGGCTGCGGGGACTAATAATAAAGCGATTACTCACATAGTACCAAAGCGCGGACAAAAAGAATCCCGCCATCAGTGTTTTGAGATCGGAAGGTAACCCCCCGTTCAAGGTCGCGGTTAAGGTCAATCCCAGGACCAGAGTAATTACACTATTAACGGTGTGTGTGACCATTTTCAGAAGGCGTGACCAATTTTCACGACCATTAAAAATCAATAGCATGGCGCCAAAGGTCTGAAGCAGGACAAAGACGATAAACGCGGGGGCAGTCGTTGCATAGAAACCGTTCGTCAAATGAGCACTAATTGAAAACACCGCTAGGCCGACAAGAGAGGCAGCGAGAACAAGAGGAATATAGCATAAAAACTGTAAGGGAATCGGCGCGCTACAGGCATTGTATCTGATGATACAATACAAGGCCCGTATCCCGTCTTTGGCGTTGATTTTTTTCCCTTCTTCATAAGTGCGGCCGTAATAGGAAATCCCGATTTCGTAAATACGCGGCCGTTTCTCTGCTATCTTGGCAATAATTTCCGGTTCGAAACCGAAACGATTTTCACGAATTTCGATATCCTTAATAATATCCCTTTTAAATACTTTGTAGCAACTTTCCATATCTGTAAGATTCATGTCGGTCAGCATATTACTTAAAAAAGTAAGAACCCTGTTGCCTAGCGAATGCCAGAAGTAGAGCACGCGGTGCTCGCCGCCGGTGAGGAAACGGGACCCAATAACAACATCCGCTTTATCGCTTCCTATCAGGCTTATCATTTTTTTCAAGTCCTGTGGATTGTATTCCAAGTCGGCATCCTGCACGGCCACGATATCCTCCGTTGCCTTTTGAATTCCTGTCCGCAGAGCAGCCCCTTTGCCCCGATTTTTTTCATGGACCAGCGTGGTTATATTTTTATGCGCCTGGCTTAACGACTCGGCTATCGATCGACTCCCGTCATCTGACCCATCGTCGACAATAATAATTTCCAAACCCAAATTCTCATCGGCAATAGCCATAACACGCTCAACACAAGCACTCAGGGTACTTCCTTCGTTATAGCAGGGAATAATGATTGAAGCGGTGACCATAAATGAGTGAAAAATATTTTAAAATTTTAATGGTAATGCTGCTACTCACGGCAATACCTGTTTTTAATTTCCACGATCATTTTTTATTAAAGCAGGCAAGTCGAGACGAACGCACAGGCCGGTTTGATCTTCACGGTTTTGCACTTCGCAGCTGCCTCCATAAGTGGATATCAAAGAAACGACACGTGAAAGCCCCAGTTCCATGCCGGGGATATCTCCGGAGACGTCTCGCTCATCCTGATAATAGGGGCTGATGAGCATTTTAAGCGCCTCATCTGCTACATGCCTCCCATGGTCGAGGATAGACAGTCTCAGTTGATTATTAGTATCTGCGCTCAGTTTAATAATCAATTGCGGTTTTGCAGTCGGGTGGAATTTGACGCTATTATAACAGATTTCAAGTAATACCATGAAAAGATGTTCGATAGATATGGTGAGCGATAAATCTTTTGTTTTTTTATCAATCTCGATCTCTATGGGACTGAGTTGCAGTTCATCCTCGATGAGTGCGGCAATATGAGTAATCATTTTTCCCGCCTTTAAGAGCGGGGTTCTGTTTTGCTTAGACGGTTGCAAATAACTGAGCATTCCACCAATTGTGTCGGACAAATGCGCGGCTGATTCCAATGCCTCATTTCATAGTTCTCTCTCCTCCTTTGAAGCACCTTTGTCCACACGCTTACACAGCTTTTCTATTTTTGAGAGGATACCGTTCAAAGGGGTTTGAAGCTTGTATGCCACCAGGTTTTCAAAGGTCCACATGTTTTGCTGCATTCTCATTTTATTCGATTCATCCTGTAATCGAAGCACACAGCTACCCGGATCAGATGACTCCATGTCAAATTTGTCGACTCTCAACCAGTGGGCGGAAACCTGCTCAGATTCGGGCCGGACGAGGAATGCCTTTTCATTTAATTCGGGCCATTTATCCCATATTTGAGGCGTGACCAATTGGTAATTTTTTTGCACGCGCTGCAGGAAAGGGATTTTATCTTCTTCATTCTCAACTAACTCTATATCGAGTAACTGGCTGGCCACAGGATTAAGATAAGTAATGATTCCTTGAGAATTCAGGGCGACATAACCATCGCTTGAGTGCTCTACAATCCAGGTAAATCTAGAGCGTTCGCTTTGTAAGGTTCGGAAACGGTTGAGTCGCAAAATGGTCCGCACTCTCAACTTTACCTCCATCACTTTAAAGGGCTTAGTGATGACGTCATCAGCCCCCACTTCCAACCCTTTAACCGCAGAGGTCTCCAGGTCATATCCTGTCATCATTAAAACGGGAATCTGTGATAATCGAGGGTTAGCGCGTATCCGCCGGCAGACCTCATACCCGTCAAAGCCCGGTAACACGATATCTAATAATATCAGATCAAGGGCCGCTGTTTCCGCGATTACTAAGCCATTATGGCCATCTTTAGCATAGAGAATCTCATAGTCCTCATCTTCAAAGAGTAACTTTAATTGATTACGCGTTCCTTCATCGTCATCGACTATTAGTATGGTATGTTTGCGTTCCATCTATTAAAATTCTCCCTGTTCTCTTAAGATACCTATGATGCATCTTAGTTGCCCCATTGATTCTTATACGGGTTTCAATACGACTGCCTTCCCGCAGGGTCAAAGACAATTTCTTCCTCGCTATATAGATTTCACGCCCCGGCTGTATCTGCTTTTACCATCGTCTCGCCCTTCTTATGGAGACAGGAATTCGACACTTTACATATCATTATATCCCTATATTATGATACGTTATGAATAGGTACCGGTATTACGCGGAGGCCTTAGCTCATAAGGAGCAGGTCCTGTCGATCGAATTTTTCCCTCCCAAGACGGAAAAATCAGGCATCCGATTTTTAAAAAACGCGCGAGAACTTCACTCCATTTATCGACCCGATTTTGTCACCATCACATACGGCGCAGGAGGCAGCACCCGGGAGCGCACTATTAAATACGCCTATTTATTAAAAGACGCGATAGGCTTTGAGGTGATGCCCCACCTGACCTGTGTGGGACAGTCGAGGAAAGAGATTCATGAAATACTCAGTAATTTTACCCAGGCACGAATTAACAATATCATGACCTTACGTGGTGACCCGCCGCGTGGAGAGGTAAACTTTAAACCACACCCCGACGGGTTGCGCTACGCTTCTGATCTTGTCGCCTATATTCACGAGCACTTTCCTCATTTTTGTCTTGGAGTCGCGGGATATCCGGAGACCCACAGCGGTGCTCAATCACTGGATGCGGACATAAATAATTTGAAGCATAAGGTCGAACAGGGAGCTTCCTTCATCACTACCCAGTTATTTTTCAACAATGCTGATTATTTTTTATTTGTAGAGCGCTGTCGCGCGGCAGGGATTACGGTACCGATTATGCCGGGTATACTCCCCGTCCATTCCCTATCGAAAATTCTCTTCTTTTGTAAAATGTGTGGAACCAGCCTTGACCCCCAACTTGAAAAAAAATTAATAGCTGCGGGAGGAGAAGGGGAAGCTGCAGAATCCACGGGCATTGAATGGGCCTATCAGCAGATCCGCGAATTGCTTGAAAGAGGTGCTCCAGGATTTCACCTTTACTGTTTAAATCGTCCCCGTGGGGCCTTGGAAATTATTCAAAGGTTTAGCGCAGAGAGCGTAGTTTTGAGAGGGGTGAGCGAAAATACATAATTGTAATTAAACGGGTATAAGTGAAGGAAGAGCGGGCTGTCCCAGCACGCAATTATTAATCATGGGCAGAGACAACACATTCCCTTTTTCATCCATCTGAAATCGCCAAATAAAAAGGCGCCCCCGAATTGAGGGCGCCTTTTTTGTTAATGAAGTTTAATATTTTAAAGGAAGGACGGGGCCATTACATCATGCCGCCCATACCGCCCATGCCACCCATATCGGGAGCCGCAGGCATATCCTTCTTCTCTTCGGGAATATCGGTCACCAAAGCTTCGGTTGTGAGCAACAGGCCCGCCACTGATGCGGCGTTCTGCAGGGCCATTCTCACTACCTTTGTCGGGTCTACGACACCTGCTTTTACCAAGTCCTCATACGTACCGGTTGCTACATTGTAACCGTTGTTACCTTTATCATTGATCACATGTTGAACAACGAGTGACCCTTCCACTCCCGCATTGATGCACAAGTGTTTCAACGGCGCTTCAATCGCACGCCGGACGATTTGCGCTCCGACAAGTTCGTCGTCTTTCAGTTTTAGATCTTCGATCGTTTTTATGGTGCGCAGCAGGGCTACTCCACCTCCCGCAACGATTCCTTCTTCGACGGCGGCGCGGGTTGCATGCAGTGCGTCTTCCACGCGAGCTTTCTTCTCTTTCATCTCAGGCTCAGTAGCTGCTCCTACATTGATCACGGCTACACCGCCAGCTAATTTCGCTAACCTTTCCTGCAGTTTTTCACTATCGTAGTCACTTGTCGTTTCCTCGATCTGACGACGAATCTGTTTTACGCGTCCTTGAATGTCAGAGGCTTTACCCGATCCTTCGATGATAGTCGTGTTCTCCTTGTCCACGGTAATCCGCTTTGCTCTTCCCAGGTCTGAGAGCTGGACGTTCTCCAGTTTAATACCCAGATCTTCGGTCAGACAGCGGCCTCCTGTCAGGATGGCGATATCTTCCAACATCGATTTACGACGATCACCAAATCCAGGCGCTTTAACCGCACACACATTCAGTGTCCCTCTCAATTTATTTACGACCAGTGTCGCTAAAGCTTCACCTTCCACGTCTTCGGCAATTACCAATAATGGCTTGCCCGACTTAGACACGTTCTGAAGCAAGGGTAGAAAATCCTGTAAGCTGCTGACCTTTTTCTCATGGATCAGGAGGTAAGCATCTTCCAATATGGCCTCCATCACTTCCGTGTCGGTCGCAAAATACGGGCTCAGATAGCCCTTGTCGAACTGCATCCCTTCCACAACGTCCAAGCTCGTGTCGATGCTCTTTGCTTCCTCTACAGTGATGGTTCCATCTTTACCCACCTTGTCCATAGCGTCGGCAATAATGTCGCCAATTTCCGTGTCCCAGTTTGCTGAGACCGTTGCTACATTTTTTACCTCTTCGCGCTGGTTCACCTTCTTCGATTGCTTCCCTAAGGATGCGACCACCGCAGCTACAGCTTTGTCTATACCGCGTTGCAAATACACGGGGTTCGCTCCTGCCGCTACGTTCTTTAACCCCTCGCGATAAATCGCCTGCGCTAATGCCGTGGCGGTTGTCGTCCCGTCCCCGGCGTTGTCCGAGGTTTTAGAGGCCACCTCTTTAACCATCTGTGCTCCCATATTTTCATAGGGATCCTCTAACTCGATTTCTTTCGCCACGGTTACACCATCTTTAGTCATTGTAGGTGCGCCGAATTTTTTATCGATCAGAACATTACGCCCTTTCGGTCCTAACGTCACGATTACCGCTTTCGAGAGGACCTCAAGTCCGTTCAGGATCTTTTTACGCGCTCCTTCATCAAACAATATTTGTTTAGCCATTTTATTTCCTATTTTTAACTGTTAAATAAATATTTATATTTTGTGTTAACCGACAATCCCCAGGATATCGTCTTCACGCAGCAAGGAGTAAGTATCTCCATTGAGTTTTACTTCAGTGCCGCCGTATTTGCTGACAATAACCATGTCCCCAACCTTGACTTCGAATTTAATTTTTTTTCCGGAGTCATCAGTCTTACCCGTGCCAAGGGCAACAATTTTTGCTTCTTGGGGCTTTTCCTTAGCCGTATCGGGTATGATGATACCGCCTTTTACTTGTTCTGACTCTTCGACCGCCTGTACTAAGACGCGATCTCCTAGAGGTTTTATTTTTGTTTTCATAGATTAATGTTATTTTTTGGTTATAGATTAATTCTTGTTTTTACACTTCGTTAGATAATAAATTTCACGTTCAGGGTTTTATCTATTATCTAAAAAATTTATTTTCCCTTTTCATCATCGACGACTTCAAAGTCGGCATCGACTACGGAATCATCATCATCTTTTTTATCGGACGCGGAAGATTCTCCCTCACCGGCAGAATGGGCCGCTTCCTCCTGAGCCCCATCAGCTGTCGCTCCCGCCTCTTGCTGTTGAGCATACATCGCTGAAACGACTTCCTGGATCGTGGGGTCGCTGGTCAGCTTTTCCATAGCCGCTTTCATCCTGTCGACATCATTGGACTCAAGTTCCTTCTTAGCATCGGCAATCAAACCATCAACTACTCCCTTTTTATCCTCGGGAATCTTATCACCATGTTCATTGATCAGTTTTTCATTCTGATATATCAATGAATCCAACTGGTTGCGTATTTCGGCCGCCTCTTTAAATTTGCTATCTTCCTCGGCATGAGATTCGGCGTCTCTACGCATTTTTTCGATCTCGTCCTTGTCGAGACCGGACGAACCGGTGATCGAAATTTTCTGATCGCGTCCCGTACCCAGATCTTTTGCCGTAACATGGAGAATTCCATTTGCATCGATATCGAAGGTTACTTCAATTTGAGGAACTCCGCGAGGGGCGGGAGGAATTCCATCTAAACGGAAATTTCCCAATTGTTTATTATCCTCTGCTTTAGAGCGCTCCCCCTGGAGGACACGAATATCTACACTGGGTTGATTATCGCCATAGGTGGAAAAGACCTGTGATTTTTTTGTGGGAATGGTGGTATTGCGTTCGATCATCGCCGTTGCAATCCCGCCAGCAGTCTCGATACTGAGCGTCAGGGGAGTGACGTCGAGGAGGAGAACATCGCGCGCATCGCCCGATAACACCGCACCCTGAATTGCCGCTCCAACAGCTACCACCTCGTCCGGATTAACACCTTTATGCGGTTCTTTACCTGCGAGCTCGTGCGCAATATCCATTATTTTAGGTAAACGCGTCATACCGCCAACAAGAACGAGATTACCGATATTGCCGGCGGTATAACCGGCATCTTTTAAACAGGCTTCAAAAGGCGCGATTGTCCGCTGGTTATGGGAGTCGCATAGTTGTTCAAATTTAGAGCGCTCCAAGGTTACATTCAAATGCTTGGGGCCGGTCGCATCGGCGGTAATAAAGGGTAAATTAATATCTGTAATTTGAGCTGAAGAGAGGGCAATTTTCGCTTTTTCCGCTTCTTCTTTAAGACGCTGCAAAGCCATGGGATCACTTTTCAGATCGATGCCATTTTCCTGTTTAAATGCATCGGCCAGCCAGTCAATAATCACAGCATCCCAATTATCACCGCCCAGGTGCGTATCTCCATTGGTGGCTTTTACTTCAAAGACACCATCCCCGATATCCAGAATCGATATGTCATAGGTCCCTCCACCAAGGTCGAATACGGCAATTGTCTCCTCATTTTTCTTATCAAGACCGTAGGCGAGAGATGCTGCCGTAGGTTCGTTGATAATGCGCAATACATCTAATCCCGCTATCGTCCCTGCATCTTTAGTGGCCTGACGTTGAGAATCATTGAAGTAAGCCGGAACAGTAATGACTGCCTCCGTAACTTTTGACCCCAAATAAGCCTCGGCATCCGCTTTTAATTTTGCCAGTACCATGGAGGATAATTGAGCGGGAGAGAATTTTTCCGTTTTTCCGCCGACATCACATTCAATCCAGGCATCGTCATTTTTTCCTTTTATAATATTGAAGGGGAAATGTTTCGCCTCTTCACTCACTTCATCGAACTTGCGTCCAATCAGCCTCTTGGAGGAGAAAATCGTGTTCTGTGGATTGGTAACAGCCTGCCGTTTCGCCGCCTGTCCTACCAGTCTCTCACCTTTCTTAGAGAATGCGACTACCGAGGGGGTAGTCCGCGCACCCTCCGAATTGGGAATGACAACAGGTTCGCCACCCTCCATTACAGCCACACATGAATTTGTGGTTCCTAAATCTATGCCAATAACATTACTCACACCCGCTTTTAAGCAATGCTTGTGCCAGACTCTTTAATATTATCTTAACCTTTTTATTATTAATAAGTTATAATAAAAGATCGCCCCTTCACCCGTTCTCATTATTACTTAATCGATGACAGCTTGTCACAGTTTGTGTCCCAGTGGGCGTCCTCGCACACTTTAACTGAAACCCGTGACCAAGAGGATCTTAAGATGGAAAAAGTAAATAAAAAGAAGAAAAAAAAGACCGATTACGAGGCTTTGAATTCTTCCTTCATGCATATTCCCCATATTAATATTGAGACGGCGAGGGATCTACTCAATCTTGGGTTTAAGGAAATATATGAACTGTCAGGGCGTTCACCAGAAGTTCTCTTTGAAGAATTGAAAAAGAAAAAAACAAGAATCGCGAAGGATCGTTTATCTTATATCCGCATGGCTATCTATTATGCAGAGACTAACGACCCCGACCCCGCAAAGCTTTCCCCTCACGCCTGGAAGGATTGAAAAATATACGCTTCGGCTGCTATTTCGTCTTTTAATAAAATAAAGTATAACTCGTCCTTCTCAGCGGCCACGACGGAGCGTGGCCCTCCAGAAATAAACCATAAATGGAGGGCCACGCTCCGTCGTGGCCGTTTGCATTAAAAATTAACAAACAGGACGAATCATTTGTTTATATAAAAAGTGGTTACAAAGAAGAAGAGACAGACTTTGAGATAGATACTTTTATTATTTCGTTTGTAATTCTCATCAAAAATAAAAAACTCCATTGATGGCCGATACTCCTATTCAGTTTCCGAAAGAAATGCCGGTAATGACCCTCCCGGAAGCGGTGCTTTTTCCTCAAGCGATTATGCCGCTCTTCATTTTCGAGCCTCGCTACCGTCAGATGCTCAACGATGTCTTAACGAATCATCGTCTCTTCGCGGTGGTTGGTCTTGATCTCGCCCGGGCTGAAAGCACGGGGCAGTTTGAGCCGCCCTATGACACGGGCACGGTAGGCATAGTCAGGGCCAGTCATAAAAACGATGACGGCACATCTAATCTCGTTTTGCAGGGACTGTGCCGGATACAGGTTAATCGCATCATCCAGGAAGAACCCTATCGTTTGATTGACATCGATCGTCTGCATTCTACGCCAGGCGCGGAGGAGGACATATTGCGTCAAGCTATGGAAGATCTTAACAGACTGCTCAAAATAAAAGAAGCAGCGGGAGGAGAAATCCCAAAGGAGGTAATGAAACAGTTACTTAAAGTAAAAGAACCAGCCTTGTTTGTTGACCTTGCCGCTTACTCTCTCTGTGCCAACCCCCTCATAAAACAAAAAATATTATCCACCCTCGAGGTGATAAAACGATTTGAGATCTACAATAAACAGTTGGAGTCGGAGATTAAAGAACTTAAACTCCATAATAGTTTAGGTAATCTCAGCAACGAGGACCTGTCGTTAAATTGAAGTCCGTTCCACGCTGGGATCAATTGCCCGCCCGTCTGATATTGATTGAGCTGAGGCAAGGTTTAAAGGGATGCCCTATAAATAATTCCATGGCGCATAAGTTATGCTCGTCATTGTTAAAATTTATTTTAAAAAATACCTAGTATGGAGACAAAAGTTAAATCTAAGACAATTAATTTTGAGATCCTTAGTGAGGCGGCAACCCAAGCGCGCGGTCTGGCTATGGATGCAGTCAAGGCGGCAGGTATTGGACACCTCGGTCTTCCATTGGGGGCGGCAGAATTAGGAGCAGTCCTTTTTGGTCACGCATTAAAGATCAACCCCGACAATGATCGATGGATTAATCGTGACCGATTCATCCTCTCCGCCGGGCACGGAAGCATGTTCCTCTATACCTGGCTGCATTTAAGCGGGTACGCGCTCAGCATCGATGAAATTCGAAACTTTCGACAACTTCACAGTAAGACACCAGGTCACCCCGAGTTTGGCGACACCCCGGGGGTCGAGTGCACCACCGGGCCTCTCGGTCAAGGTGTTGGCAATGCCGTCGGTATGGCCATATCGGGAAAAATGGCTGCGGGGCGTTTCAATACGGATAACGCTACTATTTTCGACCACCATATAATCTGCCTCGCCGGTGATGGCTGCCTTCAGGAAGGGATTGCGGCGGAAGCGTGCTCGTTTGCCGGTCATTTCGGTCTCGATAACCTGATCGTCATTTACGATTCCAACGATGTCACTCTCGACGCCATGGCCGATGAAACCCAGAGTGAGGATACAGCAAAACGCTATGAAGCGTATGGTTTCGATGTCGTGACGATAGATGGTCACGAGATGACGAGCTTCTTAGAAGCTTTTAAAATGGCGAAAGCCGACTATAACGGGAAACCGAAATTAATAATTGCAAAAACTCTAATCGGAAAGGGCATTCCCGAGGTAGCAGGTACTGCAAAAGCCCATGGCGCAGACGGTAAAGATTTTGTAGATGAAGCGCGAAAAAATATTGGTTTACCGGATGAACTCTATTTTGTTTCCGATTCTGTAAAGGAGTATTTTTCAGCGCACAAACACGACTTGCTAAAAGCCCATTCGATCTGGGAAGAAACGTTTGATCAATGGAAAAATGCGAATCCGGATAAGCATGCACTTCTGGATAGCGCACTACGCAGCGATGGGCCGAGAGATTTTATTAACTCTATCCCCCACTTCCCACCCGATGCCAATTTGGCAACTCGCGTGGCAGGACGTGACATTCTGCAGCAGCTGGCCGAGGAACTCCCTATGCTCATCAGCGGCAGCGCTGACTTGCACGGGTCAACGAATAACTATATCAAAGATGCTGACGATTTCACCCGCGATAACCCTGTCGGGCGCAATATCCGATTCGGGATTCGCGAACACGCTATGGGAGCAATCGTAAACGGCTTCGGATACGATGGTCTCTTCCGTGCATCGTGTGCCACCTTTGCCGTTTTTTCTGATTATATGCGCCCCTCCGTGCGTCTTGCCGCATTGGCCAAACTACCGGTATTCTATATTTGGACTCATGACTCCGTAGGTGTAGGTGAAGATGGTCCGACCCATCAACCGGTGGAAACCGTAAGCGCCCTTCGCTGCATTCCCAATCTCGATGTTATCCGACCTGCCGACCCTGAAGAAACTGCGGGTGCCTATATAGCCGCTTTAGAACGATCAGATGGGCCAACGGCGCTTATCTTGACCAGGCAAAATGTTCCGAACTTAAATGAGATACCTATAGACGAGAGGCGAAAGGGTGTGCTCTCTGGTGGCTACATCGCGAGGAGAGAAACCGGTGATCTTGAATTAATCATCCTCGCTACCGGGAGTGAATTACAACATGCTATAGCGGCAGCAAATGAACTCGGCAAGGGAACGCGAGTAGTCTCTATGCCCTGTTTCGAACGCTTTGATCGCCAATCGGCAGCCTATCGTGAGGAGGTTCTGCCCTCCCGTTGCCGCAAACGAATCGCGATTGAAGCGGGAATTTCGGGGTTGTGGTATCGCTATGTCGGCCTTGAGGGTAAAATCGTCGGCATCGATCGGTTTGGCCTCAGCGCGCCGGGTGAAGAAGTGATGAAGGAGCTGGGAATTTTACCCTCCAGTATTCTCAAAGCCGCCCGCGAGATTGGATAATGGGCGGTTCAAGGTAATCTGCAACTCATCTGGTGGGACGGGCTCAGTCTTCGCTCTAATTATTTCGTTACGGCCACGACGACGCGTGTCCCTCCGGCTACCTTAATCATGGTTATAAGGTAAAATATCTAATTTTTGGGTAAAAATATTGGTGGGACGCGTTCAGTATTCGCTCTTTGGGCAATGACCGACAAACAAACACACATCCCACCCTGTTATGTCTTCCCCGCATTCTCGCCTACACGCTTTTACGCATTTTCACCTTAACGCATACCCCATATTTCCTGGAGGGCCATGCGTTGTCGTGGCCGTTAAAATTGATATAAATTGAATTAGATAGCTACGGACGCTACGGAGTGCGTCCCTCCAGTCTTATTTCAAATCAAAACGCGCTGGGGTCAGCACGTTCCACCTGATACATCTTAAGATCGAGAAACGTACTACCCCGCGACCTTAGCCAGTGTCTCTTTAAGGGCGCGGGAGGAAGATTGCAGTCCCTGTTTTTCTTTTGGCCATAGATCGAGTTCCACCTGCTCGATTACACCGGCACTCCCCACGATAGTAGGAACACTGAGACATACCTGCCGCAATCCATAAATACCCTGCTGCATGGATGAAACCGGCAATAGTTGCCTGCGGTCCAAGGCAATGGCGTGAACTACTTCCGCAATGGTCAGCCCAACGGCCCAACCGGCTCCTCCTTTGCGGCGTATAACTTCAGCTCCGCTGCCCTGGGTTCTCTCAAATATTTTTCTTTGAAAGGTGGCACTGAACCCTTTTATCCCGGCCATGGGCAACCCATTTACGGTAGCCGATGACCAGATGGGGACCATTGAATCACCATGTTCTCCAAGAATAAGCGCTTTCACCTGCGTGGGGGCAAGGTGCAACTCCTCGGCAATCAAAGATCGAAATCGCGCGGTATCAAGCATAGTCCCTAACCCGATTACACGCTGCCAGGGAAGACCGAGGTAAGTCGTGGCAAGGTGCGTTAAGATATCAACAGGATTAGAGACAACAAAGACTATGGCATCTTCCTTGTGTCCAGTCTGCTTCAGGCTGGCGAGTATCTGGGAAAAAAGTGATACATTACGGCTGATGAGATCGAGTCGTGATTCATCCGGTTTTCGTCGCAGTCCGGCAGTGATAATATAAATATCACTGTCACGCGCACGCTCATAATCACCGGCATAGACATGTTGATCGGCAATAGCGGAAGTCCCATGAAGAAGATCAAGCGCTTCGCCCTCGGCCAGTTCATTATTGGCGTCAAGGATCTGAATATCCGAGACTATGCCGGCGCACTGCAGGGCAAACGCGGCATTGGATCCCACTCTCCCCCCGCCTCCAATTATCGTAACTTTCATAAAAGGTGTTTCTTTTTTATTGGGTTCAATTATTCAACTTCTCGAGAATCAAGTCTGTAATCTTTTTAATAAGGGCTTCAACCTGAGGGTTTTCTTCAGGTGAAGAATACCTTTTGTTATCCCAGCTCTTAATACTCTCAGACGATCGACAGATTACCCCCGGACGGAATTCATCGTTATCGCAGAGCTCGCATTCGCGAAGTCCGATGCGCGCATCATCCATACCCAGGTCACTGCGGATAGCCAAGAGTTCTTTCAGTTTGGCCCCTCCTATATTACTCAGTTCCTTTCCTAAACTGGAAGCAATCCAGATTGTTTTACAATACATGTCTGTATTTTCCATTTTCCAATGAGCATCCTCGACATCTGTTCCCCAGGTGATAACGCCGTGATTTCCCATTATAATGGATTGATGATCGACAGCCATCTGTCCGATAACTTCAGCATTTTCCGGAGTTCCCGGTGTCTCATAATTAGCCAGCCCGATCTTACCAAGAAAAATCTCCGCTTCGGGGATGATACAAGTCGGAGGTTCAACTGAGGCGACGGCAAAGGCGGTGGCATAGGGTGGATGCGCATGGACACAAGCTTTTGCTTTCGGCTGATGTTTCATTATTCCAATATGCGTTGTGACTTCACTCGTACGCTTCCGCTCTCCCGCAATTTGATTGCCCTTTAAATCAACAAGGCACATATCCGCGGGTTTCATGTACCCTTTCGCTATAAGGGTTGGCGTAGATAAAACGAGGTTGTCACCCACCCTGACCGTAATGTTTCCGCCGTTTCCATCGACGAAACCTTTCTGGTTCAATCGTCTGCCAATCTCGCATATTCTCTCTTTCAATAAATTGATCTCGGGAGAATTAAAAAATGTCTGAATAGCAACGGGTGTTTGCGGGTCGCTTTCGGGGCTCCATTTAAATTCATTGTCGGGGACAGAAGGTTCACGGTAATCTGTCTGACTCCTGTCTTTGTCCGACCGCTGAAAATTGTTTATGACATCAAGCGCAGATGGTGTGAGAATACTATTAGCAGGCAAGGAGCTCGGATCTCCCCCTTCTTTCAGTATTCTTTCAATCTCTTTGGCACTGATTACTTTTTTCATTCCCAAAATCTTCTATTGGGGCGGGTGATAATCCATAGTTTCGATTATCGCACAGTTAAAGGCATCGACCGGTGTCGGTTCAGAAAAAGTTACGCTCGCTTCTCTCCCTTCTACATAGGCGACGATATCCTCTACACCCGCGCCCAGGTTGTCGTAGACGACTATGCTATTGCCTTTTGGCAGTGGTTTCAGGGGCGCTCCTCCAATCTGCTCGCGCGACAAGGGCAAGACCAAGAGGAAACGTCCACTTATGTACGACGATTCCTGATCACTCAATGTTAATCTGCCAATAACCTGTCCCAGTTTCATTTCATTTTTCGCATATAAAATATCAATCACCCTTTTTTGGATGCCTCGTCCACCACGCCAATTACCATATACCTCAAGGGTGATTTTTCATCCTCGACACGTTGCCGGGTGGCAAATCCATCACTCGCTAATATGACTTTTTGGTGTTTATCGGCCCCATAAGGATCGATCGCCAGAATAGGACCCTCTGTCTCTTCACCCGATTCATTGAGCGGTTGACAAATAAGGACCCGCCAACCCTTCATGCTTGGGTGGCAAATAGTCGAAACAACGCGACCATCAACACGTGCTAAAACCATAATTAATATATTCTTAGATTATCGACCATTACGCAGCGCCGTTTGCGCGTAAAAGTCTCCGGCGTCGTGATGCCCTCGCCTGTCGTGGTTGCGATGGAGTAAGTAAGATAGCCTTCGCCGCCTAGACCAAGGCCTGAAGTCGAAGGGCCATTTTTAACAAAGAGGGTGCTATCCAGTGCTCGCGCCATGGTGGTCATATTATCAACATGGCGTGAGTGAATGATCGAAGAATGCTTGTATCCATGTTCCGCGTTAACCGCGCAGGCAATACCTTCTTCGACATCACGCACCCTAACCACCGGTATCATCGAGGTCATCTGTTCTTCAACGACAAAAGCGTGCTCCGCATCGGTCTCGGCAAAAATCATTTCTGTCCCACGTGGAGCTCTTGTCCCCGCAATCTCTGCCAATGTCGTAGCGTCTTTTCCCACCATTTCCCGATTTAATACCGGATGGGAACAACCACCCCCATCATCCTCATAAGTAAAAACTTCCTTTTCGAGCCGGTCCAATTGACCCTGCGTCAGCTTATACGCACCGGCATTTTCAAATGCCTGAATGAACTGACGATATACGGCGTCGACGACAAAGACTTCCTTCTCGCCAATGCAAAGCAAGTTGTTATCGTAGGCAGCACCGTATATTATATCGCGCGCCGCTTTATCCAAACCGGCGGTCTCATCGACGAGGACAGGAGGGTTGCCCGGGCCGGCACAGACTGAGCGTTTCCCGCTTTTCATCGCGGCGTTCACTACCCCCGGTCCTCCGGTCACAACCAGAAGTCGCACGAGATCATTTTTACTGATCGCATCAAATGATTCCAGTGTCGGATGTTCCACCGCGCATATTAGATTATCTATCCCTATTTCCCGGTTAATAGCTTCATTAAAAGCGCGTACCGCCGTTGCCGCGCAACGCGCTCCACCGGGATGAGGATTAAAGACCACGGCATTACCTGCGGAGACGATGCTGACAACATTACTGCTTAAAGTTGGCACGGAATGAGTGACCGGCGTCACGCCACCGATAACGCCAAAGGGGGTATGTTCCTCCAACATGATCCCGTGGTCTCCACTCATCGCATCGGGATGCAACCACTCTACGCCCGGCGTTAATTTCACAATCTGGAGCTTCTCAATCTTGTGGTCGAGTCTGCCAATTCGCGTCTCATCCATTTCCAGTTTTCCCCACGAATTGGCATTTTTATCACACAGGCTTTTGACGATTTCGACCACCTTCATCCGAGCCGCGAGCCCCTGATCCCGAAGCTGAAGAAATGCATCCTGTGCTGCTTCACAGGCTTCATCGGCATCCTCAAATACCCCATGCCTGCGTTTTGTAGAACGGCGGTGCGGCGCTGTCCATTTGGAACCCGAAGCAGTTTCAACCCCGGAAAATGTCGTGGATTCCGGCGTTTGACCAAGCCGTTTCAACACTTCTTCGACAACATGCCGAACGGTACCGTCATCAATATCAATTTGCGTACTCATTTTTCATCCCCTTGGTCATTGACCTTTTATTCCACTATTTAATTGAGTAAAATCAGTCGCTGGCGGTGTAGATTTTATTTCCCTGCACGTCGACAGTGTCGACTATCCCGACAACCGCGGCATCGATAGGCAGCGATTTCAAACCGGTGCCCAGGCGGGCGGAACTCCCCTGGCAAAAGAGAACCATTTCACCTTCACCCGCACCTAGATTATCGACGGCAACAATGGTATTCACTCCGGGACGTAACCGTTTCGGGTTGGCTTCATCCACCAGCATAGGGCACAGAAGAAGCAGTTTCCTGCCCTTCATTGTGTCTTCTTTTTTTGTGGCGACAACCGCCCCGATTACCTTTGCCAGAAACATGCTTGAACTCCCGTATTACTACGAGCCTTTACCTGAATTAGATTTTGGCATTACGGAATTGATATCTTCATGCGGGCGAGGAATCACCTGCACGCTGACGACTTCCCCGACTTCTTCGGCAGCTTTTGCTCCCGCTTCAGTCGCGGCTTTCACCGCGGCCACATCACCAGTAACGACAGCGCTGCAAAGGGCGCTGCCAACCTGCTTCATGGGACCGACCAGTTGGACATTAGCGGCTTTCAACATCGCGTCGGTGCCTTGCACCAGACCGATAAGACCGCGGGTTTCGAGGAGACCTATTGCTTTTTGTGACATTTTTTATTTGGAGTTAGATTTTCAGGTTAAATATACTTAAGAAGCGATTAAACGACACGTTTCACGGGCGACCACTAGCTCTTCGTTAGCGGGGATCACGAATACTTTTACCCTGGATTGCTCCGAGCTGATTAAATTTTCTTCAGCCAGTGTCGCGTTATTTAAATCGGGATTAATCTCAATTCCGAGATTGTCGAGGTTGGCGCACACCGCCTCTCGGATAAAAGGATTGTTTTCACCTATCCCCCCCGTAAATACGAGGGCGTCGCAGCCATTAAGCTGCACAAAAAAAGCGCCTATCCAGTGACGGATACAATGAATTAAAACATCAATTGCCAGTTGGGCCTGGGTATTGCCTGCAGCCGCTTTTTCGCGAATGTCGCGCAAATCATTACTTACCCCGGACAGGCCGAGGAGACCGCTTTCCCGTACCAATTGCTCTTGGACTTCGTCTATGGAAAGATTGAGCGCTTTCATGATGAAAGGAGTAGCCGAAGCATCGAGATCACCAACCCGATTGTTGTGCGGGAGCCCGCTTTGCGGACTCATGCCAAAACTGCCGTCGACCGCTACCCCGTTGCGACAACCGGCAATGGAGCTGCTTCCTCCGAGATGGCAAGATATTACCCTCAAGGGTTGTCCCTCGAAAGGCGTCGGTCCATGAAGATAAAGATTGCGGCAGCGCTCGGCTATATCGTCACGTGAAAGCAGTTCTGCAGAGCGCTCGGCAATGAACTTATGACTGGCCCCATGAAAACCATTACGTCTTACCCCCGCCTCATGCCAGGCCTCAGGCACGGCGTAGCGCGTTGCCGCCGCGGGAACCCATTGGTAGAATGCGGTTTCAAAAAGAGCCACGAGTTTCACTTTATTGAGCTTTGCACGAAACTGGCGTATCCCGTTTGCGTAGGCAGGGTTGTGAGAAGGCGCGATATCATTAAACGCTTCCAGGGCTTCAAGAGTTTGATCATCCGCCGGGACACAACCGGTAAGATTTTTACCCAGGATCGTTTTAAAACCTACCGCATCGAGATCATCTCCGGAAACAAGATGGCCCTCCTCCTTTAAATTTTCCAAGCATTTATCGATAGCGGCACCGTGATCGGTTACGCGTTCAAAACCTCCTTTTGCTAATAGCGTTTCGCTCCCGTCCTCCATCGAAAAAAGACGGTATTTGAGAGAGGTAGAACCCAGGTTGGCGACGAGAATTTTCACTAACGCAGACGCTTATCGCAACAGCGCTAGACCCATTTGCCGAGCTGTGATAATTCTTCGTGTGGACGAGGGATAACATGTACCCCGATTACTTCACCGATATGTGCCGCGGCTTCCGCGCCCGCATCGGTTGCCGCTTTCACCGCGGCGACGTCTCCTTTGAAAAAGATGGTGACTAAGCCGCTACCGACTTTCTCCCACCCTGACATTGATACATCCGCAGATTTGAGCGCTGCATCACTCGCCTCAATCAGGGCGCACAGCCCCTTTGTTTCAATCATGCCTATCGCTTCTTGTGCCATTTTATTATCCGTTTATTTTATTTTCCTTATTTAAATATCAAACTGCTTCATTAAATCCTGATGCGGTCTGGGGACAACGTGCGAGCACAACAGCTCACCCACTTTATCAGCAGCTTCGGACCCCGCTTCTACTGCGGCTTTCACACTTCCCACATCACCCTTGACGAACACCGTAACAAATCCTCCACCGATTTGCACTTGCTTGACGAGATTGACACTCGCCGCTTTGACCATGGCATCACTGGCTTCTACACTGCCAACATAACCATTGGTCTCTACCATACCTAACGAATCGCTCATGATTTTTCTTTCTTTCGTTTTGCTATATAATTGAGTTCTTTGAACATTTTCCAAAATTTTACTTCATCAACTCACAGGGAGTTTCTGGTTTCAAACTGCAAGCATTGCCTTCATCAGTGTCAATATGTACTTCCAGTTTTACGTCCGGTGACGCTCGGACGACAATTCTATCAAATATTATACCTACGGGTCCACCTACTCGGAGCTTCATCACATCACCATCTTGCACCCCGTAATAATCAGTATCGATTGGCCCCATGTGCACATGGGGTGCCGCGCGTATCACCCCCTCTGCCATCTCAAAAAAACCGTTCGGGCCCATCAGCATGCAACCGGGTGTTCCTTCAATATTTCCGGATAGACGCACCGGAATCTCGAAGCCCAGGGCAATGGCGTCGGTATACGCCAGCTCGACCTGGTTTATCGGTCGGCAGGGGCCGAGAATGCGTAAGTTTGAAATTACCCGGCTGCGCGGCCCAACTAGGGTGACGGTCTCCTCTGCCGCATAGTAACCGTCCTGATACAACCACTTCATCGGTGTCAATTCATGCCCCGTGCCAAACAGGGCTTCCACTGCTTCCGGTGTCAAGTGACAGTGCCGCGCACTGACATTTACGACCAGGGGGTTAGGGGCCTGTCCCGCATGGGGAATTTCCAGCCCCAAATGACGATATACACTCTCTCGAACGATGTGCTCTACCGCAGAACGGGGTGTGTCCGCCTTAATTTGCGTCGTCATGTTATTATATTACCAAATATGCGGATGAATATGAAAGAAATCATTCAAAATCTATCAATAATGTCAAGATGAAGCCCCGCATCTTTGATTCGCAGGGGGATGAAAAAGTGACACCGATTGAGAAGGGAGATAAAATAAATAATCGGCAATTAATCATTCCAGGAAGGGGTCAATGAGCAACATTGTGTTACGTGATTGAGCTTGTCCAGCTTGGGATGAAAATACTTTAAAAAATAATCCGAAATGATTTCCGGAGAGGTGACTGGAGGTAAGACGAACGCAGTCTAAAGCACCCGTGAGCGGGTAAAAAACTAAGCGGCTGCTATAATTTTTTCTACATACTCATGAATAGGATCATAATACTTGAGCTGCCTGCACCAGTTTTCAGGGATTGCCTTAACCCCGAGGTGCGCTCCCAGCCAGGCCCCGGCCATAGCGGCACGGCCCGCGTTGTCCCCGCCGGCACGCAAAATTGCGAGGATACTCTCCTTAAATGATTCCGACTCTTTAAGAAGACTGTGTAAGGCGGAGGGGAAACTGCTGATGAGGGGACAGGATTGGCCGAGTTCCAAAGTAGCGTCTTGAACACTTTTTGACAAAGCGTTGAAAGCGCTCAGTAATTTTCTCTTTAACTCGACACCGAATTCAGTGTTTTTAGCGGCGTGTTCCTCAACACGATGAAGCGCACTGTGGACATCACGCCCCTCAATTAGTTCGAGCAGAATACGCGCGTGCATTTGCATGTAGGCAACGGCCCGATTGTTATTCTGGCGCACTCGCGTTGCCTTGTCAACGATAACCATAAGGGCTTCATCACGAAAATGAGCAGCAATGACGGGTGCGAGAGATGAGGCGGTTGCCAGTTGATCATCATCAGCCCCCTGTTGATAATCAAAACCTTTCCCCGGGTTCGTGCTTTCAAAATTCTGTTTATTTTCTATCGTCCCACGCGTGGCGTGATCGATGTACCCTTTGTATACACCGGGTGCCATGATTTCCATAAATCGATGCCCAAAATGGACTACGTCAAAGTTGCCGCATGCCGCAACGGACTGCAAAAGGAGCAAAGCGGCATCACCGTAATGGGTAAAGTCCCCGGCTGTTTTCCCTTCGTGATAATGCCCCGCCTTCGGGACTTCAAAACCATGAACACCATCGGGGTAAATTGATTCTAATTCACTCAAATTGTAAATCCAATGACTCCCCAGCGCAGCGGCGTCACCGACGAATTGACCCCAGATCATTCCGCGCAGGCGATCGGCAGTAGTAATATTTTCCTCATTCATAATTCTAGTAGCGGTTATGAGGATAAGGACTAAACTCTGAGTATAATTTCGGCAACACCGTTCTTCATCGATCTCGCAATCACAAATCGTTAAGTAAAAAAGCCGAAAAGTAGAGCTGGCTACCCGACTCCTACGGCGAAAGAGGGGAGCACTCCACCACAACTCTATTTTATCGCCCAAATATACGATCTCGCCGACTACGAAAATCACTCGCCTGGGTGATGGGAAGCAATGGGATATCGAGATAACGAATCGCAATGAAACCCCAGATACATAAGATAAGTGAGAGTCCGACAAACCAATCACCATATTGAACGTAAACGCTATGCCGTTGTATCCACTGTCGATCACGGCTCACATCCATAACGGTCCCGCCTCGAAAATATATACTTCCCTTACGATCGTTTAGAACGTGACGCACATTTCCATATTCATCGATCCATCCGCTCCAGCCGGCATTGCCGCATCGAAGCACAGGTCGGCGTGTTTCCACCGCGCGCAATACGGAATGCGCGGCATGCTGATAAGCCCCACTCTCCTCTCCATACCAGGCATTGTTAGTAGCGACGTATAGAAAATCAGCTCCATGAAGTGTCAATTCGCGCGCAAGTTCTGGAAAAATATCCTCATAACATACGAGTGGTCCCACCCGGTAGCTCTTCTCAGCAACAGTGACAGGAATTAATTGTTGTCTGTTCCCCGGGATAAAGTCACCATCGAGCGGGATCACTTTATCGACGAAGGGAAGTATATGTTCGAAGGGCACATATTCCCCGAACGGGACGAGTTTACGTTTTGCATAATAAGGAAAGACCAGGCCAGCCCGGGGATCAACGGCATTCACGGTATTATACCAGTTCAAATTATCATCGCGCGCCATATTGCCCATGAGTAATGGAATACCGGACTCTCTCACTCTGTCTTGGATCCAGAGACGCATGTTATTATCTCCGATGACCGGCCAGGGAGTGACCGATTCAGGCCATAAAATAATATCCGCATCCAGAGGCTTAAGAAATAGTGTCTGCTTTTCTAAGAGATCGAGAATGGCGTGCGCTTGATCACTGTTCCATTTTACCGACGGTTCAATATAAGGTTGTACCACCGCGGCGCGGAATATATTTTTTTGCTCCTGGGTAAATGTTCCCGCCCATATAATTCCACTGACAGCGGCAAAGAGCAGAGCCAGGGAGAGATAGAACTCCGGACAGAGGCGCTCATACCAGGTTCGGCTGCGCTGGCTTTTTAAAAGAAGATGGCGTAAATAAAAAGCAATCCCTTGATTCAAAAAAATAAGGAGGAAAGAGAGTCCATAGAAACCGGTATATGCAATGATCTGCAGGATGGCCGGACGGTTCCACTGACTCGCGGCGAGGGGTAACCAGGGAAACCCTGAGAAGAGAAAAACACGCGAGAACTCCAGTAATACCCAAAACGCGGAGAGCCCGGCAATTCCTGTCAAGCGCAGCCAAAACGGTCGATCAAATATCCGGGGGAGAACCCACCATGCGGTAATGAGCCACACGGCCGGAAATATTCCAAGATAAATAGCAAGAAGGAATGTCCCCGAGTAGGTTACATGTCGCAACCAGTAGATCAATATGAGCCAGACGACTATCTGGGTAAGCAGCGCCGTGACTGCATAGGGCTTGAACCCAGGCTTGAAATGAATCCAGATCAAAAAAGGGATAACAAACAGATAAGCCGCTTCAGCAATATTCCACGGCGGGAATGAAGCGAGATTTAAAAATCCGGAGAGGATAAAGACCGATACCGGCCATAAAACCGTTTTAAGCCCATTCAATGATAGCTGCTTCATACTATAAGCGAGGTGAGCGCATTGATCGGTAGGACATATCTCATAAATATTAGAAGAAGTTCTTGCGCTCTACACACCCGAAAGTAATTTCAGAATTTAAGGTAATAAATCTACAATCCAATGATAAATATCAATTCATAGGGTGATTATGACAAAAACTCAAATGGAAGCTCGCATGGCAGATACTGACTGGGGCCCTTTGACCCTGGGTGAACGTATCAGGCATATCGAAGTGGAAGGCTACCTGGTGATACCTGATCTGCTCAGCCCGGAACTTATCAAAAACCTTAAAGCGGAAACGAAAGCAATAAACACCTGCAGGGTTGATTACAGCGAGAAACAACAGGTCGCTGAAGAAGAAGTCATGTTCCTCGGGGGTGAAATTTCCAAGCTGATCGCTCATCCGCCAACCATTGACTTCCTCAAAGTGATGTTTGGGGACGAGGTTATATTGATGAGTTATAGTTACGCGCGATCTGAACCGGGTCACCCCGGCATCAGTCTGCACTCAGATGGGCAGCCGTGGAGTTCAAAAATATTCGGCTATCGGTTCAGCTGTCCCCGATTAATCCGGGTCCTCTACTATCTGGATGACTTAACCCCGAAGGTCTCTCCTTTTCGTGTTCTCCCCAGGTCACATCTCAGCTTTCATAATGAAGGCAATCCCTACCTGCGCTATGAAGAGCACCCCGAACAGTTAATGGTTACATGCAAGGCAGGATCGGCCGTCTTTATTAATCAGAATGTTTTCCACGGTAACTTTCCGAATATAGGAGATCGACCCCGTGAAATGCTCGCTATTGCTTACCGTCCCTCATGGGCCGGACCCGCTGGTGAGATTGAGACAAGAGACGCCGCCAAGGTGGCCAGGCTATCCCCTGAGATCCAGGCCATCCTGGGTGATCCTAATACCCGCATCTGGATGCATGATAATCCGAATAAACCGGACCACATGGCTCACGACGCGCCGGGAATCAACCCCAGTCGCTGGGACCGTAGGCACTAATGAATAATTCTTATTTAAAATCATCATTTCTCACCCCAATACAAACTGTCGGTTGTAATATTTAAAACAATGAAAACTCAACTAAATGGACTCATTGTCCCCTCTGTAACGCCCTTTAATGCTGACTATAGCGTCAATCTCGACAGGATTGAAACCCTGGCCACGTTTTTCAATGACAACGGGATAAATGGCGCATTTCTGTGTGGAACATCGGGAGAAAGCTTATCCTTAACCACAGAGGAACGCATGGCGATCACCAGCCGTTGGGTTGAAGTCGCGCCGGAAGACTTTACGGTACTCGTACATGTCGGACACAATAGTATCGTCGCCGCAAAAGCGCTCGCCGCGCATGCCCAGAAAGCTGGGGCCTGGGGAATTGGCGCTCATAGCTCTACTTTCTTTAAACCCAACAACGCGGATGCGCTCGTTGACTATTGTGCCCAAATTGCGGCATCCGCGCCTGAGCTTCCCTTCTATTACTACTATATTCCCGGCATGACCGGAGTCTCTATTAATATGATCGATTTCCTGGAAGCCGCTCGCGGAAAGATACCCAATTTTTGCGGTCTCAAATTCACTTCTTCTAATATGATGGAATATCAACTTTGCCGGCAATTTGATGGCGGACAGTATGGCGTCCTCTTTGGTATTGATTCGTTTTTATTATGCAGTTTAGTATTAGGCGGCAAGGGATCAATAGGCGGCTCCTATAATTTTGCCGGCCCTTTGTACAATGAGATCATCGACAGTTTTAATCGAGGTGATCTGGATGTTGCTCGCGAAAAACAACTCGACGCGATGAAGATGTATCAGACTATGTGGCGCTCTAGTTCATCCGGGCAAACGACGATGAAAGCCGTAATGAAAATGCTGGGTGTAAACTGTGGACCGGCACGTCCCCCTTCTCAACCCATAACCGCAGAGCAGTATAGTAAACTCGAAAAAGATCTGACCGAGATAGGTTTTTTCGATTTCGCAGCGAAAAAAGTTGAACCTGTGGTTACGCCTATTGGATAAACTGTTCCATTCCCACACCGCATGAATGGATTACAGCATCAGATAAAACGCTGGTTGCGAGTAGACCTATCAATAAAACAATAGCCTCGTAATATTTTTACTTTAAAATCGATAATGAAAAGAACCACGGGAGAAACCTATACATGGCGTCAGTGCGCATAGATCTTTACAGTGATACAGCGACAAAACCGACAAAGGGGATGCGGGAATTCATGTGCGCCGCTGAAGTTGGCGATGAGCAGAGAGGCGAGGATCCAACAGTTAATAAATTGCAGGAGATGGTCGCCGAATTGCTGGGCAAAGAAGCGGCTTTATTTCTTCCCTCCGGAACGATGTGTAATCAAATTGCGCTAGCGGTCCATTGTCGGCCGGGCAACTTTATTATACTGGACAGGTCAGCGCATCCCCTCATCTCTGAAGCGGGAGGTTCTGCGGTCCTCGCAGGCGCGGTACTCTACCCCATTGACGGAAAGAATGGCCAGTTCACCGCCGAACAGGTTGACGAGGCAATCGCTCCCACAAGTCGATACCAGTCTCCCGTCCAGGTCGTATCAATTGAACAGACAACAAACCGACCGGGAGGGCGTATTTGGCCTTTAGAACAGATGAAATCAGTTTGCGCTAAAGTACGTGAACACGACGCTTACTGTCATATGGATGGCGCGCGGCTTCTGAATGCTACGGTGGCCACAGGCATATCGGCAGCTGAATACGCGGCCCCTTTTGATTCGGCCTGGATCGACTTCAGTAAAGGATTAGGCGCACCGGTAGGAGGAGCCTTAGCGGGATCCAAGGCATTTATCCATGAAGCCTGGCAGTGGAAACAGCGAATCGGTGGAGCCATGCGTCAATCGGGCATCATCGCCGCGGCTGGAATTTACGCTCTTGAGCATAATGTCGAACGACTGGCCGATGACCACCGCAATGCAAAAAAATTAGCCGAACTAATTTGTCATGCGCCGGGTATTGCCATAGATCCCGAAGCGGTGGAAACTAATATGTGCAGGTTCGATGTGAAGGGAACCGGACTATCATCGAGAGCGTTCGCTGATCGTCTCCTCGATGAACATGGGGTTCGGGTCAGTAGTCCGGAACGGACTATCATTCGCGCCATTCCCTATCTGGGAATTTCCGAAGCGGACATAGATTCGGCCGCCACTTCAATATGTGCGCTCGCAACTAAAATTGCTGAAAGTAACTGATCGTTTTTAATTCTATAATCCTCAAAGAGAGAGCCTATCATGAAACTGCTTATCGTCGGTGCCGAGTTTACTGGGACCACTACTTTGGCCAACGCCTTCCATAAATGGAAAGAAAATGAAATGGGATGCGGCTTCACGCATATTCACGATCATTTTAAGATCCCCCGTGTCTCGGGTCACCCTGACGATACGACACCTGAAGAGCAGAAGATGGTCCTTGCTATGACGCCTAAACTAAAAGAGATGTACTCGCGCTACAGTCTCCACTATCATGTCCAGCATTACCGTGCGGTAGATAATCTGGACATCGGCTTGCACATCGAAGACGCCGTCTACGCCCCGCTTTACTTCGGATTTGGACTCCCAGATGAATTTTTTAATAGAAGGGAATTCTTTTTTGATCATATCGAAGAATTAATTAAGGAAGTTACATCTGACCCGGTTATCATTGTTCATTTGATCGCAGAATCGGATGTGCTCAGGCAGCGGATGAAGGAAAACAATCGCGAGAACGCGGTGATGCAGGAAAAGGATATTGATGAAGTCCTTAAGTTATTTGAAGAAGGGGTGGCGAGATCCACATTAGGTCCTACCGTAAAACTCGATACCAGTA
Source organism: Opitutales bacterium (assembly GCA_965197745.1). Classification (GTDB taxonomy): domain Bacteria; phylum Verrucomicrobiota; class Verrucomicrobiia; order Opitutales; family PNEW01; genus CBDANS01. Next base: position 1,314,318 of record CBDANS010000006.1, on the reverse strand, counting down.
AGGCATCGATTGAGGATTCCGTAAGTGAATTCGCGGAGAAAGTTCAGCCCCATCTCACCGCGCAGGACCGCGAGCGAATTGAAGCCCATAAGAATTAGGATATGAAATTTATTTCGAGTGACTCTTCGACCAGCGTCAGTCGGAATAACCCCTTATTTTCATCATCACGACAAAGGGGCCGGTCCCGCCGCAACATTCAGTTAGACAATACTATTTCTTAAACAGAAAACCACCGCAATAGGGGTGAATGATTAGCTGTGTTTGACAAACTTTTTCGATTAGAGAGAGTCAACCACTACGAGTAGCCCCATGAAGATAAACGATATCCGCTGTCATGTGATGAGTGTGCCGCGACCCGATGGTCCCGGCGTTTGCCGCAATTGGATATTCGTGGAGATAGAGACAGACGAAGGAATCACCGGCATCGGTGAAGCAACAACTGAATACCACGAAATGGCGGTTAAAGCGCAAATTGAATCGGAGCTGAAACCGCGATTACTCGGTATGGATCCAACTGATATCGAACGCATCTGGCAATTAGGTTATCGCGATTTCTGGTGGCGCCGGGGGGTTGTTCACACCAGCGCGATGAGTGGAATCGATCAGGCATTGTGGGATATCGCCGGGAAAAAGGCCGGACTGCCCGTATTCAAACTCCTTGGCGGTAAAGTGAGAGAAAAAATTCGCTGCTACATACGCTACGGTCCCGAATTTTATGGTTCCACCCTCGAAGAGGCGGCCCAGGCATCAATGAAGATGGGCTTCAACGCATTCAAGCATGGTTGGGGCACAAGAACAGACCCCTACGACATGCGAGAGCAAGCGACAAATGCGATTGAGGAACATACCCTGCTACGCCAGTTATTCGGTCCTGATGTAGCCCTGATGATAGATGCCGCCGGTCAATTTGATTTACAGGCTGCTGACTATTTAATGCGCGGACTTCGTCCTCTGAACATGCTTTTTGTTGAGGAGCCAACGAATCAAGATAATATTGAGCCGACCCTTCTTCTGAAAAAAGAATTTCCAGATATGAAGATCGCTCTGGGTGAACGACAAATAACGCGTTGGGATTTCCGTCCATGGTTTGAGCAACAGGCAATTGATGTTTGTCAGGCTGATCCCTGTCACATCGGTGGAATCAGTGAACTCGTTAAGATTGCCCACTATGCCGAAGTATATGGTATCGAGATAGCCCCGCACAATCCCTACGGTCCTGTCGCCCTGGCCGCTTGCGCTCACGTGGCTGCGGCTATACAGAATTTTCTGATCCTTGAACATTGTCCGCTTCAACCCTGGTTTGACCGAATTCAAATACAGAATGTGCCCGTGACCGACGGCCACATTGATATAAACGACCTGCAAGAACGCCCCGGACTCGGAGTGGAACTCGATATGGAACAAGTGCGTTCACGCCCCCATGAGCCGATTAAGGAACTGCGATACGTCCAGTCCGACGGTTCAACCCCTCTTTTATAATTTATATATAAGTCAGTTCTAAACCAGGGAAGAGGAAATGGGAAAAGTAATAATTACCGGCGCAAAAGGAGGTACCGGACCCTCGATAGTAAAGGTCTTTCGCGAAGCCGGACATGAAGTTACCGGTGTAGATTTGAAACCCTGTGAATTCGCGGAGAGTGATTATCGGCAGGTTAATTTGGAAGATGGAGCAGCTGTCCACGATGTCTTCACGGGAGCCGATGCGGTCGTCCACTTTGGCAGTTATCCCTCGGATTCATTGACCGCGTGGGAAACTGCCTATCGAAATCTCGCATTGGGTGGTTATCACGTTCTTCAAGCGGCAGCAAACCTGGGAATCCCGAGAGTGGTACTGGCCAGCAGTCCGGAAATTTACGGCGACGTTTACGATGTGCCCTACCTGCCTATTGATGAGGACACACCCGCCAACCCATACAGTATCTATGGTGCGGTGAAGCAAAACCTTGAGACCCTGGCCAGTCATTATTCGCGTTGGCATGGTATCGCCATTGCCGCATTGCGACCGCAGCGAATTGTCTATGAAGAATCTTATGAATGGCGTTTCCGCCGATACACCGAAAATGATGCAGCCGCAGAGAACACTCTCTGGTCATATATCGATGCCCGCGATGTCGCTACCGCCTGCCTTGCCTGGGTGACTTCGAAAGAATCAGGTTTCAATACTTTCAATATTGCCGCGGATGACGTCTGTGTTACCACCCCAACACGTCAATTAATTGAAAAAGGGTTTTCTCACATTAAAGACATTCGAGGAGATCTCCCCGACCGTACCGGTCTCGTGAGTTGCCACAAAATAAAGCAAATACTTGGCTGGAGTCCGCAACACCACTGGCAAGACATGGCGAAAGAAAGTATAAGCAATCACTATTCTTCTCAGGCACCGCAACGATAGCCGCATTCCTAAAACCCTATTATTATGTCAGTTCATCCCTTCGATTTAAATGCTATTGTCCATATACGTGGAGTCGACCACCCCGAATCAATATCCATCGGACATCAGGGAGAAGCTTACACCACCGGTACCGGGGGCCAGGTCTATCGCCTGGATTTGAAAACCAATACCGCTGCCCAGTTCGCCTCGACCGCGCCCCGACGGATGCTTGGACAGGTGATCGATGCGGATGGAAATATATACTGCGCCGATACCTCGGGTAAAGTAATTCGGATTACCCCCGACGGTGAAGAGAGCTCTTATGCCTCCGGCCCCGGCGGCAAAAATTTTCTTTGTACCAATTATCCGGCATTTGATCGAGACGGTAACATGTATCTGTCGGACAGCGGTGACTGGTCCGATCAGATTAACGGGCATATTTATAAAATTGCCCCCGGTGGCGGCACCGCCCAACTCTGGTATCCCGAAGCGGTCAATACCCCAAACGCAATAGCACTGGACGCCAATGAACAGTATCTTTACTTCGTAGAAACCTATGGCAATAGTATCGCCAAAATAGCTATTAACAGGGATGGCACGGCTGGCGCTTATGAGCGTGTCGTGCACATGCCCCGATGCATTCCAGACGGCATCGCTTTTGATGCAGAAGAACGCATTTGGATTGCCTGCCATCGGCCGGACGCGATCTATGTATTCAATGAGCTAACCGGCGAACTGAAATGTTTCGCTGAAGATTGGAAAGGCGAAGCGTTACGGGGACCGACTGATGTCGCTTTTGCGGGACCCAATCGCGATATACTTCTTGCCGCTTCGTTGGACAACCTTGTGGTGCACAGATTTGATAATACGGGAGTCTGCGGATTAAGGCTCAACAACCCGATAATAAAGGTGCGGCCAAAAGAGGCATAAATACTTCAATCTACATTTACCCATTGAATCTGACTACGATTGATTCCCCGGTCGGCGCTAAACGGATCACGTATTTATTTTCATCTTCAAGGCAGGGGGGAGCATCACGGAACAAGGGTTCTGCAGACAACGCGCCTTCGTGAACAAACTTTGGTATCGACGGGTGGGAGTGATCAGTTCCTCGGGGTTCAATCTTTAACGATTCTTCATCAACCGCAATTTGTTCAACAGGCAGTGGGTTACCGTTCACGGAAACATTGTTAATCGCTACCAGCGATTTCGGGATTACCAGACTATAGGATTTTTCCCGAACTATCCCATCATGATCACCCTTTATCTCTCCAATTTTAAGAGAAAATGCGCCTGATGTATTCAAGGCACTCATGGAAAATTCCTGTCTCGAATACTCACCTTTCTCATATTTATACGATCTTCGATCATCATCATAAAGTTCGAACTCAGCTGCTTGACTGTCTGGAAGAACCCATAAAATCAGATTTATTTCTCCATGAAAAGGAATGGTGTCACTAGGTTCCCGGCAGGGAATTATACTACCCGCTTTCAAAAACAGGGGATCGCGACCACGGGGCGCATCTATATCAAAATTAACCTGCAGTTCTTCCTCCTGCTTTTCGAACTGGCCATCGCTCTCTCCAGCATCCGAGTTCAAACCGGTTTTAGCGCGATAACACTTTAAGGTCCAGTAATGCACCCAATTCCCTTCCGGTAAATATACCTTCCGACTTACCGCGCCTTTTTCATAAATCGGGGCAACGAGAATAGAAGGTCCCCACATAAACTGATCCCCCAATGATCGAGTATGACGGTCATTGGGAAATTCTAAAACCATGGCGCGCATCATGGGCATGCCATCGCGATTAGCTTCATGCATTAAGGTATAGTTATAGGGGAAAAGTGATACCCGCAGCTGAATAAAAGAGGTAAATGCTTTTTCATACTGCGGACCGAAACCCCAGGGTAATTTGCATCGCCAATTGTGACCATGCGAACGCATGATGGGGGTGAAGGCGCCAAGGAAGGCCCAGCGGATGCAAAGTTCGTCATCCAGTTCCTCATGCGCATAATGGCCGCCGATGTCGGCCTCAGGCATGATGACGCCGGAAGTTCCATGATGCAAAAGCCAATGGGTTTGCAACTGCATCAGTTTCCAGGTGGCCCAGTAATCACCCTGGTTCACCCCCACCGCGTAACGCTGCATACCCGAAAAGGCAGCTCGATTGAGAATGTAAACGCGTTTGTCAGGAAAATCTCGGCGTTGACGTTCATAGAATCCCTTTGCCCGTAGAATCGCCCAGATATTGTCGTATTCATCTTTAAATTCCTCGGTAAGTGCTTTCTCATCTCTACCGCGCTGCGGAATATGAATCACCTTGTGAGAGGATGCGGTTTCCGTGCCGTCCAGCCACCAGCCTTCCCAGCCATCTTCGATAAGAAATTTCTGCTCACTCCAGATCCGCTCCAGATCATCGGGATCGGTGAAATCACCTTCAAAATAATTATGAACTATAAGGTGAAATCCCATCTCAATGAGTTTCTGAATGTCCCCTTTCCCGCCCGGAAAAAGTGCGGGATTATAGCTGCTGTAATCCTGAAATTTATTCCACCCCTGATACCCTTCCAGATAATCTGCATGAGCACCTCGACCCCATCGCCCGACGGTGCCTTTGCCATTATAGGTGCTTAAAAAAACAAATCCATCGCAGGGAATATGTTTCTTCCGAAAATAGGTGGTGACAAAATCCACCTCGCCCGGGTTCAACCAGGTGCGCGAGCTCTGCTCATACCCCAATGCCCAGGCCGGATGCATGGGTGGAAGTCCCGATAACTTTACATATTTTTTCAAAGCCAATGCGGGAGATGGGCCGTCAATAAAATAAATGCTGCGAATATTACTTCCCTTTACCGTAAAATTATCCTCAAGATTAATGCTCATCGGATAAGTGCTATCAAAAAATAATCCAAACCCCTGAGAGGATAAGACCCAGGGCATATGATTGTTTCCCTGGTGGGTTACACGGTGATGAACACAATATTTTTTCCCGCGTCGATCAATAGATTCACTCCAGTTATTAGCCCCAATACCGTAAAAAGGATAACTGCGATCACATTTTACGACTGTTCCTTCAAGCGAGGGATTACAGAGTTCACATATAATTTCACTGTCTGTTTTTCTTCGAATTATTATCGAGTCTTCGGATATTAAAATATCGTGGGTATTGGTCGTTGCCCGCCGCTCTTCACCTCGTGATTGCATCAGAGGTAATACTTCTCCGCTGGCATCTGGGATAAGGAAAGAGGGGTTCGCTGGCAATGAAGCTTCTTGGAAATCGACTGCTATAACACCATCATCTACGGAACGGATCGTTAAACTATATTCACTTTGTCTATTGGTCTTATTCATTTCACCTAATGTGCCGTCCACCCCCCATCTACGACAAAGCTGGCACCGGTAACATAACTGGCGGCATCGCTGGCAAGGAAGAGAGCAATACCGCCAATCTCATGTAATTCACCCCATCTTCCCATGGGTATTTTGGATAAAGACGCTTTATATTTTTCCGGATCATTAAGGAGTGCGGTATTCATCTCGGTGGTAAAGGCCCCAGGGAGAACGGCATTCACGGTGATCCCGCTGGTTGCCCATTCCATGGCTAACGCTCGCGTGAGATTGAGCACGGCTCCTTTACTCGTGGCGTAGGGTGTTCTTTGAGGGAAGGCAACAATCGATAAAGTGGAACCGATATTGATTACCCGTCCATAATTATTTTTTTTCATGATGGGAGCGGCGGCTCGACACATCAACCAGGTCCCGGTGACATTCACTTCCTGCACCTGCTGAAATTCACCAAGGTCCAGATTCTCAATAAATCCTCGAATATTAATACCCGCGCTGTTAATTAATATATCTATTCTGCCATATTCATCGACTGTATTTCTCACCGTATCGGATACCTGTTTTTCATCGGTAACATCGCAAGTTAAACCCACGCATTTGACTCCTTGAATCTCCCGCAGTTTTTCTGTCGCTTCTTTATTGCGGTGAGAATCGCGGGCGGCGATAGCGAGTGACGCTCCTGCCTCACCCAAAGCTTTTGCCATTTCATATCCTAAACCCCTATTCCCGCCGGATATTAAAGCGACTTTACCCTCCAGTCTGAATTGATCAATTACACTCATACAAAAATTGAAGTGATAAAAGGATCACTCTGGCAAACATAATTAGTTGCCGTGATTAAGATCTGCCTTGCGGGATCTTCTGAAGATAATATTAACCTGAATAGATGAGTATTATTCAATCGTCGACTGGATATGTTATTTAATTCTTGTATGTGCTCAATCGCCTATTGTAATTTACCGCCTTCAGACATTTCACTTAAACACGCAATAGATTCAACTAACAAATCCATATGAAATTTGATTTTCCATTTCACCGTCACGCAAACCTTACAGCTATTCTCTTCATCATTCTGATTATATTAAATTTAACTGGCGGCGCACCCGCTTATGGTGCTTATGGCTCTTATCGTAAAGATGATACCCGCAACTCTAATCCGAAACCAACGCGTACCTTTAAACCTGAGTATCCCGAGGAGCTACGCAACGATGGCATCACCGGAAAAGCGGTGGTAAAATTTACGATCAACAAGCAGGGTAAAGTTATTGATCCCGAGATTGTTTCAGCAACCCATGAAGCTTTTGGAACGGCTTCCATGAATGCGATCAGACAATGGCAATTTATCCCGGCACGCAAAAATGGTGAACCCATTTCAAAGCAAGTTCAGCTGCCTTTTAGTTTTACGCTCACTTTAGAAGAACAGTTAAATAGTAAGATGGGACGGGAAGTTTTTGCCAAAGTGAAGGGTAAAATATACAAAGCAGGCAAACTGAAAAATTCCCCTGCTCAAAAGAATATGGTATTTCCGGTATATCCCACAGAACTTAAAGGTAGTGGTGTCGAAGGTGAAGCCACCGTGAAATTTGTTATCGATAAAGAGGGAATCGTGATCAACCCGGAAATCGTCTCCACAGATCATGAAAAATTTGGGCCCAATGCGCTTGTCGCCTCATTAAAATTGGAATTTGAACCCGTCGAATTAGATGGGAAGCTCATCTATGTCGAAATGGAAATGCCGTTTCTCTTTGCCGAAAACCAGGATAATAAATAACCCCGGGTCTTCTCTAATCTAAGTGAGCTATTTGCGGTGATTCTATTATCGGGTGGTATAAAATTGTTCTCGATATTAATATTTCCTCCTTGTCACGAACGTTGAAATTGAGGGTTAAATAATCGTCCTCTATTTACAGGTCTATGAAATGAACTTATAATAAAAAAGACCTGCGCTTTTATTCATGGCAGCCAGGGTATACTTCCCCCAATGACTTTAGATTCTGTTTTAAAACATCTCATAAATACTGCGTCACTAATCACCGTAGCGGTGATTCTTTCTACTTCCTGCGTGACGAACGCGCAGTCTCATCCTATGTCTGAAATCATGCTCTATAAAGGAACCACAGCATTATTTATAGACGGTGAACCCAACACTGGCTTTTGTTATATGACTTATAATTTTAAGCCGGATCATTTCCGGCAGTTCGGTGAAATCGGTGTAGACCTTACTTCGTTCAGCACCACCAGTGATGCTTCATTTTATTTTAGAATGCCAGATACCTGGACAGGGCCCAACACCTATGACTACTCGGAGGTGGATCGAAGATTTAAAACAGTAGTTGAAGCCAACCCGGAGGCTAAAATATTCACGCGCATTTATATTTGCTCACCATCCTGGTGGGATGAAATGTATAAAAGCGAACTCATGGTTTTTGAGGGTGGAATCATGGATCCCAAATTCGTTCCCTCACCCCACGACTCTCAAAAAAAAAGCGTTCCTTCCTTTGCTTCGAGAAAATGGCGCGAAGATGCTGCTGAAAATTTGCGGCGCTTCATCGAGCACATAAGAGCTCAACCTTATGCCAAAAATGTCATCGGCTATCAGCTTGCATCGGGGAGCACGGAAGAGTGGCTGTATTGGAATTTTGAACAAGGTCCCGTCGCCGATTTCAGCAGACCTCAATTAAATGCATTTAAATTCTGGTTGCGAGATAAATACAGAACGCAAAATGCTTTTCGCAAGGCATGGAATGATCCCGATATTGAATTAAAAAATGTGACCATTCCAACGCAGGCAGAACGGGAGAATGGCGATTATTTTATGTTCCGTGACCCAAAAAAAAGTATGCCTGTCATCGATTATATGCAATTTCACTCATGGATTGTTCAGGATATGATTAATTATTTAGCGGCGGCCGCAAAGGAAGCCTGTAATTATGAGAGCCTGGTGGGAAGTTTTTACGGCTATACCCTTCACTCCCGTGGACAGTACCAACGTATATTAGATTCTTACCAGGAACAGGGACACTTTGCCCTGGGTGAATTATTAAAGTCACCTTATATCGATTTTCTATCATCACCAACTCAATATGAATTCCGCGAAGTGGGCACCGGTTACAGCGTTTTTATGTCACCGCAGGAATCCATTCAGCTCCACAGTAAATTGTGGATGGATGAGAATGATTACCGGACACACCTCGTATCACAGGATGCGGGCTATGGTCGAACCACCAATTTTAAGGAAACAGAAGCCACCCAATTACGCCAACTCAGCAATGAATTAACCCACGCGACGGGGGCCTGGTGGTTTGATATGGGCGGCGGTTGGTATGATTCGCCAGAGATGCTCGAATTAATTAAAAAACTTAACACTATCGCGGAATGGAGCATTGAATTCGACCGTCGCTCATCGGCGGAAATCGCGGTGGTCGTCGATGAGTACAGCAATTTGATGATGCGTAGTGACAAACGTCTCTCCATCCCCCTCCTTTACTACCAGATGCTTCCGTTGGGAAAAATCGGCGCGCCCATTGACACCATTTTACTGGATGATCTCGAACTCGCCCGCCCTTATAAATTTTATATCTTTCTCAACGCTTTCCACGTTTCTCCAATACAAAAAGAGATGATTAGCAGACTCCCTGACAGGGGCGCCAAGGCATTGCTGTGGATTTATGCACCGGGTTATGTAGGAGAAAGATTAGATCTTGAGGGGTCTTACGCATTGACTGGACTTCGCCTCGCCACGCTTGAAGGGGAAAGTCAACTTCAGGTTGTCATTAATGATAAAGGAGCCGCTCATTTACCCGGAGTTGAAGAAAATGGTATTTATGGAATACAGGAAGGAGGAGCACGAAACCTGGTAGGCCCGATCTTTTATGGTGACGACCCCTCGACGGTGGTGCTGGGTAGATTGTACGGTCATGATCTGCCAGGTTTAATCACTAAAAATATCGATGGCTTGCAGGCTTGCAGGTATATTATTCCGCGGCTCCTCAGTTAACTTCAGCCGTTCTCCGGGGAATGGCGACCACAGCAGGAGTGCATATTTATAACTTTCGTGATGATGTGCTTTACGCCAATAATTCATTCATTGCCCTGCACACGGCAACTGCCGGTAAGCGAACACTTAAATTTCCGCAGGAGACAAGCCTTTATGACGTTTACCGTGATATTGAGATAGCACGGGATGTAAGGGAAGCTGCTGTCGATCTTCCGGTCAGGCAAACCTTTCTCTACTTCCGGGGGACCAGAGCCCAGTGGGATAATAATTAGATTTCGATAGATCAGTGTTGATTAAATCACAATTACATTTATTTATCTGTGACTAAGAATTATCGAAGCCGATGACACTGTAATTGTCTATAAGTCCGGTAGTGCCACACCCCACATGAGTAAAAATAAAACGCCCGTTTCCTCTCTCAAACAAAAGATTCTTATCCTCTATTCGGGCGGTTCGGCACTGGACAGTAAGATCGTCGCCTGGTCATTTTATGACGCAACAGAAAAGAAAAAGATGATCACCGGCGATAGTGATGTGCCTCCCTATGAATCGGTCTTTGACGCGATGAAGGATGGGTGGCGCGTTATCCAAATATCACCGCTGCAATCATTTCAACGAGGAGCAGAATACTCAACCGCTTACTTAAAATTCGAGCACGTTCTGGAAAAAATGGAATCAATCAATGGTTAATAAAAAGTATTTACTGACAAGCATACAAATGGCCTCCTTTGTCAACGAGGGTTATCTTCGTTTTGATAAAATCATTCCGAAAAAGCTCTGCGATGAAGCGTTTAAAGAGTTAAAAGAAAATCCCAATCATAAATGGTGGCTTACCAACGGGAAGCCGTTCAGTGAGATATGGCCGAAAAGTGTGATCGGGAAAATATTTCGGCTTCCTAAGGTTGAGGGTATTATTCAGAGCCTGGTTGGACCGAATCCTCGTTACGATCATCATTTCCCACATCGCGTGGAACCGGGTAAACTTGAACCACAAAACTGGCATGCTGATTCCATTATCGATACGCGAACTGAACACTTTGATATTCAGCTTTTCTTTTTTCCCCAGGATACACCGCGTGAGATGGGGGGCACATTAATCCTTCCCGGAAGTCATTTCCGCAAGGTCCAGGAGTCAGAAATCAGTCGCTATCAAAATATTGTTGGCCAACTCCCTATTGTATGCAAAGCCGGTACCCTCTTCGTCACTCACCACAATATCTGGCATTGCGCACAACCGAACCGCTCGCGCAAATTGCGCTTCATGTTCAAGCTGCGCCTTAACCCCACCATTCGCCAGATCAATCTCTGGAACACTGACGATATAAACGATCCTGAAATTGAGAATGTTCTCATGAAATCACATCCCTGGATGGGAGTGGAAGCACGAATAGAACAGGTATTGCGCATAAAGCTCTGGCGTTTTCTAACCGATAATCGTCATTTTGATTCTCGTTACTGGCTTACCCGTATTGAAAACGAACCGACCACCATTTATGATTATCAACACTCCGGAGTGTACGAGAATAAAGGAAAATTAGGTTAATAAAAACAGCCGTTTACGCCGTCTCTTCGCGATTACCGCGATTAGTATCGTTATCGCATTTACTGCATTTATATAAGCCTCATTCGAGTTGAATTAAATTATGCATCCTCTTCGGCTATCTATAATAACTTATAATTTATGGAATATCGAGCGCTGGCCCCAGCGCGCACAGGCCTTGAACAGGTTTCTCGATCTTTTCACCCCCGATATACTTTGTATTCAGGAACTGCGCGAAGAGACACAGTTATTTATCGATAAGGTATTGCCACAGCATCAGCGCGTTCATGACGATTTACCCGGCTGGACCTGTGAAGGTAACATTTACTGGAAATGCGATCTCCTTGAAGAGATTGAGCATGGAGCAGAAGCTATCGGCATGCTCGAGGAGCACCGCCGCATGTTCTGGGCACGACTGAAATTAAAGGGTGGGGACAAAACAATTTTTGTCAGCACCGCTCATTATACTTACCAGGGTCATGAAAAAGAAATGGAAACAGGAATTTCTCCCCGGCTGAGTCAGGCTCGAAGGACACTGGAGGAACTTCAACGCCTGGTAAAAAATAATGAACCGGCCTTCTTTATGGGTGATCTTAATGATCCGGTCATACCGGCGCGCTTGATGGGCGAAGCCGGTTATGAAAGTTGTTTCAAAGCATTGAATATGATTTCTCCCCCCACCTATCCCTGCAATCCCACGGCAAATTACTTGAATATGAACCAGGCAATTGACTGGATAATGGCTAATTCCTATGCTCGACCATTATCGGCGACGGTGCCTCAATTCTTTTTCGAAGATTTTGCTCCTTCGGATCACTGGCCCGTGTTGGCCGTATATGAATTATAAATAGCGACTCACTTTTTGAGAACGCCTCTATTAAGTGGGTTCTGCCGCTTTTTTTCCAACTACCCAGAGAGTATCCTCATCGCGCAGGATATACAAGGCGAAGCAGGCGGCAAGCATGGGCCAGGCCGCGAAAAAGAGAAGATGGTCAAAGGGATCCATATATTGTTTATAGCTCGAGAGCGTGGATATGGCATGAAAGAGGAATACGGCACCGTAGGTGTAGCGTTTCTGAAATCCCAATAAAAACCCCAGGAGGATTACTATTTCAATGATGCCGATTATGGTGATTGCTCTACTTCCAAGGCCGCCAATAAAATAAAAATGTTCATAAACCTTCGTGGCGTGTTCGGGATTGATAAATTTATCCAGGGTCCACACTAACATGACGAGAAACACACTTAATCGAAGAATGAGCATCACAAGGGGGAGTCGCTTTTCATCTTTCATCGTCGTATCCTTTTTTCGTTTTAATTTACGGTATAGTCATTTGCTGAATTTTACTTCGCGCAATTCATAGGCGAGAAGGGCAAGAGCAACAATGGCGGCTGTATCTGACCGCAGCACACGTTCCCCTAAAGTAATGGGAATAAAGCCATTTTTACAAGCGAGATCGTGTTCTGCCGGAGTGAAATCACCCTCTGGACCGATAAGTATAATCGCTGAGCGGTGGGTTGAATCTTTTTCATATTCCAGATTGCTTATAGCCTGGCGAAAACTCACGGCTTGCGCGGAAAAACTGGCAATGCATTTCATTGTCTTCGGAGAAAGTGATTCACAGTAGGAACCTAGGGAATCAATGTTTAGAATTTCCGAGAGATAGCTATTGCCGGATTGCTTGCAGGCTTCAATAGCGATAGTATGCCATTTTTCTACTTTCTGCGCCGCGCGGTCTTTATTCATTCGCACATTGCTATAGCCGGTTGAAAGCGGAACAATCTGTTTCGCTCCCAATTCGACCGCTTTTTGTACAATAATATCCATTGTCTTTCCCTTCGGTAAACCTTGGGCCAGAGTAATTGAATAGGGCGGCGGCGGTATTAAACGATGACGAAACACTTTTAGGCCCACCGCTTTAGCCCTGTCTACTTCAAGCAGGCATTCCCACTCGTTGCCCCGTCCATCGAATGCAGTTACGGTATCGCCGATACGGGCACGACGCACTTTAACAAGATGGTGGCTTTCGGTCGCACCGAGTTCTATTAGATTCAAACTCTCCTCACCTGAATGGTGGTAATAGCAACGCAAACTGGACATCGAATTAAGTTAACACTGTAAAGCTATGGTTAAAGTCAAAATCGAACAGAGAATGTGTGATGTGTTATTGCAAGGTTCAATATATATAACAATAGTGATAAAAAAAGACGCCGCAGATTTAACTGCGGCGTCTCCCACTGCTTAACAAACTACAAACCAAACTATGAACTTAACGCTCACTTTTAAAGTCCATTAAGCAACTGGACTTCAAAATTTTAGACAGATTATATTAATAAACGTTCAAAATGAATTACTTAATTCGCATGATGTTAATAACTTGTCTGTCGGGGTGTCAAAATTTGCTGATTACGATTTATTTAAGCAGCTTCCATTGAACAAACGAGTTAGAGATACGAACATAAATATAATGAGATATCAGAAGCGAAGCCACTGTTGGAAATGTATTCTCTGGCACTTACTGGCACTTTGCGGATTTGCGATAACAGTAATACACGCCTCACCAATAGAGGGCAATGATGATGAGATTCAGCGAGGATTGTTCACCTTAACGGGTGATGGAATTGACCGGAAATTATTTAATGAAGTATTCGGATTCTACGGCGCTATTCCTGCTAAATCAAAAAATGGCGATTCAGAAAAAAAACTTAAATCTGTTCATGGGACTACCTGGTCTGTATATGTGCCTGCACATTATCAACCGGAAAAATCATATGGCGTTTTCATCTATATCAACTCCAGTGATACGGGTGAAATTCCCCGGGAATGGATTCCTGTATTTGACGCGCACAATTTAATCTGGGTCGGCCCCAACCATGCGGGGAATAATGTATATCCAAAAATCAACACTCTCTGGCGTCATGCCCTTGCCATTGAATCGGTAAATCAAATTAAAAAGCACTATAACGTTGACACTGAAAGAGTTTACATAAGCGGGAGGTCAGGTGGCGGCCGAGTCGCCAGCCATGTCGCTATTTTCAATTCCGATCTATTTAAGGGCGCATTATATATCGTTGGCTGCAATCCCTACCGACCCATTGAAGTAGCAGCTGAAGTTTATATGCCCGGATTCAAAAGAGAACCCACGGGAACCCATCTTTTCCGAGCGCGGCAAAACCGGTTCGTTATGCTCACCGGAACCAATGATTTCAACCGTGGAGAGATGCGGGCCGTCTATGATCTGTATGTCGAAGACCGTTTTCGCCATGTCTCCTATTTCGAAGTACCGGGCATGGGTCATCATCAACCCCCTGCTGAGTGGTTTGAAGATGGAATTATCGAACTCGACAAGCCCCTGATGACAAGTGCACAAAAAGAATACGATCGGGCCGTCTCCTTCGAGAAACGGAATCAATTTAATAAAGCGTTAGCAGGATTTACCGCAGCTTCGCAGAGTCGGGTAAATGGTATTGTTTTCGTCTTAATGGCTGAAGAAAAAGCCTCATCACTGCGCGATCGATATGCGAAAGCGATCATCGCGATCGAAGAAGCCATTAGCTCCGGCAATAGAAATAACGCCAAGTCGCTCTTAAACAAATTCAAAAAGAGCTGGAAAGGTGAAGCAGAGGAGGACATCTCGCGCCTAACGGTGAGCATCACTAAAGGAAGTGTGAACCCCTGAAGATATATTTTACCCTTTCATTTTTCATTCGTATAGATGGCTGATCCCGTTATTTGAAGACAATTATACTGGACACCATCACGCTCGTCCACAGCATCGTCCCTTAGCTCATGAGGTTTTTTTCCGTAATAGGGTTTAGTATTGTCGCAATTTTATTTTTTGGAGGATGCAAAGAAAATTCGACCACGAGTGAAGAAGCTATAAGATGGGAGACGCTTCCTGAACTGCCCATTTCCGTGGGCTTGGAAGGGGCATTCGCCGGAGTCAGCAGGGGTGCCCTCATAGTTGCCGGGGGAGCAAATTTTCCCGAGGAAACGGGGGGTAAAGTCTGGCACGACACTATTTATATTTTATCTGATGAAAAACAAACGTCATGGCTGACCGGTTATAAACTTAATCAACCCCTTGCCTATGGTGCTTCAGTAAGTTCCAGTCACGGCTTGATTTTAATCGGTGGAAGCAACGCCCAGGGGAATAAGGATAACGTTACCCAATTGACCTGGAATTCTGAAGAACAGACTATTACCCAGGAATCGCTACCATCATTACCGCACCCTTTATCACTGACCGACGCCTCAATATCCGGAGAGACATTGTACGTCGCCGGTGGCCTGACGGCTGATCCTACCGCAAACCTGAAAAACGTTTTTTGGTCACTAGACTTGAACAATCTGGATGCGGGCTGGAAGATTCTGGAGCCTTGGCAAGGATCCGCTCGAATAAATGCTATTGTTGTCAGTCAGAATATTGGTGACTACGACTACCTTTATGTCATGGGGGGTGAAACCACGGTTAAGGATAGCGCGGGTAATATTAATACCGAGATCTCAAATGATTGTTACCGATATACTTTTCGGACCATGCAGTGGGAGCGTATCGCCGACAGTCCATCCCCGATAGCGGCGGCTCCGGCAATTAATTATGGCCAGTCACACATTCTCGTTTTTGGGGAATCTAACCTGCAGCCATCGGGTGTGGATACGGGAATAGAGGAAGGTCAAGAACCTGGAATCTCACCCCATTTACTTGTCTACCATACAATCACAAATAAATGGATAGAAGAAGGAACAATTCCATGGGGAGTGACAAGAGCCGAGGCAGTCAGCTGGAATGGCGGCATCGTGCTCACCGGGGGAGAGACAACACCGGGCAGCAGCACACCGAAAATTCAACTCATGACGCATAACGCGGGCGAGAACGTATCTTTCGGGATCTTCAATTACACATTTCTCATTCTCTACATGATCGCGCTCATTTACATGGGAATTTATTTTTCCAAGCGGGAGAAGGGAACTGATGATTACTTCCTCGCCGGTCGCAGAATACCCTGGTGGGCGGCGGGACTTAGTGTCCTGGGTACTATCCTCAGTGCGCTTACCTATATCGCTACCCCCAGTATGGTTTATTCCATGGATTGGTTTTTGTACCCAACGGTAGTTGGGCTTCTTCTCTGCCCCATTATTATCATCTACTTTTACCTCCCCTTCTTCAGGCGACTTAATATCACCACCGCATTTGAGTACCTTGAATTACGATTTAATCTACCCGTTCGCTTATATGGCAGTGCGCAGTTCATTCTTTTCCAACTGGCCCGGATCAGCATTATTCTCTATCTCCCCGCGATCGTTCTCTCTACGATTACTGGAATCAATATCTACGTGTGCATTCTTTCAATGGGGTTGCTCAGTACTTTTTATACCGTCTTGGGGGGGATCGAAGCAGTCGTATGGACCGATGTTATACAAGTCTTCATTTTCTATCTTGGTATCATTTTAGCCCTTGTGATTATAGTTTTTCATATCGATGGCGGCGTGATGGGGCTTATCGATATAGGGATGGAGGATAACAAATTTCGCTCTATCTATTGGGACTGGGATATGACTTACCCCACCTTGTGGGTGGTGATCATCGGTGGTGGATGCGGCACCTTGATCCAGTACTCCGCAGACCAATCCCAGATCCAAAGGTACCTTACAACCAAGGATGAAAAATCGGCGGCAAACGGACTCTGGTTAAACGTGGCAATCACCATTCCCTCCGGATTATTATTTTTCACGATGGGGACAGCTCTTTATGGCTATTACAAAAATCACCCGGATATGATCAGCCTTGGAATGCAGAATGACGCCATCTTTCCCCTCTTCGTCGCCCAGAAATTACCCGTAGGTATTGCAGGGTTTCTTATTGCAGCCATATTTTCCGCGGCGATGTCGAGTTTAGACAGTGGAATGAATTCGATGGCTACATCATTTGTCACCGATTTTTATCGGCGTTTCAAACCGGATAAGTCTGAACATAATTATTTAAGTATCGCCCGTTGGTTTACACTGCTTACCGGACTTTCTGCCACCTCATTCGCGCTCTATATCGTCACCGTAGACATCCAATCCGCACAATTATTATTCTCTTCAACCGTCGGCCTCTTAAGCAGTGGCCTCGCCGGACTATTTATCCTGGGTATTTTTACCCGTCGGGCGAACGGAATTGGCGTTTTTATTGGAGCTATTGTCAGCGCCATGGTTTTATATTTTGTTAAAACCTACACCCCCATCCACTTTATTCTTTATGCATTTATCGGTATTGCTGTATGTGTAATCGTTGGCTACATCGCCAGTCTTATCATTCCGGAAAAGGAGAAATCCTTAAAGGGGTTAACTTACTACACGATGCTGCCCAAAACAGATTGAAGAGCGTAAGAGATAACCCCGGTTTTATTCACATCGTGATTTTTCTTAAATGATAAAGCGTAGAATCAGAAATTTCCAATAGCAGTTCCTGGTAAAATATTTAATACCTGAACATCATGAAACAACCTAACGTCCTCCTTATTTTTACCGATCAACAACGCTCTGATTCCCTGGGATGTTATGGGTTTGATGCCATACCTACGCCCCATTTAGACCGACTGGCAGAGGAAGGAGCATTGTTTGAAAATTGTTATTGTGATAACCCGGTCTGTACTCCCAGTCGGGCGAGTCTATTGACGGGCAAACCACTGCCCGGGCACGGCGTCTACCAGGTGCACAATAATCTGTCTGAAGAATTCTCTTTATTTCCCAAACACCTGAAAGAAAAAAATTATGCTACCGCCTTAATCGGTAAATTGCATGTCAGTGGGAGAAGCCATGAACGGGAAGTGCGTCATCCAAACACCGGTTTTGATGTGTTTGAATCTGCCATGACCCCTAATAATGTCACGGGTAAATATAACAGTTATGGTGTATGGCTCAAAAAAAATCATCCTGAATTTCATGATAAATTAAAAGAGAAGGGCAGAAATATCGGGCATGTTCCGGAGGAAGTACACTTTACGCGCTGGGCGGCAGAAGGGACCATCGACTTTCTTAAAAATCGTGACAAAAATAAACCGTTCTTCTGCTATATGAGTGTCGTTGATCCTCATGATCCCTATGGCGATTACCCCAGCACGATGCTTGAAGAGGTCGATCAAAATAAATTACCAGAACCGATCATCCATGAAGGGCAGACGACCTCCGGACCCGAGGGAATCCAAAGAGAACATTACCACAGCTATTTGGGCGGAATCCCCAATTATACTCCCGAACAGATACATCAGATGCGGGAGGGGTACTACGCATCGATTGCCTTCATCGATCGTGAAGTAGGCCGGGTATTAGAGGTCCTTGAAAAGGAAGGCCTCAAGGAAGATACGATCGTTATTTTCGGCAGCGACCACGGTGACATGATCGGCGATCATGAACTTTTAGCCAAAGGTGCCTTCTTCTATGACGCCTGCACTAAAGTCCCCCTCATCATACGCTTTCCGGAAAAAGTTGAAAGCGGGAAAAGGGTAAAAGATCTGGTCCAGCTGCATGATCTGGCCGGAACGATACTCAGTCAAGCCGGATATACCCGGGAAAAACTTGATGACTTAATGCCCGACTCCATGGATCTTATTTCACTTATTCAGGATAAATCCGAATACGAGAAACGAAGAGATTTTGCCGTATGCATGTACCGGACTTCGGGAATAGATGATAGCAAACTATACTGGGACCCACCTATCAATGCCACGATGTTCAGGGATGAGAGGTATAAACTGAATGTTTATCACAATTTTCCCGACGATAATAAAAAGTTAGAGGGTGAATTATATGACATGGAGAATGATCCCACCGAAAGTAAAAATTTATGGGATGATCCGGAATTCAGTGATGTGAAATTGCGTTTGATCGGCCGATTGATGGATTGGTTTGTATGCAATGACGTTCTCTATAACGGCGCCCGGGGTGGAGATTCTTTTCCCCCTAAAGCTCAGTGGAGTCTTAATAATCCACTATAGGAAATTAAATTTGTCAGCTTCCAGTTTCCGCGCGTTGTTTTTTCAGGTCCGCCGCTAAATTAACCAGGCTGAAATCATCTCCCACGTTACCTGGAAATACAACGTATGAAAGTCCGGGAAATCGACTCTCTTCTCCCAAGAGCCAGACAGGGACACCGGGTAAAATTTGTCCGCGAATACCTGCCTGGCGCACGTCCAATCCCTTGACCGCGATATCACTCGCCGTAATTCCCCCCTTGGCAATTAAATAGGATGGGCATACCTGAATACCACGCATGCACTCGACAAGGGCAGCTGAAACCTTTACCCCGATCGCAATCTCCCCCGCTCTGCCCTGAGAACTGACAAGGTTCCGGCTGGTGTATATAACGGTATCTTTTTTTTCCGCTAAAGTCGTGTTTGCTTTTTTAATTATTTCCCGAATTTCATTTTCCCGCGTTTGAGAATCGAGTACTCTCTCCACCTTAAGTTCATTTGCCACGATGTGGGATGAAGCGAGTAATTTTTCAAGCTGGCGAGTCGTGCGTGGCACATAGGAACCGATCACCGTCAGACCGCCATTCGCGGATTCTCTAAGTATATCCTCGGTTTTCAAAAGCGGCTGATCTTCAATCCCAGCGCGCACGCGAACGAATGACGCGCCGGTTCGATAAAGAAACCGTTTCCCCTTCTCTTCAACATTAATCAATGCCGTGATGAATACTACGAGATCACGATAAGTAACCGCGTCAATGACACTAACGCGTCCCTCTTTCATCTCTGATATTTTTTGCTCTACCACCTCGGGGCCTCCCATGCGGAGATCATTGAGGGTGATGCGCAACACTTCAGCTGCCGCTACCCTTCCCTCGGTCTTTTCCTCCACCCATGAGGTGAGGTCTGCATTCGCGTACCCAAAAGTCGCATCCTTCGCAAATTCCGTTTCATTGACCGGTGTCAAATTTTCACCCTCAAGAATGTAATGCATCGAATCAATAGTTATGCGATTGCCCTCTATGAATGCAGGAATAATAAAAGTGCCATCGAATTGTCCTCCTAAAGATTCAGCTAATGCATCCACCTCTCCAGGGTAATGCCCGCGCAGAGTGGAATCGCTTCGACTTACCACCACAAATTCACGACCCGTGTCACGCGCTGCCTGATTTAGATTACGTGCGATTTCACGGTTCATCTCCTGCGCCTTCTTCAAGGGTAGACTTCTCGAGTTCGAAAGCAGGTAGAAGGCGAGCCGGTCACTGGATAACTCCTCTTTCAGCATCGTTACCGACCATGCAGTCAGCACCTGAATGCCATGGACCGTTTGTGTTCCCGTGGGATCGTCATCAATGACCACCACCTTTTTACCCGTATGCCGTATGCTATCGCTTAAGCAATCACCCATTGCTCCCGACCATTCGTCAGGTAAATTTTTAATTATCGTGTTCATCGACTGAAGTTAATCGTACGATGTGCGGCAGTCTCGCAAATGAAAGAGGATGATTAAGTGGACAAATAAGATGTTTTCTTACGTATTTTCGCATTCACGCTTTTTCACTTATACACATTTTCGCATCGCATAACCCCCGATCCCTACACCATCACCGACTGCAAGCTTCGTTTTTGTGTCATCTCCTCTTCGCTCATTTCAGTGATGAGTTTCTCCCAGTAACGGGGCGGAGTCTTAGGTTCACCGATAAATTCAAACCCTTCATTCGTCATTTCAATATCACTGTCGTCAAGGCCACCCAAACCCAATTCCTTACGGACTTCTACCATTTGATGTGCGAATGCGATACCCTTTTCCGTATAAAGTCCGCGCGATTCGAGTCTTCTATAACCTGGCGTGTCAATTCCCGCATAGAGATTTTTATAGATCTCCTCATTCATGTAGTGAATGTAAAATGTCCGACGAAGGCTGTCCGTCTTATTCCCCCTTGAACCATGTGGAGCGGAGAGGCAATGGAAGTTGACGTCACCCGGTTCCATTTCGACGGGGATTGCCCCAAGTTTTTCAAAAAGTTCATCCTCGGAATATCGTTCCACTTCTACATGCCCGATGAGGTGGTGTTCGGGAATAACCCAGAGGCACCCATTTTCTATTGTCGCCCGGTCGAGATAGATGTCGGCATCGATATTCGGCATGCCATAAGTTTCCTTTCGTCCAACACTCACCGAGCCCGATTTCTTCACGCCATAGGGTGGATCCTGGTGCCAGGGAATAGATACGTCACCGCGCGGAATTTTACAGACGAAGGAGTCCACGAATGGAAGGAAGGAATGCCCTAAAAGCTGCCCGTAACAGGTCAGCAGTTCCGGGTGGACGGTAACTGCTTTAAAAATCGGATCACGATCCCACATCATTTCACTACGGAAATACGTTTTTGCTCCGTCCGCTTTGTCCTTATGCATATGGTATTCACCCTCACCGGCGATTCCCTCCTCCATTACTTTTTTGCTCGCTTCTTGTAACACCTCGAGTTCCCGGCCATTAAAAACGCCACGCGCCACGATATTCCCGTCCCGATGAAAGTGTTCTATCGCTTCAGTCGTAAACATGGTTTTTTAAAGATTAAAAATGCCTCAAATAAAGAAGCGCATGCTTACATGCATTCTCTATAAAAGATCACGGTGATTAAATTTTTCCCGCCTCTTTTAATTCTTCGTTCATTTTACGCTGATGGGCTGCTTTCGCTTCATGGTCAACTTTTGCGCGCTGGGAATAATAAATCGTCCCTATTGCTTTGCGCGTGCGCGTTGTTGAAGTATTAGCTCCGGCAAGATGAATCATCATCGCATGGTGCACGAGTAAATCACCAGCTTGGGCATGAAATGCTATTTCATTCGCTTTGTCCTCATCCGTACCGTAGTCGGTAATTCCCTGGGAAAAGCCCAGTGTTCCCGAACGGCCATGGGGCCGCATTCCGCGAAGATGAGATCCTTGAACATAACGGACGCATCCGTTTTCTTCGTCCACTTCTTCCAGGGCCATCCACATCGTAACCGCTTCACATGGATTGAGCTTAAAGTAAAATCCATCCTGGTGAGGCGGGGTCGGTAAACCCTCTTTTGACGGCTTGTTGAAAAACTGGAAGTTATCGGCTTCCGTGCTTACCGGGCCTCCGAGAAGAACCTCTGCCAGTTTTTCAAAGCAACTTCCATAATACATTTTTTCGAAATAGGGATCATGCTTATGCAGTCTCTGTATCTGTTTCAGTGTCTCCGGTCGGGTTAAATCTTCATAGTATACCGTCCCACGCGGCATCTTTGGGACAATCGATTCTATAAACCTATCAATATTGCTCAATAGTTCCTGCAATGCTTCGCCTTTTAAAAACTCCGGGACATACACATACCCGTCATTATCAAAGGCCTCTTTCAATTTTTGTTCATTCATATTCTCACTTGCTAATTCAGTAATATAGAGAACTGAAAGCAATAAGTTTGATCTACAAATTTTTTCTGAAATTTGAATTTACGCTTATTAATTCAATTAAAAATAGGCATATCGAACGCTTTTAATATTATCTAATAATAATATATTATCAATAAAAAGGATCGTTCTCCCATTGTATAAGAAAATTAGGGTATTATTCTATGTAAAATATAGGTATATTTCCTTGTAAATTATATGTAAATACAACCTATAATATATTGACTAATAGTAATCGCTCACTATTAATATAAATATTAATGATAGCGAAGTAGTATCTTTAGATGAAAAAAGCCATCCATAGTGCAACAACAATTACAATGATGATGTCATTGTTTTGCTGCTTTATAACTCCAAAACTTCAAGCGCAAGTATTTGACTGGAACCTGAATGGCAATGGCAATTGGAGTACTGCCGGCAACTGGACACCCGGCGGTGGACCCCCTAACGCCATCGATGACACCGCCAACTTTGGAACCGTTATTACCGGCAATCGCAATGTTACCGTCGACATCAATGTGACGGTCGGGCAAATGGATTTCTTTCACAACACCGGGAACAGAGAATACAATATCATAGGGGCCAACACCATTACTTTTGATGTGGGTAGCGGGAATGCCACGCTCACCGTGGACATGCAGGACAGAAGCAGAATTGCCGCACCTATAGTCCTCAATGATGATCTCGATTTCTTTAACGCCAACACGCAAAACTTCCGTCTCCAGGGAAACATCTCAGGTAGCGGAGGAATCACCCACCAGGGTGGACGTCTGACCTTCCAAAGCGGTGGAGTCAGTTCCTATACCGGAGACACGATCGTGGAAGACGGACAACTGCGTCTAGCCCGAACCAGTGCCAATGGAGGTATCGGCGGTGACCTTACGATTGGTGACGGAGTTGGAGCTGCCGGTAGCGCGATTGTCGATTACGGTAATAACAATGATCAGATCTCTGACACCAGCGCGGTTACGATTCTCTCCGATGGGCTGCTCGATCTCACTGATGAGAACGATACGATCGGTTCACTCTCCAGTTCGAGCACTGCGGCACAAGTGATGTTGGGTGGCGCGGCACCCGGGATACTCACTGTGGGCGATGCTACGAATGTGACTTTTGCCGGTGTGATTTCGGAGCGGGGTGACATCGTCAAGCAGGGCGACGGGACCTGGACTTTAACCAATAATAACACCTATGACGGGACCACCACGATCAACAATGGTATCCTCGAAATCGAAGACGCCAGTGCCCTCGGCGATACCACTAACGACACAACGGTTAACAGTGGCGGCACCTTGGCTCTCGATACGGGAATCACGGTTGTAGGAGAAGGTCTCACTTTAAACGGTACGGGTGAGAGCAGCGCTGGAGCCTTACAGAACATCGCCGGCGCCAATGAATGGCAGGGCACAGTCGACCTGGGATCCGCAGCGACGATCAACTCTACAGCTGGCAGTTTAGATGTAAGCGGAAACATCGACAACCAGACTTTTAATCTTACAGTCGATGGAGCCGGGGACACAACTTTCAGCGGTATCGTTTCCGATACCGGTGACCTGATCAAGGATGACACAGGTACACTCACCCTTTCGGGAGTCAACACTTACTCCGGCGACACCACGATCAATGATGGCACCATCAGCATCAGCGCGGACAGCGGTTTAGGCGCTACGGGATCTACTATAACTTTTGACGGCGGGACACTTAATACTACTGCTACCTTTACTTTAGATAGCACTCGCGGGACTACTCTAAATGCAGGTGATGGGACGATTGATACCAATGCTGCAACGACGCTGACTTACGGAGGCGTAATTTCTGGCGCCGGTGACTTGGACAAAACCGGAAGCGGAACACTCGTTCTGGATGGCGTCAATACTTACACCGGAATAACCACAGTCCAAACGGGGACACTTGATATCACTGATACAAATGCGTTAGGCGGTACCGGAAGCGGGACAGTAGTTCAGTCCGGAGCCACATTGGAAGTGTCAAACATTGCCGCTAACATGGCAGCCGAGTCACTTACGATCAACGGGACCGGAGTGGGTGGAGTCAATGGGGCTTTACATTGGACTGACACCGGTACCCAAAGATGGACTGGCAATGTAACTTTGGGATCGGATTCACTTATCGTAGTCGATGCGGGTAACATGCGTTTTACCGGGGATATTGACTTGAACGGTAGTGATCTCACCATGGATAACGATGTCACGGCACGCTTGAGTAACGGAGGTATTTTAACGGGCACGGGAAACTTAATTAAGGAGGGCACCGGCACATTCAGATTTGATGGCGGTGGGGTCAATGACTACGTCGGTGACGCCACGGTGAACACTGGCAGGTTAAGACTGGGTGGTACCGCAGGCGCGACCAAAATAACCGGTGATCTATTCATTGGTGACGGAACGGGTGCGACGGGCGCCGATCGTGTGATTCTCGGATCAGCTGACCATATCGCCGATACCTCTGCAGTGACGATAAATTCGACCGGGCGCCTTGACCTTAATGACAACAATGAAACAATCGGCTCGCTAACGGGTGCTACAGCAACAGCTCAGGTTTTCTTAGGGACGGCCACCTTGACGGCAGGGGACGCTTCAAACACAACTTTTGCCGGCGTAATTTCAGAGACCGGCGATCTGGTCAAAGAGGGTACGGGCACGCTGACATTGTCGGGAGTGAATACCTTCACCGGCACGACATCGATAAACGATGGAACCCTGAGCATCAGTGCGGACAGCGGACTGGGCACCGCACCGGGTGTAGCCACAGCCGGACACTTAAGCTTTGACGGGGGCACCTTAAATACAAGTGTCACCTTCTCCCTGGACAGTAATCGTGGAATCGCCTTGAATGCAGGAGACGGTACGGTTGACACGGATTTCGGGACGACGTTGACCTATGGGGGAATCATGGCCGGGACCGGAGATTTAACTAAAGACGGAACGGGCACGCTCACCCTATCTGGCGTCAATACTTACACCGGATCGACGACGATCGATGGCGGCACCTTAAGCATCAGCGCCGACAGTGGATTAGGGGCAGCCCCCGGAGCAGCCACAGCCGGACACTTAAGCTTTGACGGGGGCACCTTAAATACAAGTGCCACCTTCTCCCTGGACAGCAACCGTGGAATCGCCTTAAACGCGGGCGGAGGGACGATCGAAACCGATGCCGCCACGACGTTGACCTACGGGGGAATCATGGCCGGCACGGGAAGCTTCGACAAGACCGGCACGGGAACCCTGGTCTTAGGTGGCGTCAATACCTACACAGGCACGACCACGGTACAGGCGGGGACCCTCGAGGTCACTGATCCGAGTGCCCTGGGCGGCACCGGCAGTGGGACTGTAGTCCAGTCCGGAGCGACCCTCGAAGTATCGGGTATAGCCGCGAACATGTCCGCGGAGCCGTTGACCATCAATGGCACCGGAGTGGGCGGCGTAGGCGCCCTGTATTGGACCGATATAGGATTTGATGAGTGGACCGGAGATATCACCCTCGGCTCCAATGCCACGATCACCAATGCTGCGGGAGGGATCATGCCCATCAGTGGTGATATTGATCTGAACGGAAGCACACTGACCGTTGATACCGGTGATTTAGCCGGGATGGTTTCAGGTTCAGTGATCAGCGGAACAGGTAATTTTGTAAAAGATGGCACGAGCACCTGGTTTTTCCAGGGAGGGACTAATACCTACACCGGATCAACGACCATTAACGACGGGACGATGAATCTGAATGTATCCGGTGGAACCTCTGTTCCCGGAGCCCTGGTCATTGGTGACGGCGTGGGGGCAACCGGATCGGCCATTGCCTTTGTCGGCAGCAGCGAACAGATCGCTGACACCTCGGCAGTGACCATCGATTCTGACGGACGCCTCGACGTAAACAGTTTCAGTGAAACGATCGGTTCCTTAAGCAGCGGCAGCGCCACGGCCGAGGTCTTCCTCGATGCGGGGACCCTGACTGTAGGAGACGCCACGAGCACCACTTTTGCGGGCGTAATCTCGGAGACCGGAGACCTTATGAAAGAGGGCACGGGCACCTTGACCTTAACCGGCACGAACAGTTTCAGCGGAGACACCACGGTCAATGCGGGAACCCTGGAACTGAACAACGGAGCGGGCAATGCCCTCGACGGCACGGCAACAGTGATCATCACCGGGGGCAGTTTGCTCTTAAGTGGTGATGACCAGATCGTGGACACCGCGAACATGGAATTGGATGGAGGGATCTTTGACACCGACGGTTTCGATGAAGTGTTAGGAACGCTGACCCTGTCCTCGGATTCGTCAATCGATTTAGGCATCGGAACAAGCATTATAGACTTTGACGACAGCAGCGGACTGGAACTGGCGTGGACGGACTCGGGACAGATCCTCTCAATATTGGACTACACCGGAGACACCAACGGGGGAGGCATCGACCAGATCATATTTGGATCGGCGGGGCTGACCGACTCGCAGTTAGCGCAGATAAGGTTCGTCAATCCGTGGGGGACGAGTAAGTCCTTTCACGCGCGTTTTCAAGGGGACGAGATTGTACCTGTCCCCGAGCCCTCGACTTACCTCGGAGGTGGCTTGATTCTTACCCTCATCGGATGGCGTGAACGCCGCCGCTTGATTAAACTTTTGGGTAAATTTCAAGAGAAGCAATAAACCGCTTTTCGTCTATTTAGTAAGCGATTTGCTTAAGCTACGCCTCGGCTACAGTCTTGACCTTCGCGCCAAGGTGATAAGACTAATAAGGTATGTCCGAGTCGATCATGGAGGAATTCCTTCAAGCACGTAAAAATAGAGAAAACTGTGCTTTAGTTACCGTTGCTTCTGTCAAAGGATCGGTGCCCAGGGAGCCGGGTTCTAAAATGATTGTATACAGTGACGGGAAAATATCCGGTACCGTAGGTGGAGGAAAATTTGAATCACTGGTTATCGAAGAATCGATTAACGCTATAAACGCAAACGGCGAACCCCTATTAAAAAAATATACCCTACGCGAAAATGAACCGGATTCTTTCGGCGCTATTTGCGGTGGCGAATTAACGGTGTTGATTGAACCGCAGAAGCTCGCCTCACGGCTTCTCCTTGTAGGCGCAGGTCACTGTTCTCAGGCAATTGCACGTTTAGCCCATGACTGTGGACTACATGTCACGGTCATTGATGACCGCGCTGAATTGTTAAGTGACCAATATTATCCTCACGCTGATAAACGTATTAGTGAAGAATCAGCACAAGAGGTATTTGGGAAAGAAAGGTGGCAGCCTTCTGATTCGATCGTGATCGTCAGCCGCAATTACATGATCGATAAAGAAGCATTGCGCGCCTTACTCCCCCATCATAGCATCGGTTATATTGGGATGATTGGCAGTAATCGCAAAGTTCATCGCGTTCACGAAGAACTGGTTGCAGAGGGCGCCAATCCCGCAGACCTTGAAAGAATCTACGCCCCCATTGGCCTCGACATTTGCGCTGATTCGCCAGCAGAAATTGCAGTGAGTGTGATCGGAGAGATTTTAAAAGTTCAGCGCAAAGCTTCCGGCAATCATATGCGATTGAAAAATCTCCCTTCCGAAGTAAAATCAAGTTGATCAGTTACCCGCTCGTAACTATTACCAGCGGAGATTAATCAGGTAAAAGGATTGGTCTGGAAGTCATTACTAAACCATCGAACAACTTTCACCTGGGTGTAATCATTCTCGCCGGAGGCGCTTCGCTTCGCATGGGGAAACCCAAATTGTTACTGCCATGGGGTGATACCTCCATGTTGGGTCATCTTTTGCGCTTGTATAAAAAAGTAGATGCAACTCAAGTCGCGGTCGTAAGCAGTAGTGTTGATAAAAATGTTATCAACGAACTCGACCGCCTGGAATGGCCGGAGAAAAATCGAATTTTAAATCCACAGGCAACGCCTGAAATGTTCAGTTCTGTCCTTTGCGGATTCCAATGGGACGGTTGGCAATCCAATGTATCTCATCTGGCGGTCGCCCTCGGCGATCAACCGCAAATACGGGAAAAATCAATTTGCGATTTAATAGCTCACTCCAGGCAAAACCCGAAGAATATTTGTCAACCCGAATACGAGAGCAGGCGCAGACATCCGGTTATCCTACCATTTCAAATTGTGGAGAAGATAACTTCAAAAAGTCATACTAACTTGAGAGAAGCCCTAAATGACTACAAAGAAATTATCTCCACTATCCCTTGCGATGATCCCGGGTTAATTACCGATATTGATACGCCCGCCGATTACGAAGAAGCGTTTCAACACTATTTTAAGGAATGATGATAACGATTACACACCGGTAAAATTCATGCCCCTCGACTCTCGCATTCGTGTGGAGTGTGGCCGCAGGTGAGGCGTTGTCTACACATACGACTGCTGGTCGACGGTTGAAGCCCTGGTGCGTTAATTCGTGGTTTAAAAAATAAATAGCATGAGAAAAAAATTCGCCTTTCCTGGGTACATCGTTCTTACCGGCTGTGTTTTATTCGGATTTCTTTATATTTGGGGCGATATTTTAAAACCGGATCTGGAGAAAGAACCCCTTCACTATAGTGAGGGGGTGATGGATTATACGAAAAAATTACGGGACGTCAGTTTTACCGAGGATGATCTTTTCAAAATACAAGAGGATGTCGACTACAGTGAGAGAGAATCCGCTCGATGGTATCCCAAAGGTGAATCGCCCATTCTTAGTGAACTGGTGAATGAAGGCAAACTACCAAACGTGGTTGAGCGTGCAGGGACAGAACCGGTGGTGCTCAAGGGGGTGGATGGTATCGGCAAATACGGGGGCACCTGGTTCCGGGTGTATGGATCTCGGTCTGAAATAGATATCATACAAGGCTTTAAATCTGGTTCTACCCTGGTTCGCTGGTCTCCGTTCGGTTATCCGATCGTGCCGCACATAGCCAGGAGTTGGGAATCCAGTTCCGACTTGAAAGAATGGACCTTTTACCTGCGAAGAGGCATGAAGTGGTCCGATGGTCATCCTTTGACCGCTGCTGATATCCTCTATTGGTGGAACTACGAGATTAATTCTGATTTATTCGAGAGTACACTGCCAGACTGGATGAGCGTGGGTGGGAAACATGGGGAAATAATCAAAATCGATGATCACACCATAAAGTTCGTTTTCCCTCAATCCTATGGAACGTTTCTTGAACGCCTGGCTCGAGCCTGGGCTTTTTGCTCGCCCCGACATTATCTTGAAAAATACCACCCGCAACTTGGTGATGACACGCTTATCGAGGCTGCCCTGGAAGAAAGAAGGCTTCCCTCGCGAAAAAGCTTATATGCGGTGTTGCAAAAATGGAACAACCCTGAACATCCACGGCTTTGGCCCTGGATTTATCGCAGCTACAAAGCCAACCCACCCCAGGTATTTGTGCGCAACCCCTACTATTGGGCTGTCGACACTGAGGGCAATCAACTGCCTTATGTGGACCGATTACATTTCGAAATAAAAAACCAGCAGCTTATATCTATAGCCGCAGCAAGTGGAGCCATTACCTTTCAAATTTTTGTCATGGATCTCCATTACACTTTGCTGATGTCAGAACGTGATAATGGAGATTATGAAGTTTATCATTGGTTTCCAGCAACCCGTTCACGTTATCTCATCTATCCTAATCTCAACCATTTGATCGTTCCCGATAATCCGGTAACCCAAATGAAGCACGATCTTCTTAATGATAAACGCTTCCGACAGGCTCTTTCCCTCGCTATTAATCGCCGGCAAATTATCGAAACAGTATACAACCGGGTGGGAGAGCCGGCGCAGTTATCACCCGGCAGGGAATCTTTTTTCCACCATGAAAAACTACATAATAGTTTTACCGAGTATGACCCCGAGCGCGCAAACCGTTTGCTTGACGAGATTGGCCTTACGCGGCGTGATGGCGAAGGTTACCGCACCTTCAAAGACGGAACGCGCATGGCCTGGCATTATACCCTGCCGCAGATGGAAGATGAGGGGCCAACGGAGCTCATCATCGAAGACTGGGGTCGTGTAGGCATCCTCGCCATCCGCCGTCGGCCAACGATCTCACTTTATCAAGTTGAAACGAGCTCGCGTAAACTTGAATTTACCGTTTATGCCGCGGAGAGTGAATTCAATCCTATCGTGGGACCTGAACATTTTATGGCTATAACTGCACAACAAGCTTACGGCTATCAGATCTGGTATTTAAGAGGGGGGCTTTACGATAACCCCGAAGCCACTCAATTTGGCGGAATCGCACCACCGAACGATCATCCCATACGGCTGTCGATGAAACTCATTGAAGAAGCTTTCGGCAAAGCTTCGCATAAAGCTCAACGCGAAATTTTCAATGAAGTATTCGATATCGCAGCTGAAAATCTTTGGACGATCAATGTGAGCACTCCTCCACCACATCCAGTCGTAGTCAAAAACGGTTTTAAGAATGTTCCGCACAACGCATTTTATGGCGCTCGCTACAGTCCGCCTTCCCATGTGGGAATGGAAACCTTTTACTTTGAAGAGCCTTATGATTCGCCTGGCGCGATCGCTCAGATCAAAAAGGAAATGATTGAAATCACCCCTGCTCCTTATAGCCTGGTGTCTGACGCCCGCGAGTTGAAAAGCGATATCCGATTGGCAAAACTTATTAAGTACTTGTTTATCGGCATTTTAATTTGCGGTATGATTATGATCGGGGTGCGCCATCCTTATATCGGCAGGCGGTTGCTCATCATGATTCCTACTCTTCTCATTATCTCGGTGATCTCTTTCGTTATCATTCAGCTACCTCCGGGAAATTACATCGAGACCAAAATATTGGAATTACAGCTAAAAGGCGGACGAAGTTCCATTGAAGAGGCTAAAGAGCTGCGCGAGATTTTTCATCTCGATAAATCCATCGCTGAACGTTATACCCGCTGGCTTGGCCTTCACTGGTTTACCTCCTTTGAAAAAAAAGACCAGGGCTTAATGCAAGGCCATATGGGATTGTCAATGGAGAATCAGAACCCGATAAATGAAGTTGTCGGTGATCGCATCCTTCTCACTTTTCTTATTTCGCTAGGCACAATTCTTTTTACCTGGGCCGTTGCTCTGCCCATTGGCATCTATTCAGCAGTTCGACAATATACACTGAGTGACTATTTATTTACATTAATCGGTTTTGTCGGGATGAGTGTCCCCAGCTTCTTACTCGCCTTAATTCTCCTTTATTGGAGCGGTAAGTATCTTGGCATTAATATCTCTGGCCTGTTTTCTCCTGAATATGCAGTCCAACCAGAATGGACGAGGGGGAAAATAATTGACCTCTTGCAGCACATCTGGGTGCCCGTTGTCGTTTTAGGTGTCACGGGAACAGCGGGTATGATCCGGGTGATGCGAGGTAACTTGCTTGACGAGTTGAGAAAGCCTTATGTCATTACAGCTATGGCCAAGGGCGCGCGCCCGTTTAAACTGTTGATGAAATACCCCGTACGCTTAGCGCTTAATCCTTTTATTTCCGGAATCGGGGGGATATTCCCGTCATTAGTCTCTGGCGGCGCGATCGTCGCCATGGTCCTCAGTCTCCCCACGGTTGGGCCGTTAATGCTCGAGGCTCTGATGAAAGAAGATATGTATTTAGCCGGATCGATGCTCATGGTTCTAAGCCTGCTCGGCGTCCTTGGCACCCTGGTCAGTGACCTCTTGCTCATGTGGCTCGATCCAAGAATCAGGATGGAAGGAGGAAGTAGATAAGGGTACAATTTTCGATTGCCGAATGGTGGATGTCGCCCACGGGATAGCGGGGCACGGTAGTTGATCGAAGTCCGATTAAGGTATTTCCTGACTAAAAAATTGACATGAAAAGAAGTTTAAAACTTCTGGGGTACCCTGTTCTCACCGGCTGTCTCTTATTCGGATTTCTTTATTATTGGGGTGATATTTTAAAACCGGAGCTGGAGAAAGAACCTCTTCACTATAGTGAGGAGGTGATTGGCTATACAAAAAAATTGCGGGACGTCAGTTTTACCGAGGATGACCTTTTCAAGATACAGAAGGACGTCGACTATGGGGAGGGAGAATCAGCTCCATGGTACCCCAAAGGCGAGTCGCCCATACTAAGCGAACTGGTAAATGAGGGCAAACTGCCTCCCGTTGATAAGCGTACGGGGGCAGAACCGGTGGTGCTCAAGGGTGTGGACAGTATCGGAAAATATGGGGGCACCTGGTTCAGGGTGTATGGATCTCTGTCTGAATTAGATTTCTTACGGAATTTTTTGTCCGGGATCACCCTGGTTCGCTGGTCTCCCTTAGGTTATCCGATAGTGCCTTGCATCGCCAGGGGTTGGAAATCCAGTCCCGATAAGAAGGAGTGGACATTTTACCTGCGAAGAGGGTTGAAGTGGTCTGACGGTCACCCCTTTACTGCCGACGATATTCTCTACTGGTGGAACGATGTGATTAAATATGATTTATTCGAGGATGTGCCACCGGACTGGATGAACGTGGGGGGGGAACAAGGAGAGATTATTAAAATCGATGATTACACCGTAAAGTATCTATTTTCTCAGCCCCATGGAACGTTTCTGGAAAAGTTAGCGAGAGCCTGGGCTTTTTGTTCTCCTCGCCATTATCTTGAAAGATACCACCCGGCACTGGGTGACGATGCGCTTATCGCGGCTACCCTCGAGCAAAGAAGACTCCCCTCGCGAAAAAGCCTCTATGTGGCGTTGCAAAAATGGAACAATCCTGAACACCCGCGGCTTTGGCCCTGGATTTATCGCAGCTATAAAGCTAATCCACCCCAGGTTTTTGTGCGCAATCCCTATTTCTGGGCTGTCGACCCTGAAGGCAATCAACTTCCCTACGTGGACCGATTACATTTGGTAATTAATAGATTAGGGCTTGACAAAATGGATAAGATTCACAAGCTTAGGATAAAAGGAGAAAATAAAATGAACCTAATATCCGTATTAAAAAAATATCCTACTCAACAAGCTTGCATCGACCATTTAGAGGTTGTCAGGTGGAAAGGAAAACCGTGTTGTCCGCACTGTGAAAGCGATCATGTAGCGCGTAAGAAGGAAAAAAAGAGAGTTGGCCGATGGAACTGCCACGATTGCCAGAACAGCTTTAACGTGCTTTCAGGGACAGTATTTCAGGGAACTCACGTCCCGCTTCAAAAATGGTTCCTTGCAATTGCGTTGATGGTAAATGCAAAGAAAAGCTTATCGAGTTGCCAGTTGGCTCGCGATCTGGAACTAAATCAAATGTCTTGCTGGTATATGCAACAGCGTATTCGTGCGGCTATAGCAAGCAAGGAGCGTCGTTTCCTGAATGGTGTAGTTGAAATGGACGAAACTTATATCGGTGGGAAGCCACGACGCAGTAAGGACGATGATGACCTTCCAAAGCGTGGTAGGGGAACCAAGAAAACTCCTGTTATAGGCGCGGTAGAGCGTGGTGGTAAAGTTATAGCCAAAGTTGTCGATGATCTGAGCAGATTTGGTGTACTACGTTTTATTAACAGCGCAACCGATGCTGATGAGACTATCTTAGTTACCGATGAATTTCCCGCATACAAGATTCTCGATAATCTCTTGGCTAGGGTCACTATCAATCACAGTGAGAGCTATGTAGACGGTGATGTTCACACCAACTCAATAGAAGGGTTTTGGTCTCACTTGAAACGTGCTTGGTTTGGTCAGCACCACCATTATAAAAAGCTTTACATGCCTTTATACATCGCTGAGGCATGCTGGAAGTATAATCAACGGGAACGCAATGACGGATTCAGTGCATTCCTTAATATGGCGATGAATTGAAAGGAATTAATACAATGACAGAAGAAGAGAAAGATCGTGAGATTGGTAAAATGTATCGCGAACATGGAGAACAAAAAAATCACTTGAAATGCCTTAGATCAAAGGCAAGATCAATGAAGCAAACTATATAGATGGGGTTAGCAATCTGCTTGACGAGCGTCCCTTTAATTACGCCGTGGGAAGAGGGAAATTATTGTATTTCGTGCCAGGAACAGGTGGGGCGCGTAAGGAAATTTCTTGGGCTTCCGAAGAAGAACTTTGCCAGCTAATAGAAGAGATTGATTCGACGAAGCAGAGAATTGATGAGCTTAAAAATGAGTTGGGTCTAGATTGAAGCGCGTATTAAACATCAAGCCCAAATCTATTAATTACCTTGCATTTTGAAATAAAAAATCAGCAGCTTATGCCAATAGCAGCAGCTAATGGAGCTATTACCTTTCAAACATTTGTCATGGACCTTCATTACACCTTGCTGATGTCAGAACGTGCTAAAGGAGATTACGAAGTATATCATTGGTTTCCAGCAACCCGTTCGCGCTATCTCATTTATCCTAATCTCAACCTTTTGATCGATCCCGATGATCCGGTATCCCGAATGAAGCATGATCTTCTTAATGATAAACGCTTCCGCCAGGCTCTTTCCTTCGCCATCAATCGCCGGCAAATCATCGATACGGTATACAACAGGATGGGAGAACCGGCGCAGTTATCACCCGGCAGAGAATCTTTCTTTCACCATGAAAAACTACACAAAAGTTTTACCGAGTATGACCCCGAGCGAGCGAATAGATTACTCGACGAGATAGGACTTACGCGGCGTGATGGCGAAGGCTACCGCACCTTCAAAGACGGAACGCGCATGGCATGGCATTATACCCTGCCGGAGATGGAAGACGAGGGGCCGACTGAGCTCATCATTGAAGACTGGAGCCGCGTGGGTATTCTCGCTATCCGTCGTCGGCCAACGATCTCGCTTTATACCGTTGAAATTAGATCACGCCAACTGGAATTTACCGTTTATTCGGCGCAGTGCGAATTCAATCCTATTGTGCGCCCTGAAAATTTCATGGCCTTATCTCAACAACAGGCATACGGCTATTATAACTGGTATATAAGAGGGGGGCATTACGATAATCCTGAAGCCACACAATTCGGCGGCATCGCGCCCCCGAAAGATCATCCATTGCGGTTATCGATGAAACTCATTGATGAAGCTTACAGCAAAACCGCACGTGGTGATCAACGAATAATTTTCAATGAAGTATTCGATATTGCTGCGGAGAATCTCTGGACAATCAATATTGCAACCCCGGCACCGCATCTGGTCGTAGTCAAAAACGGATTGAAGAATGTTCCGCGCAACGCCTTTTATGGCGCGCTCTACAGTCCGCCTGCCCATGCGGGAATGGAAACTTATTATTTTGAAGAAACATATGATTCTCCTGGCGCCATTGCTCAGCTTAAAAAGGAAATGGTTGAAGTCACCCCTGCTCCTCATAGCGTGGCTTCATTCAATCGTGAATTGAATAGGGAGATCCGACTGGCAAGGCTTATTAAGCACATGCTTATCGGCGTTTTTATATGTGGGATGATTATGATCGGGTTGCGGCATCCCTATATTGGCAGGCGGCTGCTTATTATGATTCCAACCCTACTCATCATCTCGGTGATATCTTTTATTATCATCCAGCTTCCGCCGGGAAATTATATCGAGACCAAAATATTAGAACTTCAGCTAAAAGGCGGCACAAGTTCTATTGACGAAGCTAAAGAGCTGCGCGAGATTTTTCATCTCGATAAACCCATCGCTGAACGCTATGCCCGCTGGCTTGGCCTGAACTGGTTTACCTCATTTGAAAAAAAAGACCAGGGCTTACTGCAAGGGCATATGGGATTGTCAATGGAGAACCAGAGCACGGTCAATGAAGTGGTCGGTGATCGCATTCTCCTTACTTTCCTCATCTCGTTGGGCACTATTCTTTTTACCTGGGCAATAGCTTTCCCTATCGGAATCTATTCGGCGGTTCGACAGTATACGACAAGTGATTATTTATTTACCTTCATCGGCTTTATCGGGATGAGCGTCCCCGGTTTTCTCCTCGCCTTGCTCCTCTTATATTGGAGCGGTAAATATCTGGGTATTAACATTTCCGGTCTATTTTTACCTGAGTATGCAGTGCAACCAGAATGGACGCGGGGTAAAATAATTGACCTCTTACAGCATATCTGGGTGCCTGTGGTAGTTTTGGGCATTTCGGGAACAGCAAGCATGATACGGGTGATGCGTGGCAACCTTCTTGACGAACTGAATAAACCTTATGTAACAACCGCTATGGCTAAAGGGGTGCGGCCATTCAAATTACTTATGAAGTACCCGGTGCGTATCGCGCTTAATCCTTTTATCTCCGGGATCGGGGTGATCTTTCCCCAATTAGTGTCTGGAGGCGCGATCGTCGCCATGGTTCTAAGCCTGCCCACGGTGGGACCGTTGATGCTTGATGCGCTGATGAAGGAAGATATGTATTTAGCCGGATCCATGCTTATGGTTCTAAGCCTGCTCGACGTCTTTGGCACGCTTGTCAGTGATCTTCTGCTTCTTATGCTTGATCCAAGAATTCGAATGGAGAGCGGGAGCAGATGAGGATTATTACTTCCCGTTGTCGATTAATCAGCCGTTAACATAATTCGTGTCATTTATCTTCATTCGTTGTTAATAAATAATTTGCATGAAAAAAAGTTTCACCTTTCTGGGGTACACGGTTCTCACCGGCTGTCTCTTATTCCTGTTTATTTATTTTTGGGGAGATGTATTAAAACCGGATCTGGAAGAAGAGCCTCTTCGCTATAGTGCAGAGGTGATTGACTATACGAAAAAATTACGGGACGTCAGTTTTACCGAGGATGACCTTTTTACAATACAGCAGAATGTCGACTACGGCGTGGGAGAATCTGCTCCGTGGTACCCAAGAGGTGAGTCACTTATCCTTAATGAACTGGCGAATGAAGGCAAACTACCTCGGGTCGTTGAACGCGTAGGATCTGAACCTTTGGTTCTCAAAGGGGTGGAAGGTATTGGTAAATACGGCGGCACCTGGTTCAAAGTAGTAGGATCCTACAACGATATGAGTATCATCCAAAGCTTCTATTCCGGGTCCACGCTCGTTCGCTGGTCTCCGCTCGGTTACCCGATCGTGCCTCACATAGCTAAAGGTTGGGAATCCAGTCCCGACTTGAAGGAATGGACCTTTTACCTGCGCAAAGGGATGAAGTGGTCCGATGGTCACCCTTTTACCGCCGACGATATTCTATTCTGGTGGGAGGATACAACTAATGATGAAATATTTGGTGGTGTGACTCCGGATTGGATGAAAGTAGGGGGGATGGCAGGGGAGATTGTTAAAATCAATGATTACACGGTAAAATTTGTTTTTCCTCAACCCTACGGAGCGTTTCTTGAACGCCTGGCTCGAGCCCTTATTTTCAACTTACCTCGCCATTACCTGGAAAAATACCATCCTCTACTCGGCGATGAAGCGTTAATTGAGGCTACCCTCGAAGAAAGCAGGTTGCCTTCGCGCAATGCCCTATACGCATCATTGAAACAATGGAACAACCCGGAACATCCACGGCTTTGGCCCTGGATCTACCGCACTTATAAAGCTAACCCGCCCCATACATTTGTGCGTAATCCCTACTACTGGGCAGTCGATACCAAAGGCAATCAGCTCCCTTATGTGGACCGGTTACACTACGATCTTAAAAACTACAGATTGATACCCATAGCGGCATCTAACGGAGCAATCACTTTTCAAATTTTTGTTATGGATTTCTACTACACCCTGCTCATGTCACAACGCGAAACAAGTGATTACGAAGTCTATCACTGGTTTCCGGCAACACGCTCACGCTACCTTATTTACCCGAATCTTAACCTTTTGGTAGACCCTGATAATCCGGTTACCCAAATGAAACATGATCTTCTCAATGACAAACGCTTCCGCCAGGCGCTCTCCCTCGCCATTAATCGCCGGCAAATCATCGAAATTGTTTACAATGGAGTAGGAGAACCGGCACAGCTATCGCCCGGCAGGGAATCGTTTTTCCACCATGAAAAACTTCATAAAAGTTTCACCGAGTATGCGCCCGATCGAGCTAATCAATTGCTCGATGCGATAGGCCTCACCCGGCGCGATACCGAAGGCTACCGTACATTTAAGGATGGCACGCGCATGGCCTGGCATTATTCCGTGCCGCAAGGGGAAGACGAAGGGCCGACGGAGCTCATCATCGGGGATTGGAGCCGCGTGGGCATTCGCGCCATCCGACACCAGCCAGCGCTTTCTCTTTTTCAAGTAGAACAACAATCAGGCAAACTTGAATTTTCTATTTGGGCCACGGAGAGCGAATACAATCCGATCATGGGACCAGAACGTTTTGCCGCGTTAACCTCACTCCAAGCTTTCGGCTATTTTACCTGGTATAATAGAGATGGACTTTCAGGCAATCCTGGAGCCACTCAACTCGGAGGCATCGAACCACCGAATGATCATCCCTTACGGCTATCGATGAAACTCATTGACGCAGCTTACGGTGAATCCACGCGTGAAGCCCAACGTAAGATTTTCAATAAAGTGTTCTATATCGCCGCGGAAAATGTCTGGTCGATTAATATTGCCACCGCGCCACCGCACCCGGTGGTAGTTAAAAATGGGTTTAAAAATGTTCCGCGCAACGCATTCTATGGCAATCGTTATCATCCACCGTCACAAGCTGGAATAGAAACCTATTACTTTGAAGAGCCATATCATTCGCCTGGAGCCATTTCACAAATCAAAAAAGAACTGATCGAAATCACACCTGCTCCTTACGGTCTGGTTTCCGGCACGCTCGAATCGAATAGCACAAATCGCCTGGTAAGATTGATCAGACACTTGTTTGTCGGTATCATCGTTTGTGGAATTATACTGCTGGGAGTTCGGCATCCCTACATCGGAAGGCGGCTGCTCATTTTGATTCCTACCCTTCTCATCATCTCGGTGATTTCTTTTGTTATTATCCAGCTACCTCCGGGCAATTTCATCGAAACCAAAATCCTGGTGATGCAGCTGAAAGGCGGAGAAAATTCCATTGCTGAGATTAAAGAGCTGAGCGAGATTTTTCATCTTGATAAACCCATTACTGAACGGTATATCCGCTGGCTCGGTCTTAACTGGTTTACCTCTTTCGAAAAAAAAGATCAGGGTTTGCTGCAGGGACATATGGGATTGTCGATGGAGAACCAGAATACGATCAATGCAGTGGTAGGCGATCGCATGCTTCTCACTTTTCTCATTTCCCTTGGGACGATCCTCTTTACCTGGGTGGTCGCATTGCCTATTGGTATCTTTTCGGCAATTCGCCAGTATACCCTTGGCGACTATTTAATCACCTTGATTGGCTTTATCGGGATGAGCGTCCCGAGTTTTCTCCTCGCCTTAATTATTATGTACTGGAGCGGTAAATACTTGGGCATTAATATCTCAGGCCTGTTTTCACCTGAATATGCAGTCCAACCAGAATGGACCAGAGGTAAAATAATTGACCTTTTACAGCACATCTGGGTGCCTGTTGTGGTTTTGGGTGTCACGGGAACCGCGAGTATGATACGCGTTATGCGAGCCAACTTGCTTGACGAGTTGAGAAAACCCTATGTCATAACAGCTATGGCCAAGGGAGTGCGACCGTTTAAGCTTTTAATGAAATATCCGGTGCGTTTAGCGTTAAATCCATTTATCTCGGGAATCGGGGGAATTTTCCCTTCATTAGTCTCCGGGGGCGCGATTGTCGCCATGGTCCTCAGTCTTCCCACGGTGGGGCCGTTAATGCTCGATGCCCTGATGAAGGAAGATATGTATTTGGCCGGCTCGATGCTTATGGTTCTCAGCTTGCTCGGGGTCTTAGGCACCCTGTGCAGTGACCTCTTGCTCATGTGGCTCGATCCCCGAATACGCATGGAAGGAGGTAGTCGTTAATTGTGGCAGATATTGAAACACCACCCCTCCCTCTGAACGGTGATGATGAGCTGATAGAACAGAGCACCGCAACTCTCTCCCAGTGGCAACTTATCCGTTTGCGTTTTTCCAAGCATCGATTGGCGGTGGCTTCACTCTACGTTTTAATTGTGCTCTACCTCATGGCTAT
The DNA here is from genome assembly GCA_965197745.1 of Opitutales bacterium. GTDB lineage: Bacteria > Verrucomicrobiota > Verrucomicrobiia > Opitutales > PNEW01 > CBDANS01. Next base: position 1,273,702 of record CBDANS010000006.1, on the reverse strand, counting down.
CTTTGCGGAATTTTTCGCGCCCTATGGAAGGGATTGGCGCGATCTCGATCATGCTTATTGTCCCCCACAATTGCCCCAGTTTAATTTTACCCATGGCGTCAACGTCAAGGCCATGCATCGCAATATCGATCCAATTACTTTTAAAAAATATTACATCGAACAAAAAAATGATTTCATTCCCTTGAAATTTTTTGTGAAAGGCGAACCCTACAAATTATGGGGCATGATCCCGATGGAACGCCGATTCCTGGGGGTAGATCACGAAGCTTACCAGGCTCCCGTTAGTGAAGAGGAAACATCACTGCCAACTTTCTATTTTCTCGGCGCTGATAAATTTGGCCACGATATCTTCAGCCGTATTGTCTACGGCTCCCGCATCAGTCTTTCCATCGGGATCGTAGCCATTGTCATCACATTTATCCTGGGAGTTACAATCGGTGGCATATCCGGATATATCAGCGGCCATGTCGATAACTTAATCCAGCGCACCATTGAAATCGTAAACGCCTTTCCCCAATTACCGTTATGGCTCGCCCTCGCGGCCATTATGCCTAGCGACTGGCCGGCATTAAGAGTCTATTTTGCTATTACTATTGTCCTCAGCCTTCTGTCCTGGACAGGACTCGCCCGTGTAGTTCGCGGAAAAATCCTATCACTGCGTGAAGAAGATTATGCCGTCGCAGCCTATCTCTTAGGGGCCAGCCACGCGCGTATAATATTCCGTCATCTGCTGCCCGGGTTTACCAGCCATATAATTGTGACCCTGACCTTGAGTGTCCCCGGCATGATCCTCGGGGAGACGGCTTTGAGTTTTTTAGGTTTGGGGCTGCGTCCGCCCATTGTGAGTTGGGGGGTCATGCTCCAGGAGTGCATGAATCTGCAAGTTGTAGCCAATTACCCGTGGCTTCTTATGCCTGTAATATCCATAATCCTAACAGTCCTCGCATTTAACTTTATGGGTGACGGCCTCCGCGACGCCGCCGATCCCTACTCTTCTCATACCAACTGATAAGATGATACAAAACGAAGAAAAAGAAATTGTTTTGAGTGTCGAAGACCTCAAAGTTACATTCACGACAGAAGAGGGCGTCCTCTCCGCAGTGGATGGCGTGACCTTTTCGTTGGAGCGAGGTAAAGTTCTCGCCATCGTAGGGGAGAGCGCGTGTGGAAAAAGTGTAACTGCTTTTTCCATACTCCGCTTGATTCAGAAACCGGGGCAGATTGCTGGCGGTAAAATTACTCTCTATCCGAAAAACAGTAAGTCCATAGAGATAACTGCATTAAACACAAAGTCGGACACCCTCTACGATGTGCGAGGTGGCCTCATCAGTATGATATTCCAGGAGCCCATGACGGCTCTCAGTCCGGTCCACTCCATCGGCAACCAGATATGTGAGGCAATTCTCCTCCACCAGAATGTCACGGTAAAGGAGGCCGAAAAACGAGCCATCGATATGATTGGTGAAGTTGGCATCCCTGAACCAGAACGCCGATTTCGACAATATCCACACGAATTCAGTGGTGGTATGCGCCAACGCGTAGTCATCGCCATGGCTTTAGTCTGCCAACCTGAAGTGCTTATCGCCGATGAGCCGACAACCGCACTCGATGTCACGATCCAGGCTCAGATTCTTGAATTGATCAAAAATTTACAGCGAGACCGGGGGACCTCCGTAATATTTATCACCCACGACCTGGGCGTTGTAGCACAGATTGCTGATGACGTCGCGGTTATGTACTTGGGGAGACTGGTCGAACAGGCTTCGGTACGTGAAGTCTTAAAAGACCCCCTCCACCCCTATACCGCTGGGCTTTTAAAGTCGTTGCCAAGAAATGAAACGAAACAGGCTCGGCTATCCTCGATTATGGGCAACGTGCCATCACTGACCCATCTACCTACGGGGTGCCCCTTTCACCCGCGTTGTCCGGACTCGATTCCCGGCATCTGTGACGTAGGAGATAACCCGGTCATGGAGACCTTGCCCAATGGTCGTCAGGTAGCCTGCTGCGGTGTGAGAAATTATAAGGAGTCAACCAGCGTATGAATGACAGGACTATAGAACCTTTACTCGAAGTAACCCATTTCAGTAAACATTTTCCGGTTTACAGCCAGGGTTTTGGAAGAAAACAGATAGATGTTGTTAAGGCTGTCGACGATGTCAGTTTCAAGCTCAATCCCGGGGAAACACTCGGGTTGGTTGGCGAGAGTGGGTCAGGTAAAACCACCTGTGCGCGAACCCTTCTGCGCGCACTCATACCGACAAGCGGGGAAGCTCTTTTCAGAACCAACGGAAAAACGATCAATTTAGTTAAATTAACGGAAAGTGAACTCAAACCTTTGCGCACCCAAATGCAAATGATCTTTCAAGATCCTTTTTCCTCCCTCAACCCACGGATGACAGTAGGAGATATAGTGGGTGAACCATTGCTTATCCATAAATTGGCCAAGGGCAAGGAATTGATCGATCGCGTTGATGATATGCTCGTCAAAGTGGGAATGAAACCGGAACACCGGCAACGTTATCCCCATGCATTCAGTGGTGGTCAACGACAACGGATCGGCATTGCTCGCGCTCTCATCATGCGCCCTTCATTAGTGGTCGCCGATGAAGCAGTATCAGCGCTAGATGTTTCGGTGCAAGCCCAGGTAATTAATTTGCTTGAAGACCTTCAGGAAGAATTAAATTTAACCTATATTTTTGTCGCTCACGACCTCAGCGTAGTGCGACATATAAGCAACCGCGTTGCCGTTATGCATCGGGGAAAACTTGTAGAAATAGAAGATACAGAAACTATTTTTGAAAATCCGCAGCACGCTTACACCCGCATGCTGCTTTCAGCAATCCCCCACCCCGATCCCGATGTAAAACTGTTATTTACGCCGTTAAGCGAGTCCAGTGATATTTGATAATTTGCATAATAACGGCTGGTCCCTCAGCACCCACTGAATAGAATTTTTATTGCTAATCGCGCGGGGAACAGCGCTTCCTCCCGGGTTAGTCGATTTATTATAATGCTATCTACGCATCGCTTATTTATTTCGATAATTATCCTCTTCGCCCTCTGTATATCCTGCCGTCCCGCCCCTAGAGAAGTCATCTACGATCTGCGCGGTCAGGTAATTTCCATTTATTCTTTGAATAATGAAATCACGATTAGACATGAAGAAATACCAGGCTTCATGCCCGCCATGACCATGCCTTTTAAAGTTAAAGATGTCACCTTACTTGAGGGAAGAATGCCCGGGGACATTATTGAGGCCAAACTTGTAGTGACACAAAAAGAAGCCTACCTCACGGATCTCGTAAAAACCGGTTTCGATGAGCCCATCAGCATTGAACCCTTGAAGCATCCTACAAGCGGCGTCCCGCTACTCAAGAAAGGCGATGTCATTCCCAACGCAACCTTTATTGACCAGGATAATCACTCACGTAAATTAGGGGACTTTCGAGGTAATAATCTTATTCTAACTTTTACTTATACCCGTTGCCCCTTACCCAATTTTTGTCCTCTCATGGATCTTCACTTCAATACATTGCAGGAAGAATTCAAGAAAGCTGGAGACTTAAGTCATAAAACAAAATTATTATCGATCAGTTTAGATCCCGTCTTCGATACCCCTGAAGTGCTGAAAAAACACGGTGACGCATTGCAGGCGGACTATGCGTTTTGGAATTTTCTTACCGGTGATCGTGAAAGTATCATAAATTTCGCTGAACAATTTGGATTCACGATCATTCAGGACGGTGGTGAGGCAGTGGACATTACGCACAACTTGAGAACCGTTATTATCGACGCCTCGGGTATACTGATTAAGATCTACAAGGGAAATGAATGGACACCCGATGACATCTTACAGGAACTTACGCATTTATCACACCAAAATTGATTTATTGAGTGTATTTAAGAATTAACGATTAACGACGTAATTTAAATTTGGAACTCAGGGTAGTTGAAGTTGAGTTGTCGGGGATGCAGCATGACCGGGAAAAACGGTGTGTACAGACAGTCCATTATTTTTATACGGCCACGACGACGCGTGGCCCTCCCACTATACTTTATTCCGGAGGGACGCGTGTTGTCGCGTCCACCTGGATTATTATAAAAAAGGCGCACCTTCTTTTTATACCCTGTATTTTAAATGCAAACACCCAGTTCCTGAGTTCCAAATTCAAAATGGTTTATGGACCGCGAGGAAGGCGGCAGTGGAAGCGAGAAATATTAGTATGATATAAGCCGTTAAGCGATACTTTCTCAACTTCGTGGCTGCAAAAATCCCGGCAAAGGATAATACAAGCCAAAGTATAAATTTTCCTATCACCCATGGCGGTACTCCAATACTTAAATGGACAACCGATCCCAATCCGGTAATCAAAATAACGAGCAATGACACATGAGAAATTACTTTAAAAAGACGGCTATATTTATCGGAGAAAAACAGTATCGATAGGGCCGTCAAAAAAAGAAAGATTCCTGTAAGATGAAATGTTTTTAACAGACTATAGCTAAGCATGTTATTAACTTAAATTTACTTAAGATAAAGTTGTAACCGCATATCAAAAAACAATTAATATATTTAAGTTGTGTCGATAGAATTCGATGCCAATGTTTATTTCGGTAAAATCTGCGATTAGAAACACAATTATATAGAATCAACACACAACCTGATTAATTAAATGGGTGACTCGAGTGATATAAAATCTTACTCCGATCTCAGAGGAGACGGGGGTTCTGACATTATGGGTCAGGTCGTATCCCACAAAGCCAAAATCGAAAAAAATCTCGCTGGCATTAAACACATCATCGCCGTCGGTTCCGGTAAGGGTGGCGTAGGTAAAAGCACAATTACGATGTATCTCGCGTCCACTCTGAACGGATTAGGAAATAGTGTCTCCCTCCTTGATGCCGACATCAACGGTCCGGCCCTGGCTCGCCTCGCGGGCCTCACCGAGGCTCCACTCATCCCGGGAGAAAATGGTCTCGTTGTTCCAAAAACCAGGTCAGGCATTGGTGTTATATCATTCGGAACCCTCGTGCCGGAAACGGAAGCTGTAGACTTTAAAAGTGTGGCTAGCGGCGATTCCCATGTCTGGCGGGCGACAAAAGAATTTGCTACCCTCTCCGATTTCCTCGCTGATACTGACTGGGGGAAATTGGATTTTCTTATTATTGACCTTCCACCCGGCGCTGAAAGATGCTTTCAGTTTGCAGAATTCTTTGGTGATAAAACTAACTTCATTATCATCACCATTCCCTCTGAAGTTTCTCAAGGTGTTGTCACTCGCTCAGTCGTGGCCATTAGTAAAACGGCATCTCCCATAATCGGGTATATAGAAAACATGAGTGGCTATTACTGCGCGGACTCTGATGAAATCAAACCGTTGTTCCCCTCGGGTAATCCGAAATGGGATGTTCCCTTACTGGGCACTGTCCCCTTTGATCCAGCGGTGGCAGAACATTGTGATCGTGGAACGATTACCGAATGCACCGGTGATTCCCCCACTAACATTTCTCTCCAAAATATCGCAAAAAAAATAATTAATACCTTGGAGGCCTGACCATGAAATTCTTATGCACATCCTGTAATACCCAGATGAAACTGGTAAAAAGCGAAGCACCCTTAAAACCGGATGATCATGGCTCCCTCTCTATTCGCTACGAATGTCCGGAGTGCCTGATTGAAATCGCGATGCTCACTAATGCTTTCGAAACCCAGATGGTCACCTCGATGGGAGTAGAAATCGGCGGAGAAACGGTGTCCAAATCTCAGGGGATCACGCTGGATGAAAGCGGCGACATCAACGAGGTCAAATCTGAACCCGCTTCTAAATGTCCATTCTCCCAGATGGCACGCGACGCAATGATGGACACGGTGGAAAGTAATGATGACGATAATAGTGAAATTAATTGGACGGCACAAGCGATGGTCCGATTACAGAAAATTCCTGAATTTGCCCGCCCCATGGCAAAAAAGGGCATAGAAAAATTCGCCCGTGAAAATGGTTTCACTCAAGTCAACGAAGAATGCCTCGATCGCGCGAAAGAAGAATTTGAAATGTGATGCAGGATGCAGGATGCGGGATGCATGTTCAATATTGAATGAAAATAATCAGTGATAAATACGAACAAACAATCTTATAAGGATCTTGAGATTTTTAATTTGTCAAAGCAACTAGCAGTTAAAATACATAAGATTACAATCAATGAACTTCCTAATTTCGAAATGTATGAAGAAGGAAGTCAAATACGGCGATCATCGAAATCCATAGTTACAAATATTGTAGAAGGGTATGGCAGAAGATTGTATAAAAATGATTTTCTAAAATTCTTAATTTATGCGATAGCATCATGTGACGAGACAAGAACGCATTTAGACTTACTTTTTGAAACAGGTTCACTCAAGATTGAGAATTTTGAAGCTATAAAGTGTGATTACGATGTATTGGGAGCCAAGATATATAGGTTTAGAGAATCTGTTATAGAAAAGCATAAAACCTGATTCATAATACTTGCATCATGTATCCAGTATCCTGCATCACATCGATTAATTGTTAAACAATGTTAAACGAAGCATCTAACAATAAATTCCAGCGGCCATATGTTATATCGTGGAATTTGACAAACCGGTGTAATTTAAAATGTGAGCATTGTTATCTCGACGCGGGGGGAAAGGATGTTCGCCGGTTAAGCACCGATGGATTTTCTGATCGCAGCGAACTTAACACCGCACAATGTAAGACGATCATTGATCAGATCGCTGACTTTGCCCCTGAAGCATTAACTATTCTCACCGGAGGCGAGCCGTTGCTGCGGAGAGATATCCTCGAAATCATTAAATATGGCAGTGAAAAGGAACTTTGGGTAGTTTGTGGAACCAATGGTGTTCTCATTACAGAAAACCTGGCCGGGATATTAAAAGAAAGCGGTTTGCGTGGACTGTCACTCTCGCTTGACGCTCTCGACCCCGAACTCCACGACCGGTTTCGCGGGGTAAAAGGCGCCTGGGAAAACACGGTTAATGGGGCAAAGGTATTACATAAAACAGGTCTCTCTTTTATAGTCCAAACGACGGTGGGAAAACATAATCTTGGTAAGATTGAAGTTATAGCCGATTTCGCTTATGAAGAAATGGGGGCCAAAGTTTTTAACCTCTATTTTTTAGTGCCTACAGGGCGCGGACAGTTTGTTTCTGATATCAGCCCCGATCAATACAATGCGGTCTTAACGACCCTTTCTCTAGTCCAGAAAAAATATGAGGGGAAAATGATTACCAATGCCAAGTGCGCGCCTCATTACGCAAAACACCTTTATGAGGAAGATCCTGACTCCAGGTTTTTAAAATCATTCACCGGGGGTGCGGGTGGCTGTCCGGCCGGAACCCAGTACATGGGCATACGTCCCAATGGAGACATGACCCCTTGTCCTTATCTCCCCGATTTCGGTGGCAATTTAGAGGATCAAACGATGGAGGAGATCTGGAACCAATCGGATTTATTTTTAAAAATCCGTCAAAGAAACAATCTTGGCGACCGTTGTGGGACCTGCGAATTTAACGGTGTTTGTGGCGGGTGCCGCGCCCGCGCTTATGGGGTCACCGGAGATTATATGGCCGAAGATCCGCTCTGTGATTACACCCCGGGAAAGTATTCAAAGGAGGCAATCAATAACCGTCCCGGAATGGAATATGGCCTCCCCCACGACCTGGATAATTCCGGATCAATTGAATGGGAATTCGAGGCAAAAGAACGCATGAAAGAAATCCCCGCATTTGTCCGCGGAATGGTAAAAAAGTCCGTCGAAAGCTATTGCTTGAAAAATAATATAAACAGAGTGACGGGTGAAGTGCTCACTGAAATACGCAGTAAGATGCCGACTCCAAAAGTTTTTGGGAAACGCTAAAAGTGGTTTGAGAAATCATGGATTAGTTTCTCATTTCATTGACATCTAAGTAAATAATTCAGATGGTGAAATTGACTGAAAAGTTCGTTTCCTAAACCTTAAAAATCAATAGCAGCGTCAGGTAAAATACATGTTTAAATCGATTTTCGTCCCTGTAGATAACTCAGACTATTCTAACCAGGCAATTAGTGTCGCGGTCGAGGTTGGTAAAAAATATAACTCCAGATTAACGGGCAATCATGTCTATGCCGCAAAAATGCATGATTATCGATTCAAGCAAATGGAGTTCACCCTGCCCGATGAATACCTCCAGGAGACCGAATTGGAAAGGCAGCGGAAAATTCACGACAGCTTAATCACCATGGGATTAAAGCTGATTTCCGATTGTTATCTCACTGAAATGGACAAACACTGCGAAGAAGCGGGCCTGGAATTAGAGAAGAAGATGATGGACGGGAAGCACCATGAGCAGATTTTGAAAGATATGGAAGCTTCCGAATACGACCTTACCGTCCTGGGGATTAAGGGTATTGGAAAAACGAAAGACAGTCAGATTGGCGCAGTTTGCCAGAGCGTGACCCGGCACGGGAAAGGCGATATCTGGGTGGTAAAACATCTCCCCGTAGATGATGAGCCGGAGCGCGATACGATTCTTGTGGGGGTGGACGGCAGTCCGCAGTCATTTGGTGGACTCATGACCGCGGTTGAACTGGCGAAAGAATTTAATAAAAAAATTACGCTCATCGGTGTATATGACCCTTATCTCCATTATATGGTCTTTAATGGGATCGTTGATGTCCTCACTGATAAAGCGGCTAAAGTTTTCCGGTTTGAAGAACAAAACCAATTACATGAAGAAATTATTGATACGGGCCTGGCTCAAATCTATCAGTCCCATCTTGAAGTTGCGGAAAAGATGTTGAAAGAAAAAGGCCTCGAAGCAGAAAAAGTGCTTCTCGACGGAAAAGCTTTTCAGAAAATATTGGACTACACGCGTAAAAATCCTCCCTGGCTGCTGATCGTCGGTAGGATTGGGGTCCATAGCGATCTCGAAGACACGGGTTTGGGGAGTAACACAGATAACTTATTGCGCATAGCTCCCTGTGATGTGCTCCTCAATTCACGATTGGTCTACCCGGAACTCGACCGCAAAGCGGAAGAGAGTATTCAATGGACCCAGGAAGCCGAAGAACGTATGACCCGAGTTCCCCCTCTCGTAAAAGGTATCGCGCGCACCGGGATCCTACGGCTCGCCGTGGAAAAGGGTCACAGTGTCGTGACCAACTCTTTGATCGATGAAGCGATGGATCGCTTCATGCCGAAACAGGCAGCGAAAGCGACTGATAAACTCGCAGAAACCCTGGCCTTTAATATGGCACGCAAAGGGAACACCGCCATCTGTAAAAGTTGTGGGATGACGGCTAAAGAGGAAAACCCGATTAAGTGTGCGGTGTGCGGATCAACAAACTTTGAGGTGATTACTCCGAAAATTATTGATGATATTATAAAATCAGAGGGAGGATCGAACGAAGAAACCTCGTACGACGGGAGAAAACTCTCCTGGACCAAAGAAGCGCGCAAGCTGTTACCAGCGATCAAGGACAACTACCAGAAAAGACGGGCCAAAGCTTATATTGAAAAAGCGGCCAGGATGCGACGTTTGAACGCAGTAACCGTAGAATTCGCAGAGGAAATAATTAAAGAGCTGGGACATGAAGACAGCCTGGAAGAACATAACCTTACGGCATCATCCAGCAACTCCGCGTCTTCAGTTGAGAATGATTTCAACGATGGGATCAAGTTAATCGCGAGGGACAAAAAAGGGACCCCTTTAAAATCGGTTTATGATTGGACCGCGGAAGCCTCGGAGCGCATATTGCGCGTTCCCGCTGGCTTTATGCGTGACAAAGTACAGGAGCGAATTGAAAGCATCGCATTAGAAGAGAAAACTTTTTCCATAGATATTGGACTTGTCGAAAAGGGAATCGAAATTGGGCGTAAAATGATGGAAGAGATGATTACCGCTCAGACTAACGGCAACGGTAATTCAAGAATGAGCGGCGCTCCGGAATATGGAAGTGAAGAGGTGAATGATTATCCTCACGATCAACCGCCCAAGGAAAACCTTAATGAAGTCAGTGTCATGTCGGAACTTGAAAGTAAACGTTCCGACCTTTGATCAGGCATGCCCTCATTCAGGTTTTGTCGTCCTGATGATATTCCATTACTTGTCGAAGCCGTAAACCGGTGTTACGACATTCATTTTCCCCATGTCCCTCCCCTCACTTTAGAGGGATTTAAAAGGGAAGTGAAGCATCTCAATCTTTGGGCCAGTTCATGCATGCTCGCCCTGGAAAATAATGTTCCAGTTGGCGTCCTGATAACGGCGAAAAGGAATGTCTCTTCGTTAATATTAAGATTGGGCCTCCAACCAGATTACCAGGGTCATAATTACGGGCCCCAACTCGTAACTTCCCTCAAAGATAAAATGGCAGTGCTGGGGCCACCAGCGTTGACCGTCGCTATCCCGGATAATCGAGAAGACTTAGGTAAATTTTTCGGGAAACTGGATTTTAAAGCGCACCGGAATTATTGTGACTTTACCGCCTCTACTTCATTGAGCCCGCCAGTATCGCCTGAATTGATCATCCCGGTTGAAGTTGAAGATCCTGGAGATCGTTACCTGACACAAACAGGGGAAAATAATCAGAGTGATGAAACCCTGCTGGCATGGGAACGAAGAACGCAGACGCTCATTAATCGAAAAAAAGAAATCAAAGGGTTAGGCATACCGGACATGGATGGAATTGCCGCCTATCTATTCTACATTGAAGACGAGTCCGCTAATGTCAGTCAGCAATCACCGGTAACTATTTTGGGACTCGGGTGTAAAAGCAAAGAAAAGGGCCCGATGTTACTGGGTCTCCTCATAAAATATGTATCCACCTCAATAAGTCCATTGATAGATATTCCTAAACTCTCCACTCATGAAGTTGATTTTTACTTTCTCGAAAAACTCGGATTAAAAAAAATCCAAAGTTATACTGAATACTGCGTGGTCACAAAAACAGATAACTGAATTAATGGGGCCCGAATCATGATTGGGATTGCGTTTAGTATTATGGCTATACATAGATGGAAACTATGATGAAAGAATTTGTAGAAAAAATAAAAGCGGGAGAAACGCAGTTCGATTTTGCCATTGGTTATCCAGCACCCGGCATCCTTGAGCGAATCGGCAATGATTGGGATTGGGTGTGGATCGATGGACAACACGGGCAACTCGCCTACCAGGAGATATTGAATCTGATTAGAGTCTGTGAACTCATGGGATTACCGGCAATCGCACGCGTTCCCTCACATGAAGCGGGATTTATTGGAATGGTCCTCGATGCTGGCGCAGACGGCATTATTGTCCCCCTTGTTAATACCGTAGAAGAGGCAAAAGCTATTGTTAGTGCCGCGAAGTTTCCCCCCCTCGGAGAGCGATCTTTCGGTGGACGCCGTATAATTGACAGGAAAAGCCGTTCGTTTTCTCAAACGGCGAATGAAGACACCCTCGTCATTGCCCAGATCGAAACACCGGGGGCGGTGGAAAATGCGGAATCCATCGCCGCGATTGATGGCATCGATGCCCTGTTTCTTGGTCCCGATGACATCCTCTTACGGCGTGGTGTCTCCATGGATATTCCACGCACAAAAGAAACGTTAGGAAAAGATATGGAGGCAGTAGCTCAAGCAAGTAATAAACACGGTAAATTCTCGGTTATGCCCGCCCACTCCCCAGAGCTTATAAAATATTGTCATTCAATCGGATTTAATATGCTGGCCTCGGGTGCTGATTCGATGTTTCTCACGAGCGCTTCGGAGCAGGCCTCGAAAGCAGCCCGACAGGCAATCCAGGATTAATTCAGTATATTTTCCGCCGATTCAAGCCGTGGAAAATTTCCTCCTCATGAGAAAAACTATGATTAATTCTATAAAGAGGGCAAGGAAACCGTAACTAATCATGGGGATTATAGGAGATTCCTCTTCCGAGGCTTTTAAATAAAGGCTGTACCACGAGCTAATGCTGCTATCAATGCCGCGTTCACTGTTAAAGCCATCCCATACATAAAACGATAGCGGTATAAAGGTCTCTTCGACAAAGGATAGACCCTCTTCAGCACCCAAATTCCGATTGCGTTTGATAATAACTGACCATTCACCGTTATCGTAATTAGAGACAGCAGATGCATCATTGTTTTCTACCAGGGTAAGCCGATCATATCCAAAACCGGTGTAACGCTTTACTTCATTTTCATCGGCCAGATCAAGAAAGGTAATATCTACGGTATTTTTGTTGTCGCCATAAAGAAAATAGGGTTTTTTAAACCCATCGGGCATGACACTGGGAAGTTGTAATGCAACCGCATCCGAATACGTTATTCCGCGGTCCTCAACGACCCGTGTTTTCATCTGAGTCTCCGGCTTATCGAGATGATTTTTCTCAACCGCTATGTCTGGAGCATTACTCCCTTCAACTTCAGCTTTCATGTCATTCCAGGAAAGCATAAATGCAATATCATCCTGATTGTAGATCACCCTCACTTCGATGGCATTGGCAGACGGAAAAAACTCACGCCCGGGTTCGATCACTTGCCCGACGACAGGAAAAAACGCTACTTCGCTATTTTCAAATAGTGATTTACCTTTTGAAAGGTTTATCTTCTCTTCTGTATACTCGGCAATTACGGTTGTAGAATAATTCGGTTCAACACGATCGGAGAGTGAGTAAATATAATTCACCAGATGCCACCGGTCTTCTGGGGTTATAGAATCTTTATAAGAAGGCATGGGCGTTCCATTCAACCCGGTAGTAAAAGCACGGTACATATCCTCGCGCGTTGGTCCTCGTCGGAATGTCCATTTTTTTGTCAAATCAGCGGGGCGGATATGGTATTTTATATCACCGAAATCGTCTTCCAGCGTAGAGGCCGATATCCCATCGGCTCGCCCAGACTCACCATGGCAGCCATTGCACTCATTGATAGTATAAATCTCCTTTCCCTTCAAAGCCGATTCTTCACTGTAGGGTGGCGCTTTAGGAAAGCTGAGCGGATCAACGATAAAATCCGGGTCGGTGAAATCGTCATTAAATGTTTTAAGATAATAGGCGAGGTTTTGGTATTCTTCCTCATTAAAATCAGGGAACGCAGGCATACCGGTGTATGGCATCCCTTTTTGAATTACCTGAATAATATCATTATCGGTTGGGAGTTCGCCGCTTTCGGTGCTGCGCAGTTTAAATTTCCCCCCGGTAAAGTCTCTCGGTTTGGGATGAAAATACCGCATCGCGCTCCCTTCACCGTCACCATCAACCCCATGGCAGTGGGCGCAATAATTTAAATACAATTTTTTACCTTCTTCGCGCTCCGTTTCCGTCCCCAGGTTTACTTCGCCGGAGTAGAGGATACTACCTGTAAAAAAACCTATAACCGTGAGGACAAATGACAGCTGTAAGAGTCTACTATTCTTAGATAATTGCATGCCTGATTTCATTATACCCATTCAAGATTAATGATGCTCCACTCGCGCCCTTGGCCTGTGCCCGGTAAAGTCGTAAATAAAAAGGATGACATCCCAAATTTCATCTTCAGTAAGAAATTTTTCCCACGCAGGCATGGCAGAACTCCAGGGTCCTGATTCGTCGGGGAGATCGGGGGCTCCCTTAGCTACACGCCAGAAAACATAGGATTCCTGCAATTGTGCAATGGTACCGACGTCAGCAAAATTGGCAGGAATGGGATTGAATCCATGGGCGAAATTTCCTTTCCCGTCGAGCGTGTCCCCATGGCAATAGACACAATTATTGTAATACACTTTACGGCCAGTTTCAACGTGTTCCTGGAAAGCAGCAGGATTTTCTGTCTCCAGATGACGATAAGGATTTTCAAGTTCATTGAGTAATAATGGTCTGCCCTGAAAATTAATTTCCGTAGGCGGCGCGGGATGGATACTCCTCCCAAATACCGGGGCCACAATTTCTACCTGAGAACCTAAATAAACTTTTCCGGCCACGAGCAGGGGAATGATGATAATTACTAATCCCAGGGGCAGGGTAAATTTTCGATTTACGAGAAATTGAATAATCGGGTGGATAGTTTCCTTTAATCGCTGAGTATCCGCGGTGATATAAAAGAAAAGCGCAATCGTAATAATCGCCATAAACATCTGGACGATGGAGGATGGAAGCGGAGGTGAAATCGCGTTTTTAAAAATCACATAAAAAGCAATCCACCAGGCAATTACCCAAAAGAGGGCGTTAAACAAGGCGAGTTTTTTTGATCTGCTGAATAAATAAATGACAAATAAAATAAATAAGACCAGGGGTATAATAAGAAATTTCATCTAACTGCCCTTTTTCTCCGATAGAAATTCCACCATCGTTCTCAGTTGCTGGGGTGTAACATTACTATCAAATCCGGCACCTTCGAGGGTAATTCCCATTACTCCTTTAACATAACCCTCGTTGACCACGGCATCGGGATCGATAATGGATTCATAGATTTCCGCCCTGCTTAATCTATTTCCCACATCATAGAGGCTTGGGCCAATCAGTTGGATCGGATCCGTCAAACTGTGGCAGGCCATACACGCATACTTATTAAATAGCTCTTCCCCGCTGAGATTGTCATAAGAAACCGCACTGGCATCGCTGCTTGATACGGTTGCTGGTGCCGGAGTCACCGTCGCATCTTCAGAGTACTTTAATTTCGTCTTCATCGTCACCGAGGGAGTGCCCCCTAAACTTTGAAGATAAGCAATAACCGCTAATGTTTCCTGCGGTGTTAAGCTAATAGGTGCTTTATTCGATGGCGTCATGATAGGATTAAATCCCTCCACGACATATAAGGCCGGTTCAAAAAGAGATTCAGCCAGATAATCAACATCGCTATAACCCTCTATACGCGAAGCCGCTCGCTGTCCTATACCGGCCAGGTCCGGGGCGCGCGTTCCTTCAGCGCCCATCGTATGACATAGAAAACAGGTTCCCTTGCCCGTAGCTATCTTTTCCCCGGCAACAATCATCTCCTCAGTGCTCATGTCATCTCGAATTTCCGTGCTTTCGGGTGGATGCGTCTCCTTTTGCGGAACCATCTGCCCCACATACCAGTAAAAAAGGGTGGTTAAGATAGTTAAGACAAATATATTGATAATATTCTTCATCCTGTTGATCAAGTGCGAGGCTCCCAATCTTTCTTGTGGAGAAGCCCGGTTAGCCAGAAATTAAACATGATAAAGGTGAAGAAAATGATAACGATACATGAAACCACGGTGCTGGCGAAACCCAGTGTCGGGGTAAAGGCGTCAACGGAAGTATCCTTCATCACCTCGTAAACATGCCAGTGCAGGCGGAGACCTGAACGAACATAGCCCATCAGCCCCATCAGCCAGGTAAAGGTTACGGCGAGGAAAAACAGCATATACTGCGCTCTTGCCGAGATCTCTCCCCATTTTATCTGACCGACGATGCGCGCATTTCGGAAGAGGAATATATCAATAATCGTAACTGAGATCATCGCGGACAAAACAGACAGAACCTGGGGAACGGAAAGCCCAATCCGCACTGAGGCTTCGATAAAATAACCCACCACCCCAATGATAATAACAAAAATTATGGTAACCGCAAAAATGAGGAATTGGGCCGTATGGCCAAGGGGCGCCCATGAAACCGTGGCCACCTTGTTTCCCCGGCGATAGAGAAGGAAGCTGATATAGGTGGTGAGAATCATGATATTAACCGCGGTATTTTTTGCCGACATCACCCCTAAAATACCAAGAATCGGGTGATGGGCTCCCCCCATTTTACGCGCTTCTTCAACCGTCGCGACAAGTGAATGCGGCGTGGCCCAAACAATGAAGCAGCCGGTGATCGTAGCGAGAAGGTATTTTATAAACTTGTTATACTTTTCGGCACCCTCTATTCGCTCCATTCCCAGCCACAGATAATAATTAGCCCCGAGAAAAAGCATCCCGATAAGTACCGCTTGAATGATAAATAACCAGGAAAAGGCTCCTCCCATTAAAACCATTCCCATTTGCGCGCGGAAAGCATAGATCTCACTTCCCAGCCAGTAACCGGCGAAGGGTAAGGGGAGCAACGCGGAAATGGCGATAAAGTTTCCGACATAGCCCATCCAATCATAGTGCGCTTTTTCCTCTTTTGTTTTCGCGCCTAAAAATTTGAAACCCGCATAGGCTGCGGCAATGGCTCCGCCGAAGCAGACATTGGCAATCATGCGGTGAATATTTATGGGCATCCAAATATAATTGTTCACGGCGTCCCAGGTGCTGACAAGATTGCCGGCTTCATCAATTCCACTTGGAGAAGTCATGAAAGCGAGCCAGGCATTAGCGATGAACATAATCGCGGTACCAACGATATTTAATCCTACACCCAAAAGAAGGTGGACCCGAGGCGAGAATTTGCCCCACCCATAGTAATAGCTGTATAAAAATCCGGCTTCGGCAAAAAAGAGCAATCCATAAGGCCAGAATGTCTTATCAAAAATGGAAACCAGGTAACTCGTGAATCTCGGGTAGAGAATCATCAGCATGAAAGTGAGGATCGCTCCGAGAGTAGCGGTAAAGGAAAAGGAAACGCTCAATAAACTGGTAAATTCATGGGCCAGCTTATCGTATCGCTTATCCCCGGTTTTATAACCGATAAACTCGATGAGGAGAGCGAACATCGGAACGGCCAAAACGAAGGCCGCATACATAAGATGCAGCTCCCCTATGGCCCAAATGGCGATGCGACTACCGACCAGGGGAAAATCCCGGTAAGCTACGTCCGAACCTCCTTCCGGTGTTTGCGCCAGGAGTGCTGTCGCTCCCGCTAAAAACGCCCAAGAGGCAATGACAAATTTAATTATACAACTTTTACAATAGCCGCTCAGGATCCGGTTCCTTTAATTAGGAAAATTTCAAAGTATCAAAAATTAGAGGAAATGAATTACCATAAATCATCACCAGCCTCCGCCTGTTTTTTAGCTTTCTCTACCTCCCTATTCAGCCAGTCAGTATAATTATCCTGGCTCAGGACTTCGATAAAGCCGCGCATGCTGTAGTGACCGTTACCACATAACTGGCTGCAGGCAATAAGATATTTTCCCGTCTCCAGGACTTTGAAAGTCACGGGAATGGTTATGCCTGGAATGATATCCTGTTTTACCCGCATAGCGGGAATCCCAAAGCTGTGTATGACGTCCTTGGAGGTTAGATGCGTAATAATCGGCTTGTCTACGGGAAGATAGAGCCGTTTGGCTATTACATCATCGGCCGCATTGGGATCTTCCATATCAAGTCCCACGGGATTAGTCTGCACATCGATCAGTTGAGGTGCAGTATTGCCGAAGACCCCGTCTGATCCCGGATAGTGAAAATTCCAGGCAAACTGCTCAGCCACTATGCGAAGGACCACTGATTCTGATTCCTCGGGGAAATCATCGGCCCATTGTGCCCAAAGGGGGATAGAAAAACCGATTAGAAGAACAATTTCCGCAACGATTACAGCGACTTCAATATACGTTCCCAAATGAGATTTTGTCCCCTCGTAATCTGCTTGAGGATTACGTGACTTTTTAAACCGGAAGAGGACATAAATAAAATAGCCTGTCCATCCCACAAAAAGGATAATCGCTAAGAGGTGTAACCACCAGTTTAGATCATCGAGCGCAGCTCCATGCTCTGAAACATCAATGGGTAGCCATGGCATCCCAAAGAATTCTTTCATCGGTTGTTCCATTATCGACCTTTCATAAATAGTGGGGTTTTAAAAAAAATTAATTATCTCTCGAGAATTTTTTAGCGCGCTTCCAAAGGTTAATAAAAAAACAGGCAAATCCGCCAAGGAGGACCAGGACAGTCATATACAATGAAATGATACCCATATTAATGCTGTCTGCCATGCTCCCGGTTACCTTACTGAAGCAACTGCTGCAAGCCATGAGTGGCTGTGCCGTAACGAATACTAAAGCAGCTATTATTAACCGAAAATAATAATCTCTAATGATACTGCCCATGGTTATAGATTCTGCATTTTATTCAGAAAATAATTGCCGTAGAAAAATAAAGCGATACCTGCTGCAAAAGACCCAATGCCCGCAAAAATATAGGCTCCGGATTGCTGGAACGACCACCAGCCGAAACCAAGACAAAGAATTAATGAAATGGAAATAAAAAAAATATGAAATATTTTTAAGGACATTTAATGGCTGACGGTAACCGTATAAGAGATGATATCCAGGTCCGTTATCACGGGAAGGATCATGAGAAATATAAAGAAAATAGCAGTCAGCGTGAGGGACCAGAATATAACTTTTTTTTCAGAGATTAAGTGCATGAAATAGGAGACGACCATAGATCCTTTGATTAAAGCAATGCACAAGGCCAGGCTGATCGTAGCGGGTACCGGTAAGTTTAAATATGATACTGCTACGGTCATTACGGTCAGGCATAACAGGGCCACAAAAATGGCGAAGCAGGCCCGCACATGTTGATCAAGTTCTTCTAAGTTTTCTGCCATAGTTATTTCCTCTTACATGAGATAAAGGGTGGGGAACAGGAAGATCCAGACGAGGTCCACCAGGTGCCAGAAAAGTCCGGCGCATTCTACCCTGCCGGTAAAGCGCACTGGATCTGTTTTCCACATCTTCGATCCCGGCCAGTGCAGGTATGCCAGGGTCAGCATACCTCCAATAACGTGCAATCCATGTAACCCGGTAAGGGTAAAATAGATGGCAAGAAAGGTGCTTTCCGAAGGGAAAAGGCCATGATGAATTTTTGCACTGTATTCAAAATATTTTACGATGAGAAAGATCAGGCCGCAGGCCAATGTCGCATAATTATAGAGCCGGAACTTATTAAAATTTTTTCTCACTAATGAAGCCCAAGCCATGACCATTGTAATACTGGAAGTGATAAGCACTATTGTATTCAGGGTCGCGAGGGGTACATTGAGAATAGAGGCCCCTTCCGGCCAGGTCTCTGCGCCGACACGCAGGATGACATAGGTAGAAAACAGTCCCCCGAAAAGCATTACCTCAGAAGCCAGAAACAACCAGATCCCCAGCTTGGCGTTAACCAATCCGGTGTCCGGTCTGGGGGTACTAATATAAGGAATTTCAACTGTAGACATCCGATTATCTCCTGTATTTCAGGTGCTAGAACCTTTTTCAAATTGCGGGCTAAAATCTTTTGATGCGCCAGGCACACTGTACTCATAAGGACCACTATAGACTTCAACCGGGGTTTCAAAATTACCGTGACCGGGAGGTGATGGAGCGGCCCATTCGAGGGTTGTTCCCCCCCAGGGATTGCGATCAACTTTTTTGCCTTTCTTAATACTCCAAATGAGATTGAAAATGAATATAAGTTGAACCAAACCCAACGCCCAGGCAGCCATGGACATCCATTTATTCAAATAAAGCACATTGGCCACATGGGAATAAAAACCCGGTTCCATAATTGCCGTGGGGTCCGCATAGGCCTGCCCGCCGTCATATAATCGACGATTTACGCCCGCCAGTCCCTGTATAAGCATAGGGAAGAAAATGATATTTATGAAAATAAGGGATCCAAAGAAATGCAGTTTACCAAGGGCTTCGTTCATGATGCGTCCTGTAATCTTGGGAAACCAGAAGTAGATGCCCGCAAAGAGAGCGAAAAGTGTCCCGGGCGCTACTACATAGTGAAAATGCCCGATTACATAATAGGTGTCATGGAGATGAATATCCGATGCACTTAAGCCGAGGGGCAGGCCCGTCAATCCACCGATACCAAACATGGGTAAAAATCCGAGGGCGAAGAGCATGGGCGTATTGAAACGAATAGATCCTCCCCAAAGGGAAATAAAGAGGCAGGAAAGGATAACCACCGAGGGGATCGATATGATCATCGTTGTCGTCTGGAAGAAAGCATTCAAGGTGGTCCCCATTCCAGTCATGAACATATGGTGCGCCCACACGGAAAATGACATAAACCCGAGGAAAATCAAAGAATAGACCATGAGATTATAACCAAAAATGGGTTTGCGGGAGTTATTAGCTATAATTTCTGTGACAATGCCCAAAGCCGGTAGTATAAGCACATAGACCTCGGGGTGAGCTAAAAACCAGAACAAGTGCTGCCACAAGACGGCGTTACCTCCCCCGCTGATGTCTGCGACCTCTCCACTGACGACTAAACCCGTTGGGAGGAAGAAACTGGTTCCGGCCACGCGATCCATTAACTGCAGGATGCCAGCGGCTTCAAGCGGTGGGAAAGCAAGAATAAGGAGAAAAGCGGTAACCAGCTGCGCCCATACAAAAAAGGGCAATCGCATATAGCTCATGCCAGGGGCGCGTAATTGAATCGTGGTGGTGACAAAGTTGATAGCACCAAGAAGCGAAGACGTAATCAAAAAGATCATGCCGATCAGCCAAAAGGTCTGACCGAGCCCAACATCGATATCGGCCAGCGGGGTATAGGAAGTCCACCCTGACTTGGCGGCTCCTTCGGGTAGAAAAAAACTAGCGAGCATAACCACGCCACCGAGAAAAAGGCACCAGTAGCTGGCCGCATTAATTTTTGGGAAGGCCATATCGACCGCCCCTATTTGCAGGGGGAGGACAAAATTACCGAAAGCTCCCACTGCGAGTGGAACGACTCCTAAAAAGACCATTATCGTTCCATGCATAGCACCAAAGGTATTGTATTGGTCCGGTGACATGATGCCCGTCTCGCCAAAAAGGAAACCAAATATCGGTACCGGCTGCTCCGGATAGGCCATACTCCAGCGCATAAACATCATCAATCCGAATCCAAAAAAGAGAAAGAATCCAGCGGTGATACCATATTGTAAGCCTATCACCTTATGGTCCGTGGCAAAAATGTATTTTCGCCAGAAGGGAAGCTCTTCGTGATGTTCGCCGTGGCTTACTTCAGGGTCTTTTACTTCAGTAGCGGTCGTGTCTGCCATAGCTAATTTTATTTAATGGGTGTAAGTTACTTGATAATCTTACCAATAATTCGTCTCTATCTGGAAAATGTGAAATCGACAGTCTCGGTTGCGTTTGCCGCCACTGTCACGGTGGAAATCTGAGTCCCTAATTTCTCGTGCCAGGCTTCCACTTCGTAAGTCCCGGCGGGCAATCCGATAATTTCAAACATCCCGTCCACACCAGTAACCGAAAAATAGGGATGATCCATGACCGCGGCATAAGAGAGCATCCAGGGGTGCTTATCGCACTTGATGCGGAACATGGGCTCAGTTTTTTTGAAAGAGCGCGGTGGGGATGCGGTCATGCTTCCCGGCATCGCTAAATTGAATTCCCGGTTTTTCTCGGGCAGGGCATGAACATTATGCAACACCCCGTCAGAATTTTTAAAGATTATATTCTGACCTTTCATTACGGCAAAAACATGGGGGGAATAAGCACATCCATTTTGATCGACAACTACCGGTTCCGCGGGAGGGTTATAAGTCTGAGCCGTTAATCCACTTTTAATGCTTACCAGGATATTGGCCATACTTTGGCCTTCTCCCAAAACTAAGGTCTCACTCTTTGAAGTTGTCCCTTGTTCCTCCCATTTATGCACACAGACCGGTTCATCAGACATATCAATATCGCGTAATTGCGGCGCGTCTCCCGAAAATACCACACTGCCCGTTATTTTCGCTCCCTCTTTCGGAATGGAGACGCCACCTGCGGAGGCCGCTGGAGCACTTTTAGCTTCGGCTTCATCCGCTGGGGCCTTTTCGCCGCCACATCCATAAACTGCAACTAAAATTATAACTCCAAGGAACGTTGCAATTGTTTGTTTCAATTTAAAATATTTCATAATCAGTCTTACTTTTATCTTCTCGTTTCAATTAGCACACTTCCCGAAACCGAAATTCAATTTTTAAATAATAAATCTGACCGTTAAATTAAGAATAGCTTGGGAGAAATGAGTACTGGCTTCCTTTAATCGTGCCTAAAGAGCTCTGTCAATTATTTATGCAAAAATTTAAGGAAATTTGAGTTTATGCACCCTTTACGATACCTTTCAAAAAATGCTCAATCCTCCTCAGAAAATTGTACTGGCGGGGATTATTAATCTTAAGATCCCGACATACTTCTCACATTAAAAGCTTATTGGCTTATGTGAAATCTCAGTAGATTTCGTATTGGCTGTGATAAGTATAATTGATATTGATAGGTTTAACCGGAAAGCCTTTTGAGTCAGCACCTCATCAATGCTCATAACTGCCGGCAGCGATAAACCTGAACTTAAATAATTGTCGTATTTAAATCAGTCTACCTCTAAGGGATGTTGACTCAGAAGTTTATCAGAATCCAAAGGGTTTCTACGATCACCCACTTGTTCTCTTATATCGATAACGTGTGCTACTTTTATCTCTGAAGCTTTATTACCCCACGCATTACGGATATAAGTAAGCAAATAAGCAATTTCAGCATCCTTTAAAGATCCCGGAGGAAAGCCTGGTTTTGCCATTTCAGTAGCAAATTCCTCTCCCTTCACGATCATGGGGCCGGACACCCCGTAGAGTAAAATTTTAATTAAGCGATCTTTACTCCCAGTGACCCAGGGGGTTCCCACGAGGGATGGAAAAGCAAGACGAATACCCTGTCCCGAAGGTTGATGACAAATCTGGCAATTTCTTTCATAGAGCACTTTCCCTTTAAATACTTTTTCCGGATCGATTTCCTTTTCATCCGCGATGCAGATAGAGGCGGAATAGCAAATTAAGAAAAGATAGGGTAATATGCTTTTAAACGTTAATTCCATTCTTCTGAATGGACATGACAAGGTGGGAAAGAAAAAAGATCCCCGAATCTTCGGTCTAAATCCATAGTGTAGCTCAATATATTTGGCAGCGCGATACCTCGTCTACGATTAAAAATTATTTAACGATCAGGACCCCTTTCATACCGGCCAGGTAGTGACCGGGAAAAGTGCAAACATAATCATATTTTCCGGGTGTCTCAGGAGCGGTAAATTCTACAGTCACTGTTTCATCCGGTCCTGCTAATCCGGAATAGACGATAATCTCATTTTCGCGATCTTTCGGAATATATTCGTTGTCTCTTGCCATTATCGCAGCCATCGAAAATTGCTGGGCATCAACACCGCTTTTAAGAAGAACGAAATTATGCGCCATGCCTATTTTAGGTATTTTCCCGATGTTTTTAAGTACTATCTTTATTTTTTCTCCTGCCGTGACGTCGATCTCGGTAATGTCGAATTTCATCTGATCGTTACCGTTCATTGAGATTATTCGTGGTTCAGAGCCTTCATGACTCATCGCCTTTGCTACCGTTGCTGCTCCCAAAAATACAGTAATCAGACTGGTTGTTAAAAATATATTCCCCATAGCGTTCGCGGGTAAAATATTTAACATTCTTTTCTTTATCATGTTTTTTAGCGGTGGGGATTTTATTTTATCAAAACAATTAAGATTAAAGTGCTGGAGTAGTTTAATCCTTTTAAGAAAGCAATCCTGAATTAATTTCTACCACTTAATATAAGTATTATATAACCCATATTATTAGAGTGAGAGAAGTCTTCTTTTTTTCCACAGTTATTAACGCTGTTGACGGCATCTAAGGGGAGTCTCTGATTTTCTATTGAGCTATAGAATGGAAGAAAGAGCACCGCTCTATTACTGCATTGGGCACGCGTCCTACACAGGGTCCCGAATAAAACCACCGGTTGATTGTATGGGTATAGGGCTTTTTATTGTCGTCACCCAGAATGCGATGGCTTTGCGTGAATTTCCTGATTTATCGGGAAACACAATTTTCAGTTCTCCTTTAAAATCGTTATTCTCTTTTTTAAGGATCGCGTTTTGGTAAGAGACGACAACAAAGTCGTGCTGCAATTGTAAGCCTCGGTTCTCTCCTCTTTTCACCTGGGAGCTCAACCCGAAACCGAGTAAAGCCGCGTGAACACGATATTCTTTCTCATCTGTTTCAATTTCATGAAATGTCACCTCGTAAATATCATCATCGATCTGCATGGCCTTTAATCTTAAATATACCGGGTCTCAAGTTTGGCGGTGAGGGGAGAACACGATTTTCAAAAAACCCCCGCCACTCCCTACCGTTAACAAAAAATCCCGGGGTATAAACATTCGTTCCTCCGTAAGAAGCATAGATACGCTGTCTCTTTGCGTATTCCTCAGAAGCGAATGGATCACGCCACCCGAGATAATCCCAGTAACTGACATGAAATGCGATGGGGACAACCGAACTCCATAAATGAGATTCCGTAAGCAGTCCACTGAGCCAGCGATCTGCCGGGGGACAACTACTGCACCCTTCAGAAGTGTAAAGTTCAATCAGGCGCACTTGTCTCTCAGGGCTTGTAAATACCGCATTACGGTTTTTAGCGACGAGGATTAATGGCATCAAAACAATACCCGAAATAAATAGCGCGCGAAATAGAAAATGCATGCGGAAAGTCAGGTAATAGAGTAAAACCATGTAACGGGCATCGTGCCGTATGATGAAGACCCCACACGACTCTGAATGTTTCATGATTCTTAATCCATTAAACAGTTTAAACCCTTAATCAAATCCGATTCAGTGTATCCCCTACACTTACTTTCCCTGCTTTTAATATCCTGGCGTAAACGCCTCGAAGATTCAGATTTTGCCCCTTAGGTGAATCCAGGTAATTTTTAACTGCTGCTCCATAACGCGCGGCAAATTTTTTGCATCCGGTGTGAGGCAGATCCGATACTTCAATCACGGCCTCCCCAAGATTTATTTTTTGTCCCGGATGGAAAGCGCTTAAATCAAAGTCTACTATAAAATTATCTCCAGACAAGGCCCAGAACTTTTTATCGGGCGCGATCAAGCGCATGAGGCGGGAGTTGAAAAGGGATACCTGAGCCCGGGGATCAGAGCTGCCATCCTTCAGCTTCACCCAGCATAAATTTACCCACCGGTCACCTTCTACACCCTTCTCCGGAGAGAGTTGTGCCTCTTGCAGTGATTTTCTTTCATTCATTTTCGGACGAATGAAAATAGCCTCGACAGCACCCTCATCTTTTGGGGATGCGAATACTTTGACTATGCATTCTTCTATCTCATCGTGCGACAGGTGTTTCATATAAATATTTACCTTACCCAATAGATTATTGTTACATCAGCCCAAGGCATTAAGTATTAAGTTCCGCATGGGCGGCAAAAAGTGCGTTCACCTGTTGTTCAAGTTTCGGGTCAAACTGGCGACCACTTAAAATTAAGTTACCACCGTCAACAACCAAAACCGATCCGGCCATAAAACTGGAATCTTCAGAAGCTAGAAAAAGCGCGGCCTTGGCTATATCACTGGGAAGTCCAGGTCGCTTGATGGTCTGCGAAAGCTGCACCTGGCCGCGTAAAACAGGGTCCTTTTCCACCTCGTCTGCGTAGCCGGGGGTGACAAAAATCCATCCGGGACAGATCAGGTTAGAACGTATGCCCTGACTGCCATAATCTAAATTTAATTGGGCGCTGAGATTGATCAGCCCTGACTTTACGACATCATAAGTGATCCCCTTAGGAGAAGGTCGTAATGACCGGACGGATCCAATGTTAATTATCGATCCCCCGCCCTGTTTAATCATTTCAGGAATCGCTTCCTGACAGGCAATGAAGGGGGCTTTCAAACCAACAGCCAGTATTTTGTCCCATTCTTCTTCCGATGTTTCGACCGCTGTTTTACCTTCACCCCAGGAAACGAGGCGACTCATGGCATTATTGACCAGGACATCGATACGCTTGTACTGCTGAAGTGTAAAATGAACGGTATCACGTACCGCCTGGCTCACTTCAAAATCTGCCTGGAAAAAAGAAGCTTCACCCCCCTCTTTCGAAATTTCAGCTACTGCTTCCTCCCCCATTTCATTTCGACGACCAGCAAGCACTACTTGCGCGCCCTCAGCAGCCAACAGCTTTGCTGTCGCTCGCCCGATGCCTGATGTCGAACCCGTTACTAATGCGACTTTATCCGATAATCTTTTACCCATTTTATATCACCCTTAATCTAAGAGAAAAAAATAGTCCATTTATGAAAATTAAATGTAATCCAATTTCGCGTTTATTATAGCAGAGGGGTAGATACTACATGCTCAAGTTTTAATAGATTAATCGCGTTGTCGCGCAATATTCGCTGTTTTTCCTCAAGGGTGATATCGGCGTAATCAATCCTAGCGCGTTGAAAGGCGGTAAAGTAAAGGGGGGTATCGGTACCGAAAAGAATGCGCTCTGCTCCTACCTCACCGACCGCCCATTCAACAAGTTTGGGCAATACACTTCTTGCGCTTGAAGTGTCGACATAGACATTCTCATGTTTTATCGATTTTATCGCTTCAACCTGCAAGTCGACACGCCCTTTGGCCAGGCCGCCATTGCCTAAATGAGCGAGAATAAGGGGAACTTCAGGAAAGGCATTGGCAAATGGAATAAATTCATTCGGCCAACTGTATATATCACCGCTATGAGTTAAGATTACAGCCTTCCGTTCCGCAGCAAATTTAAAAATCGCTTCGCCGTGTTCGGATATGGGGTATTGATGTTCTACGGGATGGATTTTAATGCCCACGCAGTGCGGTAAGGAAAGCATCTCCTGCGCCTGGTCGTAGGTCTTTGGTTGAAGAGGGTTGATAATCACCCACTGCAGTAATCCGGTGGTCTGCGGTACTACTTTCACCGCTTCTTCATTTCCCACCGCCGCATCTGCCTTGCCGCGGGGGAAAAGACCCAGTAACGGCGAGACAATAGTGTGTTCGATATTGCACTTTTTTGCCCGTGAGGCAACCGTAGCTGCATCTCCGGATGGAAACTGAGATTCAAGTCCCTTAACCTTATTTATATAATTGCCGTAATGGGCGTGAACATCGATTGCCGCTATCTCCAGGCTTGGTGGTGGGTATTCTGTTTCCGCATTCATCGTTCCATAAATATTCAAAATTTGCGTTGAGAGAAGATAAATCTACCTGAGTTGAATATAGCGCCCAGTTTGACACACCCTTTTACCCACTATTATTGCCTCGGTCCGGCAATTGATAGGCATTGTGAATGAAGAAAGGTGTGGTTTCATCACACCTTAAGTTTTTATCTCCCTATTTTAACCTTTTAATCCATGCGGAACTATCGCGACGCGAAAGGCACGGCTTTGTATCGCATGCTGAAAAGCATTGTCTATCGTTGTGTTCCGTTGATAGTGAAGTCAAAAATATCAAAGTTGCGCAGATCATTCTCTGCTTTAACCGCATACTCAGGCGTCAGCGCTTCTGAAATAAGGATCGGGACAATTTCTTCGAATCGCCCCCCATGCGAGCGGAGTCGGCCATCGAGTGCTGAGAGATCATGATACCGGGGAGACCGGCCGAGGACAAAGTCGCGACGGGACAGTACCACTAAATCACCGATGCGATCTTCCGGAAGCTCAAGTAGATGCGCCCCCTGCTCTCGATCGTAGACTTCAGTTACCGCTTCGATCTGCAAGAGCCGCTTCTCAACCCGCCCGCTAATATTACGATCAGCCAAGTGAACCATGACCAGTGAACCCAGTGCTCCGTGATGTTTAACATAGGGATCTGTAATCGGACAGATGACACGCACCCCTTCACCGAATTCTTCTCGAAGCAGCTGCTCCAGAAAGACTACATTCGGCGAACCATCCGCATTATGTTTAGCATTCATTCCATGATCCGCAGTAGCACCAATAATTGCGCCGGTATTTAATAATCGGCCAATCGCATGGTCCATTTCGCCGTAAAAATCGAGTGCCTCAGGAGCCTCGGGCGGGTAAGTATGTTGCATATAATCCGTAGTTGAAAGATAAAGGAAATCAGCGAGGTTGTGTTCCAAGAGTGCCGCACCCGCGCGAAGGACAAACAGTGTCGCTTCAGCACTATAGATGTCAGGGGTGGGATACCCAACGAGCTGCTCGACTTTATCGATCTCATGGGTCTCCATTTGCGCCTGGTTTGCCTTTTCCGCGGAAAACCTGATTCCCGCTAAACCGTTTGAAAGAATATCAAGCAGTTTTTCTTTAGCGGTCACCATCGCAACCGATCTGCCCGCTCGCTCTGCCGCGGCTAGGATTGTCGGTGCGCGCAAATAATGAGCGGAATTCATCATTACCTCCTCCCCCGATTCGGGATCGAGAAAAAAATTGCCACTAATGCCGTGGCCAGAAGGTGGCAGCCCCGTGACAAT
Source organism: Opitutales bacterium (assembly GCA_965197745.1). GTDB lineage: Bacteria > Verrucomicrobiota > Verrucomicrobiia > Opitutales > PNEW01 > CBDANS01. The sequence continues at coordinate 1,245,560 of CBDANS010000006.1, read as the reverse complement.
TGAAGCGTTATTTACGTTTGTAAACGAGGGCAATGCGCCACGCGCCTTCCCTCGATATCCCTGCTGCAGCATCCTGGCAAGGATAGGCATTCTCTCCTGTTCCAAACTGGCGTCAAGATATTCGTCAGAGCAGCCATCAAGGCAGAGAACAACTACAGGAACATTCGTTAGTTTGTAAGTGCGTCTATTTACCGAAAAAACGGAATCTGCAGTAGATTTATCGGTTTTGGCAGGCATGCGCGGTTTTTTTCTTACAGCTTAAAAGCTGATTATCAATAGTTTTCGCATACTTTAATGATACTTCTCGAGACAGGGGACATGCAACTTATATCCAGTCATTTTTCCTTTAATATGTCCTCAACTTGACTAAGCAGATATCCGATCTTAAGATTATTTTACTTTATTATTAGTAACTATTGGGTTTTTCTGACTGCTAAACATGACTTTAAAATACACGCTCGAGGAATTAAATACACACGACTTTCGTGAAGTGACTAAAGCGGTTTTGAAAATACAGAATGAAGTATTTCCTGAAGCTGACACCGCAGCAATATCCCAGCTCTTTGAGGATGTAAGTGAGATCTTTGCCGGCAATTTCTGGGATTATCAGGCAATGGATACGCTCTACCATGACCTGGAACACACTTTGCAGGTGACCCTATGTTGGACGCGGATGATTGCCAATAGAACCTTGCTCAAAGCCAAACCCATTATGACGTCCAGAGATTTTGAAATAGGCCTGTTTGCGGTAATGCTTCATTATGTTGGATTTCTTAAAGCGAAAGGTGACGATGAAGGCACTGGGGCAAAATACACATTTGTCCATGAGAAGAGAAGCTGTGAACTGGCTGATTATTACCTCTCACAAAAAGAGTGGCAAAAAAAAGACATAACCACCGTTCAGCATCTCATCAGCTGTACCGGTCCTCGCAGCATTATCGATGCAATCCCCTTTCATAACCCTCTTGAAAAAATTATCGGAGAATCCGTGTGCAGCGCAGATTACCTCGGCCAGATGAGCGACCCTGACTATTTGCATAAGTTACCGAACCTGTTTCTTGAATTTGAAGAATCAGATAACTACCGCAATATCCCCAAGGATAATCGCATGTTCAAAAACACGGAAGAACTATTTCGTGGCACCCCAATATTCTGGGAAAAACTGGTAATTCCAAAACTGGATAAAGAATGCCACGGTCTATTCAGATTTCTCGCTCAACCCTGGCCAAACGGTGTAAATCCTTACGTCCAAAAAATAGAAGAACACATACGCACCATCGAAAAAGAATCTGTAAATCTCAGCCGCTGGGAAAAATACTTCGGGAAACGATCCTTAAAATTGGAAAGTAATTAAGCGACGAAGATGATGAATCAATGCTTAAACCGGGCACCCTTCGATTCACATCGCAATTTCAAAAATCGCTTCAATTTCAACCGTGATATTTCCCGGTAAGACAACCATACCGACAGCACTGCGGGCTCCAATTCCATTTTCCTCGCCGAATACTTCGCTAAATAATTCACTGCATCCATTGATAACTATAGGATGATCTAAAAAATCGGGGGTGCTGTTTACCATGCCCAACAGCTTCACCACCCTTTTAACACGATCGAGGCTTCCCAGGTTCTCGCGAAGGGTCGCTAAAATCGCTAGACCCACCTGTCTAGCCGCCGCTTTTCCGGCATCAAGATCGAGTTCCTCCCCGACGCGGCCTTGAATCATGGTCTCATCGGACTTGTAAGGCCCGTGCCCGGATATATATGCCATGTTACCCGCTATGACTATTGGTTTATAGACACCTGCGGGTTTAGTGGCTGGTGGCAGTTCAAGGTTCAGTTCTGATATACGTGCATCTGCGCTCATGTGTAATGTTTTTTCCTGGTTACCGTTTAATTGAACAATAAAAGATTGTTAGCCGCTGCCTTTAAAGCAAGGAATTTGTGCTCAAACCGATAGGGCGTAATTTAATTCACCTCGAGGCGAGCCAATCTTATTTATTAATTTTTCCGATAGCCGATCGGTAAATTTTGATTTTTTCCTCAAATTCAGGACGAAGCCAATCTTTCACCAATTTAAAGTAATAACTGTCGGCGGGAAGCTTTGCCTTCTTTGCTTTCTTTATCGCTTCATCTTGCGCGATGATAGTCTGTTCCAGGAGTTTTACTCCCTTTTCCGCGTATTTAACTTCGCGCGTATTGAGGAAAAAGCCGAAATTATACATGGCTAATTGCTGGAGGTGCATGACGTGAAACTCTTGGGTCTCGAATCGCGCGCGGCTGATTTCATTCTTCGCCAACTCACTTAAGCGTGTCGGCCAATAAGTCTCAACAGAACTTTCCAGATTGTCGGTGGCGTGACCCATCGCAACGGCAGCATTTTCATAAGCTTGAGCGACTGCTTTTCCAAAGGGTGTAGTCGTTTCAGGGAGCCAGCGATAATCGAAATAATTATTTAAATCATGGTCGCACATTCGCAATGCGTCGGCAAATATCTGGCCGCGACGGGTGAGGAACGCCACCCATGGTTCACAATGTTCAGGGCAAAGGTGTTTTGCAAAATAATCGATATAGGATTCCGTTGTCAGATCCTCGTCCCACTGCGCGCGCGCGAAGAGAAGCATATTGTGCTCAGGCGCGATCGCCGGGCCGCCTACCTGAAGGGACATATGGCATTCAATACGCTGATCCTGATAAACACTCATATCGGCAATGATAACACCGGGAAGAAAGGGATAGATTCCACGAAAGAGGATCTGGTCAAAATAATATTCGAATGTGTGCGCATCGTCGATGTTTTCAAATTTAACCATCCATTCTTTTAAGGCCTGGCAGTAGACCTGGTTCCGTTTACAGGCAGGGTCATTCAAGGCATGACCATAACATCGTTCACGCGGAGCAAAGAGGAGAAAGCATTCTTTAGACACATCAACCTGCGTACCCGGAAACAGGGTGTCATGATAAGCTAAGACCGGAATGCGCAATGGCAATTTTTCCTCTTCCACTACTTCGGCCAAAGTGCGCATCGCCAGCATTGCCTGATCAGCGGGAGAAAACGCCCGGCTTGTCGAAGAGTAACACCATCCCCCTCCGGGTAAATCATCCGGCCAGGCATGTAGGGCATGGACTCCGGCGACAGTTTTAAGTTTTTCTCGAAAATTACTTTTAACTTCCAATCGCGCCTCCTCATTAGTTACCGAGTAATTCAAATCATTTGAACGCTGACCGCTGAAGTCTTTTGGTTGGACCAAACGATACCATTCCGGGTGCTTATCATAGTGTTCACGCGGTAATAGCTCTTTCAACTCATGACCCCCCACTTCTAAACGTAATCCAAGTTCATCCGTTAAGTTAAGATCGTCGATCTCGTGTCTCAACGCGTTGAAGCGCAGCTTGGCGTAAAAACGCAGCCACTCTTCATCCGTATAATCGTTAGCATTTTTACCCTCCCAAAACACGCCCCGATGAGGAAATCTCGGCTCCACGATCTCATCGACCAGGGACAGCGTGATAGTATCTTCTGCCGAGGGTTGCCATTCGCCGTCAAGGCCGGGGTAAAGGAAAAAGTAGCCAACGCGTTCTGCTGCATCATAAACTCCGTTGAGTATTCCTTTCGTCGATGCTGAGTAGAGGGTGACACCGGTATCAGTTATTGAAATTCGATAGCCATCATCGATTGATCCCAGAGAAGGGATTTCAACTTCGCGAGACTTTTGATCGGGTGTCACCAGTTGAAGATAGAATGGGGCCCCACCTGATCCCCCGTGAACCTTATCCGTCGCCACTCCGATACGCCCGAAAAGACGTCCCGTTTCCGAGACTGCATATTGGTAACACCGGGATTCTTCATCCTTGTCATAAAACAAGGTTAACTTTTTCGGAACGCAGAAATATTCTCTACTCAACCTTCAGACTCCGTGCTTATTCAATAAACTTTTCTGAGATATTCAAATGGACCAGGTCTATAACAAAGCAGAGCACTGAAAATTGCGATCAGAAATTAAATGCCGAGCCATAGACCGGAATACGTCACCGTCTATCAACCGTAAATATCCAAAATTACCGCAGAGTCGCGACTAATTTAGTCTCTTTTTTCCCAATACTTCACAAAAGACTATCGGTTCATCTTTACCTGCAACCATGGATTCTTTCATTTCGGTAGTTTGAAAAACGTTTTTCACATAGTCATAAGTCCGCTCACTGATAATTATGGAATTGGGATTGGGTTTGCTTAAGGATTCAAGTCGTGAGGCTACATTAACGGTATCTCCAATTACCGTATATTCCATATAGTCATCGGTTCCAATATTCCCGACGACAACTTCACCTGTATTGATGCCAACTCCAATCTGAATCTCAGATCCTAGTATAGCAGAATATTGTTCATTTATTTTCTCCAGTTCTTTAACCATATCTAAAGCGGCGTAGACCGCATTTTCATGATTATCAGCATAAGGCAATGGGGTGCCAAAGATTGCCAGTAACCCGTCACCCATAAATTTGTTCACTGAACCGTTGTTCTTTATAACACTTCTCAGCATTATTTTCCAGTAATCGTTCAAGAACGCCACCACCTGGTGGGGTTTCATCCTGCCGGATATCCTCGTAAAACTTCGAATGTCGGAAAACAAGATCGAGACAAATCTGGATTTCCCGGGCGGCGTGATATCAATGTTTCTGGTGTCTAATACATCGGTTAATACCTGTTCCGGAACATAACGTTTGAGTAATTTCAGAACATTATCCTGGGCGTTTCTGTTTTCTGACAGTTGATCCGACAGTTCCCGATTCTTTATCGCCAGATCATTGAGCTTCCAGACACTGGCTATTATTTGCTTCAGTTCATCGGCATAAATATAATCCTTTTTAATACACCCCCTCTTCCTTTCCTTACCGACGTCCGTATTTTCCTTTACTCCGGATAACGGGGGATTTGTTTCACGCCTTAATGACGGAAATACAGATAATAAATATTTTCCAAATTGAAGACAGCTCATATAGGGTTAGCTTGTTAGATTAACAATCATTATTACGCATACCCTGTGCCAACTTTTATCTTTGGTGCGTAGGTTGTTAAATTTAAGTTAATTATAAATCTGATCGTGTTTTCAGAGATGAAAATCTAATGGGTATTTGGGAAATATCCCCCATTTCAGACCCTCTCTTGAAATATATTTGGGGAAATAATCCATACTGTTTCTCCCCCTTTTTCTTTATATGGGATAAAATGTAACTATCCTTGATACATGAGAGCAGCACAACTTGTGTGCATCGACCGGATTTTTTCCGTTAATATGGGTGGAGCTGCCTATGTGTATATGACATTTGCTCGTTTAAAAATCATATGCTTTCAAGTTTTACTTTTAATATTTTTAGGATTTACCTCCAGGCTCGTTGCCGAGCCCCGTGACCTCGAAGTATTTATCGATTTTGAAGATGTCTTCGGAATGGAGGATTTTTCCCTCGGTGAACCGACAAACAGGATTCGCTTTATTGGGTTCAAAGTAGAGTCGGTAGATAATCCTAACCTCGCTCATTCAGGATTCAGAGCTTTGGTTCTAGAGGCCGGTGAAGAAGGAAAAATTTTATTCAATCGAGGCGTAAATCATCTGCAATTCCATGCCGCTGAAACTTTGGGGGCAGGGCGTATCGAACTCAGGGATAGAAATGATTTCTTCATCCAGTCGAATGGCTTCGTCGAAGGTCTGCCGACCTCAATTAATTCACAAGCAGTCCCCTCTCGACAAAGCTTTGTCGCTTTCAGTGGCGAGTTTGAAGACCTTGAAGATCTCAATTACACAAGTGGTATTAGAGAAATTAAAATTAAGGATGTCAGGGGTCTCTTTGCTCTTGACGATTTAGGGTATACACTGACCGAGGGGCCACCGAATAATACTGTCTTCGAAGATTTTGAAAAGATAGTAAATAATCCAGTATTTGCGGACCAGGAAAATTTTACTATCGGCCAATCACCCGTTACCGCTACTTTTACCGGTGGCCTCGCTGATGGCATTATCGGAAGAACCTCGTTGCGATTAACCTCTTATAATCACTCTCATCCCATAAGTAATGAAAATTTAGCCCAGGCTGCCTGGTTAATACATAATAACAGCACAGGAACGATTACCTTTGAGACACCCGCGGCACAAGTCCAGTTCTATGCCGCACTTTATTTATTGGGTGACGGAGAAATTAAAGTTTTTGACACAAACGACAATCTCCTCACTTCGAGAAAGGATCTCGCTCGCAGTATCGCAATCATATCCAATATTCCATTTACCTATTTCGACTTCAACGCTGAGGAATTAGGGGCGCCCGGTGGTATTGGTAAAATCACCTATAGCAATAGTCCTCTTCTCTCTATCAATACGAAATTTCATGCCGTTACTCTCGACGACTTTGGATTCACTCCTATCGCGGCTGCCGATTCCCAACTTACCGTCGGATCGCTTTCCGATCCAATCGTGATCGAGGGATCAGGGGAAATCGCAGGAGAAAATATCTTACACCCAAGCGGTATCATCTATGACCAGGTGCTGCTTACCGGTGAGAGCGTTAAAGTTCGAAGCAGAGAGGGACATGTCACCCGCGTTTCCTATATTGATGAAAATTATGACATCGTGCAGGTAGAATTCTCCGGAAATGGGTTAATGACCCTTACCCTGGATCCAGTGACATATGAGCCGCCAGCTCCACCTCTCAAATATAACCAACCGGCTGTAAATTATGCCAAAGGCCGGGCCCGGGTGACAATCGAAGAAGCAGACGATAATACCTATATCAGCATTTTTACCGTGGGGTCGACCAATGCTGTAAACTCAAACCTGCTTCTCAACGGGGTGGCATACGATGCCATGGCGGACGTAGCGCTACTTGAAATTATAAATTCTACCGGGATAGGGGGTGTTCAGTGTGCGAATACCAGGTTTTCGGGTAAGACTGGAAAAATAGGGATTGACGCGCGCGGAGTACCGGTAGCGGTACGTATTCTAATTGGTGATATTGACGCTAGTGAAGATGCTGTTCCCTACCTTCAATTTGGCAGTGGGTCATTCACGGTCCGTGCCCCTAACCCGGGGCTAAGAATTACGGGTGGAGACCTATTGCAGAGTAACGGTTCTCCAATCATTATAGCGCCAGGTGATTCGACGAAAGCAGGCTTCTCTACCTTGATTTCACAAAATAATATTAAATCCGATAATACAGATCAGCCATCGCGAAACATCGATGTCAGATTTATAAACGGCGAGGGTACCACGATATTTATAATCGTCGTAGAGACTTCGGTGTAAGTAAACCAACCTGCAAGTCCTGAAGCACATTTAATGCCGATGATTTACGAATAAGCTTGATTACATTTGCAGAAATTCTTGCCCTCATTTTTAGGATTCATCGTAATTCTCAAGAATCATTTACGGTGACATAAAAAAGGGATGAAGAAAATACTGATAACCGGGATGAGCGGGCTGATTGGCGGGGTTTTACGCAAGCACCTGGAAACGGTGGGTGGGTATGAGCTCAGCGCATTAAATAGGAGAATGGTCGAAGGGGTCCCGACTACTCAGGCCGACCTCGGTGATCTGGAGGCTATTAAACCGGCTTTTGTTGGACAGGATGTCGTTGTCCATCTCGCGGCACAAATTTCTGAAGATGACCGAGACTCGATGCTGCGCATTAATGTTATGGGGACTTATAATGTTTTCGAGGCTGCGAGACTGGCCGGTGTCAAGCGCATCGTTTACGCCAGTTCAGTAGCCACCTGCGCGGGGTGGGTCACAGAAGCCCCCTATGAAGCTATATTTGCCGGACGTTACGATGAAGTTCCTGAAAAATGGCCCATGCTCACCCACGATATGGTTCGTGCAAGAGGGTTATACGGCGCGTCGAAAGTCTGGGGAGAGGCGTTGGGCCGTCATTATGCGGATGCTTACGGCATCTCCGTTCTCTGTGTTCGATTAGGACGGGTGCGCACCGAGAATCGACCCGTTGATATCCTTGAATACGCAGCTTTCCTCAGCCACCGGGATACCGCAGATTTTCTTCATCGTTGTATCGAAGCGCCTGATGATTTAAAGTATGATATATTCTTCGCCTCTTCGAACAACAAGTGGGGAATTAGAGATATAGAACATCCACGGGAAGTCTTGGGATATGTGCCCCAGGATTCTGCTGAAGATTTTCGAGGTTGATGGGAAATGGCGGGCTTCGCCCTCGATCCTATTGCGAATCAGCCATCGCTCCTCGAGATGACGAGGCAATGGCGTGACAAGTTGCGGATTTAAGGTTGTTCTTAACAGTTTTCATTAATCTCCCTTTTGTCATTGCGAGGAGCAGCGCGACGTGGCTACCGAGCGCAGCGACATCTTCCATTCCAGGCGAATAGTCACTGTGCCTGCAAATATCATTCTTCGCTCATAAATACCCAATGAGTCCTCTGTCATGCTTATTAGCAAGGTTGTAATTCGTAATAGATATTGCGCACATACTTTTAGTTCGGTTCAAATGTAATATCGGTCAATTCAATATTTCTGGATTGCCGCAGTCGGCTGATAGCCTCCCTCGCAATGACAATAGGAGTATTTTTGTAAAATGACATTTAGAACACACCGCCTGATCATTCCATTGACATAGCGATCTTAACACCTCCGCGGTAAATTTTAATTCTCCTTTGCCATTTATCCCTATATAAATAAAAGATCACCCCCATGATAAATATTGATGGTATTGTCCCTATTGTTCCGGTTCCGTTCAATGAAGACGAATCCATTAACCATGCGGATTTAAAACGCCTGGTTGAATTCTGCTCCCAATCAAGCGCGGAAGCAATCTGTCTCCCTGCTTATGCCAGTGAGTTTTATAAGCTGACAGATAAAGAACGCGAAGCGGTTATCGGTACTGCCGTAGAAGCGGCCGCAAAAAAAATACCGGTTATTGGACAGGCCAATCATGTATCCAGCCGTGTTGCTTGCGAGATAGCCCGACATTACCAGGAAATGGGCGTGGACATGATCTCCACTGCGGTTCCACGCCTGTTCGCTATAAGTGAAAGTGATGTCTTGAACCACTTAAGCAGAATTGCTGACGCAATTTCCCTTCCCTTATTAGTCCAGGATTTCAATCCCGGGGGACCGACAATTGGTCCTGAATTAATACACACCCTGAACAAGAATCATCCTAATTTTACCTATGTTAAACTGGAGGAACCTTTATTTGTTAATAAATTACTGGCGATTCGTGATCGCGTGAATGATCGCGTGGGTGTCCTCGAGGGTTGGGGTGGTTACTATATGTTAGAATTAATTCCCCATGGATTATGCGGCGTGATGCCGGGTATGGCATTGCTCGAACCCCTTAACCGTATTTACCGCCTGGCCAGGGATGATGAGATGACAAATGCTATTACCGAAATGGGGCGTCTATTGCCCTTCATCAATTATTCCCTGCAAAATTTGGAAATTCTTCTCCATTTAGAAAAGCGCTTGCTTGCCCGTCAGGGATTAATCGATCAGCCTGTCGTGCGCTCCTCTACCTACACGCTGAGCAAAGCTGAATCCGACTATGCGGAATCGCTTATCGAACATGTTTTAACAGAAACCCGGTAATTCATCAACCGACATTAATCGTTTTATTCAAAGGAGTTATCCACCTGGCTCCATAACCTAACGAAGCCGCAGTCGGTAAATTGTGAGGTCATATTAATAAACGCTTAAAAATATAAAAAAAATCTTGGTTGAGAATAAATATTCATTTAAACATTAGCCTGTCGTTTTACTTCAATCAATAATATCCAAAATCCGGTTATCCATTATGGAAGAAAATCCCCCTCCTCACAGAGCGTCCAGCCAGACGGCATTTGATATAAGACAGGGCTTGAGATGGGGTCGCGCAATTATTGCCAGTATAATTGCTACCGCGGTAATGACCGGGACCATGGCCCTTTTCGGTCTGAATATCATGAAGGATCTGGGCGATATCATCATGCTTGGAACCAAGTTCATGGGAACGGGGGCAGGACAGTTAAGCCACTACCTTGTAGGTGGCGCCTTTCATTTAGTGATTGGTATTTTTTACGGCGTGATCTATGCCGGGCTTATTTCTCCGCTCGGCGCTTCTCAAATTCTAAAAGGTGTTCTTTACGGAACCGTATTAAGTGTTATCGCGGTACTCGGTTTACCCGTTCTCACTAATCTGGCCTTTAGCAATGCCGACCTTCCGCAAGCAGAAGTTAGCATCGATATCCCCCTCACGGAAGAGGAAATGGCCAGTGTGGACGCAGCTGAGGAAGTCGGCGAAAATGTTGATTCGAGCGAATCCAATAGCCCCACAGAAGCTGTCGCGGAAGCACCTCTCCCTAGTGAAGACCTTGTCGAACCTGAAATGGCTGCTCAAGATGGTGGGAATGGCATCGTCAAGACCAGCGTGATCAGCTGGATAAATCACGTAATATACGCGCTTGTTGTTGCCATAGTCTATAGACGCAAAGGTATTTTAAATACCTGAGACATTCGATTGCGGATTGCTGATTTGTAAGATGTCGGCCTTCGTCCTCGGTACGATTGCGGATTGTAACTGACGGTTTTCAATTTAAAATTATCATTCGACGCAATCGTCATTGGCAGGGAACCTCCCTTGACTTTCAACAGTCTGGTGGCTAGTAAGTGCGCTCTTTTGTAAAATTGGGAGATCTGATAAAATCTGACAGGAAGCAGCTTATGTTCACTAAATATATTCAACTCTGTTTAATACTCATCCTTCTTTGGCCGTCATACCTTGCAGCCCAACAGAACCTGGATAATTTCTTCGATTTTGAAGGGGTATCAGCAGAGGGTACTACATTTGTTTTTGGTGAATCCCCGAACAGTATCCAGGTTTTTAATTTTTCCTTGGAAACCGTAACTGACCCTGCGCTCGCTCATTCAGGTACCCAGGCATTAGTCCTGGCTCCAGGTGCCTCAGAGGGAAAAATCGTCTTCGAAAGAGGGGTTAACTTACTTCAGTTCTTTGCGGTGGATACCCAGAGCGGGAGTCGAATCGAGTTAAGAGATAAAAACTTTATTATTCTGGCGGATCCAGGTGTAGTTGAAGGCCTACCCGCCAATATCAGCCCGGGTGCTAATCCCCCTCTACAAAGTTTTGTCGCCTTCATTAGAGATACCAACATCACTACCGACCTCAATTTTACGAACGGAATAAAAGAAATTAAAATAGTTAATCCAGGTGGAGCCGTCGCCCTTGATGACCTGGGATTTTCTTATGTCGATGGACCGCCTAACAATACCGTATTCGAAGATTTTTCAGGTCTGGATAATCATCCTATCTTCAGCACTTTTGTAAACCGTGTAAATTTCACGCTGGGAACACCTCCGGTTACGGCCACCTTTACCGGTGGTATCGTCTCAACCATTATTGCTTCGACATTTTATAGATTTAACCACACCCTACCTTTATCCTCTGAAGGCGGTGAACCTACCGGTGATGTAGGTGGAGGATCCTGGCAAGTTCCGGACGAAGGGACCGGGATAATTACTTTTGAAACTCCAGCTGCCAAAGTTGAATTTTACGCCGCGGTTATAGAGCAAGGGGATGGCGAATTAGAAGTTTATGACGCAGAGGGAAATTTACTCCTCTCGACTACGGACATCCCTCTGAACATGTTTGATGTCAATGAGGCACCTTTCGAGGTGTTCTCATTCGTTGCAGAGGAACTGGGTGCTCCGGGGGGGCATTGGTGAAATTCGCTACATAAACCCTCAAACGGTGACGGCATCCGGCTCATTTTTAAATATTGCCATCGATGATATAGGCTTCACCCCGATCGGCGCACCGAGCGACGGAGGAGGACCGAGTGCCCCCTCCATCACTACCCAACCTGCGAGCCAGAAAGTGCAAACCGGAACGGCTGTTGTTTTATCAGTAGCGGCAAGCGGCGATGATCTTACCTACCAATGGTTTTCCGGCAACAGCAGTGACTCCGCGAATCCTGTCACCGGGGCCACGAGCGGCACCTTGACCACGGGTTCTCTCACCGTTAGCACGAATTTCTGGGTGCAAATTACCAATGCCGGCGGCAACGCAAACAGTGAAACGGCAGTCATCACTGTAGCGGCACCCTCCGTCCCTCTGGTACTTGACGGTACAGGCGATATCGCGGGAGAGAACATCCAGCATCCGAATGGAAACATCTTCGACCAGATTCTACTTACCGGTGAAACGATCCAGCTCCAAGCCAGGCCGGGTCAAATTACCCGGGTCTCCTTTATGGATGAAACCGAGGACATTGTGCAGGTAGAGTTCTCGGGTGCAGGATCCTTTACCGTAACCCTCGCCCCGGCTACCTTCCTGCCCCCTGCTATTCCCCCACGCTACAACCAGGCAGTAGAATACGTTACGGGCAAACCGAGCGTGGTCATCGACGGTGCGGACTCCAGTACCTTCTTCAGTATCTTCACCGTAGGATCCATCAATGCCGTGAACCAGGCCCTCTTCCCCGAGGGGCAAGTTTATGATGCACAGGCGGATGTGACCCTGGTGGAAGTAATAAATTCCACTGGAATGGGAGGGATGCAGCTGTCGAACACTGTTTTTTCGGGAAGCACCGGCAAGACCGGCGTGGATGCGCGCGGGGTGCCGATCGCAGTACGCATTACCGTGGGCGACATCGATGCCAGTGGCGACGCGGTACCCCACCTTCTGTTTGGAGGGGGTTCTTTCACAGTGCCGGCGGGCAACCCCGGTTTGCGGATCACAGGTGGCGACCTTTCGCAGACGAACGGAGCTTCAATCGTCGTCGCGGAGAGTGGATCGACGATACCCGGGTTTGAGACTTTGATCACTCAAAACAACTTCAAGTCCGATAACACCCCTCAACCGACCCAGAGTATCGATGCCACTTTCGCCAACGAGGACGGGGATGAGATTTCAGTGACAACCGATGAGATCACGATTGAGTGATGCCATTGCTATTTTCCGTTTTATGATACGACTGTTTCCCGATTTACTTCAGCGTCCCGGCTCCGTTTTATTATACAATAATCTAAGCTGAGCTTATACTACATAGGGATTTATACGTTATACCTAATAACAACAAAAATGATGTTTTTTCACCATATGTCGCTTTACACGATAAGCAATTATCACAAGTTTAAGAAAGGATAATTATCATTGTTCAGCTATATAAGCAGAGTGCCCATTTCTATTATTCGAAAGTTTTTAATTTATTTTCCAGTCGTAATTAGCCTGGTTATGTTGACTGGCGTAGTATCATACGCCGAACATAAAGATGATCATTCGAAGGGTAAACCACCCGATACTGAAGTAGAACTCCCTGAAGTTTCAAACTGTGACGACAACCCGGCGATTACTGATAACGGCAAGTTCAGTGTTGAGCTGTTGACAGTAGAGGTTGAAGAAAATTTCGTTACATTTATTTATGATATATGCAAACAGAGTCCACAGGTAAAAGATCTTGGCCATTGGGTACTTGCACTTGACCAAATTAAACCATTTTTAGCCGAGGGTAATACCTTAAATGACTTCGTCGTAGAATGTGGATTTGATGGAGAAGGCGATTGCGAAATAGCAAGCAATGATCCAACAACCCAGATAAAGGGAATTAAGTTTGAATTTGATGACAGCGACGACGACGATGACGGTGACGATGACGGTGACGAAGGTGATGACGATGACGGTGACGAAGGTGATGATGATGACGGTGACGACGACGATAATGGAGATGGAGGCACCATCTGCCGCATTGTCTCGGTCACATTCGATCAATCAGCACTGGTGTCAGGGTTAAGCATTGATACTGGATGTGTTCTTTCAGCAACCAAAACGGGCAAACAAGATATCAGAAAAGATGACCGTCCTAACCTAGGCTATGCCGTTGTTCAGGGCCCAATTGCCATATCCATTCCAGATGATATAGATATATTGTTTGAAAGTAACATCAATGCAGATCAGGATGAATATAATATTGGCGATCCCATGAATATAACCATGAATGTAAACAATCATGGCGTAGATGTATTCGTTGACATTTATGTGGGAATGGGTTGCCCCTTTGGAATAATATTCTGCATTAGTAACAGTGGATCCACAATTACACAGGGAAACTTATCTGATTTCTCAACCCTTACTCCCTTCGTAGCCGGGGTAGATCTGATTAATCCATTCATTGTCGATAACTTCAGTGTTTTCCAATATGTTTGGTCTGGAGTAGAACCAATCGGTGAATATACTCTATTCCTTGTATTAGTGCAGCAGGGGACTTGGGCTGATGGCATTAATGATGACGGTGATATTTTAAAAATAACGACGTCGACGTTTAACTTCCTTGGAAAGCCTGAATAGTGGATAGCGCAAGGTTCATGCTATAAAAGCCAATTGTTATTCTTAAACTAGTTTAGACTGCGGTGCCAGTTGTTATCTGGAATCCGTTGATAGTGTATACATAACGTATATTCGCCTGGAATGGAAGATGTCGTTGCGCTCGGTAGCCGCGTCACCCGCAACTGCGGGATCCTCGCAATGAGAATTTAGGTATTGCGCGACCACGACGATGCGTGGCCCGCCAATTTGGTTCCTGCATCGAATCCGCATTCACGCTTGTTCGCTTATACTCATTTTCCTTATCCATAGATACAGCTTGATTTCGGAGACAAAGAAATATAACTATCCATTCACAGCGATGACGGGACGGGAATTAAAGAACAAATGGCGTGAGGGTAAAATCAGTGTAGGCGGCTGGTCGACGTCGTCGGATGCGCTCATTGCAGTCAACCTGGCGAGGGTTGGTTTTGATTATGTGATCATCGATAATGAACATGCCCCGCGCAACACCGAGTCTTTGCGCGAGATATTATGGATGTTCAGAGATTCCGAAACCGTGCCCCTCGTTCGCGTTGAGGATAACCGACCCGACGTTATTAAACAGGTTTTAGACCATGGCGCTCAGGGCGTTCTCGTTCCTCTAGTCGGGACGGTAGAAGATGCGAAGCGGGCTATTGCCAGCTGCAAATACCCTCCCGAGGGGATTCGCGGATTCGGACCGAAGGCGGCTTCGAACTATGGAGCGGACGACAGCTATTTTGAAAACTGGAATGACAATGTCATCGTCATGGTCCAGGTAGAATTGACCAGCCTCCTCGATGTGATTGAAGAAGTCGCGCAATTGGAGGGATTGGACTCTGTTTTCATTGGCCCTTCCGATCTCTCCCTCGGCATGGGTTGTTTTCAGCAGTGGGATCATCCCGATTTTAAGTCCGCGATATCGCGTATCGTGAAGGCGGCGAAAGACAATAATAAAGCAGCCGGCATCGCGGTGGATTCATTTGGCGAGCTCAACCAGGCCGCCGAGTGGATTGAGAAAAACGCCGAAGGGATACAGCTGCTGCTCACCGCGGAAGACGGTGAATTAGTAAAACTCGGTGGCGAGCAAGTCCTGCGGGATCACCTCAAGCGTTTTGTGAAGTAACTTCTTGATTCACCGCAGAGGCGCAGAGGGCGCTGAGAATTTAATTTAGGGTTTGTTTTTCTTGATTTTAAAATTTTATCTCTGCGTTCTCCGCGACTCTGCGGTGAATCAACCCAAATTCCTCAATTGCATGATTCGTGACATTGTTTTAAGAGACTTCGCATGTACTTAGGCACACAATATACCGACCGACATGAAACGGACATCCTACAATTATCTCAGTTGGGAGTCGAGCATGTCGATGTCACACCGCAGGAACCCTGGAGAGAATGGTCAGTCGATTCTTTAACTTCCATACGGGAGAATTACGCCAAACACGGAATCACCGTGGAAATGATTCATCTTCCCCTCAGCTCACGATCGGCTTTTGAAAGAGAAATGTCTCATATTTTTCTCGGCCCGAGCGACGAGCGCGAGCGAGAGATCGATGGTGCTTGCGAAATCATTCAAATGGCCTCCGCTGCCGGTCTGCGCGGAGTTAATTATAATATTACCATTCTCGGGCACCTGAGAACGGAATCCCGTCACGGCCGGGGGGGCGCTGAGCTCTCATCATTCGATTACCAAAAATTAGATCAATCACTGGGTGAATTCGAAGGGGGAGCCGCGGATGCCGACACGATGTGGGAGCGCATCGATTACTGGCTGGAACGGGTAGTCCCGGTAGCCGAAGAATATAAGGTTCAATTGGCCTGTCATCCGCAGGACCCCGGCATCGGCGACGATACTTACCGGGGCGTAGCCAGGGTGATGGGGACCGTCGATGGGCTTAAAAAATATGTGTCCATGCACGAGAACCCCTGGCACGGTTTGAATTTTTGCCAGGGCACGATCTCGGAAATGCTGACTAATCCGGGTGAAGAAATCTTTAAGATCATAAGATATTTCGGTGAACGGAATAAGATTTTTAATCTTCACTTCCGCAATATAAAGGGTGGGTTTCTCGATTTCGTTGAAGTGTTTCCGGACGAGGGTGAGGTTGACATGTTAAAAGCTCTACGCGTCTATAAAGAAGTCGGATATCCCTACATGGTAATGCCGGACCATGTGCCAGGGATTGATGGTGATGAAGCGGGTCGTGTCGGATTCGCCTACTGCTATGGTTATCTGCATGCATTGATGCAGGCGATAGACGAGAAAGATTGAGTTAGTAACCGCTGAGGCGCAGAGAGCGCAGAAGTAAATAATACCGCAGATTACACGGATTAAGCGGATAAGTATTTCAAAAGCCGAAACAAGGTTCATTACCTATGCTCTTTTGTGTCGAATTTTCATTCTATGCCTCTGCATCCGTATCTATCCGTGTTATCTGTGGTTAATTTTTTTTCCCTGCTGAGTTAAAGTATTGATAACTGATTTCAGAAAACCCTAAATTAAAATCTCAGCGCTCTTTGTGCCTCAGCGGTTTTTTTATTCGCTCCAGAGTTGAGGTGGAAAGCTTCTTCTCTTGACGTTTATAAATACGACTTGAATGTTTAAAACCATAATTGTCCATGGAACGTCGCCAGATAGGAAGCACCGGAATAGAAGTCTCCCCCATTGCCTTTGGAGGCTGGCCGATCACGGGTTTAACCACCCTGGATGTCAATGACACCGACAGCCTGGCAACGGTTGAATCCTGTTTTGACAATGGCATAAACTTTATTGATACCGCTTATCTTTACGGCCCCAATGGTGAAAGTGAGCAGCTGATAGCGCAGGCCCTCGGTCACCGACGCGATGAGATGGTTATCGCCACCAAAGGGGGGCTTCATTGGAACGATAATGGACGTCAGGAACGCGATGGACGTCCGGAGACATTGAAGCGTCAGTGTGAGATAAGTCTGCAGCGGTTAAAAACCGATTGTGTCGAGTTGCTTTATCTCCACTCACCCGATCCCAATGTGCCACCCGCCGAATCTGCCGGCGCATTAAAAGAACTCATGGAAGAAGGAAAAACGCGAAGTGTCGGCGCATCGAATATGAACGTGGCCCAACTCGAAGCGTTTCATGCCGTCTGTCCGATCTCCGCTTACCAACCCCCTTATAACATGCTCATGCGAGAGATTGAAAACGACACCCTTCCCTGGTGTCGTGAACGCAACATCTCGGTGATGGTCTACTGGCCGATGCTCTTAGGGCTGTTAGCAGGGAAATTGAAACGCGACCATGTCTTTCCTCCCGAAGACGGTCGTGCGAAGTATGTCATGTTCCAGGGAGAGGAGTATCAAAAGAATCTGGATCTCGTCGACAAGCTCAAGGGCATTGCCGAAGACGCGGGAAAGACCGTGGTGCAGTTAGTCCTCAACTGGACTATTCATCAACCAGGTGTCACTGTCGCCTTGTGTGGCGCCAAGCGGGTCGCCCAAAATTGCGAGAACGCCGGTGCTATGGGATGGAAGCTGACGCCCGAACAATTCGCTCGCATTGATGGGGCCCTGAAAGAGAGAGGAAACCCTGTCGTTCGCAAACCCTCCGCCTCGTTCAGCTCACCCTTAAGACCGCGATAACTCCCACCTTTGTCATTGCGAGGATCCGCATCCGCGGGAGACGAAGCTACCGAGCGCAACGACATCTTCCATTCCAGGCGAATCGACATCGTGCTTTAAGATGCCGGCTACCAATCAAGTCTTTCCTATGGGGAATCGACTCTCTATTTCGTTATAATTTTCAATATTAATAAAACGGCCACGACGGAGCGTGGCCCTCCGCCTATTGCACCTTCAATGAAAGCATGTTTTCCAATAAAAAACCTTTCATCTGGAATGATCGCAACCTATTGTCCAACACATATCTTTGCAGTGAATTTATGTACTAAGTAATTATATCTGAATTCTAACCATGAGTGAAATAAGCCTGGGACCTTTCAATTACCTGACGATCATAATTTACATGGGTGCAGTTGTAGGGATGGGCTACTGGTTTTCACGCCGTGAAAATACGAGTGAAGAATACCTCCTGGGGGGACGGAGAATCCCCTGGTGGGCGGTCGGTATCTCCTATTACATGTCGATTACGAGTACCATTTCGATGGTAATGGTTCCCGGCGAGATCTATAACAATGGTTTATCCTTATGGATGATGAGTTTGTTATTCCCCATCACGGTTTTACTTGGGTTTTTTCTCTGTGTGCGGTTCTACTTCAAGCTTAAATCTTTCACTCCCTTCGAATACCTTGAACGACGCTACGATGCCCGAGTCCGCCTCGTAGTAAGTTTAATTTATTTCTGGATACGGATCGCTTATATCTCCATGGTCCTTTACGCCTCGGCAAAAGTCTTCGAGAGCGCGGCGGGTTGGTCGGTGTGGGTTACCATCCCGGTAGTCGCGATTGTTGGTATTGTTTACACCGTTCTTGGGGGTATACGCGCCGTCATCTGGACCGATGTGCTCCAGTTCTTTGCCCTGTTTGGTGGACTCTCCTTAGCCATTATCATCTGCATCGCGAGTGTGGATGGGGGCTTCATGGGAGTGCTGACCTATTCATTTGAGCATGGTCGCGGTCCGGAGCGTTTTACCGAAGCGGATTTTTATCGCTTTGATCCTTATGTGCGACTGTGTTTCTGGTTTATGTTAATCAGTGTTCTTTTAGACTCAATTTTCTACCCCTGTGTGGATCAGATCACGATTCAACGGTTGCTAAGTACCGGTTCCTATAAAGAAGCGAAGAAGGCCGCATACATGAACTCACTTTTGGAAATTCCATTAACCCTCATGCTTTGGTTAGTGGGTTTATCTATCTTTACCTATTACGCGCAAAACGCAGATCCCCGCGTGATCTCGGGAGATGGAGCATTTTTCACTTTTATTGCCACGAAAATGCCAACCCCTTTACCGGGATTGATGCTGGCCGCGATGCTGGCCGCTTCGATGTCCACCCTGGATTCGGGAATGAACAGCCTGTCAACGGTAGTGATCAAGGACTTTTACCTGAAATACCTCAATCCTTCGGCGACAGAAGAAGGGCAAGTTAAGTTAGCGCGTATTTTGACTATCGCGATTGGGACATTCGCCATTGTCGTTGCCTTATCGATTGCGGCAGTCGCATCGAATCTGGGTGAAACGGTGGCCGAAGCATTCGCGATTTGGGGTTCATTCAGTATTTTGCTGGCACCCGCCTTTTTCATCACCGTGACCTCACGAAAGATTACCAACTTTGGCATCTGGCTTGGATTGTTTACCGGTATCGGGATCAACTCGGGAATGATTTCCTGGTATTTAAAATCACAGAGCGGATGGATTGGAGCCATATCCCTTAACTGGATTTTGATACCTCTAAGCGTAGCTGCTCTATTTCTCGTCCTTGCTGTCGCACTTAAAGTCAGTGGGAGAAAATATGCATTCAGCGCCACGGTGGTAACAGTATGTGCCACTGCCTATTCACTAAGCACGAGCTTATGGTATTATTGTGGTCGCTACACCGAGGGAGGTGAATTGAGTTTTCAGTGGGTTACTTTTCCCGGCATGATCGCGTTTCTGATCGTCGGTTATGCATCAATGTTATTCTTCAAAGCGCCGGCAAAGGAAAAACATGAAGGCCTGACACTTTGGTCAATGGGGAAGGGCTGACAATTGAAATGCGTCTCAGCGGTTATGAATACATTATTTCACACATCCATTCTTTCAATCCTCTTTAAATTCCTGAGCGTTAAACGAAAATCGAAATGAATTTTGGGGCTATCAATTACCTGACCATTGTCATTTACATGGGTATGATGGTGGCGATGGGTTTTTGGTTTTCGCGCCGGGAGAAAACGAGCGAGGAGTACCTTCTGGGAGGACGAAAGATGCCATGGTGGGCGGTAGGTATCTCCTATAAAATATCCATCATAAGCACCATCTCTTTGGTAATGATTCCAGGGGAGATCTATAATCATGGATTGTCGTTGTTTTTAGCACAAATCTTCCTGCCGATCACCTCGCTGATTGGTTTTTTTCTCTGTGTGCGGTTCTATTTTAAGCTGAAGGTTTTCACTCCCTTCGAATACCTCGAGCGTCGCTATGATTCAAGTGTTCGGATTGTAATCAGCATGCTATATTTCTGGACCCGGCTCGCTTACCTCTCGATGGTTCTTTATGCCTCGTCGAAAATCTTCGAGAGCGCGGTAGGATGGCCGGTAATGATTACCATTCCTGTAATCGCGATGATTGGTATTTTTTATACCTTTCTCGGGGGCATGCGCGTAGTCATCTGGACCGATGTTATCCAGTTCTTCGTTCTTTTTGGCGGGATGTTGCTAATCATTGTAATGATCTGCAAAAATGTCGACGGTGGCTTTATCGGAGTTCTCAACTATTCATTAGAGCATGACCGTGGACCGATACATTACGCCAACCCCGATTTTTACCGATTGGATCCCTATCTGCGATTATGTTTCTGGTTTATTTTAATCAACGAATTGGTAAACCCTATCTATATTGCCTGTGCAGACCAGATCACCATCCAGCGATTGCTGAGCGCAGGCACTTATGAGAAAGCCAAGTATGCCGCATACACCAACTCTGTGCTTCTCGTTCCCATGGTTCTTATGCTCTGGTTAATCGGTTTTTCTATTTTTACTTACTATGGACTGTATCCTGATCCCAGTGTGACTACAGGTGATGCCGCGCTTTATACCTTCATTGCCACGAAAATGCCAGCCCCGCTGCCGGGATTGATTCTTGCCGCAATGTTGGCAGCAGCGATGTCGACTCTTGACTCGGGAATAAACAGCCTTTCAGCGGTGATGCTTAAAGATGTCTATTTGAAATACATCAATCCGTCGGCGACGGAAGGCAGGCAATATGCGATCGCACGTATTTTAACGGTCGCGATTGGAGTAATCGCGATTGCCGTGGCCTTATCTATTGCGGGGACTGCATCTAAACTGAGAGAGACCGTAGTTGAAGCCGGTGCGATATGGAATTCCTATGGCATTGTCCTGGGGCCTGTCTTTCTTATCACCGTATGCTCCCGCAAAGTTAACAGTCGCGTCATCTGGGTAGGATTAACTTTTAGTTGGGGAGTAATAACGGGAATGATTACCTGGTACGTTTCATCAAAGAACGGCCTCGAAGGGGCCATACCCATTAAGACTATTTTAATTCCACTGGCCGTGGCCGGATTTTTATTTCTCGTTGCGGCTCTATTAAAAATCAGTCGTAAATCTCACGTATTCAGCGCGGGGTTACTTGCGGTATTTGCCCTGGCTTATTCATTCAGCACCAGTTTCTGGTACTATTCCGGCCGTTATACCGAGGGGGGCGTGCTTAGCTTTCAATGGGTACAATTTCCCGGAATCTTTATCTTTTTATTTGTCGGTTTTGGTTTGCTCTTATTCTGTCGCAAGCCGGAAAAGAAAAAACATTTCGGCTTAACCCTATGGTCGACGGGAGAGACGCCGATCGAGGATTCATAGTAACCGCCCATTTCCGGACTTTAATTAATCTGTTGATAAAATGTCCCATCTAATACAGACCCATAGTGCGTTTAAATATATTACTTTTTAGTCGATCATGATAGACGCCCGATTTGTAATTATGACCGATACCCATTTTTCTCCACCGGGAAAAGGTCAGGACAGTCGCTGGTGGAATCGAACGCTCGGTTCGCGGTCAGCTGAAATCGGTGAAGCGCTCATTTCAACCGTTAAGAATCTGTCCCCCGATTATATTATCCATTGTGGTGACTTCACTCATCCTGGAGATGTAGAAAGTTTTCAATTTGGGGTGGATATCATGGACCGCATGGCTTGCCCCTATTATATTATTCTTGGAAATCACGACGCACAAACCGAGGGGATTCGGAAATCCATCACCACTCTCATTGAAAATGAAAACGGCAACTTATACTATTCTCGTGATTTAGCCGGGCTACGTTTTATTTTCCTCGATAGCGCTAACTGGATAACAAAAGACGGGAAAGCGTATGATTATCAAGAAACGACAATTGTTCGGGAAGAAGATTATTCAGGCATTGGCCCTTCGCAGGACGTTCTTGACTGGCTGAAAAATGAACTCACCGAAAATCAAGACCAGCCGACAATTATTGTTACCCATGCGCCGATACATTCAAAGCCAACTTATCCTGTTGAAACTTTACAGACGGGGAAACCAATAAATGATTACCCGACACCTTATCATCACTTTGCCTCCTACAGCGTACATGAGGAATCGCTGCGCAGGATGATCTCGCAACACACAAATATCATTGCCGTATTTTGCGGGCACTGGCACATCTCGGATATCACCGGTATGGGTGGCGCCATTCATTGTCAAACGGGGGCACTCATTGAGTATCCATTTGAAATGCGTTTAATGGAAAGAGACCGAAATCAGTTAATCCTTTCGACGATTGGGCTCAATGACCAGAAATTCAAAAATGAATCTTTTATCCCTGAGTGGAACAATCAATGGGTTGCGGGTCAGCCAGATGACAGGACCAGGATTATAATATTAAATCAAAAATAAGGGAAAAGGGGAATTGAGGACGGCATTTACCCTTATATCCTTGATTTCAAGTTGATAAAATGATGTTCTCTTTTCTTTACTTTAGGACCCGTTGGGAGGTGTACGCTTTGTCATGAGCATCAAAGAAAAAACAGGATTAAAGTTAAATAAAACCCGCCCTTTTTCTGTCTTTGGCGGCTTTTTACTGGTTATTCTTCTCTTCTCTGTTTTAGCCATTGTTTATTACCCAACTATACTTGAAGCGGAAAAAGCAGATACCCAGGTAATTGATCCACGTGTTTTAACCATAGGTTTCATTATCCTCGCATTGATCTTAATATTTCGCGTTTATAACCTTTACACAAGTTTAATTGTGTGTTATATTTACCCTCAATTAAACCAAAATTAAGGACAATATGAAAAGTTTCTATGAATTCCAAAAGCAATTCCCTAACGATGAAGCATGTTTGCAACGTATTATGGTTGAGCGCTATGGTGGCACAGAGCTTGACTGCCCAAAATGTGACGCTTTTAGTAAGTTTTATCGCATGACAAGAGATCGTGGATATGTATGCCAACACTGTGGTCATCATCTTTACCCATGTGTTGGAACACTTATGGGGAATACCCACCTTCCTCTCCATAAGTGGTTCTACGCCATGTATTTGTTTTCTACTTCTCGGCATGGTGTTGCAGCAATGGAACTGAGTCGGCAACTTGACGTGCCATACAAAACCGCATGGCGTATGGCGCACGAAATTCGCAAATATATGGCGGACGTTGACGGTGAAAATACTTTGAAAGGTATTGTAGAAGCCGACGAAATCTATATTTGGGGGAGACATTCTGGGGGCAAGCGTGGACGTGGTGCATCTAATAAAACGGTGGTCTTTGGGATGCTTGAACGTAACGGCGAAATAATGACTAAAATTGTTCCTAATGTTCGCAAACACGTCCTTCAACCCATTGTTAAAGAAAACGTGAAACAAGGAAGCATAATGCATACTGATGAACTCCGATCTTATAATGGGATTAATAAAATTGGTTATAGGCATAGAACTGTTAATCACGGGGATGGCGAATATAGTCGGGGAGATATTCATGTTAACGGGATTGAGGGGTTCTGGGCGCGCTTGAAGCTTTCGATACGCGGGACGCACGTCCACGTTTCGAAGAAGCATCTCCAGAAATATGTGAAGGAGTTTGAATATCGCTACAATCGTCGGGATTGGCCGAACGCGATTTTTGGGGATTTGGTCGCAAATCTTTAGAGCACGCTGCTTTGATCAGTGCATTAAACCTCGCCTGTGATTTAGTTGTCATTTTGAGTCATTAAGCGTTCTATTTCTGATCATGGTATGGTAACAAAGCAATCAACGAGTAATTGATAAGCTCCTTTCCTCTTACAGCCACGTTTACCACGTACATATACTACAGTTCCAACATCGTATGGAGGGCGTTTATAATCTTTTGTAGAGCATTGAATGTCGTATAAAAATTCGCCTTGCATATCTCGAGCAAAAAAGTGATCGAGACCATCAATATTCTCAACTCTCAAAACATATATCACATAGTTTTGTTTGAAAACAAAAAGCCACGTTTTTAATTCAGGAATAGCACATAAAAGAACACACAAAAGCATCAAACTTGCAAAGCCAAACAATATCATTGTGGACTCCTGGTGGATGTAGAACTCGATAATAAGACCAATCCCGACTCCAAAGCCAAACAGGAAACAGTTTCTAAGTCTTTTAACCACTTATGTTTCATAATTAATGGTTGTTGTCTTGTGTTAAGGTTATAAACGCGTAATATTAAATCAATTCAGGTACACCTCAATTCGCTTACGTCAGCTTTCCATCATTGCCGATAATATCGGTCAAGGAGACTACGAGGCCCGATCCGATGACATAAGTTCAGATTCCCTGGGAAGACTGGCTGCCTCCGTCAATCAGATGGCGGCGAAAATCTCCTCTTCAATCTCTGAGCTGGAATCATCACGCAATAAAATAGATTCTTCGAGATTGCAACTGGAAGATCAGAATCAGGAACTTTCCCTCTCCGTAGCGAGACAGGAAATGTTCGGAGAATTCCTTTCTAAAATAGCATCGATTGAAATTAACACGATTGCCTCTTCTTCAATCGACTACCTGATGTGGATATCCAACAGCCAGGTAGGCATATTTTATCTTTATGAGGAACAAAAAGATGAGCTGGTTCCTTTGGTTCGCAAAAGCGAGGATCGTTCATTCCTTCGACACTTTTCCGATACCGATATCATGGACGGTTTTCCCGGTGAAATATTGCGCAGGCGTGAGTGGATTATTCTCGATGATATGGACCTCGAGGCATTGCCCGATATAAATTTAGAATCCACTGATGCTAAAATCAGAAATATTTATGGAATCCCTTTAATTTTCCGAAAGAAAATTCTCGGGTTGGTGATTCTCGCCAGTCATAGCAAAATGGATAAACAGACGCGCCAACATCTGTCTAACCATACCGAGGTCCCCGCCAATTCAATTATAAATGCTATCACTTATCGCGCGGTTCACAAACAGTCTATCCTCTTGGAAGAAGCTAATGAAGAACTGGCGGCTTCGCACCGGCAAAAAAGTGAATTTGTCGCTAATATGAGTCACGAATTACGCACCCCGCTTAATTCCATTATTGGATTTTCAGGTATCCTCGTGAAAAACCGTAATGGGAATCTCACCTCCGCGGATATCAACCGAATAGAAAAAGTAAATAATAACGGGAAACATCTCTTATCATTAATCAATGACATTCTGGATCTGGCAAAAATTGAAGCGCTCCGTATGGATTTAGTGCCGGAAAGTACTGACTTGATCCCCATAATCCGAGATGTCGTCGATATGTTTCAACAGGAAGCCACTGGTAAAAATATAATTTTAAAAAGCGAGATTTCTGATTCTTCGATCCTCTTAAACACTGACGGATTCAAATTAAAACAGGTGTTAACAAATTTAGTTGGAAACGCGGTTAAATTTACAAATGAGGGATCGGTAATTGTGCGGTGTGAATTGCTCGACGCGGATAAACAAAAAGCTCTCATTGACATTGCCGATACCGGAATCGGTATCATGCCTGAAATGATCAATACCATATTCGAACCTTTTACCCAGGCCGACAGCAGCACTTCACGAGAATATGGAGGTACCGGACTCGGTCTTACCTTATCCCGCGACATGGTCAAACTGCTGGGCGGTAATTTAACCCTCAGTAGTGAATATGGAGAAGGAAGTACTTTTTCGATTGAATTAAACGGGGTCACTATCAAAGAAGAGGAAAAAATAGAAAAGGAAGAACCAGTATCCACAAAGGATGAAGAGGAAACCGAGGAAAAGAAAATGCGAGAAGCAGCTGACGTCGTTGAGACCTTGTCCCTTATTGACGACTCAAAATCATCTTTGAAAAGATTTCTCCCCATCACACCGGGTAAACGCATACTCGTGGTGGATGATGATTCCGACGCTCGGGAATTTATCGGTCAGTATATAAAAGAAATAGGCGCTGAGTACCAGGAGTGCGGCGAGCCGGAAAAATTTTTTTACGTTGTTAACGAATACAAACCCGACCTTATTACCCTGGATATAATGATGCCCCAGGCTAACGGATTGGAATTACTGGGCGCTTTAAAAAAGATCCGAATTTATCCCATATCCCGGTTATTATCATCAGTATGGTAGCCGATAGAGATAAGAGTAAGGCCATCTCCCTGGGAGCTGTTGACGCTTTGACGAAACCCGTTGGGGAAACCGATTTTCTCGCTTGTATCAGACGATCGTTGAATTCAGACCAGATTGAAGATAGAAAAGTATTAGTCGTTGAAGACAGTCACGAATATCAGGAAATGGTAAAATTATGGCTGGAAGAGGATAAAAACGAAATTCGCACAGCCGCTAATGGAAGGGAAGCTTTAGAATCGCTGGAATCATTCACCCCGGATGTTATTTTCCTCGATCTTATCATGCCGGTAATGGATGGGTTGAGTTTTTTAAAAGAATTTCGGGACCAGGAAAGGTTTTCTAATATTCCAGTCATTGTCCTTACCGCGAAAAATCTTTCTCAAGATGAGCTTAAATGGATTAAAACCAAAGCTGATACTATTTTTACAAAAGGTTATTAACTTAAAAACTTATTACTAAGCTTCTCAATCTTACCCGAAACTAATATTACCCTTGGTCGTGACCACGAAAACTGGTACACTTGAAAAGTTAGTCTGGGTAACCTAGAAAGGACTCAGACAATGAAAGGCAAAAGATACACAACTGAAGAGAAAATACGGATGCTGCGGCAGGCGGACAAAGGGAAAACGATCCTGGAAGCATGCCGCGAGAACAACATTAGCGAACAGACTTTCCACCGCTGGAAGCGTGAGTTTGGGATGAT
This sequence comes from Opitutales bacterium, assembly GCA_965197745.1. Classification (GTDB taxonomy): domain Bacteria; phylum Verrucomicrobiota; class Verrucomicrobiia; order Opitutales; family PNEW01; genus CBDANS01. The sequence continues at coordinate 1,218,268 of CBDANS010000006.1, read as the reverse complement.
TGATGTCGACCAGGCCAAGCGGATGAAGGAACTCTTTGAAGGAGAACGCGCGGTTAAAACGGATGCTGGCGGACAAGATGCTGGGGATAGAGATCCTGCAGGAGACCCTCGAAAAAAAACTGTAAGCCCTGGGCACAAGCGGCAAGTGGCAGAGAGACTTGTGGCTCGGGGCCAGTGTTCGATGCGAGCGGGGTGCCGGTACTTTCGGCTGCACCGTTCCACCTATGCGTATAAGGCGAAGCATCCGGATGCTTGGTTAATGAAACTGAAGGCGGCAGTAAGGCGGTTATCACGGCAATATGCCAGGTGGGGCTATCCGAAGATCACGAAGCTGTTGAAAGACGAAGGCTGGGAGGTGGGTAAACGTCTCGTGCAAGGTCTACGACGCGAACTGGGCTTGGCGATCCCCCAACGCAAGCCAAGACGTCGGGGCAGGGGTGTTTCCACCGGGCTGCCGACCAAGGCCGAACATCCCGGCCATGTTTGGACCTGGGATTTTATCCACGATAAGACGGTCCGCGGTGGCAGTTTAAAAATGTTGACCGTGCTCGATGAGTACACCCGCGAGTGTCGAGTGATCCATGTTGATCGCCATATCAATGCGGAAACGGTGCGCGGTATCATGCAAAAACTGCTTGCCCGTCATGGGCCGCCACAATATATTCGCAGTGACAACGGTTCCGTTCCGAGGAGCGAAGCGACGACATGCGAAGCCATTCATTGAAAAGGAATTGAGAGCCTGGCTAACTGCGATGAAAATCAAAACCCTCTATATCGAACCAGGAAGCCCTTGGCAGAACGGATACATCGAATCGTTGCATGCCCGTTTTCGCGAGGAGTGTTTAAACCGTGAACAGCTATGGACTTTGACCGAAGCCCGCGTGGTGATCGAGGACTGGCGCTGGCTTTACAATAATGTCCGACCCCACCGCAGCCTCGGCAATATCACCCCACGGTGCTTCGCTGAAGACATTAATACCGAAGGCTTGGGCTCCATTCGGGCTACGCCCTCATTGCGCCCAAGCCTTGACTTCCTCTACCAACTTAACTTCAACATTAACCTCTCCAGACTAACTCTCTCGGTGGACCAGTTTACGTAACCCGATCACCCTCTGATAAATTATCTGTCATTGCTCTTAAACGGTTATCATTAGACTCGTTCGCTTAACTCGATTATTCATTTGAGTTGAAGAGGAATTTAAATGAATGGAAAACGATCAGCATCCTTAAAATTGGGGACGATTCTTTTATCTCTGATAGGTGCCTTTATTTTTTCCGGGTTTCGTGATGTCCTCCCATCCAAAGACCGAAAGGAGATGGAACCGGCAGTCAAACCATCCATTGCTGTTCTTCCCTTCGTGAATATGAGCCCGGATAAAAGCCAGGAATATTTTAGCGATGGAATCGCAGAAGAAATATTGAATGCCCTTGCCAGAGTAGAAGGACTGCGCGTGGCGGCTCGAACTTCGTCCTTTAATTTCAAGGATAGAAATAGAGATATTCCCACCATTGGTGAAAGGTTGGGGGTCGACACCGTTCTCGAAGGAAGCGTTCGCAGAGAGGGAAACACGGTGAGGATAACAGCCCAGTTAATAAATGTCGCGGATGGTTTCCACCTTTGGTCCGACACCTATGACCGTGAGCTTAAGAGTGTGTTCGCCATTCAGGACGAAATCTCTCGGGCTATTGTTAATGCCTTGAAGGTAAAATTAGTGGGCGAAACGAGTGCCCCTCTCGTTGAAATTGCCACCCCAAACATGGAAGCCTATGAGTTGTACTTAAAAGGCCGTTTTTTCTGGAACCAACGGGGAGCCGGATTGAAAAAGGCTGTCTCTTTCTTCGAACAAGCTCTTGAAAAAGATTCACGCTACGCACACGCCCATGCCGGACTTGCAGATACCTACAGTCTATTCGGATTTTATGGCAATCTACCCCCCGATGAAGCCTTTCCTAAGGCTAAGCGCGCAGCTTTAACGGCTCTGGAGATAAATAGCGGCATCGTTGAAGCACATGGGTCTCTTGGTGTCGTGCGTCTGCTCTACGAAAAAGATTGGATCGCTGCAGGCAATGAATTCAAACGCGCTATTGAAATTAATCCTCAATATATACCCGCTCGCTATTGGTATGCGCTCTATCTAAGTATGCGCGGGCGATTTGATGAAGCTATAATTGAAGGAGAACTGGCACTGAGAGCTGATCCTCTTTCCATCATGGCAAATACCTCGGTGGGATGGATACTTCTGGGTAATCGTCAATATGATCGCGCCAAAGCCCGGTTAATCAAAGCACTCGAACTCGATCCCCAATTTGCTCTTGCCCATTACCTCCTGGGCCAGGTTTACATCATTCAAGCCCGTTATAAAAAGGGTATCACCCAGCTTCAAAAATCAGTGATTTTCTCGGGAGAAAGCGCGTGGACGACAGCCACTTTGGGATGGGCCTACGCTATTTCCGGTGAGCATAACGAAGCTCGAAAAATACTCGACGACTTGAAAGAGCGTTCGAGCCATGAATATATACAGCCCAATTTTATTGCTATCGTCTATATAGGATTGGGTAATTATGGAAAAGCCCTTGAATGGCTTGAAAAAGCCCTTGAGGAAAGCGCTCCCTGGCTTTTTGTTATCAGTCACGATCCCGCCTTCGATCCTATTCGTGACGATTTACGGTTTAATTCTATATTGCACAAAGTGGGGATGTTTAGATAAGTGACGTGCACACTACACACCCCGCTTAATTGAATGCGCTAATCATCAGGCAATTAGCGATTGCTCACAGGTTTTAATTACGGTCCAAGCGACGATTATCGGCGGAATACCGGGCGTTATTAATTCCGTCCTAATTATTTGCGAATGCGTGTTAATTGAGCGAAATTTGATCTCTATCGCTATTCAATTTGATTGGAGAGAAGATAAGAATCCACAGCTCATTAACACTCAAGGAAAGGAATTGGATTATGGCTACATTCTTCATGTTTGGTAAATATACCCCTGACGCCATTAAAGGCATCAGCGCTGAGCGCACGCAATGGGCCGTGGATGTGATCGAAAATAACGGCGGTGAAGTCATTGCCCATTATATTCTGCTGGGAGAGCACGATTTAGTATTTATCGTTAATTTCCCGAATTTGACCGACGCTATTCTAGCCTCGGTGACATTGACAAAACTGACAGGTATTGCCATCTCATCATCGCCCGCGCTATCCGTGGAAGAATTTGATGAACTTACCTCGGATCTTTAACCGCGGGAAACACCGCCTATCTGATGATAACGATCTTAAAAATGCATTGGCTAGGTCGTAATTTTAATAAGCAAAAACCATAAATACACGTTGGGCATCGATCCCACGGCTGTTTACGAAATTACTGTTGAGCGTAGTGAAACGCATCAAGCTCCAGGTCCTGGGTAACGGGACCCCGAGCTCAGGATTGGGGCTTTATCGGTAATCCGTCTTTGTCCGTAAAGGATCCACAGACAATCATAATAAAGTCAACCAGGGTCCATATTCCTAATGCACCCATAGTTATCAGCATTAATATACCGGTGCCGATTTTTCCCACATAGAAACGGTGCACGCCGAGAAAACTCAAGAAAAAACATAGGAGGATTGTGGGTACAAATCCTTTTTCACTTTTTGCGATAGTTTCATTCATATTATTTCCTTTATTATTTTAGTGTTTGACCTGGATAACAGACGACATGGCCTTTACCATCTTTCATCGACCCTGTTAGTAAGAGAATAGTTGTAATAAAAGCGTGCAAAAAATCGATCCCTAAATAGGTGAGTCCAATTAACGGTCTTTCGACAATAAAGTAATAGAGCCATGCTATCGTCAGCAATACATCGATTAACCCTTCAAGGTACCTGCCCAGGTAGAAATGCTGGACACCTAAAAACCCAAAAAATCCTGAGAGTGAGACCGCGACGACATAGCTTTTCTCTGATTTAGTGCTCATATTAATCCCCCACCCAATTCACAGATTCACTTCATGGACATTTGCCATAATCAAGTATCGCTTCTATTTTATAGTGTATTTAAATATCTTATCGTAGTGTTACAAGATATAAAGTAAATGAGCCTATAACCATGGGTAATCACAAATTGAAACAGTTGAATTGTGAGGTATGCCGCAAAGGCGCGCCAACCATCTCTGATGAGGAAATCGCCGAGCTGAATCCGCAGATCCCCAATTGGAATATGATTAAGTCTAACGGAATTAATCAATTAGAGCGGGTCTTTCTCTTTAAAAATTTTGCCGAGGCCCTTGACTTTACGAATAATGTGGGTGCTTTGGCAGAAACGGAAGGGCATCATCCTGCTCTTCTCACCGAATGGGGAAAAGTGACCGTTACCTGGTGGACTCATAAAATCAGGGGGTTGCATCGCAATGATTTTATTATGGCCGCAAAAACCGATAGCTTATTATAAGATTTAAATAATTGATGGTCTTGTCTATGGATTAAGAGCGATGTTTAGAAACTACACACTGGATGAAATAAATACCTCTGATTACCGCGCCGTAGAGAAGGCCGTAATTGAAGCACAAAGAGACGCGTTTCCCGATGCGGATTCGGTAATGATTGCACAGCTCTTTTCGGACGTTAATGAAATATTTTCGGGCAATTTCTGGGAATACCAGGCAATCGATACTGTATATCATGATCTCGAACACACATTACTGGCAACGCTCTGCTGGCTGCGATTATTAACCAATCGACATTTCCAGAAAGTCACCCCCGTTTTAGAGGACAACGATTTTGAAAATGGTTTATTTGCTATTCTCCTTCACGATATAGGTTTTCTTAAAGAACAGGGCGAAACTGAGGGAACAGGCGCTAAATACACTTTCGTCCACAAGCAACGGAGTTGTGAACTGGCCGCGCTCTACCTGACGCAAAAAGATTGGTCGAATTACGATATTCTCATCGTGCAACATCTTATCAGTTGCACAGGACCACGTAGTATCATTGATGCCGTTCCTTTTAACAATCCGCGTGAAAGGATTGTTGGGGAATCTATTTGCACCGCCGATTATCTCGGACAGATGAGCGATCACCATTATATGAATAAACTGTCATCGCTCTACCGCGAATTTGAAGAATCCGACGATTACCGTAACATTCCTCGTGATAACCGTATTTTTAAAAGCCACGAGGACCTCATTCGCAGCACACCGTATTTTTGGGAAAATATCGTCATTCCGAAATTAGAGGATGAGTGCCATGGCCTCTATAAATATCTCGCGCAACCCTACCCCGATGGCGTCAACCCTTACATGAATAAAATTGAGGAAAACATAGACTTTATCCGGAATGAGTCCGAGAACCTGAGCAAATGGAAAAAATATTTCGGGAAGCGATCTTTAAAATAGTGGTGTCGCGAGAATCTTCTATTCGAAAACGCTGTGCTCTGTCCGATTTCTTTCAATGAAATCCCAGTCGTAGACCACGCCCATCCCCGGTCCATCCGGAACGGGGACACAGCCATCTTCTCCCAGATCACCCGGTTGATCGGAATAGCCACACAGATAAACAGGGGGCACGGAGTTTGGCATCTTTGGTCCCATCAATGCCATTTCATACAGATGCGTATTGCGGATCGCAGACATGGCAACTCGTTGTGCCGGCCCGCAGGCATGGAGTTGAACATCCAATCCGAGGGCCTCGCAAAAATGGGCAATTTTCATGACTCCGGTAATTCCCATATCATATTCCGGGTCGGCATGAATCATATCGCAGCCACCATTCACAAGAAAACTCGCTTTTTGCTCCAACCCTCGCACGTGCTCACTGATTAAAAGCGGCGTTTGCAGTTTTTCACGCAGTCGCTGGTGCCCGAATGCAGACACCGCCGCGTCACGATAAGGGTCCTCGTACCAGAAATAGTCAGCTTCATCGCAGGCCCGGCCAACGTAGAGCGCATCATTCCATGTGCGTAGCTCGCAGGCGGGATCAATCATCAGTTTCATCTTGTCCCCTACTCGTGCGCGCACACTTAATACATTTACTGCTTCTTTGTTTGCGTCACCGTCGTTCCATCCGTGAATCTTAAAGCCGGAAAATCCCATTTCCTTGCACTCCTCGGCAAAGTCCGCAAAAGCTTCTATGGAATCCAGACCCCCTCCTCCGAGCTGTCCATGATAAGTGCTGGCATATACGGGCAGGCGTTCGCGAAAACCACCGAGCAGACTTTTTACCGAGGTCTTATACATTTTTCCGACGAGATCCCAGAGCGCGATGTCGAGAGGCCCGTGACCCATATGATCATAAGCTCTGATATCACGTTTCAGATCATCGTAGATGATTTCACGCTCTTCCGGATTCCGGCCGATGAGTAGCGGCGCCAGCATTTTCGACTGGGCCATGGACGATAGCGTTCCGCCCCAGTGTGTGACGTATTCTCCCTGCAACCCGTCATCCGTTTTTATATTAACGGCATAGCGGACCGTTTTCAATTTATCACCGGCGACATAGGCCATGTTGCCGACACCGGAAGTCGCCTGCTCCAACCCGAGGTTCTCTATATCGAATGAAAACTCGTGAATTTCTACCCGATTAATTTTGCTCATTGTTAATACTGGTTTTCTCTGGAGTTATGATAGAGGAATAATCACGAAAGGTGAGACTAATAAATTAATCCCCTAAACGAGTCTATCTATAAATTCTTCCCTATTCACAAAATTTTTAAGGAAATCACGCTTGTATTAACAGGGGCTTAGTCTTTGAGTGTTATCCTTAGAAGGCCAGAAAGCTGATTTATTTATAAATTACAATTATCGAAATATATGAAAGTTGTCGACGCGATCGCGCAAATACTCAAAGCCGAAGGGGTGGAAATCCTTTTTGCCTACCCCGTAAATCCCATTATCGAATCCGCCGCCAATCTGGACATTCGCACCATCATTGTGCGTCAGGAAAGGATTGGACTTCACATGGCCGACGCTTTCAGCCGGATGTCATCCGGACAGCGTATCGGTGTATTTTGTATGCAAAATGGACCCGGCACGGAGAATGCCTTTGGCGGTGTGGCACAAGCTTATGCGGAATCGGTGCCCATTGTTGTGCTTCCGGCAGGTAATTCGAGAGCGCATGCATTTGTTCAACCTAACTTCTCTTCCCTTATTAATTTTCGTGAAATTACCAAGTCCTGCGAACAGATAACGCTGGCTTCCGCCTTGCCGGCAGCCATGCGTCGCGCTTTTTCTGCGGTCAGGAATGGCCGTCCCTGTCCCGCTCTGGTCGAAATTCCTGCCGATCTCTTTAATGAAGAATTACCGGAGCCACTCGATTACCACCCGACATCCTCTTTTCGTTCCGGTCCCGATCTTGAAGCGCTAGACCAAGCGGCCGGCGCATTATTAGACGCTAAACGGCCCGTGATTTACGCCGGTCAAGGCGTTCATTATGCTCAGGCCTGGCAAGATTTGAAAGAGCTGGCAGAACTGCTCGAAGCACCGGTAACCACAAGCCTCGCAGGAAAAAGCGCTTTCCCTGAAAACCATCCCCTCTCTCTGGGTTCTGGTGGCAATACCTATCCTCAAGCCGTAAACGATTTTATAAATAACGCAGACGTGGTGTTTGGTATCGGTTGTAGTTTCAGTCACACCATATTCGGAGTGCCTTTGCCCTTTGGTAAAACGATTATTCATTCTACAATCGATCCTGATGATATCAATAGAGACATCGATGCTGATCATCCCCTGGTTGGAGATGCCAGCCTGATTTTAAATGCCTTGCTTGCTAATATCCGAGAGCGTTTAGAGGGAAAACCAAGGGGGCGTATCAATGAAGTAACCGAGGAGATTAATTCGGTTAAAGCAGAATGGATGGGCAAATGGATGCCGAAGCTCACTTCAGATGAAGTGCCCTTAACTCCCTACAGGGTGATATGGGATCTTATGCACACCGTCGACGTGGCAAATACGATAATCACACACGATTCTGGAAGTCCACGGGATCAAATCACCCCATTTTGGGCACCGATAACTCCGCTTTCTTACATCGGCTGGGGCAAATCGACCCAACTCGGTTATGGCCTGGGTCTGGCGATGGGTGCCAAGTTGTCGATGCCGGATAAGCTTTGCATTAACGTTTGGGGAGACGCCGCCATAGGATTCACCGGGATGGATTTCGAGACGGCCGTCCGGGAAAAAATTCCTATCCTCTCGATACTTTTTAACAATTTCTCCATGGCTATCGAAATAGGCATTATGCCGGTTTCCACGGAAAAATACCGGGCTACCGATATTTCAGGAAATTACGCTGATATGGCTAAATCCTTTGGTGGCTATGGGGAGCGCATCACGACTCCAGATGAGATTATCCCTGCCATTCAACGGGGAATTAAGCAAACTCAGGAGGGCGTACCCGCACTCCTGGAATTTATCACGAAGAAGGAAGTAGAGTATTCTAAATTTAAATAGTTTAGTCGAATCAAGGCTCCATGGTGAACCCTGATAAGTATTGGTGCCAATACTCTTCGTTATTGTCCCTTTTGTCATTGCGAGCAAAGCGAAGCAATCCAGGCCAATGTCTGTTGCGTATAGTAAGTCCTTAGTTGTTAGGGTTAACTCTCAGTTATACGAATGCATTATTCGAAGATACTGACGATCATTGGAAAGATCCGTGCCAGATCTAGTATCTGGAAACATAATGATTATTCGCTTGGATTGAAAGATGTCGTCCTGCAGTTGCGGGGATCGGTAGCCGCGGTCGGCTGATAACCTCCCTCGCAATGACAATAAATAAGCAGACGAAGATTTAAACCTTAGACTTTTTCCCCATGCTTGACGAGGCTTTCCACCATTCCCCGAATCCGCGCACTGTCACTTTTTACAAACGCTTCATGGGGCCGGAATATTATCCCGTCTGATTTATACCGCAGCAATGTGGCGATGTCGTCATCATTCTTAATCCTCTCCCCGAATTTCAGCGCAATATAGCGACGTTCATTTTCTAAATTGCCATACACCGAGTGCAAAAGACACTGGTTGAAGAATATTACATCACCTGGATTGGATTCAAATGGGTACGAGGGGACTTCCTTCCCCTCCACTCCGTAGGGTTGTGCGTCAGGATTTTTTCCAGATGAGAATATCGGTTTAAGAATTTCGTGGAAAGGCGAACGGTGAGAACCCGGGATAACACGCAGGGCACAGGATGCTTTCGTTGTCGGATCAAGGTATAAATGAACCTTGATCGTCATATAGTTGAGTTCGATTTTACCTGGTCGGTCCGCATGCCAGGGGGCAAGACTGCGGCCGAATATGCCCTCGGATCCTGTCCAGATAAACCCTGGCCCCAGTAACTGTTCGATTGTCTCGTAGATACGGTCATCCTCAGCAAGTTTTGCCAATGAGGGATGTTTCTCGATAAACGCTCCCGATAATTCTGTTCTCAATACCGCGCCCGCGTTCTCATCTCTCAGTTTTAGTTTTTCGATCATGTAATCAAAATCGCAAATCATTTTCTCCATTTCATCTGGTGAAAATGCCTGCCTCAGTACGAGAAAACCAAAGGTTTCGAAGTGCGCTATCTGTTCTTTAGTGATCATGGCGTTGACCAACGTGAATTGTTTTTTAAACAAGCTACTTTCTCTAGCCTAATAAGCTGATTTTATTTATATTACGTCAATATATTTAAGCATAAACCCATTACTCGTCCCCATCCCTCTAGTATGAGCGTGGATATCATAAATTATCTGGTCGATAAACTGGCTGATAAAATGAGTGAAGGACAAGCCGTACCGGCAGAGTTTCCCGAACATGATTTTAACTGGGAGGAGGAGAAGGATCGAGATTCACTCTTCGACAAAACCTGTCGCAGTATGTCCGGCAATGGCGGTCTCATCTTAAGAAATTTTGTTTCTAAAGACGAAGTCCAAACGCTTCGCTTTAAACTGGAATCACTCCTTGGCGGGGAGAAAGTCGCTTCCCATATTGCCAATTGCACGGATGATGAGACTGAAGATTACTTTCTAAATTGTACTTTCGAAAACATTCCAGGAGGGAAGAAAGCCAATCCCACCACTTTATTTAATTACGGGAGACCGATAATTAATGTCAGGGCAGGGCATATCGGACCTCCGGGTGATGACGGTCTGGTTGATATTTTCCGTGCGGACCCGCTTTTTCCCGAATGTCACGAAACCTTCAATAATAAAGAGCGAAAGGATTTTATTCTTAAAGTATTAAGGAGCGTATCAGGGAAGCCTTATGTCTCACGGCTGTTTAATATATACATAAATAGAAATATAACCGAGACGCGTGGCTTCCACGCCGATGGATTCGGTGATAAAGTAAAAGCGTTCCTCTATCTTGATGATGTGGATTCTCCGGCTGATGGACCTTATTGCTTCGCGCGCGGCACGCATGACAACCTGGAAATACGTCAATGCAACATCGAAATTGCCGAACGGTCAGGACAGTCGAATGGGTCGAATTATAACTTCTGGGACCGCAAGAGGGAGATCAAATTTCTCGGCAAAGCCGGTGACTTCGCCATGACTTTTCAGCGCTGCGCCCATCGTGGATGGCCACAAGAACCCGGTCATCACCGTTATGCCCTCGTAGAAACTTTTATGCCCGAAGGGATGGATCCGTAACCTAAATCTTCGTCTTCGTCTGCCTCTTTGTCTTTATTACTTCTACTCCTAAACAATTATGCATCATAATTATTGCCAAACAAGGTGGAGCGGGCTGTCCCTAGCACGCTTTGCAATTACTCCTTAAACCGCTCCAGCTTTTCCTGGAATCCGGGGTTCTCTAATACTTCCGTATTTATCAACCCCTCGGGTATCTCAGCTTTAGCCAGTGTTACCATTTGCGAGCAACACATTCTTCCCATATCGCGGAATAACTCGTCTGTCCATCCAATCGCGTGGGGCGCGAGGATAACATTATCCAGTTCAGCGTAGGGATGGTTTTCCCCTGTCGGCTCCTCTTCAAATACATCGACGGCAGCGCCTGCGATTTTCTTTTTCTGAAGAACCTCGACTAAAGCTGATTCGTTGACGATGCCTCCGCGAGCAGTCGTGATTAAATAAGCGGTCGGCTTCATCATCGCGAGCTGTTCAGCATCGATAAGGTTACGCGTCTCTTCTACTAATGGGCAATTGACCGAGATATAGTCAGATTCACGCATCAAGGTATTAAGGTCGACTTGTGTAACCCCGAGTTTCGTTGCCTGCTCTTCGCTCAAATACGGATCGTAAGCGAGTGTTTCCTTCATTTTGAATGTTTTTAAAAGATGGACGATAGTCCCCCCAATGCCACCGACCCCGACAATTCCCATGGTGCGGTCACGGAGCTCGGTGCCCATATAAAGATTTCGGTCACCCCAATTCCCGGTGCGCACGAGGTTGTCTTTAATGAATATATGATGATTCAGTGCAAGCATCCATCCAATCGTCGCTTCTGCCATAGGGTAGTTCACGGTGCCTCTCGCTGTAAAGAGAGCTACGTTCGAATCATTACAGGCCTCTACATCGACGTTGTCATAACCGACCCCGAGCCGGGCGAGCGCTATCAAGCGCTCGGCTCCACCCGTAAAGGTGCTTTTGTTATAGCTTGGTGATAACGTTATCATTCCGTCCACATCCTTTATATATTCTGGTGGCATCACAGGTTCAAACTTGTCGAGGAACGAATAGGAGACGTTTTCAGCGCGATCCAGAATATCAAGACCCAGATCTTTATAATTTAATTTACCGTCATCACCCAGTGAATCTCTTGTAATACCAACTTTAAAATTTTTGGTCATTGCTTATTCAACTGTAGGTTTAGAAGGATTTTTTTTGTCAATGGACTCTTTTAAGATTACGCGGTCCAAACCTCACGAAACAGGCGCAGCCAGTTACCGCCCATAATCTTGACAATATCCGATGAATGGTAGCCGCGCGCCATCAGTGCGTCAGCGACATCGGGTAATTTATCCGGCGTTTCCAGACCCTTCGGGGAATGCGGTAGTTTGTAGTGATCCTCAGTAGATTCGTAGAAGGTGGATGGCAGCTTTGTCCCCTGCTGGGCGCCGATGTAATCCCAGAACACCTGCGGCTGGTCCTGGGTAAAGTCTGTTCCAATACCTACATGTTCGACACCAATACGCTGGACCAGATAATCGATGGCAACAATGAAATCATCAATCGTTGATGCGCGTCCGGAGGGGAGAAACATGTTGAATGCCGGGGTTCCGATGACACCACCTCGCTCTGCCAGGAGGGTAAGGGCTTCATCAGTCTTGTTTCGCGGGTGATCACAAAAGCTGCGGGCATGGGCGTGCGTAAAAGCCACCGGTTTACTGGACATCTCGATAGTCTCTATTGTCGTGCTTTCGCCGGAATGGGAGAGATCAATGAGGATACCCAAGCGGTTCATTTCGCGCACCGCGTCAACACCAAAGTTGCTTAATCCATCATCACGTCGCTCGAAACATCCATTGCCAATAAAATTTCGCTCGTGAAATGTAAGTTGCATAATAAGAATGCCCAGGTCACGAAACAATTCTATTCGCCGTAAATCATTCTCAATGGGCGTCGCGTTCTGCCACCCTAAGATGACCCCCACTTTCTCCTCTTTTTTGGCTTTCATGATGTCGTCGACCGACAATATTTGCATAAGCATCTCTCGTCGCTCGTTGAAAATACCCTTCCACTTCGCGATGTGATCCATCGTTTGCTGATAATTTTCCCATGTCACCAGGGTGGCATTGATCGCCGTGACACGCCCGGCTCCCAAGCTCTCAAATACAGCTGGGCTGTCCCAGTTACTCACATTCAAGGCATCGATAATGATGGCCTCGTCGTAGATTTGTTTTGCGGTGGATTCTGTCGGCATACACGTAGGGAAATGATTGATACAGGCTAAGGCATAGTCTGTCGTAAGATCGCATTTCTGCCAGAAAAATAATAGCCAAACTCCATTAAATTTATCTCGCTATAGTATAGACTTCCCAATTACTTAAAAAAATCTCTTCACAAATAATTTGAAAAGTAAATATCATGGATAATTCTAACGATAACTATCAAGTGGTCCATGGTTGGCCACAACTGCCGGAAAACGATTCTTTAGGTCAGGTGACCGGTGTCAGTGTTGATTCTCACAATCGTGTGTTTATTTCTCATCGCGGCGCCAACAAAGTGCGCGCTTTTGACGGTGAAACTGGAGAACAGGTTGTATCCTGGGACGACACCTTGTTCAATAACCTCCATGATATTGAAGTCGATTCCGAGGATAACCTCTGGGTGACTGATGCGGGAAACCATCAAGTTTATAAATTCAGCAACGATGGAGAACTCTTGATGACAATAGGGGAAAAGGAGGTCAACGGTGACGATCATGACCATTTAGGGGGCCCCACAGGAGTTACCGTTCTTCCCAGTGGTGATTTTTATATATCTGATGGTTATGGTAATAACCGCGTGGTCAAATTTAATAAAGAGGGGCAATACCTTACTGAATGGGGCCAACTTGGGGAAACCCCGGGTGACTTCAATTTACCCCATGGGATTGCCTCAGACAATAAAAACAGGGTATATGTTGCCGACCGGTCAAATAGCAGGATCCAGGTATTCGATAGTGAAGGTGAGTTCCTCTATGAATGGATTAGCAAAGAAAACGGAAGACCCTGGGGAATGAGTGTGGGAGATGATGGTTATCTTTACGTAATCTATGGAGGTGAACTCAAAGAGGCCCCGCCGGAACGCAATGTTGCCGTGAAAATGGATTTAAATGGAGCCGTTTTGGAAACGTGGGGTCGTTTTGGAAAATACAACGGCCAATTGTACTGGGGTCATGATATAGCAGTTGGAAAAGATGGAGCTGTCTACGTATCGGACGTCAATTTAGGCATGCGGGTGCAGAAATTTGTAAACAATCATTAATTGCTAGGTCGAAGGTCTAACAGGGGTATGCGCGGTGGTGAGGCGGGCTGTCTGTCCTTGATCACCCTATGAAATAAAACGGGCCCGTACACTTCAGGGCCACAGCTTAAACCTTATATTCTTCCCTTTAACGGCACAATCGTCACCGTCACCCCTCCTTTTTGCGTGGTCCCCCTGCGGTGAAGGACGACAACCGTGCCCGAATTTTCCGCCTTTATGCTTTTGGCCGGAGCGCCATCAAGGGGATATACATGACCTATAATCTGCCCTTTCTTTACTCTATCTCTGACTTTTACATTCAATCTCAATAACCCGGAAGCGGGAGACAGGTGGGTTGTTTGAAGATGCGCTTCTTCTGCTCGATCGCTGATTCTTATCGTCTGCCTGCGCAATTTTCTCTTCTTTCCTTTTATAAAGTTGAACCTTTTTAAAAATTCGAAGAACCCTTCTTTGTGTATCGCCAGGTCCTCATTTAATACACCTCCCCCACCTCGACTTTCGGTGTAATTGAAGGGGACATTTAACTCGTGAGCTGCGCTCGCGGTTCGACCGGGCAGATAAGGAGCAGCCCAGTGCCAGTACCTGTCAAAACAGGCAGCCATCTTTTCCTGCGCTTCATTCACTTTACGGTTTGGATGAGTATAATAACCGACGAACTGTGCGATTTCGTTAATAGGACCGGCACTATGAAAATCAAACCAGTAATTGATGTGCCTTATTAATTCATTAAGGCATAAGTTGGCCAGTCGCTCCGTGGAGCTCCCTTTCGATTTACCCGGAAATACACGCGATAAATCTTTTTCATCATCGGGACGACACCTTGTCCCGGCCTTAAAGGCCCCTTCATTTAAGATCGGGATAATGATAACAGTGCCCCGAAGATTAAGCGGTCTCCAGGTATTGACCAGTGACATTAAAAAAATCGGTCCTTCATATTCATCTCCATGCGTGGAACCGTTGGCCAACACCACCTCACCCGGGTCCCCTTTCCAGACGAAGCACTCAAATCCGATTTTCCTGGTTCCCATCCGTCGGTGATGAAAACCCTTGGGTAAACTTTCCCAAAATGCTTTTTTCATTATTGTTTTTTCCTGATTAAAATAAATTACCGCTTGCCCCCATTATCCCTGTCTTTAGAGAAGGATCCTTTGATCACTTAAGTCTTTTCCACCCACACTTTTACAATATGTCGCATCGCGGTATTCCTTTATTTCCAGTTCTTGCAACCCGTTGACGATTAAATACTGCGTCGGCATATCCTCCCACCTTGCTTTATGAAATTCCACCGTTCCCTTGCCCTGTGATTCTTCTTTCGCTGTCCAATTCGGATTTTCTTCCGGGGTGAGAACGGCATAGCTGGCATCGGCGGTCCCCCACTCTCCTGTTCTGGGCATATATTTATAGTGCAGCATTCCTTTTAAAACAGCATCATTCGGTTTCTCATCTCTCGATTCCTCTGATCGATCCGGGGGCTGGCCCCTATCTAAAGGGGTCATCTCTTTGAGATTAATATCCAGAAACTTGAAACCGAGCCAACTGGCAGTTATATGGGTTTCTCCACCAAGCACGGACGGCTCTGGGATTTCGCAGTAGATTTTAGAATATCCAATCTGTTCACGTCCGGTTAATATCGGATCAGTTAAATTTTCCCAAAGTACCGCCAGGAAGTCGCCCACAGCATGGTCTCGCTCTCCTTTAAAGATAGCCGGAAAATTGACGCCGAGGACATTATATCCGCGACCGGCCAACCATTCGATTTCTTTCATGTATGTAGCAAAAACGGTTACGAGCGGCTCCTCCCCTACCTCGAATCGTTCGGGTAAGAGGGCCTCGAGTTGTTCGCGATTCGTCAGGAAACTTACAGAGAAGCTTTTACTCTTCGGATTATCCTTGCATTCGAATTTTCGTTTCTGAGGCCCCTGCCTCGGACCCAGACCCTGGCCAAAGTGGGTCGGCATCATGTACATCGTACTCGGATCAAATTTATAAGCCATAGTATTTATCGAAGTTAAAATGAAAACCAGTATAAGTAGAGATGACTGTGTCGCCTATGACAAGGGCTGAATTAAAAGCTTTGTTCTCTGCCATTTGCACCGGCGGATTATCCTTTCACAAATTCTGCATTCTCATCCAGCGGATAGATGGGGCGCCGGACATTTTTATAGGAGTAATTTAATAGATTTGGGCTATGTATACCGGGGGTATCGACATCGAGGATTTCATGGGCAATCGGGGTGTAATCGGCACGAAAGTGAACGGCGGATTTGAGCACGATAATTTTTCGGTCCGTTGGTTCAATACCGACACTGCGAAGAACCTCGGCGTCAAAGGGCTGAGTGCGTTCCTCTGTCAGGATGATTTCGATGCCTCCGACTATAAGGACGACGGTCATTCCCATTCCTGATTTTATCCCGCGGCTCATCGGTCCCTTATGCACAAACGTTCCATCTGTAATTAATTTTACGTACCCGTTGAGGGCGATGGGTTCGCCATGCCTGGGGTCAGTCTTTCCCCCTACCTTGAGTGAAACCGTGTTTCCGACTCCCGCCTCAATCGCGTGTTTAACCGATTCAGGATCGGCAATGATCGCAAAGACGGTATCTCGCATATCGGCGTCGATGAAGGCACGGAGAATATGCGTGCCATCACAGGGCGCTCCACCGCCCGGGTTATCGGAACCTTCCGATAGGACAATCGGTTTCCCCTCGGATTTATTAGCGTACTCTATTGCCTCTTCAATCGAAACAAGATTTCCCTGAATTTCTTTTCGCATCCCCCAGATAGTGGTCGAAAATTCATCGGCCAGTTTATCGGCAAGTGTCTGGTTCCCATTCGTCGTCACCAGCACCGTTACCCCGGCAATACTAATATCGGCAAATGGAAATCCCATCGCCAGTGTCGCGGTTTCCACGCCGGGCTGTTCTTCCAGGGCGTGAAGATTTTTTAGAACATCAATCATCGGTTGCCTCATAGTACATTGACCGGGAGGTGGGGTGAGCAAGGGGAGCTGTCGATAAGCCATCGTCGGTTTAACACTACCCTTAATAATTTTAACCAGTAATTGCGCCGCTTCATACCCGCGATCGTACATATCGACATGAGGATAGGTATCGTACCCGATGATGATGTCTGAATTTTTCACCATTTGAGGACCTATGTTCGCATGAAGATCCAGCGTTGTTATAATTGGCAGTTCCCCGACTAGATCATGCACAGCCGCCATTAAGTCCCCCTCGCCATCTTCGATCTCCTCCACTGTCATTGCCCCGTGTAAATCAAGGAGGACACCATCGATCTTTCCCGCATCCCTTAAGCGATCCAGGAACTCAGCTTTCAGCGTGTCGTAGGTTGTTTGCTTCACGATTCCAGACGGGTTGGCAAAAGTCCACAAAAGCGGGATAAGTTCTATTCCCAATTGCTCTGCGGCGTCCATACCCCCCCCCATGATGGTGCCCGTATTTCGAAACTCCGGAAACATTTCCTCACCGATAAAGTAACTCCGCTTTTTGAAGCTATCGATAGTGGTGGGAACAAGAGAAAAAGTATTGGTTTCGTGTCCGATACATCCAACGGCAATACGCACTAAATATTCCTCCGTTAACTAATTGGGAATGGGGGGCAAGAATTTGAATGATTAAGCATTATTGATAGCTCCAAATATAACCCGAAATTTTTCTCATTAATCAAATGTTAAATTTATAAACTGACTTTCAGGCCAATTCTTCCTTATCCCTTAAAGAATGAAACACCGCAAAGCAGCGTCAGACATACTGATTCGCTCGAGAGAAATCGAATGTAAAGAGCTTGTTAAAATAATGCCCGTGGAACAGACCTAAACCTAATTTCTTGCTGCGTGTGGAGAACTCCTTATACTTATCTGTTCTTTTAATATAATAAAATAGTTATGGATATGAAGATTTACACAAATATTTAGTGGCTCTTTCTTTTCTTACTTTTCTTGGCACGACTTTAGAGTCTGCCGATCTGGTAGAAAGCGGTGAGGGAGTCGTTGTTGGCGAAGATATCACCCATCCCGATGGAAATATTTATAATCAGGTCTTGCTTACCGGTGAAAGCGTGACGCTGCTCACGGATGGTTCCGAGATCACTCGTGTCTCCTTCCTCGATGTGAACGAAGATATTACACAGGTTGAGTTTTCCGGTAACGCCGTGGTAACGGTTAGCCTTGACCCGGATACTTTTGTCGCCGCGGCCCCACCGGCAAAATACAATCAACCGACCGTGAATTACGTTGGAGGACGCCCAACGATAAGAGTGGAACAGGCCGACGAAAATACTTTCTTAAGTATCTTCACGGTGGGTTCGATCAATGCCGTGAATCAAGCCCTTTTTCCCAAAGGTGAAGATTATGACGCCATGGCCGATGTCGCGCTACTTGAAATCACCAACTCAACAGGATTTGGAGGTATTCTCTGCGCGAACACCCGATTCAATCACGACACCGGGGACGTGGGGTTAAAAGCCCCCGGAGTGTCTGTGGCAGTCCGGGTGTTGATCGGTGATATCGACGCCTCGGGCGATGCGGTTCCCTATCTTTTATTTGGTGATGATTCCTTCACCGTTGCCGCACCCAATCCAGGGATGCGTGTAGCCGGCGGGGATCTTCGTCAGACCAACAATGTATCGGTTAGAGTTGCGGCGGGTAATTCACAGAGTCGAGGATTTGAAACCCTGATCATACAGAACAATGTCAAGTCTGACGGGACTGCCCAGCCAACGAAACAGGTGATCAGTACCACTTTCGTGAATGAAGATGGAGCGGCCATCTCGTTCCCCATAGAAAAGACTACTATTTAGGAAAAAGGGGCAGATTGCTTTCTCTGCATGGGCAAGGAACAAAGTCAAACTATTGATCAGCTTGCGTCTACCCGTTAGTTCTGCTCGAAGAAAAACTGTTCGGGACGAACAATGCCCGGGTTTTGATGAGCTGAGCTGTTGGGGGCAACATCCGGGACATTACGAAAATAATTCTTCACCACTACCACGCCGTTATAGGCTGGGGAGTTCCCAATGAGTCCAATGGCGTAAAGATTATCAACGTGAACGCGCCACAGCTCTTTGCCCAGATCGATGCGTTTCTCTAAGGGTACGCTATTGCCTTTATCATATATATCGAGCAGCTGTTTGAGACCACCGGTAGGAGCTATTCCTCTTTTACCATCCGATTGGTACCATATACCGACGTCTGGTGCGAAATTCGCCTGTCTATTAATCGGTATGGTTATCTGTGGATAGGCCCACGGTTTTACCGCGGCGGGACCAAACATCGCAAGTTGTTGTTCGTTACTTTCCGATCGTCTAAAAAACAGACTGCGTTCCTCAACTTTTAAATGTAAATTAATGCCGATGTCTTTCCCGTGGCGAATCACCAGTTCACCGATGCCTTCGAAATTTAAAAAGGTTCGACTTAACACCGCCAGGGTAAAAATCAACGGTTCCTTATTATCCGTTCGTAAACGGTATCCATTCTTGCCCTTCGACGCTAAGCCGATACGGTCCAAGATCGCGTTGGCTTTCACTAGATCGCGTTCGGCATACTTCCTCTCGTATTCCGGGCCAGGGTAGAACCTGTTCCCGGGAAGGGTTACGAACGGTCGCGGCTCACCGATTCCTAAAAAAATGGCCTCGTTAATTTCTTCACGATCAATGCCGAGTGAGAGGGCCATACGAAAATCGCGACTTCGCAGCCACTTTTCAATCTCCGGATCCCCCTGCCACGTCTGGTTGACAAAAAATAGCCGCATCGGAACCTCCCAGGCCCGGCCATAAAAGCACCCGGTAGTTGCCCTTCTTCGCCTCGCTTTTCAGGACCGGCACTTTGTCGAGAAGGACATGACGATGCTGCATGTCAACCGCCCCCGAAATTACTCGCATGTTAAAGACTTCTATGTCTTCAACCAGATTCATTTCAATGCGATCGATGTAGGGCAACTGATTCCCTTCGGGATCGACAGCAAAGTAATAGGGGTTGCGCTCGAGAGAAAAGACGTCACCGGTAATTGGTGTTACTGTCTTCCATGGTCCCACCACGGGTAATTTCGGGTTTTCGTGCAACCTTGACACGCGGATGAAGAGCGAAACCCAACTCTCCATTCCGTAGGCTTTAACTTTACGAGCGAGTTCTGCTGAAGAGACATACTTCGGGAGAAACTGCTTTAAATAATGTCGGGGAGCATAAAAGGGACAGTTATA
Organism: Opitutales bacterium; assembly: GCA_965197745.1. Taxonomy (GTDB): domain Bacteria; phylum Verrucomicrobiota; class Verrucomicrobiia; order Opitutales; family PNEW01; genus CBDANS01. Next base: position 1,198,175 of record CBDANS010000006.1, on the reverse strand, counting down.
TTGACGCGCGCTTTGGCCGGCCCCAGTCAAACTCGCTGCTTTCTCGATGAAAGAGTAGTTCGGTTTATGAAAGATGTAACGAACTGTATAACCGACTATGAACGGAACTTAGTAATGTTCATAAGTCACTTATTAATAAATGTTTAAACTTAAATAGCGATACATAAATAATTTATGTTTTCCTCTGATTTCCTGACGTTGCCTCTAAATGCTTGGCAGGAATGGGCAGGAATCATGCTTTTTGTTGATTTTCAGCCAGGAATTGGGCAAGAGTTTTTTTAGTTGACCTGTCCCCGAAAAACTGTAGCAGCCAAGATTTAGTCTGGCATGGGTGAAAAACAAATAAATAATAGAAGAAAGAACGACCCATGAAAAGCAAAGGAAAACGAGGCGCAGCCGAGAAGGCCTGACAAACGCTATAATAATGAACAAATCATCTATGCCCTAAGGCAGGTTGAAGGTGGTCGAAGGATCGCTGAAGTGTGCCGGGAGTTAGGGGTGAGCGAACAGACCTACCACCGTTGGAAGGGTAAATACGCGGGCATGGGAATAAGTGAATTAAGACGGCTGAAGCAACTTGACGAAGAGAACAGCAGTTTGAAGAAACTGGTAGCTGATCTGAGCCTGGACAAGCACATGCTGCAGGAAGTAATCGCAAAAAAGTTATAAAGCCAGTGGGCAAGAAGGCGATTGTTGAGTGGTTAGTGGAAGCTTATGCAGTGAGCAAACGCCGGGCGTGCAGGCTGATGCAGTTGTATTGGTCGAGTTATAACTATCAGCCGGTGATGAGGGACGAACGCGCGCTGATTGTGCGCATACGAGACCTCGCCGCCGCGCGTGTGCGCTACGGGTATAGGCGAATCACGGTGTTATTAAAGCGGGAGGGCTGGTTAAAGCGGGAGGGCTGGTCGGTAGGAAAGAAACGCGTCTATCGGATCTACAAGGCTGAAGGGCTGGAAGTGCGCACGAAGAAACGTAAGAAGCGTGCCGCGCAAAGGCGGGTCTCACTGCCCGCGGCTTCAGCTGCCCAGGAACGCTGGTCGATGGACTTTATGAGCGATCGGCTGGTCAACGGCCGCCCTTTCCGCATTCTCACCGTTGTCGATCAGTATACCCGAGCTTGCCCACTGCTTCTGGCCGATACGTCCATCGGTGGTCATAAAGTCACTGCAGCACTTACGAAAGCCGCTGAACGAATCGGTCTTCCCGAAACCATTACCGTCGATAATGGTCCTGAGTTTGCCGGCAAAGTAATGGATCAGTGGGCTTATGGCCATGGCATCGAGCTGGATTTTATCCGGCCAGGTAAACCCGTAGAAAATGGCTATATAGAGAGCTTCAATGGACGCTTGCGCGATGAACTTCTTAACACCGAGATATTTATTACGCTGGTACAAGTGAAAGAAAAACTTGAAACCTGGCGGCTTGATTATAATACTCAAAGACCACACAGCTCTCTGGGCTATCGGCCTCCGGCCGAATACGCCCAGAGAGCCATGTCTAAGAAAATTAAAACCCATACCACCCTGCCGGATCTAACACTGGCTCTGGTACAGTAATCGGGTGCAGGTCACGTCAGCTATTTCTTTCTAAAAATGAAACTGGGGTTAAAATCAAAAACTTGTGAAGGATTGTTAGAAAGATAAATAACAGACAATTTCATTGATGGAACTCTAAGATTATATGTACGAAATCCCTCAAACGCTCCACCATGATAATTTAATTTATATTTACCTACATCTTTCAGAAATAGACCATTACCATAATTAACATACTTACCATTCGATAATCTTAAATTGTTTGTTAGTCTTCTAATTATATTCTTTGGTAAGATTTTATTGTCATGGAAGTTTATCTCCCATTTAGCAAGGTCGTTGATATTAGAAAGAACACCTCCATCGCCAACGGTACACGAATTTTTCAATTCAACTCTATATCTTCGTGGTTTGTTAGACTCAGTAGTATAACTATATACCCGATTCTTAATAACTTTGTACCTATCGTTATCAAAAAGCGTTATTTTCATTCCTAAGGGAGTGAATATTACTTTTTTTGCATACTTAGGAAACGATATTCCAGAGATAAGTTTTACTATCTGGGTGAGAATAATATAGTTGGTATTACTATAACTAAATTTTTCGTTTGGTTGAAAATCAACGGAATAAATATTACTCAAAACTCTTAAAATATCTGCGTTTTCAAAGTAGTCACTTGGATGTCGCCCAAGCTGACAAGCAAAATACTGGAAGTAATCTGGTATACCACTTGTATGATTTAATAAATTTTGAACTGTGATTTTCTTTTTAAAATGTTTTGTCTCCTTTACAATCTCTCTAATGTCCTGACTTAACTTTAGTCGTTTATCGTTTACTAAATTTAAAACACAGGTCGCAGTAAACTGTTTAGACACTGAAGCCAAATAGTACAGAGAACTGCTGGTTAGCGGAGTTTCATGCTCAAGATTGGCTAGACCATGATTTAATTCATAAATCATCTGCCCATTATGGATTATTGCAGAACTAAACCCAGGTTCTTTATCCGGATTAATTCTGGTTTTGCGCTTGTTGAAATATTTAATGATATAGTCGATATTCATTTTTATTCGACACTGTTTGCTGGTATTAAATTTTGAATTGAGCCTTTATTTCCAATAATAGATTGATGAAATTGTGTTCAAGAATCACTAGTTAGAACACTCATAATACTTTGTAGTTTTTAATCCAATCCTTGATGAAATTAATATGCTGGTCGAAATATGCATCGCCCATCCATGCTCTTCCGAATCGTTCGGAACTTTGTGTTTGCAAACCTAAAACCCATATTTGCCTAATCGGAACGAATATCTTTGTTGCTATTATTTCTTCGTCACTCAGCTCTCGTTCCTTAGTATAACCTTTCAAGAAAGCGTTCCAACGTCTTGTCCTTTTTGAATTCGCTTCTATACTCCAATTGCCAATTGTAGTTCTAGAAGACAGAAAAACAGCAATATCGTAAGCTCTCCATCCATATCCAAAACAATCAAAATCAAATAGCGTCAATTCATCGTTTTCGTTAAAGAAAACATTACCACCAAAGTGGTCACCATGACATATTCCATATTGTGGTTTGGTTTTGGGTAACAACTTGTCGATTTCAAGCTTCAGCGATTCTCCAATTTTACAAAGATAATTAAAATCGTTTTTTCTATGTTTAAGTAATGATTCTATATGACACAATGGATCATCAATTAAATGCTTCAGATCAATGTGGAATCTCAAATATTCTTTATCCAGTTTATCTGTCACATTGTGAATTTTAGCTACTAGTTTTCCATATAATGAACTACGCTTATTGTTCATATTAAGAGGAACTCTACCCTCAGCACCTGTAAATAACACGGCATATCGAATGCCCTCAGGTGCATTTATCCTGGTAATGTATGATCCGTCTTTTCTTTTTACGGGGACAGAAACAGGTATCTTCTTTTTCTTTAGATAATTTAAAAGTTCAATTTCTGCATCTATATCTCGTCTCGATCTCCATCTGTAATAATATACGCGGAGGTAGTAAGTCTTCGAATCCGTTTCGACAATATATGTGTCATTTACACGAGAACAAAAGAAATGACACTCTATTTCCCCTTTAAATACATATCTATTTAACACTCTTTCCAGGAGAGCATCACTGGATATAATAGATGTATTAATTGGGAATGTAGGAGACATCACAGAAATTCAGTTCACCAAGTATAATAAAAGTCATCACTCAAAATGTGATTGAAGATAACTTTGAATTTTAAGCGCGATTGAAATTGTTACTTCGGACGTCAAAGGATTTTCCACCTTTTCCCCGTGTCCAGAAAATACTCGTGGCCCTTTGAGTTCTGCAGGCCAGTCCTTTCCTCTGGCAATTACATGAAAATGAACGTGGTGGAATCCAGCCATTTCTGCAAATTGCATGACGTATTCTTTTTCTGTATCTAGTATACTGTGTAATGCTTCACAAACGGATTTAAGCAATTTACTAAATTCTGAATATTCATCTGCAGTTAGTTCATGAAGGGCTTTGCAATGTCTCTTTAAAACCAACACCACCCATCCCTCTACCGAAGTGGGATGCACGTGTTCAATTATCCAATGAGCAGTTTCAAATATTCTTGGTGCATTAGATAATCGTATCTGTCCTTGCAGGTTTTTACATGATTCACATTGGTCGTCGTACTGAGGATTCATAGCGGTTCGTGTTATTTATTTTCTACCCTATGTTCTACGTTTTTAACCCAATCAAATCTATGTATTTGGTTTAATGCCAGATACCGCAAGCAATGTTATAAAATTGAACTCACCTGGGACGGATTTATACAAAGCTTCATTCTTTAATAGTTCTTCAATTTCGGATTTTGGATAACCTAATGAAATCATCATTTTATAATATGAACTTAATTCAACCTTATCTAATTTTTCTGAAACTAAATCTGTCTTTAATATAAAATGATTGAAAGAGGTTACTTGAACGTCATTTAAGTTATTTTGTAAAAACAGACTCGGTAACTTAGGTGCAATAAACATATCAATTCCTCCACTTTCCTTTTGAGTCTGATCAAAGCGATGTAGCTTGTCTCTTTGCATCTTTTTCACTGATCCTTCTCCAGGAACATAGCTATTCTTTCCGTCAGAGTGAATTATTGGTTCAATTACTAAAACTTGACCTCCCGGCTTAGTAACCTGAATCATCTGACGCAACGCTTTCTCAGGTTGTGATAAATGCATAAATAAAGTCTGACATATAGTTAGATCAAAAGTATCCGATTCAAATGATAAATCGTACGCGTCATCGACTTTAAAATTGTATGTCTCGTCTGAATCTCTTTTAGCAATTTCAATTAATTCAGGAGAAATATCTACTCCCGTTGCACTAGATTTGGGGACAAGTGATTTTGTGATTTTCGTTAAGAATCCTAACCCACAACCGATGTCCAAAAAATTAGTTACGCCTTTATTCTTTATAGCTGCAGAAATGAAATTGATATAGGATTTATCCATTTCACTTCTGCTTCCCTCAAGAAACTTAGAAGCAGAAGAGAACATTTTCCTATTCAATTCTTCTATATGTTTAGCCATTACGCTGTAGAACTATTCATCTGGTTATCCTGTTCACAGTGTATGGCTTTTCCCCACACGACCCGTGTTTTTACTTGGTATTTTAAAATACCATTTTCGATAAACGGTTGAAGAATTTCCTTCATTTTACAGTCAAATTCATTTCGTTTGTTTTCCCCCAGTCCTTCTATTGAGAGAGACGCTCGCGAGTGTTCTGCGTTCAGAAATTGGTCAATCGTTTGATTGAAATCGTAAGGCCCCATTACGCGATGTTCAATCAACTAAAAATAACCCGAGCTTTCCAACGCTTTTACCGCATCAAAGGGAACGAAGTCTTTATAGGTTGAATACTCGGAAATCAGATCATTTCGAAATTCCTCCCAAGGGACTTTGCAGGGGCCATCCCCATCAATAATAACTAGAGAGCCAGCTGGATCGAGCGCATCATTAAACTTATGAAAAACAAGATTCAGCTCCATCCAATGCAAACTGGCACCGACAACTATTAGACCGTAGGGCGGATTGAGTGTTGCCTCTTCAATTCTCGAGTGCATCCAGCAGATTTTAGGATTGTCGCCATTAGGCAATGATTTGCCCAGTCGGATCATTTCTTCCGAGAAATCAACAGCATCGATGCGATCAACCTTACCTATTAATTCACGCGCGATCTTTCCCGGTCCACAACCGGCATCCAGTACGGCTGTCGCATGCTCAGGGATCAGTGAAATGAGAAAATCAATTATATCCCGGTGATAAGGAGAACGAAACCCATACCGTTCCACAACACTATTTGCTTTAAAGCGAGATGCGTGCTCATGATCTACTGTGTTGATTATAGACATTGTTTGCTAAAAGAGTTGAACGGATTCTGAAAAGTCCAAAAGAATAAGCATTTATTGGGCTATAATAGAAGAAGGTCAATTCTGCTTCGGAAGCGCTCACTCTTATTTCCTCAAGGATTTCACAAATTCAGTCAGTCGTTTTCGCTAAAGTGGAACCGATAAAGGGACCGTTCTTTCGGCTCGCCATTCTCGCGATTAACCTGAACCCTGACCAAAGCACGCTAACAAGTCGGCGCACGTCATAGCGCTTGGGGGCATGAAGGCATATGATTCGAGAAGATTATATTTTACGGATGATTCAACAGATAGGTGAATTTATTCGCCGCATCCTCAATCAAAGCTCCTCTCAAGAAAGTATTGAAGCAGATCTTGATGAAATAACCGGCCAATGGATTGGCTTGCCAGCAAGCATGTTGCTTTCACTCTCGGTTGACGAAGTCTATCGTCTTTTCGAGGAATCAGATCGAATGGTTATCGAGAAAAGCTACTTGATGAGTGAAATTTATCGAGCGAAAGGAATAGGAAGCGAATGCAATGACACGAAGATTGAAAACTTCGAAAAAGCATTGTTCTTCTATAATAAGTGTTCTGGTTTTGTCGGTAAAGGGCTCCAGACCGAAATTGACAAGCGGATGAGCGAATTAACGGCGACAGTTAAAGGAGGGTCGAAGCAATCCAATCCATACGTGAAGAGTGATGTCTTCGAGAATCGCCAAAGGTTCGATAGGTTACAATCGCACCGCACCCCACAGCCTGGCATACAAACTACGTCGATGAAAAAAAGGAAAAAAGGAAATGCTTTGATGTTTTGGTCTACTATCGCTGCTTGCCTTATTGTATCGCTCATTTACGCACTCCTGAAGCAAAGCGAAATTGAGATAGTTGATACAACATGGGGATTTGAAGAAAACGTTGCGCATACGCATTTTCGGATAGTAAACAATGCGAAAGAAGAGAGATTAGTTAGACTGAGGCTATCTGCAGAACACTACACCAGGGATGCGTTTAGATCCCAATCTACATTTCTCGGGGCTGCAGAACGAGAATACAGAATAGCGGCGGAGTCGTCAATAGATGTTAACGAGAATTTCGAATGCCAGATAGTTGCTTCCGGACCGAATCGAGCTGTATTAATTCAAATTTTATCCAACCAATCTGTCGATGATAACGACGGCGATCCGGCGATTGAAGAGAAATAAGTCATGCGCTGCATGTGAACTGTCGTCCCGCAGTTTCGAGGCTCGGTACTGGCATTTTACTATTTTACCGGAATACATGGCCTGACTCGATTTAACTTTTCATACATTTGTTAGTTCATCTAACTGAGTCCCTCCTATAAACTCCAAGCCACCCAATCCTGTTTTAATATAGAAGTTTCTTAAACTTTCCTCACCTTCATTATGTGATTCGAGAGCACATTCCAGATACCAGAGAAAACTGTGACAAATCACAACCTCCCAATCAATTCTCTCTCCATATCCATCTTCAAATGATCTTAGAAACTCGTTCTGACTGCCACAGACGACTTGATTGGCCAAACGCCTCCCAGGAAATCCTTCACCTAAGATATTCAGGAGTGGATGAACGAAGTCCAGCTCCTTGGGCTGGATCGCGGCCATTTCCCAGTCGATGATCGAGATCGGCCGTTCCGAGTTTCGCTTATCGAACATCACGTTCTCGTTGTGAATATCCGTATGGCTTAATACGGTATCTGTTGAAAACGCCCTGTCAGACACATTGTCAATACAGCTGCAAATGACAGTCTTGCCGATATGAGTCACCAGTTCAGCATCGCACAATGCCTCAAGGGTAACAGTGTAATCACGCCATCTTTGCTTGGACTCGGTTACATGGTTTGGTGAATGCCCTTTAATGGTAGGAACATTCAGTCTATCGTTTAAGCTTACGGAATGAAACGAATGCATCGCTTTTCCCAATGAGCTTAGCATGAAGCAGTAGTCATGAAACGACAGCTGTTGATATACATCATTCAACACGGGACCGGCAACGAAGTCTAATACAAGGTAGGCTTCGTCATCATATGAAGCATACCCTAGAATCTGAGGTGCCCATATGTTTTCTTGCTCAATAATGGACCCAAGATATTGCTCAAGCGTATAACTGCCAAGTGCGTTTCGACTATAGGTTTTTATTATTGCACTATTTTCTACGACATAAATCTGCCTATCCGTAAAATCATTGCTGAAATAAGACTTTCGATAGATATCATCCGCTCCTTTAATTCCAATTTCTACAAGAAAATGTTTTATTCGGTCTTCGTTCATTTGACTCCATAAAGCTAATGTTAACTCACGGGAGTGTCTGCACCTGATCGGGTTACGTAAACTGGTCCACCGAGAGAGTTAGTCTGGAGAGGTTAATGTTGAAGTTAAGTTGGTAGAGGAAGTCAAGGCTTGGGCGCAATGAGGGCGTAGCCCGAATGGAGCCCAAGCCTTCGGTATTAATGTCTTCAGCGAAGCACCGTGGGGTGATATTGCCGAGGCTGCGGTGGGGTCGGACATTATTGTAAAGCCAGCGCCAGTCCTCGATCACCACGCGGGCTTCGGTCAAAGTCCATAGCTGTTCACGGTTTAAACACTCCTCGCGAAAACGGGCATGCAACGATTCGATGTATCCGTTCTGCCAAGGGCTTCCTGGTTCGATATAGAGGGTTTTGATTTTCATCGCAGTTAGCCAGGCTCTCAATTCCTTTTCAATGAATGGCTTCGCATGTCGTCGCTTCGCTCCTCGGAACGGAACCGTTGTCACTGCGAATATATTGTGGCGGCCCATGACGGGCAAGCAGTTTTTGCATGATACCGCGCACCGTTTCCGCATTGATATGGCGATCAACATGGATCACTCGACACTCGCGGGTGTACTCATCGAGCACGGTCAACATTTTTAAACTGCCACCGCGGACCGTCTTATCGTGGATAAAATCCCAGGTCCAAACATGGCCGGGATGTTCGGCCTTGGTCGGCAGCCCGGTGGAAACACCCCTGCCCCGACGTCTTGGCTTGCGTTGGGGGATCGCCAAGCCCAGTTCGCGTCGTAGACCTTGCACGAGACGTTTACCCACCTCCCAGCCTTCGTCTTTCAACAGCTTCGTGATCTTCGGATAGCCCCACCTGGCATATTGCCGTGATAACCGCCTTACTGCCGCCTTCAGTTTCATTAACCAAGCATCCGGATGCTTCGCCTTATACGCATAGGTGGAACGGTGCAGCCGAAAGTACCGGCACCCCGCTCGCATCGAACACTGGCCCCGAGCCACAAGTCTCTCTGCCACTTGCCGCTTGTGCCCAGGGCTTACAGTTTTTTTTCGAGGGTCTCCTGCAGGATCTCTATCCCCAGCATCTTGTCCGCCAGCATCCGTTTTAACCGCGCGTTCTCCTTCAAAGAGTTCCTTCATCCGCTTGGCCTGGTCGACATCAATCATCCCAAACTCACGCTTCCAGCGGTGGAAAGTCTGTTCGCTAATGTTGTTCTCGCGGCATGCTTCCAGGATCGTTTTCCCTTTGTCCGCCTGCCGCAGCATCCGTATTTTCTCTTCAGTTGTGTATCTTTTGCCTTTCATTGTCTGAGTCCTTTCTAGGTTACCCAGACTAACTTTTCAAGTGTACCAGTTTTCGTGGTCACGACCACCTTCATCCCCTTGCGCAGATGGAAAGTAAAGGTAGTTCCGTCTTCGCTCATATCCCAACCTTTCGCAATATGCGGCATCAGGGTATGTCCGTCCAGGTCGTAATAGACCATATGGTCATGCATAATCCGGTCGATATTTTGACGGTCAATAGGCCCGGTGAATCCGCGCTTCCAGGTGCCGCCGTATTGCCCGATCCTCTCGATAGGGGGAACAACCAGGGGTTCCTCCGGAAGGCGGTCTATGATTGGCGGCAATTTACCCTCTTCGACCATTTTAGCAAGTTCTGGAGCTTCACTGAAGGTTGTGGGGAACGGACCGGTGTAATGAAAGCGGAATCCTTCAGTATTTACGGGTCCTCGTTTCGGCACATCCCGTTCGATTTCAGTTCTGGAATCATTGTTCTCCGAGCAGCCCAGGAGACCCATGATGATCGCAGCCTTTAAAATAATCGCGAATACCCAATATTCACGAAGCGTTCTCATAACCTTGCATGCTAAATAATCTTGAAGAAAATGACCCGGTAACAGGTAATTAAATCCGCATTAAATTAAATATACAAGGAAAGTAAGCTGCCTCAAATCCTCGACAGTTAATCCCTCAGAAATATAGCCTCCTGTAAATAAATTAAGTGAAAGGAAATAAAATGAATGAAAATTTCACAAAGTATGCTTTTACCGAGAGCGTAAAGCAGTTTCAGGAGCAGTATGGCTCGCGCAAATCCTACTCACGTATGGAACTTTCGGGTGATCGTTACGTTCTTACCGATCGCGAAAAACCTTTTATTGAAAGTCGTGACAGCTTTTATCTCGCAACCGTCGGTGATAACGGTTGGCCCTATGTTCAATTCCGCGGCGGACCGATAGGTTTCTTGAAAGTTCTCGACGATAGCACCCTGGGCTTTGCTGATTTCCGGGGAAACCGTCAGTACATCAGCTCCGGAAATATAATCAGCACTAAAAAGACTTCCCTGTTTTTAATTGATTATCCGACAAAGCAGCGTCTGAAGATCTGGGCCGAGAGCGAAGTGCATCATGCCAACGAAGAACCTGAGTTGGTAAAGAGCGTTGAAATGCCTGACTACGAAGCTCACATCGAGCGTATATTTATCATGAAAATTCGCGCATATGATTGGAATTGCCCTCAACACATCACGCCGCGCTATACCACCGACGAGATTGCAAAAGAAATTTCCCTCTTAAATCCGTCCATCGTCGAGTCCTGTTACACCGAGAAAGAGTAATATACGTCTGACGAATTATTTATGGTTCACACTATTGAGAAATGCCCCCCCGAACTTCGGACCGCTCTCTCCGGTCCCTGTCCGTCAATTCGAACCCCTTTTAAATCAGATGGTGAGATTGACTGGGGTGGTCTGTGTCGGCAACTGGACTATGTCATCGAGGCAGGTGCTAAGAACGTTATTCTTACATGGGGTGACAGTTTATTTTCCCTTCTCAATGATAGTGAAGTCACAGAGGTTACCAAAGTGGTCGTTAAGCACGTCAATAATCGCGCCATGGTCGTTGCAGCCACCCATCAATGGTGGACGGGAAAAACAAAAGCATTCGCGAAATACTGCGCGGACCTGGGGGCGGATATGCTCATGGTTTTACCTCCCGACTGGGCGGGTTCGACAACCGTAGAAACACTCGTCGCACATTACAGTGCCGCAGGTGAGCATATCCCTGTTATGATTGTAACAAATTATTTAAGAAACCGTCCGGAGGCTTTTGCTTACAAAGTAATCGAGGCCCTTGTTAATCGCGCGCCCGGGGTGGTTGCTCTCAAGGACGATGTTGGCGGCGTATTTGTTCGAAAGGTATGCCTTATTGCCCATGACCATTGGGCGATAATCGCGGGAGGGTTAAAAGAGAATCATATGAACATGCTGCCCTATGGCGTGGATGGCGGTTTCTCATTATTTATTCTCTTTTGCCCGGAATTGGCGTGGCGCTATTGGAATGCCATATCCGAAGGGGATATGAAAACAGCCACCGATTTCATACGTGACTACGATATGCCTTTATTTGATTATATAAAAGCTGTTGGCGAAAATGCCGTAGAAGGTGGCTTTGACGCGGCGGTTCACGGCATATTGGAATTTGCCGGCCATTCGAAACGCTACCGCAGACCGCCTTATTACACGTTCAATGATCAACAACAGGATGAACTTCAGGCATTCATCACGGGTCTTATCGAAAAATAAACCTGCCTCGAATGCCAATTTTGCCATACGGTTGTTGCCCCGTAAAATGAAGGCTCTATGAAATCCACGATGAAAATTATTGATACGCACATCCACCTCTGGGATCTCGAAAAAAATCACTACCCCTGGCTTGTCGAACCCATTTCTCATTTCGCGGGTGACTTTTCTGACCTCGCCAAGTCATACCTTATTGTCGACCTGCATAATGATGCCTCAGCCGTTGAACTGCACAAGTGCGTTCATATCCAGGTAGAGTTCGATCACGACGAAGATCCCGTGAAAGAGACGGCCTGGCTTCAGTCTGTTGCCGACGACCCGTATTCCCGCGGTATGCCCCATGCCATCGTGGGGTTTGCGAATTTATCCACACCCGAAGTCGCCGATACACTGGCCCGTCACATAGAGCACCCGAACATGCGCGGTATTCGTCAAATGTTAAATTTTGCGGAAGACTCCACTCTTCGATTCACTGATCACAATCACCTCATGAACGATTCCGATTGGCAGCGTGGCTTTCGATTCCTGGGTAAAAACAATTTATCTTTCGATTTGCAGATCTGGCCATGGCAGCTGGAGGAGGCCGCCCAGCTTGCGAAAAAAATCCCGGAGGTTCCGATCATATTAAATCACACCGGAATGCCGAAAGACTTGGACCTATCGAACCTGGACCAGTGGAAGTCCGGACTTCAATCACTTGCCGAGGCGTCGCAGGTCTCAGTCAAGATCTCGGCTTTGCCCATGATGAACAAAAACTGGACCATGGAAATGATAAGACCGTTTGTCCTGGGTGCGATTGAGATCATGGGAGTCGAACGCTGCATGTTCGCCAGTAATTTTCCCGTCGATAAAATCATGTCCGGCTACAGCCGGCTATGGGGCGCCTATGCTGAGATTGTCAAAGATTTTTCCGAGAGGGAACGTTCACGTTTGTTCTGGAAAAACGCGGAAATATATTACCGCATCTAGTCAAAAAAGTCTGCCAGGGGATTAGAAATGCGTATATTTTCAATTTATAAGCTATATCTTTATCTTTTTCTTGACTGCGGTGATTTAAAATAAAAAAAAGATGGGTCATCATCTACTAAACAAACCCTTGAATTATGTATAAACCATTACCCGACTTTCTTACCATCAAAGCATCCCCCCTTCATGGATTTGGTATCTACGCAAAAGAAGACCTCCCGCGAGGGACGCTTTTAGGCATCATTCACATTAAGGATGAAAGATTTGATCACGGCGCCATTCGCACGCCTCTGGGGGGTTATGTAAATCACAGTGACACCCCAAACTGTTCTAAGTTAGAACGCGATGATTGTACTTTGATGGAAACCAATAGAGAGATTAAAACCGGGGAAGAAATTACGGTCAAATACACCCTGTATAAATTAAACGGTTATAGTAAGTGATCGATCTCAATAAGTTCTCACCTTTTTAAGACATCGCTGCTGTTTTTCGTAACAGCGGGGGGAAAGTTACATAAACCCGTAATTAAACAGGATACGTCCTATTGCCCGGAAGCCTGGTAGTAAATCATATCGATTCCAGATGGCAGCGTGAAGATCCGAGTGAGCATTCAATTCCGAATCTACCTGTTCTAGCCAACTGAGGGTGCTAACCAGGTAAAATATAATCAGGAGATGTAAGCATAATGACTAAAATGACTGGCGCTAAATTCATTGCCGATACATTCCATGGACACGGATTAACCCATGTTTTCTATATGCCCTATATCGCCCCCCGGGCGTTGATGGAAATGGAAAAACTGGGGATAAAGCGGATTCAAACCCACGGTGAAAAAGCAGCTGCGTATATGGCTGATGCTTACGCCCGCGTAAACCGCAGCCCCGGTCTCTGTATGGCCCAATCGGTGGGCGCGGTTAATCTCGCCGCGGGTTTACAGGACGCCTACCTCGCCTGTTCTCCGGTCATTGCCATAACCGGACGGGAATACCAGATCCACCAACAACGTCACGCCTACCAGGAAGTCGATCATGTCAATCCCTTCTCGGCCGTCACTAAATACAGCGCTTTTGTCTCCAATCCGGAACAACTCCCTATCTATTTACGCCAGGCCTTCCGCTCAGCTACATCGGGGACACCCGGCCCCGTTCATCTGAACCTGGAGGGCCTTGAAGGAGGAATGGTCGTTAATGAGGAGGCCGATTTGGAGGTCATCATCGAAGAGATGTTTACCCATCTGCCCCCTTCCCGTCCGGAAACGGAGACCGAAAAAATTTCGGCAGCGCTTCAGTTACTCAACCGGGCCGACCGGCCGGTCATCGTTGCTGGCGGTGGTGTAACCAGTTCGGGCGCTCGCGCTGAACTGATCGCCCTGGCCGAGAAACTCTCAATTCCGGTAGCCACTTCCCTCAATGCCAAAGCCATGTTTCCTTATGATCACCCCCTTGCCGTGGGTATTCCGGGTTTATACTCAAGGGCTTGCGCCAACCAGACACTCTGCGAGGCCGATTTGGTCTTCTTTATCGGCAGTCATACCGGGGGACAGATCACCAACAGCTACACCATCCCGCCGCGGGGAACGCCGGTCATCCAACTCGATATTAACGCTGAGGAACTGGGCCGCAATTATTCGATTAAAGTGGGGATGCAGGGCGATGTTAGAAACACGCTGCGCAAAATGATTGAGCAGGCTGATACGGCTGAACCGCACACGGAATGGATTAAACGCATGCAGATGTTGGTCCAAACCTGGGAAAAAAGCGTAAGCGATAAGGTCAACTCGGACATCATGCCGATCCTGCCGGAGCGTCTCTGCCGGGAACTGACCGACTACCTTCCATCCGACGCAATTCTTGTTTCCGACACGGGCCATTCGGGGGTATGGACCGGCACCATGATAGACCTTAAACACCCTGATCAGACCTTTATTCGCTGTGCCGGTTCGCTGGGATGGGGTCTACCCGCGGCGATGGGGGCCAAATGTGCCCAACCGGACCGACCTGTCCTCTTATTCACGGGTGATGGCGGTATCTGGTACCATCTGGCTGACTTGGAAACCGCGTTGAAGTACGGGATCAACACCGTTACCCTGGTCAACAACAATCACTCACTGAACCAGGAAAAAGGTGGAGTTGAAGATATTTACGGCGGACAGACGGCAGGTTCTGATGATCTCTGGCTCTTCCCCGATGCCGACTTCGCCAGGATAGCAGAATCGATAGGCTGTCTGGGTATAACCGTCAACAAAGCAACTGAACTGGCAAGTGCGCTGGACCAGGCGTTTGCCGCGGGAAAACCAGCGGTTGTCGATGTCAAAACACACCTCGATGGCATTGCCCCTCGCGCGTGGGCACCGGAATAAACGCTATCGATTTTCTTGAACCCTGAACCCTGAACCCTGAACCCTTAAACCTAACACTGCCTTAATTAATAATTGCCATTACCCTATTTTTCGGGCGTGAATAAACTCATAAAAGGAAACCCATGCTCCTGGCAATGACACCTCAGCAGAAGAAAGACTTCGAGGAATTGGGATACATAATCCTCGAAAATTTTTTAACCCGTGAGGAGTTAGATCGATTACTGTCAGCCATCGATGAGGTTGCCGCTAAGATTCGCGACGAAAAAGGAATCGGCCCTGATGACCCCTTTGCGATCCGTAATGCCTTAGCCCATCACGATGCCTTTCTCGACTTGATCGACCACCCAAGAATGCTGCCACTGGTCGTTGACGCAATCGGTTGGAACATCCAGATCCGGACCTCTCATCTCGACTACCGCCCCCCTTACCCGGAAGACCTGCAGGCAGGCGATGTTGGCGCCGGGGACGGCGCAGACAAACAGGTCGGTTACCTGAATGTCAACTGGCATCCGGACCTGGCGAGCGAACATATCTTCTCGGCACCTTCACTCGATGGACGGCTTCCTTTCATGGAGATTAAAGTGTTCTACGTCCTCTCTGATCTTAGTGAATCCAATTGCGGTAACCTGTGGTTAGCACCGGGCAGTTACAAGCGGACCCCTCAAGAATTGTGGGCCATGAAGGACAAGTCAGATGCTTTCGACGCGGTTGAACTCAAGCTGCCGCCGGGGGCCGCGGTGTTGTGGCGTACCGCCACCTGGCACTGCGTCGGCCCGAACCTCTCGGAAAAAATTCGAAAAATCATGCACATTGGCTACCATTACCGGTGGCTCCGTCCCACGGATTATAATCAGCAGGACCCTGAACTAATCGCCAGATGTTCACCGATTCGGCGTCAGCTGCTTGGAGCCTTGGCCGTAGGGGACAATCCATTGGGCAAGGATCCCAATTTTCACCCGACATCTCAGTACTGGCAGCCGGAAAATTGGGACGATGTTCCGTTGAGGGCATGGGCGAAAGCAAACGGAGATTGATGGCGTATTTTTTTACAGAGGGTTATAAGGGATCAGTTGATGATCTTCCAGCCGTGCAAAGTTTTGCCGCCGTAGCTGCACGGTGATTATGAGCTCTCTTCGATCCCCAGACTTACGTTGAAATCCGGCTTCCCGGCTCCGCAGTGGTGGCAGTTCGGTAAAAGCGAGTGTCTCGTATTCTCACAGGAAGAGCAGGTTTCGAAGAGCGCCGTTCCGCATGCCGGACAGGTATAGGGTTCGTCCATGGTGAAGTCTCCCTGCATTCCGAGTTTAATCTTTCGAAATGTGCGCCGCGTCCAGTAAAGGTATTTGAGCGGTCCGACACGAACCGGATATTCGCAAACCGGACAGAGAAACCGATAATATAGATATATAATAAATATCACCCAAGTACTTATATATTATATAAATATCTAATATATAGATATTAATGTATTGAAAATGTCTAATCATTAAATTAGTATACAAAGGCAAGATTAGGAACTAAAGTGCTTATAATTTGATAGGAATAGATAGGAATATTAAAACTTAGAAAAGAGGAGGGTGAGGTTTGTAGTTGCTATAAAGAAATTACATTCACTTAAAACTTGCGTAACAAAATACCCTGACACGGTGTATACGCATCAATAGTAATTGTTTATTGATCTGTCCGCGTAGAACTGGAGCGATTAAAATTTAGTCTGGCGTGGGTCGAAAACCTAATAAAAAAATAGGAGAAAGTATTAATCATCAATGGGCAAAGACAGGTAGAAGGTGGTAGAAGGGTGTCCGAAATTAGGGGTGAGCGAATAAACCTAACTCTGTAGGAAGGGTAAGTACACGGGCTGATTGTGCTGATCGGATCCCGTATTTCGTACCAATTATTAAGTGAGAGAGTTATCGGGTGTTAATGGTTTTAGGATTGCTGTATAGGAGAGATCTTGGCGAAGTGAGAGCATAGCCCGAACGCGGCCAAGATCGGAAAGGAAACGGACAAACTCTAGTGGGCTTTTAAAGCCTAAACGACTGTGGGGATGTTCATTATTGTAGGTCTGATGCTATGGTTCGATTACCACACGGGATTCAGTCAGGGTGTATAGCAACTCGCGCTCAAGGCATTCAGCCCGTAAGCGATGGTTGAAGTTTTCGGCAGGTCCGTTGTGCCAGAGACAGTCATGGTCGATATAAATCGTGCCGATCGGGTGCTCTCGCAGACACTGCTGGATGGCTTTGAGCGTCTGGTCGGATTACGCAAACTGGTCCACCGGGAGAGTTAGTCTGGAGAGGTTTAAGTTGAAGTTAAGTTGGTAGAGGAAGTCAAGGCTTGGGCGCAATGAGGGCGTAGCCCGAATGGAGCCCAAGCCTTTGGCATTGATGTCTTCAGCAAAGTGCCGTTGGGTGACATTGCCGGGGCTGCGGTGGGGACGGACATGATTGTAAA
Source organism: Opitutales bacterium (assembly GCA_965197745.1). Taxonomy (GTDB): domain Bacteria; phylum Verrucomicrobiota; class Verrucomicrobiia; order Opitutales; family PNEW01; genus CBDANS01. Next base: position 1,180,624 of record CBDANS010000006.1, on the reverse strand, counting down.
GCCAGCGCCAATCTTCGATTACCACGCGCGCTTCGGTTAAAGTCCATAACTGTTCACGGTTAAACACTCCTCGCGAAAACGAGCATGGAACGATTCGATGAAACCGACTATGAACGGGACTCAATAATGCCTTATAAGCTGCTTATTAACAAATAGTTACATTTAAATAACGATACAATAATAATTTATATTTTCCTTTGTTTTCCTGACCTTGCCTCAAAATGTTTGCCAGGAATTGGCAGGAATAATACTTTTTGATGAGGTTCAGTCAGGAATCGGCCAAGAATTTTTGAGTAGATTTAACATTGCCGATTAAGTGCACCTTGTGATGAAAACAATGAATTTATGCGCCCGGTAGAGACAAGTTTAATCGCGAAGGTACCTGTAATAGCACCTCCAGATTTCCCGATGAAGCAGATTCAGAAACTCAGGTTTCAGATGAGTTTTTCTGATCACAGGTAAAATGCACTATTGAACTAATGTTTTGATAATTCATCTTATTTAATACTTTCCTGTTTTAAATTTCCTTTTTGGCCCCTCCTTAACATCTATAACTTGACTTGTCAGCTGACATCTTTCCTGGAACACAAACCCGTTTTTTATGGATCAGAGCGTTGCTTTCCATCTCTTAAATAATCGACGCACTCCACGCTCATGCAGTATAAGCGAACCCCATCTGGAAGAGGACAGTTCTGAGGTGTTATGTTATTGCCTCTGGCATGAGATTCTCTCGAAAGACATCCCCTGATGGTATTCATGGGATATACACGGGCCGAGTTTGCGTTCTTCGAACAAGCCCTGGTTACTGTTACGGGACTTCGTGTGCTTGCGCCCACTCATGTCCGATCAAAATACAGTGCCTTTGGCACTCTTAAGAGAAATGGGCAGCATGGGAAACACCGTATACGCGTTTTGGTGGAAGCATAGGGGTTAAAGGGGTACTCCATGGGCATACTCAAATATCTTTCACTGTCAGGATGCTGGAAACAAATTGATCCCCCCTTAGAAACAAGCCCAGCTTCACCTGATTGTTATTCATTGTCCTCCGAAATCCTCACAAACCTTCTGCTTCTGAAGGGCTGTAATTTATAGCAGTCTATGCAGTCTCGCTATGAAAGGTATGAGATTTTTGGGCTAGTCTCAATCAGAGAGCCGCATATATAAGTGGCTGTCATGATTAGCGTTTTTATCTGCTGTCTTTTGGGCTTTACTTTGATTGGCTTGTCCTCGGTCTGGCAACACCGTGGCACCAGGCAAGACTATTACCTTGCCAGCGGAACGGTGAGACCCTGGTTGGTTGGGCTGTCCGCAGTGGCAACCAAAAATAGCGGTTTCATGTTCACCGGATGGATTGGATATGCCTACGGCGTCGGGTTGTCGTCCATCTGGGTAATGTCCGGACTTTTCGTGGGCGATTTTCTGGCTTCTTTTCTGGTTCATTCTCGACTTAGAGCAGCTACGGAGGGAACCGGGGAAGTCAGTTACGCAGGGGTGATCAGTTATTGGCATGAGCTACGTAATTCCGTATTGCAGCGTGTCATTGGGGCCATCTCCCTGGTCTTTCTCATGGCCTATGCCGGGGCGCAACTTGTCGCCGGGAGTAAAGCGCTGCACGTCCTGTTTGAATGGCCTTACTGGGCGGGAGCCGTGATGGGCTCAGTTTTGGTGACCTTGTATTGTTGCGCGGGCGGTATTCGCGCCTCGATCTGGACCGACGCGGCGCAATCTGCCGTGATGGTGCTGGCTATGGGCCTGCTTCTGATTGTGGTAGTTGAATCTCTGGGAGGCGTAGCCAGCACTTTTGAGCAAATGGACCAAATCGAGGGCTTCCTTGATTGGTTCCCTGCCAATACGGCCTTCCCCGGCCTGAGCGGTGGCCTATTGTTTGCGATCAGTTGGTTATTTGCCGGTCTGGCGGTCATCGGTCAACCCCATATCATGGTGCGTTTCATGACCCTGGAAGACACCGGTAAAATGTATCAGGCAAGGCTATGGTATTACCTCTGGAGTTTTGTCTTTTTCTGCATGGCACTCGGCGTAGGGTTGCTTTCGTGTATTTATTTTGCCGACGCTGGTTCTTTTGACGCGGAACTCGCTTTGCCCACGATGGCACTGCATCTGTTGCCTCCCGCATTGGTGGGATTGATGCTGGCCGGTATCTTTGCCGCCACCATGTCCACTGCCGACTCGTTGATCCTCGGCTGCTCAGCGGCAATAACGCATGATTTATTGCCGCGCAGAATCGAAAGCACCATCTTAATAAAGGCAATCACGATGGCTATTAACCGTCGGCGCACTCCTTTGGGCCTTGGCCAGTAGCCAGAGTGTTTTTGGCTTGGTTATGATGGCTTGGTCTGGAATGGGCAGTGCCTTTGCCCCTTTGTTGTTGGTGTTGTGCCTGGGAACAAAGCCCAGCCAAAGGGTGAGCATAATGGCCGTTTGCACGGGATTATCGATGGTCTTATTTTGGCGGTATCTGGGCTGGCATAATATGGTATATGAGGGAATGATCGGTGTTTTAGCAGGTTTGATCATCTTGCTCCTGGGGCGAAAAGATTAGAACACAGTCCAAAAGTGTCGTTCTTTGTATTACGGAATGTTCACTTTAAGGGCCAAATCTCATATTTCGCAAAGGGTTTAATATCGTCTATTTTTAAAAAACCCCAAATAACCATTCTCACTTAACTATTTATAAATATGTCAAACCCTAAAAGTATTTTTTAATTTAATATTTCTAGACCTCATATGGCACGGGTTAAGTCGAAAAATACTACTCCTGAATTGAAGCTAAGGCGTCTTTTATTAGACATGGGATTTAGAGGATACAGGATTCATTATAATGCGTTGCCCGGAAAGCCAGACGTAGTTTTCACCAAACGGAAAAAGGTTATATTCTGCGCATGCCTGCTTCTGGCATGGACACCATTGCAAGGCAGGTAAAAATATGCCAAAAACTAATAAAGGCTATTGGAACCCGAAATTGAAACGCAATGGTGGAACGCGGTGTCCCTACCGCGTTTGAGAGTGTCGCAATTGAAGAAGCGCGCTAGGGACAGCCCGCTTCACCTTTTGTTATTGCGAAAAGCCACATCTTCCATTCCTTGGGAATGCCGGACGCGTATTGACATTCCCCTGGATCGCCACGGCTGACAAGCAGCTTCCAACCTATCGATAGGTGTACGAGTTCTACCAGGTTTCGACTACTACTAGCTAACCTACAATACGTCTTGTCACGCCGTAGTTCACCCCTACTGAACGAAGGTGGAAGCTCCGTCACCGCGGGGGGGAAGTCTAGTTGCTGAATTAATTTACTGAAATCACAATTAATTGTTGAATCCGAGATCTTTTTACTGTTACAAAAGCAGCAGTCGAATAAACTGGGATTCGGAGTTAAATCAAATCCAGTGGTCAAAATGCGTATAAAAAATCTCGTATCGGTATCGCTAATTTCACTTTTATTTCCACTTCTTCTCCGAGCGCTTCCACAGGACCAGGAAGTATTTTTGGATTTTGAAGATGCCGAAGGATCGGGAGACTTTTTACTCGGTGCCCCGCCTAATGATATCCAATTCATCGGGTTTACAGTAACAACGCTGGAGGACCCAAGTCTGTTGCACTCAGGAACGAAAGCAATAACTCTGGGACCCGGCCAGGAGGGAAAAATCTTCACGAGAAAAGGGATTGCTGAAATCGAATTCTACGTGGCTGAAACCGCGGGCGCGGGCAAGATCGAGGTTCGAGAAATTACCGTCGATATTGTGGGAGTCGAATTAATTGAATTAACTCAGCAGGGCATTTTTACGGGTTTTCCAACCAGCATCAATCCTGATTCCAATCCCGCGCTGCAAAGAATCGTGGCTTTCAGTGGCAATTACTTCGACGAAACAGATCTCAATTACATTGACGGTATGAATGAAATAAAATTCCTGAATGTTTCGGGTACACTAGTCGTCGACGATGTGGGTTATACCCTCATCGATGGGCCGAGGAACAACACGGTATTTACTTTCTTTTCTGAATTCCCCGAGTCGAATGATGATATTACCCTTGGAACATCACCCATTACCGCGACCTTTTCAGGCGCAGATTTATCCGAGGAAACTTCACCTCCGCTCAACGAACAATCCCGCACAAAACGTGCTAACTGGAGAGTTCAGAATGGTGATACCGGAACGATCACCTTCGAAACACCGGCGGCGCGGGTACAATTTTTTGCCTCCACCATCACGTTAGCAGCTAGCAGTGGCGGTGAATCCGATGGTACTATTGAGGTATATGATACTGAAGATAATTTAATCGCCAGGGAAACAGACCTGCAGCAGAATGTCCTGCAGGGATCAGGAGTTCCTCATTATACATTTCTTGCCAGTGAATTGGGAGCTGTAGGCGGCATTGCCAAAATCCTTTTAATCGATAATAAAGATGTAAATCCATTATTCAGCTCAACGACTATCGACGACTTCGGTTTTACTCCTATTGGAGCCCCGGGTTTCGACGGTGGCGGCGAACCGCCCCCCCAAACAGGTCCATCTATCACCACCCAGCCCGCGAGCCAGGAAGTCCCATCCGGCACCGCGGTAGTCCTCACTGTTGCCGCCAGCGGTGATGATCTCTCTTACCAATGGTTTACCGGTAACAGCGGCGACACCGCCAGTCCCATCGCCGGTGCGACCAGTGGCACTTTAACTACCGGTGCTCTCACTGCGAGCACTAACTTCTGGGCACAGATAACTAACGCTGGAGGAAGCGCTGACAGCGATACCGCGGTCATCACCGTAGCAGCGACTTCCGTTCCCCTCGTTCTCGATGGCTCGGGGGATATCGCGGGTGAAGACATTCAGCATGCCAACGGTAACGTCTTCGACCAGATATTACTCACCGGAGAGTCCGTCCAACTCCAGGCCAAACCGGGACAGATCACCCGCGTTTCCTTCATGGACGAAAACGAAGACATTGTACAGGTAGAGTTCTCAGGTAACGGTACCTTTACCGTAACCCTCGACCCGGCAACCTTCCTGCCCCCGGCCGTCCCCCCACGCTACAACCAGGCCGTCGAATATGTGACGGGCAAGCCGAGCGTGGTCATTGACGGAGCGGACGCCAATACCTTCTTCAGCATTTTCACGGTGGGCAGGATCAACGCCTTTAACCAGGCACTGTTCCCCGAAGGACAGGTCTATGACGCCCAGGCCGACGTAGCCCTCGTGGAAGTAGTCAACTCCACGGGACTGGGAGGGGTACAGTTATCGAATGCTGTGTTCAGTGGAAGCACCGGCAAGGTTGGCTTCGATGCGCGTGGCGTACCGATCGCGGTACGCTTAACTGTAGGTGACATTGATGCTGATGGCGATGCATTACCACACCTGTTGTTTGGCTCTGGCTCCTTCACGGTTCCCGCCGGTAACCCCGGGTTGCGGATCACCGGAGGGGATCTCATGCAGACTAATGGAACCTCTATAGTAATAGCGCCAAGCGGATCGACGACACCCGGGTTTGAGACCTTGATTACGCAGAACAACTTTAAATCGGACAACACCCCTCAACCAACTCAGAGTATCAATGCGACATTCGTCAACGAGGATGGGGATGAGATTACCGTCGAGGTCGATGAAGTAACGATTGAATGAGGCAATTGTCGATTTGCGATTGCGGATTGTGCCTGGCTGTTCCCAAACAGATTTCTAAACGAATATCTCTTGTGCTTTTTGTACCTCTTGCCTGCCTGCCATAGCCTTGGCGACGGCTGGTGGCTATTCAACACAATGGACTACCGAGGCGCAGCCCGACATCCCTCATCGCAAATCGGCAATCGCAAATCAAAATGGGGGAATAGGTAAAAGGGTCAAACGAAGAATTTAAACATTGATAAGTTGACAAGAATTTCTTGGATCATGAACAATGGAGCATGGATGCATTTTCATAAGATTAGAAATTTGGCATCGGTTGATAACATTTAAATTCTACGTTTGACCCCTTATGTCACCACCACCAAAACGCTCTCATCGCTTGTCAGTGCTCGAGATTACTAAGCTGTGGATGGCATGTGAGTATTGTTAGGATGAATACCATGGCTTCACCCTGAATTGACACACAAAGCACGGAAGTAATAGGCTGATCTGTTTTGAATTGTGCAGGTAGCACATTAAGAGGGGAGCGATCAGTCACGGAACGTAAGCTAACGGCCATTCTCAGCACCGACATCAAGGGATACATCGATCCATTGCACCCAAAATACATTGACGCTATAACCACCGTTGATGCAACCGAGCTCCGCGGATATATGAACCACATTTGCGATCTGCATATGGATAACATTCCCGTTATTGTTGTAAGCTCGGTTTATTATGTGTGGGGTGCCAGCTCCCGCCTGGATAATGTGCCCTGGACAAGCACCAATGCTTATGTTTACCGGGGATGGGGTCGCTCACTTTATTACGAGCAGAATTACATAAGACAATAAGCTATAATAGGAGTGAGAATAGATCATATGCAGCAACCAGTATTACCCGTGATCCTGTCTCTGGTTCTCGCACTTATGCTGTGCCGTTGTTTAGCACCTGACCCCGAACTTGAACCTTTGTCCGAAACCGGTAATGAAGAAATTATTGCTCAACGCGAAATAATAACCAGGGCCCCCTTAAAAATTGACTCCGCAATACTCACGAACCGCAGCTTTAATGAGGCACCGATGTTGGCCGCGAAAGTTAAAGCAGGTGCGCTGCCGTCGGTCAGTGAACGACTCCCGGATAACCCGCTCGTCGTTGTTCCCTTAGAAGAAATTGGTAATTACGGGGGAACGATTCGACGGGCGCTCACCAGTGATATCGGCGATACACAAGGTCCGGTAAAATCCTTCAATGATAACTTGATGGGCTATGAGCGGCCCTACCCGCCAAAAAGTATTCAGCTCAATCTCGCTGATCACTTTGCATTATCCGACGATGGGAAAACGGCTATTGTAAATATACGGAAAGGGGTAAAGTGGTCGGATGGTGTTCCTTTCACCGTCGACGACATACTTTTCTGGTATTACGACATGGTCTTTAACAACAGCGCGCGAAGCACACCCACGATACCGCCACCCTATTGGCAAGTGGATGGTAAACCGATAAAATTAGAAAAAATCGATGCGCACACGTTGAAGATCTCCTCTCCAAAACCATTGGGGCGTGTCCGCAAAGCGCTCAGTCACGAAGATATTGCCTACCCCAAACACATCCTCGCCAAACACCACCCGAAATACAATCCAGATGCCAATTACAAGGACTTTCGCGATCTCACGACCAGCGCGCAGCTTGTCATGCGACCAGGTCTGCCACGGCTCTCCGCATGGGTGCCCGTGGAATGGGTATCTGGTCAACGCATTGTCTATGAGCGAAACCCCTATTACTGGAAGATTGATAGTGAGGGGAACCAGCTACCCTACGCTGACAGGTACACCTTTGAAATCATTCAGAACCCTAAAGTTCTGCTTCTGAATTTTATCAATGGTGAACTCGATCTTTTCGGAAGATATTTTCAGATGGACATGTATCCCACGCTTAAATCGGAAGAACAAAAAGGGCGGTTTAAGCTCCGCGTATCTGGCCCTACTCATGGCCCCGCTTTCTACCTTAATTGGGACGCGCACAATCCCGCGATGCGGGAAGCATTTCGGAACAAGAATGTGCGCATGGCTTTATCTCATGCTATCAACCGGGAAGAAATCAAAGAGATCATTTATTTCGGTATATTCGACCCGTCTGGATATTCGTTCGGCCCGCCCAATCCTTACTATTCAAAGGAGGCCCACATGAAATATTCCGCATACGATCCAGAAAAATCTCGCGCCTTACTGGAAGAGGCTGGGTATCGTGATACGGATGGTGACGGGTTTCGTGAATTCAAAGATGGAACCCGATTTGAGATGAATATCAATGTAACATCTACAAAAAAAATTGGTATCGATGTTTGCGAAATTGTTTCTGCACATTGGAAAAAAATTGGAATTAAGACCAACATTAATCCGCTGCTGAGAGAATTGATTATACCTCGTTATTTAAGTGGCGATTTTGATATCCATCAATGGGGACAATCAGGCCATACCGATCCTCTCAGCGAAATGTCTAATTGGGCAATTACAGGACCAACGGCCCCCTATTGGCATCGTAATGCGCATAAAGAGGGGCCGAATTGGTTACACGACGCAACTCGTTACATCGAATCAGTCCTCACCACTACCGACCCGGCCAAAGTCCGTGAGTATATGATCCGCGTTCGCGATCTGCACACCGATAATATTCCGGTAATTGTTGTTGGCTCGGCTTATTTTGTCTGGGGCGCGCACATACGCCTCGGCAATGTCCCCTGGACAAGTACTCACGCCTACATTTACCGGGGCTGGGGTCGCTCTCTATACAACGAACAGATTTATATTAAACAATAAGTATTATCTTAATTCAAAAAAATTTGCTATTAATAATCTAAGCTGCTTTTAATCGAGTTGGCTTAATACACTTCAGAATAGTCTCTTAGAAATAGCACCCCACATGGTTCTCCTTCTGACAATTGCGGTATTTTTAATTTTTTAAAAAATAAAATCGAAAATTCGCAATCGATTATGGTGACTGATGTGAATCATCCTCTGACTTTTGACCTTCGACCTTTGACTTTCGACTAAAATGCAATACGGAATCAACACCACGGTTATTCTGCCTGAAGAACTGGAATCGGGCCTTGAAAGAATAAAAAAAGCGGGCTTTAACGAGGTTGAGTTGTTATGGGAACCTCCTCATTTCTCGCTTGGAATGGATTCGATAGAAGAGATTCATTCGCTTATGAATCGCTTTGATCTTTCAATGCGCGTTGGTCACAGCCCGATTGGGGGCATCGATTTGGCATCGCTGGATAGTGAAAAAAGAAAAGTTTCGCTGGCGGAAGTTGCCAGGTCGTTTACTTTTTTTAAGGAGCTGGGAGCTGAATCGGTGGTCGTTCACCCCAATGGCTCCTATCCTGATATGTTCAGCATGTATAGAGAAGAAAATCGAGATGCGAGCGTAACCAAGACTAAAGAATCTATTCTCGAGTTGGTTGAAAGCGCAATCGATACTGGAATAAAAATTGCTTTGGAGAATCTGTGCCATGTTGGGTCAGCGCGGCCCTTACATTCAATGGAAGATCTGTTCGAGTTAATTGCAGATATGCCAAGGGAGTATGTTGGCTTATGTCTTGATACTACTCACGCCAGGTTCTCAGGACACGACCCGCTGCAGCAATTAAATGTGGCGGCGGACAGATTGTTCACCTTACATTTGCATGATACCGACGGAAACGGCGATCAACACTGGGTGCCAGGGAAAGGGATCATTGACTGGGATGGGTTTATTGGAAGATTAGCAGATCTAAATTTTACCGGTTCAAGGACTCTTGAAGTGGCTTCCACTCGTGAGACAACCGAAAGCGTCCTCGAGGAAAGTTTTAAAATCGCCACCGATTGGGAGTCCCGTTTCTGATAATTATTTTACGGAATGTTCACTTTAAGAGCTAAATCTCATATTTCGCAAAGGGTTTAATATCGTCTATTTTTAAAAAATCCCAAATAACCATTTTCACTTAACTATTTATAAATATGTCAAACCCTAAAAGTATTTTTTAATTTAATATTTCTAGACCTCATATGGCACGGGTTAAGTCGAAAAATACTACTCCTGAATTGAAGCTAAGGCGTCTTTTATTAGACATGGGATTTAGAGGATGCAGGATTCATTATAATGCGTTGCCCGGAAAGCCAGACGTAGTTTTCACCAAACGGAAAAAGGTTATATTCTGCGCATGCCTGCTTCTGGCATGGACACCATTGCAAGGCAGGTAAAAATATGCCAAAAACTAATAAAGGCTATTGGAACCCGAAATTGAAACGCAATGCTGTTAGAGACAAAAAGCACCTAAGCTAAATAAGAAAGGAAGGTTGGGCCGTTTTAGTAATATGAGAGTGTCAATTAAAGAATATGGCTACTATCCATAAAAGACTTGAGAAGTTCTTGCTTAGCCCTTAAAGTGAACATTCCGAAAAAGATTAATAAAGCAGCTAAAGCATTAATGAAGATGTCTGGTCCTAAAGAGCATGGTCAGGTTACGCAAACTGGTCCACCGGGAGAGTTAGTCTGGAGAGGTTAATGTTGAAGTTAAGTTGGTAGAGGAAGTCAAGGCTTGGGCGCAATGAGGGCGTAGCCCGAATGGAGCCCAAGCCTTTGGTATTAATGTCTTCAGCGAAGCACCGTGGGGTGATATTGCCGAGGCTGCGGTGGGGTCGGACATTATTGTAAAGCCAGCGCCAATCTTCGATCACCACGCGGGCTTTGGTCAAAGTCCATAGCTGTTCACGGTTTAAACACTCCTCGCGAAAACGGGCATGCAACGATTCGATGTATCCGTTCTGCCAAGGGCTTGCTGGTTGGATATAGAGGGTATTGATTTTCATCGCAGTTAGCCAGGCTCTCAATTCACTTCCAATAAATGGCTTCGCATGTCGTCGCTTAGCTCCTCGGAACCGATCCATTGTCGCTGCGAATATATTTTGGCGGCCCATTACGGTCGAGCAGTTTTTGCATGACCCCGCGCACCTTCTCCGCATTGATATGGCGATCGACATGGATCACCCGGCACTCGCGGGTGTACCCGTCAAGGACGGTCAGCATTTTGAGATTCCCACCGCGGACCGTCTTATCGTGAATAAAATCCCAGGTCCAAACAGGGTCGGGATGTTCGGCCTTCGTCGGCAGCCCGGTGGAGACACCCCTGCGCCGACGCCTTGGCTTGCGTGGGGGGATCGCCAGGCCCAGTTCACGTCGCAGACCTTGCACGAGACCTTTACCCACCTGCCAGCCTTCGTCCTTCAACAGCTTCGTGATCTTCGGATAGCCCCACCTCGCGTATTGCCGTGATAACCGCCTTACTGCCGCTTTCAGTTTCGTTAGCCAGGCATCCGGATACTTCGCCCCATACGCATAGGTGGAGCGGTGCAGGTGAAAGTATCGGCACGCTCCACGCATCGAACACTGGCTCCGGGCCACAAGTCTCTCTGCCACTTGCCGCTTGTGCCCAGGGCTTACTACCGAGCGTAAGCGGCATCTCCCATTTTTTTTCGAGGGTCTCCTGCACAATCTCTATCCCCAGCAGCTTGTCCGCCAGCATCCGTTTTAACCGCGCGTTCTCCTTCAAAGAGTTCCTTCATCCGCTTGGCCTGGTTGACATCAATCATCCCAAACTCACGTTTCCAGCGGTGGAAGCTCTGTTCGCTTATGTTGTTCTCGCGGCATGCTTCCAGGATCGTTTTCCCTTTGTCCGCCTGCCGCAGCATCCGTATCTTCTCTTCGGTTGTATAGCTTTTGCCTTTCATTGTCTGAGTCCTTTCCAGGTGTCCCAGACTAACTTTTCAAGTGGACCAGTTTTCGTGGTCACGACCAGTTATGCAGACTACAATGAAGCACGAAGGAACATCAGTACCTGGCTCATCCATGAGCGAGAGGTGGTTCACCGTCCAGGCGAACCTTATTGATGATTGATGTGATAACCATCTTACAACTGCCTTCAGTTTCGTCAACCACACGCATTTGGTAGGGTCCCCGTGGAGTGACCCAAAAAAATCGTATCTTTTACTGCTCGCGTCTTCTGCTTTGGGCTCACCACTTTTTTAACAGCGTTTCCTCCAAGACCTGGTTCTTGAGCATTTGATCAGCAAGCAGCTTCTTCAGTTCGGTGTTTTCTTTTTCCAGCTTTTTATAGCGCTTCGCATCGTCCAGCTCCAAGTTGCCATCCTTTTTACCCCAGCGATAGAAGGTTTGTTCGCTTAGGTTGTTACCACGGCAGATTTCCTCTACCGTTTTGCCGGTATCGGCTTGCCGCAGTATTGCTATGATCTGTTCTGTTGTGTATCTTTTCTTTTCATTGAGGTTATCTGTTTATTCCGATAACCTCTCACTGTAAATGATACGACTTTTTTTGGGTCACGCCATCATTGATCCTGATAGCACCCAGTACCAGTCAGCCAAACTTGATCTAATAGGAATGACAAATGCACATGCGATAAGAATAGGTATTATCCAATCTTCCCAAAGCCATGTTATCCGTTTTTTAATTTCATTGTTCCCTATAAGAAACGTAAACGCCGCTTTTTAAATTGAATGAAAGTTTAAGTATAATTCCTCAGATATTATTTTCCTGAGACAAACCACTCATAGTGGGCTGTAGCAACTGCAGTATTCTCGTCATTAATTATATCAATCTGAAATGCAATCAGTGCTATCTTTTTCTTATAATAGGATTCGTGAAACTTATCCCAATCTTCTTCTTTGTAGATCCCCTTCGCGTAAACTTGCCCCGTTGCTGGCTTTCGGTACTTGATGTCAGCACGTCGAAGGATAGGGGATACAGATTCTTTATCTAACTTTATATTTTGAGCCAGAAACTCGCCGCTCGCCGCTTCAGCTAAAGCATATAAAGCACTGGCGTGAACGGTATCTACATGGTTTAAGTATTTTGGATCCGCTGGTAGTTGAAATATTCCATCATCTTTATTCTCACACTTTTCTATGCCTATGAACCGGTTAAAAGGTAATTGAGTAATATTCATTTCTTAAATATTAAAAATATTATCTTCGATACTTTTATCGAATTAATTGAATGCTTAGTTTATGTCGTCGATCTCTTATATTGCTCTTGTAAAAGTTTCCTATTTTCTATCCCGATTTGATTTTTGATCACCTTTAAGCTATCGAAATCCTGGGGTCTCCATCTGTCTTGCGGAGTTTCAACCATGTAGTTGATAAATTCAAAGTACATACCTTTCCAGCTCAAGCATCTGACTTTGAAGACATCTATTGTCCCCTCCTTAGCGAAAGGACAGGTTCCGCTTGGGAAACCTTTCAAATTGTACTCTCCATTCAATTGGAAACAGGGCTCTAAATCTAAAAGAATTCCATCTTTGAATGTGAGGAACCCGTAATCCATCTCCTGGTATCGGTTATACCCAAGCAACTTAATAAGTTCCAAATAAGTGGTTCGATGATCGTCAGGGAAAGCAACGTCTATATCTTCGTGGGCTCGAGTAATTTTACCAAGCCTGGCATCGATAGCCCACCCACTTTCAAGCCACAACAGAATCCCTTGGCGCTCTGCCTCCGTGAATAGTGTTTTGATAGCTTCTACTTGTTCTTGGGTGATTGTTCTCAAGATTGATTATTCCTGTAAAGGTTGGTACTCTGATTCTGAGATATACTTTTTCGGAATTGCTATTCCTTCACCATTGCGAATAGTCTGTACTCCTGGAGCAATATGACCTCCCTTATACCCGGAGACAGGAATGTAGGAATGAGTAAAAGCCCGTACCACCTCATGACCAGTTCGACAGTCGTAACCTAAGTGTAAGGCATAAGATCCGCGTCGATTAAAATGTTTACATTCAAACGGGTGAGCATGATCAACAACATATAGTCCGGGGAAGTCTAGTGGAACCTCAATCCGAAGAAGGTAATCGCCAACATATTCCCTCATCATTTCGAGGGGTAAGTCACCAAAATAGGGTCCGTCGCAAAACCACTTTGGCAACGGCTCCAATATTCCTTCGATAAGGTAATAATTCACAAATTCAGGAGTGAGTTCTGAGGGCAAAACTCGTAAACGTGCCCATAGCCCACCCGAGGACCATATTTCATCCAACCTTTCTTGATTGGTGTAGTGATAGAAAATGATACTGCTTGCGGTTTGTTCCAGCTGCCCTTGATCAGATTCATAGCCTAAGTCTCTTAATAAAACCCCCCGTTTCTGCAAAAAAACATCACATTGCCTCATATTATTCAGTTAGTTTGAAACTATGATCCAAAATTAAATTTATTTTAAATTGAAACCTATTGCTCGTTTCATTCTATTTAAGAATTCGACCAAAGCTTATCATACGCAGATTTTATCTGTCCTGCAACTTGATCTAGTTCATCTCGTGGTGGCTTATTTTCCAGTCTGCAACGAGTTTAAACGAATCTCCCCTGTATCGTGGGAAAATATGCATGTGGAGATGAAAGACTTCTTGGGATGCTGCTTCACCGTCCGCCAAGATGAGATTATTACCCTCGCACCTTATACTTGATTGGCGTATTGCGGCGGCAGTTCTCTGAGTTATTGTGAATAGATGACGTCCAGTCTCTTCATCCATATCAGCCATATATGTAAAATGCTTTTTTGGTGAAATCATGGAATGGGCCACACGTAACGGGGCCGATCGTCATCAATCCAAGCACAATATCATCTTCATAGAATACGCTAGCCGGACTTTCTCCAGCAATGATCTGGCAAAATATACAATCACTCATTTTCAGCCAATATTTAGATTAACCTTTTTAACTAGCTGGTGTAGATTTTTGTGTTTCTGCAAATATCTTCGAATGATTAGCGCGCACAAATGCCGTAAGTTCCTCCCTCGACAGCATTGCTGTTAACGGTTTTTGAACGATTACTCCTGCAGCATCGTTTCCCAATTCGGCACAATCCCTTAGATTAAGGCCAAGCGCATAACCCAATGCCAGACCAGCACGAACCGTATCTCCACAGCCAACAGTATCGACTGCTTTAACTTTATGACCTGGAATGTGAAAAAAGCATGTTCCATCGAAACCGCACACTCCCTTATCTCCCAGAGTTACGACCGTATTTTCGCATTGAAGGAGATCGTGTAATCGTCGAACGGAATCTTCAAGTCTATCGTCTAGAGAAAACCCTGAGACCATCTCCACTGCTTCTTGCTGGTTTGGAGCCATGATCTCGGAACCCTTAAACAAAGCAAGATTCGGGGGTTTGAAATCAACAATGAGTGGGACGTTCTGCATCCGACACTCCTTCACAATCTGATAAGTGTTATCCTCAGTGAATACGCCTTTATTATAATCACTGAGAATAATAACGTCGGCGTTCTTCAATTCATGAAGGACTTCGTTTAATACTGTTCCGGATGTTTCCTTATCTATTTTGTTCGTAGATTCATGGTCACGTCGTAGAAGGTAATCGTTGTCTACATAAAGACGCATCTTAACGGTTGAGGGTCTCGATGAATCGCGAATAAAGTAATGTCTGATATTGAGATCACCAGCCAGTTCTCTGATCTTGAAGTAATGCTCGTCATTTCCTGTAACACCTACCAAAGATGTGCTTACACCTAACGATGCGAGACTAGCAGCTACATTTCCCGCTCCGCCAAGGACCTTGTGAAAAGCCTGTGCCTTATAAGCACGTTTCCCTGGTTTTTCAGATTCAAGAACTTTACTCTCTGCCGTTGAACAAAATTCATATATGTCCAACATAACGTCGCCAACGACGACGACGTGCGGCTCAGAAAACCTTTCAATTGCAGCAAGTGCTTCTTGTGTATTCATATAAATAATCTGGTCTATTGCTTAGCACAATTTGCTAGAGGTTAATCCATGATAAATAATAAAGATCTATTAATAAGTCAGGGCTACTACATGTTTAATCATCACTTTTTCTGACGATATAGCGATACCTTACCTCTTTAACACCATCAACCCAAACCAATTTCTTTTCTGCATTCTTTACCAATGAAAATCCTATTTTCTCATAAAATCTTCTAGCTCTCACATTTCCCTCTAAAACCCACAGTGCAATTTCATTGAATCCATCTCTAAGTAAATGTTGCTTTGCCTCATGCCACAATTTAGTACCTTAACCCATTCTGTAAAATTGCGGATCAAGATAAATGCCATACAATTCACCAATTATATTCTCATCATCATCATCATCCCTTGCCGGACCTGCAGAGACCCATCTAAGCACATTACCTGCTACTTCCAATACGTAGTTGGATCTAGCCATTTTCGGAAAGATATCGTTTCTCCACAATTTTTCGCGTTGTTTAATACTAAAGTTATCCAGGAATTCCTGAGGCAGTATACCTTTGTATGCGACTTGCCAGGATCTTACATGGATTTCAGCTAACCTGCTAACATCCTTCTCTTAAATATTGCGAATTTTGCACACTTTATAAAACAGAATAAAATAAATTCAGCTAATCATGCTTAAAACCTCCTCGCACTCAGCTAAAACAGAGTTGTCCAGAGAATCTTTCGGGATCTTCTTCCAAATTTTCATGAACTTCTCTTTCGCAGTAACCCCTTCTCCCGATAGATGAAATAGCCTCTGATAGACTTTGTCTATTTTGTTCCTTTCCTGGTTCTTCCGAATCTCATGCTTGATGTTACATATCCAAAGTTTCAAGAGGTGTTCTGCATGGTCTTGTGGTATTTCTTCTTTTGATATATCACGATACCTCGGATCTTTATAACAGGCTATGTCCACGAACCAAAAAACAGGTATCCCTTTCAAATATATTGAGAGTAGATACTTTTCAGGTAATAGACTTTTAGCCCAATCGTAGAAAACAATTTCCTTTTGTTTCCTAATCTCATCAAGAGCTGCCATAACGTTCTCGAACGGGCTTCTTCTTTTTTCCTCTACGACTATATCTATATCAGATATTTCATCCCAAGAATCTAATTTCAGACTGCCATCAAGGATTATAGATCCAAATTTACCAGATGCATTCAGAATTTGAACAACATCATTTGCGATTTGTTTTTGGTTAGCCATACCATATCAGGATCATTGTTCTAATTTATTTTTAGGGGATTATATACAATAGTAACCCAAGGGTGGACAGTATTTTCAGTGATCTGTTGGATGTTATTACAACTTATCTAACAATACTGTATCATGAAGCGCCTTAAATCGGTGGGCGACTTTATATGAAACACCTTTTTTCTTCCTTTATATGAATCCACAAGTTTAAGAAGTTTAGGTCTCAATTGCCGATGTATTCTCCAAATCATTTTAAACAATTTACAGGTTACGTGCAGAAGGGTACACCCCTCTGGCTTATCAAGGCGTTCCGGGAAAAACAACACCAGGATTTGTCTTTTAAAAGCCCACCAGAAATGGATCCCAATAGAGTGATCGACGAATATTATAGTGTCGGCTGCATTAAACCGTCTCTCAATGGTTTTCCATGGTCCCCACCCATCAATGATCCACAGATCAGTTTTTATTATTTCGTTTAACTTTTCTTCAACCTCCACTTCAGGAGAAAATGTTCATCCAGGGTTCCATTGTATTTTATCAACAGCATGCACCGGAAGCCCTTTGGATTCACTCAAAGCTTTGCACATCGTGGACTTTCCCCCAGCCGTATTTCCGATTACTGCTACCCTGCCCATTTTTAAATTCAGATTAAACTAAAGGTTTCCTCAGCAGATATATTACAAAGTAAGGCATACACTCTCTAAAAAAGATGATCAGTGGAGACATATTAAACACCGGAAAACTGGAAGGGCGAAATCCCTTTGGTTACAATTATATATAATTCCATATGATTTAGTAGGCGACCCTGTAGAGATCCCTTGACGGGGTCTACGCTTTTTCGATGGCTTACTACCTGCAGCCCTTCTGATCGTCGTAGTGCCTGGACAAACTTCCGGCTTGTTGCCCAACCTTCCTTGACGAGCAAGGCACGGATGCACCGGTACCGTAGCGAGGATGTTCCCAGGACAAGGTTCCCATCCGTTCGACTAACCGCTGTACTTTCTTACTGATCTGCTTGGGCCGATAGCTGAATGTTGACCAACTGAGACGGGGTTAAACACAAGCCCTCTAAAACGAGCACAACCCTTTCTCAGCCGCACCTTTTACGGCTCGCTTCTTCAACTCGGTGTTTTCTTTTACAGCTCTTTATAGCGCTAGAGCATCGGCCAGTTCCAAGTTGCCATCCTTTTTACCCCAGCGATAGATGGTCTGTTCGCTTAAGTTATTGCCACGGCAGACTTCCTGCACGGTTTTACCAGTATCGGCTTGCCGTAGTATTGCGATCGTCTGTTCTGTTGTATATCTTTTTCTTTTCATTGAGATTATCCGTTTATCCGGATAACCTCTCTCTGTAAATGATACGATTTTTGGCGGTCACTCCACACGAACGTAATTTAAAATTTTTCACCAATGCCAGGAAAGTCATCTGCCAGAATATAACCTTTGGAACCTGACTGCTATTCTTCAGAATATTGCACGATTTGGTAATTAGATTATAATGAACTTAATTAATTGAGCATGATATTATTCAGATCATTAGGTTTTATATTTGTCGGTATTGCCGCGCTAGGTGTGTTTGTGCCATTGTTGCCGACAACACCATTTGTTTTGTTAGCGGCAGGTTGCTTTGCCAAATCATCCGAGAAATGGCATCAGTGGCTGCTCTCTAGCAAAACATTTGGCCCTATTATCAAAAATTGGCGAGAGAACCGGTGCATTTCATACTCGACAAAGATAGTAGCTATTTCATCGATAATCCTGTTCGGAGGGTATTCCATTTTCTTTGCGGTCGATAATCTGTATCTGAAATTATTAGGATTGTTCTTATTTGCCTGGGGCTTCTCTTATGTCTGTCGCTTAAAAACCTGCGGAAAAGAATAGCAGTTTTTTTTGTCTGCGCTTTCGTGCTTTTATAATTAGCAAGTTGATATAAAAAGCCATTAGCGGCCACGACGGAGCGTGGCCCTCTAGAAAAAATAGTATGTTACATCTGTATAGGATTATATAGGAGCACGGGCAGGTTAAAAAATTAAAACCATACCATGATAAGAGAAATGGAGAGCCACGCTCCGTAGTGGCCGCTCTGATGCATGATCAAATATATTACTATACACTTTAAATTTTTTAAAATTATCGATGCGAATTGACAAAACCGTTACTAATCCTCCTAGGCTGCGGCAATAGGAGGAAAGCATGGCTAACGATGAAAAAATGAAAATACTGGTAATAAGCGCCTCCCTCGAATCCGTTCTCCGCTTCGGCAGGCACGATTATCCATCACGTCAATCATGGAGAAGAGGTGACCCTAATGACCCTGACATATGGGATCGAATTACACTCTGAACACAATCTCGGGAAATCGGAGGAGGAGTTCAGGGGACTCTCCATGAAAATGGGGTAAAGGCGGCTACGGCTCTCGGAGTAAAGGACTATCGCTTTCTTGACTTCGGCGACACGCCTCTCATAGCAACGCGGTAAAATCTGCTGGAGCTGGGAGAGACGATATAGGATATCCAGCCGGACATCATCATCATCACCCACTACATGGCGTGGTCGCCAAGGATTGGATCATTGCCAGTGAGAGTCTTTCTGTAAATAAGAACGGAAAAAGACACAGCACCAAGCAGAAAATAGCAATCCCGTGCGAAATAGACAGCGGCAGAGGCATTCAGGAAGTCTGTCGTGAACACAACATCAGTCCACAAAGCTACCATCGCTTGCGAAATAATTATGGCCAGATGGACTACAGGGGGGGAGCGCAATCGCCCTCACTATTATAAGTAAGAATGCCGTCTTTTTAGAATTAAGCTTCGGAGTTATACATGCAAATTTCTGAATTCGGTCACCAATGAATCGAACTGTTAATTGAATCTAGAAATTGTCGTCGGTTATTACAATTAAAAATATACAATGAGATCTAGCATCTTCCGCTCCCCCAATGCTCCCCACTTTTTGCTATTTAACGCTATATACTTTTATTTAGTTTCTCTGGATATAAACGATAAGTTGATTCATAAGTGTTTATAAATTAACATAAAGTGTTGATTTATAAGGGGTCCAAAGGAGGAGAGCTCAACTTCCTATTAAAGGCCTGTGTGGTCTTTGAGTATTATAATCAAGCCGCCAGGCTTCAAGTTTTTCTTTCGCTTCAGCCAGCGTACAAAATAGCTCCGTGTTAAGAAGTTCATCACGTAAGCGTCTATTGAAGCTCTCAATATAACCATTCTCTACGGGTTGACCTGGCCGGATAAAATCCAGCTTGATGCCATGGCCATAAGCCCATTCATCCAGTACTTTGCCGGCAAACTCGGGACCATTATCGACGGTAATGGTTTCGGGAAGACCGATTCCTGCAGCGACTTTGCGCTCACCGATGGACGTATCGGCCAGAAGCAGTGGGCAAGCTCGGGTATACTGATCGACCAAGGTGAGAATACGGAAGGGGCGGCCGTTGGCCAGTCGATCGCTCATAAAGTCTATCGACCAGCGCTCCTGGGCAGCTGAAGCCGCGGGCAGTGAGACCCGCCTTTGCGCGGCACGCTTCTTGCGTTTCTTCGTGCGCACTTCCAGTCCTTCGCCCTTGTAGATGCGATAGACGCGTTTCTTTCCCACCGACCAGCCTTCCCGCTTTAATAACACCGTGATTCGTCTATACCCATAGCGCACGCGCGCTGCGGCGAGGTCACAGATACGCATGATCAGCGCCCGTTCGTCCTTCTTCACCGGCTGGTAGTTATAACTCGACCAAGACATCTGCATCAACCTGCACGCCCGGCGTTTGCTCACCGCATAGGCTTCCACTAACCAGTCAAAATCGCCTTCTTGCCCACTGGCTTTATAACTTTTTTGCGATTACTTCCTGCTCCATGTGCTTGTCCAGGCTCAGATCAGCTACCAGCTTCTTCAAACTGACGTTCTCTTCGTCGAGTTGCTTCAGCCGTCTTAATTCACTGATTCCCAGGCCCACGTATTTACCTTTCCAACGGTGGTAAAAGTCTGTTCGCTTACCCCTAACTCTCGGCACCCTTCGGCGATCTTTCGACCGCCTTCTACTTGCCCCAGGGCATAGATGATTTGTTCTTTATTATAGCGTTTGCCTTTGCTTTTCATGGGTGGTTCTTTCTCCTATTCTTTATTAGCTTTTTCCCCATGCCAGATTAAATCTTGGCTAGTCCAGTTTTATGGGGACAGGTCAATGCCGGAACTAACACTGGTTCCGGTACAGTAAACGAGAGCAGGTCAGCATCGAAAGCATAGAATATTCCCCAATTGGCTAGATCCTATCGTTTCTGCCAGCGCATCACCCTTCGCCATAGGTAGATAAAGCAGATACTGGTTCTTCGAAGATCTCAATATTCATAGGAAATATAAAGGTCGAGAGTCGAAGATTGGGGGGATACGCTTCGTTGCGTCAGTAACCATAATATAAACTAATAAAAATAAATGATTCTCAATTTTAAACGAACGCGACGAAGCGCGTTCCTCCCCTTTTGATTAATAAAAAAGATTAGGTTGAGCGTCAGTCAACAATTGACTGATAAACGCTTACTCTAAATTCTTCACGGGTAGTATAGTCTTTATGATTCATAAGCTGGGTCATAAAAATCCCGATTAACTCTTCTTTTGGATCTATAAAAAAATGAGTATACGCAGCGCCGCTCCACCCGAACTTACCGATCGATCCCAGCTCTTCAGTCTTTGCCACATCCAAAACTACAGAAAATCCCAAACCAAAACCTACACCTGAGCCAATCTCTTCCGGCGCGTGATTCATGGTCATTAACTCGACGGTCTTGCGGCCTAAGAGACGTGTTCCCTCTAATTCACCGCCTTTTAGCAGCATTTGGCAGAAGCGCATAAAATCCTCCGCAGTGGAAACTAGACCGCCACCGCCGCTGAAGAGACTTGTTGGTTTAATATAACGGCTGGTAGATGACGTGTCATAAACTTTAATCCCCCCGTTTTCGTCGGGCTCATAGCTTGTCGGGAAACGGTCCCAATTCTCTTCCGGAACATGAAATGCTGTATCTTTCATTCCCAGGGGATAAAAAATCCGTTCTTCCAAAAACTCATCGAAAGGTTTACCGGAAATAACTTCAACCAAATAGCCGAGGACATCTACGGATACACTGTAATGCCACTTTGTCCCCGGCTGGTACAAGAGCGGTAATTTGGTCAACTTTTCGACCAAATCCTTTATCGTTCCCTCTCGATTAAAGAGGTCCGCTTCTCTGTATATTTCATCAAAAGGAGGGTCATCATTCCAACCATAACCTAGACCTGCAGTATGAGAGAGAAGATCACGTATCGTTATCTCTCTTTCCAAATCAGCGAGTTCAAGACCGTCCGCCGTTTTCTTGACGAAAACTTTTATCTCCTTGAATTCAGGAATATACTTTGAAACCGGATCGTTCAGTTGGAAGCGTCCCTCTTCGTAAAGCATCATCACCGACACACTGGTGATTGGTTTGCTCATGGAATAAATCCGAAAGATAGTGTCGAGTTGCATCGGTTTCTTCGACTCGATGTCCATCACACCGAAGCGTTCGAAGTGCGCCACTTTCCCTTGACGTGCGACCATCGTAACTACCCCGGCCAATTTCTCCTCGTCCACGTAGTTTTGCATCAAAGTATTGATGCGCTCCAGTCGAGCCGATGAAAGTCCGACCTTTTCCGGTTTCGCCACCGATACCTTTTGACTATATACAGCTGGACAAATTCCAAAGGAAATCAGGAAGAAAGCAAATAACGAGCGAAAGGCGATTTTCATAGAGTACCACTGAACGATTAAGTGACGGATATTACAGTTATCTTGAAATTTATATTTGTAGAAATGCGAATTTTTGTTCTAAAGCATCAATTTTAGTATATTCAGCATCCTTTAGTAACTGATAAAAACTATATGGATATTTAAATATGTGACCGTGATTCCAATCACTATCTGTATAATCATTCATCCAGTATTCTTCTTTAAGTGGAGAGATAAAATTTCCAACACCTTCTGAAGGATCGATACATGGATTTCTTTTTCTTAAACCCTTAATCAATTTAATTCTTTGTGCAAAGGGTTTAAACGCTACCTGGGCTAATTCGGAGTATCCTAATTCGAACAGTTCCACAATACTCTGACCATGAGTAAGAAGATGACCAAGTTGCATGTCCCCACTCTCTTCACGATAACTTCTCTCAGCATTAAGAAAGGAATCCAACACATATTTTTTGGCCGTACCAGCGTCATTAATCCTGGGAACAATGGTATCGGTGTTATCGGGTTCAATTACCTCTGTCTTACCATCGACCCAGATATATCCAGGCGTGCAATCGTTAAAGGCTGAGATCAAATGACACATGCCTTCACAAACTTTAGCTGTTCTCATCTCAGGAACGTCCCTGGACGCTTTGAGCGCCATCGAGGCGTAAATTACATTGTGCCCAATTTCACAAAGTTTTTCGATATTCTCTTCTAAAGCGGAAATGATTTTTATTTCAAAATCTAAATTCTCTTCCTCAGTTGTAGTTTCCTTAAAAAATTCTTTATGCACTTCGATAAATGAATCCGTCTGATTCTTTATTAAATCCTGCGTGCTTTCTGTAAGTTCGTCGTGACGTAAGAAATAATAAGCGGCAATGACTGACGCACCCCAATGGCCAGCCCAAATATCTTTTCCCATTGACCGACTCAATGCAAGAAGCCCTTTAACAAGATACTCTTGGTCCATCATTTATTTTCAGAATTGTACACTATAACTGAAGCACGCGTGATATTCGAGGATTTTCGCTTGTTTTACAATAATGTCTGACTCCCACCGCAACCTCGGCAATATCACCGCACAGCGTTTCACTGTAAACATCAATATCGATGGATCAGGCTCCATTCGGGCTACGCCCTCATTGCGCCCAAGCCCTGACTTCCTCTATCAACTTAACTTCAACATTAACCTCTCCAGACTAACTCTCACAGTAAACTTGTTTGCGTAACCCGACCACCTACCTTACATAAACAATTGATTATCAATGGATAACATTTCAGTATTCGAATCTGTTCAAACCGTACATCTGCATTCATCCACTTTCAAATGGTTTCCTCTAATCTTTATCTTTAAACCCCTTATGAAATTTTTAAATGCATACAAATACGGGAAAATGAATGATAATTAGCAGATACCAACTTTATATTTTACGGAATGTATTAGCTATAGATAGTAATTTAATAAGAACAAAATGAATAAAAAAGGTTAGCTATCCCCTGCATTAGTGGAACAAATTAAGAAAGGAAATTATTTATGATAGAGAAAACTATACTTGGGATCCATTTTTATCTTCCCCCAACCCCGCTATATATTGATCGGGTTACGTAAACTGGTCCACCGAGAGAGTTAGTCTGGAGAGGTTAATGTTGAAGTTAAGTTGATAGAGGAAGTCAAGGCTTGGGCGCAATGAGGGCGTAGCCCGAATGGAGCCCAAGCCTTCGGTATTAATGTCTTCAGCGAAGCACCGTGGGGTGATATTGCCGAGGCTGCGGTGGGGTCGGACATTATTGTAAAGCCAGCGCCAGTCCTCGATCACCACGCGGGCTTCGGTCAAAGTCCATAGCTGTTCACGGTTTAAACACTCCTCGCGAAAACGGGCATGCAACGATTCGATGTATCCGTTCTGCCAAGGGCTTCCTGGTTCGATATAGAGGGTTTTGATTTTCATCGCAGTTAGCCAGGCTCTCAATTCCTTTTCAATGAATGGCTTCGCATGTCGTCGCTTCGCTCCTCGGAACGGAACCGTTGTCACTGCGAATATATTGTGGCGGCCCATGACGGGCAAGCAGTTTTTGCATGATACCGCGCACCGTTTCCGCATTGATATGGCGATCAACATGGATCACTCGACACTCGCGGGTGTACTCATCGAGCACGGTCAACATTTTTAAACTGCCACCGCGGACCGTCTTATCGTGGATAAAATCCCAGGTCCAAACATGGCCGGGATGTTCGGCCTTGGTCGGCAGCCCGGTGGAAACACCCCTGCCCCGACGTCTTGGCTTGCGTTGGGGGATCGCCAAGCCCAGTTCGCGTCGTAGACCTTGCACGAGACGTTTACCCACCTCCCAGCCTTCGTCTTTCAACAGCTTCGTGATCTTCGGATAGCCCCACCTGGCATATTGCCGTGATAACCGCCTTACTGCCGCCTTCAGTTTCATTAACCAAGCATCCGGATGCTTCGCCTTATACGCATAGGTGGAACGGTGCAGCCGAAAGTACCGGCACCCCGCTCGCATCGAACACTGGCCCCGAGCCACAAGTCTCTCTGCCACTTGCCGCTTGTGCCCAGGGCTTACAGTTTTTTTTCGAGGGTCTCCTGCAGGATCTCTATCCCCAGCATCTTGTCCGCCAGCATCCGTTTTAACCGCGCGTTCTCCTTCAAAGAGTTCCTTCATCCGCTTGGCCTGGTCGACATCAATCATCCCAAACTCACGCTTCCAGCGGTGGAAGGTCTGTTCGCTAATGTTGTTCTCGCGGCATGCTTCCAGGATCGTTTTCCCTTTGTCCGCCTGCCGCAGCATCCGTATTTTCTCTTCAGTTGTGTATCTTTTGCCTTTCATTGTCTGAGTCCTTTCTAGGTTACCCAGACTAACTTTTCAAGTGTACCAGTTTTCGTGGTCACGACCAAGTCCTTCCCGTTTTCGAGCAAGGAGATAGCCGGAGAGCCCTAGAATGGGCAGGAGTATAGCAATCTGAAGAAGCCCGAGGAGCATACGATGCTGGCTCATCTCACGACGATGAGCTTCCCGCGCGGCGCGTCTCTGCTCATCCAGCCGCTGTTTGACATTGGCAATCTCCTGCTCCACCACAGCCTTTTCTTCGATGAGTTTATCGAGATCCCGGTACTGCGACTGCAGTTGTTGCTGGTTTTCCTCGAAGGACTGAAGATTTTGCGCAATGGAGTCGAGGTGGGACAGTTTAAACTCGGGTAATCGGCGAAGCGTCGTGAGAACTTGATCGAGAGTCGATTGATAGGTTCTGCTTGTTGAACGGATGAGATTGTTTTTCTCCCGCGTTAGCTTTATCTGCCGTTGAAGGTTGATGGCCTTTTTTGAGAGGTTTTCCTGAAGGACTAAAAGATCCTGTGATACATAGTCCTTTTCGATGGTTTTGTATTCAGGACCGCGAAGCGAACCGACATCGCGAATCAGAAAACCAAGAAACCAGAAACAGAGAATACCAAGAACGCCGGTAAAGAGGAGCACCGCAAATCGCACAATAATGGGAGCCTTGTTATGCTTTGCTGCCATCGTTATCGGGCTGCAGGGGCGGTCATCGCAAGACTGTCCTGGAATAGCGTCGTCACGGAATCGATAGTGGTAGAACGAGGTTGAGAACTCAAGCACTTAGATAGTCGGTGTGCTTCTAGCCCGAATTTGACATTTTTATTATATGCCTCAATGCAGAACCTGACCCTATAGACTTGGGTTCTAAAAATTGTCGCAAGAAACGGGTGGGGTTAGCGATTAATTTTTGATATAATCAAACGATGAATGATTACGAGCGGATCGCACGCACCATTAGCTATTTGGACGACCATCACATCCAGCAGCCCGATATTGCGATCCTCGCGGGAAAAATCGGTTTAAGCCCTTTTCATTTTCACCGCCTGTTCACTAAGTGGGCCGCCATTACACCCAAGAATTTTCTTCAGTGTCTTACCCTAACCCATGCCAGGAAATTGCTGAAAGAAGGCGAAAGCGTTCTCGATACGGCTCTGGCTGCGGGACTTTCCGGACCAGGTCGATTGCATGATCTCTGTGTCAACCTCGAATCCGCCTCTCCTGGAGAGCTTAAAGCGGGGGGGAAAGGATGGACACTCTCTGTCGGGTTTTCAGAAAGCCCATTCGGACGCTGTCTTTTAGCCGAAGGGCCACGCGGTATCAGCCATCTTTCTTTCGTCGAGCCGGGCCGTGATGATACAGCGTTAGCTGAACTTCGGAGGAGCTGGCCCGAAGCAGTGATGCAGCGGGATGACATGATGGCCGGGCAGATTGCCAACAGGATATTCGAACGCCCTTCCCGCGCGTCGTCAGATCCTCCCCTGAAAGTCTATGTTCGAGGAACTGCCTTTCAAGTGCGCGTGTGGCGCGCATTGCTACAGGTGAAGCACGGTACCCTGGTCAGTTATGGACAGCTTGCTAATGTTATAGGTCAGCCCACCGCGGCACGCGCGGTCGGATCTGCTGTTGGCAGGAACGCACTTGCATTTCTGATCCCCTGCCATCGGGTGATCCGCGAGACAGGGATTGTCGGCGACTATCGCTGGGGCCAGATTCGCAAGCGGGCGATGGTCGCCTGGGAGAGTTCGACTCATTTTGATACGCAGTCGAATGGTTCCGGGTAAGCCAGGGACGCTCTCTCCACAATAAACTTGCTCCCTATCTGGTATCGCTCCAAACAGGTCATTGAGGGTGACGGGTGGTACGGCGACTAAAATTATTACAGCAGCGCTGGCCTGTTACCGAATTTTCTATTATATTAGCCCTAACCAACCCGACAGGAAAATGCCGTGATAGGACTCAATGTTGAAATAAATTCTCTCATTGCTATCCTGTGCTCAGCAGTTCTCAATAAAATATAAGCAGATAACAACTAACAGCGAGGGGATCCTTATGAATATATTAAAATCACTTACAGGCTTGTCTATTATTATTGGATTACCCGTGCTTCTCTATGCCCTCCCCCAGGACCTCGATACCTTTTTAGACTTTGAAAATGTAACCGCTGAAGGATCTGATTTTACGATCGGCCAATCACCGTTCACTATACGAGTAATAAACTTCACACTGGAAACAGTAGAGAACCCGGGCCTTGCCCATTCTGGGACGAAGGCTCTGGTCCTCGTCCCCGGTGCCCAGGAAGGGAAAATCCTATTTGAAAGAGGAGCAAACCTTACTCAATTTTATGCGGCCGAGACCAATGGATCCGGCAGGATCGAGTTGCGTGATAAGAACTTCTTTACCTTAAGTGAACAGGGAGTCGTTGATGGTTTACCGGTTGATATCAGCCCCGGCGCCAATCCGCCCTTACAAAGTTTTATCTCTTTCAGTGGTGATAATACTGACACTACAGACCTGAATTATACGGCCGGGATCAAGGAAATAAAAGTCGTCAATGTCACGGGCCAATTTTCCATCGATGATCTGGGTTTCACCTATGTCGATGGACCTCCGAATAACACCGTATTCGAAGATTTTGAAGGGGTCGCCGGTAATCCTGTATTTGCCAGTCTTGCGAATTTTACTTTGGGCCAACCCCCTTTTACAGCCACATTTACCGGGGGTGTTGTACAGGGACTTGGAGCATTTCCGGCTTTTAATCACTCTTTTCCTACCCTTCCAGCAACGGCTGCCGGTTCTGAAGTTCTCCAAGCTGCGGTTTGGATCATTACCAATGAATTTTCCGGGACCATCACTTTTGAAACACCAGCGCTTAAGGTACAATTTTACGCCGCTGTTTTTACCGAGGGAGACGGTGAAATTCAGGTTTTTGACACCAATGACACCCTCCTTACATCGACTAAAGATATCCCACTCAATATTAATATAGGTTTTGATATCCCCTTTACCTTTTTTGATTTCAATGCCAACGAATTGGGCGCGCCCGGCGGTATCGGTAAAATCATCTACGCCAATGGCACCGTAACGGCCGTCGCAGGTAGCTTTGACAACATCAGCCTTGACGATTTTGGCTTTACCCCCATCGGCGCTCCCGGTACGGGTTCCGAGGGTCCACCCCCCGCTATCACCACCCAGCCCGCGAGCCAGGATGTGCCGTCCGGAACCGCGGTTGTTTTGTCTGTCACTGCCACGGGCGATGATCTCACCTACCAGTGGTATACCGGCAACAGCGGCGACACCGCCAATCCCGTCGCCGGCGCCACAGGCAATACCTTAACTACGGGTGCGCTCACCGCGAGCACGAACTACTGGGCACAGGTTACAAACGTCGGAGGTAGTGCTGACAGCGATACCGCGGTCATCACTGTGGCAGCGCCCTCAGTGCCCCTCGTCCTCGACGGCTCGGGAGATATCGCCGGTGAAAACATTCAGCATGCCAACGGCAATGTCTTCGACCAGATTTTACTCACCGGGGAGTCCGTCCAACTCCAGGCTAAGCCGGGACAAATTACCCGCGTCTCCTTCATGGATGAAAACGAGGATATCGTACAGGTAGAATTTTCAGGTAATGGGACCTTTACCGTAACCCTCGACCCAGCCACCTTCCTCCCCCCGGCCATCCCTCCACGCTACAACCAAGCCGTGGAGTACGTGACGGGCAAACCGAGCGTGGTCATCGATGGGGCCGACTCCAGCACCTTCTTCAGTATCTTCACAGTGGGCAGGATCAATGCCTTTAACCAGGCCCTCTTCCCTGAAGGTCAGGTCTATGACGCCCAGGCGGACGTAGTCCTCGTGGAAGTGATCAATTCCACGGGACTGGGAGGGGTACAGTTATCGAATACCGTTTTCAGCGGGAGTACCGGAAAAGTTGGGATGGACGCGCGCGGGGTGCCTATCGCGGTGCGCTTAACGGTGGGTGACATTGACGCCAGTGGTGATGCAGTGCCGCACCTGTTGTTTGGAGACGGTTCCTTCACGGTACCGGCCGGCAACCCCGGGTTGCGGATCACCGGAGGTGACCTGTTGCAGACGAACGGAGCTGCGGTTGTCGTCGCGGAGAGTGGTTCAACAACGACGGGGTTTGAGACCCTAATCACCCAGAACAACTTCAAGTCCGATAACACCCCTCAGCCGACACTGAGCATCGATGCCACCTTCGCCAACGAAGACGGTGACGAAGTCACGGTGACGACTGAAGAACTGACCATTGAGTGAGAGTAAAAATATAAATTGAAAGTAGTAATCATCGGCGGAACAGGCCATGTAGGCACCTACCTGGTGCCGCGACTTATTGAAACCGGTCTTCAGATAAAGATTCACCGGTAAGATCCCGTCAGCGATTATCTTTTATCAGGCAGTCGGTTTCCGGGTTACGAGGATTATCCCTGTGGACCAATTCAACATGGTAATCACAAGATCCTTTCTCTGTTCTAATTCATTAATTAAATTTTCTACTTTCGGTGGATGATCTTGAGGCCAATTGTTTTGAGGGAGCATATCATCAATAACATAGATCCCTCCTTCATCCAATAGTTCGATGGCTTTCTCGAAGTCCCAGTACTTTCCGGGCCAGGTATCGGCAAAAATTAAATCAAACTTTTCCCCTGATAACTCTTTTAGTAATTCTGAACCATCCATCACCTTAAAACTCACTCGAGTATCTTTAGACAGATTCCGTTTTGCCACTTCGACAACTTTCGGATCATTATCGACCGTAATCAGCGTTGCCTTGCTATCCATCCCTTCCAGAAGCCAGCAGGTTGATAGACCCGTTCCTGTACCCAATTCTAAAAGTTTTCCCGATGGTTTTGTTGAGGCAAGGTTTCTCAGCAAACTTCCCGTTTGATAATCAGATGCCATTTTAAATCTCAAATCCCGGGTTTCTTTTTCAATTACGCGAACGAGGTCCGGAACGGATAAAATTTGTTTATCATCCATCGGTATTTCTTGAATAATTATTAATTCAGTCAAAGCGCGCTGGTAAAGTTCTCAGCACTACTTTTTAAACTTTTATCACTAACATTTTGTTCGATCCTCGCTGAAACTCGTAATCAACATCGACAATTGTCATGCGGTACCGCGCTTCAAGCATCTTGACCACAGCGTCGAGATGCGGCGACGGCGTGGCGCCTAACTGTTGAAGGGGAAATATTCGCAATTCTTTTGATACGCGCATCATTTCCTCGATAGACTGCCTATGGAATGCCAGGTCAAGTTGCTCACTATAGAGAAAGAGAAAATGGGAAACCAGGCATAAATCAAAAGCTCCATCTTCAAAAGGAAGTTCGGGCAGACTGCCCGTTATATAACGTGCATCACGGAGACCCGATTCGAAATCATCCAGAAACAGTTCCATCGAACCAACCCGGGCCCGATCTAAATCCTCAATTGAAGCAAAATGATTCCATATAAATTGATGCAGATTAGCCCGTGTCTGCTTGAGAATCTCCTCCCTCACTTCTTTAAACCGTCGCTCAAGCTCGCTCCTGCTGAACGTGTAAATTGGATCAACCGAAGTGACCTTAACACCTCGATTGTGACACTCGACATTGAAACTTGATGGGCCGTCGCCACAACCGAGAATCCATTTGCTGAAGTCTTCCTCGTTGAGCGAAAACATCCTCGAATACTCTTCCAGGGGACCACATTGTTTAGTTTAAAACCCATAGATTTCAATATCGTATAAAGGCAATAATGAGTGAATAATACTCTCTATCTATTTAACCACTCTGTTTGATTATCGGATCCGTCAATTCAGATAGCCGTGTTCTCTGTCTGCCGTCTTTATCAAAGTTTGACGGATTGAGCCAACGCTTAAAAGCATCTCGCAGAACAGGCCACTCCCTGTCGATTATTGAGTACCAGGCTGTATCCCGATTGCGACCCTTGGAGATCGTTGCCTGGCGAAAAATCCCCTCGAACGAAAACCCGAGACGCTGCGCCGCGCTACGCGAGTTTGCATTGAGCGCATTACATTTCCATTCGTAACGTCGATACCCGAGGTCAAATACTTTTTGCATCATTAAATACATTACCTCAGTGGCTGCTGTTGTTCGCTGTAATTGGGGTGAGTAGATGAGATGACCAACCTCAATCGTTCCGTTACCTGGTTTTATATTTAGATAGCTTGCTACACCAACGGCTTCTCCCGTTGTTTTATCAATGATTGTAAAGAAAGAAGGATCACTGCCACAACATGTTCGGTTCATCCAATCAATATAGATTTCCAGTGTCTCGAAAGGGCCATAGGGCATATAAGTCCAGATTCTCCCCTCAATATCCAGGGTATTTGCTGTGTAGAGTACAGCTGCGTGACGGTCCGGATCAAGTGGCTCTAAACGACAATATTGTCCCTCCACCGGCTCACGTGCCGGCGTATTGGGTGGTTTCCAGTCAGGAACAGAAAAGCTGATTGGTTGATTTAGTGAGTTTAAATTTCGTTTCATATTTACGATAATTTACAGGTAATTATCTAAACTCTTCTGCATGCTCAACCAATTCAGACTTAGTAAAAAGTGCTCTTAGTTCTAACCCTTCTTTTTCTAAATTCTCTAATCCTCCGGATTCGCGATCGATAACACAAAGAACGGTATCAATTAATGCCCCCTCTTTGCGAAGATCTTTCGCTGATAGATTTATCTGACCTCCTGAAGTAACAACATCTTCAATGATAACCATTTTCTTTCCCTTTACTTCCCCTCCCTCCGCAAGCTTACAGGTTCCATAATCTTTTGCCTTTTTTCTCACAAACAATGCAGGGATTTCAGTTATCTGAGAAAGCATCGTGACTAAGGGAATCCCTCCCATTTCCAGTCCCGCAAGGACCTCAGTTCCATCTGGAATCATGGGAGCCATTGACTCAGCAATGGCTTTCAGAATAACTGGTTGAGCTTCGAATAAATATTTATCAAAATATTCATTGCTGAACGCACCGGATCTAAGACGAAATTTTCCTTTTATATTAGAAGTCTCATAGATTACTTTAGCTAATTCTTTCTTATTCATATTTATTCCGAGCGGCAGTATTGATACGCGGTAACGGTAGCCTGTGTTGTATTGTAACACAGGGTGAATATTGCTTAAGTTTTAAAAGTCTGGAAAACGGTATCTTCTGTTTTATTCATTTTAAAATTCCCATTGGTGAACTCGCCAATTACCTGTTCCCAGAATTTTATTGCGGGTGTGTTTTCCGGGATCTGACGAATTCTCCAGTCACCTCGAAATCGTCTGAAGAGGGTGTGCGCAATATACTTTCCGACTCCTTTTCTTTGGAATTTCCCAGCGACAAAAAACTCCCCAACATCGAATAGTGTTTTTCCTTCATCACATAGCTCTTGAAGTAAGACAAACCCGGCAATCCTGCCATCAACAGAAATCATAAACGGATGCCCTTTTCGACCCTTTGCCCATCTCATTTCAGGGGAAGTATCGGGATGATTGGATTGCCAGTATTCTCGCGCATCGTCGCAACCACCGTAGATTCCCCGAGGGTTGCAGTCCCACCCTGTCGATTTCGACATATCATAAACATAGTACGTAATGAGATTCAAAACAACCGGCAGGTCTTCCTCTTTGGCCTCGTTTAATTCCACTTTCATTTCTCTATCTCACCTTTACTTTTCACTGAAACCGTCGCCCTCTTGCATAAACTCAATCCTATTTCCAAAGGGATCGGTAGAATAAAATCGTTTTCGCCCAGGTAAATCATCGTCCCAAATTACTTCATAGTTCTTTTCTTTCAATTTCTTTTCCAAGGCATTTAAATCAGAAATAGAAAATGCGGGATGCGCCTTCCTCTGGGGTGAAAAATCTCTCTCTACCCCAAGATGCAGAATCACTGAACCCGACCTAAACCAGCAGCCGCCTCTTGATGCTAACGGTTCCGGTTTCTCTTCTTCTTCCATTCCGAGAACTCCCGTAAAATATTCCCTGGCTTTGGCTTCTTCGCCAGGAGGCATTGCTAACTGGATATGGTCGAGCTTCATCACTATTACGAATATCCCTAATTA
This sequence comes from Opitutales bacterium, assembly GCA_965197745.1. Lineage (GTDB taxonomy): Bacteria > Verrucomicrobiota > Verrucomicrobiia > Opitutales > PNEW01 > CBDANS01. The sequence goes on along the minus strand of CBDANS010000006.1, from coordinate 1,147,339 downwards.
AAATCATTTTTGTATGCAACTATCCATAGCTGCCATATACATCCGGCCTTCATACAACACACAATTTCTGTTCGATCCTTACTTTGCACCTCTCCATTTTGAATTTACTACGTTTTTCTCCAAACAAGATCTTCTTTAAAAAACTGTTCTCTATTTTGATTTACATTTACCTGAGGCATATGATTTTCCACCAGGAGGAAAAGGTCCTCTACAATACTTTGATAAACAGCTACAGCCTCTATTAAATCGCTTTGAAAAAGCTTATTAATCCGTTGGGTGAAATTCTCTGGTTTTAACGGGCATTCGGACAAAAAATAGTGATTCCATTTAAAACTTGGGTGGTAGATTTTATTTAATCCGTATATCAGTGCATAAAATCTATTTATTCCGTTAACTAAATTAAATTGAAGTAGAGGCGTTTCTTCTCTTTCCGCCAGCATCTTTAATATCTGAAGGTTTCCAGTCTCGATATTAATTTCGACCATTTTTTCAGAAAGCCTGGCCGGGTATTCAATAATTTTCACTCTAAGTTCGCTTAACACCTTCACTCCAAAAACCACCTTCCCCCTTTGGAGCATGGCCAGCGTTGCCTGCCGTTCGTATAGCCACCCATTTTTCATGGAGTTACAATCAACAACTACTTCTTTTATGATGGACTCCAGGGTTTCACTTGACCAGTGCGCCGGTTCTACTTTCAGGCCATCAACCCGGTAGGCATCGCCGGTTGAAAGCTTTTGTTCGTGCAATCCTTCATATACCCAGGAAGTTCCCTTAATTTTTAAACATATTTCTTTTAACTCATCCTCCTGAGGAATTTCCTTCCATATAATCCCGATTTCCAGATCCGAATATTTATCAGCAAATCCATATCCAACAGAGCCGAATACAAACCCCGCGAGAGCATTTGAATATTTTTCGTATGTAAGTAAAATGCCTTCAGCAACCTCCAGACGATCTTTGACCTCTTTATTCATTTTCTATATTCAAAAATACTTCTGAAACTATGTTAGAATCTTGAAAAGGATACACTCAGTGTTCGATTGTATTAATTTTTATCATTCTGAATGATCGCCAAGGCATAGCGATCATTGTCAATATTTCGGTTCATTGAAAATTGCTTATGGGCTGCTTCCATTTTCACACAGAATAAATCTATTAATAACCCCAGGTTATCAAACATCAGTTTTTGATCCAGTTTCCCATAAGACGCCGTTAACTTCTGTTGGTCTCTCTCTTCACCTCTTCGTTCGTATTTGGAGAAAGGTGAAGAAATTGTATTTCGCCCGTGTATGGCATCGTCCAGGAGGATTATGCAACTTCGCAGACTATCCATTAAATTTTTAGCATAAAAAAGTTCTGAACGTTTTAATCGTCTGTAAGATTCATGAGCGCAAGCAATGCCTCTACTTATCAAACGATCCATTTCCCCTTCATCTATCTCAAAAGACAAAGACACGGATTGATCGATTATTTTTTCAACAATCCCTTCAGGATCATAAGCAACCCGGATGGGTAGAGCGTACCAGGGCGAGGGTTTAATTTCCGCGACCCCGTAATAGAACACATCCATCTTAATAAAAGGTTTGAAATGCGAAACACAGTGGTGGGCGCGGGGCCACCATTCATTAAGGAGAAGGTCTCCCCATCGCTGGGGAGCCTCTAATCGATTTTCGACATAGCGGTTCAATTCACTATCGGTAACGACAACTATCAAATCAATATCGGAGTAGGCATCTGACTCGTCGGTGGCCAAAGAACCTGCGAGAAAAATACCTTTGGTCGCGGTATTCAATTTAAACCAGGCAATCGCTTTTTTAAGGATATTATCTCGCGACCTGATTATACTTTCTAAATCCATAGCTTAGATACTCCATCACCATACAATTACCGGGACGTTCACATCGGATAATTCCCCAATGTGAAATGAGATGTTACTATTAGGCAAGGGTGATGTAATTCACTCTTTGAACCCCATATTACAAAAATGCTGATTTACGCGCCCCTTGAACAAGGTTGTAAAAAATAAAATCCCAAGAGGAATAGAAGCGAAAGCTGCGATCAGCTGAACAGATACTTTTGAACTATCTCTTCTCGCACTTCAACACCCAGTCCGGGCGCGTCACGTACCACCAGGTAACCCTCTTCCTGGACCCAGGGATCACTGACCAGTTCATGCTGCATCGGTGATTCGTGAGGTTTAAAATCCATACTCACGCCATGGGTTGTGTTGGCGAGAAGGTGCAAGCTGGCCGCGGTGTTGAGAGCGCCGCTCCAGGTATGGGCGCTGACTTCAAGGTTGGCCGCTTCAATCAATTTTATCACTTGATAACTACCGGTGATGCCATGCACGCGACCGGGGTCTATTTGTATCACATCCACCCCGCTCGAATCGATCAACCGCTTATAACTCTCCAAATCCCATTCGTCTTCGCCCGTGCCGATAGCGGTTGAGACCGCGGCGCGGAGCCAGGCGTGCCCTTCAAGATCGCTGGGAAACAAGGGCTGTTCTATCCAGCGGAGACGGTAGGGCTCCAGATCACGGAAGCGCTGGATGGCGGTCGGCACATCCCACAGTTTATAGATACCGGGGGTGTCAACAATGAGTTCAGGTTCCTCTCCGATAGCTTCACGCACTTGACGGACAATGTCGATGTCCGCTTTTCGATCCTGCCCAAAAAGAGCCTGGCGGTGCATGCCCCAGCCGGCTTTCACCATATGATAGCCTTGCTCACATAACCAGAGAAACTCGTTTAAAGTCCAGTCAAAGTCTTCCATATCAAAAATGAAGGACGCCATGGCAATAACCCTGTCGTGTAATTTTCCGCCCAGGAGCTGGCAGACCGGTTGGCCGAGTGCTTTTCCTTTCACATCCCACAAAGCCATATCGACGGCGCTCACGGCAAAGGCGGCAATCCCTTCAGGACCATACCACCAGATACGGTCTTCCATGATGTGCCAGAGCCGTTCGCCATCCAGGATATTTTCCCCGACAAGCAAGGGAGCAAATCCTTGTTCAATGATTGTTTTTGTCGCCAGCGCTGCCTCGCGAAACTGTGAAATACACTCGCCCCAACCAACGAGGCCATCTTCCGTCTCAACGCGGGCCAGGGTGATATAACGCTCAATGCCCTTGTAATGGGGCTCCGGATAAGCCAGGGGAAAGGCCTTAATCTCTTTAATGTTCATCGTTCAGTTACCTCGTTTGCGTGTTATTAAAATCTGAAATCATCGGTAGCCTGTAGGGGACAGGTCTCATTTCAATAACATTTTTCTGACTTCATGCCTGTGCCAGTGGGTCTACATATTGGGCCAGGTCGCAGAGGGCAATGACAGTACAGTCGTGATCGTGCAAATAATCCATATAAGTTTTAAACGTGTCCTGCTCGGTATCTACCCACGGGTGATCCAGATCCGGCACACCGTGGTAAGTCAGGACGGTGATATTGCCGTCCCTGGCTTGTTCAACAGCCCAGACAAAATCGTCGTAAGTCCAGTTGGGACCTGATGCCCCGGTCGTTGGGATAAGCAGGGGATAGTGTTGCCTTGGATCATAGGCCGGGCCTCGCCCGCCTTCATTATGATAAGGATACTCCGGTGCCATACCCCGGCGCGCGAATAGGCATTGCTTTTCTGCAAGGACATCTACTGCTTCGGGACTGTTAGAATAACCGGGATAACAAAATGTCTGGGGAATGGGAATGCCATGTTCCTCGCAACGGTGATCAATGTGCGCCAGATCTGCGACTAATTCGTCGCACGTCTGGGTGCTCACGTCTTTGTGGTGGCGGGTATGATTGCCGATTTCGAACCCTGCTTCGTGCATCTCCTGAATCTCTTCCCAAGTCATGTAACAGTCCTTATCCTTGAGAAAGTTCAGCCCCTCGGTGATATAAAACGTCGCCCTGAACCCGCAGGTCTTGAGCAGTGGCGCAACAAAGGTAGCTTGTGATTTAACCCCGTCATCGAAGGTCAGAACAATCAGACGATCGGGGATGGGAAGTCTGGCTTTAATCATGATTGATTAATCATAATTGCTCTGTCGATGCTCACCGAGCAACCGACGCTGGCGGGGTGTAGCCTGGGCCAGCAACGCTTCATCAAACTGAAATTTGTTAAGGTAAGGCGGGAATTTCTGGGTAATCATCCGTTGCGCGAAATGGACCTGCAATAGATGTCGGACTTGATCGCTCGTATTCGCCGTCCCCCGATGCCAGACCTCACTGCGAAAAATCAGCACATCACCCGCCTGGCACATAATATTGTGCGGCTCAATCCCCTGCCAGGTATTTTCCCCGTCGGGTTTACGCCCGGCTCGATGACTTCCGGGAATAAACTGCGTCGGCCCTATTTCTTCGGTTATTTCGTCGAGGTAGAAATGCGCAGTCGTAATGAAAATTGGAACCTTTACCCGTGAGTCAGCGAGAATATCTTCCGGCAGATTGATGGGTTGCCAATCGGTGTGTATCTTTTGATCGGGTCGACCAGGTCCCGTCATCCACGCCGTCATCGCAATGACGTGACAATCCTCTCCATGCACGGCTTCTTCGAATTCGATGATGCCCGGCTTATCGAGGAATGTCATGAAGATGGGGTCGCGGTTGAAAGCATTGTTGATCGTCTTTTCATAAAAACCCCCATTTTCAGGCGATCTGTGCTTATCAAAGCTGGCCTCGATAATCTCTGTCCGATCCATACAAGCCCGAAGTTCAGCGACTTCATCCGTATTCAGGTAGTTGGGAAAATAAGCAAAGCCGTCGTTTTCAATTGCCGATACCTGGCCGGCAAGGTCAGGGGGGGCGATCAGTTCTAGCGCTTGTGCCATGTGATATTAACTCCGTTGAAGTTGGATTATTCGAATAAACTAGAATTGATTTGAATCAGGATAAGCTAAATAGTTAAACCCCCATCATTCAAACCTTAATTGCCCTGGAGCTTTACCCCATATTGAATTATGAAGAACCAGCTTTTAAGGAGAGGTCCGCGCATTTTAGGCGCATTTCACCGATGCGACCGGAATAATCAGGGTCTCCGATGAGATTTCGTGACTCGTGCGGGTCCCCCTCGAGATCATAGAGTTCTTCGTGAACGGGATTCTGTTCAAAATAACGGATGTACTTCCACCGTTCGGTTCGGACTCCTTCGCTTTTGGGGATGTCCGGTCGATCAAAGCGGTGCTCGCAAAAGAATTCCGTCCGCCAACCGTCAACGGAATCATCCATCAGCGGAATCAGGCTGCGCCCCTGGACGATAGACGGGACCGTCAATCCTGCCAGCTCCAGGATCGTGGGCGCGACGTCGATATTCAATACCATTTCATTTCTGACCGAGCGTTTAACGCTCCTCCTGGGATCGAAAATGACGAGCGGGATCCGAATCGATTCGTCATTCAACTGCCAGCAATCGGATAACCCGCGCTCGCCGTAATACATGCCGTGATCTGACGCGAAGATGATGACCGTGTTGCTCGACTGTGAATGGCGCTCTAATACCTCCACCATCCTACCGATATTTCGATCGATACCGCTGACCATCCGATAGAGGCCCTTTATGTTGCGTTGGTAATTTTCACTCGTGTCGAAGCGCGTATGCCACCGAACTCGGCTCTCCGATTCCTGAATGAATCGGGGAAGGGATTCAAAAGATGAAGGATCCGCATTGGCAGGTCCGGGAATGAAAGCGTCTGTGTAGAGCCCTTCTTCAGATCCCGGCCATATATAATGACGCGGATCCCCGTCCTGGGCATGCGGCGCATTAAAGCTGACGGACAGACAAAAAGGTTGATTCGACCGCTCACTCATATGGCGGTCGAGGAAATCGATAACCTTGTCACCCGTGATGTCCGTGAGGTGTCTGATATTCCCATCAGCTTGTCGAATTTCATAACCTTCATCCGTCCAGTGTTCGTAGTTGTCAAAGTGGTCGAACATTCTGTCGATGCCACCCTTATCTTCCAGCGATGGCTCGATTCCATTTGCAGCAACACCAAACTTGCCGATGAATCCGGTCCTGTATCCCGACGATTTCAGCAGCGCAGGATAGCTGTTGTTGGAAAATTCGGTTCGAAGTGGAGGCGTGAGAAAGGTGAACTGATGACGCCGCTCGTACATTCCTGTCAGATAGCTCGCCCGGCTCGCCGCGCAGATCGGCGTGGTTGCGAAAGCGTTGCTAAACCGTACCCCGCCCATCGCCAGGCGATTGATGTTAGACGTGTTGATGACAGGGTTGCCGGCGCAACTGAGGAGATCCGCGCGCTGGTTATCGGTAAGGATGAAAAGTATGTTTGGAGGCACTTTTTAAATAACTAATCAAACATTAAGGCTACTTTAAATACGGTCAGGTTATGAAGAATAATCTCAAAAGAAAAAGCTATTTATTTCAATTGCTTTACCCTGACTCGCAAGCGCCGCCGAGAAAGAAAGGAGTCAGGCCTGAGTCCCGCAGTCGCGGGACAGCATCATCCATGCCAGGCCCGACCCCTTTTCACCTGTGATTATAAGTCTATTCAGATCGCTCTGCAGGTGATCCTGAAATCGTTGCTCCGACAGGCACCAGGACCACCTTAATGGGATTAGGGAACAGATCCTGGGTGGCTCCTGATCCAGCATCCACGACGGCACCAACAGGGCCTCCTAAAAGGATATTGCCCGCAAAACCAGCCGCCCCTCCATCTGACATTTTATGAATGACGTCTACTTCTAGCGGTTCATAACCTTCCTTCACAATTGTTACCGTGTAGGTGTGGTTGCGTGGTACCTTAAAAGTAGCTGGAGTTGTGCTTTCCTAATTAACTCCGTCTTTATCGGAAACCATCTCAACTAATGCCCCCGGGGGGTCAGATTCAACAACCATAATGGTGTTCGTGCCACGAACTACAGTTGCACATCCTGCTGACATGATCTGAAATAAAATCAGCAAGGGGACCAGTAAGAACGTGGAAGCAAGTCTCATTGTATATTCACGCGACCTGGAAAAGGATCCCCCTGGCGCTGATGATTGGTCTCTCAAAATAACTGCCTGGGACTGCCTGTTATCTGAGATAGATTCCTTTACTCCCAATCGTTCATTTTCGCGTCGGCAAACTTAATTGTTGGGTATCTAATATGCATGGCTATTCTCCTTTTGTTTTTTAAAACATTACCTTGATTAACTTTTAATCGATTGTGATACGCAAAGAATATGCCAATCTCATAAAATTTAAGTAAGTTATTGGATGTGATATATATAGAGCATACTAACCCGTTCTAATTTTATGTTTTTGAAAAATGATAACAGTCATAGAATGATCACCTCTATACATAATGTGTAATACCTTCATCACGGCATGAACCCCAGACACGTAGCAGTCTCATCGCTGATTTACTGAAGGCAGACAGGGATAATTAAGGAAGGAGGATATCAAAATTAAAGGCCCAGAATATGAAAATCAGATTAGCTGAGCTTACCGTCGCTGGGGGCGACAGCGCCGAGGGTCCGAGTCAGGATTAAAAGCTGAAATCAGATTGAGCTAGGGCCCATTCGTCGACAGCCGCTCATCCGGGACACGGTTATATTTCATCGGTGCTGAATTGCCGGAGTAACGGGGAATGACCGGTTCAATTTCCGCCAGCGCGGCTTCCGGCCAGTCGTCATGTCTGTTGTGAAATTCCTCATGAATCCAGCTCTGGGTGCCCGGCAGCAGGTCGTCCATCAGCGGGTGAAACCAGATAGTGATCACGGTGCGGCGCTGGTCGGACCGATTGGCGTGGGTGGCGTGGAACATGCGCGCGTCACCGATAACCAGATCGCCGGCGCGCATCGGCACATCCTGCTCGTTGGGATAATCGAGAAAGCGCGGGTCATCAGGGTTCTCAATACTGTTGATATCATAGGTATGGGCTTCGCCCATGTCGTGAAGAAGATGCCGTCTCCGGTGTGTGCCCGGCAGCAACCGCAGGCACCCGTTCTCTCGGGTGGTGTTCTCCATGTAGTACATTAAAAAGATCATTGGCGGGATCTCACTGTAGGCGCGCGGGTCCTGCCACATCATACAATCCTGGTGCCAGTAAAGGCGAGGGCCGCCCGGTGGTTTGCTGATAATCACCGCTTTCCAGAATTTACTTCCAGGAAGCCCCATCTCGTCGAGTGCCTTCAGCGCTGTCGGGTTACCGACAATACCCGCCAGCTCGGGATGAGCGTTGGAATTTATGAGCGTGCCCGGAGAGCGTGTGCGGGCGAGCCGTTCGGGGTCTTGCGTGGCTACTGCCTTCTCTACACAGGCACGCGTGCGCTCGAGAAGAGCGGTATCGGCTATGTTTTCAAGAACGCAGTATCCCTCGCGTTGGAGCTGCTCAAGTTGCGCAGACGGTTCTGACCTTGAGACTTTGCTTTCTGACATTTACCCCTCGCTTTTCTGTTTTCTTTGGCCGCGTTTACCCATTTAACAACACCCTACCCTATGCTTTGAAACGACTGGCTCAAGCGTATTTGTGAACCCCCATGCTGAACTTACCAATGAATGGGGTTGTAGAAAACATAACATCCGAGAAAACAAAAAAGGATCAGGCTGTGTATTTATAGATTTCAGGGAGACGGCGGAAAAAAGTGAAGACACACCCTGGCATCATTCATGGCGATTAACCTCAAACAATCTTCTTCTGCCATCGCAGTTACAGCGGAGCGACTGAGTTCACCATTGCCTAGCGTTGCAATTTCACAATCTCCAGATCCCATTCCTGCCAATAGTATTTCACCGGATCAGCGGGGTCCCAATCTTTATATACGTCCTCCCAAGTCAGCCAATTCATATGGGGGGTCAGGGAATCTTCTCTGACTGGATGACTCATCGGTTGATAGCGATAGTCGCACGACACCCGCAACCGGTCCTGACTCATGTTATCCCGTCCCTGGTGAATCGTCATGCTGTGCAGGATAATCACATCCCCACAGGCATAGTCACCTCCTACCCAGACTTGCTCCTCTTCCACATGCACCTGATGCTCCCCGGGACCAGTTGCTTTTCTAGCCTCCAGCAAACCCTGCCGATGCGATGCTTTTGCAACAGCCAGACTTCCCAGGGTTGCCGGGCAATCGCCGCACGGAACCCACGCGGTCCACGTTTCTGTCGACCCACCGATATAAAAATTGTCCTGGTGAGGCGGGGTCGAGTATAGCGCAGAGTTGGGAAAAACGAGACGGCAGATATTCCGGCTGTGAGGCAGAACCGACTCACCAAAGAGGACCTCAAACACACGGATCAGGTTTTTGTCCAGGGCCAGGTCATGAAAATCACGAACCTTCAGCACATCATTGTAGAAATCTATCCACCTCTGATCTGTACCTTCTACAACAAGAATATCTGCATTGGCCATGCCTTCGGTGTGATCTGATCCTTCCTTAACCCACCCGTGCTTGTCACAGACGGCAAGGATCTGCGATCTTACATTACTGACCTTGCTCGGGGACAGTAACCCGGCGAAATACAGGTGGCCGTCCTCCTCACCCCTCCTTCTCAATTCCTCAGGTTGATCGAGTAGATCTGTCCTATCCACGAGAGGTTCAATCTGGTTTATATTCACCATGGCCATAGCGTTACTCCTTAACTCTGATTTTTATCGATGCCATGCTAGGGCATATAATATACGGATAAAACATCAATACCCAATTAACCTCTCATTTGGTTTCATCCTTCATTTCCTGATTACCCGATGCTTCATGTTCTATCGTTTATTTCTCTTCCCTGCGGCTTCGAACTAACTCCGTCAGCACAGCTCGTGCTTACAGCCACTTTATTACCCCTCATTTTTGTTTTATAACGGGTATCTACGCCTTTTTCTTATCAGGAAACTAATCGGTTTAACACCATCACTACAAGCACATGAGGCTAATTCTTGCCAAGACTCTATTAAGCTGTATGTTCATCGCCAATTTGCCATTTATTATTTAGGAGGGGAACTTCATAATGACCAACGGACAACCGATAAAATCCGGCATGTTCATCATGCCTTTCCATCCACCGGATAAACCGCTGGCCCAGTGTTACGACGAGGACATCGAGCTAGTCGTCCGGGCTGAGGCGCTCGGCTTCGAAGAATTCTGGATCGGAGAACACCACACCATGAAGTACGAATCGATAGTCGTGCCCGAGGTCTTTATCGGTCGTGTGCTGGGTGAGACCGAGCGCATACGCCTCGGTCCGTCGCCGATCTGCCTCAACCAACATCACCCGGCCTACGTGGCATCCCGTCTCGCCTTTCTCGACCACCTTTCCAAAGGACGGCTCAATCTCTGCTTCGGGCCCAGCGGTGTGATCACAGATTACGAACTCTACGGCCAGGACCCGAAACAGGGCGGTGCGATGACCGTAGAGGCGCTCGATGTCATCCTTAAACTGTGGTCATCAGAACCGCCCTACGAACACAACGGCGAGTTCTGGCAGTTCTCAATCAAAGAACACGTCGACGAGGAAACCCAGATCGGCTTCATACACAAACCTCTACAACAGCCCCATCCGCCCATCGCCATGCCGGGAGTAAATCGCAAGTCCTACACCCTGCAGTTAGCCGGGGAGCGCGGCTTCGCCCCCTTTTCCGCTGCTCTCGCTGCCGGTAATGTCCTCGCAGACAACTGGGCGACCTACGAAATCGCCGCCATCAAAGCAGGGCACAATCCCGATCGCTCAAACTGGAGAGTAGCCCGACAGATTTTCCTGGCCGACACGACAGAGGAGGCGGTCGAGCGCGTCCGGACCAATTCAGTCGGGCAGAACTTTCAGTACCTCGCCAGCCTTATGGACATGGGGCCCGGGCGGAATTTCCTGAAACGCGACCTCGAGATGTCGGATGCCGACTGCAACTTGGACTTTTGGTTGACCGAGCAGATTATCGCCGGCGACGTGGATGAAGTGCTCAGGCGGCTGCTAATGCTCATCGAGGAGAGCGGACCCTTCGGCACTCTCATACTGATGGTCTTCGACTGGGACGACAAGGCCAGTTGGCTTCGCAACCTCGACCTGTTTGCCAACGAGCTGATGCCCGCGTTGAACAAAGCGGTGGCGGTCGTTTAAAAATTCTATCGAACGGAGAAACCCCGATACCCCGAGATCAGGTTTGTTCCGATGTTTTAGTAGAATGTTAGCAATCTGGAATTTTCGTGTTTGAAGAAGCATGCGGGGACCGCTCGCTCCACCCCACTATGTCATTGCGAGGAGCGTAGCGACGCGGCAATCCAGGGGGAAATCTGTTGTGTGATGTCGCTCACTGGGTGTTAAGGTTTACTTTCAATTAAACGATTAATTAAATTGAAGAGACGATTTCTTATGGGAAAGATCTAAACGGATAATGGTATTCGTATGCGCAATGACTACTCGCCTGGATTGCCACGGTCAGCTTGCAGCTTCCCTCGCAATGACAAGAGGAGATTCAAATTTTTTAAATTCATCACTGGGGTATGCTGGTGAATACCCTCTGATCACTGTTCACTGAAAATTGATCATGAAGTTCCCCACAAGAATTCGCCTGGCACCGAAGGCATCAACTCCCGAACAGTTTGCAGCGGGGGAACTCGCTAAATATCTTAAACAAATTTATCGCCACGAAGTGCGCGTCCAGCGAACCACAGATTCCGCGGCGAGGGAGATTTCGGTCGAGGTCCGACGTCGGCCGCGGCGACAGGTTCCAATCGCGCGAGAAGACGACGCGTTCGAGATCATTGTAGGAGAAGATCGGGTGCGCTTGCGGGGACGGACGCCACGGGCCGCGGTTTACGCGGTCTACGGATTCCTCGAGGAGCTGGGCTGCCGCTGGTTCGCTCCCCGTTACAAGTTCTACCGCGGTATCGGTCACGAGCATGTCCCAAGGCTCAAGCAGTTCGAACCAGCAGTAGGTAAGCGGAGTTGGACACCAACTTTTATCTACCGCAAGAAACTGATTGAAGAGGCTCAGACACATACCCTTTCAAATACCGTCGCCCTGATCGAGTGGATGGCGAAGAACCGTCTAAATGTTCTCAGCGCGCCGCTGAACTACCAGCATGAGAACCGGTTTTGCTGGGAAGACGTGCGTGAGAAGCTCACCCCCGAAGCTCAAAAAAGAGGTCTGGTCATTGAAGTCGGCGGACACGGCTACGAGAATTTCCTGCATCACGAGATGTTCTATGACAAACACCCGGACTGGTTTGCATTACTGGATGGTAAACGTAGCAGGGATCCGCACGCGGTGTTCAACACCGCCAACCCGGCAGCGATGCGTATATTCGTGACTCGCGTCATGGCCTGGCTGCGGGAACATCCGGAAGTTGAAATATTCTCCCTGTTGCCGCCGGATGGCACTCTATGGAGCGAGGACGCTGCTTCGCGTCTCCAGGGTTCACCGTCAGAGCGCCAGGCCCTGGTGACTCTGGCTGTATGGCGAGCGTTGAGACGCCAGAAACTGAATATCATACTCTCGACCACGGCTTATCACAACCATGCCAACTACCCGGAGAACATGCGGATACCATCCGATGTTTTGGTCGATGTCGCTCCGTTCTACCAATCATACCGGGAACCGATTTTCGACCCGACCACTAAGCACAATGCTTCTCATCTCAAAGAGTTAAGCCAGTGGATCCAGAATCATGACGGACCGGTTTCACTCTACTCCTACTACCGCAAGTATTTTTGGATGTCGAAGCCGGTTGTATTCCCCGGCCTGATGTGGTCCGAGATGTCCTACCTGCGTGACCGGGGTGTGGCGGGCATCGGCATGTACAGTGAACCGGGTGACTGGCTGACTTATGAACTGCAGCACTACCTGCACGCGCAACTGGCAGCCGACACAGCTCAGGACATCAACGCTCTTGTACAGGACTACTGCGAGATGCGCTTTGGAGCGGCTGCCGACGCCATGAGCAACTGGTTCTGGACCCTATCGAAGATAACCACCCGCGGCACCCGGCTTTTCGATGTCGCTCCGGATCCACCAGAGGTTGAACAGGGTCGAAGGCAGCTCCAATCTTGCGCTGCATTGCTGCGACAATCGCAGCGGGCATGCCGGGGCAACCGAACCTGTCTCGAGATGTTGAAGCGACTGGGAGTAGCTACACAGGTGCTGGACAAGCACCTGGAATTGCAGCAGTATCAGCGGGACGGGAACCGCAAGGTGATCAGGCGTGGGATCGAGTCGATTATGAGAATTGTTAACCGACACCGCGATAAGGGTTTGTTCCTCGTCAGCGCCCCCCACTATCTTTCACGAGAAGGCCTGGAGAAATTCTATCGGATGCGAGTATAATCCCACCCCGTCTTACAGCAATAGCGGGCTAAGCCCAAGCAGAAGACGGGACGATAACATCATGTCTTAAATCTAATTTTTAATTGGTCTTGTATAAAATAATTCCCGTTGAGCCTCATCGTAACGGTCTTTTGTCAGCGGCAAAATGTAAGGATCTTGCTCCATAGTAGCGATATTTTGTGATTTCAGCCAAAAGGGTCCGTAACCGACGTGCAGGGTCTTACGTGTTTGTTCACTGTGATTAATGAAACCTGCATGGCGTAAATTTTCGGTGAAGAGAATCCCATCGCCCGCCTTAACGGGAAGGGTGATCATTCCCGGTTCTTCTTCGGGGGGCCTGTTTTCGTACGGTGATGACAGGTGGGATTTATGTGTTCCCGGGACCACGCAGAATGCGCCTTCTTCCGCTGTGACATCGTGGACAAAGTAAACCATGCGCACCATCATGCAATCGATGCCACTCTCATTGTAGGTATAACGATATTTATTCGGTAAGGGTCCACCCATATGAGTTCCCGAGTAATTACCCGTATAGCGAACGCGTAACTCAGAATTATTGATGGAAGGCCTTTCTTGCACAATCGCGTTGATATAGGTCATCGTCTTCGGCTCGTTAACCAATAGATCGAATGCAGGGTCAAAGTTAAAAAAGTCTTCGATCAACAAAGTGAGCCCGCCTGACTTTTCAGAAGCATGGACATGATAACCACAAGACTTATTAACATGGTATTCCGAGCCCCATGGAGCCGTCAAACGTGGTGGCTTATCTTTGTGTTCCAGGGCGTGTTCTACCAGTCGATCAACCGCCTCTGTCAATTGAGATACCGCATCGGGTGACAATAAACCGGGAATGACAAGGTAACCCGTCCGGTCAAATTCGTAAGCTTCCGTTTTATTCATAGTGTTCTTCTCTTAACCACTGCTACCATTATCAATCAATCGAAGCCGAGTTATAGGGGTCAACACAATTAATACTAACAAAAATATATGATGGAGTTCATTTATGATATATCAATGTAACAAGGACTTATTTCTATTATTAAGGTTATCTGTTTTCCCGGTAACCATTTCTTGAAAATGATCCTCTTATGGGGTAGACCCATGATGACAAGCTATAAGCTATGAACGACACAATCTCCAAAGCACACCTTGAGACCTATCATGATGTTGGCTATGTGGTCGTAAAAGATTTGCTCTCCCATGATGAATTGGAGCGATGGCGCGTAGCCGTGGAAGAGGGTATCTCCCTACACATAAGTAAGGAGATGCACAACAATCAGAAGGAAGAAAACTACTACAAGAACGTCTTTGTCCAATGCGTGAACATGTGGAAAAGCTCTGAGACGATCAAAGATCTGGTCCTCGATCAACGCCTTGGCAAGATGGCCGCTGAGCTTGCTGGTACCGATGGCATGCGCCTCTACCATGATCACGCCCTGATAAAACAACCCTGGGCCAATCCAACCCACTGGCATTCGGATAATCCCTACGACCCCTACTACACGCGTCAGTCGATTTCACTCTGGATTGCGCTCGACGATTCTACTCTGCAGAATGGCTGTCTCTGCTTTCTACCGGGTACCCACAAGTTGAGTAAGTTTGAGGAATCGGTGGGTCTCAATGAGAACATGAGCGATCTATTTAACCTCTACCCCGGTTGGAAGGAAACCGATCCGAAGTATGCCGAGGTGAAAGCCGGCGACGGGATATTTATCAGCGGTATGATTGCACACGCCGCAGGTCCCAACATGACCCCGAGGCCACGGCGGGCCTTTGCCATGCTCTTTATGCCTACAGGGTCGACATACAACGGCCACGCCTGCGCCCTGCCCCCGGAGTACGCTGCGCGTTTACAATTTGGCGATTTGCTCGATGATGACGAGCACCTGCCACTGCTTTATACAGGTAGCTGAGCATTTCCCGGCGCAGAGGGTGAACCGGTTTCACTTTGTTAAGACCCGTCTGCACTGATTACGACACTGTCTCAAATGCTGAGGTCCCTGGTATTGTAATCTTTGAGAATACTTTCCCTCGTTGTTTCGTTCCACCGGCTGGCCACCTCCTCCCCTGCCAGGGGCTGGTAAACGTATCGCGGTTCGTGAGGGAAGCTCTGTTGCCTGGCGTCTATGGCCAGGGCAATCAACCGGGACCTTTCGTATATGCGCTCTTCGTCGTAGATCACCGGCGAGTCATTTAACATCATTCGCACCCCGAGCACGGATTTGCGACGGTGAAACCCGAAGTTGATTGTCACCCGCTTGTCCGGCGAGGTGTTGGCGAAAGACCCATGTAAGGCCTGACGGTTGGACATGACTATGTCACCCGGCTCGCAGACCATCGGAACCGCGCCGGGCAGACGATCAGAGCCGTTGTTGGCCTCGATCATCGCGACGATGTCGATTTTACCCTGTTTGTGTGAACCGGGCAACACCCATACTCCGTTAGCCGCGGTACTGCCGAATAACTGGGCCATGAAATTGAATCCATGAGTCCCCTCGTCCCAGTCCGGGCAGTTCCACTGTTGGGTCCCATCCTGATGCCAGGCCACAGTGGCCCCGAGGCCCGCCGGTTTGACGATAATGGACTCAGCAAAGGGGGTGAAGTCAGGGCCATTGATCAGCTCCGTAATCGAGAGCAGTTGCGGGTGGCCGTAGAGCCTTAAGAAAGAGTCCATAAGCTGCAGGTTCCCGGAGATTGAGGAAATGACATAGTCGGGTGCATCGTCAGGTGGTATAGGCTCGCTCATCTTAGCCGGATAGCGGCCATGACCTCTCGAGGTGCCTCCCGCTGGGTCACTCAACGGCTTGGCAAAATTGATGGGCTGCTTGGCAAACTCAGTTCCAAGAGCGGGCCGGCCTTTGGCATCAACCGACACATCTTTGGTGTAGGGGGCGCGGTCAAAAACACGCTCTATATCTGACCGCAATTCATTGAGTTCTTCAGCGCTCAAGACTCCTTCGAAAACGTAGAAACCGTAACGCCAGTAGGCGTCAGTGATATTTTTGCGCAAGGTGCCATCGGCGTTAAATCTGATGGGACCGCGGTTGCCAAGCGCGTAGGCCTCGCGCTCACCCTCACGAATGTAAGCGGCCATGGCCTCTGTGTACGTAGCTATATTCCCCATAGCGGGGTTCACCCTTAATTAAAATTAATTTTCCCCGTAGCGCGGTATCTGGCCAGGCGTTTTCGCACGCTTCGTCTCAGCTTCATGTCGGGATCATTGTGCATATCTTCGAGCGCGGAGATAATCCGGGTTTCGTATTTTCCTGGTGAACCATCTATCATCGTATGAAACGCCATGCGGCGTACATTAAGATCAGGATCCCTCGTCAGCTCGAATATCCGATTCCAAACCGTGACCACATCTCTTTTGATCTCACAGGGACATAAATCACGAGTCGCCCGCGACCGCACAAGGGGGTCGTGGTCGTATGTTTCATTTAGGATGATTTCAATAGATTGAAGCATAACCGGATATTAAATAGTAATCTAAAAGTTATATAGTTCAAGAGATATGTAAGAGCATCCCCCTAACCCGATAGGTCCTCTCATTGCCGGGTGTTATGTTCCAAAACAGAGCAGCGTTTGACTCTTTTGACCTCTATTAAGTTACTTCCAAAAAGCCAAGTATGTATTCGTCCGGGTCGATGATATTAAACTCTTTCCCGTATGGCATCATGCGGAGCGGTTGAATAACCTCAACATCACCGGACATGATGTGTTCATAAAACCCGTCTACGTTCGTCACCCCAAAGGATATATCCAAATCTTCATTTTTTCTTTTTGCTTTTCTTTCTCCCGGTAAGGGGTCACCTGTTTTCAGGTGGATAGAGTTGCCTGCACAACCGATCCCCGCGTAAAAATCTTCGTGTCGGAAATTCAAGCTGAATCCAAGCTGCCCGGTATAGAACTGGATGGATTTTTCAATGTCGGACACCACAAGTTGTGGGCTCATGCATGAGATCGATTCGGGGAGTGTCTTTTTCATATTTTTACCAATTGAATGTTTTTAAAGCGCCCCTGCTATAACGTCGTCGCAGAGCTTAGCGCTGTTGCGCTGTTGGGTCATAGGGTGCGTTTAAAATGCAACAGAGTGACAATAATTGCAAGTTATCCAGAGATCTCAGAACGCCTGGATAGGTGCTGATCCTGTTCCGTTAGCGTTTGTGCCTGGTGGTAGAACATAGCGTAGGTCCTCCTCACCTTGGGTTAAAGGTGCCATGACCCCATCCTCAAAATCAGGGCATCATGACACCGCCGCTGACATGAATGGCCTGACCCGTAATAAAGCATCCTGAATCCGAGACCAGAAAAAAAACCGTCTCCGCGATATCTTCCGGGGTCCCTGTTCTATTGAGAGGAACGCGCATGCCGAGAAACCTTTTCTCATCAAAGGCTGGGGGGGGGCGGCCATGCTTCACCGCGCTCCTCGGCGATCTTCCGGTTCGTACCACCGGGGCATATCGCATTGCACGTGATGTAGGGCGCCCCTTCGTGCGCTATACCCTTTGTCAGCGTATTCAAAGCGCCCTTGGACGTCGCGTAAGTAACAAAAGATCCCTGGGCTATTCCCGTCAGGGCACAATTGGACGAGATCGTGACAATGCGGCCGTATTCTCTTTCAATCATTCCCGGCATGAGCTCCCGCGCGAGGGCAAAAGTGGCGCGCAGATTCACGTTCATCACACGGTCCCATTCTTCATCCGGTGTATCCACGATCTTACTCTGCTGACCGATGCCCGCATTGCTGACGAGTATATCGACATGTCCGAAGGCTTCATTCGACTTGCTTACGAGCTCACGGCATTGATCTATTTCTCCAACGTCAGCTTTGACGACTGTGGCTTCCCCGCCCATTTCACTAATCTTGTTCTCCGTCCACTCGGCAGCTTCTTTGTCCGTCGAGTAGTTCACGACAACCTTTGCTCCCTCTCTGGCCAGAGCTAAAGAAATTCCCCGGCCAATCCCATGAGATCCACCAGTGACGAGCGCGATTTTTCCCTCAAGCTTCATAATCTATCTCTTTCTAATTTGTTGTCAGCATTCATCGCTTATTCTCAGGCGCATTCACAGGGTCATCGTAGCGCCATCGGTTCAAGTTTCGGGTAGGATTGTCATGCACTGGTTATCGGTCAAGAAAGATTCAGATGAACAAACCCCGAAGAATTTTTGTTGATGCTTCACCCGACTGGCTTATTTATTACAACAATGACGAGAAAGATATGAAACCCGAGCGCATCGACGAAACCCTGTTCAAAGAGAAATTCCGTTATGTTTGCGGTCCGTTTATAACCTGCGCAGCTAACGGGAACTGGCTTGTAACCTGGAACATGAGCATGGAGCTCGAGATCGGGCCCTCTATTCACCCCGCAGATATCTCCATCCGCCAGACAACCCTGAGTTTCGCAACTACATTATGCGCTCGCGTGACCGGGGGAAGACGTGGGAAGCCCCACGAGTAATCCCCGGTTTCGGGTGGACCGGGACCGAGCACGTGGCTCTCTGCGTTTTGGACAATGGCGAAATCCTGGCGAGCTTCTACCAACGGGAGTTTTTCCCACTCGAGGATGGAATAAAAAACCAGAGCCACCGCTACGGGTGGTACCACCGGCCGCCGTATCCCTGGGTCGTGACCCATGGCGGAACTTATGTGCACCGCTCACTTGATCATGGCGAAACCTGGGAAGAGTCGGTTCAGATCGACTCTTCGCCCTTCATCAGCGCTTACAGCCGATTGAACGTCATTGAATTAGATGCTGACACCCTTATCTTTACCGCGGGTGCAGCCGATCCAATGTTCTCTCCCCAGCAATGGGATGAACCTCCTTTCCAAGTCAGGAACGGGCAGGGAAACCGGCTCATAGACGGTGAGATCGTGAAGGAACCCAGCCGCGTATTCACCTGCATATCCCGTGACGGCGGTCACACCTGGGCCGAGACCCGCGAGATCGCCGCGCATCCGGATTATTACTTCGTCGAACCAGCAATGATTAAACTACGGTCGGGACGGCTGCTCTGCCATATGAGAAATTGCCGACATACGGGTCAACTCTGACAGGTGTTCTCCGACGCATCTTGTTCAGCTCAGTGACGGACGCGTGCTTTCTGTCTATGGACACCGCCGGCAACACTACGGTATCCGGGCGTGCCTCAGCGGTAATGAGGGTGAGAGCTGGGACTATGATGATGAAATCATTATTCGTGATGACCTCGTATCGGGAGGGATCGGATACCCGGTGTCCATGTTGCTGGAAGACGACAAGTTGGTGACTGTTTACTGGGATGAAGATGCTAATGACCAAACCAGTATTGTTTCGAGCACCTACCGGGTGTGAACGCCAGAAGGAAAATTCATGTTCACCGATCAACAGATTGACCAGTTCAACACCTTCGGCTTTCTGGTTTTGCGCCAGGTATTCAGTCCCAAGGAACTGGCGATCATTGAGGTCGAATATGAAAAAAGTCTCAATGCCGTCTACAAGCACGACCCTTTTGACGGCAGTAAGCGCCACTGGACAAAAACGTTGGGGCCGGATACGCCGGTTATGGCCGGTCTGCTTGAGGATTCCCGCTTTAATGGACCGGCCCAGCAACTCTACGGCGAAGATGTAATCGGCATGGCCGCTGATGCTAACCGCTACGTGGGCCACACTTCCTGGCACCCCGATCCCAAAAAAGACTGCTACGGAATCAAATATGCCTACTATTTAGATCCTGTCGGTGCGCAGACAGGGGCTCTGCGTGTCATAACTGGTTCACACAAGAACCCGTTACACGAGGAAGTTGGGAATACGATCAAGCGCGGCGGACTGGACATTCCAGAGGTTCCCGGTTACGTCTGCGAAAGCGAACCCGGTGACGTGGTGGCCTTCGACCTTCGGCTTTGGCACGCGAGTTGGGGTGGCTCGGTAGGTCGCAGGATGTGCACCTTTGTCTATTACCATAACCCCGGGAATCCATCGGAAGAGGCCGCGACTCGTGATCGGGCATCCCGCTCAATCAAGACACCTGCGGCGTTTGGTCGGCCAAATGATCCGATTTACCATCCCCATTGGCTGGAAAATAAGGCCGGCAGTGCACTTCGTCAGCGCTGGATTCACCGGCTGGGGGAGCTTGGTTTCCTGGAATCGCCTTGAAGGGGGGCAGTTCGATGAAACGAACAACCCCCTCCGTCAAAAGTCGATAGTAGAGCCTGGTGATAAATGGTCGGCCGCAGTCACTCCGCAATAGCGTGCCAAGTTGAACAGTGGAAGATGCGCCACTTATACGCATATTAACATTATCGCCTTAACCTATTCCCCTTTTGACCTTCGCTATTCGACAGTCCACAATTAGCTAACACCCTTCGATGTATAATATATTAAAATATTGTGGTCTACTTTTCCTGACCGGTTGCTGCTTTTTCGGTATAATCTATTTCTGGGGTGCAGTGATGAAACCGGAATTGGAGCGCGAACCTATTTACTATAGCCCGGAGATTATCGAATCCACCGAAAAATTAAGAGACATCAGTTTCAGCGAAGAAGACCTTTACAAAGTACAGCATGAAGTTGACTACAGCGAGGGTGAATCCGGTCAATGGTTTCCAAAAGGCGAGTCACCCCATCCTCGCTGAACTGGTAGAGGAAGGCAAACTTCCACCGGTCGCTGAACGCGTGGGACCTGAACCGGTGGTCATTCAAGGCAAAGACGGGCTCGGTAATTACGGCGGTACCTGGTATTTGGTTACGAATAGTATCCATTCAGCTGATACCATTGATAATTGGATGTCCGGAGCTTCTATTGTGCGATGGTCCCCGCTCGGCTATCCCATTGTTCCCCACATCGCCAAAAATTGGGAAGTATCACCCGACAAAAGAGAATGGATCTTTTTCCTGCGCAAGGGCATGAAATGGTCGGACGGCCACCCTTTCACCGCAGACGATATTCTCTACTGGTGGGAAGATGAGGTAAAACAGGAATTAGTTAAATTCCCGCGGTCGATGAAAGTGAAAGGAGAAAGAGGTAAAATCCTCAAAATAGATCCCTACACGGTGAAGATTATTTTTCCGCACTCTCATGGATTATTTCTGGAACGCTTGTCCTCCTTTGAATTAGAGATTTTTTCGCCCCGTCATTACCTCGAAAAATACCACCCCAAGCTTGGCAACGCTGCGCTCATCGAGGCCGCGATGAAAACCTATAAAATACCCACGAGAAAGGGACTTTATAATACCCTTAAACTCAATAACAACCCGGACCATCCCCGCATCAGGCCCTGGATATATCGCACCTACAAATCTAATCCTCCCCAGGCTTTTGTCCGCAATCCTTATTATTGGGCCGTCGATACCGAGGGCAATCAACTTCCCTATGTCGACCGCTTTATGATCGATGTTAAAACAGGAAAGTTGGTTCCGATCGCCGCATCAAATGGTGCCATTACGATGCAATCCTTTAATATCTATTTTATTCATTACACCTTATTTATGTCTCAACGCGATGTGGGGGGATATGAGGTCCATCATTGGTATGAATCCGGTATTACTTCATGGGGCCTCTATCCGAATCTAAACAAACTTATTACTCCCAAGGCCCCAATGTCCCAAAATAAATCGGCATTGCTCAACGATAAACGATTTCGTCAGGCGTTATCGCTTGTCATCAATCGACAGCAAATAATCGATGCGGTCTACTTCGGTGTCGGTGTGCCTGCTCAAAGTTCGCCGGGAATGGAATCACCCTTTTACCATGAAAAACTCAGGAACAGTTACATCGATTACAATCCCGATCGCGCTAACGAACTGCTCGATGAACTGGGACTTACCGGTCGTGATTCCGAGGGCTATCGCACCTTTAAGGATGGCACCCGCATGGTTTGGTATTTGGATATAGTCCCAAACTATGCTGAAGGTCCCGGTCCTTTTGTCGCGGAAGATTGGAAAAATGTCGGCCTTAACACCGTTGAGAGATTTCGCTCCTTTAGCCTCTACGCCGTTGAAAACTCAGCTAGAGTCTACGATTTTCTTATCGCTGGAATGGAAGGGGATTTTAACCCCCTGGTACATCCAGCACGTTATGCGCCCGGGCATGTCGCGGCTGAAGGATTTTCAAATTGGTATCGAAACGGTGGCTTATACGGAAATCCTGAGGCAAATATCCCTGGTAGTTTTGAGCCCCCCATCGATCATCCTCTGCGGCGATCGATGGAACTGCTCGATGCCGCTTTTACCGCACTGACGCTCAAAGAGCAGACCGACATTTATCGTGAAATTCAGGATATCGCCGTGGATAATTTATGGAATATTAATATCACACAGGGCCAACCCTGGGTGGCGATCGTGAAGAAGGGCTTTAAAAACGTACCGCGCAACGTGCTTTACGGATCTATGTATAAGAGTATTTCCAGTGGCGGTTTTGAAGCTTACTATTTTGATGAACCAAAAGATTCACCGGGAGCGATAGCTAAAATAAAACGGGAAATCACCGAGATCACGCCCCAGCCCAGTGCCCTCGACGATGTCACTTTTGAAACGAGAAGTGGAAATTCTCTCAGCCGCATCATCCGCCATCTTATATTGGGAATTGTTGGGGTTGGAGTCATTCTCGCAGGAATAAAACATCCCTATGTAGGAAGACGCTTCCTCATTATGGTGCCTACATTATTTATTATTTCGATTATCTCTTTTACTATTATACAGCTGCCCCCATCAAATTATATCGATTTGAAAATTTTACAAGCGGAGTTATCGAACGATTACAAGGCGAAAATTTAAGCTGAACAATTACGCGAGATTTTTCCTCTTCATGAACCGTTAATGACTCAGTATATTCAATGGCTTGGTCTTCCCTGGTTTCTCTCCTTTAAGTCTGAAGACCAGGGCCTGATCCAAGGTCACCTGGGTTTTTCCATGCATAGCCGAACGCCGGTAAACAATGTTGTAGGTGATCGCATCCTCCTCACCTTTTTAATATCCTTGGGGTCTATTCTCTTTACCTGGGCGGTCGCTCTACCTATCGGTGTCTACTCTGCTGTGCGTCAGTACTCGATCGGCGATTACTTTTTCTCTCTACTCGGCTTTATCGGGATGTGCGTCCCCAGCTTTCTTCTTGCCTTGCTCTTTATGTACTGGGGCAATATTTATTTCGGCATAAGTATGACCGGTTTATTTTCCCCTGAATACGCCGGGCGACCCGAATGGTCCTGGGGTAAAGTCGCCGACCTCATGAAACATATATGGGGCCCGGTCATCGTTCTCGGGGTAACCGGCACCGCGAGCATGATCCGAATAATGCGCGGCAACCTGCTCGATGAATTGAAAAAACCCTATGTCGTTACCGCGATGGCTAAAGGGGTAAGACCGATTAAACTGCTGGTGAAATATCCCGTGCGCATCGCGCTCAATCCTTTTATCTCCGGGATCGGCACCCTGTTCCCCCAACTCGTTTCCGGTGGTGCGATCGTCGCCATGGTCTTAAGCCTGCCCACCATCGGCCCCCTGATGCTCGAAGCTCTCTTGACCCAGGATATGTACTTAGCCGGATCGATGCTCATGGTCCTCAGTCTCGTCGGCGTCCTCGGAACCCTCGTCAGCGATCTCCTCCTCATGTGGCTCGACCCCCGAATACGGATGGAAGGAGGACTACGGTGATGCGCAAAATCGCGTGACTGGTCTTAATCATCAGGTGGAACGCACTTGTTCTGGCGCCCCTTTTACTAATCAGGTATCGGATTCTCTTTTTCAACATCAACTGAATGCGTGTTTGCGAGTCGCGGGAAAGCGGTGGGGGTCGGTCCGTTTTTGAGATACTTGCGAATTTCTTCCGCACATTCATCCGGATTCAATGTCGCGGTGTCCACTTCGAGATCATAGATACCCGGAGTGTGAACTTCACGCTCCCATAGTTGAAGAATATCTGGCGGTGGAGCGTCCTGCGGAATTCCTTTTCCTTTAAGCCACGTGTTTCGACGACGTTCCCATACGATATCGACAGGGCAGCGAACGCCCACGAACAAGGCGGGCAAACCCTCCAGACGGTGCGCACAATCAAAGAGAATTTTCCTGGGTACAGAGTATGAGTCGTGGTGGCCCACATCGGCCACTACATTTAAACCCAACCGGCTATGGGCGGCAATGGATTCATAAATGCTGGCGAAAAACAAAACAACCCATGGCTCAAGATCCGGACGCTCGCCGCCGGGCCTGAGGCCTATCCCGGGACTGTACCGCTTGGAGGTAATGTGATTTTTGAAATTATCGACTCCCAGGTTCAACCATGGGCTTTCAAACTTTTCCATGATTACTGCGGCAATACTTGATTTACCCGACCGCGGCACGCCATTCAGGACGATGATTTGGCCCGGTTCATTTGTCTGTCCATCAATCATTCTTTTCCTGCAAAGAGGGGTACGCTATGGGTCAAGAGTAATCAAGCATAACCCATGACGGCGTCGAACTATTCCTCGATGACAAGCGTGTAACAGTTTATATTAGTCTTTCGGAAAGACCCCGTGGCAAGGTCGCCGTCATCAAATTTTGCGTCAAGTAACATCATTTGCTGGGTCTCAACATTCGCATTGTTAAGACTTATTCCTGCAGTGATGCCCCTGACAGTGTAATCCCAGGTCCATTGACCGCCTGCGTGTGAGTTAACCCAGGTCGGTGGCAAATATTCACGCATCCCGGAATGCATGGAAACTGATCCACGGTCAGAGGCGTAGTTATCGTTCTCCAAAGCGTAACGAATAAAAGCTTCTTCATGGGTGCGGTAATCTTTCAAAAGTCGCGCATTTTGCGATTTTAAATTTATCCCCTTATAGTTAATTGCGGGTAGCGCTACCGATGTCAAAAGAGCGAGTGTGGAAACGACAATCACCATACTGACTGGTGTAAAACCGTGTAACCTGAATTTATGGGAAGTTTTCATTTTTTGATTGCTACAAGTATCGCATTAAATGTGTTTTTTCTCTATCGAGTGAAATGTATAAATTTTAAGTATTAAGCCATGTAATTTTCATCGTAAAACTATGTAGAACCTGTTCCGACCAATTGTTGTATAGATCGCGACATCTTTCATTCAACAGTTCCTGAAGCTCAACGGTGTGCCACGGTCAATGCGGATGAGATAACTATTGAGTGCTTTGTTATTTTCATATATAATAGAGATATGAATGAAATTAATATGTTGACTCCAGAACAAATAGCACACTTTGAAACCTTTGGTTTTATTTTTTTGCGCCAGGCTTTCTCCTCGCAGGAGATGGATAAGATTACCCTCGCAGCTGAGAATTTGTGGGATGAGTATCGTTGCCGTGAAGATGTCGGTGAGCAGGGAATACATATAAGTTTTTTCGCGGAGACGAGTCCAGTATTGACTGAACTGATCGATGACGACCGAATTTTTAAATCGGTCGAACAATTGCTGGGACCCGAATTTATCTGGGTCGGGTCTGAAGGGAATGTCACCAAAAGGGCCTTCCAGGGTTGGCATTCGGACCGTAAATGCTGGCGAGAGGAGGAACAGGAAGATGTCACTTATCGCCGCTTGAAAATAATGCTTTATCTCGACCCGGTGACGAAAGATACCGGTTGCCTGCGAATTATACCCGGTTCACACCGGATGCCATTCCACCAGGAACTGGGAGCGCAGGAAGCCGATCCTCAATCGATGCCGTTTGGAGCGCCGGGTGAAGATCTTCCCTGCTACCCTTTGGAGTCAGAACCTGGTGACGTCGTTTTATTTAATCACAGCCTATTTCACAGCGTCTACGGAGGATGGGATGGGCGCCGCGTCATCGCCTTTAAGTTTGCGGCTAAACCAACGACCGATCGTGACCTTAATGCGCTTAATCATACCGCATCTGTTTCCTATTCTATCAGTAATGTATTTCGACCCCATGAGAATTTTCTCAATAATGAACGGCCGCGCATTCGCGGTATGGTAAAAAATCTCGTTGAACTTGGGGCGAAACTTTAACCCCTGCTCTATTACGCTTT
This sequence comes from Opitutales bacterium, assembly GCA_965197745.1. Classification (GTDB taxonomy): domain Bacteria; phylum Verrucomicrobiota; class Verrucomicrobiia; order Opitutales; family PNEW01; genus CBDANS01. Next base: position 1,121,115 of record CBDANS010000006.1, on the reverse strand, counting down.
TCTCTTTTAACCAGGTATTATTAGAAACTATTTTCTAAGGTTAAGGCGCCGTCACCAAATAAGACTGCGTGGGTCTCATCCTTGGTTGTTCGGGTAGCCGCCTCCATGTAACAGGCACTGAAAGCGCGCCGGGGAGTCTCTGTATTGTTGATCCCAGAGGAGTGGGGCAGGTAATTGTGAAGCAGGATGCATTCACCGGCTTCCATTTCCAAGGGTGTGACCTCAACGTCTTGCAGGAAATCCTGTAACTGTTCCCCTGACAAATGGCGGTCCGGTTTGATTGGGTTTAATATTTGATTGTGCGCTCCGGACACAATCTGTAAGCAGCCGTTTTCAATTGTTGACGGATCCAGGGCGGTCCAGATTGTAACGAGCGGATCCCGGTCCAGGTAGCTCCAGCGATCCTGGTGCCAATGCAGGTGAGTCCCCTCTTTTGCGGGTTTGTTCATGAACATCGCCCGAAAACAGGCAATGTCGGTATCCTTCCCGTATACACGCGCGCAGATATGGCGGAAGAGCGGTCTTTGCATATACCCCAGGAAGTGTGGATCATATTCCAGGTCCTGTATCTTGCGGTAGCTTAAAGTTGCGCCCTTGTGTCCCTTTGTTTGAGGGCCGAGTTTGCCCGTGCCCGGTTGATCCAGCTGCATGAGCATCCGGTCATAGTCCAGCGGCGCGCGGCCCATCATAATCTCGTTCATCTGCCTTTGCAGTGTGCCTAACGCTTCATCCGTCAGCACCTTCCCGAGGCGCGAATATCCCTGCGTTTCATATTCACACCATTGATTTTCTGTCAGGGTGTCGATCATTCTTCGCTCCTTGAAAGTTAGTTAAAGTCAAAAGTTTCGTTGTTAACACTTATAGTAGCATGGCCAGACTGCCTTGGTTTTTTTCTTCAAATCCTGCATAGGACTCGGGGTCGTGAAAAAAATGGCCTTCTTCATAGAGAAATGCATATTTACCATCGCGATCCCAACCGAGCTCCAGAGCCAGGTTGTTGAATTTCTGGTTGCGAGGATTAGCCGGCCAGATTATACCATCCTGGCAATAGGATGTGTCGATGAAGTAGCGTTTGAATTTTTCACCCCCGGGTTTGGGGCGGCGCGCATGTTGCATCGCTGAATGAACAATGACGATGGACGCGGGCGCAAGGTCGTCGATCGTGCGTGAGCCGGGCAGATCTGCATTTTTAAACGGGGCGAATGCATCTTTATTCATAACTTTTTTATGGGTTCCAGGCAGCACGAGCAGGTCCCCGACTTCGCCATTTAATCCATCCATATACATAAAGACATGAACCATTAGGTGCGAACGATTGGTTTGAGGCACTTGCTCATAATCGTGATGCCAGAGCACGCCTTTATCACCGGCCAGATGCCAGGTGGCGTGAATGTGATGGTGAACGAATTTATCACCGCTCATTAGGTCGGTTACACGGTCTACAATGGAGGGCTCAGAGGTCAAGAGGCCCAATTCCGGATAGCTCATGATAATCGGATCGTCTTTTGCATTCTGCCGATCTTCCATGAGCTGTTTAACATCGTTTTTGATACGTTGATTGTGGTCGTCGTCAAACAGACCTTCGTAGACGAGATACCCTTCTTCGTTGAATTGATCAATCTCGTCTTGGGTGAGGATAATCATGGCTCTTTCCATGTTCTGATATTATTTTCGACACCGTTACTGCAACTCGAAAATCTGCAAGTAAAACTTTTGCATTCCTTTCTATTCTGTATGCGCACACTTGCGAGACTGTAAAATGAAGGGTGTCTTCTGACTCTGATTTTCCGGAACAAGCTCAAGCCGAACGGGACAACCGACCCAAAGCATTGATATGACATTCGCTGACGCCAGATGGTGAGGGAGTCAGTTTCCCCGTGATGAGATAACTGTTGAGTAGTTTATTATTTTCTACTAAGCTTAAAAGCTGCTTAAAGATACGATGTTGACTCCAGGACAAATAGCACACTTCGAGACCTTTGGTTTTCTCTTTTTACGGCAGGCTTTCTCATCACAGGAGATGGAAAAGATTACGCTCGAAGCTGAAAAATTGTGGGCGGACCATCGGCACCGTGAAGTTGTCGGTGAGGACGGAATAAGCATGGATTATTTCATGGAGATCAGTCCTGTATTGACCGAATTGGTGGATGATGACCGAATAATTCAATCCGTTGAACAATTGCTGGGACCCGATTTTATCTGGGTTGGATCGGAAGGGAATGTGACGAATCGAGCATACCACAATTGGCATTCGGACCGTAAATGCTGGCGAAAAGAAGAAGAAAAAGATATCAGTTATTGCCGCATAAAAATTATGCTTTATCTAGACCCGGTTACGAAAAATACCGGATGCCTGCGGATTATCCCCGGATCCCACCGTATGCCTCTCCATAAAGAACTTGGCGCTCAGACCATGGGTAGAGACATCGATCCTGACGTGAGGCCATTTGGTTTATCTGGAGAAGACCTTCCTGGTTTCCCCTTGGAATCAGAATCCGGTGACGTCGTTTTTTTTAATCACTGCCTCTTTCATAGTATCTACGGTGGTTGGGAAGGCCGCCGCATCATCGCTTTAAAGTTTGCCGCTAAACCAACTACCGACCGTCACCTCGACGTGCTTAATAATTACACCCGCATTGCCTTCCAACCCCACCAGGCATTTCTCAACAGTGATCGGCCGCGTATTCGTGGTATGGTGGAAAATCTCGTCGAGCTTGGGGCGAAATTTTAACTCACGGCTCCGTGTCATATTACGCTTACCTCTGCATACTACATGAAGTAATGGCGTGGTGGATTTGTGGGGAGTGACGATATCTCGTGGTAAGAGGCTAACTTCACTGATTTGATCATGCCATAATGAAGGAAAGGTCAGCCCTTGGGGATTATAGAAATAACCGTCATCGTAATATATTTAGGTTTCTTAGGGACTCTGGGGATATATTTTTCCCGCCGGCAGAAGACAACAGAAGATTACTTTTTTGCGGGTCGCAACTTACCTGGATGGGTGGTCGGCTTTTCAATCATGGGAACGGCTGTCGGCAGTGCGACCTTCATCGGACATCCCGGTGAAGTATTTAAGAATAATATGTGGGCATTGCCTATGCACATGGTTTGGCCGTTCGTAATGATTTTCATTTCCTGTTACCTGGTGACCTTTTACCGCAGGACGGTCCGAATGACTGCTTACCGGTATTTGGAAATGCGTTTTGGCTACCCCGCGCGAGCCTATGGTGCAGGAGCATTTATTGTCGGTCGCGTTTTACACTTAAGTGTTACCTTCTATTTTCTGGCAGTCGCCGTTGGCTACATGAGTGGATGGGATGTGTGGTGGGTCATCCTGGTCTTGGGTCTGGCGACAGTAATTTACACTATGGTTGGAGGAATAGAAGCTGTCGTTTGGACGGACGTCATACAAGGCACATTACTTATCCTCGGCGGCCTGGTTTGCATATGTGTTTTACTTTTCTCTTCCCCTGATGGACCCACAGTAATTATGACCAAAGCCTGGGACGGGGGAAAGTTTGCATTGGGCAACTGGGATTTCAGCTGGTTTGAAAATAATCAGTGGTTTTACATCATCGGCGGGACATTGGTCGCGCTACAATATTTAGCTTGTGACCAGAACAATGTACAACGTTATCTCCTGGCTCGGACTGACAAAGAAGCGGCGCAAGGGGCTTATATGGGAGCCGCTGCGTGTCTTCCGATCTGGATTCTCTTTATGATAATAGGAGCATTAATGTGGGCATTCTATGAATTATCGACGGAGCAATTACCGGTTGAGGTCCTTCGAGAAAAAGACTTTATCGTTCCCTACTTTATTAAAACCCAGTTGCCCGCAGGTCTGATTGGACTTATATTAGCGGCGTTGATGGCAGCTGCGATGTCGTCAATAGACTCGGAATTGAACGCTCTGGCAACGGTGGTGGTCAATGATTTCTATGTGCGACTACGGCCGAAGGCTGCTGATAAACTTCGATTACTTTTGGGAAAGATTGCAGTCGCTGTTTTTGGAGCAATCTCCATTTACATTGCACAGCAATGGATCGGGATAAGATCGGTCGTAGAATTATCCGTTACCGTAGCTGTAATCGTAACAGGGGGAATCCTTGGTCTGTTTGCCTTGGGATTTCTGTTTCGATGGACGACGGCACGGGGGGCTTATATTGGAATTGTGGTTTGTATTTTCTTTACGGCGTGGGCAACATTTACGCGGGTTAATCTTCCCGGGATGGAAACACCCCTGCTTGATCTGGGGCGTTTCAATTACACCCTGAGTCCGTACCTGGTTGGACCCTTCAGTCATTTTGTTTTAGTTGTCGTTGGGCTGTTGATGAGTAAACTTACAGGTGGTCCCCAGCCGAATACCAAGGGTCTTACTTTTTGGGACGTATTATCCACGCGTCGAAGTTCAGCACAGTTGAACGAAAGCGTATAAGTCAAAAGGGTGCATCAGGAATCATTGGGTCTCACGACATCCAGCACCCTTCGGTATAAGGCTCGCGTTGAAAAAGCTTGTTACGCTCAGGACTCGCATTGAGTAACCAATCAGAAGGGATAGGCTGGGTGAGTTTATGCGGGGCTCCAGCCTCTTTAAAGAGGTAGTGAACATTGAGGCGGTATTCCTGTGGAGAGTCTACCGGTTTTGGGGCAGCCGCGTGAATCGTTCTGCCACTCAGGCAAACCATGCTGCCAGGCGGTAGCTCAAGGTCTTTCAATTTCAATTCACGACCTGCCTGCTCGTCAAACTTTCCTTTCAGCAATTCTTCCTCATCGGCTAACCGTTCGGTTGGTATACAAAGATGACTTCCCGGAACCACTGAAAGACTGGCATCTCCTTTTTCAAAACCATTTACGTAGTAGAGCATCTGTACATACCACTTATCCCTTTCAGCAAGATTAACCGGGTTATCATTGAACCAATGGAGATGATCCCGATGAGGACTGGCCCCTTCACAACCGCGCATTTTTATATGCATCGTTGAATGACAAAAGTGATAGGTATTACCAATTATCGATTGCAATAATGCCGTCACCAACGGCGAATCAAACAATTGATTCCCCCAGGGTCCTTTATTGTTCCAGGGGCATACCCGCAAATGCGGATCAATGAGTGTCTCTTTATTTTTATCAAAAAATTCGACGGACTGTTCAAGACTGAGGATCTCATCGGTTAAACCTTTAAGACCATCAACGCTGAAGACCCCGGGGAAAGTGACATATCCATCCCGGTGAAAGGTGGTGAGATCATCGGCTGTAGGCGCATCAATTCGAAAAATAGGTCTGATTTTATTTAATTCATTCATCAACTGCACACTAGAGAAGCGCTCGATTTTCCGCAATAAATTAAAAGAAGAAATGATAATCTAGCGGACAGGTATTTATAATTCCCTTTATTTCACCTCCATCGCTTCATTAGAAACCATAAGGATGTATGTTCAGGATCCTGATAGGATTAATATGAACTATACTATCTTCTCCAAATTGATAGACAATTCTACTACTTTCAGATAATTCTATCAGGGCGAAAAGGTCTAGCCACATTGATAACCCTATACATGAAAAAATTTTATAAGCTGCTGATTAAATCTATTAACGTATTATTGATTTTTTCAGCATTAGCGTGCGCGGAATTGCATGCCGTGGATATCATCTTTCCTGATTCAACCCTGGAAAAAGTTATTCGCGAAGCGCTGGAGAAACCGGAAGGAGCCATTACCGACACGGATATGGCTTCATTAGATACTCTTAATGGAATTGATAGAGGGATTATAAGTTTAACAGGGTTAGAGTATGCCGTTAACCTGTCCAGACTTGATCTGGATAACAACCTGATTTTCGATATCGGCGCCCTGGCTGGACTGGATCAACTGTCTTACCTTTATCTTCCTGATAATATAATCGGTGACCTCAGCCCACTGATCGGTTTAACCCAACTGATTGACCTTCGCCTGGACAATAATTTTATCATCGATATCAGCGCCCTGGCTGGCATGACTGAACTTCAAATCCTTGTTCTAAACAGCAACCAAGTTGATAGCATCAGCGCCCTGGCTGGACTGAGTCAACTGACTGGACTGTTCCTTCTCGGCAACCAGATAAGCGATATCAGCGCTCTGTCTGGGTTGACCCAGCTTCTATCCCTTAGTCTAGACAATAACCAGATAAGTGATATCAGCGCCCTGGCTGGCTTGACTGAATTGAATATCCTTGTACTGGAAAGCAACCAGATTGGCAGCATCAGTGCCTTGGCGGAACTTAGTCAACTGTCTGAATTGTTCCTCTACGATAATCAGATCAGCGATATCAGTCCCTTGGCTGGTTTAACTCGGCTCACATACATTGATCTGGGAGCGAACCAGATCAACGATCTAAGTCCATTGAGTGAAATGAGCCAGCTCACTGATCTCTTCCTTGACCAGAACCTCATCGATAACCTCAATCCACTGGCTGGTTTATCCCAACTGATTTTTCTGAATCTTGACAATAACAATATCGGTAATCTTAACCCCTTAGCCGGATTAACGCAGCTGACGATTCTATCTCTCGACGGTAACCAGATCAGCGATATCAGCCCGATGGCTGAGATAACCCAGTTAAATGATTTATATCTAATAGATAACCAGATCAGCGATATCAATCCCCTGGCCGAATTGAGCAGTCTCTCTTACCTTTATCTCAACGAAAATTCTTTAGACTTAAGTGAGAATTCAGAAGCTAAAGTAGTAATTAACAATCTCGTTAATAATTTTGATACAGTCGTTTTCTCTGAATCGCAAAAAACGGAAGAACTATTTTTACGAGCCAGTAAAGGAACTTTCACTGATAAAATTCAGATTACCTGGCAAAGCATTGAAGGGGCTACTTATAATCTTTTTCGCAATACTGAACCTGACACTGAAGGGGCTGTTTTATTACAGTCCAATCTGAGCGTAACGGTTTACGATGATACCTCAGTTCAATCAGGATTCCCTTACTTCTACTTTTTAGAGATAATGATCAACGGGGAAACTTTCAGTTTATCCAATATAGATGGTGGCTATCGTGAGCAAGCGGCTGTCGGCATTGGAGCATGGGGCGCTGATGATGAGGGTCAGTCCACCATACCCGAGGGACTCACGGAAGTAATCCAGGTTGATGCCGGATCCATCCACAGTATAGCTTTACGGTCGAACGGCACAGATCGAAGTCTTTGGGGATAGCAGCCTTGACCAGCAAGCCATTCCTGATGGTCTCACTGGAGTTATCGCCGTAGCCGCGGGTGGGGAGCATGCGCTCGCCTTGAAGAAGGACGGCACCGTCGTGGCTTGGGGAAATAATGTCTACGGTCAGGCGACAGTGCCGGAAGGATTATCTGATGTAAAGGTTGTCGCTGCAGGTAATTCACACAGCGTGACATTGACAGCTGACAGCACCATAGTTACCTGGGGGCGAAATAACAATGGCCAGCTTGATTTACCCGAAAATATTAATAGTGCCTCAAAGCAAGGTTTTACTGTGCAGTTTAATGCCTCCAGCGTCACTTCCATTGCTGCGGGTTTTAATCACAACCTGGCTCTGGATTCTGAAGGAAATGTCATTGCTTGGGGAGACAATACTTTCAGCCAGGCAACGATACCTGAGGCCCTTTCCGGGGTCTTCGATATCGCTGCCGGGGGCCGGCACAATATTGCCTTATTTGAGTCTGCTGCTGACGTGAATATTATCCTCGATGGATCTGGGGTTATCGTCGGACAGGACATCCAGCATTCCAACGGCAACACCTTTGACCAGGTCCTGCTAACCGGAGAGTTCATCCAGCTTCGGGCCAAGCCGGGACAGATCACACGGGTATCTTTCATGGATGAAAATGAGGACATTGTTCAGGTAGAATTTTCGGGAAGCGGAAACTTTACCGTAACCCTGGATGCGTCAACGTATCTACCCGCTGCACTGCCTCTACGCTATAACCAACTGGTTGAATACGTCTCCGGCAAACCCAGCGTCGTCATCAATGAAGCTGATTCGAGCACCTTCTTCAGTGTATCTTCACGGTAGGAAGGATTAACGCTGTGAACCAGGCACTCTTCCCCGAGGGGCAGGTCTATGATGCCGAAGCCGATGTCACATTGGTGGAAGTGATCAACTCCACAGGGTTTGGAGGGATACAGCTATCAAATACCGTGTTCAGTGGAAGCACAGGTAAGGTCGGCGTCTATGCACGAGGAGTTCCCATAGCTGTACGTTTAACCGTAGGAGACATCGATGCCAGTGGCGATGCAATACCCCATTTGCTGTTCGGAGAAGGTTCGTTCACGGTCCCGGCTGGAAACCCCGGATTGCGAATCACCGGTGGAGACTTGACGCAGTCAAACGGAGCCTCGATTGTTGTCGCGGAGAGCGGTTCGACGACGCCCGGGTTTAATAATCTCATAGCGCAAAACAACTTCAAGTCCGATATTACACCCCAACCAACCCAGAGTATCAATGCCACATTCTCAAATGAAGATGGCCAGAGTATCTCTGTCATTGTGAAAGAGGTGACGATTGAATGATCTATCGATCAGTTTTAGCCGCCGTCGTCCCGCGGGTGCGCGACTATGGCGTGCCATGGGTGTTAGGTTTTAGGTTAAGTTAATTTACACCTTTTACCTGCCCTTTTCTTTAATTTTCAAACGGCATATAGAATTCCCCTATAGCTCTCGCCAATAATTAAAATATGTAGAAATCACAAGATAAGGGTGTTGGCATTGAGGTCAGCAAATAACGCTTATTTTTTTAAAATTATTTGCGGACATTTTCTACGCCCAGTTCCTCAAGTCGCGCTATCATTTTATTTCGCGCGGGACTGGCATTTCGTATCATCTGTTCACTGTACAAGTAAGGCTCAGCCTCGCTTAAATGTTGCCTATGTTGTTTTACCGTATTTCTCAATTCCAATGTCTTGAGCAGGTCATTTACGGGATCCGGCATGTATGTGTTAAAGAGCGTCCTTCGCGGGAGACCGTCTTTTCGTTTAAAGGCAGAGTGCCAGAGGTGGTTGTTCCACAAAATAATGTCTCGTGGTTTTGTATGCACGGAAATTGCCCCGGGAATTTTATCAGGATCGAGTCGCAGGCGCGGGCGGTTTCCATTTTGCCAGTAACCACAGGTCTGGAAAAGGGAAGCTGAAAATTCCGGGTGATGGCTGCCGGGAATAACATTTAAAGATCCCCTATCTTTATCCTGTTCATCCAGGTAGAGTGCCATTTTAAGCGTTACGGTATCTTGAGCGGGTTTGCCATCACAATGCCAAGGCGTAAAATCTCTGTTCTCCAACATGCTTGACCCCCCAATATAGAGACATTCCGTCCCCCAGATCTCGCACATCGCATCCATCACTTTAGGGTGTTCGATCAAATTAGCCAGGATCTCGTCCTCAAAAACGAAAGTCTCTGTTTTATGTGTGCCGATTTCAGAAAAGCGGGTGTATCGCGGAGCAGATGTGATTAAACGCGTATAAGCCTTTTCTACCTGTTCAAACTCATCCACACTCAAGCAATTTTTTATCACCACAAAGCCAAAGGCGTGGAACTGTCCAACTTCAAATTCTGACAACATATTGGCGTGAGAGAGGGTTACGATTGTAGCATAGTTCTTCCGTAATATTTATCTCTTTATAAATCAGCGTCTGTCAAAAAGCCATCGAAAAGCTCCTGCTTTCCGCTATGAATGTCGAATTGTCGGACTAACGATATTCTTTGGCTTGTCTAAGAGCAATTGCCTATATGATATTGCAATGCATAGGTAGAACCTGAATCTCGAGGAAAAACAATGGGAATTGGCGTAGGAATAATTGGCTGGGGCGCGATCTCGGAAATTCTGCATGGCCCGTGTCTGGTGGGGATGGAAGAATGCAATTTTGTCGCCGTTTGTGACGAGCGAGAAGAGCGTTTGTCGCATGCGAAAGACGTCTACGGATGCAAGGGATATACGGACATCGACGCTTTTCTCGAGGATCCGGATATTCATTTGGTGCTGGTTGCGTTGCCCAATTTCCTGCACGGACCGATAACTCTCCGCGCCTTGGAAGCCGGGAAGCACGCCATCAGTGAAAAACCGATGGCGTTCGGGCTCGCGGAAGCAGAGAATATACTGCGAACAGCGAGAAAGAACGAGCTGATCGTAACAACCCATCAGAACCGCCGATGGGATCCCTATTATCTTATGATTCGGGAATTTATTGACGGAGGGAGGTTCGGGAACCCCGTTTTCTTCCAGTCCAGAGCCCTCAGCGGTCCTTGGAGGAAGACATGGGCGGGGAGCAGCAAATTCACCGGAAAAGGCCCGTTCATGTCGTTTGGGCCCCATCTGCTGGACCAAATACTGACTCTAGCTCCTCAGGGTCCTATCCTCGTGTCCGGCGTGGTGAAATCGATCTTGGCCGAGGACGACTTTTTCAATGCCTTCCTTACCTTTTCGGATGGATCGACAGCGCTTATAGAGTTGAGCAAGGCGACGCGATTGAAAGGCGCCGAACGGTTTCACATATCCTTTGAAAAGGGCGACCTCCTCGTGACAGCGGCTGATTCGGAGACTTTCTGGTGGCACCTGAGAGGGGACGGAGAAAAGGCACAAAAAGAGAAGGTTCCGGAGTCTCCCTCCTTCCCTATACAGAGCCGGCCGTTTTATCAGAACGTATTCGCCGCCATCCGGGGAGAAGAGCCCCTCATTGTCAAACCCGAGCAAAGCCGCAGGTACGCCGCCGTCGCTGAAGCTATTGTGAGATCCTCCGAAGAGAAGAAATCGTTCGTCGTAAGATGCGACGAAGCCGCGGATGCAGGTCGGATTGATCCGGCGTGAAAGTGGGTCAAAAGGGGTCTGGCTCTGCAATGGGAGATGTCGTCCCTCTATTACGCGACTCGGTACTGACATTTTTAAATTTTTGTTGAAATTCGAAACCTGGCACCCTTAGCATTATGGCCAATAGCACAAATTCTTTTACGCATCCCTGACATCACTTTAACCGTTATAACAGCATGAAAAAACCGCTCATAAAAACAATTCCGCTTCTGGTTCTCTTTCTCTATTTACCGGCACGTCTCTATGCCCTTCCACAAGATCTGGAGGTGTTCACTGATTTCGAGGACATCAACGGGGAAGGGACTATCTTCATTGGTCAGGAGCCAAACGTTGTTACCCTGGTCGGTTTCACGGTGGAAACATTAGAGGATCCTGCGCTCTTACACTCGGGAACTAAGGCTTTAACCCTCGGACCTGGTCAGGAGGGAAAGATCATCTCCTCAAGAGGTATACAATTTCTGGAATTTTATGCGGGCGAGAACACGGGCGCAGGTAGAATGGAGGTAAGAGGAGAAGTCATACCAGACCTCTCAGTTGACACTAAAAGTAATTTCGTCATTGGCGATGGAGGTCTTATCGAAGGATTGCCAGCAAATATCAGCCCTGGAGCCAATCCCCCTTTATACAGTTTTGTCGGAGACAGCGGGTTTTTTCAAGATACAGATGATTTTGATTTCCTCAGCGGTATCCTCGAAGTAAAGTTTCTTAATGTTACGGGAAAACTCGTCCTCGATGACCTGGGATTTACCCTGACCGAATTACCGTCAAACAACACTTTTTTCAGCACTTTTGAAGAATTTAGTACTGGTGAAGGAGGATCAGAACCCTTGGTCCTGGGTACTTCGCCCAATACTGTTACCTTTGAGGGAGGAATGATTATAAACAGGGTTGCAGGTAATCTCGTTTATGTACGCTCGTTTTTTAATGCTTATGGATTATTTAATGGAGGGGAGGCAAGCATCACCTTTGAAACTCCAGCCTATGAAATAGATTTTTTCGGAGCTACCACAGTGTCTGCTGGAACCACCGATCCCGACGGCTCAATTGAAGTCTATGATACGAACGATAACTTACTGGCAACCTTTAGAGATTTAGAAGGAAATGTTAGACCTGAGTTCAAACCCAATTTTATAACTATTAATGCGGATGAATTAGGAGCCCCGGGTGGCATCAGCAGGCTGGTGATGATGGATGATCCCAATCTCAATCCTGCTTTCAGTCGTACCACAGTCGACGATTTTGGGTTTACCCCGATCGGCGCCCCGGGCACCGGCTCCGAGGGTCCGCCCCCCGCTACCGCTCCTTCTATTTCTACCCAGCCGGCAAGCCAGGAAGTCGCGTCCGGCGCATCGGCTAGTTTGTCCGTTGCCGCCAGTGGTGACGATCTTACTTACCAGTGGTACACTGGCAACAGCGGTGATACCGCCAACCCCGTCGCCGGGGCTACCGGCAGTACTTTAACAACGAGTGCTCTAACTGCGAGCACGAGCTACTGGGTGCAGATTACAAACGCGGGAGGTACAGCTGACAGCGAAACCGCTGTCGTCACGGTAGCAGCACCTTCGGTTCCCCTCGTCCTTGACGGCTCGGGAGATATCGCCGGGGAAAACATCCAGCATGCCAACGGTAATGTCTTCGACCAGATTTTACTCACCGGGGAGTCTGTCCAACTCCAGGCCAAGCCGGGACAGATCACCCGCGTTTCCTTCATGGACGAAAACGAAGACATTGTGCAGGTAGAATTTTCAGGTAATGGCACCTTTACCGTAACCCTGGACCCGGCTACCTTCCTAGCCCCAGCCATCCCTCCACGCTACAACCAGGCCGTTGAGTACGTGACGGGCAAGCCGAGCGTAGTCATCGACGGAGCGGATGCCAATACCTTCTTCAGCATCTTCACCGTGGGAAGGATCAACGCCTTTAACAAAGCCCTGTTCCCCGAAGGACAGGTCTATGACGCCCAGGCCGACGTAGCCCTCGTGGAAGTTGTTAACTCCACAGGCCTTGGAGGGGTGCAATTATCGAATGCCGTGTTCAGTGGAAGCACGGGCAAGGTGGGCTTCGATGCACGGGGCGTGCCGATCGCGGTACGCTTGACAGTAGGCGACATCGACGCCGATGGTGACGCGGTGCCGCACCTCCTGTTCGGAGAAGGATCCTTCACAGTACCGGCCGGCAACCCCGGGATGCGGATCACCGGAGGCGACCTCTTGCAAACGAATGGCGCCGCGGTCGTGGTCGCGGAGAGTGGTTCAACCACGACCGGGTTTGAGACCCTGATCACCCAGAACAACTTCAAGTCCGACGAAACACCTCAGCCGACCCTGAGTATCGACGCCACTTTCGCCAATGAAGATGGTGATGACATTGCGGTGACGACCGAAGAGATTACGATAGAGTGATGCGATTGCGGATTTCCGAATTTAGATTGACGATTGAAATACCTTGTCATCGCGCCTGTCGGCCATAGCCTCGGCGACGGCTGGAGGTTGCTTGTCAGCCGTGGCGATCCAGGGGAATGTCAATACGTTACCGGCATTCCCCTGGATTGCCGCAGTCGGCTTCGCCTCCCTCGCAATTACAATAAAATAAATCCACATTCTGCAATCTGGCATACTAAATTCTTCAAACCCCGACACCTTACATTCTGAATACTGCATCGCGCATCCGGTATCCTGCAGCATGCATCATGAATCAATCGACTGCCGGGCCCCGCTACCAAGTATATTTAAATTCTACGTTTGACCCTGATTTTGTGCGTCCTTTAAACCTAACACCTGACACTGAAAAACTCATAAATATTTCATCATGTTGACTCCAGAACAAATAGCACACTTTGAAACCTTTGGTTTTCTTTAATTACGGCAGATTTTCCATACTCAAGGGGCAACATGAACACAACAGAACAGCACTTCGTCGCCAAAGCAATCACCCAAGGTCCAAAACACCACTTCTTTGGCTACTATGGTATCTGTCCTTGGGATGCCACAGGCCAGTACGTCCTCTGTTTGGAGTCGGATTTCCACGACCGGCCACCGGGCGCAGGGGACACGGTTGTGGTTGGTTTGGTAGAACTGGCTTCGGGCAAATTCGAACCGCTGGCGGAAACCCAGGCCTGGAATTTGCAACAAGGCTGTATGTTACATTGGCTGCCCACCGCACCGGACCGCCTGATCACCTATAATGCCCTGCAGGATGATCGGTTTGTCAGCGTGGTACTTGACATTCATTCGGGGGAGAAACGCATTCTTCCCTATCCCATCAGTGCGCTGAGCCGTGATGGCCACCGGGCACTGGGCCTCAACTATGCCCGACTCAAGTCGCTGCGCCCGGTGGTCGGTTACGCCGGATTGCCTGACCCCTTTGCCGATCAGAACCACCCCACCGACGATGGGATTTATCTGATGGATACAGAAACCGGCCAGACCAAAGTCCTGGTCTCATATGAAGAGGTGCGGGCCTTCTTCAGTGACAATCCTGAAGTCCAGAGCCATAAATTATGGTTCAATCACACCGTTATCAATCGAGACGACACTCGGGTTGCCTTTGTCGTGCGCTGGAATGAGCCAGGGATTGAGATCAAGCACACCATCCTCATGTCAGCCAGCCTGGAGGGCGGCGATCTGCGCGTGGTGACAGACTTGTGTGCCTCCCACTTCGACTGGCAGACCTCAGAGATTCTTTTTGGCTGGGTCATGATGCCGGAGGGATACCACTATTACTTGATCAACGACAGCAGTGGCGAATATCAGATGGTTCGACCTGATATCCTGACCAAAAATGGCCACTGTAGCTTCACCCGAGATGGTACCTGGCTTCTGACGGATGAATCCCCGGACAAAGAGAATCGCCAAACCTTATTGCTGTGGCACATGCTCGAAGAGCGCCGGGTCGTTCTGGGGCGTTTTCCAGCTCCTCCGCCATTTAGGGGCGAAATCCGCTGTGATCTGCATCCCCGCTGGAGTCGGAATGAAACGCAGGTTTGCTTTGATTCGATTCACGAGGGGACGCGGCAGGTTTATGTGGTGGATGTATCCGCAGCCGTTAACGTATAAATTGCCCTTAATTAATTTATACGGCATTTTATAAATCCGCCTATAGCCCTCGCCTGTTACCAATTTATAATTAAACTAGAGGCTACCGTACCCGAAAAAAAGTAATTTCCTTGTCACATTTCTGGCATCACTCTATCAACATAACAGGATGGAAAGACAACCTATAAAAATAATTCCGCTTCTGATTCTTTTTCTCTATATACCGGTGCGCCTGTCGGCCCTGCCTCAAGATCTGGAGGTGTTCACCGATTTTGAGGACATCAGCGGGGAAGGTGAATTTTTCATTGGGGAAGAACCCAACAGAATCAAGATAGTCGGATTCACGGTGGAAACGCTGGAAGATCCGGCGCTCTTACACTCCGGAACAAAAGCGATAACCCTCGGGCCTGGTCAGGAAGGGAAGATCGTCTATGAAAGGGGGATTGATGAAATCGAATTCTACGTGGCCGAAAACACGGGCGCGGGTAAGTTCGAAGCCCGAGGTTTCCAATTAATCCAAAATGAAGATGTTAATTTAATATCCTTATTACCGCAGTATGTAGTAACTGGCTTACCGACCAGTATCAACCCTGATAGCAATCCTTCTGTGCAACGATTCGTCGCGGTGAGAGATGATTTTCGGGAATTAGGTTTCTTCGCCTATTATGATGGTATAGCTGAAATTAAGTTCTTTAATGTCACGGGAAAATTAGTCGTCGATGATCTTGGTTTTACCCTTTCAGATGAGCCAAGGAATAATACCGTGTATACCACATTTTGTGAATTCAACGAAGCAGAACAAGAAATTACGGTTGGATCATCTCCTTTTGCCGCCACGTTTACTGATGGCTTTGTAAGAGCAGGTGAATTGGGAAATCAACGCCGAACATGCAACCTCTGGAGAGTGTTAAATGGTGAAACCTCAACGATCACTTTCGAAACCCCGGCAGCGCGGGTTCAATTTTATGCCACCGCAACACAGAACACAGCAACACTAGGCCAAAGTGACGGTACTATTGAGGTATTTGACACGGTAGATAACTTACTCACTACGCTCGAAGATTTCCCGGCGGACATTCGAGAAGAATCCCTTCCTCTTAATTATAAATTGGTTGCCAGTGAATTGGGAGCCGTGGGCGGCATTGCCAAAATTACTTTAAGCGATAAAGAAAATGTAAATCCATCGTTCAGCCTAACGGGTATCGCCGACTTCGGTTTTACCCCTATTGGAACCCCCGGTTTCGACGGCGGCGGTGAACCGCCCCCCGCAACAGGTCCCTCCATTACCACCCAACCCGCGAGCCAGGAAGTGCAGTCCGGTACAGCTGTCGTTCTATCGGTTGCCGCCAGCGGCGATGATCTCACTAACCAGTGGTATACCGGCAACAGTGGTGACACCGCCAACCCCGTTGTCGGAGCCACAGGCGGCACGCTAACTACCGGGGCGCTCACCACGAGCACAAACTACTGGGCACAGGTTACAAACGCCGGAGGTAGTGCTGACAGCGATACCGCGGTCATCACTGTGGCAGCGCCCTCAGTGCCCCTCGTCCTCGACGGCTCGGGAGATATCGCCGGTGAAAACATCCAGCATGCCAACGGCAATGTCTTCGATCAGATTTTACTCACCGGGGAGTCCGTCCAACTCCAGGCTAAGCCGGGACAGATTACACGCGTCTCCTTCATGGATGAAAACGAGGACATCGTGCAGGTAGAATTTTCAGGTAATGGCACCTTTACCGTAACCCTCGATCCAGCCACCTTTCTCCCCCCGGCCATCCCTCCACGCTACAACCAGGCCGTGGAGTACGTGACGGGCAAACCGAGCGTGGTCATCGATGGAGCGGACGCCAATACCTTCTTCAGTATCTTTACCGTGGGCAGGATCAACGCCTTTAATCAGGCCCTTTTCCCCGAAGGACAGGTCTATGATGCCCAGGCAGACGTAGCCCTCGTGGAAGTAGTCAACTCCACGGGACTGGGAGGGGTACAGTTATCGAATGCCGTGTTCAGTGGAAGCACGGGCAAGGTGGGCTTCCATGCGCGCGGTGTGCCGATCGCGGTACGTTTAACGGTGGGTGACATCGACGCCGATGGTGACGCGGTGCCCCATCTCCTGTTCGGAGAAGGTTCCTTCACGGTACCGGCGGGCAACCCCGGGTTGCGCATCACGGGAGGAGACCTGGTGCAGACAAATGACGCTTCGATCGTCGTGGCAGAGAGTGGATCGACGACACCGGGGTTTGAGACCCTGATCACTCAGAACAACTTCAAGTCCGACGAAACGCCTCAGCCGACGCTGAGTATCGATGCAACCTTCGCCAACGAGGACGGAGATGCGATCGAGGTTGCCGTTGAAGAGTTAACGATAGAATGATACGATTGCCGATTTTCGATTGAAATACCTTGTCATCGCGAGGCTGCTTGTCAGCCGTGGCGATCCAGGGGAATGTCGGTTGCGTACATTCATTCGCCTGGATTGCCACGTCGCGTTGCTCCTCGCAATGACAATAAAAATAAATTCACATTCTGCAATCCGACCCCCTACCCCATGACATCCTGAATACTGCATCGCGCATCCGGTATCCTGCAGCATGCATCATGAATCAATCGACTGCCGGGCCCTGCTTACCGAGTATATTTATATTCTACGTTTGACCCTGATTTTGTGCGTCCTTAAAACTTAACACCTGACACTGAAAAATTCATAAATTTTTCATCATGTTGACTCCAGAACAGATAGCACACTTTGAAACCTTTGGTTTTCTTTTTATGCGGCAGGTTTTCTCCTCACAGGAAATGGAAAAGATCACACGCGAAGCAGAAAAACTATGGGAGAAGTATCGTCGCAATGAGGCTGTAGGTGATGATGGTATACACATGAATTATTTCGTTGAGACGAGTCCCGTATTAACCGAACTGGTGGATGATGACCGAATATTTCAACTCGCTGAACAATTGCTGGGACCAGAATTTATCTGGTTTGGGTCTGAAGGGAATGTTACGAAAAGAGCAGTCCATAAATGGCATTCGGACCGTAAATGCTGGCGAAAAGAGGAAGAAGAAGATGTAAGTTATTGCCGCCTGAAAATTATGCTCTATCTCGACCCGGTCACGAAAAATACCGGATGCCTGCGCATTATTCCGGGTTCACATCAGATGCCTTTTCATCAGGAACTGGGAGCCCAGGAAATGGATCCTCAATCGATGCCATTTGGTGCACCGGGAGAAGATCTACCCTGTTATCCTCTGGAGTCAGATCCGGGTGACGTTGTTTTATTTAATCAATGCCTCTTTCATAGTGTCTTCGGTGGCTGGGAAGGTCGCCGCATCATTGCCTTGAAGTTTGCGGCACACCCAACAAACGATCGTGACCTCAATGCCCTTTATAATACATCATCAATTTTCTACGCCAGGAGTAAAGTTTTTCAACCCCATGAGAATTTTCTCAATAGTAAACGACCGCGTATTCGAGGTATGGTTGAAAATCTTGCCGCACTGGGTGCGAAAATTTAACAGTTCACAACGCGCTAGGGACAGCGCGTTCCACCATTTATTAAATAGTAATTCTTATATTCCGCGATCGCGTCTTCCACATTTTGACCTTTTGACTTTCTGACTTTTTGACCTCTTGTCTTACCTGTCATGAGCTTAGCGACAGAGATAGATACCGACCAACTGATTGAAGAATTTAAGATTAACGGGTTTATCGTCATTGAAGACTTTATACCCACTGACATTCTCGGTCGGATCTACGAGGCATGGTTGCCGATCCGGGACCGGGAAATTGAAAGGCAGGGGGACAATCCCAACCGTGGCCCGGACCGTTACGCTATCGACATACCCCTTGTGCTCCCCTTTGTCGACCCGGAGATTTTTGATCATCCCGCCCTCGTTAAACTTTTTGAAAGTGTTCTCGGGGAAGATTATATCTTCCAGGATTACAGTTCGCTTACGCCGTTTCCCGGCGCCGTCTATCAGCGGTGGCATCGCGATCTGGAACCTCTCTTCCCAGGAATGATGACCCCGACGATCAGGGTGGCGCTCCGTATTCCCCTTGTCAGTTCTACGGAAGAGAATGGCAGTATTGAAGTGCTCCCTGGCAGTCATTATATCGCGGATAAGGAGGTTTGTTATTCATCGATTGATGGAAAAAGAGGGAAGTGGTTCGATCACGTTCTTGGCGAGGGCCCGAATCGAACAGGCAACTACTACCCTCTCCGACTCAACGTGAAACGCGGATCCATTTGGGTCTTCGATCTCCGTCTTTTCCACCGCGGAACGCCCAACGTCTCCGATCAACCGCGCGATGATCTCATCATGCATTTCAGCCGTCCCTGGTTTTATAGCGGGAAACCGATTGCGCCTATGGAAGATACGATACCCCGCGAACTCTGGGACAGTCTCTCCGATCATGCGCGACAAGTAATGCGTTTAAAGAGAATTACGGGTTAGGAGGTTCACGGCTATGGGTTCAGGGTTAAAACAATCGCAGAATTTGATGTGTGAAGTCCTATGAACGAGCAACCGCAGACATGGCACTATGGCTTATGCGCACGCTACTGGGCCGAACACAATACGGCAGACGGCGCGGAGATCGAAAACCTCCAGCGGAGGATCGAGCACTACGGGCAACCTGTTCTCGATGCCGGATGCGGGACTGGCCGCTTGCTGATCCCACTCTTAAAGGCAGGCCTTGATATTGATGGATGTGATGTGTCGGGAGATATGGTCTCGCTTTGTCGGCTTGCCTGTGAAAATGAAGGTCTCAGTCCTAATCTCTATGAGCAAGCGCTGCACGAACTTGACTTACCACGCACCTACCTGACTATTTTTGTCAGCGGCGCGTTTGGGATAGGTGTGAGCCGAGAGCAGGATTTTCTTGCGCTGCAACGCTTCTACCAGCACCTGGATCCGGGCGGCGTGCTTCTCCTGGATAGAGAAATGCCTTATGCAAATGCCAGGGAGTGGCAGCTGTGGCCGAAGAAGAACCGGAATCATTTACCGGAACCATGGCCAGATACAATGGGAAAGGCACCGGCAGGATCGGCTCGCCGGAACCAGTGGGTCGGCAACGGCCATTTTGTGGGAACAGATTACGAGCTTTACCTTAGAGTTGTGGCGTTCAATCCCCTTGAACAGTGTGTTACCCGCCAAATGCGCACGGTCCTATGGCGCAATGGGAAGGTGATAGAGGAAGAAGAATACACACTCACCGAGAACTACTACTTCCGCAACGAGTTGAGACAGATGCTCGAAGCAGCTGGGTTTCAGATAGAGGCCATTCATAACGACGAAAAAGTAGAGACCACTGCGGAAAACGATTCTATCCTCTTCCTGGCGAGAAAGCCGTCCGAGCTTGGCGCATAGACGATGTTGTCGTTCCCGCCCAACAATACACCGTAGCACAGCCTGACCCTTCTCGGCATTTCATGGCCGGCAAGCAAGAGACACAAAATGACAATTTAGAACTCATGAACTCAGAAAAAGAATGTTTCACCGCAGAGACGCAGTGTCCGCAGAAAATAGAATAGGAAATAAGATAGAGATCAGGTGAAACACTGTAATGTTTGCTATTTTTCTTATGTTTTTAATTCCTATACTTTTCGTATTTTATATTCGTGATTATTCGTGGTTTATTCTTCTTTAATTCGAATACTCTGCGATCTCAGTGGGAATAAGAAAAGGGTCGGTCATAATATTTCCCAATTGGAAGGATTGCGAGCTGCCTCCAGGATAGCAAGATTACACTCCAGGGTATGGCGCGCTTCGGATAAGTTACAGGGCATTTCACTCTTGCCGTCGATAGCGTCAAAAAAAATGTTCGCCTGGGATATAAACGCATGTTCGCGCTCAAAATCTGGCCAGGTCTCTTCCTCCCACTCAGTTTCAGGTTCCATCATCCAGCGCATGCGATTACAATGAATTTCAGCTCGCAACGTGCCGCATTCACAGACCACGGTGATCACTCCTTCATCAGGGGCTTGATATTGATTCATGCTGATGGAAGCGAGCGTGTCGCCATGCCGGGTTAAGACGTTGACTGTGTCTTCGACTTCAACTCCTTCCAAAACTTGATGCGCGCAGTCGGCAACCAGGCGTTCGACCGGTCCAGCGAGCCAGCTTACGGTATTGATAAGATGTGTTAAACCATCCTGAATAGCGCCTCCTCCCATAGCATGACTGGCGTAATAAATATCTTTGTAATTGGGTCGGGAGGTGGGGAAGTGCCAGCCCCTGACTACAGAAATATGCAAGGGGCGTCCAAAGCGTCCACTGTCGAGGGCTTTCTTCATTGCTGAAAGTATAGGGATGTGGCGTAAGACATAAGCGACTCCAGCAATGAGCTTTCGCTCCCTGATAGTTCTATCGAGATGATCAATCCCCTCTAAACTTACAGATAATGGTTTTTCGATCAATAGATGGTGACCAGACTCTGCTGCTTGTTGCGCCATGGGAATATGCAGGTGCGCAGGTGTTGCGATCACAACAGCGTCATGTCCTGCTTCGAGGGCCAATGTAAAATCGGCATAGCTATTTTTGATTTTATAATTATTTGCTATTTTTTTTCGCTGATTATCATTGGTTTCACAAATTGAAACTTCTGCGCGATTTGTCGCTAGTATGCAACGCGTATGACATTCACCTATTGTACCCGTGCCAACGACGAGAATCTTTTTTTTAGCTGCGGCCATAATTCAGTTACTAAAATAATAAAAAGAGCATCGATAAGTTCTCTCCTTAGCCAAGAGAAAAGTTTGGGCTTCAGCATTGAAGGGTAAGTAAATTTCATAGATGGCCCGATATTTTTAGGTTTTCTACCACCCGTTCACACGCTAATGAATATATATGGCAACGGTTGCGCCGAAGCTTTACACCCCCCGTCTAGGGTCTAAATATTTGCCTGAGGTTTCTCAGATGCACGCTCTTCTCTTTGCTCTTTTTAGCTTAGCATAGCCTTGTGAAAGGAATACCAGTCATCGAGATTATTTAAACTGATGATATCCTTAATACTTCCGTCATCAGGAATACCTGAATCACTGCAGATGGATGCGCGCGTTTCGTCAGGAAAGACATAGCCGCTGATCACGTTATTTAATTCTTTGACTGCAGCAGCATCAAGAGAGCCTCCTTTTTTTTCGAGGATCCATTTTTCCAATTGGCAGTATGTTGGTTTGCTATCTTTAATATACGCTAGGAACTCGTCCTTATCTAGACCAAGCCCGACCAGGACCATAGTATCGAAGCCGCCAACACCCGCCCGATAATCGTCTGGCAACTGACCTGTGGCATCGAGCGAAGTTTTTAACCATAAACGCGGAAGATGTAGGACCCCGAGAGGGCCCGATGCTCCAGAACTGATGAGAGGAACATTTTTCGCCATTTTTATATAACTTCCTCGGACTTGGTGTTGTTTGATTAGAAAAAGAGATCAAATTCAAAGTATTCTTCACCATAGGGTAGTAGAATACTATGAGTCAATTTTCGTTTCGTTGGCTGCTTACTTCTGTTTTTACTTGGAAAGATGTAGAGCAACATATTTCATTATCTCTATGAAAGTAGTAATAATTGGCGGAACAGGCCATGCGGGAACCTATCTCGTGCCACGTCTGATCGAAGCGGGTCATGAAGTGGTTTCAGTCAGTCGTCAGGAACGTTCGCCCTACCAGTCAAACGCTATGTGGGACGCAGTTCAGCAGGTCCAGATTGATCGCTTCCATGCTGAAGAGCAAGGGACCTTTGGGCAGCAGATTCGTGAACTTAATGGTGACGCGGTCATTGACATGATTTGTTTCACTCCAGAAAGCGCCCGTCACCTGGTAGAAGCGTTACGAGGCCATGTTCAACATTTTCTACATTGTGGCTCGATCTGGGTGCATGGACACAGTGTCAGCGTGCCGACCGAGGAAACGCAACCACGTAATCCTTTTGGCAATATCAGGGATGGCACCATCGAAGAACGTGAAAAATCAGGTTATGGCATCAATAAAGCGGCGATCGAGTCTTACCTCCTCGCGGAAGCCAGACAGTTCGGTTTTCCCGCAACCGTGTTGCATCCCGGTCACATTGTAGGGCCTGGGTATGCCCCTGTAAATCCACTCGGAAACTTCAACGCGCAGGTTTTTGACAAGCTGGCCCGAGGAGAAAATGTGACGCTTCCGAATTTTGGCTTGGAAACCTGCCATCATGTCCATGCTGACGATGTAGCACAGGCATTCATGAAGGCATTGGCAAATTGGAGCAATGCGGTAGGTGAAAGTTTCCACGTTGTATCGCCATCCGCGCTGACATATCGCGGGTATGCTGAGTCGATGGCCTCTTGGTTTGGGCAACCCGCTAAACTCAGTTTCCTCCCGTGGGAAGAGTGGAAAAAAACGGTTTCTTATAATGAGGCACGAACAAGCCGCGATCTTATTGCACACAGCCCTAATTGCAGCATTGCGAAAGCTCAACGATTGATCGATTATCAACCGCGTTACAGCTCATTGCAAGCTGTGCAAGAGTCTGTGCAGTGGCTGATTGATATAGGCCTTTTTACCGATGAAGCCACTGAGTTTATTAAAAACATCAGTGTTACCTATGCTGAATCCCATTGTTTTGAGAAAGAAATAGGTGAATGGCTTGGACGTGACTCATAAGACCGAGGATAGTTCACTCTTAATCATTTTTCTCAGTCAAATTTTTAATAAATTTCAGGTAACGGCGCGGCGAAGCTAAAACACACACCGCCCAGGGAAGACAATTGTCTCATCAATGGCACGCCGCGAGGGACTCGAACCCCCAACATCCTGATCCGAAGTCAGGTGCTCTATCCAATTGAGCTAGCGGCGCTCTATAAAAGTAGGTGAATTTGCTTAAAATGTACCTATAAAAGCTTAATTTATGGCGGAGCGAAAAATATAGCGATTGAAATTATGACTTATCTCAGTCTGATTGACACAAAGAGGACGTCAGTAATAGTTTGATCTGTTCTAAATGTGTAGAGGGAACATTAAGAGGGAGCGATCAGTCATGGAACGCAAGCTAACGGCCATACTCAGCGCTGATGTCGAGGGTTTCAGTCGCCTCATGGAAGGAAAGAGGAACTCCCTGCCATCACCAATCCAGAACACAGTTAGCTGGATAATCGGTTTAATTCGACTATAAATAAATACATGAAATTCGCCGTCTTTTTTCATATGCCCTGGCCCGAAGAGTCGGACCCCTCGCGAATATTTGCCGAGACACTTGAGCAGGTGCAGTACGCTGAGGAACTCGGGTTCTACAGCGCGTGGTTCGCCGAGCACCACTTCTCCCGTTACAGCATGGGATCTTCGTCACTGGTCGTGGCAAGTGCTGCTGCGGCCAAAACGAAAACGATACGTCTGGCCACGGGCGTCCTGGTACCCACACTGCACAACCCCATACGTCTGGCCGAGGACACCGCCACTGTCGACCACATCAGCGGAGGGCGTCTCGACGTCGGTTTCGGACGCGGGTTTACGGGCTACGAGTACGGCGGGTTCAATATCGCCGCGGAGGACAGCCAGGAGCGTTTCCAGGAGTGCATCAGAGTAATCGAGGGCCTGTGGACGACAACGGAGTTCTCTTTTTCGGGCAATTATTACAGTGTCAACAAGCTGAACCTGGTTCCCCCGCCGGTGCAAAAGCCGCATCCGCCGATCTATGTCGGAGCCACCAGCACCCGGGCGACGCTGGAGTATATCATCTCGCGGGGCTACACCCTTTGCGCCGCCGTAGTGCAGGACACGGCCGCTGCTCTGGACCTGTGCCGGCGATTTGTGAAAATGTCGGAGGAGTCTGGATCGAACATCCCCATGTCCGACATACCCTTCTTCCGATATTTCTATGTCGCCGAGACAGCAGAACAGGTACGGAAAGACGCCGAGGAGCGTCTGAATTGGGTGCTGGACATCTTGCAGTATCGCGGCACATTCAGCGAGAGTAGCGAGGTGCCCTACAACATCGAAGACTGGCGCAAAGCGCGGTCGGAGTTACCCGTGAGCTACGACTTATCTCCATGACAACCGCGCGTTCCTGGGCGACCCCGATTCCTGTATCGCCAAAATCCAGGAACTCCGCGATCAGGGTATCGAATACTTTGGCTGCAACTTCGCCTTTGGAGGAATGGAGCACGAGAAGGTGATGCGTTCGATGGGGCTATTCGCCAGAGAGGTCATGCCTCGCTTCGTGTAATGGCACAATTGAGAATGGTTAGCTGTGGGCAGTAGAATCTGAAGGGGTTGATGAGGTAACGATTGAATGATCTATATATCAGAGTTAGGTTTTAGGTTAATTTACTTAACACAAAACACGCGCATAAGCGCTCTTCCCTTTTTGTCATTGCGAGAAACCCGCAATCGCGGGAGACGAAGCAATCCAGGCAAATTGTCATTGTACCTACGAATATCAATTTCCGCTCAGATCTTTCCAATGAGGGTTCGTTTTTTCAATTAAGGCTTTCGTCCAGTTTAAAGTAAATCTTAACATCCAGGGACCTGCAATACACAACAGACATCCCCCTGAAATGTAAGATGTCGTCCTGCAGCTACAGGACTCGGTAGCCGCGTCGTGTTACTCTTCGCAATGACATGAAAGAGGACGACAGCGACTGTTCACTTCTTCTTCCCGTGCTTCGCCTGCCATTTCTCGGCTTTGCGTTCGGCCTGGGCTCGCTTCCCTCGCTACGAATTTGCAGGAGCGATTTTTTGATGTGGTGTTAAGTATGCAGTAGTGGTGTTAGGTTTTAAGTATTAGCCGCCGTCGTTTCACTATGGCGTGCCATGGGTTTTAGGTGAAAAATAATCTTAAATTAATTTGTATTTATACTCTCTGCTTAACACTTAACACGAGTGAAGACGCATCGCGTCAGCGTTCTTCCCGTCGGTCTATTAAAACTTTAATCTCTAAAATGGTTAAATGCGAAGCCTGACCCCTTTTGACCTTCTATTGTGTATTAAGTAATCCAAGGTTGCCACCCCGATCGATTATCTCCTATAGCCCTCGCATATAATCAAATAATGGTTAGGTTGGATAACTAACCAATCCGGCAAAGGAATTCCCCGCCACATCTCTGGCATCGATTTAATCGTTATAACAGCATGAAAAGAAGCCCTATAAAAATAATTCAGATTCTGATTCTTTTGCTCTATTTACCATCCCGTCTCTATGCCCTTCCTCAAGATCTGGAGGTGTTCATCAATTTCGAGAACGTCAGCGGGGAAGGGACTATCTTCATTGGCCAGGAGCCAAACGTAGTTACCTTGATCGGATTCACGGTGGAGACTTTAGAGGATCCCTCGCTCTTACATTCGGGTTGCAAAGCAATAACTCTTGGACCTGGACAGGAGGGAAAAATTTTCTCCCAAAGAGGGATGCAATTTCTAGAATTTTATGCGGGTGAAACGACAGGCGCAGGCAAATTTGAGATAAGAGGAGAAATCAATACAGGGGATGTTTTCTCCACTGACATTAGAGTTAACATCGTCATAGGGGGCTCTCGCGGTGGAGATGGCGGCATCATCGAAGGGCTGCCAGCAAATATAAGCCCTGGAGTTAATCCCCCTTTATACAGTTTTGTCGGAGACAGCGGTGATTTTTTTGATGCAGAAGATTTTGATTTCCTTAGTGGTATAATTGAAGTGAAGTTTTTTAATGTTATGGGAAAACTCGTGATCGACGACTTGGGATTCACACTGACCGACTTCCCCTCAAACAACACTGTTTACGAGGATTTCACATTTTTTGGCGCTGGTGATGGACTGTTGGAACCCTTGGTCATTGGGATTTCGCCGAATACTGCTACTTTTGATGGAGGCGCTATTATCGTTGCATGGACTGATGGTCCCAATCATGTGCGCTCGATGTCCACTTCTTATGCAGTGATAAATGGTGAAGAAGCAACCATCACTTTTGAAACTCCAGCTTATAAAATAGACGCATTCGCATCACAGAGTACACCACCCAAAGAGGGAATTTTACCCGATGGCTTTATTGACGTCTATGATACAAACGACAACTTACTCGTTACGATTGATAATTTAGAATCGGATGTTACTTCCACTACTAAGCCCGGTTCAGTAAATATTAATGCGGATGAATTAGGAGCCCCCGGAGGCATTGGTAAGATTGTATTGAGAGATCATCCTACTAACAATACAGAAGGTCATACAGCGATCGACGATTTTGGGTATACACCGATAGGAGCACCAGGAACTGGTTCTGAGGGACCCCCGCCCGCCACCGCTCCCGCTATCACTACCCAACCGGCAAGCCAGGAAGTCACATCCGGTGCAACGGCGAGTTTGTCCGTTACCGCAAGCGGCGACGATCTAACTTACCAATGGTTTACAGGCAACAGCGGTGACACATCGAGTCCCGTCGTCGGCGCTACTATCGGCAGCTTGACCACCGGCACTCTCACTACGAGCACAAACTTCTGGGTGCAGGTAACTAACGCCGGAGGAAGCGCTGACAGCGATACTGCGGCCATCACCATAGCAGCTCCTTCTGTCCCCCTCATCCTCGACGGCTCGGGCGATATCGCCGGTGAGAATATTCAGCATCCGAATGGCAATGTCTTTGACCAGGTCCTGCTAACCGGAGAATCCATCCAGCTTCAAGCCCGACCCAACCAAATCACCCGCGTTTCCTTCATGGACGAAACCGAGGACATTGTACAGGTAGAGTTCTCAGGTGCAGGAACCTTTACCGTAACCCTGGACCCGGCCACTTTCCTGCCCCCGGCCATACCTCCGCGCTATAACCAGACGGTAGAGTACGTGACGGGCAAACCGAGCGTGGTTATCGATGGTGCCGATGCTAATACCTTCTTCAGTATCTTTACGGTGGGAAGAATAAACGCGGTGAACCAAGCCCTCTTCCCCGAGGGTCAAGTCTACGACGCACAAGCGGACGTGACCCTGGTGGAGGTTGTAAATTCCACGGGCATGGGCGGCATGCAGTTGTCGAACGCCACGTTCAGCGCAAGCACGGGCAAGATCGGTGTCGACGCGCGCGGGGTACCAATCGCGGTACGCTTAACGGTAGGTGACATCGATGCCAATGGCGATGCGGTGCCGCATCTTTTGTTTGGAGAAGGATCGTTCACCGCAGCAGCCGGTAACCCCGGCTTGCGGATCACGGGTGGAGACTTATTGCAGACAAACGGTGCCGCGGTCGTAGTCGCAGAGAGCGGATCGACAACGACGGGATTTGATACCTTGATAACGCAGAACAATTTTAAGTCCGACAATACTCCACAGCCGACACAGAGTGTCAATGCGACCTTCGCCAATGAAGATGGCGATGCGATCGAGGTTGTTCCCGAGGAGATCACTATTGAGTGATCTCTTCGAGAAGTTTTAGGTGTTAGGTTTTAAGGTGGAGCGGGCTGTCCCTAGCACGCTTCTTCTATTGCGACGCTCTCAAACACGGTAGGGACACCGCGTTCCACCTTGTTAATTTAAATATTAACTAGCAGAAGCAAGCGAAGACGAAGCAATCCAGGCAAATTGTCATTGTGCCTACCAATATCAATTTCCGCTCAGATCTTTCCAATGAGGGTTCGTTTTTTCAATTAAGGCTTTTGTCCAGTTTAGAGTAAATCTTAACATCCAGGGACCTGCAATACACAACGGTCACCCCCTGGAATGTAAGATGTCGTCCTGCAAGTACAGGACTCGGTAGCCGCGTCGTGTTACTCCTCGCAATGACATGAAAGAGGACGACAGCGACTGTTCACTGTTTACTTCTTCTTCTCTTGCTTCACCTGCCATTTCTCGGCTTTGCGTTCGGCCTGGGTGACTCCTTTAGACCTTTTTTCTGCTGTCTGACGCTTAAGAATGGTATGCTGTAGGAGAGTCCGAGTAAAAGCGGTTATTACACCTTGACCTTGCTGATGCTGAAGCGAACACTCTGTGTAAACAACGTTTCTATTCAATCAATTGCTGAACGGACAGTGTGAAGTAGATCAAATTTGCATGGGAATAAATGTCTAATGTCAGCACCGGTAACAGGCGCCAATTCAGTCTTTAGCTTCATCCAGCGTACTGCAGAAAAAGTTCCCACTGGCATTCGTTGGCGAACCATCGACTACGAGAATAACCCTCACTACAGCTACAACCTATTTAATGGCTCAGGGGGCATCAGTCTGTTTTTAACAGAGTACCACCGTCAGACCGAAACAGCTACTGCTCTCGACCTCGCTATTGGTTGCTGTCGATGGTGTATGTACACAGATCACGAGAAGAGCTTCTCCCGGGGACTTCTAATAGGAAAAACCGGTATTGCCATGGCTGCACTCGACCTATGGCGTTTGATTCAAGATGATGAATATCTCGATTATTGCGATGAATGCGCTCGGATAATCATGACAGAAAACCCTGGACCGTTTACGGACTTAATGGGTGGCGCAGCATCGAACGGGTTTTTCCTCATACGGTTATGTGAAGCCACGAACCAACGAAAGTATTTAAATGGGGCGATCCGTTGCGCTGATTGGATTGATCAAAACTTGAACCGTGATGAACAGGGATGCCACTACCTGGCACGTCCCGATGGAGAATTTGGCCGAGTTCCGTTCACCGGTGTCGCACACGGTATTGCGGGTATAGCTTATTTCTTCCTTCTACTCTACAAGGCAACAGGGGATAAAACGTGGTCAAGTACTGCACGGGAAATCCTGGCAACATTGGTTCAGCACGCGCTTCCAGATAAAGGTGGCCTTAACTGGTGCCCTGTAATTGGAGAGATGGGGCTCGATCGCTGCCAGTGGAGCCACGGTTCTCCAGGGATTGGCCTAGTATTTCTACTCGCCTATGAGATATTTAAGGATACTTCTTACTATGAAATTGCGCTGCACTGTGGTACCACCACCTTCGCCTATGGCGACTTCCGTAACAACATAACCCAATGCATTGGTCTTTCAGGGTGCGGGGAATTGTTCGTCGAACTCTACCGCGTCACTAAGGACAAATCCTGGCTGCAGAATGCCAATGTCTTCGCAGAGATGGCCCTTGGATACCGAGAAGAGTTACCCGAAGGAGACGCCTGGCCTACAGATGAACCGGGGTTGTACTCAGCTGACTACATGTATGGAGCATCTGGCTTAGGACACTACTTTCTGAGACTATGGAAACCAGGAGAAATTCGCATGCCTCTCATGTGAACAAATAAATAAAATTTAGCGGCTTGAATTCCTGGGAGTATCATATTGGAAGGGGTTAAGGATACAGAATCAATTTTACCCTTGAATAGCGACAGCGTGTAACCACGGCGTTATTACCCCAAAGGTATAAATATATGTATACCCTAACCCATCAATGGAATCTGAAGGGGTCAGGCTTCGCCAATGAAGATGGCGATGCGATCACTGTCATTGTGGATGAAGTGACGATTGAGTGAATTGAGTTTTAATAAGAACCGTCTCACTAATGCGGTTGCTTCTTCTGATGCTTAGCCAACCAAGTCTCAGCTTTACTTTCAGCCCCTTCGATTTGTTCTGCAGTCATGTTACCTTTAAGACTGTCTAATTGTTTATTGCTAAAATTGTCTTCCGCTGCAGCGATGCTAAGCCACATATAAGATTCGACATTATTCTTTGCTACACCCTTACCGTTAGCATACATCACTCCAATGTTGAATTGGGCTTGCGCTAAACCTTGTTTTGCAGCCTTACGATACCACTTAAAGGCCTTAGAAATATCTTTCTCTATACCCTGACCTCCATAATACATTTTCCCGAGATTGTATTGGGCTTTAGCATAACCCTGTTCAGCTGACTTGCGATACCATTTGGCAGCTTTAGCATTATCCACCTCTACCCCTTGGCCCTTTTCATACATTAGCCCAAGCATTAGTTGAATTACTTTGTTACCCTTCTCGGCCTCGTTTTTAATCCACTTGAGTGAATACGGATTCCCCTGTTTGGCTGCCCTGTGATACCACTTGAGAGCCTCGGATTTATTTGGAAATAATTTCCCATTTCCGAATTCATACCTCCAGCCAAGATTCCATTGGGCTTGTGCAACTCCCTGCTCAGCAGCTTTGCGATACCATTCGACTGCTCTGTTATTATCTTGTTCTACCCCTAAGCCAGTAGAATACATCCACCCAATTTTGTTTTGAGCATAAGCGTCTCCTTGTTCAGCTGCTTTGCGGTACCATTCATATGCCTTGGCATAATCCTGCTCTACCGTATGACCCTCTTCATACATCCATCCAATGTGGGTTTGCGCAGTGGTGTCTTCTTGTTCAGCTGCCTCGTGATACCACTCAAGTGCCTTGGCATAGTCTTGCGTTACCCCTTTACCAGTGCGGTATGCATCTCCTAGGTGATATTGTGCTGTGGCGTATCCCTGTTTAGCCGCCTTGTGATACCACTTGATTGCTTCGGTAGTATCCTGCTCTACCCCTTGGCCTTTAAAATACATCGACCCAATGTGGGTTTGCGCTCTGGCGTCTCCCTGTTCAGCTGCCATGTGAACCCATTTCAAGGCCTCGGAATAATTCTGTTCCACCTCTTGGCCAAAGAAATACATCATTCCAAGGTTGAATTGCGCTTTGGTATCTCCTTGTTCTGCAAGTTCTGTTATATCTGTAAATTGAACAGTCTCTGCTTCTAATCTATCACTACAGACAACACTAATAACTGGCAGTTGTCGACCTGACCGTATTCTAACTTCGTATATCACTTCCTGATAGCCATTGCGCCTTCCTACTACCATATAATTTCCAGGCAGAAAACTCTCTGATTTTTCTCCTTTAAATTTACCGAACATCTTGTAGCCAGACACACTCACCCAAGTTCGGCCGTCGGAAGAAAAGATTACCTCTACCGGCTGGCTTTGTTCTTTCAAAAGCTTTTGAAGTTCTAGGGTTCTATCATCAAGTTGTAAGTGATCGGGTTACGTAAACTGGTCCACCGAGAGAGTTAGTCTGGAGAGGTTAATGTTGAAGTTAAGTTGGTAGAGGAAGTCAAGGCTTGGGCGCAATGAGGGCGTAGCCCGAATGGAGCCCAAGCCTTCGGTATTAATGTCTTCAGCGAAGCACCGTGGGGTGATATTGCCGAGGCTGCGGTGGGGTCGGACATTATTGTAAAGCCAGCGCCAGTCCTCGATCACCACGCGGGCTTCGGTCAAAGTCCATAGCTGTTCACGGTTTAAACACTCCTCGCGAAAACGGGCATGCAACGATTCGATGTATCCGTTCTGCCAAGGGCTTCCTGGTTCGATATAGAGGGTTTTGATTTTCATCGCAGTTAGCCAGGCTCTCAATTCCTTTTCAATGAATGGCTTCGCATGTCGTCGCTTCGCTCCTCGGAACGGAACCGTTGTCACTGCGAATATATTGTGGCGGCCCATGACGGGCAAGCAGTTTTTGCATGATACCGCGCACCGTTTCCGCATTGATATGGCGATCAACATGGATCACTCGACACTCGCGGGTGTACTCATCGAGCACGGTCAACATTTTTAAACTGCCACCGCGGACCGTCTTATCGTGGATAAAATCCCAGGTCCAAACATGGCCGGGATGTTCGGCCTTGGTCGGCAGCCCGGTGGAAACACCCCTGCCCCGACGTCTTGGCTTGCGTTGGGGGATCGCCAAGCCCAGTTCGCGTCGTAGACCTTGCACGAGACGTTTACCCACCTCCCAGCCTTCGTCTTTCAACAGCTTCGTGATCTTCGGATAGCCCCACCTGGCATATTGCCGTGATAACCGCCTTACTGCCGCCTTCAGTTTCATTAACCAAGCATCCGGATGCTTCGCCTTATACGCATAGGTGGAACGGTGCAGCCGAAAGTACCGGCACCCCGCTCGCATCGAACACTGGCCCCGAGCCACAAGTCTCTCTGCCACTTGCCGCTTGTGCCCAGGGCTTACAGTTTTTTTTCGAGGGTCTCCTGCAGGATCTCTATCCCCAGCATCTTGTCCGCCAGCATCCGTTTTAACCGCGCGTTCTCCTTCAAAGAGTTCCTTCATCCGCTTGGCCTGGTCGACATCAATCATCCCAAACTCACGCTTCCAGCGGTGGAAAGTCTGTTCGCTAATGTTGTTCTCGCGGCATGCTTCCAGGATCGTTTTCCCTTTGTCCGCCTGCCGCAGCATCCGTATTTTCTCTTCAGTTGTGTATCTTTTGCCTTTCATTGTCTGAGTCCTTTCTAGGTTACCCAGACTAACTTTTCAAGTGTACCAGTTTTCGTGGTCACGACCATAAGTTATCAGATTTGAGAGCCATGGCCGCATTAAAACTATTAATCGCTTCCTGAAATTCTCCTTGCCTCGCTTTATTTTCAGCGTCTTCGAGAAATGTTTCAAAACGAATTAGACTAAGCTCAATTTTATCATCAACTCCCTCTTCTCGGATTTCTATTTCCATTTGTCGTTCCTTATCAATACGAGCCTTGTGTTCTCGCATTCTCAAAAGCTCCTTCTGAAAGGCACGATGCTGAGCGAGAGCCTCCAACTTCATGTCACGGAATTCTTGTGCTTTTACACCTTGTTCAGCTGCTTTTCGATACCACTCAAGTGCCTTGGCATAATTCTGTTCAATGCCTTGTCCTTTTTCATACATTTCTCCAAGTTCGTATTGAGCTTCAGCATCACCTTTCTCAGCTCGCGCTATAATATCTGATAATTGGCCATTCTCTACTGCGAATACAAAGCTGGCCAAAAATATGAAAAAGACAAAAGATCCCCCACGCTTCATTCTAATAACTTTATCAGTTTCCAATTTTAGGCAACCGTTAGAGTAGCAATTAACAAACGAATATATAACCCAAGGGGGCCAGGTATACCCAGCACATCAAAATGCTCTCACGCCTTCACAGCACCCGTCAGCACTGAGCTGGGGCTGGGGTGGTGTTAGACTCTTGGGGTAGGAAGGGGGATATTCTGCATACGGGTTTATGAATAAGGTATATTGGAGGATGTGGTTTTGCTGAATCCCCGCCCCCTCCTTATGACTACAATATTTTTTAAGTATTTTGTCGGATATTAGGGTGGGCAACTGTGAAATGGATACTTTGAAAAACGTAATCAATGCCCTTAAAGTAAGCCTTCAGATAACTGAATATGCACCAGACAAAATTTTATAGATTTTCTATAATTATATAACCTATTGATTACCAGTGGTGGGCCCTGCAGGATTCGAACCTGCGACCAAAGGATTATGAGTCCTCTGCTCTAACCACTGAGCTAAGGGCCCTTAAAGACAGGTGATAATAAACAACGCCCCTCGAATATCGAGGCAAGATTAATAACAGTCTTTGTCCTGTCCCCCAGGACAGGATTAACGCAATGCTTCCACCATCTTACGGGCCGCTCCCGAGAGAATTGCGAGCTCGTTGGAAACATCAATCATGAGAAAACCTTCATCAATCCGCTGCTGGGCTGCTTCAAAAGAGGTGGGAATTCCAGCGGGCTTTCCCATTTTTTTACAGGCGGCCAAAAATTTCTGGATGGCGGCTTCATGGTCGGGATGGCCCGGTTCCAGCCCCATGGACATGGACAGGTCACCGGGTCCGAGAAAGCCGACATCTACCCCTTCCAGGGACATGATTGCCTCGGCGTTATTGATCCCTTCCATGTCTTCGATTTGCGGCATGCACATGATTTCATCGTTGGCCGTCGCCTTATAATCACTGCCAAAAGTCGCCATCCGTCCGGTTCCACTGGAGCGTATACCCACCGGTGGGTAGCGCATGGCACTCGCGATACCTGCCGCTTGCTCGGGAGTGCTGACATGGGGAATGACAATACCGTAGGCTCCGGCGTCGAGAAGCCGGGCCATGGTTACCGGATCGTGGTCCCAGGCGCGAACAAAGGAGACCGCACCGCGGGCATCAATACCGCGAAAAGTATCGGCAATGAGCGAGAGGTCATAAGCCGTGTGTTCGGCATCGACGGTCAGCCATTCAAATCCAGCATCAGCCATCACTTCGCCCGCCAGGGGCGAGCCGAGATTGAGCCATGAGCCGATCGAGACTTTACCCCGGCTTAGTTTTTCACGAACAGGATTTTTCATACAATTATTTTTTGTTTCAGAATAATCTTTAAGGATTAAAGACCTAAGGCCTTCTTTCTTTGGCCAGCTTTTGCGCGAGGGAGAACCGGACTATCGTTTCCAATTGTTCAACCTCCGCAGGATCCAATTTCTGATCCGCCGCTTCGGCGAGCGCTTTCTCCGCTCGTAATTGCGCATCTTCCACCGCGGATAGATCAATCGCTTCGACATCTATCGCACCTTCGGTAAGGACCGACACCTTATCCCCCAAGACCTGCGCGAAACCCTTGTCCACAGTGAGGTATTCGGTTTTCCCCTCGGTAAGAACCTGCAACTCTCCAGGAGCCAGTGCAGTGAGGAGGGGAATATGTCCGGCGAGGACCCCCAGTTCCCCTTCGGTTGTCGGTAAGACAACCGAGTCGGCCTTATCACTGAAAACGACTTTTTCAGGTGTAACTATTTCAATCAGCAGTGACATAGATCAAAGTATCCTTAAGCATAAAACCCTCTAATTTGCTTCCGCAGAAGCCATCACGGTATCCATCCCGCCTTTCATATAAAAATCATTTTCGGCGATATCATCGAGTTCACCATCAAGTATCATTTTGAATCCGTTGATCGTGTCCGCGACCGAAACATAGACGCCGGCATAGCCGGTAAAGACCTCGGCGACATTGAAAGGTTGGGAGAGGAACTTTTGGATTTTGCGCGCGCGGAAAACCGTTTGCCTGTCCTCAGGTGAAAGTTCATCGAGGCCGAGAATAGCGATGATATCGGTGAGATCTTTATACCGCTGAAGAACGGTTTGCACCCCTCGCGCAACCAGAAAGTGATCTTCACCCACGATCGCGGGGTCGAGCGCATTAGAAGTAGAGGCTAACGGGTCGACGGCAGGATAGATACCCAACTCAGCGATGCGGCGTTCGAGCACGATCGTCGAATCGAGATGAGCAAAGGTATTCGCCGGAGCCGGATCGGTTAAGTCATCAGCGGGAACATATATTGCCTGGAAGGAAGTGATAGAACCTTTCTTCGTCGACGTAATGCGTTCCTGTAAAATCCCCATTTCCTGGGAAAGAGTGGGCTGATAGCCCACCGCCGAGGGTGAGCGACCAAGGAGGGCAGACACTTCGGAACCGGCCTGTGAGAAACGAAATATATTGTCGACAAAAAGAAGCACATCCTGGTTTTTTTCATCCCGAAAATATTCAGCCATGGTCAATCCGGAAAGACCGACCCGCATGCGGGCACCGGGCGGTTCGTTCATCTGACCATAGCAAAGGGCAACCTTGGATTTTGAGAGGTCTTTCTGGTCGATAACCCCCGCATCGGACATTTCATGGTAAAGTTCATTCCCTTCACGGGAACGCTCCCCCACTCCGCAAAAAACTGAGTACCCGCCGTGAGCTTTGGCAATGTTATTAATGAGCTCCATGATGACAACGGTCTTACCCACACCGGCGCCACCAAAGGCCCCTACTTTTCCCCCCTTGATAAAGGGGCAAATCAGATCAATGACTTTGATCCCCGTCTCTAAAATCTGCGCCTGCGTGTCCTGCTCGATAAGGGCGGGCGCTGGACGATGAATGGGATATTTCTTGTCAAAATTTACAGGGCCGCGTTCATCAACCGCTTCACCGATGACGTTGAAGACCCGACCGAGGACCCCTTCCCCTACGGGCACCTGGATGAAGTTCCCCGTATCGACAGCATCCATCCCGCGAACCAGACCTTCGGTGGAAGACATCGCGACGCTACGTACCATGCCTTCGCCGAGATGCTGTTGAATTTCGAGTATCACACTCTTTTCTTCATCGCCCACATTATATTTGCACTCGAGGGCTTGATATATTTCTGGTATCTTATTTTCGTCGAACTGAACATCGACGACCGCACCAATGACTTGGATGATTTTTCCTATGTTACTCATGGTTGGATAAATTAAGTATTATGAATTTAGAATTATGAATTGGATTTTGTTTTTTTTATTATGGTTACGAAAATAGCTATTAACTGATTTGTTTCGTCGCGAATGGATTCTGGTTTTTTTGATGTGATGTGGTTTTGTTTTTCTATTAGTTCCAGCCAATAGTCGGTTTCATCGAGTTCTTTCAGGCAGTCTCCCATTTTCGCAATAAACTCGGCCTTCGAACGTGCGCGATAGGCTTCGCGATAATTGGCTCCAATCGAAGTTCCCGAACTGAGCATTTGTTTTCCAATAACTTGTGCATCTGCTGTCTTTGGTAGTGTCGTATAGTATTTTATAATCTGTCGCGCAAAATTTAAGGTTCTCTCTTTTAAATCAAGATCGTCACTCACTAATAGTTAATTAGGAATTATGAATGTTGAATTAAGTATTTTTTTGATTTTTTTTTGGTTACTTAGATGGAGCTAATTTAATTATTTCGAGTTAAATTCTTCATTCATAATTCTTACTTCATAATTCCTAATTTGCTGCGGCGCTCGTCGCCGCTGAGATTTCGAGAATTTCCTGAGTGATCGCAGCCTGGCGTGCTTTGTTATATTGCAGCGAAAGATCATCGACGAGGCTGTTGGCATTGTCTGTCGCGGATTTCATGGCAACCATTCGCGCACTGTGTTCGGAAGCTTTTGCTTCGAGGACGGTCTGGTAAACCTGCTGTTTGATAAACAGGGGAAGGAGCTCTCCCAGGATGGTCCCGGCTTCGGGTTCGAAATGAATTTCACGCTCATCGTCAGCAAGCGGGGCTTCACCCAATTGATGACCCAGTTTATCTATGACACTGGTCAAGTTCTCGATCGGTATAAGGGGATAAAGTATCGGGTCCTGAACAAGAGGATTAACGTATCGCGGATAGAGTAATTCTACCGTATCCACACTACCTTCAAGGTAAGCATTAATCAAAAACTCGACGGGCAATCGCACCTCAGAAAAGGGGACACGATCAGAAATGGTAAATTCAGCGAGCAGTTCCCGACGCGTCCGGCTGAGGAATTGTGAAGCTTTACGGCCAATGGCGACAAACCGGGCCTCACCTTCTATTTCCGTGATGCGACGAAAAACATTGGAGTTGAGGGCGCCGCAAAGTCCTTTGTCGGTGCTGACGACAAGAATACCGCGCGTGGTAACCTCACGCTCTTCAAGAAAAGGATGTTTTATATCACTCACCCTTCCTCCCAACTTGCTCAATATTTCCGCCAGCAACACAGCATAGGGTCGTCCGGCTAAGGCACTTTCCTGGGCGCGTTTCATTTTAGAAGCCGCGACAAGCTGCATCGCTCGTGTAATCTGAGCGGTGTTTTTTACCGACTTGATACGTCGCCTGATATCGCGGGTATTGGCCATTGGGTTAGATTAAGAATTAAAAATTAGGAATGATGAATTAGGAATTGAATCAGCTGAATGTTAACTTCCATTCTTCAATCGCTGTTTTAAGGCCCTCTTCTATTTCATCGGTCAGCTCTTTTTCAGCCAGGACCTTGCTCATCAAATCGCCCTTACGTGAGCTGAAAAACTCCTGCAGGTTCTCACTCGCGGCAACGATTTTACTCACTTCGATATCATCGAAATAACCGTTCTGCATGGTCCAGAGTAAGCCCAGTTGTATTTCAACGGGTATCGATGAAAATGCCGGTTGCTTAAAGAGTTCAACAATCCGTGATCCCCGGTCGAGTTGAGCCTTGGTCCTGGCATCGAGATCGGATCCGAACTGGGCGAAGGCTTGAAGCTCACCGAATTGCGCCAGCTCGAGTTTTACTTTTCCCGCTACCTGTTTGATCGCTTTAATCTGCGCGGCAGATCCCACACGGGAGACAGAAAGCCCGACCGAGATAGCCGGACGTATTCCCTGGTTAAAGAGATCGGGCTCGAGATAAATCTGACCGTCGGTGATCGATATGACATTTGTCGGAATATAAGCCGAAACATCGCTCGCCTGCGTTTCAATAATGGGCAGGGCGGTAAGCGACCCGTTGCCATTATCTTCATTGAGACGCGCAGAACGCTCCAGGAGGCGTGAGTGGAGGTAGAACACATCGCCGGGAAAAGCTTCGCGCCCGGACGGTCTTTTAAGAATCAGTGATATATGGCGATAAGCGACTGCGTGCTTCGAAAGATCATCGTAAACTATCAGGGCATCCATACCATTTTCGAGGAACCACTCGCCCATGGCACACCCGGAATAAGGAGCGATATACTGGTTCGCGGGATTATCTGACGCGGGGGCGGTGACAATGATAGTGTATTCCAAGGCGCCATGATTTTCGAGCACACCAAGGGTCCGCGCAATGTTCGCGTTTTTCTGACCGATGGCGACGTATATGGAGTAAAGCGGTCTGAAGTCGGCATCCCCACTTGCTTCACCTTGCTTGTTGATCTTAGCCTGGTTGATAATGGTGTCGATAGCGATCGTGGTTTTGCCCGTTGAACGGTCGCCAATGATAAGTTCACGTTGGCCCCGACCCACCGGGGTCATGACATCAATGGGCATGATCCCCGTTTGTACCGGTTGATTGACAGACTCTCGGGGTAAAATTCCGGGCGCTATTTTCTCAACCGGATAGGTCTCATCGGTGGCAATCGGACCCTTTCCATCTAAGGGTTCACCGGTGGCATCGACGACGCGTCCGAGCAACGCCTTGCCCACAGGAACAGAGAGGAGTCGTCCGGTAGTTTTGACTTCATCGCCCTCTTTAAGGTGACTGGGGTCACCGAGGATGACGGTGCCTACTTCATCCTCTTCAAGGTTTAAGGCAATGCCGTAGATATTACCGGGAAATTCGATCATCTCGTTATACATGACCTCGGAGAGCCCATCTATTTTAGCCACTC
Source organism: Opitutales bacterium (assembly GCA_965197745.1). GTDB lineage: Bacteria > Verrucomicrobiota > Verrucomicrobiia > Opitutales > PNEW01 > CBDANS01. Next base: position 1,081,442 of record CBDANS010000006.1, on the reverse strand, counting down.
CATCGGCCACCGAGATTATGTTACCGGTATTCTCTTTTACCGTCGTTGTTTCCAACTTCGCGATTTCCTCTTCGATCTGTTCAATGATTGTGCTCATATCTTATTTTTTTATTAAAGCTTTCTATTAGACATCAATTTACTGATTGGGAAAGATTATTGAGGTTGCCTGCAACTGTAGCGTCGTAAACATCATCGGCGACACTGACGCGCAGGCCGGCGATTAACTCTGGATTTTCAGATAAGGTCGCGGTAACCGTTCGACCATAACGTTCGGATAAATTTTTTTCAATGGCGGCGACGCTGTCAGGAGAAATCTCACCGGAGTACTCGATAACGGCCTGGCTTTTGCGCAGCTCTCTTTTAAGAAAATAAAGATAGAGTTTGAGAACCGTTTTCAGCATTCGGGGCGACCTGCCAACCACGTTTTGTAATACGGCGTTCACTTTCTCTTCGGAGACCTGACCGTTTTCGAGGCTGATCTGCACCAGCTTTTTAGCGTATTGAACGAGTTGTTTATTCGAGCTCAGCATGGGATTTAAGGATCAGGAATCGGTGGCCGTCAGTTCTTTAGCCGCCGATTCGCTGTAATTTGTACGCTCTTCATCCGACAATTCCTTGCCAAGCACTTTCGCCGTGGTCTGAACGACGAGACGGGAAATTTCACGGCGCACTTCAGTGAGCATTTTGGTGTGCTCCAATTCAATAGACTCCTGCGCTTTAACCAGAATATCTTCCGCTTTAGCGACAGCCTCCTGGGTCTGTCTCTCCATTACCTCTTTACTGCTCTCACGCGCTTCTTCGATGATCTTCTGCGCGTCCTGCTGCGCTTGTTTCAAGGTTTCTTTTTGCTGTTGTTCCGACTCGACCAGTTTTCGCTTCATCTCTTCGGCGTACTGCAGCCCGTCGGCAATCTTCTTCTGACGTTCGTCGATGGATAAGAGAACAGGTTTGAAGGCAAATTTATAAAGAAGAAAAGCAACGAAACAAAAGTTAACCACCTGCGCGATGAGAAACTTCCAATCGACGCCGAATTGACCGGCGAGTTCGCTGATGGCACCGGCCTCCTCTGCATGTTCCACGGCCACTTGTGCGGCAATCACTGGTATCATTTCAATCATAGCAATGTAGGTTTAGGTAAGGCGCGGTCGCGCCTTAACGCGACCGCGCGTCAAATCCTGGTTTATAGAAACAGGGCGTAAAAGGCAATTGCCTCCGCCAAGGCCATGCCAATAATTGACTGGACGAGAATCTTTCCCGAAGCGCCGGGATTGCGCCCCACAGCTTCAGCTCCTTTAGCGCCGACGAGGCCAACGCCAATAGCAGCGGCAAGACAGCCGAGACCGCCCTGTATATTTCCATCTATCTGTGCAATTAGATCTATTATCATTTTTTTTCCTTTTTTGTATTCTTAACTAATTCCCAATCGCCCACGCGCGTTGCTCTGCCTTTGCTGGCATGGTCCCGATTGAGAAATCTATTTCTTTTTTCTTAGTGCGCATGTTCCTCTCCTTCATGATTGCAGATGAGCCCAATGTATACGGCCACGAGGAGAGTGAAGACAAGGGCCTGCACCACCCCGATGAGGAGCTCCAGAAAATAGAACGGTATGGGGACAAGGTAACCCACCAGGCCGGTCATACTCGTGAGAAGATTTTCCCCGCCGAACATGTTTCCAAAAAGTCGGAATGACAACGAGACGGGTCGTAAAAGAATGGAAATAATTTCGATTAATCCGACGCCGAAAAAAATGACAAATAAAAAATAATAGATCGCTGCCGGCACTTCACCCTTTTCCGCCTTGTTCCCGAAGAGATCGTAGGCGATTGCTTTGGGGCCCGCGTATTTTAATATTAAATACACCCATGCGGTGAATGCCACGATGGCTAGGGCTATGGTCATATTAAGATCCGCATTGCCGGGACGAAACCAGTAGTTGAGGTGGCCATGCTCATCATAAAATCCAAAGGTCCCTACCCCGGGAATTAATCCGCTCCAGTTCTGAATCAGGATAAAGGTAAAGAAACCGATGAGCAGGGGAAATGCCGGTTTAACCATGTGCTTACCTATAATCGGGACAACAATTTCCCTGATTCCCAAAACCAGGCTTTCTATGACCGCCTGACCGGCCGAGGGAATGAGCTTCGGTTTTCCCGCAAATTTGCGAAAAACTAAAATGATGATCAGGGAAAATACCCAACTCGTCAGTATCGCATTAGTGATCGGAAACCCAATAATTTCTGTCAATTTATAAGCTGAAGGCGATACACTCTGCCCCCCCTCAGCTCCCTCCAGCGAAACCATTGCGCTCGCTAGAATAAAAAAGAAAACAGCAATTCTTGGCATCTATTCTTCAAGGGTGAAAGTTTTATTTTAAAATCTTAAAAACCAATGTATAATAGGTGATAAGCGTCAATCTCCGATTTTTAAGCATATTCTTATTAATTATACAACACATTTTTTAAATTAATATTTCTAATACTAAAACCCCCGCTGACTCCCCATGGTAATGCCGTGAATTTATTCCAGGACTATCTATGGCAAAAACGGAAGATGTAACGAGTCGCCTCTATGCACTGAAAAGCGACCGCCAGGGCAGCGCGCGAAACGAGGAGGGTAAAAACGCGGGTCCCGAGGTGGATTCCCACCTACGCTCCTTTGCCAAGGATCGTTTCACCCTAATTATTTATAGTGTGCTGGGACTGGCGATACTGGGCCAGTTGGCTCTTATCCTATTTATTGAATGGGTTTGAACACTTTTCAATTCCAATCCCTGTACTGATTTAAGTCCTCAAGGAATTAGAAAATAAATAGTAACTGCTGAGGCGCTGAGCTCAAAGCGTAATTGTCTCTGAAATTTAGCTATTGAACATTACTAAACCAAAATTCGAAACATAAACTTTGCGTGCTTTGCGTCTCTGCGGTGAATTTTGAATTTATCATTAAGGCATGATAGCCATTCGAAAGTCGGCAATAACCGGCTTATCTCCGCCGGGCTATGAGAGAGGCGTGCGGTCCGAGAATTTCCGAAAAAAAAGTATCTCTCTCAAATGGCCATGCCGTTGCCGTCTCTAGTGACCAAAGGGGATGGGTCTCAATCATGAATACCGTCCATTCATAATAGGGTTGATGATCGGTGCGAAAGTAGAGTTCCCCACCTTGAGGGGTGTGTGAAGCCAGAGTATTTAAAAATTCAGTTTGTATCAGGCGCCGCTTGTGATGGCGTTTTTTTGGCCAGGGATCAGGAAAGATAATAAATATTCTCTCGAGCTGCACCCCCGGCGGGAGGGCATCGAGAAATTCGTTTCCCTCCGCTTTGAGAAAATGCAAATTTTCCAGCCTCCCCTTTTCGCGTTTCCGGTTTGATTTCTCCAAGCGCTTGTTTATCAAGTCTATCCCAACGCAGTAATCCCGGGGATGTGACTCCGCGTAGGCCGCTAAAAAATGGCCGTGCCCACATCCGATTTCGAGAACAATCGAGGAGCTCTCCGGAATCAGCTCCCCACATTGTTCAGCCAGCCGTACCCGTCTCGCTTTCTCCCGTTCGAGGACACTCTGGTAAGACGCTTTCATCTCCCCTTACCCATCACGTAAACGGGTTTCCCGCTATTTTTTAATAAACATATAGTATTCAACGATTTATAAAATAATAGTGCCATTTTTACCCAATCTAAACCCGCTGATTACATACACTCACTTTCTGTGACAGACTGACGCTTTATAGATTATTCAGGACGATAGGCCCCGATTGCCACCATAAGAATACTGATGTCGGCAGGGTTCACGCCACTTATACGACTGGCTTGACCCAGGCTGAAGGGGCGCACCCTTTCCAGTTTCTGGGCTCCCTCCTTCCTTAATCCTTTAATTTCTTGATAATCAAAACCTTTTGGAATTTTAATCCGTTCCAAATTCCTCATCCTTTCGATCAGCTTGAGTTCTCTCTGGAGGTAGCCCTGGTAGCGGATGCGGTATAGAATTTCTTCGCGGATCGGTTGATTCAAAACCTTATATTCATCGGGCAAGACCCCTTCATCACCTCCCCGTCGAATCCAGTCGCCGAACTTACCCCCTTCACCGCTTTCACTCTCCAGGCGGTCCAGCCAGGACAGAACGGCTATTTTCTTAAGATTTACCTTAGTTTTTCTTTTGTCATTAATAAGGTTGTACTTTTCGGCGTGATGAATAAGACGTATATCGGCACTGCCGTGGTTAAATAGTAGCCGGTATTCGGCCCGACTGGTGAACATCCGGTAGGGTTCGCTCGTTCCTTTTGTCACGAGATCATCGATGAGCACCCCGAGATAACCCTCGTGGCGTCCTACGATCAAGGGGTCTTCATTTCGTAATTTTAAAACGGCATTGATCCCGGCGACCAGCCCCTGGGCAGCCGCTTCCTCATAGCCGGAAGTCCCATTTATCTGACCGGCAAAAAACAGATTCTCCACTTTTTTTGATTCCAGGGAGGGGTGTAGCTGGGTGGGGGGCGCAAAATCGTATTCTACGGCATAGGCGGGCCGCATAATCACAGCCTGCTCCAGGCCGGTAATCGATTGTATCATGGGAATCTGCACCTCCAGCGGGAGACTGGTGGAGAGGCCGTTGATGTACCATTCATCGGTGTGACGCCCCTCGGGCTCCAAAAATAAGCGGTGCCGGGGCTTGTCCGCGAAGCGCACTATTTTGTCCTCGATGCTGGGGCAATAACGTGGCCCCACTCCGGTTACCTCACCGCTATACATCGCCGACTGGGAAAGATTGTCCCGGACGATCCGTTCCGTCTCCTCAGTGGTATAGGTGATCCAGCAGGAGACCTGATCTTCTCCGGGGGTCCATCCCTCCCGCTTTTGCCCGGAATGTTCCACGTGGAACAATTCATCTTTATCCCGCTGATCATAGAAGGCAAAGAGCGCGATGTCCTCGTCCCCTTTCTGTTCCTCGAGATCGGTAAAATTGATGCTCTGCCCGAGAATTCTCGGCGGCGTCCCGGTTTTCAGTCGCTCGAGTTCGATTCCCGCTTCAAGAAAACTGGCCGAAAGCCCTTTCGCGCTGAAGTCCCCCATCCTTCCCCCTTCATTCTTATTGGCGCCAACATGCATTAAGCCGCGGAGAAAGGTGCCGGTGGTGACGACGACATTTTTCCCATAGAAATCGACCCCCAGATTCGTGCGTACACCGACGACACGCCCTTCTTTAGCGATGAGGCCGGTGACCAGCACCTGAAACAGGGTCAGATTTTTTTGCAATTCCAGGCTGTGTTTCATGCGAAACTGGTAGGCCTTTTTATCACACTGCGCACGTGGCGCCTGCACCGCGGGTCCCCGAGACCGGTTAAGGAGCCGAAATTGTATTCCTGTAGTATCGGTATTAATGGCCATCTCTCCGCCGAGGGCGTCGATTTCTCTCACCATATGTCCCTTGGCCTGACCCCCAATCGCCGGGTTGCAGCTCATCTGCGCAATGGTATCACAATTACCGGTGAGGATAAGAGACTCCGCGCCCATGCGGGCGGAAGCCAGCGCCGCTTCACAACCGGCATGGCCGGCCCCACAGATTATAACCTCATAAGGTTGCTGGGATCCTACTCTCATTTGCCAATGCAAAAGGATTGAAACAACTTGTCGAGCATCGCTTCATTATCAATTTTGCCCGTAATCTCGCTGAGTTCTCCCATGGATGATCTCAGATCACTGACGATCAATTCAGGGGCATCACCCTTCTCAATTTTCTGGAGCGCGGCATGGAGGTGCGTTTTCGCCTCCCTCAAGGCATGGGCATGCCTTACACTGACGATTACCGTATCTTCGGTCGGGGCTTCTACATCTTTCTTAAGTAATTGAATTATAACAGTTTCTGCTTCTTTTATGCCCTCTCCGGTGAGGGCGGAGACGCGACAGTGGGGCAAGTCGGGGATAAAATCTGTATGCCTTTGACTATCAGGTAGATCTATCTTATTTTCGATGACGAGAGTGGCTCCATTAACAATCTGCGGGAGGACATCGTCGGGCAATTGAGGTGAGGGGACGGTACTGTCTATGACGAGCAGTTTAAAATCGGCGCTCTCGAGTTGTTCTCTCGTTTTTTTCATTCCCAGGTGTTCGACGGCAGAGCTGGATTCATGGAATCCGGCCGTGTCGATGACACGAAGAAAGTGGGAATCGATGATAACCCGCTCCTCGATATAGTCGCGTGTCGTACCCGGTTCCACGCTGACAATAGCGCGTTCTCTACCGATCAAAGCGTTGAGCAAGCTGCTTTTCCCGACATTAGGCTGACCAACGATAACGGTTTTTACTCCATCGTGGAGCAGGGTGCTGTACTGACCTGTGGCTATCATCCGCTCCATTTCATTCCGCAGCAAATTGAGTTCACGCAATGGGCCTTCTTCATCTTCAGGGGGCAGGTCTTCTTCGGGAAAATCGATATAAGCTTCAAAGTGCGCGATGACCTGCAATAATGAATCGGTTAAACTGATAATCTTATTGCGCACCGATCCATCGAGCTGATTTTTTGCCACCTCAAGGGCCTTGTCACTACGGGCACGAATAAGATCAATAACCGCTTCGGCCTGGCTTAAATCCATGCGTCCGTTGAGAAAGGCGGTACGCGTAAATTCCCCGGGTTCGGCCATGCGACATTCCCGTTGAATTAAATCCTCGGTTATTTTCTGAATGATGAGTGGATTGCCGTGGCAGGATATTTCCAGTGTCGCGTCACCGGTGAAAGACGCTCCCTCTTCATAAAAAACGTAGATCACGGTATCGAGGGACCGCTCCTCCAGGTCGCGATATTCGGCTAAGCAGGCTTGTCGCGAAAGCGGGGTAGGGTGATTAAAAACCGCGGTTACCAATGTGCCGCAGAGCGGACCCGAGAGGCGAATAAGGGCGAGCGCCGATTCCCCGGCAGGAGTGGACAGCGCGACAATAGTATCATTTAAAGCCATGGCCTACGGTCTTGCGAAAAGGACCCCCGCAGGGAGGAAGTCAGCTATCCTCAGATTTAGCTTCCGCTAAAACGCTGCCCCCGGCGACCGTTACTTTACCTAAAATCTCTTGAAGCAGATTATCCATCAGCTCTTTATTCTCTGATAGATACTGCTTCGCAGCCTCGCGGCCCTGTCCGATCATCTCCCCATTATAAGAAATCCAAGACCCTTTTTTCTCGAGCATTTTATGTTCAATTCCGAGGTCGAGAACGGAGCCGGTTTGAGAAATGCCTTCATCGTACATGATGTCAAATTCACATTCAGTAAAGGGTGGAGCCACTTTATTTTTCACCACTTTCAAGCGCGTCCGGTTACCAATAACTTTTCCTGAAGTATCTTTGATCGCGCCGATACGCCGGATATCCATGCGGACGGTTGCGGAAAATTTCAGGGCGCGCCCCCCGGGCTGGGTTTCCGGGTTACCGAACATGACTCCAATTTTCTCACGAATCTGATTGGTAAAGAGACAGACGCACTGCGACCTGCTGATCGCCGCGGTTAGTCGCCGCATCGCCTGGCTCATCAATCTTGCCTGCAGGCCCACGGTGGCATCACCCATCTGCCCATCGAGTTCATGCTTGGAAACAAGCGCGGCCACGGAATCGACAACGATCACGTCGATGGCCCCTGAACGGATAAGTGTCTCGGTGATATTGAGGGCATCTTCACCGCTTTCCGGTTGAGAAATCATCAAATTGTCAAGATCGACACCGACGGTGCGGGCATACTTGGGGTCGAGCGCATGTTCGACATCGATAAAAACCGCGTTGCCGCCATTTCTCTGAGCGTAGGCAATGAGGCTCAGGCACATGGTCGTCTTACCCCCGCTCTCGGGCCCATATATTTCGCAGATTCGACCCCGGGGGAGTCCGCCCACCCCGAGGGCAAGATCTATAGCTACTGATCCCGTGGAAAGAACGGACACATTCATGCGGGTGGCATCACCCATGCGCATAATCGCACCCTCACCAAATTGCTTATTAATTGCGGACAGCGCGAGGTTAAGGCTGTTGTTGTCGCTGCCGTTAGACTGAGTTTTACTCCCTGATCCCCTTGCCATAATTCTGTAGTGTGAAAGTTATAATTCGGTTAATGATATTACCAATTTCGCAAGTTTTTAAAAGGGTTCAAGCCTAAACGTGAAAAAATGTTCAGTTAACTAATTTTCTCCTTATCTCTTAATATTACGGCTTTAAAATCAATGGCTGAAGTCCCTGGTGAAAGATGAATAATAAATCGAAAGCTCGCTTCCGATGAGTCAATGATAGGATAACCACAAAGGCATGTTTTTTTACTACCTTATATTATTCATCGGCGTATTTGCCGCCTCGACTTCCGCTCTCTTCGTTAAGTTAAGTCACACCGATCCTGTCCTGCTTGCCAGTTATCGGTCCCTCATCGCAGGAGTGGTGCTCCTTCCCTTATTCTTCAGGGCGCTGAAAAGCCATGCGGGTCAATACAGGGTATCGTCATTACGGCGAACCCTGATGCCCGGTATGTTTTTGGGAATTCATTTTATCACGTGGACCATCGGCGCGCGTCTAACCCCCGTCTCAAATTCGACGCTTATTGTAAATATGCTTCCGGTCATTACCCCTTTCCTCCTCTATTTCATGATACGTGAAGTTATCAATCGGGCCGAGTGTTATGGCACTTTCCTCTCCCTGGCGGGCGTGGCCGTTTTGGGATTCGCCGACTACCGACTCAATATAAAATATGCCCTTGGCGATATCATCTGTTTTGTCTCGATGCTGTTTTACGCGTTTTACATCGTGTGGGGACGCAAGAATCGGGACATTCCTTCACTCTGGCTTTATGTCGTTCCACTTTACCTGATTGCCGGTTTATTTACACTGCTCATTTATTTTATGGCGCAGCAAAGTGGATTCACGGCCGCCGCTAGTGTTCACGATTATGACGCGCGCGATTTGGGATTAATCTTCGCACTGGCCCTTATTCCCACGGTCATAGGGCACAGCATTTTTAATTATTCTCTTAAACATCTACGCGGTCAAAGCGTATCCATCATTGCTCTCAGTCAATTCATTTTCGCCGGTTTTATGGGTGTCTATATTCTCAATGAATTTCCAAGCGTCGCTTTTTATCTCGCCAGCACACTGCTTGTCATGGGCGCCATCGTTGTCATCTTTGCATCGCGACCCGGAGCCGGGTATAAAAAAATATTCGCGCTATTAAGAGGTGAGCCCTAAGAGACCATCGATCATGCCGCGAATGCGGGGACGGTCGCTATTGAGAAACACCTCATCCGGATGAAATACGTACTCGGTCCATTTCCGCAATGACGCGATGTGCTTATCGGTCGCGGGATATTCCGCGAACTTAAGGGCAATATAACGACGCTGCCTTCCCTTCCCCCCATAGACCGCATGAAACAAACTCTGATTAAAAAATACAATATCTCCGGGCGTGGATTCAAGGGAGAAAGACGGCATCCCGGGACCGGTGACCCCCAGGGCATTAGAGGCAATGGGCACATCTTCGGTCGCACTCTGTTTAAAATAATATTTTAAAAGTTGCGTGACAAGAACTTCGTGTAGTGGCATGCGATGCGAACCGGGGATGACACGCAGCGCACCGGCATCTTCAGTTGTGACATCCAGGTAAATGTGCGTTTTAATTCGCGTGAAAAAAAGTTCGGCCTCCCCCGGCCGGTCCGTGTGCCAATCTGCGCTGGCGCGCCCATTTTGACCTTCGGATCCCGCCCAGATGAATCCGGGCCCGAGTAATTTTTCCATCGTTCCGTAAATACGATCGTCTTCGGCAAGTCGCGCCAGTTGAGGGAGTTTTTCGACAAATGGCACGACATTCTTAACTTTTTTTTCATTATCGGATGGCTGCTCCTCTTCCTTCTCCATTATCAGATCGAAATCGCGGGTGATAACCTCCATCTCTTCCGATGAAAATGCCTGCTTGAGAATTAAAAATCCAAAAGTTTTAAAATGCGCACACTGTCCCTCACTGATCATTAGCTAAAAGATTAGTCCATGAATGGGGTTGTGAGGTTATGAAGCGAGCTCTACTAAACCTTCGACCATATTGCGGATTCGGGGATGATCACTTTTGAGAAATACTTCCTCGGGGTGCAAAGTATACTCAGACCATTTCTTCAAGGATGCTACATGCCTCTCAGTGGTTGGTTTATCCGCGAATTTCAAAGCTATATAACGCCGTTTATTAACCAATTCGCCATAGACGGCATGCATGACACTTTGATTAAAAAAAACGATATCCCCGGGATTAGATTCGACGACATGGCAGGGCATGTCCGGTCCCTTTATTCCGAAAGGGTGGGGGGATGTATTATCATTCTCCTCATTAAGATTAAAGTGATAATGGATGAGCGGTTGCAGTAGATCGTGATAAGGTGAACGCTGCGACCCGGGAATGACGCGCAATGCACAGGTGTCTTTCGTCGTGGCGTCAAGGTAGAGATGAACCTTGATACGCGTATAAAATAATTCTTCCATCCCCGGTCGATCCGCGTGCCAGGAGGCAAAGACACGACCTCGCTGGCCCTCCGACCCCGACCAGATAAATCCCGGTTCAAGTAATTGCTCAATTGTCCCATAAATACGATCGTCTATCGCAAGTTCAGTCAGGCGGGGACTCATTTCGATAATAGACGTAACGTTTGTCACTCCTCTTTCGGCTTGTTTGGGATTCGCTTCCCCTTTCTCGATCAACCCTTCAAATTCACGGGTAATCGCCTCCATCTCCGCCGGTGAATAAACCTGCTTGAGAAGGAGAAATCCAAAGGTATTGAAATGCGCTACTTGTCCTTCAGTGATCATTTTATCAAATTAAAAACGGCGGTAATATTAATAACAAAATACAGTAACGGCAAAGAAATAAGTAATCAAGTTGAGACTCTTTGGTTGAAAGGCAATAGCGATCCTCTTATTTTCAATAATAAATGGTCGTGGCCAATACGAATTACAAACACATAATCTGGGACTGGAACGGTACATTGTTTGATGATACCTGGCTATGTGTTGAAGTGCTTAACAGTATTCTTCAAAACCGTCAGATGCCCGCGGTATCGAGGGAGTCATACCGCGCGCAGTTCGATTTTCCGATCATCGAGTATTATGAGCGGTTAGGATTTGATCTCGATGTCGAATCCTTCGATACCTTAAGTGTCGAATTCAATGAGGTATATGATCGTCGCCGCGAGGAATGTAATCTGCATAGCGACGTATGTGAAATCCTTGGGTCTAATGTTCAAGCAGGTCGGTCCCAATCTATTCTCTCTGCCTCGCTGCAGGAGCGCCTCGTGGAAATAATAGAACACTATGGACTGACTCCCTATTTCCAAAACCTCATGGGCCTGACCAACATTCACGCCGAGGGTAAAGTTGAACTTGGTCTTCAATGTATCCATTCGCTCGATTATGATCGCCACGAGATATTACTTATAGGGGACACGGACCATGATTTTGAAGTGGCTACAGCATGCGGCATAGACTGTGCCCTTGACAGCCACGGTCACCAACACCACCTGAAACTTGAGGCCTGCGGCGTACCCGTATTCGAATCACTCGGGGCTATCGATTTTTAGTTCTTTCTCTAAGCGGGCGGGCCCCTGTTTATGTAACAAGGGGGAAGATTTTTTCAGCGGGGTCAGGGATTTAATGGCAGCTCTATTTTCTGTCTATATTTACGATAAAGACCGCGGAATTGATGATAGGTCATCCCTAAATATTGTGCCGCCCTGCCCTGGTGATAGTGTGAGCGCTCGAGCGCCTGCTGAAGCGCTTTCATTTCAACCGCTCTAACCGCTTCTTCCAGGGGTATGTTTATCATATCAGCTCCCTTAGTTACTCCGCTTTGCGGGTCCTCTTCCACCTGTCCGCGAAGAGAAGAAAATGGGGAGACAAAAGGATCAAAATTTATGTTCGTAATGCTGTCGCCTTCGGCCTGATAGACCGCTCGCTCGACGACATTTTTCAATTCCCTGATATTGCCCGGCCATGTGTAGTTCTCCAAATCTGACAAGGCTTTTTCACTGAATTCAGGAATCCCCTCGCGTCCTAATTCCTGTGCCATGCGCGCTGAAAAATGATAAGCAAGAAGCGCGATATCACCATGACGCTCACGAAGGGGAGGGAGAAACAGCACTTCAAATGACAATCGATCGAGCAGGTCTCTTTTGAATCTTTCCCCCTTAACCAGCGCAGGCAGATCCACATTCGTCGCCCCTATGATACGGACGTCAACCTCTACAGGAGAGGATCCTCCCACCCGCTCAAATGATTTGTACTCAACTACCCGTAAAATTTTTTCCTGAACCTCCATGGGGAGGAGACCAATCTCATCGAGAAACAAGGTCCCACCTGCCGCCGCTTCAAAACGCCCTATCCGTTTCTGAATAGCCCCCGTAAAAGCGCCCGCTTCATGGCCAAATAACTCCGACTCGAGCACCGATGGCGCCAGGGCCGCACAATTAAGCGAGCCCATCGGCCCCTCCCAGCGAGGAGATAAAAAGTGCAGGCGCGACGCTGCTAATTCCTTACCCGTGCCCCGCTCCCCGACGATCAGCAAGGGTCTTTCAACACCTGCAGCCCGTGACAGCCTCTCCTGAAAATGAATGAATGCCTCTGATTCCCCTAAGGCATCCGTGATGTTACTGCGCTCTGACAAATCGATTATTGGTTAATTATTATAAATTTTAGTTATATTAACATATTATTAGTAAATTTAACCTGTAACAAAATTCAAGCCTAATTTATAACTTAATAGAGATTAGCCACTTACAGACAGACGTGGAAATTGGCACAGGGACTGCAATAAAGGGCTGCAGCATTAACTTACCAAAGGAGAAAAAATGGGAATATTTTCACGATTTAGAGACATAATCAGTTCCAACATAAATTCGATGTTGGAGAAGGCTGAAGATCCGGAGAAGCTGATCAAGCTGATGATCCAGGAGATGGAAGACACGCTGGTAGAAATCAAAGCCTCCTGTGCGGGTGCGATGGCCAGTCAAAAACGGATAACTCGTGCGCACGAGGAAGCAAAACGCCGGACAGAAAACTGGGGAGCAAAAGCCAGGCTTGCTGTTGAAAAAGGGAGGGAAGACATGGCGCGCGAAGCGTTAGCAGAAAAAATGCACCTCGAAGAGGAAGCCGGGTGCCTGGAGAACGAGATCGATCAATTTACAAATATTATTACCCAGTATCAAAAAGACATTCACCAGTTAGAGGAAAAACTGGATGCGGCCCGCAAGAAACATCGTCTTCTCATACAACGGCATGTTCAGGCGGTGAAGCGTAAAACGGCGCAAACCAAAATTCGTGATGCCGAAAGCACTGATGCCTTTGTTCGCTTTGAGCAGTTTGAAAATCGCATAGAGAGAATGGAAGTGGAAGCGGAGCTGATCAATTACGGCCGTAAGCCCAGTGAAGAAGACGCCTGGGAAAGTCTGGAAAACAGGGACAAGATAGAGGAAGCGCTGGAAACACTGAAAAGTGAAATCGCTCATAAACCCGGGAAAAAGTAATGCCTTCTTTAAAAAGCGCGTGCGCTCCTGTATAATTAAAACTACGCACCGGTCATTATAACTAATCATACTCCAATTTATGGAACCTGCTTATATATTTGTTTTACTGATACTCTTAATCGTCGTTGGCCTTCCTGTAATCTGCTTCACCTGGTTGATAAAAATGCGCCTTGAAGGGTCGCCGCGGAGAAACAAAAAAATGGATGCGGAAGAAACAAGAACTATCCAGGAAATATATCAGGGGTTAAATAAAATGGAAAAGAGAATCGATGCACTGGAAACCATTTTATTAGAACAAGAAGAAAAACAAAACCCGGCCAATTCACAAAATGAATAAATTATTATTTAGAGATCGTTCCCTTTATCGCTCACGCCACGGCTGGATATTCGGCATCTGCCGGGGGTTAGCCGACTTTACGGCAATTTCAGTCACATGGATTCGTATAATCTTTATAACTTTTTTTATTTTCAGCGGGTTTTTCCCTATCGTTCTCATTTACCTCATTGCCGCAATCTTTATACCTCCCGAACCGATGCTTAATTTTGAATCAGATGAAGAAACGGAATTTTATAATTCCTATATCACCTCGCGCAATATGGGGGTGTCGCGGTTGAAAAGGAAATTTGATTCCCTCGAAAAACGCACCCGTCGGATGGAAACGATTATTACCGCACGTGAATATGACTGGAACCGTCGTTTCGAATCAGGGTCCTGAGGGTCCCATAGATATAAACCTGTTACCTCCCACCTACCATCCCAGACCTTTGGTCATCGTCTGAATGCGGCATACATACATATCGGAAGCGATATAAAGAACCGAGCCATCATTGCCAAAGGTACAGTTGGCCGTTCTTTCACCGGTAGAGAGACGCCCGAGCAGCGTGCCTTTAGGGGTAAAAATATAAACCCCACCCGGACCGGTGGCGAAAATATTACCGTCGCGATCGATAACCATACCATCGGGGTGACCCGGCAATATGCCTACTGATGCGGTGGCATCAAAGAAAACTTCACCCTTCCCCAGCGTTCCATTTTTTTTAACCGGGAATTTCATCCAGAGCGCTGCGTCCGAATCTGACTGAGCGACATAGAGGGTCTTCTCATCGGGGGAAAGGCCGATACCGTTAGGGCGTGTCATCGCGCCAGTGAGGAGGGTGAGGGTTCCTTTTGTTGACAAACGGTAGACGCCACAAAATTCGAGTTCGCGTCGTGGATCCTCAAATCTTTTGGGTAAACCATAAGGGGGGTCGGTAAAGTAGAGATCCCCGTTTGACATGAAGACCTCATCGTTAGGACTATTAAACCGTTTACCCTCATAATTGTCGGCGAGTGTTTTTTTCCCTCCGTCTTTCTCCATGCGTGAAACGCGTCGATCCCCATGCTCAAAAAAAACCACCATCCCTTGCTCATCAATGAGAAGCCCATTCGATACGGGCTCCCCGCCATAGTCCGACACCCCGGTGTAGCCCGATGGTTTTAGATAGAGGCTGACCCCATCGCCTTCGACCCATTTATAAACGGTGTTGCGCGGGATATCAGAAAAGAGGAGATAACTGTCATTATTTTCACGCACCCAAACGGTCCCTTCGGACCACTCGAACCCGGAGGCGATTACTTCGATTTTCGCTCCGGGAGTAATGAGCTTATCAATCCCGGGCTCGAGACGAACCACTTCACCGATCTCCGGATAACTGGACAGGCCGTCAGCCATTACGCCGATGAACGGTAAGAGGGCAATGACGACACTCCCCATGAATTTAAATGGGATTTATGTAGTTAACTTGACAAACGGATAACCCAAACTAATCCCACATTACACATTATTTGACTTCACGCATAGACGGCTTGCCCTTACGATCTACTCGCATAACGAATTTCTTTTCAAAATCCTTCTTAGTCGGGATTGGCCTTACATGTTCTTTAGGGCCAGGCATATTCATTAGTGCCTTAGCTGCTTTATCGATTTTCTTTTGTGTGTTGCTCATATCAGTTTATAGAATTTTTAATGGAATCATTCATCATCCAAAGTTCCTTGTTTGGCGTGATTATTTGTTTTTTCATCAAAATCTAGACTCTGTTGATCTAAGAACGGCATTTTAATCAAAAGATCATGACCCGCAACATTATGGTTATAATCAATTATTCCCTTATTGTTGCCACAACCGTCAAATGTGTGAAATTCGTTGGCTTCTAAAATAATTGCAGTTGCTAAATGTAACACGTCTGGAACGCTTAATTTCGGCTTTTTTGACTCACTTGACTGATTGAATGAAAACTCACGTATTTCCGTAGCAAATTGAGTAATTTCGCTATTGATTTCTATTTCCTGCATGTTTCTTCGCTTGAGCATGCCATTAAAAATTTCAGTATGTTTGTCATCCCACTTTCCTTTGAGAACTTCCATTCTTAAAATTACTGAAGACATGATGGTACACTCGTTTCTGTCAAACTGTTCTTGAACTTGTATAAGACCGTTCATTTGACCGGGTTCCCGTAGTTCATTCTTTATTAAAGCTAGAAAACAACAGCTATCCCAATAGTAAATTTTACCACCCACTATTTCTTTGCTTTCTAATAAAATCCTCGGATTTTAGGGATCCTGTTATATCTGGATTAATTCCTCTTAGGTCGCCTAGTTTTGGTAGTTCATCTTCATTAGGGAAAACTTTAATGCTATCAACTGCAACTTCGCTAGCAAACTTTTCGTTTGGCTTATATGTAAGTATCCCAAACACCTCTACATATTTATCTATACTAGCAGTGACTTCATCTTTGATCTTTGTCGGGAAGCTACATTTGACAAATTTTGCTCCTATGATCGGATAAATCCTAATATTATTGGCCCCTCCATGAACATTGATTTGCTCTAACATACCTTTAACCGATCCCTTGTATGTTCTATTTTCTATGACATATGCTTTTGTGTTAGTTATAAATTCATTGGTCACTTGAGTTTCTTTACCATTCATTGAAAATGAGATTCTGGATTCTTTTTGGTCTATGTCTTTTCCTATTCTACGCAAAGATTCAACTAATTTTGTAGGATATTCCTTAGTAGGAACACGTTTGCTAAAATCGTTGAGAATAGAAAAAAATTCATTAAATACGTTATCACTGTAATCATCTAATGTGGATGTAAGAGGATACCCCGAAATTTCTATCGTGAATGGGCTAGAATGAGAAAGATTAGTAATCTTAAATTCGGTGTTCTTCTCATTGTTTTCAGACATAATAAGATCCGTCTGCACTAGCACATCACAAATCGCAGAAATTCGTTCTACAAACTTATCCAAGATTAAACTGTCATCTGTGTTGCTTGTATCTAATCTGACTTGTAATGGTTTCATACATGCCTCATGCGCATTAATTAACTTCGTGTCAATCGCTGTAGAATAATTTATTTATCATCTACGCCTCAATTAATTGGGAATTATCCGATTAACTCCTTATAGGTAATAGTTTTTCCTGACATAGCCCTGAACAAATCGTTTATACGATCCTGTGTATCCCTAGAAGAGTTACCCTCATTCAGGCGAAAAGTAAACTCATTGACATATTTCTGACAATGCTTCCTACTCCAGTTATGATAAACGCCATAATAACCCCTCTTTAAAATCGCCCATACAGATTCAATGCCATTAGTATGTGCCATACCGTTTACAAATTCCTTGGCGGAGTGTTTCACGCTTTTATGATTATGGTAAAATCCCTTTAATCCGATATACCCCCTGTGATCATCCGTGTAAAGGGTAGATTCAGTATCTATATTTTTACTAATCACACTATGAAGAGTGCGTTGGTCTGAGTTCTCAATCGGCATAGTCTTAACCCTTCCCTTACGTTCTCTCATACCGATTATAGCTTGTTTACCTACAGCACCTCGACCTAATTTCAATCTTTTATTGCTATGTTTATTAGCCTCTTTCCCCCCGATATAAGTTTCATCTATTTCGACCGATCCATGCAACATCTGTAAGCTAGTATCACATGCCAAACGCAAACGATGGAGCATATACCAAGCTGTTCTTTGTTGAACTCCTAGTTCCTGAGCAAGTTGAATACTTGAAATTCCCTTGCGTGAAGTCATTAAGGTATAAGTAACATAAATCCATTTGCGTAGATCAACTTTATTCCGTTCCATAGGTGTTCCAGTTAAAGCATTGAAATAACCACGGCACGATCCACACCAATATTTACCTTTTTCCTTTTGAGGCGTGATCTTACTATCACAGCCACATTTTGTGCATGTGGGTTTATTACCCCAACGAATTTTCTCAAAATACCTAAGAGCATCTTCCTTGGTTTTATATTTTTCCATGATTTGGTATAGACTTAATCCAGTGGGTTTCTTTTTTGCTTTCATAGTAATACCATAAAGCAATATTATGATATTGTCAAGTTTCGTATTTAAATATATGTGATTTTTGTCAAGTTATCTACATAAGTCCCATTTAAATAATATTGTTGGTCTATTTATTGGCTTATACTTTTTCATAAATCATTCCCCATTCCTTTCGCCACCGCGCGATCATTCACCCGACGGGACATTTATTGTTTTTCGAAAGATGAATATTCAATTATTTTCCCTCCTGGAGGCAGGAAAATGCGGGGATCCCCCCGGTCGCCTGATAGGCAGAGGGTTCGAGGACCACGATCGTCGGGCGCCCTTCATTTGATTGAGGCAGTGGAAAGGTAACGGTGTGATGCCGTGCGAGGAATACGGGGTCACCTCGACGCCGGTTGAGAAACTTATCGATAAAAGTCATTCCTCCGCCTGGGATCTCGGTTCCCGCAAGTGGCGGTAATCCGTAATGCATCGGGAATATCCATGTAGGTTTTAAAAACTCAATCATCGGATCCAATTCGTCGAATTTTGGGGTGAACTTTTCTCCGGTGATGGTCATTAAGACATCACACTTCCCGACAAAAGGAGCCAAATCCTCACGGCATAACTCAAACCCCAGGTCTCCCATGTGGGCGAACCAGAGACCCCCGGCCTTAAAGGCATACAGAGCATTGTCGTCCGTCCCCTCAGGGTGATCCGGTATCTCTGCCGCTGCTATAGTCACCAGCGGTTCACCGTTGATCTCGGCTACCGTCTTTCCGGTGGCAACGTCCAACGCATTTATGACCCTCGGGTCACCGTTAACGAGCTTTACATTATCGTGAGCTGGATCGGTGAGAGAACTGACAATCACCGTATCTGCATCGAGGCGAAACCCGTCATCGGGCAGTTCCGTTTTCTCGTGAGAAAACGGGTCCATAACAATCTCAGGTTTGCCATTTTCCCAGAGACGAAAACAGGCATGACCCACGAATTCCAGTTGAACAGACATTACTTATCCTCCTTTTCTACTTTCCACAGTTGGCCAAACGCCGCCGCTTCCCACCAACGCTGACCCGTTGGTTTCTCGAGGATCAGGGGTTTGAGAAAAGCGACCGATTTTTCAATCCCCTCCTCGATGTCAATGTACTCACATTCCATTTCGACGGAAAGGATATCCGCATAACCAATGAGCCTTAAGGTTGCGATTACCTCACGCCAGGTCTTCTCGTCATGACCCCACCCGGGTAAAGTAAAAGTCCAGGCACGCTTTTCAGGCAGGGTAGAGGAGGTGGAATCATTAAACCCCTTAAGACGAAGATTATGTTCATGGATACAGGTATCCTTGATATGAACATGCTGCACCAGATCGCCGAGATAACGAATCGCCTCGATAGGATCGATACCTTGTGCCCACATGTGAGAGATATCGAAGTTGCAGGCGACAACGGGACCAACCTCATCGCGAAGCTGTTTGAGTTTAACCGGGTTGTTTATCATGTCACCGACTTGCATTTCAAAGCAGAGGGTGACGCCGTAATCCTCTGCGATTTTTCCATGTTTCTTCCAATATGGGATCAACCGATTCTCCCACTGCCACTGCAGGGCGTTGCGGTAAAACGGCACATCCACCTGCTGCGTAATCCAGACAGGGAAAATACCTCCTTCAACCCCTTCTGGCAATCCGGCAACAAGGGTTACTTTCTTCACCCCAATTCTCTCTGCCAGTTCACAGCAGAGACGAAACTGGCGGCTGTATTCATCGGCCATCTTTTTATCCGGCGTGAGCGGTGCTCCATGCGCGGATAATGAAACAATTTCAATATTATATTTGGCGTAGCTATCGAGCCAGCTCTGTCGCTCTCCATTATCAGCCAGCAATTTTTCGACATCGCAGTATTTCTTCGACGCGATCCCACACGCTCCCACTTCAGCGAGATGAAGGCCCAGGTTTGACGCGTAGCGCAATCCCTCATCGAAATCGAATTTCATAATGAACCCGGTATTGATGCCAAGTTTCATAATCAATTAGCCTTTTAAGAGGTTACGATAGGTAGCAAAGGTATCATGGAAGACCTTCCGTTTCATGCCGACATCGGTGCCGACCAAGGTAATGCGAACCCCCTGGTCGCGGTGCTTGACGGCCAGATCGGGTTGAAATGCGCCCATCGCCAGAAGCTTACCGGCCTTCACCGATTCACTGATCACATGCTCAATTTTTGGCGCGAGGTGCGCTTCTGCCTCCTCGCCAAAGATGCCAAGACTCACCGACCAGTCTGTGGGTCCTACATTTATGATATCGATTCCTTCAACGGCGAGTATTCCTTCGAGGGCTTCAAAGCCCTCGTCACATTCGATCATGGCCATGAGATGGGTCGCGTTGTTCGCCTCTTCAAAGGTCCTCTTCGGGTCATCGCCAATCGTAAATCCGGTACTCGCCGTGGTTGAGGCCGCCCCGCGCTCACCCAAAGGAGGGTACTTTCCCAAGCGGACAAATTCTTTCGCGGTTGCCGCGTTTCGCACATCCGGTAAATTTATTATATCGATGCCTCCATCGAGCAATACCTGAACATGAGTGCGTCGCAGTTCCGGGATGCGCACCATGGAAACCATCCCCAGGTGGTGGATAGTTCGTCCCAGTCGAACCGCTTCCGCGGTAGTAATAGGGCTGTGTTCGAGATCGATCCAGACAATTTGGTAACCTGCCTGCGCTATCAATTCGATATCGGTCATTGTGACATCACGACAGATCAAACCGAAGAGGTGATCATGCTCGTTCAGCAGTTCATTCAGCCTGTCATTTATCATGAGATTTCTTCTTGTCTTTATTTACCTATACGTCCGAGGGTTTGATAATGCGCAGCCAAGGATCGTCAGCATTATCTTCATCATATGCCGCCCCTACACCCTTAGTTTTTTTTAACCAATATTGCTCAATCCAAGGTTCATGCAAGTCTCGACGCAGTTGCTCCGCGAATGTTTTAAGCGAAGCAGGTCGATTCACGTCCATGGGTCTGGCTTCCGGTTCTTCTGACAAAGGGTCCGGCACAATAATTCCATTTAGCCCACGTGCCTCCCCGAGCACTTTATCTATACGTTCCTCCGTCAACACGCCAAGTTTCCAATCCATATAAAGATCCATACACTTACAAAAAATCATGGCGACTTGCTTATGCCCCTCCAGTCCAACCAGGGTCGTATTATAATCTTCCTCACCCATCTTTCCTTTAAGCCCGCGCCATAGGATAATGGACTCTTCAATCAATCGGACTGCCTTCTCCTTCTGCGCCATCGCTTCATCCTTTAAAGCGTGTGTTATTGGCGCCTGGGTAAAGACCAACCGTGTTCGGGGATTAGTGCGAATCTCGGCCATACGCTGCGGGGTGTACATGTCTAAGGGCCAGGCCATCCCCATCATCCCCGTCATGCGCGTCGATTGATGGTATGGGCCACTCGTGTGTGAGTCCAGATATTCGATATTCGAAAAGTGACAGTGATTGGCAGTCATAAGTCCATCAAAATAAAACATCCCCACTAACGCTTCTGTCATTTTATAAAGAACCTCAAGCACGGTCGGCGCTGCCTTCTCGCCGTACTGTGCTTGGGCCCAGGATAATTTGACCTCGCCCGGATCGGCGTTGGGATCTCGCATATAGCGAGCGACGGCATACCAGTTCACCTTGTTTAATGGAGGATCATATCCCCCCGGTTCCACTATGTCATATAGCCACACTCCCTGTTGACCGGTCGCTTTCATATCGCGAAATGCCGCGCTCCACTCATCGACATGTGAATAGGGGTAGCTGTGCACGCCCATCCATTCATTGGGTAGGGGAATACTTGTCATATAAGGCGAATTCCCCTCTGCATCCTTGGTGATAAATTCGAAGAGGGGGTGGCGTGGCCAATGCGGATGGTAGTCAAAGTAGAGCCGTTTGATAAAAATAAACGCGTTATCGGGCAACTCGCCAGTCATGTCCTTGAAGTAAACGGTCTCATGGCGTTGACCCCAGGGATCATCCGAACAGGTCTCCCAAAACAATGTCCCCCCATGAGGCGCAAAAAGATTTGCCACGAGACAAATTGCATCCCGCGTTCGTTCACGTCCGGACCGTTTCCGGCATTCAGCACAATCGCACATCCATGGAGCACCGTTAATAAAGTAAAACTCCGTCCCATTCATTCGATAACCTTCCAAATCCGGCGCCAATTCGTAGTCACGCGCGATCCTCTTTACCCAATAGTCGCGTACTTCATCATTGTATGGGCATAACTTGCGTGAAGTGCGCGGAAGTGCTTCACTTTCTGTAATCGGTATAGAGTAGCCGATCTCAGTCTCGCACCACTCGCGACGGAGGATCATCCCCATACCATTTTCTTTAAGGTAGCGAGCAAAGCCACGCATCTCGTTCGGATGCTTTTCAAGATCATCCTCCAGCGCCAATCCATTGAATCCCCATTCCAGCAATTGTGCGATGAAGCGACCGACGGGAGACGAGGGTTGTGGGTTTTGCGCATCTTCCCAGGTAAATAAACGCCCGGCACGGGAAGGCGCAGAGACAGATTGCATTTCAACCTCGTAGTTTTCCAGTTCCTCTTTGCTCGCGAGAAAAATCGATGCCCCGCTGCCGCCACTCTGGATCACCCGCCATTTAAATGCTAATCCATCAGCCATATTTCGCTATTCCTAAAAAAGCTCCCGCTTATCGTTGAAACCCCTAACTTGAAAACTTACAATTTATCAATGAACTCTAATTCTTCTTCGAGTTCCTCGATGGAATAAAAATGTTCCAGAAGGATGGTCGCATCCAGGGATTTTATTTTCCGATGAAACTCTATCGGGAGCGACGCGGTACCAATCAGTCCGTGATAATCCGGGCGTCCACGCACATCATATAATAATTGATCGTTCCAATGGACATGCCCGATTAAATCCGGTCGAGAAAGAAAATTCATCATCGTTTCCTTACGCGTATCATGGTCGGAGAATATCTGCGCATAGGTTGCCGCGTGGCCAGAATCAAGGCACAGGGAAACGTTCGGCATGTTGACGTCTTCACCCATCTTGATCCACTCTTCCGGCGATTCGCCGAAATAGCGATTCCTCCTGTTCCAGTTCACCGCTTCACCCGGTATGTCATCGGGAATGCCGTCCCAGTTAAGGTTCGTGTTTTCCAAGGTAATCTCTATCCCGTGTTCTCCAGCAAAAGAGGCAATTTGTTTGATTGCCTCTATTTGAAGTTCGTAATCACCTTCCTGCCCGTAAATTTGTGTCTCCGTTACCCAGCGTTTGGGCGCACCGTGCATATTTACTTTTTTAAGGTAGGGCAGGTGGCTTGCCTGGTCGACATATTTTATATAGCGGTCGATACACACCTGACGAAAATCCTTCTCGGTCGCCGCGAAATTCAATCGCAGGCGTAAGGCCTGATCATCGACCGTATATATATTTTCAATACTCCACCCTTTAACGGTCCCAGAGCTCTTGCCCATAGGGGCATGACCACTGGTCATTATATCATAAAATTCTTTAATATTATCGACATTAGGCCCCCCCGGGGATTTCCCGGTTAAGAGATCCATCTGCAACCCTCCTTCCGTGTTTAAATTGAACCGCTTCAAGGTTTCGACCCCCGCTTCCATCGTGCAGGACAGGGGATATTTAACTTTTGTTTTAGCAGTGGTCATAATTTTAAGTTCATACCGGTTAACATTCAGATTTTACTTAGCTCTTTTCACGTGTCAGGGTGCAAATTATTCCCGTGGCATTGTAATCGTTGAGACCAGGCCCCCGTCCACTATGAGGGAAGTTCCCGTTATATAGGATGACATATTAGAAGCCAAAAAGAGAGCCGCCTGGGCAATATCTTCCGGCCGGCCGTTGCGTTTCAAGGGACACATATCGGCTGTCCTCTTTCTTTCCTCGTCCGTAGCAGGGCGCGTTTCTATGGCCCCGGGTAAGATGGCATTGACTCGAACGTTCGGAGCATAGTCGGCAGCTAACGCGCGGGTGAGCGCTAAGAGGCCGCCTTTGGCCGCCTGATAGGGAGTGCTATGAGCATAGCCACGAATTGAATGAACAGACCCGGTAATAATAAAGGCCCCCCCATGCTGCGAATCCTGCATTGTCGGTAAGATACTGCGCGCTATCATCCAGGTTGCTTTTAAGCTGACTTCCAGGGTCCGATCCCAGTCAGCTTCACTGATCTCATGGGCAATCCCGGAGACCGACGCATACGCGTTACTGTGGACAATATCAATGCGCCCATAGTGGCTTATAGCCTCTTTGATCATCGATTGCACCTGGTCCATGACACCAACATCGGCATGAATATAGAGGGCCTCTCCCCCTTTATTCTCAATCCCCTCGACCGTCTGTATACCATCCGCATCATTGATATCCGCGACAATTACGCGGGCCCCATGCTCCGAGAATAAGCTGGCCGTCGCACGGCCGATTCCGGTGCTGGCACCCGTTATCAAGGCAACTTTATCCTTAAGCAACATGGCTTCAATCATCTATTCTTATTATGGAAGTCAAGGCAAGCTGTTACTCCCGCGGCATCTGGCTGTTGGCTTTGCTTCGGAACGACCCTCATTTTAGTTTTCTATAATAAATTTCGAGGCCCCCTCAGCTTCGCATTCGTTGACAGCTACTTCTTCCACACGCGCCCAAGGGGGTCCCTCTCGACACCACTGTGTGAATTGCTCTAAGGGTTCATCATCCCCTTCCGCTTCAATATAGACGGCGCCATCAGGTTGATTGCGAACGAACCCGCAGATCCCGAGTTCAGAAGCTTTATTCCTTGTCGAATCGCGAAAAAACACTCCCTGCACACGTCCCTTAACCGTTATTTTCAGGCGCTTCATCTCAACCGAATAGTTCTTCGCATATTTTACGGTAAACAGTCGCGTTTTCGGGCGGGTAACAGGCAAAGATAACTTTTTCTATCGGGGAATCATTTTCCAAAAAATTTCCTGTTTCAGTGAGAGCGACACGTGTTGCCGCTTCCAGTGGATAGCCATAGATGCCGGTACTGATTGAGGGGAAGGCGATAGACCGCAGTCCTTTTTCCACGGCGAGACGCAAACTGTTCCGGTAACAACCGGCAAGCAATTCCGCTTCCCCACGATTGCCGCCATGCCATACAGGTCCCACGGCATGAATGACATGTTCAGCGGGCAACTGGTAGCCGCGTGTTATTTTCGCCTCTCCCGTCGCGCAGCCCTCGAGGGCACGACATTCTTCCAGTAATTCCGGCCCCGCGGCCCGATGGATAGCCCCGTCTACACCACCCCCGCCAAGCAACCGGTTATTTGCGGCATTGACAATAGCCCCTACCTTCAGCCGGGTGATGTCCCCTTCAATTATATCTATTTTATCGCCAACCATAGGATCTTTTAAGCAGAATAATTCTAACAGGACCCATGATCAAGGCCATCATTACCGCGCTCCATGAGGAAGCAAGACCGCTGATTCAATATTTTGGATTAAAAAAAGATCCGCAGTCTCATCGTGTTCCTCTCTATCGCATCGGTGATACCTGTCTTGTCGTAAGCGGAACAGGAAAAGTGAAGGCGGCGATAGCAACGACTTTTATTTTAGCCCAAACTGAGTCCCCCGAAAATACCATCGCCATTAATTTCGGGCTATGCGGGTGCTGCGATACCCGCCGGCCGACAGGGGAACTTGTTTATATAAAGAAAATAACCGAAGCTGACACAAAGCGTGATTTCTATCCGGAAATAATTCTCAAGCATAACCTGCGCGAAGCCTCGGTGACTACATTTGACAGCCCTGTAATCGCAGGTGCAGTGTCCCCGTCCTCCGACATGGTCGACATGGAGGCGAGCGGGTTTTTCATGGCGGCCTCTACCTTGATACCGCTCCAGAATATCTTGTGCCTCAAGCTCATCTCAGACCATTTAGAAGGGGGAAAAATAAATAAGTCCCTCATTAGAGAAAAAATTGAAGGCTGCCTGGAGCCCTTTGCCTTTATCCTGGATTTGACGGTCATATTGAATTCGAGGCCATCACTCATGAGCAGGGATGACGCTTCCCTTTTAACCCAACTCGGTGCATCACTCAAGCTGACCACCACCCAGAGGCACCAGTTAAAAGATTGGGCTGAAGGCTATATTGTCCGTCAACGACACGGCCTGGATGGGTTGGAGTCCTATCTTAAAAGCAAAGTGAAGAACAAGGCGGAACGCAACCGCGTCCTGGAATCCATTAAGCATGAACTCACGGTTGAGTAATTTTTCTCACCTCTACATTGAAAAGGCGGCTGAAAAATATCCCCTGACAGAAACCTTATTGCGGCGTTTTCCTAAGGCCGAACGGGTGACAATCAATAACTACAAAAATGTCTTTGCCCGCCCCGGTCAGCATTTTCAGAACCAGAAGCGCGGGATGAAACTCATCCTCGCGGTTAAAAAAAGTAATTTGATTTATCCGGGCAGCAGCAACGCGCAGGACTTTGGCTATCCTAATTTCCATTACAATGCGCTCATTCTAAACTGTATTTATAATTGTGATTACTGCTACCTTCAGGGCATGTATCCATCGGCCAACATCGTTGTCTTTGTTAACCTTGAGGATTTTTTCTCTGCGACTGATGACGCCATTGACCAACGGGCACACCCCGACACACCGCTCTACCTCGCCATCTCTTACGACACCGATTTACTGGCGTTTGAATCATTTGTCCCTTACTGCCATGAATGGATTTCATACAGCGAAAAAAAAGATAATCTGCTTGTAGAGATCCGCACTAAAAGCGCGAATTACCGCGCCTTCTCCGATCTTACTCCGCATAATAAAATTAGGTAACTATCCCTTAACAACATGTATAACACCAATCAACTTTACAAGAGTAGGACAGCACCCAATACCAACCAATCAAAGACTAGCATTTTTTGCCAGTCTTTTTAGGGGTCGAACGTTTGTGCCGTTTTACTGGCACAGTCTTCGGCCCCGTCTTTTTGTCTATCCTTTTAGGATAACATTTTGTTTTAGCCATTTCAATAACTCCTTTCTCGCCATTAGGCGGCCTGACCCAAGACGTTAGAATAGGAGCCATTGAAAGAGGGTGCTGCCCTACAAAATTAAATAATATAAAAAATAAGGAAAATGACTAAAACTAAAGGGAATTCTTCTCAAGAATCTTTTGTTTATGATTCTAAATTTGCTAATACATTGGAAAATGCTTTGAAATCAGTTTCTGAACTTCAGAAAGTTGTTTATATGAAATTTGAAAAGTATAATCCAGAAAACCCTTATCAGCATAGGATCGAGATACTACTCGGATTATTAGTAAATAGGAATCTACTTGACAAGGATGGAAGTAACAAGAAAAAGCCTTACAAAAGCAATTGTATTTATCCGATAGAAGAGCTAGTTTTAGCCCACGATCTGGTGATATGGCTTCAAAGACGGGATTCACATTACGTCTCTGAGAAATGTATGGAACCTTTCTTATAAAGAATGATTTTAAAGTTTGTTGTGCTTCATCAAGTTGCCCTTTATTAACTATAAATTTTGGTAATTGAGCTTGAATATTAGGTTCTACCCATGAAGCTTCAATATCCAAACTAAAATATTTAGAATCTGTTTTTTTAGAATATGGAGCACAAGATATATTTTGAAATTTAAATAAGTAATCTGGATTTTCTAATAACTTATCTATTTGTTCCGGTGTTTTACTCATTGAATAGTAAAAGCTGAATTATAACCAAAAGAAAAGGAAATAATAGTAACTAATAATAATGCTATTGACTACCTGATGGCAAAAATCAATACTTCCCCCGTAATCGTTTCTGGGCTTCCTGATATGTAGGGTCACCCGTTAAATATAATGGAAGATAACGAAGTAAATAAACTGTTGCATTTTTTTTATGTAAATCGCCATGAACGATAGTAAAAATGATGAAGGAGGGCCAATATTTATGAAAGACAAATGGTTTTATAGAGGAGTGGTTGCTATTCTTGGGGTAACTGTTATCGGGACATTGTTTGCATACATATTCTTTACAATAAATGATAAAGACATGGAGTGACCCCCAAAAATGGTATCATTAACAGAGAGAGGTTATCGGGATAAACAGATAACCTCAATGAAAAGAAAAAGATATACAACAGAACAGATCATAGCAATACTGCGGCAGCCCGATACGGGCAAAACCGTGCAGGAAGTCTGCCACGGCAACAACCTAAGTGAACAGACCTTCTATCGCTGGGGCAAAAAGTATGGCAACTTGGAGCTGGCTGATGCGAAGCGATTTAAAGAGCTGGAAAAGGAGAATACGGAGCTGAAGAAGATGCTCGCTGATCAAATGCTCAAGCTTCGGGTGTTGGAGGAAACGCTCTCAAAAAAATGGTGAGCCCAAAGCAGAAGAAGCGAGCAGTAAAAGATGCGGCTGAGAAGGGGCTGTGCTCGTTTTAGAGGGCTTGTGCTTATCTCAGCCTCAGTTGGTCAACGTACAGCTACCGACCCAAGCAGGCCAGTAAGAAGGCTCAGCAATTGGCCGAGCGGATTTTGACCTTGTCCTGGGAACATCCCCGTTACGGTTACCGGCGCATTCGTGCCTTGCTGGTGAAAGAAGGTTGGGCGGCAAGCAGGAAATTTGTACAGGCAGTGCGACGTTCTTCGGGCTTACAGGTAAAGCCACCAAAAAAGCGTAGACACCGTCAGGGGATCTCTACTGGGCTCCCTACTAAAGCAACCGGTCGCAATCACGTCTGGTCCTGGGACTTTGTCCATGATCGTACAGACAATGGCGGTATGCTAAAGATGATGACCTTGATCGATGTACCGAGGAGCTGAAAGCGACGACACTCAAGCGAAGCGAAGACATATACGCGTAAATGTTTACGCATCCGGGTAGCTCGACAGCTCACCTCAACCGATGTTCTCTCGGTACTCAGCGAAACCATCGATGAAGAGGGAGTTCCTAGCTATATCCGCAGTGACAACGGCAGTGTTCCGAGGAGCGAAGCGACGACATGCGAAGCCATTCATTGCTCATCAGGTGCAGCAGTGGTTGTCCGACAAAAAGATCAAGGCGATATATATCGATCCGGGCAGTCCCTGGCAAAACGGTTTCATCGAGTCGTTTCACAACCGCTTACGCGATGAGTGTTTGAACCGTGAAGTGTTGCTCAGCGTGGCTGAAGCGCAAGTGCTAATAGAACAATGGCGTCAGACCTATAACAATGAACATCCCCACAGTCGATTAGGCTTTAAAAGCCCACAAGAGTTTGTCACATTCCTTTCCGCTCTTGGCCGCGTTCGGGCTACGCCCTCACTGCGCCAAGATCTCTCATATACATCAATCCTAAAACCATTAACACCCGGTAGTTCTCTCACTTAAAATTTGATACGAAATACGGGGTCCGATCATATTTTCATTAAAGAGTTTCCTTATCTGTTTTCCCATCCTGTAAGCACACTTATAGGTGACACCTAATTGTCTTTCTAATTCCTTAGCTGATACACCATTTTTAGAAACGGAGAAAAGATAGATAGCAAAGAACCAATTTTTAAGCGGTGTCGATGATTTATGAAAGATCGTATTGGCTAAAGGATGCACCTGATACCCGCAATAGCTACATTCATAGCATTTGCGTTTTGCTACTTTATAAAACCGGAATGGTCTATGGCAGTGATGACATTCTTTATCGCTAGAGTGTTTAGTTAAAAATATTTCGTGAAGACATGTATTGTCATCAGGGTATTGTTTATTAAATTTAGAAATCGCGAATTTATTATTTTTTATCTTATTCATACCTTTAATATACACACATTTTACATGTTGTCAAGGGATAGTTACCTAAAATTATCCTTGCCTGGTCTCTTTCCCCCGAACCCGTTGTTGATCGTTATGAAAAAAAGACGGCGTCGTTCGAACGTCGACTGGTGGGCGCGGCACAGGCAATCGAAGATGGATGGCAAGTGCGTCTCTGTTTCGACCCGATATTACGCATCCCCCAGTGGCGTGATACTTACAGTGCGTGTGTGGAGAAAACATTTGCGCGGTTACCGGCAGAAAAGATTCGGGATGTCAGCATTGGCGTCTTTCGCATGAACGCGGATTATTACAAACGCATAAAAAAACAGCGCTCCGATAGTGACATCCTCTACACTCCCTATGAACGCCGCGGCGGGGTGGTGACCCTGTTGCAGGAGGAGCAGGAAGAAGTGAATTCATTTATGCGAAATCTTCTCGAAAAATATGTGAACAAAAATAGCATTGAGTTATGGGGTTAGCATTATTTTATTCCTCACACTCGCGATCTCCTCTAAGTTTCTAAAACTGGAAAGTCCGCGCTTTTAGGAAAGGCCCGATTTCAAAATAAGGTAATAATAATCCCCGGTTGGATGAATCAAGTTTCAAATATCCCCCTGATTAACCGAGCCGTTTCTCACGGGGAGCGCGTTGCCATTATTGATGAAGGGGGATCGCACAGCTACCGTGAATTATTAACTCGATCCCTGGGGATTACCGCCCAATTGCTAGGCGCTGTCAGCGACCTGCGCGAGGCCAGGGTCGCTTTCATAACACCCCCGGGAATTGACTTTGTGGCCGCGCAATGGGGCATCTGGCAGGCCGGAGGGATCGCGGTACCCCTCTGCCTGTCGCACCCCTTATCAGAAATTGAATACGTGATTAATAATGCGGGCATAAAAACGATTATTGCGCATCCCGTTTACGAAAAAAAAATAGCGCCGCTCATCGAGCGTCATAATATCGAATTAATTTCCCCCGACAGGGACACCGCATTAAACACCGTCTCACTTCCCCTAGTCGATGAGCAGCGCAGAGCGATGATTTTGTATACGAGCGGAACCACGAGTAACCCCAAGGGGGTTGTTACGACACATCGGAACATCTGTGCGCAGATTACTTCACTTATTGAAGCATGGGGATGGTCGGAAAATGATCATATTCTGCATCTATTGCCACTCCATCATATTCATGGCGTTATCAACGCTTTGTGCTGTGCATTATGGATGGGGGCACGCTGTGAAATGCTCCCCCGCTTTGACGCGGAAGAAACCTGGCAGCGTTTCATCAGCAGCGAATTCACTCTCTTTATGGCGGTGCCGACCATTTACGTAAAGTTAATTGCGGTATGGGAAGCTGCAGGAAATAAAGATAAAGAAAGGATGACGGCGGCCTGTAAAAAATTGCGTCTTATGGTTTCCGGTTCAGCGGCACTGCCCGTCACCATTTTTGAAAAATGGCAAGTGATCAGCGGTCACGCGCTGCTCGAACGCTATGGGATGACTGAGATCGGAATGGCTCTTTCCAACCCGCTTTGCGGTGAGAGAAGACCCGGCTTCGTCGGTGTTCCGTTACCGGGCGTCGAACTCCAGCTGATCGAGGAGTCCGGTGAAGTCATTACCGACGAATTGAAGGAGGGTGAAATCCGGATCAAAGGAGACACCGTTTTTCTCGAATACTGGGAAGACAAAGAAGCGACCCTGAATGCTTTTCAGGCGGAATGGTTTTGCACCGGAGATATCGCGATAAGAAAAAATGATTGCTATCGAATTCTGGGCCGAAGTTCCACGGATATAATAAAA
The DNA here is from genome assembly GCA_965197745.1 of Opitutales bacterium. Classification (GTDB taxonomy): domain Bacteria; phylum Verrucomicrobiota; class Verrucomicrobiia; order Opitutales; family PNEW01; genus CBDANS01. The sequence goes on along the minus strand of CBDANS010000006.1, from coordinate 1,050,026 downwards.
ACCGGCGGCTATAAAGTTTCTGCCCTGGAGATTGAAGAAGTACTGCGAGCCCATCCCGTTATTACGGAGTGCGCGGTAGTAGGAATAAGTGATGAGGAGTGGGGAGAACGCGTGTGCTCTGCCCTCGTCATTAAAAAAGATTGTGTCTTAACCCTGGAAGACCTCCGTTCCTGGGCGAGTGAACACCTGGCCAAATATAAAATCCCCAGTCGTCTAAAATTAGTGCCCTCACTCCCCCGGAATGTGATGGGAAAAGTTACCAAACCTAAAGTAAAAGAGTTATTCTAGTCTCATTCCTTCTTTCCTCAATCTATGTCCTGTACGCATTCTTCACTTGCCGCAATCCAAGTTCTCGGTTGACCTCATGTTTACAATTTCGCATACCAATTTCTTTTCACCATGAACCGGGTATATATCAAGACATACGGCTGCCAGATGAACGACCGCGATTCAGAGGCGGTAGCGGCGATGCTTCGCAATCGCGGCTATGCCATGGTGGATAATGAACACGACGCCGACGTTGTATTACTCAATACCTGCGCGGTGCGTGACCAGGCAGAACAAAAAGCGATTGGGAAAACCGGTTACCTGGCAAAGCGCAAACGTAAAAATTCCGATCTTATAATTGGGATTATGGGATGCATGGCTCAAAACCGGGGCGCGGCGCTTCTCGATCGACTACCCGATCTCGATTTGCTCGTGGGCACGCAGAAATTTCACCGCGTCCCCGATCATCTCGATAACCTTATTCGCAGCTACCAGGGAGAGGGACCCCGGCCCGCGACAATCGTCGACCTTGAGGAAGAGGAGGGATCGCAAAACACCATACGCCCCCACGTCCCTGGGCAACGACAGGTCAGCGCATTCGTTTCTATCATGCAAGGCTGCAACATGAATTGCACGTTTTGCATTGTCCCTAAAACGCGCGGGCGCGAACGCTGTCGCCCCATCGCGGCAATTGTTGAAGAGGTCGAGGAACTGGTCTCACAGGGAACGCGTGAAGTGACATTGCTCGGGCAAATTGTAACCAGTTACGGGCGGCGCGAAATTCCATTTAAAAATAAGATAAGCCCCTTTGTCCAATTGCTTGAGGCCATAAACGAAGTAAAAGGCCTTGAACGCATCCGCTTTACATCACCGCACCCGCGGGGTTTTAAACAGGATCTCATAGAAGCCTACCGCGACCTGCCAAAGCTGTGCGAGTACGTTCACCTTCCCATACAGAGCGGGTCGGACCGTCTGTTGCGCGCAATGAATCGCCCCTACAGTTCGAAGCGTTATAGACAGATCGTTGATGATTTAAGAGCCATTGTTCCCGACATGTATATATCGACAGATATCATTGTGGGGTTTCCGGGGGAAACAGGATCGGACTTTGAACAAACGCGAATCCTCTTCCAGGAAATAGCATATGATATGGCATACATATTCAAATACAGTACGCGCACGGGAACACCCGCTGCCGCGTTACCTGATCAAGTGGCCCAGGGGGTAAAAGAAAAGCGCAATAAAATACTTCTGGATATTCTCGAGCAAAGTTCGTTGCGCCGCAATCGGTCGCTGCTCGGCACGACACAGGAAATTTTAGTGGAAGGACCCGCGCGTAAGGGTGACGGCCTCTTCCAGGGGCGCACCCGGGGGAACCGTAAAGTCATTTTTCCCGGCCGCTCGCGACTGATAGGAGAACTTGTGAATGTCAGGATTGAAAAGGCCTCACCCAGCACGCTATTGGGATCTCTCCTTGTCAAAGGAGTGGAAGAGGATACTCCACTGGCAATCCCTTCCGGATAAAGTATCAGCTATGTCGCTTTTCATCGCTACCCTTTTGCCCGGTATATTGCTCCTGATAACAGGAATATTATTACTGTGGAACAACCCGGCATTCGAGCGTTTGGCAAAAAAATCTCTGCGTTCGTCGCCCATCACGTTTTTACTCATGGGACTCGGATCAGCATGGTTTTTATATGAAGTAACGCAACTGGGCGCGGCCGATTTCGGTCATTACCGCCATATTTTATTCATCCTTTTTTTTGGTATCGCTTTTCTCTCATTTATATTCGTCAAGGATTACCTGGCGGTGCGGGGCGCGGTCATCCTCGTTTTAATGTGCGCCCGTGTTCTTCTCGATGCCGCGTATATGCAGGAACCTGCAGCCCGTCTCTTTATGGTAAGTTTTGTCTACCTCTGTATTATTATCGCGCTCTACCTGGGGGTGGTGCCTTACCGGGTGCGTGATTTTTTTAATTGGCTCTTCACACGCCGCAGCCGCACCAGCGGAATTGGCTCCTTCATTACTCTTTATGGTTTGCTTTTATGTGTCGTCGCATTTAGCTACTGAGCGATGCTCCCTCAAGACGTGAACCGGGCGCTGCTCCTTATCTTATCAGGTCCCGCTGGAAGCGGTAAGACAACGCTTTGCGCAGCCATGCTGGAGGCTTTTCAACCGCGCTTGCAACGGGTTATTACCTCGACGACGCGTCCGCGACGCGAGGGCGAAAAAGACGGTGTCGATTACTACTTTTTTGATCCCCCGACGTTTGAAAATGAGGTGAAAAGCGGCGCGTTTTATGAATGGGCCCAGGTGCATAATCACCGCTATGGATCGTTAAAAAGCGAAATCCAGGGAAAGCTGGCGAAAAATATCGATCTCCTGCTCAGTATCGACGTGCAAGGGGCCGCCTCTTTTCGTGAAGCGGCAAAAACGGACGCGTTACTCGCACCGCACCTGGTGACCATCTTCATTCAACCACAAGATATAGAGCAATTGAGAGACCGCCTTCAAAAACGGGGTGATGACGAAGATGCCGAAATCGCCAGGCGCCTTAAAACGGCCGCGCGTGAACTCAAGCAAAGCAGCTATTATGATTACTGTATAACCAGCCGCACCCAGGAGGATGACTTCGCCGCTCTCCGCGATTTCTACCTGGCTGAAAAACGCCGCATCAGCGAGGGCGCGCCATGATTAACCCTCATTGAGATCGCGCTTAAGAGGGTTACGTTTTAGATTAATTGATAGTATAAATTTCCGTAGTTATAGAGATGCGAAAATAAATATTGCCAGCAGCAATTATTAGGAGTAACCATGGGGACCGATTAATTAGTGAGGTAGATCATGATACTTACTGCCATACCCCTTTGACCGAGCGTTGCCCGCTATTCACTGCTTAGCCACATAGTCTTTCGCTTGCCTTCACTCCGAATGCGGAGGTGGTGGCGTCCGGAATACATACGCGCAGCAATAAAATCCCGGGCTTCGGCACAATATTTATACTACTCCCATAACTATACCAGCTTTCAAGCTGTTCTTACAGGTTCTCCTGAAATCCAGATTTATTAACTTCCATTTCCCTTTCCCATGAACACTCCTTATTTATTGAGAGACAGAAATTTCATTACCCGCTTCATGGATCAACCCACTGTGATGCCGAAAGCTGTGCGTGCGCAGTTAGAATCAGCCTGGAATAATCAACCCGTTCAACTCTACGCGTTGATCGATCTCGATGCCACGTTCCAGTTATCTCAAAGTTGGTTGGCCCTTGGCCCCGAGCAAATAGCGGTAGCTCACGAGAAGGATAACGGAACCCAATTCGAGTTTAAGACTATTGCGCACTCCCAAATTAAAGAAATAAGGGAGGCGCCGGGGTTAAGTTGTACGATTGTTTCTTTTTACGGCGCTCCAGATAAGCCGGCACTCGCCGTCATTCGTTACACGCAAAGGCAACGACAGGCGATGGGGCCCATCATTTTCCTGCTCAAGGAAAAGATAAAGGGAAACACCCTGGGGGAATCCAATGTCGATGCAGATTCCGTTTATGCCAAGGCCGTTGCGAAACCGATTAGCAATGCCCAGGCCTCAGTCGCAGAAAATAAAGTGGCGGTATTATGGCGATTGCTAGCCTATATCAAACCTTATCGAGGTCGCTTTATCCTGGGTTTACTTTCCGCCGCAGGATTAACTGCGGTTAGCCTGGTCCCCCCTTTTTTTACCGGGTACTTAGTAGACGATGTGATTATCCCTTATACCGACGGGGCTGTCCCGCTGGAAGAGGCTTCCCGCACGGGATGGATGATATTGGGGGTCATCGTTACTGTTTATCTGTTGCGCCAGGTATTTATGTGGCTGCAGCTGCGGATGATGTCGATGATTGGCGAATGGGTGGCTCGGGACCTTCGCGATATCCTCTACAATCATTTGCATAAATTAAGTTTAAGCTACTTTTCACATCGCCAGACAGGGAGCATTGTCAGTCGCGTAAGTTCAGACACCGATCGACTCTGGGATTTTATAGCCTTCGGCTTTGCGGAGATGACTTTATCCACCCTGATGATAATCGGGCTTGGGACTGTCCTCTTCATGATGGACTGGCAGCTGAGTTTAGTGGTTATTGGGCCCGTGCCTCTGGTCTTATATTTTATTTATATTATGGGCCGCAATCTCCACCGGACATTTCTGCGCGTATGGCGAAAATGGTCGGATATGACGGGCCTGCTTGCGGACACGCTCTCGGGGGTAAGCGTCGTTAAAGCCTTTAATCAGGAGGAATATGAGCGCAATCGCTTTGGTCAAAGTAATGCCAGTGTCACTAACGAGGGGATTAGAATTCAGAAGGTGTGGACAACATACTGGCCGCTCATTTATCTCGGCCTGGAGTCTCTCGTTCTCCTCGTTTGGTTTTTTGCTCTACCCCGTCTTCTCGGTGATGGCACCCCTGATAGTATTACGCTTACCCCGGGTGAATTTATAGCCTTTCTTCTCTACGTGGGGATGTTTATCATGCCGGTTGAGAATTTCGGCTATCTTACCCGGTTAATCAACCGGTCGCTCAGCTCTGCCCACCGGATATTCGAATTGCTCGATACAGAACCCGAAATTGTATCTCGCCCCAATCCGGTTCGCTTGGATCCAGTAGAAGGAAATATACAATTTGACGATGTGTCATTTGGCTACGACCCGGTACTGCATATGCTCAAGAACATTTCCTTTGAGATAAACCCCGGCGAAATGATTGGGCTCGTTGGCAAATCGGGCGCGGGGAAAACAACGATAACAAATCTGATTGCGCGGTTTTACGATGCGCAGGCGGGCAGCGTTACGGTTGATGGTGTCGATATTCGCGACCTCGATATCGGCCACTATCGTGAGCAGATCGGCATGGTCATGCAGGACCCATTTCTTTTTCACGGGAGTATTCTCGACAATATCCGCTACGGTAACCAGGAAGCAACCCTGGAGCAAGTAGTCACTGCGGCCAACGCCGCCAACGCCCATGACTTTATCAGCAAATTAAAACTCGGCTATGACACGATTGTAGGAGAGCGTGGTCACACCCTGAGTGGTGGAGAACGTCAACGGGTGTCTATCGCCCGCGCGATCCTGCACAATCCTCGTATTTTAATCCTCGATGAAGCGACAAGCAGTGTAGATTCAGAAACCGAACGCAATATTCAGGAGGCCCTGGAACGGCTTATTGAAGGGCGTACCGTCATCGCGATTGCCCATCGCCTCTCTACCCTGCGTAAAGCGAACCGGCTTTTTGTCATGCATGAAGGATCCCTCGTCGAGAGCGGGACGCACGATGAACTCCTGCAAAAAGAAAACGGGGTCTATAAGAACCTCTACAATTTACAGCGCGAACTTCATGAAATGTATGTGCTCTAATAATCCGGATGCTCTCCTGAAATAGAATATTTAAAATGGAAAATTACAACGGCCAGGATTTAACAATGGAATCGCCCCCACAGATAAAGCGCGACAGCGACGGGACTCTCAAAGTTATGCGCGATGGAAAATCAATCGCGGTATTATTGCGTCCCTGTTTCCCATGGAGCGCGCCCACCCGGTTTCTATCCCTATGCGAAAATGAGAGCAAAGAAATTTATCTCATTAACCGGCTTGAAGATCTAGATGACGCCTCGCGGCGCGCCGTGGAAGCGACGCTGGCAGAGTCAACTTTCACCCTTGAAGTGACAGCGATTAAGAATATCAAAAAGGAATACGATCTTCGCCTGTGGGTGGTAGAAACGAAGCAGGGACCGCGCAGATTTCAAACCAAGCTCGACGATTGGCCAAGAAGCTTGCCTGATGAGGGCATGATCATTCGCGATCTCGCGGGGGATCTCTATCATGTCGCAGACCCCGATGCCCTTGATCGAAAATCCGCGCGTCTCTTATGGTCTTATCGCGATTGATCGGCGTTAACTAATTAAAGCCTCAAAGCCGAGCATGGATTTTACGCTGAACACAGTTAGATAATTTCCGATCGCTCCATTTTATCGATAACGCGACGAAATTTGATCAGGTAACCTAAGAGGATTAGCTATTATTGCGGCACTTGTGGCGCGAATAGCATTGAGCTGACTGATCATTGCTGCGACATCATCGTAGACGCACACAACACAATTAGTCCCTATTATTTAGGATCTTCTTCTTCTTCGCCATTGTATGATTAATAAAATCTTATCTTCCAAGTATGAGATAAAGACGAAGAGTAACCCCTTAAATTTCTGCAATTATAATTATACCTCCTCTTGGGGTCGTGAAGGGGCGGGCCAGTCAATATGGAAAAATTTCCCCCGAGGCTGATCCGTGCGTTCATAGGTATGCGCGCCGAAATAATCCCGCTGTCCTTGAAGAAGGTTTTGCGGCAGTCGCTCCTCGCGATAACTATCGTAGTAGGCGAGGGCCGAGGAAAAGGTGGGAACAGGAATTCCGTATTCCGCCGCTGCACCAATTACAAGTCGCCAGTTGATCTGTGCCTGCTGCACGGCATCGTTAAAATAGGGATCGAGAAGGAGATTAGCCAATTGGGTGTCCCGCGCATAGGCCTCGGTAATTTTTTGGAGAAAAGCGGCACGAATAATACAACCCCCACGCCAGATTTGCGCAATTTCCCCAAAATTTAGATTCCAGGAGTATTCATTTTGCGCCGCGCGCATAAGTTGAAATCCCTGGGCATAAGAGCAGATTTTTGCGCAATAAAGCGCGTCATGAACGGCCGCGATAAAAGAGGGCTTATCTCCTTGAAACGTTTTCCCCGGGCCCTTGAGAATAGCGCTGGCCGCACTTCGCTCATCCTTAATCGCGCTAAGGAAGCGGGCAAAAACCGCTTCGGCAATGGTCGGCGCGGGAACCCCCATATCAATCGAATTGATGCTGGTCCATTTGCCGGTACCCTTCTGCCCCGCCGCATCGAGAACAATATCGACAAAGGGTTCCCCCGATACCGGATCGGTCTGTATTAAAATGTCTGCGGTTATCTGTATGAGAAAAGAATCAAGAACACCCCCATTCCAGGTCTCGAAGGTACCCCCCATTTCTGCCGAAGACATGCCGAGAAGATTACGCATTAAATCATAGGCTTCACAGATCATCTGCATATCTCCGTATTCAATCCCATTATGAACCATCTTGACATAATGCCCCGCACCATTGGCGCCTATATAGGCGGTACAGGGAACGCCCCCCACTACAGGTTTCCCGGGTTCCATCCCCTCCAGCGGCCTTCCGGTCTCCGGATCAACCTTGGCTGCGATTGCATTCCAGATGGGTTCAAGTTCTCTCCACGCGTCTTCACGGCCCCCGGGCATAAGGGAGGGCCCAAAGCGTGCGCCTTCTTCGCCACCGGACACACCGGAGCCAATAAAACGGTATCCCTTCTCATTCAGCTCTTTTTCACGCCGGATCGTATCTGTCCACTGCGCGTTACCCCCGTCGATTATGATGTCCCCCGTGTCCAGCAAAGGCAATAGACTGTCGATTACCGCATCCGTTCCGCTGCCTGCCTGGACAAGAATAATTATTTTTCGCGGTTGGGAAAGCGATTGCACAAAGTCCTTCAAGTCGATTTTCCCCACCAGTGCCCCCGGAGTGCCAGGGTTTTCGGCAACAAATTTTTCCGTCTTCGCTGCGGTGCGATTATAGACTGAGATGCGGAAGCCATGATCGGCGATATTGAGGGCAAGATTTTGTCCCATGACGGCCAATCCGATTAATCCAATATCTGATCGATTCGCGCTCATTCCTTTTTTTCAGGACGCGCGTGCGCATAGCCCTCGACAGGGCAGAGCCAGCCGCTGTCCCCCTCTTTGTAATATTCTTTTTTCCAGATAGGAACGCGCTGTTTTACTTCATCAATGATATACTTACACGCTTTAAATGCGTCCGCTCGATGGGCGGAACAAACCCCCACCCAAACGGCCATCTCCCCGATTTGTAAATGTCCTACGCGATGCCAGCACTGCGAATTGAGAAGATCATACTTTTCTTCTGCCTCTCTAAGGATGCGGCTGCCCTCACGCTCGGCAAGCTCAGTAAACGCTTCATATTCAAGTGCGTTTACCTGTCTGCCCTCATTGACATCGCGAACCCATCCCTCAAAGCTTACAAACCCTCCGGCTTCGGCATGGGCCATGGAGTCTCTAAGAGCTCTCTCTTCCAGCGGCTTATCAGAAATTTTAAACATCACGAATAATTCTAACCGCCCGTTACAGGGGGGATGAAGACGACGTCATCGCCATCACGGATGGCGTTATCATATTCGGTAAAATCGCCGTTAATTGCCACCTTGAGGTCTTCTATCTGCAAATTAAACCCGTGCGCATTTTTTAACTCCTCGTATAGCTCGCGCGCGGTAGCGGCAGATGTTGCGTGCTTTTCTTCGCTCAGCCCGCGCTGTTCACGAAGGATTGCATAATAGACCAATTGAATGGTTTTATTTGGGTTCATTTTCGACGGTTAACTGCGCAAGTATATTCTGATAATCCCCAAGGGTATTAATATTGGCAAGTGCCTTTGCCTTGGGAAGGTTGAGAAGATGAGGGTTTTCTTTGATAAGGATGCTTCTAGGAGAGTGGTCACGCCGATTTTTAAAATAATCCCATAGAATACCCTTACTCTGTGGTTCATAAATGGCGCATAGGGGTTCGGGCAGACCGTCGCTACTACCGCGGTAAGCGGTAAACGGCTTTTCGGGGTTTCGGTGCGCCAATAGAAAATCCAGTGTGTTTTTATCGAGACAGGGCAAATCGACGGCCAGGACCAGCCATGGCCCGCCCGGCTGTTTATCAAACGCTGAGAGGATGCCTCCTAAAGGTCCAATTTCACCATACTGGTCATCAATAATCGTTCCCGATTGAATCCCTGGTTCCCTCGGTTGATCCTGTCCCTGACGAAGTGAAATGTAGGTCTCGGAGCACACCTGCACGGCAAGTTCATAAGTGCGCATTAAGAGCGATTGGCCCAAAATTGTGAGTTGGGTCTTGTCCTGCCCCATTCGCCTGCTTCTTCCTCCGGCAAGCACAAGTCCCATAATGTTTTTTTTCTCAGTCATTTTAAAATACCCTCTATAGCTGGAATCCGATCAGGCTGAAGTCACCTTTACCTTGCTAAGATGACTTATGTCTCCCCATATTTCCAGTTGCCAGCGCCTGTTTGCGAAAAAAAATGCATTAAGCGCGGCATTGCTTATTCTGAAATTATAGGGTCCAACAACCGGAAGATTAAGGGCGTGCCGGAATAACCGGCTAAGTATGCCTCCATGTGTGATTACCATAATTTGCTCCCCTTTATGCTTGTCCATTAATTCCTCCAGGCAGGATATGGCTCGCGCAGAAAACTGGTTATAACTTTCCCCGCCTGGGATGATATATTCCGGGTCACGGTTTTTAAGAAATTTGAACTCCTTTGGAAACCGCCGGGCGGCCTCCGCCTCATTGAGACCCTCGAAAACACCATAATTCAATTCTCTCAGGCGTTCATCCGTAAAAATGGGATGCCCGCATTTATCGGAAATGTATTGCGCGGTGGACACCGCTCTCCCGAGGTCACTGCTGTAGAGGGTATTAAATTCTAATCCCTGTAGCCTTGTGGCGATGGCCATCGCCTGAGCCCTTCCGGAATCGGTTAGCGGGCTGTCCGCATGGCCTTGAATAATCCTCTTAAGGTTCCATTCCGTTTCACCGTGCCTGATAATATAAAGCCGTGTTGATTTCATACAAAACTCGAGGCCCCGCCTCGCACCCTTCGAGCGCGAAGTACTGGCAGCACAACATTATTCTTTAAAGTCGCTTTTACCGCCGGTTTTTTCAATGAGCCGAATACGCTCAATGATAATCCCACGTGACACGGCTTTGCACATATCGTAAATAGTTAAAGCCGCAATACTGGCACCGGTGAGTGCTTCCATTTCGACTCCCGTTTTATGCGTTGCTTTCGCAACACAGTCGACCACGACCCGGGCTCCTTCATCAGGGACAATCGTGATTTTACAATCTTCCAGCGGTATCGCGTGACACAAGGGAATGAGCCCATGGGTTTTTTTTGCCGCCATCACTCCTGCTAAAATTGCCGTCTGGAATACCGGCCCTTTTTTACTCATGAGTTCATTTCCTTTAAAATGTTTCATGATCTCATCCGTCAAAACAACCACGGCGCGGGCGTGAGCTTTACGGGAAGTCACGGGTTTGCTGCCGATGTCTACCATCTCAGGTTCGTTCTCTTTATTTATGTGGGAAAAAGCCATTTTGAAATAGTTCTGTTATTTTAGTCCGTTTCAAAGCCATGTATAGTACTTCGTGGTATAACCCTCAGGGAACACGTCGCGTTCTTCCGCGGGGAGCTCAACAAAACCCTGCGTGGGCACGATTGAGGCATAGTCCCCGGAATTACTTACCGGAACCGGAATTGCGCTGCGAAGGCCGTCTTGCTGCGTTTTAACAATTACTGGCAAAAAAAAAGTTAATGAAGGTTTAAAGGTAAAGGGTTGAGCTAATGCCGCCCACCCTGAAACTCTATGACTCAGCGCCAGCATAATATCAATAGCGGGTTTCACATGGCGATGAAAACAGACCAGGGTGGAAAGAGGATTACCCGGCAGGGCAAAAACCGCCGGGCCCCCGGAAATATTTCCATACCAGAAGGGTTTTCCGGGGCGTTGTTTAACCCCGTGAAAAGCTTTTTCCACCCCCACAGATTCGAGAACCTCGGGTATGAAATCGCGTTTGCCCTTGGATACTCCACCACTGAGGATAACTACGTCGGTGCGTTCAACAATGTCACGCAAGGTTATCTCAATGTTCTCACGATCATCTTTAATGTGGATCTGTTCGGAATCAGTAATGCCGATAGCTGTGAGCGCTGCATTGAGCGCATAAATATTGGAGCGTCTGATCTGGTGCTGCGCGACCGATTCATTGATCTCAATCAGTTCATCACCGGAGTCGATTAACGCTATACGCGGCCTGATGGTAACCGAGAGGGATTCTTTTCCACAGGATGCCGCAACCGCAATTTCTCGAGAGGTAATCTGTGTTCCCGCCTCAACAAGGGTCGCCCCAACAGGAAAATCACTCCCCTGCTGATGGATATTTAATCCCGCATTGGCTAAAGTGCCATTAGCCACTTTTGCGATACCCGCCTCGATTGTAATTTCTTCGTAGGGCAGTACACACTCGCAGTGCGTTGGCAAAACGGCGCCGGTCATAACTTCGAGACAGTGATGTTTGTCCTTTAATTGCTGGACCGACGCACCCGCTGCCTGCATCCCATCTATTGGGAAATCACGTATGCCATCATCCCATGCGGATTGAGCTATGGCAATCCCATCCATCATTACACGATTAAATGGTGGTAAATCACGATCGGCCACTACCGGTTCGCGCAGGATACGGCCTACTAATCCCTCAAATGGACAATCCTCAGATGGCAGTGCCTCCGTTGTCTCTTCGATAATACTAAAGGCTTCTTCACAGGAAATACTCATTTCCACTCTCGGTTGAAATTCGCTTTAAATTAATTTCCCTTTAAAATTGAAGATTTTGCAATTCCCATCCATTTTATCTGCTCCTATAATATTATGACCCTTCCCATTGACACTTTAGGCCGGCCGCTACATGACCTCCGTATTTCCGTTACGGACAGGTGTAACTTGCGCTGCACTTATTGTATGCCGGCAGAGATTTTTGGACGCGATTATGCATTTTTAAATAAACCTGAACTCCTTACCTACGAAGAGATTGCCCGATTGGCTAGGATTTTTTCTCAATGTGGGGTGCGGAAAATCCGCTTAACAGGGGGTGAACCATTAATCAGGAAAGAACTTGACCATTTAGTCAAATTTCTCTCGGTAATACCCGGAATAGATGACATCGCATTGACAACCAATGGTTTACTCTTAGACCAGACGGTTGAAGCACTCCACGCAGCGGGATTAAAACGGGTTACGGTGAGTTTAGACGCGATCGATGATTCGATATTCAAAAAGATGAATGGTCGCGGGGTAGCGGTAAATCGCGTGATAGAGGGAATGGAAGCGGCAGCCGGTGTAGGATTACCGGTAAAGATCAACATGGTGGTAGAAAAAGGGGTCAATGAGACGCAAATTCTACCCCTGGCCCGCTATGCCAGAGGACACGCGTTTACGTTACGGTTTATTGAGTTTATGGATGTCGGTAATCATAACGGCTGGGAGAAGAGCGCCGTATATCCGGCTAAACAGATTCTTGCTGACCTGCAGTCAGAATTCCGGATTGAACCGGTCGACTCCGACTATCGTGGCGAGGTGGCTAAACGCTACCGTTATGCGGATAACCAGGTAGAGATTGGTATCATCGCATCGGTCACACAACCTTTCTGTCGCGATTGTACGCGCGCCCGTATTACTGCTGACGGGCAGCTCTACACCTGTTTATTTGCCAACAAGGGCAAGGATTTACGCAAAGCGCTACGCGAAGGCGCGAGCGACTTAGCGTTACTCACCCTACTGACAGGCACGTGGAGTAAGCGAAGCGACCGTTATTCAGAGTTGCGCAAAGACCTTCTCAAAAAACACATGTCCCCTCATAAAGTGGAGATGTCCTATATTGGAGGCTGATTAAGATTGGTCCCCACCAGGGATCAATAACTTTGGGCAATCCCCAAATAATTGAGAAGCCAGAGTTCTTTCCACACACGGTAGCGACCTTCCCAGGTAATTTTACCATGTTTTTCATGGAGTTCCCGGGGAAAGAGAAAACCCAACTCAATATTGATACGCTCGAGATGACGCTGTTGGGCGTTTATATCATCGAGCGGATCGTCATCCCATGAGTTGAAAGCACCACCGAACTTAACCATCCGTCTGCGATGGCGTTTTAATAAGCGCTGCGGAGAGCGGTTCCACGGCTTACGTTCGATGTACCACTGCTCGGGATAAAAACCGCCATAGGGGAGGAAGAAGTTATCTGTGATGAGGCGTGAACCATCACCGGCAATCGAACTCAGGATATAACAGACTGAAACATTGCCGCTGCGTTGGGGCACAAAGAGAATTTGCAGGCGTATAATATTATCGCTGCTTTGATAAATCGATGCGCGCAATGAAAAGTTCTGTTCCAACTCCGCTTTAAGGGCGATCAGCGGAGAAAACCCCTGGCTGCGAAGCCACTCCCGCAGCGTTATAAAGTGGCTCTGGTTGGGCCATTCATCACCGGCGCTATTGGTCCGGAAGTCGGGGAAAAGAGGTTGGTAACTACGGCTCAGGTGGGAAATCGCCAACCAGTAATACCCGGTCTCAAAGACGAACCATAGAAGGAAAGCGGAAAGGGTGAGGACCCAGAATGGGCGGGTGGAACTGCCAAAGTATCCAGCGAGGTAAGCAAAGGTAAAAGCAAATAACAACCAGCGTGACCACCGTGAGAAAATAGCGAGAATTGGGGAGGCATAATGAATGCTGGCATAAGTAAAGGCTAACGTTACCAGGATAAGAACGAGAAGACCATGAGCGATGTCCAGGTAGAGAGACATGAATATATATTATAAAGATAATACGATTATAAGAAACCGTATAATTAAATTTGCCGATTACAGACCGAATTAATTAAGCCGTAAAGGCATGATAACGCACATAAAACTCTCCAGGGTTCGCAATACACCCGGGCTCAGTTCGTCTTTAAACTCAAATATCACCTCGTCTTTAGTAATCGCTTTGAGGGGATCTACGAGGAATTGAGGATTGAAAGCCACCTGCACCTCCGGGCCTTCATACGCGACCGCAATCGATTCGTGCGACTCCCCATACTCCGGGCTCGATCCACTGATTTCCAGTAGGTTCTCGGTTGCTTTTATTTTTACCGAGTTATTTTTATCGCTGGTCACGAGCGCGGCACGGCGAACACAATCAAGAAGCAACTCACGCTCAACTTTAACGCGCTGTTCCGTTTCCTTCGGTATTACCTGGTGATAATTGGGGTAATTGCCTTCGACCACCTTGGATACAAGCTCAATACTCCCAATGAGTCCTGAATCAGCTTCATCTGAGTTAGCGTTTATTTCAATCGAAACCTGTCGGTCATTGAAGGCGATTTTTACATCATCACCTTGTCCCAGGAGGCGCTCTACCTCCGCGCCTGTTTTTGCCGGCAGGATGAGGTTACCGGTGTTACTGTCTTCAATTTCCATATCAATACTGGTAACTGCCAGTCTCCGTCCGTCGGTCGCGGCTAGCGTTAGTTTTTCATTTTCAAAATTAAAGTAGACCCCATTCATAATGTAACGGGTTTCGTCATTGGATTGAGCATAAGACACATTTTTAAGCATGCGAGCGAGCTCATCCTGTTTAAAAAGAAATACACTTTTATCGCTGAAGGTAGGGAGGGGAGGAAATTCGTCTTTGGCGATTCCCATAATACGAAAGAGCGAACCCCCGGAAGTAATTTTAGACTGGTGATTGGGTGAGACTTCAAAATTAACTTCCAGGTTAGGGAGCTCACGAACAATCGTTGAGAGCTTACGAACCGGCAATGTAATGCCTCCGGGTTCCGAGACCGAGGCTTGTATTTTGCATCGGATTCCAAGATCAAGATTGGTCGTCGTTAGGGTAATACCATCATCTTCGGTTTCGATGAGAACATTACTTAATATGGGCATCGTTACCCGCGTCCCTACGACATTAAGGACTTGTTGCAAACCGTTACTGAAATGATCGCGATGAATCTTAAAATGCATACAGAACTTTAAATAAGGAAGTTTAGGGACTTATTGGCAATGATATTTAATATATAGATATATATTTAAATTTTATTACTCTTATTATTAGGATGTGAAAAAATAGCATAGTAGCTTTAAGTAATTATTATTTAAAGCCTTATGTTACAGTTATAGCGCCGAATAACTTTATAAAAGGATGAGAATGGATTCTTGAGCCGGTTTCTATTTGCATCAATTCGTACTTTATTAACGGGTTCTCCATCGATTATTCGCAGTTATGAGAAAGGGCCATTCACGACAGCCGATTTACTCTAAAATGACGGACCAGCCCATAAAAAATATATGCGAAAAAGAGGATGGCTATGGCAAACCAGCGGAAATGATAAACGAGGGCAACACCGCCAAAGAGATAAATAAAGCTGCGTAATTTTGTCTGTGTTTTCCAATCGATCGCTTTAAAGCTGGGATAGCGAATATTACTTACCATAAGAAAAGCAATTAATAACAGTAAGACGGGAAGAAAAATGGCACTGGCCTTGAGATTATAGCTGTTAATGAGTAATACAAGTGAGGCAATCATCCCCGCCGCAGCCGGTACTGGCAAACCCTGGAAATCAAGGGTAGATAGATCAGTTTTTGTTTCAATAAGGGGATGGCTGATTACATTATGCCGCGCTAGGCGGACAGCGCTGCAAAGGAGGTAAATAAAACCCACGAGCCAGCCTAAATGACGAAAAAAGGGGTAGTGTTCAGTAGGGGATAGAATAAGGAAAAAGACCATCAATGCCGGGGCCATACCGAAAGAGACGATATCAGCAATGGAGTCGAACTCCTTGCCGAAAAGCGATTCCCTGCCTCCCAAACGAGCCAACCGACCGTCAAGAATATCGAAGATTACAGCAGCCAGGATAAACCATACAGCCTGTTCATAGAGGTCTTCTGGAATGCGCGCCTCCTTCACGATTTCATCAGCGATTTGCACCGATTCGGCAAATTTTGCCTGGATACAACGTATGACCGCGAGGAAACCGCAAAAAAGATTTCCGGCGGTCATCAGATTAGGCAGGACATAAATGTGGCTCGCCTCATCGGCGTCCGCGTATTTACTGTCTTTAGGGCTTTTGTTTTTAGCCACTGGCATAACTGTTAGTCATCGAGTCTCAATGCGTCGCGACTGGTGCTGTTCTTTTTTAAACTACTGAGATATTTCCAGAATGAATGGTTCTGTTCCATGATGAGCTCCTCGGAAATAGGCAGTTTCGTTCTGAAGACAAAATCAGTAAGGGTATTCTTGTGAAGGATGTAATGGCTGAATAAGGTATTATTTTCGATTTCGAAATAAAAACGGTAGTCGCCAACACGCAAACGGTAGAAATCAGTGCCATCCCGCGAGAACTTATTAAGCGGTTCTCGTGGATGAATAAGCTGCTCGCTCGTTACATTGCTTATCTGCTCGACGAGATGGAGTTGATCAGTCATGTCGAGTTTCTTTAACTCGTCCATACTCTGGTCGCTGAAGGTCACTTGGAACATAGTTTAACTCTTAAACCTAAACTTGGGGGCACATTCACCTGAAATGAAAAGGGGTGAATTTACGAAAATTCCTGATGATCCTGCAACTTAATTAAGATTAGACGGGTTTATAGGCTATCAGTTTAGAGAAGAAGTATTAAAATAACAAATTGGAGATAAATAAGTGATGTTAAAATACAGCAATAATCAAATTTGGATGGGAGGGTTGATACTCACGGGTATTCTCATCTTAAGTGGAATCAGCCTACGTGCAGAACTCGCTGATAAAAATGGGGATAATCGGCCGGCACACACCCGATTTCTGGAAAAATATGACACCGATAGCGATGGAACCATCTCGGAAGCGGAAAAAGAAAGGGCAAAAACCGAGATGCGTGGGAACCGGGATGGGGCCCACCATGAGCGCATGCTGGAGCGATTTGATAAAGATGGGGACGGTATACTCTCTGACATAGAGCGAGAGCATGCCCGCCGGGAGATGCCCCAGCGGGGAAGAGAATTTAGAGAACGGATGATTAAACGCTTCGACAGAGACGGGGATGGAGAGCTGTCAGATGAAGAGAGGGCTGTAGCTCGGGAGACGATGCAGGGGGAGAGATCGCAGCACCGGAAAAAAATGATGGAGCGATTCGACCTGGATAACGATGGGATCTTGTCAGATGGAGAAAAAGAACATGCTGAACAGTCAAGAAAAGACAGGCTTAAACGGTTCGATACCGACGGTGACGGGGAAATCTCACACCAGGAGAGAGAAAACGCGCGCAAGTCTTTACCACAACGTCGGTTAAATAAAGACAGCGAATAAGACCCAACGACGAGGGTTAAAGGGGGAATGACCTTGAAAAAAAGACTTTAAATCTCTTTAACAATGGTGTAAATTACGGGAAACAAACAAATCTCAACCAGAATTTATACAATGGCATTAATATCTTCGAGTGCATCACCATCCCAAGTAGGAGGAGGGGCTCCTGGGAAGAAAATGAGCTTCATGGAGTCACAGAAGCTCGCAAAACAAAAAGCTTACGAGAAACAATCCAAGAAAAAGAGAATAAAGCTCGACCAGCTTGCTGTATTTACCCAGCAACTGGCATCCATGCTGGAAGCGGGACTTCCTCTCGTTTCTGCTCTTGAAGCGCTTCAGGAGCAAGCGGAAGAACCTGTTTTTCAAATTATTATTCGAGAGGTCAGAACTGATGTATCCAGTGGAACATCATTTTCAGACGCGGTCCGCAAATATCCGAATGCCTTCCCCAACCTTTTTATCTCTATGGTCGAGGCAGGTGAAGCGAGTGGAGGACTCGCCGATATTCTCGGCAAGGTGGCAGTCTATTTTGAAGAAAGTGTTAAACTATCCAGGCAGGTAAAGGGAGCGATGACTTATCCTGTGGCCGTTATTTGTTTGGCCGTCGGATTAGTCAATGTCCTCCTTGTATTTGTCATTCCTGTATTTGCCGAAATGTTCGCGGATTTTGGCCAGGAACTGCCCAAGCCCACTCAGATGCTCATTGATCTCAGTGATTTTCTTAAATCTTATATTATCTATATCATTATTGCTTTAATCGTATTTTATAAGGTACTTATGAAAGTAATCAGCACCCCCAAAGGGCGCATAGGGAAGGACCGTGTCCTTTTTAAATTACCCGTTCTCGGGAATTTGATACAGAAAATCGCCATCTCGCGTTTCTGCCGCACCTACGCCATTTTAATGCGGAGCGGTGTTCCCATATTAAATGCGTTAGCAATTGTCGGTCGCGCGAGCGGAAATACCTTCATTGAAGCGGCGGTAATTGACATAACGAGGCATATCAGCCAGGGCGGGCAGTTATCTGAAGTGGTAGCCAATAATCCCTTTTTCCCACCCATGGTTAAACATATGTCCAAAGCCGGGGAATCAACGGGTAACGTGGATGGGATGATGGACAAGATATCCGATTTCTATGATGCGGAGATCGAAGTTCTGGTTGAAGCGTTGACGTCGCTTATGGAACCGTTGCTGATCTGCTTCCTTGGAGTCGTTATCGGTGGTATTGTCATGGCCATGTTCCTGCCTATATTCAACCTGGCGGGAGCGGTCGGCGGCTGATACATTGCCCGTAAAGACTAATCGGATATTGCTACGACTTATCGCATCTCGGTTTGCCCACTGAGATGACAGGAGACTGCCTATGCCTTCAGTCATGATAGTTGACGACTTACAGGCCGTCCACGAAATGTTGGGAGAGGTGGTTCAATCTGCGGGACTTGAGTATGAATGCTTTTACAGTGGCTATGACGCCCTGAAGCGGTACAAAGAGCACAAATTTGATGTCGTGCTCGCGGATGTATCCATGAAACCCATGGACGGAATAGAGCTATTGAAGAAGATCAAAGCCTATGACTCCCATGCCGTCGTTGTCATGATTACCGGATACTCTTCGTCTGAAATCGCGATGAAAGCTTTTAAGTACGGAGCTTATGATTATGTGGAAAAACCGTTTCGTATTGATAAATTGATTCAAACTC
The DNA here is from genome assembly GCA_965197745.1 of Opitutales bacterium. GTDB lineage: Bacteria > Verrucomicrobiota > Verrucomicrobiia > Opitutales > PNEW01 > CBDANS01. The sequence continues at coordinate 1,031,029 of CBDANS010000006.1, read as the reverse complement.
TAAACCGTGCAATCGACCCTGCTGCGGGGAGGTCCTCTCGAGGGCAGACTGCTGGCGATGAAGCTACCGACACAGATTAATCGCATCGCGCAGCTCAAGCGCGGCATTGCGCGCAGCGCCGGCGAAATCCATCCCCTCCCCGGCATAAATAATGCCGCGGGATGAGTTGATAATCATCCCAGTCCCGTTTTCAGAAAGGCCGATTTTAACAAAGGTATCCACGTCTCCACCCTGGGCGCCAACACCCGGGACCAGTAAGGGCATGGATCCAACGATACTGCGAACTTTTCCCAGTTCATGGGGGTAAGTCGCGCCTACGACGAGCGCGATATTTGCGTTGGCGTTCCATTTCCGGGCGGCGGTTTCGGCTACTATTTGATAGAGAGGGCATCCATTCATCTCCAGATTCTGCAAATCATTACCCCCGGGATTGGAGGTACGACAGAGAATGATAGTGCCTTTATCTTTGCGCTCTAAAAATGGTTGGAGCGAGTCGCCGCCGAGGTATGGATTGACCGTGACGGCATCAGCGTCATAGCGATCAAAAGCCTCTTTAGCATACATCGCCGCGGTATTCCCTATATCATTACGTTTGGCATCAAGGATAATCGGTAAGTGGGGATAATCCCCGGCGAGATAATTTATCGTTTGTCTAAGCTGGTCTTCTATCGCCTGCCCGTTGTAATAGGCAATTTGCAATTTATAAGCGCAGACAAGATCTGCCGTGGCCGCAATAATTTGCTTGTTAAATTCATAAACTGGGTGGGGCAAGGCTTTAAGATGACCCGGGATTTTGTCTAAATCAGTATCGAGCCCAACACACACCAGCGAATTGCTATCACTCCATGCACGATCCAGTTTGTTATAAAAATTCATTAACGGTCCAGGAGCGCTAATACATTTTCGGGGGGACGTCCGATTACAGCAACATCTCCTTTAACCGCGATCGGTCTTTCAATAAGGATTGGATTTTCCACCATTAATTGAAGCAATTGCGCTCGGTCCGGGTTCATTTTTTCAATCCCAAGCTCCTCATAGCGGTGTTCTTTTTTTCGAATGAAGGAATTTGGGTCGCCTTCCAGCAATTGAAGTAAGCGGCTGAGCGTTTTTATGTCCGGGGGTGTATCCAGGTAGTGTATTACCCTTGGATTTGTCCCACGTTCGAGAAGGAGTTCAAGGGTCTGCCTGCTCTTGCTGCATTGCGGGTTGTGATAAAGTATAATTTCTGACATAGTGCTACCAGCTTATGCAATCGTTAGAAAATAACAAGAAATACACAGGGGATTTTTAGCACAATTGTTCCAGGGGTTGTGATTCAGAAAAATGCAATTCGTATTCTGTGGAATAGCATAACGCCGATTTTTTTGAATCAACCGAATTTCGCTTGCCCCTTGAGGAGTGTAGATCATTACTGTGTCCATAAATTAATATGCCTAAAAGGTCGGACATAAATTCCATTCTTATCATTGGATCCGGGCCGATAATCATCGGACAGGCGTGCGAGTTCGATTACAGCGGCACGCAGGCCTGCAAAGCGCTGCGTGAAGAAGGCTTCAAGGTAATTCTCGTTAATAGTAATCCGGCCACCATCATGACGGATCCTGAATTTGCCGATGTTACATACATCGAGCCCCTGACGACCGAAATGCTGGAGTTGATTATAAAAAAGGAAAAGCCCGACGCGCTGCTTCCAACCCTGGGCGGGCAAACAGCCCTTAATCTAACGATCGACCTCGATAAGCAGGGAATTCTTAACAAATATGGTGTCAGTGTTATCGGTGCCCAGATCGAAGCGATATTAAAAGGTGAAGACCGAGAGCTGTTTAAAGTCGCCATGTCCCGAATCGGTCTTGATGTCGCCCGTTCTGCCTACGCCCGCTCCTTAGAAGAAGCGCGCGCAGCCGTAAATGATATAGGACAATACCCCATAATTATTCGCCCCAGTTTTACTTTGGGTGGATCAGGAAGCGGGATTGCGTACAACCACGAAGAATATGAAGATATCGTTCAACAAGGGTTGGATAGATCACCCGTCCACCAGATCCTCGTCGAGGAATGCCTCGTGGGCTGGAAAGAATATGAGATGGAAGTCATGCGCGACAAGCAGGATCAATGCGTGGTCATCTGTTCGATTGAAAATTTTGATCCGATGGGAGTACACACGGGTGATTCCATTACGGTAGCGCCAGCGATGACTCTGACGGACAAAGAATATCAACTGATGCGTGATGCCTCCTTTGCCTGTATACGGGAAATCGGGGTGGAGACCGGGGGCAGCAATATTCAGTTTGCGGTCAATCCTGAGAATGGCCGCATGGTGATTATTGAAATGAACCCGCGCGTTTCACGCTCCTCAGCGCTTGCGTCCAAAGCGACGGGCTTCCCCATTGCCAAGATCGCGGCCAAGCTTGCCGTAGGGTACACCCTCGATGAAATTCGCAATGATATAACCAAGGAGACGCCTGCCTGCTTCGAACCCACCATCGATTATGTTGTAACCAAAATGCCTCGATTCACCTTTGAGAAGTTTCAGGAGGCGGATGATACCCTCACCTCATCGATGAAATCGGTGGGTGAAGCGATGGCAATCGGGCGCACATTCAAAGAGTCATTTCAAAAAGCACTGCGCTCGCTTGAGATAGGCACGCGAGGGTTAGGCGGTGGAGGAACACTGGGGGGAGATGAAGTCACAGATTTAGTGAAGGTACGCGCAGGGCTGGCCCGACCCACACCCGAACGGGTTCAATTTATACGGTTCGCGTTAAAAGCCGGCATGAATATTGATGAAATATTCGAATATACAGCTATCGACCGCTGGTTTCTATTTCAGCTCAGTGAAATTGTTACCATGGAAAACACGCTTGTCGAAAAAGGGCCAAGCGGATTAAATCCGGGCTTGCTGCGTCAGGCAAAAGAATATGGCTTTTCCGATACGCAGATAGCCCACCTTACCGGAATCGCGTTCAATGACTTAAGCGCTTTACGCAAGAAACATTTTGTCGATACGGTCTACCGTCTCGTTGACACCTGTGCCGCTGAGTTTGATGCATTCACCCCGTACTATTACTCATCATACGGTGATGAAAACGAAATCATCCCGTCTGATCGGCGCAAGATTATGATCTTGGGTGGGGGCCCGAATCGTATCGGACAGGGAATTGAATTTGACTACTGTTGTGTCCATGCCTCTTTTGCCCTTCGCGAAGCAGGGTATGAGACAATCATGGTCAATTCTAATCCCGAGACCGTGAGCACGGATTATGATACTTCTGACCGTCTCTATTTTGAACCGCTCACGCTTGAAGATGTATTGGCGATTTACCGACAGGAAAATTGTTTCGGTGTCATCGTGCAGCTTGGTGGTCAGACACCCCTCAACCTTGCGACCGATCTTAAAGCGAATGGGGTAAACATCATTGGCACTTCGCCTGAAAATATTGAGATGGCTGAAGACAGAGAACGATTCAAGGCCATACTTGATAAAATTGGCTTGAAACAACCTGTTAACGCGATCGCCCTGACCCTGGAGGAGGCGTACGTTGCCGCTGAGGACATTGGGCTTCCTGTGCTTCTCAGACCCTCTTTCGTTTTGGGAGGACGTGGAATGTTTATTGTCTATGAGATGGAAGAAATGAGAAGGGTGGCAAAAGAGGCGTTCGATGCCGCGCCCGGTAAGCCGGTCCTTCTCGATAAGTTCCTTGAAGATGCAATTGAACTTGATGTAGACGCCATAAGTGACGGTGACGAAACGATCATTGGCGGCATGCTTGAACATATTGAGGAAGCGGGGGTGCATAGTGGTGACGCCGCGATGGTGCTCCCACCCCACACCCTCAAAGAGGAAATGATTCGAGAGGTAAAAGAGGCCACGCACGCCCTGGCAAAAGAGCTCGAAGTTGTCGGTCTTATGAACGTGCAATATGCCATAAAAAACGAGGAATTATACGTGCTTGAAGTCAACCCACGGGCTTCGCGGACCGTGCCATTTGTAAGCAAGGCAATAGGCGTTCCTCTGGCTAAACTGGCAGCCCAGGTTATGGCAGGCGCTAAACTCAAAGATCTGGAATTCAATCATGAAGCAAAATGTAATATTTGGGCTGTAAAGGAATCGGTTTTTCCATTTGTTCGTTTTCCCGGGTCGCCCATAACACTTACCCCGGAAATGCGCAGCACCGGTGAAGTGATGGGGCTTGATGATGATTTAGGGCTCGCTTTTGCTAAAACACAAATGGCCGCAGGTGCGCCGCTTCCCCCCAGTGGGACTGTTTTTCTCAGTGTTAAAGACAGCGATAAAAAAACTGCTGTAGGGCTGGCGCGAAAGTTACTGGAACTCGGATTCAAAATATATTCTACTCAGGGAACCGCCCGCTACTTTAAGAACGAGGGAGTAAAAGTAAAAACGATTCACAGGATTGCAGAAGGGCGGCCGAATGTCGTCGATCTGATTAAAAACGGGCAGATTCAAATGGTAATCAACACCCCATCAGGGGGAATTCCAAGGCGTGACGAAAATATCATACGGACCGCCGCCGTTAAACAGGGTCTATGTATTATGACAACCATGACGGGGGCAAAGGCGGCGCTTCTCGGAATTGAGTCCTTAAGGGAAAAACAATTAAGTGTTGAATCGTTACAAGCAGTTAACGCCAACGGCAGTTAATCTTATATATATCCTCAACACCCATTGCGCGAGTCCCGCGCTTTCTCACAACCGCGATATATTATTTATGAGGAATCGGAAAGAAGATGGATCAGGGGCGTTTCATCTTCTTCAACCGCGGGGAAGCGGCCAATATCAGGATTCACATAAAAATTATCATGTAAATCATCGTTAGCGGTAGAGACTTCCCCCATTATACATTCATCGCTCAACGGGAAAAATTCGTGATAAATACCGGGGAAGAGAGTGATCCTTTCACCCGGGTTTAATACGACCTCTTCCCCCGCAACTATTTCACGCGATTCTCCATTAATTTTAGCGGTAAAAGATTCGCCCTCGGCGCTGTCCTTGGGGTGTCGCGGCCATAAGACAAGGGCAAGCTCGCCTTGACGGCAGATGATGTCCTCTTTCTTCTTTTTATGACAATGCGCAGGGCATTTTTGGCGATGATGCTGATACATAAGTTTTTCACAATACTCCGGCTCTTCCGCCAGGTTTATAAGAACCAAGCCGCAGTGCTCGAAATCCCTCAGGCCGCAGTCGGTGATATCCCATTTAGGCTGGGGGGGCAAAGCCCATCCATTCTTTTCAAAACATGATTTGGCCTGAAGGTAAGCCAGGTTGATTTCAGAACGTTTCACTATTATTAATTTTGACTAAGGGCGTTTATTTTTCAGGGTTAGCGTCTTAAGACAAGCCGTTAAAAGTATAATAATGGCGCCGATCATGAGAAGCACCAAGCAATGACTGATGATATTATCCATTATCTGGTAGATAAGAAGATTATTACCGGGGGGGAACATGTCATTACGCTAATGACCGGAGGCGTATCCAGCGATATTTTTCTCATTGATGACGGCACCCATAAAGTTGTTATCAAGCAGGCGCTGGCCAAACTAAGGGTTAAGGATGAGTGGTATGCGGATACTTCGCGCAATAAGGTGGAACAGGAGTACATTTACTATGTGAGAAAAATACTCCCCGATTGCATGCCGAAAATACTGGCCACCAATCATGAACTGGGATTTTTCGCTATGGAATATTTGGATGCGAGCTACCACAATTGGAAATCAGAATTACTCCAGGGTATTTTCAGCGTCAAAGCTGCGCAACGGGCCGCGCAAATACTGGCGGCGATTCATAAACATTCTCATCATGACAAGGAGGCCGCCAGAATTTTTCAGACGTCCGACAGTTTTAACGCAACAAGAATTGATCCCTATCTGGTAACCGCGGGAGACCGAAATCCAGATCTCCGCGCTTTTTTTCAAGAGGAGGCGAAGCGACTCAAGGGATGGCGTGAAGCTTTAGTCCATGGAGATTACAGTCCTAAAAATATGATGGCCGGGCAGGATAGATTTATCATTCTCGATCAGGAGGTTGCCTGGTATGGTGATCCCGCATTTGATTTAGCTTTTCTTTTAAACCACCTTTACCTGAAGTCGCTCTTATGGGCAGAACGGTATGATGAATGCCTTCCCCTTTGCCTCGAAGTATTAACCTGTTATTTCAACGATTTTAGTGGAGACAACCGGGAAGCGTTAGAGCTGCGCACCGGGCGGCTGCTTCTTATGCTCATGCTGGCGCGCATTGATGGCAAATCACCGGTAGAGTATTTCGCGGGAAATGAAGAGAAAAAAGAATATGTTCGTGCCTTTGTCCATGACCTGTTACCGGGTAATGATTATCAGATGGTATCAATACATCAAGGGTGGGTGACGCGGTTAGCAGACTATGCAAATAGATAAAATTTCAGCATTTCAGGTTTATGACTCCCGTGGAAATCCTACGGTGGAGGTGGACGTGGTCCTGAATAATGGAGTTCGAGGGTCGGCCATTGTCCCCTCGGGGGCCTCGACGGGATCCTTTGAAGCGCTTGAGTTGCGTGATATGAACCCTGAACTGTTTCTTGGGCGATCGGTTTTCAAAGCTGTTGAAAATGTGAATACGGAAATTGACCATGTTTTAAAAGGAGTAGATATCGTCGAACAGAGGACGATTGATGAAACAATGATCGATCTAGATGGCACAGATAATAAAAGCCGTCTGGGAGCGAACGCCATACTGGGAGTTTCTATGGCTGCAACTTGTGCCGCCGCCAGGACTTTGAATGAACCGCTCTATTATTACCTCGGCAAGGGTAAGGGAAACCTTCTTCCCATTCCAGAAATTCAAATATTCGGTGGAGGTGCGCACAGTTCCGGGAGAATCGATGTGCAGGATTTTATGATAATTTGTGTGGGGGCAGAATCCTATGAGGAATGTATGGAGATGACCTTTAATGTCTATCATCATACGGGACGTCTGATGAAAGAAAAAGGAAAGCTGGCTGGACTGGCCGACGAAGGAGGGTACTGGCCGGTGTTTGAATCTAATGAAGAAGTCTTTGTCGTGCTTCTCAATGCGATTAATGAAGCCGGCTATGATGCGGGTAAGGATATCGCTCTATCGCTTGATATCGCGGCGACGGAATTTTTTATTGAGGGAAGTTATAAGTTGGGGTTGGAAAATAAAACGTATTCCTCCGCAGAATTTTGTGATCTTATGGTTAAATGGTGTGAAGAATATCCAATTGTTTCAATCGAAGACCCTCTTGCCGAAAATGACTGGGAGGGATGGGCTCGGTTCACGCACGCCATGGGGAAAAAGATTCAGATTATCGGTGACGACTTGTTTACGACGAATATAAAGCGGATTGAAAAAGGCATCAGTGAAAGTATAGCCAACAGTGTCTTGATTAAGCTCAATCAGATTGGGACGGTTACCGAGACTCTTGCCTGTATTAAACGCACGCAAGAAGCCGGATGGCTCCCGGTAGTTTCCGGGAGATCTGGGGAGACAGAAGACACCTTTATTGATCATCTCGCTGTCGCTACGAATGCAGGTCAATTGAAAGCAGGATCTTTCGCGAGAAGTGAAAGAACCGTTAAATGGAATGAAGTCCTGAGAATCCAGCGTCAACTTGAGAATGAAGCGCGCTTTATCGGCGGTAGAATTTATAACCAGATAAAAGGATAAAATAACGGCCGCGCATTAATCCCGCCATGTTTAATGTTCATTAAAGATGTTATAATCTATTTATAACATTAATCATTATGAACACAGTAGCTATCCTGACAGATTTCGGAAGACAAGACTGGTATGTGGCCAGTATGAAAGGCTGCATACTCCGGATTTCGCCAAACGCGAACTGTGTTGACATTACGCATGAGATCAAGCCTGGGGATGTCCGCTCGGCAGCGTTCGTCCTCGCTCAATGCTTTCGGGAATTCCCCGAGCAGACAATTTTTTTATGCGTGGTTGATCCTGGGGTGGGAACAGATAGAAACGCGATTGCGATACGCCTGGGACAGTCTTATCTGGTTGGACCTGACAACGGTATCTTCTCTTTTTTAATGGGTAGAGATTATGAAATTCACCTGATCGAAAATCAAAAATATATCCACGCGCGACCCAGCCATACTTTTCATGGCCGTGATATTTTTGCTCCCGTTGCGGGGCATCTTGCCAATGGAATTAAAATCGCAGAAATTGGACCACGAATAGAGGAATTAGAGACACTGAACTGGCCACAAGTTAATTATCAAGAGATGGAGACGAGAGGGGAGATTGTCTACATCGACCACTACGGCAATGCTATAACTAATATCATCGTCGCCGATATGGAAGAGAAGTTTCAAGCTGATAAAATGCGTGTGTTAGTGGGAAAAGATTTATTTCCACTGGCAAAACTATTTGGTAATGTGGCCGACGGCAATCCCCTTGCCTACGAAGGTTCTGGAGGTTATTTGGAAATTGCGGTAAATAGAGGGAACGCAAAAAAGGAATTCGGCTTAGAGGTAGGACAAAGAGTCGAGATAAAAATTCAATGATGCAATCATGCCACGGCTAAGCAAAGGGGCGATAAGTTGGGCGTTTTATGATTTGGCTAATTCGGCATTTGCCCTCATTGTCATCGCCGGGTTTTTTGGGCCTTTTTATCGTGATTACTGGTCTGGAGGTTCCGACCAGTCACTTTTTTGGCAGGGGATCACCGTGTCCTTTGCCAGTTTACTGGTTGCGGTGATGGCCCCGTTCCTCGGCGCTATTGCCGACCATAGACATGTCAAAAAAGTTTTTCTTTGTGTCTTCATGCTACTCGGAGCGCTGGCGACAGCAGGATTTTTTTTTGTGGGAAAGGGCCACTGGCAACTGGCCAGCTTTATTTACATTCTGGCCTTCATCGGGTTCGCGGCGGGAAACATTTTCTATGATTCCCTTTTGCTACATGTCAGTGATGATACTAATCGACACTTCACATCAAGCCTGGGGTTTGCCTTGGGCTATGGGGGAAGCGTACTATTATTCATCGCGAACATGGTTATCGTGAATAATCCAACACTCTTGGGGTTCAGCGATAATACAATGGGCATAAAAGTTGCATTCCTCAGTGTTTCCATCTGGTGGATGGTCTTCAGTTTACCCGTTTTATTGACGGTTAAAGAATCTCGGAGTGAGCGGCAGACAGGGATAGGGCACGCGGTTTGGGGGGGGATTATTGAATTAAGGGTGATTTTAAAAGAAGTTGTAAAGCGACCGACGGTTTTATGGTTTCTCGTTGCCTATTGGCTTTATATCGATGGCGTGAACACCCTCATTACGATGGCAACAGGGTTCGGCCATAGCCTGGGCTTCACCATCAAGGATCTCATGATGACGCTGATAATCGTGCAAGTTACCGGTGTCCCCTTTACCATAATTTTTGGGTTGTTGGGGCAGTCCTTTGGAGCGAGGAAACTAATCCTCACGGGTATTGTAATTTACCTTGGGGTGACCCTCTATGCGGCGCGCCTTTCAATTGAACCTGTCTCAATTATGGGGGTAACAATAAATGAAATCTACATTCTTGGATTTCTTGTAGGGATGGTCCAGGGAAGCATCCAATCACTCAGCCGGTCTTTTTTTGCCAGTATTATTCCACCGGATCGCGCTGCCGCCTATTTTGGGTTTTATAATATGGTCGGTAAATTTGCCGCGCTATTAGGTCCTGCTTTAATGGGGACAGTAGCCAGGGTGAGTGGTTCACCGCGCATGGGCATGCTAGCCGTGGCACTATTGTTTTTACTGGGTGGGATCTGCTTGCTTAAAGTGTCCAATCACAAATCAACATAGGCTGTGAACGTGGTTGAAGAGGATTACAAACACCTTTGCGAACTGCTTAGAACGAGCGGGAAAATACTTATTTTTACCGGGGCCGGGATTTCCACGAACAGCGGGATCCCCGATTTTCGTGGTTCCGGGGGTGTATGGACAAAGCGACAGCCCGTCTATTACCAGGATTTCATGCGATCGGAAAGCGCGCGTATCGAACATTGGGATTATAAGCTCGAGGCGTGGAACGATTTTAAAAACGCCCGGCCCAACGCGGTTCACCTGACAATTGTGAAACTGGAAAAGGCCGGTAAGATGCATCGTGTAGTAACCCAGAATATTGACGGATTACATCAGAAGGCGGGAACCTCACGTTCAATGCTTGTTGAATTACACGGAAGCAACGCCGAGGTGGAGTGTCAAACGTGTCTCCAACGATCTGAGCCGGAAAGCCATTTTGATTTTTTCCGGAGAACAGCAAAGCCCCCTCTTTGTGAATGTGGAGGGTATTTGAAAGCGGCGACTATCAGTTTTGGTCAGAACCTTCGCAGTGAAGATATTGACGCGGCGGAAAACGCCGCGGATCAAGCAGACCTCGTGGTTGCCCTGGGGTCATCGCTATCCGTCTACCCTGCGGCAGCCATTCCGCTCCTGGCCTCAAGGAGAAAAGTCCCTTATGTCATAATTAACCGTGGCCCGACCGAGCACGACGATAATCCCGCTGTTTCGCTTCGCCTTGAGGGTGACGTGAGTGATATATTTCCTCCGGCAGTGTATGCCGTTTTGTGATGGAGTTACAGTTTGCTCAAGGGTGCGCGTCAACAGGCTTGCTATCCCATGGCGACGAGAAACAATCCTGTTAAAATAATGGCAGTGCCGATAAACTTGGGAATAAATCGAGGTTCTTTTAAGAACATCACGCCAAAGATTACACCCAGAGGGATACTGAGTTGTCGAAGAGCGACAACGTAACTGACATTTGAGACGTAAGCCATCGCCGTAAGAATAAAAGTGTAGGGCAGGAGAAAAGCTATTCCAGTCAGGACCACCGCGCGGAAGTTGGTTCGAAATACCTGAGGCAAATCATCACGACGCTCTTTGCGAAAGAGTATGAATAGCCCCAGCAATAAGGCACAGATAAAAAATTCCACGACAATATAGGATAAGGCGATACCCAGTGGGCCAAGGGTGATTTGCGGGGTCTCACGTAAAATCTTCAACGCGGTATAATCGATTATTGAATAACCCGCCGTACCCAAAGCTGCGCAGAGAGCAAATAGGCAGGTCAGGTTGAGGTAATTCTTTAAACGGAAGTCAGTGAAATGCCGCATGGGCAGAACAATACTGCCGGTGAAGATGAGAACGACCCCACTTATGCATTGGTTACTGAATTGATCGCTCTGCCCGAGCAAGAGTGTGATGATAGTGACGATAATTACCGGAGACGATCGGGCTAGTGGATAAGCTATGGATAAATCACCCGAGCGGTAAGCAGCTGAAAGCGAGATAAAATAAATGGCTTCGCATAAACCGGTCAACGCCAGGAGGAGCCATACCTGAGCCGGAAACAGTAAAATTTCCCGGTAATTAATGAATAGAATCGGAGAGAAAAGGGAGGTCCCAATAACGAGTGCAATAAAAAAATATGCGGTTGTGGGATGTGCGCGCTTGCTGATCGTATTCCAACCTGCATGCAGAAAAGCCGAGACCGTGATCAGAACAATTGCGGTCAGGGTCATGAAATGTTTCGGGGTTTAATAGGGGTGGTGCACCTAATTATCCAAATGTTGCTGCAGGAAATCCTGAACATTAATTGGCTGTCCGGTGTGCGCTGATTCTACAGCGGCGAAGAGTAAAGCCACGCACTGGATGTTATCTTCCAATCGAGAGGGATGATCATCTCTTTCTCCTGAAAGCCAATCGCAATACATCTCCGCAATCCACTCGTTTTTCCAGACTTCACCGCGGATCAGGGGCAATTCCTTTCCGCTAATCTCTCCATCAATACGGGGATTCAGCAGCCTCAACCTCCGGGCATCAAGTTCAAGCGTGCCGCTTTCGCATTCAGCACGCAGATAATCCTTAGTCCAACCGTTCAGGGTAACGGCATTGCAATTAGCGCCCTCCCAGAAGCACTTCACGCCGTTTTTCATTTTCATCGTAATCAGCGCCAGGCTATCACCACCGTATTCACCCCACGGGGGATTCCAGCCGACGGTGTAAACAGTCTCGCAGTCTGATTTAGTCAGCCCGCGAAAGATGTCAAAATGGTGCACTGTCCCTTCAATGAGCAGCGGGTCGACCATTTCATGACGAAAACTTGCGCCCCAAGCCCCGAATTTCCGCAAGGCCATGGTGAATCGTCCAATCACATAATCCAGGGGCCCATAGTCTCCGCTATGCACGACGTCTTCTAACGATTGTTTATCCTGATCGAATCGGTGACTCATGGTCACCGCCATTTTTTTTCCCGCAGAGGTGACGTTTTTATAAATACGGCAACAGGTTTCCATCTTATCAGCGATCGGTTTTTCCGAGAGGATGTCCATATCATGGGCAAGTGCGGCATCGACGACGACCTCGTGGAATTCGGGTGGGGTGACAACAATGGCGAAGTCCGCTTTTACCTTATCGAAGGCGGTATTTATATCAGTAAAACACAGATCCGGCGATAGCCCCAGGTGTTCTTTTGCATTTTGTAAATGATCCGGGTTGATATCGACGGCCGCCGCGGGGATTGCTTTCCCTAATTCAGCAAGACGGGGGAGTGTTGATCTACACCAATCTCCACCCTTACCGGCAGTTCCTACAATAATATAGCGATGTGGTTTACCCATATTGAATGAACTTTATTTATGCGTTTAATTTAATATTAAGCAGGGAAGTCGGCGGGTAGAGGTCTGACGGAAACATCATGCCTGTGTGCTTTATCCTCGGTTTTATGCAAATGGCCAATCCTTCCGCCTTCGGGAGTAGCGTCCTCAAAATAGAAAGCTTCCAGGTCTTCATAAATTTCGATGACATCATGTTCATCTCCCGCCCTGGTGAAAACAATGTCACCCGGTTTCACGTAATATTCTTTCCCTTCGCTGAGAATTTTTGCCTTACCTTTGAAGATGAGCCAGTACTCGTCACAATCGTGATAGTGACAGTCAAATTTACCATCCGTCGTCAATACGCGGAATACTCCTGCGGATGTTTTATCGCATCCTTCCGGGCGATTGGTAGCCTTAAGTGAACTTTCGCTGGTCCTTATTACGGGCATTGTATTCCTCCTTGTTGTGGAATGGGATAATTTTAAAAAAAGATTGTGCAGGTTTACATTACACATATGGCAATTGGAAGATTTATTTTTTCATCGAACTGCGGCACAAGTGATGGCAGCTTACGTTGACTCAGCAATGGAGAAGCACTATACCATCCCAACAAGCAACCCGCCCCTGTTTTATGCCAGTCTCGATTGATGTTCTACTGGGTTCACCCTGGATTCTCCTAGGCCTTTTTCTCGCTGGGTCCTTTCTTATGATCTGGCGCCTCGAGGTAATGACGGGTAGAGGTGTGGAAGGGACGGTTCTCGGAACGCTCGTTATGCCTTACTGCTCCGGTGTGGGTAATCTCATTTTTGTGTTTGTGCTCGGCATTGCCGGAGGACCGGGACGAGAGATTATGGTGAACTGTCTCGTCAACAACGTAACGAATTTGACCCTGCTCATCGGCTTGCCCGCATTGTTCTGGGGGATGTCCGTCCTCCCTGATAAGAAGCGGGTAGCCAAGCGCGAAGCCCAACAATACAGTATCAACCGGCTTTCACTTCTCTTTACGATGACCGCCATCTTTTTTTTCAGTGGTGCTGTCTGGGCACTCGCCCGTGACGGATTACTCGACTTTGGGGACGGTCTGGTCTTGATCGGTATTTTTGTCTTCTGGCAGTGCTTTCATATTTTCGAGGTATTAAAAACAAATGTCCGGGAGAATAAATCCTTTCAATGGATTATCATTGTCGATCTCTGTCTGCTCGGCGTCGGAACCTATGCCCTGTATGTGAGTATTGAAGGGCTGGTCGCATGGATTTCAAATATGGAATCCGGTTTTATCAGCAATGAGAAGCTGGGGTGGTTAAGCGGATGGCTGATGGTTTTACCAAACGCCCTACTCGCTCTATACTATGGGTGGAAGCGACAACCCGACGTCGTTTACAGCTCTCAGGTGGGTGACGGGCATATATGCATACCCCTTTGTTTAGGAATATTCTGCCTCTTCGGCCCCATTGAAACACCAGGTTTCTTTAAGATTGGAATCGTATTTATTCTCGCCTCGACGGCAATCCACTTTTTATTCGTCGCGGGATTCGGACGACTTCCCCGATTTATGGGAGGGTTTTTCGTTTTCGTCTACGGGGCTTTCCTCTACGCGGGACTTATCCAATAAACGGTAAGGTCTCCTCTTACGACGGCGCCTCCACGGGGTTTAGTAAAAACTTGTTACTCAAGTTTACGAAAGGGACCTGCGCCTGTAACCAAAGCGAATTATCAGTAATATCCTCCATTGTATTGGTGGTGTTGTTACAGATTAAAAAGATACCATTCCCGAGGACGATGAAGGCATCAAAGTTGGTCCCGTCGGCCTCGCGTGAAAACGCAAATAACCCCGGTTCGTTTTTGTCGCTCTCCATATCGGATAGGATATGTTTTAAATCATCAAAAAAACCTCGCTGAACATTCTCCACCCGGGGACCGTTATAGGCTAGAACCAGCCCTTGCTTATCGGTTTGAGTGACAATCGCCCATTCGTCGAAAACAGGTTGCCGGTAAATGGCATTCATCTTGTCGATACTTTCCTTAATCAATGCGTCTGCTTGCTCCAGGGTCATAGTGGGAATCCGTATAAATTCGGGGGTTTTATTTCAATAATTGCTGAATAAAAAATTAATATTGAACACGCAATCAGGCAGTATAGAGGATTAGTGACATTGACAAAGTTTTTTTTAGCGCTTTAACCATTCTAATTATTCATGCCAGGCAATCGTCGGAATTAAATTACCAGTAAAGGCATACTGTATCTCATAAAGACAAATTATGAAAGCCGCTATAATAAATGCTCCGCAATCCATCCACCTAGTCGAGATTGACGATCCCACACTTACCGATTGCCCCACCGACCATATTATTGTCCGACTCCAACGCGGCTGCCTGTGCGGATCAGATTCCCCTTTTTTTTCTCACGATCTTACCCATGTGAAGGAGGAGGCCCCAGAGCACTTGACCATGTACTCCGATTTCCTCGAACTCGACGGTGAAGAAGTCTATCCCTTGCGCACCGGGATGTCATTGCACGAGTGCGTTGGGACTGTGGTCGCATCATCGTCTTCCAAATTCAATGAGGGGGACTTTGTTCTCGCGCTCCCGATGAATCAGAACGGGTACCAAGAATGCCTATGCCTTCCGTCAAGCCGCGCTATTCACCTGCCTGAAAATACCGTGTCGATTGAGGAAATGGTTTTATCGCAACCCCTCGGCACTGTGATCTGGGCCTGCCGCAAACTTGATAAAATTATCAATACCGATGTTGTCGTTGTCGGGCTCGGCCCTATGGGACTGCTTTTTACGCACCTCTTAAGCAACCTCGGCGCGCGCCGCGTTATCGGACTGGATCGTATTCCCTCGCGCCTCGAAGCGGCCGAAAAAATGCATGCCACCCATTGCATCAATGTGGATGAAACCGATCCTCTCAATGAAGTGAAGGATATAACCGGGGGGAAGATGGCCGATATTGTTGTCGATGCTGTGGGGCACGAGGTCTATTTACTGGACCTGTGCATGGATCTCGTCAGGCGACAGGGAACAATCCTCTATTTCGGGGTGCCCGATCGCGATTTCTATCCTAATTTCCCCCATCTTAAATTCCTACGCAAAAATATTCGCCTCCTGGCTTCGGTGGGACCCGAAGTAGAATACGACTACCCCCTGGCCCGCGATTTGATTGCGCAGGGGCGAATCAACTTAAAACCACTGATTACCCATGTATTACCTTTTACCGAACCACAGCAGGCCTACGAATTATTTACGGGGCGAAAAGACGGAGCGATAAAAGTTTTCATCGATTTTGAACAAAACACATAGAGGTTGGATTGCATACATCAATGCGACGTGGATATAATTTATCCGGAGTTAGGATTATTTTAATGGGATGAGCGAAAAGAAGAACAACACTTGGACGCATCGAGGGGTTGAGGATTTTTCCCGGGGACGATTCGATGAAGGCGGAGGCAATCTTTATGTCAACGCGGAGGGCTTTATTGAAACCATTCACCGGACCGATTTAAACAATGATGGCTATGTAGATCTTGTTCTTCCCAACAATCACGGTTATATCGAGCGCGGACCGACATGGATATATACCCAGGGTGAGGGAAAGGATGAAAAGTGGCCGCGGCATGAGTTACCGAATGACAGCGGGTGGGTTAGCAGGATCGAAGACGTGGATGGTGATGGCTATCCGGACCTGGTTGTTGTCAATGGGGAGAATGGGGTCACCTCGGAGTTGAACTCATATATCTATTGGGGTGGACCTGAAGGGTTGACGGGAGAACGCACGGAATTTCCCACGGTGGGTGCGTATGATGTGACGACAATGGATACAAACGGAGACGGACGCCTCGATTTGTTTTTTCCCTCCGCCTGGGTAGATCACCACAATCCGGGGCGGCCCCTGCTAATTCGTGTTTATATCCAGACAAGCCCACGGCAGTTCGAGGACGCTTCCGAACGGTTCGGATTAATCGGGGTTGGCGCTTCGTCGGTGGCAATAGACGATCTCAATGGCAACGGAAGGCCCGACCTGGTAGTGGCGAACTATCGAAAGGAATTCAATTACGACACGGACTCTTATATATATTGGGGGACCGAGGGAGGTTTTGATAAGCAATCGCCATTTTTACTCCCCACACATTATGCAATGCAGGTACATCTGGCTGACCTCAGTGACGACGGAAGTAAAGAAATCATCTTCTGTGGCGGCGATCAGGTATGGATCTATTGGAATAATAAGGGAAATTTTACACCGGATAACCGGACGATCATTGATGTGGAGGGATTTAATACGATGTTTTGCCGAGGCGCGGTTCGTGCCGAGATTGCCGATCTCAACGGTGATGGCCATAATCAATTGATCCTCGCTACGGTTAAGGGTGTAGAAATCCGAGCGGCGAACGATCTGCAAAAGGTAGAGCAGTTACTCTCTCTGCCATATACAACCTGGGTGTGCGCGCATGATTTCGATGGCGATGGCAGGCCCGAACTGATCGCCAGTAAATACGATAACCGTGTCACCTACGAAACCGAATCTGCCATATTCTGGAATAGTCCGGAAGGTTTTTCCGATGACCGTGTAACCTTGCTCCCTACCGCTGGCGCCATGGGATGCAATGCCGGGGATCTCGACGGTGACGGTAAACCGGAAGTGATTTTCAATAATACGATGTTTGGGCCTTCACAGTTTTACGTAGATTTTCCGATCTATGTTTATTTGGGGAGTGAGAAAGCTGATTACGGAGTACATCGTCGGCTGGATTTACCTACGGGAGGTGGGTGCAGTTGTTATGTTATCGCTGATCTGAATTTAGATGGTTACCATGATCTGATCTTTAATACCGAAGGTGGCTTGCGCATCTTTCACGGCGGACCTGACGGACTTGAACCTGATCGCTACTCAGATCTTCCCCGGCTGGGTGGGGAATGCAGCATGCACGTATATGTAGCCGACTTTAATCGTGATGGTTACCTCGACGTGCTCTTAGCGGTGATGACTCAGGACGCAGAACCCGAAACATTGGCACAATCATCGTTGATCTACTTCGGTTCGAGCGAAGGATTTTCTCGAGAACGTTACCAGGTAATACCTACCTATAGCGAAGGGCAGATGCATCTGGCGGATGTTACCGGGAATGATTACCTCGATATTATCTGTGCGGATAAACGCGGGTATGTTTATATTTACCTGGGAGCAGAGGATGGGTACAAAACAGATAGGGTGAAGCAATTGCCGGTCAACGGAGGAATTGTCGGAAGCATGAACAGCGCGGATCTAACGGGTAACGGCTACCTCGATCTCATCGTGGGTATTCCTGCGTTCCGTGCGCGTAAACCTTCAGGGTTTTGCATTTTCTATGGCGGTCCCGATGGCCTTAACCCCAATAACGTGGAATACTGTGTCGGTGATGCCTCTGCCACCGCTTTATCCTTTGCAGACTTAAATAACAATGGACACTTAGACTTGATGGTCGGAGCCTATTCCTCTGCCACAACGCGTGAATTACCGATGCAAATTTTTTGGGGGACGGATAAGGGATTGGATTTAAAAAACCCAACCGATATCATGGCAGAATCGTCCTGCGGCTTCCTCACAATCGATCTAACCGGCAATGGCTATCTGGATGTGGTGGTCGCCTGTCATCGTAACGATCTGGGACACCAGGTCGATTCCATGATTTTCTGGAACGGCCCCGATGGGTTGGCCACTGATCGCGTAACAAGAATTCCCGGTATGGGGCCACACGATTTAACGACACGCGATCCCGGGAATGGATTAAACCGAAACCCCTATGAAAGTTACAGCTCTCCACCAATTGATTTGCGAGAGCAAATACCGCTTCGCCTTCATTGGGAGGCCACGGTTCCAAAATCTACGCAGCTCAAGTTTAAATTGCGTTGGGCAGGAAGTGAAGAAGAACTTGATCATGCGTCCTGGTTCGGCGCGGATGGGGAGTCAACTTATTACGAAAAATCCGGCCAGGTGATAAACAGTATTCCGTCCACCGCTCGATGGCTGCAATACCGCGCCTTTTTTATTTCCGAAAATGGCTGTCGATCCGCCCAATTAAAAGAAGCAAGTATCGAATTATCGGATTAAACAATCCGAAACAGGTGATACGATTGAAATGGGTGAAGTGACATAAGTATTCATGCCATTAAAAAAAGAGGATTTGCGCGCGCTTAAGAGCTGGCGTTGGCCTGCGGAAAAGGCGCGCCAATGGTATGAAGCTCAACCCTGGACACTGGGGTTTAACTATATACCCGGCTACGCCGTAAATTTTACTGAAATGTGGCAGAGCGAAGCTTTCGATTCTAAAATCATTGACCGCGAATTGAAATGGGCAGCCGATATAGGTTTCAACTCCCTTCGCACCATTATGCAATTTCTTGTTTGGAAGCATGATCGGCAGGGGTTCCTGGACAGGTTCGATCGCTTTCTTGAAATCGCGGGAAAGCACCGTCTTACGGTGATGCCCTGTCATTTCGACGACTGTTCGTTTACTTCGGCCAGTGAACCTCACATCACTGAGCCGTATCTTGGAAAACAGAAGGATCCAGTCCCCGGCTGTATTGCCTCGAGTTTCACTCCCAGTCCCGGACACGATACTGCCCAGGATAAAAACCAGTGACCGGTACTCGAGGAGTATGTAAAGGAAATCATTACCCACTATGCCAACGATGAAAAAATTTATGCCTGGGATCTGTATAACGAGCCCGGGGGCTACGATGGCATGGCCTGGGGCAAGACCGATGACCTCGTTGATGCCGCTTTTATCTGGGCTAGAGAAATTAATTCCAGGCAACCGCTTACTGTTGCATGGTGGTCGAACAGTGAAACGGGCGTAACCTACGGCAAACGCTGGATGGATTGTTCGGATATTATTACTTACCACCACTATGGTCGACTGGAAACAAGCGATGCCCCATTAACGGAGAAGCAAAAAGAATTGGGAGTCATCCCCATGGGAGAAAAAAAACGATTAACCTTTTGCCGAAGCTTCGATCGACCCGTCCTCTGCACGGAATGGTTAGCAAGACAGATGGGTAGCAAGTTCGAATCACACCTGCCGTTTTATAAAGAGGAAAATGTCGGCTGCTTTCATTGGGGAATGGCTAACGGTCGTTCGCAATGTCATTGCCAGCACACCTTTGGTAAAGTCTCCGAATGTGAAGACGTCTGGGGCCATGATTTACTGCAGAATGATGGAATGCCTTACGACGCAAAAGAGATAGCAATCATTCAAAGTATGATCACGTCACCAAAAAATTGATGCTACCGTTAATCGGTAAAACTTAACGGGCGGTTTAAAAATATTCCTCAGGGAGGGACAGAAGAAAAAATAGCTTTAAAGCGCTTCGGTAAAGGTTTCAATAATGGCGACGGGATCTTCCGTTCCCACGGAGATTCGCACGAGATCGGGATCGAGGTTGAGACTCCAAAGGTAATCCCGCCCCGCTTTTTTACTGACGAGATCGTAATGTGCCAGATGCATAAACGGACACATCAAGGTAAAGTTCGTGCCGAAACTCGGACCTTTAACTGTTTTCACCCGGTCGTAAAAATCTGCCAGGGGTTTATTGAGAAAGATGGTCAGCATGCATCCGGGGGAATCCGCGGTGCGCGCGATTTTTTCATAATTAGAGTGCGATTGCTCTTCGTAGGACCAATAAACCTTTTTTATGGAAGGGTGTGTTTCCAGGAATGGAGCTAAGGCACTGACATTACGGTTTACTTTCTCAACGTATTGCGGATAGGCTTCAATCTCCTGAGCCAAACGCTGGAGGTCGCGTGAATAGGGAGGTTCGTGATGGTGGGGCAGATTGGTCTTTAGTTCTTCATGGAAAGAAGACGCGGGGTTGAAAATAGCCGCGCCACTCAAGACGTCTCCTTCACTGGCGGCATACTTTGTCAAACTGTTGATGACTAAGTCGGCATAAGGCAGGATATCGATATTACAGGGGCTGGCTAATGTCGGGTCGAGAATAAGAACAGCATTATGCTTTTCAGCGAGATTTTGGAGTTCTTCGATATCGCTGGTTTGCAGGAGAGGATTAGTTGGCACTTCCGTAATGATACCGGCTATTTCATTTCCATGCTCTGCAAAAATCTTACGCAATCCATCGAAATTAAATAGATCAAAGTGGATTATCGGCTCTGTCTCGCTGAATTTTTCAAGGATGAGTCCGGTATCGACATATAACCAGCCAAGTTGCAGCCATTTATTTTTCCCTCTTGATTTTTGAAATTCACTAATGGCGCGGTAGGAGGCATAGAAGGCATTCATGCCCGAGTTGCATAACAGTATATCATCTACTGATTCTAAACCGTAAATGGCGCGCAGCGACTCACTCGTGCGCATATCGGCGTTACCTTCAAAATAAGGCTCTTCTCCAATTGAATTTAAGAGAGCGTGTTTATTGAGCCAGTCCTCAGCTTGACGTGATGAAACGGCACAACCGGTATGCTGCAGGAATGACCAGGCGCGCGAGCAGGATTCGGTTTCTTCTTGAACGTGCACCCCGAATAGATCTTCAGTTTCTAATATCGCCGCTTGATCATGACCACAATAGTTTACCATTTCCTCGGCAGAGCGCAGCGAGGTCAGGGGGTAGAAGACCCTGCCTGGCAAGCCGTGCTTTTGTCTCACGTGCCTGTCTATCAATTGGAGATATTCGTGCCTGAAAAATCTCGGGTATGCGGCTTTTATCACAGACAGCGTTTCCGGATCTTTCTCTTCATATCCCCTGACGTCGGCAACGGTAGGAATGCTGCAGACCACGCTATGCATGCTGTCCGGGATACGGGCACCGAGGGGAAAATTATAATTTAAACCTGACATAAGTCGGGAAATAAAAAGGATACATGTATGGTCAGCGAGAGCTGTGAATTAACGTTTAGCTATCAAGCGTTAATTCATTTACTACCATTTGCTGAAGTGTTTGCCGTTTACGGATCTGCTGAATATCACCGTTCGATCTGATGAGCACTTCAGCAGCTTCCGGGAAAGAATTATAATTTTTTGCCGGCATGCTTGTACAGTAGGCGCCCGCTCCTTCTATTACACAAAGATCTCCGATTGATGATTCGGCCAGTTCACGCGCCTGCAAAACATCCGTAGTGCCGGATGCCGGGGTGATGAGGTCACCGGATTCACAGCAGTGACCGACGGCAATGTAATTCGCGGTTCGCCCGGTAACCTTTTGCGGAATAATTATTAATGGGTGCTGGGCGCCGTAATGTGAAGGGCGCAGTATTTCCGTCATCCCGGAATCGAGCTTGAGGAAGCTATAACCTTCAGCACCTGTGCTGACGATGTCTTGAACGGTAGTAAGGATGGCACCGGCATTAGCGACAAGATAGGTTCCGGGTTCAATTTCGAGGTGAATTTGGCGTCCGGTTTCATTGGCCAGTGAAATAAAAGCATCGCGCACCGGGGCCCCAATTTTCTGAAAGCCGGTGCCCGTTTCATCGGCCATGCGCGCGACCTTGTATCCACCGCCAAGATTGAGTACCGTTACTTCGGGAAACTGCTTAACGATATTCAGGCTTAGTTGAGATACACTTTGCCAAACGACGGGATCGCTTCCCGAACCGATATGCGTGTGAACACGAAATACCTTGAGCTGATACTTTGCAACAAGGGCTTGGACTTCATCCATCCACTCGTGCCAGATGCCAAAACTCGAAGACGGTCCACCGACATTGGTTTTATTGGTGCCACCGGAACCAACCCCGGGATTGAAACGCAAGCCCAATTCACGTTCAGGACACAACTGTCCAAATCGTTCAATCTGATTCAAGGAACAGGCATTGAAACTCATACCCTGATCATATAACGCTTTAAAATTATCGGGAAATTCCTGGCTGCTGAGGCTGATCTTTTCTGGAGCCACACCCGCTCTTAACGCGCGTTCCACTTCGTATCCGGAACTGGCGTCGATGTGCAGACCGAGGCGATCAAAGATTCCGAGGATAGACGCATTGGAGTTTGCTTTCATGGCGTAGCGTATCGTCAAGCCATAGGGGTGGGGAAAAGCTAAAGCATCTTCTGCGTGGCGGACGCATGTAGCTTCATCATAAATGTAGGCAGGGGTGCCATATTGCTCGCGGATGGCGAAAGCCTGGTCTCGCGTTAAAAATTTAAGCTTTTCCATAATAAATGAAATAAATAAGTAAAAGCATGCATTAGTTAAGGAAGATAATCAATTCCAGTAAAAAATGAGAATTCTCAATTGGGGCGCAAAGTCTTGAAGTGAGAACCAGAATATAATTTCATTGGGGGTTTATATAATCAGCGATGCATGATCCTACTAAACGATTCTCCACGCGAGTAGATAATTATGTCAAATACCGCCCCGGCTATCCTATCGAGGTAATTGAGTTGATAGAAGGATCTTGTAAGACAACAACCGATGTTGTGATTGCCGATGTGGGTTCAGGGACGGGCATTTTTTCGAAAAGCCTTTTAGAGCGTGGATTCACGGTGATGGGGGTAGAGCCCAATCGTGAAATGCGAATGGCCGCGGAGCGTATGCTTGCCGGGGTTGAAAACTTTAAAAGTATTTCCGGACGTGCTGAAGAGACGGAGCTCCCTGACCGCAGTGTCGATGCCATTACTTCTGCACAGGCCGTTCACTGGTTCGACCTCGAAAAAACCCAAGTCGAGTTTAAACGAATTCTCAAAACTGAAGGGTGGCTATTCATTTTATGGAATGACCGAATGACAGATACTTATCCGTTCCTTAGATGTTATGAAGGACTCCTGCAAAAGTATGGAACGGACTACGATCAGTCTGTGCATCGGAACATTGGGAAAGATGAAATGGTACAATTATTCGGGCATGACCGTTTTCAAATGAACACTTTTAAAAATGAGCAGCATTTAGATTATGATGGACTTAAAGGCCGGCTCCTCTCCTCTTCCTACACTCCGGAAAAGGGTCATCCTGATTACGAGCCAATGATAGAAGAACTGGGTGAACTATTTGATGAATATAATCAGAATCAGACAGTAGTATTTGATTATAATACAGTCGTTTATTACGGCCGTCTCACGGCTTGCTGATTTGATGTCAGGCACCTAAGGAACGCGGCCTTATAAGGGAAGTGGTAATTCCAATGAGGAAAAACCTGAGCTGAATCCGATTACCGGGTGGATTCAGAAACCAACAGCCTGGCCATCCCTTCGCGGATCTGAGGCGCCAAGGTACTTACCGGATTCCAGCCGGTAAATTGCTTGCCCGCCACCATAGAATACGGCGGAGTCTGACTGGGTAATTTTATGGCCGCGTTTTTCCAGATCATGGACAACATCAGGGGCGATAAATTCTTCAAGGCAAAGACTGCGATCATTGAGCACTTTGAAACGCGGGGCATCGAGGGCGGTTTGCGGATTTTGATTATGGAGTGCGAGCCGCGTTAAAAATTGCAAATGCCCTTGCGCTTGCATGTCACCTCCCATTACGCCGAAGCTTAGGAGAGGTTGATCTTGTTTTGTGACGAATGCGGGGATGATAGTATGAAATGGTAATTTACGCGGACCTACTTGATTGGGATGACCGGGCTCGAGGGTGAATCCAGCACCCCTATTTTGAAGCGCAATTCCTGTCCCGGGAACGACAAACCCTGAACCAAATCCCATGTAAAGAGAATGGATGAGTGAGACCATCATCCCGCTGCTGTCTGCGGCAGTTAAATAGACGGTCCCTCCTCTTCGCGTTAGTTCGCAGACAGGTTGCGAAGCGTGACGCATGTCGATTAGTTTTGCGCGCTTGCGGAGATAGTCTGAATCGAGCAGAACATCACAGGAAACGACCATGGAATCCGGGTCCGCTACGTGGGCGTAGGTATCGGCAAACGCCAGTTTCATCGCCTCGATTTGCAAATGCAAATAATCAGCGGAATCTACAGGGATGCTCTCAATTGAAGTATGCTTTAAAATACCAAGGGCGCTGAGAGCAGCTAAACCCTGACCATTCGGGGGAATTTCGTGGAGCGTATGCCCGGCGAAATCCATGGTGATCGTTTCTACCCAGGTTACTTCATGTTCGGCGAGATCCGCTTCGGTCATTACCCCACCACATTCTCTCGAAAAAGCGGCTATTTTAGCGGCTAAATCGCCGCGATAAAACGTTTCACCTTTAGACTCCGCAATGGCTTGAAGCGTTTCCGCTTGTGCCGGGTGACAAAAAGTTTCCCCCGGAGCAGGAGCCTTTCCATTGATGAGAAACGATTCGGCAAATCCCGGGGTGTCTTTATTGGGGATTCCATGATTGACCCAATCGTTTGAGATACCCGGGGAAACGGGAAATCCTTCAGAGGCATAAGTGGAGGCGGGAGTCCCTATTTTTCCCAATGGCAGTTTCCCAAACTTTTCACTTAAAGCGACCCACCCTGAGACTACGCCCGGAACATTTATCGCGTCCCAACCTTTAGTTGGCATCGTATCGTAAGCGGTAAAATATTCAGGAGTCCACGCGGCTGGAGAACGGCCCGAAGCATTCAGACCATGAAGCTTTTTCCCATCCCAAACAATTGCGAATAGATCGCCGCCAATACCGCAGCTTATGGGTTCCAACACGGTCAAAGCCATCGCCGCAGCCAGAGCCGCGTCCACCGCATTGCCTCCGTCATGAAGCATTTGCAATCCTGCCTGGGCCGCCAGTGGTTGAGAGGTGGAGACCACATTTGCGGCCAGTACCGGACGGCGACGCGAAGGGTAGGGCTGATCCCAGGTAATCATCGGGGGTCAGTTTTTACGGGCGAGGGTAAGACCGTCTCCCATCGGGATAATGCTGATATCGACGCGAGCATCAGTGAGGAGTTTATTATTAAATGCACTGATTGCCCGGACACTTTCGTCGGTATTTGCTTCATCGAAAACTTTTCCAAACCCAAACACGTTGTCAACGAGGATAAGCCCGCCGGCACGAAGCAATTTGAGACATCGCTCAAAATAATCGGCGTATTCAACTTTGTCGGCATCAAGAAAAGCAAAGTCAAAATTTCCCGCTTCTCCTGCTTTGAGCAATTCGTCCAGGGTATCGAGAGCGGGCCCCAGGCGGAGGTCGATCTTCTCTGCAACGCCGGCTTCATCCCAGTAACGTTTGGCGATATTCGTGTATTCGTCGTTAATATCGCAGGCGATAAGGCGGCCGTCTGGGGGGAGAACAAGAGCGACAGCCAGACTGCTGTAGCCGGTAAAAACACCTAATTCAATGGCATTATGAACGCCAGTAAGTTTTGCCAGTAAGGCCATGAACTGACCCTGCTCGGGCGCAACCTGCATTACCGCCATGGGAAGTATTGCCGTTTCCTCGCGTAAGCGTTTTAAGAGAGGGGGCTCTCTTAAAGATAAGGCCTTCAAGTAATCATAGATTTTATCTTCTAATAAATAATTAGTGCGGCTCATAAATGTATTTTCTTGTTATTAATCATCTCGATCCGATTGTGCAAATAGAAAGCGTGGCATAAATAAGGATATGCGGTTTTAAAAATTAAGGGGAGATTGTCTTCTCCTTGCACTCTTGTATGCACTCCATCATTGATAAAATGAAATGAATAATTTTCGTACCGAGGGGGGGGCGCAATTTATAACTGGCATATGCTTGCTGGCGCTAAGTATTCAGTTTTCACCGAAACCTCTATTTGCGAGTGATCTTCCGCTCGACGAAATAAAACTTCCACCGGGGTTCAGCATTGATATTTATGCAGACAATGTGCCTAAGGCCCGTTCTTTGTGTCTCAGCCCCAAGGGAACACTTTTCGTTGGAACCCAGGAACGCGGTACGGTCTATGCCGTTGTCGATGACAATGGCGACTTCAGCGCCGACCGCGTTTACAAACTGGTTGCAGGGCTTAATATGCCTAATGGGGTCGCCTTTCGCGAGGGGGATCTTTATGTGGCCGAAGTTAACCGGGTGATAAAATTCTCAAATATCGAAAATCAATTAGAAGCCCCCCCTAAACCCTCAGTCGTAAACAAAAGTTTTCCGAGAGATAAGTATCACGGCTGGAAGTTTATTCGCTTCAGTCCGGACGACCGGTTATATGTCCCGGTGGGGGTACCCTGCAACATCTGTGACCGCGGTGATCCTTACGGCAGCATCATGCGTATGAATGCCGATGGATCCAAGTTGGAAATTTTCGCCAGGGGAATTCGTAACACGGTGGGATTTGACTGGCATCCTGATACTGGGGATCTTTGGTTTACGGACAACGGGCGTGACTGGCTGGGAGATGACATTCCCCCTGATGAGCTTAATCGAGCGCCGGAACCCGGTTTGCATTTTGGCTACCCCCATCTCCATGGAAAGGATATTTCCGATCCCCGGTTTGGACATGGCGCGGGTGAGCATAATATAACATTGCCGGTGCAGGAACTGGGGCCTCATGTCGCGGCAATAGGGATGAGGTTTTATACCGGCGCAATGTTTCCGGGAAAATATCAAAAGCAGATTTTTATTGCGGAGCACGGGTCATGGAACCGCAAAAATAAAATTGGTTATCGAATCATGTTAGTGCGCCTGGAAAATAATCGATCGGCAGGTTATGAACCCTTTGCCACGGGCTGGCTTCAACCCGGGGGCAAGGTGTGGGGGCGACCCGTTGACGTAGAAGTTATGCCTGACGGGTCCATGCTCGTATCGGATGATCACGCGGGTGTTATCTACCGGATTGTTTACGAAGCAGGGTAATCTTAAATCAAAAGGATTTGTCAGCTGATGGAATCTTAGTTTAATTATAAATTGCTTCTTCGCACCTATAGTCATTGTGGAGAGTGTAGCGACGAAGCTATTCGTGCGCCAACTTTAACACAGAGACATTTTTACTAGCAGCTTCGAAGAGGAATTTTTTTTATGGAAAAGGAAACAGATAAAGTACCGGAGTACACGAATGTAGGACTGAGGAAAAAGGATTTAGATAAAGATCCGGTTAAACAGTTTTCAGTGTGGTATGAAGAAGCCTGTAAGCTTGGGCCGCTTGAAGCAACGGCGATGGCCTTGAGTACTGTTTCACGAGAGGGTCAACCCTCCCTTCGCACCGTATTGCTCAAAGGGGTTGATGCGCGCGGCTTTGTTTTTTTCACCAATCAAGAAAGTACGAAGGCCGGACAGATTGCCAATAACCCCAAAGTCGCTCTTCTCTTCCATTGGTTACCGCTTCATCGTCAGGTTATTATTCTTGGGACGGCAAAAAAAATCTCTTCGGCCGAATCGCTGAAATACTTTGTCACGCGGACCCCTGGCAGCCAATTAGGAGCGTGGGCATCCCGTCAAAGCAGTGTCATTGCATCCCGACAACTCCTTGAAGAAAAGTTCATGGAAATTAAGCGAAAGTTTGCCGATGGAGATATTCCATTGCCCTCGTTCTGGGGTGGCTACCGTGTTACACCGCGAAGTATGGAATTTTGGAATGGGCGTCCCGACCGCATGCACGACCGGTTTCTGTATAGCCGGCATAAAGATAATACCTGGAATCTTGAACGGTTATCGCCCTGACAGGTAGCTTTTGATTTGACTGGGGAAGCCAAAAGTGTTCTTATGTTCACTAATTTATGGAATCTGCTGACAACCCCCGACTGCCCACACCCCGGGGTCGTGGAGCATCGAGTAATCCGCGGAACCGCTTTGAACACACTGAGTATGTCCCTATTTATGAAGAATACGATGCAGCACGCCAGGTGCGAACGGAATATCTATGCGATACTTCATCTTCGATTATAACCCGAAATAACAGTCCCGATGTTGGGTTTGCTGCCGGTTTAAACCCCTATCGCGGCTGTGAACACGGGTGCGTCTATTGCTACGCCCGACCCTCCCACGAATTTCTCGGATTTTCCTCAGGACTGGAATTTGAAACTAAAATAATGGTTAAGGAAGATGCGCCGCATCTGCTCGACAAGGCGCTGGCTTCTCCCGGGTGGAAT
>CBDANS010000006.1:0-997500 GCA_965197745.1 Opitutales bacterium | reverse complement strand
CCGGTAATAGACCCGAAGCGGAGGTGATCTTACCATGGCCAGGTTGAATCTCAGGTAAAACTGAGTGGAGGACCGAACCGGTGAATGTTGAAAAATTCTCGGATGAGCTGTGGTAAGGAGTGAAAGGCTAATCAAACCCCGTGATAGCTGGTTCTTTCCGAAATATATTTAGGTATAGCGTCATGTGCTGACTGCTGGGGGTAGAGCACTGAAAAGGCTAGGGCCTTTACCGAGGTACCAAACCTTACCAAACTCCGAATACCAGCAGGTGGAGCATGGCAGTCAGACTGCGGGGGATAAGCTCCGTAGTCGAAAGGGAAACAGCCCAGACCACCATTTAAGGTCCCTAAACATCGCTAAGTGGAAAAGGAGGTAGATTTACAAAGACAGTGGGGATGTTGGCTTAGAGGCAGCAATCATTTAAACAGTGCGTAACAGCTGACCCATCGAGTGAATCTGCGCCGAAAATGATCGGGACTAAGCGATGTACCGAAAATGTGGGCTTTTGTTCTGCTTCGGCAGAATGAGAGCGGTAGGAAAGCGTTCCAACAGGAGCGAAGCCGAAGCGGCAAGCGCCGGTGGACTTGTTGGAAGTGAGAATCTAGGTATGAGTAACGATAAATATGGTTAAAATCCATATCGCCGTAAGGATAAGGTTTCCTGGGGAAGGTTCGTCCGCCCAGGGTTAGTCGGGTGCTAAGGCGAGGCCGTGAGGCGTAGTCGATGCACAACAGGTTAATATTCCTGTACCGCTTTATAAGCGTTATCACCAACGGAGGGACGGAGAAGGCTATTCCAGTGCGAGACTGATAGTTCGCGTCCAAGCGTGTAGGCTGTTCGGTAGGCAAATCCGCCGGACATTAAGGTTGAAACGCGATGGGACCCCAATGCTACGTGCGGCGGGGGATTGGAGGATGCCATGCTTCCAAGAAAAGCTTCGTTGGGAGTTTATAGAGCGCCCGTACCGCAAACCGACACAGGTATCCGAGATGAGTATTCTAAGGCGCGTGAGTTAAATCTCTCCAAGGAACTCGGCAAATTGGCCCTGTATCTTCGGTATAAAGGGTGCCTCGCGCAAGCGGGGCCGCAGTAAAGAAGCACAACCGACTGTTTATCAAAAACACAGCTCTCTGCTAAGTCGTAAGACGACGTATAGGGAGTGACACGTGACCAATGCGGAAAGGTAAACATCTGGGGTGAGAGCTCTGGGTCTAAGCCCCCGTGAATGTCGGCCGTAACTATAACGGTCCTAAGGTAGCGAAATTCCTTGTCGGGTAAGTTCCGACCTGCACGAATCGTGTAACGAGTTGTGCGCTGTCTCGGAGAGATGCTCAGTGAAATTGTAGTCGCGGTGCAGATGCCGCGTTCCCGCAGCAGGACGGAAAGACCCTATGCACCTTTACTGTACGCTGGTATTGGTATCTGGTTCTCATTGCGTAGGATAGGTGGGAGACTGTGAAGTTCCAATTTAGGTTGGGATGGAGTCAATGGTGAAATACCACTCTTTGCTTACTAGGTATCTAACCTTGTGCCGTTAGCCGGCCAGGGGACAGTGCTTGCAGGTCAGTTTTACTGGGGCGGTATCCTCCCAAAATGTAACGGAGGGTTGCGAAGGTTTCCTCAGCCCGTTCGGCAATCGGGCTAAAGAGCATATTGGTATAAGGAAGCTTTACTGTGAGACCTACAAGTCGAGCAGTTGCGAAAGCAGGTCAAAGTGATCCGGTGGTGGAATGTGGAATCGCCATCGCTCAAAGGAAAAAAGGTACGCTAGGGATAACAGGCTGATAGCGCCCAAGCGTTCATAGCGACGGCGCTGTTTGGCACCTCGATGTCGGCTCATCACATCCTGGGGCTGAAGAAGGTCCCAAGGGTTCGGCTGTTCGCCGATTAAAGTGGTACGCGAGCTGGGTTCAGAACGACGTGAGTCAGTTCGGTCCTCTATCCGCTGTGGGCGTAGGAGATTTGAGGGGTTCATTCCTTAGTACGAGAGGACCGGGAATGACGGACCTCTGGTGTTCCGGTTATCACGTCAGTGGTAGCGCCGGGTAGCTAAGTCCGGAAGAGATAAGCGCTGAAAGCATCTAAGCGCCAAGCTCCTCCCAAGATAAGATCTCCCTGTCCCGATTTATCGGGACTAAAGGATCCTGGTAGACTACCAGGTTGATAGGCCGGATGTGTAAGTACAGTAATGTATTGAGCTAACCGGTACTAATGATCCGTAAGATTTGATTCTATTATTATTTTTCGTCATGCCGTCAGGCGTTTAGTCACTCGCATACAATTAAACTTCTTTTTATATCAGTCATCTTTTAAAAAGATGGTCTGGATTATTTTCCTTCGCAGAGTATTGCGCTCTGGCGATAGGGGCTTGATGCGAAGCATCGCAATGCTTTGGAAATCATTCTGGTGATCATAGGTAAGGGGAAACACACGTCCCCATCCCGAACACGACCGTTAAGCCCTTAACCGCCGATGGTAGTGCGGCGAAAGCTGTGTGAGAGTAGGTTATTGCCAGGTTTATGGCCCGTCCCTTCCGAAAGGAGTGGACGGGCCTTTTTTGCTGCTGAATGTTCCTGACAGTTGTCGAAATTAATTTTCATCTTCGTAATCCTCCTCTTGTCATTGCGAGGAGCAACGCGACGAAGCTACCGAGCGCAGTGACATCTTCCATTCCAGGCAAATGTCGGTAGTGTAAAATAGTTCTATGGAGCTTAGGAACTTTATATGATGTTCGGCTTTTGTGCTTTCAGATGGGGTTTCCATTCGGCTATGGGCTGATATCTACCACTCCAGGGGAATGCCGGTCATGTATTGACATCCCCCTGGAATGGAAGATGTCGTCCCTCATTTGCGGGACTCGGTAGCTTCGTCACCCGCGGTTGCGGAATCCTCGCAATGACAACAGGAAAATTATGAATTTGAGGATGATTTATGATAACCGTCAGGAACATTCCGCAATCCGTACCGAGGGAGAAGCCCGACATCCATCAATCCGAAATCCGCAATTGAATAGGGCTCTTTACAGAGTGAGCTTGACATTTATTCAACGGTAAACTTCCTCTAATTACTAACTCCATAACAAACAATTCAAACCCCATATAAAGCACCTACTAAGTTATAACCTAAAATAATAAAACAAGCATGGTCCTAAAAAAATTGAGGGATTACCTCGACAGCCACGATGTTAGATATGTGGTCATCAGTCACTCATTATCCTATAGCGCCCAGGAGGTAGCAGCTACGGTTCATATCTCGGGTAAAGAAATGGCAAAATCCGTGTTGGTAAATGTAAATGATAAAATGTGCATGGCGATATTACCAGCAAGCTACAACATCAATTTTAATCGTCTGACAATCGCCATGGGGACCGGGGATGTTTATCTCGCCCCCGAAAATGAATTAAAAGAATTATTTCCCGATTGCGAATTGGGAGCCATGCCCCCTTTTGGCAATCTGTATGGGATGAGTGTGTTTGTGGCTAAGAGTCTCGCTGAAGATGAGGAGATTGCCTTTAATGCCGGGTCTCATACCGAAGTAATAAAGATGGCGTATAAAGACTTCGAGAAACTTGTTCAACCCAAGGTAATAAGTTTCACTACCCGTTACGATAAAAAAGTTGATCCTCATCGAGCTATTGCTTGAGCATTAGTTAAGATGATTTCGTAGATTAATTCATGAATACATATCAATCTACGGAGATCAGAAATTTTGCCATTGTCGGACATGGAGCTTCCGGCAAGACGATGTTATGTGAATCCATGCTGGCATGTGGAGGTGTTATAAATCGTCTTGGAAGTATCACCAATGGCTCTACGGTATCGGATTACCACGACGACGAAAAAAAGCGCCAGATATCTATCCATGCCTCACTCATGCACACAGAGTGGCAGGGTAAGAAGTTTAATATCATTGATACCCCCGGCTACCTGGATTTTATCAGTGACAGTCTGGGTGCCTTGAGAGTTGCCGATTGTGCGGTCTTCGTCGTTCACGCCAATCAGGGAGTGCAAGTGGGCACGGAACAAGTGTGGGAGAATGCCACGGAGTATGGAATACCGAAGATGATCGTGGTTAATGCCCTCGACAGCGAACACGCGAATTTCGATAAAATTCTGGATGAGCTTAGAGAGCGGTTTGGGAAAAGAGTCTTTCCCATGTCAATACCGATTAATCCTGGACCGGGGTTTAATCAGGTGTTGGATGTATTGCGGAGCGAGATAGTGACATACAAGACCGACAGTATCGGGAAGTATGAAGAATCCCCCGCAAGCGATGAATGGAAGGAAAGAGTCCATAAACTGCATCAGGAGTTAATTGAATATGTGGCTGAATCTGATGATACTTTACTGGAGAAGTTTTTTGATCATGAAGGTTTGACCGAGGAAGAATTGCGAGAAGGGGCACACACAACTTTTCAACAGCAATCTATAATTCCTTTATTCAGCGTTTCCGCAGAATTTAATATTGGAGTGGCCCGGTTAATGGACTTTATTTCTAAATTCGGGTCTGTACCTGCTGACATTGAAAAAGTAACGGGAAAGGATAGCAAGGGCACTGATATTGAAATCGCGCTCACAGCTCCTGATCCAGTGCTCTTTATTTTTAAAACGATCAGTGAACCCCACATGGGAGATTTATCCTTTTTTCGCGTGTATTCAGGTTCCGTAAAAACGGGGAATGAACTTTATAACAGTGCCAGAAATTTTACGGAAAGAATCGGGCAGATCTATCTCCTGAATGGAAGGAACAAGACCAATGTTAATAGTTTAAACGCGGGAGATATTGGCGCGGTTGTAAAGTTGAAGGACACGCATACCGGGAATACTCTCTGTAGCGCAAAGAATGTTGTCACCTTATCCCAGGTGGAGTATCCCAAACCGAATATTCACGGGGCGCTTAAACTAAAATCAAAAGGGGACGAGGATAAAATCGCGGCAGGGCTCTCGACGCTTCATGAGGAGGACCCCACGTTCCTCTATCGCTCAGATCCAGAGATTCACCAAACGGTAATCTCCGGCCAGGGAGAGCTGCACTTGCAGGTAATCTGCGATAATTTAAGACGGCGATTTAATGTAGATATCGAGCTTATTGAACCAAAAATTCCCTATCGGGAAACCATCAGGAGCAGGGGAGAAGCAAAGTTCAGACATAAAAAGCAGTCAGGAGGAGCGGGGCAGTTTGCAGAAGTATGGATGCGCATTGAACCCAAAGCGCGGGACACTGGTATTGAATTCACCCATTCTCTTGTTGGACAAAATGTAGACCGTGGCTTTGTCCCTTCAGTGGGAAAAGGCGTAAATGCCGCGTGTGTGGAAGGTGTTTTAGCAGGGTACCACGTCGTTGACCTGAAGATTGATTTTTACGACGGGAAAATGCACCCGGTTGATTCCAAAGACGTTGCCTTTCAGATTGCGGGGAAAGGAGCTTTCAAAGAAGCATTCAATAGTGCAAAACCTTATCTCCTTGAACCTGTTTGCAAAGTGGAAATCAAAGTCCCTGATGAATGTATGGGCGACGTGATGGGCGATATCTCCAGTCGACGCGGTAAAATTCTTGGCATGGATACTAAAGGGAATTACCAGATAATTATAGCGCAAGTGCCACAAATGGAATTATACCGTTATTCGACTACGCTTCGCTCACTCACTGGCGGACGTGGCATTCATGCAGAGGAATTCAGTCACTACGAAGAACTGCAGCGCGACTTGGTGCAAAAAGTGATCGCGGAAAGCAATCAACCGCAGGTAGACTGATGGGCGACTCCAGGGGTTGCAAATTAATATAGAAATAAACCAAGTCTCGCGGTCAGATCTGAAGTTGTCTTATCCTATCTTCGAGGGAGAAGAGGATTGATAAAATAATACCCTTTTTCTTACTTCACTTAAACCACATTACCTATAAGTGCTATGGCTTATTACATTACCAAGATCATAATTACCACTATTCTGGTGGTGCTCATATCCGAGGTGGCAAAAAGAAGCACCCTTATGGGGAGCTTGCTCGCCTCGCTTCCTTTGACCTCATTCCTGGCCATGATCTGGCTTTACGTCGATACCGCAAGTACTGAAAAAGTAGCAAGTCTTGCCACTGGTATTTTCTGGCTGGTCATCCCCTCATTATCACTTTTCCTTTTCCTCCCCTATTTCCTGAAGAAGGCAGTGAACTTCTATATGAGTCTAGGAATCTCGACCCTGTTCATGATTCTGATTTATTTTGCGATGGTCTTTTTTCTTAATAAAACGGGAATCAAAATATAGACACTATTCGATTGCGGATTATTTATAGCCACAAAAAGCACAAGAGACACAAAGAATAATTTTTACTTGTCATTGCGAGAAGCAACGAGACGCAGCTACCGAGCGCAGCGACATTTTCCATTCCAGGTTAATGTCGGACGCGAATTGTTAGTCACTTAGATCGGCACATTATAGAAGTAACCTTCAGCCGTTGCCAAGGCTGCAGCTTTCATGTTGCAAGGCGCTACCTGAACACTCGGTTCATAATAATGGCGGACGCAACGGAGTGCGTCCCTCCAGATTATTAAATAATTCCAGCTGGAGGGCCACGCTCCGTCGTGGCCTCGTATTAGGAGTATTATCATTGCGATGGTGATAAGATCGTTATAAATTAAATCTTCTCAATTTTTTGTTTGATTTAGGATCGGGGAACCGGACGAATTTTAAGCTTACTTAATTATAGCTATTACCTAATTATGTTTCGAACCGTTTACGGTTTGCAGATACCGAAAATAATCTGAAACAAATGTTCAATTGCACGCTGAGAATTCGCTTTAAATTTTTTCAATGGGTGGAATTAGTGTTCTGCCTGTTTTGCACAACCCTGACGTCCATTGGCAATACCGGTGATACAAATAGCGCCTGCACGGAATCTCTGGGATTTATCACTTTAAAGATAAATGGCAATGAAGACGCATTTGCGGCATTCAATTTAATCGGGCTGGGGCTTTACAATGAAGTCGAATTTCAAAGTATTATCACGCGTATAGACCTGATTGCCTTAGGAGAAGAAGATGATCTTGTTCAAGTTACGGAAATAATATTTTCTGGTAACCCTTTTTTAAATAATCAATTTAACCACCATCATTTTATCGAAGTTGTAAATGGCACTGATATTACAAGCCTCAATCCAGGACTGATAGTTGATATTGTTGAGTCCTCATCAAACTCCGTTATCCTAAACCAGGATGTATCGACGCTGATTGCCATTGGAGACGGTATCCGTATTCGCAGGCATCACACAATTGCATCACTATTTGGCTCTAATAACGAGATAGGTCTGGTCGAGAATGATGCCACGTCACCGGGCGATACCATTCAATTATATTATCCGATCACTCAAGAATCCCACTACCATTCCTACTCATCCGATACGGGATGGATAGATGAAATGGGAATTCCCAGTGGAGACGTGATTCTATATCCTGATCAGGGCATCATTATTCATCGGGTCATAAATACCGATCTCTCTGTGAATCTTTTCGGCATCGTAAAAAACGGCCCCACTTCCATTCCGTTTGAGCCGGGATTTAATCTTATCGCTAATACTTATCCTGTTGATTACACGCTTAATGATTCCGGCTTATTTACGGGCGATGAGAATACCGGGATTAGGCAGAACGATGTCATCGATCTCGCTGATAGGATCTCGATTCTTTTCCGTGACGGATCATTTGAAAGTTATCATTATGCGCCATCGGCTGGCGGGTGGGTAGACAGTAATCTCAATCTATCGGGTTCGGTTATTATTGAAACGGGAACGTCATATATCCTTCAACGACGTGAAACACCGATTAACTGGACTCAAGAGCAACCTTTCCAATCGAAGCAATGCCGCTTCGCTTTAAAGCCGGTTGAGAGCATCGAGGACAATCCCGGGAGTAAGCAATTCAGGGAGGATAACAGGGTCGCGATGATCCGGATCATAAATAAGGTTAAAGGGGACCGCAGAACGGCCAAAAGTCGCCAGCGTATCTGTGATTAAAGGGTCAAAACGTGTCCAGTCTGCTTTAAGGGCCACGATTCTTTTCTCGCGAAAAGTTTTAATAACCGCGTTTGAAGAAAATACCGCTGCTTTGTTTGTTTGACAGGTTGCGCACCACCTTGCGGTAAAGTCCACATACACGGGATGCCCTTCAGCCTGTAATGCTATTACTTTATCGGGTGACCACACTTGCCACTCGATGCCTGATTTTTTTTCAAGAGGGTAACCGATAAATAAACCTAAACCGAGAAAGGCGATTGACCCCACTTGTGCCCAACGGCGAACAACTCTATTTCGCGAGGGTGTCGTAAAACGCCCGTAAAACCAGAAGGTCAGCGCGATTAAGACAATTCCGATAATGGCGCTCAGCAAACTGAATTCTTCAATCTGCCCGGCAAGAACCCATAGGAGAAAACCGGTCGTTGCATAGAGGGGAAAAGCGAGTAGCTGTTTAAACGTTTCCATCCAATCTCCAGGGCGTGGCAGCATATTAACCATGCCCGGAAAAATAGAAAGGAGCAGATAGGGTAGCGACAAACCGAGAGCTATAGCGGTAAATACGATCAATGATTCAAATGATGAAAGCGTTAGTGCGGCACCCAGCGCAGGTGCGAGAAAAGGCGCCGCGCAGGGAGTTGCTACCACTGTCGCGAGGACGCCAGTGAAAAAGGAACCCGTCAGCCCGGACATCGCGGTCAGCTTACTTCCGATTCCCACGGCCGATCCTCCCACTTCAAAAACTCCGCTCAAGTTCATGGCGAAGACGAATATCACGACAGCAAGGGTGAAGACAAAGGCTGGCGATTGAAGTTGAAAGCCCCAACCGAGTTCTTTTCCTCCCGCTCTTAGAGCGATGAGTATCCCTGTTAGTAGCCAGAAAGAGACAAGCACACCTGAAGTAAAAACCAGCCCATGCTGTGTTATTTTACGACGGTCTTCTCCCGCCTGATGCACAAACCCCATGATCTTTAATCCGAGGACAGGAAATACACAGGGCATAAGGTTTAGAATCAGTCCCCCGACAAAGGCCAGGCCAAGAATTACGATTAATTTTCCCGGTGTTGCCGCCGAACTTGATGGAGGTGTTGAGGATTCAGTGATTGGCGGGGGACCCGAAATTAACTGGGGATCAATTTGCATTGCGGTGACACTGCCATCCGCAAGCCATCCGGCTTCCGAATAAAGCGTTCCGGGCAAACTTTTAGAAGCATCATCAGCGTAGCTTGAACGGGTTAAAGACAGCCAGTACCCGGCACCCTTTTTTTTCAGAGATTGTAAAGCATTGGAATCGATTTGCGCGTCTCCGGAAAAGAAATAAGCATCTTTTATATCCTTTTGCGCATCTTCATCCGGGGTAATTAAAAGTGATATTAAATCGCCATCATTATACCCTTTAACTTCCCATGCAGTGAGTTCACGCGGCAATCCTTGACGCGTTTTCGCGAACACGGAGTGCCATTTAGCATCATATTCCGATGGATTATCATTCACCTTCAACGGCAGGGTTAATTCTGCTCTGCCTGGTATGCATACGTTTTCGCACATTAACCAATCAACAACCGCAGACAAACGGACTTCACTTTCCTTTAAATTTTCGGGGGATTCAATATCTACGAGAAGAAGAACAGTCCCTTCGTAACCATAATTAATGCCGCCTTGAAAAGGCAGTTGGTGTGGTGTTGGCCATTGAATCGGGCCCGGGGTAAAACCATCGGGCAGATCCCAGGTGATCCCGGTAGCAAGGCCCGCATCTCCCGGGTTTTTCCAGTAAGTATGCCAGCCCTCATCATGCTTAAGTTTCAAAGCAACGGTAAAAGATTGCCCCGGCTGCACAGAGCTGAACTCCGAGATGAGCTCTGCTTCGACATATTGGTCGCGCACCGACTCAGCCCCCAAGCCATTACCCATCGAGTAAAGGATTAGTATGGCATATATAACGACGCGGTATCTTTTCATTAAAATTAAGAACACTATTGAGTAAGGGCGACTCGTTCCACTTTTCGTGTAATCTAAATGAGTTAAATATTCAATCTTTCTCGATGGTAGTTAAGAGCATCTTACCAAGTAATCATTCCCTAAATCTGGAAGTTGGGAAAAATAGAATGACTTCATAATAAGGTTTTTTATTGTTATTGCGAGGATCCCGCAACTGCGGGAGACGAAGCAATCCAGGGGAATGTCAACACGTAACCGACAGACCCCGAGAATAAAAGATGTCGCTGCGCAACCGAGGGCGACATCTTTAAAAGCACAAAAACGGAATATCATATAAACATCCTAACATCTGTAGATTTAATTAACGCAACTTACATCCCCCTGGATTGCCACGGTCGGCTGATAGCCCCCTCGCAATGACAAGTGAAGACAATGAAGTCCACCTACCCCGGACAAATTATTACTTATCTTATTAATTCATAACCAATTATACCTTTTAGTAAAAACCATTTGACAATCTCCCTTTAATATCAAACATTTGTTTTAAACAAATGTTTAAATGGAAGCGGAAAAAGCCATACCCAGTCAACCTGACACACGCGAGCGTCTCTTGAACACGGCGCAGCGTCTGTTTGCGGAGCACGGATTCAAGGCCACATCTTTACGACAAATTACAAGGGAAGCGGATGCGAACGTGGCCTCCGTCAATTATCATTTTGGCTCGAAAGAAGAGATGCTGAATGAGCTCATCAGGCGGCGGGTTGAACCCGTAAACGAGCGGCGCTATGCCTTGCTCGAGAAATATAGAGTCGAAGCGGCAGGTCAGCCCATTCCTCTCGAAAAGATATTTGAGGCATTATTTCTGCCCTTTTTTCATTCGGAAGCGCCGTACACAGATAAAGACACGATGAATATTATTCACATAATAGAGAGCGCGGGATCAGAGCAACCGTCGCTGAGTAAAGCAGTGTATGAGGGGCATTTCAAGATACTAGTATCCAAAATATTAGAGGCCTTGAGTGAAACGATGCCGGAGCTCGAAACGGCAGAAATCCATTGGCGGTTTCATTTTGCTCTATCCCTGATGCTTTCATCGATGATGACAAGGCAGCGGGTAAAAAATACTTCCAAGGACCTGTGCGACCCCGAAGATATTCAAGGGATGGTTACACGATTAATCGATTTTATCTGTGCGGGGTTCCGCGCTAAGTAAATTCTGTGGAAAGCAACATGGATATAAAAATGATAAGAAACGGATCACTGAATTTCCTGGTTATCTTATTGCTGCTGGCGGGGTGTAACACGCCGCCCAAGGATCAATCCGGCGAGCTCAATATTAAGACTCCTGTAAAATGGACAGCGCTTGGGGAAGAATCGCTGCCGCCATTTTCCAGTGGTTGGCTTAAAGATATAGAGGACCCGCTTCTTCCCGAGATGATCGCTCAAGCACTGGCGCACAACTATAATCTGCAGTCGGTAGCGGCACGGCTTGAAATCTCTCGCGCCAACACCATAATCTTGGGAGCAGACCGCTATCCACAAATCAACTCGGGTGTAAGTGGGGCACGTCGTCAGCGAACGGGGACAAGCGGTTTTGCCCTAACCAGTAATCGCACCGACACATTTGGCATTTCTTTTGATATCAACTGGGAAATAGACCTTTGGGGTCGATTGCGTGACAGGGCTCGGGCAGCCGTCGCTGATTTCGAAGCATCGGAATCCGATTATCGCTCGGCGCGTTTATCCTTAGCCGGGCGCACCTCGAAGTCATGGTTTAATGCCATCGAGGCGGAGTTACAACTGAGACTGGCCGAAGAAACCGTAAAAAGTTTTGAAGATAATCTTGAGGTCGTAGAAGAGCGATTTCGCAGGGGCATCATCCGCGCCCTCGATGTGCGGTTAACCCGTACCAATGTAGCGGCGGCCCGGAGTAACCTGCATTCAAGGATGCGCCAGCGTGACGCGGATGTACGCACTCTTGAAGTCATCATGGGGCGCTACCCAGCTTATCAATTGGCTGTTGCCAGTGACTTACCCTTAATTACGCAACCTGTTCCTGTGGGGTTGCCCGCGGAGCTCCTGGGAAGGAGACCGGATATACAGGCAGCAGAACGTCGCCTTGCCGCGGCTGATAGTCGGGTGAAAGAGTCGAAAAAAAATCAACTCCCATCTATCCGATTGACGGCAAGCGGGGGGACCAGCACCAATGATCTTTCCGAGATTCTTAATACCGATTTCACTGTTTGGAGTCTTATTGGTAATTTAACACAACCCCTATATCAAGGGCGAAGACTGGCGGCAGGTGTCGATCGATCACAGGCTAGTCGGGAACAGGCCTTGGCAGATTATAGTCAGACCGCGCTTCAAGCCTTTCGAGAAGTTGAAAGTGCGCTTTCAGCGGAAGTCTATCTCAAGGAACAGGAGTCAGCCTTGCGCAATGGAGCCGAAGAAGCTTTAGAGGCTGAAGACCTGGCTTGGGATCAATACCAAAAAGGATTAACGGAAATAGTAACCGTTTTAGAATCGCAGCGCCGGGCTTTTGATTCAAAGCGACAACTTTTACAGATATCCAATCAGCGACTGCAGAACCGGATTGATCTCTATCTCGCTCTCGGGGGTGATTTTGGTTTGCCGGATTCAACCGCGCACAGCGGGATTGAGACACGTGTGGATGGCAAAGATTCTTAAGTTCAGTGACACCATGAATGATTTTAAAATCTTTTTACCGATTATTGTTGTATTTACCTGTATGGTTATTGCCTTTGTGATGATAGTCACCAAGGAAAAACCTCCGCGGCGAAAACCACCACCGTCCATAACCCATGTCGATGCTGTTCGGTTAGAGCTTAAAGATTATCCCGTAGTCATTCAAACGCAAGGCACGGTAAGGCCGCGAACGGAAAGCACCCTCATCCCTCAAGTATCTGGACGAATCGAATTTGTCTCATCCGCGTTTCGTGAAGGCGGATTTTTCGAGGAGGGTGATGTCCTGCTCGCCATTGAGAAGAGTGATTATGAGACTGCTTTAGTTGTAGCCGAAGCCAATCTGGCCAAAGCAGAACTTAATTATGTCGAGGAGGAGGCACGTTCTGAACAGGCTTTGGAGGATTGGAAAAAGCTGGGAGATGGCAGTGATCCGGGCGCCCTCGTATTGCGTCAGCCGCAATTGACAGATGCGAAGGCGGCAGTTGCCTCCGCTAGCGCACGGCGGGATCAGTCCAGGCGCGAATTAGAGCGAACACAAATAAAGGCTCCTTACGCGGGAAGGATTCTTGAAAAGCGTGTCGATGTCGGGCAATACGTAACACCCGGCACTGTTCTGGCGCGTATATACGCTGTCGATTATGCCGAAATACGCCTGCCGCTCAGTGATATCGAGACAGCCTTTGTTAAACTGCCGGAAATTTACCGTGGTGAAAGTGCCGGGGAATTAGAATCAGGGCCTAAGGTTATTCTCGGGGCATCATTTGGTGAGCAGCGTCATACCTGGGAGGGACAAATTGTGCGAACGGAAGGAGCTATTGATACACGGAGCCGTCAGCTTTTTGTCGTCGCACAAGTGGACGATCCTTACGGACGCAGCGTGGCTAATCGACCGCCATTAAAAGCAGGGCAGTTTGTCGAAGCCGAAATTATGGGTGACGTCCTTAGAGATGTCTTTGTCATCTCGCGATCAACTTTGCGTGAAGGGCGTGAAGTACTCCTTATAGATGGAGATAATAAATTGATTCGTAGAGTGGTGGAAATTGTCTGGAGCGATTCAGAAAATGTGGTTGTGCGAAAACAGTTAGAGCCAGGTGAGGTCCTCTGCCTGACGCCACTCCCTTATGCAGCAGAAGGGGCGCAAGTTGTTCCCCACTATGTCGGCGAAAGTCCTCCAAATATGAAACGAAAAATGAATAGAGGCGCGGAAATTACGAGCGAATCCAAGCAGAGCGAACCTCCGCCGGAATCGCTGCAAGCAACTCCTGAAGACAACGACCCTAAGGTAGCGGGAGAACGGGAGACGGAAAGAGAAAGTTCAACATGAATGGGTTAATCAATTGGTTTACGCGTAACGGTGTAGCGGCTAACCTCCTCATGGTTACAATTATAATGGCGGGTGTCTTTTCCCTCGCCTACAAAATACCGCTCGAGGTCTTCCCCGATTTCGATATCGACCGTATCACCGTTAGCATGCCTTATCGCGGAGCTACTCCGTCTGAGGTTGAAGAGGGGGTCGTCATCCGTATTGAAGAAGCGATACAGGATCTCGAAGGCATCGAGGAAATTATTTCTACTTCATCCGAGGGTGTGGCCTCAGTAATGATCGAGGTGGACAGTGGTTATGATCCGCGCGAATTGCTCGACGATATTAAGAACCGTATTGATGCCATTTCTACTTTTCCCGACGAAACAGAGAGACCGATTATCAATGTAGCACAGCGCAGCAGCCGGGTGATCAATGTCGTGGTATCGGGTAATTTGAGCGAGCGTGAACTCCGGCGATTGGGTGATCAAGTACGCGATGAAATTGCCAACCTGCCCGGCATTACCCAGGTTGCTCTTAAAGCAGTGCGCCCCTATGAGATTTCCATAGAAGTATCGGAATATACATTGCGACGTCACGGTCTCAGTTTCGATCAAGTCACGCGCGCGGTGCGTAATTCATCGATCGATCTTCCCGCGGGCGCGATTAAGACCCGTGGAGGGGAGATCCTTTTACGCACCAAGGGGCAGGCTTACGTGCAGGAGGATTTTGAGAAAATCATTTTGCTCACGCGCGAAGACGGCACTCGACTCACACTGGGTGAGATAGCTACCGTTCGCGATGGCTTTGAGGAAACCCCCCTTTTAGCGCGGTTCAATGGTAAGCAAGCCGTATTAATCGACGTCATGCGCGTGGGTGACCAGAACGCGA
Source organism: Opitutales bacterium (assembly GCA_965197745.1). Taxonomy (GTDB): domain Bacteria; phylum Verrucomicrobiota; class Verrucomicrobiia; order Opitutales; family PNEW01; genus CBDANS01. The sequence goes on along the minus strand of CBDANS010000006.1, from coordinate 982,664 downwards.
TAACACTGGCGCAAACCGTAAAAGAATACCTTGCCGATGCGCAGGGAAGAATGCCACCAGGAGTTGAACTCAGCTATTGGCAGGATCGGGCTAAAATAGTCAAAGGCCGTCTTAATACCCTTACCGATAGCACGATGTGGGGAGGGCTTCTTGTTTTTCTCCTGCTTACTTTATTACTGCGATTTTCCCTTGCTTTCTGGGTGTGTCTGGGTATCCCGGTAAGCTTTCTCGGAGCCATTGCCTTGATGCCGTTTTTGGATGTTACGATCAATATTATCAGTCTCTTTGCTTTCATTCTCGTACTCGGAATTGTAGTCGATGATGCGATTATTGTCGGTGAGAATATCTTTACCCATTTGCAACATCAGGAAGATCCTGTTGAAGCCGCTTCCGTAGGAGCCCAGGAAGTTGCCATACCGGTGATATTCGGAGTCTTAACGACCATAATTGCATTCACTCCCCTCTTGATGATTGGAGGTTTTCGCGGGAAAATATTTTTCCAAATTCCCGCTATAGTTATCCCGGTGTTACTCTTTTCCATTGTGGAATCCAAGCTTATCCTGCCAGCGCACCTCAAACATTTAAAAGTGGGTAAAGTTGACCGAGCGAAGTTAAATCCATTAGCGCGTTGGCAACGAAAAATAGCCGATGGTTTTGAGTGGCTGGTAGTCTCTTATTACAAACCGATTTTGGCGAGGGCGATGAAACGTCGCTATCTTACGTTGTCTATCTTTATTGGAGTTTTTGTTCTTTTTCTCGGGGTGGTGATGAGTGGGCGGATTCGTTTTACCTACTTTCCGCGGGTGCAAAGTGAAAGAGCCAGGGCGCGCCTGGATATGCCCTTGGGAACACCAGTAGAAATTACTGCCAATCATGTAAGCCGGATGGAAACGGCGGCAGAGAAGCTTCGTGACAAACATATCGACCCTGAATCAGGTGAGAGTGTAATTGAACATATTCTCGCGACTTTAGGGGGCGAATCATTCGGTGGTCGCGGTGGTGGCCGTGGCGGGCAATCCCATAAAGGCGAGGTTGTCTTTCAGATCGTACCCCCTGAAGAACGCAGCATTGAAGTAAAGAGCACCCAGTTGGTTGCCGAGTGGAGGAAGCTGATCGGGGTAATTCCCGGTGCAGAGGAATTAAATTTTCGCGCCGAGATTGGGCGCGGAGGCGATCCAATCGATATTCAACTTACCGGTTCAAACTTTGAGGATTTATCAGAAATAGTAGGGATCGTTGAGGAGCGTCTTCAACAGTATCCCGGAGTATTTGACATTACCAATACCTTTCAGGATGGCAAACAGGAGATAAAGCTGGCGATCAAACCCGAGGCTGAGCATCTCGGACTTACGATGTCCGATCTTGCGCGGCAGGTCAGACAGGCTTTTTTTGGACAGGAAGCGCAGCGTATTCCGAGGGGAAGAGAAGATGTGCGGGTGATGATTCGCTATCCTGAGGATGAGCGCCGATCTCTCGCCAACCTCGAGACCATGCGCATCAGAACGCCGGATGGAATAGAAGTTCCATTTTCATCGGTAGCCGAAGCAAAAATGGGACGCGGGTTCTCAACGATTCGCCGTGTCAATCGTAACCGAACCATCAATGTCAGGGCAGACATCAATAAGAAAGAAACTGATCTTGCCGGTATCAATGAAGATCTCATCCAGTTTCTGCCCCGTATAACAAGTCAATATCCCGGCGTGAATTGGAGCTTTGAAGGGGAAGCGCGGGAACAGCGCGAGTCCTTTGGAAGCTTATACACGGGATCATTATTTGTGCTTTTTGCGATCTATGCGATGATGGCGATCCCTTTCAAATCCTATGTGCAACCGCTGATCGTAATGACCGTTATCCCCTTCGGCCTCGTCGGCGCGGTGCTGGGTCATATTATTATGGGTATGAATTTAAGTATTCTCAGTACTTTCGGCATGTTGGCGCTTACCGGGGTGGTCGTAAATGACAGTCTGGTTCTCGTTCATTATGTGAACAGTCGCCGTAAGGAAAATATGACGCTGCATGATGCGGTGCGGACCGCCGGGGTGGCGCGTTTTCGCCCGATTATTTTAACCTCACTGACCACCTTTGCCGGCCTGTCTCCTTTAATTTTAGGAAAAAGCACCCAGGCCCAGTTTCTTATCCCTATGGCCGTCTCGCTTGGGTTTGGCATTCTCTTCGCCACCTTTATAACCCTCATCCTTATTCCGATTAACTATCTCATCCTCGAGGATATTAAAAATGGGGTGATAAATTACTTCAAAGAGCTTCATCGGCTCCTGTCAGAGGCGAAAACAAAATTTAAGTGGTTGAGGGGATGAGGGGGTAAATGCGTGAGTGCGGTAATGCGACTATGCTTTAATCTTTAACTTGTATACTGGATAGCGTTCGATTGAGGGTGAACCCTACCATACAGAGACTGATGTTATGCAACTGACATTCCCCTGGAGTGGAAGATGTCGCTGCGCGCGGTAGCCGCGGTCGGCTTTTAGCCTCCCTCGCTATGACAATAGTAGTGTAATTAGTAAAGGGTATATTCAGAACATACTGCATGTTCATTATTTTGTCATTGCGAGGAACCCGCAGAAGCGGGTGACGCGGCAATCCAGGCGAATAGTCATGACTTTTACGAACTCCAGGCACGACTGAATTAACCGTGAATAGTACGCGTTCGTGCAGGGAAATATGCGGACGCAACGGAGTGCGTCCCTCCAGAAAAGCAAGGCACCCGTTCGTATCTCATGAAATAGATGGGAGGCCCACGCGATGCCTGTCGGTCATAGTCCCGCCACCGCGGGACGACGACTGATCGTGGCCGTGATAAATACAGTTTCGCAAGGAATTATTTGCGAACGCTATCGTTTCGCATTATCGCATTCACACCTGTTCGCCAATCCGCAACCTACTCAACGGCGATAATAATCGGATCATTGCCGACGCTGAATTGGGCGGCGATGGTACCCGCGATCATGGGTATCCCATTAGATCTGAAATTATCCTGCGTAATAATACTGGTAAATCCTGCACCCGCTCCATTACCGCTGAGATTAATCGCGGTCTCATTGGTTTGAACCAGATCGCCCCCGGCGACAATTAATTGACCAAATTGTGACCCGGGATCAAAGCTCAGGACGGGGAAGGCATTCCCTCTGGCATCTATGTCGCCAATAACAACACGGTTAATTACACGAACGCCATCAGCTACGATACCGACGTTCAGCTTGGTATCAGAAAATACCGCATTACCCGCTAAAATTCCGCCCATTTCTTCTGAGTTCACAATCTCCAGTGAAGAAACGTTGGCAATACCGTCGTAGGTCTCATTATCTTTTAATATACCCGTATTGACTACATTGAGTGAACCCAGTGAGAAAACGGAAAACCAGGTATCACTTTGCGCGCCGGTAATTTTGAATCGGGCACGCCCTTTAGCGTAACTGATATCGGGTTGGTTATATTTAACGGGTGGAGCTGCGCTTTGGAAAGTAACGGGATCTATAGAAACTTCAAGCGCACCTGATCCGGAGAATTCTGCCATGACGATGTCATCATTCTCATCAAGGAAAGAGACGCGGGTGATCTGACCCGGGTCGGCCTCTACGGTTACCGACTGAGTGCTTAACAATACCTGGTCATAGACATTCCCATTGGGGCGGACAATGTCTTCGGCGACAATCGAAGCTTCACCGGCGGCAGCGGCAGCTGAAGGCACAGAAAACCGATCAATATAACGGGGGTCGGCCAGTGTAGTATCTATTTCATCAATAAAAGTAGATAAGGCTGCAAGATTACTCACATCCGACGGCGAAGGTTGAATTCTTAAAAGATGAACAAGAAGAGAAGATGAGTCGGCGAAATCCGGTAAACGATTATTTGGCGGATTCGGGATTGCCAGTACCGTTGTTCGACTGGTAGATCCTAAAAAGGTGATATCATTATCGGTAACGAATCGTTCGAGGAAAAACTCGGCTCCTGAAAATCTGATTCGCAGCAAACCCTGTTCTGACTGGTCCGCATTGGGAGCAACACCGTACTTGTTGATAAACGCCTTTTCAAAGAAGCTGACAATCTCCGCATCTGTAGCTAATGAATCAGGAAGTTCCTGGTTATCTAAAAATGATTTCTGAAAGGTAGGAATGAGGAAATCAACCAGTTGACCAAGTCCACTGTCGGTGATTACCTGGGTATCTTGAAAGAGGAGCGCGCGCGTTGGCCATAGTCCGGTAAGAAGGAATCGTGCCATAAGCGCTTTTTGAATATTCTCGGCATCAGGAGTCTCAAATATTTCCTCAATGACCTGGCTACGGGTGATTTGACCAGCATCCAGCGAAGCAATAAAGGAGCTTTCCTGGGATGGCGTCAGCTCTATGCCTTGAAAATCTACGAACGATTGGTTGACGAAATCGCGGTCCGACGAAGCTTCAGTGACAACTAAAGAAATGGGATCAGTAATAAGCCAGTTATCGAAAGTGAATCCGTTTGGATCGATCTGGACGGAACGCGCCTGCATGGCGTAGGTTCCGGAAAAATCCGGGAACCAGGTAAAACTGAAAAGGAAGACATTACCTGCCCGATACTTTCAACCGGGGTATCGGTATCCTGGGTTCCAATAAATACCCCATTTGCATAATAATTCACCTGGCTGATATCGAGAAGACCGGCATTGAGTTCGACCTTCAACTCAACACTTTCCCCGACACTGATTGTAGACTCGAGATCCGAGAGAGGACGCATAAAACCTGTGGGAAGTAGAGATTCCACGGGGCCTACGTCGAGAGGAATGGGAATAGCCTGACCTACATTCCCAAAATTATCCACCGCTTCTGCCGTAAATTCAAAATCGCCCTGTTGTGTGGGATCAAAGAAGAGTGAGTACTGATCACCCAAACCCTGGTTTGTCGATCCCAGCAGCTGACCATTGGCAAAAAAGCGCACTTCCGTAATAAACCCGTCGGGGTCCACCGCTGTAGCATTAAGGAACATGCTCGAGGCGACCGAGACGTCATTAACCGTATCACCACCTCCGATAGGCAGGGGGTGATCAATGATTATTCGTGGGGTACTGTTGTCGGGGGGTCCTGCAGATACCACGACACTGCCAGATCTTGTTTTATTACCGGAATTGTCGGTTGCAGTCGCTCTAATAAAATAGACTCCCGATGAAGGTAAACTGAAATTACTTTGGAAGGGTGCCGTCGTCGTCGTTCCCACTGACGAATCGTTTACAAAAAATTCAACCTCAGAAACCAAACCATCGGGATCATTTGCGGTGGCCGCAAGAATGAGTTCCGCTCCGGGGATAAAACTTCCACCCGATGAGGGTGAGGTAAGGGTAATTACGGGGGGAGTTCCAAGGACGACTTCGATGTTTACGGTTTGTGAGAAACCTACATTGCCCGCATTATCCGTTGCGATTGCCGTAAGTTGATAACTGCCGGGGGAAGGAAGCTGGAAGAAAAGTCCGAAGGGGAAAGTAGTTGCGTTGCCAATGGATACCCCGTTAATAAAAAACTCAACCTCTTCGATGAGGCCATCACTGTCGGCAGCTTCTGCGATAATATCAAGATTGAATCCGGGGATGAAACTTTCGCCTGAGGTCGGTGAGATAATACTTACCGTGGGCGCGGAGCCGACGGAAGAATTCAGGGTAACGAGATCAGAATCGGCCGTCACACCTGAGTCATCGGTGGCCGTGGTGGATATTTCTAAAGTGCCGGGAGAGGGTACCGTGAAATCGAGTTGGAAGGGGAAGGTCGTCACCGTTCCTATGGTGGCGTTATTGACAAAGAATTCGACCTGCGCAATGACCCCGTCGGTATCGAGAACGGAAGTGGTAATAGTGATGGTCGTTCCCGGTATGACCGTCGCGTTGTCAGCGGGTGGGGTGATTTCAATCTGTGGAGGTTCGGAAATAGATATAAAAGCAACTTCAGTCTCAGTATTGTTGTTTTCGTCGTCTTCAGCTATATCGTCAGCACTGTCAGCGAAAGCGGTAACATCAAAAGTGTTCTTGGCTACATTGGGTAAATCAACACTTACTTGTACCACGGCCGTTCCACCTTGGGGTATATTAGTAGTTGCTGCAGGAAAAGTGGTAGTCCCTGAAGCGGTAGTCCCGTCAATTGTTACTTGAACATCGAAGTCCGCCGTGACATCAGTATCACCACTAATATTTTCTACCGTAATATCAAAAGTAACTGTTTCCCCCGGATCAGCAGCAGTTGGTCCTGCTATGCCGTCGGCTTGGACTATCAAATCCTCTGCGGCGTTGAGCTGACTGACGGTCAGACCGAAGAGGGTGAAAAGGAAAATTAAATTTTTAAATGGTTTCATCATTTTAGAAGATAAACTTACGAGCGACGTTAGTGGGGTATTCATCGTTTGAAGTGTGAGTTAGCTTGTGATTTTCAATTCAAAAGAAGGCGTTCTTCTCGTGAAGACATAAGCGATTGTCAGATTTATATAGAAGGACCATCCGGGTTGTTTTTGCCCTCATTAACCTGTCGGGATGATTATCCTGCCGAGATTAAAAAAACGAGTATGGCAATAGGATTATATTATAAGAGGTATCCGGAACCAGGAATTGCGTTTGTTTAAGAGCAAAATTTTTAAGATAACTCATGGAGTGACCCCCAAAAATGGTATCATTAACAGAGAGAGGTTATCGGGATAAACAGATAACCTCAATGAAAAGAAAAAGATATACAACAGAACAGATCATAGCAATACTGCGGCAGCCCGATACGGGCAAAACCGTGCAGGAAGTCTGCCACGGCAACAACCTAAGTGAACAGACCTTCTATCGCTGGGGCAAAAAGTATGGCAACTTGGAGCTGGCTGATGCGAAGCGATTTAAAGAGCTGGAAAAGGAGAATACGGAGCTGAAGAAGATGCTCGCTGATCAAATGCTCAAGCTTCGGGTGTTGGAGGAAACGCTCTCAAAAAAATGGTGAGCCCAAAGCAGAAGAAGCGAGCAGTAAAAGATGCGGCTGAGAAGGGGCTGTGCTCGTTTTAGAGGGCTTGTGCTTATCTCAGCCTCAGTTGGTCAACGTACAGCTACCGACCCAAGCAGGCCAGTAAGAAGGCTCAGCAATTGGCCGAGCGGATTTTGACCTTGTCCTGGGAACATCCCCGTTACGGTTACCGGCGCATTCGTGCCTTGCTGGTGAAAGAAGGTTGGGCGGCAAGCAGGAAATTTGTACAGGCAGTGCGACGTTCTTCGGGCTTACAGGTAAAGCCCCCGAAAAAGCGTAGACACCGTCAGGGGATCTCTACTGGGCTCCCTACTAAAGCAACCGGTCGCAATCACGTCTGGTCCTGGGACTTTGTCCATGATCGTACAGACAATGGCGGTATGCTAAAGATGATGACCTTGATCGATGTACCGAGGAGCTGAAAGCGACGACACTCAAGCGAAGCGAAGACATATACGCGTAAATGTTTACGCATCCGGGTAGCTCGACAGCTCACCTCAACCGATGTTCTCTCGGTACTCAGCGAAACCATCGATGAAGAGGGAGTTCCTAGCTATATCCGCAGTGACAACGGCAGTGTTCCGAGGAGCGAAGCGACGACATGCGAAGCCATTCATTGCTCATCAGGTGCAGCAGTGGTTGTCCGACAAAAAGATCAAGGCGATATATATCGATCCGGGCAGTCCCTGGCAAAACGGTTTCATCGAGTCGTTTCACAACCGCTTACGCGATGAGTGTTTGAACCGTGAAGTGTTGCTCAGCGTGGCTGAAGCGCAAGTGCTAATAGAACAATGGCGTCAGACCTATAACAATGAACATCCCCACAGTCGATTAGGCTTTAAAAGCCCACAAGAGTTTGTCACATTCCTTTCCGCTCTTGGCCGCGTTCGGGCTACGCCCTCACTGCGCCAAGATCTCTCATATACATCAATCCTAAAACCATTAACACCCGGTAGTTCTCTCACTTAAAATTTGATACGAAATACGGGGTCCGATCACTCACAGAATGTCAACACAAAATGTAATTCGACATACCCGGTGAGAAGATTACATATACGTCATTTTTTTATATAATAAGTCATACTGTATTTATTTGAACAGACTTATTCAATTTAATGACAAACCTCCGATTTAAAATTTTTAATTTTCACACTATAAGTTCATTACTTTTATAAAAAAAAGATGCTTATGGCAATCTCACATTAATTCAAAGTCGTTAATTATATGTTAAAGTGAAAAAAACCTATGAATAGACACGATTGAAGATATATTTTGCATAAGCAGAAACGTGACTATTGTTAATATAAAATAAATATTATCAAACAATGATAGGCCTATTCTTTTTAATATGTGATTGAGTTTATTCGTGACAATTCGTGTTAATTCATGGTTTTAAATTACATATTAGTAACAAATTGAAAGAAGTCATTCCGATGTAGAGGGACGCGGCCACCGTTTCTCTTTAATCCCTGTTGACTCAACTTTAAATACTATGATTTGATTACGCTTTGTTCCATGAATGATTCAAAAACAGATTCGGAAAAAGCAATCCCTGAGAAAGGCGCCGCCGCCGTCGGCATGGAGGGATTTGAAGAAGCGGATTTTGAACAAAAAGTGATCCTTATTTGGGAAAACTATCGCCAGGCTATTATTGCGGTAATCGGGGTTATCATATTGTCAGTGCTTATCTATCAAACGATGCTCTACCTCGCTGAGCGCGGAGAGCTCGCGGTGCAGGCAGCTTATCAAGAGGCCGATGATGATGAAGCACTAATTGAATTTGCCCGAGAGCACCCCCGGCACACACTCGCAGGCATGGCTTATCTACAATTGGCAAATACAAAATATGGCGATGAAGACTATGCTCAGGCCTTTGAGTTTTATGATTACGCGATAACCCATCTCGAAAATAAGGTGATACAAGGAAGGGCTCGGCTCGGCATGGCGATGTCCCATCTTATGATGGGAAATGGAGACGAAGGAGCAGAAGCCCTGCGTAAAATTGCCAGTGACCCCCTGCTCCTCGACACTTTTCGGGCGGAAGCGGCGTATAATCTTGCTGTTATATTTTGGGAGAAGAATGATTTTATTTCTCTTGAGCGTGAACTTAGGCGCATTGAGTCTTTCAAAAAGGCAGGACTTTGGATAAGTAGATCTACCGTTATGCGCAACAGCATACCCGAACTACGTGATTTAGCGGAGGGTGTGGACAAGTAGTTATTGGGTAGAGTGCGCGATGCTCGCCGGCCATTGCTCTGCGTCGCAGAGCGCCGCTTGGTTCCTTCCGCGGGTTATTATAAATAGAAAAAAAAGAGCGTGCTGAGACAGCCCACTCCACCTGACAACCTGAATTACTCTTCGGCAAGATAGTCGATTAACTCGCGGGCAGTCTGCGACGTTGACAGCATTTGGCTGTTGAGCCGGTTGCGCAGGACAAAGAATGCGATCATCGCGGGGATCCCGATTACCAGCCCGGTTGCCGTGGTGATAAGCGCTTCGCCGATATCACCGGCGAGCAGTTCGGGACGTCCCATGCCACCTTGAGCGATTGTTGAAAATGCCCCGATCATACCGCTCACCGTTCCCAGCAGTCCAATCATTGGAGAGACTGTGGCTACCACGTTGAGGTAATTAATCCATTGTCCCACACTGTTTTCTTCCCCTTCGAGGGCATCGACGAGGGCTGTCTCCATATTTTCTTTGTTTGCCCCATCTTTGTCTGGGCGTAGCTTAGACAAAGCAACCAGCATTGTCCTCGAAAGCACGCTGGGTTGCGCTTCGAGTGTTCGCGATGCCTCTTGCAACGCTTTTCTTTGTAATTGTTCTTTAATTTTTTCCAACATTGATTGAGGAATAAATTTTTTCTGCTGTGATTCTTTCCATCCGTAAAGAATGAGAAAGAACATAGCGAGGGAACAAAATCCTAAGGGCCACATGGCCCAACCTCCCTCTTGAATCAACCCCCACAAGCTTTGACTTTCCGCAACAGGCGGTAGGCCAGGCTCGCTTCCCTCACCCCATAAATGACAGTTCCTTTGGCAAAGGAAAAAGACAGTGAGCAGGTAATTCGATCGGGAACAATTCATTATTAATAATTACTGATCGGAATTCAGGAGCAGAAATAAAGTACTAAAAGATGATATAGGGGATAATTTTTTATGATGCGGTTTCAGAGGATACAGAATATGGCTGTCCCCAGCACGCTTCTGAATCCCAATTTAACAATAATACATATACGGACGCGATCAGCCGTCGCCCGTTGGGCTATGGCCGACCATCCTCCGTCCCTCAATCGAGGGACTATGGACGGCAGGCAGGCAAATGCGCGTCCCTCCAGAAAAGCAACGGAACGTCTACATCCTGAAAGAACAATGGAGGGCTACGCTCCGTCGTGGCCGCTACAAAAATCCTCACGGACGCAACGGAGTGCGTCCCTCCAGAAAATCAACAGAACGTCTACACTCTGAAAAACAATGGAGGGCCACGCTCCGTCGTGGCCGTAGAATTTAAATTATGAGGAAGAGGACGATCTCACAATTCCATAACCCTTAGCTGTGGAGCATAGGGCTCTAACAAAGCAATATCGGGCCAATAAAATCCGCGCTCTAACATTTCCGCATAAAGAACTTTGGCTTCATCATCATATTTTAATTCCACACAGGTCGCGATGGCGACAGCATAACATTCCGCAAGAAAGTCTATTGGCATTTGGCTGGAGAAGACTATGGGTTTAAAACTTACCCAGAGCGCGGATTCGTGAAATCCCCTTTCAAATTTAACCATAGCCAGGATCCACGAACCGAGAGCTGAAGGATGAAAACGCCGAGCTTTCTCAATCCAGGAATTCGCGAGATTCAATGCATCATCGTAGTTGCCCAGGTTGTAGGTGCAGAGCAAAATTGCATCTTCGATCTTATCCTTAGTTTTTGGGTCTTCAATTAATGGTGCTATTCTTTGGGCGACGGAGACACATTTACGATATTCTTCCGTTTGCAAGTAGGCGCTTACAAGATGAGTAAAAATGACGACATTTTTTTCAGGGAGCAGACCGAGAAATGCGAACCGCTGTGTATATAAGGCATGCAGAAAAGGTAACGCCTCTACCCTTTTATTTTCTCTTACCAGTTCGAACGCGAACGTTGCAATTTCTCGCCCGGGAAGAATAATATCCGATATATCATTACGATAGAGGGTGTAGAGCACTTCACCGGAATCTACTTTATAATTTAGAATGATCCGGGCATCAGAAGCTGAATCGATAGAACCTTTAATAGTATGTCCACCACTATTGATTACGATCACCGGCTGCTCAAGTGAATGCCTTATTCAGTCATCATCAATGATAGGGTGGGCCCTGTCGGGCAGAATTGCCAGCGAGGATAAATATAACAGGGCAGTGATGAGGGGTGGAATCATGGAAGCCTCTCCACTCCCGGGAACGATGTTTTTTCGATAGGTAGCATTGCGGCCAGTCTATTCCTATCGATCTGCGCCTGGGGGTAGGTTTTCTGAGTAATGAGGGTGTCGGTGTTCAACATTTCCTCGAGCGTGTTAAAGGCGGCGGGCAAGTCGCCCATAGTTTCAAATATTTTTGCACTTTGTAAGTAAGCGTCGGCGACCAATTCGGAGTATGCGCGATACAAGGTATAGATCCTCTGATAATAAGCTACGGCTTTGTCTTGATGGCCAAGGGATAACTGTGCTTCTGCCAGACCTTGCAATGCTCTGGCATGATTACGACCGCGAGCACTTTTCAGATGTAACAAGCGGTCATAAATGGGGATCGCCTCAAGAGCGTGATCCATTTTTGTTAGTGTTGACCCACGCATGAAAGCGGATTCAGTGGCAAGCGGATGTCCGGGCAACTCTTCATCTAATCTTTCCAGATAAGAGAGCGCCTGCGCGTAATTGGCGGTCTTAATAAAGACTCTGCCGAGGCCATAATAGGCGAGTGCACGCTGGGGATGGGAGGGAAATTTTCCCAGAAGCATATTAAGGCGTTCCTCGGTGGAAGGATCATTCAACTTTTCGAGGATAAGCCCTGTTCGCCCAAGCCCCTCTGCGTCGAGATATTCAAGGGGGACTTTTTTAGCTATCTCCATCAGCAGGACATGAGCTTCATTTATGCGTTTCTGCTTTTCTCGCCGATCAGAAAGATAAATTTTCAATCGCGAATAGTAAGTAAGTTTATTGGCGGTAAATGCTTTATCCACTTCAGCCTCCAACCAGGTTTCGAAATTCCAAGTCGTTAATAGAGGATGATCGTAAACTATTTTGCTGCCGCTATCATGCTTAGACCGTTGGTGAAGATCGTCCAGGGCTTTTAAAATTTCCATCACTTCATTAGCCTCAATTTTGTTTCCGTAAGTCTGCAATGCATCAATAAAAAGGGGAAAGGCTTTGCTCGTTTTTTCTTGCCGCGCATAGGCCCAACCGATCCAATAAAGGGCTTCGCAAACACGTTGCTTTTCGCTTATGTCTCCACGGTGTATAAACCATTCAAAATGGTTGATTAACCCTTTGTAATCTTCGAGAACACGATAGATTTTTCCTATTTGGAAAATTGAGTAGTGAAAGAGAACCTGCGATTCAGGGACAATCGTGTTAAATAGTTTCACGGCTGCCATAAGTTCACCTTGCCCCATGAGGATATCGCCTTTTAGCACTTGGGCTTCGGTCCATCGCTGGTGATGAGAATATTTGCTCAGGTATTGATTGATTTCAGTGAGGGCGGGTTCGTAATGGCGCATCGCGTAGAGGGTGCTTGCACGGCGATAACTGATTTCCGGCAAGAGAGGATGCCTTTTTACATTGTTGCACAGCGCGTCAAATTCCCGAAGGGCTGATGAATATTCTTTCTCGAGTAACCAGCTTTGAGCATGCCATAAACGCGCGTTGACATTTAATGCGCCATTAGGATTTTCATTGAGGTAGCGATTGAAATCATCGCGCGCATGGGCAAAATGTTCATCGAGGAGGTGGCAAAACCCGCGATTAAATTGCCAGCGTTAATGGAGTGAGTGTGCGGGAAATTTATCTAACAGATCTGATAATATAGCTATCGCCTGTTTATAATTATGCAGCCCCTGGTATGCTTCTGCGATTATAAAATGGGCCTGAGGGATTAAAGGAGAATGGGGATACCACTCTGTGAACTAACGCGCTAATTTAATGCTTCATCCCAATTTTCGAGTGCTCCGGCCGCGACAATCCAGCGATAGTGAGCAGTAATGCGTGTATCCTCATTAAACTCCTTGTCGGTAGATAACGACTCAAAGACAATCAGCGCTTCTCGAGAGCGTCCAGCCAGGAGCAGAGATTGTCCATATCTAAGGAGAAAACCAGGGGTATAATCCTCGGACTCTTCAAGTTGTTTCAGCTGCAACTCAATCTTTTGGATGAGTTGCTGATAATAATCTAACCAGATACGAGCGCTTGATTGTGCGATGAGAGGAGCCCTGTCTTCATAGGTGGCGCGTATTTGTTGCAGCCGTTTCTTCTGTGCTGTGATCAGGATATCCTTTTGGGGTATCATGCGGTAACAACGAATTGCGTTTTGATAATTGTTTGCAGTGAGAAGAGAATCCCCTACTTGGAGAGCGCAAAATGCAAGCACCGCCAGCTCGAGCATGGAGGTTAGTGCCCACTCCGTGTTGAAGAGTATCAATTCAGCCATTTCGATATTATTTATTTCTAAACTTTTTTGGAGCGCGCGCAGCCGCGCTTGAATGCGCAAGGTATAAGATGCGTCCGAGAGAAAAAGATCATTGAGCAATTCAATGCTTTTCTTTTTGTTATCGTATTTGAAAAGAATTTCCGCCCGGCGCATGATTGAAAGTGCGACTTCCATTTTCCCGGGTTGCATTTTCTCAAAGCGATGGTAGGTATCCATTGCTTCCTCCCATTTATTCGCATCCTCGTAAGAGCGCCCGAGAGTAAAAACAGCAAATGATCTTTTTCTTTCGTCAGCTGTCTTTATTTGAAGATATCCTTTAAGGGTCTCGATAGCTTCCTCCGGTTGACCACTCACCAACTGCGCGTACCCCCGTGTGGGCATTATTATGTTTTGTAATCGCGCCTCATTATATTCATCGTCTTCACTGAATTCACGTTCCAGTAGGGCGAAAATTTCAGAGGCAAGCGCGTAGTCTCCAGCAGTGATTGCCTGTGTGCTATCATCAATGAGTGACTTCAGGGTCTTTCCCGCAACCCCTTCGTAATTGGCAAAGAGTAAAACTTCACCAAGAGAGATGACGATACCGGATACCATCATCCAACGCCCCAAGCGAGAAGAAATGAACTCTCCTTTAATCCGCATCATCGCCGTATAGGTAATTAAATACGGCGCTGTGAATAAGAGATTAAGAGACTAAGGAACTTTTATTTTCTTCCACACTCCTGGCCCGTCATAGTCATACAACTTCATGACCATAGCTGCGCGCTCTTAAACTTCTACGATTGAGTATAGGGTGGTGCTGTCCCCAGCGCGTTTGTTCGATTGTTAAAGGATATAAAAAAGCGTGCCAGGACTACCCGCTCCCCTTAGGGCATAACCCTTAACCCGCAGGGGTGAGCCGTTCGATTTCCTCTACCAAAACCCCTTCATCAACGATGGGCTTGGTGACATAGCCATTAAAACCGGCTCCCAGGAAGCGGTCCCGGTCAGTTGACATGGCATGTGCGGTTAAAGCTATAGTTGGGATATTTTCAAAGGCGTTAAGCGAACGAATTTTTCCTAGAAGCGTGACCCCATCAATGCCGGGTAAACTTATATCAAGAAGAAAAATATCAGGAGCTGCGGCGTCTGGGTTTTCTAAATATTCTAAAGCGTCCATGCCGCTGCGATACCAGTTGATTTCATATTGGCCGGACAGCAAATCCATGATGTAATCCTCATTGTCCTCATTGTCTTCCACTAAGAGTATGCTTTTCATTGAAATTGCAGATAATCAGGGAATACGAAATATTACTATTCACACCGGTATTGCATAAACGCGTATCTATAAATGATCAACCGATGGCGCTTATTTCAAGCGAATTTTAATAATTCGCCTTCAGTTTTTTAAAAAAAAGGGCTTACACCCTTTGAAGCAATAATGGAAGGCCTTCTTTAGCCACCCATATTTAATGACCTTTTCCCAAAGTACCTTTCCCAGGAATCCAGGCTAGTATACCATTTTCGTATGGTCGCGATATGTTCTTCAACTTTTTGTAAATAAGGATTTACACCATCGGGATAAGGTTGGGAAAGATATTTATAGAGACTATGACAATCTTTATCGAGTTTCGGTATAACGATATTATCCCAGAAATAAGGGGTGCTGCGGAGAATTTCCTCACTGCTTTTAAACATGCGATCTTCTTTTAAGATTTTGCGATAATCATCTGACTCTTCAAATTCCATAAAAAGAGAGAGCAGTTTCTGTTTGTATTGGGGGTCACTCATCTGCCCTAAATAATCGGCGGCACATGCCGCTTCGCCCATGATTCTTTCCATTTCATTGTTAAAAGGTACTGCATCAATAATGCTGCGCGGGCCAGTGCAGGAGATGATGTGTTGAACGACATATATTTCAAATCGAGACCAATCTTTTTTAATGAGGTAAAGATCGGCAAGTTCGCAGCTCCTTTGCACATGCATAAATGTGTATTTTGCTCCCGTTCCTACGTTGTCACCTCTTTCTTTAAGATAGCCAATATCATGGAGGAGTAAGGCGTGGAGACCGTTTTCAAAATCTCTTTCCGACATTATAGGTTCCACCTTCTCGAGATGGCGGCTGGCGATAAGACGAGCCCAACAAAGGGTGGCTTGCATGGTATGCTCCAGATTATGATAGGCCGTGTCCATGGCCTGGTAATCCCAAAATGTGCCCTCAAACATGGCGACTACATCAGCGAATAACTGGGAAATCATCGCCGTGTTAGCTCGCGGAAATACCGTCTTTTGTATTTCCAAAATGGCCTTTTCTACGATGCTGGCTTTACTCGTATCCAGATCGTCCAGAGTGTAAGGTTTTAACATATAACCCTATTAGTAGTAGACTTTATTAGTAATAGTGACATTTAATTATAATTAAATATGAGGGAGAGCAAGCCTTTTATGTAGAATACCCCCCTATTTTTATCATATAAATCATTCATACATGTAATCTAAGTGATTATTTATTCCTTATATCATTGATAATAAAATACTTAAGAGATTAAACTGCGAAAAAATAAGTGGTCGGGGCGGCCAGATTCGAACTGGCGACCTCCTGCTCCCAAAGCAGGCGCACTAAACCAGGCTGTGCTACGCCCCGATCTAACTTGATCAAAGGAAAAGAATACCATCATTTGTCAATGGTTTCTTTGAGGGTGATGAGTTGAAAAGGGATTAAGTGAATTTGCGGTAAGCAGAAAGCATTAGGTGAAACGCGCTTGCGCTGAGAGGAAAATATTTTAATATTAAAGTTTAATGTTGGATAGGGACCTATTTTACCTCAAAGAGGAAAGACCCGACCGTAATTTTCGGAACATCGCTATCCCCTTAATACTTGGCATGATCGGGTTCGTTGGGATCATTCTTGGGGCCATCGGTCTACTGTCTGGAAGTGCCGCAAAAAAAGAAATCGCAGAACTGAGAAAAGCGTCACCGGGCGAGGCAGGGCACCAGGGCAAAGTGAATTCAACGGTGGAAGAGCGTTTGTATAAAATAAGTTCTGAAATAACGCAGATGAAAGAACAGATGCGCAGTGCGGTCAGGCAGACTCAAGATGCCTTCGATTCTGTCAGCTATGAAGTAAAGATTAACCGCGAGCAGATTATTCGTAATTCAAACCAGATGTATATTCTGGCCGATAACAATGACGCGCAGTTGGAGCCCATGAAACCCCCACCGACCATCGAAAAAGTTAATATAACAAGGATAGAAACCCCTTCTCTTGAAATACCAACGACCATTTATCATCGCAAACAAGGGGGTGATACCATTAACGAGCTCGCGCGAAAGTATGGAAAGAACAGGCAGGAATTTTTAGCGGCCAATCCCGGTATAGATCCTCACCGTCTGCAAATTGGCCAGATCATAAGAATCCCCAAGTAAACTTGAGCTCCTACCCGGGATAACACCGGAACTTACCTTTGATTGGATTTATCCGGAGTGCTTTTGTATTCTCCGTAATAGATAATCTGGTAGCGTTTTAAAACAAAACCTTCAGGCAGTTCAGGTTCAAACCCTTCGATATCGGACTTAAGGGTGAATACTGAATCGTCATTCTCACATATAATCAGCTGCTGATTATCTTCCGATGGTCGTTGATAGCGCGATGCCTGTCCGGGTAAATCTACGGTTTCCAATTCGCCTTCATCGATCATTACCTTGATATTGCGATAGATAGTGGCTATGCCGAGGTTCGGCACCGATTTACCGGCGATATGAAGAATTTCTTTCGGCCCCAGCGGGCGAGCCGCATCTTCAAAGGCTTTTTTAATGGCATGGCGTTGTTTGGTAGCCCGCAATGTCTTTTTACCCATCATAGAGAATTTCTTTTAAAATTTTAACTATAAATATAGTTTTCGTCTTTTCTTTAAAATATTTAGTGTAAATTAGCAAGAGTTGTAATGTTAAAAAAACGTTAAACGTACATAGAAATATATAACCCGTATTAAGAGCACCCCTATAGGGTAATGGGGATGATGGATTTAGATTGCATTATAGAGGAGTGAGGACCATACGATAATAAATCGTTTTTGCTTATGACAAAGCAGTATGAAAAAAAATTTCTTTTAGATTTATACCGTCAGATGATGACGGTACGGGAATTTGAAGAACAGGTATTGCGGCTGTATGAAAAAACATTAATCACGGGAATCGCCCATGTCTCTGTGGGGCAGGAAGCTGTGGCGGTGGGTGTTTGCGCGGCGTTGAACCAGGAGGACTATATTACAAGCACGCACCGCGGTCACGGGCACTGCCTGGCCAAAGGCGCTGACGTGGGTCGAATGTTTGCCGAGTTGTTTGGAAAAGAAGACGGATATTGTCGGGGAAAAGGGGGATCCATGCACATTGCCAACCAGGAAGGGGGAAATCTCGGAGCCAACGGTATTGTCGGAGGCGGGATCTCTATTGCCACTGGAGCGGCGCTCAGTGCAAAGTTACAAAAGAACAACCGAGTGAGTGTCAGTTTTTTCGGCGATGGAGCGTTAAACCAGGGAATTCTCTCAGAATCCATGAACATGGCATCGATCTGGAATTTACCCGTTATCTTCGCTTGCGAAAACAACCAGTATGGCGAGTACACTCCGATGAGGCGAGTCACCGCGGGAACGGTAAAAATGCGCGGTGAAGCCTTTAGCATTCCTTCAATATCCGTAGACGGAATGAATGTGCTGGATGTATACGAAGCTATGTCATCAGCAACTGAACGAGCGCGAAATGGGGAGGGACCAAGTTTTCTCATATTCAGCACATATCGCTATTATGGTCACGGAATGGGCGATCGGAACCGGCCCTACCGCACCCGTGATGAAGAAAGCGAATGGCGAGAAAAGCGCGATCCCATTGACAATTTGAATAGACAGATCCTGGAGGACGAGAGGATTTCCAGCAGTGAACTGGATGCTATCCGGGATGACGTTAACGAGGAAATTGAAAGGGGAATAGAATTTGGTCAGAAGTCTCCTTATCCGAAACCTGAATCAGTATTAAAGCATGTCTATGCCGAGTAACGGACGCGAGATTACCAATCTTCAGGCAATTAATGAAGCACTCTGCGAAGAAATGGAGCGCGATGAAAAAGTAATACTCATAGGTGAAGATGTGGCTAGTGCCAGTGGTGTATTTAAAGTGACCGATGGCATCCTTGATAAATTTGGTCCGGAACGGATAATAGATAGCCCGATATCTGAGGCGGGGATTACGGGGTTAGGTGTGGGAGCAGCGATGACTGGCATGCGTCCCATTGTTGAAATCATGTTTTGCGATTTCCTTACCCTGGTCATGGACTCGTTGGTTAACCAGGCGGCAAAGACGCATTATATGTCGGGGGGGAATTACCAGGTCCCCATTGTTATTCGCACCCTCATGGGCGCAGGCAGACGGGCGGCGGCGCAGCATTCACAGAGTCTGCAGGCCTGGTTTGCTCATATTCCCGGGCTGAAAGTGATGCTGCCTTCTTCTCCCTATGACGCCAAGGGACTGCTCAAGACAGCGATACGCGATAACAATCCGGTTATCTTCTTTGAGGATAAGATGAATTATCAAACAAAAGGCATGGTTCCTGATCCTGCGGAAGAATACACCATCCCCTTTGGTAAAGCTGATATTAAACGTGCGGGAGAGGATATAACCTTAATTGCGACTTCAAGCATGGTACTGGTCGCTCTCGAAGCCGCGATTAAACTGAAAGAAGGCGGCGTTTCCGCAGAAGTTATCGACTTGAGAAGTATAACCCCCATTGATGAGGAAAAACTAGTGGAATCCGCGATGAAGACCTCGCGATGCATTGTTATCGATGAGGGCTATCAGAGCTTTGGGATAACGGCGGAGGTCGCTTCAGTGATCAACGAGAAAGCATTTTATTTTCTTGATTCTCCGGTGCGGCGAATAGGCGCGATGGATGTTCCTGTCCCATTTTCTCCCATATTAGAAGACCAGACGATACCCGATGTGGAGGGGATAGTGAAGACCGCAAAACAGTTACTGGGAAATTAAGGAGTTGTAACGTGGCCATAGAGATAGTGATGCCAGCTCTGGAGATGGCTCAGGATATGGGCGTTCTCATAAGCTGGTTAAAGCCCGAAGGAGAAATGGTAAGCAAGGGTGATCCCCTGTTTGAAGTCGAGACTGACAAGGCCGTGATAGAAATAGAGGCGCCAGGAACCGGAATTATATCCAATGTTTCAGCCAGGGCCGGCGATAAAATACCGGTTGGCCAGGTAATAGCTTTTCTCGTCGATGAAGGGGAAAAAATCCCGAAGCGGGAGACAATATTGAGCGCCGAGAAAGAAAAATCACAGAGCGAAAGCCCCCCTCAGGTTTCAAAAGCTGGAGCAACAGCCATAACGGGAACAAAAATGCCCAGGCTGGTAGCCGCTTCACCGAAAGCGAGACGACTGGCTTCCGAACTGGATATCGATATAAGGTCTCTATCAGAGACCGGTTCCGACGGCGCAGTCCACGCCAATAACATTATCAATGTCGGAAGCGTTAAGGTCGATGATCTATTGAAGAAGAACAAATATGAGGTTATTGAAATCAAGGGCATGCGGCGGGCCATAGCTGAGCGCGTGAAACAAAGTCATCAGAACGCGCCGCATATATCATTGACCCTTTCAATCGATATGAGCAAAGCGACACGCTTAATTAATGAATGGAATGAAAAACATGCAAAAGATGATAGCAAAGTTACTATTACTTCACTTTTGTCCAGAGCCGTTGCTAAAACCTTAACCCAACACCCAAGGATTAATGGACATATCATTGATGATGAAATTCATCAGTATCATGCGGTACATCTTGGAATTGTCGTCGCCCTGGAAGAGGGGTTAATGATTCCGGTTATTCGCAATGCGCAAAGTTTGAGCCTAGAAAATATTCAATTGGAGTTGAGTGGGCTGACGGATCGTGTCCATAAGCAACGCTTAAGAAAAGAGGAAATGAGTGGAAGCACATTCACTATTTCAAATCTAGGCATGTATGGCATAGAGCAGTTTACCTCCATCATAAATCCCCCTGAAGTGGGGATTCTTTCCGTAGGTGCAGTGAAAGAAATGCCGGTCGGAGCAACGAGGAAAATTGTCCTCAGACCGATGATGCAGGTTACGCTCAACGTGGATCATCGAGCGGTGGATGGGGTCGCGGCCGCACAATTTTTAAAGTCATTAAAGAATACCTTTGAAAAGCCGGCCCCGTTATTTAAATAATTAAATTAAACTAAGGAATTGTTATGGGATTTGTTAAAAACCTGGATCATGTAGCGGTGACGGTGAGTGATCTCGAAAGGTCACTGCCTTTTTATAAAGATATTATGGGATTGAAAGAAATTGAACGACACCTGCTTGAGGGTGAGACAATTTCAACGATGGCAGGCAAACCCGAAGTTGTCATGCAGGTTGTCCGACTCGCATCCCCTGACACCCCCGATATTCTTGTAGATTTACAGCAGTATATTAAACCGAAAGGTGAAATAGCCAATGCCGCGTTAGGCATGGCCAATCATTCCCATTTCTGTTTTGGCGTAGACGACATAGACGCAACCTATGACGAATTGCGAAAAAAGGGGGTTGAATTTATATCCGCGCCCGTAAGTTTTGATTTGGGTGAGGAATGGGAATACGGCGTCGTCAAAGTTGTTTTCTTCAAGGATCCGGATGGATTCATTCTCGAATTAATGGAACTCGACTTGAAGCCATCATAAGAACGTTTAGGGCAATTTGATTAGCATTAAAAAGCATCTAATGCGAGAGGGGAAATACAATGCCAAAGTATGAGGAACTTCAGGGTAAAGCAGGAATCGTGACCGGTGCGGGTCGGGGTATCGGCAAAGCCATTGCGCAACGATTAGCACGTGAGGGCGTTGCCGTAGTGGTTACTGATATTGATGGAAAAACGGCAGAGGCCACTGCGGCAGAAATTAATTCAGTGAGCAGTAAAGCAATCGGAATAAAAGTCGATGTGACACAAAAAGACGATGTCGAGAGGATGATTGACGAGACAATCACGGCGTTCGGCCAACTGGACATTCTTGTCAACAATGCGGGGATTGGCGCAGTCGCCCCATTAATAGATACCGATGACGAGACCTGGGATCGGCTTATGGAGGTCAACGCCAAAGGCACCTTTCTTTGTAGTAAAGCGGCCGCCAGGCAAATGATAAAACAGGGTAAGGGAGGACGGATAATTATAAATGCATCAGGTGCCGGAAAGATAGCACCGGGTAAAGGAATGTTTTTGGGCGCTTATGCCGCCAGCAAGCACGCGGTAGTTGGATTTGGAAAGCAGCTAGGCCTTGAACTCTCCGATCACCAGATTCTCGTAAACTGTATTTGTGCCGGCATTGTTGACACTCCGATGTGGGAGCTTATCGACCGTGAAATGGCAGATCTGGAAGGCGTCACTCGCGGTTCGGTCCTTGAAAGAATAGTTGCCAGCATCCCGTTGGCCCGCATTCAGAAACCCGAAGATGTGGCAAATGTTGTGGCATTCCTGGCCTCCGATGATGCCAACTACATGACTTCTGATACAATCAATGTGGCCGGCGGTTTGTTGCCTTATTAAATTTTCACTGAAAAAATCAGTTAAATGAATACTCTATTCTAAATTGTATGATCATAGACGCGCATCTTCATATCTGGCGAGCGGTTCGCAATCATCCCGATCCTTCGATTACCATTATCAGTCCCTGTTCTGATGTTCCTGTCGAACTGCTGATGCAGTACATGGATGAACACGGAATAGATAAAGCCGTCCTTGTCCAGCCACTTTTCCCGGGGGAAGATAATTCCTATGTCGCAGACAGTGCGGCGGCTGATCCCCATCGTTTCACTGCCGTCTGCTATGTCGACCCGCGTGAAGCCGACGCTGCCGAGCGCTTAAAATACTGGGTCACAGAGCGAGGGTGTAAAGGATTGCGGATCCGACCGAGAGCCCTGGGGGAAGAGGAAACTTTTGGTAAAAGAAAATCGTATGCCGTCTGGAAAGCCGCGCAGGATTTGGGCATCGCGGTAAACGTGCTTATTAATAGGGAGCACTTGCCAACGATCTCAAAACTGGCGAAACGTTACCCTCAAGTTCCCCTTCTTATAGATCACATGGCGCACCCGGATGTTACCGCAGGGAGGGACGCGCCGGAGTTTAAAACGCTTTTAAAGCTGGCTAAATTCCCCCAGATCTCGGTAAAAGTCACCGGCTATTACTATCATTCAAATAAATCCTGGCCCTATGCCGATTGCCACGACATTTTTAAAGCACTCTACGAAACATTTGGTCCGAAGCGTCTGATCTGGGGCAGCGATTTCCCCCATGTAATACTTAACAGCAGTTATGCCAGCGTGCTGGCGCTCCAGGAGCGCTTCTATACTTATTTGAGTGCTTCGGATTTAGCGGCCATTATGGGGGGCAACGCTGAATCAGTTTATTGGGGAAATTAAATTCGATGATTATAAACAGAGATACATAATCATGAGTAAAAGGGTTAAAGTTTTATTTTTACCGCATCCCATCATAGAAATCGCTTCACCCTGGGACTCGGATGTGGTGAGAGCGATTGATGACCGCCACGATTTAAATATCTGTGATTATAATAAGCCACTAGCTCCGCAGTTTGATGGTGTTGACGTCGTCATAGACCACGGGGGAGCGGCAGGGACAAGAGAAATGGCTGCTATCGCGGCGGGAAAAGTAAAACTGTGGCAGATCCTTGGGACTGGACTCGATCATTTCGATATGGATTATTGGCGTGAAAAAAAAATACCGGTTGCCAACTGTCCGGGGCCATTCAGCGCGGTTGCCCTGGCGGAATGCGCGATGATGTTTATACTGATGTTGGCACGGCAATATGATGAGACCCAGGCGAACTTGATGAAGGGAAAATTTTACCGGCCAATAGGGAGAGAACTCGTTGGCTTGAAGCTGGGCCTGGTGGGATTCGGCGCCAGCGCGATTGAACTGGCGCGAAGAGCGGGACCTTTTGGGATGATAATATCCGCAATCGATATTCGCGAAGTGGGTGAAGATGAGATCAGTGAATTCGGCCTGGCCTTTGTTGGAAAGCCGGATGCTCTCGATAAAGTGGTGGCGGAATCTGACGTCCTATCCGTGCACTTGCATTTGAATAAAGAAACCCGACATATCATTGACGCGCGCAGGTTCGGTCTGATGAAGCCGTCCGCTTTTTTTATCAATGTGGCGCGGGGCGCATTGGCAGACGAAGAAGCATTGGCGCAAGCTATAAAGAAGGGACAAATCAGCGGAGCCGGACTTGACGCCTACGGCCAGGAGCCCCCCGATCTCAGTTCACCTCTCTTTAACTTGCCGAATATTATTACCACCAATCATATCTCCGGAGTAACGGATGGAACCTCCCGCAAACGGGCGGGGGCCGCGGCCAGCAATGTGGAACAAATTGCGGCGGGAAAAGAACCGCTCTATCGTGTCGATCAATAAACTATGAATATCTGCATGGTCGGCCACGGGATGATGGGGGTGTGGCACTCCGACGCCCTGAAAGACAGCGATTGTTGTCTCCACACGATTGTCGGGAGACGTCCCGAACCGACCCAGGCATTCGCCGAGCGATACGCCTACCGCAAGTGGACGGTGGATCTTTCCGAGGCGCTCGTTGACAAGGACATCGATATTGTAATTCTTGCAACGCCCAGTGAATTACACGTGAAAGACGCGCTGGCGTCACTGGCCGCGGGTAAGCACACTCTTGTTGAAATTCCGATCGCGATGAATCTGAATGACGCGGAACGCGTCGTTGATGCCGGCAGGAAGAGCGGATTAGCTTTGGGTGTTGTGCACCCTCTGCGCTTTAGAGCGGAGACTATTGCCCTGCGGAATAGAACATTAGCTGGCGATGAAAATATAAGGCAGGTAATCACGCGATTTTATATTCACCGTTTGGAAAATGTGGGGGGAACCGGGTACCGCCGAAGTTGGACTGATAACCTTTTATGGCATCACATTACCCACTCCCTGGATTTGGGTTTATGGTTACTGAACAATCCGGTACGCGAGGTACACAGTTTCATGCCCCTGCCGGATCCCCATACCGGGATACCGATGGATGTTTTTCTCGGAATTGAAACCGAAAAAGACCAGTCGCTGGTTTGTACCGGATCCTATTACAGCCGAGAGAATATGTGGGATGTCCTGGTTGTTACCGATCGCAATTCATATCGAATAGACTACTCTCGAAATAAGCTTACCACGGGTGATGGTGAACAAGCGATGGACCTGGAAGCGGATAACTGTGCGCTTGTCTCCCGGGATTTTGTTCAAGCCGTAAAAGAGAGCCGCCCACCCGCGGTCACCGGAGAGTCGGTATTGCCCACGATGCGTGTATTGCAGACAGCACAGGACAACTGGGATAAAAAACACGGCGCGCAAACTTTACCCGGACGGCCCTTGTAAAGGTAAGGTATTGGATAACGTCTTTTTACAAACTAAGAAACTGCGGTATTGACGTAAATACCAACACGATAATGGACGAGGACTATGCATTTAAGTGGCGGGTAATCGAGACATGGCAATCGCCGCATGGGGTCACCGTCTTTACCCATTCGGGCAATCTCTTTAATTGGGAGGAGATGACCGAACCGGACCCGTCCACACCGTTGGGGCGGTACGTTGATCAAGTGTGCGACTGGGGTTTCAATGCGATGGTTGTTTTAGGAAATCCTGAGTATAAACCTGAAACGATGCGCAATTTTGCGACTTACCTGAAGGAGAAAGGGATAGGCATGTTTATACGCCGCGAATGGTGTGAAACAGTAGTGGAATATGTCTGGCCTGTATTCGAAGCGCACGGCCCCCCACTCCCCGCAGATAAACTGTGTCCCTACAACGATGAAGTACGAACTTTCTGGGAAAATAGAATTGAGCGCGATTATGAGTTGATCCCCGATCTGGCCGGTCATCGATTCAGTGCCGGAGAGTTTGAATATACTTTTGGCGCGCCCTGGTTAGGCGAGTGTCCGCAAAGCAAAAGTAAAAACGGGCGTGAACGCACGCTCGAAGCCATACGTTATATTGCAGGCTTACTTGAATCACGCGGGAAAACATTATTCTGGGAGACATGCCAGGACGATCCCTGGGGGCAACGTCATGAAGTGTATTATTACAACAATTTGACGGGGGAAATCCCCGACAACACCTTTATCTTATTTAAGCGTAATTACTGGGACTTTCACTCACGATGGCCACTGCATCCTCTTTTTGACACGATCATGGTCGATGCCAAAGGAAATTCTCCCTATCACACCTGTTTTCAACAGGCAGGTGAATATCGAGGTTCGCATGATTTTCCCTGGTGTATTGTCGATGAATGGAGTGAGACGGTTAAAGCGATGGTAAAGACTGGCCAGCAGGGCATCTGGCTGATGGCTGTTCCTCAACCGGATGTTTGGGACCATCCCCTTAATCGGGTTAATTGGTATGCTTTTGCGCGCTTGATGCGAGAACCCCAAGCTGACCCTGAATCCATTAAACTGAGCTGGGCAGAAGAGATGTTCGGTAATGATTCAGCGCCGGTTGTTATTGAGGTTCTGAATAAAGTGACGGAAGCCGCGAGGGGGATGTTCGAATTTGACGCATTATGGACAGCCTGTCACAGCCGGTTTTCCAACCTGGAATATCTGGATTCCCGACTTTGCGGCCCTTATCGTCAACATAAGCGTATGCGTGGTATGATGGGGCTGACACTACCCCTCGATATGTATGAACCTAAAAACGCGGCAGCCATCAGGGCTGATCCAAAAACACGGATGGTCTTCAACCAGTTGCCGATCACAGCTGAATTAAAAGCTGAAGCCATGGTCCAGAAAGAGGGAGCGATTAACTTGATGGAGGAAGCTATAGGGTTGTGGAGAAAATTGGAGGGAAAGATAGAGGATCATCAATTTAAGCAGGTATTATCCGGACTGGAAGGGAACCGCGATGACACGATCATCTTTCGTTATGGATTTGATCTTTATATGGACTGGAAACTCGGGGTATTGTCCGAGGAAAAAATTGATACAGCGCTTAATACCTGTCGCGATTTACGGGGAATAATCGTTCCCGATCCTTTAGATGAAAACCCGGAACAGGTGTTTTCAACGGTTGAACCGGCTTCACTTAAGACCTTTGCCGAGCAACTGAGAAAAGATCTGAGAGATCCCTGGGTTGAAAAATACTGGGAGGAAACGGGGTACCCAACATAATGTTTAAGAACAGGGTTGCCTAAAAAAAGTTCTTTTGAACCATAGTGACAGGTTAAAACCGTATATACTGATGAAATCATTTATATGAGGATAAACATGAAATTGGAAAATTTTTTAATCATAAGAAATATTAAATCAATGAAACGTATTACAACGTTACTATTACTACCGGGACTGATCTTATCATGTGCGGTTATCAACGCTTTCGGCCAATCGTGGATGGAGGATACCTTCGAGGATTTTGTTGACGGGACACTGGATGCCTCGGGCAATAACATTTATGTCAGCTATGATGGAAAGATTCGCACCATAAATCGCTTTGATTTAAATAATGACGGGTGGATCGATTTGCTTTTCCCGCACACGCACGATCGGAAAAATATTATTCAACCCACCCTCGCGGTGATTTCTTCAGAGCGAGATGTAACCATGTCACAGCTTGAGGTGGACGGAAGCAAGCAGGTTGAATCGGCTGACCTCAACAAGGATGGGTGGCCGGACCTGGTTTTTTGTCCGAGTAGAAGTGGCCTGCAGTACCCCCGTCGCTTCGTCTCGATTATCTATGGCGGTGAGGATGGGTGGCCTGCTTCCCGCAGTAATGGGTTGTTACCGGTACATGGTGTTGAATCCATTGCGCTCGCCGATCTCAATGATGACAGTTGGGTGGATATCGTTACGCTGAACGATAAAGGCTGGCTGCACGGACAACCCGAAGGCAACATTATGCGTGTTTTTTGGGGTGGTGATAGAGGTTATATCCTCACCCGGTATCAGGACGTGGGCGTAGAGAATGCCATTGCCCTGGCTTCCGGAGATTTTGATGCGGACGGCGCTGATGATGTAGCGTTCCTCAGATCAGATAATGCCATTGAAATTTTCTGGTCGACGGCCACGAATGAAAATGAAGTCAATTCCAGGTCTTCCAAAATAACGATACCGGGGAGTATTCACCAAAGCATAAACGTTGCAGACTGCAATAATGATGAACTGCCGGATCTGATAATTGGCAGCGGCAGAGATCGTATATTTATCGTTCATGGCAAGCGCGGGCGCGCTTGGAAAGCACCCATTGTAGTTGCGGGATTTAGTGCGTCGCAGGTAGTCGTTGATGATTTAGACAATGATAATTACAATGACCTGGTCCTTTCCTATTTTAAACTGCGATTTGCCGGTGGCGGTGAAGATGCAGGAGCCGCGAAGGAATCGGTTGATATTATAAATATACTTTGGGGAGATAAAAAAGGTTTCTCCGCTTCCCGTTCAACCAGCCTCGATGCACCAAAACAGAAAACCTCGGCGATCGGTGATTTCGATAATGACGGCATACCCGATATTGCGGTAGCTATCCACCAGGGCAAATCGGACTATCTGACCGAGTCGATAATTTACTTCGGCAAAGGGAACAGGGAATTTGAAATAGGGAAAAATAAAATAACGACGGAAGGGACCTTCAGCGTTTTAAGTGTTTCTCCAGCTGTGGGGAAACCAGCATCCCTTATCTTCAGCAACAGTGTTGGTGGATCGGTAAAAGAAGAAGTGCCAGCATTCCTCTATTGGGGTGGTCCGCACGGGTTCAGCACCGAGCGCCTTTTAAAAATACCGTTGCGAAGCGGGTACGAAGCGTCAGCCGCTGATTTAAATGCCGATGGGCACCTTGACTTGTTATTGTTGGATGAACTGCATGCCGGCGGAGGGGTTAGTGAAGATCCATGGGCAGGGGTTAGTATTTTCTGGGGTAACGCTGAAGGCATCGAGCTTGAGGGGAGAACGGTACTGACGGAGTCTTATTTAGCATCGAGCACGGTCGCTGATATAAATAAAGACGGGTATCTCGATTTGGTATTGGGGCAGTTTACCGCAGGTTATGAAAATCCAGAATCTAATGTCATTATATATTATGGGGCAAAAGAAGGATTTGATCGCAGCCGCCGTGTAACCATTCCCTGTAACTATCGTTCACTCTCCATTCAACTGGCTGACTACGACAAGGATGGTTGGCTCGATATTGCAGCCAATTCATATCAAGATGGAGGAGTAAGAGTATTTTATGGGAGTGTAGACGGGTTTGATGTCAACCGTTCGATAAAAATAGATGCCCCCGCGGTGGTAGATCTGGAAACGGCTGACCTCAATAACGATGGCTGGCTGGATATCGTTGCCTGCTGTTACCGGGACTTTGTAAATATCCATAATGACGTTGGATCACTTATTTTTTGGGGTGGTCAGGATGGATTCAAGCAATGGAACAGCCAATGGCTTCCGGGGTTTACTCCCCTCGGCCCGGTAATCGCCGACTGGGACAGTGATGGATTTCTCGACCTGTTTTTCCCTTTTTATCATGGAGATATCTCACGTGAAGAACAGCCGTGTTATCTATTCTGGGGAAGCGCGGAAGGGTACAGCAAGCGAGGGCGAAGCTATCTCTTTAACGATTCGGGTTCTGATGGCTTAGCCGCCGATTTTAATAAAGACGGACTGCTCGACCTCGCAGTTGCGAATCACACCGTGGACGGCAACCACAATACGGTCTCGAAAATTTTTTTAAATGACGGCAATCGATTTGCAAACCCGCATATTGATACTGTTCCGACGCATGGCCCGCATTGGATGTATAACTCTGACATGGGACATATTTATGACCGATCCTGGCGGCAGATCTATAAATCTTCAATCTTCAGTTATGAAGAAAATGCGACGAAGGGCCTACTGAGTTACGCTGCAGATATACCGGAGGGGACCCAGTTAAAATTTGTGATTCGCTCGGGAGCGGAAAAAGATAAATTGAAAGAAAGCCCCTGGCAGTCGGCAGAATCCGGAGAATTCAAGCTTAAGGAGACGGATCGTTACTTTCAATATAAAGCGATATTCATATCCGACAACGGCGACCGCTTCCCGATGCTCGACCGGGTTAACATCAAGGTAATGTAATTTATTCATGACCCCTTAAATAAATTCAGAGATGACCAAAAAGCGCATTGCGATATGTCGATTTGAACATGAAGCAAACACATTTACACTGCTCGAAGCCGGACTGGAACAATTTCAGAATACAGTCGGGGGCATTCTTCTTGGTGATGAACTGCTTCACCAGACAGAGCGTAGCGATGAAATCACCGGGTTCCTGAAAATCCTGGGATCGTCAGAAGAGGCTATTGAAATTGTTCCATTGATAAGTGCCTCAGGTTTTGCCGGAGGCAATGTCACTGCGGAAGTTGTCTCTTATCTCGAGGAAAATTTACGCCGGATGCTTCGCGAAACCGGAGATCTCGACGGGTTCTTATTTGCCATGCATGGGGCCATGGCGTCAAAAGAGATTTTCGATCTGGAGGGTTATTTTCTGGGCATTGTTCGCGAGGTCCTAGGTGATGATATTCCCCTGGTCTGCACCCTCGATCATCATGCCATATTAACGCAAAGGATGGTGGATCTTACCGATGTAATCGTTGCCTATCGAACCCATCCCCATATCGATGTAGTCGAGACGGGAGAGCGTGGCGCGAATATCTTACTTCGCATCCTGGCCGGTGAAATCAAACCGGTGATGGAAATGAAAAAAATTCCCATCATCATTCCACCCCCTGATGATGGCACTAATTCAGGAACGCTTAAGGAATTATTCGATCAACTGACGGTATATGAAGCTAAACCCGGGGTGATTACCTGTTCTTTATGTGTCAGCTTTGGTTGGCAGGATGTTCCCGAGTTTGGGTGGGCCACGGTTGCCGTGACCGACAATGATAAAACCCTGGCCACCGAGATTGTCAGAGATCATGCCACCCGGGTTTGGGAATCACGTGAGGGGGTACTGCCGGATGCCATGCTACCCTCCGATGATGCTGTCCAGGCCGCGTCTCAGGCTGAGGGGAGTCCCGTTCTCATAACCGATTCAGCGGACACCATTGGAGGGGGCGCACCCGGGGACACCACCGCGCTGCTCAATTCGTTAGTTGAACAACGCCATAATGTGAAGGGGTTGATCCTTTCTCATTTGCCCGATCGTGATGCCGTGGAAAAGATCAATGAAGATGACATCGGTTCAACGGTTACCCTTGAAGTTGGAGGGAAACGTGACACCCGGTTCAGTGAACCTTTATCCGTGACGGGTGAGGTATTATGCGTGACCGATGGGATTATTGAAGATGTGGGAAAATTCACCCCCACACCGACGGTCGATGCGGGAAAAACCGTTTGCCTGGGTATTGATAACATCCGCCTGGTCCTAACGGAACGCATTATCATCGGACCGCAACCTTCTATATTTCGAAAGGTGGGAATCGAACCCTTTGAAGCAAAGATTGTAGCCTTGAAAACAGGAGTTGGTTTTATCCCCACCTACGGGCATGTGGCTAAAGCGGTTATTCGTTCCGATTGTCCCGGGGCGACATCTTACAATATGAATAACTATGATTTTGTTCATATTCCCCGGCCCATTTATCCCCTCGAACCGGAAATGGAATGGAGTGTGGATGAACCAGGATCCAAGATCCAGGATGCATGATGCAACTGTCTTTGCACATTGAGCTTCAGCCGTTACTGCGTATCATCGGCGGGTTACGAGAGGACTAAGACGAAGTCGTATACAAAATTGTTAATTATCCCATAGCCCCAGCGGGGCGACACAAGTACAGTCGTGAGATATGTTGTGTCGCCCCACCGGGGCTTCACAATTTTAACGTTCAAATCACCCACAGCTTGCGCTATGGGCTACGTATGTCACACCCCCCTCCGGGGGTGTTGTTAATTATATAAATTACTAACCCCAATCGTAGATATTAAGGGTAAGAAATGCACCCCTATCGCAAAGCCCCTTCTGGGCTTCACTATTTTAAAGTTTAAATCGTTCTGAGCGAAGACTGGTATTCTTAATCACAATGGTTGTTCGCCTGGAATGGAAGATGTCGCTGCGCTCGGTAGCCGCGGCTGACAAGCAACCTCGCAATGACAATAAGAGTGTATCTGTAAGAGGTTATTTAGAACACACTGCTGATTATTAATTTGTCATTGCGAGGATCCCGCAACCGCGGGAGACGAAGCATTCCAGGGGGATGTCTCTTGCGAACGTCAGTCTCTAAATGGTGGGGTTTACCCTTAATCAAACGCTCTCCAGTGTTCTAGTTACAGGAAGATACGCATGTTTCTTAGCGGCTACGATCAGTTTTCACCCTGCAGTTGCAGGGTTCGGTAGCATTCAACTGAGACTTCGGTGAGTGCTCAGGGAAGAGGACGCAAAATCCATGTTACATGGTTGTATTCAATAAACCGTCAGTTTGGACGGAATATTTTTATTGAACTGGCATTCAGTTTTCCGCTGGATAACTGCATGGAAGATATTCCCAATTTTGGCGCCTTAAATTATACGATATTTATTATCTATCTGGCAGCCATATTTGGCATCGGACTGTGGCTTGCGGGTAAGCAGAAAACAACAGTGGACTACTTCCTCGCGGGACGTAAGATGCCCTGGTTCATCGTCGCGATGAGCATGTTTGCCTCGCTTACAAGCGCGACTTCATACATGGGAATTCCGGGAACTGCCTACAAGGAGAATATCTCCCTTATTATCGTAGGTATTATGAGCGTGATAGGAGCACCGGTGATGATTTTTCTCTTTTATCCCTTCTATCGTCGGTTAAATGTGACCACCTCTTATGAATATATTAACCGGCGTTATGGGCGTAATGCGCGGTTTGCGACATCGGGTCTATTTGTCCTCGCGCGCCTGGGGTGGTTGGGGGTAGTGATCTATTCACCCGCCCTGGCGCTGTCGGTAGTGACGGGTATTAATCTCTATTTTGCGATATTACTGATGGGGATACTCGCCACATCCTACACCGTATTAGGGGGGCTGTCCGCAGTCCTATGGACTGATGCGTTGCAGTTTATCATCCTTGTAGGCGGAGCAATATGGGTTGCTGTTTCTTTGATTATGCATGTTCCCGACGGTTTGTCAGGGATCATGACTATCGCCAGGGAGAATGGACACATGGATGTGTTCAATCTTAATCTCAATATTTACGAAATGGGTGCGCTTGCCGTCGCCATATCCTATTTTTTACAGGTATTGCAGGATTATGGGACCGACCAGGTTACGGTACAAAGGCTGATGGCGACTAAAACATTTGGAGGAATGGCTAAGGCTACACTAGTAAATTCGTTAAACGATCTGTTTATTGTAAGCCTTCTCCTCTTTCTGGGAATTGGTATGTATGCTTATTATCAGGTAAACCCTGAACAGATACTCTCCACGATTGAAGGGGATAAGGTCCTCCCTTATTATATCATCCATAATTTGCCAAATGGCGTTTCCGGTCTTCTCGTTACCGCCATTTTTGCCGCGGCAATGTCGAGTATGGATTCGGGAATTAATTCTCTTTCTACGGTCATTGTTAATGATTTTATTAAACCGCTAAGAGGTAAAACCGAGTCCGAACATCACGATGTCAAGCTGGCGCGGACGTTGACTTTATCGCTCGGAGCATTTGCCATCGGTGTGGCCTGCTTTGTTTCAACGATTGAACAGATCCTGAAGGCCGCAAGTGGATTTCTGGGGCTCTTTGCTGCTCCCATCCTCGTGCTCTTCATCCTGGGCATCCTGACACGGCGGGCGAATTTTAAAGGCTGGCTGGTAGGAACGGTGGTTGCCGTCGTGGCGACCCTGTGGATACAGAAGGAAACAGAGGTCCATTTTATTTATTACTTTCCCTTTTGTTTTATCATCAGTTTTGTTCTCGGTTATCTGGGGAGTGTGATTGTTCGGTCGCCCCTCGCGCCGTTGGAGATTACCATCTGGGGAAGAAGCGAATTAAAACAGGAGAGTGATCAAGCTTGAGATACCGAATCCCGGTGAGGAGAATTTAAATGAAAATTGTTAAGATAGAAACGATCTGGGTCGACGGGCAGCCGCATACGATGTGGGTCAGGTTACACACCGATGACGGGCTCATAGGACTTGGTGAAACCTATTACTTGCCGCGTGCTGTAAGCGCGGTAATCCATGACGCCTTCGCCAATCTACTGCTTGATAAAGATCCCTGCGACATTGAAAAGCACTGGAACAATATGTTTTCAACGGTTAATTTTTTTGGCTACGCGGGCACCGAATCGCGTGCCATCAGCGCAGTAGATGTGGCCTTATGGGATCTCGTTGGCCAACATACAGGGGAGCCTATTTATAATTTACTGGGAGGCCGCAGCCGCGATCGTATCGGAATTTATAATACCTGCGTCAGTTATGAGGATTGCCGTGATTATGATCTCTGGCGTGATGGTCACACCGGAGAACTCGCTGAAGATCTTTTAAAAAACGGGATTAAAGCGATGAAAATCTGGCCTTTCGATCAATTTGGCGTTATGATCAGGGACCCGAAGGGGCCGCGCTATGCGAATGAAGGGGTGGGTCCAACCGGGCATTTTCTCAGCAATGATGATCTTTTAAAGGGGATTTCGCACGTGGAGGATATTCGCAAAACGGTCGGCGATAAAATCGAGATCGCCGTCGAGGGGCACTCTCGCTGGGACCTCACCGTCGCGACTAAAATCGCGCATGCTTTAGAGCCCTATAATCTAATGTGGCTGGAGGAAATTATTCTTCCTGATAATGCCGATGCATATGCGCGGTTGAAGGCGGATACGAATATCCCCCTTTGTGTCAGTGAAAGATTATTCGCACGCTACGGCTTTCGACAGGTGGTGGAAAAAAATGCCGCGGACATCATTATGCCGGATTTAGTATGGACTGGAGGGATAACCGAGACGCGTAAAATCTGTTCTTTAGCCGATACTTATTACCTGCCGGTTACCTGTCATGATTGCGTCGGACCTGTCGCGCTTTGGGCCGCAACGCATATGATGCTGCATGTTCCTAACGCCATGATCATGGAGACAGTGAGGGCTTATTACAATGGTTGGTATAAGGAGGTTGTGACCGATGAAATTCCGATTTCTGATGGTATGCTTTCGCTCGAGGGGTCTCCAGGCCTCGGGACAGCCTTACGTGAGGAGCTATTAAAAAGGCCTGATGTTCATATCGAAATATCAGATCTCGAACACCGATAGAATCCTACTTATGTTCATTTGTCATCACTGATGCGTAAATTTCATAGTGCGTTAACGGGGTAGTCGAATGAAACATAATTTATAAAATAAGAGGAGGAAATGAATGAAAGAGTATAAAGAGGAACCGGAAGTTGTAGTAGAGAAACGGGCGCTTGTGGGGGAAGGATCCATCTGGGACGTCAAGGAGCAAAAACTCTACTGGGTCGATATCATGAGCAATCATGTTTATGTCTATGATCCGAAGTCTAAAGAAAACCGCACGATCGATGTCTGCCAGTTTGTAGGGACAATTGTTCTGCGCGCGGGTGGCGGGGCGATGCTCGCACTACACAATGGCTTTGCCAGCCTGGATCTCGTCACTGAAAAAGTAACAGCTTATGGCGATCCGGAAAGGTTTATTCCAGCTAACCGTTTTAACGACGGAAAGTGTGATCCTGCCGGTAGATTCTGGGCGGGCACAATGGAATTTTTCGGGGAGAAAGACAGGGGCGCGCTCTACTGCCTGGACACCGATCATTCAATCTCTAAAAAAGTTTCCCCGGTTTCCGTTTCCAACGGTATCGTTTGGAGTCTGGACCATAAAACGATGTATTACATTGACACGCCATTGGACAATGTCCGGGCGTGGGATTACGATATCGATACCGGAAATATAAAAAACGAACGGGTTGTCATTGAAAATTCAGGGGAGGGGTACTTCGATGGGATGACGATCGATGAAGAGGGAATGCTCTGGATCGCAGTCTTTGGAGGATGGGGTGTCAAACGATACAATCCGCAAACTGGGGAGTTGATTGCCAATGTTCCCGTGCCCGCAAACAGCATTACCTCGTGCGCCTTTGGCGGGGAAAATCTCGATGAGCTTTATGTAACGTCGGCTACTTATAAACTGGAAGACAAAGACCTTACCGAACAACCCCTGGCAGGTTCTCTTCTGAAATATAAATGTGATGTCCGTGGCGTGCCGGCATACGAGTACGCTGGGTAGGCGCTTAAAGCTTTTTATAAATAATAGACCAAGGTGGAGCGTGCTGCCTGTCCGACATAGTCCTCCCGCGACTGCGGGACGGGACGACGGTTGGTCTCAGCACGCTTCTTCATGTATTATATTATTTTAAATACAAGACGCGGTAGGGACACGATTCGACTGAGCTCGTCGCAGGCCGCGTTCCACCATTGTTGTGTCGAATACGTGTTATATTTATACTCGTCATGAGGGAAAACCGTATCGGCCATGAACGAACTGAGCACGTTCATTATTTCATAGCCTATTCCCATTTAAAATTTACGATAAAACCCTTTGTTCATGAATAAAGAACAATTACGCCTGGGAACTTTATTAATTGCGAGTACGATGCCGGCGATGATGGGGGCAACGGTGATGCCGTCATTACCTAAAATACAAGCTCATTTTGGGGGTGAACCCAACGGTGAATTTTTAGTCCGGCTCTTTTTAGCTATTCCCTTTATTTTTACTTCCGTGTGTGCTCCATTTGCCGGTTTCATTGTCGACCGCTACGGTCGCAAGCGCATTCTCCTTTTTTCTCTTTTTGTATTCGGAATTTCCGGCACTACAGGATGCTATGCTGAATCATTGCTTTCTCTTATCATGGGTAGGGCCTTGCTCGGGTTCGCCTTGGCTGGAGTGACTACCCCTTGCATGACACTCATTGCCGATTATTACCCGGGTGAAAAACGAAAAAGAGCTATGGGGTTCCAGGCTTTCTTCATACAGTTCGGGTCCATGTTTTATTTGACGGCAAGTGGTATACTCGGAGACATCAGCTGGCGGGGGCCATTTTACCTCTTCACGATTGCGTTTTTTGCTCTTATTGTCGGACACTTTTTTCTCACTGAACCTGAGCACAAACCCATTGATGAGGCGATCAATGAGGAGACTGGAGATGAAAAATTCCCCTTATTACTCGTCGGACTGATTTATATCATCACTCTAATAACAATGGCTACATACTATCTGGTGGGTGTGCTCTTTCCCCTCTATTCCGTGGAGTTGGGAGTCACGAGAAGCACGATTGTGGGATTGGTTATGGCGATATCGACATGTATATCCGCATTAGTTTCCCTGCGCTATAGCCATGTCAGTAGGCACTTAAATTTTAGCGCGATTACACTTATCGGTACTATTGTAATCGGGATTGGTTGCTGCATTCTTTTCTTTTCGACTAATTTTACCGTCGCGATGGGCGCGGTATTTTTTTCCGCTCTGGGTTTTGGATTATTTATGCCTAATGTCAATGTCTGGGTAAATGTGGTTGCCCCTTTGGCCTATCGTGGAAGAGCAGTCGGTGGTTTAATGACATCCTTTTTTCTCGGGATGTTTTTTGCACCGCTCGTTTCACATCCTTTGACCGCACATTTTGGCATATCTTTTACCTTTGCGATAGCCGGCTGCTTTATCATCGTCTTTGGCGCCGTCCTTTCACTTGCCAGTTATAGATTACAAGGGAAATAAGATTTCGCAGGTTAAGGTTATAGCCCAGAATATTAAATCAAAGTATCACTATTCACGATCCTCATCCCTATTGACGGTGGTGAACAATAGGGTTACAGTATTAATATGATTCAAGACAATTATCGTTTAACCGATAGCCAGATTGAACATTTCAGAACCTTTGGCTTTATCCTTCGCCGCAAGGTATTTGCCCTCAATGAAATTGATCTCATGAACGAAGATTTTGAGAGGGGATTCGCGAACGCGAGGCAGCATCATTCTGAATCCGTGGGGGTCCGCGGTCAGTATAACTGGTCCAACCTGGGCTCGGATACGCCGACCTTAGCTAAACTTCCCGAAGACCCTCGAATCTACTCGGCCGCGGAGCAGTTGCTGGGTGAGGACGCCATGGCCATCTTTTCCAATGGCAACCACTTCTCCGGGGATCGCACGGAGTGGCATCCCGATGTCTCGGACATGAACATGCAGGGACTGAAGTTTGCCATTTATCTGCAGCCGCTCGATGGCAATACCGGAGCCCTCCGGGTTATTCCCGGTTCGCACCGGAGCCCCTTTCACAATGAATTAATAAGTATGGGTTTAAAAGGGGCTAACGTTGGTGATGGGGATTCCTACCTGAAAGCTGCGGGGCTGGAAACAAAGGACATCCCCGCGCACATTTGCCAATCTGAACCGGGTGACGTGGTGACCTTTGACTTTCGTCTCTGGCATGCGACCTGGGGCGGTTCAAAAGACCGTCGCATGTGTAGCGTTAATTGGCACAAGTACCCTCACAGTCCTGAAGAAGTGGAATCAGAAAAGAATATGCGCGAACAGAGTTGCCGGACGAGGCAGAAAATAAAATTTCCCGGACCCCAGTACCCAGATAGCTGGCTGGCCAACTCTGAAGGGAATCCGAAGCGCGCGCGCTGGATAAGGTCACTCGACGAGTGGGGCTTTCTCGAAAACGACCGCGCATTAAACGGACTATACAGATAAACCGCGGATTAAAACGGATTATACGGATAAACCGCTGATTAAACGGATAAGATTCGAAAAGGTCGAGGGACGGAACCCTTTCTCTATCCATGTTCTTATTATTGTCTAATTTTATTTATTAACGTTATAAATCATACCACGACATCCGTATCAATCCGCGTTATCCGTGGTTATTTTTCTTAAAATAAATTTAATCAGGCGGTTGGCTATGCTACTACTTATCGAGTCCGGGCACATAACCCTGGCCCCACTGCTCTTTTCGCTCTTCCCTGAAGTCACCGGTCAAGGGCATGATCGATAGCTGTCCTCCATCGATAACGAAAGTCTGGCCGACAATGTAACGCGCGTCATCAGATGCGAGAAAGAGCGCCAGTTTGCCAATATCAGTCGGGGCTCCAATTATCCCTGCGGGGATGCTGGCGGCAGCCTCTTCACGATCAAAATCTTTCAGCACTTTAAGATGGTTTTCGACAAGAATCCAACCGGGCGCAATGGCATTCACCCTAACCCCTTTTTGCGCGAGCTCCAAAGCGAGAACGCGGGTAAAAGCGACAATCGCTCCTTTCGTTCCCGCGTAAACGGTGTGTTCGCTCATCCCGGCATAAGCGTGAACCGAGGTTAAATTGATAACTGCGCCCTTGCCCTGTTCAATCATGCCCGGAGCAGTGAATTGAGTGAGAAAAAACATCCCTCTAATATTAACATTGTAAAGGGTGTTAAACTGTTCCGGAGTTACCTCGAGAAAAGGTTTGTTCATAGTAATCCCTGAATTGTTCACGAGCACATCGACCCCCCCCAGAAAATCAACGGCTTTTAAAGCAAGGTCTCGACAGTCATCGATATTCCCGAGATCAGCTTTGAACGCTTCCGCTTTTCCCCCCGCATTCTGGATTTCATCGACAGCGCGGCGACACCCTTCCTCGCTATGGGCGTAGTGAAGCACTACGGCAGCGCCCGCTTTCGCAAATTCCAATGCCACACCCCGGCCAATGCCAGTTCCCGATCCGGTTACCAATACCCGTTTCCCGTCCATCTTATCTGATTCACTCATATTATTTCCTCGGCTTTTAATTACACTTGAGGAAGAGGAAGTATTTAAGTCAATGCTACTTTTGTTGTTGCGAGGGAGACTATCAGTCGACCGTGGCAAACCAGGTTGTTAATTTTGCAACAGACTTTTCCCTGAATTGTAAATCAACGGGCTACGTACTCGGTAGCATTGGGCGCATTCGACCTCGTGATCATGCCCAAGTCCGCAGTCGACACCCTCCTTCGCTATGACAAAACTGATGTAACATTTACGCATAATCCAGCTGGCACCGTATAATTTCGCCTATACTTTCTTACTTCACTTCGATAAAGCTTAGATTAGCAGTAAAGATAGATTGGGGTTAAAGGTGGACATTCAAAAAACGCTCTCAATGCCATTCACTAATATTTTTTGAGTATATCTTTAAAATCGACATCTACAAATTTTCAATTAGTGCATATTAATAATGTTAGGAGAAGTTAATCAAATATCATACGACGAAGTTCCGTATGAAATGTATTCATTCCCACAAACACATCCAAACCGATTATCGGTAATTGGACAGTTGTTTGGGATGTCACCAGCTCCAGTCGACGGATGCCGCGTGCTGGAGTTAGGCTGTGCCCAAGGGGGTAATTTGATCCCGATGGCTTTTAATTTCCCTCAAAGTGAATTTGTCGGCTATGATTTATTGTCTAATCAAATCGAAGTGGGGAAAAAAATAATCGAAGCAGTTAAAATTAATAATATTACCTTAAATCAGGCTGACATAAATGATTTAAATGACAAAGAAGGAGAGTTCGATTTCATCATCGTTCATGGTACATATTCCTGGGTGCCGGAAAACGTCCGAGAAAAAATATTAAAAATCTGTAGTCAGAGTTTGAATCCACAAGGTATTGCTTACATCAGTTATAATACCTATCCGGGCTGGAAAATGAAAAGCATGATCAGGGACATGATGTTGTTTCATACCCACAGTATAAATGAACCTAATGAAAAAGCTAACCAGGCGCGTGCACTGCTCGCATTTTTAAGTGAAGCCGTGACTTCAGAAAAAGACCCCTATGGGTCTTTTTTAAAAAATGAACTCGAGATGCTGAAGAAATATCCAAACAGCTATATCATTCATGAAATGCTCGAAGGCGTTAATGAGCCCTGTTATTTTTATGAGTTTACCCAAAGAGCTTTCAAGCATGGATTGAAGTACTTGGGAGAAGCTGACTTTCAATCCATGCTGAAAAGTAATTTTCCCCCAAAGGCTATTAAGGTTTTAAAAAAGATTGATAAGAGCATAATTGCAACCGAGCAGTATATGGATTTTTTACGGAATCGACAATTTCGCCAAACATTATTGTGCCATGAAAGCGTTGAAATAAAGAGAAACATCAACCCCGATTTAGTTAAGGAATTTTATTTATACACTGAATTAAAACCTGAATCTGACACGATTAACTTAGAAGAGGGTAACGAATATACTTTTACCGGGCGTAAAGATTTTAAATTAATTTTGAAGAACAGATTAGCAAAAATTTTATTTAAATATCTAAGCGAGTTGTCCCCCCGTGCTGTAAAATTCAGTGAAATTATCGATTTTTTAAATCAATCCCTTTATGACAACGAGGGTAAAAAACTATCAGCTGTTGATATTAATGCATTACGCGATTTTATCGTTCAGTGTTATATAAAAAAAGCTATTGATTTTAATACGGTCGAAATAAAACTGGTTAATAAGATAAGTCAGTACCCTGTTACGTCACTCTTTGCTCGATTTCAAGCCCGGTCAGGTTTGAGTGTGACGAATGAGCATCATGCATCCAAGAAATTGGATTATGTAATTCAAAGAATCATTCTATTACTCGACGGGAAAAATGACGTGAAGGCAATCAGTGATAAATTAATGCAAATGACAGAGACGGGTGAGCTGGTTTTTAAGAAAGATAATGAAGAGATTAGGGATAGGGATAGGATCCAAAATATTATCGATGAAAAATTAGAACCTAATATAAAAAATCTGGCAAAAACTGCCTATTTAATTGGGTAAGAGAGCTGCAACTTTATTCTTTTCTCGTTTGTTATTCAGTCATTTATATCCTCTTATTAAAAATAAATTCTTCAGAGAAAAATTTGTGCTTAATTATAATTGCGGCCAAGATCAGCCGTCGCCCTCGCTGATGCGGGGCTATGGCTGACAGGCACCGCGTGGCCCTCCATTAATTAAATTTTGGAAGGACGCACTTTGTTGCATCCGGGTATTTTTAAAATTACCCCCTACCCTATATTAATCAGCTTAACAGCTTCCCATTGTTTTGAAACCCAGGAGCGAATGATGGCATCATGCACTTCAGCGACTCTCAGTGCGGCATCGAAGCCGGGGTCTGCCTGCTTATTTTCACGGATAGACCGAAGGAAATTATAGGACTCAATTATCTTTAGGTCTTCGTAACTCAAACTGTTGGCTGGACCTGGATTAAAATTGGCGTGATAGGGGTGCTCGGGTCCCGTATAGAGGGTGACGAAGCCATCGTGTACGTTATTCTCGTCGGGCAGAAAGACATTCATCTCATTCATTTTCTCAAAATTCCAGTTTATTGCACCTTTGGTTCCATGCACTTCAAAAGCCATCTGGCATTGCATGCCGCTGATTATCCGGCACGCTTCAAAAGATCCGTGAGCGCCATTGGCAAATTTAACGAGCGCGCCGGCATAATCTTCGTTCGTGACGTCCCCTTTTTCTGCACCACCGCGCGCCAAAAAATGCGTGCCTTCACCCTCTTTCACAATTGGGCGTTGGGGAATGAATGTCGTCTCGCTACCTATGACTTCAGCGATTGGTCCGGCAAGAAAATGCGCAATATGGGTGACATGTGACATTAAATCACCCAGTGTTCCCAATCCCGCTAACTCTTTTTTAAATCTCCAGGTGAGACCGCCGTCGGGATTACTCGCATAGCCGACTAAGAATCGGCCGCGATAATGTGTTAACTCACCCAATTTCCCCTCGCCTATCAATTGATGGGCATACTGAACGAGTGGAGCCCAGCGGTAATTAAAACCGACGAGTGAAAGGATACCTGCCTCGCGGGCAAGCGATTCGATTTCAGCGGTTTCCCTCGTGCTCATTCCGACTGGCTTTTCACAATAAACATGCTTTTCGGCCTGGGCGGCAGCGCGCACGATTTCAAGGTGAAGGTGGTTGGGCGTTGTGATATTAACAGCTTCAACCTCCGGATTTGCTACCACTTCCTTCCAGTCGGTTACCCAATTCTCAAAACCTAAAAATTCCTTTGCTTCTTTTGCCCTAGCTTCGACATTATCAGAACAGACAATCAGGCGGGGGGTAATACCGCTTTCACGAAAACGATCAGGAACTTGCCTGTAACTGCGACTATGCACCTGCCCCATCCAGCCCATACCGATAACACCAACACCAATTTTTTTTGCCATAGATTTTAATGTGCTAAAATTTCTATCGTGTAACAAGGGTATTCATTCCAAACAGTTAGAACATATGACGCCAATTGGCTATGATAACATTATGTCGTCCGTACTTGGCATAGGTTTAGGTCGCAAATCTTATTTAATAAGCTTCGTCTACGTCTGCGACGGTTGGTTCCCCAGTACTCTTCTCTTATCTATGACTTATAATAAACGCGCTAGGGACAGCGCGTTCCACCTTTGGAATGCTAGAATTATAGCTCAATATTTATAAAATATTCAGCTGAGACGAAGACGAAGATATGATGTTATTCCCACGAATCAAAAACCGGTAGTTGGGTCGATACAGATGCGGTATAGCGTTTGAATGCTTCCGCGTACTTTATGGGTTGTCCACTCAACTGGGTCGCCTGAGCGCCTCGGTACTCGGCCCACTGGGTGTACCAGGTGGGGAGTTTTGTCTGTGATCTCAACGCCTTTAATGCGGATATTTTCTTTTCAAATACTGCGGTTATATCGATGTAAGTATCAGGGTTAAACCCGGTGATGTCATTCCGCGGTATAGTCGGTTCATAAAAAAAGAGATGGGGAAAGTGAAGGACTTCACTCTTGTCGTTATCAAAACCCGGAGTCGCCGCCATGGTCGAGGCGCGAATCACAGCGGATGTGGTAATTTCGTGATCCACGTTCGTGGGATCCGACTTCCAATGGGTAATAATAATTGCCGGACGGATTTGACGAATAAGGCGAGCCAGGGCATCTAATTGTTCTCGATCGATAAATAACGGGTAATCCCCGTAATCCATAAACTCAATGCTTGCGCCGAGGATAGCTGCCGCTTCTTCAGCTTCAGCTCGCCGAACTTTCTTTGCTTTATCTATCGACTTACTCCCCTTCCTTTGCCAGTAATCCTCGGACTCTCCACGCTCTCCAAAAGTCAGATCGATAACGTGCACCTTATCATCGTGACCTGTATGAAGTGCAATCGTCCCTCCGCTGCGCGAACAAAAATCTGCGGCATGCGCGCTGAAAACCAGAATTTTGTGTTGGGCCATTAAAAATCAAGTCAGATTCCAACGAGGTTTAACGTCATGATTGACGTAGGAGCGCGGCCAGTGACCTTCAGAAAAAGCAATCGCTGCATCCAAACTGTAGCGCCAGAAGTTTTCTTGGGACACACTAGAATAACCACCGTTATGCGGGGTCAGAACGACATTGTCCATTTTTAATAAAGGGTTATCCGGCCGGGGAGGTTCTTCATTCAGGACATCCAGTCCTGCTGCGTCAAACCAACCTTCCTGCAGGGCTTTAATCAGGGCATCCTCATCAATGACTTTTCCTCGTG
Organism: Opitutales bacterium; assembly: GCA_965197745.1. Lineage (GTDB taxonomy): Bacteria > Verrucomicrobiota > Verrucomicrobiia > Opitutales > PNEW01 > CBDANS01. The sequence continues at coordinate 938,472 of CBDANS010000006.1, read as the reverse complement.
AGGTGTTAATCAGAATTGCCGACGGTTTCATCAAGCGAAGCTCATGCTCGCCGATAAGGTGAAAGGTCTCAGGGGTCCAGGGACAATGAATAGAAACGAAATCAGCTTGCGACATTACTTCATCCAAATCTTTCGCCATTGCTCCTGCTGCTTCAATTGTCTCGGAACTTACATATTTGTCATAGACAATAAAATTCATTTCAAATCCGCTTAGTTTTTTGATAACGGAACGCGCGATGTTTCCGAATCCGATAAGTCCCAAGGTCTGCTCGAGCATCTGGCATCGTGGTCTACCTGTTTCGTGTGTCCAAATCCCATTGTGAATGGCATGGTCTTGTAATGAAATCTGTCGTACCACGTTAAGTAACAATCCGATGGTGTGGTCTGAGACTTCCTCTCTTGTCGCTTCGGGAGTGTGCGCGACAACGATTCCCATCTTTGTTGCTTCTTCAACCGGGATGTTATCGGTGCCGCTGCCAGCACGGATGATCGCTCCGCAACGTTTTAAATCTTTGATGCTATCTTCGTTTACAATTTTACTACCCCCGTGTACCCAGACTATATCCGCGTCGCTGGCAAACTCCGACAATTCTTCTCTTGTCGTGCATTCCCGGTGAACCCATTCGATATTATTATCGTCAAGGCCGGATTTCACCCATTCCGGAAGTCCTATTCTTCTCTTATCGAGTGCAACTAAAGCTACTTTGAATTGCCCCATCTACTTTTATTAGGGGTTGTGGTGAGTCTTGTCTAGGAATTTAAATGGATAAAGGGTTAATGGGTAAAAGGGAGGGGATTATTTGGAGGATGTCGGATTGAGCCCTCGGTACGAATTGTCGATTGAATTATTCTACTGGAGGGACGCGCTTCGTCGCGTCCGCGAATTTACCCTGCACGAACCCATACTGTTCTCAGCCACGACGGAGCGTGGCCCTCCAAGTAGTCGAATCTACAATGACAAAAAATCTCAATCGACATTCTACTCTATCGCAGTCACGATCGCCATAATTTTAAAAAACTTATTCATAGCAATAAATGAACAACGCGAAAAAATTTAAAAAAAAGATGCACGCGGGTGATGTTCCCCTTGGTGTCACGGTCACCTTTACCGATTCCACGGTTACTGAAGCCCTGTGCAATGTTTGCGACTTTGTCTGGATCGATATGGAACATAATAGTTACACCCTTGAAACTGTCCAAGCACATATTATGGCGACTAAAGGCAGCAATACCACGGCATTGGTGCGCGTGCGATGGAATGACCCTGTGCTGATCAAACCGGTTTTGGATATAGGCGCCGATGGTGTAATAATACCCATGGTCAAAACGGCCGAGGAAGCGCGCCAGGCAGTGGCCGCTTGCCTTTACCCCCCCGATGGCTCGCGCGGATATGGGCCAAAGAGAACAAACAATTTTGGTCTAAAAGGGGGGAAAGCGTTCTGCCAGGAAGCTAATGATGCGATGATTATCATCGTTCAAATTGAACACATCAATGCCATTAAAAATCTGGACGCTATTTTAGCCGTTTCGGGAATAACGAGTTTTCTCATGGGTCAACAGGATCTTGCTGGTTCAATGGGGCACATGGGCAATCCCGATCACCCCGACGTGGTAAACGCTATAGATACTTATGTGAGCAAAGCTAAAAATGCCGGGGTGAATTTCAGCCTCGCCGGGGGCGGTGATACGAAAACTTTGATTGGCCATATTGATCGCGGTGTACACTGGTTAACGATTGGACTTGATTTCATGTTCATGTTAAAAACAGCAGAAGATTATGCTCACCCCATTCGCGAATACTTGCAAAGAAAACTATAAACGGTAATGGGTTATTAGGGATCCAGAATATAACTCATTATGGAGGGCGACGCTCCTTCGTGGCTGAGGATAATATTCATTCGTGCGCGGTAAATATGCGGTCGCAATCAACCGTCGCCCCCGCTGATGCTTGGCTATGGCCAACGAGCGCGCGACCCTTCAAATGATTTATTTAATTCAATCAACAATCAGCTATTCAACAACCTTTACTTACTGCAGATGCTGATGAATTCCAAGCGGTTGCGCACGCCGGTTTTGCGTAGAATATGCCGAATGTGTGTTTTTATGGTGGTCAGAGAAATACCCAAGGTATCGGCGATGCGAGAAGCAGAATACCCTTCCATGATCAGATCACCTACTTCCTTTTCACGCTTGGAAAGTTCTATTTTTTTTGCGAACTCCGCAAAGGAAGCAGATTTTCTAATCAGGCGTTTTTGCAGGTTTGTCGTGAGCAGGAGGTAGGGCCTAACCCCGAGGGAACTTTTAAAAGCAAGATAGCGCACCGCTCCCTCTAAATATTCAGTGCTTGTTATGGGTATCTCTAATCGTACGAGAGGCCCCTGGGTAATTGCCATTCTGGAAGAGACTTGGGGGAAGGTGCTAGTTTGGTATATTTTAATGGCTTCATCACAGGCTTCTTCCCAATCGAGCGGCAGTTTAATCTGGCGTGGGAGGTTATGATTTTTAACCGCTTCACGTCCATGTTCCCAGATATAAAGGTGTTCTCTAAAATGAGTATTATCGTAATTAAGCTGTTTATTGGTGTCGAGCAGGCATAGCCCTTCAGCGTATAGGTTACTGACAAGCCGAAAAAAACCTACTACGAATTCCTGTTCCTGTTCTTGGGATAAGAGGACAAAACACCGGTCGAGATGTTTCCCGACATTATTGGCAAGTGTGATCTCTTCATTGGTAAAAGGATTTCCATCCCTAAAGAGGAAAAGAATGAAGAGCGCTTTACCTTTACGGCGAAGGGGAATTATCTGAATATGGGCTGTTTTTGTTGGAGAGAGTTCGCGTCCCAGTGATTTGAGTAGCGCTTCCGTCTGTCGATTAATCCCATACTGAGTAAGTCTAAAAAGGGATTGTTGATTCGGGAGCGAACTATTTTCCCTGATGCCTTTGGCGATGATCAAATTGTTGCCCCCAGCGTTAAAACTGGGCGGGAATAGACAGGCCCAAGCGGTTAAATCAAATATATCCATCACCTCCTTTAGCGCTTGTTCAAACCCGGTAAGCGTACGCTGGTAAGAAAGGTTGAGGAGACAATCCGTAAGTTTTGATGGCACCATACCGGACAAAATAGGGTATCCTGGTTTAACGAATAGACCGCATGTTATTATCCCAAAATGAAACGACACTGCGCCAGATTTTTTTGCCCAAGGTGGTTTTTTTGCCGAGGATAGTGGCCTGCACACGCATACCTTCAAAAACCTGATAATTTTTTAAATGATCTACAAGCGGGGCTTCAGCAAGAAAAAGGGAAAACAGGGGATCGTTCGAACCTGAACCATTTTGTGAGCTTTGTCCTTTAAACTGTTCCCGCGGAGCGGGTCCGCCAAAAGCTGTATACATCGCAAACATGTAATTTTCCAACGACGCTCTTTGACGCGGAAAGACATCTATAGCCGTTTCAAATTTTTCAGCGTCGGTATTCCAACGACCCCGAACTTTACTTCCCGGTTCGATAAGTTGAATTTCACTTTCTGTAAGAGGGAGAATAAGGCGTAAATTATCGCGTGTGCCAATCCGCATTAAAGCCTCTTCAGGAGCAATGTATTTCCCCGCTAAGCGGTGGACATCGGAAGAAAGCACATATCCAGAGATGGTCGCTTTTAGCTCCAATGCTTCGGCTTCTTCACGGACCCTCCGATAATGAGTCTCCGCCATTTCCAAAGCAGCAGCAGCTTCTGCCATATGTCTGGCTGTATCCCAAGAGCGTTCATTTTGCAGAGCACCATATTGCAATTTTGCCAATTCGAAATCTGTTTGCGTGATCGCTAGTTCCGCTTCCAGAGACGGGTTGTTCAACATTGCTATAATTGCGCCCGCTTCTATCCAATCACCGGTTTTGACGAAAATTTTCTCGACGAGCCCACCAGTTTTAGTGGCAATAATTTCGCTCTGGGCATAACGCACAACACCCTGACGGTCGATATTATAGCGACTGGGGAGGAAGGCGATGACAAGAATGATCGTTAACAGGGCAACACCAATTGTAATGAGGCGGCGTTTCGTCGACGCAATTTTTATAATATGAGGCGCAGCTTCCGGATTAAAAGCATCAGTCAGCAGTTTTGCGACGGGAAACCCGATGAAGGAAATCTGGGCAAACACCCCCAGTCCCAACCCAAATTCACCCAGGCCGTAAGGGGCAAGAACGTGGGCAAATATCTGGCTGAGAGAGTAAATAATGAAGGCCATGTAGAGGAAAGCGCTGATCGCATAAATAAGAAATACCCGACTGTCAGTATGAATATCGAACATGCGTTCCTGAAAAGTATTGCGGATACCAAAGAAAAACTGCTGAAGGCGGTAGGAACAGTAAGTAATGGATTTTGTTCGCAAATTGGGTATTTCCAGTAAGTCACTGATCACATAATAGCCATCAAAACGCATCAGCGGATTCATATTAAAAAAAATCGTGTTAATACTGGCGACGAACATGATATTAAAAGCAATGTTTTTTAGCAGACCGGGCGAGAGATAGAGCCAGGCATGGGCGCAGAGGGAGGCGATGACAAATTCAGTAAAAACACCCGCTAAAGTGGTATAAATTTTATGCCGCTTATGCTTCATCATATAGGCATCTGAGGCATCGACGTACCCACAGGGGGTAAAACAGATTAAACAGACACCCATTTCATGCACTTCCCCACCGAAATAACGGCAAGTCGTGGCATGCCCAAACTCATGGAAAATCTTAACAAAAATAATCGAAAGCCACATAATAAAGAGGTTAGCAGGGGATAAAAAGTTTATATCATTGTGCGAAAAGGCCTCCCGGTTGACGATGAGCCAGAATATTGTCCATACGAAAAATCCGAGGCACCCCCATATGAACCAGCGGGACCAAAAAAAAGTAATTTTAGCCGTTAATTTACCCAACCAGGGACTGGGATCAATAAGCGGAACTTTTAAAAAGATCAGTTTTTGCATGGCCAACATCCATAGACGAATAAGGCTGTTGGCCTGTTGAGGTTTATGACGGGCATAATCGACAAAACGACGAGCGCTGATGTTAAGAAGCCCTCCCATACCCAACTGTTGCGTAAAGGCAGCTATATCTTTCAAGCCAAGAGTGCTATTGGGGTACTGCTGAGAGAATTCATCGGTTATCGTTTTTAAATTTTTCTTTCCATCAAGTAAATTGATGATAAAGGCCGTTTCGGGACGCAGACGAAAATAAGTCAACGCGAGGGGGTCCTTGACCACAAAATACTCCTCGTTCTTAAAAAACTGTTTTTGGATAACAAGGTCAGCTCTTAACCGCGATGGAACCATTCGCTCCAAGTCGGCAATTTCTTTATCGGGATCAAAATGTCCCGTTTCCACGGGGAGCGTTGAAGTGTTCATGGGTTAATGCTAATTATTCCCATTAAGAGGTGTAGCAATGGCATACTCAACTTGGGAAAGAAAGGTGTTATATTGAAATAAAGCCCGAGATAAGTTAATCTGGGAACGGCGCAGGGTAATCTGTGCGTAGAAAACTTCTTCCAGGCCAACTTGTCCGACTTCATAGAGGCGTTCTGCCTGATGTAGGCTTTCATTACCTAGATCCATAGATGTTCGATGGAAGTTAATGACTGAACGGGATTGTGCAATTTGAGCATAAAGTTCCTGAATATGCGAGGTAATACTATATTCCAACTCCAGGTAACCAATCTGCGCTTCCCTTGCCTCTGCTTTCTGCGTTGCTATGATCCCTGATCGTTGGAACCCATCAAAAATATTCCATTGCCCTACAGCCCCGATGGTCCATCCGTCCAGATTTTTATTTTCATCAAAATAAGAGGATCTTAACGAGTAATTTGCATATACCTCAACCATCGGAAGCCACTCCCCGTGAGCGGCATTTAATCCTTTTTTTGCCGCTTCCCACTGATATCGTGCCGCTTGAAGGTCCCCACGATTCTCTAAAGCTAAGCCCAGCGCTTTTCCAAAGGAAAGATCAAAAATGGGTTCCACCAGTTTACCCGCCAGTTTTACCCGATCGCTATGGGGATCTACCGGTTGGGGTAAAACCAGCAAACGGCGAAAAATCTGCTCTGCTCTGATCAAATTGGATTCTGATTCAGCAAGCTCGGCTACTGCACTCTGTAATTCTGTCCGCACTCTCAGGATTTCGTAAGAAGTAACTTCACCCGCTATTTTCTTTTTCTGCGCTATTTCCAGAACTGTTCTAAATGTTGCGACCGTTTCTTTCCGAATATCGACTACCGAAATGGTAAATAAAAGTTGATCAAATGCCTGCTTAACATAAGATATAATTTCCCTTTTTGTATCTTCTGAAGTAGCCTCCGCCCCTTTGTATGTAAGGGTTTCCTGGCGATATCGGTTCCAACGCTTTAATCCATCAAATACGATTTGCCGAAACTCTATAGAACCTGAATAGGCATCTTGAGTGATCGCCGTTTGTTCGCTGGGTACTTGAGACAGCTCATCCGGGTTGCGATCGATGAGCCCTTCATCTCTTCCATTCGCCGATCCTATAAGTCGCATAGTCGGGAGTAAATCCGATCTGACTTGCACCTTTAATCCTTTTTGCCGGTCCTTTAAGGCGTCGGCCCGTTGTATGGCCGGGTTAACTGACAACGCGCGTTCTATAGCATCAGAAACCGTCCAAACAGCATTGAGTTCGCGTGCGGAATCAGCCGATTCGACACTCTCCTTGTTTCCTGCGAGTTTCACCACAGAGAGAGGAGAACTCAGGCATAACAGGCAGAAAAAAAATATAGGTGATCTCAATCTATGCAATTTTTTAAAAATGGTTTAAACAATCCGAGTGCAGTCAGGCTTTCCCTGAGAGATTAAAATTTTAATAAAGCACTCAGGCTATACTCATCGCGACACTTTTAGCAAGTAGAGGCCCGTTTGGGTCTCTTTCAGAAGAACGGGTTGCGTTGTCGATTTATGGCCAAGTTCCTCATAGATAGCGTTTAAAGAATATCGGGTAAGACTCAGGGAGAACTCCGGGCCACGAGCGTCTTCCAAGTGATAGATTTTCCCTCGAGTCACTCGCAGTAGTTCTGGTGCTATAATTTTCGCCAAAGGAGAATGTATTTTGGAAAAGTAACCCAGAGACAGAGTGATGTCGAATGCCTGGTCTTGAAAAGGAAGTGGATCCTCAGGATTAAAAAGCTGGATACCAGGAGCTTCATCGCCCGTTAACATTTTAGAGGCCTCTACTTTAAATGGTGCGTTCTCTATTCCTGTGAATTCCCACTCAGGTTTGGTTTTTCTAAAGAGAATCAAATGTTTTCCCCAACTGGCACCCAGGATTAGAACTTTTTTAATTTCATTCGGATTATCAATCTGCTGGAGAACAAATTCACCCAGTGGGTTTAGCTTATTTTCTGGTTGTTCATTCCAGGCTTCCACTTCAGTTTTTATGGAAAACGATTCTTCACTTTCAGAGCTTATTTCAGGATAAGGATTAAGAAGAGCCTGAAATAGTGGAGGGGAAAAGGAAGTGCCAGAAAACTGTGGTGTGCCGATAGCATTATCCCCTTTTTTATTTAAATGAAACTTAAGACCGATAAATGAAGCACCCCACAGATAAGCGTCGGCAAAGGTCTTTACATTTAATTTGAGGCCATGCATTTCCCAAGTGAGCGGGTTCTCTACTGGGGGTAATTTTTTCCCCTGACATAGATCAAATGCATCTTTATCGAGAAGACCCCAAACAGCGTCTAATTGAGCTTTAATTGTTACCAGATAGGAACTCCATGAAGCGTAATCGGTAATAGAAGCAAAACGGATGGGATGCATCAATCGTGCGTAAGTGGCAATTTTTGGGGGTAGAAAATGTTCCAGAGCCCGGCGGGATAGACCATTAAGAAAAGTGATCCAACCATGGCCCCCATCACTAATCATCTTTAAAATACTGTAGAGGGGGGCTAAGTTGCCTTCCCAAAAATTGTGAATCTGGTAAAAGATGAGAATATCAAAGGCCCCATTTGCCTTCACCCTTTTCTCGTACCAACTGAGATCCCAGGGGTCGCTACCGAGGTTTTTAAAGTCGTCGAGATAACGATGAAGTTTTGCTTGTGGTTCAATCAGACTTAATTTAACTTTATTTCCACACTTTTCCTGCATACCTCTTGCCAGCCTGCCATCCCCCACACCAACAATCCCCACATGTTTGACATCTTCAGTGACGAGCTCGATAATTTTTTCTTCCAAGGCGTTGAGAATAGGAGGTGTGTTAATACAGCGCATTCCCTACAAGGAATAAATCTCCCTTTATAATGCAATATTTATTTTATCCTTGTTTATCATGCATTTTGGCTTCGCTTTCACCTGATTTTTATGTATTGTTCACCTCATAATTATCCATGGAGACCCACCCTAACGTAGCAAGTTCACAAGTCCAACAGGTTGTTGCAAACATTTCAGCACAACTGGCCCAACTGGCAAAAAACCCTCCTGATTTGGCAGCCTATCTTCGCGCACACGCCAATCTGTTGAATCAAGCACTCAAGCCACAAGGGGTAACTTATGAAATTCTGAGCGGATCTACATTCAAGCGGCTCTTTTCTGTTAATCTGAAACAGTTAAAGCTTGAGGATAACCCGGCACAGGATGAGTCTTTCCGCAAAGCCGTCCAGGAAGTGGCAGTGGGGAAGAAGCCCATAGTTTTTCAACCAAGTTCTCGTCCACGGGAAGGGAGCGACAATCTGGCCATTGATACCGCGGTAACCACCGAGCGAATCACCCTTTTTAACGATACGCCATTTGAACAATTTTTTATTCCCATACCCATGGAGTCAAAAGTTGCCGGTGTATTACATGCCTGGTTTAAACCCGTTAATAATGAAACGACAAAAACACGCTTGCTTTTACTTAAGCATTTTTGTGAGGAAATTGTCCTTTATTTGCGTAGTCGTCGAGCTACCGATCTCACCCAGGAGATCACCCGGGTAAATACCTATTCACACCTCTTGGAAGACTTGGCCGGTGATATAGATTTGGATTCAGTCGCCTGGAACATCGTAAATTTTGCTCGGGAGACTGTAGATTGTGAGCGGGTTTCTATCTTCCATGTAAAAGATTTTCCAAGGCAAAATGGCCTCAGCCTGGATTTTGAAATTTTAGCCTGTAGTGGATTGAAGCGGCCTCATGCCCGCAGTGAACAGGCGGAAATTCTAAAGGACCTGGTGAGAGAACTGGCACAATTTACTTTAAGTGACACGGTGGCGATACAAGAACATAAGGGGTCAGATGCCATTTCCACGGTAACGCCACAGATCGTGGAGCCATCAGCTAAGTCGAGTGAAAAAGAGGAAACGGTAATGCGTTCTACCGGTTCAAAGGACCTGTCAAAAGAAAAACAGAAAGTTCCTGAAAACCCATCCCATACGCTACCTTCCGGAGATCGGCCACGATTTCACCTCACCTTTACCAATCGTGATCCGGAAAAAACAGCCTCACGTCCCGAGGCAATCAATCATTATTTTGATTCAATCCCCATGAATTGGGCCACCTCCCTACCCCTTTTTGATCGAGAGGGTATTATTTGCGGTATTCTGCTCTTTGAAGGGCGAGATAATGCGGAGAAAGCAAAAAGCACCTTTTTACATATGCGGGATCTGGCGTATTCCGGCGGCCGTTCCCTGGGAACCTCACTTTACTGGAATAAACGACGCTCTTTCCGTGTGATTAAGGAAATTGCGAGCCTCAAAACACGTTACGTCAAAACGGATAAGCGCAAGCTCATGCTTAAAGTAGGCATACCCATTGCCCTGGTCTTGTTGGTCCTTTGCCTTCCTTTTAAATTCAAAATCAGAGGGGATACTTTTCTTAGGCCTACTAATTTTCAGTCCCTGCCCACCATGGTTTCAGCCCGACTGGATAAAGTATTAGTAAGAGAAGGCCAAACCGTAAATGAGGGTGACCTTCTCGCTCTTCTTGAAACACGCGACCTTGAAATGCAATTACACCAGGCGCAGCAGGAATATCAGCGCTACATGGCGGAATCTGATATGGCGCGCAACATGGGCGATGAAACGCAGATGCAGGTTTCTCAGCTCAACGCCCGTAAATCAGCGGCATTGATTGATAAACTCCGCTTTGAAATTTCTCAAGCGGAAGTCCGCGCGCCTTTCACCGGAATTGTCATTGGCCCTCCGAACCTCCAATTGCGTGTGGGTAATGTTCTCAAGGTGGGAGAACCCGTTGTAGAAATGGCCAAGCCCGGCAGCTGGGAAGTGAAAATTGATGTTCGAGAAAAGGATTTAGTATTTCTCGAGCGGTTCATGCATAAGTATGACGCGATCGCATCCGAAGTAAAATTTAATGCTGATCTCACCAAGACATACACTTTGGAGCTCAACCATACCGACCAATTAGCCTATGGATTGGAAACGGGCAGTGGAGATTATTCTTTTTCCGTGGTCTTACCCATGGATGAAACTAACGACACCGAGCATTTAAAAATGGGCTATACTGGCAATGCCGCATTTATTATTGGTAGACGACCCCTGGCCTATATTATGTTCCGGGACGTGGTCCACTTTTTAAGAATCCATTGGTTCTGATGGGTGTTATTTTCTGGAGGGCGACGCTCCGTCGTGGCCACTTGGTGATACATTAAAAATGGGTTAATTATTTATTTAATTTATTCCGGACGCAATCAACCTTCGCCCGATGGGCTATGGCCGACAGGCACTGACTCCCTCCAATTTATGATAAGAGCTGTCGCACTCATTATCCTATTTCTCATCCCATCGCTATTAGCGGTGGGCCAGTTACCCTCTTCATCGACCTACCTCCTTGAGCCAGGGGCTTATCGGGGTTCCTTGCGTTCGGTTTTGTTACCGCGCGAAGATATTAAGCTTAGTGCGGCTTCCGCGGGTATTATTAAATCGTATCGTGTAGAGGAAGGACAGCGGGTAATCTCAGGGGAAGTCATTTTGGAATTGGATGCACGGGAAGAAGAAGCAGCGGTTAATCAATCAGAGGCTATATTGGATGGAGCCGTGGCAGAGTTGGAAAAAGCACGCAAAGACATGGAACGAGCAGAAAAGCTCTACAATGATAATATCCAGAGTGAAAGAGAGTACGAAGAATCCGTATACCTTCTAGCGAAAGCGGAAAGCCAATACAAACAAGCCCAGGCTACACTGGAAACCACTCAAATCCGCCTCGAAAAAAAGAAGATTAAATCACCTATCGCGGGTATTTTCCTAAAAAAATATAAGTCTGTAGGTGAATCAGTGGAACGGCTGGAAACAGTGGCCCGCGTCCTAGATGACACCCGGTTAGAGCTTGTCGTCTATTGCGGATCGCATCTCTTTGGATCTTTACATGCGAACACAACCCTCAATATAGAAATCCTCGATGGACCCTCACGTGGAGAACAGGCCACTGCTGAAGTCGTCTATGTCGACCCGCTTATCGATCCCTCCAGTGGCACTTTTCGCGTGAAACTGGAAATCAGTCCGTCAGAATCTGTTTCAGCGGGGCTCGCCGCGCGTCTGTTAATAACCGACACGGGGACGACAAATTAGAAATTTCACGGAAATGGGTTGATTTATTGCTTAACAACAACTATCCTGTTGGTTTAATTTTGAAAAAGGGTAACCCGTGGTAAAGAGACCCTCCATAATAAGTAGTGGGCTTCAGCTTGAACTGCTCGAAGACCGGACTTTGCTGACAACGGAATTTCCTTGGCTGGATGCCGCCGTGGATACCGATTCTAATTTTCAGTTTGATTTTGTCTGGTTTCCAAGCGACTCGCAGATTACTTTAAAGGGTAATAATACTGGAAGTTTAGTCATTAACGTAGATTATTTACCCAACAATGTTAAAAATGTGGCAGCTTCGTCATTTACCGACGTTTCCCTTGTAGGGACACGTGGTATTGACCGGCTTTTTGCTGTCGATCTTGACAATCTGCATGTAGATATTCCTGTCCACAGATCACTGATTACAGAAGATGTTGAGGTGATGGGCCTTGTAGATCCAGCGCCCTTCATGCTTCTCGAGGGGGGCAATACCTTTTTTGAAGCGGAGGATTTTTCGGAAACATTTCTTTATAGCGATCTGGATAGCCTGGAATTGCAAATAAATGATCCTGAAAGCACCTTCTGGTTATTAAGTTTGAATCCGGACCAGACAGTACGCACCAATTTCGTGCCCAATGATTTTATTGTAATAGGGCTTGAGGACTCTCAACTCGGCCTCCTTGGTGATGAACCCAGTGTCCAGAATGGCGTGAATTCTCTCCTTGCGGAATTCCGTGTCTTTGATTCTCAAGAACTTGAATCATACCGCTCTAATCTGGATTCTCATGAAGATATTATAGCTTACCCAAACGCGATTGCTGAGGATTCCAATATTACAGAATCTGAATCATTTGAGCTGCCATCAGCTTTAAATGAGTTCGATTCAGAAATTATTGACGATAGTGCAACGGCAAGAGATGAGAACCTGAAGGTAGCGGATGAGCGTATAAGTGAAGAAGCACTTAATACTTATTTTTTAGAAAATTTCTATAATTCAGGAGTGTGGCTTCCCCATCAGCTTGTGGCCGACAATAGGGAACCTGTTTATGAAATAGACTATGATTCAACGGCGGGTGATCTGTTTACTCCATTGGAAATGGATTACAGTTTTGTCATAGAATCTCCCCTCTCTGAAGAGGTTAAAGAACAAGAGATAACGCCGGATGAACCAACCTGGCTTGAAAAAGTGGAACTTCGCATGAATGAATTGCTTGCGCGGTCCAATAACACCCGTCTTTCCCTGGGCGAACATCTCATCATGCGCGCAGCCAACGAATTTACTCCCGGGGAACGCCCCGGCTTGATTGTTGATACCAAAGCGCCTTCGAGGAACAATTTTAACCATCCCGAAACGTCTTAACGGAATAAATAAACTATCCGACCCATCTTAATATAGGATTAAACAGCTAATATCTAATGGCACATAAAAAGAGCAGAAAAAGGATTATCAAAAACAGGTCGTCCAGGATTTGGATGGAAACCTTGGAGCAGAGACAGCTTTTGGCCCCTGTTTTCGGTTTTTCAGAGGCTGCAGGGCTGGAGCTGAATTATAATAACAAGCCCCCTTTAGTGAGAGATCCTTCACTGAGTCCTCCTCCAGTTGGCTTGAATGTCCCCGGTTCACCGACTGATAGTGAGGTGAAATCCACGCTTGCCTCCGATTCCCATTCCGACCGCTTGATCGTCAAGATTGTTTAAAATAAACCGCGGATATTGCGGATGATGCGGATATTAAGGATTTGATGTACCGCGTATTTATAGTTTAGAAATTCCGCAGATTTTTATGAATAAGATAGGGGAAAAGTTATGACCGCGGATGACTCAGATATCACGGATAGGACAGAATAGAAACATGATAGAGCTGTGGATATCACGGATATTCAGTTAAATTTAGACACAGTATCCGAGTCTAACTGCGGACAACCCGTTTCCAATTAAGCTCAATGTTTTTAAAACTCAATAAAAGCGCTAGTTTCAAGTCTGTAATCGCCAGGTAGCCAATCATTTGGGTGATGTGAGTTTCATTAAACTCGGATACCACTTTAGTATCTACGATAAAGGTGTTATCCAAGATTAAATCAGGGACTAGAGTATCAATGTGCTTCCCTTTGTAGTTCACATGAAATCGCTTTTGTTGCTCTACTTGGGACCCGGATTCTATTAAATCAATATAAAACATTTTCGTAAAGTCGTTCATCTAGCCCAGGTTTCAACTCATTCAAAATCGTCATAGCAGCACCTAATATCTTTCTACTCAACTCCTTGTGAATCAATTGTGACATCATGTTTTAGATACTGAATATGCGTTATCTGCAGGCATTGTATAAATATTAATAAACACGTAATTCTTTCTCCCATCTTAAGAGTTAATCTATAACCTGGAGTCTCTTTAAAACGAAAGTAAAAGAATACAATTAACTGATCCGCATTTTTTCGATTATTTATTCAAATCCGTGTCATCCGCTTAATCCGCTGTTAGTCTATTCCTAAAAAATTCTGTCTTTTCTGAGGACTTTTTACTTGCTAATCCGCTTGAATCCGTGTTTCTATTTGGGATCACCTGATATCCCTCTTTCGGATGATAGACAAACAGGTAAAAATTTGTTATTTTATGCGTTCAATTCGATCGAATTACGTTGTTAACACTACAAACATTTAAGCGTTGCTTGAACACCTTGCGTATTCAGGCGGGTAACGCATTTTAAATCTAATAAAATAAGGGAATTATATACTTATTGCCCCAAAAGGAGGTATTACCTGCTTATTTTCCATTTCCTTTTAAGCTCTTTGATTGGAGGTGTTTGCTTTGGTTGCTTAGGCAGTGCCGTTGGTTTGTAGGCTCCGATGGCTTTGACTGCTCCGGCTAGGGTTTTCTCTTGTTTTGTTTTCATTGTAGTATCGGGATTTTATTTATTTGGGTGGTTTTGCCCCTAAAAACCGTTTTTGTGAACTTAGAGACTCAACATCAAATTTGTTGTGCAGTTCTCTTGAGATCGCGCTTATTCCATCCTTCGCCCTTTTTTCTGCTTCCCAATGCTCCATTACTCTCTGTCCGATAGCTTCTCTTTGACTTGGATGCAATAATGGAACTTGGACTGTGCAAATCTTATCCCATTTTACTGTTTGCCTACCCATCCCGATTGCAGAGGTAAGAAATTCTGCACGAATTTCTGTTGTTCTTAGAATAGACCATAAATAAAGGGAATCTTCTATATTATTCGCACGTGTAACGATGTAACTATTTGATGCTACCGCGCCATCAATTTCCTCTGTTGCATAACCCATTGCACCTTGAAAAGTATTATAACTCGAAAATATCAGGTCCCCAGTATGTACTACCGTCATTTTTTTATAGTTAATATTTCGTCCAGCTCGCTTTTCTTTTATATAACACCTGCCCGAGTACGTGATTTCGAGTATTCTGAATTCCTTGTTTGGATTATCTTTTGGCATTACAGTATCATTTTGGGGTGTCAACAGCTCGCCGAGCGAACTAACCTCGTAACTTCCCTTTTCCCAGCGTTCAATCATCCGGCCTCTCATATCCACACATGACTTAACGTCCAAGCGATCGTTCAGGTTTGCTGTTTGGACGAACCACTCACCCTTTTCGCCCTTTCTGTATCTTTTATAGAGCTCCAGAATTGTTTTGATTTCTTCCCTTGCCAATTCACGAGCACTTTTCACCTTTTCTGGATTAGTTGTGATTGGCATATCATCTACACCTAATCTAATAGAAGAGTACATAAATGCAGCTGGTTGGTCATCATCCGGATATTTTTTCTTTTGTAAATATACTAAAGCAGTTTTGACCCTGGCTTTCGCCATCTGAAATGCATCACCATGCAATGAGATCACAGCTCGAATGATAAACTTTTCTCGGATGAAATCTCTCAGGTAAGAATATTGTCCTGAAGATAATACAGTTTCATCCAAAACAGTGATCAGTTTGCCCCCTGGTCGTAGTAAATCGCAATATCGTTCGATAAAAAGTGCACTTCCTCTTAGTCGTGTTCTCGGGGGTTTTGTTTTATATTGGGTTAGGTTGTATTGCTCAAGTATATGTTTTTGAGACTCATTCTTTTCCTCGTACCACATTGAGAAAGGGGGATTGGTTAAAACAACATCAAAAGAACTGGGACCAAACTCATGCTTCATTTCCTCAATTTCCCGTTGTAGTTCCCGCGGATCAGTTTTATCGACCTGAATATTTTTTATCAAACCGTCCGCAAAATAGATATGGCTGCCTCCATCCCCATGCAGATACATATTTATCCTTGATATCTTTGCCAGATTTGGCTCGGATGCCGCATCTATTCCAAATATCTTTTCATTGCAAATTACCTCTATTAATTTCTTTTTTTCTTGAATCGAGTAAGAATCATTCTCACGAATATTGTTTCTCATAATTGACATGGCTTCTATCAAGAATCCACCTGTCCCACAGCTACCATCTAAAACCTTTTCAATATAATTTGAATCTGTCCTCAATTCAGCCAATTCGGTAGCAAGTAAAACAATGCTTCGTGGTGTAAAATATTGCCCCAATGCCTGACCTCGCATTGTCGCATTCAAAAAGGTCTCAAACAACCTCCCATTTAAATCTTCATCGATTCCGTAAAGATCTATTTTTTCAAGTTTTTTTACAATTCCTTTAATTGTTGTAGGCTTCAACTCAATCTGTTCATTCTGATCAAAAATTCTCTTTTTATTCCGTTTGTCTATATCGTCTTCAATATGTGTTATCAGGTTCTTGAAAGAGATATCGTTTACCGGGGAGCCGTGGTCTTTCTCTCTGGATTCTATCCACAAAATTGAGAAAGTATTAGCAGATTGCGGGACAAGTAACTTACCTGAATAATCGGGACGAAAATTCTCGTGCAAAATTCTATCGTTCCACAATTTAAGGAATATCAACTTTACGAACTCTGTAAATGCCGATAGTGGGCCCCTTTTCTCGGTATTCCAAATATACTTGTGACAGTTTATAAAGACTTTTTGTGCTTCTTCTTTATGAATCTTACGTAATAGAATATTTCTACCTGGATCAGGTGCCCCCAGTCCTTTTTTAAACGTATCAACACAGATAATATTCCTAAGTTTCTCATAGAGTTCACCTCCTAAATAGAAATCCTCAAAACCAAGCTCAAGTATTGCATTTGCTTGATCCCATACAAACAGTCCTGTTTTGAGACCATTTGATAATAAAAAATAGTGTACTGTTTTATTTTTCTGATTCAATTTGAGGCAATAATGAGCGCACTGATCAATCCAATCGTAGATATTTTCAGAAGGAGACTTTGCATTGGAGTGACCCCCAAAAATGGTATCATTAACAGAGAGAGGTTATCGGGATAAACAGATAACCTCAATGAAAAGAAAAAGATATACAACAGAACAGATCATAGCAATACTGCGGCAGCCCGATACGGGCAAAACCGTGCAGGAAGTCTGCCACGGCAACAACCTAAGTGAACAGACCTTCTATCGCTGGGGCAAAAAGTATGGCAACTTGGAGCTGGCTGATGCGAAGCGATTTAAAGAGCTGGAAAAGGAGAATACGGAGCTGAAGAAGATGCTCGCTGATCAAATGCTCAAGCTTCGGGTGTTGGAGGAAACGCTCTCAAAAAAATGGTGAGCCCAAAGCAGAAGAAGCGAGCAGTAAAAGATGCGGCTGAGAAGGGGCTGTGCTCGTTTTAGAGGGCTTGTGCTTATCTCAGCCTCAGTTGGTCAACGTACAGCTACCGACCCAAGCAGGCCAGTAAGAAGGCTCAGCAATTGGCCGAGCGGATTTTGACCTTGTCCTGGGAACATCCCCGTTACGGTTACCGGCGCATTCGTGCCTTGCTGGTGAAAGAAGGTTGGGCGGCAAGCAGGAAATTTGTACAGGCAGTGCGACGTTCTTCGGGCTTACAGGTAAAGCCACCAAAAAAGCGTAGACACCGTCAGGGGATCTCTACTGGGCTCCCTACTAAAGCAACCGGTCGCAATCACGTCTGGTCCTGGGACTTTGTCCATGATCGTACAGACAATGGCGGTATGCTAAAGATGATGACCTTGATCGATGTACCGAGGAGCTGAAAGCGACGACACTCAAGCGAAGCGAAGACATATACGCGTAAATGTTTACGCATCCGGGTAGCTCGACAGCTCACCTCAACCGATGTTCTCTCGGTACTCAGCGAAACCATCGATGAAGAGGGAGTTCCTAGCTATATCCGCAGTGACAACGGCAGTGTTCCGAGGAGCGAAGCGACGACATGCGAAGCCATTCATTGCTCATCAGGTGCAGCAGTGGTTGTCCGACAAAAAGATCAAGGCGATATATATCGATCCGGGCAGTCCCTGGCAAAACGGTTTCATCGAGTCGTTTCACAACCGCTTACGCGATGAGTGTTTGAACCGTGAAGTGTTGCTCAGCGTGGCTGAAGCGCAAGTGCTAATAGAACAATGGCGTCAGACCTATAACAATGAACATCCCCACAGTCGATTAGGCTTTAAAAGCCCACAAGAGTTTGTCACATTCCTTTCCGCTCTTGGCCGCGTTCGGGCTACGCCCTCACTGCGCCAAGATCTCTCATATACATCAATCCTAAAACCATTAATACCCGGTAACTCTCTCACATAATAATTGGTACGAAAAACGGGGTCCAATCACAAGGAATACTTTCAAAATCTCATGTACTAATTTAAGGAGTGTATTTGAGATGACTAAGCAGTCGAAGTTCAACACATTTAAAAGCAAATTCGAGGTTATTTGGTTTAATGCAATCCCAGTAGAATGAGTAGGAGTAGCCAACCCCATACTGCTTGCGCCAGCTAGAAGTAGATCATCATCGTGAAGAATCTGACTCAACCCTATCCTAAAGTAATCGCCGTGAGAGTTTGCGTGCACGTTGTCACTCGCCATTCTGTAATAAGGCCTCATATGTTCCAAGTTAGCGTGTTTTTCAATGTCGCTTATCGTGGGAAGATCTTTTCCAAGTATTGAAGTTGCCCAGCCGTATTCCTTCTTATCGACTCGCCGAATCGAGCTACGAGCTGGTCGTGTTCTGACTTGAGACTGTCAAATTCCTCCTGCGTAATTGGTTCCTCATTAATTGCTCTTTATATTTCTGGTGCTGACATGCTATCTTATATCGCTGTATGGTATCGTGCAGCAGATATTTTTCTGCTAGTTCCTTACCATGCTTACTTATAAGAGAACTCATCGCTGAAATTTCATGCAGGGTTCGCCACCGTGCGAGCGTGTCGTATGCATAACCGGTACGCCGTAAGACGAGAATGGCAGATGATACCTGGCACGGTCGGGCGTGCATCCTGGTAAGTGCCTCAAATACAGTATCACCTGACCGCACGACGGCGTTGCGGAACTCGCGGTTGAAATCGGTTCCTGCTTCTAAATCTGTTGAGATGAATAGGGGAAGGAGATGTCTGGTTAATATAGATTCTGCAGTTTTGTTGGCAATCCTAGGAATAATATCGCCTGACGCTGCATGCAGATCGTCAGAGTATTTGTCAAAGTCGGAATCTGCTAAAACGGAATTCAACATCTCTTGAAGTATATTCATCGGTTCATAGCTCCCATAACTCCACCTTACTTGCCTGACACGAGTTTGGGTAAGAAGTTTACTTTCGGCACCATTTCATAGAATCCTGTCGTGTATGACGAGACTGATTTATCGAACCCAAGGATAGCTCCTGGACAAACCGTTGCTTCGCAACTGCATTTTACAGTTTTTCATGACAGATTTTATTTCGAGGGGCAACTGTTCCGTCGCTGTTTTCAGATGCTTCCTGAATCTGAGAGGTGGGGCATTTTTTTTGCGCGCAAATTGCTGCTGTCAATATTATCATTTTTTTTCTGGCACTAACTCTGGTGAAAAGTAGACCACTAAAAAAGGAGAGGGAGGATCGACACGATCCTCTCTAATCGATCTGCCCATTGATTAAGTGATATTGTAGGTTGTCCGCAATGAAGGCCAACCTGTGGACACACTTAAAAAAGAGTGACTGCTCCTTGCTCAGGTTGCCTGAGCAGACCGTTATCAGCGCCAGTGTGCGTGGACCAAAAGAGGACGGCACCGAGAGGAGGTCTTAGAAGGTGAACCGCACAACAACTATTATGTCTAGTAAGTTTGTAAGTTATTGATCATCAATATATTATTTTTAACTTATAATTTCCTAACGGTCTTAGATAATCGATAATTAAGGAGTAAGCCCCAGTTTAAAACCCTGATTAAGCCGGTGTTGACATACTACTGCCACACCCATTGCGACCCATAATTTAAGGGTATTCCCATCAAGAAAAAGTTCGCCGTCTAACATCGCGGGTGTCCGCTAATTTTGAAATAAATCGAAGAGAGAGTAAATCATGTTACTAGGGGGCGGGGGGGTCGATCAGCTGACCGACCCTTAGTCCATATATCGATTTGCTCGCTGGAAAATATATTTACAAAGGGCAAGGTTTGACAGCCAAAATTATTTAAAAAGAACCCCGCTTAAATTTGCTCTACAATGTACGATGCTCCTTCGTTATGAAACAACCCATTCCCTGCCTTAAGATGCAAACGCCCTTTCTCGAGGCACTCAGACCCCTTCACGGGCAAATCAAATTAAGCTTCGAAGCTTTAAAAACCCCATCGGCCTCGAAACCATTCAATCGAGCGTACGAAAGCATGAATTATTTTTATATAATTTCCCCGCAGCAAAATCTGTCCCTTAAAGATATTTGTCTTTGTCTGTGGTCGGGTTACACAAACTGGTCCACCGGGAGAGTTAGTCTGGAGAGGTTAATGTTGAAGTTAAGTTGGTAGAGGAAGTCAAGGCTTGGGCGCAATGAGGGCGTAGCCCGAATGGAGCCCGAGCCTTCGGTATTGAGGTTTTCAGTGAAGTGCCGTGGAGTGATGTTGCCGAGGCTGCGGTGGGGTCGGACATGATTGTAAAGCCAGCGCCAATCTTCGATGACCACGCGGGCTTCGGTCAAAGTCCATAACTGTTCACGGTTTAAACACTCCTCGCGAAAACGGGCATGGAACGATTCAATGTATCCGTTCTGCCAAGGGCTTCCTGGTTCGATATAGAGGGTTTTGATTTTCATCGCAGTTAGCCAGGCTCTCAATTCCTTTTCAATGAATGGCTTCGCATGTCGTCGCTTCGCTCCTCGGAACGGAACCGTTGTCACTGCGAATATATTGTGGCGGCCCATGACGGGCAAGCAGTTTTTGCATGATACCGCGCACCGTTTCCGCATTGATATGGCGATCAACATGGATCACTCGACACTCGCGGGTGTACTCATCGAGCACGGTCAACATTTTTAAACTGCCACCGCGGACCGTCTTATCGTGGATAAAATCCCAGGTCCAAACATGGCCGGGATGTTCGGCCTTGGTCGGCAGCCCGGTGGAAACACCCCTGCCCCGACGTCTTGGCTTGCGTTGGGGGATCGCCAAGCCCAGTTCGCGTCGTAGACCTTGCACGAGACGTTTACCCACCTCCCAGCCTTCGTCTTTCAACAGCTTCGTGATCTTCGGATAGCCCCACCTGGCATATTGCCGTGATAACCGCCTTACTGCCGCCTTCAGTTTCATTAACCAAGCATCCGGATGCTTCGCCTTATACGCATAGGTGGAACGGTGCAGCCGAAAGTACCGGCACCCCGCTCGCATCGAACACTGGCCCCGAGCCACAAGTCTCTCTGCCACTTGCCGCTTGTGCCCAGGGCTTACAGTTTTTTTTCGAGGGTCTCCTGCAGGATCTCTATCCCCAGCATCTTGTCCGCCAGCATCCGTTTTAACCGCGCGTTCTCCTTCAAAGAGTTCCTTCATCCGCTTGGCCTGGTCGACATCAATCATCCCAAACTCACGCTTCCAGCGGTGGAAAGTCTGTTCGCTAATGTTGTTCTCGCGGCATGCTTCCAGGATCGTTTTCCCTTTGTCCGCCTGCCGCAGCATCCGTATTTTCTCTTCAGTTGTGTATCTTTTGCCTTTCATTGTCTGAGTCCTTTCTAGGTTACCCAGACTAACTTTTCAAGTGTACCAGTTTTCGTGGTCACGACCACCTTCGATCACGCATGGAGAAAAGCCCCCTGATGGACGAAGAAAGTTTTACAAGGCGCCTCGAGAGCACCTATCGTGACATCTGGAATAAGTGGATGGAAGTAAACGACAAACACTGAGAGCGAGGTGGAGCGGGCTGTCCCTAGCACGCTAATGTCTGAGAACTACGGCGAGTCAAGGTGATTGTGGTTAAGAAAATCATGCAGGGGTAGGATCCCTGATCCTGGATGCTTGTTGCAGCTTGGCCTTCAATGAGCCCTCCCTTCGGCATGCGCTCAGGGCCAATTGCAGACAAAACGATTTCTAAATTTCTCCTTTTGTCATTGCGAAGGAGGTGTTACCGACTGTGGCAATCCAGGGGGATGTCAATACGCAACCGACATTTGCCTGGAATGGAAGATGTCGCTGTTGCTCGGTAGCCGCGTCGCGTTGCTCCTCGCAATGACAAGTGAGAAGGTAAGTGCTAAGAAATAAGCAGTGAGATTAGGTGGAACGTGCTGTCCCTGGCGCGTACTAATCTTTAAAGCACAAATTATAAGAAGGGTACAAGGGACAGCCCGCTCCATATCACTTCATAGCGTCTACAGCCTAAGACTAACCTCACCTCCGCACCGGGTGGCGGAAATCCTCGATCATCGCCCGGGCATAAAGAAGTGCGCCTATTATAGGGTGGTTCTTTTTAAAATGGACGAACGCTTGGAAGGAACTTTGGTCTCCGGCTTGAGGAAGAGGAAGGTGACGAAACTGGCTGTTTTCCCAGAGATATTTCTGATAGTGCCACTCGATCGAGGATTGAAAAATGAAGTAGTTGATTAGGATAAAAGGGAAGCATCGGTAAAACCCGGATACCTGAGAAACGTTTAAGCGCCGATTATTTTGCAGGTCGTTCCAGGCGTGGATGATAACAGTTTTAAAGCTGAAACAGCGCGTCACCAGGGACTCCTGGTTGAAAAACAGGGCAGTGTTACCGTTTTTCCAGAAGTAGACCAGCATCTTTAAAGGGGTGGTACGACCATGATTATGGTAGGCGATAAGAGAGGGCTCATAAAGCAGATTGTAGCCGGCCCGAACCAGCTTTTGAGTAAGATCGATATCCTCACCATTGGGCAGGTGAGGGTTAAATCCACCGACTTTCTCATAAGCATTAGCACGGATAGCAATTGCCGCACTGTATAGCCAGGGACGCGAGCCGGGTAGGTCACCTTGCTGGGACCAGAAATTTGAAATATTCGTAAGGCGGTCACAAAAGTTATTTTTCACTCCCGGTAAGCGAGCCCCAATAACGGCGGGCGGTTTTTCTCCATCAGCCCTATCATTATTTATTATGGAGTTAAGACATTGAAAATAGTCGGGTGCCAGTTCCATGTCGTCATCAACGAAAATAAACCAGTCACCCTGGGCATGATCGGAGCCTATGAGCCGCGTTTTTGGGGGCAGTTCATTTCTCTCAAGTGGAACGGGGACAATTGGCAGATCTGGAAACGCATCGGTAACTTCCCGCGCTTTAACACCGACAAGAAGGACCTCCCAGGACTCAGGGAAGTAGCTCTGGTTCGCCAGTGAGCGCAGGGTGTTTCCTGCTCTTTCCGGCCTCCCCATGGGGATAATGACCGACCATTTCATATTTTAATATTATGAAACCACGAAGAATTCACGATGAAAATACATTCATAATGCAGATCTCAATATCTACTGGAAGAGGGCTTTATTCGATCATAATCTGTCACGGATATTGTTTCACGTGGAACACAATATACTCTATAATTTTCTCTTCATATTATTGTGTAGATGATAATTCACGCACATCCGTGGTTAAACTTGCCATCAAATAGAGAGTGGACTAGCTAGAGAATTAGCGGCAATCATGAATATTTTAATATCAAAACCGGATTCCCTGGGAGACCAGTTAATCGCGGCGGGCTACGTGCAGCAACTCCTGGAAGCCAACCCTGATGCGCGGATTATCTGGCATGTCCGCACCGGGATGGACGCGGTCGCCGAACTTCTTCCCAAGGCTGGGGTTTTTTTGCTCGATCTCAACGGCGACCCCGTGGTCGAGGCTAAACGTTTGGGCCACGAGCCATCCGGGTGTATCCATTTTCTTCCCTATCCCGTTCATCCCCTCAGTGATTGGGGTGAAGATACCACGGATCTTATTCTCTGGTGGAAAGCATTCATCGAAGCCATTTCCTGGGATACTGCCATCTCGCCGATGATTAATAGAAGTTGGCTGAGCGATTTAACAATTGCATTGAGTCGAGCTCCTCGACGTGTGGGGTTTGAGAAAAATGATACCTACCAGTTATTTACGGGACATGTGGCACAGATAGTTGGTGTTGAGGAGCCCTATTTTACCGAAGAAATCCCCTCGTCACTGGAAGATTCGGAATATACGCAACTCGGTCGACTATTCACCCTTCTCTTCAATGATGATCGAAAACTGTCGATGGACCTAAATTTTAAAAATAAGACTGATGATTTGCTATCGAGTAGCAAAAAAATGGCCGCTATTGCGCCCGGAGTGGGAGAGAACATCAAACGGGCCTGGCCGTTCGATAATTTTCTGAAATTGAGTGAGAAATTAAAGGCTGCGGGTTACCAGGTGATATGGATTGAAGGGCCTGATGATGGGGCAACTTTTAAGGAATTTCCCACGACATTAGATAATGAGCGGCGAATATTTTCACCACAGGATCTTCCTGATTTATCTCGCTTGATACATGAGGTTTCACTTTTTATCTGCAACGATACGGCTTACACGCATTTGGCTGCGGCTCTGGACTGCCCTACTGTGGCGTTATTTGGAGCGGGACAGGAAAGGCGATTTTTCCCGCAGCGGGGCAGAGTCAAAGTCCTGCAGGGAGATATTCCCTGCAAGGGATGCCAGTGGTACTGCCTCTTTGATTATCGCACCTGTATTAAGGACATTCCCGTAGCAAAAGTGATGGAAGCAATAGAAAAAATGGACGAGGAGTCAGATTTTTCAACCATCGAGGTCCCTATCACTCCGCCATTAGACGAAAAAATCGAAATATCCGAAAAGCTGAGAAAAAAAATGCAATCATTTTATGTCGCTGGGTTCTGGGAAAGCTGGAGTCGCCTCCAGGTCTTACATGAAGCGGCTTACCGCCTGCATAATTGCTTAATCGAGCGGGATGCGTTGCGAGAGAAAATAAATAATCTGGAGAAGAAATAGCGGGTAAGATAAAATCTGGAGGGCCACGCTCCGTCGTGGCCGAGATAAGTATAAAAATATAATATTTCCGGACGCAACAGAATGAGTCCCCCATGACTATGGTGTATTGACGAAAGAATGAAGTAGGATAAAAGATCTATAATACCTAATATTTAAATAATCTGGATTGCCACGTCTCCCGCGTTTGCGGGATCCTCGCAATGACAAATTATAAGGTATCCTTCATCACCCCCCGCTTATGGCGGGAAGGAAATGCACTTCACATTTGGGATCTATTTTCTGGCGCAAACCGGTAGTTATAATTTCGCTGTTAACGGCAACTGCGATATTCGGGCGGATAGCGCCATCTTCACATATACGATCCTTGGTCCCCGGGAATGCTTTTTCCAGGTTTTCAATGACCTCCCGCACAGTCTTACCTTCTACGGAAACTTCAGTTTTCCCGTCGGTCAATTTCTGCATTAAGGGAGGTATCAAAACCTTAGCCATGAATTAAGACCCGGCCACGGCTTCCAGGGGTTCGGATTCCTTCTTTGCTGCGAGAGCTGCTACAATCCGATCAGGTCGCACCGGTAATTCGCGGAAGCGAATGCCGATGGCATTGTATATTGCATTGGTAATTGCGGCGGGTGGAGGTACGATATTTGCTTCACCCACACCGCGCACCCCATAGGGATGACTCGGATTGGGAACCTCGACAATGATGGTTTCTATCATTGGCAGATCGAGCGCAGTCGGGATGCGGTAATCCAGAAAAGTCGAATTTTCCATCTTACCATCCGCATTGTAGAAGTACTCTTCGTTCAATGCCCATCCTATACCCTGGACCGAGCCCCCTTGCATCTGGCCCTCAACATAACTGGGATGAATGGCTTTACCGGCGTCTTGGATAGCGGTAAAGCGGAGGATTTTTACTTTCCCGGTCTCGGGATCCACTTCTACGTCGACTACATTTGTCGCAAATGAACCGCCGATATGGAAGCCCAGATTGACGGTGCCTCGCCCGATTACAGGGCTGTCAGATGAACTGACTATGGCAGCTAATTCTTTGAAGTTCAGTTTCTTAGACGAGTCACTCTTAAGTTTGAAAAGTTCGTCAGAATACTCCACCTCATCCGCTGACACCTCCCAGTGATTGGCCGCGCGCTCCAGCATTTGACCCTTAACATCTTGAGCTGCATTATGGGCGGCATAACCGGTTGCATAGGTCGTGCGGCTGCCCCCAGTGACGTCATTAAAACCGATTTCTCCCGTGTCACCTACCCGGGGATTAACGTCTTCAACGGGTAATCCGAGGACCTCTGCGAATTGCATAGCGATCGAGGTGCGGCTGCCCCCAATATCCGTTGATCCTTCCATCAGATTGACGGTGCCATCTTCATTAACACTGGCCGTAACGCAGGATTTAAACCCAATATTAAACCAATAACCTGTGGCCACACCTCGGCCACGATAGGGTCCTTCTAAAGGTGAAGTATAATGGTCTGAGCCTTTTCCCGCTTCCATCGTTTCCACACAGCCAATGCGCGGGTAAA
Organism: Opitutales bacterium; assembly: GCA_965197745.1. Lineage (GTDB taxonomy): Bacteria > Verrucomicrobiota > Verrucomicrobiia > Opitutales > PNEW01 > CBDANS01. The sequence goes on along the minus strand of CBDANS010000006.1, from coordinate 912,134 downwards.
CGAGTCCATCGACGCGGCGCATTCCCTCTTTTGCGGCATTTTTAAGGCGAAAGTCAAAAGGATCCATACCCAGTTTTTCGGCAATTTCATCCATCATCGTTTCGATCGCAAAGGCTACCTGGGTCGAACACGGCGCCCGGTAGGGGGCCACCTTCGGTTTATTCACCACCACATCATATCCATTGACAATTGCGTTGGGGATCTCGTAACAGGAAAATACGCACATAACCCCACAAAACATCGGTGAACCTGGGTACCCACCGGCCTCGATGGCAAGATAGGCATCACCAGCGACCAATTTGCCCGACTTGTCCGCGCCTAATTTAAGGCGGACATAACTCCCTGGAGTAGGACCTGTGCCTTCGAAAACACCCGCCCGCGTCATAAGCAACTTTACCGGAAGCCCGGTTTTACGGGAGAGCAGAGCGGCCACCGGCTCTAAATAAATTGGAATTTTACCCCCAAAACCACCGCCAATCTCCTGGGGTACTACTTTAATTTTGGAAATAGGATGATCAAGAACAGCGGCTGCTTGCTTTTGCACCACAAATGCACCCTGGGTACTGGTCCATATCGTGAGTTGACCGTCAGGATTCCATACCGCAGTGCCATTATGGGGTTCGATATAGCCCTGGTGGACAGTGGCGGTATTGAATTCGTGCTCGATTACAATGTCGGCTTCTTTAAATCCTTTGTCCGGGTCACCTATTTTGTTCTGGAGGTGAGCCGCAATATTGCTCTTTTTGTCTGTTTCCTCTTCTAGTTCAACCGTGGTCAGGGTATCGTGAAGTAACGGGGCATCATCCTTCATCGCTTCGAGAACATTGACTACGGGCGGTAAGACCTCGTATTCAATTTTTATCAGCGAGAGTGCCTCGTCAGCAGTTTGCTGGTTAATCGCTCCGACACCGGCAACTGCATGCCCCCGGTAAAGAACCTTATCGCTGGCCAGGATGTTATCGCGTATATATTTTAAGCGGGTCATCCCCTCGCCCAAATCGATCATGTCGTCTTCATTGGTTTTGGGTAAATCTTTTGAGGTGACCACCGCGCGTACCCCTTCCAGCGCTTCCGCCTTGCTCGTATCAATGGATTTGATGCGTGCGTGAGCGTGGGGGCTGCGGAGGATCTGGCCATGGAGCATGCCGGGCAGGCGGACATCGCCACCATAGATCGCTTTACCGATGACCTTATCTGTCCCGTCGTGGCGGATAGGGCGTGTCCCTATTACTTTATACTTTCCATTTCCTGAGTTGTTTGACATCAGCTTTTTCTCCTCATTCAAGATTTTTATTTTCAGGCACTTTTGCTACTTATGACCGCACTGGCATCCTGAACCGCTCGGATAATCTTATCGTATCCGGTACAACGGCATAGATTGCCGGCCAGCCAATGGCGAATTTCATGTTCGGTCGGATTCGGGTTGTGATCGAGCAAAGCTTTAGCAGCAACGAGAAATCCGGGGGTGCAGATCCCGCACTGCAGACTTGCGTTCTCGAGGAATTTCTGTTGCAGGGGATGCAAACCAGCGGGTGTGGCAATTCCCTCTACGGTAGTGATCTCTTTTCCCTGGACTTCGACGGCAAAAACAAGGCAGGAATCGACGATCACGCCATCCATGATTACCGTGCATGCGCCACAGTTACCATCGTTGCAGCCTTCCTTGCTCCCGGTAAATCCAAGTTCTTCCCGCAAGACCTCGAGCAAGCTTTGCCGTGGTTCGCAGAGAAATTCGATTGTCTCTCCATTTATCTTACACTGTACGTGAACTCTATTCATAAGATTCGTTGTTTAATAGGATTCTTAATCAATTGTAATTTATAATTATCATGCGGGTTAACTTGCCTGCACCGCATTGGGGACAAACTCGCCACGGGCACGTTTAACAGCACCGTGCAGTGCCCGTTTAGTCAATACTCCCACCAAATGGGTTCGGTATTCCGCTGTCCCGCGCATATCCGAAATAGGGCGGGCCGCCGCTTTTGCCGCTTCCGCCGCCTCCTCAATCGTATCGTCGCTCACTTCGCGCCCGGTCAGCAATTCACCGGCTTCGCGAACAAAAAGTGGCGTAGGGGCGACTGCTCCCAGAGAAATGCGAGCTTTTTTAAATTTCTTTTTCCGATTGCCCAGCTCGACATAGGCTCCTGCGCCCACGACCGCGATGTCCATTTCATTTCTGGGAATAAACCGAAGATAATGGGCCCCGGAATCTTTCTTATTGGATGGAATCCGAATCGACACGAGTATTTCACCTGGTTCTAAAATGTTCTTCCCTGGCCCTGTGCAAAAGTCTTCCATAGGCACCATACGTTTACCATTAGGGCCGACAATTTCGCATTTACTGCCATAGGCTATGAGAACGGGAATCGTATCTGCACTCGGTGATGAATTACAGATATTACCCCCAAAAGAGGCTCTTCCCTGGATTTGGATACCCCCGATGATAGATGCTGAATCTATCAATCCGGGATAGCGCTGTGTGCACTCAGAATCCTCATATATGCGATGACAAGGGACCGCAGCGCCTATGGATAGCCCTTTTTTAGATCCGTATGATAGCTCGTTAAGCTCGGGGATGTTTTTCACATCGATGACGCGATCGACCTGAAATCTATTGACTCTCAGTTGGACAAGAAGATCTGTGCCCCCCGCCAGGATTCGCGCGTTTCCATTTTTTTCGGCCAGCAAGGATGTTGCCTTCCGTAAACTTGTGGGCGCTATATACTCAAAATTTTTCATTTCTAATTTTCCCCCATCTATTATTCCATTTAAAGCCTTTTATTTTCACTGCACCGCGAAAGATAAATTAAGAAATCAGACCCTGTCAAGCAGGGTAGTTCCTTAGCTTAAATAATTATGGACTTTTCTCATTTAACCCCTCGGACATCAGTCCGGGAGTCAACGCTATCATCCTCATAGGATTATCCTTATCGCTGGTCTTTTGCCAGGGGTCGTCCAGGGGGAATTGGGTCTTTGTCAGCAGCCATGGGATATATATTAATGTCCCTGGACTGGTGACGTAGACCTGCAAGGGGCGAAGGTGAATCAGCCGAGAATTAGCTTTGTCACTCCTCTACCACCCGTTTTTGATCCCGTTGGAGCCAATCTAAGAGCAATTCTTCTAGTCGGGGGCAGTCAACGGGATTTTATAGATAATTTTTATCTGCTGTTTCTATATCAATGTGAATCCTGCTGCTGAATCGTAAGAATAAACATGATGCGCTGATTCCGCCTTTTCCCACCTCCCGGTTTCTAAAAGATAATAGAGCCTGTAACCTGCACAAAGGGAACTCGCGTGAACACGAATCTATAGAAATGGTGATCATAATTCTTGAAACATACTTGGTATACTGAAGGATCATACTGTAAATGATACTTAGTATTCAAAATGGTTTCATATTGTATAAACCATAAATTGATAACTTGAACACCATGAACAACAGTGGGATCAATCTTATTGATGGTTTGATCATTTTTTTCTACTTGGGCACCCTCATTGGGATCGGATTTTACTTTTCGAGGAAACAGAAAACCCTCGACGATTTTTTTAAAAGCGGAAAGCAACTGGGATGGTTGAGCGTTGGCATTTCGCTCATGGCGGCTCTTAACAGCGGGCTCGATTATATCAATACTCCAGCGGTCGTATTTGGAATCGGCATGGTAACGGTCATGTCATTTTTAAGTTGGATACCCCTTTATCCGTGGGTGACAAAAGTAACGATTCCGTTTTACCGACGCCTGAATGTTTTTTCGGCCTATGAATATTTAGAACTTCGCTTTGGTCTCGCAGTCCGTGTTGTTGGTTCAACTATATTTATACTGTGGCGACTCGGTTGGATGGGAGCCGCGTTATATGTTCCCTGTCTTGCCGTAAAAGCGGCTACGGGTGGTCAATTGGATATATCCTGGATGATCATTATCCTGGGATCATTGGTCACGATATACACCATGCTGGGGGGAATGAAAGCGGTTATCTGGACGGATGTAACACAATTCTTTGTGATGTTTGGCGGTCTCTTTGCCACCCTTTATTTTATCATCTCAAATATCCCCGGTGGGTTTAGTGAACTTTACCGGTTGGCCCAGGAATCAGGGAGGATAAATTTGACCGCAGACATCCCTGAAATGCAGGGGGCTACGATAATGGAGAAAATTCGTCTCTACCTGACAGAAGATTTGACACTGGTTGGTATTGTCCTCGCGGTATTGATTGGTCGAATCACAGCATTTACAGCCGATCAGATTGCCATCCTGCGTTTCCAGGCAATTCGCTCCGTAGATGAAGCGAGAAAGTCGTATCTTATTAATGCGGTATCCGATACGGTGTGGATGATATTTCTCGGTTTTGTGGGACTGGCGTTATTCGCTTTTTATCATCATGCCGGATTTCCTCAGGGCATTCAAAATGATCATATCTTACCTTATTTTATGGCGAATCATTTTCCAGTCGGTCTAACCGGATTGGTCATCGCCGCTATTATTGCAGCGTCATTATCCAGTGTCGATGCCGCTATTAATTCTACGACTTCGGTTATTGTCGTAGATTTCTATAACCGGTTATACCTGGGGAGAATTCGGCCCGCTGAAAATCTCAGTGCCGAGGAAGAGCGTAAACAAATTCTTGTTTCACGTATCGCTAACCTCGGTATAGGAATAGTTATGATAATTGTTGCCAGTAACGTGGGACGTATGGGGGAATTATACGCGGTTGCGAATAGAATTATCGGATCATTTTACGGTCCGCTCTTTGGAATCTTTGTCCTCGGGATGTTCAGCAGTAAAACACATAGCATCGGTGTCGTGATAGGGGCTATTGGGGGTCTGACTACCGCAATTTATGTCGCTTTCTTCAGCGAACTCAGTTGGATATGGCCAGCACCGCTTGGAATATCGGCAACCTTAGTAGTTGGATACCTGGTCAGCTTGATCATCCCTATTAAAATACCTGAACAACCCCCTTTGACTTTTAGACAGGTAATGAAATCACTCAAGCCGGATTGATCTACAGCCTGCGTTAATTATCCTGCTCCCGCTCAGTAAAGAAGCCTTGCCTAATCAATACCAGGTTTACTTGCTTTTCGGAGGGGATGACCCGCGAGCATTTTCTTCAAAGAATTTGAGCATCGCAGTAGTATCTTCTTCACCATAACCGTTGGCAAAAGCTTGTTCATGAATAGCAAGTAAGGTATCAGCAAGAGGGGTGGGAACACCTGCTTCGCGAGTGAAATCGGTCATGTAACGAATATCTTTCAGAACTAATCTTTGCTGAAAATTAATGGCGAAGTCACGCGCCATGAATCGTGGCATACAGCCTTGAAATGATGTGCTATTTCCGCCGCTGACCGAAACTACTTCATGCAGTTTTTGTAGATCGACACCGTAGGTCTGGGCAAAGACGAGAATTTCACAAATGGCCGCTAAATTAGTCTGACCAAGATAATTATTGATCAACTTTATGGTATGCCCCATGCCGACTGAACCGACATAAATGACATTGGAGGCAATAGCATTAAATGCGGGTTTAATTATTTCAAAAATTTTCTCAGGTCCACCGACAATAACATTTAAGGTTCCCGTATCGGCTTGCGGTTTGCTGCCGGTCAGCGGGGCATCGATGAGATCAATATCCCGGGATTTCAGCGTTTCAGACAATTTGCGTGTTGAGGGGGGATAACTCGTTGAAAAATCTACAACTACCTGTCCCTTGCGAAGGTGAGGGCCAATCCCTTGATCTGACAAAAGGACATGTTCGACAATGTTAGAGTCCGGAAGGCTGAGCATTATTACATCGCTATCGATAGCAAGCATCTCGTAATTCTCAACTTCCACGGCCCCCTTTTCTCTTGCGATGCGCGCATTAGCACGTGAGCGTTCATCGTCTCTTGCCACAAATTTAACGGAGAAACCGTCTTTACACAGGTTGGATACCATCCCAGTTCCCATTATTCCTACACCAATAAATCCGATATTCATTTTCATTTATTTTTCAGCAGTTAATTGTTTTACATAATTATAGAAGGGAACATGGCATTCGCCCTATCTTAGTCTTAGAGAAACAATGTTATCAAAAACAAAGGCAATAGAATTAGATTAAAAGCGGGGTTTCCTTTTATTATGTAAAAAACTTATTAATACCCGGTAACTCTCTCACATAATAATTGGTACGAAAAACGGGGTCCAATCAGATTCGCACAATAAGTTAACTAAGTTAACGATAAGTATCTTAAAAAAAGCCGTCCCGTTTTAAGGGGCGGCTTTTTTTTACTTTAGGATAATCATTAACAATGGGAATTGATGCATCGGTTTTACCAATAGGTTAAATGCTATGCCACCGAAATTTGATAATTCTGATTCAGTGTATCTCACTTGCTATTATTTTCTCACATATATAAATTGAAACTATGGCGTTAGCTTCTGTTTCCATGAAAATGATCACTTAAACATATATGATATTTAAAAATAGATTATTTTATTCTTTGATATTGATAATTTATTTGTTGCTGGCTTTTAAACCAAATACAGCTGAGACCAGGGAAATAGAGCCATCGGACGTATTTGCCCGCACAGCTTTGTTAAGAGAGGAGCTGGAATTGATACGCTACGAGATGGGTAAACCCAAGAATTACCAATCAGAACTCAGAGTAACCGGTGCGGTTCCCCGCGAAGTATACGCCCAGGCGAGTGCCCTTTTTGAGTTGGCCAATCAGCTTTGTTACGAACATACGCAAGAACTGGCAACGCCACCCGATACCCCGGAAGGGGAAATTATGCCCACCCATGTTTTTGCAATGGTGAACGCTTCACTCAATCAGACCCGTATTGTAAAACAAAAATATGAAATCAGCGATCAGATTCAGGAGTTGCCCGTGGATCCCAGAATGACACCCTCCGATGTATACCGCTCTATAATTACGGCCCAACGACAATTTAATATTCTTCTTGATCGACAATTAACCCCGTCAGATGTCTACCAGGAAATAACAACAGCGATTGAACACGCTTCCCGTTTATTATTGTTTTTTCCCGATGCAGAATCGCTTCCACCACCACCCCATTTCGAACGCGGTAAAGTTCCAGCAGATGTTTATCACAGACTGGTTCGTTGTTATGGCATTTTACAGAATATCGCTGAACGTTCTGGTATAAGGATACTTAAACTTGAAGAAAGTAAATTAAGTACCGAGTACATTGAAAATTCACTGATCAACGATAATCATTACATTGCGACCTTAATCGTGTCTCAACTATCTTATCTCAGTCAAATGATGAGAAATGAATCGACTATGCTTACACATTTTTTTACCTACTTTATGGAGCGAAGATTTCCCTCGCACGTTTACCAACGTCTCGGTGTGCTGGAAACCCAATTGGAAGAGCTGAATAAATGGGTTAAAAAAGTGCCCAATTGGCTGGGACAAATTAAGAAGTAATACATTAGGAGCACGGCGCATCTATTTATCTGACACGGTTTCAGGGTGCTTTTCGGCGATTATGACTTATGAGAAAACTTTCTCGTCACGTCGTTATTGAAATTTGCGGAAAGTAAGAGAAAGCACGCAGCCTTTGCCAGGTAATAGTAGTTTTAAAGTCCCTCGTTATGTCGCAACAGCCAATAGCTGGCTTGCCAGTCCCGCCACCGCGGGAGCGAAGGCTGGTGCCCCCACCGAGACTCGAACTCGGATTAACGGTTTAGGAAACCGCGGTTCTATCCATTGAACTATGGGGACATCAATTGTTTACGAGGAAGCAAAAAGATAAGCATTAATTATAATTTCGAGAGTGTCGTGAGCAAGCCACTATAGAAAGGGTGGATTCCCTTGGGGCCGAGCGCAAATCTTATTCGATAAGTATAATAATATTAGTTCAGTAAATCAATAATTATGTCCCGTCACCAGTGCCCCTCGTAGTTTTATTTAACAAGAAGTCAGGTGATAATGATGCTTTTCTCTTTCGCGATAAAATACGGTTAGTGAATTTTGTTAAAACACTCACTCTATAAATAGAATTTATTGCGATACTGATCTATGAGCAATAAGATATCCCCGTCTCTGCCTGCTGATTCTCTGCCCTGCTCAATCTTTATATTTGATATTAAAGATAATCGATTTGTCTACGCCAATCCAGAGTTTGAGGATTTACTGGGTTACACCTTGCCGGAAATTCAATCTTTAGGTTCAAGATTTCTCCCCTCTGCCCTGCAATGCGGTACGGAGGATGACGTTCCTTCATGCTTAAGCGAATTGCAAAAACTGGAACCGGGTCAAACTTTCAGTTTTGTCGACCAGATGAGAGATCGCGCAAAAAGGCAGTTGAAATTGAATATTACGGTTGCCGCTCACCTACACCATGCGGACGGAAGCATCAAGCAAGTGCTGGGTACGGTTCAAAACCTCACCCAAAGTGTAAAAACAGAAAAGCGTTTAAGAGAAAGCGAGGGAAATCTTAATCGATTAACCAATGTTATTCCTGGTGCAGTTTACCAGTTTCGATTGAGCAAGGAAGGCGAGATGAGTTTCCCTTTTATAAGTCGCGGAGCAAAAGAACTTTTTGGGTATGAGGCAGAGGAATTAGAAGCAGATTTCGAACTAGGATGGAACGCTATATATCCAAAAGATGTAGAAGCGCTATTGAAATCGATAAATAATTCGGCGAAATCTCTTGAGCCTTGGACTTATAATTTCAGATTCAGGACCAAAGATGGGGTTTTAAAATGGATACGTGGCAGCTCCGTTCCCGAAGTGCCAGAAAATGACGGCAGTATTATTTGGAATGGAGTATTTACGGATATTAGTGAGCACAAGCGATTAGAGGAAAACCTTGATGCTGCCCGTGAGCGCGCGGAGTCAGCTAATCGTGCGAAATCTTTATTTCTTGCCAATATGAGCCACGAAATACGCACACCTATGAACGCCTTAATGGGGATGTGTGAATTACTCTACGAAACCTCTCTGGATGAGGAGCAGGAGGAGTGCCTGGATACGATCAGAAATTCAGGAAAAAACCTGCTCAGTTTATTGAATAATATTCTCGATCTTTCGAAGATGGAAGCAAGCAAACTGGATATCGAATGTATTCCTTTCAATCTTCAAGATTGGTTACAGGAAACACTGGCGCTTTTCTCGTCGAAAATATTCGCTAAAAATCTGGATTTTATCTGTGACGAGGATGAAAATCTTCCCCTTGAAATACACTCTGATCCCAATCGTTTAAGGCAAATACTTATCAATCTTTTAAGCAATGCCACTAAGTTCACGATGCACGGTGAAATCATCGTCGCCGCTTCAATTGTAGAACAATTTTCCGATCGATCGGCTCTCCTTCGCTTCTCCATCAGTGATTCAGGAATTGGAATAGGAGAAGATAAGCTTAAATATATTTTTGAAGCTTTTAACCAGGGCGACGATTCAACGGCGCGTTATTTTGGGGGCACAGGTCTCGGACTTACCATCAGTGAACGATTGACAAAGATGATGGGGGGAGATCTCGCGGTTGAAAGTGATATTGGAAAAGGGTCTACATTTACATTCACGGTAAAAGTATTTTCCATTACGCCTGCGCCAAATCTTCATATAAAATGGGAGAATGAAAAGAAAGCATTGATTTTTGAAGACAGCACGGCTTACAGCGATCTCGTCTTAAAATTAAAACGCTTAAATATCTCTACGCTAATAGTTAATAAGGCGGATAAAGCGGTGAGGCTTTTAGAAGATGATATAACCAGTTTTAAAGTTATTTTTATCGACGCACAGTGGTTGAGGATGCAAGTCGAAAGCATTGCGGATAAAATAATCTCTCTCGCTAACAATAGTAATTTGCCCTTGGTTGTTATTTATTCGCCGGGGAAACCGGATTCCTTAAATGGAAAATTGCGGGTCCCTTCAGCCGTGCGACTTTTTAAACCTATCCTCATTCAACATTTGCGCGAAAAATTATTACAAGTCCTGCGTGTCAATGAAGAGAAAGCTTTAGAGATAGATGGTATAAATCAATTGGCTGCGGAAAAAATAAATCAGAGAAAAGCGCTTAAAATACTACTCGTGGAAGATCCTGATACGAGTCAAGTTATGACCATAAAAACTTTAGAGCGGTTGGGGTTTGATCCAGATCTGGCGGCTAACGGATTGGAGGCGCTTGAATTATTGAATCGGAAAAATTATGACGTAATTCTCATGGATATTCAGATGAGTAATATGAGTGGGTTGGAAGTGACGAAAAGGATAAGGGAAGATTTCCCCCTGACCGTCAACCCCGCATCGTTGCCCTTGCTGCTTCCGTCATGCATGATGACCACGAGGCTTGCCTCGAGGCAGGTATGGATTTTTTTCTGCCGAAACCGATTAATATATCAATGCTCTCAAATGCCATTGATAGCGTTACAGATCGGCATTATTAATTATCACCCCACTGAATTTACTTTTATTCAACTTCGTTTTCTAGTGAGCCGAGTGAGTCTATGGAAATTTTGATGCAGTCACCTGATTGCAGGGATAGATCAGCAGTCGGAACAATTCCCGTTCCAGTCATAAGATAGCAGCCGCAAGGGAAAGCGTTATCTCGATAAAGATATTCAACTAGATTATCAAAAGGTCTTTTTATTTGAGATAATCGCGTGTTACCCTGAAAACAGGTTTTTCCTGACCGTTCTATTTCCAGGGATATTACTGTTTCGGGGCTTAAATTATCGGACAAGACTAATGCAGGTCCAAGGGCGCAGGATTTTTGATAGACTTTTACTTGGGGTAGATAAAGAGGATTTTCCCCTTCGATATCACGTGAACTCATGTCGTTACCAATGGTGAAACCAAAAATTTTTGCATTGGCATTGATTGCGAGGGTTAGCTCCGGCTCAGGAACATTCCATTTAGAATCACTGCGTATAGCTACTTTCTGCCGATGACCAACCGCTCGTGCCGGTGATGCTTTAAAAAATAATTCAGGTCTGTCGGCATCATAGACGCGATCATAAAAGGCATCACCCCCCGCTTTTTCTGACTCCTGCATGCGGGCTTCCCGACTGCGATAATAAGTCACGCCAGCAGCCCATACTTCCTGGTTTTGTAAGGGCGGCAAAAGAGGTTCATCCTCTACCGCAGCACTCAATTGGAGAGAGTCAATATTACTTAATTCATTCCTCAACCAATCACTTGGATTGCTTGAAGAAAAGAGATCATCCAATGCTATATTCTTTGAGCGGTACCATTGATTTTCACTTTGAATATAAAAAGCATCAAGAGCCCGAAATAATTTCATGGGTTGAAATATTTGAGTTATATCTCATATTATTCAAGCGTGTATCGTGACCGCGATATGATTTAAACTGAATATAACGCATAAAGGATCATAAGGGTGCGTAAGTACTCATTTCAGAGTGAAAGAAATCAAAACTTTTGATTGCATTTTGATAACATAACTTTATGTATTTAAGGTTTTTTCGCCTGGGGTATGAATATCCCCGTCAATTTTAAGTTAATGAATCAATTAGAACTCAAAGTCTTTCCGAGAGAAGAAACGGGACGAAACATAAATCGGCGTTTACGCGCTGCGGGAAAGATTCCGGCGGTCATCTATGGGAAAAAGGGCAACCAACCGCTCATCATTGAACAGAATGATTTCCGAGCACTCTGGAAAATGATAGCTGGAGTTAGCGCTTTAATTCAGGTTGAAGTCGAGGGCAAAGAGTCGGCGCTATCAATTGTTAAAGAAGTACAACGCGATCCACGAACAGATCATTTTATCCACATTGACTTTCACGAAGTCTCGGCTACGGAAACGATGCATACCCATGTTGCAGTTCGTATTCTCAATGAAGCTATCGGTGTTAAAAATGAAGGAGGTTTGCTTGAAGTATCAGCGCACGAGTTGGAAATACGTTGTTTACCACGCGACTTGCCTGGAACCATCGATATTGATGTATCCGAGCTTTCCATAGGTGATTCAATCCATATCAGAGATCTTACGGATATTAAGGGGGTTGAATTTATAGGTGATGCCGAATTGCAGATTGTATCTTGTATGGCACCTGCTATTCTGGAAGAGGTCGTGGAGGATGTGGCTGAAGAAGGAGAATTAGAAGAAGGCGAAGAAATGGAAGAAGGTGAAGCCGGCGAACCAAAGAGTGAAGACAAGGGCGTGGATGAGAAGTCGGAATCTGCTTCATAAGATATTGAGCGCGGCACCTGCGCTATAGGGATTAGCGCTTAAGTCACATTTTTGACTTTGTATTTAAAAATAGCTTATTTCAGTTATGTCTATTCTGGTTATTGCAGGATTGGGTAATCCAGGAGAGAGTTATCGCTACACGCGCCATAATATAGGTTTTGAAATTATTGATGCATTGAATAAAAATAAGGGGGGAAAATGGGAAACCGAAACCCGTTTTGAAGCTGAAGTGGTTCGATTTACAAATGGTGAGAAATCTTTACTCCTGGTAAAACCACAAACGTACATGAATGAAAGCGGCCGCTCACTGGGTCCACTTTGTAATTACTATAAAATAACCGTAGAAAATTTGATCATCATTTACGATGAAGTACAGATTGATTTTGGAGAAATTAAAATTACAACAACCGGAAGCGCGGGCGGCCATAACGGAATAGAAAGCGCACTCCAGCATTTGGATAATGGTTTTGCTCGATTTCGTGTCGGAATCGGGCCAAAATATCCACCTCAAATTGAATTAAAAGATTTTGTCCTGGGGAAATTCAGTGCTGAAGAACGAGAAATTGTGAATAATAAAATGGAGGATTATTTGACCAGTCTGCAGCTACTTATTGACAGAGGGCCGAACCTTGCCAAGAATCAAATTAATCAAAGGAATAAAAATACTGATGGGCAGGACAAAAATTAAACATCGCTACAATGCTTCTTTCATCCTCGATACAAGGGGTCTCGAAGAGACGATTGATAGTGTCGTTGACCAGCTTAAAGCGGCAATTGTTAAAGTAGGGGGTAAAGTTAGCGAGGTTGATAACCACGGGCGCATAGATTTTGCAAGAGTTACAGATAAAAAGCATCCTGCTGACTTTTATTTACATATTTATTTTGAAGGTCCTCCAGAATCACCCCGCGCGCTCCAAGATAACTTGCGTCTTGAAAATGCCGTTAAACGCATCATCATACAATCAGCAGTATAAGATATAATTTTAAGGTGTCATGGCTTCTTATAATAAAGTAATCCTCATGGGGAATTTGACTCGTGATCCAGAGCTAAGGGTTACGCCAAAAGGAACTCCTGTTTGCCAAATAGGTTTAGCGGTCAATCGCACCTTTCGTGATAGTGATGGTAATAACCGCGAAGAAGTCACCTTTGTTGATGTTGATGTCTTTGGTCGTCAAGCGGAAGTAATAGGGAAATATATGAGTAAGGGGAGACCTATTCTCGTCGAAGGACGTCTTCAGCTGGATTCTTGGGAGAGTAAGACCGGTGAAAAGCGCAGTAAGCTCAAAGTGATTCTGGAGAGCTTCCAGTTTGTCGGTAGCCGCAGTGATGAAGGGGGCTCAGGTTATGAGCGTGTTACCCCCCCCTCCCGTAAATCAGAATCTGATAATTCACTGACCTCTTCAGCAAGTGAAGAAGTATCGGATATTGATGACGATGTTCCTTTTTAAGACGTTAACGGATGCACCGTAACAAACCACTAATTTTTAAAGATAGATACCATGGCTACGACTGAAATATTACTTCTTAAACCAATAGAAAAATTGGGCAATGAAGGTGATCAAGTTCAAGTAAAAGCAGGTTATGCGCGCAATTTACTATTTCCAAAAAAGATAGCGGTTCCTGTTAATCATGCAAATCGTAGACAAATAGAAGCGTTGGTAAAAAGACGCGAAAACCGCATGGCGCTGGATCTGTCGCATGCCGAAGAACGCGCAAAAAAAATTGAAAGTTTACATCTGGCCATTGCCATGAAGACGGGTCCAGGGGGCAAACTGTTCGGCGCCGTTACGACCCATAACCTTCAAGGACAACTGGCCGCGCATGAGATAGTTGTTGAGCGAAAGCAAATTGAAATTTACAATCAGGTTAAATCCTTGGGGAAACATAGTGCGCGGATAAAAATACATCCTGAGATTACTGTAGATTTTGAATTCGAGGTTGTTTCCGAAAACCCGATCGAAAAAGAAGACTAAACTCCGGTATAAACCGGCTCCTAGGCAATGCCTACGAAAAAAGGATTAACAAATGGAATGGGGCGTGAGCGTAAGAATCGCCCCGCTACAAGCAACGATCCCGTTTCGGGATCGTCTGAATTGCTTGAACGCGTTGCTCCCCATAATATCGATGCCGAGGAAGGACTTCTAGCTTCATGTATTATGGATGGGGGTCAGGAAATAATGGCCACCTGTCTTGAAGCTAGAATTAACCCCGACTATTTTTATAAGCCCGCTCATCAGATTATATTTCAAGCCCTTCTCGAAATCTATGAAGAGGGGTCGGTGGTCGATGAGATTATTCTTGTCGAAAAACTCGAATCCCAAAACGCCCTTGAAGGAATTGGGGGATACAGTGCCATTACCCATCTCACTAGTCGCATTGAGACTACCGCGCACGCGAAATACTGGTTGGAAATTGTCCGAGAAAAATGTCTTATGCGACGGCTTATTAATTCCGCAACACAAATTATCGACGACTGTTATCACTCTCAGGACGGATTGGATAATTTTCTCGAAACAGCGGAAGAGAAAATTTTTGAGATCAGCCAGGATCGTGTCTCGGAATCAGCTATTCCCATTAAGGAGTCCATCGACTCGGCGGTAAAATTGATTAATGTCCTGCTTCAAAATAAAGGAGAATTGAGTGGCGTTTCGACGGGGTTTATTGACCTCGACCGCATGACCTTCGGCTTTCACGCTTCAGAGATGATCGTTCTTGCCGCGCGCCCCTCCGTGGGAAAAACATCGCTCGCCTTAAATATTGCGGAGGCCGCCACTTTCCCCAACGACGAAAAGAGAAAGCCGGTTCCCACGCTGTTCTTTAATTTGGAGATGAGTGCAAGTCAGCTCGCGCTTCGCCTCTTATGCAGCCATTCACGGGTAAACATGCAGAGGATAAAAGACGGGATGGTGTCCCGTGAGGACCAGAACCGTTTGAGTCGAGATGCCAAAGCCTTGAAAGCAGCGCCTCTGTGGATTGATGAATCCGGTCAGATAACGATGCTTGAAATGCGAGCAAAAGCTCGGCGGATGCACGCCAAACAAAGACTTGGCTTAATTATTATCGATTATCTGCAGCTCATCTCTGGCGCCGTCAGCCGTATGGAAAGATGGCAGCAAATCTCTGAAATATCTCGTGGGGTCAAAGCGATGGCAAAGGAACTGAAAGTCCCTGTGCTTGTCTTAAGTCAACTCAACCGTGATTCAGAAAAAGAAAAAAGATTGCCACGGCTCTCGGATTTACGAGATTCGGGTTCGATTGAACAGGATGCCGATGTTGTCCTTCTCCTGGCGAGAAGGGGAGCCAGTGAAGAAGCAGATTCCCCGTCTTCCTCAGATAATGTGGTTGACTTGTACGTAGCAAAACAGCGTAACGGCCCAATAGGGATGGTTCCCCTTACTTTTCTTCCGGAAATAACTCGTTTCGAGAATTACTCCGCTAAATCAATTTAACCAGTATGCGCGTGCACTTCATCTCACTCTTGTGGGTTATTACCCTGTTTTGTACTGTAAACTTACCACTATTGACAGCGCAAGAGGTTACCCAACCACTTTCTAAAGTGGGAAAAATTGTTATCGAATTTAAGGACATTCAAAACCTTAGCGATGATGCCATCCTTGCCCGTATACAAATACGTGAAGGGATGGAATATAATCAAAGCTTAGTAGACCGTTCCATACGTTCCTTATATAACACCGGATTTTTAGATTTTATCGAGGTCAAATCCGAGAAGATGGAGAATGGTGAACTGAAGCTAACTTTTCTCGTTCAAGCAAAATACCGAATCGAAGAAATCGTAATTACCGGAAATCATAAAATGAAAAGGGCTCGCCTTAAGGAAGAAATTGTTTCTCGAGAAAATGGGACTCTCGACGAGCGGCGAGTCAAGGATGACAGCCATAAAATATTTGAGTACTATCAGGGTAAAGGCTATTCCCAAGCCTCTGTTGATTATGAAATAAGCAAAGACCCGGGGACTGGTTATGGCAAAGTTATATTCCGCATCGATGAAGGGCAAAGGTTGAAAATAGCATACGTTAAGTTTGTTAACAACAAGGCAATCGGTGATCGCAAATTGAAAAATACCTTGGGAACCAAGCAGTATTCATTTAAGAACGCAATATTTAGCAAGGGGCGATTTAAAGATGAAACGCTTCAAGAAGATATTGATGCGCTACTTGCCCTCTATAAAAAAAGGGGATATCTTGATGTCGATATCTCGGATGCCAGTGTTACCCTGGATTACCCGTCTGATAATACAATCGGTATAACAATAAATGTTAATGAGGGACGGCAGTACCAGGTGGGGGATGTAACGTTTGATGGTAATACCCTCTACTCTGATGACGAATTACTAAGTAATTTGAAGCTTAACCCGGGTGAGGTTTTCGATCCTAATAAACTTGATAGTGACAATACTAAGTTGCGTGATTTGTTTGGGCAAAAAGGGCATATCGACACAAGAATACGAGCGGAGCGCAAACCGAATCTGGTTACGGGTGATATCGATATTAATTATCTCATTCATGAGAGTGAAGAGATCCTCGTGGAATCGATTAATATAGAAGGGAACACTAAAACTAAAAGTGTTGTTATTCTACGAGAGTTATCGCTCGCACCCGGTGACGTGTTCGACCGTGTGCGTATGAAATCCAGCGAAGCGCGTCTCATAAACACACAGTATTTTGATAATGTGGTTGTGTCGCCGGAAAAAACCAACATCCCGAAACGCCGAAACATGAAAATATCGCTCAAAGAAGGGCGTACCGGGAACCTTTCATTTGGGGCCGGATTCAGTTCGCTACGCAAGGGGATCTTTACTGGAGAGGTTGCGCAAGGTAATTTCGATCTGTTTAATTGGCGTTCTTTTTTCCAGGGAGATGGTCAAAAGCTGCGATTACGTGCGGAAATTGGGTCGCGTTCAGAAGAGTACGGTATAACTTTCATTGAACCCTGGTTGTTTGATCAGCGCCTGGCATTGGAAGTGGATTTATTCCGTGTTTCTACGGATTTCGTCAGTGTTAGTTTTAATGAATTACGTACCGGTCTTCAAACCTCTCTTCGCAAGCGCCTGTATAAAAATTTAGATGGTCGGCTAACCTACCGCTATGAAGTTGTGGATATTTTTGACGTTGCTGAATTTGCATCGCCGGTTATTAAAGCGGAAGAGGGTGAACGATCAGTCTCCAAAATCAAGGTGGATCTAATCCGTGATATGCGTGATAGAATCATTTATAGCAGAAGGGGTAATCGTCTCGAATTAAGGACTGAATTTGCAGGTCTTGGCGGTGACACCGAATACTTTAAAATCGAGGGGCGCGGCGCTCAATTTTTCCCCACGCATAACTTTTTGGAACAAACACTCGGTATTTATGCGCGAGCCGGGTCAATATATTCTCTCAATAACCAAAGTGTACCCTTTTTTGAACGCTTTTTCCTGGGGGGGCCTGATGACGTCAGGGGATTCGAATTTCGCCAGATAGGTCCCAAAGATCCCATAACTCTGGATCCTATCGGTGGGAACACTTTTGGTTTTTTTAGTGTCGAGTATACGTTTAAAGTATCAGAAGATATGAGACTTGCTTTATTTTATGATTTAGGCTTTGTAAACCTCCGTGAAGGGGATTTTAGTTTTTCAAATTACAATGATAACTGGGGTTTCGGCCTCCGGATTCAAGTGCTGGGAGCGCCCATGCGTTTAGATTATGGTATTCCTATCACGGATGATGGTCTTAATGATGATGGCCCTCAGTTTCATTTTACTTTTGGGCCAAGGTTTTAAAATTGGATAAAATTTATTAGATTAATTCTGACAACAATTGATGATGAAAAAATTTATTCTCTCTCTTATCGTAATTGGGGCATTTACCTATAGCTGTTTCTCTGAAGAGTTAAAGGTAGTGACCGTTGACATGGCTAAACTTTACAACAATTATTATAAAACGAAGGAAGCGAACGAAAAGCTCAAAGACAGCATAGCGCAAGCGCAAGGGCAGGCAGAAGAGCTGGTAGAAGAAGGCAAAGTGCTTGCAGAGGAGTTTAACAATCTTCGCGAGAGGATTAATAATCCCGCGCTTACTGATGAATTCCGCAACAAGGCTAAACTTGAGGCACAGGAAAAATTAAAAGTAATTCAGGAAAAGGAACGTGAGATTCAACAATATCAGTTAAATACAGAGCGTTCACTCCAACAGCGGCAGCGCACGCACCGTGACCTCATGTTAGATGAAATTAAAAAAGTCACATTGGCAATAGCAGTTTCACAAAATGCGTCACTGGTATTTGATACATCAGGTTCTTCCACGCTCGGTATACCCAATGTGCTATATGCTAAACCTTCTTGGGATATCACTGATGATGTTCTGGCGAAGATTAACGAGGATGCCCCGGGAAATTAATATATTTCCTGGTACCTTCATATCTGCTGCCAACTGAATCGAGGTTTTGTCTTCGTCTATTTTCTCAAGTCTCAGCCTCACACCATAATCATTTATTCAGGGCTTAATTACCGATTAGGCATGCTCTGCGGAGGAACGCTCTATAATAAGTAATAGAAATTGAGCTTGGTGATACTGCCCTCCACCTTTATGATTATTGGATAAGACCTAATGAAGCTCTAGTGATGGATATATCTTTATCGATTAATGACATCCTCACCATCATCGGAGAAGGGTGTGTGGAGGGGGGCGCAGACATACAGATAACCGGTATCGCAGCTCTTGATACAGCAGGTCCCGGGGACTTGTCATTTTTAGGGAACAATAAATACCGCAAGCAAGTACCCGCATCGCGTGCTTCATTTGTGCTTTTACCTGAGGATTATAAAGGGAGTCCGAATAAGAACCAGCTTTACTTGCGTGTGCCTAATCCCTCTCTGGCGCTCAGTAAGGTATGTGCGCAAATTGAGGAGCGTCACGCACCCCCACCTCCACCAGGTATCCATCCTACAGCAATAGTAGATCAATCAGCTTCCATTGACCCTGAAGCTTCGATTGGACCCCAATGTGTGATAGAAGCAATGGCGGTGATCGGTAAGGGAACGGTACTCGATGCGATGGTTTTCATCGGACGAAATACACAAGTGGGTCAGGATTGCAGATTCATGCCGCAAGTAGTATTGTCATCACATTGTGAAGTAGGTGATCGCGTGAGACTGCACGCAGGTGTGGTTGTGGGCTCCGATGGATATGGCTATGACTTAAGCGATGGAGTGTATCATAGAAACCCTCAAATCGGGCGTGTGGTAATAGAGAATGACGTAGAAATTGGAGCGAATACTACTGTGGATCGAGCACGATTTAATGAAACACGAATTTGTCAGGGGACAAAAATCGATAACCTGGTTCAGATAGCGCATAATGTAATAATTGGGAAAAATTGTATTATAGCTGCACAATCGGGAATCTCTGGAAGCACGACGCTTGAAGATAATGTAACGCTAGCGGGTCAGGTCGGCGTGGTTGGTCATATCACTATTGGGAAAGGAACGATAATCGGTGCTCAGGGAGGGGTTAATCGTGATTTAGACCCAGGGAGCAAGGTCACTGCTACTCCGGTCATGCCTCTGATGCTCGCGAGAAAAATAGATGTCCTATTGCGCAAGTTGCCGGATTTATTCAAAAAAGTTGCTAATATCGAAAAATTGTTAGAGAAAAAAACGGATAATTAAAATCGTTTAGATCTATGCAAGTTGGGGAGCTAAAAGTTTTATCAGGGCAATCAAATCCCAAGCTCGTTGATGAAATATGCAGTTTCATAGGGGTTCCCATTGGCGCCTGCGAAGTGGGCCATTTCCCGGATGGTGAGACGAGTGTAAAAATAACCGAGAATATTCGTGGTAAAGATATTTTTATCGTCCAGTCTACCTGTGTCCCGGCCAACAATAATATCATGGAGTTGCTTATCATGATAGATGCCGCGCGCCGCGCATCTGCTCAACGTATCACTGCCGTCATGCCTTTTTTCGGTTATGCCCGACAAGACCGAAAAGAACAGCCGCGAGTGCCGATCACGGCAAAGCTTATTGCTAATCTTCTCGTTACGGCAGGAGCTGACCGTATTTTAACGATAGATCTCCACGCTCAGCAAATTCAGGGCTTTTTTGATATTCCCATGGATCATCTCTATGCATCGCCCGTTATTTATGAATACTTGAAACAGATCGACAGCTCAAAAATGGTGATTTTTTCCCCTGATGTCGGTGGTTTGAAAATGGCCGCGGCTTATGCTGATATGTTTGGTTGCGCACTCGGGTTCGTGGCCAAACGACGTACCAGTGCGACTACGGTCGAAGCCATTAATCTTGTCGGCGAGGTGGAGGGAAGGGAAGTTCTCATTATCGATGATATTACCGAAACCATGGGGACACTTTGTGCCGCAGCTAATCTTCTTAAAGAGAAGGGTGCGACCAAAGTACGCGCGGCCGTCAGTCACATCATGCTCCACGAACTCGGTTATGAACGGCTCAAAGAGGGGCCTATCGATGAACTCATAACCACTGACACTATTCCTATCGATACACGCGATTTGCCCATCAAAGTATTGAGTGTTGCCCCTCTTTTGGCTCAGGCTATCCTGCGTATCAATAATCATGAAAGTGTTACCAGTCTTTTTAAACTCCAGGGATTCTAAAAAAGTTATATCCAGTTGACGGGATCAGCCGTTTAGTTTCACCTCAACCAGTCTGGTGGCGAGAAGGGGATTGCCCTTATGCTCTGACTATTTGCGGAACTCTAACTTAAATTGTCATATCATTCAAATTTAAGATGCGTAATCTATTACTATTACTTTTAATATTTGCCGTGGCGGCTAGCTACACGATACATGAATTACTGGCAAAATCAGATAACCCTGAATTGGCTGCATCACGGCTCACCGATGCTGAGAAACATTTTCCGGTAGACAACAATTCGATTGATCGTTCAAGACAGGGACGCATTGTAAGCTTTGCCGATGTTCTTGATGGTGTCACTCCTGCGGTAGTTGCTGTCTATGCGTCGCGTATCGTCAGTGTCATGCGGGAGCGAAGGGTCGATCCTTTAGAAGAGATGCTGAGACGGTTTTATGGTGTCCCCTATCCTCGAGATGGGAATGAGGGAGAAGAGAATGGTCGGGAACGGAAATTGTTATCTGGAATGGGATCGGGAGTGATTGTTTCGAAAGATGGTTATATTTTAACTAATCGCCATGTCATTACGGATGACCGCGGCAATGATGTTGACGAGATTCGTGTAAGTCTGTCTGAAGATGTTGAGTTTCTCGCCGAAATTGTCGGTTCGGACGAAAGGACTGATGTGGCTGTTCTCAAAGTGGATGCCGAAGACCTCCCTTATTTGAATATGGCGAATAGTGACAATCTGCGAGTTGGGGATATTCTCTTTGCCATTGGAAATCCGCTCAGTGTTGGGACGACGGTTACTCAAGGCATTGTATCGGCAACCAAGAGAACAGAATTAGGATTACTCGGTAATCAAAGCTATGAAAATTTTATTCAAACAGATGCCTCTATCAACCCGGGGAATTCAGGAGGCGCTCTCGTTGATGCGGACGGACGTCTTGTTGGGATCAACACTGCCATTCTTTCACAGTCGGGGGGAAATATAGGAATCGGTTTTGCGATTCCAACAAATTTAGCGCGTTCGGTGATGGTCAAACTGCTTGAGACCGGCACGGTGCAGCGCGGGTATCTTGGTGTAGCGATTAACGATATCACTGCCGATCTTGCTGAAGCCTTTAATCTTACGAGCACTAAAGGGGCCCTTGTCGTGCAAGTGCAAGAAGGTCTGCCGGCGAAGAAAGCGGGGATCCAGCGCGGGGATGTGATCGTTGCGGTGGAAGATCATGAGGTTGCTTCTACTCAAGACCTGCGCTTGAAGATTGCCTCAATGCAACCCGGCAAAGAAGTAGCCGTTACCGTTATGCGCGATGGGAAAAAGCGCAGACTCAATGTGGTCCTCGGTAACTTGGAAACCGGTTTAGTAGATGATGATGATTTAGGGAGGGAATTTCTTGAAGGCGTAATAGTGAGTAAGTTTTCGGAAAGTCTTGCGGAAAAATACGAGCTACCGGATGAGGTAGATGGATTGATTGTAACCGAGGTAGATATAAAATCACCTTATGCAAATTCTATACGTGAAGGAATGGTGATTGTAGAATTAAATGATAGACCCGTTGCTAGTATAGATCAGGCCAAGGATTTATTACGAAGGGGGATCAATAAGCTTTGGATATATGATAGGGGAAAGTTTGTTTATATTGCTCTCCGCTTGAGAAGATCGGCCCCTTAACTGCCCGGCTTTTCGGGGGTTATTGCTTTTAATTCTTCAGGCAGTTCATCTGCCTTGTGGGTGGGAAAACTTAATTCTAAAAGTGATATTAAGGGTACTTCAAATTGGGTCTTCCCTTCACTTCGATCGACGAGCACGGCTATGCCGACGGGAATACCGCCTTTTGATTTAATTATCTCAAGCGTTTCCTTGATGCGTCCTCCTCTGGTGAATACATCTTCGACCACAAGGAGCTTTTCCCCCGGATTTATAACAAATCCACGTCGAAGAGTGAGGGCATCGTCGATTTTTTCAACGTAAAGATATCGTTTTTGAGCCTGTCTCGCCACTTCCTGTCCAAGGACCAGCCCTCCCATTGCCGGTGCAATAACCGTTTCATAATCTAAGGGTGGTAGTTTATCCAGCAATAGTTCAGCGAGCCGTCCGACGCGGTCCAGGTATTCACACACCCTTGCGCATTGAAAATAGTGACCGCTATGAAGACCAGAGCGCAGTATGAAATGTCCGGTCATCAAGGCACCAGTCTCTTTAAATATCTCAAGTATTTCTTTTTGATTTGTGTGTGACATCGTCCATGACAAAAGAAAAAAGCGATTGAACAGTAAAGCGATAATGACGGTTAGCCAATGACCTTAAATAAATTTCTCCAAACATGCGTAGAGCCCGTCATAATCAGTGGCCACAGGTAAATCTTTATTCTCTGCTTGCATTGCATCAGGAGGACAAAAGAGAATTCCATGATCTGCGGCCCGGATCATGGAGAGATCGTTATAAGAGTCGCCTGCCGCAATTACCGTAAAATTCAATTTTTTAAATGCTTCTACAGCCAGACGTTTTTGATCCTTCAGGCGTAAGTGATAGTTAATTATATGACCATTGTCATCAATTTCTAAATTATGACAAAATAGAGTGGGGTTCCCGAGCTTTGTCATAAGGGGTTTAGCAAATTCTTCGAATGTATCTGAAAGAATGATTGCCCGCGTTTGTGCTTTAAGTTTGTTGATAAAATCAACAGCTCCAGGAAGAGGATCAAGGGTATGGATAATCTCCTGTATATCACTGATCTTAACATTATTTCGTTCAAGTATTCCCAATCGAAATCGCATGAGTTTATCATAATCGGGCTCATCGCGAGTGGTTCGCTTAAGTTCAGGGATGCCTGCAGCCTCGGCAAAAGCTATCCATATTTCTGGTAAAAGTACTCCCTCGAGGTCTAGACAGACCAGTTGCATGGGCATAGAAGATTTGCCAGTGACGGTTAAAGTCAAGTGTGAAAAATATGCGGGCGATAAATTAACGCTCTTTCTGAATACCTGATAAATGAAGAGCAATTGTTTCAGTTTTTTTCAAGGCGCGGATTCTTAATTTCACTTATACGTTTCATAATCCGATGTGATGCTTCGGCATAGCGTTTTTTGGCGGGCCCATCGGTTTCATATTCCGTGGGCAACATCTGTTTCCCGTATACAACAGAAAGCGATCCCTTTAATTTTGGAATTTTATGATTGCGGTTGAAGGCTTCGTAACTCCCAAAAATACGCCCCGGGACAACGATTGCCTGTGAACGACAGGCGAGAAGACCGATTCCAGATTTAACCTTTTGTAAATTACCATCGGAAGTGCGTGTTCCTTCGGGAAAAATAAGCATGCCGTGTCCATCCTTGAGGATTTCGAGGACACGCTTAAAGGCGGTGATATCAGATGGCCCGTCCCGATCGACGGGAATTGTATTTAAACGGGGAAGAATCCAGGCTATAATACGATAGCGGAAGAGTGTTTTGCGGGCAAAATAATATATGGGCCGAGGCAAGGCATAACCCGCGAGAGAGGGGTCGAAATAACTCGCATGGTTGGTGGCGAGAATGAATGAACCTTTTGCCGGAATATTTTCAATTCCGGTAAATTCTACACCGTAAATCCCTCGGTATAATATTCGGGATAAAATTCGGGCCAGTTTATAAGCAGATGATTCTTTTTCCATTTATTTAGTTATCGCTTTCACTGCCTTCGACTATGATGGCGCAAATTTTTTCTACTACCGCTTCAAGTGGTATTTGTGAAGTATCAATTCTTATTGCACCTTGTGGGCAGATAAGGGGCGCCGTGTTCCGTTCGGAATCTAATTGATCGCGTTGGGTAATGGCATCTTTCTGGCCATCCAGGGCGCGTCTCTCAGCACGCGTAAGAGGGTTAGCTTCAAGGAAAATTTTGTAATCAGCATGAGGGAAAATAATGGATCCAATATCTCTCCCCTCCATAATGATCCCTGCAAAGCCAAGCTCTTGTGCCACTTTTGCGAGATTGCGCTGGTAATTGAAAAGAAATTGACGCACAGGTTTTAGGGCCGCGAAGCGAGACACTTGATTATTCACCTCAGCGCTGCGCAGGTCACTTTCATCCGGATGCCCTGCATCGATAAACATAATCTCGCGATGTTTATCAACTTTTGTCTCGAGAGGTCTATCTTTAAGATAGGCTTTGACGGTTGTCGAATCGTTTGGAGTTATGCCATCCCTGATCATCAAATAAGTCACCATTCGGTAATGAGTTCCTGTATCCACATATAAATAATTAAGGCGTTCACTCACTGCCCTGGCTGTTGTTGATTTTCCGGAAGCCGCTCCACCGTCTATCGCGATAATTATAAATTTTTCGGAAGGCATCACCAGTTAGTATAGAATTCAGCCTCCTGACCGGCAGTCTTTATTTATTAAGGAGTTCTCACGTAATTCATTGAGAACATCAAAAAAATTGGGAAATGTCTTTGCGCAGCAATAGGGATCAATAATGCTCATCCAGGGTCTTCCGTCCCTCTTTAAATCAGCGCATCCAAGGACGGCAAAACTCATGGCAATGCGGTGGTCCTTGTAGGTTTCTATAGTCACGCCCTCTTTAGCTTTTTCTATTAATGATGAACGGCTGGGTAGAATCTCCAGAGCATCGTCCTCTTCGATTACTTCCTGGCCCAATTTTCGCAGTTCGGTTGCCATCGCGGCAATACGATCTGTTTCTTGATGCCGCGTGTGTCCAATACCTGTGATCCGTGTTCTGCTTTCCAATAGGGGTGCAATAGCAGCGATGGTCATAAAGGTATCAGAAAACTCATAAAAGTTTTGATCGATACCATGGCGGGAAGAGCCAGGGAGAAAGTGTGTATCGCCATGCCTGGAATTGGAGATCAAGTTCTCATTGATCAATATGTCAGCGAATCTGGTATCCCCCTGAAGGTTTAAGTGAATTGAATTAGAGATTCTGGATGCTCCTTTTATCGTAATTTCTCCACCAGTTATGAGGGGTAATACAATGAAGTAGCTGGCCGCCGTAGCGTCAGGTTCGATAATATAATCGTCCTTATTTATGGAGTAACGACCTCGCGCTTTAATCATCGTTTCATGATCAGTTGATATTTTCTGATTCCAACTTTCCATCATTTTATGGGTGAGATGGATAAAAGACTTTCTTACTTTTTTATCTATCCTGCGGATCGTGGCGTCTTGCTCTGTGAAAGGGGCGACCATGAGGAGGGCAGAGAGAAATTGGCTGCTGGCACGGGCATTGACTTCGATTAATCCACCCTTCAGACCGTGGGTCTTTAGGAGGAATGGGAAGTGCCCTTCCTCTCCTTCAAAAATGACTTCAGCTCCCTGTTCTATAAGGACATCTAAAAGACCCCCCATCGGCCTTTTGCGTATAGCATCGTCTCCGTCTAGATTGTAATGCCCATTTTTCTTGAGACATAGAAATGCGGTGAGAAAGCGTGCGACAGTGCCGGAATTACCTACGTGGATTTTAGTTTTATTACATGGGATGTTGCCACTCAACCCCTCGATATTTATTTCAGCATCTAATTCATTGGTCGTTAAGTTAAATCCTAAATCCTCCAAGGCGGTAAGCATCGCTGACGTATCATCACTGAATAATGCGTCTCGAAGAGTAACCGGTCCATCGCTGAGGGCAGCTAAGATGATAGCGCGGTTGGTTATACTCTTGGATCCAGGCAAAGAGACGATGCCGGAAGCAGGCAGGGTGAATGGTTCTATCGGCAATTCGATCACAATCTAAAATGTATATTTTCAGTGAACCTCAAAAGTTATTTACGAAAATTATTATAATCTTCCAAATTGAAAAATTTGAAATCTTATTCATCCATTTCAATGTTCTCTGGGGAGAGACGAATCCGGTCACGATACTTTTTACCTCTTTCAAGTATATTAATAACTTCGAATATTTGATCATTAGCAATAGCGGTTTTCAGAGCGTGGAGTTCTTCATCAAAGTCACTGATCGCGCGTATTATTTCTTCGCGATTTTGTTCGATGATGGACTTCCAAAGTTGGGGGTCGCCGGAGGCTATACGGGTGGAATCCCGTAATCCATTACCGGCCAAGCTACGCCATGATGGATCTTTTGACGCGAGGTAGCTACACAGAGAAGAGGCGATAATATGAGGAAGATGACTGATATTAGCTACTATTTCATCGTGTTCTTCCGGTGAGACAGTGGCGACCTCCATGCCGAGTTCTTTCCAGAAATCAACCACCTGGTCCAAAGCTTTAACCTCAGAATCAACAAGAGGTGTAACAAAACAGGGTTTTTCATTGAATAGATTCGGATGAGCATGGGCCATCCCTGTTTTCTCAGAACCGGCCATGGGATGCGAGCCGATGAAGGCTCGATCCGAGGGCATGACGGCGTGACCGTAACGGCAAATAAGACTTTTTGTGCTGCCGACATCAGTGACGATCGCCCCTGCTTTTAGATGTCCAGCGATTTTGCTGACCAGAGGATGGATAGTTTCCACCGGGCTGCAGACAACAGTGAGATCGGATCCCTCTACCGCTTGAAAGGGTTGATCAAAGACCTCGTCACACCATGGTTGATGGGTGCACGCCACACGGGTCTCGGCTCGGCGCGACCATACGACGATGCGCCCTGCTAGCGATCTCTCCTTTACCGCCATGGCAACTGAAGCGCCAAGCAGTCCGGGCGCAAGTATGGTTATTTGATTAAACACACGCTTCCTAGTGATTATTTACTAAGCTCATTGTCGAGATATTAAGTCTCTTTTGGCTCTCAAAATCGAGAGCCTCAACATTAGCCTACTATTATATATGAAATTAACAAATTACTTAACACATTAAACTGCCGCTCAAAAGCAGAATTTCCGGACTTGGATTATAATTGGAGCAGGTTGTGACAGGGGCCGAACCTTTGAGCTTAACATTTATATATTAATTGATAATATTAAATAATGTCTCATTTACCAAACGATGAAGAAAAAGCGAAGGCCTATCGTCATCTCAACCTACTTTATCTTCTTATTTTAATTGGAGTGCTCCTGCCGCTGATCGTATATATCTTAAAGTTTTAATTCCTGTTTGCATATTTTTGATGGGGGCATAATAATTATTTAGAAATTCATCATTTACATAAAACGTCGATCTGCCTTTAACCACCGACAGGAGGTATGCTTTGTAAATAAAACAAGAGGGATTTTTATTATACTTTTTTTGAGTAACATTCCCTTATTTATACATTTCCCATGGCTAGAACAATTATCATATTGCGTATTTTATTTTTTCTGCTCTGCGTCACGGGAAGTTATCTCGTTTGTTACTCAGTTCCTGATTGGGATCAGTACCAAAAGCTTGCCCTTTTTATTGGGGCGAGCATTGGCATCTTGGTTATCCTTGTAGATGTTTTTTTAAAAGGGTTTTCGCTCCGTGGTTTGACTGCCCTAACCTTTGGCCTTTTTGTCGGAGGACTCATCGCCGTTTTCATTTCAAGTTCTCCTCTTTTTGATTACGGTGATCCGCAAATCCTCTACTTAGTGCGTCTGGCACTCTTTATTATTTTAATGTATTTAGGTGCGGTCATTGCCTTGCGCGATCGTGATGAATTTAATCTTGTCATACCTTATGTTCGATTTGAACCACATGGGGTAGACGTCCCGCTTGTGGTAATAGATACCAGTATCTTAATCGATGGTAGAATTGTCGGAATCTGCGAGAGTAAGTTTATGGGATATGCTTTAGTCATCCCGCGATTTGTCCTCGATGAACTGCAGCGAGTAGCCGATTCCAGTGACCCCCAACGGCAAGCTAAAGGACGCAAAGGGCTGGAAGTGCTCAATCAATTAAGAAGATTAGAACATATCGATATTCGCATTCATGATAGCGATGTGAGTAGGCGTCAAAATGTCGATGCCAAGCTGATATTTCTCGCTCAATCTCTGAATGCTAAAATTATGACTACCGATTTCAATCTCGCGCAAATGGCGGGGTTTCACTCCATTGATTGGCTGAACATCAACGCCCTGGCGAAAGCGATCAATCCCGAACTAAATATAGGAGAAATATTTGAAGTTGATCTGGTCAAAGAAGGCAAAGAACCGGGCCAGGCAGTGGGGTTCCTAAGAGACGGTTCCATGGTTGTGGTCAATGATGGGAGCAATCTCATCGGGCAGCTAGTGCGCATAGAAGTGCAAAGTATTTTACCGTCAGCTGGCGGTAAGATGATCTTTGCCAAGGCATTGAACCCCGGCGCGGGTATTTAAATAGTTTTATTATGCTCTAACTTTAAACAAGTTAGAGCATAATAAACAGGGTTATAAGCAAAGACCCCTGCAGGTATATTTTTTGCATTAAAGTGCTATATTTATCTTGGCAAGTGCGGCTTTTATCAAGTATAGTAATCGTTCTCTCTTTTAACTGTAAAAGGGAGAATAAGTTAACATGAAAAACGGAGAAAAGAATATTATGATTAATAGAAAATCGAATAAGGGTTTTACCCTTGTTGAAATTATGATCGTGGTCGTAATCATCGGTCTGTTGGCTGCCATGGCCATCCCGGCTTTCAATAAAGTCCGCCAGACCTCACAGGACAAAACCATTATCAACAATCTGAGACAGATCGCTTCCGCATCCGACCAATACTTCATTGAAGAAGGGCAGACGTCAGCGGCACAGGCCGATATCATCGGCACCAATCTGTATGTGAAGACATTACCGGCAGCGGTAGCGGGAGAAAGCTATGCAGGCTTATTCCCTATTACTGCGGGATTCACTTCTCTCGTGGTGACCAAAGCAGACGGCACAACTGTCGGATTCGCACAATAAGTTAATTAAAATTTAAATTAAATACCGCCTAGTATGTACTGGGCGGTATTTTTATGTTTAAATGGTCAGGCCATTATTTCTTAAAATATCAGTCCTTACCCTTTCGTCTCTCTCTACACTTTTTTTCACCTTTATCCTTATAAGTCAGAAGCAGGCTATTTGGATAACCAGACATCTAGGTTATTGGGCCATTCTCGCAACTGCTTTAGCATTCGCATGGTTATTGACAGGGATGGTGAAAAAGGAGTGGCGAAGAAATTTATCCTGGTGCCGGCATCGATGGGGGATCCTTACCCTATTGCTCTGTACTGTTTTTTTGCACCTTCATGAACCGCATCGCTTTAAAATACTCTATGATGAATATGTTCTTTTATCAAATTCGCTGAGAATGCATACCGAACGTGAAGTTTCGGTAACCGGGAGAGCGCACTACATTAATGGACATCTTCATTTACAGCAGGGTTTTGTTGATAAAAGACCCTATTTTTTTTCCTTCATCCTTTCGCTTTTCCATGACCTTACGGGCTATCGACCAGAGAATGCTTTAATTCTTAATGGAATAATAACCCTTCTTTTATCCACCTTAATTTATTCGTGGTGTTACCGGATAGGAGGTGAGCGATATGGCATCCTGGGGGTTTTACTGCTTACCGCCATTCCCCTCGTCGCTCAGAATGCCACAGGTGGTGGATTTGAAATAATGAATATATGCATGATCCTCATATTCATGCATGCGGCATGGTATTACTTGAAAAGAGATAATAATGAAGGCCTGAGTATTTTTATATTAACAACCGTTTTACTGGCACAAACACGATATGAATCAATCCTCTTTATCCTGGTTTTAGCAACAATCGTTCTCGTTAATTGGATAGCAAAGCGTAAGGTCAGCATGAACTGGTTTTCTGCTTTTTCACCTTTGCTTTTACTTCCTCCATTAGTCGTTAATCAGGTCTTCCTCGCTGACCGGGGATTCTGGCAGGTGAGAGATCCCGGAGGGATGGTTTTCTCTCTGGATAATTTCATTCCTAATCTGCAAAGGGCGATTTATTACCTCTTTAATTTCGAAGATGATTGGACTAACTCTTTCTTCCTTTCACTTTTGGGAGTGACGAGTGTTATATTTATGACCGTCTATGGGCTGAAGCATATGCGGGAGATTTTCTCCAGACCCGGTCCTCATCTAATTTTTTATTCCACGATGATTGCCATGTTCGTGAACCTGTTTCTTCTAATGACTTATCACTGGGGGCAGCTCGATGATCCGATGGCTTCCAGATTGTCTCTCCCCCTCCATTTATTTTTTATATTAAGTATAGTATTTGTATTAAAAGAATTTATGAAAACCCGGCGATTGCCGAACGTCATTTTCGTCTCTTTACCGCTTTATATAATTGCTTTCATTGGGCCCGTTAATGCTCAACACGAAATTACCAATGGGTACGTCTCCAGCCGCGAAGTCGACTGGGCCATGGATTATATTCGTTCAAATACTACAGAAAATACGCTTATCATCGCTGAATCATCGCTGCCGATGATATGTCATAACCGTGCCAGCACCCCGATTTATTTTTTAAACAGGCATCTTCGACAACTGCAATTTACCTTAAATAAAAGAATATATTCACAGATCTTAGTCTTGCAGAGGTTTCAAATTGACCCTGAAACTTTAGAAGAAGTTCCAGCTGGGAGAAAACTTCACGAAGGCGTGGAATTGGAACTCATCGATGAAATGCGAATGCGCCCTCATATGGTCTCACGCCTGAGTCGTATTATTGGAGTGGAGGACGCGGCATTAAAGGAAGAAATCGCGGTCTATGAAAAATTGGGTGAAGAGTGGGAGGAACCGACGACATTTGAGTCCGATGAAGCGTATATGACCCATGTCTTACGAATGCTCCCTTAAAGATTACTCCATAAATTAACTCAATACGTGAAGGGGTGATGATAATTCCTGAAGGATTCGGAATCATAGATGAAACGAAGTGAAATCCAGTTTATTTTAATGGTCGGTCTGGTAGTTGGGTGCTGGATAAATTTACTCTTCTTTCCCAATCTGTGGAGATTAATCATCGGTCCCCACTATCTTGATTATCCGTTTCTCGATATGCATTGTGTCCTCGCTCATACTGAAGGGCATATGCTCGGTTGGGATGTCAGGCGCATGATTTCCAATCCTCTGGATCCATTGGGCAGGGGGACACCTTCATATCCCATGTGGTGGTATTCCATTTTTGGTCATATGGGCCTGAACACGAATCACGTAAGTGTGGTGGCTATGATTATGAACAGCACTTTTCTCATTCTCGCCCTGCTTTTATTAAAGCCCAGATCGTGGGTTGAAGTGCTCGCGGGTTTTGGAGCAATATGCTCGCCCGGAGTGATGTTGGCGATGGAGCGGGGTAACGTAGACATCATTTTATTTATTATCGTTTTATTTGTCCCTCTCCTCTTTGAATGGCGTTCACGAGCAGCCATTCCCCTGGCCTGGTTCCTTTGTTTTTTTGCAACAGGGCTGAAATATTATCCGGTAATGGAGTTTGCCCTTTTTATACGGAAGATTCATGAAATCCGAAGGCTGTGCTGGCTTTATTTTTTAGCCGCCGTCGCCATTACCGGATATATTATAATTTACCTGGATGATTTGGCGCTGATAACGAAGACCGTTCCAGCGCCCATTGATTTCTATACCTATGGAGCAAAACTGGTATTTCATTTTTTAAAATTTGATGCGGGGACGACCAAAATTTTCGTCCTTCTCGGCATCGTAATAATCGCCTGTGGCAGTATTCTCATCATCACTAAATCCAAAATTACCCTTCCCGTTACTTCCAACTTAAATGTAAATTATTTTATCCTCGGTGTATCAATTATTACTTTCTGTTTTTTTGCTCTCAGCAATTACGATTATCGGTCAATCTTCTTACTCTTTACGTTTCCCTATCTTTTTGATGTGGCAAAACATTATAAGGTATCAAAACAAATTAAGGTTAGCGCCCGGGGTTTACTCATTTTGCTTTTTATTTATATGTGGAGTGAAACCGTTTATTTATTTATCCATTTTGTTCCCGAGCAGCGCGTCTGGCTGATCAGGGACCTTACGTATATATTTGTTTTCAAAAATGGATTATCATGGATCGT
Organism: Opitutales bacterium; assembly: GCA_965197745.1. Classification (GTDB taxonomy): domain Bacteria; phylum Verrucomicrobiota; class Verrucomicrobiia; order Opitutales; family PNEW01; genus CBDANS01. The sequence goes on along the minus strand of CBDANS010000006.1, from coordinate 879,432 downwards.
CATGAGCTTATTTATATGGGTTGCGGTGTTATTGCTTAAACCCGACCTCGTAAGCAAATGGGATTCTCTTCTCCGCTCAATTAAAGACGGAGCATCGAGAAAGACAGCGAGTTGAATCGCGGGAATTAAAATTTAAATTTCTGCCAATACTTTTCGGAGGGTGGACATGACTTGCTCTTGTTCTTGAGGAGTTATCTGGTGATAAAGGGGCAAGACAATTGTTGTATCCTGCGCTTTTTCACTTTCGCTTAAGTTAAGACAGTCACTGTCCGCATTCCTGATCGCCTCGTTGCCCCTTGATTCAAGCATCCCTTGCCCTGAGGAATAAAAAGATTCGCGGTGTACACACATAACACCCCGGCGTGTGGCGACCCCTTCATTCAACATCTTCTGCATCACCTCCCTTTGATTGGTGTGAGCGGGAAGGCGCACACAAAAACTCTGCCAATTGCTATGAGCCCATTCAGGTTCAGATGGTAAAATAAGACCGGGGATGTCATTCAACGATTTAAAGTAGACATCGGCAAGTTTACGCCGGCGGTTGATTATCTCAATGAGTCGATTAAGCTGTTCCCGGCCGATGGCTGCTTGAATGTCGGTCATACGGTAATTATAGCCCAGGATAGGATAACTTTCATAAATCACTTCATCTGCTTGATGGCGTTGTGTGTCGGATACGCTCATACCGTGTTGTCGCAGAAGGCGAAATTGCTTATCCCATTCCTCATTTGAGGTTGTAAGCATGCCCCCGTCGCCGGTGGTGATTAGTTTTCGTGGATGAAAAGAGAAACAAGTGATATCACCATGAGGTTTACCGATTTTCTCCCATTTCCCATTAACATGGATTTCACTCCCTATGGCGCAGGCGGCGTCTTCTATTACGGGAAGATTATGGGCTTCGGCAATGGTCGTAACTGCAGGTAAATCACACGGCATACCCATTTGATGAATGCAGAGTAGGGCGCGTGTTTTCTCAGTTATCGCTGCTTTAATTTTCGTCGGGTCAATATTAAAAGTTTCTGGTTGAATATCGATGAAAACGGGCGTTGCCCCGCAATAAGTTATGCTGTTTGCGGAAGCTATATAGGAATGGCTGACGGTGATTACTTCGTCACCTGGTTTTACCCCGGCAACTAAAAGGGCAAGATGTAATGCCGTGGTACAACTGGAGACGGCACAGGCATGTCTGGCTCCGACATAATCGGCAAATTCATCTTCGAAAGCAGCTACTTCCGGACCCTGGGTGACCCATCCGGAAAGAATGGGCCTTGCCGCGGCCTGCACTTCGGCTTCATCCAACCAGGGTTTCGCTACGGGAATGAGTTTACCTGCTGTCGACATAATAATTGAAGGTGGTAATTGGCTACATCCAGTTGTGAATTTTTTCCTCCTCAAGTAAGTCCTCCGGTGATTTACCTGATTTGGCATACCAGTTCTTTAAGTCGGTTAAACCTTCATTCAGGGTTATTTCAGGGGTAAAACTTGTGAGTTTTTCCAGCAAACTATTGTCTGAAAACAGCCGCAATGTATCACCGGGTCGAGGAGCCTCGGTGATCACAGGATTATCGATCGTGCCGACACAGGTGGCAATCTCACGTGCTAATTCATTGATCGAAATTTCCTTTCCATAGCCGAGGTTTATGGTGTGCCCCAGGGTATAATCCGAGAGACCAATAGCGATAATTCCTCTTGCTGTATCCCTGACCTGGATAAAGTCCCGCGTCTGTTTTCCATCGCCGAATATAACCATAGGTTGGGCGGCCATGCATCGAAGCATAAACTTTGGTATCACTTCTCCGCTGTCTCCTTCATGGTGACAGCAGGGTCCGTATGTATTGAAGGGTCGTACCACCACAGCAGGAAACCCATAGGTGCGATAAAAAGCTCGAGCGTATCCTTCTCCTGCCAGTTTTGCTGCCCCATAGACAGTCATGGGAAAAGTAGGATGGTCCTCCTTCATGGGAACGTGTAAAGCGGTCCCGTAGACTTCTGAACTTGAGACACAGATAAATTGTTTTACCTGGGAATCTTTCGCAGCCTTCAATAGATTTAATGCGCCTTTAGCGTTTACTTCATGGTTTTCATCAGGTGAATGAATTGAATGACGGACACCAAGACAGGCGAGGTGAAATACCCGGTCGACACCTTTCATGAGCTGCGTCATTTTCGCCTCGTCGCGTATGTCGGCAATTTCAAGCTCAACTTGATCATGAGGCAAGTCTGCTATATTTTCAGCTCTTCCGGTTGCCAGGTTATCAATCACTCTAACGGTTTCACCGCGCATAGATAACTGGCGGGTCAATTCAGAGCCGATGAAACCAGCTCCACCGGTAACCAGGTTTTGGGGATCTTTCATCTGTAACGATTGGGTTTATTCAGCGGCGTAAGGTGGTAACATCTCATATTCGACAATCAGAGGCTATTGATTAATTTGGGTTTTGTCTCCTTCTTGAGCGGGAATGAAATACATCAATAACCAACCTATCAATCCACTTATAAGTAAAGATAAACTTAATGCTAAATAACTTATGGTTCCAAGCATAAATCCAGTCTCAGGGCCCTGCGCCGAAGCGGTGAAAAGATAGGCATACATACCTTCTCGCACCCCTATCCCTTGAATGCTGATAGGGATGAGGCGCGCTAACTCAACGAGTATTACCGTGGCTCCTAAATAAAACCAGGAAATTTCCATTCCTAAATCGACCCCTACAATACCAACAGTAATGAGCCAACCGAATAGGGCGACCAAGGACAAACCCATAAGTTTTAAAAAATCGGCTAACGAATCAAAATGAGCGGCATCACGAAAACCATTTAAGATATTTACTACACGTTCACGTGAACGAATGCGTTTAAATTGCGTAATGGCGGTAATAATAGGTGAAGTAAAGATGAGGCCGGCGGTGCCAAGGGCAACGATGCAGCCAGTATAATAATATATTTTCTTTACCGTGATCAAAGATGAGGTGTTGAAAATAAATAAGCTGCCAAAACAAAAGATAAAGCCGATAAAAAATGAGAGCAATCCAAGATATCTTTCTCGGAGTAAGGTTGTTATAATTACAAAGCTTCTCGGAACATGGCGCTTTAAAGCAATCAACCTGTAAGCATCACCCCCAATGTTAGCAGGAGTGAAAAAATTTAGAAAACTGCCATAGAAATAATGTTTGAAATTTTCGAGCAATGGCAGGGATGCAATTTTTAATGTTAATTGATGCCAACGTATAGCAAGAACCCCATTAACAAGGATAGAAATAAAAACTGCCCAGATAAAAATCCACGGGGTGATTTCTTTAACCGCAGCAAAAAGCTTAGTCCAATCTAATAGATAAAAAGCCACCGCAAGGAGGCTTAAACTAACAGACAATTTAAGGATCTGAACCCATTTCATTGTGGTTTACTTTTGCGAAAAACGACCATTCGGTGTTTGGGTTGCGCCAGACTTTCATGGGTTATTGAGGTATCATCGATTAACTCTAAACAATGTTCATTTTTCAGTTCTTCAATAAATGGGGCAGAGAGATAACGATAAGGTAATAGATACATATACTGAACCCGTTGTCTTAGTTCGGTTTCAGAGAGCCGGTTGGCGTGCATTAATTTTCCTATTAAAAAAATTACTTTATCGGTAATTCTCCCGCGGAGGAGTCGGCATAAACGACGGATAGTGACGAGAATACTGTTATAAAAGCAGATATAGGGCATGGTAAATATGAGGATTCCCCCTGGGGTCAAATCTTCGGAAATCTTTGTAAACAACCGCGGTGTGGGATCTGCTATGAGGTGCAATGTGCTGTCTGAGACAATGAGTTGGCAGGGTTCAATGCCGAGCTTTAAGTAATCGCTTTTGATAAAGCTGAATTGTTGACGAGAGGAGATATTTTCAGCTTTTCCTTTGGCCATTTTAATATTCGGATCCGATACATCAACACCGATAAATGAAGCGGTTTTAAAATTTTCCGACAAAGCAAATAATTGCTCTCCAGTTCCACAACCAATATCGAGTATGCGGAATGAATGGACCTCATCAAAATAGCGTAAGATTACATCGGTAAAACGGTTGAGATGCTTTTGGTTGGCTGTATAAACCGTATCGATAAAATTTTCCATAGGTGGAAATTTCGATTAATCACTATCAACCGCAGAATTTTTCCAGAATATCAGCGGGTGTGCTCCAGGTAAACGCATCGGATTCATTGATATAGTGTAGAAAATTTTGGTATGCTTCAAGCATAGATGGATTACCGGAAAAGCGATACTCACAATGAGTGAGTAAAAATATAATGCCACCCGAACGGGAGATTATATCCGCGCAAGATTTCCATGTTTCAAAAATATCGTTTGGACTGTAACCTAAAAAACGCAAACTCCCGTCTCTTGGCATACTTAGTGGAATTTCAATAATTCCCTCAATGTTGAACGGGCGGGCGCTTGCGCATCCGTTATTAGGTACGGGAAATAATCCACCTGATGTCGGAATACTGCTGTCATAGCTGTAGATTGACGCCAGGTCTTTAATCAGTTCTCGTGTGCGTATAAGAGAAGGAGAGCGATAACCTTTAATTGCGTAACCATCAATAAGGGTCTGTGCCGCATAAAGCCGTTTTTTCCGATCTTCAGAATTTGAGAACGCCGTCGTATTGCTATGGTCATAGCCGTGAATTCCAAGGGTATGTCCACGATCCTTTAGTTCATTTAACAGATCATGATTTATGGACCAACTGCAGGGTACGATAAAATTAGTTGAACAAGCTCCAACGGATTCTTCTATGGGCAGGAATAATTTAATTACATTCTCCAATCCTTCAGGTGAATCCAAGTCATGGGATAAAATAACAGGGGTTGGACCAAGAGCAAAAGGTGAAGGGTAAGGGCTCAACAAATCGTCGAGGAAATCTGCGCTCAAGTCTATTGGCCATCGAGGAAATGCTGCCCACCGTTCTTGTTGGTGGCGTTTCCATCGACCGATGGCAGAAGCCAGAATCATTCGAACGCTCGGCGGAACAATTTGGTAGGAGAGGGGAAAACGGCTGGATGCTGGTTTGCGGTCATTAAAGGAGGCATGCAGTCGTAAAGTTGTGGCAACTTCAGGACTAATTTCAGGAATTTCATCCGTTACCGTTAAGGTTCCATTAGAATCTATCTGGTCCACCAGCAAGGGATTATCGAGCAACCTGGTCGGGAGTATAAAAGAATCACCATCAATCCAATCTAGATGGGGCCTCTTGGAATGGTTTTTAACTGAGACTGTGGTCAATTCTTCAACTGGCATCGTTTTTATCTCTGCCATCGGAACTGATTTTATCGCTTACAAAGTAAAGGGGTCGTCGAATTACTTCCGCGTAAATCCGGAATAGGTACTCGCCCATAAGTCCCATCAATAAAAATTGGACACCAAAAAAGAAAGCCAATACCAGCATCTGGCTGGTCCAACCTGGAATCGTTTGTTTCATGAACCAGCATATCAATAAATACATGGAGAGAATGAAGGTTATCAGAAACGCAGAAATTCCAGTCATCGTCATTATTTTCACGGGCATGAAGGAAAATCCAATAAAAGCATCATACATTGTCTTGAGCATTCTGCCAAAACTCCACCCCGAGATGCCAGCAATCCGTGGATTGCGGTGATAGTTCACAACCTCCTGGTCAAATCCAGTCCAGGCTACGAGTGCGAATGTGATGCGGTTGCTCTCCTCAAAACTGCGAAAACACTTTGCGACTTGTCTATCCATAAGAAGAAAGCTGCCCGTCGTAAATTTCGAACCATGGGGCATCGCATATCGACGGATCAACCTGAAAAAAGTATTACTTGCTAAAACGCGAAAGAACCCATCATCTCTCGTCTGTCGTCGCCCCCAAACAATTTTTGCACCCGCTCTCCATTTTTCAAGAAATCTGAGAATAACTTCAGGAGGATCCTGAAGATCACAGGCCAGTATTCCAATAGCATCGCCCTCAACCTGGTCCAAGCCGGCGCTCAACGCAATATGAGAACCAAAATTTCGGGAAAGACGTATGCCTGTAAATCTTGAATCCCGTGAGCATATTTCACGGATTAATTGCCAACTTCTGTCTTTACTGCCGTCATCAATTAAAAGGATCTTAAAATTATATACCTTAGATGACAATAAGACCTTCTTCACTTCCTCTTCGTAGCGCTGAAGATTATCCTCTTCATTGTAAACAGGGGTAAGGAGGCAGACACAGGGTTTTTCGGAATGGGGGCTCATAAGATTAATTCATCCAGATTTCGAAGTCGGGACCTAAGAGGTGAGCCAACCTGGCGTTTGGCTCGGTATAGCGCTCCTTTAATCTTTTAATGATACTGTCAGGTATCGACTCTTTATTTGGTTTAACTACCGAAGGATTTATTACCCCGATATTTTGTGAGTCAATGGAGCGTATTTCAACGCCAAGAAAACGGTGCAACTGTTCAGCCAGGTGTTCGGGATAATCTTTAATATTCTCATATTTTAAACATAGAATATTATCATGGCTGAAGAGGTCGAAATAAGGTTTAAGCATATTGGCGTATAACCCTCTGGAATAATAAGCATAGGGCCGGGAAAAACGAAGAGCATCAGGCAAATGTTTTTCGCGTTCGCTTTCCAATTCCAGGGCCTTGGGAAAATCCTCATTTTCAAGGCCATTCACACGTGACCATTGAAAGTTTGAAAAAGCCCGTTCCGCAGGTTCACGTAAGATAAAGACAAGCTTTATTCCTGGAAAATGCGTTTGAATCCGTTTCGCGGTTGCCGCACTTTCCAAATAGTTTGTGCTCTTTTCACCCGCTATTTTAACATTACCGATGTCAGAAAACCAGTTGCTAAGATAAAAATTAATTCCGTGCGCATAGAGGTCATCGACGAGAAAAAACTTTGGCTCCGGCTGTATCGGTTTTGCCATAAAGATCTCGGGATGCTTTTCCAATAAATGATACAGCCAGGTAGTTCCACATCGTGGGGCTCCGCCGATGATAAATCCCGGTTTATTAGAAATTGACATCAATATCTATAAGTTGTCCCTCAATGAGTAACCTGAGGCACAGACTTTACTATCGCATCGAATACGGTCTGGGGAGCCGATGTCGCCATTTCAGGATATAGAGGAAGTGAAAGTTGTTCTTTTGCTGCTGCTTCTGAGCAAGGAAAATCACCTGGCTTATAGCCAAGATCGAGATAAGCAGGCTGAAGGTGAACGGGTATAGAATAATGGATTCCGGTTTGAATATTCTCTGCCTCAAGTGCTTCGCGAAGAGAATCCCTGTGCGGGACGCGAAGCGCGTAAATATGATAAACGTGGCGATTGTGCGGGGACTCATATGGGGTGATAAAATCAGTTTCACTCAGGAGGGCATCATATTTTTTAGCGTGATTGCGACGGGCTTCTGTCCACCCTTCTATATGGCGTAGTTTTACTCTTAACACCGCGCCCTGAATCCCATCCATTCTATAATTAAATCCTTTCAGTTTATGAATATACCTTTTCTCCTCACCCCAACTGCGCATCATACGAATGATCCGAGCATATTCCTCATTATTGGTCAGGGTGATACCCCCTTCCCCGTAGGCACCCAGGTTTTTTCCAGGGTAGAAACTGAAACAGGCGAGGTCACCAATTCCCCCGACGCGTACACCTTTATATTCCGCACCATAGGCCTGACAGGCATCTTCAATAACGATTAGACCGTGGCGCTTTGCAATCTCCATTATGGGATCCATGTCAACGGCCTGACCATAGAGATGAACGGGGACAATTGCTTTAGTTTTCTTAGTAATTGCACCTTCAATCTGACCCACATCCATGGTATAGGTCTGTGGTTCAATATCCACGAAAACGGGGGTGGCACCGGTGTAGTCAATAGCGGCAACGGTGGCAACAAAAGTAAAAGGTACGGTAATGACCTCATCCACTGGACCAATACCTGCAGCGATTAAAGCAAGATGCAAAGCACTGGTCCCGGAGTTAACGGCGATCCCATGAGTGACATTGCAATTACGGGCCATTTCATTTTCAAACGAAGTTACTTCCTCTCCCAGTGCGAACTGGCAGCTTTCCAGTACTTTTAATACGGCTTCATCAACCTCTTCTTTGATACTTTGGTACTGCGCTTTTAAATCTAAAAATGGAATCATAATAGCGTTAAAGTATAAGCTGATGAGCTCCTTCTCAAAGGTCCATTCTGCTTAGTATGTGTGATATTATAGATTTATTCTAATGTCCTCGTAACAATCTACTATAATATTTTAAAAATCGCATTTAATAGTAAAAGCGACATTGTTGCAAGGTTGTTTCCCTCGCTTAGCGATTGAATGGAGAATTTTGGAATGTTCATTTTATCCAGTATCAAGGTCATCATCTGATGACCCAAAATTCCTGAGTGCCTTGTAAGAGAAGTTACCTTTACAGCTATTATGATTATATAAATAGGAAATATTATTTCCTTAATAGACACGCTGAAATTACTTCTGCAATAAGTCCTATAGAGAATTTAGCAGGTGTATTATCATTTCCATTTATTTTTAACATATTTTTAATATAAATATGCCAGACACTGAATAATCATCCTATTTTATATTTTTTTAAATAATTTATGTTTTATTGAACGTTTCATATGAAATTACGTCCAACTAACTAATCATATACTTTTTTTGAGCAAAGGAAGATAATTTCACAGTTTTAATTTGTAGTTTGGTAAGAAAAAGCCGCCGGGTAGAGCCCGGCGGCTTTTTCGTGTTTAATTTATCGATGAATTATAAACAGGTATTTTATACGCAAATGTTTTGGTTGTCAGTCGCTCGAATTGATTAGTTTGTCGAGGATGTTAATTGGTATTTGGCTGTCAGCGTCAGCATAAATTACCTGCAAACCACCACTTAACCCGTCGGGTAAATATACAGGAATAGTTAACACCGGGTAACCGGCCATGCTGGCGGGGGTGTTCAGTCTCAATAATCCTTCTCGAAATCCCTGGCTCAAATCAATCTTTCTTACCGCGTGACAAGGGACGGATGGTATGACAAGATAATCATATTCTTTGAGTATCGCAGACAGGGTGTTACGAATATGTTCCTGTTGCTTCTCTGCTTCTTCAATAACCGCTGATTTCCAGTAACGGCCGCGGTTAATTCGCTGCCAGACTGCTGGATCGTAATGCTCGTGTTGGTTGTCTAACCATTTACTATGAATAGTATAGGCTTCGCAACTTTGCAGAACGGCATAATATTTTTCTGAATTGTTGAAAATAGCGGTTAATCTATTTTCTACTGAATCATTTCGTTCCAGCTGAAGTTGATCTGCCATCTGGCGATATTTTTTCTGCACTTCACTATCAATGGTTATTCCTGCGTCGTCGAAGTATAGGCCGCGCAATTTTTTATTGTCGTGCTCAGGTGATAGCAGGGTTTCGATACAGACTTTCATATCTTCAGCGCTCGCTGTGAACCAACCGGCTGAATCATAAGTAGGAGCCAGAGGAAAACAGCCTTCGTCAACCCATTTGTGCTTGGGTTGTAAACGCAGTCCGTAAATTCCGCAGAATGAAGCAGGAACGCGTATCGACCCACCGGTATCGGTCCCAAAGGCCAACGGTGTAATACCCTTTCCCACAGCCCAGGCTGATCCGCTGCTTGATCCCCCACTTAACCGGTCCGAAAAGTGTGGATGCGGGCAGTCCCCATAGTGCGGGTTAAGCCCATCGAGACCATAAGCAAATTCATTCATCTGGGTTTTACCGCAATATATCGCACCTTCTTCAGTAATGTCTTTAAAAAGAGGACAAGACTTTTCAGGTTTTTCTCCAATATCGGGAAGAACTTTCGATCCACAGTGTGTCGGGTAACCGGCGACGTCGAAGAGGTCTTTCAGGAAAAAGGGGACGCCCCCCAGAGGGCGATGAAGGTTGTCAGCGGCATTCGCAAAACTTTCAATTAATCTACTTTCATCTATGAAGGAACTAATGGAGGCAGTAAGTTCGTCTTCAGGAAGTGATTTTATGCGATCGAAAAAACAGCGCGCTGCTTTATCGGGATCGCGAGCGATGCTATCTTTCCAGAAGGAGAAATTGAATTCTCTAGCATGCATAGACTGCGGGCTGTTACTGGGATTTCTTAAGGACGGTTACGTATTATTTCTATTCCCACCCATTTTGTATCGGAAACAACAAACTTTCTTGCCACTATTTTTATTTGCCTGGCCAACGCGTATTTTTCAAAAATCAATGAGCAAATATCGTTTGTCAGTTCTTCCAATAAAATCCACTTCTTACTTTGAATATGTTTTTCCACTAAATCTTTCACCGTAGAATAACATATGGTTGTGCCAAGATCCCCCTCCTGCGAGCCGGGTTGCCAGGGGCCTATGCCAAGTTCAATATCTAGCAATAAGCGCTGGGGAAAGGCGCGCTCATCGGATGAGTATCCGATTTTTGCATGGACAGAAAGTTCGCGAATAATAATTTTATCGAAATCAGGAGTATTCATGACGCAGCTGCTCCACTAGCATCTTGAGCTAGTCCATGATGCTTATTCAACAATTTACACATTAACAAGCATATATCCTTTTCTTCTATATTCACAGTGATACAAGGGGAAGTTTGAGTTAATATATATGAAACGCAGTCTATTTTCTCCTCTTATCTTTTCGGTGTTTTTATTGGCATCAGCTTGTAGCAATAATAATTCTCAATCTGTCACCGAGAAGAATGGGTTATTGCCGATTACGGTTCAACTTGACTGGTTTCCCGAACCCGAGCACGGGGGGCTCTATCAGGCCTTAGCAAATGATTATTTTAAGGATGAGGGCCTGGATGTCACTTTAGTCAGTGGTGGGAACAACGTCCTTGTCACGCAAATGCTGGCTTCAGGGCGCGCGCAGATAGGACAATCAGACAGCACAAAAATAATTCTCGCCGCGACCGAAGATTTACCCGTGAAAATTATTGGTGCGGTTTTTCATAATTCTCCTTCTGGTCTCATGCTCCATGCCGATAATCCAATAAACAGCTTTGAAGAACTGAATGGTAAAACGATAATGGCGAGAACTGAAGCGCTTTATATCCCGTATGTGAAAAAGAAATATGGTATCGATTTTAATGTCATTCCTCAAAACTTTGGTCTCGGTCAATTTATTTCTGACAAAGAATTTATTCAGGAGGGATTTTATATTGCCGAGTTTTATTTTATTGAAAAAGAAGGGGTGAAACCTAAATCACTTAACCTCTGGGATAGCGGGTATATGAATTCTATTGTCCTCGCAGCTAACACCGAATTTTTAAAGACCCACGAGGGAGCGGTAAATCGGTTTATGCGTGCGTTCACCAAGGGTTGGCAGGAATATCTGGAGGGTGATTTCACACCGGCGCATAAAGCGATGATTGAGGCAAATCGAGAAATCTCAAGAGAGGTAGAAAATGAATTCCTCGAATTTTCACGGGATATTATAATTCGCGATAAGCTGGCTATAGGTCATGATCTGTGGGGTGAAAGCTATGGAATTCTAAGCAGCGATAGGGTGCGTGAGCAAATTAATCAGCTCGTAAATCTCGAAGTACTCGAATCCGGGGAAATTATGGAAGATGATGTATTATCCCAATCTTATTAGTTGATTGAATAATCCTGGTTTGAAGAATGTTTTTACGTTGATAATTAAATACGGTGGAATTGGCGTTGATGATGAATAGTGCTAATCCACCCATGGTCCAGAGTGATTACGGTTTATCTTCTGCATAGCCAACAGTAACGCTGGGTCTATTTATGATTACGCGTAAGTTGGTTTATTAGATATAACCAGACCACGGATGAGAGAACGGCTATAGATGGATAAATCACACCTGGCAATCGACCAAACAGTATCGCCGCGGATGCGATGAATCCGGAAGTTAAACCTTTCGAGGCACGGTAAATAAAGGCGTCTATCACTTCTTTAGCCCGGTAACGAGCGTTGAATGATAGCGGGATATAGAGTAATTCTTTTCCCGCACGAAATACTGAATAATCTAATGCTTTGAAGAGGAGATAAGCTCCGGCTCCCGCTAACAGGGTAGGGTGTATTATGAGTATGGCGCAAGCAGTTATGTGTACGAGTGGGATAACCATATGAACTTGGCGCAATGATAAGGACCGGAGCATTATGGGAGTTATTATAAATTGAAATATGAAGGCAGTAGTATTGAGCAGCGCGTAGAAATTTCCCAGGTATGCTGTTCTTTCATCCATCATCGGTATTGCCACCTCGAGGGATCTGCTAAATCGCAATTCGAGGACGGTGGCGATTACTTGCGTCAGGATAATAAGATAAGCAATGTGCAGAACGGTCCGATTTCTTCGAAAGAGATTTAAGTCGAGAGCCCCACGTTTATCATGCTGATCTTTTGAAGGCGGGGTTGGTTCTCCCCCTAACCGGAATGCAAGAGCGGAAAAAAAAGCGGCCGGAATCAAAGAGAATGCGGCGAGAAGAAGAAGGTAATCGGTGCCTAACCACCCGCTTAACTGACCAACTGATAAGCCGCCGCTAATGGCTCCAAGTGAAGCTATTCCACAAATTGGTCCATTGATATTTTTCGCCTGGTCAGACTTGAGCGTGCTGTCAATAAATGACCAATACTGTTCGATGAGGATGACGATATAGGCTTCGCGAAGCACATAGACACCGCCCACTGCCACTTTACTCCCCTGGCTTATTGCCAGGTAACAGACTAAAATACCCAAGCCTGACAAGAGTGTGGTAAAAAAAAGAGTGCGTTCAGTCCCGGCGAGCGAGAGCAACCTGCCATAACCAAAGAGTAGAATTATGGTTCCCACTGGTCCCAGTGCCAGGACCACCGGCAATCGATGGGCTCCGTAAGTTTCAAGAAAAAGTGAGACCGAAGCGCTACGCGCGCATTCATAACCAAAGAGCAAAAAAAATGCAGCTACGGCAAGAGTTAATACAGCGATCGTCGGTTTCCTCATAGGCTTATCATTATCCCCTATATTGGGGGTAGAACGGGTTAATGTATACGCTTAAGAATTATCGTTTTTGTCGGCAGCAAATAACTGAATAAATTGCCGAGTGTCAGTCTATACGATCTTCATCATATTCGATCATATCAGCAAATGATTGCAGGTCTGAGCGGTCCGCGATTCCCATTTCGGTTTTAATTTCCTCAAGCTTTTCCCTTCCCATACCACGGGTGCCTTTATGCACTAATTCCCTGTTCCATACTTCGACGCGAAGATCTTCGGAAAATAAATCTTTGAGTTTAGCATCAAGTTCTGAATCATCATGACTGGTTCGCACCGCCTCGATAATTTCCTGGGGATCGACTTCAAGATGAAGGCAGAGGAAACCGTCGAATCCACGGGTAAAATTTCTCTGATAGGAGGGGGGGAGTTCGCCCTTCAGATGTTTACGTATTTTTGCGATAAAACGAGGGAGGTGCAATAGTCCGCAAGTGTGGGGAACATAGGGAGAGGGAAGATCATAGAGGACTTCACCAGTGTCAGGTTTTGCCATAGTGGGTTAAAATAATGTGTTGCACTTGTTAGGGATGCCAAGCCAAAATCTATCTCCATAAACAAGTTATTTTAGCAATGCATTTTATCTGGCGTGTTTCAGCATATCTTTTCCGTTATAAATACCTCTTTGGGTTGACCCTCTTTCTCGCTGTGGGGAGCATGCTATTTCTCCTGGCGGTGCCGCGTATTATTCAATGGGTCTTTGACGATATCATCACTGCTGGGCGTTTTGAATACTTATGGTGGGGCATATTGCTCGTAGCTACATGCTATTTCAGCCGTGAATTTCTAAACAGTCTGCGTATCCGTGTAAATAATACGGTAGAACAGAAAGTTTTACTCGATCTTCGCCGTGATCTCCACGCCAAATTATTAGATTTGCCCGTTTCTTTTTATGATCGTCGAAAAAGTGGTGAAGTTGCTTCCCGCGTGATCGAAGATGTGCAAAATCTCGAGCGCGGGCTTCTCGATGGAACCGAACAAGGCAGCGTTGCTATTCTCACTATTGCCGGAATCACGACAATGCTCTTTTGGATGGAGCCAAAATTGGCGGTACTCGTCCTGGCACCCGTGCCCATATTACTTATACTTGCCTGGCAGCATTCTCGTGCCACACGCCGCAACTGGAAAAAAGTCCGTGAATCAGCAAGTGAACTGAACAGTCTTCTCATTGAAGATATTCAAGGAAATCGTCTCATTCATTCTTTTGCCTTAAAGGGGCGGGAGCATGGGCGATTTATTAAGCAAGCACAAGACCTGCGTATGAATAATCTCCGCGCTATGTTCCGTTGGTCTATTTACAGCCCCGTGTCCAGTTACATAGCCAGTTTGGGGACGGTGGCCGTGGTCGGAATGGGGGGCTATAAACTAATTCATGATGCGGATTTTAGCTTTGGGCAGTTTGTGGCATTTTTTGCTTATTGTTCCATGCTATACGAACCGATCAATCGCCTGAATAATCTCAATCATTTGCTCAGTGAGGCCAAGGTTTCCGGTGAACGTGTTTTTGATATACTTGATCAACCATTAATTGTTCACAACGTTGAACATCCCAAACCATTTCCCACTGGATTAATTGAAGTGGTTTATCAGGGCGCTTACTTTTCCTATCCCGAACGTGAAGAAATTATCGAAAATCTGGATCTTGTTTTATCCTCGGGAAAAGTGACCGCATTGGTGGGTCATACCGGTGCGGGTAAAAGTACCGTCGCTAATCTTCTTTTGCGCTATTACGACATAACCGATGGCTCGCTGACTATTAACGGGATTAATGTGAATGAGATAGAGATCGGCGATCTGCGCAGTAATATTGGATTTGTCGCACAAGATCCATTCCTTTTTGATGGCACGGTCGAGGACAATCTAAGCCTGGCGAGGGAGAACGCGTCCGAGGATGATATTATCACTGCCCTGAAAGGAGCCCGTTCCTGGGAATTTGTCTCCCGCTTGCCTTATGGCATAAAAACAAATATCGGGGAACGTGGAATCCGCCTGAGCATGGGTGAGAAGCAGCGGCTGACAATTGCTCGCGTGCTTTTGAAAAACCCGCCTCTGATTATCCTTGATGAAGCCACTTCAAGTGTCGACAGCATTACCGAGAAGGCGATTCAGGAAGCACTGGATATACTTATGAAAGACCGCACCGTTCTTATTATCGCCCATCGTCTGTCTACTGTAAAGCGGGCGGATCATATTGTCGTTCTGGACCATGGTAATATAATTGAGAAAGGTAATCATGCTTCACTATTGGAACACAATGGCCGCTACGCTCAACTTTGGCGTGCCCAACAGGATTTAATTCCTGAAACGGTTTGAACTATAATAATAAAATTGATTTTCAGTGTTTCATCCATGGAAATTCGACGCGAACTTTTTAACAGTTTGAATGGATAAAGAAGAACCTCAATCTGCTTCCCAAGTTCACGAACGTATTCTGACCGTTCAGAATGAATTAGGCATTCATGCCCGTCCGGCTGCGATGATTGTCCGCATCGCTAATAAATATAATGCTGACGTCGCGGTTGAAAAGGACGAAGAGCAGGTAAATGGTAAAAGCATAATGGGAATAATGATGTTAGCAGCCGGTCAAAATACAATACTGCGATTTGCGGCAACCGGCGACCAGGCGGTGGAGTTGCTCGACGATATCGAGGAGCTTTTTAACCGTAAATTTGAGGAGAGCTGAAATTCTGCTCTTAAGCAGTACCTGCCTGATCGTTAGCGACGTCGGCCACTCGAGAAATTTATTTTCGATTGAAACCCGCGATTTCGTCTTTTCGGTAAAGTTTTATTCTCATCGAGAAAGGGTATATAATTATAATTAAAGCCATCGAGTTTCACTTTAGGAATTTCCTGCCCGATAAATCGCTCGATAGCTTTAAGATAATTCTGCTCACCCGGGCAATATAGAGTCATGCCATCCCCTTCATTTTTAGCTCTGCCAGTGCGTCCGATGCGGTGAACGTAATCCTCAGGATTTTGGGGAATGTCATAGTTGATTACATGGCTGACAGTGGTGATATCAACTCCGCGTGCAACTATATCCGTTGCCACCAACACTTCGTAATTTCCCGATTTGAAACCTTTCAAAGCTTTATCACGTTCTTTTTGTGTTCGGTCAGCGTGTAGTGTGACCACCGAGTGATTAGCAGCTTCCAGCCACCGAGCTATTATATCGGCACCTGCCTTGGTGCGGCAGAAAATAATAGCGCTGTGAAATTCAACTTTTTCTAAAAGAGCAAGTAAGAGATCGAATTTCTGGCGGTCGTCCACAGGATAAATGGTATGTTTGACCGTTTCGGCCGTGGAATTGCCACCTCCAATATCAACGCACTCAGGATTATGGAGGACCCAGTTTGCTAATCGTTCAATCTCAGTTGGTATCGTGGCAGAAAATAGCAGGCTTTGACGCTTTTGAGGACATTGGCGGATAATGCGTCGGACGTCCGGTAAAAATCCCATATCAAGCATCCGGTCAACTTCATCAAGGACAAGGATCTCAATGGTTTTTAAATGGAGCGTTTTTTGGCTCAAGTGGTCTAACAACCTTCCCGGTGTTGCCACTATGATATCAATGCCACGCTTAAAATCATCAAGCTGACGACCGTACCCTACACCTCCGTGCAGAAGCGTTACACGTAAATTAAACCC
Source organism: Opitutales bacterium (assembly GCA_965197745.1). Classification (GTDB taxonomy): domain Bacteria; phylum Verrucomicrobiota; class Verrucomicrobiia; order Opitutales; family PNEW01; genus CBDANS01. The sequence continues at coordinate 862,783 of CBDANS010000006.1, read as the reverse complement.
GTTCCCATAAGTAATAAATGCATCTTTAACCTGGGCCGCCAGTTCGCGTGTTGGCTCGAGGACAAGACATCGACACGGGCCATGTTTTTTTAATCGTGATAGGATAGGTAAAGCGAAAGCAGCTGTTTTCCCTGTGCCCGTTTGAGAGCCGGCGATTAAGTCTTTTCCTTTCAGAATTATGGGTATAGCCTGGATTTGCACCGGTGTCGGTTCTGTATAGCCCTGAAGCTCCACTCCGCGCAGAGCAGCTTTACATAAACCCAGTTCTGAAAATTGAGTGACACCTTCTGAGGGTGCTTTTACACTCGTTGTTGAATCCATAAAAATTTAATCTTATAGGTGAAAGCTATTTATAGCCAAGGGTAAATCCGACCGCATCTGCGATTCAATATTTACCATGGGATGGATTAATCCCATTGAATATTTCAAAAGCAAACGAATCTAATGAAAAATCAATTTTTAAATTTGTATATAAGATTTAATTTGTCGAGAGCAAGTTTATAAGACAAAGGAGTGAGCTGTAGTTATAAATTACAATGCCACCGTGATATTGTGAAATAAGTGATTCAACTAAAGTGAACTTTCCCCTTAATGAATCATACAGGGGGCGCATCGCGCCCTCTCCTTCCGGCCATCTGCATTTAGGTCATGCAAGTACATTTTGGATGGCACAGGAACGAACCAGAAATTCAAACGGAACGCTTGTATATCGCAATGAAGATATAGATTACTCGCGTTGTAAACCCGAGTTTACGAAAATCATCTTCGAAGATTTGCGATGGTTTGGTATTGAATGGGATGAAGGTCCTGACGTGGGAGGAGCACACGCTCCTTATGATCAAAGTAAACGCTTATCATATTATCGGGAAGTATGGGATAAGTTGAATAAAGCTGGTGCTATTTATCCAAGCTCACATTCTCGAAAAGACGTTCTAAATGCTCTCAGTGCGCCTCACCAAGATAAATCTGACCCGATTTTTCCAACCTCTCTTCGCCCGCCGGAAAAATCTGTTGATCACCGTTCAACGCCCAGTAAAACAAATTGGCGTTTTCGCGTTCCTGATGGTGAAGCTATTCGATTTATTGATGAGATGGCAGGTGAAATTGAGTTTATAGCGGGAATAGATTTCGGAGATTTCATTGTCTGGCGCAAAGATGGATTTCCATCTTATGAAATGGCGGTGGTCACCGATGATCAATATATGGGAATAACTGAAATCGTAAGAGGGGAAGACCTATTACTCTCCACTGCACGCCAACTGCTGCTTTATCGTGCTTTAAACTGGACCCCACCCGCTTTTTACCATTGCCCATTACTTTGTGACGAAAACGGTAAAAGGTTGGCAAAACGGCATGATGCACTTAGCTTGCAAGCATTGAGAGCGAGCGGCGCTACCCCTGAATCCTTAAGAAAAAACTGGAATAATTTATCTTTTGACGAGGGTAGGATATAAGGCCTTAAATAAAATATTCTGCTCAGTTATTAATTATTGGATAAACTTTATAATGAATGATTCAGATTGTATTGAAACCAGGTAGAAGAGAACTATGAATAATCCGTTTCTCGAGATTTCATTCGATATTCATTGGTCACTTTTAATGACAGATTATGTTAAGTCTGGAATTGAGACGGCATTAATGGAAGCACAGAATAGTATAGATGAAATCTGCGTACAGGATAAAGATCGCATCACTTTCCAAAGTAGTTTTCTTGCCCTCGAAGAAGCGACAGAGCAGCTTAATGTAGCCTGGGGAATAGTGAATCATTTGGACGCGGTGTGTAATTCTCCAGAACTTCGAAAAGTTTATAATGAATTACTACCTGAAGTATCCGAGTTCTACGCCAGGATATCTCTCAATGCCGAACTGTGGTCGGATTTGAAGATATATGCACAGACTAATGACGCCAGGAATTCCCGAGGGGTGAAGAAACGTTTTATTAATGAGACGATGGCAGAATTTCGCGAACACGGGGCAGATCTTCCTCTGGATAAGAAACAATCTCTGGAAAAATTGGAAAAGGAACTGGCGCAAGTTACGCAAAAATATTCTGAAAATGTTTTAGATTCCACGAATGATTATGAGTTGATACTGGATGATGAGGCTTTGCTCGAAGGACTGCCCCCCACCGCAAAAGAAGCTGCACATCAAAGTGCTTTAAATAAAGGCATCGGCTCGGAAGAACAACCCAAGTGGCGATTTACCTTACACACCCCTTCTTTTCTCCCCTCAATGAAGTATCTGGAGAGTGACCGTATTCGTAAAAAACTATGGGAATCCTTCGCGGCGATTGGCCACACTGAACCTTTCGATAATAGCGAATTAATCTGGAAAAGCCTGGCTTTGCGCGAAGAGAAAGCGAAACTGCTGGGTAAAGAAAATTTTGCCGATCTCATTTTAGAGCGACGTATGGCGAGGAACGGGGCTACGGCACTTGGGTTCATCGATGATTTACATGGCCGTATTAAAGAAACCTTTGATAAGGAGTGTGAAGAGCTGGAATTATTCAAGGCGGAAAAGACGGGATCATCTAAAGAACCAATCGAACCTTGGGATCTTTTATATTGGTCAGAAAAATTGCGAAAAGAACGTTATGACTTCAATGAAGAGGAACTGCGCCCCTATTTTCCGATCGACCGCGTAATAAAAGGTATGTTTACCCTCTTTGAATCAATCTTTGAGTTAAAGATTAAAGAGTGCCCGGCTCTTTATCCAAATAGTAAAAATAAAAATGAAAGACCTAAACCCGATACTTATTCACCCTGGATGAAACCGGTAGAGGTATGGCATCCAGAGGTAAAATATTATGAAGTCTACAATCATGACGATCGGCATCTTGGATCATTTTACGCTGACTGGCACCCTCGTGAATCCAAGCGTGGCGGAGCGTGGATGAATTATCTAATTACGGGGGATATAAATCATGCAAAAAACAAACGTGATCCGCATCTCGGACTTATATGTGGAAATTTGACTTCTTCGGTCGGTGATAAACCTGCTCTCCTCACACATGACGAAGTAAGTACCATCTTTCACGAATTTGGTCATCTTTTGCATCACATCCTTGGTGAAGCGGAAATTAAATCGATGAATGGCGTCAATGTCGCATGGGATTTTGTCGAATTACCTTCACAGATTATGGAAAATTGGTGTTGGGAGCGTCAAAGTCTGGATCTATTTGCGCGTCATTATAAGACGGGTAAGACAATACCTGACAAACTGTATAATAAAATGATTCGCGCCCGAAATTTTCAATCCGCGCGTATCATGATGCGTCAATTATCTTTCGCGAAAATGGATTTGGAGTTACATATGCATTTTCCGCAATTTGCGGAGCGTGATCTTGATTCCATTTTGGAAGAGATGCTCGCGCTTTATCATGCGCCAAGCAAAACTAAACCACCTACAATAATCCGGCGTTTCACTCATTTGTTTGCCAGCAGCGTCGGTTATGCCTCTGGCTATTATTCTTACAAATGGGCCGAAGTGCTCGATGCCGATGCTTTCACGCGTTTTAAAACTGAAGGTGTTCTAAGTCCGTGCGTGGGGCGCGAATTCAAGGAAAAAATCCTCAATAAAGGTAATTTAGAAGATCCGTCCAAACTATTTAAGGATTTTATGGGACGAGATCCGGATCTAAAGGCGCTCCTTATTAGAGACGGGTTGGCTAGATAAAAGGGAGGTTTTTAATGCTGCTTCTCAAGCTTTAACCCAGCATAATTACGTCTCTTTAACGCATACTATTGAGAGGTTCTTTGGCTTGACTTGCTGGATAGGGGAACAGATTGTTTTATCCCCTGTATAAATAACTATAGAGCAATGAACTTTCTATTATTTCTTATTGTCCCATTGATTATCGGTATGTGGGCGCAGGCAAAGGTGTCCAGTACTTATAATAAATATTCTCAAGTGAATTCCCGCAGTCGAATTACCGGGCGAGAAGCTGCCGCTTATGTAATGCGAAACGCAGGCATTGATGATGTTAATATCGTCGCCATTCGTGGTCATTTAACCGATCATTATGATCCCGTAAATAAACGCCTTGCTTTAAGTGAACAGAATTATAAGGGCACGAGTTTAGCGGCTTTGGGTGTTGCCGCCCACGAGGCTGGGCACGCTATTCAGCACAAAGCAGGTTACAAAGCACTTCAATTACGTATGGCCCTGATTCCGATTACGAACTTTGCCTCTCGATTGCTGCCATTTGTAATCATCGGTGGTTTTTTCTTTGGCATCCTTGGGCTGATCAAGTTGGGCATCTTCGTTTATCTTGTATTAACCGTCTTCCAGCTGGTAACGCTTCCTGTAGAATTTGATGCGAGCAGGCGCGCTAAAGCCCAATTGCCGAATCTGGGAATTATTGATCCTTCAGAAATTCCAGGGGTAAGTAAAACTTTGGATGCGGCAGGATTTACCTATGTGGCTGCCTTTATCGCATCCTTGGGAAATCTACTTTACCTTTTTGCGCTGTCACGCAGGTAAAAATTTACGGCGTTAAATATATTATTGATCGAGCTCGTTTGAATAAAGTTTGTCTCCGATTGGGGCATCACTTGTTATGATCGATGTTGTCACAAGATGGACTCAAGCCGACTACTGCCCGAGATTAAGGTAAGCGGGTTTTTGCCGAGGGTGCTTCTTTGTAAAAATCATTTACAAGAACAATAGCAATACCCCGCACACAAATTACTTTTTGCATGGTCCTTCATCTGTAGATTTTCGAAGACCTAAATAGAACGAATCATTTTCTGTATTCATATCATCCTGGAAATTGAAATATTGTTCCGCTTAAGTATTATGATCTGAAATTCTTCAGCGCTCAAGAAAAGCGAAAAGCGGTTTCAGCTTTAGATGCAGCATTAATCGAATGGTTCATTATTATCGGATATACATTCATAAAAATTAACTTTATATAATTTCCCTTAGAGAAGAGTAAAAAACTCATTCACAATTATAAACAACCGGGATTCAGGTGAATTTTAATTCAAAGGTCTGATTTCTTTCGTTTTAAAATCCGGTTAAGACCTATTGTAATCTGCAACTGTGGAGATTGCTTTCATCTTTAATATCAATGGAAAAACAGTTAAAATATAATTATACCCATTCAGATATACGTAATTTCATATTGGGAAAAAACTTGTGTTTTGATGAAAAAATATTTTATAATGGTTCTCTTCTTTGCATAATATCTTATACAGTCTTATTATTATAAGCGCTATCGTTCAAGAAGCTCATATTTTTTTAATTTGTTAAACGACTAATTTCGCATTGATCCCAGTAAAAATCTTACTTCTGTCGTGAATGCAGTTGATGGCAGTGAATTCGATTTAGATAAGGGTGTGCAAAACCAAAAGGAACTTGTCCTCTGTGGTGCCCAGACCGAAGATTTAAACGCCGAGCAGGAAAAGATTATTAAGTATGGCGTTTATCCCGAGCGGATAGAGTTGGGATCATTAAGTAGTCTGGGCGGGTTAGTAAATTATTCCCGCTTTAAAAAAATTGGAATGCCAACGCTGGTCCTTGAGATTACTTCAACAAATTCAAACGTCTTTATCCTTAACAGTGAAAAAGTAGATGTAACACGGCCTATCCCTACGGATTGAATGGGATGTTTCCGGTTATTCAGAAAGAGCTTGATCTTAAAGACGAGGAGTCGGCGAAAAAACTTTTTTACTCAGACACCTTTGACTTTACCGAGATGGGTTCGGCCCTGCTCAATAAAATGCTCAAAGAGCTGCAATCGTCCACGGGTTTTTATGAAGTGCAAACGGGTCAGACTATTGGACAAATTTTCCTTACGCTATTACCGAAAAACCTAAACTGGATTCACCAGACCTTATCCCGTTCTTTAGGGGTGGAGGTATTACATCTAGATTACCCAGGCTGGTTACAGTCGATGGGCGTCAGTGTTAGTGACGAAGTACAGCTAGAGAACCTCGACAGCCGCTGGCTCAGTCTCTTTAGCTTGATGGGTAATTACAGCATACCTGAGGATGGCGCTAACTAAAGCTAAAAAGGTTATCCAACCTAACTGGCATCCTGATTTTCGCAATAGCGATGCCCTACCGGATATAAAGGTTATCCGGACGGACTTCTTTGTGAATATATTATCGGTAACGATCGCTTTAGCATTATTTTTTTACCTGATCTATAATGAGTATGGCGGGTATGCTCTTGGCTCAGAAATAACCGAATTAGAATCAAAAATTAATGCAAAGAGTTCAGAGAACAGCAAGAACCTGAACTTCAGTTCCAAGTTTGATAATGTCTCGAAGAAAGTCAGAGAACTGGAAGAATTTGTTGATTCACCGATCAACCCTTCGGATTTCCTCTCTTATCTGGGAGAAACGCTCCCCCCCCCCCATGCTTCTCAAAGAGATATCTTACGTCATTAAAGAGGTCTCAGAGGGGAAAAAGACATTCACCCTTCATGTCTTAAATATTCGAGGATCCGCCTATGGCACCGCGGAGACTGCGACACAAACAGTATATGACTACATTAAAAATATAGAAAATTTAGAAATGTTTAAGGATATCCTTAACAAAGCCCAATTGGATTCCATGGTGCGTGATGATGATCTCGGCCTTTTTAATTTCACCATGGTTATAGAACTTAAGCCTGAAGAATGAATACCGAAGCTATAATTGCAAAACTTAAGCAATACCCCCTCGCTGTTGTCAGTGTAGCGCTTGCTTTGGTATTGGTAGCGGTCATTTACTTACGAAGTGGCCGAGTCCCGACTTTGAAAGAAAATCTGGAAGAGAAGGAAACGTCCTGGTCTGTAATTCAAAACAACGATCTTCGTGCCGTAGATATGCAAAAGCATATAGACAAAATTACTGCGATGAGCGAAGAAATAGATTCACGTTTATTAGTCCCGGGAGATAAGGCAATTAATTATCAGTATTTATTCCAAATTGAACAGCGCAGTGGCGTTCGGCTGGAAAATCTGCAGCAAAAGCCACTCGTCGAAGATGAAGTGAGCGAACATTATGCACCCATATATTATGATTTATCGGCATCAGGAACCTATAAAGAAATACTAAATTTTATCTATGAACTTCAAAATGGGAGGTTTTTCACGCGTATTGATAGATTCAGTTGTAATGCTGTCGGTGAACTAGAACCCAATCTTGTGCAAGTAAATTTAAAAATGGCAGTGTTGGGGGTAAAATGAAAATAACTAAGGAATCCCTCTATATAATCATTATGTATTGCGCTTTGATCAGTCTTGGTTTGCCCAGTAAGCTCTCAGCCCAGGATGAACGTGTATCCTTGAAAGACAAACGTGAAAATACCCTGAGCAATGCTGACGCTATATTAAACCCGGGAGATCCAGAGCTACTGGAACGCTTCAATAAAGGGCGAAATCCTTTTGAACCCTATGTCGAACCGCAAAAAGATAAACCGAAAATAGTGGTAAGAAAAACCCAGGAGCGTCTATTGTCCGATAAGATCGTCTTACAGAAAGTTGCAAACAGTTTAAAACCTAAAGGAAGCCTCATCCTGGGGAAAAAACGTATTCTCATCCTCGAAAATGGAGCGAAGCTTCAAGAAGGAAATGTCATTCCCGCGAAGATGAGAGGTAAAACTTATAATGTAAAAATTTCCGAAATAACAGGTCGCGATTTTACCCTAAGCCTCAATCAATCCAAAATAACGAGCAGCTTTATGGAAGCTCGCTCAAAAGGAAGAGTAACGCGCGATAGTAGCCTTAATTAAGCAATAAATCCCCATATCCCACTGCTATATATACATAACTATAACAAAGTACGTATTATGAACTCCAAAAAACTACTCATAACTTTGATTTTTCTCTCTTTTGTTCTCCCGGTTTGGAGCCAGGAAAATACGAATGCTGAGTCTGAACCCGAAACCGAAGAAGTTTCAGATATCTTAGCCGAGAACGGATAGGAGATGATCGATGACGAATCTGCAGCCGTAGATACAGAGGAAATGGAAATGGAACCTGTAGACGCGGAACCTGTTGATACGGACACGATGGCGGCCGATATAGAATCCGAATTTCCAGAGATGGACATGGAAATGACTGAGGAACTAACGGAGATAGACAGTCAGCCCGAGACCTTCTTTGACGATGAAATGGAAGAAGAGTCATTGATTGACGAGTTTAACGATATGTCGTTTGAGACGCCGGAGGAGCCCGAGACCTTCTTTGATGATGAAATAGAAGAAGAGTCAATGGTTGACGAGATTGATGATATGTCGCTTGAAATACCGGAGGAACCCGAGACCTTCTTCGACGATGAGATGGAAGAGTTTACTCTTGATGCGCCTACCACGGAGGATGAAATGCTTGATCTCCCTGACGATGTCGGAGTGGCTGATGATATGGATGTCACCTTGGAGTTCCCGGGGCAGGAGGTGAGTGAAGCGGCTCTTTCACTGGAAGAAGATACAATCACCGTTGAATTTCCGGATGAGGAAGTACGGACAATTATCAGCAATGTGGCCGACCTCTTCGAGTTGAATGTTGTCATCCCCGACACCCTCGTCGGCAGTACCACCTTAAAACTACGCAATGTATCATGGCAGCAGGTGTTCGATGTTGTCCTTGAACCACTCGGCTATACTTGGGTCCGTGATCGCAATATTATTAAAATTAAAAGCCAGGAAGATCTTTTGCAGGAGCCGGTTGAAACGCGCGTCTTTATCATTAATTTTGCTTCCGCAGGTGAAATGCAGGGATCGATCTCTCCCCTCGTAGACTCGGCAGCGGGCGGCCGTATCCAGGTCGACTCTCGCAGCAATTCCCTTGTCATCACCGAACGGCCATCAAAGTTTAACAATATCCAGGCAATCATTGATCGTCTGGACAGACCGAATGCCCAGGTTATGATCGAATCGAAATTTGTTGAGGTGGCTGATCGCGATGAAAGGAATCAGGGAATTAACTGGTCATCGCTCTCAGGCTACGGTATCTCTGCCGGGCCTTTTAACCGTTCATACAATAAAGATACAACGCAAACTCGCGGTGATACCGCAGGTGATTCGCTTAACTCCAGTGTTGCTGATTCAAATGATTTTACGCGAACAAACACTGATGGTGTTGTTACTTCAACCGATACCTCAGCGACAAATGTGGCGACGACAAATATTATAGATCAAACGCTTAATCTGGTCAATAGTGCGGTACAAGGACGGCTCGATACAGCGGTATTCAGTGCGGATTCCTTTAATGTAGTTTTAAGCTTTTTGAGTGAATTCAGCGATACTGAACTCATTTCTAATCCCACCGTAGTAACTGTTAATAACACGCCGGCGCTCATCGCCATTGGTGACCGCTTCCCAATTCCTGAGTATAGTTATAATGATGAACGCGGTACTTTTGAAGTGAGTGGATTCGAGTACCTTGACATCGGCATCAACCTTAAGGTAACCCCTCAAGTAAATAGCGCGGGATTTATCAGTCTTGATATCCAGCCAGAGGTGAGTAGTGAAAAAGAGAAGATTAGTTTTGGTGGCGCTGGAGGAGCCCTCATTCCCGTTATTACTTCCCGACGAACCGAAAGTACCATCACGATCAAAGACGGTTTTACACTGGCCATCGGCGGTTTAATCGAGAAAACAGTAGCTAATAGTTCGAACAAAGTGCCGGTAATCGGGGAGATTCCGATAGTAGGAAGACTTTTCCGCAGTAGAGGCGATGTTGAATCTAAACGCAATTTGATCATATTCATTACTGCCAGAACGTTGAATCCAGATGGAAGCACCTACGAGGATATCTTCAGCCCGCGTGTGCTCAGTGATATGGGAATTACCCCCAGTGAAGTTCCGGGATACGAGGTGTCGGATACGGAGGCGCAGTTACATGCGGATATTCGTGCAGCTAAAAAAGCAGCAAATCGCATGATTATAGAAGCTGAATTGCAGCATAAGATCGACAAATTGACGCCAAAACCAAAATCAGGAAAAAAACAGCGTAAAGCCGAACAAGGAACGTATGATATGGACGCCGTTGCTCCTCCCGTGGAGAAAAAGCAAAAAGGGTTTCACATATTCGGGAAAAAACGCGATGAGCAAACTGAAGGTTAAGGCACTTAGTCAGGCAGAAATAACCCCCCTCACCGCATTTAAGGAAGAGAGCCCCTGAACCGCATAGAATGGGTTTGGGGAAGGTTCCCTATTTTAAGAGAACCTACTTATTCTTCAGCTGATTTCTGTTTCAGCCTTTCGATTTCCGGAACAATTACTTGCTGATAATAATCCGGGTTGATTCCATGCGATAATTTAATGCCCAGATGCGTCTCGATAAAGCTTTCTATATTTTGCCAGTCTTCATCTTCCATCTTTATCTTTTTTGTGTAAGCACACATGGTGACGATGTTTTCCAATGATTTGATCCGTGAAGTATCTTTGAGAATCCGCTTGGCCACGCGCAGACGTATGGTCAACTGCTGACGATCAAGTGGTTTGCTTAGAAAATCGTCCACTCCTCTATTCATCGCCTCAAAGTAATTCTTTTCTTCACCTACATTGGCCGTGAGAAGGATGAAATAGGTATAATCGGTATTGGGGCGTTCTCGAATTTTCTGGCATAATTCGAGACCGTCGACGGAGGGCATAAGCCAATCACTCACGATAATGCGATAGGGGACGCGGTCGAATAAATCCCAGGCTTCCTGACCATCGGCGGCGGCTGTTACCTGATATCACATTTGTTCCAGGTTTGTCTGGAGCAATTTTCGCGAAATTAGGTCATCTTCGGCGATAAGAATGTTCATTATATCAATCTATATATTTGTTTAAAGAATTCAGAATTCAGGGATCTTATATATTTTCATCAATTTTACGATAATCTTTTTTAAGAAATGAAATCGATGACTGCTATCATCAATCGGCTGGTCGGATGGTTTCCCCTATGGGATCAACTCTTTGGTCGAAAGACCTTAAGAACAGTTTCATCACATTCCAGATAAGGGCCGCCTATCAGGTCAATACAATAAGGTATGGCAGGGAATACCGCTTCCAGGCACTCCCCTATAGCCTTGGGTTTACCCGGCAGATTTAAGATCAGGCACTTTCCACGAATACCGGCCGTTTGCCGGGAGAGGATTGCCGTCGGCACATATTGAAGTGATGTGGCGCGCATCAATTCACCGAAGCCAGGCATCTTTTTTTCAGTGACAGCTTCGGTGGCTTCCGGGGTAACGTCGCGGTAGGCAGGACCCGTTCCACCAGTCGTTACAACTAAACAGCAATCTTTATCGTCAGTGAATTGGATTAGCTTTTTTTCAATCAAAGGCTGTTCGTCCGGGATAATTGCATATTCTTTTTCCCATTCTGAAATCAAATAAGAGCTTAATATTTTAACAACCTCTTTTCCAGGTATATCTTCATATTCACCGGCACTGGCCCGATCAGATACATTGATAATTCCTATTTTTATCATCGTATTTAATAATTAGCATTCAGGTTCATCGCATAAGTCAAGGCTGTGTCTCAGAAGGAGCATCCACCAAGGCTGAGATATAGTCCAAACACGAGTCTCGAATGGATATGAAGTCGTCATCAGTAAAATTCGGGTAATGTGTGGGCGTGCAACCGGATCCCTATTTTAAAAGTGGCATCACATGAAATCTATTTTTACCTGAATAGGAAAAACAGGATTAAAATTCCATTCTTACTTGCATTGCCGCGTTTTAAGTTGGGTAAGCTGGTTCTTGCTTCTCGTCTGGTTCAGGCCGATGTATACAGTCTGCCCCTCGTATGGGTTTCGGGATATGGCCTCTTATTTTCTATCCCTTGGATTTTATGCTCTCGTTCCCGGTTCATGCCGGGCTGCATATAACGCCACAACTTTGCTTAATAAGAAAGAAGGGGAGATGGTAATTCAACTGTCGTCATCAAAAAGGGCCTTTTGTTGTGGGATCTCAGACTCGGTTGGATTGACATTTTTATCATGTAAATGGCGTGGCGGTTTACTCACACGATCCTCCAGGGTTTGATCACGTTCTTTTGCAATACGCTTACAAATTTGCAGTAAGTGCATTTTAATCCATTTAGATGTGGTGCTCGATGAATTATAATCAGCGGGACCGTATGCGTGAATACGGCCTACCTGCAGGAGGTTATCGTTTTGGGCAAATTCATCAGTCTGATCAGTATTGTAAACAGCGTAGGTTTTACCGCCGTTTTTTTTCACCACTGAAAAAACAGGTATGTCACTAGGGCCGTCAGCGATATATATCATATTCTGAATGGGGATTCGCCTGTCCTCAGGACGTATTACCGCGTTGACGTCTATTTCAGGATTTTTGTTTGAGCCTTTGTTAATTTCAAAGATAAAACGGGTCTTAATCGTATTGTCTACCATCGTTCCGATCTGGCTAATTTCACGATCAGTTTCGAACTCTAAATCGCTTTGATTAATGAAGCCGGGGGGGAGTGGGTTTTCCACAAATTCACAGCCATATATGCCATCTACATGTGATGCAATAGCGCTGCCGCGAATGATTTCAGCCAAGCCCGTGCTGATGATATAGTGTTCGAGAGTGATATCGTGAGTGGCAAATTCATCATTACTATGAACGAGTTCTTTCAGTTCATGGAAAAAGTCGGGTAAACCATCGTAAAAATGAATATCCTGTCCAAGCTCTCGCAATTTTGCGTTATTCAAACCTTTCAACACTCCTGCGCGAACATAACTGAGCAAGTGGTTAAGATAAACAGTGTCTTTACTTACCTTGAGCCCTTGTTTTTCATAAATGTGTGGTAGCTGGCTGACTTCCTCCCAAAAAGTTTTTTCATCTATGGAGTAACGTGCAAATAGGGGTGCCTGCATATAACCGGGGATTAATGTCTTGTCGAAATCCCAGATGCAGGAGACAATATTCTGGCTATGAAGATTGTTTTGGGCCATTGCGAAGAGGACTATATAATATTATAAGCTGAGACGTGCAATTTACTCTATAATTTGATTTAGTATCTTGTGCAGTATTATTGATCCCATGCAATCTTTACCTGATATCGAACCCTTTCGCAAGCGTTTCGAAGAAATCGATGCGCAGATGAGGATGCCTGACTTTTATCAAAACGCCCGTCGTGCTGCGGATTTGTCACGCGAGCATCAAAACCTGAGCAAGTTAATAGCGCTTCATCTTGAATTGGAAAATGTCGATAAGCAGATTAATGAGAATCAGTCTATTCTGGATGATCGCGAGAGCGAACCGGAAATTAAAGAATTAGCAGAGGAGGAACTGACAATACTGCGTGAGAATGCTGAAACTCTGCATAATAATCTTCTTGTCTCGATGTTGCCACCGGAAAAAAGCGATTCACGGAACACAATCGTGGAAATTCGCGCTGGAGCTGGCGGGAATGAAGCTTCACTTTTTGCCTCTGATCTTTATCGATTGTATGTCCGGTATGCGGAAAAACAGGGTTGGAAAGTGGAACCACTCGGATCGAGTATATCAGATGCACATGGATTTAAAGAAGTGATTTTTAATGTTCGCGGCGACGAGGTATATAAAAATCTTAAATTTGAGAGCGGCGTCCACCGAGTCCAACGGGTTCCCGTTACAGAAACAAACGGACGTATCCATACTTCTACCGCCACCGTGGCTGTGCTTCCGGAAGCAGAGGAAGTAGACATCCTTATCGATCCGAGTGACCTTGAAATATCTGTCAGCCGCGCGAGCGGTCCGGGGGGGCAGGGGGTAAATACGACTGATTCCGCGGTACAAATTCTTCATAAACCGACAGGATTAATTGTCAGTTGTATGGATGAACGTTCACAATTAAAGAATAAACAAAAAGCGATGAAGGTATTACGTGCCCGCCTGTTTCAGCATAAGGAAGGGGAGGAGCGAGCTCGCTATGCCCAACACCGACGCAGTCAGATCGGCACCGGAGACCGTAGTGAACGAATTCGCACTTACAACTTTCCACAAAGCCGTCTCACCGATCATCGTATTGGACTCACGCTCCATAATCTATCAGATATTATGGAAGGTGAATTAAATGAAGTAATCCATGCTCTTCAGGAAGCTGATAAAAAAATTAAAATAGATGAATTGCTCTCAATTAATGAGAGTTGAAAATGCCATTGGGGCTATTTTCAAACTAGGCGTAGAGAATAATTTATTAGATTTCGGGTATGCTTACCCTTATTGATCTTATTAATAAGACAGCGGATTATTTTTCTGCTAGAAAAATAGAAAATGCTCGACTCAATGCCGAGACGCTTATCGCGCAAGTTTTAAAGCTGAATCGATTAGATCTCTATTTGCAATATGATCGTCCGTTGGAATCGACATTTGTAGACCAGATTCGTGAATTTGTCAGGCGTCGGGGCAGACGTGAACCATTACAGTATATATTAGGTGAAGTTGATTTTTTAAATATTCAATTGAAAGTTGATCGTCGTGCACTTATTCCAAGGCCGGAGACTGAAGAGCTGGTTGATCTTGTCATAAATATCCTGGACCATACGCCGGGTAAAATCGTCGACCTCGGGACAGGATGTGGCGCTATTGCATTAGCATTGGCCGAGCAATATCCAGATTCACAGGTGCTGGCTGTAGACTGCAGCGATGAAGCCTTGTCATTGGCACATGAAAATGTTGAACGACACGGATTAGAGAAACGCGTCAGGCTTAATTTTTCCGATTGGTTTAAAAATATTAATGGAACATTTGACTTGATTGTAGCCAATCCCCCTTACCTCTCTGTGACAGAATGCGAGAATTCACAGCCCGAGGTGAAAGACTTTGAACCGCGAGATGCACTGGTAGCCAGGGAAAAAGGATTGAGTGCCCTTAAGTACATTCTCTCTCAGGCTTCAGATTATTTGAACGAAGGAGGTCTTATTGCGCTGGAAACAGGTATCGAGCATCATGCAGCATTACGTGAAGTTGCGGCGCAGGAAGGGTTCAAAAGCTGGGAATCGCGCCTGGATATTCATCAACGAGAGCGGTTTTTTCTCGCTTGGAAATGAAAAGGGGATAATTTTTTTCTATCCCTTGCTGATTGCGCCAGCGGTGACGGGGATGGGGGGCTCTTTATTTAGTCTGTATTTTACCCAGTCTGTGACTACGCGCAGACTTTCTCGTAAAGGTATATCAAGGACCGGATTATCATCCAACATATGGGGGTCGATTTCTATTAGCTTATTAAAGAATGAAGGGAGGAGGGTGTTGATTTCATCTGCCGTAAGCTTCTCCTTAAAATGAGTGTAGAATGCTTTTTCAACGAGAAAATCCTCACTTCGATCAGCATTTTTAAATTGCTGCAATATATCCTCAATGGATTGAGTGGATAACTCGATCCCAGCCTTGTGCGAAAGAAACGAGACAATTTCATCTAAATGTTTGATCATTTTCTCAAAATCAATTCTCTCCACATAAATTTCCTTGATCTCGTCATTTTCAGTCGGAGCATAATAGTAAACCTTCTGGTAATATTGATTAACCTTTGGTTTGCCATTGGGGAGAATAGATTTCCGCAGTTTTTCCTGATGTTGATTCTTCTTGTCGATCGAAAGATCGAGCAACACTTCCGTTGAAGCATAGCTCATCTCACTTAGTTTATCGAGCCTCTCTTCCATCGATTCCTTAAAAAGAGTGTCTTTTTCTTTCAGGCTGCGTCTCTTTTCTAAGTTTAATGAAACCTCTTTTTCATCCTGCTTAGCTTGAAACCAATCAATGTTTTCTCTGAGATAGGCAAACTCATCGAAATATAGCAATCGATCCTCACTTTGATGACGTAAAGTGGCGAGCATGGCGTCATCAATTATATAGCGATCATCCATTTGCACTAAATTTGACAACCAATCCAACGGTTCTATTGTGTCCCAGGCGAGCGCATTCGGGAGGTCGGATTCGCCGATTGGAAGTAATTCATCTACGGAGGGAATGATAATATCGGATTTCACCCCTTCTTTCTGTGTGGATTCACCATTGGGGAGGTAGAATTTCTGGATCGTGATTTTCGTTGCGCCCAGCTTCGGGGGCTTGGAAAACATTCCGAATCTCAAGCCGCGTTCGAGTTCAAATATTGCTTGGACAGTCCCTTTGCCGTGCGTAGAAGCATCGCCTATGATAATGGCGCGACGATGATTCTGTAAGGCGCCTGCAACAATTTCACTGGCAGATGCACTTCGCCGGGATACGAGGACTGCCAGGGGTCCGGTATAGACAATCTTGGGATCGCGATCCCAGTCTTTACGAATGCGTCCCGAAGTATCTTTTACCTGTACTACGGGTCCCTTAGGAATAAATAATCCAGTCAGGCTTATCGCTTCACTAAGGAGGCCACCGCCGTTGCGGCGTAAATCAAGGACGAGCCCGTCAATCTCAATATTTTTAAGTTTTACAATAAGCGCTTCAACATCTTCAGTGGTGCTGGATTCCGCAGGTTCTCCACCCACCCCGGATCCATAAAAGTTTGGCAGGTCGATCACGCCTATCGTTAATATTTTATCATCGCTGATTGGCACTTCGTGAACATTTGCTTTAGCGAGATTGGCTGTTAACTGAATCTCATCGCGTATCAAAGATACAATATTCCGTTCGGATGAATCAGTAGAAACCGCAGGTTTTATCGTCAGTCGCACTTCAGTGCCTTTGATTCCACGAATCATCTTTACGATTTTGCTTAATTTCATGTCAATCACATCGACGGGTTCATCATCCTTTTGGGCAACTTCCACGATAGTATCTCCGGGGTGTAGTTGATTGCTCATTTCAGCGGGGCCGCCGGCGATCAATCGTTGAATTACGCAATAGCCATCTTCGTCCCGTAATAGGGCACCAATTCCCACCAGGGAATTACGCATTGTGATCGCGAACTCTTCAAGGGAATCTGATGAATAGTAAATGGAATGGGGGTCATAGAGTTGCGCTAAAGCGGAGAGGAACAACTCCTGAATATTATAGGCATCAATTTCATTTATATCTTTTTTAGTCCGTCGATAACGGCGTTTGACTTTTTCTTTTGCGCGTTCCAGTGATTCATCCCTCAGCAGTTCTTGCAGGAGATCAAACTTTAAGCGCTTATTCCAGAGCATGTCAGCGTCAGCGATGGAGTCCGGCCATTCTGCTTCAGAGCGGTCGGTAATAAAGGTCTCATCGATCTCGAAGTTAAAATCACCGTCGATTCGTTCAAATATCCAATCGAGACGGGTAAGTGCGGTGTCGCGGTAAGTTTCAAATATTTGAAACGCAGGGTAAAGATCACCGCTTGCCAG
Source organism: Opitutales bacterium (assembly GCA_965197745.1). Classification (GTDB taxonomy): domain Bacteria; phylum Verrucomicrobiota; class Verrucomicrobiia; order Opitutales; family PNEW01; genus CBDANS01. The sequence goes on along the minus strand of CBDANS010000006.1, from coordinate 845,570 downwards.
CCAAACATTTATGAGAGAATCCCGGAATCTTAAGGTAAGCACTTCGATATCTTTTTTGAGGAAGAAGAGGTGGTGATAGTCTAATTCCTCCATAAAATTCTTCAGCAGTGTTTCCGTATCTATTTTTGCCAGAGGTTTCTTCGTGAAGTGGTAGCTTTGAATAGAGTCAATGGCGAGGACCGTCTCTTTTTTCATTTGCTCGCTGCTGGCAATACTTAGACTAAAGGTTTCGTCGGCCGCGGCGATACTAGAGGCGAGAGGAGCAACGAGAATAAATGCAATTTGTCGGATCATTCTATTCATACAAGATACATACTTAAAGAAGTGGGTCTACCAGAGAAAAGCGATACCGTGATTTTTTCGGCATCATAAAACTACTATTCTATAGATAAAGCGTTATTGATGTCTAATTTAATTTTATTATTCGTAAGTATTTTTTAGGACAATATTGAAATTATCTTTGGCCCTGAGGGCTCATAATCTGCTTTATTATGTAGTAGACTGGTTTTCTTACCAGGTGGAAGCTGAAGGTATTCGACATGAAAAAAGGGCAATTGTTCACATCTTCCAAAACCTCCAACCCCCCTTGGCAATTAAATATCAGGATTCGGGAAATTACGATCCTGCCCGAACGGGCCGATCTTATCGGCTGAGAATATCCTTGGCTCGATCAAGGGTTTGTTTTTCTTCTTCACTGAGTGAGCCAAACCCCTGGCTGTTAATCTTATCAAGTATTCGATCCACTTCTTTTTGAAGATCCTTTCGATTTCCGATATTGATTTTAAAATTTCGTTTTATCCCCCGCGGCGTTGAGCTCTTTTTAAACCAATGGGGTAATTCAACCGAGGGTTTTTTATGCTGCAGTATGGGTTTCCGATTGATAAGAAAACGGAAGTAAAGAAAACCGCCTAGCATGCCGCCAAGATGTGCCGAATGAGCGACCCGATTCATGCTGCCCGGAACCAATTCACTGAAGAGAAAACCGAACAGCTCGATACCGAAAATAATCCAGCCTAAATACCTTGGTTTAATCATGACTGGTATAATAAAGAAGAGGAGAAAAGTAACCCGTTCGTCAGCGTGCATAATGCAATATAACGTTAATAAACCCAGGGCTCCTGCCGAGGCGCCAATGAGTGGAGCATCAGTATGAAAATTAAAGATTAACCATGTGAAGCCACCGATGAAGACAGAGAGCAAGTAGAGATCTAATAGTTTGTGCGACCCGATGTCATGATCTACAAACCGGCCGAAGAGAAAAATAACTATCATATTCATAATAAGATGAAATGGATATGAAGTGTCATGCAGCAGGCTGTAAGTAAGCGGTGTCCAGACAAAACCGTGCAATAAGTTGGAACCTCGCAGACCAAAATAATACTCCGGAAAATTGCTGTTAAACCACCAACGGAAAATGCTTTGAGCGACGAAAAGAGCAATGTTGACGATAAGAATCCACTTCAGCACAGGAAAGGGTCGAGAGGCGCTTTCATTGCGCATATAGGGACGATCATAAAGCATGACATATAGGCATAATAAATGCGTGGCAGGAGATAATAGTTATACTTAATGATTTAAGAAACAAATCATTATGATATATTCCCTTTGAAAGTTTTCAATCCAGAGCAATTTAAGGGGCACGGGTAAATTTAAAATACTATTCATAATTAGGAATCTATACTAGAATATAATCACCCTTTTAAGGGGGGAAGTTTTATTAATTCTAATAATAAGATAAAGAGCGCGGGCTGCTTATTTCTTTTATTTCTGTAAATCAGATGAATATTATTTGACTATTTAAGCCATATAATAATTTTAACCGCAATATGGCTGATAAATCAGATAAATGGCCCGAGAACATTACCGGGAAGTTCTATGTCGATGAGCAATGTATCGATTGCGACCTGTGCCGGGAAACAGCGCCCGACTTTTTCACACGCAATGATTCGGGGGGTTATTCCTATGTCTATAATCAGCCAGAAACCGATGATCAAATCGCTGAATGCACTGAAGCGCTGGAGGGTTGCCCGGTAGAAGCGATTGGTGAAAACGGTGATGATAACAATTAGATATTAAGTTACTTTCACGAGTAAGCTTAAGCCTACGGTTATTTTCTCAAGAGAATCGTTTCCAAAGCGAAGGAGCAAAGAGGACGAGAACAGCATATAGTTCCAGACGACCCATTATCATGAGGAGGGAGAGGAAATATTTAGTGCTGTCGTGAAAATTAGCATAAGTGCGGGTGGGCCCTATCTCGGAAAACCCGGGACCAATGTTGTAAAAACAGGAGATTACGGTTGAATAGGTCCCCTCCAGGGTCAAATCATTCTCAAGTAAGGCTACTATGCATTTACTCATATATATGATAACAGTGATAAGCACGATATAGATCGTAATATTATCTTGCGCTGATACTGAAATATTGCGCCCGTTGACTTTTATGGGGCGAACAACATGACTGCGAAATGCTTTTTCAATATTAACAATGCATATTTTTATACCAATAACGACCCGTATTACTTTCAGACCACCGGCGGTGGAACCCGAACTGCCGCCAATAACCATCAGCGCCAGGAGAACAGAGTGTGTCGCCGGTATCCAGGCATCGAAATCAGTGGTGCTGAAACCTGAGGTTGTCGCGATAGAAACAACCTGAAACAGACTTGTGCGCAAAGTATCCATGGGATCACCGTTTATTTCATGGAAGAGTAAAAGCAGTGTGATAATAACCGTGGATACAGCCAGTATGGCATAATACACACGAATTTCTGTATTCATAAGGGCTTCCTTCCACTGCCCGCGCAGGGTGCGCAGGATAACGAAAAAGCTGGTTGCACCAAGAATCATGAAAAGGATAAACATCCATTCAATGAGTGGACTTTGGAAAGCCGCGACGCTATTACTGTAAGTGCTGAACCCACCGGTTGCCAAGGTGGTAAACATGTGACAGATGGCATCATACCAGGACATCCCGCAAATATGGTAGACCATGGCACAAATAACAGATAATCCCAAGTAGAGATAAAGGATATGAAGAACCCCACTTTGAACTCGAGGGGAATCAAGCTCTGTCGACTCCGCGGATGATTCCCGGGAGTAGAGAATTTTTGCGCCCGCCCCGAGGAAAGAGAGGATGGCGACAAAAAATACGACTACGCCAAGGCCGCCAATCCACTGACTGATCTGTCGCCAAAACAAAAGGCTGCGTGGCAGTTGTTCAAGTTCTGTGAAAACAGTAGCACCCGTTGTCGTTAATCCCGACGTGGATTCGAAAACCGCGTTGGCCAAACCACAATCGGGAATAATGAAGAAGTAGGGCAAAGCGCCAACAAGGCAGGAGAGAATCCAGCCGAGGCCAATCACACACAATGCCTCTTTACGAAACATTTTAAATTCTCCGCGTGGGCCTAAAATATAGAGGGCTACAGCCAGACCAAGAGCAACACATATGCCTATACCAAAACCTGATAATGCCTGTTCTTCGACCAGGGGGTCTCCTGCCAGGTAACCAGCACCCAGGCTTGTTAACATGGCTAAGCCGATTGCTGCCATAATCACACTTAGTAACCTGAAGATGACAGAATAATTCATCTCAATTTAATAATTTCAGGTGCCCGCTAATAGAATCAAAAGATATAAGATGATATGACCAGTCGGCGAAAAACACCATGTCTATGGCAAGGTATAATATTTTTACGTGAATAATTTAAGGAGTTCTTTTATGTTCTCATCCTTGGTGATAAAAACAACGCGATCTCCTTCGAGGAGTGTATCCTCCGCGCCAGGTACCACCGCTTGGAATTTATGTAATAGAGCAACGAGCACGGTTCCCAAAGGGAATGGTATATTTTTAATCGACTTGCCGGTATGCTTTGATTCACCACTGATCCTGAATTCGAGAATTTTCCCGGCCTTATGAGGGAGGTCGGCAAGCTCAGTATAAGGTTCGGGTGAGATGTAACGCATAACTTCATTGACGGTGGCAATACGCGGTGAGACAGATAATTCAATACCTAATGAACCTTTCATCTGATTGAGGACTTCCTCGTAATCCGTTTTATTGATGACAATTTGAACATGAGCGGCACCCAGTTTAGATGACTGTAAACCCGTCATAATATTATTCTCATCATTTTTTGTGCAGGCGATAAAGTAATCAGTACTGCCAATCTGCTCTTCTTCTAAGACGCGCAGTCGTGTGGCATCTCCATTGATCACAGTCACGTGGGGAAATTTTTCCGCGAGGAAGTTACATTTCTCGGGATCTCTATCAATAATGCGAATTTTAAATCGTGGGTTAGTGAGCAATCGGACAAGGGCAATCGCGATTTCACTACCACCAAATAATACTACGCGCAGAAAATCACCCGAACTGTCAGGGTTAAAATTAACACGTGATTCTAACACTGCATCCGGAGGTCCGAATATGGTCACCCAGTCATCTACTTCTAAAACAGAATTGGCGGTCGGCAGTTCTATGGTATCACCCCGCTGAATTGTTCCCAATCGCATCTTGGGATTAAGTTGCAGTTCCGCTAGACTCTTTCCGATGAATTTAGACTTCTTAGCAATCTGTACTTGCTGCACTTCGATTTGGCCGCGAGCGAAATTCTCCACGGCCACACGCCCCGGATTGCGTATAGTTTTAGCCAACTCCACAGCGCAGAGAGCTTCAGGATTAAGTAGCATGTCGATACCGAAATGAAGCTGGTAATTGATGTAGGAATTATCGGTATAGGTCTGGTCATGGATGCGAGCGATCGTAGTTCGTGCGCCTAATACTTTAGCTAGTGAACTTGATATCAGGTTCGTCTTATCGTCACTGGTCATAGCAAGAAAGAAATCACAATCGTCCACCTCGGCCTTTTTTAGAATCTCAGCTGAACTTCCATTACCATCCAGGACTCGGACATCATATTGTTCATCGATGCGGTTTGCGATATGCCCCGCTGATTCAATCAGCGTCACTTCGTGCGAGCCCTCGCTTAACATCCCGCATAAATAGCTGCCTACCTCTCCGGCTCCGACAATTACTATTTTCATAACCTATAAATTTATCTCTTCGGCGTATCGTGAAAAAGCCAACAATTAATCATTGCTTAGAGATCGATAAAAATGGTGCAGATATATATTAGATCCCGTTATGAATGGCGCTGAAATTATACTATTCAAAATATTGTAAAGGAATCACCCTTTAATGAAAGAATATTTTTGGATCATTTATGAAGCCTTGAAATGTTCAATGTCAGGATAACGTTACAATTCCGCTAACGGTGTCTTAACCCGGATTGGCGCAAGTAATATACTTGCTAGCGCATATTAATCTAGCAAAATGCATCTCGTGCAATATTGGATTGCATCATTACACCTCATCACATTACCACCATGCAAGATGTAACTATTATTGGCGATGGTCCGGCCGATTTAAGTGCCGCTCTCTTTTTAGCCAAAAAAGGAATGAGTGTAACTGTCTTTGCCCAGGATAAAACCGCGATGCATTCCACGCTCCTCATTAACTACCTGGGAATTGTCCATATGACGGGGAGTGAGTTTCAAAAAATCGCGCGTCAGCAGGTGGCCGATTTTGGGGCCCGAATTTTTGATTTAGAAGTAGAGGAAGTGCATAAGACAAACAATGAGTTTTCGATCAAAGCAAGCGACAATGCCATGCGGGATTCAGAATATCTGATACTGGCAAACGGCCCTGGATATTCTATCGAAAGAAGCGGGCAAAGCTATCCACGACTTTGACGTGCCGGAAAAAGAATAATGGTATGGCCATTCTCGATTAATAGAAAAGAGCAGAAACGAAAGGACTATATACCCTGCGGTTCAAAATCATTCTCTGGGAGAACCCGGATGCAAATACTTCTTAGATCAGACTTTGCTTAGTGATTGAATTGAGGAAAAAGAACGTTTAGGTTATTGCTCTCTAAGTAAAATAGTTATGGCAAAAAAAACTAAGAGCAAAATTCAACCTCTTGTTGGATTAATAATGGGCAGTGCCTCAGACTGGGAGACAATGCGGCATGCGGCTGAAAAATTGGATGGGTTAAAGATCCCTTTTGAAAAAAAAATTGTCAGTGCCCATCGCACACCCAAAAAGCTTTATAAATATGCCCACGAAGCGGCTGGTCGCGGGCTCAAGGTTATTATTGCGGGAGCAGCTGGAGCCGCCCATCTTCCTGGGATGACAGCATCGATGACCGAACTGCCCGTTCTCGGAGTTCCGGTGCAGTCACGAGCACTCAATGGATTGGATTCGCTCTTATCCATCGTGCAAATGCCTGCTGGTATACCGGTGCCAACTTTTGCCATTGGAAAAGCCGGAGCTATCAATGCCGCTCTCAGCGCAGCAGCAATACTATCTTTAGAGAACAAGAGACTCCGAAATCGGCTCGTCAACTTTCGCGAGGAGCAGACTGCTACTGTGCTTAAGACTGACTTGCCTGACTCATGATCTCACCTGGTAGTACTATAGGTATTTTTGGAGGTGGGCAGCTCGGTCGCATGACCATTCTTGCAGGCAGGCGATTGGGTTATCGTTTTGTTATTTACGAACCTCAAGCTGGTTGCGCAGCCGGCATGATAGCCGATAGCGAGGTAAATGCAACTTATGAAGACAACGAAAAGCTACGGAAATTTGCTTCTGAGGTTGATGTTGTTACCCTCGAGTTTGAAAACATACCCGCTTCAGCTCTCGAAGTCATTGCCGAAAAGGTGCCCTTGCATCCGTCTCAACGGGTGTTGCGCATCTGTCAGCATCGTCAGCGGGAAAAAGAGTTTTTAAGTGAATCAGGCTTCCCTTGTCTTCCTTTTGAAGTAGTGCGTTCGTCTCAGGAATTTACCGACGCGATTTCCCGATTGGGTTTACCTTCTGTCCTTAAAACGGCAGCTTTCGGATATGATGGTAAAGGGCAGGAAAAAATAGATTCACCGAGTGCGGATCTCCAGGCTATTTGGAATCATTTTGAAGCTGATGTTGGCATCGTTGAAAAATGGATATCCCACCGAGGTGAGTTTTCTGTTATCTGCGCAAGGAGCGAGAAGGGCGAGAAAATTACGTTTCCGTTGGCCGAGAACATCCATTACAATCATATTCTTCATACCTCAATCGTGCCCGCACGCATTGAAGCGGATAAGCAGCGTGAAGCGGAGGAAATCACCTGTGAAATTGCTGAAGCGCTCGACCTCGTAGGGTTGTTAGCCGTGGAATTTTTTCTCACGGAGGACAATAAATGGTTTGTGAATGAACTTGCTCCCCGACCACATAATTCAGGTCATTACAGTTTTGATGCCTGTTTAACAAGTCAATTTGAGCAGCATGTGCGATCAGTTTGTGGACTCCCATTGGGTTCTACAGCCCTTCTCACCCCCGTCGTAATGGTCAACCTTCTCGGTGATTTATGGAAACGCGGCGAACCTGAATGGAATATTATGCTTAAAGATCCAGCCGTAAAACTTCATCTTTACGATAAGGGAACGCCCCGCGCGGGGCGAAAAATGGGTCATTTCTGCGTCCTTGATCATACTCTGGAAACAGCCTTGGATAAAGCCGAAAAGATATTCGGTGCCTTAACTGCATCAATTCAATCCTAGTTCTCAGTCGATTGATTTCTTCTTCTCTTTAAAGTGCTTATATTATTAAAGATTGCAGGTATCCTGAACAGTCTCATTCCAAATTTAATGCATTATTTATTACTTGTTGTCATTGGCGTTAAAACGTTTCGCAGATTAATTTTATATGACAGAAGAACATTCTAACGTAGCACGTTATCTTTCTTTAATGGCGCGTGAGGCACCGGGAAGTTGTGCCATTAAAGTGCCCCAGGGATGTAATCCGGATGGAATTATAATTTATAATGAACTTAGCTTTTCAGAATTGAATAAAGGCTGTGATAATATTTCACGATACTTATCCCGGCGCAAGGTAGGTCGCGGCAATCGCGTTCTGCTTTTATTAAAGCCGGGAATTGATTTCATAATGACAAGCTTTGCCCTTTTTAAAATCGGGGCAGTTCCCATCCTGATTGATCCTGGTATGCGGTTGAAGCATTTCCTCAACTGCTTACGTCAATCGGAACCGGATATACTTATCGGTATTCCCAAGGCGCAATGGTTAAGCCGTTTATTTTTCCCCTATTTATCTAAACTTCGCACCAGGATTAATTCTGAAAGCAATCATTTCAGACAAGCTAAATCACGGACCCGGGGTGAATGTAAGGGGAGCGAATCTTACAAGATGGCGATAACCCACCGTAATGACCTCGCGGCTATCCTTTTTACTTCGGGGTCAACGGGGCCCCCTAAAGGGGTATGCTACGAACATGGTATGTTTGAGGCACAAGTGCGACTGATTAGAGAACAATATGAGATCAAGCGCGGGGAGATAGATCTCCCCTTGTTACCGATCTTTGCTCTTTTCAATCCTGCGCTTGGTATGACGACAGTAGTGCCGGAGATGAATCCCAGTCAACCGGCCACTATAAATCCGCTTAAAATTGTGCAGTCAATAATTCAGTGTGAGGTGACAAACAGTTTTGGTTCTCCCGCGGTTTGGTCTAGAATCAGTCGACACTGCATGGAGTATAAAGTCAGTTTACCGACAGTAAAGCGGGTGCTTATGGCTGGCGCGCCGGTCTCGCCTTCACTTATTGAAGAATTTAAAAAAACGCTTCCCCATGGTACTATTTACACCCCCTACGGTGCAACAGAGTGCCTGCCCATTTCATCCATAAGCGGACCAGAAATATTGAAGGAGACTTGGGCTCTCACGCGCCAGGGAAGGGGGACTTGCGTGGGCAAACCACTGCCGGAAATTTCCGTGCGGGTAATTCAAATCATGGAAAAGCCGATTGAAAAATGGGCTCCCGATCTTGAAGTTCCGCGTGGAACCATAGGGGAAATTATCGTTAGAGGATCCGTGGTAACGAAGGAGTATGATTTCCAAAGAGAAAAGACACGATGGGCAAAGATTGATGACGAGGGTGAGATCTGGCACCGGATGGGAGACTTGGGGTATATTGACGATGAGGAACGACTCTGGTTTTGCGGAAGAATGGCTGAACGCGTGCGCACGTCCGAGGGGGATCTATTCACCGATTGTTGTGAAGCTATATTTAATCAGCATTCAGCAGTTTTCAGGACCGCCCTTATCGGGTTAGGTGAGCCCGGAGAACAAACTCCGGCTATAGTCGTAGAACCTGAAAAAGATAAATATCCTGATAAAGCCACGCAGCGGCATAGATTGATAGCAGAACTTAGAGAGCTGGGTGATGGTCACAAAACTACGCGAAGTATTGATCGGTTCTTTATCCAAAAAACTTTACCTGTTGATGTTCGGCACAATGCGAAAATCCACCGCCTCACATTAGCGCGGAGATATAATAAAAAGAATTTTATATATTATTTATCATCATGAAAGTATTGGTAACAGGAGGAGGTGGATTTCTCGGACGTTATCTTGTTAAAAAATTACATGAGCGAAAATATGAGATTGCGATACTGGGCCGATCTCCACAACCAGATTTGGAAGACCAAGGGGTATTTGTCCATCGGGGAGATATACAAAATTTTGATCTTGTCAGAGATGCATGCAGGGAGGTCCATGTAGTTTTTCATGTTGCCGCTAAGGCGGGTATCTGGGGTAGCTGGGACAGCTATTATAATACCAATGTGTTAGCTACGCGGAATGTAATAAAAGCCTGTAAAGAGCATAATGTTTCTCGGCTCATATACACAAGTACCCCGAGCGTAGTATTTAATGGTGATTCGTTTGAGGGAGCGGATGAATCATTGCCTTACGGTCGAAATTGGATTTGCCATTATGCTCATACTAAAGCCATCGCGGAAAGTGAAATTCTTGAAGCAGATGGGGCTTGTCAATTGCGAACCATCGCATTGCGACCGCACCTGATGTGGGGAATAGGCGATCCCCATCTTATCCCGCGTATAATTGACCGCGCTCAAGCAGGGCGATTGCGTGTCATTGGGAATGGTCATAACCGTGTCGATATAACGCATGTTGAAAATGCTGCTGCCGCCCATCTTCTGGCACAAGATGCTTTAGAAAAAGGAATGGCTGGCGGGAAAGCATATTTTATTTCACAAGGGCAGCCGGTATTACTCTGGGAATGGATAAATGGATTACTTAAGCGTCTTAAAATCCCGACGGTGCAGAAAAAGGTAACACTTAAGAAGGCCTATGCCATGGGCCTACTCTTTGAGAGTCTTTATAAAATTGTTGGCCAGAGCCAGGAACCTCCGATGACACGCTTTCTTGCCGTTGAACTGGCAAAGAACCATTATTTCAAAATTGATGCAGCGCGCAGAGATCTGAAATATGAACCTGCGATCGACATAGAGACAGGACTTGATCAACTGGTGGAACATCTGCGCAATACTGGCGCTGCCCATTAACAATTGTAATCCTTCAATCCATTGGTAAAAACATTGCAGTTTAGTATTACACCATTATAAATAATAGTATGGGTCATACGAAGAAAGTACCCCTTTCAGTTTTAATTCCGGTAAAAAATGAAAGCCTCAATTTAGAGCGCTGTCTCCAATCAATTGATTGGGCTGACGAGATCTTTGTCGTGGATTCTCAAAGTATAGATGATACTCAAGAAATCGCAAAAAAATATAACGCTGAAGTGGTACAATTTCAATTTAACGGGACCTGGCCGAAAAAGAAAAACTGGGCTCTTGAAAACCTCTCATTTAATCACCAATGGGTGTTTATTATTGATGCAGATGAAGCCCTTGAGCCAGGCGCTGAAGAAGAAATCAGAAAGATAGTGGCTAATCAGAACGAACCCATGGCCGGATACTGGATAAATAGGCGTTTCTACTTTATGGGCAAGTGGCTTAAGCATGCCTATTACCCCAATTGGAATTTACGCTTCTTTAAACACCAATTGGGAAGTTATGAAAAGCTGACAGATTTAGCTACGGATAGTGGTGATAATGAAGTGCATGAGCATGTCATTATTCAAGGTGATACCGGACACCTTAAAACTGAAATGAATCATTACGCTTTCCCCAATATCGCGACATTTGTTGAAAAACACAATCGCTATTCAAACTGGGAAGCGCGAGTGGCACTTGATCGTGCTACAGGCTCCAGCAATTCAACACTGCAAAATTCAGCTGCTAATTTTCGCCGACGTTTAAAAGGATTATCAAGAAGACTTCCTTTCAGGCCATGGCTTCGCTTTCTTTACATTTATCTTTTACAGGGTGGATTTCTCGATGGTAAAGAAGGCTATTACTTCGCACGCCTGCACGGCTATTACGAATTTCTTAATGAGGCTAAATCGTTTGAACTGAAAAAATCAATTAAGGATAATTAATGCGTCTAGTGTTTAAGGGACGGAACGAGGGAAAACAGATATTCCCATGAATTTTTTTCGGAAGAAGATTGCCATCCCCATTGGTATTGGGGTCATCCTCCTCGCGGCATTCTTTCTGGCCAAACCTATATATCGGGAATTCAAGGAATGGCGGGCGCGTCAACTATCGGCGCAAGCGATAGCGATATTTGAAGAAGATGAAGACCGTGCAGAAGCCTGGGAAAAAGCGCGTGCTGCTTATAATTTAGCTCCTCATGTTCTCGAAGTGGTGCGTGCAGTAGCGCGGATCTACAGCGAAACCGATCCTTATAAATCGCTGCCTTTTTGGAAAGAATCGGTAAAACTGAGCAACGGGGCGCGCGATGACCGTATAGGTCTTGCCAAAGCGGCTCTTGCCACGGGGCTATTAGAGCTTGTGGAAGAGCAGCTTTCCTTTTTTTCGCAAGAGCTTAAAACCGATTCTGGGTTATTATACCTAAAAGCCCGTTTACTCGCCAGTCAGAATAAAGTTCATGAATCAATTGAAGCAGCCCGTCAGCTCGTAACGCACGAAGTCATTCCAGAAGATGCGCATTTTTTTATGTCCAGCTCACTCAACTATCGCCTCAATCCAATGTGCGACGTGAAGGTTTACAATACTTGTGGGAATTGGCTAAGCGACAGGATGCACTGGGATTATCGGCGTTACGCAATCTGTCACGTGCTCCCAATATCCTCGCAGGCGATTTGCAGGAAATCATTAATATGCTGGAATTACATCCCCATGCGGGCATGGAAGAAAAGTTGCTTCGACTTAAACTAATGCTCCGATTGCCCGGTGTTGATCTTGATGATATTCTCGAGGAATCGAAAAAATTGTTTGCTATACAACACGATGAAGAGCTGGCCGAGTTAGGACGCTGGCTGAATAAAGAGAAACTATACGCACAATCCATGACTTTAATAAGTCCAGAAATGGCTCTCAAGCGACAGGACTTATTTCTTATTCGCATCGATGCTATGGCCATGACAAACCAGTGGGAAGCGATTGGAGAAATTCTCGACTCACCCAACGTCCCCATCGAACCCTATATAAATAATTTATTTAAAATGCGTGTTTATCTGGAAGCTGAACAAGTGCGCCGTGCCAATCTCGAATGGGATAAAGTCTTGTTGTCAGTCTCTCGTGATCCGGAGAAACTCTGGTTTGTTGTAGAGTATTCATTGCGTCTTCAGTTGAACGCTTACGCACGGACCGCCCTGAATAAATTGACAGAAATACCTTCAAGTATGCGACGTGCTTATGAAGCACTCCTCAGACTTGAGCAACAGACCGGGCAAACGGTCGCAATGCGCGATATCCTCGAACGTATGGGTAAAGTATATCCGGATGAACCCGCGGTCTTAAACGACATTGCCTACTTGAATCTGCTCCTCGGTGAAAAAGTTTCTGTCTCGACTGAAAAAGCGAGAGCGATGGTTTTGGAAAACCCCCGGTATCTCGCGCATCGCGTCACCCTGGCCCTGGGTTATCTGCGCTTTGGCAATAACAAGGACGCCCTGCGACTTTTAGATGGTTTGCAAATAAATTGGATTAGTGTTCAACCGCGATGGCGGGTAATAGCGGCATTAGTATATCAGGCCAATGAACGCTACGATGAAGCAAAGCAGATAATCGACGGCGTCAAACCGGAAAAGCTTTTACCACAGGAGCGAATATTGATGCAAAAGCTGATGTAGGGATATTCTTCGCTCTTTAAGAATTCAGATAAATCAGCCGGTCAATTGCTTACGGGCGGTGGATCCGGTGGGGGTTCAGGTGGACCACCTGGATCGGGGTCTGGATCAGGGTCGGGATCGGGTGGCGGAGGGACGATAATTTCAGTAGGTGTTTCGGGTATGACTTCAGTTTCAGACGTGCCGGTATCCACATCGATTACACCTTCAGAGGGGCTGAATTCAAAAATGGGTACTCTGGTTAAGAGAACTTCATTTGTCGGCACTTCACCGAGCATACTGATTTCATAAATTCTTAGGCCCTGTATGTTACCCTCATCGGGTTGCCAGCGTAAAACCAAATAGCGACCACTAATCTCTTCAAACTGAAACCGAACGCGTTCATTTCTTCCCTCAATCTTTTGAGTTGAAATGGGTTCGGTCTCATTAAAAAAATCTTCTGAGAGTGAAACTACGGCAAAGTCACCGTTTTCCGCTGGACCTCTTTCGCCTGCAGTAAGGTCAGTTCCTTCAATCAGTATTATTGCTCCCGCGCTTTCTTTAAATACATCTATCGCTTCAGTTATCGTCTGCTCAATTTGAGAGACAAGCTCGGGATCAAGGCCTTGTGTGCCGGTTGTAATGACGGACTTTTCACCGGTCTTGGGGTCATCTGCGATGTTTATGATTATTTGATTTTTCGTGGAAATATTGATTCCACCCTGCCCCAATGGAATGACTTCCAGCAAACCTTGATTCACACCAAATAAGGCGGTGAATGTGCCATCAATGGCTTCAATCACCTGGATGATAAAGCTGGTTCCCCGTATGCCACCTATTCCTACCGGCGTTTCAATTTCATAAATGGATTTTGCTTTTAATTTTTTTACGTCCCCTACTATTTCCCCATAATTGAGTTTAAGCATTGTTATGCTTATGCTGGGTTCTTCGTCGGCATCGATAAAACTTTCGACATCCGTTGTGAAAGGCTCTTGGGTGAATTGATCAACATCAATTTTTGTTTTTTCCGATAGGGTTAAAGTAGATCCGTTGGAAAACAAGAGGACAGCGGTGGAATCAATGCCTGTTTCTACGACTGCTCCCTCTCTCATTCTTACCCCGTTTTGTCCGATCTGTGCCGGTTCCTTTGCATTCACACGATAAGTGACATCACCGGTTATTTGAGTGAGAATTATTGTAGCTATTTTCCGTTTGGCAGCACCTGTATCATCAGGAGACCCCTCGGGAATTTCACCTCCCGCTTTACTGGCATTTGTCTCAGGGAGTTTATCGAGAAAATAAAAGTCCATTTTCCCCTGACCAGAGTCGAGGAGAAGGGAGATTCGGTCTATATCCGATTGATTCTCGAGATCAAGGACAAGAACAGATTCTCCGGCGTTTTGGGCAAAATCATAATAGGACCGAATATCGTCATCAATCATACTGTTGGCGTTTACGAGATCACCTGAGCTGACATGCGAAATGTTCGACCCCGTGTGAAGTGAAGCATAGTCGTGGGTGACTGTTTTACCTGACGCAGGATCCAACGCTAAGGGGATAACCTCTTCATATTCTCGCGTTTCTATTTCTGCAACTGTAGTGTCTCCGAATATATTAAAGCTGCTGATTTCACCTTCTTCCTGAATGGAAAAAATAATATTTACAAATCGACCTTCAATCATAGGAAAGACGATGTTAACCGGGTTCCCGGGTATGAATTCCATAGGTTCGGCAACTGTTATCCAGCGATTACTATCTTTATCGCGGAGCGTATTTGAGACTTGAATTTCTATCCTTCCCTGAGCGGATAGACTTTCAAAGTGAAAGCGGTTTATATTATAAAAGTCTCCCAGATCCAAAGTGAAGGTTGTCTCACCTGCTTTTATTCTATAGGTTACGGATTCGTCGTCGCCGAGAAGGGCGGATTCCTCATAGTCTTTCTGATTATCCAGGGAAATGGTCTTAAGTATCCTGTTTTCATCGCTGACGAGAAGAGTGGTGTCCATGTGCCATCGCGCGAGGTTTTTTTGGGAACGTGTCAACTCGGATTTTGTAGCCGGTTTTAGTTCGACCAGGTTAATTTCCTCTTTACCTGCAGCCGACGAGATACCCCCAATTATGAAAATGAAGCTGGTTAAAATGTATCGAATCCCAATACTCGCATATGCTGGAATTGAATGATTAATACTACTGTGTTTCACCTTCAGCGAATGTTATAAAAGCGGCAATAATTAGAGTCTAACTTAATACTTTATTATATAGCTCTAATGTATATTATATATAATAAATTTATATAGCACTAAATGCTGTCTTGTCGTTAGGGAGCTTTCATAGTGCATTCAATTTTATAATGCGTTGTTTATGATATTGCAATATTAAAGAGGCGTTTTAAATCTTTTTAATATATTATTTACAGCAATAAATTCATCCCATGTTTACGTTCACCTTCACGCGTAAATGCATCATCTATCCCCACTATTTAAAACCTGGTTAATTTTCCGGGTAAGAAAGGGAATAGTCCCCTGGCAAAGAATCGGTGTCATCGTTATTTGTCTGCTGATTCCTAACGTTATTATAACGGGGATGGCGAGAGCTCAGGGTAAAAACGTAAAGGCGGGGTCCATCACGATGGACCTGACAGCGAGGATGTCTCTGGAATATAACGACAATATCAGTGCATCGGGAACGAATGACTTAACAGATTTTATCTTCATTGCGGGAATCGATTTATCGGGCAATTGGGATATATCTCCCATTAATAGTATATCATTTAATTTAGGGGCTAATTATCTTAAATATTTTGATCACCCTGAGTTGAATTCAGGTAATAACTTTCTATTATTAACCCCGGACACGGAGATCGCTTTCAAGATACTGATAAAAGGAATAGAATTTCGAATTTACGATAAATTGAGTTTTTCCACTGATCCCACTGATTCTATATTAGTGGACCCTGAAACACAGGAAGTATCCTTCGATATTTTGAGCTATAATCGGTTTGATAATAGAATAGGCATTGGTGCTGAACTGGATCTCAACCAGTTTATATTTAACATGGGGTATGAACGAAGTGATATCGCACCTTTGGATGCAGAGTTTGATTTTACCGATCGTACGCAAAACTCATTTCGGATGAGTGGTAGTTTCATGTTTGCCACTAATATGACATTGGGTCTAGAGGGCTCATTTTACACTACGGAATACCAGGAAGACTATCAGAACAGTAACAAAGGATATACGATAGGGCCTTATCTTAATTGGGAGATTTCCCGCTTCATAAGACTTGCCTTACATACAAATTGGACCATTATAGACTTCGATAATTCTGGTGACAACAGTGATGTCGCTGACACCGATACTATAAATTTGAGGCTTAGGTTAAGCCACGCTTTTAATAGAAACTATTCTCATTCATTAAATATTGAGCGAAGGACCTATCTGGGTTTTATTGCTAATAGTACGACAGTTGAAAGCATTGGTTATGCCTTTGCTTTGGATGCGATTCGAAATATGAGAGTAACAGGATCATTTACATATGAAAAATCTGAAGATTCCGGTGGAGTGCTGCCTGAATCTTCTAACCGCTTTATCTTTGAAACTAAATTGGTTTACAAAATTTCTCCTAAACTGAATTGGCAGTTCAATTATTATATAGTAAGTAAGAATTCAAATGTCGCAGAACGCATATATGATCAGAATCGGTTCATTACGGGATTAAGCTATGATTTTTAAGAATATACTTTTTACAGGTATTCATGGCTATCTCCTTATCTTAACGATTCTTTATTCTTTTGGGATAAGCGGACATATTGGCTGGGCTGAGGAGCCCCCCCTCTAGATCAGATGTCTTTGCTCGATAATAAGCGTGCACTGGATGTAGGTGACCGGCTAAGCTACATGGTTGTTGAGGATCGGGAACCAGCCCATATTCTCTTTGTCAATGACCGCGGTGAAATTGATGTGCCGCTGCTCGGGTTAATTCACGCAGCCGGAAATACCAGTCAAAATATCGCCTACGAAATCAAGAGTAAACTCGAAGTCGATTATTACTACCAATCCACAGTAATTCTAAAACAACAGACAGAAACAAACAGTCGGGGGCGATTTATTCTTCTTGGTGAAGTCGGGAGACCCGGTCCTCAATTAATTCCCGTTGATGAGGTATTAATGGTCAGTGACGCTATATTGCGGGCCGGAGGTTTTTTAGTCGCTGCCGACAAGTCGAAAGTAACCATTATTCGTAAAGATCCAGGAGACAGCAATGCCGAAATACGAAGAGAAGTCGATGTTGGAAAAATATTTGAAACCGGACGTTTTGAAAATGATATGACCGTGGAACCCAATGATCTCATTCTCATTCCACGTTTGGAACAGGCCGGCGGACAATTTTCCATAGTCGGTGCTGTTAACTCCCTAGGCCTCTACGACCTTCCACCCGGACGTGATTTTACGGTGAGTAAAGCCATCTTGCGGGCGGGCGGGTTTACTCAATATGCAGAAAAGCGAAAGGTAAAATTAATACGCGCTAAAAAATCTCTCACCGATGAAGAAAAGAATATTGAAGTTAATGTTGCTGATATCCTGGAGAAAGGAATTCGGGATTTTGACCCTTTAGTTAAACCGGACGATATTATTCGCGTGAAGGAAAAATGGATCCTTTTTTAAAACAAGACTCCCTTGGGGACGAATCCCCAAAACAGTTAGAGTGGGCGGAAACAATTTACGCCTAGGTTTTTCGAGGCAGATTTCTTTTTAA
This sequence comes from Opitutales bacterium, assembly GCA_965197745.1. Lineage (GTDB taxonomy): Bacteria > Verrucomicrobiota > Verrucomicrobiia > Opitutales > PNEW01 > CBDANS01. The sequence continues at coordinate 827,765 of CBDANS010000006.1, read as the reverse complement.
GAAATACTGGTGGATTCTTATACTGACAGTCAGCGTCGGTATCGGCTATCAGGCGTTTAATGAATTAAAACGGGAGCCGCGCTATATCTCTTACGCCAGGTTAATCGTCAGTGGGCGCATAGCACTGCCTGATGGCGGTGTTTACAGTGAAGAATTAAGCCATTTTTTCGGTACTCAGATCCAGCTTATGCAAAGCCCACAGGTGCAGCAGCGGGCAGCGGGATCGCATCAAAGCTTTGAAGCCTCAATTAAGACCCGTAGCGGTTTCTCTTCACCCCACACGAATACCTGAGACGGCGATCTTTATGTTAAGCGCTGAGGGGGGAGAACCAGAGTATACTCAGACATTTCTTGATGCCTGCCTGCAGGAGTACATTAATTTCCGAAAAGAAATGCGTTCCCAAACATCTGAAAGCACCCTATTGGCAATTACGGAGGAGCTCCTGCGCTTGGAAGAAGAAATTGAGCAGGGTGAAAACGCTATCGTGGATTTTCAGAAGGATAACAATATTGTTTTCACACAGGAACAGGTATCAACCGCGGGCTCATACCTGGCCAAACTTAAGAACCAGATGGCAGACTTAAAAACTCAATCCCGGCTTTTAGAATCTTTGAGTCTGGAGCAACACTTACTGGAGAGTGCCAAGGGTGAAGAGACCGATGAATTAATTAGACTGAGTGCGCTTGATATGAGTCGAAACTACGTTCAGGTAAAGAATCAAGTGGAACAACTCAAAGCGGAGAGAGATGAATATTCAATTTATATGAAAACCCGCCATCCAAAAATCATTGGATTGAATCAGGAAATTGAGCGCACCGAAAATCTGTTGAAAATATATCGCCGACAGGGGATTGAAAAAATCGAAGAGCAAAAGAATATTTTACGCACTAAAATTGAAAACCTGGAAAAAGTCATTGAAGAGTGGGAACATACCGCTCTCGACAATAGCCGCAGAATGGCGGAATTCCAGCGCCTGAATTCGCGACTGGAGCGTTCCAAGACGCTTTACCAGAGATTGCTTGGCTCGATTCAATCCATCGACCTCAACCTTAGTGTCGATCAGGAAACCCTTGCTATTCTGGAAAATGCAACAGCTGCCCGCTTTGTCAGGGGCTCTATGACTAAAAAAGTAGCCCAGGGTGGGCTTGCCGGGCTTATGATTGGCGCTGGCCTGATCTTTCTCATCGGGGTCATCGACAATCGTCTCGTCTCGGCAGAAGATATAAGCCAACGCTTCGAACCTCCTATCCTGGGTATAATTCCCTTCGAAAAAGTAACGGGAGATGAACGATTGTCTCACCTTAAACCAAAAGATGATCGTCACCTCTTTGCTGAGGCCTGTCGCGCCTTGCGTTCCTCGCTTCTGTTTATGGAAGATCAGGGATCAAAACCGCAAAGTATTGTCCTCACCAGTTCGGTTCCTTCAGAGGGCAAATCGATGTTATCGAGCAATCTGGCTATTACTTTAGCGCTGGCTTCTTCCCGGACCATTCTTGTCGATCTCGATTTAAGACGTGGACAGTTATATAAAGAGTTCAGCAATGGCAATACTAAGGGTCCGGCTGAATTGGTGAACACTGGTTTAAAAATAGATGAGGTGATACAAAAAACGGATATCGAAAATCTCGATTTCATGCCTTGTGGTGAATACCCGGATCGTCCTGGAGAACTGCTTTTGAGCAGTCGTATGGATAAGATTCTTGCGCAGCTTAAAAAGCGGTATGATTATGTTATTTTTGATACAGCGCCGATCCTCGCCACTGATGACACTTCAAGCTTCGCGGCAAAAGTAGACGGCGTGATATTTGCGGTGCGTTCAACTAAAACCCAGGTTCGACAGGTAAAAACATCCTTAGAACGTCTTCAGATAAGGGGCGGTAAAATTTTGGGATTTATATTGAATTTCGTCGATACCCAAAACCCGGACTACTATTACTATAAAAAGTATTCCTATTATTATTCTTCTGAGCCTACAAAAAATTAACACCTCCTCTTACACCGCTTTCTTTAGATGGGGGAATGGTCACAAGCAAGTCTTGTGAGACAGGATTAGATTCTCCAGGAACAGAGTTTAAGAAGATAGCATGGCATCATCTCTCGGCCTCTATTTAAGTCTTTGTTTTATTTTTATTTTTATCCTTCTGGGAGGAGGCACTACTCTTTGGTCACAAGCCCTTGGTTTAGGGGTTACGGGATTGCTCGTTATTTTTTTTCCGCCACAGCACAGACTGAGCAAATATTTAAACTTTGCGGTTTTAGGTCTGATTGTTACCGCACTCTTAAGTTTCCTTCCCATCCCTGAATTTTTACGTCCAACCTGGTGGATTGAAGCAAAGTATAATTTCGAATTAAGCTTACCGATAACATTATCCTCACAGCCGTTACACTCATTAGAAGCTTTGATCCTAATGTTATCCGCCCTGGCATGGCTTTATGTTCTCAGCAGCATGGAACTCGGCCATGCACAACGCAAGACGCTCCTCTGGGGATTTGCTATAGGTATATTCCTTCTCTCCCTTGGAATTATCATCGGAACCCATAAGGCCTGGAACTATCCTTTTGGTAGGGAAGCACACAATTTCAGTTACTTTAATAATCGTAATCAGACAAGCATTCTGCTCGCGATGGGAGGTGTAATATCCTTTTCATTGTCGATGGCGGCAATGAGAGCGCGCCGCTATTACCAGATTCTCTTTGGAATATTTATTACTTTCGTTACTCTTTTCGCGTTCATCTATAGTCATTCAAAAGCGGGAATTCTTTTGTTTTTCATCGGCTGCATTTTTTGGCTGTTCAGCACTCAAAAAACGCGGTCTATTATGCATTATGCCCGTCTCGCCGTACCCTTAATCATCATCCTTGGTAGTTTTTTTGTGTTTTACGGGGGTTGGACTCTGGAACGTGTCATTCTTTTATTTGATCAAGGCATGTTCCATGAAAAAGGATACCGCTGGTTAATATACCAGGATACTTTTCGTATGATCAGTGACCAATCACTGCTGGGCGTTGGTCTCACCAACTTTAAAGTGGTATTTCCTCAGTACCGGGAAATATCAGCCACATTTCAAGCGATTCTTCATCCTGAAAGCGACTGGTTCTGGGTATGGGCTGAGTTAGGTTTATTAGGAGTGGTATTTATCCTCTTTGCGTGCGGAGCTTTAATTGCCGACGTTCTTCCCGCCAACGATATAAAGCAGGCACGCTATCGAATGATAGCTGCTACCGCTGTTTTTATTTTTTTGGGACATACCTTTATTGATGTGTCGGGGCATCGAATGGGAACTTTTTATGCAGCGTCATTTTTATATGCGTTGGCGCGACGTCCCTCTTCAAGTTTCACCACTCCCTTCATCCCCTTGTATATCTGGCGTTTGATTGGGATCCTCTTTTTAATTACAGGCCTCATATGGGGGATGGCCTGGTTGCTTCCTCGGGCATGGCACTCCTCAATTGCCATTAAAATCAATGAGGAAAAAATCGAACGGGCATTGACGCAGCGCGACAATGCTTTGTTTGAAGAAGCGGTTAACAATTCCCTGTTCTGGTCACCAATGAATATGAGAACCTATTTTAACCGCGCTCGCGGCTATGTCCACTTTCGTGTAAAAGCCCAGGCGGCGAGGTCGGATTTCCGACGCGCGCGTTTTTTGGAGCCGATTACCGCCGATGTAGCATTTTATGAAGGACTGGCATGGATGCCTTTCAATTCAAGTTATACGCTCTCAGCCTGGCGCGAAGCACTCGCCCGCAAGACTGAATACCCCATGCTGCTTTACCGCTTGATGTTGCGTTATTCCAAACCATTTACTCAATTGCATTCCAAAGTTAGAACATTATCTTCCATCGACCCCGCATATCGCTACACTATGCTTATTTCATTAAGGGGTGACGATTATGTTGAAACATTTCGACGGGAACTGGATGCCTATCCTCATTTGAGTCGCTATTCCAAAGAGCAAAAGCAGGCCTTGTTTGAAAAGTGGGTAGCGACAAAAGAATTGGACATGGTAAGTGATCACCTTGAGAAATATCCAGAGCTAGGTCGTGAATTATGGTTGATAAAAGCTCAAACTGACGCGGCAAGGGGTGATTATGTACCTGCCTGTAAAATCGTTTTAAATAACTTGCCCATCCCTCAGATCCCACAATTGTGGGAACACCTCACCATAGTTCAATTAGAACGGCAGTTTACCGCTAATCAACATGATCTGGTCTTGGGGGCCGCTTTATTAGAGCGGCAAATATCGCAACAAAGTTGGGACCGAACGCTTCGGACAATCGATAAGCTCAAGCAATTATCATTTGTTCCGGGGTATGTTTATTATTGGCAGGCTAAGATATACTATGATCAACAGTTATTTGCTGACAGTTGGAATGCTATGGATGTCTACCTTAACAACTACGACCTTAGCAAGGAATAGGGTAAAGCATTGTCGAAATTTTCATTTGTATCATTGGTCTACTACACTGACAGCTCTATCGAGATAAGCGAGAACCCGTCTCCGCGCTTCCTCCTCATAGTCCAACCCCGTAATAATAATTTCCAGCGACCTTCTCCCGCTGATTCGTTTTGCGTTTAAGGCGTTTTGGATTCGTTCCCACTTGCTGCGGGCGGTGGGAATAGTTTCACCGGGATAATCATTCCATACCGAGAAAAAAACATACACCGGAAATCCGTTATCCTGTAAGATGTAGGTATTTAAAATTAACTCTAATCCCTCCTTTGACCACTTGAAATCGTCAGTTCGGGTTATACCGGTATAGCCCGCAGCCGGCAGACACACTTCAGGGCGGTGCACGTCCGAAAATGAGGAGATACTCCCTTCATCCCAACTGAAATAATAGGTTATCCAATTTTCTCTTTGACCGATCGTCCAATGGGCTTTCCCCCCTTCTGTAAACCGCAAAATGGAACGTATTCTCCCGGGAATATTGTCATATTTTACATCCGGTGCGGCCTGTTTCCAATCGATAGTCGCAATGACTCGGCTTGGTTTTTCTGCTTCCCGCAAACGGTACCAGGCTTCGACAAAGACGAAACTCCCGATAATAAGGGTTAGCGCAGCTCCAATATATTTCCCTTCCCACCAGTTAATATAGGGATAGTTGTATTTGTCCTTTTTCAATCTCTTTTCGTGTCTATTCCTATTATTAACAAAATAAGCTAAAACTAAGAGAATGCCGAATGCAGCGAGCGAAACTAAGTAACCTACCGGGTCATGCCAATGTTCCATGAATCGTGGACCGATAATGTGAGTGGCATAGGTAAGTGCCAGGGTGCGAACAATATTCAGCAATACTGAAGTGGCGGCGCCAATGCCCAGGAGGGAGAGGCGCCAGTTGGTTTTAAAACGAAACAATTCACCGAGAAAGTATCCAAGCATTAGCGTAGATTGAAATGAACGCACACCACTACAGGCTTCTTCAACTCCGACTAAGCCATTACTCAGCATAATGATATTCCCTTTTTGTAGGGCGTGAATACCGACGAGGTTAAAAGTATCTACGGTTATTATCGCAACCATGCTCATCAACCCTTGAATTATCGGCTGTTCAAACTGTGTCGGCCAGGGAACGGAAAACAGGAGAATAGCAAACGGTAATGAAAAATGTTTTAACCACGGTAGGCCGCCCCAATGATATAGGATAACCAGTGTTGTCGTGTAGACGATCAACGATTGCGTCCAATGCATTAGCCGCCAGTCAGGATTCGATTCGAGAATGACTTTCGTCGGATAAAGACAGGCTATTGCAATGAAAAGCAAACACGTGGTCAGGTTTTTAAACCGCGCAAACTCTGTTGTCGGCTTATCCTGCCATCGCAGGTAAATCAGATAGGCGCCGATCAGGGGAACAAGATATCCATATTGGTACTGTTCATTTAATGACCATTCGAGGCTTAAGGTTAAAAACAGGTCACCCCATATAAGACCGAGAAGTAAATAATTACCGATTCTTAGCATGGCTGGTAATTTATCGCGTGCGGGTCACCACTTTTGAGGATTAGAATAGATGGATTGAGGGGGCGAGAATTCAATTTGACTATCCGTTACTGCATTTCCCGATCCTATATATCTGCTTTTGAATATAGAAAATATATCAGTTAACTCGTTTACTTTTAATAATATCTCCACCTGGGATACAATTGCAACAATGGGTATTCTTCAGAGTCTGATTTACTGACGATATTTCAGGACAATTAACAATCATCGTATAAGTGAAAATAATCATATATTAAATCTTAATTATCGGATATAACAGCATACCTGATATGATACTGTATGTTATTTCCCATTCAGGCGCGTTTTATCGCAAAATATCTCCTTGCCAAGCAGGGTTTGGCGTATATGCAATGAAATGAGTGATTAATTAGGATTGGTATCAGACAATTGATTATCGAGACCTAAATATTGGTAAATGTTTTACATATAAAATCTTAGGAAAAGGCTTGCACTTTAAAATTGCTATTGTAAAAGCATCTTTTAAGAATACCTGAAAATATGGAGCTTAAGAAGAGTCCTGCCTTTACTCTACAGAATGAAGAGGAGTTAAGGGAATCCTTAAAGCGTTGTTCACCGGAAACCGTAGAAGCCGCTATCGATTTCCGGCATAACGCAAATCTTGATCAATTGCCGGTAATTGTCATGGGAATCATCGAGAGATTCCTTGAGCCGGATGTGCGTCATTGCCTCAGAGAGGGGGACGATAACACCAACCTTTTCGAAGACCTGGGGGTAGACTCACTGCTTATGGTCGAGATTATTATCCTCGTTGAAGAAACGCTCGATATCTCCATCGCAAATGATGAATTGAGAGAAATCAGGACCGTAGGAGATATTAAAACTTACCTTGATTATAAAGTAAAAGGCATACCCATTCCTCAGCGAAACAAACGCTTATCGATTGAAGATATCGCTTCGGTTATGCCACATCAGGATCCTTTCCTCTTTATCAGAGAGTCAATAATCAGCCTTAATGAGGCCGAGTCCAAATACCCTATCAGTGGCGAGGAAGCTTTTCTTGATGGACATTTTAAAAACAATCCCGTTTTCCCCGCATCCATTCTCATTGAGGCATTAGGACAGTTGGCCGTCCTCTATCTCATCAAAAACGAAAAACCGGAATTTGAACAACCGGTTAATCCTAAAACCATAATGTTTTATTCCAGTGACGGCGTGCGCTGTCATCGGATCTGCCGCCCTGGAGACATCCTTAACCTTAAAGTTAAGTTAAAAAGAATTCGCTACCCCTTAGTGACTTTTGAAGGAACTATTACTGTGGGTGATGAAAAAGCCGTGTTCGCAGAAGACATTACTTTGACTTTTGATTATGAAAGTTAAGGAGATCGCCTTATAAATTCATTCGCTTTTAATCGGGAAGTCCTCTAAGAGACTATCCCTCTTGATCCAGGAAAGATGCGTAAGGTAGTTGTTACAGGTTTGGGCTTTATTACCAGTATTGGAAATGACAAAGCCACCGTCATTGAAAATCTTTGTGAGTTAAATCACGGTATTGAACTATTCCCACCTTTTCAAAAGGATGAGGTTCCGGTTAAAGTGGCGGCCCCTATCAAGGAATTTGTTACCGAATCCATGGATTCGGAAGATTGGGGTTACCCCGGCCAGTATAAATTGCGACTGGACACCCTACGTGGTCTCTCTCCCCACGGATTGTATGCCTATTGTGCCATGGTTCAGGCTATCGAGGATGCGGGCTTGTCAGTAAACGAAATTTCAAATTCTAAAACCGGTCTTTTTACCGCTTCATCCGGGTCCGTTTTTATGACTTATAATCATCTCAACCGCATGTTCAAGGTTGGGGTGTTGCGAACCTCTCCTCAGGGGATCATTTCTTCTATTGTGGGAACGCTGAATTTTAACCTCGTGGCGGCTTTTAAAATAAAGGGGGCGTCCAGTGGTTTTGCTTCCGCTTGCTCTTCGTCCGGTCATGCTCTTGGGTATGCATACGACGAAATTGCACTCGGTCGACAGGACCGCATGTTTGTCGTTGGGGGTGAGGATGGTAATTTTCTCAGTATTATGCCTTTTGCCGGAATGCGTGTCTTGACTTTATCTCTTGACCCTGACCGTGCTTCACGACCCTTTGATAAAAATAGGGATGGCTTTGTCGGGACTGGAGGTGCAGTCGTTATGGTTTTGGAAGAGGAAAAGACTGCACGGGACCGCGGCGCAGATATTTATGCGGAGTTTACCGGATGGGGACAGGCTTCCGATGGCTACCATGTAGCTCTATCGCATCCCCAGGGAAACGGACTGACACAATCTATGCAGCGCGCCCTTGATTCGGTAAAGTTAAGTCCAAGGGATATCAATTATATCAATGCTCACGCTCCTTCCACCCTTGCCGGTGATCTGTCGGAAATAAGAGCATTGAAAAAAGTTTTCAGCCCTAATAAGCCGGCCATAAGCAGCACTAAGGCGCTCACGGGACATGCCTTATCGTTGGCAAGTGTTATGGAGGCTTCATTTTCCGTCCTCGCGCTGAAAGAGGGCTTTATCCCTGGTTCAGCCCATATTGAGACGCTCGACCCAGAGGCTAAAGGATTAAATATTATTCGTGAAACGAGAGAGGAATCAATAAAGCGAGTCATGAGTAACAGCAGTGGATTTGGTGGTGCCAATGTCTCATTAATATTCAGTAATCCCGACCTTTGAAAACAAGGCGGGGGTATGGACCTGCCCCGATCATCTTTCGTGATACAGGCTTATGGGAAAGCCCCTTAAAATATTCTATTTATTTACCACTTTTCCGGTGGCTACGGAGACTTTTCTGCAGAGGGAAATTCAAGCGATGGCAGAGCTTCCCCTAAAACTTGAGTTTTATTCATTATGGGGTGGAAAGAAAGCATTTAAGAATTTTACCGTGCTTCGATTTGCCAAATGGAAGCTGCTCTTTTTGTTATTTTTATTACCTTATTGGCTCGGGCGAAATCCCACAGCTTTTCGCGATATATTTCGCGCTTTAAGGACGCGCAAGTTACCATCACTTCGCAATGCCGGTGAAACGTTTATCGGATTGAGTTTCGGGATTGTTTATGCCGGGAAGTTTTCCCGGAATCCACCTGCTCTCTTTCATGCTTCCTGGGCGACGATGCCCGCTACGGCTGCCCTGCTTTTATCCAAATTGACAAACATCCCTTTTTCTATGGGTGCTCACGCTTTTGACATTTATAAAGATGGTGGAGACTGGTTATTGCGTGAAAAACTTAAAGAAGCCCGATTTGTCCACACCACAACTGATGCTGCATTTCGTTACCTGGTCGAAATGGGTGCTCTTGAAAAAAATGTCGCTGTAATCCGACGCGGATTGAATTTTTATCCGAAAATTGAGTCACCGCACAATCTCAGACATCCGCTACGGCTGCTGAATGTGGGAAGGCTTGTGGAAAAGAAAGATCATTTACGACAGTTAGCTATCTATGCGGAGTTGATGCGAAGAGGAATTCCATTCAGAGCGAGGATCATAGGGGCGGGTCCTATGGAAAAATCCATACAATTGAAAATCGCGGAACTGAATTTAACCTCTCATGTTAAACTCTTGGGCTTTTTAGATAATGAAGCGGTGTTTGAGCAATTTTCCTGGGCGGATATTTTTCTATATACGACAAAGATCGACTCCTATGGTAATCGCGATGGTACCCCTAATGTTATCCTTGAAGCCATGGCGACAGGGGTGCCGGTTATTGCCGCGACCCATCCTGGAATTTCTGAAGTAATAACGGGGGGAGAAAATGGATTTATTATCGACCTACCGGAGAACGCACCCTGGATACAGGTTATTACAGATCTGATGGAAAATAGAGATTTATATGAAAAAATCCGAATTAGTGGACAAAGTTGGGTGAAGAAAAATACCGATGCACGTAAAAATGCTGCTACTCTCTACCAGCGATTTCAAGATGCTGTCACCCTATAAAGGGTTTTTCGCGCGGGCGTTATTTTTGTATGCTGGATTTTCTACTCACCCCTTCTATTCGGATCTCCCTTCTAAACGCGCCCATATTCCTTTTTTAATTTCCTCCGCAGTAAAAGCGTTAAAATAACGCTCTTGATAAGACCGTGTAGTTTCCAAAAATCGCGGGCGAACAGGTTTTTCCAGTATCAATGCAGATGAACCGAGCGGGCGCCAACGTGTAGAAGCCAGGTGTCTTCCTAAAGGTCCTACAATCGTTACGGTGGGGCATTGCAATGCCGCGGCGATATGAGCAGGCCCGCTGTCCCGAGAAATTAATATACGTGCTTCGCTTAATACACGGGCAGTCTCTGCTAAATGAGTGACGCCGATTAAATTACTGACCTTTCTTTTATGGTCACCAATGGATCCTATATACGTTTCTATCGCCGGGTCATTGCTTTCAGATCCAATGAGGACGATCCGAAAATTTAATTCATTGATGAACCAGGAAGAAAGTTCAGCAAATATTTTTGTGGGGATGCGTGCTTTTCTGGCATGCGCGCTCATGTGAAGCACGACAAATGGGGTTTCGGGCGTCCACCAGGGAAGAATTTCAAGCAGGCGTTCGTCGCTTACGGGTTCAGGAGTGATCCACGGCTCCAGGTTGTCAGGTTGAGTGATCTGTAAGAGGGAGAGCAGTTCAAAGTTATAGTTGGCTTCGTGGTTGAGGCCCTCTTTTTTACGGTCGAGGACTGAGTGCGTCAGGCACGGATTCTGAATTTTCTTGCTGTGCCCCAGAATATAGGGAATGCCCACAGCCAGCGCAGCTCCAGCAACCGCATTATCATAGTGGAAGTGGACAATACAGTCAGGTTGTAATTTCCGCATTGCCTCACTTAAATGCGATGCGGTGTCGTCGACAGAATGTATATTTTTGGGGACGGTAAGGAGTCCCGAAAGTAACGGATGATTTTTTAAGAGCGGCGCGTTTGCTTCCTTGACAAGAAAGTAAATTTCCAGATGCGGGTAGACATCGTGGATGGCCTTAAAACATGATGTCGTAATGACTACGTCGCCGATACGGTCTGGGCGGGATAAAAGGACACGCCGGAAATCTTTGACGGTTTGTTGAGAAAGTATTGATTTCAAAGACCCTTGGCGGCAAAGGACATCGCCTCACCTATTTTATCCAAATCTTCCCGGGTATGGCGCGCCGACATGGCAGTTCGAATAAGAATCTTGTTAGGTAAGACCGCGGGGGGAACAATAATGTTTGTAAATACCCCTCTCTTCATCAGCTTTTTCCAAAAGTAATAAGCGCGCTCTAATTCTCCAAGAACAAGTGGTATCGCGGGGGTTTCACTGCCCCAGGTGTCGAGATTTAAGTCTGAGAGTATTTTATTATAGTAGCGGGTGTTGTCCCAAAGGCGCTGATAGTGTTCCGGTTCGGTTTTAATAATATTTAAAGCAGCTTGTGCGCATGCACTCTGGGAAGGACTTAATGCCGCGCTGAATATAGTTTGTTTCGAATGAGTCCTGAGATATTCAATGATCTCGCTGGACCCTGTGACAAATCCGCCTGTGCTTCCCATCGATTTGGACATACTGCCTGAGATGATGTCCACTTGATCGGTGACACCAAAATGGTCCGCAGTACCCCTACCCTGTTCACCAAGCACTCCAAAACCGTGAGCATCATCAATCGCAATGAAACAGTTCTGGTTTTGGGTGACCTCTATGTAATCGGAAAGATTGGCAATATGACCTTCCATCGAGAATACCCCTTCGATTACCAGCATTTTTGCTATTTCGGGAGCTTCATTTTTCAGTACTTCCTTCAAATTATTGATATTGTTATGTGCGAATCTTTCGAGGCGGGCTCCTGTGTTTCCAATTCCTGCCCAAAGACTGGAGTGCACATTACGATCAACTATAATCAGGTCACCTTTTTTGGCGAAGGCTTCAACTGAAGACATACATGAGATATAACCGGCGACGCTTACATGACAGGCTTCTTTCCCCACAAATGCCGCCAGTTCCTCTTCTAATTCTTCATGAAAACGACGGCTACCGTTTGCAAAACGTGATCCGGTTGTTCCCCCTCCCCAGGTCTCCAATGCTTTTTTACCTGCTTCGATAACCTTGGGATGGTCACTCAATCCCAGGTAATCGTTACTACTGAGCATAATTAACTCTTTTCCATCAAGCCAGACGTGGGATCCTTTCTGCTCCTCAAAAGCAAGGTAATAAGGATTGTATTTTAAGCGAAGGCGTGTCTGAGCGTCATTACTGCAACGTTCAACGATATCATTACTGGCGCTGGATGATGTGGAAGTGATCATGGTAGCAAAAATAAAACTTAAGGTTTTACCCGACAGGTATTCGCATTTCTTCTAATAAACACCTATACACAGAGGTTCTAATGATGAGCATGCCGAGGGTAAAGAATAAAGAAGAGACCTAAAGAGGCGTTTAAATGCAATAGTTTCATATCCGAAGCTGACAAAGCAGCTTGTCTTACTGGCAATAATCAATAACTTTCCCCCTGTTTTACACCTATTTAAGAGTAATTATGAATAGCAACAGCGAACTGACACCTACACCGAGAATTCTCATGGGCCCGGGGCCCAGCGACGCCCACCCCAGGGTTTTGCGCGCTATGGCCACCCCCCTGGTTGGTCACTTGGATCCAGCGTTTCTCAGTATAATGGACACGATCAAGTCCATGCTCAAACAGGTTTTTTGCACTGAGAATGAAATGACATTCGCTCTCTCCGCGCCCGCTAGCTCTGGAATGGAATGCTGTCTTGTGAATTTGATTGAGCCGGGCGATACGGTCATCATAGGTGTAAATGGTTACTTCGGCAACCGGATGTGCGACATTGTCGAACGTTGCGGTGGCGAATTAATTCGTGTCGATGCACCCTGGGGTTCACCCATCGATCCGAAGCAAGTCCAGCAGGCGCTCGATACCTGTAAAGCTAAACTGGTAGCTATCGTTCATGCTGAAACGTCAACGGGTGTTCTTCAACCATTGGAGGAAATCAGCAAAATGGTCCATGAAGCCGGTGCATTGTTTCTTGTGGATGCAGTGACCTCTCTCGGTGGTGTCGAGCTGCGTGTCGATGATTGGGGAATTGACGCTATTTACAGTTGTTCTCAGAAATGCCTGAGCGCCCCGCCAGGTTTGTCCCCCGTATCATTCAGTCCACAGGCAATGGCTGTTGTAGAAGGCCGAAAAAGTAAGGTGCAAAGTTGGTTTCTCGATGTGAATTTATTAAAGAAATATTGGGGCTCAGAGCGGGTTTATCACCACACCGCACCCATATCGTCCTATTACGCGCTATATGAAGCATTGAGAATCGTCCTTGAAGAGGGGTTGGAAGCCAGTTATGCGCGCCATCAAAAAAATCATGAACGCTTGCGTGATGGGCTGGAGAAACTGGGTTTCGAATTTGTCGTTGCCCCAGGGTACCGACTCCCGCACCTGAATGCGGTTAAAATACCCGCGAGTCTGGAAGATCGTTCTACCAGGAGCCGTTTACTTAATGAATATAATATAGAAATCGGTGCCGGGCTCGGCGAATTTGCCGGTAAAGTCTGGCGCATCGGACTTATGGGTTGCAGCAGCTCTACCAATCATGTAAATTTATTTCTGGCTGCTTTGGAAAATATAATGAGTAATAAATAATATGCTTAAAACTGCACAGCCCACAGAATTGAATTCAGAAGTTGATGCCTTTGCTGAAAAATTAAGGAGTCGGGTTCGTGGCGACCTTCACTTTGATGAAATGTCTCTTGGTCTCTATGCCACGGATGCAAGTATTTACCAGAAGTATCCTCTCGCCGTTTTTTTACCACTGGACGAAGAAGATGTTTTAGCGGCGGTAAGTACAGCGCATGAATATGAAATCCCAATTTTACCACGCGGTGGGGGAACAAGCCTCGGCGGCCAGACGGTGGGAGCTGCGCTTATTTTGGATTTCTCAAAGTATATGAACAGGATCCTCGAGCTTAATGTCGAGGAGCGGTGGGTTCGTGTTCAACCGGGAATCGTGCGAGACGAACTTAATGAAATTATTGCCGAGCACGGTTTGCACCTCGCAATCGATCCCTCTACCGCCAACCGGGCTAATGTCGGTGGCATGATCGGAAACAATTCATCCGGCACAAAAAGCATTATTTTTGGCAAAATGGTGGACCAGGTATTGGAAGCGAAAATCCTCCTTGCTGATGGTGCGGTGATGGAATGCAAAGAGCTTTCCCCGGAGGAATATGAAGAGAAAAAGCAAGGCGACACCCGTGAAGCGCTTATTTACACCGAGTTTCAAAGAATTATAGAGGAAAACCGTGAGGAAATCGGAAAACGATTTCCTAAAATAATGCGTCGTGTCCAGGGTTATAATCTCGATGAATTTCATCAATCCGAGCGCTGGAACCTGTCTAAACTGATAACGGGCAGTGAAGGAACGCTTGTCACCTTACTTGAGGCGAAAGTCAATCTCGAGCTGTTGCCTAAAGAAAAAATTCTTTGTGTTGCCCATTATTCTGAATTACTCGAATCGATAAGTGCGGTTCCCTGGATTGTTAAGCACAATCCGTCGGCCGTCGAAATTATGGATGATGCCGTGATAAAGCTCGCACGCAAGAACCATGATATGGCTCCTTTATGTTCCTTTATTGAAGGGGACCCGGCAGCGATACTTATTGTTGAATTCTTTGGCGATGATATGGATGAGTTAATTCAGCGCGCCGAGGGTATGGCAAAGGACATGACCGATAGGGGTCTGGGTTATGCTTATCCGATATTTCCTGGAGGGGACGATCAGGAGCGTATCTGGACGCTCCGGAAAAATGGACTCGGTCTTATGCTCGGCATGAAAGGCGAACGTAAGCCGTTACCCTTTATCGAAGATGCCGCTGTCCCGGTTGATGTTTTACCGGAATATATCGATAATGTTCTTAAAATATGTAAAAAACACGAGACGCCGGCTATCATGTATGCGCACGCCAGTGTTGGCCTCATCCATGTGCGTCCCATCCTCGATTTGCGAAAGCAGGATGATATTGATCGTATGAAAGGCATTGCCGACGATACTTTTGCCCTCGTTAAATCTTATGGTGGTTCGTGGAGTGGCGAGCACGGAGACGGACGGGTCCGCAGTGCATTCCTGGAAAGATTTTTCGGCTCTCAGATATTCAAGCAATTTAAAGAGATTAAAAAACTCTTTGATCCTCAAGGGCTGATGAACCCCGGTAATATCGTCGATGCTGTGCCCATGGATCAAAACCTCAGGTTCGGCACAGATTATAAAACGGAAAAACATGAAGGGCATTTTAATTTCCGCGATGATGGGGACTTTTTTGAGGCTGTTCACATGTGCAACGGGGTGGGTGCCTGTCGTAAGAAAAATGTCGGCACGATGTGTCCCAGCTACATGGCGACACTTGATGAGGAACATTCTACCCGGGGGCGGGCAAACGCGCTGCGCCTGGCGATGACCGGGCAACTGGGCCCTGACGGGATGACTAGCAATAGACTTCATGATGTTCTCGATCTCTGCCTCTCGTGTAAAGCCTGCAAATCGGAATGCCCTAGTAATGTGGACATGGCCAAGCTTAAAAGCGAATTTTTGCAGGGTTACTATAATAAGCATGGATTGAAGCTGGCCGACCGATTAATTGCGGCATCAGCTAAAGCAGCAAAATTTAATTCCGGATTTCTTGCCCCTCTGATCAATGGGATTCAACGAACACTCCTATTTCGAAAAGTGCTCGAATGGGTAACTGGTTTTGATGCCCGACGTAATTTACCTTCTTATACGAGTGAACCCTTTGCCAAATGGTTTAACCGGCACAGTAAAAGTAATGGGAGTGGGAATAATACAAAATGCGTGGTTCTTTTCGATGATACCTATTTAAATTATCACGAACCTAATATTGGACGCGCTGCTACCGAACTGTTGGAATCGTGCGGTTACGAAGTGATCCTCGCCCAGGCCGGTTGCTGTCAACGCCCGCGCATCTCTCACGGTCTGCTTAAACTCGCGCATCGCGATGGCCTTAAAACGCTCCACGGGCTCGATAAATATATTAAGGAGGGCTTAGAAGTTGTCGTATGCGAGCCGAGCTGTGCCACGGCTTTGACCGATGACCTTCCCGATCTTATCGATGATGAAGAACTCGGAGAGCGAATAAAAGAGCATGTTACGATGATTGATGTCTTTATTGCCCGTGAGATAAAGTCGGGCAATATCTCTCCAGATTTCCTCTCCCCCAGTAAAGACATTCTGATTCATGGCCACTGTCATCAGAAAGCAACTTCTGGTACCGCGGCAATGAAAGCTGTTCTTGGACATGTCGAGGGTCTTACCGTTAACGAAATTAGTTCAGGGTGTTGTGGTATGGCGGGGGCCTTCGGCTATGAAAAGAAACATTATGAGCTTTCACAAAAGATTGGTGAAGACAGGCTTTTCCCCGCCATACGCGAGCGCGATGAAAATACCACAGTGGTGGCCTGTGGATTCAGCTGTCGTCACCAACTTCTCGACGCCTTTGGCTTCAAACCCAAGCACTGGGTAGAAGTGGTACGAGGAAGAAAGTAATCTCTCTGAGATAAAGACTGACCACGAAAATCTTCGTCCCTTAATATTATTGAAATTTCACCCCGGAGGGGTGTGATAAACTTAGCCCACAGCGCGAGCTGTGGGTATAAATGTAAAAACAACATAAAAGCCCCGGAGGGGCGACACAAGTACGGTCGGGACATATGTTGTGTCGCCCCTCCGGGGCTTCAGGTTTTATAATATCTCCTATACCCATTGCTTACGCAATGGGCTAAATATATAACGCCCCTCTGGGGCTATGACATTAAGGTAAGATTAGTCACCATAATCTTCGTCTTTGCTTGCCACGGCGGAATCCCATCCCGCAGTCGCGTGAGGACGAAGTCGGGTCCGCCTCTTCGTCTTCGTCATAATGAAAAAATAAATTCGTTTAAGCGTATCCGCGTGAATGCGGAAACCTAAGCAGCCACGTCGGAGCGTGGCCCTCCATATCACTTATCACTATTGCTTATATATTATATCCTCCAGGCACGATCCGCAATCGTACCGAGGACGAAGTCCGACATCATCCAAATCAGCAGTCCCTAATCCTGCAGGTGCGTATTTAAATAGTGCTCTATGCGGAATTCATTTTCCTCACGCAGGATCTCTTTTAGATGAAATAAATCTTCAAAAGGAGGAAAGACAGTGTCACCTTCGACTTCACGCTTAATAACCGTGAGGTAGAGATCAGAACAATGGGGCAGAGTCTGGCGATAAATTTCAGCGCCCCCTAATATCCATATTTCTTTCCCGGCGGGTATGCGCTCCAGTTCATTAAGACCGTGAATAATCTTTATCTCCGGAAAATGTAAGGGACTTCGACTAAGGACAATGTTTTCACGGTTTGGCAAGGCACGACCTATAGACTCAAATGTTTTACGTCCCATCACCACAATCTGCCCCGTTGTTGTTTCCTTCACCCATTTAAAATCTTCAGGAATATGCCAGGGTATTTTGTTATCGGATCCGATAACGCGATTGAGCGCCATTGCGGCAATCGCTTTATAGGGTCTCATATCGCAATCGATGCTCTTATGGAAGGATGGGGGTTGTAGTCGAGAAGTTCCAGGTCCTCATATGTAAAATCGCTGATTTTTTTGATATCGAGATTGAGTTTTAAATGAGGTAATGGGCGAAATTCACGTGAAAGCTGCAACTCGACCTGTTCAAGGTGATTGGTATAAATGTGCAGGTCACCGAAGGTATGGATAAATTCTCCCGGCTTGAGTCCGCAGATTTGTGCGACCATCATCGTAAGCAGTGAATAGGAAGCGATATTAAATGGAACACCGAGGAATAAATCAGCACTTCGCTGGTATAAATGGCAACTCAATGTATTTTCATCAGTATCGACATAAAATTGAAAAAAAACGTGGCAAGGTAACAGAGCCATTTGCTCAAGTTCGCCAACATTCCATGCGCTTACAAGGTGACGTCGACTCGTTGGATCTGTTTTGATCTGTTCGATTACACGCTCAATCTGGTTTATCGAACGACCGTCGGGGGTTATCCAGTTGATCCACTGGACGCCATATATTCGCCCCAGGTCCCCGTTCTCGTCGGCCCACTCATCCCAAATACTGACTTTATTATCGTGAAGATATTGGAGGTTACCGCTGCCTGTGAGAAACCATATCAATTCGTGAGCAATCGATTTAAAATGTACTTTTTTCGTGGTCAGTAAGGGGAATCCTTCCGCTAGTGAATAGCGGGCTTGCGCTCCAAATACCGAGTGTGTCCCTACTCCTGTTCGATCTTTACGTATCTTGCCTTTATCGAGGACCAATTTAAGTAACTCGTGATATTGTCGCATTAGCTAGTAATATTCAAATCCATTTAGCTAAGTCAACGGCATCCTCTTATAATTCCGTCTTTATGATATCGTTTGTAAGGGAATTAATGCTTGCCTAGGTATACCTATCTGTTATCCGGTAATTACAATGGGCAATGCAGTGAAAAACAGCCTCATCCTGGTCCAGGTTTTGTTAATTACTTCGCTCGCTTGTGGCCAATTTAAAAATACTGATTACTCCCATGTAGGCTCTCGATTTAAGACCACGCGTGTGCAATCAGGTGTGTTTAATAAGCGCCTTGTCCCTACGAAAAACGTTAAACAACATGGCGTGATCCATCGGCAATTTTACCGTTCTGGTATCTCTTTAATGAATAAAGAAATAGTCACCTCGAATGCTTTCCAGGGGAATAAAATAAATGATAACAGAATCTTGAAAAATTATCGTTTAGCCGTTTTCAAAGCAGAAAATACCCGGGAAAAAACAGATTTAACTAAAAAAATTCATATGTGGCCGCACGCAAAATTGGTCGGGGATAAAGGCGTGCCACTTATTCTCTCCAATTCCCAAAAGCGAATAAATAAAATCTTACCGGGGTCGTTATCGATGCAAGATATCAACCGATACAACTTTAGAAGGTCGCATGCGATGAAACCTGGTCTGCCGGTAAAATCTGTAGTCGCGGGTAAGGCGAGCCCATAGCTGCAATAAATTCATAAAAAAGACTATTTAATCCCCGCTCATAGCTACGTTCAGAGTATTAACGTTTAATATGCAGTTCGGGCAACCGTGGAATACTAAATTATCGGAACCACCGGTTGAGATTGAAGGGACTATTGAGGAACTTAAAAAACATGATACCGACCTTATCGTTTTACAAGAGGTGGAAAAAGTAGAACCTGATAAAGTCCAGGTTAACCCACCCCCCAATTTTAATCGCATCAAGGAAGCGTTGCCGGAATATGACGCCTACTTCAAATATCCCTGCGAAGATAAACATGAACTCCCTTTTGGTTATGGGTTGGCTCTTCTCTCCAAAACAAAACTATACAATACCCTCTCTATCGACTTACCCGCCCCGTCTTTAAATTTTACCTATAGTGGAAAGGTAACGACACCCACAAATCGACTGCTTATCAGCGCGAGAACCTCTTTTGAGGGTAATGAGATCCAAATTTTCAATACTCATTTACAGGCCTTTTTTATGATTGGATATTCAAGCGATGATTATCCCCAGCAAAGAGAAATTATCACGCAACATACTAAACAGCCCGAGGGTCCGGCAGTGCTTTGTGGGGATTTTAACATTGCTCCGGGAGAATCGACGGTGAAACACATCGAATCTGCCGGCTATCGTACATCGCAGACGGAAGTCATTACCTGGAAACGAAAGCCCTATACCTTGGATCACATATTTTATAACGAAAAGCTTAAGTTAATAGCCAGCACCGTCCATGACACCAGGGCTTCGGATCACCTTATCCTTGTCGCAGAGTTCGAACTTTAAAACGTAAATAATATCGCGCGTGTTCTCTTACTCTACAATCTGCTCCGCCGGTCTGGGTATCGCGACCTGTTAACGGTGCGACGCATTATTCATTTGCTTGGCGAACTTTATTCTTTTCCTCTTCTCTCTCCTCTTCCAGACGCGATTTTTCGTTGGCCATTTGTTTCGTTACATTTTCGATCTCTTCCATTTCACCTTTACTGATGATCTCCTCGAGTTGCTTTTTTAAAAAGATCTCACGTTCAGCAATCTTTGCCTTGTAGCGTTGGTCGATTTCGGAGAGTGCTTCTTTTTGTTCTTCCGTCAGTTCTTTAACACTATCGGGATCAGAAGCTTTAAGCCGTTCCATCGCGAGTTCGTAGGAGCTTTTCATGATGTCGATTATTCAATTAAGAGGATGCGTTCCGAATACAATGAATAATAATAATATAAGTGGTGGCACCCAATAAGCAATACGTGAATTTATATACTTTTTTGAATGACAAAAAAATAAGGACACCAAGAGGACACATAAAGTTAAGGGACCTAAAATATCTATGTCGAAATCAATGCGCTTAAAAAATCCGGGAATGCCTACTGAAAAGTTGATGGTTTCATTTACAATCCAGATTAAGACCCAGGAACCGTGATTCAAAAATGCACTCACCGCGGTTATTTGGAGCAGGCCGAAGAAAAGTGAAATGACACCATTAATGATAACCAAGGTGGCTATCGTGACCAAAATAACATTTAATAAAACGGCTCCTGGGGTAAAAAGATTAAAGTAATAAATAGTTAATGGACTGCTGATCAGACTTGCCGAAAAGCTGATCGCAAATAGTCCCGTCAGCTTGTGGACACATTGTTTAATCAGATGTTGATGCCACCGATAGCTCTCGCTCGGCAATCCCGGATATAAGATCAGCGCGTTGTTTATGCGTTCCATCAATGGCAAGCCGTAGAGTAATATTCCCGCTACTACGGCATAAGATAATTGAAAGCCCGCATTCCACAGTTGCCGCGGATCGATGATTAAAACGAAAAGTCCCGAAGCGAGGAGAGCGGCAAAGGGAGTTGCTTGACGAAAGAGGAGTTGAGAACTCCAGAAAATCGCGACCATTAAAAATGCCCTTACTGCTGACGGTGCAGCCCCTGTTATTTCTACGTAGATAAATAGGAGGAGAAGCCCGATTACTACCCTCGTTTTATTGGAGAACCGTAATAGGAAAAAAAATAATTCAAGACCATGGCAATAATGCCGACATGCAGTCCGCTCACTGCAAAAAAATGCATGGTTCCGCTAATTTGAAAGCGTTCTTTTTGCGCCTGCGTTAAAACAATCCTTTTACCGAGGAGCATGGCAATATATACCCTGGCATATTCGCTGTCAGGGGGGCTCCCTGCTTTCAGAACGGATTGGAATAAATGGCTTGTTTCAAAGCACATTCGGTAAAAAGGAAATTCTTTTTCAATAATACCGGTTACCCGGCCCCGTTTTAATATGTAGTGGATGCCGCTACGTATCAGGTAATCTTCAAAATCACTTTTATCAGATGTTTCGTTTATCAAAGTAAGGACTCCTCGACCACGAATAATGGCGGTGCGAATCAACGGGCTGCTTGCCTTTTCAGTTCTTAGCTGAAAATAAATACGTTGCCCGTGCAGATCGCTTAAATGTTTGGGTGCTTGCTCTACTTTTGCGATGCCTGATATTTGTCCAAATGAGTCCGCGTGTTTATAAATACGCTCGAGTTTCAGGGTTAACTCGGCTTCCCGTGGCGGAAGCATAAGCCATTCTGGAGAAATCTTTATTGTACGGCTATTGAAGTAACCCCACGCCATAAAAGTGCCGGCGAAAAGAAATAAAATAGCCCATGAGCGGTGAAAGTACTCATTCTCGGTGCAAGCAGAGCAGAGCGCGATAAGGGCACACAAGGTTCCCACTATGCTCAGCATGGAAGCTTCTATAGAAGGATGATGACGGCCTAATAGGTAACCCCAAATTATCGGTGCTAAGATCCAGCCTAAAGGTGCCCGGCATGAGACACGGAGATTAGACTCCATGCCCTATAAAAAACTGGCCTTGAAGGTATAGAGGTGAACGCATCCCCCGCTGCAAGTAAGAGTGCGCGGACTCAACAGATTGCTTTAATGGTTTTCCTTTTGCGAGCTCTGCTGCGATGGCTGCCGATAAAGTACAGCCGCTTCCATGGGTATTGATCTCTTTTACCCGTTTGCTTTTAAGTTCAGTTACCGAACCATCGGTTTCAAGGAGGATATCGATGATCGCATCGCTCTCCAGATGCCCTCCTTTTACCAGAGCCGCCGCACCGTATTGGCTTACTAATTCTTTTGCGGCATTAAGCATGCTTTCACGACCAAAAGGGCGATCTCCTAAGAGGACTTTAATTTCATCGAGATTCGGTGTGATCACTGTAGCCAAAGGTAAAAGCTTCTCTTTAATGGCTCTTACTGCGTCGGGTCGTAAGAGCTCGGCGCCACTTGTCGCAACCATTACCGGATCGACGACAGCGGCAACGCTTCGGTGAACCTGAAGAAAATCGGAAACAGCCATAATTATATCTTCGTCAAAAAGCATACCTGTCTTTAGCCCATTAATTGGAAAATAGGTTTGAACCTGTTTGATCTGTTCGAGGACGAAGGCAGGGCTCATCGCCTCTATAGCGGTCACTCCATCAGGATTTTGTGCTGTGAGGCAGGTAATCGCCGAGGTGCCAAATACACTGAGGTTAGAAAAAGTAAGAAGATCTGCCTGTATTCCCGCACCACCCCCGCTGTCTGAACCGGCTACGGTCATAGCCACAGGCATACTCTTGGCTTTTGAGCTCGAGACTCCGGAAGCAGTCTCCATAGCGCGTTGACTTTAATCATTCATCCCTTGCAAGCAAGCCCAGATGAAACCATATTACCTTTATGGATGATTCTGATCAAACGATGCTTTTTCAGGGCCCGAACGAAAAAGAAAATAGCAGAAGTCTTTCCCCCATGGGTAGAGATCATCAATCGGCAGCATCCCATCCCCTGGCGGTGCGCATTCGTCCGCAAAAGCTTTCGGGAATTATCGGTCAGGATCATATCCTGGGAAAAAAGTGTCTGCTTCCGCAGCTTATTAGATCCGATTCTTTTGGAAGTATCCTGCTTTACGGCCCTCCGGGGTGTGGGAAAACGACTATTGCGGAGGTTATCGCCCATGAAACAAGCAGTCGGTTTATACGCGTTAATGCGGTAATATCTAATGTAGCTGAATTACGTGACATTTTGCGTTTTGCACGAAGCCGCCCTGAGGATCGAACCATTGTCTTCATCGATGAAATTCATCGCTTTAATAAAGCCCAGCAGGATCTGCTTCTGCCTGATGTTGAGTCGGGTGCTATACGGTTAATAGGAGCGACGACCCACAACCCGGGATTTTATGTCATTTCACCGCTCTTGAGTCGCAGCCATCTTTTCCGACTCGAACCCCTTTCGCCGGAAGCGGTAATGACAGTACTGAAAGTGGCCCTTTCGGATTCTGATGCGGGGCTCGGTGGGAGACACTGTCAGGTGAATGATGCCGTCGTGGAAGGATTGACCCTGCTTTGTGACGGCGATCTGCGTCGTGCCCTGAACGCTCTTGAAACACTTGTTATGAGTCAACCTGAGAATTCCACGATTACGGAAAAGGAATTAAAAATTTTTGCCAGTGAACGCCAAATTCGCTATGATGCAAACGAGG
Source organism: Opitutales bacterium (assembly GCA_965197745.1). Lineage (GTDB taxonomy): Bacteria > Verrucomicrobiota > Verrucomicrobiia > Opitutales > PNEW01 > CBDANS01. The sequence goes on along the minus strand of CBDANS010000006.1, from coordinate 804,226 downwards.
ATGAGCATTATGATACCATATCTGCTTTCATTAAAAGTCTGCGCGGTGGTGATCCTGACGCTGCGCTCTACTGGATGGCAAAGATGCTGGCGGGAGGTGAAGATCCGCGTTATATTGCAAGGCGGCTCGTTATCCTGGCTTCGGAAGATGTGGGTCTGGCAGATCCTCAGGCACTACCCATGGCCATAGCTGCTTTCCAAGCCTGCGACTTTATAGGATTGCCCGAATGTGAACTCAATCTCGCTCATGCCGTAATCTATCTGGCGACCGCGCCAAAAAGTAATTCTGCTTGTGAAGCACTGGGAGAAGCAAAAAAAGCTATAAAAGAGAATAGCATTCAAGCGGTTCCTCTATGGTTAAGAGACAGCAGTACGAAAACGAACAGATCCTTAGGGCATGCACATGACTACCGTTACAGCCACGATTATGAGGAAGCCATATCGGGACAGGAATATCTGGAAAAACCACTTTCCTTTTATCATCCCAAATCCGCAGGTGCAGAGAAAGCCGTAGCCGAGCGCATGGCTCAATGGAAAATACTAAAAAAACAAATACACGAAAAAGAGGGCCATAAATCTTAATTGGATGAAGCCCTGTTTTAAGGATGATTCCGCGGTTGGATTAAAAACCTTTCCGTGACAACAATTTTTATTTGTGATTTTAACAATTGAGCTTTATCTTATTAATTAATAAACGACGATATAGATTCAAACATTTGGTACATGGCTTTACATAAAAATAGTATTCAAACGATTCTCTTAACCTTGGGTTTATTAGGGTGGTGTTTTCATTTTCTTTTCACAACAACCACTTCATATGCTCAGGATGATGAAGGCGAGGCGGACAATAAGCTGCTGGAACTCGGACTTTATCTTAATAATAAAAAAGGTGGGGTCGTAAATGTCCGCATTGTGGAAAATAAATTTCGCATTTATTTTATGGATAAAGATAAGAATGTAGTCAGTTCTGCTTTTAAGAATGCCCGCCTTGATGTGGAATTATTCAGAAACAAGACTAATGAATTTTCTCTTTATATGAAACTATCAGATGACGGCCTTTATCTGACAAGTCCTAGACGTATTAACCCTCCCTACCATCACTGGTTGCGCCTGGTTTTACTTGATCCTGATAATGCAGATAATAATCAAGTTTGGGCCCGCATTGCCTTCAAACAATAGTCAATTTCGTGAACTCCGATTTGTGATGGATGGAGTCATGAGGTCTTGATCCAGAAAAGCAGGTAACAAATGCCCTTATCCCCAGTGATTTACCCTGTTGTAACATCAATAAGCTAAGAACATTTATTTTGCGTTGGGCATTGATTGCTCTGGGAGTAATCATTGCCGCCCACACCTCATCAGGTATCGACTATGACCGGGGGGTCACTTTAATTATCGTGGTTCTTCTTTTAAGTTTTTTTAACCTTATTCTTAAACCGCTCCTCGTCCTTTTTACCCTCCCCTTTATTATTGTTACCCTGGGATTTGGATTGTGGATTATTAACGCTTTCCTTTTCCTCCTTGTCAGTGAATTAGTCCCCGGGTTTTATGTGGAATCTTATCTCTCTGCATTATGGGGGGCCTTTGTTGTCAGTATGACATCGCTTATGGCCAACATGTTTTTATCAGCTAATGTGCAATTCAAAAGGACTGCGCATCGCAACTTTTCAGAAAAGCACGATGACGACGATATCATTGATATCTGAGTACTATTTGTTTGTCACCCTGCTCTGTATCTCTTTTATCAGTAAGGAATAGGACACCCCGCTGTTTTCTTAACTGATTAGTCAAATTTATTCTTAGATGGCAAACTCCACAAAATATGACCTCATTGTTATCGGAGGTGGTCCTGCCGGTTATGCCGGGGCGATAAGGGCCGGTCAACTGGGTAAAAAAGTGGCCTGTATCGAAATTGAGCGTGCAGGCGGCACCTGTCTGAATTGGGGGTGCATCCCTTCCAAGGCGCTTCTTAAATCGGCAGAGTTATATGAAAGCATGCAGCATGCCGACGTATTCGGGCTTTCTGCCGGAGAGATTACCGTAGATTTCGCTGTGGTGATGAAGCATTCTCGTGAGGTTTCTGATCATATGGCACGCGGTGTAGAATTTCTATTTAAGAAAAACAAAGTAGATTACTATCTCGGGCGAGGCCGCATATCGGTTCCCGGCATAGTTGAGATAACTGAAGGAAAGGATCAAGACAGGTTTTTATCCGCAGACAATATTCTCGTCAGCACAGGAAGCAGGGCACGGCGACTGCCTGGTATCGAAATAGACGGTGAGCGAATTTTAACTTCTCGTGAAGCATTAGCGCTAAAGAAGCGACCCAAGAGTATAGCCATTGTTGGAGCTGGTGCAATAGGAGTAGAATTCGCTTATTTTTTCAACGCTTTTGGAACCCGAGTGACACTAATTGAAATGTTACCACAAGTTCTCCCGATTGAGGATGACGAAATTTCCAGAGTGCTAAACCGTTCCTTTAAAAAACAGGGAATCGAAATACATATAGGGACAAAAGTAGAAAACATATCGGTGGGCAAAAAATCGGTGGCATTGGAATTGGTTACGGGGGATAAAAGAAATCCGCTCGAAATCGAAAGTATACTTCTGGCCATTGGTGTTGAAGCAAACCTTGAGGGGCTGTTATCGCCAAAGGTAAAACCGGAGTTGGATCGCGGGTTTATCAAGGTTGATGAAAATTACCAGAGCAGTATAAAAGGAATCTACGCTGCCGGGGATGTTATTGGTCCGCCTTGGCTCGCCCACGTTGGGACCTATGAAGGCGTGCAAGCGGTTAATGGCATGTTCAGTCACAGCAACCCCAAGCGTGTCGAAATATTTCCCGGCTGCACCTATTGTCAACCGCAAGTGGCGAGTGTTGGTTTAACGGAAAGCCAGGTGAAGGAGAAGGGTTTGCAATACCGTATCGGTAAATTCCCGTTCGCGGCTACAGGTAAAGCCGTTGCCATCAATCACCCCGAAGGATTTGTCAAACTGATCATTGAAGAAAAATATGGGGAAGTTCTCGGCGCGCACATCATTGGGGCTGACGCTACGGAACTGATCACCGAGTACGTTCTCGCTATGAATGCGGAAATTACCGCCGAGGAAATTCACTCCAGTATTCATGCGCATCCAACGATGAGTGAAGCTCTGGGTGAAGCCGCTGCCGCCGCTTTGGACCAGGCATTGAACATTTAGAACAAAAAAACAAAACGCGTTTTAGAATTTATACTGGACCCCTATACTGGCCAGGCGCGGTGCACCCGGACGCGGACCGTGGGGGTGGCGAGAGACAATATACTCCTCCTCAAAAAGATTGTTGATAGTGCCAAAGATTTCCACGTTTTCGAATAATTCGTAGTAGGCGCTTACATCGATAATAAAATAACTGTCCGTTTTACCAAATCGGATGTCTTCTTCTTCCGAGATGGGATTGAATTCAAAAAGAGTATTAGTGGCAGAGGAAAATGTTTCGTCGGCATAGGTGGCGGTGAGATATGATCTGAATTTTTTCATTTCAAATCCTGCGGTAAAAGTGAATTGAAATTCAGGTATGTAGGGGACTTTATTACCCTCCAGCCCACCGGCGAAGATTGAATTTTCGTCTTCTGACTGCATGTCTCCATCAAGGGTAGCTTCGGTGTAGGTGAAAACAATACTGTAGGGGTTATTAAAGCTCCAATTGTTGGCCGAACCGGGATCAAATCCTAAGAGCACTTCCAGTCCTGTAGAGTTGATGTTACCCGCATTTTCTGATTCTCCAGTGCCGGCACCACCAATATTATCAATGACAAGAAGATCATCAAAACGGGTATGGAAAAATACAAATTCACCGTAAATTCCCTTTTTACTGCTAAATCGCGTCCCTAACTCAAAGGCGTCGGCGGTTTCCTCTACTCTTCCATTTCTCGCATGATTTCTTGGCGAGGGAACGGAGAATCCGCGATGGTAATTACCAAAGAAAATTAAATTGTCGCTCCGCTCGTAAGTCATGCCAAACCCGGGAGCGACTATGTCCAATGAACTGGTGCCGCTGGCAACGGGGAGGTTGGTCCCGTCTGTGGTAAAATCGGTATATTTATAGTCGAGGGTTTCATAACGGATTCCAGGAGAAAAAGTCCAGGCACCCGTTTTTATTTCATCGTTAAGGTGAAGTGCTATTGCCTGGGTTTCCTGGCGACGGTTGCCGTCAGATCCATTGGCGCTGCGAGTATCATTAATAAAGTTACCTTCACTGTCCTGTAGAATTAAATTATGCCACTGGAATCGTCGGATACGATCCTGATGAAAGCGAAAACCAAGTTCTAGATTGTGGCGCGCCTTACCAGTATTAAATTCATAGTCCAGTTTTGATTGGATGCCGGCCATGTAATAATCACGGTTGTTATTGCGAATACGCAATTTCCCCGCTCGTTCACCTTTCAATACTTCCAGGGCCTGGCTGTTGAGATTCCCGGCGAGTGCACTGGAAAGAGATGACGAAACCGCACTTGTCGCTAGGCTATCCTCGTCACCTTCCGTTATACCGTTGCCATCCGTATCAATGTCACGAATATCATGGAGTTTGAACCAGTTGCGGTGAAACTTATTATAATAAGTGGTGGTTGTCACCTTAGCTTCAGGACTTAATTCGATGATGTGTCTTAAATGGAGTTGTGTGTGATTTGTATTTATAACATCATTGCGTGTAGCCGCATAGCGACGATAAGGATCAATCCTGAAATCTTCAGTGGTGAGGCCCAGGTATGTTTCATTGGCTTCAAGGTCCATGTAACCGACTTTAATTTCAAAGTAATTATAGATATCGGTCTCAGGTTCCCAGCTTCCCTTGAACATATAGTCAGATCGTTTAAATCCCGTGTCGTCACTACCGGTAAAATTACCGGCCCCGTCTATTGTCTTAAATCCATCCGTTTGTCGGTGAAATATTTCAAAGAGATAGCCAAAGTTTCCAGCCTCGGTTGATACCGTATCCCCAATGTGACCGTTAGCGCGTATTTCATTATCACTGCCATTTGCCAATTTTATCAGATTACCTTTTTCCCTCTGTTCGGGAATAGGTGTTGAAAGATAATTAATTACCCCGCCCGTAGTATGGGGGCCATAATTAATCTGACTGGATCCTTTTAATACTTCTATGCCGGACATCCTTCCCGCTGTTGGTGTGTAGTAAGCGGAAGGAGCAGAGTAGGTGGCTGGCGCGGTCAGGACCCCGTCTTCCATTACGGTTAACTTGCCATTGCGTGTAGTGTCGACACCGCGTAAACTTATATTAGGGAATAGCCCATAACCTTCTTCTTCACGGATGTATACTCCCGGGACTTGGCGCAGCATGCGATTAATGTCATCGTGCTGTAAATGGATGATGTCTTCGGCATTAAGGTACATCCCTGAACCCGGGAGGGTGAAAACGTTTTCTTTCGACCCAATAACTTCAAATTCTTGAAGTGATATGATTTCCCGGAGACTTAACTGCTGAGGTGGAGATTCCTCCCCTTCCATGGATAATACCAGCGTCGTTGCTGATGCTACAAGTGAAGCTAACTTTATACTGATGGTAACTCCCCTACTTCTTTGCATCGCTGCTACCCTTTGGGCCTCTTTTCGTGTGAGTCACGCATATTTTGAAACTAAGTCTCAGTATCTTGTATTTTCATGAAAAAATGGGATTCAGTCTCAAGTCAAGCGGATTTTAAGCAATTATTTCAATATTTCTTCATAAATTGAATAAATATCTGACATAAAGAGGGTTCAGCCATCGATATTGAATATCACTCGGCAAGAGGCTGTCGGCTGATTTTCTTGGAAATTTTGCGACGAATCCCCTCCCCGAGCAGATCCAGCAATGAAACGACGATCAGGATGCATAGAAGCACCGTGGCGAATTTATCCCATTGGTGGAATTCCTGGTAGGTGTGAAGTTGAAGGCCGATGCCACCTGCGCCCACATAACCGATGATAGAAGCGGAACGAATATTATATTCAAGCATCCAAATCGAGTAACTCCAGATAAGCGGTTTGGCATGGGGCCAGAGTCCAAACTGAAATGCCTGGATCGGATCGGCGCCGATAGACCGCAGCGTCCTGGCAGTTTCAACATCACTGGATTCAAAAGCTTCACTGAAAAATTTACCGAGATAACCTATACTGTAAAAAGTCAGCGCGATTACACCGGCGAGTGAATTGGCTCCAACGATAGCAACCGCGATTAATGCCCAGATTAAACTGGGGATGGTGCGGATTGCGTTTAAGATCATACGTGTAATTCCTACCAGCCACCGCGGAGCAATATTTTGTGCCGCGCCAAGAGCAAATATGAAAGAGAGAATGAGCGCGAAGAAGGTAGCCATCACCGCAATTTCTACGGTCTCAAGGAGTGATAATAGAGTCTGTCCGAGAACAGAAAAATCGGGCGGAACAAATTGTCCTGCAAATCGAAAAAGATTGCCGAGGTAATCGAGATCGCGGCTCGATCCGCGCAAAGTGGTACTGGAAAAAATGACCGCGAGAAGAAAAATTATGAAAGTTACATTAAGGACATTCAGCCGCTCAAACCATTTCACTTGAGGCAGTGCAAGAGGTTGTTTTCCTAAGTCCTGATTTTTCTCAGCTGCCATTTTTCTGGATTTTCTCGGTTAAGACTCAGTGCGTAATCGGCAAAACGTTCGACTAACTCAGAATCGTGCAGGACACAAAATACGGTTTTATCATTTTCTCTTGTCTCTAATTTCAGAATGTCAAGGACACAACCGGTGAGAGTGACATCGAGCTGAGAGACCGGCTCGTCAGCCAGGTAAATATCAGGATTCTGAAAAAGCGTTCGGGCAATCACCACGCGTTGTTTTTCGCCACCGGACAACTCGGCTACACATCGGAAAAGATGTTCAGCAATTCCCAGATCATGAATGATACGATATGCATCTGTTTTACATGAGGCGGGAAATCCGAATAAGGTTTTAACAAATGTGTAGCGATTTAAACGCCCGCATAGGACATTGTTCAGGACGGTAGCATTTTCCGTCAGATGAAAACCCTGAGGGATGATGCCTATCCGCCCCCGCAGCATCGCGGGAGTGAAGGGGGTGTTATTTTTATCGTGATAACGGATATTACCAACTGAGGGTTCCCTCATCCCGTACAATGATGTCAGTAAACTAGTCTTTCCGGCACCCGAGGCGCCCAATACCGCGACAAAACTCCCTGGTGGAATTTCCAGGTTCATCCCTTGAAATAGCCAACGGTTATTTTGAAGCAGTCCCAGATCTTTCAGAATCAGGGTCGGCGCTGACGGTGCGTTACCGTTTGATATTGATTCGGCATTCATTGCCGTCATCTCAGGATCTCCCACTCAGTAATGCATACTTGAGACAAAATTTATTGCCTCGCGTATTGATTTTAGATGCTTGTCTCCATCGCTAACAATAAGGCGGGTGGTAAAAACTTTATCTCTTAAATCGGGATCTTCGCCATTTAATGCTAAGAGCGCGTCCTTAAGAAGTGAGCGGTCATTGGCATCGATTGATCGGCGTATGACAATGACGTGGGTGGGGACTGGACCCTGACTGGCCACCATTTTCAGTCGGGCGCGCTTGGCAGCTGAGAGATGTTTATCTTTGTCTAACACATAATAGCTTACGGCCGCAGCTTCGGCCTGACCTTCAAGGACACGATCAGCCGCAGAAACATAACCGACACCATAATAGACATTCCCTTTACCAAAAAAATCTTCCGGTTGTTCTGTTGATGCGATGAGTCCTTTTTTATATAAATCCCAGGTGGGAATGATAAAACCTGATGTGCTGGTGCGACTCGAAAAGGCGATTGGCTGACCTCGCAAGTCTTCTACGCTGTCGTAAGGTTTGTCTTTGAGCGCAATCCAATAACTTAAATAATAAGGCTTACCCTCAATTTCGTTTGCTAAAAGGACATCTGCAGCATTCTTCTCGATGGCTGTAACTGCGCCGGTTGAACTCAGGTAGCCAATATCAATGGTCCCATTGGCAAAGCCTTCTATGATAACCGCGGAACTGAGTGGAATTAATACCTCCACATCCCGGGCCAGCTTTTTACTCAGATATGCACTCAAGTTCCTTTTCTCTTCGAGCATTTGATCGGGATTTTTATCCGGCTTTAAAGCGACAACCACTTTTTCCAGGGTTTGTAATGAAAGTGTGCTGCTCGCATGTGTCTCAGGACATTTGATTATTCCCATGATAATCGCGCTGATGAATAATACAGCTGCGTGGATACGTCTATCGCTTATCATGACCCCATTGCTATGAGATTTAGTCTCATGATCAAGTCGTAAATCGGGTATCTATCGTTTCTGCATGGATATCGAGTGGGTATTAGACCCGGGTGCAGGTTTTTCAACTATCCCATGCTTTGCCATTGACTCCTGTCTGTCTACGCAGATTAGTAAATACGCCGTGAGCACCCATAGTTCAATGGATAGAACATTGGTCTCCGGAACCAAAGATCTGGGTTCGAATCCCGGTGGGTGTACCAGCCTTCGCCCATTGGGCTACGGCTGGCAAGCCAGATATCGGTGAACAAGGCCCAATAGATATTCGAATGCATTATTGTCTAGGCGAAGTCTGAAGCTCAGAGAGCTGAGGCGTGCGGCTTAATCAATAGGGGGACAGTACTGTTCAGCGTTGTGATGCTATCACCGTCGACTTACCCAAAGTGAGCATTCTATGTTTCTTTGAGGTCAAAAGTGAATTGTTCCGGGAATGCATTTTATATTTATCCCGGTTATTCTGGCTGACCCAAATCCCTTTTTTATTGTAAACACTGGCCGAAGGGTTAGCTCCTCTTTCCCAAACATAGAGTATATTACTTGCATTGTCCAAATAGGTGGCCGCAGTTCTACCAAAGTCTAATTTAAAACCTGCAAATTCAACGGTGCGATCGGGAGTAAAATCTTTTTCCTTTATCTTTTTTCCAATTGCCGATTCAAAGAAATTCAAAATCTGAACGGAATCCAGGTCCCGGTCGAAACTCTTTACCTGCTCAGCAACTGATTTGCCCTTATTATTAAAGACAACAACAAGATAGTGATCCTCACTGCGATCCAATAGCCATCCATAGGTGTCCTTGTCTCTCATCTCGATACTCGGCTTACCGAGACGTTGAGTGATTACTTCAAAGTTTTCCCCTAAGCGTGCCATTGCCGTTACACCCCCGAAAATCAGTAAGAACAGGCTATAGCAAAATATTTTTCTAAAGTTAGCTGAGTGCTTCATTATATTTTATCATTCTAATGGGAATAATAATAGGGTGATAGTGATGAATTGTCTAGGTTTAATACCCTATAATAATGGTTAAAAGAAGCGTTTTACAGGGTTTTTACTAAAAACACCCCAATTATGGCTTTAGGCCCTATTCAGGAATGAGAAAAAGAGTGAATTTTACAATTTAGTGCTTTTCCTATTTGTCGCAAAGGGCTTACTTTTTCGATTCTGTGGTTAGAAGCACCCTCAGATTAAACCTATACCCTTGAGAAATCTGGGGCTCCTGAAGTGAAAAAAAATACCATACGTCTGGCTACCTTGTTAACGACAAGCAGTATGACCGTGATGTCGGGGACCACGGTGGTCGCAGCGATGCCGAAGGTCTCAGACTATTTTCAAGGAGTACCCAATGCTGAATTGTTAGTCCGATTATTTCTCACTACCCCTTTTTTATTCACCGCGATCACTGCTCCACTAGCCGGATATGTCGTCGACCGATTAGGACGAAAGTTAATACTCATATCTTCTCTAATTGTCTTTGGCCTGGCGGGTACTTCTGGGTTATATCTTAACTCGCTTTTCACTCTGATTATCGGGCGAGCTTTGCTGGGAATTTCAATTGGCGGCATCCTGACCACCTGTATTGCTTTAACTGCAGATTATTATGAAAGAGAAGAAAGGCAGAGGATGATGGGGTTTCAGACATCCGTCATGGGATTTGGTGCGGTTGTATTTCTAAGTTTGGGGGGGGTCCTGGGGGATCTACATTGGCGGGCTCCATTTATCTCCTACGCGATAGCGGTCATTATATTGCCGGCGTGTATTTTTTTTATCAATGAACCGCAACAAATTAAAAAGAAAGATCCTGAAAAGTCGAAGTTCGAGGATGTGACACTTCCCTATTTGATCATCGTGTCAATCTATGCGCTTATCTTTATTCATATCTCATTCTTTTATCTTGTCCCCGTGCTGATACCCTTTTTTCTGCAGGACTTATTGTATACCAGTAGCACTCACATTGGTCTTATTCTCGCGGGTATGAATTTGTTGTCTGCATGTATTTCTTTGACTTATGGAAAAATAAAAACCCACTTCAGTTTTTTAGAAATAGCATTCAGTTCCTTTTTATTTCTCGGTGTGAGCTACATAATCTTATATTTTTCAGCGGGTATTAAGTTTACATTATTCGGGCTCATCATCACCTCACTGGGGCTGGGTTGGTTCTGGCCTAATGCCAATCTATGGCTGAATACAGTGACTCCCTTCCAATTTCGCGGTCGAGCAATAGGTGGTTTGGCGACCTGCACTTATTTGGGAATGTTTTTTTCTCCAATTATTGCCCAACCATTTACAACCCGGTATGGAATTGCCACCACCTTCGGTATCATCGGCACTCTTAGCGTAGGATTGGGTATTATACTCTTTCTATTCAGTTTCAAAAAGCGATAAGTGCGGGTGGATAAATTACTGGAGTGCTACGCTCGACTTGATTCGCCACTGTTAAGCAGTTGTGGAACGGTGGCGCGGATTATTTTTCGGGCCGGGAGGAAAGAAGCAAAGTTCAGCCATTCACGGCGCCCAGCTGAATCCCCTCTATAAAATAGCGCTGACCGATAATGAAAATAATCACCATGGGAGCGATCATGATAATCGATCCAGCCATTAAAAGCGTCCATTCGATTTCGAAAAATGATTGGAAGAGGGATAAGGCAACGGGCAAAGTATACATGTCATCGCTATGAGAAACGATCAATGGCCACATGAAACTTCTCCAGGAACCTATAAAGGTTAGTATCGCTAATGCGGATAAACCCGGTTTGGAGAGCGGTAAAATGACATGCCAGTAAACTCCAAAGGCATTACACCCGTCGAGGATGGCGGCTTCTTCCACCGCGCGGGGTAGGGAAAGGAAGAACTGGCGCAACATAAACGTCCCGTAAGCGCTGAATAGGGGGGGGACAATGAGAGCGTAATAGGTATCAATCCACCCGAGTTCACGTAAAATAATAAACACCGGTATCATCGTAACTGTGCCAGGAACCATCAGCGTTGCCAGGTAGCCGAGAAAAATATGATCACGGGCAAAAAAATTAAGCCGGGCAAAGGCGTATGCCGCCAGTGAACTGGTAAATACCTGGCCTACCGTAATCATCAAGGTGACAAAAAAACTGTTCAAAATCGCGCGATAAAAATTAATTTCTATAAAGACCGTTCGATAATTTCTCCAGTGGTAGCAGTGCGCTTTCTGTATTTCTTCGGGGAAAAGCGCATCGATAATCATGCGATTTATTTTAACTCTTTGTCCTTTTATCAGTGGACCATTACTTGTGATAATGGCTTTTTCTTCTGGTCTGAGGCCAGCCGCCGCATCTTCATTTTTCCATAGTTCCTGGTTAATCAGGATTAGATTCAATCCGGTCACTAACACTTTTTTATCCTCTTCTCCGTGATTACCTCGATTTACCACACTGATGATCTTGCCTTGTTCATTGGGTTCCATCGCAGTCCAGATAGATTTTAGTACAGAAGAATTGTTCATTCTGTCTGTGCGCTCTAGTTTACTGAAGAGTGCAGTCCAGTCGCGGATATCATTGGCGGAAATTTGCCAGACAGTTTCCGGGAGCAGTTTGTTTAAATTCAGGGCATCTGAATAGCGTGATTTTACGGAAGTAATGAGCATCCAGAAAAAAGGAAATAACATCGTCACACCGACGGTAATCAAAAAGGCATAGCTCATCGCATGGCTTATACGTCGTCGTCCCGACCGGGTTAATTCAATATTACGCATAATGAACTTTCTTCCCTCCAAATCGCCAATTTATCATTGTGACGCAAAAGACGATAAAGAATAAAACAACCGCGATCGTTGCTGAGTAACCCATATTGAAATAGACAAAAGCGTGATTATATATGTAATAATCAAGGGTCGTTGTAGCACCTGCCGGGCCTCCTTGAGTCAATATATAAGCGGCATCAAAACCGCTTTGAAAACCGGCGATTATCGATGTAACGAAAATGAAGAAAGTTGTCGGGGCCAACATCGGCCAGGTGATATGGCAAAATTGATTCCAACCGTTAGCGCCGTCAAGTTCCGCGGCTTCATAGAGTTCGCGAGGGATATTCTGGAGACCGGCGAGGTAGATGACCATGGCGACGCCTCCCATGCTGCCCCAGATCATCATCATCATTATCGAAGGTTTCGCCCAGTGATAATCGGTAAGCCAGCCCGGGCCGTCGATACCGATTTTGGATAAGAGGAAGTTGAACAGGCCATAATCTCCGTTGTAAAGATACTTCCAAAGGATCAATAAGCCTACACTCGCTGAGATAGTGGGAAGAAAGAACACGGTGCGAAAGAAAATCCGACACCGGAGTTTTTGATTTAAAATTATCGCCAGAAATAAAGAGGCCGCCATGCTTAAGGGTATGGCCAGGAGATAAAATGCCGTATTGCCGAGAAATTTCCAAAAGTCAGGATCGATCCATTGGAAAGTTTTATCCTCAAAAACCCAGCCCAGAAGATCGAAATAATTTTGCAGACCTATAAAATTAGGGGCGTGAAAAATATCCCAGCGAAATAAACTCAAGGCAAATGCGGCGAGGACTGGGAAAAGGGTAAATACGAGGAATCCAAATATATTGGGTGAGAGAAAAACGAACGCCGTAATATCTTGTTCTCTTTTCATCGGTTTCTCTCGTTTAATTTCTTGATTGCGAGAGTCATCTTTCTTTGCGCATCGTTCAACGCGTCCTCGGGAGTTGCCATACGCAACAATATTTTTTCTTCTGCATCGACATATATCGCTTCCAGTTCCTTTAAGTTGGGAACGCGCGGAGTGGGGTAGAGGAAATCGTATGCTTTCAGTACTGCTTTTAGATTTGAGGGCGTACCCCGGTGCTCGGCAATGACTTCTTCCGCTACTTTAATATTAGTAGGCATTCCGGAAAGGGCCATTGATTTCTGGAATTTATCACTGATGAATACTTTACATAGTTCCCAGGATTCATCGGGGTGGCGCGTATCGGCAGAAATAACGATTGCCGCGCTTGATGTCCACTGCGCGTGCCGTTTTACTTTGGGACAGAGGACGTAATCCCAATCAATATCGGCACATTTTTCTAGCATAACGACACGATCCCCATTTCCTGAATCGACTATCGCGTATCTTCCCTGGGCAAAGGGGGTATAGAGAACAATAGCTGAATTTCTTCCTTCCTGGTTTCTCATTTCCAGTGAGGGTTGAACTTTATATTTAAAGGCCAAGTCCAGTCTTGTCTGAAAAAAGTTCAACATTTCAGGGGTATTACAAAGTGCCAGCTGTCCATCATCAGAAAAAAATTCCGCGCCAAATGTTGCACGGTGTAAACCGCCACGGAAACCATATTGATCTATTTGCCCATCGCCATCCTTATCCACCGTTAATTTTTTAGTTATTTCCAAAAACTCATCAAAGTCCCAGTCATCCGAGGGGTAGGGAATGCCGGCCTCATCAAAAAGCTTTCTATTATAAGCGAAGATGCGCATATGAATGGCATAGGGCACCCCGTAATGCCGCCCGTTCATGCGATACCAGCTCAGGGCCTGGGGTAAAAACTCATCGGTCGGGATATCTTTGAGGCGATCAGTTATATCGAGAAACGCCCCCTTATGGGCAAATTCAGCAAAGCTCTGTCCCATCCACATTAAATCGGGCGCCACTTTACCCGCCATCATGATGAGTATTTTTTGATAGAACCTGACCCCGGCTATGTTCCGAATTTCCACCTCAATGTTTGGGTGTTCTTTCATAAATGCATCGACCGTCTCGACAAAGAATGGTCGATCTCTATGACTTACGTTAAGGGCCAGGACGAGATGTACTTTTTCATCCTCGATTTGGCTTAGCGCTCTCTGAGATTGGAAATACATCCACCCAAGGATCAACACTGCAATGAGGGCCATGCCAAAGAGTAGTGGCATTATTGAAATTCCAAACCGTGCTTTCATTTATCCCCTATGATTATGACCCTGACATAATCACTCATTATAGAATGCTTCAAGCTTACTTATGAAAGGCTGCATGTCCTCGGGGTGTTAGGGGCACAGAGGATGCATGGCAGAAGGGTAAATCAGACAGGAGTGTAAAGTAAAAACATTTTACCCCATTATTTTATTCCATCGCTTTGTTTATTATTATTAAGTAAGCGAGTGGAAAATACGGCATGGGGTTTATTTGTCGACTTTGGTCTGGTGGCGATTCTGCTCCTTTTGGGGCAGTGGATGCGCAGCAGGATTGTCACCCTCCAAAAATTGTTCTTGCCCGCGAATATTATTGCGGGATTTTTGGGACTTATCCTGGGACCTGGCGGTCTTGATATCCTGCCCTTCTCAAACTTCATTGCGCATTATCCCGGTATCCTGATCGCGCTCGTTTTTGCGTCACTTCCTTTCGCTTCCCAGGATTTCATCTTCTCAAGGAGCAGCCGAAGGGCAGGTGAATTGTGGGCCTACTCGACAATTACCATGCTCGGGCAGTGGGGACTGGGTATGCTCTTTGCCCTGGCTCTCTTAAGCATTTTCTGGCCTGGGCTGCATCCCGGGTTTGGAGCTCTTTTAGCCGCTGGATTTATTGGAGGTCACGGCACCGCCGCCGCCGTAGGCAGTACATTTACTGCTCACGGATGGGAGGAGGCACAATCGCTCGCCATGACTTCCGCTACCGTGGGAATTTTGTGTTCAATTGTTGGTGGTATGGCATGGATTAAGTGGGGATCACATAAGGGCGCCACCCATTTTATCACGCCATTTAAAGAATTGCCAAATGAGTTGCGCACCGGGTTGGTTCCAGAAGAAAAACGTGAATCATTAGGTAAAGAGACGGTTTCTCCGCTCACTATTGATCCGTTAATTTTTCATTTTGCGCTAATCGCTGCAGCCGCGGTAATCGGTTATTATCTTGGCGTATTGAGTTCCGAATGGATGCGCAGCTACCACATACCAACATTTTCTTTAGCTTTCTTAGTCGCTATTTTCATGAAGCAGGGATTGAAAGCGTTTCGAGGGTATCAATACATCGATCAGAAAACTTCGCTTCGCTTATGTGGGTCCTTTACCGATATACTTGTCGTCTTTGGCATATCCTCTATCCAAATACCCATTCTTTTAAAATATGCTTATCCCCTGATCAGCCTTTTTATTGTTGGTGTCATCTTCTGTTGGGCGCTTTTTCGTTTTCTTGGACCGATTATTTTTCGAGAATACTGGTTTGAAAAGTCGCTCTATACCTGGGGGTGGGTCACGGGAATTATGGCCATTGCCATCGCCCTTTTGCGAATTGTCGATGCCAAAAATAAAGCTTATGTTCTCAGTGACTTTGCGGTCACTTACCTCGCGATCGGGCCTCTCGAAGTATTGCTCGTGACCCTCGCTCCCATGTTAATAATCCATGATCTCCATTGGGTCTTCACGATTATTACCCTGGGTGCAGGATTACTGATAATGGCTACAACCTTATTCTTAAAGGTGCGGAAAGCAGCTCTATAATTACAATAGACTCAGCTTTGTATATTCCTTTGGTAGCATTCAGCCGAGAGTATACAATCGCGTCCAGAGACCTGCATTACGCAACAGACATCCCCCTGGAATGAAAGATGTCGCTACGCTCGGTAGCTTCGTCTCGCTGTAATGACAATAGGGGATAAGCAGAATTAATTAAATAACGCTACCCGTTCATTCCATTGTCATTGCGAGGAGCCCGCAGCAACGGGTGACGCGGCTACCGAGGGCAGAGTCCGACATCTTCCATTCCAGAAATATTGATTTAACCAATATCATATATAAACCGAATAAAATATATATGCGCAATGTATATTATGTTTACATTCTAGCGAATAAACGTAACGGAACACAATACACGGGGGTCACACGCAATCTATTGCGTAGAGTATGGGAACATAAAAATAAAATAAAAGAAGGGTTCACAAATAAATAAGAAATATACAGTTTTGGTCTTTCTCGAACCCTTTTATGATATTCAAAATGCGATTGCACGGGAAAAGCAAATCAAAGCCGGTTCAAGAAAAAAGAAGATAGCCTTAATCGAAGAAACGAACCCTTTTTGGAAAGATATGAGCGCAGACTGGTATTCGCAGGCACAATGACTATATGCTTGGATTGCTGCGTTGCGTTGCTCCTCGCAATGACAATAGGATTGTATGTTGTAAGAAGATATTTAGAACATATTGCGCTTATTCGTTATTTTATCATTCCGAGCGCAACGACATCTTCCATTTACGGGGATTATCACTGTGCCTGCGAATAACAGGTTCATTCGCTCCTACACGCAATTCGCTATATCGTACTAATTTGGCGCAAACGTTTTTATACGTTCTTTTATGTAACGACAGGTAGCGTGTTTTTGGGCTACCTGATCAGCAGTAAGTGTCTTGATCGGGCTTTTGGGATTTTCAACCGTGGCAATTGGATAATCTGGAATTTCAAAGTTGACCGACGACTTCCACGTTCCTTGCTCACCTCCCAGGGCGACAACATTCCATAGGAGAAGCGTCATAAATTCTGTATTAAGACAATTTTGAATCTCAAAAACTTTTCCCCAATCACCGTTTTTTATATAATGTTTCATGTAGCCGGTTAAAATAGCCAGGTCCTTTACATTAGATGAGCCGGAAATATTAGTCGGTTCATATTTATAAAGCCCCTGATCTCTTAATACGCTCTGTTCTTCCCACACCGGGGCTAAAAGCTTATCCATGCCCTGGGCAATAATAATCGGCAGCACTTCACTACTGCCTGCCCTTCGCACCAGTTTGGAATAATCACGAGTCATGACATCGGTATTTTGTGTATCTTTTATTCCCAGAAGGTTTTCCCCTATGCGTTTGTATGCCGCTTGCACCGTGCTTAGTCGGCAGGTAAAGATAGCTTGCTGTGTGTTGTATAGCAAAATGGGCAGTCCGGTAATCTGAAATCCCTTCTCCACGATATCTGCCATTTTATCATCAGTGAGATCGGAGTCGTTCATCGGGGGCGCTACCACGAGGGCCGTAAAATTTTTACTATCCAGGGTCTTAAAGTCTTCGTCCAACTCATCCTCGGTAGCTCTAAGCGTGGCGACCATCAAGTTAATATCGGGATCCTCATCACGGTAATCTCCCGTATACTGGATCAGTTGATCCCGCTGCTTTTGATTGAGGAATTTAGCTTCGCCGTTTAATGCGGCTGTTACAATTCCATCGATGATCGGCTCGCCATCAAATCCCTTTTCTCGCAAATTTCGGATATGCGCTTTAAATTGTTCTTCCGCAACATTCCCGTCCGGAAGGACCGGAGTGGTCACTGCAATATTTAATTTATTTACAATTTGCTCTGCCATAGAGAATAAATAGCCACAAGATGCACAAGCAGCACAAGATTTATTTTAGAGAGACATTATTATTTATTTATACTTAGAATTCTATAATACATTTGTTTTCTCATAATCAATTTCCTTTAGAGAAAAGTAAAAAAGTTGAAACGAAAGGTGGAACGCGACCTGCGACGAGCTCAGTCGAATCGTGCCTGCCGGCCATAGTCCCGCCACTGCGGGACGACGGCTGGTCCCTGGCGCGATTTTAGAAGGACGCGCCCGTGGAAAACTTCCAAGCAAGAGAAATTTTCAATGAATACTGCATCCTGTATCGTGTTTTTCTTCTCCCGGTATCCAATCGGTGCCGGCGAGCGGCAGTTTGGCCATGGCTGCAGCCTCGACCGTGAGAGCAACAAGGTCTTCCCGTTCGAGATGATGAACATTGGAGTTTCCGCAAGCGCGCGTCAGGGTCGTCATTTCCATGGTGACGGTTTGCAGATAATTTTTTAAACGTCGTGCGCCCCATTCCGGTTGCATGCGTTTCTCCAGGTCGGGGAGCTGTGTCGTTACCCCTACCGGGCATAGGCCGGTGTGGCAATGATGACAAAAACCCGGAGATGTTCCCAGGGTCTGGTACTCTTTAGTGACGTCAACCTGATCATTTCCATCCACGTATTGAGAGCTGTTGCAACCCAGTGCCATGAGGACCGCCTGTCCTAATGAAACGGCATCTGCTCCCAGGGCGAGCGCTTTGGCCGCATCAGCTCCGGTGCGTATTCCCCCCGAGAGTATCAGCTGCACGGTACCATACATATCAATCTCCTCGAGCGCTTCAACAGCAAGACGCACTGCGGGCAATGTGGGTATACCGGCGTGTTCGATGAACACTTCCTGGGTCGCCGCGGTCCCCCCCTGCATCCCGTCAAGGACGATGACATCAGCTCCTGATTTTACGGCTAGTTTGACATCATCTTTAACGCGCGTGGCGCCGATCTTTACATAGATGGGGACTTCCCAGTCGGTAATTTCCCGCAACTCCAGAATTTTAATGGCGAGGTCATCGGGGCCCGTCCAGTCGGGGTGCCGGCAGGCGGAACGCTGATCAATTCCTTCCGGTAAGGTCCTCATTTCCGCGACTCGTTCCCCCACTTTTAATCCAAGCAACATGCCTCCACCGCCGGGCTTGGCCCCTTGACCAACTACGATTTCAATCGCATCTGCTTTACGCAAATCGTCCGGGTTTAATCCATATCTCGAAGGCAGTACCTGGTAAACGAGGGTCTTGGAAGATTGCCGCTCTTCCGGCGTCATCCCTCCGTCCCCGGTTGTTGTCGACGTTCCCATCTCTGTTGCGGCGCGACCCAGGGCTTCCTTAACATTGGCGGACAAAGAACCAAAACTCATCCCCGCGATAGTAATAGGAATTTCCAACTCGATGGGTTTCTTAGCGTGACGTGTCCCCAATACCGTTTTGGTTTCACATTTTTCGCGGTAACCTTCCAGGGGATAACGTGACATCGAGGCAGTGAGGAAAACCAGGTCGTCGAAGGTGGGCAACTGACGCTTCGCTCCAAGACCGCGAATATCATAGACGCCGCTTTCGGCTGCCTGATGAATATAATTCAGAATTTTCTGGTTATAGGAAAAACTTTCTTCCCGGCTTTGATTGTCGTTCATAGCACGGCTGACGATATGGAGTTTGGTGACCAATGGTAAAGGGTTTTCGCCGAGGCGACCCGTTTAAATTCTTGGGGATCATATTTGAATTCTGACATTTCCAAAAGTTCATTTACCTTGGCATAATCTGATTCATTCATCGATTCTTCACGGGCATCCGCGCCCAGGCCGTGAATTTTTCCTCTTATGTAAATTACCGCTTCATAGAGGGAGTCGCCCAGACCATGATCCGCGTCACCACAAACAAGTAAATACCCTGCCTGTGCCATGAATGCGGACATATGTCCGACATTTCCACCGACTACAATATTACAACCTTTTATCGATATCCCGCAGCGGGATGAGGCATCGCCTTTAATAATGAGAAGACCGCCATGTCCGGATGCCCCTGCGCATTCCGAAGCGAAACCATTCACCCTGACAACCCCTGACATCATATTTTCAGCTACGCTCCACCCCACGTTTCCGTGTATAATGATTTCTGCCTGTTTATTCATGCCAGCGATAAAATATCCGGCGTGACCGTGAATATGCACTTTGACTGGCGCGTTGAGGCCAACCGCGATATTATGCGCGCCGTTCGGGTGGTGGATTTCAATCTCGCGCGTGTCCGAGGCATCAAGCTGGTGAAAATACTGGTTGATTTCTCGGATGGGTTGATTGGCCAAATCTAAACTTTCCATGAATAAATCTCTTTGGGTCTGGGCTCGTATAGCTGTGCGTGTTCTATCTCCGGCAGATGGGCCATCGTTCGAAATTCAGATCCGATAGCCACATAATCATCTGTTTCCGCTATTACCGCAGGTTTACAGGCAAAAGCATCGCGAACAAGAACGATCCGGTCTTCGGTGCCAATAAGCAGGGTGTAAAATCCATCCACTTCCTCGAAGGCGCGTTGCAGGGCCTCTTCAATCGTATCGCCTTCCCGCATGCGCCATTGCAGGTAACGGCATACTGCTTCCGTATCATTATCGGTCTCAAAATGAATGCCTCGCTTTTCAAGCATGCGCCTTAAGTTGTGATGGTTGGAAAGTGAACCGTTATGCACGAGACATAAATCTTCACCGGCAATGAAGGGATGCGAGTGATAGGGGGTAACCGCGGATTCCGTAGCCATCCTTGTATGCCCCACACAGTGCGTGCCATTTAATTCATTAAATTGATATCTTTCTGCTATATCACGAGGGTGCCCCGTATCTTTAAAGACGTCGATGGTTTGTCCCGTGGAGAGAACAAAAAGCTCTGGAAAATGTTCCCTCAGCCAATCGATCACCTTTTGCGTATCTTCCGATGATATGATGATAGCATGGTTATCAATGACCTTGAATTCACATTTTACCTCCTTAGAAAGTCGCTCAGATAATTGGTCCCATGGAAAGGCATGATCCCGAGAGAATAAATTTATGCGATGGCCATTTTTTTTTATTTGCTCGTTGAACACGGCAAGACCCGTTGAATCCTGACCACGATCACCCATGCAAACAATCATCGGGACAACGTAGCTACCCAGAGATTCCCTCATCTCCTTTTTTTTGGCAAATAGTCCTACGATGCCGCACATATATTGGATCCCGAAAAATTAATAATATTCAAGATAGCGATTGAGTTCCCAATCGGATACATGGCGTGAGTACTCTACCCATTCCATATCCTTTACCATAATAAATTCTTTAATGAAATCGCTGCCCAATTGCTCACTGAACAATGTATCCTTTTCAAGTGCGTCAATTGCTTCTTTTAAGGTCTGGGGAAGAATTTTGATTCCCATCGCCTGAATTTCTTCGAGCGAGTAATTGTAATGATTGATATTATGCGGTTTGCCCGGATCAAGATTGCGTTCAATCCCGTCCAATCCCGCGACAATGATAGCCGCAGTTGAGAGATAAGGATTACAACTGGAATCGCTGAGCCTGAGTTCGAGGCGCCCATGAGGCACACGTACCATGCTTGTTCGATTATTGTCACCATACGAAATATAGGCGGGTGCCCAGGTGGCTCCGGAGAGCGCTCGACCGACAACTAACCTTTTGTAGGAGTTGACCGATGGCGCGACTAATGCGGCAAGAGCGGGAGCGTGTTCAAAGAGACCACCCATAAAATGATAAGCCAGGGATGAGAGACCTAAATTATTTTTATCAGACTCGTCTTCAAATAACTGATTCCCATCTTTATCGCTGATAGAAATATGGGTGTGCATGCCACTTCCCGTTCGCGTTGCCATTGGCTTTGGCATAAAAGAGCAGATGACACCAAACTCGCGGGCAATTTCTCCGGCGGCCATGCGAAAAAAGATATAACGATCGGCAGTAGTCATGGCGTCAGTATAGGTGAAATTGATTTCAAACTGCCCGTTCGAATCTTCGTGATCGATCTGGTAGACGTCATAGCCAACGGTCATGAGAGAATCGACAAGCTTTTCGATAAAACCCCGGCTTCTCGACAATCCCTTATAATCATAGCAGGGTTTATCGAGCCGATCACTGGGATCAGCGGGTCTCACCGTGCCGTCATCATTTTTTAAAAGAAGCATGAACTCGGGTTCCAGCCCGGTATTCAGCGTCCACCCGCGCTCTTTAAATCGATTCAATTGTTGGGAGAGAATGTAGCGCGTGTCAAAAGGCCAGGGTTCATTATTTACCATTCCGTTACAGACCATTCTCGCAAACCCATCCTGCCAGGGGACTAGTGATAATGTGGAAGGATCGCCCACGGCCATGAAATCAGGGTCATGAGGTTCCTGCCCCATTCCCCATACCGCAAATCCCGCGAAACCCGCGCCATCGGTGAGGATATCGTCAAAATGGCCAACCGGAACCGCTTTAGTTTTCGCTACACCATGGACGTCCACAAATTGTGCCAACACATATTTTACCTTGTGGTCCTTTAAAAACGTTTTGGCTTCATTAGCATTCATAATCACTACTCATTTATATTGGGTTATAATTTTTAATTTAATTTCTGAATTATTAAGTTTTGAGAAAAACCTTACAGGGGTGTCACGTCCGCGAAATTGAGGTTTAATGTATTAACCATTATATTTGCAACTTACATAAAAGCAGCGACCCCCACAGTTTTACCTTCAAGTTCTTCCACAATTTCCGTAAGTGAATTCCACAAGTAAATGCCGTGCGCGGCATTGAACCAAATCCGATATGTCTCAACTCCCGATACATTCATGGGTAGGATGGAACACGATACGAGAGCAACCCTCGTCATGACAAGTTTCTCCTTGTGATTATTGAATGGGTATGAACAGGTTTGGGCCAGTACTTCCTGTGATCGATTACCACTTAATAGTAATCCGGTATCCTGACGTTCCACTCGATAGACACCCGCTTCACCCTGACCGAGGATACGGCTCAGTTCGGCAATCTTGCCCCCAATAAAATTGTCTTCGAGAAAAAATTCGTCCTGTGCCACACGGATTATTAATCCATTCTCAAATTCCTGCCATGCGTAAATTTCTTCAGGGATCGGTATGCTTTGATTTCTCAGCCACGTTTCCGCGTTTCGTCCCTTTATTCCCAGTTTAAACAGGGCGCTTACATCGCATAGTGCCAGTTCACGCATGGACGCCGATTCTGACTGTTCACTTCCATAATGCAAGGGAACTTCCATTCCGTGCAGGGTTCCCCAAACGGGCTTCCGTTTTTCTAATTCACTGTGAAGAGCACTGCGTCTAAGATACATTCAGGAAAGCTCCTTTTTTATTCACTAATATTCTGTCTTAAATTTTGCGGGTCATAAAATGGCGTTTTTACGACTGTTGCTTCAACGAGTGACGCGTCATCCAGCTTTATTTGTAAGGTTGACCTCGCTTCACTGTCTTCCGCGTTTGTATAGGCCAAACCTATTAACCTTCCTAGGGTTGGACTAAATCCGATACTTGTGACACGGCCGATCATCTTGTCGTTCTTAATCACGAGATTGCACTCTTTCGGTTCAGAGCCTGTGTAATTTTCAGGTAAAGTGAATCCAACGAGCTTTCGTTCGAGTTTCATTTTCTCAATAATATTCAGGCTTCTCTGGCCAACAAAGAACGGCTTCTCCATTTTTACTGCCCATCTCATACCGGCTTCGAAAGGTTGGGTAAGACCGTCCGTATCCTGGCTAACAATGATGTGGCCTTTCTCTAATCTAAGGACGCGTTGCGCTTCCACCCCAAAAGGTTTTATTCCATAAGGTTTTCCCGCATCCATAATTGCATCCCACGCCGTCACCGCGCCGTCGACAGGAAGGTGAATCTCATAACCCAGTTCCCCCACAAACCCGACACGGGTTAATCTCGCGGGGACATCGGCAACATTGCCTTCGCGAATGCCTAAATAAGGAAATGCTTCCTGCTCGAGGCTTACATCAGTGAGCGGTTGTAACACTTTGCGGGAATGGGGGCCGGCCAGGTTCATCGCGAAGTAGGTACTCGTGGCATTGACTAATACTACCTCCAGGTCCGATTCAATCACATGTCGCTGTAATTCCTGATAGATGCCATCCGAGCCCGAAGTGGTGGTGCTTACATAATAACGGTCTTCTCCTGGACGAGCGATAACGCCATCATCGATGATCACTCCGCTTTCGTCGCACATTAATCCGTATCGTGTCATACCCACTTTCAGCTTAGCGAATCGCCCGGTGTAGATTCTTTCCAGCAAGGTGATTACGTCGGGACCGCTGATCTCTATTTTACCGAGTGTTCCCTGATCGATTAGGCCAAGACGTACGCGGACATTTGCTACTTCAGCGGCTATACATTGACTGCGTTTGAATTCTTTCACTGCGTAATATTCCGGGCGCAACCAGTTTCCAGCATACATGAATATCGCGCCCAATGCTTGGTGTCGTCCATGCAGTGGCGTGCGGCGTTGTGGAGTAAAAATCCGACCGGCGAGATGTCCCATGCTGACAGGTGAGGTGAAGGGACGGGCGGTGGTGATCTGCTTACCCGTCATAGTCTCCCCGCGCGTGCGCGCGAGGATCCTCAAGGCGAGGAGATTGGAGTGCTTGCCCTGGCTGGGCCCCATTCCGAGAGTAGAATAGCGTTTTAAAAGTTCGGCACTATCGTAACCTTCACTGATTGAATTAACAATATCCTTGAGCTGTACATCCTCATCAAGATCGATAAAGTTTTTCCCTTTTGGGTGGTCATAAATGGGGTAGGGGTGGCTTCTCGACGATCGATCGTATGAGGGTCTTTTTTCTGAATTGTTTTTAACCAGGCCTATATACGTTGCTGCTTCAATGCCGGCGCATCGGCCGTCCACCAGTTTTTTATCTAATTCAAAAATACCGTTGACCCGGCCTGCGGCAAATACTCCTTCTGCGCATTCAGCAGGAATGAACTGTTCCAGGGTGTTATTATATTCCATGCGCGTGTTTCCCTGACGCAGTATTCCATCAGCAGGCGTCCAGCCCACACTCAAGATGATGCCATCACAATTTAAAATTTTTTCCGATTCCTTTATCG
Source organism: Opitutales bacterium (assembly GCA_965197745.1). Taxonomy (GTDB): domain Bacteria; phylum Verrucomicrobiota; class Verrucomicrobiia; order Opitutales; family PNEW01; genus CBDANS01. The sequence goes on along the minus strand of CBDANS010000006.1, from coordinate 779,502 downwards.
ACATACTATCGGCATCTACGGAGCGTAATACCGCGCCGCGCACGGATTGTTTTCCTCGTCCGGGAATGGCTTCATAGATGTAATGGCCGGGTATGATGGGGATACCTGAACCTTTTACTCTCCTGTTGAGTTCCGAGTTTTCACCAGCATTTCTAAGATCGACAAGCGAAACAACATTTATACCCGCTTCATGAAGATCCATTGCGCATCGGTACCCATCGGTGTTAGCTGCGAGAATGACAACATTATGAAAAGGTTTCACCGCGTAATGGTTTATTAAACGCAATGCAGCACTGGCCAACATCACACCGGGTAGGTCATTATTGTGAAAGACTGCCGGTTGTTCATAACATCCTGAGGCCACCACTACTGCGCGCGCCCGCAGTTTTGTCATCCGTTCTTTATTCGCGAGGCAGACCCAGTGGTCGGCGTAATAGCCGGAAGCTATGGTAGCGGTTCGCAATTCAATATTTTCATGATCTATAACTTTTTCTAAGAGTTGATTTAATAAATCATTTTCCGCATCATGGCCTTTATATTGATAGGTAAAGGTTCCTCCCGGGTGAGGATTTTCATCGACAATGAGCACATCGGCTCCGCTCTCTGCCGCCTTAATGGCTGCCGATAAACCGGACGGCCCGGATCCTATAATCAGTATATCACAAAAGTCGTAGTCCTTGATAACCGGCTTCAATGGCTTGTTTGTGTTGACCGTTCCCAGCCCTGCGATTTTTCTGATCTGGTTTTCATAAAAGGGAAACAGTTTTTTCGGGGTGTGAAATGCCTTGTAATAAAAACCCACAGGTGTGAACGCGCCAAAGAAATCTAAAAAACGCAAGCGGTCCTTTTTTAAATTACCCGAAGTGTTTACAGCCCTGACTGACATGCCCTCTTCTATCGGTGTGAGATCAGCGCGGATATTAGTTGTGGAATCCGATTCCACCATTGCATTGCAATCGACATCAGCGAATCCAAAAATACCGCGGCAACGATGATATTTAAAACTGCGACCCAGCACACGCACACCGTTGGCCCATAGGGCAGAACTGATGGTGTCACCGGCAAATCCGGTATAAGTTTCCCCTTCAAATTGAAAACGAACCGTTCTCGAACGGTCGATCCATTCTCCTGACCGTTGCTCTAATCGTTCACTCATTATTATTCATTTTCCCGTGCAAGTAAGTTCGGATGAAGACATCATTCAAGGTGTCACGTTCGGCGATGAACCAGGTTCCGCTGGCGATATGATACCACCATTCTCGCTTAATTCCCGGCTCCCCGGATCGATTGAAGACATAGTCTGCCCAGGAATCATCGGAGACTTTATCGGGTTCGGGCATAGGGCGGTACTCCCCGCCATAGATAAATTCCTGGATGGGCCGCGGACCGTTAACGGGACATTCGAGAATCTTCATACTCAGTGACCCACCGATGCGGCTCCTTTTTCGCCGACAAGTTCATATTGCTCGAATCGAGAAAGGTTGAAGGGTTTAATGGTTTCGTGATCGTCATCATTCGCCACGGTATAAGCCATGGTTTTTCCACTTATCGGGGTTGCTTTAAAACCCCAGGTCCCCCAACCCGCGTCGATGTAAAACCCATGGATCCGCGTTTTCCCCATGATCGGTGAAAAGTCCGGTGTCATGTCCGACAATCCAGCCCACTGGCGCAGAACCTTGATATCGGAGAGAAAAGGGAAAAGTTCCAGGGTATGGCCCGATAATCCTTCGGCAAAATCCAGGGTGGAACGCGTCGAGTGCAATTCATAAGGATCGAGTGCAGCGCCCATAACCAGCTCCCCCCGTGAAGACTGGCTGATATATAAATGAAAACTAGCCGAGACGACGATGGCGTTCAGCCAGGGCTTCGTTGGCTCGGTCACATAGGCCTGGAGAGGGTGAACAACAATGGGGGTACGAAGGCCTAACATCTGCGTAATGCGTGGTGTATAGCCGGCAACCGCAGAGAGAACACGGGGTGTTTCAATAGTGCCTTTGTCCGTCTTTACCCCCACTACTTTATCATTTTTCACTTCGATGCCGGTGACGGTAGTCTGCTGGTGGATTTCCGCACCGCGCCTGTCTGCACCGCGGCCGTAACCCCAGGCCACGGCATCATGGCGCGCGATCGCACCCGGCGGGTGGTAGAGGGCGCCAACGATAGGCATATTATCTCCGCAATCGAGATCGATCTCCGGTATTTTTCCCTTAATGAATGCTCGGTCAACGAGGATACTGTCGACACCTAAATGCTTATTGACTTCTGCGCGCCAGCGCATGGTGCGGAGGGCGGAATCACTGTGAGCCATGGTAAAATGGCCGCGCTCAGAGTAAAAGAGGTTCAGGTCAAATTCAGCTGACAGATCCTGAAACAGTTTAACACTTTGGTCGTAAAAGCGCACTCCTTCAGCAGTGAGGTAGTTTGCGCGGACAATGGCCGTGTTTCTCCCGGTCCCCCCGCTTCCGATATAGTTTTTTTCAAGTACTGCCACGTTGGTTATACCGTAGTCGCGTGCCAGGTAATAGGCTGCTGCTAATCCATGACCCCCACCTCCAATAATGACTACATCGTAATGTTTTTTGAGCTTATCAGGCTCGGTGAACATGCGAGGCTCAGGGTATTTCTTGTTCAGTGCGAAACGTAAAAGACGGTAGGGCATGGGTGATCAGTGCTTATGGTATTGTGATCCAATATACCGAGGGCGGAAATTGCTATGACAGCCCATAGCTGTTGCCGTCATCATCGATGCCAATTTTTTCAATGGCCGCTTGTTTGGGCATTCCCGGCATAAGCAGCATTTTCCCCGTAACAGCTACCAGGTACCCGGCACCGTTGCTGATCTTGACTTCACGAACCGTTAATCGCCAATTCGTGGGAGCGCCCAGCTTTTTTGGGTTGTCGGATATCGAGAACTGGGTTTTCGCCATGCAGACCGGCAAATTATTCAGACCGTGTCGCTCCAGCCTATTAATATTCTCCTCAGCTAATTCGTGATAATCGACTCCATCAGCTCGGTATATCTCCCGCGCAATAATTTCAATTTTCTCTTTAATGGGCAAATCAACATCATACAGATAGTGTAAGCGGGAATCCGTTTTGTCGTTCTTTTCGATTATCGACAGAACTTCACCCGCTAATTCTAAACCACCATCGCCACCGAACGCAGCTACTTCCGATAGGGCCGCGGGGGTATCCTGCTCCTTACAAAATTTAAATACGAGGTCCAGTTCAGCCGGGCTGTCACTGAGAAATCGGTTGACCGCAACAACAGTGGGAAGATGAAATTTTTTTAGGTTTTCAATGTGAATACGCAAATTAGCGAAGCCTGTTTCGAGGGCCTCAAGGTTCTTTTTGTCGATCTCTTCCCTCGGCACACCGCCATGCATTTTAAGCGCCCGGCAAGTTGTCACGAGGACGGCAACATCAGGTTTTATCCCGGCCAGTCGGCATTTGATATCAATAAATTTTTCAGCACCTAAATCAGCGGCAAATCCCGCTTCCGTCACAACGTAATCAGTCAGTTTTAAAGCAATCTGTGTGGCCCGGACACTGTTACAGCCGTGGGCGATGTTGCCAAAAGGTCCACAGTGAATAATAGCCGGAGTATTTTCAATTGTCTGGACTAGATTCGGGCTTATCGCGTCTTTGAGTAATACCATCATCGCCCCCACGACGTTCAATTGGGATGCAAATAGGGGTTCATCATCCTGGTTGTAAGCGACAACAATTCGTTCAAGCCGGTCTTTTAGATCATGGAGGTCCTTCGTCAGTGAAAGGATAGCCATGATCTCTGAGGATGCCGTAATATCAAAGCCTGAGCGGTGGGGAAAGCCGTCAAATTTCGACCCCAGTCCGATATCACACTGCCTTAACTGGCGGTCGCATAAATCTATGACGCGGCGCCATACTATTTTTTGGGGATCGATCCCCAGCTTATTACCATGGAATACATGGTTATCGACAACCGCGGCCAGCAAATTGTGGGCGGTTGTTACGGCGTGCATGTCTCCCGTAAAATGCAGGTTGATATCTTCCATCGGTAGAACCTGGGCATATCCACCACCCGCTGCGCCTCCTTTCAGGCCAAATGTGGGCCCCAGCGATGGCTCACGTAAAGCCAGCATATGAGGGCGTTTCATTTTGCCCAAAGCTTGGGCCAGGCCAATGCTCGTTACCGTTTTACCTTCACCCGCCGGTGTGGGTGTCATTGCTGTGACTAAAATTAATTTTCCCTCGGGGTGCTTATCCAATCGCTTAAAGGCCTGATCATTTATTTTTGCTTTGGTCGAGCCATAAGGGTCGACTTCATTCGGTTCTAATCCCGAATGGCGCGCTACATCAGCGATTGGATCCAGACTTGCCCTGCGTGCAATTTCAATGTCCGGATCTAATGGTGATAACTCACTGTATGTGCGAGCGCCGCTACCTTGTTTTGTTTTATGGAGCATTCTTTAATTTGGGGAATTATATACATGAGTAACCAAAAAATAGAGAGAAAAGAAAGTATTTCAGAAGCGAACAATTTTATACGTTTAAGTGAAGATGTATTGATAGCGATTTCCAAACTTCAGGAAGCTGAAGCTTTGATGTTCGGAAAAGATGTTTCTCCTTCATGGGACCAAATGCTCCAAGTGTTAACACAAGGAGGAACGAGGATTTCCCATCATCATATTGAAAGCACTTTATTTCATGGGCAGGACAAAGGCCAACGTTTGGTGCTAGCGGTAAACTTCGTGCATCACTTATTGTTTTGATTACGTCAGCGTAGAGAGCATGCTTTGAATCCTGTTTATAAAGACGATCGGTTATCTCCAGCCAAAATTGATAAAGTCTTTTAAGATCAACTACGTAACAATGGTTTGGAATATCAACATTAGTCCTTATGGGTTTTGTTTTGATGTTTAGAATGTGCAAATTGGGAAATTCATCATGTTGTTTAAAGGATATTTCGTTCAGATAAAAAGAGAATGTGTCATCACCTATTAGATTTAAGATGTTTTCTGGTAGTTTGATTTCATTTTTTGATTCGTCATTATCCATGGTCTATCCTTTCGTTTATTGTTATAAAAAAGTGAAAAAAAGTAACCAATTGTCTTGACTAATTACTTAATATGCAATAACATATTAATATGAAAGCACCTGGAAAATACTATAGAAAGGGATTGTCCTTAATCAAAGTTATGAAGCTGTTCCCTGACGATAAGAAAGCGAAGGAATGGCTTATTAAAGAACGATGGGGTAAAAAGGTAAGTTGCCCACATTGCCACAGCGAACACGTTCAAAAGAATGTGAAGCATCCGACAATGTCATTTCGTTGCCGCAAATGCAGGAAGTTTTTTTCCGTTAGAACAGGAACTTGCATGCAGTCCTCAAAATTGAGCTATCAAGTATGGGTATTGGCTTCATATATTATGTCTACAAGCATTAAAGGAACATCTAGCATGAAGTTGCATAGAGACCTTGATATTACACAGAAAACAGCTTGGCATTTGGCACACAGGCTACGTGAATCTTGGGAAAATCAAGAAAGGGAATTTGCTGGTCCAGTTGAAATTGATGAGACATTTTTCGGAGGACTTGAGAAAAATAAGCATTCAGACAAAAAACAACATGCAGGACGTGGCGTAGTAGGTAAATCCGCCGTTGTTGGAATTAAGGATAGGCCATCCAAACAAGTAACTGCGGCTGTGGTACATTCAACTGATAAAGAAACTCTGCAAAAATTTGTTTTAGATAAAGTTGATGGAAAAGTAAAAATCTATTCTGACGATAACAGGGCTTATGAAGGATTGAATACAGAAGCAGTTAAACAGTTTAGGTGAATATGTCAGGGGACAGGCTTACACCAATGGCATCGAATCATTCTGGTCTATGCTCAAGCGTGGATTCTTCGGCATCCTATCACCGTATGAGTCCTAAGCATCTAAACCGCTACGTGCAAGAATTTTCAGGCCGCCATAATAACAGGTCGTTTGATACAATTGATCAGATGTCAGCGATGGTCAGGGGTATGTGCAACAAAACGCTGACTTATAAGGAATTAATAAAATGACTAAAATTAAAGAGATTTCTTCTCAAGAATCTCCACAATCTGATCTGCCCGATCAAGAACCTGAATTTTTTACTTTAATTGAAGATGCTGTGATAGCAGTTCATGAACTTGATCAAGCATCGCAGGCGAAATTTGGAAAGTGTGGGGTACCGATTCAGAGTGAGATGATGAAAACGGTAATAAATCAATCAGCAAAACGTAAAAAGAACTTTTGTCCGGATGTCGGTAGCAGGATATTTTTGGGTAAGGAGACCCTTTCTGATTTGCACACGGAAATAAATTTCGCACGCCAGTTACTTTTTTGGTTTCAAAGATACAAAAATCATTTTCGCAATAAGGAGAATTGTTTGAAGCCTTTTCGTTCTTAAGAAGTGCTGTTAAAAATTCCCATGCTTGATGTAGTATATTACGATGACATATGTAAGAGAGTTCTCCAGGATCAAGATCAGATTCTGCCCATCTTGCTTTAATCCTTATAATATGATAATCCGAATTATCAGAAATTTTTTGAAAGGATATTTCTAGAAGATCAAACGAGTAATTTTCAATTTTTAATGCTTTTCTAATATCATCTATTGATCTGGTTTTCTTCTCATTTTTATTTTGATCGTTCATAAGTTTCCATGTATTTATAAATATGATCCATAATAGTATGCTCCAGTATACCCGTAGAATTACAGGGCACTGTTTTATAATTTTCCCAATAATTATTGAATCGTTTCTGAGTAAAAATCACATTAACGCTGACGACAGTTTTCTCCGTTTGAAGATCATTACGAACAAACACATTTAATGATAGATTGCTTGAAATAGGAGTTTCCCAATAAGAGTATCCACAATCAGCCCATTTATTGAATGCCATTCCCTGACTATTACTATATATATGCTCCGCATATATTACTCCACTATCCTTCTCAATAGTCTTAATTTGAATGCTATTTTCTGTGAAAAACTTCATTAAAGCCGAGCATACGATATCCGACGATGCGTCGAATGTTCGTTGTGTATCAAAATGGTATTCTGATGCACGCTGACAGTAATAATGATGCGACCGCAAAGGGGAAAACGAATATGTGCCTGTTACTTTTCAGGCGGTTATTTAAATTTCATAAAATAGTAACCAAGTCAACCACTAAAAACAACCAATGACTAAGAAAAAAGTTCCAAAAAAATACAATAAATTGGAGATGCCTGATAAAATACAAGATACACCGAAGAACATTATTAAAGCTGTTTTCAATACGTCGCCTAAAAAACCCAATGAATGGAAATATAATAATAAGCGGTCAAAAAATTAGGCTGCACTGGTTACTTATGTATATAATTCCCTTAATTTGGGTGCTTCTATAATTGTCTGTCCGCGGTTGCTTCGAAGGTCTTGGTTAGGAATTGACGTGAGTTCTTCATCAGGCTCGCTATTTTGTCGAAAAGCAGGGTGATCACGAATTCAACCGCGACCTTCGAAGGAATTTCTGCTTCCAGAGGATCACTCTCGATCCCCGTGACAAGAGAGATGGCGGCTATTTCGGAAACAGGAGATTCGATATAATTGGTGAGACTGATAATTGTCGCCTTTGACTTTTTCGCGATGTTACCCGTCGCCAGTATTTCTTTCGTGCTTCCTGAAAACGAAAGTAAAAGGACCACATCTCCTTCGCCCAGGGTAGCTGCCTGATGGCGTTGAATGTGATTATCGATAATACAAGTCGACCGAATGCCATAGCGATTCAAGCGGTATTCAATCCCCCTGGCCGTGCCGGCTGAACTGCTTAAACCAGCAATCATCACATAACGGGCTTGCGATAACGCTTGCGCCGCTTCCTCGATTCTCGCTTCCGATGATAATTGCAAAGTGTTTTTTATATCTTCAATGGCCCGAGCTGCGGTCTTACCTAAAATGTTTCCTGACTTATCACTCTGACGATCCGCTTTTCGTAATGCCAGGGCCTCCGCTAAATGGATTTTAAAGTCCTGAAACCCTGAATAGCCCATCTTTTTGCAAAACCGATCGACACTACCATAGCTGGCCCCACTCTCATTAACCAACTGCGTGATTGTCTGATGAATGATGTCGTCATGGGTCAGGACATGGTCGGCAACCAGCTTTTCCTTTCCCGTAAATTGGGGATACAAGGCCTTTATCCTCAGCAGGGAGCCACTGGTTTCTTCAACTTGCATAGAATTGGAAATAATTTCCAATATATTAGCAACGTCAAGAAATAATTTCCAAACTACAGTTCTGGTTTTTACCGTGGTTTAATCACCGCGGAGCCGCGGAGGTCGCAGAGATGAAGAGCAGAAAATAACATTAAAATATAAAACTCAGCTACCATTGCACCTCTGCTGTTAGTTTTTTTAACGTAGAGACAGAGAGAACACAGAAAAAAGCTATATAAACGAGAAAATAAAACTCTAAATTAAAACTCTGCGTCCTCAGCGTCTCAGCGGTTAGTATACCTAATAACAATCCGCAATTAGATGTCGCCCTATTCGTGGCGATTGCACAATAAATTATCAAGCGCTTTAAAATGGGTTTAAATAAATTAACTTCTGACGCTCTGATATTGCTGGTGATGTCCATCCTCGCAGTGGGCGCGAAGTGTATGATTGCCGCCGATCGCTGTATGCTTGGAAATTATACTGCGCCTGAGACAAGTGTTCACGATGAATTTATTAAAAAGATAAAAGGCACATGGCAGGGGAAAGCTATCCGTACGCCCATTGGCCCGGTGACATATGACATCATTTACCGACAGACACCTGAAGGCATGGTTAAGGGGAGCGCAGACCTTATTGCTTCCGTGCACCATTGGACTTTTCTTCCAGGAGCGGAAAAGCTCAAACTCTGCTTTTTATCCACCTTTGCTGGAAACACTGACCCTCTGTTGCTTGAGCTTGTCGAGGTGGATGAGAATGAGTATTTTTTTAAAGCCCATGATCCGAGTTACCTCGAAGTTCGTATAACAATCACTGATATTTCTTTAACCAAAAGAATATTTTTGCGGGGGAATCCTCACGTCGAAATCGAACTCGCCCGTGATGATTCGTAGTTAAGCGTATAATATTTTTTATCACCGCAGAGACGCGGAGAACGCGGAGTATATTTTTAGAATTTTGATTTTAGTATTGTTTATAATTTAATTCTCAGTGATCTCGGCACCTCGCCCGTTATCGTTAATTATTCACCGCAAAGACTTGGAGAGCGCAGAGAAAAAGTTATAAAAACGAGAAAAGAAAACCCTAAATTAAAATCTCAGCGCCTCAGCGGTGAACATTTAATAGTCGTGATATATTTCCTCCGAGGATCAATTCCAGTTCCTCGTCACGCAAACCGGATGATCGGATCTCATGGAGGGCTCTTTCAAATGATGGTTTATCATCTTTGCCGGGATAAATGAGGAGGGGGTAATCGGTCGCCCAGATAATTTTTTCAGGGCCGACAACATCGACGACGGCGCGGTAAATCCCGGGGTTGTACAATAAAGGTGAGGCGGCGCAATCGTAATAAACATTTTTCATTACTCTCCTTATTTTTGCATTTAACTCGAAGAAGGGTAAGAGACCACCCCAGTGAGCGAAAATGAACCGTGCTTCGGGATAGTTTTTCGCCAGCCAGGGGTAATCGGCGAGCGGTGTCTCAACACGACCAGTATAAGCGTGTCCCACTGGCTCCGTGACGTGAATGTTGACCGGTAGATTCAGTTCAATCGATAGCTCAACCACTTTTAACCAGTCGGGATGCCGCAAGTCAAAACCCTGTGCCTGGGGATGAAATTCACCCAACCCGACGAGGCCTTGTTCGACGCAATTTCGAATTTCGTCCAGGGCGCGGTCCCCTGCAAGGGGATGAATGGTGGCGAAACCTATCAATCGGTCGGGATGTTTTTTTATCCACTCGAGATACCAACGGTTCTGCTCTTCACAGGTTTCCTCTTTCTGCCAGTACCAGCCGAGCATGACGACCTTATCGATGCCGGCACTATCCATATCGCGCAGGAGTTGATCGATATCGACCCAGCCCTGCAGGGATTTTTTCCCACTTGGATCCACGCAGTCCGCCCAGTGAGGTTCACCCATCTCCTCTGCCCAAAGACGTGGATTTTTAAATACCTCGGGAGGATACATATAAATATGCGCATCAATAGTCGGTGCCATGGCGGAATTATCATCTTAATCTATAGAATGTCTAAGTTAAATAACGTGAAATAATTATGTCCTCACGTTTATATCTTTAAGGTGGAACGCTCCACCATAAATTATCAACAAGCCAGAAAATGCATATTTATACTTGCGGGAATCATTCACACTCTTTTGGATGTCGCCTTTATCCTCTGAAATAGGGTGTATCAGGTTAATATTTTCACGATCAATCAGCTTTTTGAATCTTTAAAGATATGAAAATCATCCGATATGAAGACGTAAATGGAATAATCGGCCATGCCGTGCAAAAGGATGGCGCCTACTATGAGATAAGTGGCGACATCTATGGTGAGCATATGGTTAGCGATGATAAAGTTGATATCGTAAAACAATTGGCTCCGATCAAACCCAGGATATTCCTTTGCATTGGATTGAACTACCGTAAGCACGCCGAAGAAGGGGGCGCAAAGGTGCCCGATCACCCGGTTCTTTTTGTAAAGGGAGCGAATGCCCTTCTCAATCCCGGCGAGCCGATCGAGCTTCCCACTAAGCTTAAAAGTAATGAAGTAGATTACGAGTGTGAGCTGGCCGTTGTCATTGGCAAAACATGCAAAAATGTGTCACGCGATAAGGCCCTCGACTACGTCCTGGGCTATGCCTGCGGGAATGATGTCAGTGCTCGGGACTGGCAGTTGAAAGCGGGGGGCGGACAATGGTGCCGGGGAAAAACTTTTGACACCTTTGCTCCACTGGGTCCCTGCCTCGTTACAACCGACGAAATTACCAACCCCAATACACTCAAGATAAAAACCATTCTCAATGGAGAAACGGTTCAGGATTGGAATACCGAGGATATGATTTTTGATGTTCCCGCGCTTATCGAGTTTCTCAGCGGAAGTACCACCCTGCTTCCCGGAACGGTTATTCTTACCGGCACACCGCATGGAGTTGGAATGGCGAGGAAACCTCCACTCTGGCTTAAAGCTGGGGATTCTGTGTCCATCGAAATTGAAAAAATCGGCACCCTTACCAATCCGGTGATTGATGAACCTGCTTCCTAGAGCAGTCTATTTAAGTTACCTTTCAATTTTAGATAAATTTTACTTAAATTTTTAGCTATCCATGGCCACCAATATTCTCTACGCATTTGCCTATCAAAACGAAGAGCAGGTAAACCAGATAAAAGATACAGTCTCCGGCTGGGCTGAGTTGACAATTATAGATCAAAAAACCCCGGAAGCAGAATATCGCCCGCACCTCGAGCGCGCGGAATTTGTCATTGGCTATCCTAAAGCAGATTGGTTGGAAGGCACGCCGCTGCACGTTTTGCAAATCGGCAGCGCGGGATTTGATCCCTACATCGGGTACGGAATAGAGTCACATCCCAACTTTACCCTTTGTAACGCTAAGGGTGTCTTTTCTATCGGTATCGCTGAAAACACCCTGGCCATGATGCTCGGATTCAGTCGTAGAATACCGCAGCATACCCTGGAAAAACAGAATCGACAGTTCATCAACCCGGTCTGGGACAGCGAGCATAATTGCTATGGCGAACTGAATGGTTCAACTGTTTGTGTCGTCGGTGTTGGCAATTCAGGGACCGTGATTGCGCAGCTGTGTGCGGGTATTCAAATGCACGTCATCGGTGTCGATCTGGAAGGGGTAAAAAAGCCTGATTGCGTCGAAAAGCTGTATACCACGGATGAGCTTCACACCGCCCTCGGTGAAGCGGACCATGTCGTTATCGCCACTGTCGGTGGGCCGGATACCGATGGCCTTGTCGATAAACAATTCCTCAATGCCATGAAACCGGGCTCCTATCTCTACAATGCGGCGCGAGGTACTTGTGTAAACGAACCGGATTTAATTGATGCCTTGAAAAGCGGTCACCTCGCGGGCGCGGGCTTAGACGTCTTTCGTGAAGAACCATTACCGCCGGAAAATCCGATATGGGATCTTGAAAATGTCATCACCACCCCCCATATCGCCGGTTTTGCTAAGAACTTTGGAGCACGGATGGGTGAGATCATTATCAAAAACCTGAACAATTACCGTGACGGCTTACCCCTCTTCAATGTGGTAACCGAACTTTCGACCACCGACGTTCATCCCAAGGTTGGGTAGGGAATTTTCGATTTTCGATGGAAAGATGTCGAGCTTTGCTCTCGGTATCCGATTGCGGATAGGGTTACGGGCAATATTAAATGCAGGGTGAACACTACTAGAATTTATAGCTGATAATTTCTTACTTTAGATTATTGCAGATAAAGCGAATAGTCATATTAAGTTTAGCCGATGAAAGTATTAAGTGAAATAAAACCTATTTTTAAGATTGATGCGCCATCGGCCGATGACCTCGCCACATTTCATCGGGATGGGTATGTCGCATACCCCGGTGTGTTTACGGATGAGGGCATTAAGGGTTTTATGGATGAGATTCTCAGTCGTGAACAGGTCGTTGAATTTTTTAAAAAAAATAATGAGGACCCCAATGAACTGCGAATGGATGTCAGGCCATGGGATAATAAGGGGCCATGGTCAGATCAATTATTCGATGCGCCGTTGGTGACTGCTTTGTTGCGTTCGATAATTGGCGATGATTATCACTTTTGCCATTCAACAATGCATTTAAAGATGCGCGGTAGCGGAGCGCTTCGCGCTCATATGGATCATCATCATTGGTTCCACAATAATCCAGTTAACCTTGCAGAAAGGGATAAGTGGTACGTACAGATGCTCTACTATCCCAATGGTTTTATATTAGGAGATACCAGTCTCTCAGTAGTTCCGGGAAGCCATTTGAACACGCCAACGACCGACCCCTATCTGAAAGTATTGCTGGATGGTAATTTTGAGGAGTTTAACGAGAAGATCCGAGGTGATTCGAAGCTGAAACACCTGGAACTTCCCCCTGGAAGCATGGTTTGCCTGAACGCCAGAACGATTCACGCGGCCGAAGCAAAACCGTTAGATTCGCTACAGGAATACCGTATATTTGTTAACTATATTTTCAAAGAGGTGGGGCCGCCACACCGCCACACCCAGGCGGTCCCTCCCGAATGGTTAGAAAGCGTAAGTCCTGAGCGGAAAAAGCTTTTCTTGCGCGAGCCTTACACCGAAGAGTGTTGGAAGTGAGCGGCGCAATATTAAAGTAACCATCATCGCCAAACCAATAAGTATCCCTGAAGGTTCCTTCAGCCGATAACTTATTACTTTTTATTAGGGTAGTTCAGGTAAAATTCTTTCCTCTCCTTGTAGCGCGCATTGGGGGCTTCAAGGATCTCCCGTTGCCGTTCCGTCAAATCGGTATAATCGTCGGCATCATAGTATTGTGCTGCCCATGAAAGTGTGTGTGGACTGTATTTATAAAATATTGTTCGACGGTCACCTTTTCCGAGCCAGGGTAATGTTCCATGAGTAAGCGCTTCAGTGAAAATGATCGCAGTCCCTGCCTCGCCTGTAATCTTTTCGATAATTGAAGGAGCTTTATTAATATCGCGCCAATCCTCCGGAAACGAAAGATTGCTTTTATGGCTTCCGGGCACACAACCAAATCCACCGTCACCGGGATTTATATCTTTCAAATTATAAGCGACGACAGTCAGTCCATTATACATGCTCCCAGAATGATAGTTATAATACATAACGGGGTTGAACGGATAGGCACCGCTATGAAACGTTCTCGGGAGATTCCCTGAACCTGTTCTAATTATCTCTGCGTAATCATGGTCGAGGCGAAACTGTTCGCCCAGCAGCTCGACTAAATACGGAACAATTACTGGATTGTCGATCAGGGTGCGACATGCTTGTCCCCAATGCAAAAGGTGGACAAAGCGGTGCAGGTCTTCGTCAGGGTCACATTCTTTTTCAACCTGTTCGTCCATTAACGCATTCAGATCGGTGATCTGTTCCGGGGTCAATGCGTTCGGGATAACAATATAGCCGCGTAAATCGAAGAGATAACGTTCGTGTTCATTCATGACAGGATGTGTATCGCCAAAGGCACAGGTGGCTATGGCATCACCCGGCGGTATTCGTCCGAGTCCCACCCCGGGTATTGTTCTTCCAATAGCGCCAGGGTCTGTTCCGTATAGTAAGGGTGTCCCGCCGGGGGGAAGCGCCAGAGCTGGCGCTGGGCTGCCGTCAGGCCACCGATAAACTCCTGGAATACGGCCGCGCCCTTGCCCAGGTGGGTATAGTGCCTGAAGCCCTCCCAGTAGTGGTCGGCGCGGCCGAAGCCATAACCCCAGGTGAAACGCTGTCCGTCTTGGCCGTTGTAGGCGCTGGCGCTGTGAAAGCTGTAGTTGTTGAAAACGCACAGGGTGCCACTCTTGCACACGAGCGGGACGCATTTTGTCATGTCCTTGCCGTGCTGCTTGGGGATAAGCCGCAGCGGCGCCTGGTCTTCCTCCACGTCCTCGAGGTGAACCCAGAAACCGATCTGGCCGAATTCGCGCAGGTCTTCGCTTACGGGCAATAGCGAGTTATTACCATTGTCGATATGCAAGCCCGAATCGTCGAAACCCGTGCCGCCGCTGGTGTGGCCGGGATAGCGGGCGATCAGGCAGCCCACCCGCATGTGAATGTCGTCCGTCTTGAGCCATTTGCGGGCGAAGGCGATGCTCTCCTCGTCCATAGTAGCCCGGTAGAGCTCCATCTCCTCGTACGGAAAACACTTCAGCAGGCTATGGCCGGCCTGGTCCTGCGGGGGGTCGGCCTTGACCTGCTCGTAGGTCGGCAGGGCTCGCCGCTGTGCCGCTTGCAGGGTTGTGAGCTGGTCGCCGCTGATAAAGTCCGGGACGATAAAGAAGCCCTCGCGTTTGAGCTCCTCGATATGTGCGTCGGTCAGTCTACTCATCTTCTGCTCCTGGTTGCGCTGAGATTAGCTGCCCAGCTTTCGTTCTTCTTCTGCGAGCCATTCCTTGTCGATCGGCATCGGCTCCTAAAAGTTTCACGCCAATTTCTTTACCACCCCAAGCCAATACTACAGTTTTCATAAGACCAGGATTCATTATCTGTTCAGGGGTCAATGCGTTCGGTATAACTATATAGCCGCGTAAATCAAAGAGACAGCATTCGTGTTCAGTCATGGCAGGATGGATAAATAATCAATAATAAATGACCTGCCATGAGTGAAGCAAGCAAAGCTTGCTGAATCGAAAAGATGGCCCGCCATGAGCGAAGTCGAATGGTACCCCCCCGGGGACTCGAACCCCGAACCAATTGATTAAGAGTCAACTGCTCTGCCAAATTGAGCTAGGAGGGCGCAGGGGATTGAATTTATGAATTATGAATACTACCCTGTTCATTCAAAACTTTCTTGTAAGCTAGATAAAGAATAAAATTTTTGTCCAACATCCAGTTCAGCATATGGGGGCGGGGTGAAAGATTGTGTGTATACGCCCAGACCGGATAACGGACCGTTAGTCAATCTGAGCGTCCTGAGTACGGCGCTGCACTCAGAAGTCTGAAAAAGATGATAACACCCATGTTTTCCTTTGCTCTCACTTTCTCTCTCTCTTGATTTATTGATAGGGTTAACTACACTCAGGTAGGGTGATATTTATTTATGCTATGCTTTAGAATCACAAAGACACAATCTGTAACCGAAATTCTCCGCTATGAAATTATTATCAACAGTACTCATTCTCACTTGTGCTGTCATTTCCAGCATTGCCCATGAACCGATCGACATTGGTTCGCGGTGGGAGCTGTTCGTCGATGATTATTTGATCGACGAGTTGTCCAGCGGGGCCCGGCAGACTTTACACCATCCCACTCGGCAGGAGGTAGTTATTGTCTACGATGAACCCTGGGAGGGCAATCTCTGCAATTATCACACCGTCTTCCAGGACGGTGATCTGTATCGATTATACTACTTGGCTAACAACACGTTGAATATGGCTAACCAATATACCCCCACCGAGGGTGAATTGACTCGGCACCCAATATACCTGTGTTACGCCGAAAGTGACGATGGTATTCACTGGCGTAAACCCGAACTGGGACTCATTAAATTCAAGGGATCAAAGAAAAACAATATCATGTTTGGCGACAACCTGACCGACTACGAAGTGCCGTCGGGCACAGCCGTAGTTATATCCATTGTCGCAAGCGGCGATGATCTCACCTATCAATGGTATATCGGCAAACCGGGTGACACTTCAAAGCCCATCGCAGGTGCAACCAGCAACACGTTGAATACCGGCCCTCTCAATGAGAGCACAAACTTCTGGGGCCAAATAACAACGAAAGCCGGAGTTTATATTAACAGTGATACCTCGATCATCACTGTAATCGATCCCTCCGATCATCAGGTCCACGACGCAACAGGAAATATTTCCGGAGAAAATACACCCAGATTTGACGGGAACGTGTTTGGACCGATATTTCTCAATACCGTCGACGCCGGATGTTCCGTGGTGTTTAAAGACACAAACCCCGAAGCGCCACCGGATGCACGTTACAAAGCTATCCGTGTATCCGGTGATTTCGAAGGGTTAATGGTTTTCAAGTCGGCTGACGGCATTCATTGGACAGCGATGAGTGACAAAAAGATCATTTCAGAAAGCGAAATGAAGATCTTTGAACCAAACGTAAAAAGTACTTATTTCGATTCGCAAAACCTGGCTTTTTGGGATACTACCAGCGGTCTTTACCGTCTCTACTTTCGTTCCTGGCCGGATGAGCGCCGCGACATAATGACGATGACGTCGAAAGACTTTGTGAACTGGGTCGAACCCGTCCGTCTAAAATACCTTGGCGCGCGGCCCGATCATTTATACACCAACCAGATCAAACCGTATTACCGAGCGCCTCATATTCTTATCGGCTTTCCTACCCGCTATATCGACCGCGGATGGACGGATTCAACACGTGCACTGCCGGAATTATCCGAGCGTCTTAAACGTGCCGGTCCTTATCCACCTTACGGCAGCGTGGTCACCGAAGCCCTGTTCATGACCAGCCGGGACGGACAGACTTTCAAACGATGGGATGAAGCGTTTCTGCGACCGGGCATCGAGCGAAAGCACAGTTGGGGTTACGGCAACAATTACATTGCCTGGCAAGTGGTTGAAACGAAGTCGAAATATGAAGACGCTCCAAACGAGCTGTCGCTCTATGCTACCGAAAGTTACTGGACTGGCACCAGCAGTCAACTCCGTCGCTATACGATGCGCATCGATGGATTCGTATCGGTCAACGCCCCTCTCAGCGGCGGTGAAGTACTTACCAGACCGCTTGTATTCGATGGGAACGAAATGGTCATTAATTTCTCGAGCTCCGCCGTCGGTGGTGTCCAAGTCGAAATCCAGGATGAATCGGGCAAACCGATAAAAGGATTTACCTTGGCCGATTGTCCTCCTGTTTTTGGCGACTCCATCGAGCGCAAGGTAAACTGGTCGGATTCTTCAAATCTTGGCAAGCTGGCAGGACAACCCGTTCGCCTGCGTTTTGTTTGCAAAGACGCGGACCTCTATTCCTTTCGCTTTCGTCCTACGCCGTAAGTTATTAACAAAACGGCCATTGTAACCGAAATTCTCCGCTATGAAATTATTATCAACAGCACTCATTCTCACTTGTGCTGTCATTTCCAGCATTGCCCAACAACCGATCGATATCGGTTCGCGTTTGGAGCTGTTCGTCGATGATTATTTGATCGACGCGTTGTCTGATGGAGCCCGACTGATCTTACAACATCCAACGCCGCAGGAAGTGGCGATCGTGCACGACCAGCCCTGGGAAGGCAACGGCAGCGGATATCACAGCGTCTTTCAAGATGACGATCTCTTTCGTTTATACTACAAGGCGTGGCAGCTTACCACCACCGAGGGTAAGTTGACTATACCGCATCCGCTATTCACATGTTACGCTGTAAGCGATGACGGTATTCACTGGCGAAAGCCCAAACTCGGACTCGTCGAATTCAACGGGTCGAAGCAGAACAACATTATTTGGGCTGACAGCAAGATTGTCGACGCAGGACATCCCGCGGTGTTCAAAGACACAAATCCAGAAGCTGCTCCCGATGCACGTTACAAAGCCATACGCGTATCCGGTGATTTCAAAGGATTGCTGGCCTACAGGTCGCCCGACGGCATTCACTGGACGGCAATGAGTGACAAAAGGATCATTACGAAAAGCGAACTGTCGAACTTCGACAGTGCAGGTTTTTTTGATTCGCAAAACTTGGCCTTTTGGGATTCTGCCCACGGGTTCTACCGTCTCTACTTTCGCTTCTGGCCGAATAACCTCCGTGACATCATGACGATGACCTCGAAAGACTATTTGAATTGGATCGATCCAGTTCCTCTCGAATACCCTGGTTCTCAACCAGAGCAACTTTACACAAACCAGGTTAAGCCCTACTACCGCGCGCCTCATATCCTCGTCGGCTTTCCTAACCGCTATATCGACCGCGGATGGACGGACTCAACACGTGCCCTGCCGGAATTTTCCAAACGCCGGCAGCGAGCCGGTCCTATTGTCGACATCGATGGGGATGGGCTCGATCCCCGTTTCGGCAGCGCGGTTACCGAAGCCCTCTTCATGACCAGTCGAGACGGACATACTTTCAAACGATGGGATGAAGCGTTTCTGCGACCGGGAATCGAGCGAAAGCACAGTTGGGCCTACGGCAACCAGTACATCGCCTGGCATCTGGTTGAAACGAAGTCGAGATTTGAAGACGCTCCGAACGAGCTGTCGCTCTATGCCACTGAAAGTTATTGGACAGGTACCAGCAATCAGCTTCGCCGCTATACGCTGCGCATCGATGGATTCGTTTCGGTCAGCGCACCCCTTAGCGGCGGTGAACTGGTCACCAAGCCGCTTGTTTTCGATGGGAATAAGATGGTCATCAACTTCTCGAGCTCCGCCGCTGGTGGTGTCCAAGTCGAAATACAAAGTGAATCGGGCAAACCGATAGAAGGTTTTGCTTTGGCGGATTGTCCTCCTGTTTTTGGCGACTCCATCGAGCGCAAGGTAGACTGGTCGGATTCTTCAAATCTTGGCAAGCTGGCAGGACAACCCGTTCGCCTGCGTTTTGTTTGCAAAGACGCGGACCTCTATTCTTTTTGCTTTCGTCCTACACCATAAGTTATTAAGTTGGCGCTACAGCTGAAGCCTACCATCACTAAATAGGAAGCTTGGAAGAGAGCGCTGCTGTCTCTTAGGGAAATCCAACTTAAATAGTACAGTGGATTGAATTTATGAATTATGAATTATAAATTCGACCCGGTGCATTTCTGGTGGATACAAACCTATCTGAAAAACTAGATAAATAATAAAATAGCTATCTAATTCCAGTTAATTGCACGGGGGGGGCGGGGGGTGTCAACTTTCCCTAACCTTAGTGTAATAAAATCGGTTTTGGCGGATACTACATCTTTTGTAATAAGAGTGACGCACTGCAAACTTGCACTCTGCCATTCACCTGTTTAAATCATAAAGTCGTGCGCTCTAACGGTCGCCTTTGAACAAAAGCTAATTAATTTCTAAAGTGAAGCAGTGGCTATTAATTATCGCTGTCACATTATTCGTCTAACCTGGTTTCATGACCACTCTACCGGATCTAACTTTGGCTCATGCACGCAAAACGGGAACCGGGCACCCTCAATTATAGTTAATTTAAAGTTAAGTTAGCAAACTAACCAAACCCAGCAAGTAATGTTCCTAAAGGGCAATCCCATCGCTGCCATTACGTTTTTATTGTTAGCGATAAGTATGTTTATAATTAACATGCTACACGCCCAATCAACAGTAATTGAAGAGTCGGCCAAGCTATTGGCCAGCGATGGAGTGGAGGGTGACTTTTTTGGTTTTTCTGTAGCGATCAGCGGTGACACGGTGGTGGTTGGGGCTGGTGGA
This sequence comes from Opitutales bacterium, assembly GCA_965197745.1. Taxonomy (GTDB): domain Bacteria; phylum Verrucomicrobiota; class Verrucomicrobiia; order Opitutales; family PNEW01; genus CBDANS01. Next base: position 759,440 of record CBDANS010000006.1, on the reverse strand, counting down.
GACGATGACAACGGCATCGATTCCGGCTCAGCCGACATATTTGAACGCGATCAAGGGGGGATCGATAATTGGGGCCAAGTAACTAAGCTATTGGACAGTGATGGCGCAGCGGGTGACCGCTTTGGCTTTTCTGTAGCAATCAGCGGTAACACGGTGGTAGTTGGCGCGGTTCTCGACGATGACAACGGCATCAATTCCGGCTCAGCCTACGTATTTGAACGCGATCAAGGGGGGATCGATAATTGGGGTCAAGTAACTAAGCTATTGGCCAGCGATGGCACAGTGCATGACTTCTTTGGCTTTTCTGTAGCGATCAGCGGCGACACGGTGGTGGTTGGGGTTGGTGGAGACGATGACAACGGTATCGATTCCGGCTCAACCTACGTATATGAACGCAACCAAGGAGGAATCGGCAATTGGGGCCAAGTAACTAAGCTATTGGCCAGCGATGGGGCAGTGGATGACTTTTTTGGCTTTTCTGGAGCAATCAGTGGCGACACGGTGGTAGTGGGAGCGCTTCAATTCATATTTCCCGACACATCAACTGGTAAAGGCGCAGCTTATGCATTTAGTCTCACTACCGATTCTAATAACGGGGAAGGTCCCAGTGCTCCCTCGATCACGACTCAACCCGCGAGCCAGGAAGTAGAGGCCGGCTCATCGGTAAGCTTGTCCGTCGCAGCCAGCGGCGATGATCTCACCTACCAATGGTATACCGGAAACAGCGGTAACACCGCCGGTCCCATCGCCGGTGCCACGAGCAGCACCTTCACCATCAGTGCTCTTACCCAAAGCACCAACTTCTGGGTAGAGGTAACCAATGCCGGAGGGAGCACCAATAGTGATACCGCGGTCATCACCGTAGCAGCCCCGTCCGTGCCGCTGGTCCTTGTAGGAACCGGTGATATCGCGGGCGAGAATATCATGCATCCGAATGGCAATATCTTTGACCAGATCCTGCTCACTGGAGAATCGATCCGGCTGCAGGCAAGACCGAATCAAATCACACGCGTCTCCTTCATGGATGAAACCGAGGACATCGTGCAGGTAGAGTTTTCGGGTGCAGGTTCCTTTACCGTCACCCTCGATCCAGCCACCTTCCTGCCCCAGGCCACTCCCCCTCGCTATAACCAGGCAGTCGAGTACGTGACCGGAAAACCGAGCGTCGTTATCGACGGAGCTGACGCGAATACTTTCTTCAGTATCTTCACCGTGGGATCAATCAACGCGGTGAACCAGGCTCTGTTCCCCGAGGGACAGGTCTATGATGCAAAAGCCGACGTCACCCTGGTAGAAGTGATCAACTCCACGGGGATTGGTGGGATGCAACTGTCGAACACTGTCTTCAGTGGTAGCACGGGCAAAGTGGGCGTCGATGCACGCGGAGTACCGATCGCTGTGCGTTTAACCGTTGGCGACATCGAAGCCAGTGGCGATGCAGTACCTCACCTCTTGTTTGGTGAGGGATCTTTCACCGTTGCAGCCGGCAACTCCGGATTACGTATCACCGGTGGCGATCTATTGCAGACAAACGGTGTCGCAGTTGTCATCGCGGAGAGTGGATCGACGACGACGGGATTTGAAACTTTGATCTCCCAGAATAACTTCAAGTCCGACAACACTCCTCAGCCGACACAGAGCATTGCTGCGACATTCGTAAACGCAGATAGTCAGGAAATCTCTGTCACTGTGGAAGAGGTAACGATAGAGTAGGTGGGACCGTTATCTGATAAAGGGTAATTACATGATGGTATATGAGGCATTTTAGTCAGTTGATGTATAAACAACAGCGATTTCTTATCTGAACGATGAACATTGACTTTACCTCTCTCACTGCAGCCATCCCCGAGTGGATGGCGCGCGAGACAGTGCCCGGTCTCTGTGTTTGCGTTGTGATAGACGGTGAAATCGCCTGGAACCAGAACTTCGGCGTGCTGTGCACCGACACGAATGAACCGGTGACATCGACGTCGGTCTTCGAAGCGGCTTCGCTCAGCAAGCAGGTGTTCGCGTATGCCGTCCTGAAGCTCTGCGAGGCGGAACTTCTGGAACTTGATCGACCTCTTCGCGCATACCTCGACCACGACTACGTGGAGGACGAGCGCGTCAACGCGATCACCACCCGCCATGTGTTGAGCCACGCGTCGGGATTTCCGAACATGCGAGGTGAAGATGTGCTGCGAACGCACTTTGCCCCCGGCCGACAATTCTCCTATTCGGGCGAAGGCTTCCTTTACCTGCAGCACGTTGTGGATACGTTAGTCGACGACGCGGTATACGCTTACATCGCGCGGGAGGTGATGACGCCCCTCGAGATGCAAGGCGCTGCGTTCGTGTGGACAGGGAACGAGGACCTGCCCGTTGCGCATACGCACGATGCGGATGGTAAATCCAGACCGAAGGCAATTCTGCCCGAGATGAATGCCGCCGCTAGTCTTCACTGCAGCGTGCTGGATTACGCCCGCTTCCTGCGCTTCGTGCTGACACAGCCTCGCGACCATCCGCTTCGACTTTCAGATGATCTGCACCGTGCGATGTTCACGCCGCAAGTCCCGGTCAACAGCTCGATCCATTGGGGTTTGGGATGGGGGATCCATCGCGGCGACGACCAGCTCGCTGCGTGGCAGTGGGGCGCAAGACCTTGCACACGCTCGTTCGTTATCGGCTTTCCCGAATCCCGTACCGGCGCGGTATTTATGGGCAACAGTGACAATGCGGAACGACTCTGGGGTGAGCTGACGCAAGCACTTTTCGGGGAACCGTTCCCGCCGTTGGAGTGGTTGGAGATAAGCTCCGGTGCTTGACGACTCGAGCGGCCAAGAATCCGAAAATTAGGCAGATATTCTTAGTTCAAGGCATCGGGTGAGTAAATTTACAATAGAGGATATAGTACTTATAACAATTGATGTATAAACTGTTGGTTTGATGTTTTAAGTGCTTAATAATCAAGAAAGGTTTATTTTTATATCACTATTTTTATCCCAATATATATTAATATAATATTAAATCGATGATATGAGATGACGCACTGCAATTTTGCTTTTAGTTTCGTTACGCAAAGCACCACAACGCTGGAGGATCGCTGAGGAAGCGTTTTGATTGCGAGCTGATGTTATCTATTTTCGATTGTTTGATGCGGCTTAGAATAAGCGGATTCTACTAACGATTAAGCTCAGTGCCGCGCTTATTTCGCGTCCGCTGGAGCGGCATGTTATGTATCACATAAGCATCTATCTTAAGAGCACGCTGGGCAGAGCTTTCTTGAAACGTCTCTCAAAGTCCATTGTGCACCAACAGAATGAATCCACCTCGTATCCTCCCTCATCGAAATGCTTCGCCAAAGGCAGATACAAGAAATTATCACTGCAATTGCCCACAACGGCCAGGAACTCATCAGGGATGAGTGACTGAGCATAAAGTTGATATTCAACAAAGGGCTCACCTGGCAAAAATAGCATTTTGACACTCCCTGTCCTCAGTAGAGACAGATGATATGACGCGTTTTTTTCATATTCAAGGCAGGTCAGGAGAACAGCTTTTTGAAGCCTTTCGTCGTGACTGGCGCTTTCATCGTTGATCTGACTTAACAGATCGTCCTTGTCCATCTGTTGGAACGGGAAAGGGAAGTCAGTCGAATGCCAGTGCAGTTCTCTTGCCTCTTCCCATTTCATTGCGCCAAGGTTCAGGCGAATCCCATCCGCCAGGATCTTTCCGAACTTGAGAAGGTTGCTCTCCAGATCGGTTGCAGAAGAATATTTACCTGCTGCAACGTTTCCACCCGCTCCGGTGAAGAACCCGTGTAGTCCATCTTCCAAGTGCCCTGCCAGGATATTCAACGCTTCACCTTGAGCATCGGCGCTGTAGATGTTCCTGCCATTCGAGACCTGGGGATGTGTCGCATAAAAACTCATTGACCCCGCTATCTTGTCCGATGAATCTTTGAAGGCCACCGTCCTGAGCATCGGATCGATGACTCCTACAGGTTCATTTTTGAGCGCAGAGTCACTGCATTTACTGGACCTCATACCGACTACCTTCCCGTCGTGTCCCAGGATCCTTCTGTTCGACGCATAGCCGTGGAGTCGGGTTTCGTTGTATCCCAGAGAGGATATAGTGACCATCCTATCAAGACATTCCGCCGCAGATTGAGCACATTTCTCCAGCACATCGGTCCACCATTGCCTGGGATAGGTCTCGCAATTGAGATATGCTTCGATCTCATAGTTCAACAGCGGAGCATCATGTTGATGGATGCAGTGAATGATGACGCGCTCGATTGGGGCATTAATGGCCTTGGCAAGTGCCCCAGCGAGATCATCGTAAGCGCTATTCATCAAACCGCAAAAATCCATGGTTGCAATAAGGCATCTGTGGTATTCATCATCAAGGACGAAACCCCTTAAGAAAAGCGGATCTCTGATATCTGTCGTACCGCCCGTTGTCCCGAATGATACGGGACATCCGACCGGCGGTGTGCAGTTAACTGCAAAGGTCCCCAATATCAACGTGCTATTTCCTTACTATAGAGACACATAACGCCAAGCTCAGACGCGGCGACTTGTCGCCGTTGTCTGCGGCGTTTTGTTAGGCATGATTGTTTGTTTCAGTTCATCGACTGTGCTGACTATGGAGTTAGCCCCTGCTGCTTCCAGTTCCCCCCGACTCCCGTATCCCCAAAGAACTCCTATTGTTTGTATTCCATTTTCGTTGCCAGCTACGATGTCAAAAGACCGATCTCCAATCATCACGGTCTCAGATTTTTCGAGACCTTCCCTAATCAAAATCTCTTCGACTAAACCTGTTTTCGATCGTCCTACATCAGATCCGTAAACTCTTTCGAAGTATCGATTGAGTTGGAAGTTGCTCACGACGCTTTCAGCGATGTCTGCCCTTTTGGATGTGGCTATGAATTGTCGGTGCTGTACGCCTGCTACGTCCGAAAGAAGCTGTGCGATGCCGGGGTAAAGCTTGTTTTCCTTGAAACCGATAGGAATGTATCTTTCGCGGAAAAGCTGGATCACTTCGTTCAGTCTGTCGTCGTCTTTTGTTCCGAGGAGTTCGCTTAATGCGATCTTCAGAGACGGACCGATGTACTTCGATAGGCTCTCTAATTCTCTTTCTCTATGGCCAAGCTTCGAGAGTGCGTAGTTCAGGCATTTTGCAATGCCCTCAAGTGGATCGCTTATCGTTCCGTCTAGGTCGTAGAGTATGTTCATCTTCTATTTTCGCCTAACGGCAAAGCGCAGTGGAGCGCGTCTTTGCGCGTCCGCTGGAGTGCCTTGTTAATAGGCTAACATAGTCAAAAGTCGCCACGCTCTTTTTATTTTGCTCTCAGTTGTCAACCTTTGTAACATTATCCCGATACGCGAATTATTCAGAACTTTATAATTACTTGTTGTGAGTAAAACAATCCAAATCGAAATTGGGATCGTTATCGGTATCGAAGTAAGATGACATTGGGACACGAGAAACTGGATGTTTACGGTCTTTCCATCGACTATGTCGCTTGGGTTTATGAAGCGTCCGAAAGGTTGAATGGCGTTCATCGTCACGCCCGCGACCAGTGGCTACGGGCAAGCCAGTCGATTCCTCTGAACATTGCGGAAGGCAATGGAAAAACATCTGAACCGGACCGAAGAAGGTATTTTGAGATCGCGCGGGGCTCTGCTTTGGAGTGTGCCGCGATTCAGGATGTTTTGGTGGTCGGAAAGGCCTTGGAAGAAAAGACGAGCCAGAGGCGAAAGAGCGAGTTGGACCGGATGGCTGCGATGCTAAGTCGACTGGGCGGACGGGGCTATTCTGTTGAAGATGAGCGCGCAATTTATAGAACCAATGAGATCGATCCCGATGAAACAAAATCTCAACCAGACAGTGGAGGCAACGCCTAACGGCGTGCCTCACTTTTATCATTATAGAGTTCCCCGAAACTCATCCCACATCCTGTCGATCTCCGTAACAGCGTCCGAAAAGGATCCTATGTTTCTTACTACAAGTCGTGCTTTACCGGTGAACAGTTCGCCGGGCACAAGGTCGCCGCTGAAAGTGAAGTCGTGTGCGGTCTCGTACTGATGTTTCTGGCCGCACAGTATTCTATTCTTTTCGGGTTCCACCAGCGTGACACAGGCGAGTCCCGTCTTTTCCTTGTGGCATGCGATAATGGGCCTGGAATAGCAGTAGTCTTCTATTCCAGAACTGTCTTTCATCTCTCCATAACGACCATCGAATATCTGCTGTCGGTATGTTTCATCGCGAGGAACACCGTACATTCTGCCCCACGGCTTTGTCTTTCGGTTGTCAAGCTTCCGCCACTCCTCATAGCCATCAGTGAGCGCAGGGACCCATGTGCTTTCCATGTCTTCAATGATATACGATGCAAAAAAGAAATCAAAGTCCTCGTGTGCTGTATTTGGCATTAGCCGCATTTCAAAATCGATCCAGTCAGGTCCCGGTCTATATCGGAACTCAACGGACAGATTCCAGTTGCGAGTCTGATCGGCTGCAACTTTGAATACCACGGTGTCCTGGTCCAGCAGGGACAGTGAATTGGCGTGACACGGTGACCAGAAGATGCCGTCGCTACAATTCGCTTTTTTTAGCCACTCCGGCATCAGCAACGCTTGACGGGGTACATCAGGCAGCAAATCGTACCCTGGTTTGTGGGGTGGCTTAGGCTCCCCTTTGTGTGCCAGGTATACGACGCCAGGCTTGTACTCGCCAGTCGGCTTCGGGACGTCACACCTGATTTCCCCGAGCAGCCATTCCGTCTCGAATGGATAGGTATTGATGGCACGGACTGTCATCTTGTCTTCTCTCATTTGGTCCTCACGCATAACAAGTGATTTTAAAGTTCTGTAAATTGCGTATGGGGATAATGTTGTCAAGATTGGTAACTGATTGGAGTGACCCCCAAAAATCGTATCATTTACAGAGAGTGGTTATCGGAATAAACAGATAACCTCAATGAAAAGAAAAAGATGACAATTCCCATGTTTTCTTTTGCTCTCTCTCTTGATGTTTTGGTAGGGTTGACTGCACTCAGGTAGTGCATTATCTACCTGTGCTATTCATTACAATCGCAAATACACAATCTGTAACCGAAAATCTCCGCTATGAAATTATTATCAAAAGTATATATTTTATTATCAACAGTACTCATTCTCGCTTGTGCTGACATTTCCAACCATTCTCAGGAGCCGATCGACATTGGTTCGCGTTGGGAGTTGTTTGTCGATGATTATTTAGTCGACGAGTTGTCCAGTGAAGCCCGAATGATTTTACACCATCCCACTCCGCAGGATGTGGTAATTGTGCACGATGAACCTTGGGAAGGCAATGCCACGAACTATCACAGCATCTTTAAAGACGGTGATCTCTTTCGTTTGTACTACAAGGCGAGCCAGTATACTACCACCGAAGGTATGCTCGACTGGACGCACCCGCTATTCTTGTGTTACGCGGAAAGTGACGACGGTATTCACTGGCGCAAACCCGAATTGGGTCTCATTGAGTTCAACGGATCAAAGAAAAACAATATCATGTGGGCCGACAACCAGACCGACTGGGAAGTGCAGTCCGGTACCGCGGTAGTTATTTCCATTGTCGTAAAAGGTGACGGTCTGAAATATCAATGGTATATCGGCAAACCTGGTGACACTTCTAACCCCATCGCAGGAGCAACCAGCAACACACTGAATACCGGCCCTCTCAATGAGAGCACAAACTTCTGGGTCCAGATAACAACAAAAGCCGGAGTTTATATTAACAGTGATACCTCGGTCATCACCGTAGCGGCTTCCCCCGTCACTCCGGTCGATGAAGGTTCGAGTGATTCTGACAGAGCCGTGTTTGGTCCGATATTTCTCAATGCTGTCGACGCAGGACATGTCGCGGTGTTTAAAGACACAAACCCGGAAGCCCCACCGGATGCACGTTACAAAGCCATCCGCGTGTCCGGTGATTTCGAAGGATTAAGGGTTTTTAAGTCGGCTGACGGCATTCATTGGACAGCAATGAGTGACAAAAAGATCATTTCAGAAAGCGAAATGAAGATCTTTGAACCGACCGTAAAAAGTATTTATTTCGATTCGCAAAACCTGGCTTTTTGGGATTCTGCTAATGGTCTTTACCGTCTCTACTTTCGTTCCTGGCCGGATGACCGCCGCGACATAATGACGATGACCTCGAGTGACTTTATAAACTGGGTCGATCCCGTTCGTCTAAAGTACCCAGGCGCGCGGCCCGATCATCTTTACACCAACCAGATCAAACCGTACTACCGAGCGCCTCATATTCTTATCGGCTTCCCTACCCGCTATATCAACCGCGGATGGACGGATTCAACAAGTGCGCTGCCGGAATTATCCGAGCGCCTTCAACGAGCCGGTTCTGATCTAGAGCTTATTGTTCACGAAGGCCATGATAAGCTGGAGCCCCGATTCGGCGCCGCTGTTACCGAAGCCCTTTTCATGACCAGTCGAGACGGACAGACTTTCAAACGATGGGATGAAGCGTTTCTGCGACCGGGAATCGAGCGAAAACACAGTTGGGCCTACGGTAACCAGTACATTGCCTGGCATTTGGTTGAAACAAAGTCGAAATTTGAAGACGCTCCGAACGAGTTGTCTCTCTATGCCACGGAAGGCTATTGGACTGGTACGAGCAGTCATCTTCGCCGCTATACTATGCGCATCGACGGGTTCGTTTCGATCAATGCGCCTCTCAGCGGCGGTGAACTGGTCACCAAGCCGCTTGTTTTCGATGGCGACGAGATGGTCATTAATTTCTCGAGCTCCGCCGCTGGTGGTGTCCAGGTAGAAATCCAGGGTGCATCGGGCAAGCCGATAGAAGGATTTACTTTGGCGGATTGTCACCCTGTATTCGGCGACTCCATCGAGCGCAAGGTAAACTGGTTGGATTCTTCCAGTCTTGGCAAACTGTCGGGACAACCCGTCCGTTTACGTTTTGTTTGCAAAGACGCCGACCTCTATTCTTTTCGCTTTCGTCCTACGCCATAAGTTATTAAAAAAACAACCATTGTAAGTAAAACATAAGTCAATGTTAAGGGGGAGGGTAAGATACACTTAAGAAATATTGTATCCGTATTATTTATATTCATGAGTATGTTGTTTTTCTTGACAGTTGCTGGCGCAACGGCTGTAGCCTACCAACACGAAATAGGTAGTTTGGAAGAGAGGACTGCTGTCTCTTAGGGAAATCCAACTTAATTACTACAGTGAAGCATTGGCTATCAATTTTCGCTATCCTATTTCTACTCGGCACTGCGCTGGAAGCAGAGAATACCGAGTTATCAGATTTAAAAGCACGCGCCGAAAAAGGCGATGCTGAAGCCCAAAACAACCTTGGGATGATGTATGACAAAGGCCGAGGGGTAACTCAGGATTATGTGGAAGCCGTAAAATGGTACCGCAAAGCAGCCGAACAGGGATACGCTCTTGCCCAAACCAACCTTGGGTCAAAGTATGCCAAGGGCGAAGGGGTAGAGCAGGATTATGCTGGAGCGGTTAAATGGTATCGTAAGGCGGCCGAACTGGGATTGGCCCAGGCCCAATCCAACCTTGGGTTGATGTATCGGAGTGGCCGAGGGGCACCTCAGGATTATGTCGAAGCCATAAAATGGTATCTCAAAGCAGCAGAACAAAGGCATGCCAAAGCGCAAACCAACCTTGGGGCGATGTATCAGAATGGCGAAGGGGTAGAGCAGGATTATGCTGGAGCGATTAAATGGTATCGTAAGGCGGCCGACTAGGGATTGGCCCAGGCCCAAACCAACCTTGGGGTGATGTATGCCAACGGCGAAGGGGTAGAGCAGGATTATATGGAAGCCACAAAATGGTACCGCAAAGCAGCAGAACAAGGGCATGCCCAAGCCCAAACCAACCTCGGGGTGGTGTATGCCAACGGCGAAGGGGTAGAGCAGGATTATATGGAAGCCGTAAAATGGTACCGCAAAGCAGCAGAACAGGGACACGCTCTTGCCCAAACCAACCTTGGGTCAAAGTATGCCAAGGGCGAAGGGGTAGAACAGGATTTTGTCGAAGCCTTTAATTGGTATTGCCAAGCGGCCGACCAGGGATTGGCCCAGGCCCAAAATAATCTTGGGTGGATGTATCAGAGTGGCCGAGGGGCACCTCAGGATTATGTCGAAGCCATAAAATGGTATCTCAAAGCAGCAGAACAAGGGCATGCCCAAGCCCAATCCAACCTTGGGGAGATGTATCAGAATGGTGAAGGGGTAGAGCAGGATTATGTCGAAGCCTTTAATTGGTATCGCCAAGCGGCCGACCAGGGATTGGCCCAGGCCCAAAATAATCTTGGGTGGATGTATCAGAATGGCCAAGGGGTAGAGCAGGATTATGTCGAAGCGGGTAAATGGACTCGCAAGGCGGCCGATCAGGGAATGGTCGAGGCCCAATACAAACTTGGGGCGATGTATCAGAATGGCGAAGGGGTAGAGCAGGATTATGCGGGAGCGGTTAAATGGTATCGTAAGGCGGCCGACCAGGGATTGGCCCAGGCCCAAAATAATCTTGGGTTGATGTATAAGAGTGACCGAGGGGCACCTCAGGATTATGTCGAAGCCATAAAATGGTATCTCAAAGCAGCAGAACAAGGGCATGCTAAAGCCCAAAACAACCTTGGGTCAATGTATACCAAGGGCCGAGGAGTTGAGCAAAATTTTTTCGAAGCCGTCAATTGGTACCGCAAAGCAGCCGACCAGGTAATGACCCAGGCCCAATCCACCCTTGGTTTAATATATGCCATGGGCCAGGTAGCAGTCGGATTCATAGGAATCATACTGCTTATTATGATAGTCATCATTGTTCGAGAAAATACTATTCGTAAATATTTTAGTGAAAGCTGGCAGCTTACAAAATCTCATTTCTTGGCATTTTTTTTCGGAGGTTTTCACTTAGTTGTAATATTGGGTTTATTTTTATTATTATCAAGAGAGCTTTGGTTTAGAAGTATTATACCCATTGTAGTAGTATCATTAATATTATTTTTAATGATGCTTTCATTTTTATTCCCAACTCTTGTTACTGGATTAGAAGGAATGTATTTAAAGGCGATACGAGGAGAAAAGGTTAAGGGAACGGATATTTATATGTATCTAAAGAAATGCTTCCCACTTTTTGGTGCCGGTTTTTGTATCGTTATGGTGACTTCAGTTATTTCCGGTGGCTATAGTGCTATTGGTAAGTTTCTATTACAGTACTTAGAATTAATTCTAGATGGATATAAGATTATCGCTGTTAGCATATGGGCATTATTCATTTTAGGTTTATTTGTATTATTCGCTTTAATAGAAAGGCAACATTTGCATGCCTTAAACTTAGTTGCTGAAAGCGATATCAAGATTTTTGCTGCTTTCCGTCTAAGTAAAGAAGCGATTAAACATCGTTTTGCTTCTGCGTTTTTGGTTTTCTCTTATATGTATGCCTTCTGGTTTCCATTATTAATGATGTCTGTTATATTTTATGTGTCAGTTCGCGAACCCACCAGGATTATTCCAGCATCATTTGGATACGCACTTATTTCATTTTTGATATTCATGGGTATGTTGTTTTTCTCGACTGTTGTTGGCGCTACAGCTGTAGCCTACCATAATGAAATAGGTAGTTTGGAAGAGAGTACTGCTGTCTCTCAGGGAAAACCGACTTAAATAATACTATGAAGATTTGGTTCTCAACTATCACTGCGATAGAAGTAACGATAGAGTGAATCAATTGCGGATGTCGGATTGAGGAATGCGGATTGATTACGATTACTGATTGATCCTATCAGATTAATCATTCTCTTAACCGCTGAACCCTGCCTGCCCTGAGCGTAGTCGAAGGGAACCTTCTATTCTTAACACCTAATACGCGCTGAAGCGCTGATGATGAAGTCTCATCTCGTTTGACCATTCGCGTATCCCAATACATCCGTTACCGCAATTATGAGATTAGCGATTAATAAAAAAATTAATGAGGCTGACTGCATCTTCGGAATTAAAGAAGTTTTAATTACTCTACCTTGTTAAAAATATATAAATCTATAACCTAGATAATTAATAGAATTGAGTTTCAAAACTGATTCATTATTATACCTTAATTGATTTCCTACTACCTGCTGATTAATTGGGATTAATCAAATATCACAACTGGGTATTCTCTTATAATTTGTTGTATTATAGGAACCCGGAACAAGGAAGGTAGGGTCCATTAACCTTTTCCTGCTGAGGAGGAAATAAAATGAAAGCTATGATTAAAAAAAAATCAGTATCGAATTTACACGCTCAGCCAACCTGCTTCTTTCACTGGAAGTTATTGGCTGAATCTCTGTTTATGCGTCAATTGTTGTTAACCGTATTGTGTTTAATAACACCCTTGCTTGTAAGGGGAGATCCTTTTCTGGATTTCATTATTACGAGAGTTGAAATTATATATGAATCATTTCCTGTCATAAATGATACATACGGGATCAGAGGCGAACTTTCCGTTAATATAACAAGTGAAGGAATTGACCCGGTAAATGAAGAGGTGAGGCTTGCCGTCGGGACCTCGGTTATTGAGATTCCCCCAGGTGCATTTATAGAGTTGGAACCTGGATATTTCGCTTTTGAGGGAGAAGTGAATGGCGCCAAAGTTTTTTTTGAAATAATAGAAAGAGATGATGGAACTTTCATAATTGAAGTAGAAGCCGGGGGTGTCGATCTGACAGGTACATTCAATCCATTATCAATTGCGTTCAGGATAGGCAATGATGAGGGAGAAATATCGATTCGAATGAATGATGAGCTGAATTTTGAGTTAAGCGACAATGATGATTTTAAAGGGGACGACGACTTTGATGAAGAAGGCGACTTCGTGGGAGAGGAAGACGATTTTGAGGACGAGGAGGATTTTCACGAAGACGAAGATGACTTTGAGGAAAAAGGCGATTTTGATGAATATGACCACGACTTTGAGGAAGAAAGTGACATTGATGAGGATGACGAATTTCCAGAATCGATATTCACCATCACGGGAATAGAGATTAGATATGAATCGCTCCTCTCTATTGATGATGCATACGGGATCAGTGGTAAAATTACACTGAGAACAACAAATGACGGGATTAATCTGATTCATGAAGGGGTGAGGGTCGCATTCGGGACCTCGGTTATTGAGATTCCCGCGGGGGCATTTACAGAGTTTGAACCTGGGTATTTCGCATTTGAGGGAGAACTATATGATGCCGGAATTATTTTTGAATTGATAGAACGAGATGATGGGTCATTCGAATTTGTGGTGGTGGCAGAGGGAGTCGATCTATCTGAGACGGATAATCCTGTATCATTTAACCTCACCATTGGAGACAATGAATATGCAGCTTTAATTTGGCTGGACGGTGAGTTCGCGTATGTGGAGTATGTGGATTCAGACATCGATGAAATTCCCGATGATGAAGAAAGCGACGGCGACAACGATGGTATTCCTGATGTTGAAGACGACGATGACGATGGAAACGGAATAAGTGATATCCGTGAGACAGACTCGGATGGTGACGGCATCGCTGATTCCGATGACCCGGACTCCGACAAAAATGTTCTATTGCAAGGAAACGGATCACAAGTTGGATCAAATATTGAGCATCCCAATGGCAATGTCTTTGACCAGGTTTTATTGACGGGGCAAAGTGTGGAAGTGATTGCTGACCCGGTGCAAATATCAAGGGTATCTTTTATCGACGAAGATGATGATATTGCCCAAGTTGAATTTTTTGGAGCGGGAAGGCTTACTATCAATATAGATCCGAGTTCTTTTGAGCTTCCTGACCGACCAAAGAAATACAATCAAGAGATCAATTATGTAAAAGGGAGTGCCAATATAAAAGTGGAGGATGCGGATGAGAGTACCTACCTGAGCATTTTTACCGTGGGCAGAATTAATGCCGTAAACCAGGATTTATTCCCTGTTGGTGAGAGCTACGACGCGGTAGCGGACATAACACTATTAGAAATTACAAATTCAACAGGTTTTGGTGGAATCCTATGTGCGTATACACACTTTAGTGCATCATCAGGAGACGTCGGACTGAAGGCGCCTGGCATTCCCGTTTCTGTTCGCGTATTAATAGGTGATATCGAAGCCGGCAATGATGCAGTTCCCTATCTATTGTTTGGAGAAGATTCTTTCACCGCGGAAGCGCCGAACTCTGGCTTGAGAATTGCGGGAGGTGATCTTCAACAGAATAATGGTGCCTCTATTGTTGTTGCCCTTGGCGACTCAATGAGTCCCGGTTTTGATTTTCTAATTTCTCAGAACAATGTTAAGTCGGATGGAGAACTTCAGCCGACACAGAGCATCAATGCTGCCTTCGTCAACGAGGATGATGCAGAGGTCACGGTGACGACTGAAGAGGTAACGATTGAGTAAGTGATATATTATTAAACACAGTTCACGACTCTATTAGGGATATAAACGCGGATAAAGGATTTTTCCTTAATCGCTGACCCATTGAAGTTAATACCGTTTCGCATTACAGCAATACTTCAACCCACGGTTTAAGGGTCAACTGCTCTACCAAATTGAGCTAGGAGGGCGCTATTAAATTATGAATGAAAAATGATGAATTATGAATTGTGATTTATGAATTATAAATTCTACCCGGTGCATTTCTGGTGCATGCAAAACTATCTGATAAGCAGGATAGAGATTAAAATATCATAATGCATAGTTTGACCGCAACGTTGATATTATCTGCATCTGAGTATAGCGTTTGCAATGCTGTCTGCTGCATTAACCCAACTCTTTGAGTGGTATCATCTGATATGAAAACGGTCATATTACTTACAGGTATTTTTTGGTTATTGGTTTTTGCATGCGCCGAATTGCACGGTGTGGACATAACGATTCCAGACCCGAACCTGGAACTTGCAATTCGCGCAGGCGAGCGTGAGGGCGAGGGCATGGAGGGACCGAACATCGAGGGGCCGATAACAGACACGGACATGGCGTTATTGATTCGTATCAACGCGTTTGATCTGGGAATTACCGATTTAACGGGTCTTGAACATGCTATTAACCTTACTAACCTTGGACTTGGTGAAAACCTGATTAGTGATATCAGCCCATTGGCTGCATTGACCAAACTGGAGAAACTGGATCTTTACGGCAATCAGATCAGTGATATCAGTGCATTAAGCGGTTTAATTGAGTTGGTAGAATTGACACTCGAGCGAAATCAAATCAGCGATATCAGCCAGTTGGCTGGTTTAACCAACCTTTCATTCCTTGATCTTACAAAGAATCAGATAAGTGAAATTAGCGCGTTGAGCGATTTAACTGAATTGGGTGAATTATTTATTGAGGAAACTCAAATCAGTAATATCGGTTCATTAGCCGGATTGACCCAACTGGAGTTCCTATGGCTTTACGACAATCAGATCAGTGATATCAGTCCATTGGCTGGTTTAACCAACCTTTCATTCCTTGATCTTACAAAGAATCAGATAAGTGATATTACCCCCTGGCTGGTCTTACTCAACTGAATGCACTTGGACTTTCATTTAACGCTATTAATGATCTTAGCCCTCTATCTGGATTGTCCAATCTACTCTACCTTGAACTGGATGGCAACTTATTGGACTTAAGTGCTGGGTCCGATTCATTGACTGTAATAAACAACTTGATTGCTGATTTTAATACGGTTGTCTTCTATCGAACTCAAGAATTCGATGAGGACGATGATGAGTTTCTGATAGCAACCGACGGCACCTTCTCCGATAAAGTTCAGATAGCCTGGGTGGGAGTAGCAGGCTTGGACGTAACTGATAATCTTTACAGGAATATCGTGCCTGAAAGAGAAAATGCTGTCTTGTTGAAAGCTGATCTCGATACAAAGGTCTACGATGATATGACCGCACTTCCGGATATAACCTACTACTATTGGATTGAGAGTGGTAGCTTAGGAGATGTCCTTGGTGTCTCTAGAATAGATAGCGGATACCTGTCACGATCGACAGATACTATTGGAGTTTGGGGCAACGACGAATCTGGGCAAGCAACTATTTCCGCTGGACTTACCGACCTGGTTCAGGTTGTGGCTGGAGATGAACACAGTGTGGGTTTACGGTCGGACGGTACGGTAGAAGTACTCGGATCAGATAGCTTCGGTCAGTTGCAGGTTCCTGAAAATCTTTCCCAGGTAATATCAGTGGCAGCGGGTTATTTTCACACCTTGGCCTTGAAAGAGGATAGCACCGTAGTTGCCTGGGGTGGAAATACATTCGGACAATCAATTGTGCCTGCAGGTCTTTCTGATGTCATACAGGTGGCGGGGGGAGGAGATTTCAGTCTTGCCTTAAAAGCAGATGGTACGGTGGAGGCCTGGGGGAACGACATTTTCGGGCAAACAGTATTACCCATGGGACTTGAGGATGTGGTGAAGATCGCTGCCGGTGGTTCTCATGCATTAGCGTTGATAGAAGGTGGTACTGTTGTCGCTTGGGGTTATAATGTTGAGGGTCAAGCAACAGTACCAGTGGGACTTTCTAATGTGGTGGCTATAGCTGCCGGTAAAGCACACAGCTTAGCTTTGAAAGAAGACAGCACAATAATAGCTTGGGGAAGTAATGACCGAGGCCAACTCGACATTCCGATTGTATTCAATTCTCCATCCAAGCAGGGTTATACCGCTCAGTTTAATGCCTCCAGTGTATTTTCTATTGCAGCAGGTATTAGGCATAATCTCGCATTAGATTCTGAGGGTAGCATTATTGCATGGGGTGACAACTCAGATAGCCAGGCTACAATACCTGAAGGATTTTCTAACATTGCGGAAATTACTGCTGGAGGCCGACATAATTTTGTTTTATTTGAATCTACTGTCGTGGACCTTATCCTCGACGGTTCAGGTGATATCGCCGGTGAGAACATCCAACATCCCAACGGTAACATTTTCGACCAGGTTTTACTCACCGGAGAATCCATTCAGCTCCAGGCGAAAGAGAATCGGATTACACGAGTTTCTTTCATGGACGAAGACGAAGACATCGTCCAAGTAGAATTCTTCGGAGCGGGTACATTTACTTTAACCCTGGACGCGGCGACTTTCTTACCCGCGGCACTGCCCCCGCGTTATAACCAGCAGGTAATGTACGTGACAGGTAAACCGAGCGTGGTCATCGATGGAGCTGACTCCAGTACCTTCTTCAGTATCTTCACGGTAGGAAGGATCAACGCGGTGAACCAGGCCCTCTTCCCCGAAGGACAGGTCTATGACGCACAAGCGGACGTGACCCTGGTAGAAGTGATCAACTCCACAGGGATTGGAGGAATGCAGCTGTCCAACACTGTTTTTTCGGGAAGCACCGGCAAGGTAGGGGTGGACGCGCGCGGAGTGCCTATCGCGGTACGGATAACGGTGGGCGATATCGAAGCCAGTGGCGATGCAGTGCCACACCTTCTGTTCGGAGATGGTTCCTTTACAGTGCCTGCTGGTAACCCCGGGTTGCGCATCACGGGAGGAGACTTGGCGCAGACAAACGATTCTTCGATCGTAGTTGCAGAGAGTGGTTCGACGACTCCCGGGTTTGAGACCTTGATTGCGCAGAACAACTTCAAATCCGATAATACTCCTCAGCCGACACAGAGTATCAGTGCTACTTTCGCTAACGAGGATGGGGATGATATTACCGTCACCGTCGATGAAATCACAATCGAGTGATCTATTGTTTTGTGTTAAGTGTTAAGTTTTAGGTAAAGTTACCTAACATCTAAAACTTAAAACATAACACGCGCGTAAGCGCTCGTCACCTTTGTGAACGAGAATGGTGAGGAGATCACCGTGAGCGTAGAAGAAGTGACGATTGAGTGAGTGAATTCTTATCCAATTAGATTCACTTAATATTACACAAGAATCCATTTGGGATATAAACGCGGATAAAGGATTTTTCCTTAATCGCTGACCCATTGAAGTTAATACCGTTTCGCATTACATGTATGCGTCAATCCACGGTTTTTTATTCTGGCCAGAAACCTATGGGACTGATAAACCAAAATAATCTGAACCCAGTTAGGAGTCGAAAATGAAAACAGCGATCATATTTCTAATATTCTCAATGACAGTGACGAGCGTGTTATTCGGGCACGGTCGTGCGAATATCCCGCCCGAAGACGAAGCCCGAAGGATCACTTTTCCCGACACGACCCAGTACTTGACGATTATTCTTGATCCGCATACGCACTCGGTCTTCTCCGACGGTCATGTCTGGCCCCGCATACGGGTGGCTGAAGCTCTGCGAGACGGACTGGATGCGATGGCCATCACCGAGCACCTGGAATACCAGCCTCACCTCGAAGACATTCCCCATCCTGACCGCAATCGAGCCTTTGAAGAAGCAGTCAGTGCGGCGGAGAAATCCGATCTTATTGTCGTACCCGGAGTGGAGATCACACGAAGTGCGCCGGCGAGCCATATGAACGCTATCTTCATCAAGGATGCGAACGCGTTAGTCAGCGTTCCGGATCTAAACGAACCGCAGGATGCAGAAACCTACAGGACCAAGGCGCATGAGTGGCCTGCCCAGAAAGCAGTTGAAGCCGCCAACGAACAAGGCGCATTCGTATTCTGGGACCACAGCTGGTGGAGACCCCATTTCCCGAACGGGATAACCATCATGCCCGACTTTCACAGAAAGAACGCGAAAGCGGGGCTGCTTCATGGGATCGAAATAGCAAATGGGGATAGTTATTCGGAGGAGACATTTCGGATCGCGCTTAAATACGATTTAACGCTCATCGGCGTGTCCGACATTCACGGCCTGATAGACTGGGAATACGAACCACACAAGGGCGGCCACCGCCCGGTAACCCTGGTTTTTGCCGAGGAAAGAACGATGGAATCCATCAAGGAAGCCATGTTTGAGCGACGTACCGTAGTCTGGTTCAGAGATATGCTGATAGGACGGGCCGAACATCTGGGTCCGCTACTCGAAGCAAGTCTATCTTTGCATGGCGCCAGCTACGGAGACCGGGAAATCCTGAGCGTCAACGTTACAAACTATTCAGACGCAGACTTTCACTTAAGGAACAAAAGCAATTACAGCTTTTATGAGCATACGGACATTATCGTAGTTCCGCAACATTCAACAGAACGACTCCAAGTCAAGACCGGCAACAAGGTCGAAAAGATCGAGCTTGAATTCGAGGTTCTGAATGCCCTCACCAAGCCCAAGCGGACCGCGTCCATCACGCTGGAAGCAAAAGTCGAGTAATCCTGAAAACGCGCTTTCGGCGACGGTTAAAGGTTACAGGATTTAAGGTTAAGGATTTGAAGATTTAAAATTGGAAGTTGAAGATCTTCATTATCCACGTCAGTCATTTAAAATTCGTAGCCACGTTTGTCTCCATCAGGGATTATCGCGTCTTCTGCGAGAAGCTGTCGTAGCCCCTCCGGATACTGGCCAGGGACCTCCTAGGTGTCCCTCGGATCGAAGCGGCATGGCGGCATTTCCTGCGATGTGGTTCCAGGTTCTTACCCGGAGAGCATGGTCGGTCTCGTACTCATTTCTTGAAAGTGTCGACGGGTGTTCGCTATCTAACCGCATCCGTACCTCAGGAATATTCCCGGCGTCGTGATTCCAGGACGGTTCAGTATTCTCCTGGGTTCTCGAGAACGAGAACTTGATCATGTAGCGCACCAGATCGCTTCGATTGCCCGTACCCGCATGCCAGATGTCGGAATGGGTCAGGATGACAGAACCGGCGCTGACAGTCGAAAACACCTGGCCTTTTAAATTGACAAGAGTAACCATAGTTTCAGGCGCAGCAACGCGCCTCTGACTGCCTGGCAGCAACACAGTGGGCCCCATGTCTTCAGTTACGTCCTGTGGGAAATACATCAGCATCAGGTGTTTGATGTGATCGATATCCCTGTCCTGGTGACCCCTCCCGAAACGCTCGTCCTGGTGCCAGGGCTGGGCACGTGTTTTGGGAGGGTTCATGTGAATGTGCCCACCCGGATCCTTGACGAAGCCCGGACCGAGCAGGCTGGTTAATGTACCGACGACCGAGGGGTGCTCCAGGACCACAGAGATTGCTGGCAACGCCTCGACGATATGCTCACCTGGGTTTTCCGGCATCACTCGTAGGCTGTCGCAGATCTCGGCGTTGTAACCCTGTGCCAAGTCTGGCTCAACGATGTGTGATACCCGAGTATGATGAACGATGCGATCTGGTCGTCATTTAACAGATTCGAGTTGTTGGTTCTATCCATCGATATCCACTAACTGATCTAGAATGAACTCATAGCCTAACACTCCGACCGCTTCTGGATCTTCATCCGCTCGCTGGGCCGGGAAGCTGACTACCCGCCAGCCGTCCAGGATCGCCCCGTGCACTGTCTCGTATGGCATCTCTGCGCCGGCTTCGATCTGTGGGGCATCTGACTCCACCGGCTCGTGGACGGCAAACCCAATGACGGGGGCTCTCAAGCTCCTCGACACGGCGTTCAAATAGAGAATTCTCTGTCGTTTCATAAGGACGGACTACTACCTGATCAAAGCCTGAATATTGGATTCGGCCATGCTAACAGCATGTATTATCTTGCTGAAGGGAATTTGATTTCTCCCACGGTCGTTTTTTCTGCCGAAGCACGACAAACTCCAGTTCATGGATATAGATTACCGGCTGGACAGAAATGAATCAAGGGCAAACAGGTTACTCACGTGACTTGGGTGCCGTTGAAGTGAAGGAATTGGTGATATGAGTTGAATATCATTAAAAATTAAATCTGCATACAAATAGGTATGAGATTCACAGGGAACTTTCTATTTCTTTCAGCTGCTGATATATCAGATCTAATCCGCTCAGCGGTATAAAATTTCAAAAATTTATTTCGATAGGCTATGAGAAGCGGATGTTTTTATAATTTGCATTGTTAAGTAACGCTGTTGAATCGACTGATTACGATTTACCTGTTGCCTTTCTCCTGTCGATAACGAAGACTACCTAGAAAACCTGTTGGCTGTTCTAATGTTAAGCGTCAATTCCAAATCTGCGATGAAGGCTACATCTCCTCTAATCATTCACTACATTCACGATATGCAACGGGCGATTAATTTCTATAAAAACGTTTTCGACGTGCCACTTTCTTTCGAATCCCCCGGGTGGTCCACTTTTCAATTCGATGTGTTTCAACTGGCGCTACACATATTGGCACCGGAACATGTCGATGAACATACACTTCCAAACGCAGGCCTGAATCTCCTCGTCGATTCCATCGAGGCTTTTCAGGAACGGATCGAAGCGAATGGAGGTAAACTGCGAGAATTGCGAGAAGCTGATGATTTCGTGCCCGTTCGCGTTGCCTCTTTCTTTGATTCTGAGGGCAATGGATTTGAGCTTCGTCAGGAAGTCAGCAAAGATGAAGCCTGACATGACGTTGGAGCGGTCCCACCTGCCAGACCAGCAGCTCAACTCCAGCGTGATGTTCGAACTATAGAATAAAGTAATAGAGGAGACTATCGAAGGATGGAATTACAATCGCTGTATCCGGCAATTGAAGAGGGGGACATCAGTGAGGTTACGCGGCGTCTCGATGAGTGCCCCGATTTGATTCACGTCAAAAACAAAGATAAAGAGAAGTGGGATGAGCTTTCGGCGTTGCATTGCGCTGCCAAGCATGGCCATCTGGAGATTGTCCGGTTCCTGGTAGAGCTTGGGGCGGAAGTCTACTCAAATCCGTTGGCTACCTATCCGCCCGTGGTCATTGCAGAATGGAACAAGCATCCATCTGTTGTTGATTATTTTCTAAATGAGATTCCAGACAAAGCAGGAGGAACAAATCAACTGGGGGTGACGATCAATCTGGCCGCCCGGTCGGGCTGGACGGATCTTGTTCGCGAGCACATTGAACGGGACCCGCTTGCTGTTCACCAGCGTGGTTGGATTGGCGACACGCCTCTCCATTGGCCCGCGCATAACGGTTATGTGGAGATTGTAGAGATTCTTCTTGATGCGGGCGCTGACATTGAAGCGGACGAGATTAACTGTTATGGCGGCAAACCGTTACAATGGGCATCGGAGCACGAACCTGCCACCGCCAGGTTGCTTCTGGAAAAGGGAGCCAACGTAAACGCGCGCAATATCAAGAAGGATTCCGAGTTCTTTGGAGTCACGCCCCTGATTATGAATGCCACCCAGGGGAATGACTGTAGCGAAGTGACCCAGATCTTACTTAAAGCCGGAGCGGATATCAATGCAACCGATGCTCAAGGTAAGACGGCATTAGATCACGCCAAGGCGAAGGACAATAAGAACATCATCTCAGTTTTGCGTTCCCACGAACCATCCTGACTCAAAGCGACAGTTAACACCTAAGGTTGCTGTTGCGCTTCAGTGTCAGTTAGCCGATAGTAATACA
The DNA here is from genome assembly GCA_965197745.1 of Opitutales bacterium. GTDB lineage: Bacteria > Verrucomicrobiota > Verrucomicrobiia > Opitutales > PNEW01 > CBDANS01. The sequence continues at coordinate 737,030 of CBDANS010000006.1, read as the reverse complement.
GAGAATGAATCTCCAGATTAAAGAACTGCAGTTCGACGAAATCAGTGTTCTCACGCGTGTGGCGTCCGGCGTATTTGATGATCCGCTTATTCCTCGAATGAGTGAGCAGTTTCTGAAGGATGAGAACCACCATCTGATTATCGCACTCGATGATGGCATAGTGGTGGGCTTTGTTTCGGCAGTACGGTATTTACATCCGGACAAGGCACAACCGGAATTGTGGCTCAATGAAGTCGGAGTGGCTCCGACCCAAAGGGGCCGAGGTATTGGGAAGTCACTGATTAGGACGACGCTAGCGGTGGGTCGTGACCATGGCTGCCTTGAAGCATGGGTGCTGACAGGCAGTAGCAATGACGCAGCTAACCGGCTTTATGCCTCCGTAGGGGGCGAAGCGGAAGAGTCGGTGATGTATTCGTTTAAATTATAATAGAAGGTAGTGACGTCTGCTAACCATTAGTTGGAACTGACTTTCTGCACTATGTAATTCGCTACTCCTCGTAAAGGTTATCGAATAAGCGGACCAGCTCGGCATTGTTACCGCGCACGAACACGGGAATCTGTTCAATCGGCGCGTCCGCTTCGATTTTCTGACCACCCGGTTGCGTCTTGCCGGTCCAGGCATCAGTCCAATCGGTTCCGGTCGGGAGATATACCTCCCGGCTGCGTATCTCATATCGGGTAACAGGAGCCACCAGGAGATCGGGACCAAAGAAATACTGGTCTTCTATTTCTCCAGCAACGGGATCCTTTTCAAAGTCAAAGAACAATGGGCGCATTGGCGGGATTCCTTTTTCCGAGGCCACCTTCATTTGCTCCATCACGTAGGGGCGCAGTCGCTCTCTGAGAAATATTGCAGCCCTGATGTGCCGATAGGTGTCGCCTCCTACAGTCCAGGCTTCATTGTTAGGTCGCACACTGTGCGTCCTAAAAATTGGGGTAAAAACGCCGTACTGGTACCAGCGGATCATCAGCTCATGGAATTTGTCGCTCGTATTGTCGAGGCTGACAAATCCCCCGATTTCCGCCGCTCCCCAAGGAATACCGCTCATCGATAAATTAAGCCCCGCCATCATGTACTCATGAAGATGCTCGAAAGAAGCCATGATATCGTGTGCCGCTGGCGAGGCGCCGTAGCGTTGCGAACCCGCCCAGGAACTGCGGCAGATTGTTACGACTTCATGTTCCCCAGCGACATTCAATCCTTCGTAAATATTCTTCTGATGAGCGACGGGGAAATAACAGTGGGACTCGACTGCCGGGCCTATATGATAGAGCACTTGATCGTAGTCTTCTATTGCGTGAAAATCATCGCAGGGATCGAGCCAGAATGTCTTTATCCCGATATCGAAATAGTTTTCTTTCCACTTGCTCCAGAGATACGCTGCTGCTGCCGGATTTGTCGGATCGTATAAGTACTTCTCAGGGTCTTCACCTGGTATAGCGCCGAACCTGACGGTGTCCTTTTCCCCATCGATGGAGCCGGTGAACAGTCCCTTCTTTTTCATCGGCTCGTAGTTTTCGCTTGTTTTATCGACGACTATCCAGGGCGATATCATGATACGAACTCCCATCTCATCGAGCTCTTGAACCATCGCTTCCGGATCCGGCCATAACTCCGGATCGAGTCTCCAATCGCCCGTGGTTTTCCAGTGGCAAAAGTCGATCACAAGAACGGAGAGGGGAAGGTTGAGCCGCTTGAACTCCCGCGCTATCCCCAGGAACTCCTCCTGGGTTTTGTAGCGGTTCTTGCACTGCCAGAATCCCGAAGCCCAGTAGGGTAGGAGCGGGGCATGACCCGTGACGTCAGCATAGTGCTCCATGATCTCGGCGTAGGAATCACCGGTGGTTACGTAGTAATCGATCTGTTTGCACCCGCGCGCGACCCAGCGGGTCCTATTGTTGCCAAATTCTGCGCGACCCAGCGAGGGATTGTTCCAGAGAAACCCGTAACCTTCAGTTGAAACGAGGAAAGGGACGACATGTTTTACATGGCGTTGGTAGAGATCGATAACACTGCCTTTCAGATTCACGCGCCCTGTGGCATTCAACCCCATACCGTAAAGCCGTTCTCCATCCTTCGCCGTAAAGTCCGTTTGGGCGTAAAAAAGACCGTCATCCCGAGCTTGAAAAGTGCGTGTGCCCGGATTGTGCGCGTGGACGACATAGTCGTGTTCACGCAGGATGCAGGTTTGCTGACCTTCTCCCGTGTGGCGGAAAAACTGGAGATACCCGGGCTGCGCCAGGATATCGCTTATCGATGCGGAGATCTTTCCGTTTCGAATAACGGCTTCGTCGTCGTTGATGGTAATCGTCGTACTTTCAGGCGGGGCAACCGGTTCAGTCAACGCCCAGGGCGTGTCGGCGACTTCAGGATTCGGGGTTACGCGAACCCGCAACCCATCGTGACCCCACGGTTCGATGATGAGCGTTTCTTTTTCTGACTTATATACGAGCTTATCTTCAATGTTACTGATCATATTAATCCTTTTATCTAATTAAGGAGATGATGAGCAAGTCATAACGACAACCCAAATCATGGAAGCCGAAAATAGGGTTAAGAATTGGTCGGATCAACATCAGGAGAAGCTTACGAATCTACCGTCCCTTCAGCCACGAAGCCAATTTCGCTTAAAATAAGGCTCACATCATAGACGGAATCGTACTCATGCCCCGGCTGTTCAAAATGGGACAGGTCGACTTCATCTCCCCACCAGGTTTTTAATATTTCTGCAACGGGGACCGCCGTCCAGGAGCGTGGGGCAGTGGCATTCATGGTACGAACTCCTGATTTATGCGGCGCTTCAGCCGCTGTGGCGAAGGCGCGGACGGCGTCACTGAGCGCCATGTAGGTGATACCGCCAAGGGCCCAATTGGTCATGGGGCCCGGCTTTTTTGGGGCGGGCATATTGTCGTCGGACCCTACGGAGGACAGGCGCAGATTGATCACGTCGATCGCTTCGTTCTGGCGCTGGTGGTACTTGGCGACTTCTTCCATCATGAATTTAGAAAAACCGTAACCGTCACGGTCGAGACAGGGGTGTTCATCGAGGATGGGAACTTGCAAAGGTCTGAATGCCTTATTCTGAAAACCCACAGCCGCGATGGAACTGGCCAACACAAACCTTTTGCAACCGGTGTCTATCAAGTAGCGCATCAGACAACGCGAGCCCTCAACGTTAACAAGCATACCATTGCGCTCTGTGCAACCGCCGGTTTCGGCGCCGAGGTGAACGAGTACATCGATGGTATTCCCGTCGAGCTGTCTAAGATCCTCAAAGGACCCGAAGTCACCGCGAATCCACGGGAGATCCAGCTCGGGATTCCTGCGGCTCATGCAGAGCACCTCGTGACGCGCAGCCATGGCGGGGGAGAGGGCCCGACCGATAAAGCCGCTGGCTCCGGTAATTAATACGGTGTTCATTGACGCGCGCTCTGCCAGTTAAATAGGTAGAATTCAGGTCTGCCAGTTGATGACGACGCCGATAATATCATCTGTATCTCCTTCGTTGATGCGTTGAAAAATTGCGGGGGATTCCGTAAAAGAAATTCGATGGCTGATACACAGCTCCCATTTCAGCGTTCCGCTCGCCATGTTCTTAACAACTGCGCGGCGACAGGGCTGCAGGCCGTCATCACAGGGAAAGAACATCTGCAAACGGCGGCCGTGCGGGCGCAGAAAGTTCATCGATACCGGATCCCTGCCGTAGTTTCCTTGCCAGACAAAGCTACCGTGCTTCCGGCACAACGCGATGGCAGGATCGATGCACTCGGGCAGTCCCGTGCTTTCGAAGACGATATCAGCGCCCTCTGTTCCGATCTCCTTCTCAGCCACTGACGCGTCCATGGTTTGATCGGCACCCATCGTCCTGGCAATAGCGAGCCGTTTTTCGTTGATGTCTACAGCGATAACCTTGCAGCCACGCTGCGCGCAGGCGGCGATGACCCCCAACCCTATGAGACCACATCCATAGACGACTGCAGTCTGGCCCATTCTGGGATTGGCCATGTCCACCCCGTTCAGTCCGACGGCGGGCATAACGTACATAGACGCCACGTCCTGTGCCGCGCCGGGGGGGCAGGTGGGCAACACCGTGCGTCGTGTTGGGTCTGGTCACAATGCGGCTGCAGTGGGCGCCGGTGACGCTGGTGACCGAAGTTCCGTCGGCTAGGGCCATGCTGTCATTACCGCGAAAGTAGACTTCGTCACCGACTGCGAAATTGTCGATCGCAGACCCGACGGTTTCAACTATGCCCGTGCCCATATATCCAGTAGATAGAGGATATGGCCCCGGCGAGAGTTTATTGCGAATATACGCGAACTCCGTGCCGATACTCACACCGGAGTAATAGGTGCGAATGGCAACTTGATCGGGAGCGCATTCAGGAAGCCTTACAGCTTCAATTGAGAAACTTTGTTTTTCATCGCAGATAAGTGCTTTTGCATCCATCGATATTTTCCTCATTGACACCGCGAATTTTGTCGCGGAAAAAGTTAAAAAGGTAACCGGAAATATAACTGACAAACTCTTATGAGCTTTTAAAGCCTAAATAACCGTGAGTCGTTTATTGTTGCGGCCATGGTTGCCGAACATCAAATCCATTAGTTTCAATCCACAGTCGCAATCGTCCCGAGGACAAAGTCCGACATCTTCCAAATCGAGTGGCCCCATATGACAGCTCTCGAAGGCCTTGACCTGATAATGCTATTCAAATTATATTTTGCATGTCGTGGCTGACTTATTTGCTATTAACTCGTTAAACTGCGTGCAGTCGGCAGAATGAAAATTTCCATAAACATGTAATTTATGATTACCGTAATGAAAATAATACTCATATCGTTCTCTCATACCTTAGCTCTAATAATTACCGTTCTGTTTATAGCTGAAATGAACCTGCACGCTGCCGATGTGGATTTTTATTTAGTACTCAAAGAAGCAGATTTCGGTCAGGATGATGATGGTGCTCCACTACCGAATAGTATGAGCCCCTACCACTTCCTCGCTGAGCTTGAGGGAACCGCCTCTGATTCCGTTACCATGGCTATGGTTGTGCCTCCGGGGAGCAGTCCTCTGTCATTGGACCAGGAAATTGGAGGTGATTGGCTTATAGAACCAGGCTTTGATTCGATTGGCGATCTCGACTCCAGTTTCCCTGATGGCATTTATTTTATGAATATGTATACCGTTAATGATGGCAACATATCCGCCCTATTAAATTTAAATAGCGATCCGGTTAACGGGTTAAGGTTTCCGGCTGCCCCCTCACATAACTAATCATTCCGCAGCGCAAACGGTCGATCCTGAAATGGATTTTACGCTCACCTGGGATGCTTTCGCCAATGGCAATGCAGGAGATTTTCTCATCGTGGAAATTGAAACTTATATGGATGGAAATGTAGTTTTTGAAACCTCTTTTCCCCCTGAACCCGGAGCATTGGACTATTCAGCTACCTTGGTCACTATTCCTGCGGGCACCCTGCAACCGGGAACGGATTACTTGGCGGTTTTGAATTTTATCAATATCGTCGACACCAATGATACTGATTACATGGTTGGCAACCCGGTCGAGATTGTTATCGGGTCAGCCGGTTACGTTGCTACTACCGATTTTTTCCTGCGTACTACGGGCGAGAGCGTACCCGTAAACACTATCAGCATGATTTTTCAATCCGGTGGAAATTTCACAGAACCCACTGGAAGTATAGTCGGTGTGGATCAAGGTTTCCCCGCTAATTTAAATTATTTTCTTAACTTCAGCGTGGTGGACACAGAACTTCCCGATCCGAACCAGGTGTTCTTCAGCGGACCCAACGGCGCGCAATACAATAATAGTCCTGCTATTTTTTTTAATCCAGGTGAAGATATTAGCTTTTATGGTATATCCAGTGTAAGTATTCCGCCTTACCCACCAAGTGGCACTTACATCGTAAATTATAAAGGCATGGATATTACAACTGATTTCGATACTTCCATGGCAGAAAATTACCATCTGGTTATCCTGCCTACTGTGATGCTCGACAGTAACAATAATATCCAAAGTGTTTCCTGGACCTATAGGGATCCTTCAACCGGGAATGATATTTCCCCCACCTTTCCCATTAACGGATTCCAGTTTCGGATAACGCGGCAAAACGGTCCTACTTTATTACGAATACTAAACGATCAACTCAGCAATATCAAAAATATTGACCTTAACAGTGAAAATATTCCCTGGGCTGACGTTACAAACCTGGATCTGCAATACCATGACCAGCAAAATCTCTCTTACAATAGCTTCTACACTAATGACGCTGGCGGGCAAACAGGAAATGGTGAACCTCCTGTGGAGGAAGAAATTGAAACGAGGATAACGGCTGCCGGATATGGCAGTGATGAATTTGATCAGGGTGGTGTGCCGGGAGCTATTCGCGGAGAGGGCGCGCCTGAACTGACCGAGGTGTCAGCGGGATTAGACCACAATATCGGTTTGAGAAATGACGGTAGCGTAGTGGGATGGGGTAGAGATCAGGCAGGACAGTCGACGGTGCCCGCTGAAGTAACTGATGTGACCGATGTGGATGCCGGGTATGATCATAATTTAGCCGTGATAGCGGATGGTAGCGTCGTCGCCTGGGGTAACAATGATAACGGCCAGACGGATGTTCCTGCGGGATTAACGAATGCGATCGCGGTGTCTGCGGGAGGAAGTCATAGCCTCGCTTTATTGTCCGATGGTACCGTTATCGGATGGGGCAATAATGACGATGGGCAGGCAACACCACCCGGAGACCTTACTGATGTAATAGCATTGGCAGCAGGTGGGTTTCATAACCTGGCTTTAAAGAGTGGTGGCACCGTCGTCGCCTGGGGCCGGAACGACTCCGGCCAGACAGATGTACCTGCCAACCTGACTAATGTGACGGCCATCTCAGCAGGAGATAACCACAGCCTGGCCCTAACCGAAGATAGTGTTACGGTAGCCTGGGGTGATAATACTTTTGGGCAATTGGATATTCCTTTTAACGCAGCCCAGGCAAGTTTAAGCGCGAAAAATGAAATAACGGTGGCCTTCAATGCAAGTGCGGTAACCTCCATAGCGGCTGGATTGAACCACAACCTGGCCCTTGATGCTGAAGGTGAAGTGATCGGGTGGGGGCTTAATGATTCCGGACAGGCCGAAGCGCCTGAAGGGTTAGTCAACGTAACCGCAATTACTGCGGGGGGACGGCATAATGTTGTCTTGTCAGCGGTTGCCAGATTAATACTCGATGGCTCGGGTGATGTGGCGGGAGAAAACATTGCGCACCCCAACGGGAACGTCTTCGATCAGGTCCTGCTCACCGGAGAATTCATTCAACTTCAGGCAAAGGACGAGCAGATCACACGCGTCTCCTTCATGGACGAAGATGAGGATATCGTACAAGTAGAGTTCTCGGGGAGCGGGACCTTTACCATAACCCTGGACCCGGCTACCTTCTTACCCGCGGCTTTGCCCCCACGCTACAATCAGCAGGTAGAGTACGTCACCGGTAAGCCGAGCGTGGTCATTGACGGAGCCAACTCGAATACTTTCTTCAGTATTTTCACGGTTGGATCGATTAACGCGGTGAATCAGGCCCTGTTCCCCGAGGGACAGGTCTATGACGCCGAAGCCGACGTGACATTAGTAGAGGTAGTCAACTCCACGGGGATAGGGGGAATGCAGTTGTCGAACAATGTATTTTCAGGTAACACGAGCGATGTTGGTGTAGTCGCGCGAGGAGTGCCAATCGCGGTACGCTTAACGGTATGAGAGATCGATGCCAATGGTAATGCAGTACCGCATTTGCTGTTTGGAGATGGTTCCTTCACGGTAGCAGCCGGCAACCCGGGTTTGCGGATTACGGGAGGCGACCTGGCCCAGTCGAACGGCGCTTCAATCGTCGTAGCGGAGAGTGGATCGACAACCCCCGGCTTTGATACTTTGATCACCCAGAACAACTTCAAGTCTGACAACACCCCTCAACCGACACGGAGTATCAATGCGGCATTCGCTAATGAAGACGGTGATGATATTGCGGTGACGACTGAGGAGATTACGATTGAATGAATGGTGATCTATCGATCAGTGTTAGGTTTTAAGTTTTAGGTGTTAAGCAATTAGGTGGTACGCATGGATGCCTGTCGGCTATAGCTCCACATCTACGCGGCGACGGCTGATCGTTGCGTCCGCGGATTACCCATTCAACACTGTACCTCAAAGCGGCCACGACAACGCGTGGCCCTCCGGGTAAAAATTATTATAGTATAATGGAGGGACGCGTGGTTACCTGCCGGCCATAGTCCCGCCATTGCGGGACGACGGCTGGTCCCTACCGCGTTATTGGTCATTTAATATTTAATTATAGATTGCTCGATCTCATGCAATAATCTTCGACTACGCTTGCCACGTCGTAGATTAAAGATGAAGACGGGTCTGCCTCCACCTTTTCGTCTCGAATTGAATTCTCATTATATTGCAAATAATTTAAGAGATAGACGAAGACTCAATGTATATATTATTATTTATTCCAGCATGATGGAGGGACGCGCACCGTCGCGTCCGTGTTTATATTATAGTTAAATAGGAAAAAGAAGCGTGCTGGGACAGCCGTTATCCCAATAAATTCAATACGGCCACGACGACGCGTGGCCCTCCGGATAATTGGATCATTTACGGTGAGAGCTTATTGAAAAACATAACCTGTATCTTATAAATATTGACAGTATAGGACGACTTGGGATATCATTATATTACTACCTGGTTCTCGCTAAAATTACTTCTACTATAAATTATACCTGTTTAGGAAATAATTCTTGGTGAATATTTCTATTATGTCTGTTATATAACAGATGGTAGTCATACATTTCCAAGATGATAATAAATAAAAAAAAAATAGATAATTTATTTTCGGTTAATACTTATACATTCTGTTATGTCATTCCATAATATTATAAAACTTGGATGCGGACTTTTTTTTGGCTCCATGGCATGGAGCGGTGTTCAAGCAGTTACCTTAGTACATTTATTTGAATTTGATAATAACCTTAACGACAGCTTAAGTAGTACCGTATTAACGGAAAATGGGGGAACGATAAATAGCGACAGTTATTCATTCGGCACGAACGAAGGCTTGTTTCTTGATACCACATTAAGCCTGGCAGATAATTATTCGATTGGGATTCAATTTAGTTTTGAGTCAGTTAGCAGCTGGAATAAAATCGTTGATTTCAAGAACCGTACCATCGATTCAGGTCAATACATTTTGAGTGGTAATGTACGGTTTTATGACCCCCATCATACAAGCTCGGTGGTTGTTCAACCTGATGAATTTATTAATGTGGTATTCACTCGATCTTCAGCTGACGATGTCTATACCACTTACCTGAACGGGTCCTCCTCTCCTGAGTACTCCTTTGTTGATTCATCCAGCCGCGCGATAGCCGTCGATAACGGGGGACTTGCTCGGTTTGCTTTTTTTATGGACGATGCAGCGACTGGTTTCGGAGAAGCTTCAGCAGGTATCGTTAACGAAATCCGGATTTGGGATGGACCTCTTCTCGCGAGCGAAATTTCAACCGCTCTGAGCGAAGTTCCCTTTTTGTGGGCTAATCCACTACCCGGAGATTTTGGCGCTGGATCTAACTGGGTGGGTGGTATAGTTCCCGGTACAGATGATATTGCTCATTTTAATCAGAGCGGCAGCAATTATCTCGTTACGTTCAGCTCTGATCAATTAGTCGATGGTCTTAAAGTTCTCAATGATTCTCTGACCTTCGCGATGGCCGACAATACCCTGGACGTAAATAACGCTATTGAACTTGGCCTGCCAAGTTCGGATGATGCGGATTTAACGATTATGGGGGGTGGTACCATAAATGCAGACAAATTATTTGTCGGCAATCTGGGGACAGGGCAATTGAATATTACTAATGGGAGCCAGGTAGTTATTACTAACGATATAACCATAAGTTTAAGTGGGACTATCGCCCTTGCCAGCAGTGGAGTGCTTACGAGTGAATTGGAAGCATCAACATTGACAAATCATGGCCAGGTAGAAGGTAGCGGGCTACTCGATATTGATAGTATTGAAAATTTTGGAGTGATTGCACCTGATACTGTTTTTTCCTTAGATATTGAAGGGGACCTGACATTCAATGCGGGTAGTGCGTTAGAAATCAGTATCAATGATGGGATTGACTTTAGCCAATTGAATATAACGGGAAACTTAAATTTTGGCAGTGGAGATTTAGACATTTTACTGCTTGGTGAAGTGCTCCCAACGCTGGGCCAGAGCTTTGAAGTGCTCACATGGACGGGGTTAAGGTCTGGCGATTTCGGCTCTATCGACGACGCATTGGGGTTTTCCGGAAACCTGTTTTTTCAACCTCAATTTTCCTCTAATTCCCTTAGCCTGAAGGTTGTTCCCGAGCCTTCTACTTGGGTCTTAATGGCAATCGGTTGCCTCTTCATCTTCTTGCAGTTCAGGCGGAGAAACTGAAGTACTTGCGGGATTTAGAAGAACAGGTTTAGCAAAGTTTTATTCGTTACGGCCACGACGACGCGTGGCCCTCCCGATATAATGTGACAATGGGTAAACGCGTGAATGGGTGTAATGAAAATACGGGGATGAATTAATGGGAAGCACCGCGCGTTCCACCTTGGTATGATGATTTTTTGGAGGGCCATGCTCCGTCATGGCCGCTTTGGGGTACGGCTATCAATATATATCCACGGACGCGACAACGCGCGTCCCTCCATTATTTGTAAACAATTTTCATCCTTAATATTGCATTTAATCTCATAATAATGATCAAATTTTCTGGCGGGACGACGACGCGTGCCACTTAACAGGTTCCCGCTATAGGGTGAATCGCTGAAATTATTTACTCTACAAATTCTTTCATAAAATAATTAGTAGGAGAACGGCATCTATTACATTGTATGAAACATTGGATTCCAATTATCGCTTTTCTTTTAATGGCCGGCGCAACCTTCGGTGTAGAGAGTGGCGCACTTTCAGATTTACAAGCACGAGCAGAAAAAGGAGATGTCGAGAGCCAGTACAAGCTTGGGCTTATTTACTTTAAGGGGCAGGGTGTTACCCAGGATTTAAATGAAGCCTTTAAATGGACTCAAAAAGCGGCCGAACAGGGTCATGCTAAAGCCCAGAACAATCTGGGAGTAATGTATGCCAAGGGCCACGGAGTAGAGCGTAATTATATATGGGCGTACACCTGGTTGAGTGTCGCGACCGGTGCCGGTCACGCTTCGAGCTTGAAACACCTGGAAAGTATCAAGGCTTACATGACCCCGGCACAAATTACCGAGGGGCAATTCATGATCGGGAGACTTTATTACTTTGGTTATGGGGTTAAGCAAAATTACGACCAGACCTTCAAATGGTACCAGCAGGCTGCTTTGCAGGGGGATGCCAAAGCCCAACTTAATGTTGGAATGTTATATGAAAAAGGCCAGGGAGTTGAACAGGATGATGCCGAGGCTTTCAAGTGGACATATAAATCAGCCGAACAGGGATACCCCATTGCCCAAAATAAAATTGCAGAATTTTATGCTGAGGGCCGAGGGGTAAATCGCGATTATGCTCAAGCCTTTGAATGGTGGCGCAAGGCAGCTTACCAGGGAAACTCCGATGCTCAATATATTCTGGCGGAGTTGTACACCAGTGGCAGAGGTGTTCAGCAGAATTACATCTGGGCCTATACCTGGTTAAGCATTGCGGCCCTTTCAGGCATCTCCGATGACAAGAACCTTACAGAAATACTTATACGAGTTATGGCGCCATCACAAATTGCCGAAGCTGAACACAGGGCCAAAGTTTGGCTGAATAAGCAAAAAAGAAAAAGCCAATGATCCTCTACGCATCCTGATGGGGCATTACAATAGATTGTCATCAATTCATAATTCTTCTTTTATTTTATAAAATAATACCCATTGAAAAATTAGTGTCATGACAAAAGAGAAGGAAGACATACAGACGCTCGAAGAAATCGTAAGCGATATAAAGATGAGTGGTTTTTGTGTGGCGAAAGGCGTGATACCTGAAGACAAAGTCAGTGCTATTCGCGAGGAGGTTTTAAATGTAAGTGAAGAAGCATTCGCGGAGATAGAAAAAGAAAAAGCAAAGACCCGGGCGCAAGGTCATAAAATGAGCATCCAAGGGGAACATCAGGCCAAGGGTTTAATTAATAACACCCAGGTATTCGCCCCCTATCTCTCACATGAAAAAGTACTGGGTGTTGCGGAAGCATTGATGGGACCCTATGCGCGGATCGTGTTTACCTCAGTTCTTATAAAAGATCCGGGAACGGATCGTTTCTATTGGCATGATGCCTGGCCCTATAATCAAACCAATGCGATGCATATTACAGCACCCTATCCGGACGTTATGATGGGCATGACAACAATTTGGATGATGACGCCATTCAATGAAACAACAGGCGGCACTTATTTTATTCCCGGAAGTCACCGTATCGGTAACGGCCCTTCAGTCGAGGGAGCTAATGGCATCGATATCCACGCCCCTCATAAAACGGAAGTACAAATCAGTGGCGAGCCGGGGGATGTGCTCCTTTTTGATCCCCGTGTCTGGCACGCGGGAGGAGTAAATAAAAGCGATGAGCCGCGCATTGCCTTAATCATTCGTTATGTCCCCTGGTGGTTTAATCTTAATCCCGCGATGATAGGGACACCGGATCATACGCGTATGATTGTGGAGACGAACGGGAAAAATTTTGATAGTCCACTCGTAAAGCGTGAGGTGTATGAAAAACTATCAGAAGACGTAAAACCCCTCTTTCACCATTGGGTCGCGGATTAAAAATGGAACAAGTATTATTGCTGATTGAAGGTGGAACGCGCTGTCTCTAGTGCGTTATTTCTTTTAATCGCAATTTAAGAAACGTGCTGAGAACCAACCGTCGTCCCGCGGTGGCGGGACTATGTCGGTCAGGCAGCCCGCTCCACCATTATAGACTTATTAGCGGACGCGACGGAGCGCGTCCCTCCATTCTATTTTAATCTATCTTGTGCTTTTGGAAGATGTCGCTGCGCTCGGTAGCTTCGTCCCGCGCCCGCGGGTCTTGTAATGACAAAGGTATGAATATGCAGCATGTTCTAATTATCCTCTTACAGATTACACACGTATTGTCATTGCGAGGAGTGTAGCGACGAAGCTACCGAGGGCAGAGCCCGACATCTTCCATTCCAGGCAAATGTCTATTGCTAATCATCATCTTCTGAATGGTTAAAATTTCCCTCAATTCGTCGCTTACCAGCATACGATTACTTGAATATTACTCATATTTCTTAGCGGTTATGATCAACCAATGCCCCTGTAGCTGCATAATTAATATTACATTCCTTCAGTATCTATCCATTTTTCTTCCCGAACCCCGCGAAGATCCATTTCAAAGGCAAGTCCTTCAATGGGAGGATGCCCGAAGTGCCAATGGACACCATGGACCGCGGCGCACCCCACCTGGCTAAGCACGGTGTCGACGAGAACAGGGTACAAGGGGTAAACAGTGTAAACATCGATAGTCGTTGCTGCGGCCCAGTCAACCTGAAGACCGTCCATACGTGTCTGCATGACGTTCATAACGATCATAGCTTTTTCGCGCAGGGCTTCGTCGGATGTCTCATTCGGTCGCACAATCGCGGTGGGTGAAAGATTGCCTTGATCAATCAAATCACCTGCGCCGGCTACGATAAACGTGGATGTTGTGACATCATCTTCAGAGGGAACTGTGTAAGCAAAGGCGTAAAGCGACGGTTCTTCAGGCGGCTGTACGGCAGGGGCGATATTGGTCCGCGCGACGGGATTGCGGCCGTCGAGTAGCAGATCCCATTCAGTCAAGATTGACTGGTATTTCATATTGAAATCAGAAAAACCTTCAAAGCTGAGCGGTGCGGGAAGGCGAAGTTCGATACTGCAGAGCGAATGGGGTGGTCGGTGTGCCGCGGTCAGATGGCGGGCAATCCATTCGAAACCCTGGAGGTATGCTATCGGTTGCAGGAGATTGATATGGACAATCTCAAATCCCGGCATTGCCACGACACCACTTGAGTAGGGAGCAATGCCAGTTAAAAACCGATAGTTGCCATGGGGGTTATCGATTAACATCGTCGAAATTTTTAGAATGAAAACAGGCGACTTATTTTGTCACGATCCGGTCAGAAGGAATTTACATTTCGAAAACTCCTGACGAGAGGGTTAAGGGAGAAGTGCGCGTGTTTAGTATTCTTAAAAAAGTTCGTCCAACAGCTTATAATATTCAATCTTTTTCGCATTTGGCGTGGATCCGTATTCTTCGAAAAACACTCTATTCCAATCTTTCGAAAAATTTCTTTCAATACTTCGAACGGCAAGAGCCAGATCCTGGTATCGATCAGCAATCCCGACACCGGAAAGATCGACAAACCCGCTTAAATGTCCATCCCGGATGATTATATTAGGCATACAATAATCGCCGTGAGTGACGACAAGGTCCTCGGATTCAGTGCGGTATCGCATTGCCTCACGAAATAAATCCTCGGCTTTCTGTCCATACCTTTCAGGACTGAAATCATGCTCATCCACGATTTTTTGTTCAACCCGTTTTCTTGCCTTATCTAATTTTATATCCAGGCGATTATCAAAATGGCACTGTGATACGGGAATGTCGTGTATGAGCTTAAGCCCACGCGCGCATTCCCGGATAGTCTGACTTTTATTTTCAATTGCTTCGTGAGAGGGAACACCAGCAATCGTGGACATCAAAAGAAATTCGTACCCGTTAGACATTTCATAGTGCCATACTCGAGGTACATTCACGAACTGAATCAACCAATTCAGTCTCTCCACTTCGGGTTTTATAGGTTCGGCTGTATTTTCAGCTGCCAGTTTAAGATATAAATCTTCTTTCCCATTACGGTGTACACGAAAAATGGTAGACTTCGATTCTCCTAAGGCCACTTCTTCCTGCAAAGCCCCCTGAATAATTTCGCTAATAGGTTTAGGAATCGGAAATTTATTTAAGTCAATCATGGAGCGAATGGGTAAAAATGTTACCATTTTTTCTCATTTTTTTACTTATATGATCAATCACCTTCATGGTGAGTTGTTCTCAGTGTATTTTTCCCTGCTGCTTGAGTTTTAAATTGAAACCTATCCTATCCAAGGGAAAATAAGGTAACCTATGGCCGGTAAAGATCCACTCTATAACATTTGTCTTGAATCTAACGTGATGGTTCCGATGCGTGACGGAATTCGGCTGGCAACGGACATTTATTTTCCCGCCGGAATGGATGGAAAGCGGTCGGATGGCAATTGGCCGACAATAATGGTTCGTACCTCCTACAACAAAACAGCGTCCGAATGGGACGGTGTGCCCTCGCAGTACGTAGAATATGGCTATGTATTCATTCTTCAGGATCTTCGATCCCGTTATAAATCAGAGGGCGACGGGCGTTACTACCACACCTGCAACCTCTGGGATGGCGATGACGGGTATGACGCAATCGAGTGGGTTGCTGCGCAACCCTGGTCGAATGGCCATGTGGGATTGATGGGCAGTTCGCATCGCGCGATTGTTCAGACGCAGGCCGCACTACATCAACCCCCTCACCTGACGACTATTTGCCCTGAACAGGGACCGACGAACATCTACTTACATGAAGCCCGAGAGGGCGGGGCCATGGCGCTGCACATGTACACGGCAATTTACATGCACGGTCTGGATGCCCAGGAAAATCGGGACAATCCTGAAGCGGTGCAAACGCTCGTAGAAGGGTTGAAGAATGCCCGAACAACAATGCAGAACATGCCACTCCAAAAGGGGAAAATTTCACTGGCCGCGTCGCCTTATCTTGAAGAGACACTTTTCAATTATTACTGGCGAGGTGAATATGACGAATGGTGGGCGCAGGAGTGCAATGATCAGACGCCCTACTGGGATCACCACGCTGACATTCCGTGCTTGATTACAGGTGGCTGGTTCGACCCGTTCATCGATGCCTCGACAGGATACTTTGAAGCGATGGTTGCTCGAAACAGTAAGCCCTCCCGTCTGTTAATCGGACCGTGGGGACACGGAACCATGCGCATTAACACCACGTCACTCGGTGACGCCGAATTCGGTAGGGATGCTCAGTGGGGTTACCCGGTACACAGTGAAATTCGACGGCGATGGTTTGATCAGTGGCTGAAAGGTGTGGCCCATGGAGTTGATAAAGACTCACCCGTCAAAATTTTCGTAATGGGCGGAGGCACGGGTCGTAAAACGTCGGATGGGCTTCTCGACCACGGCGGCAGTTGGCGGGCAGAGATGGAGTGGCCGATTAAGCGGACAATGCTTCGATTACTCTTTTTGAAATCGGATTTCAAGTTATCCGACAGGAAATCTCAATCTGATAAAGATTCGATCACGTTCGAATATAACCCTCAGAATCCGGTTCCAACCGCAGGTGGAAATATGGCCCATCTCGCTGGAATTACTCAGCCGCGGGGGGGATTTTCGGAAGTCCCGCCATTTGGCGAACGGATCTCCTATTACAGCAATTACTGGGAACAGATTGTTCCGTGGGGGCCATTCGACCAGGTCGAGGCTGAATGGATGGTCGGAGTTGAGTCCCCATATCAACTCCTGGAAGAGCGTCCTGATGTTATCGTATTTCAAACCGATCCGCTGGAAATGGATGTTGAAGTTACGGGACAGGTAGTCGTCAATCTCTGGGTTTCATCGACCGCGGGTGACACGGATTTCACCGCGAAGCTGGTCGACGTATATCCCCAGAACGAGGATTATCCAAATGGATATCGAATGAACCTGACCGACACGATACTCAGGTGCCGCTATCGAAATTCATGGACCGTACCGGAGATGATGGAACCGGATCAGGTTTATCCTTTGAAGATCACGCTTCCCGCGACGAGCAACCTGTTTAAGGCGGGACATCGGATCCGGCTCGATATATCGAGCAGCAATTTTCCAAGGTTGGATGTAAATCCTAACACCGGAGAACCTGTAGGTCGGCATACGCACACATTAATAGCGCATAACACCATCCACATGGATCGAACGCGGCCGTCGCACATCGTGCTGCCGGTGATTCCACAGGACCACTGATATAAAAGCTAAGGCTTTCGGGTTTTTCACAACCATTGACCCAAACAGGAATATCTATTTATTAAATATGAGCCAACGAATAAGGAGTCGAGCATGAGCTTAAAATATTGTAGTTCTTTTTTATTAATATTAATAGTATTACCCGTTCTTCTAATAGCTGAACCTCAGGATCTCGATACTTTTTTCGATTTTGAAAATGTTACTGCTGAAGGATCGGAATTCATCATCGGGGAAGCGCCCTTTACTATCCGCGTAATTGGCTTCATTCTGCAAGATGGAGTAGAATCCAGTCTCGCTAACTCGGGCAGTCGAGCATTGGTCCTCGATCCAAGTGCTTCAGATCATAAAATTTTATTTGAAAGAGGGGTAAACCTGCTTCAGTTCTACGCTACTGACACACTGGGGGGTGGCAGGATCGAACTCAGAGATAAAAATTTTATTACTCTTGCCCCAGCAGGTGTGGTGAACGGTTTGCCAGCCACCCCCGGTCTGCAAAGCTTCGTTGCCTTCAGCGGGGATATTCAGGATTTAACGGATTTGAATTTTACGAGTGGTGTAACAGAAATTAAGATCGTCAATCCAGGAGGACAAGTCGCCATCGATGACCTTGGATTTACCTATGTGGAAGGACCGCCCAATAATACAGTATTTGATGATTTTGAGATGGCTGCGGAACGTGCGATTTTTTTACCACCTAATGGTAGTAAAAGTAATTTTACTATAGGCTTTCCCCCGTACACTGCCACCGTTACGGGTGGTGTCGTCTCAAAAGGTCCACAATTTTTTTACCATACCTTACCCGGGGCGGACGGCTGGTTTTGGGGTGTTGTCGCTGCCGAGATCTCAGGCCAACCGGTTGAAGAAGCGACCGGCGTAATTGAATTTGAAACCCCGGTTGCTCAGGTACAATTCTATGCCGCGGTATTTTTTGAGAACGATGGCTTAATTGAAATCTTCGATCCCGAAGGTAACTTGCTCACATCGACCGACGACATCGGCATGAATATAAGTGTTGAATTTAGTCAACCATTTACCTATTTCGACTTCAATGCGGTGGCATTAGGCGCTCCGGGGGGAATTGGAAGTGTCCACTATACGAACACGACGATCACTTCGACAACGGGAAATGTTGATAGCATTAGCATGGACGACATCGGTTATACCCCCATCGGCGCACCGGGTAGTGGTGGTGAACCACCTCCCGCACAGGGTCCATCCATAACTACCCATCCCGCCAGCCAGGAAGTGCAGTCGGGCGCTTCGGCGAGCCTGTCCGTCGCTGCCAGTGGCGACGACCTGACTTACCAGTGGTATACGGGTAACAGCGGTGACACCGCCAACCCCGTTGCCGGAGCAACCGGCAGCACTTACACCACCGGCGCTCTCACCGCGAACACGAACTTCTGGGTACAGATAAACAACGCCGGAGGTAGCGCTGACAGTGATACTGCTGTCATTACCGTAGCCGCTCCTTCTGTCCCCCTCGTTCTCGACGGCTCGGGAGACATCGCCGGAGAAAATATTCAGCACCCTAACGGTAATGTCTTCGACCAGATTTTACTCACGGGTGAATCCATCCAGCTACAGGCCAGACCGGGACAAATTACACGGGTCTCCTTCATGGATGAAAACGAGGACATTGTACAGGTAGAGTTCTCCGGCACAGGGACTTTTACCGTTACCCTCGACCCGGCCACCTTCCTGCCACCGGCCATTCCCCCGCGCTACAACCAGGCAGTAGAGTACGTTACAGGCAAGCCGAGCGTGGTTATCGACGGAGCGGACGCCGACACCTTCTTCAGTATCTTTACGGTAGGATCGATCAACGCCGTGAACCAGGCCCTCTTTCCGGAGGGACAGGTCTATGATGCCCAGGCGGACGTCACCCTTGTGGAAGTGATTAACTCCACGGGTATGGGAGGGATGCAGTTGTCGAACACTGTTTTTTCTGGAAGCACCGGAAAAGTCGGTGTCGATGCGCGAGGAGTCCCGATTGCGGTGCGCTTAACCGTCGGTGATATCGATGCCAGTGGCGACGCGGTTCCGCATTTACTGTTTGCGGATGGTTCCTTCACGGTGCCGGCTGGCAATCCGGGATTGCGTATCACCGGCGGAGATCTGGTGCAGACAAATGATGCCGCAGTCGTAGTCGCGGAGAGTGGTTCAACAACCACCGGGTTTGAAACCTTGATCACCCAGAACAACTTCAAATCCGACAACACCCCTCAACCGACACAGAGCATCGATGCCACATTCGCCAACGAGGACGGTGACGAGATCGCGGTGAATATTGATGAGATCACGATAGAATGATCTATCGATTGCGGAATGCGGATTGATCTTAACGGTTATCGGGTATAATTCTCATCTTAGTAATCCTCTATTGTCATTGCGAGGAGCAGCGCGACGCGGCTACCGAGCGCAGCGACATTTCACAATCCAGGGGAATGTCAATACGTAACCGGCTTTTCCCTGGAATGGAAGATGTCGCGTTTCACGTTCGGTAGCCACTGTCGGCTGATAGCCTCCCTCGCAATGACAATAAGAAGGTGAAGCGTGACAGGCAACCCGTTCAACTTTCGTTCTCCAAGGCTTGAATCATCGCAATGATGTAGCCGAAAAGAAATGCCCAGCCCTGCGTCATGCGCTTGCGCTCTCCGCTTTCGACTTTGGACCTTCGACTCTCTTTTAGATTTGCCAGTTGCCTTTCCCCTCGCGATAGCGGAGGTTATCTCGAAAGCCTGTTGGCTAATCTAATGTTAGCCCGCATTACTTCGGAGGCATGAACAATGTCATTTGGCACACGTTGTGATGGCATAAACTAGAACGGGTACATATGAGTCAAGAACCGATAGATCGCGGCCCACAACCCGCCAACAGTATAGTCCTAGAAAACTGCCTACCGGGCGATCCCGCAACCGAGTGGGATATTAACGGCTGGGGCGATCCGACGATCCAGGGCTTCGGCCACGACATCAGCATCAATCAGGGTGAGACGATCTTCTTCAAGATCAAAACGGACTCGACCGACTATCGGATCGACATTTATCGAATGGGTTTCTATGGTGGGCTGGGCGCACGTCGTGTCGACACCATCAAGCCGTCGATCTCTCTCCCCCAACTTCAGCCGGAATGTATGACGGACTCGACCACTCACCTCTACGATTGCGGCAACTGGGCTGTCTCGGCTTCCTGGCAAGCGCCGTCAGACGCCACATCGGGATTCTATTTCGCGCGCCTGGTACGACAGGATTCCGACCCTGCGGGCTGGCGTGCGGACAATAGTCGAGAAAGCCCGGCGGAGAGGCCACCTGCCTCGCAACATGCCTATGGAGCGTTGGGACATGGACGTCTTGCCAATGCGTTGCGCGAACCGCGAGCAAGCCATATCTATTTTGTTGTGCGGGACGACAACGGCAGCTCTGACATTCTCTTCCAAACTTCGGATACCACCTGGCAGGCCTACAACCGCTATGGCGGCCACTGTACCTACGGCCGACTTAACCTGGACAATCCACGCGAACACGGCGGACCGCCCCGCGCTTACAAGGTGAGCTACAACCGCCCGATCGAGACCCGCCATTACCGAGCCGTCAACATGGTTTTCAATGCCGAGTATCCTTTCATCCGATGGCTTGAGGCCAATGGCTACGACGTCAGCTACTTCACCGGTATCGACAGCGATCGGCGCGGCGAAGAGATCCTCAAGCACCGCCTGTTTCTGTCAGTCGGTCACGACGAATACTGGTCTCTTGAGCAAAGGCGACATGTCGAAGCGGCACGTGATGCGGGCGTTCACCTCGCCTTTTTCAGCGGCAATGAAGTTTTTTGGAAAATCCGCTGGGAGCCAAGCATTGACTCCTCAAGCAACGCTCATCGGACATTGGTCACCTACAAGGAAACGCGCGATAACGCCAAGACTGACCCCGTCGCCGACGTTTGGACCGGGACGTGGCGTGACTCGCGACCTTTTAATCCGGAGGGACCGCAGCCGGAAAACGCCCTAACCGGCACCATTTTCACCGTTAACGCATGGCGCAACGACCCACTCATCGTGCCCGCCGAATACGCCGCCTTGCGGTTCTGGCGCAACACAGAGGTTGCCAATCTCGAGCCGGGCGAAAGAGCAGTCTTGCTCAAGGGCCTGCTCGGTCATGAGTGGGACGAGGACCTCGACAACGGTTTTCGCCCACCCGGTTTGTTTCGCCTGTCCGAGACAACCATCGACAACGTTCCCTACATTCAGGACCACGGCGCGGTATATGACTCAGGCACCGCGACCCACCATCTGACGCTTTATCGTCACAATAGCGGTGCCCTGGTCTTCGGCGCGGGCACCGTGCAGTGGGGTTGGGGTTTGGATGCCCACCACGATACCGAGACCGGGGTACCGCCGGAGCGTGCTAATACCGACTCGACCCGGGTGGGCGTCGATCCAAATGGGCCCGATAGGAACATCCAACAAGCCACCATCAATCTGTTTGCAGACATGGGTGTGCAACCGGCGACGCTACAAGAAGATCTTGCACTGGCTATCGCGTCCACCGACGAGGAACCTCCAACTTCGACAGTGCATGTTCCCAGCTCAGGCGCGACACTGCCTCATAGCACCTTGATGATCAGTGGCACCGCTCAAGACACAGGCGGCGGAAAAGTCGCCGCAGTCGAAGTATCTCTCGATAACAGTGTCACTTGGCATCCGGCAATTGGACGCGAGACCTGGTACTATCAGTGGCTGCCGCCACGGGCGGGAACCTTCACGATCTTGAGCCGAGCCGTCGACGACAGCGGTAACCTGGAACGACCGGGCCGAAGCGTGACGATTACGATCAACTGAATATTATGTCGAAAACTCCGGAGGCTAACCAGCGGATCGAGCAGACGCTTCGCGCCGCTGATTTGAGGCGTTGGGCTACAAGGCAATGAACGACAGGTGAGGTTCGCCCCGCGTACGATTGCCGATTTGTGAGATGTCGGGCTTTCCCCTCGTTACGATTGCGGATTGATCCTAACGGTTATCGGGTATAATTCTCATCTTAGTAATCCTCTATTGTCATTGAGAGGAGCAGCGCGACGCGGCTACCGAGCGCAGCGACATTTCACATTCCAGGGGAATGTCAATACGTGACCGGCTTTCCCCTGGAATGGAAGATGTCGCGTTTCACGTGTCGGCTGATAGGCTCCCTCGCAATGATAATAAGAAGGTGAAGCGTGCTGAGGAACAGCCTTCGCTGTGTAGTGATATGCTATGGCCGTCAGACAACCCGCTCAACTTTCGTTTTCCAAGGCCTGAATCATCGCAATGATGTAGCCGAAAAGAAATGCCCAGCCCTGCGTCATGCGCTTGGAATATCCTTCGGGTGCTACATCGTCCGGATGATGCGGAGCGTGATCGGGCATCAGCATGTAGGGATAGCCGGCTTCATGCAGGATCTTTGCGATCTGGTACATATTGACATCACCTTCATCGGGCCAGGTCTCGTAGAAGTCGTGCAGACCCCCCTTTATATTCCTGAAGTGGACATTGAAAATTTTCTTGCGCTCGGCAAAGTACCTCACAATCCCCGGCAGTTCCTCAGCCGGATTCTCCAATCCTTCTGCGGCCACCCCGCAGCAGAAATTGAACCCGTGGTAGGGGCTGTCTACCAGTTCACTGAAGCGTTTGAGTCCCTCGAAGACAGGCCAGTCCCACTTTTCCACGCCGTTTAATACGGGGGCGGGTGGATCGTTGAGGTGACAGGCCATTTGGACCTTGTATTCGTCGGCTACAGGTATTATGCGCTCGAGAAAATAAGCCGCCCGCTCGAACACCTCCTCACGGCTGACGACTCCAGCATCGGAAAGCGTCTCGCTGTCGTACTCTGAAAGCACGAACGAACTGTATGTCGATCCGCCCCGACCCGGCCGACGTTTGGTACGCTGGACAAGCCCCCCTCCGTGTTCAGCCCGCAAGACGCAGAAATTATAGTTCAGCCCGCGAAGACCCGCCCGGCCCGCGTTCTCGATGTACTTGCACACGGTCTCGATATCTCTGTCACGCTGGGGGTCCTTCGCCATAGGAATGCTGTCCAACGGCTTAATATGGACCATCTCGAGTTCCACACCGCAGGTGGCTGCTTCTTCGCGATGGCGCATGAGCGTGTCCACATCCATACCATCAACCCTGGCGTCGAAATGGGTCACCCCGTGACGGGCTAAAAATTCCATTTCTTTTTTCGATGTTCCGAAGTACTGAGTTCCCACGTACATTTCAAAAACTTTTACTACAAATCTTACCCTTCAGTTTTCATGGTGGTGTGATGTAATGTCTCATTACATCCTATTGAAGATTACTTCCATGTGTGCAGAGTAAATTTGTTTCCCTATATCAATCTAACGGTTATCCACCCGTACCCGATTTTCCCAGGGTTTATAAGTATTGTAGAGGTATTGTCCATGCTTGAGCAAATCGTCATCCTCGGGAATAATGGCGATGGATTCCAAGGGCAGGGGTACGCTTCCATGAAGCAGGGGATCTTCTGTTTCCTTCATCCAGTGATCAAGGCGGCTCTGCAAATCTTTAAGGGTGTCCCTCATGGAGGGTTCATCAGCTATGTTGTTTCTCTCGATGGGATCGAGGATCAAATCATACAACTGCTCTTGTGCAACATTAGACTGTCGATCATAATGGCGCACATAATTCCAGCGCTGGGTACGAACAGCGCGTTGTGGGGTGTAGAAGATACCTTGGTAGTTAGCCTCGTAAAATACCTCTTCGTTAATTTCATCCTTTTCCTCCCGAATAATCGGGAGAATGGATTTACCTTCCAACCATGGGGGAAGCTCTATCTCAAGCAATTCACACAGAGTCGGATAAATATCCAGCTGTGAAATCAGGGAATCGGACACCCGTCCTCCACAAAATTCTCCCGGACCGCACAGCATCATCATCACACCCGTCCCATGACCGGTCAGGCACGTTTTCATTCCAGGAAAGGGAATCCCGTGATCGGTGGTGCATATAACCAGGGTGTTGTCTTTCAAACCATTTGTCTCGAGAGCATCGATCACAGTCCCAATATTATTGTCGAGTATTTTTGCGCTGGCTTTGAATCTCGCCATCTCCTCTCTTATCACTGGAGTGTCGGGAAGAGGCGCCGGGATGGGGCAGTAACGCGGATCGTCTTTGGGGCCGAGTTTGGGAAAGTCCTGGTGGGTTTCAAAATAGCCGACGGTGAGAAAAAAAGGTTCCTCGGGTTTGTCATTTAAAAATTCGACAGCCGCCTGGGTCGTCGGTCCGGCATCGTATTTATACAGGACGCCATCAATATTTCTTTCATTTTTCTGGACTTCGACAATCCTTTCGTAGCCGAGGACTGCAGGATCATTGTGCAAATGTTGTAATCCGTATAGAGCAGTGTAGTAGCCATTCTTTTTAAGCGTGTGTGCGATGTGTTTCTCGGGATCGCGTAGTGGAAATCCACAGTTCACTAAACCAAATTGTCCGCAGCTGTGCGGGCTTTGTCCGGTAAGGAGAGCGGCTCGACTGGGTGAACACATGGGAGATGCGCAGTAGGCCTGTCGAAATAATATCCCCTCTTCGGCAAGCTTTTGAATATTGGGCGCCGGAATGGCATAGCCATAGGGTTCAACATAACGCCCCGTGTCGTGGGAATGAATATACAGAATGTTAGGACGGGTCATATTCAAAAAACGGACAGCAATATTGAGAGTCGGACACCATCAATGATAGATGCGATTAGCAATTGCAACCGCAAAGCCCCCGTCTTTATGCTAATTGACCATCACCTTAAAACGAGAGGGTGAGCTGGATATGAATAAGAGTAAAAATACGCGTCGACAATTCATAAAAAATTTAAGCCTTGGAACAGCGGCTATCTCGATGCGCAACATGCTCGGAGCTTCAAAAACCAAGGCGGGTAATCTTTCCACGCGGCGCCCCAATATCATCCTGGTGATGTCTGACGACCAGGGGTGGGGTGATGTCGGCTATAATGGAAATCCTATCGTCAAAACGCCTCATCTGGATGCCATGTCAAGAGAGGGTATTCGCTTCGATCGCTTTTATGCGGGAGCGCCCGTGTGTTCTCCGACAAGGGGAAGTTGTTTGACCGGACGCAATCCCTATCGATACGGAATCCCTCTCGCCAACGTCGGATCATTACCTTCCGAAGAGGTGACATTAGCTGAAGCGCTTAAAGGTGTCGGTTACCGCACCGGTCACTTCGGGAAATGGCATCTCGGAACCCTTACAAAAACCGAGATAGACGGTGTGCAAGGCAGGCCCGATCGTCCACAACACTATTCGCCGCCATGGGACAACGGATTTGATGTGTGCTTTTCTGACGAGGCGGGCATGCCTCTTTATAATCCTTACACCCAACCGCGTGGTTAGAATGGTGAAAGAACATTAATTATGGATCGCCCTGTTGTAAAAGGTGAAGAGGGAGATAAGTGGCGCGGTGTTTACTGGGAGGGTCCAGGCAAAAAAGTAACTGAAAATATTATAGGGACGAACTCACGAATTATCATGGACCGCGCGATTAATTTTATAAAAAGTGAAGCCACCGCGAACAATCCTTTCTTTTCGACAATTTGGTTTCACACCCCCCATTCACCGGTTATTGCCGGGGAGAGACATCGATCGTTCTATAGTGATTTACCGATGAAGGCCCAGCACTGGTATGGCTGCCTGACGGCGATGGATGAACAGATTGGGCGCATGCGTGCAGTAATCGGGCAACAGGAATTGCCGATAATACAATAATCTGGTTCTGCAGTGATAACGGTCCCTCTTGGATCCATGACTATAATACTGCCGGGCCCTTTCGCGGGGAGAAAGGGACCCTCTACGAAGGGG
Organism: Opitutales bacterium; assembly: GCA_965197745.1. GTDB lineage: Bacteria > Verrucomicrobiota > Verrucomicrobiia > Opitutales > PNEW01 > CBDANS01. Next base: position 711,044 of record CBDANS010000006.1, on the reverse strand, counting down.
GAATTAGGGTTCCCGCGATGCTTGTATGGCCGTCGAAAATTCGTCAATCCGTGGTTACGGATATTCCCTGTGTGACCAGTGATTTTTATCCCACGATTCGTGATATCACGGGCTTTAAAGTAACCAATCAACCCATGCCCATCGATGGCGTCAGCCTCTTATCGCTAATTAACGGTAAGATGAAAGAACGTCCCAGCCCGATTGGGTTTCAATCGGAGATGGACCCATTTGAGAGAGAGGCAAAGGCATTCGAGTCTGCGGAACAGCTGTCCTTGATTGATAACCGCTACAAAATTTTAAGTCTCAACAATGGAAAATCTTATCGACTTTACGATCTCGTAAGCGATCCCGGTGAGACCACGGATATAGCAGAGGAACAACCCTACACCACAAATAGAATGGTTAAGACTCTTGAAAAGTGGATTGAATCCTGCCAAAGTAGCAATACGGGGAATGACTATCATTAACCGGTGATGATTTGCAGATCGATATTTTTAGAAAATATATATAAAAAGATTATAAGATGAGCATCCCCATGGATAGTATCGCTAATATGCCGGCTTTCTCGCCGTATTATCCGATGCCACCCGCTGCCTATCGGAACGTGCGTTTTCAGTTTGTTTATTTTCGTGCTGATGTTGCAGCTATTGATCGGGTGCTGCCCGAGTGCTTCGAAGCATCGGAAGATGGCTACTGCATAGCGATCGGGCTTACCGTCCCATGGGCAGCTAATTACGGAAAATTTGAGGAGAGTATATTGACCGTGAAGTGCAGGTATAAAGGACAGGTAGGCTACTTTGCTCCTGTTGTATTCCTTAATTCCCGCGGCAGCATTCCGGCCGGTCGAGAAATTTACGGTACGCCAAAAGTTTTTGCAGACGTAAGAGTGAAGATGGATGAAAGAGTGATGTATACGGATACTTTTTTAGCGGGAACATCCATAATGAGCGTGCGCTCGACGATGGAAAGGCAAGCGGCGCCTGAAGAATTGCCCAATTTACTGCCTTCATGGCGACTGAAGGTAATTCCCCGCGCGGACGGTAAGGGTGCTGACGTTATGCAGATCATCGAACTCTCCAAAACCACGACCGATGTTACAGTGCACATATGTCGAGCAGGAGAAGGGGTGGTCCAGTTTAATCCAATGCCAACTTATGATCTCTCTGACTTTACTCCGCTCGAGTACTACGGCGCCCATTACCTGGAAATGGACTATACCGAGGGATACGCTGAGATCGTGCATGACTTCCTGCGCCAGGATTAAGTCGCGACAGAAGTAAAAGCATCTTGACCCATTTCTTACATTATTAATTTTTCATTATATTAAAAGAGAAGATGCAATATCCATGGGCGCAAATACAATAAATGAATGGTTGATTTATGTAGGAACCTATACCACGGGTAAGAGTGAGGGGCTATATGTCTATCGCATGGATGCTTCAACAGGGGAGTTGAAATACTCCAGCCAGGTTAAGGGTGTAGATAACCCAACCTTTCTGTGCATTGATAAGCAACGCCGCACCCTCTATGCTTTGTATGAGATACACGAATTTGAAGGGAAAGAATGCGGGGCGGTAGGTGCTTATTCCATCGATTCGAAAACGGGAGAGCTGACATTAATAAATGAACAGTCTTCCGTTGGGACTGGCCCCTGTCATCTTATTCTGGATAGGACGGAAAAATTCATCCTCGTCGCGAATTACGGGGGCGGGAGTGTATCGGTTCTTCCCATCCTGGAGGGTGGGCAGCTCGGAGAGGCCACCGAATTCATTCAACACGAAGGCTCGAGCGTAAATCCTGAACGGCAAATGGAAGCCCACGCGCATTCGATTTATGTGGACCGCAATAACAATTTTGCTATCACCCCGGATCTTGGACTGGATAAAGTTTTAATTTACGCCTTCGATTCGACAAAGGGAAAATTGAAACTGAATGAGGAGTTGTGCTTCTCAAGCAAAGCCGGGTCGGGGCCACGCCACTTTACCTTCCACCCCAATGGCAAATACGCCTATTTGATTAATGAACTCGATTCCACGATGGTCGCTTTCACTTATGATGAGAGTAAAGGTAAACTGAGTGAAGTGCAGACGCTGTCCACACTCCCTGAAGATTTTAATGGCACCAATCACTGTGCTGATCTCCATATTGATCCATCGGGTAAATTTCTCTATGGATCCAATCGCGGTCATGACAGCATTGTCGCCTATGAAATCGATGAAGGTACTGGGCGAATAAAGTTGATCGGTCATGAGCCGACACAAGGAGAGTTTCCGCGAAACTTTGCGATCGATCCGACTGGAAACTGGTTATTGGCCGCCAATCAGAACGCTGATACTATTGTAACTTTTCGCCGTGATCAGCAAACAGGTCGACTCACTCCAGCGGGCCATGTCGTCGATGCTCCTGCGCCTGTCTGTTTGGAATTTATTCCAGGTTGAGTAGTAAAAGAAAGTTGGGTTAGTAAGGCGTTATGATAGGAAGTATATCTTCGTCTACGTCATCGTCCAAGTATTTATAGAGAATATTTCATTATATATTTTGCAAGCCAAGGTGGAACACGCTGTCCCTAGCGCGCTTCTTCAATTGCAACATTCTCAAACGCGCTAGGGACAGCGCGTTCCACCTTATTGTAAATACATTAAAAAAAAGTTCCTTTACCTCTTATGGCTATCTTCCAATCGACAATTGTTTAGGGCATTTCCCTTCGCTCAGGATGTTTGGCTTTTCATTTCAGCGCATCATATAGCAGGGCGCACGCGTCGCTCCGGGTGATCGGCGAGTCCTCCCCGGCATGGCCGGGAATGCCGGTCATCTCATGAAACACCACCGTTGAGATTGGGTCTGTGGCCCGTTGTGCCGCCGTCGCTGCTAACCGGGCGGTTGCCATTGGATCCCCGGCAAAACCGTTCTTGAGGGCCATGAACGCGTTCGCCCACACTTCCGCCGTGGCGCTGTCGAGGGTGTCATCCGCCCTGGCGTCGTATCCGGGGAAAAAGCCTTTTGTGGCGAAGTAAGCTACGGGGGGTATCCATGTATCATCCGAGCCCAGATCGACGTCGTTAAAGAAGGAGATCATCACCCGTGAATCCGCAAGCTTTCGCACCAGCGCCTCGTGGGTGATCTCGGCCGGAGCCACACCGTTCCGTGTCGCTATGATTACAGCCCACGCGGCCGCCTCGGCTATGTTCATCCACGTAGGCTCGAGCCGGATGGTGCTCCACCCCACGTGACTGGAAGAGACACACACGGGAACCAGCAGATTGTCGATGCCTTTCGGCAGAATGGCTCGATACGGTATCTGGCCGGGGAAGGTCTCCTGGTGGAGCATGACCTTTCCTTCATGTAGCGTGCCTGGGAGCTTTTCGAACGTACAGGGGTGTATGTCGATAAACCATTCGGTAACCGCGATGGCATCTCCGTGTATACGCGCCCGTTTTACATCGTCTATGAATGTGGCGTCGTGTTCCGTGAAGACGTAGCGTCCTTCGAGCCGCCGTGTTTCCCGTGTATACATTTCGTACGGTCTATGTCCGTTTTTCACAAACTCATCGTTGGGGAGTCCCCACTGGCTTGCCTCTTTTCGCCGGTCCTCCGGCTCCGATTCGTCGTTTCGCGCGAAGTAGAGGCAGCCGAGAAATGCGTCCCAGTGGTCGTCCTTTACTTTTTTCCGGTCTTCCCACGAGCCATCTACATATGGGTTCTGAGGCCCCACCAACTGCGGCCGGTTTACACGGTATTTAACGTTAGGTGGGTCGTGGACACTCCCCAGCGTTTTTATGTACTCCGGATCGTACCGTTCCGGCCTTTCCACCGGCATCCGATTTGCCGCGACGTTAGTAAGCATGGTGCGAAAGTTAAAGGCCTGTACTCTGTCGTTTCCATTTCCGGCTCCTTCCCACTCCACAACCTCCTGGTAGTCTGGTACAACAAGCGATTTTCGGAGGTTGAGCTTGGCATGTTCGACGCCGAGGAAGGCAAGGCGATCGCTTGGTGGTTCTTTGGACGGCTTTAAGAATATTTTTCCTGCGTGAGGCTCTTGGTACTCAGAGCGCGGTTCTCGACCGAAACGGTATGCGGCGGCGCACAACGCCATCAGGTCTCCCTCGTAACTGCAGTCGGCCCACGAGTCGGCGCTGACCTCAGTTCGTGCGCCGTCAGTATCCGGCAGACAATCGGCGTTCATTTTCCCAAAGGTAACGCTCTTGATGAGCGGTCCGATTCTCACCACTTTCAAAGGGTACGAACTCATCAGACATGAGATGTTGGGCTCGGAATCTACCATCTTTTCCACCAGCATCTGTGCGACTTTTGATTCGAAAGTAAGCTGTTGGTTATTGCCTTTAGATGGAACAAGATGTGATTTTATGAACAGGTTGTGGGAATGGTCCGAAGGACCGGACAGACAGGTACGGTATTGATCGGAGCCTTCGCCGTAGGTATCTCTGTAGAATGCAAACAGGGCCTCCCGCAGTTCATCGTAAATAGGCGATCTTTTGCCTTCATACAGCGTATCCCAGCAACAGAGACCGTTGGAAATCATGCCCCCCAAGATTGGAGTGTGGTTGGCAAGAAGGACCGAAAGCCCTTCGCGGGCCGCACGCACCGCGCAGGCTATACCCGCCGGTGATCCGTTATATACAACGAGGTCGTAATGACTGATGCTCATTGAGTGCTCCTATAAAAAGTAAATCGTGAGCCACGACTGGCTCATTAGTGGTTATAGACCGGAAGGTATGAACCGGAAGGGGGCTTTGTAAATAAAAAAACGGGTGAAGTGCCAGAGAAGTGGAGAATGGGTTACCCGAACAAGTCGGGTAATGACAGAATGCGATAACGGGAGTTTACCGAGCTTCTGTAAGGAGTAATGATAGGAGATCAATCTTCGTCTTCTTTCCTATTGTCATTGCGAGGGAGGCTACCAGCCGACCGCGGCTACCGAACTCAGCGACATCTTCCATTCCAGGTGGAGTTTATCTGTTGTTCACTAACCTATGAAATGTAAGATGTTGGATACATGTTCTTCGCAAACCCAGTAATGTATTTCAGCACTCGTACTATTGATTGGAGTCTTGATTCCTGGGACCGTGATTACGCAACAGACATCCCCCTGGATTGCTTCGTCGTTTTACTCCCTCGCAATGACAATAGAGACGAAGACGAAGATTAATAAAATCTAATTCCAGGCTGAGTCCAGCTATGGCTATCTTCCAATCGACTACCGAGAGCAAAGCTCGACATTCGTCATTCGAAAATCGGCAATCGATAATCGACTAGGGCATTTTCCTTCGCTCGGGATGCTCAAACTGAAAATCTTCCGAGTGGACCATTTCGAGCGTTTGCTCTATCGTGGGTCGATCTCCCCAGAAGGTACCGTAGTAGGCTAATCGAACCATTCCGTTTTTATCCACGATAACCGTTGATGGACGGTTAATCCATTCTGAATGGACGACAAATTCCATGGGATCGACGCCGTAGGTTGCGCCCACCGCACCTGCGAGATCGACAAGATGCGGCCACCAGATTTTTTCGGGATACTGGTCAATGAATGGTTTCTTTTTAAACCAGTAGTGGGGTTTTTTTTCCTGACCCGTCATCACCCGGCAACGAAACTGGTCGTGACACTCCACGGTAAAAACCTGGATATCCGCGCGTGCAAATTCTTTTTCCAGTTCGATTAATTCGTGAAACTCATTATGACAGACTGGACACCAGTCAGCGAATACCCAGATCAGGACAACGGTTTTTTCTCCTTTAAAATCGTTAAGCCGCCAGGTTTTTCCGTTGGTGTCTTTTAATTCAAAATCGACTGCTGGTTGATTTACTTGAACGCTGTTAAATTTTGATTCGTCGAGTGAATGATAAGAGGCCGCAAGGTCGGGGTCGGATTTAATATTATTTTCAATCTGGGTGATCGACATTTCACATTGAGGTATCACGTCCCGGCTGGAATCCTTTTTCATCGTTTTTTCTAACACCGTTAAGGACTCACTTAACCCAATCTGACCCAATGCGGAAGCAGCCTGGGTGCGAACAACGGAATCCGGGTCCTCCTGCAGCCTTTTAATGAGTGCCTGATTGGCCTCTGATGCTTCGAGAATACCCAGCACCATAGCGCACAACTCGCGCACATGGGAATTATTATCTTCGAGTCGAGTTATCAGTTGAGGAATTGCGGATTCACCTAATCGAATAAGATCTCTTACCGCTAACAATCGAACGCGCCAGGAGTTGTCACTAAGATCAGCAACGCCATGTACATTGCTTACATTGTCATAAGTGAAGCCATCTTCTATTCTTCGAAATGAGTGATCGTTTATGCGCTGGAGGATAACATCCACTTTGTCTGATTCCTTATTTTTAATGATAGAATTATCAATGGTGGAAACATTGTTTTTCCGAGGTGACGCTGTTTCTACAGCCCCCATCAGGACCGATAGTGGGAATAAAGTGCAGGTAATATAAAATAGGAAACGCAATGACATGGTGATGCAAATTCCCCCTCAGTTTAATCGTAAACAATAAGGTTGGTGCGATTTGCGTTAATCCAGTCCCAGTTTATGTCGACACCAAGTCCGGGCCCCTGGGGAATAGGGATATGGCCGTTTTTGTCAACCGCTTCTAGTGAGTCGTCATAGTCTTTATATAATTCAGAGGGATGACTGATGGGCGCGTTTGGATGGACTAATCCCATCTCATAGTAGTTTGTATTGCGAACAGAAGCCATGCATTGCCTTATAGTCGGGTTTGCCCCGTGAAATTCGATGTCTATTCCCAGGGCCTCGGCGGCATGCGCGAGTTTCATTACTCCGGTTATCCCGTCGTAGCCGACATCTCCACGGACAAAGTCTGTGGCTTCGGCGATCGCGAAATCAATATGAGGCTCGAGACTGCGCACATGTTCTGTCTGGAGAAGGGGAGTTTTTATTAATTGGCGCAGTTTTCTATGAGCAAACTGAGAGATGCCTCCATCTCTAAAGGGATCTTCGTACCAGAAAAATTTAGCCTCGTCACAGGCCCATCCAACCTTGAGCGCGTCGCCGAAAGTGGTAAGCTCACATGCCGGGTCCATCATTAAATCCATATCGGCCCCCACCGCTTCGCGAACGGCGAGAACATTGGCAATTTCCTTTTTTACCGGGGCATTCCCCCAACCGTGAATTTTAAAAGCAGGGTAGCCGATCTCTTTGCACCTGACCGCGAATTCCGCAAATGCTTCAGGGCAGTCCAAGCCACCGTTTTCATCACCGTGATAGGTGCTGGCATAACAGGGTAAGCTCGTTTTATAGCCACCTAATAGTTCATAAACCGGAGCGTTGTAGTATTTCCCTGCGATGTCCCATAGGGCATTGTCAACCTGGGCAAGACCCATTCTTGCCATTTGACGTAAAGCTCTTTTGACATCGTCATAAATACGCTCGCGCTGGAGCGCAGGCTTCCCTTTCAAGTAGTGCCAGAACATGGGTATGGTTGATAAGTCCGCATAGTTACCCGTAGCATACTCACCTGTAATTCCCTTATCGGTTAGAATCCGGATGACACATCCGCCCATTTTCAGGGAATTACCCGGGGTGTAAACGAGGTTAAAGCCATTGTAATCTTTACCTAAATCATTCAGCGAGTATTCATATTGATGAATCTCCAAGCTCGTTATTATTGGGTCAGCCATAAGCTATGATTTAATTATTTTAAGTCCTTCCTTCATCAGCATCATGAAAATCAAAGTTGGTCTGTATATCGTCACGGTCAGTGAAACCGCCTAAACGCTTTCTTTCAACCAGCTTTTCCGAGTTATCATCCCTCCATCCAACTTTAGTCATGAATCCATTCCAGATTTCAATTTCATCATCAGAAGGTTTACGTCCGTTCTCAAAACACCATTCGAGAAGGTCCTCATCAGTTTCCCCTTGCAGGACTTTTTCTGTGATTTCATCGTATTTGATATTAAGAAATTTAAGACACCGTTCGTCGAACCCGACCCCGAGATTATAATCATCGGGTAAGGTACCCTGAGCGTGGAGGCGGATCTTGTCCAACATCCTCCCAAAAAAAACGATACCGCCAACTTTATCGTATGAACTTCGCGGGAATGTATTACTCATTGTATTTATAGTTTTGGATTTTAATAGGAGCAGTATGCGAAACTGCTTAGACTTTTACTTCACCTTATTCATGTGGATTGTAAGGATCAAACTATTTAACGGGGTTGTTCCGGTTTAGAATGAAGATAAGTACAAATTGTTGTATTCGCCCCTATTGTCATTGCGAGGAAGGCTACCAGCCGACCGCGGCTACCGAGGACGAAGTCCGACATCTTCCAATCCAGGCGAATAGTCATTGTGGTTACGGATACAAATCACCGCTAAGAAACATGAGTAGCTCTATATATACTTTAGAACGGCAATCGAACTTCTGATTGAAACATTACGTCCAGGGACTGTGATTACGTAACGGACATTCCCCTGGATTGCTTCGTCGCTTAACTCCTCGCAATGACAATAAGGGAAAGGGAGGCAAGCGAAGACGAAGATTTCGGTAAGGGATTTATAACCCATTCTCTATGCCCCAGTGGGGCGACACAATTTAAGGATTATCTATCCAGACGATCTTATATTCGATACGCTTGTCACTATGGGGGCGATTGGATCGGCCATTTATGGTGAAGCCCCAACGTGTCAATTGATCTTCGATGTAATGAATCTCTTTTTCTTCATTAATGGTGCCAATGATCAATCGACCTCCGGGTGATACTGCGCAATCGAGTAATATTTGAACATACTCTTTTTGGCGCTGTCGCGGTACATAATTCAATCCCGTCCGAACGAATGTGAATGGCACTGGGGGATTCCAATAAAGTGCGTTTCCGGTGTGAATTCTCTCTGCCCAATGGGGCAATCGCTCCCTGGCGAAGTCAGCGAGCTCAGGGGAGATGTCGACCCCATGGGTTTCTATTTTATAGCCTTTATCCAGGCTCCAGCGATGTATCGACTCCATGAGGTAACCATTCGCACAGCCTACATCTAAAAAGGTCCCGTCCCTGTCAATCGCATCGACGATCAATCCTCTGGCCTGAGTCCAGCGTGCTTCGTCACCACTGTGGCCGGATTGACTGCGCGGGTTATCACCGGCGAGGTAGGATGGGGTAAAGACTGCGGCCATCTCACGGTGCCAGGTTTCCTCGTCAATGACTCCTGATTCGAGCTTTTCTTCACAGCTCTCGATCAGGTCATGAGCCCGATCTTTTACGTAGTTAATGGGTTTCATTATAAATTATTCCAGAATGATGGAGGGACGTGCGTTACTCACCGCGTTATCGGTTATTCAATATTTAAATATAGCTTGCTGGGTCTCATGCAATAATCTTCGTCTACGTTTGACACGTCGTAGATTAAAGATGAAGACGGGTCTGCCTCTACGTCCTCTGTTATTAATTACATTATCATGGTGGAGCGGGCTGTCCCTAGCACGCTTCTTCAATTACGGAATAATCAAACGCGCTAGGGACAGCGCGTTCCACCTTGGGTTGTAAATTTCATTACACATTATTGATTAAGATTAGGCGCAGTCGAAGTTTTAACGCCCAATCATAAGCCATTGACATCTTATGTCAGGGCTTCTATGCACAGTAAAAAATGAGGAAAGTGGTTACTCCCGCCCTGAACTGCGGTGATTCTACTCCTTAATTATTTTATGAAAACTTTCCTGGAAAGATTAGAAGATCCGAGACCCCTGATTTACGATGGGGGTTTTGGTTCCGAACTTTTTGCCAGAGGGATAGAATTAACGAACAGTACCCTGGCCAACGAATTGCATCCTGATGATGTTGTCGACATCCATTTAGAATATATAAAAGCGGGAGCTGAAGTGATAGGAACCAACACTTTTGTGGCGTCCATACCTCATCTTGAGATGGCGGGAAAAGACGCCTCAGAGTCTGAAAAACTGGTTAGACTTGCGGTCGAGCACGCTAAGGCGGCAATTGAAAAAAGTGGAAAAGAGATTTACCTCGCGGGTTCAATAGGCCCTTCACCCGGGGCTATTGAAGCTGATGGCGGAACTGATTTCGGTATACCTAACCAGGTGGTTAGAGATGCGCATGAAAAAGTTGCGACGGTAATGGCTGAAGGAGGGGTAGATTTTTTCTGCATTGAAACGATGTTCTCTGCCAATGAGGCTGCCATCGCCGCTGATGTTGTCAGGCAATTCGGTCTCCCGATTGCCGTTAATCTGACTTATAAGTATACTAAAGATAAAAGTACCGGTATTGTTATCTATCGAACGGACTGGGGGCATTCGGCTGAAGATTTATTGGAGATATTATCTGCCGGTGAATATTCCAATGGTTATAATCTTTTAGATGCCGTACAGATATTGGGTCTGAACTGCGGTGCCGAATCCAGACGCGATGAGCACACCGGAATGCCATATGCCATAACCGGAATAAAACAACTGAGCGCGGCGATGGAGAAAAAAGGTATTCAACCAAAAAAAATGATGTCCTATCCCAATGCAGGTAAGGCGCGGTTGGATAAAAATCACAAGACCTATTATTCACAGACTCCCGAAGAGATGGTTCAATACTTACCGGAGCTTCTCGAAGCAGGTGCCTATATTGTTGGAGGATGTTGTGGAACGGGCCGTGACCATATCAGGGCCTATCGTAAGGCGTTGAATGAAAGCATTAATATCGTGACGTAAAATTGCTGTTATCGCATGACTACCACCTATCAAGTTCTATATTGGCGCGATATCCCGGCACAAGTTAGAGTCTTTAAAGGTAAAAAACCGATTTCACTTCCGATGCCCGAGCGCTTTCAGGTTGAAATTGATCGCATCGCGATGGCGGAGGGACTAACTGAGAGTGACGAATACCTGAACCAGTGGCAATGGACGGAAAAAGAGGAACGCCCCGGCGAGGGCGAGGAGGTATTAAATAACCTTTTGCAGGAACTTGAAAACAAATATGACGATAGAGACGTGCAAGTTTAACCATTGATAAAATTTTAAATGGTGGCATATTCAAGAACGGTTAGAATTTTCAAATAAGTAAGGACCATGGGTAAAACAGTAGATATTGGCAGGCGACTTGAATTGGTCCCAATGGATTCCCATTTTCAAGATATATCGATCGCCCTCTATTGCCAGCAGCAGGATAAAGGGCCCGCGTTTCAGGTTTATACATACAGCCAACATGAAGGGGCGCAGGATCGCATTGCCGCTGTCGTGAACGCGATGCAAATCCTGGGCGGTATGGAGTTAACCGCAGACGGGTTACTTCATTTTCCCTGCTGGGATGAGCATGAACTGGCTTGTAAGCGCGTGTTTCTCGAAGCCTGTAAACTTGCTTCTAATGCTGATGTCGAGCCACGCCCCTTCAAGATTCTGGACAAAAAAACCCGTCTTGATATCATAGTCCTCAGTCACGGTGACGGCTTATATCAGGTTACGGCTGAGGGGGAGGGGAAAGACAAGGAGAAGCGCGCTTCATTCATTGCCGGGGGTTTAATGAAACTGGGGCAGATGAGTGAAGTGAAAGGAAGGCTGGATGAAGTTAATTTTCCCTGTGGACAATCCCATGATGCGTTGGTCGGCCTGCTGCTTGTTCGCGCACCGAATGTGCGAGCCGTTATTCGTGAGCAGGATATGGCTGCATCACGCGGTGTTTTATCAGCACCGAGCCAACAAAGATAATGTTTGTAGAATTTAATTACCCACCCACGATGACGGAGCACCCTGTTCCAATAAATAAAATAGAGCTAACAATTAAGGAGAATAGATATGGAAACACAAACTGTCGGCCCGATGACAGGTAAGGAACGGGTTCTCGCAGCGCTCGCTAGAAAACCGGTAGATCGCACCCCGGTATGTAATCCGACATCCGTTGCCACCGTGGAACTTATGGACCTGGTGGACGCGCCATTTCCGGACGCCAATAGAAACCCCGAGTTAATGGCCCGTTTGGCTGCTACCAGTTACACGGAGCTGGGCTTTGATAGTATCATGCCGGTTTTTACCATTATCCAGGAGTCTTCGGCACTGGGTTGTAAAATACAATGGGAACAAAAAGATAACTGGCCAACGGTTAAAATGAAGGAACCTATCTGGGAGGATGTCGATGACATTAAAATCCCATCCGATTTTTTAACCCATCAGGATACCAAGTGTGTTCTCGATGCTATTAAAATTCTAAAAAAAGAGTACGGCGATGATGTAGCAATAATTGGAAAGACGATGGGGCCATGGTCCTTGGGATACCACTGTTTCGGCGTGGAACCTTTCCTCCTCATGTCATTGGATGACCCGGGTAAGACAAAGCTCGCGCTCGACAGGATGAAGGAATCGACCGTGCAGTTTGGGATTGCCCAGATAGAAGCGGGAGCCGATGCGCTGACCCTCCCAGACCACGCAACCGGTGATCTCGTCAGTGGTGAGTATTACAAGCGGTTCCTGCGTGATCTGCATATCGAGATGGTCGAGCGGATACCTATTCCCCTTATTATGCACATTTGCGGGCGCACCGTGGATAGGATGGAGTACATCGCACAAACGGGTTTCGCTGCTTTTCATTATGATTCAAAAAACCAACCGGGAGAATCCAAGGAAGTAATGAAAGATCGTATATCTCTTGTCGGAAACATCAACAATCCTGAAACCCTGTTTGCCAGGGGACCGGATGTAGTCTGCGAAGAGGTTTATAAAAACCTCGATGTCGGCATACAGCTGGTGGGGCCGGAGTGTGCTATCCCGCTACAGACCTCTATCGAAAACTTGAAAGCAATACCCCATGCTGTGTGTGACTGGCACAAGAGCCATGTGACCGAGCATTAATAGACTGAAGTAAAGAATGGCAGAAATAGCGGATATTAAAAATGAATTTATCAGAGATGAGATCGAAGAATATATCGAGCGCCCTGATGAACGAGATCACCTTATTCGTGCTTTCGCTAAAACTTCATCTGAAATGCAGGAAATTTCAGCCTCGCTCATTGATGGGGCTCACCTGACGGTAGACAAATTAACAAAGGAGGCATTGGACTCGGGTACCGAAGCGCTGGAGATTATGGACGATGGCCTCATTGCCGGAATGGGTATCGTCGGCATTAAATTTCGTGAAAACTTTATTTTCGTCCCTGAGGTTCTGGCTTGCGCGCGGGCAATGAAAGCGGGCATGGCTTATATCGAACCGATACTCTCTGCCTCAGGGATCGAGCCGGTGGGCGTCGCAGTCATGGGAACAGTAAAAGGAGACTTACATGATATTGGAAAGAATCTCTGCATTATGATGCTGAGGGGATCAGGATTTGTTGTGCATGATCTGGGAGTGGATACTTCAGAAGATGAATTTATCGAGGCCGTGGAGGAGCATAATGCACCCCTGCTGGGGATGTCAGCTCTGTTGACGACAACCATGCCAAACATGGGCAAGACGATTGAAGCCTTCATCGATGCAGACCTTCGTGAGGACGTCAAAATTATGGTAGGGGGTGCTTCTGTTACCCAGGAATTTGCCGATGATATGGGCGCTGATGGGACAGGCAAAGATGCCGTGGCATGCGTAGAATTGGCCAAACGTCTGCTTGAAGAGCTTAAAGAAGAAAGTAAAGTCTGATATTGGTTCAACTTTAAATTACCCTTCTGTAGTGGAAGGATTCCATCAATTGAACTCGAGATGAAGAAGATTGATAAAGCCGAATACCAGAAGCGCCTGGACAAGATTACAGAGTTGTTTTCGAGCATGATGGTTCATGCCGATGAACAATCTACCTATCGGTGTCCTTATAAAAACCGCTATGATGAGTGTACGGCTAAATTTGGGTGCCGAAACCAACTCAAACCGCGTGTCAAAGGGGGACTGCAGATATGTGGTGGAGATGACAAGCTGGACTATCGCAGTGCCTGGGAAACCGAGGGGACCCAAGAGGACATTGGTGAAAGTAATTCCAGGAGCGAGGATGCCAATTACGGGAAAGGGAGTATTACCCATGACGGGAGAAAAAGTAAACTGATGACTGGCAAGACTATATTCGACTATGCCGATGAACTTACGGTTCAAGTCCCGACTTCCTGTGGGCGTACCGGTCACTGTCATGAATGTGTTGTGGAGATTAATCAAGGTATGGAAGCGTTGCAGCCTCGTACTGAAGCGGAATCGTTTTTACGTGACAACTACCGTCTTGCCTGCCAGGCGACGGTTGAAAATGCGGATGTCCCCATACAGTTTGCGCCGCTACGTCGTGAGCCCAAAATCCTCACCGTCACCCAGGAGAAAACGGTCTCCCTGGATCCCATAGTCACCCGTAAAGGTGACGAAATTTATTATGAAGATGAATTGATCGACAGCTATCGCGGGCACCTCTTCGGATTGGCAGTCGATCTTGGAACGACGACGGTAGTAATGGATCTTGTCGATCTGGAAACCGGCAAGAGCGTTCATGTCAGTTCCTTTGAGAATCCACAGCGTTTTGGTGGCAGCGATGTTATGTATAGAATTTCTTACGACGGGGAATTCCGTGGGGAATTACAAAAAGCAGTAGTTAATACGCTGAATCACGAAATTATGGAGATGTGTAAGCATCTGAACTTTGTTCGCCAGGAAATTTATGAAGTCGTAGTGGTTGGGAATTCCACAATGCGTGATATTTTCTTCAAGCTGGACGTACAGGGCATTGGACAAAAACCTTATAAGTCTACTACTGAACATGAATACCTGGCTGGAGAACGCCAGACTACCTCCCTTATTACAAGCACGCGGCAAGTGGGACTTCGGGCAAACGCTAAAGCCAGAGTCTACGGGATGCCTTTAATCGCCAGTCATGTCGGCGGAGATGTGGCAGCCGACCTGGTGTCTATCGATATAGAATCTCAGGAGGGAGTCATTATGCTCGTTGACGTAGGAACTAACACCGAAGTGGTGGTGGGAGGTAAAGGACGGCTGGTCTCAGCTTCCTGTCCTGCCGGACCTGCCTTTGAAGGGGGAGGTATTAAGTACGGGATGCCCGGCTACGAAGGCGCTATTGAATCCATGCGATGGAATAAGAACCATATGGAATACAAAACTATCGGAGGTATTGAACCCCAGGGAATTTGCGGGTCCGGTTTGATCGACCTCCTGGCTGAATTCCGTCGCCACGAATTGATGACGCCAAAGGGTGTTTTCACGGACAAAAAACAATACGAGTGGGCAATTGTCCCTGATTATGGTATCACCTTTTCCCGGGAAGATGCCAGCAACCTGGCTCAAGCAAAAGCGGCCAATTACTGCGGGCAATTTATCGTCTTGCGTAATTACGGGATTAACCCCCGCGACGTGGGCAAACTTTACCTTGCGGGTGGGTTTGCCAACTATGTAAATGTGCGCAACGCTATTGAAATCGGCTTTTTAGCTCCCGTTGCTGAAGAGCGTATTGTCAAAGTTGGCAACGCAGCAGTGCAAGGGGCCAGAGAGGTGCTTCTCTCGAAGAGCAAGCGTCAATCAATAGAAAATTTAGTCAAAGGGATCGAACATATAGAACTGGAAACAACACCCGACTTCTTTGATGTATTCGTCGAAGCATGCCAATTCAAACCGATGCCCATGGAATCGGAGTGATGCCATTGCCGAATGTCGATTTTCGATTTGGGAGATGTCAGGCTTCGTATTCAGTACGATATCCTATCCAAATTAATCCGTCGTATCCGTGTAATCCGCGGTCACTATGAAGCAGTGGGCACAAAATCCAGGTTTTCAGTTATTCTGGTGCCTTTTTTCTTAAGTGTATCCACATAGAGGTGGATCCTTTCATTGGCTGTCGATAAATCATAATTATTTAGATTTATATTTAACAAATCGATGTACCAGGGTGATTTAGCATCGTCCAAGACGTAGGTATCAACGATCTGTTTAGCAATCGGTAATGTGGTTTCCTTGGAATCATTGTGCACATCTTTGTCTTTTGCCTGGAGCAGTTTATCATACTCTTCCTCCAATAACTTTTGAAATAATTCGATGGTAAAAACATCTCCGGATTTAACACCGGTTTCTGGATCATCTTCATTCATTTGTGCGTCCTTGTGAATCCATTCCCAGAGGATGCTCAGACGAATTTCTCCCGTTGCCATGTCTTCCATCAGGTATAATATATTATCATCATCGAAAAAGTCGGCGGGCTTTAAAGCAGCCGCTTGAAATCCCTGTCCAAAGGCATTGCCATATTGCAAACCGACACTAAGAAGATTTCGCGCGCCCCTGATCGAGCGGGGAGAAGGTTCGAGCAGTGTCAGGCCATCCGCGTCCTCCTGTGTGTAGGTGAGCGGTGGAAATTTTCTTCCCAACTGGTTAACTTCGCCGACCGTTTCCCATACCGGTCGCACAATGTGGACCATCTTCCAATGGGCCACCCATTTACCGCTCGCTCCTTCACTCTGTTCGCGCGCGGCGCCGGCGCCGGCTTTCTCCATGCTGGTGGCCACACCTTCTTCAGAGCCTACAGGAATATTCGGTTCCATCCCTCCCTGCCATAGGGCGAAATTACCATTAATATCAGCGGTGTTTACGGCGCGTCGTACACGGTCTTCATAATTTCTCATGTAACCATAAGTCATCGTTATCGCTTCAATATTGGGATTGATGAACGATTGATTCCAGGCCGTGGCATCAGCCACACTATTGATGTAATCCCACCGACCTGTATTAAATCCAACAAAATGTCTGCCTAATGCGGCGCGGATTTCCATCAACTGAAAGGTTGCTTCTAGTTGTTCAACAAGGACGTAAACTTTGATTGTCCCCGTTGAGAGGTTAAGATGAGCTTCCAGCGCAGAGAGCATTTCATTCCACAGTGCCGCCTCTTCGGCGGTCTGAATCTTAGGGAGATAAAGAACAATGGAAGAATCCGATTCCTGTAATGATTGATAGTTGTTCACGACATAAAGTGTCATATCGGCGATGGACGCTGAAAGGGCCAGGCCATTTTCATCGCGTATGTGTCGGTCATCCAGATGTAACCCTCGCGCGCGAAAAATTTTCGTGGTAAAATCCAATTGCTTCTCCCAATCATCGATAATTTCTCTTCCTAAAAATCCCGATGCCCACTGGTTCATTTCACGAGCAACCTGTTCAGCCGCTTTCATAAAAACAGGATCTTTCTTGATCGCTAATTTAAGATTTCTCTGATTATCCAGTGACATCGTTGTAATTTGCCCCAGGGCATCCTCCCCATCAAACATCCAGCCATCGGCGCCGGAAAGCAGGGCGTAGGCTGCATTACGGATACTTCTTTCAATAGTAGTTTTGGGTTTTGCCGCGGGACCTGTTCCCTGAATCCATTGGCGTTGAAGATCCGCTGGAATTTCTGAACCAATAAATTTTCCCGTTCTCGCGTCTTCTACCTTAATCTCAGTACGTGGAATGGTATCATCAGCATCGAGAAAGGTTATGGGGGTTTTATTTCCTAATCGCTCTGCTCTTCTAAGCATCCTTTTATCCATGACCTTTTTTTGCTCTTCATTAAACCAGGACAAAACGGACAAAGCGGATAAGACTTCCGGTGTATAGATGTCGCTATAAACGTTTGCGAGATCATCTCGAATTTGAATGCTGCTCATGAACTTGGTTTCTTCAATTGATTTATTGGTTAAAGTATAAGTTGATCGTGTGAAAAAATCGAAAGCTTCGTCGAAACTTTAAAGCCTGAGCAGAGAAATATATGACAGGCACCCAAAAATAAACTCCTGACTGAAAAGGCACAAGGGTTACCTTTTTTTTGACCAGTATAACTCTTTATACCGACGTATATATTCTCTATCTCTTTTCTCAACGGCCTCGTCAAATTTTTCCGGGTCGACGAACCAGGTTTTATTAGGTCCCTGGTGCTTTCTGACTTTTGCTGCGACTTCGTCGGTGGGATCGGGAGGGGGATAACGTATATCATCGGGCCATTTCCAAATACCCGCGAGGTCGTGATGCATGAAGGGCCCTTCATGCGGCATACGAAAGCCAAAGGTAGAGGTTATCGCGAGCTCGATGTCTTCAGCGCTCGCCATACCTTTAGCCCACAAACGCGCGGCTTCCCTGAACATCACGGCCTGTATTCGGTTTATGAGGTAACCAGGTTCCTCTTCGAGCAACCGGATGGGGACTCGCTTTACTTTTTTCATCAGCCCCATAACTATCTCAAAGGTTTCATCTGAGGTCCCGGGACCTTTGGCCACTTCAACACCGGGCACGATATGCGGAGGCGCGAAATAATGCGTCAGCGTTATTTTATCCTGCCGTTTAACATCCGATCCAAAATCACTGAGAACGAGGGAGGAGGTATTGCTGGCAAAAATAGTATGAGGCGGGCAGAGTTCATCAAGCTTGTTAAACAGTTCGCGCTTATCTTTAGACCTGTCGACAATGGCTTCAGTTATGAAGTCACTATTGGAAGCCACTTCATTCAAATCTGTAGTCGTGGTTATTCTGCTTACGGTGTCATCCGCCTGCTCTTGGGCTATCAGTTCATACTCGATAAAGAGATCCAGGGCCGACTTAATATTTTTCATCGACTGAGCGAGGATCTCATCACTCATGTCGCTTATTGTTGTCGGGTATCCATAGAGAGCAAAGTTAATAGCGATGCCAAAACCCATGGTCCCGCTTCCCACAACGCCAATTTTTTTAATATCAGACAACTCCATATTATTACCGTATGGCGGTCATGCCGAATCGGGTGTGGGGTGGATTCGGTTTTTAAAATGGCAACATTCCACCAGCGCTCTCAATCGCCCCAACGGCTTGGATTGATCCCCGGCGCATCGCTCTTCATTCCCTTTGGCTTATGCTCCTGGTGCCAATCAGAACCGGTCGTATTGAGGCTTTGCAAATAAGGTTTGGCCTCATCGGGCGCGGCGCCGACAAATTCAGGATCCCACTCTTCCATGGGTTTGATCGGTCCCGCCCAGGCCGGGCGATAGCCAAACTGAATGAGCTCGCGGTTGTGAGGGTCTGTATTCGGGTGTGTGCCATGGAAAAGATTGATCGGTATGATCACAGCCGAACCGGCCCTGACGCAAAGGGTAACCTCCTCAGGATGAGACTTGTAGCGCACATAGGGGTTGGCTTGCGCGTGGAAAGAAATGTGCGTGCGCGGGATCACACGAAAAGGCGCCCTTTCGGGAATGAGATCATCGAGGTAATAAAGGACGCGAAGTAATTTAGGTGAACTGCCTTCGAAATCGAAGATGGATGATCCGAATGGCTGGCCGTCAGTGTGCATTGAGATTCCAGGAGAGCCGGGCGTTGTCCGCTGATAAAAGCCTCGAGTAAATACTATATCCGGGCCCATCACTTTGGTGAGAAATTCGATCATCGGAGGATGCCCAATCAACTTGGCCACCTCGCTGCTGTACCACTGAGGTTGTAAGGTCCCGACTTTTTGATATTCGCTGTAGGATTTATGGGTCATGGGAAAATCGGCGAGTTCTGACTTGAGTCTTGCGATATGCTCATCATCCAGCATATCGGGCATGACAACATAGCCTTCTACCTCTAAATGGCGGATACGCTGTGCAAGGTTTAACGAATCGAAATCCGTCTCATCGACGTTCATGAAATCGATTAGTTCTTCAGGGTCGATATTTGGTATCGTGGCATTTTTCATGTTCTTAATCCTTTTGTATCTTTCTTAACGGAAAATATTCAATAGCACTTTTGCAATTTATTACTAAACTGTAGAACGAAGCAATATCAATCTCTTGAGCTTCTTCTACGATAGGTTGTTCAGCGCGAAATCGCTGATAAAATGGCACTTAATCGGGGATAAGCCATATTTCAAGCCCGGGGAAGAAGAATAATGAATATTAATAAATTTCCGACAGATCCCTCACGCGTTTTGCAATCTCGTGCTTCACGGGCGCTTGCAGCATTCAGTAAATCTTCTCACTCCTATTAGTTACGATCAAAAAAGAATTGATCCGGGCGTGCGATACCCGGGGTCTGCAGTGTCGCGCTGTTGGGAGCAATATCAGGAATATTACGGAAGTTATTCTTAACCACGACAATACCATTATTCGCCGGCGATTGTCCGACAGTACCAATAACATACAGGTTATCACTATGAATGCGCCAAAGCTCTTTACCAATATCGGTTCTCATAATTTGAGGGAGACTGCTGCCTTCTTTAAAAATCTCCAGCATCCGAATTAAATCACCGGTCGGGGCCACACCCTTTTCTCCTTTATTACTATACCATAATCCGACATAAGGCGCGAAACGAGACCCCTCAGCAGGAAGGGTGAAAAGAGGATAAGTCCACGGGTTCTCTGACCCGCCCGTAACCCACATGTTCATCTGGTGTTTATTAGTCGTAGTACGCCGCGAAAAAAAACTGCGCTCCTCAACATATAAATGTATATTTAGCCCGATGGCCTTCCAGTGGTTAACCAGAAGTTCTGCCACACACTCAAAGTTTACAAACGCACCCTTGGTCACTGATAAAGTAATGATCAGTCTTTCTTTACTGTCTGTGCGCAGGCGATACCCATCATTATCTCTATTACTCAGGCCGAGTGTGTCCAGGATCTCATTGGCTTTATCCAGGTCGCGCACCGCGTGTTTTTTCTCAAATTCCGGACCGGGATAATACATATTATCAGGCAGCGGAACAAAAGCCCTTGGCTTGCCAATACCCAGGAATACCGACTCGTTAATCTCCTCACGGTCGATGGCCAGCGAGAGGGCAATGCGAAAATCGCGATTTCTTAGCCACTTTTCAATTTCCAGATCCCCCTCCCAGCTTTGATTTATGAATATCGCTGCCTCTGATCCTCCCAGATTGGGCCAGAAGAGAATACGGTAGTTCCCTTTAACCTGGTTGAACTTGAGCACAGGGACTTTGTCGATGAGGACATGACGGTGCTGCATATCAATCTCACCGGCAATAACCCGCGCGTTAAATACCTCCAGATCCTCAACCAGTTGGCCCCTGATCCTGTCGATATAGGGGAGCTGGTTTCCATTGGGATCGACAGCAAAGTAATAGGGATTGCGCACCAGTAAAAACACATCGCCGGTGATCAGGGTAACCGGCTTCCATGGCCCGACAATTGGCAGCTCGGGGTTGTCGGTAAACACCGCTTTGCATTTAAATAATAACTGCCAATTTGCAGCCTCAATTCCTTCTTCTTCAGCTATTTTATTCAGTTCACTCACAGGCGTGTATTTCGGGTGAAACTGCTTCATGTAATGCGCGGGAGCATAGAGGGGACATATCCAGCCTTTAGAACTTTGTCCCCCTATTGTATACGAAGCGATTCTCTCGATGAACACGAAGTTAGGTTTATGAAAGGTGTAACGAACCGTGTAGTCATCGATTTTTTCAAATTGGCATATTTGCCCATCCGCTTGAAACCAATAGCTTATGACTGCGTTTATAATTTCATTTTTAGTCACGTCTTCGAAAGCGAAAGCAAAGTCATCAGCGGTGAACGGTGCGCCGTCGGACCATTTCATACCCTTGCGCAGATGGAAGGTGAAGGTAGTCCCGTCATCGCTCACCTCCCATCCTTTTGCGATATGTGGTACCATTGTTTGCCCGTCCAGATCATAGTAGAGTAAGTGATCATGTTGTATTCGCTGAAAATTCTGAACATCCGCGCGTCCCGTGAATCCGCGTCGCCAGGTGCCACCGTATTGTCCGATGCGCTCGATCGGTGGGACGATCAATGGTTCTTCCGGTAATCGATCTTCGACCGGCGGTAACTTTCCTTCACTGACAAGTTTCGCCAGTTCGGGCGCTTCATGGTATTCCGCAGGTTTCGGGCCGTTGTAAACGAAGCTGAATTTATCGGTGTCAACCCTTGTCTGTTCAGGGTTATCTGTAACGGATAAAGCCGTGGAGTCACTGCTCCTGGAACAACCCAAAGTTAATGTCGTGGTTATAGCTATAAAGAGTATGACCAGCATTTTATAACATCCGGTTTTCTTGGTATCCATGACTTTTATCCTATCAGATTTATTTAGCCGCTACGGGTTTTGGGTTAATAAAATTTATAAAGCCATTATTAGTTATCAGCTTAAGTTGGTTAGGCAATAATCTTCGTCTGTGCCCCCTGGTTGATATATTGACTATTTTATATCTTGCATCTTGGAACCCGAGGTGGAGCGGGCTGTCTCAGCACGCTTCTTCGATTATGACGTAATAAAACGCGGTAGGGACCAGCCGTCGTCCCGCAATGGCGGGACTATGGCTGGCAGGTACTGTGTTCCACCTGGCTATGATGATTTCTTGGAGGGCCATGCTCCGTCATGGCCGTATTGGGGTACGGCATTCATGGACAACCCACGGACGCGATCAGCCGTCGCCTCGCAGAAGCGGAGCTATGGCCGACAGGCAACCGCGCGTCCCTCCATTAATTTGTTAGAAATATTCATCTATACGATAGGCATTAAATCTTCGTCCTCGTCTGCATCTTCGTCTATCTCCTAAATATATTAACCATTATATTAATATTATTTTCCAGACGAAGACGAAGAAGCAGACCTGTCCTCGCCAGTAGTCTACGAAATGGCAAGCGCAGACGAAGTTATTGGGAGTAGATCGGTAGCATTTATTCTTCTTCTCTCTTATCAAAAAAGAACTGTTCGGTCCGGGCAATGCCGGGGTTCTGCAAGGCAGCGCTATTGGGCGCGACATCGGGGACATTTCGGAAATGATTCTTTACTACGACCACGCCGTTCCAGGCTGGGGAGTTTCCCACGGTGCCGATGGCATAGACATTGTCAGCATGAATGCGCCACAGCTCCTTGCCCAGCTCAATACGCTCAGCTTTTGGAAGTTGGTTGCCCTGTTCAAATATTTCAATCATCCGTTTAAAATTATCGTAGGGCGAAATGCCGTTTCGACCATCCGATTCATACCAATTTCCGACGAGCGATGCGAACGCTGAACCTCGTGTTAGTGGGAAGGGTATATCCGGGTAGATCCAGGGATTTTCGCTGCCACCTGTCCCCCACATCAAAAGCTGGTGTTCATTTTTACCCCTTCGCTTTGAAAACAGACTGCGCTCTTCAACCTGTAAATGAAGATTTATACCGACAGCATTAAAGTAATTTACGACAAGTTCAGCAATGCCCTCGAAGTTCAGAAATGTTCGGGTTGGAAGTGCGAGGGTAATAGTCAGAGGGTTATCAGAATCCGTGCGTAAACGGTATCCATCTTTATTCTTTTTGTCCAAACCGATTTGATCTAATAGAGCGTTGGCTTTCTTCAGATCGCGCACTGCGTACTTATTTTCGTATTCCGGTCCCGGGTAGTAGGGATTATCGGGGAGTGTGACAAACGCTCGTGGCTGGCCAATTCCTAAAAATATAGATTCTTTTATTTCTTCACGGTCGATAGCAAGTGAGAGAGCAATGCGAAAGTTACGGTTGCGTATCCATTTTTCAATTTCAGGATCACTCTCCCAAGTCTGGTTAAAAAAAATGGCCGCTTCAGACCCTCCCAGGGCAGGCCAGAAAAGGACTCGGTAATTCCCTCTTTTTGACTCCCGCATTAATACAGGCACTTTATCGATACGAATATGGCGATGTTGCATATCGACTTCACCGGCAATGACCCTGGTGTTAAAAGCTTCAATATCCTCAACCAAATGCATCGCTATTTTATCGATATAGGGTAACTGGTTCCCCATTGGATCGAGAGCGAAGTAGTAGGGGTTGCGTTCGAGAGTAAATAATTCGCCGGTGATAGGAGAGACCGTTTTCCACGGTCCGACAACGGGTAAATCCGGATTTTCGGGAACCGCGCACATGCGTTGGAATAGCTGACCCCAGTTTTCTAAACCGGCGGCTTTAACTTTACGCTTCAGTTCATCCTGATCAGCGTATTTTGGCAGAAACTGCATTAAATAATGACGGGGCGCGTACAAGGGCCCTGCCCATCGGCGAAAGGATTGGCCACCTGCAGCCAGACTTGCGACGTTCTCGATAAATACGAAATTGGGAATAGAAAAAGTGTATGCTACGGTGTGATCATCGATCTTCTTCATGCGACATAATTCTCCATCCGCTTTCAGGTAACTGGGTTTACTCAGGTTGAGTTCGTCGTTTGAGGTTATCTCTTCGTAGGCGAAAACAAAATCATCAGCGGTGAATGGCATACCATCAGACCATTTCATGCCTTTGCGTAAATGAAAGGTAAAGGTGGTCCCGTCTTCACTGATTTCCCAACCTTTTGCGATGTGAGGGACCAAGGTGTGGCCATCAAAGTCATAGTATATCAAATGATCGTGCAGGATTCGATCGATCGTTTGGCGATCCATGGGACCCGTGAATCCACGTCTCCAGGTCCCACCGTATTGTCCGATCCGCTCGATCGTAGGGACAATCAATGGTTCTTCAGGTATACGTTCTTCGACTGGTGGTAATTGCCCCGCTTCAACACCTTTTGTCAGCTCGGGAGCTTCGTTGAAGGTCGTTGGAACAGGACCCTTGTAAACGAAGCTGAAGCCTTCGGTGCTGACAGTAACCCGTTCGTTTATGCTTTCTTTGGATGGGGTCTTCGTTTCGTTATTTCTGGAACAGCCGAACGATACTATGAGGACAGCAGCCAACAGGTGAACAACGCAAAAGTTATAATAATCCAGGCGATTAATTCTCACAGCACTAATGACCCTAAGGGGATAAGACATATGAAATATTATAAGGTGTAGGTCACAGGCCAATTACTGCATGGATTGCCTCGAACCACATGCAGTTTCCCGCGGGTAGGTTCAGTAATGACTGCCGCAGTCGTAATACCGTCTGTGAATCCTTCTTCGTCCCGGTGCCGGCAGATTCCTCCATTTGGAAAGTCCGTATGATCGCATAAAATTGAAAAAGCAAGTTGAGGGGTCAGGCGTCCTTGTTCTGCCTTCAACTTTTTCCGCAAGCCGAAAGTGCGGTACTCCGAGCAACGCAACTCCGTGCCATCCACTCCAAGGTATTGACTGGTTTCAGGACCGATCGGGTGATTGGCATGCGTGCAAATACCGTCCTCGGCATGGAGGACATTGATGCCTCCGGCATTCCATTCTATGGAGGCGCTGTTGCCTGCGTCGTCCATGATCAGGCTATTCCCGCTGCCCGGTATACCAAAGCGATTCACCAGTTCTATCGATTCATCGATTGATTTCCCCGCCAGAGTCAGCATGCCCCACACTTTGTGATCCATGCCTCCCGTTCTACCTTCAGTGGAATAGAGATTATTGCGATAGAGACTCATCCCAGTTGACCACATGCCGTAGCCCATAGTTTCGCCGGGGTAACACAGGACCAGCATGTTATAAGCGGTTTAAGTAAATATCTGTTTAATAAACAAGCCACTCTTAAAATCTAAGCAGTTTATATAGTAAATAAAGATAATAAATATGGGACTAAACTGACGGGACGAAAAGTTACGTCTCCCGATCTGCATGTCCCAAATCTTTAAATCGGGAGTTACCTGCACGAGAAATGAATAAAAAGAGCAATCATAAAGTTGCTTCAGCAAAGGAAAGTCTTAGGAAAAGGGATCCAGAGCTATTTGAACCGGGTGCTGATAAGACAGGTATTGCCAGTGACTACATAAGTGACATTAGGAGACTAAAACGAGGTCAACGGGTGGTTATTTACTGCCGGGTCTCTGCGAGCGATCAAGAACGTTCTCAAAACCTCAGCGATCAGGGTAAGAATTTAGAGCGTGAGTTAGAGAAGCTGGGATTTAATGTAATTGAATCCCTTGGAGAAGTTGGGGCTGGCTGGAAGGGAGATCGCGAACGTCTTGCGCTTGCCGCAAAAATTGCTCGCGAAAAAAAGGCTATTGTAGTCGCGGAATCTGTAACGCGATTTATTCGAAGCAGGGATTACAACAGTGTGACAAACTGGAATGCGAAGCCCACCGTTGCAGATTATAATCGATTACAGCTTGAAACAGATGGTGTGGAGCTTGCGACCTTAATTAATCCTGATGCCACCCCAGAGGAGATAAGATCTTATGAGACTAAGCGAGGTAAGAAATCAAAAGGCAATCCAGGTGGTCGTCCTAAGAAATGTGATCCTGGATACAAAAAAAGGGAAAGACAGATGTATTTGCCAATAGTCTTAGAACGGTATAAACAGAACAAGAATATTGCAGCCATTGCTAGGAGTGTGAATTTAAAATACGACACTGTGTATAGCTGGATTGTGAAATTTTCTTAAATCTTTATTTTTTTATGTCCGTTAAGATATTTAATATTTTTATCATGTTGAGTTCTAAATGGATGCATTACTATGTTAGCTGCTATAATTTGAAAGAAAGCGTTATATGCAGAGTACTTATATATAATGTATAGTAGTGTGTAAGTTAGATGTAATAGTTTTTTGGATAGATTAAGTATGATGTTGGATCCGATAAGTGATGTATTGGTGAAAAGGATTAAAGGTATACATCAAATGGTGGATGTTGCAGGTGTAATGACTCCTAGCAATCCAACCAGTCACCCGGATCATGCCATATCAAAACGACAACATTCGGTCTCTTAGAAGTCATAGATCACCACTCCGGCGAACGCAGCGATATCAGGCGCTTGACGACGACTGACCGGAGCGGCAGCGACGGAAGGGTGCTGTCAAGCGTCCGAGGTGATTGCATTGTTATGTGCGCCTTTGTCTTTTCGGTGGATGACATATAGATACAGACCGATGGACACAACGATTAGCAGGTAGACTACGGTATTGAACCAAAGCAGAATTTCGAAACAATCAACACGCTGGTGCTCAGAAATTATCTTGCCGGTTGACACAATTACTAGAATTACAGGAAAAAGAACTGTATAGAGGAAGGATGCCCAACTTAGAAATGCGGGGTATTTTTTTAGATAAGATTCACCTTCGCGTGTAAACGCTGTTCCGCCGTACTCGTTGTTCAGCGTGCGCTCCAACGAGTGGAGGTATCCGTACTGGCGCTCAATAAATACTACCGCTTGAAAATACTTAACAACGACCGCCAGCAAAACGAACCAAATTATGCTTTGTACGTATAGGAAGTCTAAAGGCGTTGTTAAACCGAGCTGGTTGGTAGCCAGCTGGCTCACTACTTTGGAAGATATGTCCGGGGTATATAGCTGGAACAGAAGTAGAGCAACCAACACCAGCAGGGCTAGAAACAACCGATCTCGTTTAGAGATATGGGTCTGCAAAAAATCGAACGTATGCGCATAGTGTTCGGACAATAGCTTTAGTTTTTCTATGTCGAGGCTCATCGTCTCACTTTTGGGATGAATGATTTAATACGCTAATTACGTTTGCTTCAGAGAAACCCGTTATCCTTGAGTACCGGGCTGTAAGTTGCTCAGGAATAGAATAGCTATCTTTTAGCTTGATTACGGCCAAAAAGTTTCGGCTTTGGATGCTCTGGTAGGCTTCGTAATTAATCCAATTACGAAACCCTATTGCTGCGCCGTGAGGGTGTAACTGGTTAGCGTGAGCTCCGACGATGAATAGCGTATATGTGGCTTCGTTAATTTTTATCGTTAACCCCGCTTTTATTCGCCCAATATTGGTAGTGTTAATTTCGCCTGGGGTCTCATCTTTAAACACAAAATCGAAATTTGGATTTGCATCCCAAGCTGACAAGAGATTCTTGTAATTGCGGTCATTTTCATAGTCAAAGCTGACAAATACTTTTTTTCGGCGCATTGGTTTCTCAAAGTTTTCGCTTCATCAGCAGCAAGGTCAAGGTGTAATGACCCCGATTATACTAAGTTGCTATCGTAATTCTGTTGGGATAACAGATAAACTCTGTTATCCCAATTGAGGCGGATTCCCAAAAAAATGCAGCAGGCTTACTTGAAAGCCATGAGGGCTCGGGAGGTCCACACCCATCATTGGCGTCTATTGTATATCTTGCAAATAATTCGCTTACCAATAAGTTTTACATTCGAACCGAAGGACAAACAAAATGAAGAAACTATCGATCTCTATACTAATTTTATTGTCATTTTATCGTTTAACAGCTTCTCAAGAAGTGCGAACATATGAACCCGGTTTTTTGGGATGTTTAGTCGTTGAATTAACCGAAGATGAGCGTGAAAAGCTTACGTCAGTGGGATTCCATACAGCTGCCAAAGTTGAACGGATCATGCCCGAATCTCCAGCTGAGAAAGCAGCTATACAGATAAATGATTTTATCATGGCCGTTAATGGTAGTGAAATAAAAGATCCAAAGGATTTAACTACGAAGATTATAGAAACTGGTGCGGGCACGACTGTAGACTTGTTAGCACTCAGAAATGGAAAGCTGCATTCTTTTGAAGTAATTTTAAGTAGGAACCCATTTATAGAATCCGAGAAACCAGATACTTCACCAGGATTGAATGAAGTCAAAATTGTAAAAGATATTGCTTATTACGATGGAGAAGATGCACATCCCGAAAAACATAAACTAAATCTTTTTCTTCCTGAATCCAAGGTTCCCTTTCCTGTCATAATGTGGATTCATGCGGGTGGGTGGTCGATTGGTGATAGAGAAGGTGAAACTGCGTTAGCCATGCGATTTGCTGAGAGGGGAATTGCAGTGGCTGCAATCAGCCGTCGCCTGAGCAGCGCCACATGGCTTGATCCAGAATCACATAACGTCGGCGTTGTTCACCCCGAACATGTGAAGGACTGTGCTAGAGCGTTTTCATGGCTGCTTAAAAATATTGAGCGGTATGGGGGAGATCCAAAAAGATTGTTCATCAGCGGGCATTCATCAGGTGCTCATTTAGCTTCTCTAGTGGCGACAGACCCAAAGTATCTTGCTGAGTATAATATTTCACTAAATAGTATCAAAGGTGTTATTCCCATTGAAGGTGCTTATGATATCGTTGGATATCACCGATTGTTAATCGAATATAATGGTCGTGAACAAGCAGATGCTCATATTCACTCCGTATTTGAAACCACTGAAGAACAGTGGGGTGATGCTTCTCCAACGAACTATTTATCAGGTAATGAAGTATCTTTCCTCGTAATGACTGGAACTGGATCGGGAGATGGACATCAAATTGGTTTTCGGAATTACCTACAACATTTTGAAGAGGCATCGAAAAATGCAGAAAAGAGCACAATTCGATTTATGGACGCCAAGAACCGTGATCACGGTAATATTATCTTATTGATGACTCGGAAGGATCCTGACTCGATTCGAAAAGAGATTCTAGACTTCGTACGAAAACAAGGCTGAAGGACATCGCCAGTTAATGCTACATCTTGGCATGCACAAGCTTTAGTGAGCATTGACAGCGTTTTGATTAGCTAAGGTATGCTTAGAGATTACCCCTTGAAGGGTTGTTCACTCAATCGTCACCTCATCCACAATGACAGAGATTTCCTCACCATCCTCATTCACAAACGTCGCATTAATGCTCTGTGTCGGCTGTGGGGTGTTGTCGGACTTAAAGTTATTCTGGGTGATCAAGGTCTCATCAAAGCCGGTTATCGTCGATCCGCTCTCCGCGACCACGATTGATGCTCCATTTGTCTGCGCCAGGTCGCCTCCGGTAATCCGCAGCCCGGTATTGTTCGCCGGCACGGTGAACGATCCTGTGCCGAACAATAGGTGCGGTACTGCATCGCCATCAGCATCGATGTCGCCTACGGTTAAGCGTACCCCGATTGGTACCCCGCGTGCATCGACGCCCACCTTGCCGGTGCTTCCACTGAACACCGTGTTCGATAACTGCATCCCTCCCATTCCCGTGGAGTTGATCACTTCCACCACGGTTACGTCCGCTTGGGCGTCATAGACCTGTCCCTCGGGGAACAGCGCCTGGTTCACCGCGTTGATCCTTCCCACGGTAAAGATACTGAAAAAGGTACTGGAGTCGGCTCCATCGATCACCACGCTCGGTTTGCCGGTCACGTACTCCACCGCCTGGTTATAGCGCGGGGGTATGGCCGGGGGCAGGAAGGTGGCCGGGTCCAGGGTTACGGTAAAGGTCCCTGCCCCTGAGAACTCTACCTGTACAATGTCCTCGGTTTCGTCCATGAAAGAGACGCGGGTGATCTGTCCCGGTTTTGCCTGGAGCTTGATGCTTTCCCCGGTAAGCAGGATCTGGTCAAATATGTTCCCGTTGGGATGCTGGATGTTTTCCCCAGCTATATCACCCGAGCCGTCGAGAACGAGTGGCACCGAAGGAGCTGCTACGGTAATGACCGCGGTATCGCTGTCAGTGCTACCACCGGCGTTCGTAATCTGCACCCAGAAGCTTGTGCTCGCGGTGAGCGCACCGGTGGTGAAGGTGCTGCCGGTGGCCGCGGCGACGGGGTTGGCAGTATCGCCGCTGTTGCCAATATACCACTGGTAGGTGAGATCGTCGCCATTGGCGTCAACGGACAAGCTTACTGTAGCGCCGGACTGCACTTCCTGACTAACGGGTTGGATAGTGATTGAAGGCGTGCCTACCGGTGGTGGTTCAAAATTCGCGATTGGGGTAAATCCAAAATCGTCGATGGCAGTAAAACTATTCACAAATCCCGTAAAAAAATCGGCGATTATCTCTGCATTATCTTTTAATAGGATCTTTCCAATACCTCCAGGTGCACCTAATTCATTGGAATTGAAACTAAAGAATTGAGGGTTGGGAGTTTCTACTGGGTTAATGTTTGACGGTAGTTCCTCTACCCTGATAAGTAAATTATTATCGGTATCAAATACTTCGATTGAACCATCTTCCGCAATGAAATTCGCTGCGTAGAATTGCACCTCAAAAGCTGGCGTTTCAAAAGTGATTGTTCCCGTCTGACCATTTAAGATATACCATATATTCTCTTGGGAGAAAGTGATGGGGAAGAAAAAAAGAGATTCAATCACCAATCCACCATCAAACTCTACACTATTAGGTGAAATGCCTATTACAATATCTTCTGGAATATCCTCCGGATTGGGAAATTCTACATTAAGAGGAACATCCTCCCAATCGGTAAATACCTGTTGATCTTGTGGTGCCGCTCTGAGCAATGCAGAAGATATAACTAATGCCCATATGACCAATAATTCTTTTTTAATATTCATTTTATAATTAATTCATATGTTACCTGTGCTTCTTTTTAGGAATATCTGGCAGTTGAACATCCATTGACATAGTAAAATAACCAAAAAATAAGTTACTCGTAACGAATTGCCACTATTGGATCAACACGGGCAGCTACTCGCGCTGGTAACCAGGCTGAAAACAATCCGGCAAATGCAATTAATGCAATTACAGTTATATAGACCGTAATGTCATTGGGTGAAAAATCCATAAATGCACTGTTTAATACTTGGGATAGTGCTAGTGCGAATAGCAATCCAATAAATATTCCAATGCTTATTTGAGCACTACTTTGCTTAATTATCATCGCAATTATTTTTTGAGGTTCTGCACCCAATGCTTTGCGGATTCCTATTTCATGAGTGCGCTGATTTACTGAAAACGTCATGACTCCGTATACACCAATGACAGCGAGGAGAAATGCTGCGATACCAAATGTAATGAAAAGCCCTATGTTAAATTTTAACCATCGGAAATTATCATCGATAGAATCTTGAATGGTTTTAATTTTATAAAGAGGTTGATTAGGATTTAATTTTATCAGCTCTTCACGTACAGTTGGTAACCAATTCATAGGATCGCCACCTATTCCTCTTAGAAGGAGAGTCATATGGCGTGCGCCTATATTAAAAACAAAAGTGGTCTCCTGAGCCATAGGGACATAAAATCCTGCGCCATCGCTAGTATCAGTATTTAGACCTTCCATTGTTAAATCTGGAGCAACACCGACAACGGTTAACCAAGGTTTCTCGACAGGTCGCTTTACTTTAAACCGTTTACCGATCGGACTTTGATCCGGCCAATATTTATTGGCAAATAGAGTGTTAACTATAGCTACCTGTTGCGATTCAGCAGTGTCGGTATCATTAAACGACCTTCCTTCTAATACAGAAACTCCCAAGATATCGAAGTAATCGCTGGAAATACCTGCACAATGAACACGCGGGTAATCATCCTTTGTTACATCCTCTGTTGCATAACTCACTCCATCAATCGCAATAAACCTGATCAAAGTCATCGGTTCAAAAAGGGATGTAGTAAATGCGACAGCCTCAATTCCTGGAATAGCTTTAAAATTATTTTGAAAGGTTTTTAAAAATGTGATTTTATCTAAATCATTAGGATAGTCGGTGTCGAATAATGAAGTGCTCGCCTTGAATATGTTTTTAGGATTATAGGGTAAATCGATATCGGTTTGTTTTAATAATGATTTTACAAGCAATCCTGAACCTATTAGGAGCCCACAGGATATGCCAATTTGTACAATGACTAAAAACTTATTAAAACTACCCGAACTTAAACTGGAGGAAGTGCGGGCATTTTCCTTTAGTAATTGATTTACATCAGTTTTAGATACCTGAAGCGCCGGCACCATTCCCGAGATAAAGACGGTCAGAACAGTTAGACCGATGACAAAGAAAAATACGGCGCCATCCATTTCAAAATTAATCCATGATGGGCATTCTAGTCCCTGAATCATGACCAAATAATATTTCCATAAAAAATCTAAAGCCCTATTCGCTATAAGAAAGCCACAAACTGCACCGATTATTGCTATTAACAGACTCTCGGTTAGGATTTGAGTGATAATTCTTTTTCTAGTTGCACCTATTGCACTTTGTAGAGCGAGTTCCTTGCTGCGTAAGATAGATCTGGCATAAAGCAAATTCGCTACATTAGAGTAGGCAATTAGCAGCACCATAAATGCTAGAACGAGCATGGTTATTAATCTTGTAGCCATTCTACCTCCGCCAATTAGTTCCTTAATATAAGGTTTAATCTCGATGGAGTTATACCCCTTATTGCTATCAGGATATTCCTGTTCTAAGCGACTGGCTATTCCATTAAGTTCTGTTAATGCTTCGTCAACGGTGACGCCATCTTTCAACCTACCAAAAACAGTCAACTTATCACTATCTTTTCTTTCTACTAAAGTTAAGTTTTTACGATAAGGAAACCAAAGTTCTGCCCTCCGGGGAA
This sequence comes from Opitutales bacterium, assembly GCA_965197745.1. Classification (GTDB taxonomy): domain Bacteria; phylum Verrucomicrobiota; class Verrucomicrobiia; order Opitutales; family PNEW01; genus CBDANS01. The sequence continues at coordinate 678,035 of CBDANS010000006.1, read as the reverse complement.
AATTAAAATCATGAGGCATCACGCCTACGATGGCGTGTGGTACACTGTTTAAAAGCATAGATCGACCAATAATGTCAGGATCACCGCTAAAGTCTTTCTGCCAGATTCCATAGCTGATAATCACTACATTCTCGGCACCCGGCAGGTCTTCACCCTTAAAAAACCCGCGCCCTAATAGAGGTTTGGCACGTAGTATATCAAGGAAATTAGTTGAGATTGAACAACCGTTATAACGACGCGCGTAATCATCACCCTTTATATTTATAATGGAATTGTCGGAGCAACTAAGCCCTTCAAAGGTCGTCTGTTGTTCCTGGAAATCATTAAGGTCATAGACATTTATCAATAATTCGGGCCTGGATTTTTGCACGTGGCTATTGACGTTATTCCATTTCAAATGAAAAAGCCTGTCTGATTCGTCGAATGGTAGACCTCTAATGATATATCCGTTTACGATACTAAATATGGTAACTACCAGCCCAATACCAATCGATAAAGCAAACACTACGACTATACTAAAACCTTTATTTTTCCATAATTGTCGAAAGCCATATCGTACATCACGTATGAAGTTATTAAAAATGCTTACTCCCCAAGCTTCACGACATTCTTCTTTGATTTGCTCTCTATTTCCAAAACTTCGCAGGGCTGCTTTGCGCGCTTCCTCCTGGCTCATACCCTCGCGTTTAAAGTCTTCAATTAACATTTCCAGATGAAATTGAACTTCATCATCCAGTTCTTCATGCTTCACATTACTGCGAAAGAGTGCACGTAGGGAAAAAAGAAGCTGTCTAAATAAATTCATTTAGCGTAGGACTAACCCTTTTTAAGAATTAAATTTACGGCGTTACTGAAATCATTCCAGTAAGCTTCCTGTTCGGTGATTTTTCTCTTCCCGTCAGTTGTCAGCGAGTAAAACTTTGCCCTGCGACCTGTTTCCGAATCTCTCCATATAGCGCGAATGAATCCACGCTTTTCTAGGCGATGTAATGCGGGATAGAGAGAACCCTGCCCAACATGTAACACTTCACCAGAGATAATCTGTATCCGTTTAGCAATGTCATAGCCATGACGGCTACCAGAAGCGAGAATCCTCAATATCAACATATCGAGGGTACCTTGTAGTAAATCCATTTTATCTTTTGGCATACCTTGACATTCGACATATTATATGTCGAATGTCAAGGTATATGATGAATAAACTTTGATGAATGTCTGATAGATGCTGCTCCTTAGCATTCTCAAGCCACAGTGATTAGTGAGCTCAGCATAGGAGTTTACAAATTCTCTTGTTCCTATCGCTTCAAAGAATATGATACCCAATCGGCAGATGCGTAGACGCTGCCTACAATATGTTAGGTCGCATTAAGACAATCCCGAATGGATAACGTTTACAAATACAACAAAGAGCGGTGGGAGGCTCTTGTTAGGGCAGGCGCTTTGTTTACCAGGCCGTGGCTCGATCTCGACGATAGTTCAGCTAGAGAAAAACTAAACCTGGATGATGTTGTCGGCGACGTCACAAGAAAGAGTGTCCTCTGTCTGGGTGGTGGCGGTGGCCAACAGTCGGCTGCTTTTTCTGTCTTGGGAGCGAAGGTGACCGTGCTTGATATATCTGACGGTCAGCTTGAAAAGGACCAGGCAGTAGCCCGACACTACGATGTTGAAATTAAAACTGTTCAGGGCGATATGCGTGACCTGTCAACGTTCGAAGACGATTCATTTGACCTCGTATGGCATCCTTACTCGCTAAACTTCGTTCCATCCTCGTATGATGTCTTTCGAGAAGTCGCACGGGTTCTTCGAAAGGATGGAATATACCATTTTATGGCAGCCAATCCATTCGCGCTTGGTATAGGAACAGGGGATTGGAACGGCGATGGATATACTCTCCGCCAATATTATCAGGATGGTTCTGAGATTACGTATAGAGACGAAGACTGGGTATTCCAGGCAGGCGTGGATAAGCCAGAAATTCCAGGTCCGCGTGAATACCGTCAAACCCTAAGCACACTTATCAATGGGTTACTTAGCTGTGGATTCGTTTTAGTAAAGGTGAAGGAATTTGGACTCGGGGAATATAATCTTGATGCTGAGCCAGGCAGCTGGGATCATCTCGTCACAGTAATACCACCCTGGATTAAGTTTTGGGTTGCATATCGTCCAGAAGTTGTGGGCAGTTCAATTGCGACCTAACATACGGATCAAGAAAGAGAGTATGCATACAATTGGCTTTCAAGAAATATTATATAGTCCGTGAAAGTGTAGAATTTAGATAACAATGGCATTTAGCCGGACGGGAATTTTGCTGCGCTCAACCCTCTCAAAAACCCACAAGCCCTGACCCCTTCTAACTCGAAGTGCATTAGACGAAGAGGAACGAATCAGAACTTGACAGTATTGTTTTTCGCTGTTAGTATTTATTTATAAGAGGTTTACTATAAAGTATTTATGTAAATTTGTGCTTGAATAATATCGGACAAAAGGTTGTATAGTCTAATTCCTCAGTTTTCAGGAAAGTTGACGCCACCAAACCTTTTGCCCGCATGCCCATAGGCCCCTCCTATCTTCACCGCAGTCCGAACAGAATCGGGGTGGGCGTTGATTTCGGTACGACAAATTCATCGGTTGCCATATTCGACGGGAAAAATCTCCGGATGCTCAATCTGGACGCCGCCGCTGCCGTTCCCGCAGTACTGCCGAGTGCGCTGTATCTAAACCGCGACTTTTTCCCCCGTATTGGACATCATGCGATAGAATCCTACTTGGATGACAACAGGGGAAGGAGGATCCGATTAGAGAAGGAAGAGGCGGGCGAATTCCTTTTGAGCATAGGTACAATGGCTGGTTACTTTGAGGACTGGATTAAGGTGCACGCATTTACCGATACACACCTCCCGAGCCGCCTTTTTCGAAGTATCAAGACCTGGCTTGGGGATGCTTCGCTGACCGACATCAATGTATTCGATCGGTCCCTGCGTGTGCTTTTGCCGGTTTCTCGAATGCTTCCTTTTATCCAGAGCCGGTCGCTGCATCTTTGAGCTTCCTGCATCGGGCCGAATCGCGCCCCGACAGAACCTACCTGACGTTCGACTTTGGCGGGGGTACGCTTGACCTTTGCATTTTGAGGACGACCACGAAGGCATTCAAGATTCTGGGCACACTGGGACTCGAATTGGGCGGGGATGATATTGATAAGCTGATTTATCGGAGAGCCGTATTCCCGGAACTGGGCGAGCGAGCGTTAATTACGAGCAAAAGCATCGGCGATGAAAAAAAGGTAACGTTTCGATTCGGGGAATTTGCCGAACGGCTGCTCATCTGGCAGCATACACACGAACTCAACCGGAGTGAACTCCGTGAATTGATCACCCATGGTATGCGTGAAAAAGGGAAGACGAAGCAGAAACTAGTTCGATTGCTACGATTGATCTCTCTGAATCTATCCTACAGGGTCTTTCAGGCAATTGAGGAGGCCAAGATTGGACTCACCAAGGATCATGAATCCGTAATCTGGGTACCCGAGCTCGAGCTCCGAGTGACGATCACCCGAAAGGCGTTGCACCAATATATGGAAGAGATGTTGTCGAAAATTTATGATGCGATTGAGAAACTGCTTTCATCGTCAGGGTGCGACGTTAATGGAATCGACTCAGTGATCTGTACCGGTGGCTCTTCGAAGCTACCACCCGTTCAAGACCTGTTGCAGAGCATATTCCCCCGAAAGCTGATTGAGTTCGATGCCTTCACCGGCATTGCAGCCGGTTTGGCGATCGCAAACTATCATGGGTATTCGGATTAATACATGACAATCGCATGGAGGATACAATGAATAAAGATATAGCGATTCAACAGGTACGTAAAGTAATTGAAAGATTATCCAAGGATGGATCCGTTGTAGCGAATTCGAATGGCACAACGCATAGGGTCTTCCCCGTAGGTGTAAGCACAGGGGAAGGTGAAGCGTTGCTGAAATGGGTATCCCGAGAAGGTTCAACGCAGACGATCGAGATTGGTCTGGGCTATGGAATCTCTGCACTTTTTATCTGTATGGGTTTACTCATGATTGGAGATCAAACTGCTCGGCATGTTGTGCTAGACCCTAATCAAGCAGGGCGATTTGCCAACTGTGGACTGCAGAACCTTGAGGAAGCAGGAGTCAAGCAGCTTGTTGAATACCATGCTCAAGAATCTCAAATTGCACTTCCTCAGTTTCTGAATGAAGATCGAAGTTATGACCTAGGGTTTATTGATGGCAACCATCGCTTCGACGCAGTCTTCCTGGACTTATTCTACCTCGGGCGTCTAGTGCGCAAGGGAGGAATAATTATTCTGGACGACTACAACTTGCCGGGGATCAAACGGGCAGTGTCCTTCTTCGTGACCAATCTAGACTGGACGATCGAGGACATGGATACGCTGAACGATAAGCACCATTGGGTTGTTCTGCGCACAGCCAAAGATACCGACAAACGAGACTACCGGTACTTCGTTGATTTTTGAAAACTTCAAGTGCTGGGGTTAGTTACAATAGACGTGGAAGCGATATCCCCTTTTGAAGAACTCTCTGATAAGTGTCTGAAGTTTATCAATTATTAGAACGCTACTATCAGTAGAAAGGAAGTATAATGACACAAGCAAATGATATTGGACAAATTGTTATTTTGAATGGGACCCCTCGATCAGGTAAGTCCAGCATTGCTGCGGTGATCCAGGAAACTTTTGATGGCCCCTGGATGAACATGGGGGTCGATCCATTCAAGAACCACATTATACCAAAGCGTTATAGTCCCTCAATCGGATTGCGGCCTGGCGGAGAGCGACCGGATCTCGAACCTCTCATCACTGTGCTATACGCAGCGATGTATGAATCTATAGCCGCACATAGCAGATTGGGTTTAAACGTGACTGTAGATGTCGGACATCATGACGCTTACTCGAAACCCCTAGGGATCCTTGCCGATAGTGCCCAACGTTTGAAAGGACTACCCGTGCTATTGGTGGGTGTTCGGTGTCCTATCGGAATCGTATGGGAACGTCGTCGAAATACATGGCTTAAAGGAAAGGAAATTCCGGAAGACGCTCCTCCGCCAGATATTCTTCACAAGTGGGAGCATGAAGTTCATACCCCAGGCATATATGACATTGAAGTCGACACTTCTTCTACGAGTCCAGATCAATGTGCAGAAGTCATCTTACAGCACCTCATAAAAGGTCCGCCCCCCACAGCTTTCCAGAGAATTGCTAAAATGTCTGAAGATAATTCTTAATAAGAATTCCCTGTCAGAATGATTGGTTTGGAAGAAATTAAAATGACCATACGACCATGACACTATCTTACAAATTGTGTTGTGCAGATGAGTCGATGAGCGGTATGCTATACGAAAGACCGCAATGTCGTATACTATAGATGAAATCGACTTTGAGCGAGATATCAGTGATTTAAAGTCGTTTCTTGCTGCACAAGTAGTCGGTCGATAAATATGTCATATCTCAAACAACATGAACTTAGAAGTCTATCGACAGAGTGGTTTTGACCTGCACCCGATTACTGTACCAGAGCCAGTGTTAGTTCCGGCAGGGTGGTATGGGTTTTGATTTGATTAGACATGGCTCTTTGGGCGTATTCGGCCGGAGGCCGATAGCCCAGAGAGCTGTGTGGTCTTTGAGTATTATAATCAAGCCGCCAGGTTTCAAGTTTTTCTTTCACTTCAGCCAGCGTACAAAATATCTCCGTGTTAAGAAGTTCATCTCGTAAGCGTCCATTGAAGCTCTCTATATAGCCATTTTCTACGGGTTTACCTGGCCGGATAAAATCCAGCTTGATGCCATGGCCATAAGCCCACTGATCCATTACTTTGCCGGCAAACTCAGGACCATTATCGACGGTAATGGTTTCGGGAAGACCGATTCGTTCAGCGGCTTTCGTAAGTGCTGCAGTGACTTTATGACCACCGATGGACGTATCGGCCAGAAGCAGTGGGCAAGCTCGGGTATACTGATCGACAACGGTGAGAATGCGGAAAGGGCGGCCGTTGACCAGCCGATCGCTCATAAAGTCCATCGACCAGCGTTCCTGGGCAGCTGAAGCCGCGGGCAGTGAGACCCGCCTTTGCGCGGCACGCTTCTTACGTTTCTTCGTGCGCACTTCCAGCCCTTCAGCCTTGTAGATCCGATAGACGCGTTTCTTTCCTACCGACCAGCCCTCCCGCTTTAACCAGCCCTCCCGCTTTAATAACACCGTGATTCGCCTATACCCGTAGCGCACACGCGCGGCGGCGAGGTCTCGTATGCGCACAATCAGCGCGCGTTCGTCCCTCATCACCGGCTGATAGTTATAACTCGACCAATACAACTGCATCAGCCTGCACGCCCGGCGTTTGCTCACTGCATAAGCTTCCACTAACCACTCAACAATCGCCTTCTTGCCCACTGGCTTTATAACTTTTTTGCGATTACTTCCTGCAGCATGTGCTTGTCCAGGCTCAGATCAGCTACCAGTTTCTTCAAACTGCTGTTCTCTTCGTCAAGTTGCTTCAGCCGTCTTAATTCACTTATTCCCATGCCCGCGTATTTACCCTTCCAACGGTGGTAGGTCTGTTCGCTCACGCCTAACTCCCGGCACACTTCAGCGATCCTTCGACCACCTTCAACCTGCCTTAGGGCATAGATGATTTGTTCTTTATTATATCGTTTGTCAGGCCTTCTCGGCTGCGCCTCGTGAACCTTTGCTTTTCATGGATGGTTCTTTCTCCTATTTTTATTAGGTTTTCCACCCACGCCAGACTAAATCTTTCCTGGTCCAGTTTTACGGGGACAGGTCAATAACCTCAATGAAAAGAAAAAGATCCACAACCGAACAGATGATCGGACCCCGTTATTCGTACCAATAATTAAGTGAGAGTGTAACCGGGCGTTAATGGTTTTAGGATTGATGTATAGGAGAGATCTTGGCGAAGTGAGGTGGTCGAGACCACGGAACCTGCTGACCCGGTGACACGATGCCGTGAATTTGGAGGACTGTGGGGTTAATTTCTCGCGATGTCAGCTAAAGGTAGGGGGGGATGAAAATGAATCCTCGGCCATCCTGCGGGCTCACCATTTTCCCCCTTGTCAACGATCCCGCACTTGCTTCAGAGTGGATTGGTGAATCGCTTCAACGACTTGGAAAGGATGGCCTCGCTAATCGGTGAAATTGAAACGATGATAGGGAGGCAGTTTGATCGTGGGAGCGTAGGTGAGTTTATTGCCTGCGTGGTATTCGACATCGCATTAGAGCGACCCGGCAACATCGCTTTCGATGGCCGCTTCAAGTCGGGGGAGCACAAGGACAGATCGGTGAATGTAAAATGGTACGGGCCGAGGAAAACCTACCTCGATATCAATGCTGACAACTACCCCGATTTTTATTTGGTGCTTAAGGGGTCAGAGGATGGGATCGTAACTGAGGACGTTTACCTCTTTGAGGCTGTACCATTAATCCTTAAACTCCGTGACCGTGGTACAAAAATAGGACAGGGAGATCCCACCAGCATCAGAAATGTGGATTGGGAGGAAGCACGATTGATGCTGACTGAAGATCAACAAACTCTAATACGTATTTTTTCCAATACATAATGCATGAGGATTGGAACCTAAAGCCAAAGAACTGGCATCGTGAGGTAACACCACGACAAATCGAATACATTGAGAGATTGTTAAAAAAACATGAGTTCGATTTCGATGAAGCAATTACCTGTGCCAAAGCAGACGAATATTATCTCGAAGATGATGTAAGGCACGTTACGCACATGACCAGATTTGGTGCACGCCAACTTATAACTTGGCTAGCAGAGGATTATGAGGACGAGGTCAGTTGAAACGGTGTGAGTTATCGTTACAACAGAAGCCAAGGATAATTTACACCAAAGCAACTGAGGTAATGATGCACCGAAGGGATTGAAGACAGACTCATCTATCGTATGGAGGGAGTTTTCAACAGCACCGATTTGGTCGAGAAGAAAGCATAACACCACATGGATTAGGGCATGTAGGTAGGACCAGAATAAAGGCTGATGTAGGGAGGACTAGATCCCAAGCTTTAGGAAAAGCTAGAGGAAACAGAGGAAAGGCTGATTTTTTAAAAGAAATTATTTGGATACCCCATGCTACTCCAAATACCTGTTTGGATCGAGAATGCTTTAAAAGGATCGACGGGGGCATCGATTTACCACCGAGTGCTTAACGCAAATAAACGACCGTTTAGATAGAAAAAAAATTGATTTAAAGGGTTGACTTAATTGATATTTTTATCACAATACAGTGCAGAACTACAATTATTTAAGAAATGAGATAAAACAAGGGCTCATGCAGATGCGCCTCAAAGAAAGGATAAACCAAAATAGACTTTTTAGAAAAAGCAAGACAAGCGAGAACCCCAAGCGAATACGCAGAAGAAAAAATTGAAATAAGGGCCGACCTGAGATTTTGCTACCGCCAGATGGTAGAGAGCTTAAGTTGCCTCAAAGAAGAAGACGCAACCAGATACACCGAAGCGATTATCGCTGGACTGAAAAACAACGACCAAGAAGCACAAATCTAATTATTTAAAAATAAGGAAAAATTAAAATGAAGGATGAAAAGATCGTGTGGGGCTATTGCCGGGTATCGACAACGGGCCAGGATTACCAGGGGCAAAAGGCTTCAATCTATGAATACGCCAATAAGCAGGGCTGGCAAATAGACCGCGTTGTGCAAACGACGGTGAGTAGTCGCAAGGGTGAGAAGGAACGCGGTATTGATGTTCTAAAGGATGCGGTCCGGGAGGGTAAGGTCGATGTGATAATCTTCAGTGAATTATCGAGGCTTGCCCGGAGTGTCGGTCAGATATGCCGCTTAGTTGAGTTCTTTGTCAAAGACAGTGGGGCATCTCTCCACTTCATTAAGGAGGGTTTGGTATTGGAGGACGGCAAGCGTGATGTAGGGACTAAGGTTACCTTCTTTATGTTCTCGATGCTCGCGGAGATTGAGCGTGATTTGATTAGTGAGCGAACGCGTGAAGCTTTGGCTGCACGAAAGGCTCATGGCGTGGTTCTCGGTCGTAGAAGGGGTAGTCGGATTTTGAACGGCCGTGGCGATGAGATCCGGGACAAGATTGACCAAGGTGTGAAACAATATCGCGTTGCTGAGGAACTCGATTGCTCACCGAATACACTTTCGACATGGATTCGAGAAAATCGTACTGCCAAGGGTAAGTGGATTATCAAAGGGGATGCATCGTGAAGCGTGTTTCCAAGCCTAAAGAGCCTAGAAGAAAAAGAGATAAAGCTGGAAGGCAGTTTGTTGAGGACGGCAGAGGGACGAGGCTCGTTAAGAAAACCCCGGCCAGAAAGAAAGGGAATAGTAGTGCTGGTAATTAAGATCCGCGATGAGGTGATCACCTTTAACCCCGTGGGGGAATGGGTGAGTTCGGACAAGGTATTGGCAGATGCTCTTAATGTCATGATTCCAGAGGATTATGGGAATCCTGCTATAGTATTTTCAGAAGGTGGAAATGAGGGATTGGTGTTGGACCATCTCCAGTTGATATGGCCTGAGCTCAAAGTGGTGGTCTTTGAACCCGAACCTCCTCCTCCGGAGAGGCCTGGTATTTTGTATTCCTGTAACGAGGAGGGTTGAAACGGTGTGTGACTGAAAGGCGGTATTTTGGTACACCGCCCTGGGGCCCGTAAGGGCCAACTATGGAGAAATCACAACAGGAATCGAAGAAGCGAAGCAAAGCCACACCAAGGAGACGGCTGCCAGTAACCTATGTGCCTAAGCTATGGAAACAGGCAGATTTGAGAATGGCTTCGGTCCGAACGATTAGGAGTCGATATGAAGAATTCGTCAGTGATTCCAATGCGGTGTCAGTAATGAAAAAATCACTTTGTGACCGTGCTGCATTTCTATCTGTCTACATCGAAACGCTGGAAGTGATTGCCGTTGAGACGAGTGAACTTGAGAGCGGATCTTATGTGCAGGCGGTCAATGCTTACTTAGGGCTTCTCAAGACGCTGGGACTTGATAAGGCAGCCACTGAAATAACTTTGAAGGCTTGCCAGAATGCGGATTAACAACATCATCGAGGCCATTGAGGATGAGAACATTTTTAAACCCTTCCTGGGCGATTTGGATTCATGGCAGGCTTGGTTGACCGCCATGCAGGTGCTTTGCGGATTGGATATGAAGCCAACGAAGGACAAAGCCAAACTCATCCGCCTTTACACCGGCTGGGAGCGAAAACCCCAGTTTGAACCTGGAGGTTTTAAAACAGCTTTGTTTCTGATCGGTAGAAGAGGAGGGAAGTCACGTGTCATTTCCATTGTTGGAGCATACGAGGCCACCTTGGCCGGACATCATGAGAAATTGGCTAAAGGTGAGAAAGCGATTTTACCGATCATAGCCCCGACCAAGGCACAGGCCGGAATCATCAAGAATTACCTGCGCTCGATCTTTGAAACCGACATCCTCAAGAATGAAATTGCGGAGGAGACAAGAGACGGATTTGACCTGAAAAACAACATCTCTGTGAGGGTCATGGCAGGCGATTTCAGAACCGTTCGGGGATTCACTTTGGTATGCTCAATAATTGATGAGGCTTGTTTTTTCGGTGTGGAGGAGGAAGCCAAGATCAGATCCGACACCGAGTTGATCCGAGCAGTCCGGCCGGGGCTCTTCACGCTCGGAGGACGCATGATCGTAATCTCCAGTCCATACGCTAAAAAGGGATGGTGCTATGAGCAGTACTGTTCGCATTTCGAAAATAAACCAAGTGGTGTTTTGGTTTGGAATGCTGCCTCAAGGACAATGAACCCCACGTTGCTCCAATCGGTGGTTGATGATGCTTTGAGAGAAGACAAGAACTCAGCCAGAAGTGAGTACCTGGGCGAATTCAGGGATGATATTTCGGACAACCTGCGCCGCGCCGCGGTCGTGGCCTGCGTTATCGCGGGAGAAACGACCGGGATAGAGTCCCAGAAAGGAAGCTCAGTTTGGAGCATAAACCCCTCCCTTTCACATCACACGCATCAGGCAAACACGCCTCACAATGCACATTACGCAAATGAGCCGAGTCTACAATCCAACTGATAAGGTAAATCCCTCTCAATTCTGTTGTCAAAAGTATGAATACATCCGCTTTAGCTCAACTCCGCCGTAGGGGCGTTCACCTTTTGAGGATAAACTCTGCCCCATTCCTGCCTTTCAAGGGAGACTCGAAATACCTTCCGAGTTTGATCCAACTGCACCAACACGTCAGGAAGGGAGGCCTGATCGGCATGATCCCTGGCCCCGATAGCATAGCCGTGATGAAAGTCTCTGGCAAAGAGTCGAGTGTGGTTTTCAATGCCCTGTTGGGATACGATCCGCTTTGCATCTCTCGGAGCGCAGGCAACGGGTTCTTGTTCTGGTTTGGTGATCATGTGGGGGCACTCAAGGGATTCTTAAAGTGGGAGTTCCTGGGGGCCAGGGGTAGCGTTGTTTGCGGCAAGCGTTGGTTCATACTGGCCGACTTGGGCAAGGCTTATGTCGAGTCGATCCAAAAGGGCCGCGTTAGTGACGATCACCCTTTACCCCTGGAATTGCTAAGAGGAGGATCGCAAGCGCACTCGGCCGCAAGCGGGGATGAGAAACTCTTTGACTGAAGGGCGTTCCTGGTCCTGTGCAACTGCGATAAAACCCCGTTGTGATAGGGCTGGAACACAGGGAACCGGGCGCCATATTGGAGGCTGTCCTTAAACACGTCGATATAGATCGCCTTGATGTCTTTTTCGGGCAACCACCGCTCTACTTGATTAGCGATAAACTCACTGCCATTATCACTGCGGATATAGCTTGGAACTCCCTCTTCATCGGTGGTTTCGCTGAGTAGCGAGAGGACATCGGTTGAGGTGAGCTGTCTATCTACCCGGTGGCTTAAACATTTACGCGTATATTCATCGATCAGAGTCATCATCTTTAATGGACCGCCATTGTCTGTGCGATCATGGACAAAGTCCCAAGACCAAACGTGATTGTGTCCTTTTGCTTTAGTGGGGAGCCATGTTGAGACCCCTTGACGGGGTCTGCGCTTTTTCGTTCGCTTTACCTGTAAGCCCTCTGCACGTCGTACTGCCTGGACAAACTTCCTGCTTGTTGTCCAGCCCTCTTTTACCAGTAAGGCACGGATGCGCCGCTAACCGTAGCGGTGATGTTCCCAGGACAACGTCACTATCCGTTCGGCCAATCGCTGAGCTTTCCTACTGACCTGCTTGGGCCGGTAGCTGAACCTTGTCCCACTGAGGCTAAGATAAGCAAATCAAAAACCTTACCACTCTGCCGGATCTAACACTGGCTCTGGTACAGTAATCGGGAGCAGGTCAGTTGGCTAACGGCCACCCCTTTGCGCATTTTCAACGTTGTCGGTCAGGATACCCGAGCTTGCTCACTGCTTCTGGCCGATACCTCCATCGGTGGACGTAAAGTTACCGTTGCACTGGCGAAAGCCGCTGAAGGAATCGGTCTTGCTCAAACCATTACCGTCGATAATGACCCCGAGTTTGCCGGCAAAGTATTGGATGAGTGGGCTTACACCCAAGGTATCCATCTGTATTTCATCCAGCCAGGCAGACCCGTAGAAAATGGTTATATTGAGAGCTTCAATGGACGCTTACAAGATGAACTTCTTAACCCCAAGATATTTTGTACGCTAGCTGAAGTGAAAGAGTAACTTGAATCCTGGAGGTTTGATTATAATATTCAAAGACGACACTGTTCTTTGGGCTATCGGCCTTCGGCCGAATACGCCCAGAGCGCCATATCTAAGCAAATCAAAACCCTTGCCACCCTGCTGGATTTAAAACTGACTCTGGTACAGCATAAGGGTGCAGGTCACGTAACATATCGAAAAATCGATAAATCCAACCTTTCTAACAAATCATATGAGAAGTCTCGGACAGAAAATGTACCTTATTCGACTCGTCAGTTCCATTTCTCTCCTTTCTCTCGGCGTTCCAATGGGGAACTACGCCGCATGGAGTCCACTACCACCACCACCCGATGAGTTCGACTGGATCCAGTTGACCTCGGGAGAGTGGCTAAAGGGTGAAATTAAAGAGATGTATGATTACACCGTCGAGTTTGACAGCGACAAACTCGGCCTCCTCGACATCGATTGGGACGATGTAGCGCAGATGCACTCGGCACGATCGCAAATGGTCCGTTATGGAGATCGACAAACTGCAACTGGCAAACTCTTTATGAAAGGAGATGAACTCGTGGTTACGGAGTCGGAGAAAGACCTAGTAATAAATCGCTCAGACGTTTTTTCAATCGCTGCTGGGAGCCCCAAGAAACTGGACTTGTGGTCCGCAAAAGCCACCGTCGGCGCGAACATTGGGAGCGGAAACACCGAACAAGCCGACTGGAATACCTTGGTGACGATCCAGCATCGAACCGCGAATAACCGCTTCTACTTCGATTACATCGGAACTTTCAGTAAAACCGAGGGAATAGAAACGGCCAATAGTCATCGCACTAATTCATATTTCGATATTTCTTTTACAAAGAAATTTTTCGTTCGCCCCTTCGCCATTGAGTCTTTCGCGAATCCCTTTCAAAACATAGATAACCGCTATTCTCTTGGCGCAGGGGTCGGCTACAACATTAAGAGAAACTCAAAAACGGAATGGGATACCACGACAGAAATCAGTTATCAATTGACACGGTTCTCCACCGTGCAGGTCGGAGAACAGGCAAGCGATGAGGCGCTCTCGTTCTCAGTCGGATCCCATTTCGTAACGGAGATCACAGAATGGCTGGATCTGAACGGAATCTATGAGTTACGCTATGCCGACGAAGCTTCCGGGGGAGTTATTTCACATTCCATAACAAGCATCGAGTTCGAGATTACAAACAGGCTCAACCTTAATGTTTCCTTTGTATGGGACTGGACAGCGAATCCTATTCCCGACGCCACCGGTAAGGAACCGGAGGAAAACGATTTCCAGTTCATATTTGGTATCGGATTGGATCTGTAGCCGACGCCCGAATCATTTCCTGGATGGCGTTCGTTACCGATCCCCAAATCTTGTCAACAACCATCTGTGGCTGATGTCGGTGAAGAAAGTTCAGGAAAAGGACGATAATTAGAAGTGAATAGTGAGAGTGATCGGACCCCGTTATTCGTACCAATTATTAAGTGAGAGAACTACCGGGTGTTAATGGTTTTAGGATTGATGTATATGAGAGATCATGGAGCAGTGAGGGCGTAGCCCGAACGCGGCCAAGATCTGAAAGGAATCTGACAAACTCTTGTGGGCTTTGAAAGCCTAATCGACTGTGGGGATGTTCATTGTTATAGGTCTGACGCCATTGTTCTATTAGCACTTGCGCTTCAGCCACGCTGAGCAACACTTCACGGTTCAAACATGAGCGCTTCGCTATGTCGTCACTACGTTCCTCGGTACATCGCGTAAGCGGTTGTGAAACGACTCGATGAAACCGTTTTGCCAGGGACTGCCCGGATCGATATATATCGCCTTGATGTTTTTTTCACGCAACCACCGCTGTACTTGATGAGCGATAAATGGCTTCGCATGTCGTCGCTTCGCTCCTCGGAACACTGCCATTATCACTGCGGATATAGCTGGGAGCTCCCTCCTTTTCAATGGCCTCGCTAAGCACAGAGAGGACATCCGATGAGGGGAGTTGACGAGCTACCCGGATATCCAGACATTCACGCGTATATTCATCGATCAGAGTCATCATCTTTAATGGACCGCCATTGTCTGTGCGATCATGGACAAAGTCCCAGGACCAAACGTGATTGCGACCGGTTGCTTTAGTAGGCGACCCTGTAGAGACTCCTTGACGGTGTCTACGCTTTTTCGGTGGCTTTACCTGTAAGCCCGAAGAACGTCGCACTGCCTGTACAAATTTCCTGCTCGCCGCCCAACCTTCCTTCACCAGCAAGGCACGGATGCGCCGGTAACCGTAGCGGGGATGTTCCCAGGACAGGGTTACAATCCGCTCGGCCAACCGCTGAGCTTTCCTGCTGGCCTGCTTAGACCTGTAGCTGAACGTTGACCAAAACTCTGAGACTGAGATAGGCAAAAGCCCTCTAAAACGAGCACAGCCCTTTCTCAACTGCACCTTTTACTGCTAGCTTCTTCTGCTTGGGGCTCACCACTTTTTTGACAGCGTTTCCTCCATCACCTGATTCTTGAGCATTTGATCAGCGAGCAGCTTCTTCAACTCGGTATTCTCTTTTTCCAGTTCTTTAAATCGCTAGAGCATCGGCCAGCTCCAAGTTGCCATACTTTTTGCCCCAGCGATAGAAGGTCTGTTCACTTAGGTTGTTGCCGCGGCAGACTTCCTGTCCCGTCTTGCCCGTATCGGTCTGCCGGAGTATTGCTATGATCTGTTCTGTTGTATATCGTTTTCTTTTCATTGAGGTTATCTGTTTATCCCCATAACCTCTCTCGGTAAATGATACGATTTTTAGGAGTCACACCACTTGTGTATACCGGGTCCTTTTATGCTAATGTTTGTTGCTTTCTTTAGCCCCTTAATAGGTTTCATCAAGTTCAACTACACTATTGAGAGGATCAATATTATCATTAAGTAGCTTCCGTATTTGTTTACCCATCCTGTAAGCACACTTATAGGTAACCCCTAATTGATTGACTTTTTACCACACCGATAGAAGGGCGGTTCGCTTAGGTTGTTACCACGGCAGACTTCCTGTCCCGTCTTGCCTGTATCGGCTTGCCGCAGTATTGCTATGATCTGTTCTGTATCTTTTTCTTTTCATTGAGGTTATCTGTTTATCCCGATAACCTCTCACGGTAAGTGATACGATTTTTTGGGGTCACTCCAGAGGCAATGAAACGCTGGGATTTCGGCAACACGCGACTCAGAATAATGAACTCCAAGAATGATGCCTTGGATACAGATGCGAATGCCCAAAGCATCGTTATAAAAGTAGAACAACGGCGACCTGCGAACGGTGCAGTTCTTGGAAGCATGATGCTCACCGGCGATTCAAGTGCAGTTGCGTGGAGGTACAGTATAGTGAGGAGTTACGATGTAGAATCGCTCAGTTCGTCACTGCTACTCGCCAGCCATCACGGATCGTTGACCTTTTTCGACGATCCAAGAGACAAGAAACATTACTATCTAGATCATCTGCGTAAGATCAGTCCTGACGTTACGATCGTGTCTGTCGGAGACAACTCGTTTGGTCATCCGGAAGAGAAGGCCTTGGAGTTCTACGAAACCGGCAGCGCTGGATCGAAACAGGGAGACAAAGTCTTTCGAACGGATATACATGGAAATATCAGGGTTACGCTAAAGACAAAAGGCGGCTGGGAGCTCAACAAACAATACTCTTGAGGAGCCCCAAAATGCACTGGTGGTCGCTATTACAGCAACACCTGAAAGTATTGCTTCAATAATTGAGAGAGAGTTAAAGAAAATATGATTTCTATTTACACTCCCTCTATTACTCCACTACACGATTGATCAGTTTCATCCAAACTTCGGCTGGTGGAAATTTAAGGCTGCTATTACAGACTACACAGCTCGTTATATTTTTACCGCCAGAAATATCTATATATCCAGCCCAAATCGAATAGCCTGGGCAATCTCCTCCATGACCAAAAAAGGGACCAAGAGGGAATTTTCTACAGATTCTTATGCCAAGGCCATAACTCAACTTGCCATTGTATAACGCTTCTCGTCCTCCAACCCAGTAAGGTGTTTCGACTCCTTCTAATACTTCTTGCATTGACTCTTCTGATAGGATGGAACCCTCTAACAGTTTTCTGTAAAGTTAACATACTTCCTTAACATTTGATACAAGTACACCCGTAGCACACCAGTCAGGGTGATATTGACAACGTATGTCTCCTTCATATTTAGAGAAATATTGGTCATAGGCTGGAATCAGAATTTTGCCTTTATCGATCTTAGTAGCAACATACGTGTATTGAAACCCGAGTGGCTTGATAACCAGTTCGTCAATAGCATCGACATAACTTTGCCCAGTGACAATTTCAATTATTTGATATAAATACATGTATCCAGTATTTGAGTACGACCAGTTCCCGTCCGAAGATTCCAGAAGGCCGATCTTTTTCGCTCTTGAAGAGATGTATTCCCGCGACCATGGATTATGTGGAGATTTATTTACTTCATCTTCGTAGTTATCAAAGCTTGTATAATCTGGAATACGATGTGAGTGATTTAGCAATTGCCTAATAGTAATATTCTGAAACGGGCTAATCTTATTGAGATAAATTGAAATTCGGTCATCTAATTTTAGTTTACCATTTTCAAGAAGCTTCATTACCAGAATTGCGGTGAATGTTTTACTAAGACTGCAAATGTAGAATCCTCTATCAATGTCGGTGGAAGTTAATATTCCGGATGTCCCACACCAGAAAAAGTCATCAGTCTCCACACGAGCTATAATCCCAGAAGACCCAAGCTCAACGCGGCTTTGTTCAATTATCTCTTGGAGATCTTCTTCTAAAGTGTACATGGTTAATTCTTTTTGACGTTTTGATCTTTTGACTCGTCCATAATATGGGAAATAAATTTCGCGGTGTATACGTTATTCTTGTCGCACCTTTTTATGAAGATGGCAGTATTGATGAAGAGTCTCTTCGCTCGGTTGTTAATTTTAGCATTGATGTGGGTGCGCATGGGTTGGTAGTTCCTGCGAATGTCAGTGAATTTTTCGCACTCTCGGATGAAGAGCGACTACTTGTCAGCCGCATTGTTTGTGAACAGGCGAATGGACGAATCCCCGTAGTCCTCGTCGCTAGCGGAGTGTCTGCGCACGCAGCCGCAGAGTTGACGAAGGCGATGAACGGATTGGGCGCCGATGGGATCATGGCAATGTCACCACCAATCAAGCCTCTGCACAGTGAGGGGATATATCGCTATTTTGAAGCCATTGGTGCAGCAACCGAAGTTCCCGTTATTGTTCAAAACTCCATCTTCGTCGGCTCACCGATGAGTCCGGAATTTATGGCGCGTCTCATCGATGAGATTGAACATATTCATTATATCAAGGAGGAATCTCTTTTCTGCACGCATGTGGTTTCGAAACTTTTCGAGCTTGTTCAGCGTAAAGAAAAGCTGCACGGGATATTCGGTGGATTGGCCGGCCGGCACATGATGAACGAGATGGCCAGGGGAGTGTGCGGGACGATGCCGGCTTGCGATATTCCGGATGTGCATGCAGCGATATGGAATACTTATGAGCGCGGTGATGCTGCAAAAGCACGGCGTTTATTCGATCGCTTGCTTCCTCTCCTGAATATGCAATCTCTCTACCCGTTGCAGCTTTACAAGGAAGTACTCAGACGTCGCGGCGTTATTCGAAGTGCGACGATCCGAAATTATTTTCAATCGCCATTAGATACAATCGATCATCGAGAATTGGATGTTATTCTCTCCGCCATTGAGGACTTGATGATTGTGGAGGGTAAGTGGTCGGACCCCGTTATTCGTACCAATTTTTAAGTGAGAGAGTATCGGGGTGTTAATGGTTTTAGGATTGATGTATATGAGAGATCTTGGCGAAGTGAGGGCCTAGCCCGACGAGGCCAAGATCGGAAAGGAATCTGACAAACTCTAGTGGGCTTTTAAAGCCTAAACGAGTGTGGGGATGTTCATTATTGTAATTATGACGCCATTGTTCGATTACAACTTGGGCTTCAGCTACGCTGAGCAACACTTCACGGTTCAAACACTCATCGCGTAAACGGTGTGAAACGACTCGATGAAACCGACTATGAACGGGACTCAATAATGCCTTATAAGATACTTATTAAAAATTAGTTACACTTAAATAACGACCCAATAATAATTTATATTTTCCTCTAATTTCCTGACCTTGCCTCAAAATGTTTGGCAGGAATGGGCAGGAATCATACTTTTATGCTGATCTTCAGCCAGGAATCGGCCAAGAATTTTCGAGTGGATTTTTTTGGGGCACTCCACGACGATAACTTATTATTTGATTAGAAGTTGAGAAGAAAACTATAAATGTTTTTGCCTGACCGAGTTGTGATTTGATCAAGCAGTGTCTGTCAGATCAAGTTGCAACAAGTACAATACTTCAATAGATCTGTTTGTTATTCTCGCTATCGCTCGTTGAGTTGTCGCTGCTATAATAGCATGGAGCCCCGTGACTGTGTCGATCTGCTTTTGCATGATCGCACGCTCATGGTGGTAATGAGACGCTCGACGTGGATAAGCAGAACCTCACGCGTATATTCATTATGGATAGCCAGCTATTTTGGATCGCTCCCCGCGAATCGTTTTGTCGTGGATAAAGTCCCAACTAAGGACGATGGCTGGGATGCTCGGTCGCAGTTGGCAAGCCAGTGGAAGTGCCCCTGCATCAATGTTTCGGTCTATGGAGCGCAATCGCCAAGCCCAGTTGACAGCGCAGCCCATGCACCATCGGTTCCTTAACGCCCCCCTCCTCCTGCAACAGCTTCGTGATCTTGATGTAGCCTTATCTCCAGTGTATTGTCGTGACAAACATCTCACCGCTGCTTTCAGCTTTGTTAACCAAGCATAAGGATACTTCCCCTTATAGGAATAGGCAGAGCGGTAAAAACGAAAATATTGACCCCCCCACGCATCGAACAGCGATCCCGAGACACAAACTTTTCAACCGCTTCTTGCTTGTGCCCAGCGCCTCTTGTACAATCTCCGCACCAGGCATCGTATCCGTTAGGATTCGCTTCAAGTGTGTTTTCCCTTCCCAATCCATCATCCGCTTGGCCTGGTCCCCATCGATCATCATCAACTCCCGATTCAATCAGTGTAAGATCTTTTCTCTAACCTTGTTTGCCACAGCAGACTTCCTCTACCGTCTTTCCTGTATCTGCTCGCCCCAGTATTGCTATAATCTGTTTGTTGGCTCTCTTTTTCTTTTCATTGAGCTTACTGTCTATCCCCATAACTTCTCTCTGAAAATGATGCGATTTTTAGGGTCACTCCAATGTGATAGAAAATCTGAAGCCGGACGCCTTGATTGTAATACTCAAAGACTCCACAGTTCTCTGGGCTATCGGCCTCCGGCCGAATACGTCCAGAGAGCCATATCTAAGCAAATCAAAACTCTTACTATCCTGATGGATCTAACACGGGCTCTGGTACAGTAAACGGGGTCCGATCAACATTATCTTTTTTTATTTTAACAGAATTGATAATACCATAGTTTATTTGTACAGCCTCTAGGCTACTCTCAATAAGAGGTAAAAAATCTTTATTCTGATCTAACTGTTTCGCTAATTCCAAGTTACTTATTAACCACTTTCTTGGATTAGAATACTTCTCTTTTGCTGGAGCAGAGTCTACATTTCCTAAACCAAGCACGTATTCTATCCAACGTGATAGTTGGGCTCTTGCAATAGAAGGTACAACCCATCGTCTATCCGAGTGGTGATTTTTGTCCTCGTAGTCTAAAGATACATATAACTTACTGAGTAACTCAATATCAGTGATTTTAAATTCTTGATATTCACGAAGTGCAGATAGTCCTGCCTGGCGGTTGTAATTATCTTCGACTGTGTCAAAAAGAAATGTCGATGCAGCTCGGATATCCGTTTGCCTAACTGCTTGCTTCAATTTTTCTGAAAGCCTAACTGTTAAATCTTCATATTCATTATTTATGCTAGTGCCACGATCATTTATGCCGCGGCCACGAAGCATGTCACGTAATGATACAATTTGACTGAAAAGATTCTCTAATTCCTCCTTTTTATTCAAATCTGATATTTCACTAATTTTAGAATTAAAAAAGGGTTCAAAGTTCTTATCATAGCTTCCTGATAATTGATTACAAAAAACATTAGTAAAAAGACATAAACCGGAGATCGTCCAAGTTATTGATGCGAATACGAAATTCTTTCTTTTGATAATCATTTTCAGTATTGATTAACTTTATTTTAAA
The DNA here is from genome assembly GCA_965197745.1 of Opitutales bacterium. Lineage (GTDB taxonomy): Bacteria > Verrucomicrobiota > Verrucomicrobiia > Opitutales > PNEW01 > CBDANS01. Next base: position 657,058 of record CBDANS010000006.1, on the reverse strand, counting down.
ATCAGTCCCAACCTATATTAGTACTGATCGGGTTACGTAAACTGGTCCACCGAGAGAGTTAGTCTGGAGAGGTTAATGTTGAAGTTAAGTTGGTAGAGGAAGTCAAGGCTTGGGCGCAATGAGGGCGTAGCCCGAATGGAGCCCAAGCCTTCGGTATTAATGTCTTCAGCGAAGCACCGTGGGGTGATATTGCCGAGGCTGCGGTGGGGTCGGACATTATTGTAAAGCCAGCGCCAGTCCTCGATCACCACGCGGGCTTCGGTCAAAGTCCATAGCTGTTCACGGTTTAAACACTCCTCGCGAAAACGGGCATGCAACGATTCGATGTATCCGTTCTGCCAAGGGCTTCCTGGTTCGATATAGAGGGTTTTGATTTTCATCGCAGTTAGCCAGGCTCTCAATTCCTTTTCAATGAATGGCTTCGCATGTCGTCGCTTCGCTCCTCGGAACGGAACCGTTGTCACTGCGAATATATTGTGGCGGCCCATGACGGGCAAGCAGTTTTTGCATGATACCGCGCACCGTTTCCGCATTGATATGGCGATCAACATGGATCACTCGACACTCGCGGGTGTACTCATCGAGCACGGTCAACATTTTTAAACTGCCACCGCGGACCGTCTTATCGTGGATAAAATCCCAGGTCCAAACATGGCCGGGATGTTCGGCCTTGGTCGGCAGCCCGGTGGAAACACCCCTGCCCCGACGTCTTGGCTTGCGTTGGGGGATCGCCAAGCCCAGTTCGCGTCGTAGACCTTGCACGAGACGTTTACCCACCTCCCAGCCTTCGTCTTTCAACAGCTTCGTGATCTTCGGATAGCCCCACCTGGCATATTGCCGTGATAACCGCCTTACTGCCGCCTTCAGTTTCATTAACCAGGCATCCGGATGCTTCGCCTTATACGCATAGGTGGAACGGTGCAGCCGAAAGTACCGGCACCCCGCTCGCATCGAACACTGGCCCCGAGCCACAAGTCTCTCTGCCACTTGCCGCTTGTGCCCAGGGCTTACAGTTTTTTTTCGAGGGTCTCCTGCAGGATCTCTATCCCCAGCATCTTGTCCGCCAGCATCCGTTTTAACCGCGCGTTCTCCTTCAAAGAGTTCCTTCATCCGCTTGGCCTGGTCGACATCAATCATCCCAAACTCACGCTTCCAGCGGTGGAAAGTCTGTTCGCTAATGTTGTTCTCGCGGCATGCTTCCAGGATCGTTTTCCCTTTGTCCGCCTGCCGCAGCATCCGTATTTTCTCTTCAGTTGTGTATCTTTTGCCTTTCATTGTCTGAGTCCTTTCTAGGTTACCCAGACTAACTTTTCAAGTGTACCAGTTTTCGTGGTCACGACCAATGGCCATCATCGAGGAGTTCATCACCCGATGGGACAACGACGGCGTCGCGCTTTATTTCGACCGCGATCCTCGCTACTTCAAAGAGTTCGGCAAGGCGGAAAACGCTGCGCTTATCACGGACATGGTACGGCAGACGCGCGAGATTCTGGACCGCGTGAGCAGCGAACGTGGTCGGCCCATGTACCTGCATGTGCGTGTCGTGGCAGATATCGACACGTGCTGGCAACGAGGAATGGACGTGCGCACGTGGGTAAATGAGGGGTTGGTCGACGCCGTTGCGCCTGGCGCCGGATACATGTTATTCGATATGGACCTCGGTCCGTGGTTGGAACTGGTCGAAGGGCATGACTGCTGGATTTTCCCCTGCGCGAACCACTGGAGAAGGACGGAAGTGACCCGCGCCTGGGCCAAGTTAATGTATCACCGGGGAGCGCATGGTCTGCAACTGTTCAACTACGGGCACTTGCTCTACGGACACGGAAAAGATACGCCACCGCAATCCGAGCGAACAGGGACGGTCTGGTACGACGATCTGCACCCGGATTATTATCGTGTGCTGCGCGAGATCCACGATCCGGGCGCAATTGCCTTTCTCAACTGCGATTACGATCTCGATTCACATCCGCGCGCGCCAAACCAGGGCGCTGAATCGGGACAGAACCACAGGATCTACCGGGGTATCGACGCGATCGTGCTCCCTGTGGAGCTGTCGGTTGGGTCACACGTCATCCCGTTCGGGATTGCCGATGATCTGGAAGCGGCGCGGCAACGGGCGCTGTCGCCGAGAGTCACCTTGCACTTGCAGGTACACAACTTCACGCAGCCGGATGAGTATGAGGTCTCAGTTAACGGAAGGCTATTGCCGGGAGATGCGCGGAGCACTCGGGCGCAGTTTATCATGGACAATTTTACCCGCATGACTTATCCCGTGCCGCCCGATGTCTTGAGGCTCGGCCAGAATGAATTGAAGATCGACGTGGAATGCCTCAACCCGGCGATTTGCGTGACTCCGCGGCTGGATCATGTCGAGATTCTCGTGCAATATGCCTGAGCGCACCCGTTTAGTGTGCTACATGCACAATTCAGAACAGATCAGAATATTACTTCCGCGCTCTGGGTGTCAATCAGGCCGTCTCAATTGCGGATTGATTCCATTTGTCATCGCGAAGGAAGCGTAGCTGACTGTGGCTACCGAGCGTGAAACGCGACATCTTCTATTCCAGGGGGCTGTCAATACGTGACCGACATCCTCCTGGAGTGGAAGATGTCGCTGAGCTCGGTAGCTTCGTCGCATTGCTCCTCGCAATGACAAGAGGATAATTACGAAGATAAGAATTATATTCGATAACCGTTAGACACAATCCGTAATCCGTACCGAGAGCTAAGCGCGACATCCCTCATTCCGCATTCCGTACCGAGGGCGAAGACCGACATCCACAATCGTCTCACTCGATCGTTACCTCATCGACAGCAATGGTGATCTCATCACCCTCTTCATTAACGAAGGTTGCATTGATATTTTGAGTCGGTTGAGGAGTGTTGTCAGATTTAAAATTGTTCTGCGTAATCAAGGTATCAAATTCTCGCGTCGTCGATCCGCTCTCCGCGACTACGATCGAAGCTCCATTTGTCTGTGCCAGGTCTCCTCCAGTGATCCGCAACCCGGGGTTGCCGGCCGGCACCGTGAAGGAACCTTCTCCAAACAGCAAATGTGGTACTGCATCGTCACTGGCATCGATGTCACCTACGGTTAAGCGTACTGCTATCGGTACTCCGCGTGCATCGACGCCTACTTTGCCGGTGTCTCCACTGAAGACAGTATTCGACAACTGTATCCCTCCCATCCCCGTGGAGTTGATCACTTCCACCAAGGTGACGTCGGCTTGCGCGTCATAAACCTGTCCCTCGGGGAAGAGCGCCTGGTTCACCGCGTTGATCGATCCCACCGTAAAGATACTGAAGAAGGTACTGGAGTCAGCTCCATCGATGACTACGCTCGGCTTACCGGTCACGTACTCGACGGCCTGGTTGTAGCGTAGGGGTGGAGCCGGAGGCAGGAAGGTGGCCGGGTCCAAGATTACAGTAAAGGTCCCTGCGCCCGAGAACTCTACCTGCACAATGTCCTCATTTTCGTCCATGAAGGAGACCCGTGTGATCTGATTCGGTCTTGCCTGAAGCCGGATGCTTTCTCCGGTAAGCAGAATCTGATCAAATATGTTACCGTTGGGATGCTGGATGTTCTCTCCTGCTATATCACCTGAACCGTCGAGGACGAGAGGGACAGAGGGGGCTGAAACGGTAATGACTGCAGTATCACTATTGGCGGTCCCTCCGGCATTTGTTAACAACACCCAGAAGTTTGTGCTCGTTGTTAGAGCACCGGTAGTTAAGCTACTGGTGGTGGCCCCGACGACGGGACTGGCAATGTTACCGCTGTTGCCGGTATACCACTGGTAAGTAAGATCGTCACCGCTGGCTGCGACGGACAATACAACTGCGGTACCAGACTGCACTTCCTGGCTCGCAGGTTGGGTAGTGATAGAGGGACCGGTTACAGGGGGTGGTCCCTCGGAACCACTTCCGGGAGCACCGACCGGGGTATACCCGATGTCGTCCAAACTGATACCATCGACATCTCCCGTTGTCGAGGTGATCGTCCGGTTCGTATAGTGGACACTGCCAATCCCACCCGGGGCGCCTAATTCCACCGCATTGAAGTCGAAATAAGTAAAAGGTAGACTAAAGTTAATACTTATATTCAATCCGACGTCGTCGGTCGAGGTGAGCAAGTTACCTTCAGGATCGAAGATTTCGATAAAGCCATCTTTTTCGAAAAATACGGCGGCATAGAACTGTACTTGAGCAACCGGGGTTTCAAATTCGATCACTCCGGTAACCTCTTTAACTGGTTGACCTGAGAGCTCTGAAGCTATAATTCCCCAATGCGCACCCCCACCAGGTATCGAGTGATTAAAAGGCCCAAAATTGGGCGTCCCAGGGACAACACCACCGGTAAAGGTGGCGGTGTAAGGCGGAAAACCTATGGTAAAATTAGTTCGACTGCCATCAGGGGGTAAAAAGATAGCACGCTCTGTATAATAACTAAATTCTTCAAACACCGTATTATTCGCCGGCCCCTCGACATAAGTAAATCCCAGGTCATCGATGGCGACTTGTCCTCCCGGATTGACGATCTTAATTTCCTTTATCCCATTCGTAAAATTAAGATCCGTTAAATCCTGGATATCTCCACTGAAAGAGACGAAACTTTGTAGACCGGGAGTAGTCGGTAAACCGTTGACGACGCCTTGATCAGACAATACTATAAAATTAAGATCCCTGAGCTCGATTCTACTACCGCCCAAGGTGTCGACGGCGTAAAACTGAAGCAAGTTGACGCCCCGTTCAAATAAGATTTTATGATCCGGGGCATTCTGGTCGAGAACCAGGGCCCGAGTGCCTGAGTGTGTGAGGGAGGGGTTTTCTACATCTTGCAATATGAAGCCAATAACCCGGATCGTAAAAGGCGCTTCCCCGATTATGAACTCTCCCTCTTCACCTATGACATTTTCGAAATCGAAAAAAGTATCGAGGTCTTGAGGCAAGGCTGACAGGCGCACCGGGAAATAGAGCAAGAGAATCAGAATCGGAATTATTTTTATAGGTTTTCTTTTCATACTGTTATAACGATTATAGCGATGTCAAAGATGTGGTGAGGAATTTGTGCTTATGAAGCATTATTTGTCGGGTTGGTTAGTAATCCAACCTAATCATTATTTAATTATAGGAGAGAGCTATAGGCGGAGATCGATCGGGGGTGGCAACTTGGATTACTTAACGCGTTTATAACCTTTACACAAGTTTAATTGTGTGTTATATTTACCCTTAATTAAACCAAAATTAAGGACAATATGAAAAGTTTCTATGAATTCCAAAAGCAATTCCCTAACGATGAAGCATGTTTGCAACGTATTATGGTTGAGCGCTATGGTGGCACAGAGCTTGACTGCCCAAAATGTGACGCTTTTAGTAAGTTTTATCGCATGACAAGAGATCGTGGATATGTATGCCAACACTGTGGTCATCATCTTTACCCATGTGTTGGAACACTTATGGGGAATACCCACCTTCCTCTCCATAAGTGGTTCTACGCCATGTATTTGTTTTCTACTTCTCGGCATGGTGTTGCAGCAATGGAACTGAGTCGGCAACTTGACGTGCCATACAAAACCGCATGGCGTATGGCGCACGAAATTCGCAAATATATGGCGGACGTTGACGGTGAAAATACTTTGAAAGGTATTGTAGAAGCCGACGAAATCTATATTTGGGGGAGACATTCTGGGGGCAAGCGTGGACGTGGTGCATCTAATAAAACGGTGGTCTTTGGGATGCTTGAACGTAACGGCGAAATAATGACTAAAATTGTTCCTAATGTTCGCAAACACGTCCTTCAACCCATTGTTAAAGAAAACGTGAAACAAGGAAGCATAATGCATACTGATGAACTCCGATCTTATAATGGGATTAATAAAATTGGTTATAGGCATAGAACTGTTAATCACGGGGATGGCGAATATAGTCGGGGAGATATTCATGTTAACGGGATTGAGGGGTTCTGGGCGCGCTTGAAGCTTTCGATACGCGGGACGCACGTCCACGTTTCGAAGAAGCATCTCCAGAAATATGTGAAGGAGTTTGAATATCGCTACAATCGTCGGGATTGGCCGAACGCGATTTTTGGGGATTTGGTCGCAAATCTTTAGAGCACGCTGCTTTGATCAGTGCATTAAACCTCGCCTGTGATTTAGTTGTCATTTTGAGTCATTAAGCGTTCTATTTCTGATCATGGTATGGTAACAAAGCAATCAACGAGTAATTGATAAGCTCCTTTCCTCTTACAGCCACGTTTACCACGTACATATACTACAGTTCCAACATCGTATGGAGGGCGTTTATAATCTTTTGTAGAGCATTGAATGTCGTATAAAAATTCGCCTTGCATATCTCGAGCAAAAAAGTGATCGAGACCATCAATATTCTCAACTCTCAAAACATATATCACATAGTTTTGTTTGAAAACAAAAAGCCACGTTTTTAATTCAGGAATAGCACATAAAAGAACACACAAAAGCATCAAACTTGCAAAGCCAAACAATATCATTGTGGACTCCTGGTGGATGTAGAACTCGATAATAAGACCAATCCCGACTCCAAAGCCAAACAGGAAACAGTTTCTAAGTCTTTTAACCACTTATGTTTCATAATTAATGGTTGTTGTCTTGTGTTAAGGTTATAAACGCGTAAAATAATGGAGGGACGCGCGTCGTCGCGTCCGCCGAGGATTTATGTGAAAATGCATGTAAGCGTTTAAGAGGGGTGACAGAAGTCAAAAGGAGAGCCCCATTATACATGTCCGGTTGCGAGCCACGCATAATTGCTTGCACAATTATACTGAATAAATAACAATCTCATTTATATGAACAGTCACGCCTATGCCGATCCGCGACTGAGCAAGTACAATCCGCTTAAAAGGATTCTCTTTTTTGATGACTTCGATGAGGGAATTAATGGATGGTGCACATTGATCGGTAATTACGAGAACAGTCTCGATGATATTAAACCGATGTTTCGCGACTTGCGACCGGCACAGTTGAGTAACTGCACTTTTTTGACATTGGCACCCATGGGAGTGTAGGCGGTGAGTACGCTCTTAAATTAGCCACACGGCCGCGGCCCAACCACTCCTGTGTTTTAATCAAACGGATGACTTTTGCCAGGCGAAGACTCGTCCAACTGGAAACTTATTTCACTTATAAAGCAGAAGCGGTACTTGACGATACCTTGAAGGGATCCTTACCGTTTGACGGAAATTACCATCCAACCGAGGCGATGTTCGGTGATTTCACCCTCGGCAATGATATAAACGAAGGCCCCGATGGGAAGCGCTACTTCTGTTCACTCCGCTATGTCAATACAGACCCCGAGGGTAACTATGTGCGCAAGTGGTTCTACAAGACATCCGTTCAGGTTACCACGAAAATGCAGATTGATGGCGCTCCTGTTCCGAAAGACCTTCACGCCCAGAGTCCCGATGATTGGAAGGAAGTCCTGGGTGGTGATTTCGCGCTCTGTAATAATGAAGTGCCGACCAAAATAAACTGGCATTACCTCCGCTGGCAGTTCGACCTGGAAAAACGACGGAACGTCGAGCTTCAGATAAATGATCGCGTGATGGATCTGAGGGACATTCCGGTCCCCGCTTATGATGAGACTTATTACTCATGCGACCGTCTCCTCAATTTCTTCTTCGACGTGAGAACCCACTTACCTGTGCGCAATTTCCTTTATTTTGATTCAGTGCTCGTATCGGTGGACTGGTAACTCGCCGGCACATTGATCTTTAATAAATTTCACTTCATGTAATTACCCCTTATCCCGATTACCATGCTTAGACGCTCGCATACCGCTACCCTGGAGCAGAACGAAACTTATACGGAAAGTTTCGATACGGAACCGTATGAATGTGGATGGGCGAGTGAGGTGACATGGTTCGTTCGCGTAATCGACCTGGAGGCGGGGCCGACGATGAAAATTTTTCCTCAGATTTCACCCGACGGCCTCTTCTGGTGCGACAAGGGTGAGACTGAGCCCATAGCTGTTTCTGAAGAGACGCTATATGCCTGTGAATTAAACAATTTTGGAAGCTGGCTGCGATTGCGTTGTGTGCTCGATGGAGTTAATCCCCGGATCAAACTCATGGTTCATCTCGCCCTGAAGGAATAGCCGCACGAATGGCGTTACAACATTCACGCATTCACGCATCTCTACATATATTAATGAATAACCGATAACGCGGTAGGGACACCGCGTTCCACCTCACCATAGTATAAATATAAATAAGTGGTGGAGCGGGCCGTCCCAAGCACGCTTCTTAATCTTTTATTTTATATACCAAAGAAATATTATAAATAAAAAATAATGGAGGGCCATGCGATGCCTGTCATGCCGTAGTCCTTCCGCGACTGCGGTACGGGACAAAGGCAGATCATAGCCGCTAGGTGTTCGGTAATGAATAGATGAAACGCGCTCCGTCGCATCCCACCATTATTTCACCTCAGCATTTCCGCGTTTACACATACACACATTGACACATTAACGCATCCCCGCGTTACCGCATCTATTCCTTAATATTTTTTAATACTTCGCTGGCAGCTTCTTTGGAAACAATACCCTCATCGAGCAATTTATTGATATCGTCAGACATTTTCTGAGTGCCCTCCGGGAGTGCTGAGGTGCGTTTAGTCAGATCGTCACCATTAATTATAGAGCGCCGAAGTTCATCGTCGGGGGTCCTCCTATTTGCCGCTTTTTCCGGTATGAGGCGATTATTGGAAATAGCGCGTAAGGCGCGCGCGAACCGTTTACGAAATATCTTTTGGGTTTCGCTGTCATGAAAATCATTCAAATCCTGAATGACGTCATGGGCTGATGTCCCGTGCATTACGATTATGACGAGTAAACCCATTTCAGCAGCGGTAAGCGCCACGTCTATTTCATCCGCGGTTTTGACCGATTGAATGTATATAATATCAGCGTCTAAAGGCAAAGCTGCTCTGACGCCGGAAATTATATCCGGAACATCGAGCCCAACTTCACGCTGCTGGACAATGGATTTTTTGGGAGTCAGGCGAAAGAAAAGAGTCTCCTCTTCGACCGTATAAATGTGTATACCCTTTGTGGCGTTGACGTGGTCAAGCAGGCATTTTCCAATAGTATGTTTCGCGGATCCTGTCGGCCCCGAGATGATGATGATTCCATCCATGGAATTCTCAGTTGCCTGGAGTAATGCGGCCGGGATTCGCGCGTCCTGTTGAGAAGGAAGCGATCCGGAATGCGTCACTATCGTTACCGTGTAATCGCCACCCGCTCGACCTACGGTCAACCGTCCATCGATATCACCCGGCAAGGAACAGAAGGTTTGAGCTTCGCTGGATTTCGTTCCTATTGAAGCCATGGCCGCTTCACCGACCGCAGCTGTGGCAATGCTTTCTATATGCGTGGCCGTAATGGGTTTAGAATCAGACCGGGTGATTTTACCACTTACACGGTATGTCACGGGTTCATCGGGAATAAGATAAATGTTTTGAGCGTGATTATCGACGCCCTCCTGTAGTATTTGATCAAGTGCTGGAATTTGTTTTATAGCCATAATAATATCCTTGGGTTAAGGGTATAATATAGTAATTAATCCAGAATTATACGACCCTATTTTTTATTTATTTAAGCACGGGCTGATCGTGAGCAAGATATATCAGGTAATCAGGAAGCGCCGTTAGCCCGTGTCCGTGTTACCTCCTTCTCTTGTTCATGGCGAGAAACCCGCAATTGCGGGTGACGAAGATACTGAGGGCAGAGTCCGCCTGTCGTCCATAGTCCCGCTCTTGCGGGACGACGGATGGACATCTTTCATTCCAGGCGAGGAGCTACTGATGACCTCAAGCCAAAGGGTTGCCTCAGTCAAACTGCATGACCTCTTTTGCTCCTTCTATGAATTAATATTGCACCGTATTAACCGTATGCCTATTAATGAATGAATTATGAGCACCGTGGTCTTGAATGATACGTTATTTAGGGCCATCGACACGATCTACACAGAAGATTATGTCTCTTACCTGACGGCCTGCGAGGCTTTGCCTGGCAACCCCTATAACATTCATGTTAAGACTTTCGGTGATGTTACCGCTACTCTCTATCCCGAAGATGCCCACTTTAATCACGTCTTCAATCTGAGAACGGAATCCATAGATTGTCTGCCGCGAATCCATAACTTCTATAAGCGTTATAATGCTTATTTTTGGATCACCTTAAACCCCCGGGATTTTTCAGATAAAGTCTCACAGTACCTTCTCAAACATGGATTACAACCTGCGGGGTACCACACGAAGTTCATTGGTCGTCCCTCGCGCGCGCGTTTAACGAAAACGCCCGGGGTAAAAGTCTACCGGGTCAGTGTGAACACCCTGGACCGGGCTGTTGAAACCTCCCTTGAAGGTTCGGGTGTTCCTGAAAAAGGGTGGAAACGTTTGCAACCTCGCCTGCGGATATATCTCGATTTACCTGACACGCACTGGTATCTCGCGACCTTGAAGGGGAAACCGGCAGCGACGGGAAATCTGTATGTCAGTGATAAGTTCGCCCTTTTATCCGGCGCTCAAACCCGACCGTCATTTAGAGGTAAGGGTTGTCATGCCGCGCTGATCAATCGGCGCATAAGACTGGCGGAGGAAATGGGATGCCAGTACATCGTTGGTGCCGCGGACTTCGGAACACCCAGTTTTCGTAATATGCTACGGTCCGGTCTGCAAATCGCCTATACCGAAGTATGGTGGCAGGGTTATCCTCGCTGACATATGATAATATTCGTCTATCTCTTCGTCATCGTCCTAAATTCTATTATTAACTGATCCTGAACCGGGCAAAAAAGAGAGTAAGACCATGGGTACATTCGACACCAGTTATGATACCCTGTTGAATTACGATTACGTCAATTCATTTGTTCAATGGACGCGACCCGACATGGACCACACCCCGCGCTGCGCGCTGCATGCCAGCTGTAAAATTCGTGGACCGGGAGAAAAATTCAGGGAGTTTTTTTTAACTCATCCCTGCGCGGCCGAGCAGATGTATGTGGAAAGAAATTTAATACATAAACCCACCGCGGAGTTTCACGCTGTTTTTTGTAATGAAGGGCAATTTATGTACATCAAGCATTTTGAAGATTCTCCCGGCTTTGAACGAATGGTCTTTACTGTAGGTGACGCTGTAAAATCTCAATACGGTAAACGATCAAAGATCACAGAAATGAAGGGTTACCTCCGCCATTTCAACCATGTGGTGGAAATGACAAGCTATGAGGAAGTCCATGACGCCATGGTCGGGAATAAGACTATTCTCGGAAGGACGCGTTTTGCGGCCCTGAAGAGCGATAGTGAAATGGAAGTGGTGGCCGAGTACCCGGTGACCGTGATGAATGTGCGGCACGAACACGATACTTGGCAAATTGATACCGGGCCCATCCTCCTCCCTGATTTTTCTATCGAACATGACCTTGAGGTCGCGCTGTTCAGGCAAGCCTACATCGTCTATAACCGTTGGGATTACGCCGAGTACGCCATGCGATTGCCGGTTACGATTGAGGGGGCCAGGCACCCCGTCCTTCATTATTCGAGTCCCCAACACCTGGAATCGGGGGTGCGCAATCAATTATTCTTGGTTCATTAGGATTAAACGTAACATACCCCTATTATCTATTTGTAACACCGGCTCCTTCATCCTCTTCTCGAGACAGACGCGGTGCAATCACTGCAGGGTCACCTGCTATACTCTATAGATTTTTGCTCCATTTTTTGCTTATATTTTGTTACTTGTTCTCAATGTTCATTTGAGTTTGGGCTTCTTTTTGTTCACTTACCTTGTTAGTCCAAATCAGTGCGGCTTCATGTCCTTGCCTGGCTGCTTTACGAATCCACGTGTGTGCTTCATCAAAGTCTTTCTCAACCCCTTGGCCGTGATCATACATTAATCCAAGAAAATATTGTGCATCAACGTGCCCCTGTTCAGCTGCGGCGCGAAACCACTTTGCGGCCTTTTTAAAATTCTGGCTGGTCCCCTGACCCTTATAATACATCACCCCCAGTTTATTTTGAGCTCTGGCGTCTCCTCGATTAACAGTTATTTTATTCCGATCCTTCCTGATCAGTTTGGCATCATTTTGCGTAAAATCTGTTTCATACACATTGTCGTATATGCTCTTGTCACTATGCTCTGCTGCCCTGCGATACCACTTTAATGCCTTGGCGTAATTTTGTTTTACTCCTTGGCCTCTATAAAACATGTTTCCAAGTATATATTTATACTGGGGTAAAGCGATTTCCTGCTCGGCCGCTTTCTGAATCCATTTAAATGCCATGGCATCATCCTGTTCCACCCCCTGACCTTTGGCATACATCAATCCGAGATTGAATTGAGCGGGTGCGAATCCTTTTTCGGTTAATCTCCGATATACATCGTCCTCAATCCCATGTCTGACCAGCGGTTGGCCCGCTCTAAACCGAGCCGATTTTTAAACCAGTTAAAAGCCTCGGTAAAATCCTGATCTACATCCTGGCCTTTTAAATACTTTACTCCAACATCGTATTGTGCGACAGCGTTTCCGCTTTCAGCCGACTCGAGCAACTCATCAAAATCCTGATCATCCGAATTACGGGGTTGATTGACATACCCGGAATCATTTCGCACTACCCCCTGGTCAATACCATAACGCTCATCAAGTACGTCCTGATCTTCAACCGGTCCTTGACCGGTCGCCCAGCGATACCATTTACTCGCTTCATCGTAATCCTGCTTCACACCGTCACCCATGGAATACATAACGCCCAGGTTGGATTGAGCTTCAGAGTACCCTTGTTCGGCTGCCTTTTTATACCACATCACGGCCTTTTCATAATCCAGCATTACACCACGACCCAGGTAATATTTTAAATCAAGTTCGTTTTGGGCTTTAACGTATCCTTGTTCAGCGGCCGCACGAACCCACTTAAGTGCTTCAGGATAATTCTTGGTTACGCCATCCCCATATTCATATTTCAATCCCAGGAGTAATTGGGCTTCGGCATCACCCTTTTCTGCTTGTGCTTTTAATTCCCTTAAGGGGTCATCCTTTGTTCCACATCCAACTATGACCAGAGTAAGAAAAACAATAATCGATAGCCAATGTTTCATGCTTAAAATAGTGTTCACATTTGAATTAATACAAAAATTGGAGTTTTCCTACTTAAGCGACTGTTTTTTTTGTTTAGCCAGCCATGTCGCAGCTCTTTGTTCAGCTTCGGTAATTTGCGATGTGGTCATAGAGGAATTAAGGTTACTTAAAACCCTTGAACTTGAATTATCTCCCGCTGTTGCTGCGATTCGTAGCCACTTATAAGCTTCGATGTAATCCTGCTTTACCCCTTGGCCGTTAGCATACATTAAACCAAGTCCGTACTGTGCTTTAAGTAATCCCTGCTCGGCTGACTGGCTATACCAGTTGCTTGCCTCTATATTATCACGTTTTACTCCGAGACCCTGGGCGTACATGAAACCTAGGTTAGTTTGAGCTCCAGGATGCCCTTGTTCAGCTGCTTTATTGATCCATTTGAAAGCTTCCGGATAATTAGCTACTCCCTGTCTTTCTAAATACCACCCGCCAAGGTTATATTGCGCTTCTGCATCTCCTTTTTCAGCGCGCACTTTTAAATCGAATAGTGGGTCATTTTCTTTCCCCAATACAGTGCCAACAAAAAATAATACAACAATGACAACCCACCAGCGGCTCATTTTATGTGCGTTTCAAGTATAAATTTAATGTCTTAACGTTTGTTAATCTAGTATGGGTTGCAATTTAACATTTTAGCAATACTAATAATATATATAAGTCGTTAGTATGGTTAGGGTCTTTATTTTTTTATTCGAAGGTGCATTAATAAATCTTAATGCGTTCTCTAATAATAGAGAATGGAAACATTTTAACACATCCCCATTATCTTCATTACCGAAATAACTAGAGTGACAAGATGGGGTGTTGTCAGAATAATAAAAAAGCCCATTTAGCCGGTATTCTTTTTATCTGCTCATTAGCTTTCTTATTAATTTCATTTCCTCAAAATGCTAAAGGACAGGTAACATTCTCGGTCTCCTTTAATGATCCGGGAGCAGAATTTTCTGCATTTTATTCAGTTATCGAATCCCATACTCTAGCTGCTGCGAATGATTGGGTTCAGTATTTTGAGGTTGAAGGGGAACCCTCAATTGAAATTGAAGTTGCATTCAATAAATTTGAGACAGACCTGTTAGCAACAGGTGGTGCTGCCAATAGCGCTTTTGTTCGCAATGATGGCACGCGTATCAATGTTGAACCAAATTCGATCTTTGAAATAAGAACTGGGATTGACCTTAATGAAACTAGACCAGACGGGTTTATTACAATTAGTATAAATTCATTAACCAATGGAGAATTATGGTTTGATCCAAATCCTACTGAACGCACGGATAGCATTCCGTTTGGCTCATTTGATGCTTATTCGACTATCTTGCATGAGTTTGGGCATATATTTGGAATTGCAGTTTTTATAAATGAAACCACTGGCGAACTCCCTGCTCACAACATAATAACGACATATGACGAGTTAATAAACTTTGATGGGACAAATTTCTTTTTTACGGGGCCTATGGCAATGATGGTCTACGGTGGACCGGTTCCTTTAACTTTTGGATCTATTTCTCACGTTGGGAATTCATCACCTCGTCCTGGTGAAGTTCTACTTTCTGATTTAATGGCTCAATTTGCCTTCTCTGATAGACGTGAAAAAATATCAGATCTGGATTTGGCAATATTGGGAGATATTGGTGTAAACTTAGTAGGTTCAGGTGATCAATTCGAACCCAATAACAGCTTTGAAACAGCGACAGAACTGGGGATAATTAATGAATATACAGAGAATGATCTGTCGATTCATGTTCATGGTGAGGAAGATTACTACCGCCTCACAACAAGCGCAAAGGGTAGGCTAAATGTAAGCATCTTGTTCAGCCAGGAAAAAGGTGACTTAGATCTACTTCTTTACGATGGGGACTTAAACGAGGTAACTTTTTCGGGGACTGATACTGACAACGAGCACATATCTCTGGTTGTGGGGACGAGTGAGATCTACTTCCTCCGTATCTTAGGTTTTAATGGAGCGACTCGCACTTCCTACAACCTGGTGATCGAGATATTAGAAAATATAGTTGACCTTGAATTAACCAAATTAACTGCCAGTGACGGTGCGCCGGGTGACTTGTTTGGTAAATCCACTGCGATCAGCGGGAATACGTTAGTAGTCGGGGCTGACAGTAACGATGACAAAGGCAGTGATTCTGGCTCGGCTTACATTTTTGAACGCGACCAGGGGGGATCGATAATTGGGGCCAAGTCGCTAAGCTATTGGCCAGCGATGGCGCAGAAGGTGACTTATTTGGCTGGGAAGTAGCGATCAGCGGCAACACGGCAGTAGTAGGTGCTCTCTATGACGATGACAACGGCCTCGATTCCGGCTCTGCTTACGTATTTGAACGCGATTTAGGGGGTGATAACAATTGGGGACAGATTACAAAACTAACTGCAAATGACAGCGCAATAGAAGACGTGTTTGGCAATCATGTTGTGATCAGCGGAGATACTTTGATCGTGGGCGCAGATTTGGACGATGACAATGGAACTGATTCCGGCTCTGCCTACATTTTTGAACGAAACGCGGGCGGTGCTGACAACTGGGGTCAGGTTGCCAAACTGCTTGCCATCGATGGCGGAGAGGGTGACATTTTTGGGGGGTGGGTCGAAATCAGCGGCGACTCGGTGGTGGTTGGAGCTACCGGAGACAATGACAACGGAACTGATTCCGGTTCAGCTTATATTTTTGAGCGCAACACAGGCGGTGCTGACAACTGGGGCCAAGTAACTAAGCTATTAGCCAGCGATGGCGCGCGTTTTAACTCTTTTGGGTCGGTAGATATAAGCGGTGACACCGTGGTAGTCGGAGCGTGGTTAGACGATGACAACGGTGAGGATTCCGGCTCAGCTTATGTCTTCAGTCTCACTACCGATTCTATTAACGGGGAAGGTCCCAGTACTCCCTCGATCACATCCCAACCTGCGAGCCAGGAAGTAGAGTCCGGTACCGCGGTTGTCCTATCAGTGACAGCAATTGGCGATGATCTCACCTACCAATGGTATACCGGCAACAGCGGTAATACCGCCAGTCCCATCGCCGGTGCTACGAGCAACACTTTCACCATCAGTGCTCTTACCCATAGCACCAACTTCTGGGTAGAGGTAACCAATGCTGGAGGGAGCACCAATAGTGATACCGCGGTGATTACCGTATCGGCTCCGCCTCTACCCCTCGTGCTTGACGGCTC
Source organism: Opitutales bacterium (assembly GCA_965197745.1). Taxonomy (GTDB): domain Bacteria; phylum Verrucomicrobiota; class Verrucomicrobiia; order Opitutales; family PNEW01; genus CBDANS01. The sequence continues at coordinate 640,714 of CBDANS010000006.1, read as the reverse complement.
GGGAGATATTGCCGGTGAGGACATCCAGCATCCTAACGGGAACGTGTTCGACCAGGTCTTGTTAACCGGGGAGTCCATCCGACTTCAGGCCAAGCCAGGGCAGATCACACGGGTCTCGTTCATGGATGAAGACGAGGACATTGTACAGGTAGAATTTTCGGGCAGCGGTACATTTACGATTACATTAGATCCGGACACCTACCTGCCCCCCGCCCCGCCGCCTCGCTACAACCAGGAGGTAATGTATGTTACAGGCAAACCGAGCGTGTTGATCGAAGAAGCCGACGCGAGTACCTTCTTCAGTATCTTCACGGTGGGAAGGATCAATGCCGTGAACCAGGCATTGTTCCCCGAGGGACAGGTCTATGATGCTGAAGCTGATGTCACGCTCGTAGAGGTGATCAACTCTACAGGCTTGGGTGGCGTACAACTCTCGAACGCGGTATTTAGTGGCAGTTCAGGTAAGATTGGATTTGATGCCAGTGGAATCCCGATAGCCGTGCGGTTAACCGTAGGTGACATCGATGCCAGTGGCGATGCAGTCCCCTACCTTTTATTTAGTGATGGGTCCTTTACCATACCCGCGGGTAATCCCGGGATGCGCATCACGGGGGGTGATCTTTCTCAGTCTAACGGTGCCTCGATCGTGATCGCACCGAGCGGATCGACAGCACCTGGATTCGATACCCTGATTTCGCAGAACAATTTTAAGTCTGACCTAACGGCACAACCAACGCAAAGCATCGTCGCCACATTTGTAAACGCCGATGGTGAGGAATTAACCGTTACGGTGGAAGAGATAACAATCGAGTGAGTATTAGATATTGTATATTTTTATGTGCCGCTAAAACGCTGGGAATTTGTTAAGTATAAACAAAAGATTGGGGGAGTCAGAATGATTAAAGTCGCAACTTTTGGGATCAAAGTAATCGTTTCGGGCTTAGTATTTTTCAGTATATCTTTCCTCGAAGCAGAACCCGAGCCGATTGAAAACTTTTTTAGAGCAACACTTTTCTCAAATGCATCTCTTTCTCCTGACGGGGAGCACGTCGGATATATTGGTTATATAAATGACAGTTATGAGTTATTTACACTTAATCTGAATACGAAAAAGATTATTGGTATAAGAACAGGGATGGGCCTCCATATTCGGCAGTTTTATTGGGCTGATAACGATAATTTAATTTTTAATGTCACAAAGTGGGGCCAGTATTATTACGGGTTGTATTCCGTTAATCGCATTGGAAAACCAATAAGAACCCTGGTTGATATTGAAAACTATGCATCGGTTATAGACCTGCAAGACGACCTACCTAATAAAATACTCATTCAGTTTTTTTCCGAGAGATTTCATAAACCACATGTCCACCAAATGAATTACTTGAGAGATGCACGCCAGCATGGCCCCATGGCTCCAGGCAGTGGTTACTATCCTATCAAAGAAGAAAATCCCGGTTATGTGGATGCATGGATGTGCGATCCAGAAGGATTTTTGAGGATGGGAGTTGGTTATAAGAAGAGGTCATTTAATGAGGGTAATGAAACATATATTTATCGAAAAAATGAAGATCTTCCATGGGACAAATTACCCTTACCACCAGATTTGGATCCTGTCGCTTTTGAATATGGCGGTAAAACCCTCTACGTTGCGACAAACCGCAATCATAATGTTTTGTCACTCTATAACTACGATCTTGAAAATCAGCAACTCGGAGAACTGATTTTTAGTGACAGAGAATATGATGTTACATCAGGAAAATTTTTTATTTATCAAATACCCGCATCTTTATTTTTCTCTAAAAAGAAAAAAGCATTGGTTGGCATCCATTATACCCGGGAAAAGCGAACGACGCACTGGATTGACCCTTTTTACAGGCAATTGCAACTTGGTATTGATCAAGCACTACCTGATACCGTTAATTGAATTATAGATGTCAATTGGGAGGAAACCCGTTTTCTTATTTTTGTGAGCAGTGATCGCGATCCAGGATCTTATTATATATACGATCTTAATACAGGTAACTTTCAGCGTATATTTAAAGCAAAACCCTGGATCGATCCTTTGAAAATGGCCCAGATGCGAAGTGTCACTTTTAAAGCACGGGATGGAATGAAGATCCATGGCTATGTTACTCTACCACCAGGCAAAAAAAAGGGGCCACTCCCTATGATTGTGATGGCTCATGGGGGACCATTTTACCGCGATGTATGGGGATTTAACTCGGAGGTACAATTTCTGGCAAGTCGGGGCTATGCTGTTCTGCAAATTAACTATCGGGGCTCCACAGGGTACGGGACATACTATAGAGAGGCAGCGCGTGGTCAATTTGGTAAAAAAGTACAAGATGACATCACCGATGGTGTCCGGTGGGCTATCAAAGTGAAAATCGCAGATCCAGAGCGCATTGCTATCTACGGCGCAAGCTTTGGTGGCTATATAACTTTATGTGGGCTTACTTTTACCCCCGATCTTTATAAATGTGCTATTTCTTTCGCGGGGGTCTACGATTGGGTTGAACAGTTTAATAAAGAAAAGCGAGAAAAGCAGACAGAAAGCTACTTTGGAGCGTCCGCCTATGATGTCCTCAAACTTTGGTTTGGTGATCCTCAAAAAGATACGGATGCCATTCGCGAAGTTTCGCCGATAAATTTTGTAGACCGTATTAAGGCACCCCTTTTAATAATTCATGGCAGAGCCGACTATACCGTTGATACCCTCCAGGCTAAAAGACTTATCACGGCATTAAAAAAAGAGGGCAAACCGCATAAAGTATATCTTCAAAACTGGGAAGGCCATGGCTTTATCGATGAAAAAAAGCGGTTCAAATTTTATGCGAAAATCGAAGACTTTCTCAAAAAAAATCTTTAGAAGTCAGAATGATTAAAGTCACCTGGGCGAGAAAACCAATGATCCCACAATACTCCACTAGCTGACAGGAAATGTAGGTGCTGAATCATGATCCGGATTGTTTCGCTAAAGAAGGGTATTGCCTGTATCCGGGCGTGTTCAGTCCGGAGGAAGTGGAATCGAATCGGCGTCTCCTGAACGAGGCCACCGAGAAGGGGATGCTGAGAAATGACAATTATCTTGATGAACCGCATTCACGTGATGAGCGCTGGCTCGAAATCTGTCGGCAACCGCGGTTGCTGGACGCGGTACAATCGGTGCTGGGTCCTAATCTGGTTCTGGTTTTCTCCAGTGTATTCATTAAACCGCCGCGCAGCGTGGATACCGTTCCCTGGCACCAGGACAATCCCTATTGGCCAAGTGTTCAGGGCACCGATGTTGTCTCGGTCTGGCTAGCCATCGATGATGCCGACACCGAAAATTCCGCTATGATGGTAATCCCGGGATCGCACCTGGGGTATCGGGAACACGCTACCATACCGTCGGAGACACATGATATGCTGAGCAAAAAGATCATCGTAACCGCTGAGATGGAAGCAGGTGCCGTCACCCTCCGGATGACGGCCGGGAGTGTGTCTATCCACGATTCTTATTTGCTGCACTCCAGCGAAACGAACCGCAGCGATCGAAGGCGAGCGGGATATACGATTCGCTACTGCAGCAGTGATACCGCGTGGGTTGACGTGGACCAGCATAAGATCCCGGTCTATCTCGTGCGGGGCGAGGCCGGTGAGCGTGGCGAGCGATACATCGACCTGCGGCCCGACTGCGCTTAACCCCGCTACGACAGACCTAACCGATCCACGCAAAAAAAATGCATATCTTATGGGATTTTGATGGAACCCTGGCAGACGCTCCGTGGTTATGGTCGAGAGCTACCCGATCGCTTCTCAACCGTTCAGGCTACTCAGACATCGACATTGATAGCATTCGGCAGGAACTGGACTACGGTTTTCCCTGGCACACACCTGAAGTACCGCACGTCGATCTTTTCAACGGTAAGAATTACTGGGAATTTCTAAATTATAAAATCGCGTCCGCGATGATAGCGAATGGCGTTTCAGAAGCGGTAGCGCACCAACTTGCCAAGGGTTTGCGAGAGGAAATACTACTTAATCATGGATATCAGTTGGTACCATAAGCTGAAGACATTCTGAAAAAACTATCGCAATGCGGGTATTCTCATGTCATAGCTTCCAATCATATACCGGAGCTTTCAGATATTCTAAACCAGTTAGGAATCTTGAGCTATTTTGAAGCGGTGTATACCTCGGGAAAGATCGGGTTTGAAAAGCCGAATCAACATTACTTTGAGGCGATCCTCAATGATCTGCATCGTAACCGGATCGCTCTCATGATAGGAGACAGTTATGAACGTGATATAGAAGGAGCAATGGAAGTTGGACTTGAGGCAATCTGGGTTAATCGAATAGCGGAAGATCACAAAGTTGACGAGAGAGTATCGGTAATCAAAGAATTAGCTGAGTTGCTGGAAATCTTTGGGGAAGGATAAATAGAGAGCTTGTTGACATATTACAGTAGAATGGCGCTGCCAGGTTCACACCAACAGGTTTCAGCATGCGCGTTTATAAATTCTCTTGATCCTGCCGCATACAAGAATAGGATGCCCAATCGGCAGAGGCGTAAACGCTGCCAGCCATTCTTTTGAAAGGAAGCTATGAAAAAGGTTAAGGAAGAGACCGCGGATATTTACCGGTTCTATGGGGATGGATACAAGGAAGCTGAAAGGAAACTTTCAAAACGCAAGGCTATCCAGAATACCTGGTTAATCAACGCGGGGTTGTATCCCAATGATACATCTCCCCAGGGGGCTGGATTTCAACTCTACAGGTCAAATTGGTTTAACGAGAAAGGAAATGGGCTGCATTTCGAATCCTGGATGGCGAAATCCTATCATGAGAAAGGCGAGGTTCCCTTCGTCTTTCACATCGAGGCGGGAAAGTCACGTGCCGGTTTCGGGCAGAAGGATTTCAGTCAGGCTTTCCTTCGCCGGTGTGGCGATATACTTGAGGAGAAGGGTTACGAAATCAATACCCGCTACGCCCTCGAGCCGGTGAAATGCTTCCGCCCGATGACGCCAAAGTCATTTGTCTCGGTTGTCGATAAGGAGTTTGCCATGCTCAGCAAGTTGGGGAAGGTTGTTGATGCCATTATCTCCGAGTTGCTGAATAAATAGAATCGAATCAAAAGTGCGGGGACAATTCGGTCTAGCGCTCTCGTGCCTGACCGCTATCGTTAGAATCCGGAGAATCAATGACACTCATAAACCATATTGAGCTTCGTGTCGGGAATCTGGATGAGTCAGAAATATTCTATGACCCCATATGCAATTTTCTTGGATACGAAAAGCATCACCGAATGAAGGCATCGATTCTCTACCGAAAAAAGATCGGGATAGGCGACTTGATTTTGGTGCGGACAAGAAAAGCGGGACACGGGAAAAAGTACGATAGGGAATCTCCGGGGTTCAGCCACATGGCCTGGAACGCCGAAAGACGGGAAGACGTGGACAGGCTATACGATATTCTCAAGAAAATGGGCGCCGAAATTCTGGATGCTCCGTGCGAAATGAACTATAGCCCAGGATACTACGGAGTATGGTTCCAGGATCCGGATGGGATGAAACTGGAGCTGGCTTTTACTCCGTTCCAGAATAAGACACTCAATGAAGAATTTAAGCGACTAAAGGGAAAAAAATGAAGCCAGCCATCAATAAGATTATGATTTATGCCAAAAATGTCGAAAAGATGGCGGCTTTTTATGTAAAGCACTTCGATTTTAAATCCCTGGTCGAAGAAGGTACCAGCATGCTGGAACTACTGCCTGCTCATGGAGGGGCGAGTTTGATGATCCACCCCGCGGGCAAAGGAATAAAGGATGGACAAGCCTGTGTAAAGCTGGTCTTCGATATAAAAGATGTGGAGAAATTTCGCGATAAATGCGCAAAAAACGGACTTAAATTTGGAGCTGTTCATCAGGTGCAAGGGTACATTTTTTCAAACGCGAAAGGTCCCGGTAAAAATTCTATTCAAATATCCAGTCGGGCCTATAGGAAACCTGCCTGATCAGGATCGGTTGAAAATATTCACACAAAGGCCAATCCCGTGGAGCAATCAATGAAGCATATGACCCAGGCAAATAAAAAGGCATGGGATGGCCTGGCAGAAATCCATTATAAGAATTATGATACGGACACCTTGATAGCCGGTAAACCATTATTGAATGACCTTTTACAAAAAGAGGTCGGTGATGTCAGGGGCAAATCACTGGTGCATCTGCTCTGTCATATCGGAACCGATACCCTGTCCTGGGCACTGCTCGGGGCTGAGGTGACCGGTATAGATATTTCGTCCGAATCATTGAAATACGCACGCTTGATCGCGGAACAAATGGGCATTGGGGCGGAGTTTATCGAGGCGGATATTGTGGATGTAAAGAATATAGTGAATAAAAAATATGATATTGTTTTTTCATCTACCGGGGTGCTCTGTTGGATTCCGGACCTTGAGCAGTATGCTCAGACCGCGCGGCAATTATTAAATGACAACGGATTTTTCTATATTTATGACGGGCATCCGTTCAGAAGCGTCATGCTTGATGAAGCGGGATCATCAAGCGCCAGTACTATTCAGGGAAGTTATTTCCGCAAGAAGGTGTGGCAGTACGAAAACATGGGTGATTACACTGATCCGGATTTTAAAATACCGACCCCTTCCTACGAATGGCACTGGACTTTGGGAGAGCTTATTACCGCATTTTGCGAAGCTGGCATGAGAATAGAGTTCCTCCATGAATTCCCGCAGTATCTTTATAATGGTTATACCCCTTATGATGTCCAATTTGATAAAATTGAATTGTACCCCTGTACTTTCAGTCTCAAAGCGACGGCCATATAATCTTATGACTGAAAAATATAAGGCACCTGATATTCATATTCGCTTGGACATTGAAAAGCGTCGTTTATTACACGATCTGCTTTTAACGGTCAGTGATACGAGAGATTAGCAGTTCATGTCTATTGTAAACACGGTAGATCATGAGCACGCAATTCGCTTCAAATCTAAAAGTGTTGTGGAACGGTATGGGTTTCGACCCCCTTACGATCAAGAGATAATGGATTTTTTAATAGAGAAAATCCCTGAGCATGCGAAATCGGTACTCGATGCGGGAAGTGGTCCAGGTAAAATTGCTCGACTATTAACAGGAAAAGCTGATCGTATCGATGCCGTTGATTTTTCGGAAGAAATGATCCGACTGGGAAGAACATTGCCAAGTGGCGACAACCCTAAAATTTGCTGGATCCACGCTAAAATTGAAGAAGCCCTGCTCAATCCACCCTATGGCCTGATTGTCATCGGAGCCAGTTTGCATTGGATGGACTTGAATCTGGTTTTTCAAAAATTCAAAGATGCGCTTCATCCAACGGGTTCCCTGGTGATTATGGATGGAGATGGCCCCTGCAATGTCCCATGGGGAAAATTCCGGAATGACCTGATTGCTGAGTATTCAACATATAAGGATTATGTGCCATTTGATGCGCTAAAAGCTTTAGAGAACTCGGGTTGCTTTAAGCTTACAGGGAATCGCACAATGGGACCTTACAATTTCAATCAATCCCTGGACCAATTCATAAATGCGGAACACTCGAGAGCGTCTCTTTCAGTAGAAGGCATGGGAAAAATCAAAGAAAAAGAATTTGACCATAAAATGGAGAAAATTCTTCTACCCTTTGTTGAAGATGGTTTGTTAAGATACCAGGTAAAAACGCAAGTTTTATGGGGAAAGCCGTGCCTTGATGAGACGCACAAATAGGGGATTCGCTAGACAGCGAGTCGACACCATTGACCTTGAAAATGAGACCCGTTTATAAATTATTCTGTGACCACCGATTCCTTAAAAATTAATAAAACCGCGAAAGAGATTCGAGAAACGCTTCGTCAATTCAGCCGTAGGTCACGGCTATACACAAAAGACCGTCATAGGGTCGTGCGAATATATAAGTCGAAGCTCAAGGACGAAAGCGGTGAATTTATATGTAAGCTTGGCTTGGCGCTGTTGAAGCTCAAGCTCGCAGTGTGCAGGAACGTCGCCTACGAGTTAATCGCCGGTCATCGCGAAGCCCGTGAATCGCTGACTATCAAACGAATTGAAACCCTTGGGGCCGGTATCGATAACTGGGGGTGGGTCGATTTTTTCTGCTGCACCCTGGTGGGACAGGCCTGGCAAAATGGTCAGCTGTCGGATGGAAACATTCGATGCTGGAGCCGATCTAAAGATCAGTGGTGGAGGAGAGCTGCGGTTGTCGCAACCATCCCCCTCAACACCAAGTCAAGGGGTGGGAACGGGGACAGCGCTCGTACTTTAATGATCTGTCAGATACTAGTTTCAGATAAAAGCGTAATGGTCCAGAAGGCCATCAGCTGGGCCCTACGTATGCTTGTTTCGTGGGATCGGAAGGCCGTTAAACAATTCCTCGCTGACAACGAATCGGTGACTTCCGCGCGGGTAAAACGCGAAGTAAAGAGGAAGCTGATAACCGGTAAGAAAAATTATTAAAGACCTCAATGCCTGAGGAGTGAGCAATTTATTTGATTGGCCCCGGAGGGGAGAAACAATAAATGCGTTACGAATGGGCATTTCTTTTATCATAGCACCGATGAGGTGATATCGATTGCCAAATGAAGATAGTCGATTGAATAGTATAGTGATCAGTAACCAGTAAGTGGGGGTATAAAATCAGAATTTTTTGAATAGCTATATCCACCCCAAAGGGGTGAAGGTTTTTAGCCAGGGGTGATAACCCCTGGAAAAAGAAAAATGAAAATCGCGCCCTGAAGGGGCGCAGACAGCGACCGAACAGTTTTGACTCTATTTTTTATTGCTCACTTTAAACCCTCCCCAATGATTAATGAAAGAAATAAATAGAAAGAGTCTTGGGTACCTCAGAAACTTATTTGCTGAAGACATCCCTTACAAATCGTTTGTAGAATCCGTATTACAGGGATTCCAGGGAAAAGCTTATGTCGACATCGACACAAACCCTTCTGTTGCTCGATTGAAGATTGGTCCATTTAATATAATGGGTGGAAATTCAGAATCTGATGCCGCACTTGATATCATTTCAGGAGCTCAAAAGGACGACATTTTTATGGGCAATTCATCCTGGGAAAAAAAAGTCAAAGTTGTTTACAAGGGGCTCTAAATTGTTCGCAGTAGAAAAACATTTGATCATCGGAAATTAGATGAGGAAAATTTAAGAAAGGTCATTGAAGAATTACCTGAAGGAGTAGAAATCAAAAAAATAGAAAAGGATGAAAAAGAAAGAATAGGTAAGGAGGTTTCACCAAACCTTACATTTTATGGAGAATTCCTTGAAAAAGGCATTGGTTTTTGCGCGCTTCACCAGAATCGACTCGTAGGAGGTGTTGCCACCGCAATAAATTCGAAGACTGCGATCCAATTTCAAATAGACACAATTCAAGATTTCCAAAATCGTGGCATTGGAACTGCCCTTGGTGCTCGTATAATTTTATATTACCTGGGAAAAGGAATTGAGCCTCACTGGGATACTGAGGATGCTGCTTCAGAATATTTAGCAAGGAAACTGGGATATGGGAGTGGTATTATATACAACTGGATTGAGATCACCGAATAAGGTTCAACAGGGCAGTGGAGATAATGCCTTACTTTTACCTCCGGAAAAGTAATGAATCTGACACAAGCAGATCTTGACCCTTCAGATATGGCTTCCGCTATAGAAGAAGCGCTACAAATGGGCGCAATTGATTCTGTTGATAGTGTGCGAAACGATGCTTTTAATTCCGAAGTTTATTTTATCACCGTTCACTACAGGAACAAGAGCGACACCCATGCTCCTGAGAAACTGGTTTTTAAGAGAAACAAAGAGCATGATGGTTCATTTGAATTTCAATTTTACTCCGTTGTCAGTAAACCTGCCACTATTCTGGAAATGGTCCCTACCTGCTACTTCGCAAAATATGATCAGGAGACGGGGATTACCGCGCTCTTGCTCCAGGATGTTTCAGATACACATCAAGCAGCCGTAGACTATGCGCTCAATATCAAGGGGGAGGCACCCTGTCGAACCGCGAGCCTGGGACAGTATCCTGAAGGCACTGGCCGAATTTCAGTCCTACTGGTGGGAATCTTCAAGTATTGGCTCTTCGTACGCATCATTTCCCATGCGGTGGGAGTATAGTGGCGAACCTTCATACCAGAGACACATAACAAAGAGAAAAAAAGAGTATCAGATTTTCAAGTCCCAGGCTGGAGACCATTACTCCAGTACGGATATTGAGATACTCGAAGAATCTTTGAGTCTCCTTCCCCCGCTGTGGAAGCATTACCTGGCAGAGAGAATATCTGATAAGGAGAATATCACGCTTTCACAGGGGGATTGCTATATTGGACAGTTCCTCTTTCCAAGAGGGCTCGATAACACTATAGCCATGCTCGTAGACTTCCAGGAAGTGTCGGCGAACTTTCCCACATTTGATTTAGGTTATCTGCTTTCGTTTTTCCCACCCGTTAACCATCCAGACACCGTTGCCTCGCTCAAAAGATATTACTCTTTCCTGGATTCGAGTAGAACCGACGCATACTCGCTTGATAATTTAATGGATGACTACAGACTAATGCTATGCTTTCTACTCTTTGTCCCTGTCTGGGACCAATCCTATGGAGCGCCTGAAACCTATTGGAAACCAAAGTTCAGAAATGTGATGAGAGACTTTCAGAACTTTGAGTGCATGGAATTCATGAAATCCATTGGTCGAAAAAGACAGTGAATTTATAGACTAATTCGCTCCTGCCCCCACGGGGTACAAAACTTTTTGACTCGCTCGCAAAAGCCGTTTTAATTTCGAGGAATGACAAACACGATCGAGCATTCAATGGAATTACTCACGGCAACGGATACGTTTTCATTGCCGGACAACCGGAGTAGAAGGAAATGGGTAGGGCCGTGGTGGCACATGGTAACTCTTTACGAAATGGGGGAAACCGAGCAAATCCCTGAACCGGTTGCTAAGAAAGCTTTAGCGATGCTTAAAGAGGGGGCCTGGCCAAAGTTCGTGATTACAGATGATGATGCACCGAAGAGCAAAGCCGATAAGACTAAGATGGACTGTTGTCACTGTGAATTGGGGGTTTTTTACATGATGCTTTCGGCCTGTGGCTGTGATGTCGATGGTGAGCTTCCCTGGATGCGGGAATGGTTTCTAAAACACCAGCTTCCGGATGGAGGGTTGAATTGTACCCCTTCAGCCTACGGGAATTCGCGAAAGAGCTCGATTGTATCTACACTGCCTCCAATGGAAGCCATTCTCTTCAATACAAATCGCGCCTACACCGATGCCGAAGCGAAATTCCTGGAGGAAGGCGCGCGCTACCTGATTGAACATCGTCTGGTATGCTCCAGGAATGAGGGAAGGGTCATCAACAAGGAATGGCTGAAACCGTTCTTTCCGCGCTTTTTCGAGTACGATATATTGCGGGGTTTATATTATCTTGTTGAGTGGTCCAAGCGAAGGGGAAAAACCCTGCCTGAGAAAGTAATTAAGGAAGGGCTTGCGCGGCTTAAAGGCTTTATCGATGAATCAGGGGTTGTCATGGGGAGACAAGTGTTTGACCGTAACGGAGACTGGGGAGGAAGTACGTTCCCTTTGCTGAAATCGGTGAGTCAAGTGGGGAAGGTGTCTCCCTATCTCACAAAACAATTAAATACGGTGCTCACCGCTGTTTGAAGGACAGAGCATAAAGGGTCAGGCCTGAATGGCGTTAAGATAAGGGTGGTTTAGGATGATAAAAGCCTTTGTTTTTTCGTGAAGCAGAGACGGTCATCATGGCTCGTGGATGAGTCAATCGTTGGAAAGGTATAGGTCTACGTTTGAGGACTCTTGGTTCGTATCGGAAGGGACGTAGGGGGACCGATTCGAGGGCAATGAGGTGTATCATCTCGTCAATGACAGATCGTTGGGCTCTGGGATTAAACCGGGTGGCCGCGAGCGCACTTTGATATTGGCGGAGGGTGTCAACAGCCCCCTTGAAGCTTAGCCGGGAGAGGTCGCGGTGGAAGGCACTGGCAGCTTGCTGCAAAAGAGCGCGGATGAGAGATTGTAGGCGATGGCAAACATCGCAATCTCTTTGCGCACGAGAGCGACCGAGCGAGAGCGCAGGATCTCCATCCCCATGGTGGTTTTGATGTGGCGAAAGTAAAGCTCCACTGCCCAGCGCCGATAGTATAATTCTCCGAGATCGTGGTGGGAGTATTGGTGAGGATCGCTCAAGGTAGTCACGAGGTCTACGCTATGGGCGCGGAAACCTTTGATGAAAATGAAAATCTTCACCAGCCGTACGGGGATCTCATCAGGGATTTGCCGCCACTGCTCGCGACTGAAGCCGAAGACATTTTGCGGCTTCTTCCACATGATCAGCCGGTCATACCTACCCAAGGACCTGCCCTGACGAAAGTCGCTTCTTCGTTGCTGATGCAAACGCATGACCGCTTCAGCACCGCGGCCTTTAAGCAGGGCAATATTGAGGTAAGAGCAAAATCCCCGGTCGGCAAGGACCACATCACCCTTTTGAAAAAATCCGATCATGCCCCGCAACAGCACACTGTCATGATGCCTTAGTGAGGACTCCATCCAGTGTAAAAGCGCCCCACTGGCTAAAGAAAAACAGCCCACCAGCTTCATCACCGGAAAGCCGCAGCCGCTTCGTTGCTGCGAAGGCTGTGGGTAACACCTCTGCAAGCACGGCGTATCGGCGGTGGCGATACCCGTACCGTCGACCACTTTTACCTCGTGACCTTTCCACCGTTGATCGTCGGTCACTCTCCCGGCCACCTCTTCACTGATCGCTTCATGGATCCCGTGCAGGTCTTGCACCAACAGCCGTTGCCTCGCCTGACAGTAGGCCGAGGCCGTTCCTTTAGCCAACTTCAGCCCCTTCATGCTGCAATAGCTCTGGAGCTTGCGCACCACTTCCCGGCAGGCAGTCCGTGGTGAGAGCACTTGGAACAAAAATGCCCAGAAGGTCACGTTTTGGCTGAACAATCTCCGCCGGCTGTTAGCCCCTCGAGGCTTCCGGTGTAAATACTTTTGCGGCACCCACTGCCCGAAGATATCCGATAGCTCGGAAAGACTTGACCGCCGTATTTCTACCAGCTTACCCTCCATCTGTGCAAGGGCTGTTCGGGGAGCACGACCGAACAGGACCTGATTAAATCCTGGAAAATAACGAGTTAAGTTTTGTTTTTGCATGCTCGTTAGGGTAGCTCTCCAACGGTCCCTGTACAAGCATCTATTGCACTCATTCTATCCCTTATCTTAACGCCATTCGGGTCAGGCCTCATATTTTTAATGTTTCAAAGGCTGTTGCCTTTCAACTCTGAGTTAACGGTGTAGTTAAATTAAAAAGAGCTGCTCTTACAAAGGCAGCTCTTTTATCTGAGTTTACTAACTACTATAACCTATACTGCGTTATACCAAAAGCTTTTTCAAATTTTCAGCACCTGTTGAATTATCTCCGCGAGCTATCGCATCTTGAACTGCGGCTTGCGCCGACTCGAAATCATTCAATAAATGACTCAACGCTGCATACATGAATATCGCATCGACGTCTTTATTATCTTCATTGTTTACAATCTCACGATAATGATTAGTTAGCTCACGGACCTTCCTCCTTAGATCTGGTCGCGATGGTAGATCGCTCGCGCCTACAGGGTCCAAAGCGAACGCCCGGCGTAACGCGTATGCCGCGGTCATGTAGTCTTCGCTTAAGGCCGATGCAAGGCTGATTCCTACATTCGGTAGTCCGCTACTCGGTGATTTCGCCGATAACTTTATAAACTTTTCCTTGGCGAGGTGAAGATTTCCTTTGGCCAAATGCCTCCAACCTCCATTCAATTTTCCATACGTCGGATGGACATTAAATAAGGCCGAATCAAAATAGTTAGGGCCGTTGCCTAGGATGGAGTGACCCCCAAAAATGGTATCATTAACAGAGAGAGGTTATCGGGATAAACAGATAACCTCATGAAAAGAAAAAGATACACAACAGAACAGATCATCGCAATACTGCGGCAAGCCGATACCGGAAAAACGGTAGAGGAAATCTGCCGAGGCAACAACGTGAGTGAACAGACCTTCTATCGCTGGGGTAAAAAGTATGGCAATTTGGAACTAGCCGATGCGAAGCGATTTAAAGAGCTGGAAAAAGAAAACACCGAGTTGAAGAAGATGCTCGCTGATCAAATGCTTAAGAATCAGGTAATGGAGGAAACGCTGTCAAAAAAGTGGTGAGCCCCAAGCAGAAGAAGCGAGTAGTAAAAGATGCGGCTGAGAGAGGGCTGTGCTCGTTGCGAAGGGCTTGTTCCTACCTCAGCCTCAGTTGGTCAACTTTCAGCTACCAGCCCAAGCAGGCCAGTAAGAAAGCTCAGCGGTTGGCCGAGCGGATTGTAACCCTGTCCTGGGAACATCCCTGCTACGGTTACCGGCGCATCCGTGCCTTGCTCGTAAAGGAAGGCTGGACAACAAACAGGAAGTTTGTTCAGGCGGTACGACGTTCAGAAGGGTTGCAGGTAAAGCCACCTAAAAAGCGTAGACACCGTCAAGGGGTCTCTACGGGGTCGCCTACTAAAGCAACCGGTCGCAATCACCTTTGGTCCTGGGACTTTGTCCATGATCGCACAGACCATGGCGGTCCATTAAAGATGATGACTCTGATCGATGTACCGAGGAGCTGAAAGCGACGACACTCAAGCGAAGCGAAGACATATACGCGTGAATGTCTGGATATCCGGGTCGCTCGTGAACTCCCCTCATCGGATGTCCTCTCTGTGCTTAGCGAGGCCATTGAAAAGGAGGGAGCTCCCAGCTATATCCGTAGTGACAACGGCAGTGTTCCGAGGAGCGAAGCGACGACATGCGAAGCCATTCATTGCTCATCAAGTGCAGCAGTCGTTGTCCGACAAAAAGATCAAGGCGATATATATCGATCCGGGCAGTCCCTGGCAAAACGGTTTCATCGAGTCGTTTCACAACCGCTTACGCGATGAGTGTTTGAACCGTGAAGTGTTGCTCAGCGTGGCTGAAGCACAAGTTGTAATCGAACAATGGCGCCAGACCTATAACCATGATCATCCCCACAGTCGTTTAGGCTTTAAAAGCCCACAAGAGTTTGTCACATTCCTTTCAGATCTTGGCCGCGTTCGGGCTACGCCCTCACTTCGCCAAGATCTCTCATATACATCAATCCTAAAACCATTAATACCCGGGAACTCTCTCACTTAATAATTGGTACGAAAAACGGGGTCCAATCAATACTCACCCCTGGGACGATGCCCGCTGCAAGAAAATCGAATCGGGAGAGCTTGAAAATGTCATTGTAAAGTATCGCGAAAGGTGCCGTGAATTGGGATTCGATCCACCAAGTGGAATTGACGACGAGATTGCCCGTGTCACCCACACGATCGAAGAATACCCAAATACCTTCCTCGCATTGTCTCAAGGAGATCAGAACGGATTGGGTGGCATGATCCGAAAAGGAGGTAAATTCAGGATGTTCGACTTTGATTGCGGTGGCTTCCGTCACTGTCTTCGGGAAGGATTACCCGCGCGGATGACCTGGGGTTGTATGAAAGGCGTGCCCGGTGATGTGGTAACAAGCATGGATCAGGCATATCGTGATCAGTTATCTGAATATTGCCCAAATATTGCCGACGATGAGATCTTCAACAGATCAATGGTGGAAGCATTTTCCCATTGGCATATTTTTCATGTTATTGTGCGATTGAGAGTCGCACTTGAAAACGATCATCAGCGTGGCCCATCTACACTGCGACAACAGCTTGTCGCATGGCTTGAATCATACTTAAAAGCTACTGAACAGAGTGGTGAAATGCAGGCTTTGGGTGAAGCTGCAAGACAAATTCTTGATCGATTGCATTCACTGTGGCTTCCATCTGACTTTGAACTTCCCGTATACGATGCTTTTAATTAATATACTAAAAAGAGGATTGAGAGTTTTATCATTAGATGTTGTTTGGCGATATAGTTTAAAAAAACAACCACTATGGAAATGAAACAATGAACAATACGATGGATCACCCCATACACAGAGAAACCGAGAATGTTGATAATATTATTTCACAAATAAGAAACGGCCTCGGAAGCTGGAACGTTTCCCAATCATCAATTGCGGATGGTGAGGACATAGTGTTGACGATAAAAAAAGAAGATGGCTCCATCATCGCAGGTATTGTCGGCTGGCTCTGGGGTGCAGGTCTCGAGTTGGAATTCCTCTGGGTAGATAGAGAAGAACAGGGTAAAGGCCTGGGATCTAAATTGCTCGCTGAGCTTGAACGCATAGCGATAAATAAAGGATGTTTTAGTGTCTGTACCAATTCTTACAGTTTTCAATCACCCGCGTTTTATTCCAAATATGGATACGAAACGATGGGAGTGGTTTCTGGTTTTCCAGACGGAGTGACCAAGCATTTTTTGAAGAAGGATTTGAGATAACGAACAAGACGGTTGATCCATTCACAGACTTCCACAATAGCCTCGGGACTGTACCTTCACCATTGGCTTCAAACTGTACTACGAAATGACTAAAGCATTTATCGTTATCTCGGGAATACCTGCCAGTGGCAAGACGACATTGGCAAGTCAGCTGGCACCTGTGCTCAATTTACCATTACTTGATAAAGATGATATTCTTGAATCGTTGTTTGATTCGTTGGGAATTGGAGATGCAGAGTGGAGGGCGTCTGAGTAGAGCTAGTGACGAGATCCTTCAGCGACTTGCATCGACTTCCAAGGGTACAGTTCTTACATCATTCTGGCGGTATGACAGTTTTCCGGATCAGTCTGGGACTCCAATTAAATGGATCACGTCGCTATCAGATCAAGTCATAGAAATATACTGTTCCTGTGATCCTGAAATTGCTGCCAAACGTTTCGTTCAGAGAATTCGCCATCCAGGTCACCTCGATGGAGACAAAGATGACGAAGAAATAACCAAAAATTTTCGCTCACTTGCATGCCTTGGTCCACTCGGCATAGGAAGACTAATTCAAATCGATACTACAGACAACCTTGAAATAACTGATCTTGTTAATGATATTAAAATGAGTCTATGAAGCAGTATTTCGTTGCTTCAGATACCTCAAAACGGAGATCTCTAAGATTGAATCCCAATCGAAATAATGAGAAATAAGACCCTTGAATTAATCGAAAGCGAAGGACTTCTCGACATAGCGCTCTCTCGTTGGGATAACCATGGGAAGGAAGCCACTCATGTGGGTGACAGTGAAAGCCTGGTCTATAAAACTCAAATGGGGAAGGAAGCGGTGTTCCTTCGCTTCAGTCCTGGGGAGATACAACCCCGATCCAAAATTGAAGGAGAACTGGAGTTCCTCGAGTACTTGAAAGGAAAGGGGGTATCTGTCGCTTATCCGATTCGATCAGCTGTAGGAAAGCGATTTGAGGCTGTCGGGCATACCGACACTACCTTTTATGTGACAGCGTTCAATAGAATGCCGGGGCGTCACATTAATTTCAGGACCGATAAGCTCGACGAAAATCTCCATCGAAACTGGGGCAGGTCCCTCGGAAGCATTCACAGACAGTCAAAGCTATTTAAGCCATCCGGTGAAAATTGTGAGCACTGGGATGAAGATAAAATTATTCACAATGCAAAAAAGAGTGAACCGAAAAGCGAACCAGCTGCTGTCGATGAATTGAATAAAGTTATCGATCACATCAGTCTGCTCCCAAAAGATACAGAGTCTTATGGTTTGATTCACGGTGACTACGGGTTTCGTAATTTTCTCATAGAAGACGACCTCACAACGATACATTCCATCGATTTCGCGGATTTGTGCTATCATTGGTACATCGCAGATCTTGCTTTTGCGCTCTGGCCGTCGAGACATATCCCCAAAGAAAACCGACGGGATGTTCTGCGCTGGTTTATGGATGGCTACCGCCAGGAATGTTCTCTGGACGACCAGTGCTTAAGTGAATTCTCCTGGTTCATAAGATTGCGGACCGTTTATTTATTCATTCACTTTGCCGGTGGAGAATGGGACAGGATCAAACATCCTGACCAGCCGCGATGGATTGAATGGACTAGAAGATTACTTTCAGAAGAATATACCTGGTAGTATCTTGTGACCCTACAGCCACTGCGTCATATTTCAATTTTCGTTGTGCAGATACACGGGGAGGGGATAGGTTATGAGCAACGATGCCTGAAGAAGAAAAACCAATCGCTTACATGCTCTATGGATTCGTATGCGCGGGAAAGACTACCTATGCATGCAAACTTGAACGTGAGAAAAAAGCAGTCCGTTTTTCACCGGACGAATGGATGGTTAAATTATTCGGTGTTAATCCACCAGCTGAGAAATTTTCAGAGTACTACGATTCAGTCCTGGGGATCATGGAAGGCTATTGGAACCAACTCATTCTTATGCAGATTGATGTGGTTCTGGACTTTGGTTTCTGGAATCGGAGCTATCGGGATACGGTTCGAAAGAAAGTAAAAGAATGTGGCGGAATTCCAAAGTTGCTTTCGTTTTCCATTTCAGAAGATAGTGCTCGGGAGCGCTGCGAAAAAAGGAATCAGCGTTTGCGGGGTGATTTTCTTATCATTAATGAGACATTTGACGTATTGAAAGAGCGATTCCAGCTTCTTGGCGAAGATGAGGACTATATGGAAATTCAAATGACCTGATCACAATGCCATCTCCTTACGTCATCGCAATCAACTCGGTATCAGGTGGGGGTAAGACGGCTCTGTCTGAACTCCTGCATGAATCGCTGCAATCCTCCGAACTATTCCGTTTCGATGATTTTGATGACACCAATATTTACCCGGACGACTATTACGAATGGACGATGAGGGGAGCTGATCTCTCCGAGTTTGATTGTCCGGGAATGAGCAGTGCCATTGCAGAAGAGATCGAGAAAGGAGATTTCAGTTATATCATTTTAGATTATCCATTTGGACGTGCACACCATCGCATGAGAGAATGCATTGATCTATCAGTCTACATTGACACACCATTGGACGTCGCGATGGCAAGAAGAATACTGAGAAATTACCTGGGTGAAAGAGAAACCCCCGCTAATGAAACGATGGTTAGTTTGAAAAAAGATCTCGTTCATTATTTGAATAAAGCCCGGGTTCCATACCTGAATCACTTTCGGCATATAGAGCACAGTGATCTAATTCTGGATGGCTGTAAATCACTGGAAGAATTGAGAGATAATATCCTGGAAAAATTAAAGCAGGATAAATTGTGCAAGTGAGTGGTGGAGGTTATTGGGGCGCGTGCAAAGTCATGGGCGGACCATCGGCAAGAGCCCAGGCTTTCTCAAAACGCTTTTGGATTTCGGTCGCCCGGTCTGTCTTTCCCTGGGCCTGAAGCGCTTTCATCAATCCATATAGAGACCAACCGTTCTCCGGATTTTTCTTCAGGTCTTGCCAGTAGACGACCTCGGCTTCCAGTGGCCGCCCGGCTTCCAGCAATACCGTCGCGAGGGACTGGCGCATTGGATAGTACCAGTCAGGTGGCTCGATATACTCCAGGGCATCCTGTAGCAGGACGGCACGGTGTAAGTGGGCGATGGCCTTGTCGTAGGAGCTGCGGTGGGTGGAAATTTCACCTGCCAAAGCCTCTCGAGCGATACGGAGCACCGGACCAGCTTTGTTATTGGAAAACAGAGGTACCGTGTCGAGAGTCGAATCCTCCGCCAGTTTTGCCAATTGCCTCAACTCGACTTCGGCTTTTCCTATGCGCCCGCGGGCGACGAAGGCGATGCCCCGCGCGTAGTGCCAGATACCTGTCCGGAAACCCTGGTCAGTGGGTGGTTTCGGTTCTTGCAGGATCTCGTCCCACAGGCCAAACCGAACATAGGCGTAAAAGGGCACAACGATAAATGTCCGTAGAATGGGAACCGCCTGGAGCATTTCCGGTGTCACGCGCGAAGCCAGTTTGCGTGCGTCGTCCACGGCCACTTCTCGTCGTCCTTCCATCGTCGCGGAGTCCCAGAGAAAGTGGATATTGTGAGGATAATATGCCAGTGGATAGATGCCCTGGGCTTGGCACTGTGTAATATAATCCTCGTCAACCTCAATGGCGGCGAGGTTGGCCTTGGAGGCGTCTTCGTAGCGCCCCACCCTGCGGAAAATATGCGAAGGCATATGTACCAGGTGACCTGCTCCCGGCACGAGCGTGCCTAAACGATCAGCCACTTCAACCCCTCGCTCCGGATAGGGGAGTTCGACCGCGTGGATGTAATAGTGATTGGCACCCGGATGTCTGGGATTCTGTTCCATCACCCACTCAAGAATTCGAATTATATCTTTTGTTTCCTCATGAGGTTGTCCGTCTCGCGTCCAGTAGTCCCATGGACTGAGGTCCATCAATGCCTCGACATACAGGGTGGCGACGTCGAGATCCTCCCTGTAGGCCCTATGCAGTTTACCCATCGCTTCCGCGTAGGCTCGGTCCCTCGCAGCTCGATCTTCCGCATTACCTGAATAGCGTTCCGCCAAGGCCTCGATGTAAGCGGCTTCCCTGGGAGAGACCTTATCGCGCAAGGCCATGGCCTTTTGCACCAGCGCATAGGCCAGGGACTCGTCATCGGGATTCATGGGCATGTTAATGTTGGGACCCAGGACGTGAGCGTGTCCCCAGTAGGCTATGGCGGCGTCTGGGTCGCGCCGTGCCACTTCCTTAAACGAGCGCGCTGCCTCCCGGTGGTTAAATGCGTATGTCAGCGTTAGTCCCTGGTCGAAGTACTTCTGGGCGCCCTCGTCATCCGTGGTGATGGCATAGTGATATAGTCTCCCAGATTCTGCAGCCTTGGTGCCAACTCACCCGCCTTGGTTGTTTCCCCGGTTTCCTCCGATGAGATCAGGCTCGAGGGCGCGAGCAGGCCAGGGAGCGCGACTAAACTTAAGATACACCCGCGGAGTGCCGCCATACGGGTGCGAGAGTGGCTATCTGATGCATATTTTTTCATAGGTGTAAGTCGGGATTTTCCCTTTGATCTTTATAACTCGTTAAAGTCATCATCCAGTGTCGCTTCAGAGTGATTTTGCTCCGTTCAATACACTTTGACAATTGTTTTTTCTCCACCTCCCTGCAGAATATGTAATGCTAGTGAGTGGGGAAGGGACACCTTAGGGAAATGAAGATTTTATTTATAGGGGGAACTAACTTCATGGGAGCATTCGCTGCCAGGCTCTTAATCAGTCAGGGACATGAAGTATGTGTATTCCACAGGGGGAAACATGATAATTTAAGCAGTAGTGCGGCTAAAATTATTATCGGTGAGCGCGAAGAATTAATGAAATTCAAAAGCGATTTTGCATCCTATGCCCCTGAGGTTATCATTCATATGATTTCTCATTCAGATGCACATGCTACTGCTCTAATGGAAATCGCAGAGGGTTTGGTAGATAGAGTAGTAGCCATCAGTAGTGGAAATATTTATCGGGCATTTGAAATTGTGACTTCTCCTGAACTAACAGATATTATTGATACACCCCTGACTGAAGAATCGCCCTTACGTTTAAACCCTCTTCAGGGTGATAATAAAAATGCAGTAGAAGAGATAGTAATATCGCATCATTCAATTTCAGGAACTATACTTAGAATGCCCATGGTTTTTGGGCCACATGATAGCCAGCGCCGTCTTAGTCCATACCTGAGAAGAATGGATGATGGAAGACCCGTAATAATGTTAGAAAAAGGAATAACTGAGTGGAAAACTTGTCGAGGATATGTAGGGAACGTAGCACAGGCCATTGCTTTAGCAGCCATTAATGATAAATCGAGAGGTCAAATTTACAATGTGGCTGATTCATCTTCTCTAAAAGAAAAAGACTGGGTAGAAAAAATTGCTTCGGTTGTAGGGTGGTGTGGTGAGATAAAAACTCTAGGAAAAGATCAGTTACCTTCACATCTGGTTAGTAATATAAATTTTGCTCAGAATATGGATATGAGTTCCGAAAAAATTCGAAAAGATTTGGGTTATTTCGACAAGATCGGTTTAGAAGAGGCGTTGGAGAAGACAATCGAATGGGAAAGACTAAATCCACCAGATACAGATTTTGCACAGGAATACAGAGAGGAAGATGGAGTGCGCAATACTATCATATCTGATTAAGGATTGTTGGTACCCCTTCTCAATGCTATCTTGCCGAATAAGTCGTGTAGGGATAATTCAGTTGTAGATATGGTTAAGTATGTTGAATCAATAAAGGACATCACCCCGGGTATGCTGGGAGGTTTTTTTGAAGGTTGGGTTAAACCACATTCAAATGAAGCCCATTTAGAAATTCTTAAGAACAGTGACTATGTGTTCATGGCCATAGATACCGATAAGAATAAAGTTGTCGGTTACGTAACAGCGAACACCGATCATATTCAAAGTGCTTTTATTCCATTGCTTGAAGTATTGCCCCAATATAGAAGAAGGGGGATTGGGAAAATGTTGATGAAGAGTATGCTGGATAAATTACAAAATATTCCCGCCATTGATCTTATGTGCGATAAGGACGTTCAACCATTCTACGAATCTTTAGGCATGATGCGTTCTGTGGGCATGGTTATACGTAATTATTAGAATAGTGAATGAAGTCTGTAGAACCCATTTTAATTTCCGACTACTCTCCCGAGTGGCCTAAAGAATTTAAAGACATTGGGAAAGCTCTAAGAAATGCACTGGGGGAGGTGGCCAATCGCATTGATCATATTGGCTCCACTTCGGTGCCGGGACTGGCCGCTAAACCAATTATCGATATCCAGATCTCTGTTTGCAGCCTAGAACCGGTGGAACCTTTTTTGATACCGATGGAATCACTGGGTTATGTCTGGAAGAAGAACAACGGGGAAAAAACAAAACGGTATTTCAGGGAGAAACCCGGAACGAGACGAACGCATATTCATACGAGGAAGCTGGGCAGCTGGCACCAGCAGTTCGCCCTGTTGTTCCGTGATTATATACGTTTACACCCAAGTGACCACGAAAAGTATGAAAGGGTGAAAAGGGAACTGGCTGAAAGGTATCGTTACGAAAGACAAACCTACGTAGACGCTAAGGACCCGATAATCCATGAGATCATGCATCGTGCAGACCGATGGGCTGCCGATGTCGGGTGGGAACCCGGTCTTTCAGATGTTTAATACAAATCCATAATACAGCTGGTATCAATATGAGTGTAGCAATTGAAGAATGGACACCTGCGCATCCGCGTTGGGACGATTTAGTTCAAACCATCGCTGGAGAGAATCAAACGGGTTGGGCTTTTGACACATTCTTTGAACAATTTTTACGTTATTTTCTCGCAGCGTTAAAAGATGACACAGTCGTGGGTTTTCTCATGTTCGTGGTGTGGGAGATTGGTCCCCATGACCGTGGCCATGAGCCCGTTCAACTTAATGGGCGCACACTGACGGAGGCCAAAATTATTGCCTTTGGCGTTAATGAAACACATCGACGCCAAGGCATCGGCAGGGCGCTGCAAGAGCGAACGCTGAAGCGGGCAAGGGAGCTTGGCTGTTACCAGGTGCGATCCGTCAGCAATAACGAGCATCCCGAGAACCAGCAACTGAAGATCTCGATGGGATTTGCCGTAGAACCGATGGAACGCAAGAAGCCGTTTCTGGCTTTTGTCATGCCCTTGCATTAGCACTATGATCAATGAACGATTATAAAATGCTGACCCCTTTCAATCAATGCGTGACGAAATAGTTCTTATTTGCCCCATCCAGACAGGTAAAAGCACGGTGGGAGAATTGATAGCGAAAAAGCTGAATATCACTCTATGTGATGTCGACGAGTTAAGATGGAAGTACTATGACGAAATTGGCTATGACCGAAAATTAGCTGAAACGATTAATGAAAAACTAGGATTCTTTGATGGTCTATACCGGTATTGGAAACCTTTTGAAGCGTATGCGATTGAAAGGATTCTCAATGATAATGACAGTTGCGTTTTTGATTTTGGTGGTGGCCATTCTGTATATGAAAATGATCAATTATTTGAGCGAATAAAAGATGTCCTGGCAGATTTTCGTAATGTCATTTTGCTTCTTCCCTCACCGAATTTGACTGAGTCATTTAAAACATTAAATGATCGAATAGAAGTGGATTCTGATGGGATATTTAATATTAATCTTCATTTTCTGGAACACCATTCCAACTATGATTTAGCTAAATTAACAATCCATACAAAGGGAAAAACACCTGAGGAAACAACAGAGGAAATAATTAAATTAACCAGTAATAACCAAAGCCCTGGCTAATCATAAAATGACAAAGTTGATAAAAGTAATCGGGCAAACGGAAGTTCCGCACACTATTTCTTCGCTGACAGAAGACTTTAAAAAACTTGGCGTAAAATCCGCCATGACATTGATCGTGCACTCCTCCCTGAGTTCAATGGGCTATGTCGTAGGGGGACCTGTCTCTGTGATATTAGCATTAGAAAATATCCTGGGGCCGGAGGGGACCCTTGCTATGCCAACCCACAGCGCGGATTTATCAGATCCCGAAGATTGGGCCAGTCCGGCCGTTCCATCGGATTGGATTCAGACTATAAGAGAGAATATGCCACCATTCTATCCTGAAATGACCCCAGCGCGTAAAATGGGGATGATTGTTGACTGTTTCATGCATCAGAAAGGAACGATCCGTTCGCATCACCCTTTTGTTTCCTGGGGAGCTCGCGGTAAAAATGCCAACTTCATTACGGATAATCACTCCCTGAGTATGAGTGCCGGAGAAACGTCTCCATTGGCTCGTCTCTATGATCTGGACGCCACTGTTCTACTAATAGGGACGGGTTACAGTAACAATACAGCCTTTCACCTGTCAGAATATCGGTGCAAATTTGCCGAGCAGAAAAAATGTAAGCGAGGAGCCCCCTTAATAAAGAATAACCGGGTTGAGTGGACATGGTACGATGACATTTACTGGTATGGATATGATTTTGAGGAAATCGGTATGGCCTATGAGAAGGGCAACCCCGAATTAATTCAGGGTGTAGTCGGAAACGCTCAGGTTAAGATGTTCAAAATGAGAAAAATTGTCGATTATGCCGTAGATTGGATGAATAAAAACAGGAAGCTGGATTAGTCCCAGTGAACATGAAATATAAATTTATAAAATTATGACCACTATGAATTCCCAGTATGACGACCAATGCAAATCCTGTAAGAATCTACAAGGTAAGATCAGTCTAAGCAATGCGCCGAGAATATTTGAGACATCACATTGGATTATTGAACACGGTGATCCTACTTCCATTAAGGGATGGTTAGTCCTTGTTTTAAAGAGGCATTGCCAAGCGCTTCACGAATTGTCTGAAGTTGAATATTCAGAATTGAGTAAGTTGCTGAAGTCAGTTTGTGAAGCATTACACACGTTATTAGATACAGAAAAAGAATACGTAATTCAATTAGCGGAAATGGAGGGATTCCATCACGTTCATTTTCATGTAATCGCCAGGGGAAAAGACTGGCCTGAAAAACTAATAGGTCCACGCGTGTTTTCCGGACTGGGTGAAAAAGTCGATAACCCTTTGCCCTCTGATGTGACAACACCGATTGCGCTGCAAATTCAAAGTTTTCTTCAAACCCATTTTTAGCATCGATTTGGTATTACACTCATACAAAATGAATGCTCAAGATGTATTGATCAGGCCTATCGAGGTGGACGACGCGGAATATATTCAAAAATATGCTTCTGACGAACGTCTTGCCCAGACCTGTAACGTTCCCAATCCCTACCCCGAAAATGGCGGTGCGTTGTTTGTGAAGCAGAGAATTGAAGCCAGGGAGCAAAAGAAACTATTTTCATCAGCGATCTTACTCAATGGAGACTTCGTCGGCGTTATCGGATTAAATGAACCCGATTTCGATATACAATCTATCGAGATAGATTACTGGGTGGGTGTGCCTTTCTGGGGCAGAGGTGTTGCGACTAGGGCTGTCCATTGTGCCGTTGCTTATGCTTTTGAGAATCTGGCAATTAAAACAATTTATAGTGGTTGCTGGGAGGGCAATCCAGCTTCATGTCGGGTTCTCGAAAAAAATGGCTTCAATGAAATTGATAGTATAATTAACGACGGTAGGTATGGGCAGAAGTTTATAGACGAACGCATCAGGCGGTTTAAGCTGTCCCATGAGGATTGGACGTAATGAACAAGGTCCAATTAATCACACAATTACGGGGTCTTTCGTATGCTTAATGAACAATATTTAGTGCATGGGCTCAACGCTCTCAGTCGCGCCCACAATATGAATTACTTTGAAGATGGTCATCGTGGGGGTGCAATCATCTCCGCCTATTACCTTTGCCAGGAGAACGATGTGGAAGAAGGCGTATCAGATATTATCGCCAAAATGATTGATAGACACTGGGCTCATACCGAGCTATGTGAGCCATTTCCCAGAGAGAAATCTGACCCGAGCTTACTAGAACAAGTAGTCGAAACGATGAGTAAAAAAATCGGTAAGCTACGACAAGTGGGTCACAACGTCATTCTGCCAACTCTCGCATTGAAAGCATTTCGGGATCTTCCTGAAACGATTACACCATCACGGGTAAAAGGTATGTGCAAGCTTGCCGAATCCTTCCAGGTCACTGAATTTTCAGTAGATGATGTTAGCGGAATTCCCGATTTAAATATCACGGCAAAAGCTGCAGAGTTTGTGCTTATTGAGTTCCTTAAGTCGATCGAAAGATTTAAAGGGCATGGACAGGGCTGGACTGGACATCTCCTTACTTATAGCCGCGCTCACATAATGGACTTGCAGAAACTGGGACACACAGATTTTTCAAAGATGGATGAAGCAGCCTTCAGAATGTTCATAGGGCGTATCCGAATGGGACCTGCTGAAAGAGACATACCGAGATCTGATCATTTACCATCTGAACTTTTCCCGCTGCAGAAAGCCTATTGGGAGCAACGCATGAATGATTCTTCTCTCGGCCTTGGGCACTTATTCAAATATCCTTATGCCTTTTATGGGCTGATGAAACTTGCTGAAGATAGCGATTTAAGAACACAGTGTTTAGCTAATGCTTATAATATATTTTAAGACAAAACTATAAATATATTACCACGCTACTACCTCGCAATTTGTGTTGTGCGAGTGAGGCGATGGGCGATATTTTCAATGAGATGAAATCGGACGAAGATATCCAGGACTGGAATCGGAACGCATCGCACTATTCTGAAATTATTGAATCCAGGGGAGATCGTTGTTTTCCTGAGATCAAGGATCGTTTTTGGGAGTTGATTGGAGATCCGAACGGTCTAAGCGTTTTAGATCTTGGTTGCGGGCAGGGTTGGCTGACCAAAGAACTGCACGATCGCAGTGCGTCCGTTATCGGAATTGATGGATCGAATATACTGATCGGAAGAGCCAAATCTCTTTATCCTGACCTTGACTTTGTTGTTTATGATTTATCGCAAGGGCTGCCAAACCTTGGGCGCAAGTTTGATATTGTTATATCTCACATGGTGGTCATGGATATACTGGAAATTGAATTACTATTCTCTGCGGTATCCTCGGTATTGAATAAATCGGGAAAATTCATTATCAGTCTGCCTCATCCCTGCTTTTTTAATCAGAAAAGTCACCGGGATGAAAAGACAGGAGAATACTTTAAAAAGCTGAGAGGTTACCTGAACCCGGATGTCTGGCGCATTGACTCATTTGGCGGACACAATCACTATCATAGAAGTCTCACCGCCTACTTTACAGCTTTAAGCAATGCGGGATTGATGGTCTCCTCTTTCTACGAACCGCCGCATCAAGCCAATTCCGACCTAATTGATCCTGAATTTATAAAGCAATTTCCCGTATTCCTGCTCATAGAGGCAACAAAGGTCGAACCAGACAACTCAGTAGAGGCTTAATATGCAAATTGAGTACCGGGTAAAACCACCCCTTCAAAATGAATCACTTAATGCCCTGATGAATCGTGTTTGGAATACACACGATGATGAAATTGAGGATTATCAACCTGTGCTCAAGCATTCATTGACTTACGTTGCAGCCTACAGCGATGAGAAATTTGTAGGTTTTGTTAATGTAGCCTGGGATGGGGGCGATCATGCCTTCATTTTGGATACCAGCGTAGATCCGACATTCCGGAGGCAGGGAATTGGCACCGAGTTAGTTCGGATCGCGGTGGAAGAATCAAAAATAGCGGGTATGACATGGATTCATGTCGATTATAAATCTGAATACAGAGATTTTTATCAGCATTGCGGTTTCCGCCATACCGAAGCGGGCTTGATCAGACTTAAATAAAACACCAATACCGTCTGTCCTCAACTATCAGGTCATATGATAAATGGAACGATTCGCAAGTGCCACGGCGCTGATTATAAGCAGATAGCTGTAATCTTCCACGATGCAGTCCACGAACTCGCTTCAAAAGACTATGATTCGAGACAACTTGAAGCATGGGCACCTCACAATTATGAACTCGATAGCTGGCGAAAAAGATGTGAAGAAAAACAACCTTATGTTTTTGATAGCAAGGGTGTAATAGCCGGATATATCGAGCTGGATCCTGACGGGCATATAGACCATACTTATGTTTTGCCATCCTTTGCCGGCCAGGGAGTAATGTTTAAGCTGATGAATCACGTAAAATCAGTTGCCAGAGATAAATGCATAAAGCAGTTATATTCTGAGGTATCAATTACCGCCAGACCGTTTTTCGAACGCCAGGGATTTGTTTATATTTATGACAATACAGTGACTGTTTGTGATGTAGCGTTTTTGAATTTTAAAATGTCATACGCATTATAGAAATCATTACCAAATATAAATAAATGCCTTTTCTAATTTATGCCCTGGACCACGAGGGGAAAAGTGAGATCCGTGAAAGCTTAAGAGAGGCACACAGGGATCATGTGAGTAAAGCTGGAAGGAAGTTATTAGCCGCGGGTGCGCTCCTGGCAGATGATAAAACAACGGTAATTGGCGGTATCTCATTGCTTGATACTGATTCACGAGAGGAAGCAGAAAAATTTGCCTACGATGACCCTTATGAAAAAGCGGGTATCAGAAAAGAAACAAAGGTCCTGCGCTGGCGCAGGCGCTGGCTGGACGGCGAGTTTCTCGGTGATCAGGCAAAGTAGTCGCGCCGTTTAACTTTAGAAGTCAATTTATTACTCTGATTCCCTCTATATTTAGGAAATTATGAGGCAAAATAACAAAGTCAAAAGAGCAGAGCTTACGACAATAGCAATTCAATCACTTCAAACCTCCCGGTTACTATTGAGAAAAATAGACAGCGCGGATGCTCAGGATATATTTGAATTCGCATCGGATTCAGAGCTGACAAATATACTTTTTGGAACACCCATAAATCTATAGATGACACCCATAAATTTATTTCGTTTTTAATGTTTTCTGATGTTGTCTCCTGGTCGATAGTCTTGATCGAATCTGAAAAAGTTATTGGATACTGCTTTTTTCATTCGTTTAATCCTGTTCAAAAGAAAGCTGAGATTGCATTCGGAATCTCCAGGCAATATTGGAGCGTAGGGTATGCTACTGAAGCAACGCGGAAAGTGATCGATTATGGATTCACTAATTTGAAGCTCAAACGAATTGAAGGAACTTGTATGATGGACAACAATGCATCATCCCGGGTGCTTGAAAAGTCAGGGATGTGTTATGAAGGGGTATTGAAAAAAGCTCGCGAGAGGAACGGCGTTCTCCATGATTTGAAATTGTATTCAATTTCCCCTAATGACAACACCCCTTAACTTATCTTTCGAATCATTGATATCAGAAGCTTTAAAGCAGGAGATATCGGGATGGGATTTCTCATTTATGGATGGGCGATTCCAAGAAGAAGATCTTAGCTGGAATTATCGTGAGATTGTTTCCAATAGAATTAATTCTGACATTTCTTTGTTGGACATGGGAACTGGTGGGGGTGAGTTTTTAGCAACTATAAGTGGTTTGCCAAAAAATACGGTTGCCACAGAAGGGCACCCACCCAATGTCCCTGTTGCTCGTAGAAAGTTAGAACCACTGGGTATTCAAGTAGTTGAGATAACGGATGACTTTACATTACCTTTTGATGACAATTACTTTGGATTAGTAATAAATCATCATGAAGCGTATTCACCAAACGAAGTTTATCGAATTCTAAAGAGTGGGGGTCGGTTCATAACGCAACAAGTTGGTGGAGAAAACAACTTCAGGTTAAACGAGCTCTTACAAGATAATCCTACCAAAAATTTCGAAAAATGGAATTTAGATAATGCGGTAAGGGAAATTGAAATTGCAGGTTTTGAAATAGGTGAAAAAGGTGAAGCATTTCCAACAACACGGTTTCTCGATGTTGGCGCAATTGTTTATTACTTAAGGATGATTCCCTGGCAATTCCCTGATTTCACCATAGAGAATTACCGCGACAGGTTATTTAAGATTCATGAGCAGATCCAGGAAAAAAGAAGTCTCAATGTTCAGAGCCACCGCTTTTATTTTGAAGCATTAAAGTCATGAATGAGCATTATTTAAAGAGAATCAAAGATCGATTTCCTGACATTGATATCAACAATATTCGTGAGAATAAGGATGGGTTGATTAATGATGTTCTGATCTTAAACGATGAACGCGTTTTTCGCTTTGCTAAGAAAAGCGCTTACGCAAAGATACTCATGCAAGAAATTAAAATTGTTAAATTGATCGCACCCTTTGTTAAGATCACGGTGCCCGATTTTGATGTAAGAGAAGACGATTTTGTCTCCTACCCCTATATTCCCGGAAAACCCCTGCTGCGAAATGATATCGTCATTCTCAATGATAGTGAACAGGACAGCTTAGCCCGGCAATTGGCCCAATTCCTTAAAAATTTACATACTATCCCGGAAGTAAAGTGGACGGAAAATGAAATTGGACCTTCAGATGTCAATAGAACCCGTGAAGTCTGGTCTAAACTATACGAAGATATTCAAGATCAACTCTTCCCGCACATGATGAGCCACTCTAAGGAATTGGTGAGAAGGCATTTTGAACCCATTATTACTGGCAGGATTTCAATGGAATACCGTCCCGCTCTTATTAACGGCGATATGGGCGCGTATCATATCCTTTATGATTCAGTGAAGAAACAGATTAACGGGGTTATTGATTTCGGGACAGCAGGAGTGGGGGACCCTGCGGCAGATTTAGCCTGCATCTTATATTACTATGGAGAAAATTTCGTTCAGAGAATGAATAAATATTATCCGGAACTTTTAGAAGCAAAAGACCGCGCACGCTTTTGGGCGGGTACTTTTGAACTTCAATGCGTACTGGGTGGTATACGGACTAAAGATCTATCGTGGTTTATGACGCATCTTGGAGGAATGAAAGACATGCTTCCGGTAACAGGTATAGAAGAATAACAGACCGGACCTCATCCAATTAATGTCATGAAAAGAGTGACCCTATTTTTCGGTCTGATTTTGATATCCGTATCATTCAAAACGGTACCATACTCTCTTATTGGTTCGCAACCTGACGCCATTAAGACTGATGCGCTTACATCTGCCTACCCTTTTGAGATCATTGATGTGATGCCTGACTTCTGGAATTTTTGGGATAATGCAGAAGGATTAGACGATGGTGCAAAAATTAGTCTCTTTCGGGAGATACTCATAATTCCCAATCGAGAACTGTATCAGAGCAAAATGATGGGAGAGATCAGTGATGAGCGAATAGAAAACTATCTTGAAAGTATTCAACCGATAATACCGGAAATGCGACGATACGGTAGTGAACTAACACCCCATTACTTAATCTCTTTCTGGATGCAATTTCTTAAGTATTTCCCTGATTTTGAAGGAAGAACTACCGTATATTTGATGCCTTCACTCTACACTTTTGAGGGACAGGCGAGGCCCATAAACGGGAAAATGGCACTGTTTTTAGGGTTGGATGCCATTGCAAGGTCATACAGTTCGGTTACTGGTCCATTTATACATCATGAGCTATTCCATGTATACCATTTAGAACTTGTCCCAGAGATGAAAGATGTAGCACAGAAATTGTTTTTTGAAGATGAATTTCCAGAATTATATACACTTGTTTGGGCTGAAGGTCTTGCCGCATATGTGAGTAAGGTCTTGAATCCCGAAGTATCGGATCGCGAAATTCTTTCAGATGCTCATGCACTCGAAGAAGAAATCATACCTCTCTTACCAATACTTGCCAAGGAAGTCCGTAATAATCTTGATGCAACTTCGGAAGAAGACATCGGAAAATTTTTCTATAATCCGAATGCTGAATTCCCAACAAACAGTGGTTATTATATAGGGTGGCGTGTTGCGAAGGAGTTAGCAAATAAATATCCTTTAGCTCAATTAGTGAGGTTGGATGGGGATCAGTTGTATAATGAAATTGTAATGGTTCTACGAAAACTGGAAAATATAGAATAAAATGGTCTAAGAATGAATGATATTAGCGAAGACAGTCTTTGGCGTCGACGGATTGCAGAGCAAATTGCCAAACGTTACGCTGAGAATAGTAAAGTTGACGCCGTATTTTTAGGAGGATCTTCCGCCCGTGGATGTGCTGACGGTCATTCAGACATTGAATTAGGGGTCTTCTGGAGTGAAGACCCATTAAAAGAAGAGAGAAGCAAGGTTGTTCATTCTTTAGATTTTATAGATAAACAATATGTAGGGATCCATTCCTATAACGCCGATGAAGAACTGTGGAACGATGATTTTTATCTGGGCACCGACAACGGGGGGAACAGGGCCTCTGGCAGTCTTGTCGAAGTGGCCCATCATAAAACAGAATTCATCGAAAGAGTCATAAATGAAGTAACGGAAGAATATAATCCTGATGATCTCAAGCAAAACCTGGTTGCAGGAGTAGTCGATGCCATTCCCTTCTGTGGTATCGAGATGATTGAGGTGTGGATATCACAAGCTCGTGAGTACCCGACTGAACTGGCAAGAGCAGTGATTAATCGCCATGCACAGATTGATCACTTCTGGTGTTGGAAAATGTTTCTAAAGAGAAACGAGAACCTGTTGAGTTTATACTCCAGTTTTACCGCTATTGAAGAAAAGCTATTAAGGATTCTTCTGGCTTTAAATGGAAGGTATTTTTGCGGATTTAAATGGGTTTATCATGAGGCCCAGACCTTTGATATAAAACCGGAACGATTCATAGAGAGAATGAGAAACGTATTCATCATTAAACCTGAAGAAGCGGACTCATTAATTTATAATTTAGTGGATGAGACCTATGATTTAATAGAAGCACACTTTCCAGATATGGATGTAGACAGGTTGCGATCGATTTTTCACTTTAAACGACAGTACTGGGAAAAGCCGCCGGCAGCCATAAAAAGCTAAGAAGCTAAAGGGTCACGCCGCTCGCTCGGTGATCTAAGCTTGTCAATACATCGATTGATAACTGAATTAGCGGTGTGAAATCCGTTATTGTCACCGCACCAGAACAGGTTGAGATCGTCGACACGCCGATTCCAAAACCGGGTCCCTACCAGGCATTGGTGAAAACAGAAGTTGCTTGCCTTTGCAACAAAACTGATGGCGAACTCGTTAGCGGTCATTTTCCGGGTATGGAGAAAGCGTTTCCATTCGCCTTGGGGCATGAGAGCGTCGGCCTGGTTCAGGAAGTCGGTGCGAAAGTGCGCCATTTCAAAGTGGATGAACGCGCGGTCAGCGGACTGGTGTTTGATCTTGGCGTGGATGGTATAGAATCCGGATGGGGTGGGTTTTGTGAGTATGTGTTAGCAAATGATCACGAGGCAATGGTGCAAGACGGTGTTGCAGATGAAGATCACGGCTGGGTTGAAGTTTTTGAGATTCAGACTCCTGTCGCTAGTGACATTTCCCCCGAAGATGCTGTTTTGTTTTGCACTTGGCGCGAAGTGTTAGGGGCGTTTCGTGATTTCCATCTAAAACCGGGTGTTGACGTTTTGATCTACGGTGGTGGGCCCGTGGGACAAAGTTTTGTGAGATTAGGCCGGTTATTTGGACTCGGTTGGATCGGACTGGTTGATCGACATCCCGAGAAGCGCGAACGTGCGAAAAGTTTCGGCGCTGATGATGTCTATGATCGCGACGCCCCGGAGATTGCAAGCAAAGGACGTCAACTCGATGCCGTTGTAGATGCGGTAGGTGTGCCGGAACTCGTCCCTGCGGGGTTGCCACTATTGAAGCGCGGTGGCTCCATGTGTGTTTATGGGTTTTACGCGGGAACTGAGGAATTTACGGTTCCGAATGCATTAGGTGACTTTAACTACAACATCTTCGTACACCAATGGCCCACGCGGTTATTTGAGAAAGAAGCACAAGAGACACTCACCGAGTGGGTGCGCAAAGGCAGTATCTCTGGAGATGATTTCATTACCCATCGCTTTCCCATCGATGAAATCAACGACGCCTTAGTAGCCATCAGTCAGCGCAAAGTGGTGAAAGCACTTTTGACATACTAAGCTCTCCCAGCTCACTTTCAGACTAACTCTTCGGAAAGCAGATATCTGAAGCTTGAAGCAAACAGGATCGGGTAACATATTTTATTTTATCAAAACCTCTTGCTCTCCAAAAAATCTATAATGAAGCAGACCCCGAATTATCGAATTGTTATTATTGATGGAATAAACGGATCCGGGAAGACCACTTCGGTTAAGTCACTTCAACAAATGCTCTCTGATCGGGGAATCGATAGTGAAGTATTCTTAGCTAATGATGTTAATCATTTATTAGAACCACCGGATTATAGAGAAATCCCTCCAGTTTTTGATTTTATCGAAAGATGGGAAGCATTGGTGAATTTAACCAGATCGGATCAAAAAGTGTATTTAATCGACGGATACTTTTACAATAATATGGCAACAACCTATTTCACCTTTAATGAGGCTGTTGAAAATATAAAATCACACCTTTTACGAATAGACCGAATTTTTGAGAACATTTCAGTATTATTAGTCTACTTATGGCCTGATAATATTAAAAATCATTTTGATTGGCTCGGTAAGGTACGTGGAGAAATATGGTTAGAGAAGAATATGAAAATAATATTAGATGAACCCTACGCTCAAAAAAGTGGCCTGTGTGGATACGAGTCTTATCTTAATTTTTGGGATGGAGCTAAAGCACTCGCGCTCGATACTTTGTCTTCCTATAAGAATTTAGATACAATTGATTATTGTCCCGATGGTCATAACTGGGATACGTTTCTACCTGTGATATTTAATAAAATCATCCAATAATCTCTTCAGAATTATACTAATGTTATTTGATCAATCCGAATACGACATACGTTGTGAATGGGGGGAACAGGGGGTTACGGTTCTCGCTCCCGATTGCGATGTTCTAGTGATCGTCGATATTTTTTCGTTCTCCACCAGTCTTGATATCGCGGTAAGCAAGGGCGCGGTCGTCTACCCCTATCGCTGGAGGGATGAAAGGGTTTATGCCTTTGCTGAGCAAATGCAGGCGGAAGTCGCCGACAGGAAAAATCGTAATGGGTTCACATTATCTCCGGAGTCGCTCGTCAATTTGCCGGATATCACACGTCTCGTTCTTTCCTTCGCCAAACGGTTCTACGATTACCCTCGCGGCAGGTTCTACCCCGGTTATTGCGGGATGCTTTCGCAATAGTCGGGTCGTTGCGGAATCAGCGATGAAGCTTGGCTGGAAAATTGGAGTGGTCCCCGCCGGAGAGCGATGGGACGACGATTCGCTGCGACCCTGCTTTGAGGACTTGGCAGGAGCAGGTGCGATCATTACACATTTTGGAGGCACGCTTTCACCTGAGGCCGAGGGCGCAAAAGCGTTATTTGAAAATTGCAGGACCTCACTCGCGGTAAAGCTGCACAATTGCGGATCGGGAAAAGAAAAATTGGCTAAAAATGAGGGTCGAGATATAGAACTGGCAGGGCAGGTAAATGTCAGCAATTGTGTCCCGTTTTTTATCGATGGGGCCTATAGAAGAAATAAAGAAATGATATAAAACGGAATCTCGATCTATGATAAAGGCAGCCCTATTTGATTTGGATGAAACGCTCCTGGACCGCGAAACTTCAATAAGATACATCGCTAAAGATCAACATCACCGAATATTAAATAACAGTAGTATTGATCCATCGCGTTACATCGATGTATTTGTGGAGTTAGACGCTCACGGTCTCACGCCAAGGCCTGATCTCTATGAGGAGCTGGTAAACCGACTGAATCTTGAGCTATTATCCGATGACCTGCTCCATGATTTTAATCGTAATGCCTGGAAATCCCCCGTCTTATTTGAAGGGGTGACAACGCTGCTGAACACACTCAGCGCTAAGGGGATGCGTTTAGGCGTGGTCACAAATGGTTCTGAGTTAAGTCAAAAAGCAAAGCTCTTGAATTCTGGAATCGCGGATATTGTTGACTGCTACCTTATATCCGGGGCTTTTGGTAAGCATAAGCCCGATCCGGATATATTTACCTCGATAATAGAGTCACTTGACGCAACCGCAGGTGAATGCCTGTTTATTGGCGACAACCCGCGGGCTGATATCATGGGCGCTCATAATGTCGGAATGTCAACGGTATGGGTATCGGGAAATCAACCATGGCCCGATGAAGAGAAGCCAGTTTATGACTGGAAAGTCAGTCATGTGACTGAAATATTAGACCTGCCAATAAAGTGGTAGTATGGAAAACCCGCCAACCATCCGTGAAGAACAATTCGGAGATGATACCTGAATAAAAGAGAACAGACACCGTAGTGAATTTGTGATGAATAGGATTAATGAGCAATAAGCATAAAACAGAAAAAATGTGGGCTGAGCTGGCTCCGTATTATGATGTTTGGTATCAGTGGAAAGACTATTGTTTAGAGTCACAGCATATTCATGAGCTCATTAAAAAATATAAGAAATCACCGGGTAATAAACTCCTCGATGTTGCTTGTGGTACTGGTGGACACATCAAGTATTTAAGCAACCAGTATGAGATCGTCGGATTAGACTTTAACCATTATATGCTTAAAGAGGCGCGAAAGAAATGTCCGAAGGTTAAATTTCATCGCGGCGACATGATCAATTTCGATCTTAAACAACAATTTGATGTTATTACCTGCCTCTTCAGTGCAATTGCCTACGCAAAGACGTATACAAATCTTAAGAAAAGCATTTCCTGTATGGCCAAACATCTGGTCCCCGGAGGTGTCGTCATCATTGAACCTTTCTTTTCACCAGAAACATACAATAACGGTCAAATCAATGGGGGTACCCAGAGTGGCAATGGTTGTAAGATTAGCAGGATGAATGTCAGTAGAAAGAGAGGAAATCTAGCCATTATAGATTTTCATTTTCTGATCGCTACGAAACGAGGTGTTCAGTATTTACGTGATCAACATGACTTAGCCCTCTTTGATAAAGATCGATTTTTGAAAATACTCGAGGATGCCGGGTTTCAGGCCAGGTTTTTGAAAAACGGGTTAATGAAAGGAAGAGGTCTATTTATAGCGGTAATGAAGAATAAAAAGTGATAACGATACGGGAAGCCCAAGTGGGAGATGTGGGGGCAATCTGCGGTGTCCACGTTAAATCAATACGTGAATTATGTAATGCCAGGTATGCCGACGAGGAAATAGAGGCATGGTCAGGAGAAAAGCGCGCTGAAAACTACATTCGCGCCATGGAGCAGGGGGAGCGTTTATTTGTCGCGGAAGTGGATGGTAAAATAATTGGGTTTGGCGGCATTATATTAAAGGAACGAGTGATCACTGCCGTCTATGTTCATCCCGCTTACACTGGCAGAGGAACGGGATCATTGATATTGTCTGAATTAGAAGCGATTGCCAGGAAGTCAGCGCTAAATTGTTTGAAGCTATACTCCACACTCAATGCGGTTTCATTCTATGCAGCAGCGGGGTACCAGCAAGAAAAGTCTGAAAGATACAGGTTGCAGGAGGGCAGGGAACTGGAGTGTGTCCTCATGTCTAAAAAACTGAATCCGGAAAAATAATAAAAGTGATAATAACTTTTTCATGCATTCACAGATCAGTTTACGCTTGAACACCGATGGATATCATTTCTCCCTATGGTAAAAACGTCGATAATGAACTATCCAAAGTATATGGAATAAGTTCAATCGATGAATTGCAAGAGCGTGTAACAGAGCAGCTCGATCAAACCTATGGCTTAATCGTGAATCATTTTGATTCCTTACACACTGCTTATGGAATGTGCTTAAAAATTAATACTCAACGGGGTAATTTTTATCTTAAGTTTACATCCGATGGAATTTCCGATCCCGTGGCTTTTGTCAGTGTAGCATCATTTCTTCGTGATAAAGGTCTGCCACTACCTGAGATACTTAATACTAAGAATGGCGAGGCATACTTTTCTCTCTTAGATAATACCCCTTACAATGTTACCTATATCATGACGGCTATGCCGGGTAAGCCAGTGACCGGCAATACTGAACGTCAAGTTGAGAATTTTGCGAGGGTGATGGCTGAATATCATAGCCTTGGAGAAGAATATCTTGACAGTCATTCCAGGAGTATAAGCAGCGATACCTCACGATTTACCATTCCAGAACAGATACGCAATGCACTTCCGAAAATTCAGAGTGATCTATCAGCCTTTGATGATTTGTTCAGTTCTCACGAGGTCAACCTGTTAGCAAATGCCTTTCAACATCTTGAGAATCAGCTTGAGGCAATAGCCGGGGTGGGGTTCAAGAAAACTATTATCCATGGTGATTTTCGATTATGCCATGTATTGGAGGAAAATGATAAAATAACCGGAATCATTGATTTTGATCAAACGGGGTATGCTGAACGACTGATAGATGTTTGTTTTGGAATTATCAGTTCACCCGAGCCAGACAGTGCTAAGACACTAAGCCTTGATCAGCAGAAGCATTTCCTGGTGGCTTATCACAAGCGTTATCCTTTCACCGATGAAGAGCTGTCTATATTGGCTGATTTGTTTGTTTGGTCAAATTTGGATCAGCTGAGAGATATGTGTAAATTTTCACGTGTGCTTAATAGACAGGTCGATCAATTGAAAACAAGTGCCGGTTTAAAAGAAATAAACGAGTTAATGCACAAAAAAGTATTTGATTTGGACTCCCATAATTAGGACATCGATGACGAATGTGTGCGTAAAGAATTCAAAGATTCACGGTTCGGGCGTATTCTCCTTATGTGAATTTAAATCGGGTGATTACGTGCTTCAGATTGATGACTCCAGGATTGTTAATGACGATAACCCATTAAAGCCTGAACGTGGAGAGCATGTATACCATTGCGACTATTTAGCCGGTGGTAAAGTAATCCTCATGCAATCACCTGAAAGACACATTAATCACAGCTGTGATCCTAATACTTATGTGAAAACTATAGCAGGATATCGTCAGTTAATTGCTTTATGCGATATAACCATAGATGAAGAAATCACCTATGATTATTGTATCAATTGCCATGATGGTGAAGTGTGGTCATGCAACTGTGGGTGTAATATATGCAGAAAAACTATTGTCTCCGGATATTTCGCCCTTCCGTCGGAATTACAGATCAAATACCTTGATCTCCTTGATGACTGGTTTATCACAGAACACAGTGAAAAAATTGCGTTAATTAAAAAATAAAATCCCCCCCATGAATTACATTATAAAACACCTTAAGACACTCGGCATCGGGTATACCCTGATATTTTTATTGCTGCCCGGCCTCTACGCTCGATCTGCGGTCGCAA
Organism: Opitutales bacterium; assembly: GCA_965197745.1. Lineage (GTDB taxonomy): Bacteria > Verrucomicrobiota > Verrucomicrobiia > Opitutales > PNEW01 > CBDANS01. Next base: position 600,982 of record CBDANS010000006.1, on the reverse strand, counting down.
TGGGTGTGCCAATCAATACGCTCGATGAAGGTGCGGCAGTAAAAGACTGGGTTATTCTTGGACCATTCCCCAATGAGATGATGGAGAAACCGGAAACTCCCGATGGAGCAACCCGGGGAGGATTTCACCATGACTACCTGACTGATCTGGGAGGAGAAACTAAACCAGTCTGGAAACGGGTTAAACAAGTATCCTATAAAGTCGATAAAGGAAATACTACGACGGTATCCCCTCAATTAATTGATACGAATTGGACGGGACAGGTAAACATGATCAATTATTATCCAAAATCGACTTACAAAGTGGGCTACGCTTTTTGCCGCGTTAGATCAGATGAAAAGCAGACTGTTTACTGCCATATTGGATCGAACGATGGCGTCAGGGTCTGGGTAAACGGCGAACTTGTTCACTCACTCTGGCAGGAACGGCGGGGTCTGATGCCATGGGAGGATCGTTTTGAAATAACTTTAGACAAAGGACTGAACTCGATACTCTTAAAATCCGATCAGGCCGTGCACGCCTGGGGTTTCGCCGTCGAGCTATTCACGACAAAACCCGCCTCGAAGCGCGTTGTTCAAGTCCCGGAAGGATTGCATTACAACACTGCAGATTTGTCGAAGATGCGAGGCAAAGGAGAAATAGCTTATCGATCAGAGATTGATGGCACCCTGCAACCGATGATGATTTACATCCCTCCCGATTATGACGCCAATAAAACGTGGCCCCTTTATATAGATTTACATGGATCCGGAGAGTCTTACCTCATCAGTAAAATTGGCGATCCGAATATCTTCGATGAAGATGCCCTGCAGATAGCAGTTTGGGGTCGCGGACCACGGTCTGGTTTTAATGGTTTATCTGAAGTGGATGTGCTGGAGGCCATAGATTATGTAACCAAAAACTGGAATATAGATGAAAACAGGATACATCTTGGTGGTAATAGCATGGGAGGTGGAGGTACGTTTAGCCTTATTGCCCGTTTCCCCGATAAATTCTCATCGGGGCGTATTTGGGCCGGTTATAATGAAGATCTTCCCCTTGGTAATATGAAAAACGTGCCTTTATACCTGTTGCATAGCGATGATGATTTCCTGGTTCCCATGTCCAATTCGCGCAATGCCATGCAACGGCTAAGTCAATTGGGAGCAAAAGTTACCTGGGACGAGACACACGGTGATGGGCACGCAGTTATGGGTAATACAGAAGCCAGTATCCGCTCGCTTCATTGGGTTAAACGTCAGACCCGTTCATCACAAGTTAGAAATATTCATTTTACGGCAATGGATGGTCTATCCCATGGAGCGTGGTGGGCCAGTATCCTCGAGTGGGGACCGAAGAGAAGTTATCCTTCTTTCAAATTAAGTCTCGGTAATGATAACACCCTTTATCTCAACTTTGATAACGTTGGAGCTCTTACCCTCAACATAGCTTCCTCCCCTATTGATCAAAACAAACCGCTGATGATTGTCATTGAAGGGCAGCAAATAGGCACGGTTCAATCACCACTACCCAATAAGCTGTTTATCTATCGGAAGAACAATAAGTGGATCGTCGATCCCCATTCACCGAAACTGCCAAAAGAACGATTGCATTTCCCGGGAGGCGCTACAGCGCTTTATCATGGAGAGCCGCTTATGGTCGTCTGGGGCACGAATGGAGGGGATGAAGTTAATGAAAAAATAAGGGATCTTGCTCAACTGGCGCGTGCCACACCCAATCCAAATTGGACCGATCAATATGACCGGCAAATGCAGTATAGCCTGTTGCCGGGGAAACCGGACACGGATGTAACCGAAGGCGATATCAGTCGCTATAACCTGATACTCATTGGAACGGCAGTCCAGAATAGTATTGTCGCCCGTCTTGCCAACGACCTCCCTGTTTCCCTGACCAATGGGAAGATTGCGTCAAGCGATGAAGTGTCCTGGAACTTTACGGATCGAGGGCTGGGCCTGCTTTATTATAATCCACTCAATCCGAAACGGCTTATTTATTGGCTGGCTTCAAATGAGAAAGATTTTTATCGATCGGGTCTACCCCTGTTGAGACATCAAGGGTGGGCCGTAGGGGCTGAAGACTTTCAACTGTTCAACGCGCATAAAAATCAACGCGTGGCCGGGCGCAATTTCAATAGCCGATGGAGCTGGGAAGCGGGATATCGTCAATCGCCAAAGTTATCGGACAATTTATGTTCTTTGGAAGGTTTTGACATCGCAATGAAAAAAGCTATTCAAATGGGGACAGGAGCAGACTATGTTCTTGATTCGGTGAATGATAATGAATTCCTGCCCTCTTGGGCCGCGGGGGAGACGCGTCTCATGGATGTAATGGCCTATTCCGATGCTTATACTTCGCGTTTAGGTGTTATCAACTTGAGCGGCGTTGAAATTACAAAACAACAGGAGTATTTTAAAGAACAAAAGAGAAGACAGAAACTGAAATTCTTTTTTGGTCCCGAATCAGACCAGATCGACCCTGATCGAATCTATACCATTGGAATACCCTTTTGGACGATGTGGGACTACACTCAATCGACCAAAACTAATCCAGAAAGTTTCAGAGTTTTAGAGAGCAACTTCAGTGATCTTTTAGAAAGACAGTTAATAAGATCAATGGGTGACACGAACTGATTTTATGAAATTCACGCACAGTTGTATAACTACCCATGATGTTGATCGATTAAGGGCATTTTACAGGGAAGTCCTCAAAATTGAACCGGATAGTGGGGAAGGTTCAATCTATGTAGAGTTTCATACCGAGGGAGGGATACTGGCTTTATATAGTTTTAAAGCCCAGGACGAAAGGGTTAAAGGCTCTTCAATACCAGCCACCAACAGGTGTGTTTCCCTGCAATTTCTAGTAGAGGACGTTGATAAAGAATATGAACGCTTAATGAAATTAAATATCGAGTGGGTTAAACCACCAACGACCCAGGAATGGGGAAATCGTTCAATCTGGTTTCGTGATCCAGACGGTAACCTTATTAATTTCTATACTCGAGTTGATCAATAATAGGGGATAAGCGAATACGCGAAAATGCGTGTAAGCGGTAAAGCTGGAACACGGTTACGGGTGTAAGCGAACAAGTGGAAATGCGGGAATGTAAATAATGGAGGGACGCGCGTCGTCGCGTCCGTGTATTTTCCGTTCTTTACCGAACACCTAACGGCCATGACGGAGCATGGTCCTCCAGGTAAAGTGGATATGGGTAAAAGGGAGTAAGGGTGAATGTGGATATGCGGTAATGTGTGTAAGCGGTAAAGCAGAAATAGACTTTTTTCTCACTTGTCATTGCGAGGAGCGTTGCGACGTGGCTATGGACGACAGGTGGGCTACTGCACTCGGTAGCTTAGCGCCGCTGTTGCAGGTCTCGAGCTAACATAAAAGACTTCTTTCTCACTAAGATCTTCCATGCAGAGGCTGACCCTTTCCAATTAAAATAATAAATTCAGTTTGTTAGTTTAACCTCTACAAATCTACCCATTAAATAATCAATTACTCCAGGCGGGTAATTTAGAAACGGTTTCTGCGGCCATCTTTCGTGCCTCAGTTTTGTCCAGACCTTGTTCTTTTTGAAACTCGTCAGCATAATAAGATACTATTCCCTCGAATGTAGCCGTTAACTTACCGTCCCCATCGGTGCAATGTACACAGTAATCGTTACTCATATCGGCCCCTCCAAAATCTTCTTTATTTAATAGAGGCATACCACAGGAACCACATGCTTTACACTTTTCCGTCATTGTTTTCTCCTTCCATTGTTATTTTACATCAATCAGGTTTAGAAAATGTCTTATAATCCGATTACCCTGTTTTGAGATAATCGATCTTCCTGGCGCAAAAAGATCTCTGTTCGCTACATAATAATGAACCAACCCCATCCAGGTATTAAATATTAGACTTTTGGATAGATGGCGATAACGTTTGCTCGGAATCTCATTTTCCAGGGCTGCCATAAAATAATGCAACAACCCGTTCTGCACCGTAAATAAAGTTCCTCGTACGTATTTAGGCAATTGTGGTCCCAGGATGACTAATTCCGTATAAAACGATTCGAATTCCTTAATGGTATTAAGGTGAGCTTTAAGTATCTCGCGAACGCTGCTTTTATTTTTCAGGCGTTTCTCCAATTGGCTGCCTAACCTGATACCAAATTGATCAATTACACTGGCTAGAATGTCCTCTCGAGTGGCGAAATGAACAAAGATTGCCCCATGCGAAAGTTTAGCTGATCGGGCAATCTCGGCAGTCTTCGTCGCCTGGATTCCTTTTTTCGAAAATTCATGGTAAGCAGCTTTAAGAATTCGTTCTCGCGTCTCTGCTTTCTGTTTGACTCTTTTTCCAACCGCAATCATTTGATAAGTAATAACTCAGTGAGTATAAACTCATTAATTTATATTAATCAGGCAGTCTGTCAAGCTCAAAGGGGGAATATTAAAAAAAGGTCTGCTCCCTTCATAATATTAGGATGCGCGATCCAAGACAGCCAGATAGTGATAAGTAACCGTCGGGTAACCCTTTTTACGGATTGGGTTTTGATTACCTTTGTCATTGCGAGGATCCCGCAACTGCGGGAGACGAAGCAATCCAGGCGAATATCAACACGTAACCGGCATTCGCCTGGAATGGAAGATGTCGCTGCGCTCGGTAGCCGCGTCTCCTGCAGTTGCAGGATCCTCGCAATGACAATAGAAAGAAAGTTGAAAGGGTGAATGCGATTATGCGTGAATGGGTGAACGCGTAGAAGCGTGCACGGGGGGATGTAAAATATGGAGGGACGCGCAGTGCCTGTCGGCCATAGTCCTCGCGCATCTTCGAGGCGACGGCTGATCGCGTCCGTGTATTTTTCGTTATTTACCGAACACCTAACGGCCATGACGGAGCATGGCCCTCCAGGTAATGTAGATATGGGTAAAAGGGAGTAAGGGTGAATGTGGATATGCGGTAATGTGTGTAAGCGGTAAAGCAGAAATAGACTTTTTTCTCAACTGTCATTGCGAGGAGCGTTGCGACGTGGCTACCGAGGGCAGTAGCCTGACATCTTACATTCCAGGCGAATATCAACACGTATCCGGCATTCGCCTGGATTGCCGCGTCTCCTGCAGTTGCAGGATCCTCGCAATGACAATAGAAAGAAAGTTGAAAGGGTGAATGCGATTATGGGTGAATGCGTAGAAGCGTGCACGAGGGGATGTAAAATATGGAGGGACGCGCGATGCCTGTCGGCCATAGTCCACCGGGCGACGGCTGATCGCGTCCGCGTATTTTCCGATAATTACCGAATAACAAACGGCCACGATCTGCCTTCGTTCGTCCCGCCACCACGGGACTACGGCATGACAGGCATAGCGTGGCCCTTCAACATGCATCGTGTATCAAATCGCAACCTTATGATATCTCAATCGTTATAGTTCTACGACCCAATTCATAATAATAAATCTTGTGGCAATATGGCGGCGGAGTTACCTTGCATAATGAGTGGTGCAGTGAGTTGGTAAGAAATATATTGTATTGATGGGATATGAGTAAGAGGGGGAAAGCAGTATTCTTTCTAGGTGTGGGTGAGCCCCTGGAGGATCGGGAATATCCGCTGCCGGATGATTTGGAACCAGGAGCGATCCTTGTAAAAACGAAAATCGCTACGGTGTGTGGTTCCGACATGCACAGTTGGAAAGGGCGTCGACCTTTTCCTGTGCCTTCAGTGATGGGTCATGAAGGTGTAGGCATCGTGGAGAAAATGGGTGACAGGGATGCCAGGGATGCCGCGGGTGAGCAACTATCCGTGGGTGATCGGATTTCCTGGACGATCATGGCGTCGTGCGGCGATTGTATCTTTTGCCAGGATTATGCGCTGCCGCAAAAATGCTTGAATCTGTTTAAATACGGTCACTCCGTCAGTGATGTACCTCCTTATTTCCTCGGGACATTTGGTGAGTATGTTTACCTGAAACCGGGGACGGGGATATTCAAGCTTCCCGAAGGCATGCCGGATGAGACTGCTTCCCCATTGATGTGCGCAGCGGCTACAGTTGCCGGCGGATTGGACAGGATTGGGGTGGATCACGGAGATACCGTGGTAATTCAGGGTGCCGGCATGCTTGGTTTATATGCGGCGGCATTTGCCAAAGCTTCAGGTGCGAGCCAGGTGATCATGGTTGATATTCTTGATACACGCCTGGAGATGGCAAAACGCTTTGGAGTGGATCGCACCCTGAATGCCGAAAAGCTGGATTGCGATGATCAGGTAGAAGCGGTTAGGGAATTGACCGATGGGAGAGGCGCCGATCTGTTAATCGAGGTCACGGGCTTTGCCAGGGTTGTGGAAACAGGTATAAATATGCTGCGGACAGGCGGGCGCTACCTTCTCCAGGGCGCGGTTTATCCGAATGATACTTTCACCCTCCATTCCTACGATGTCATCACCAAATGTTTGACCCTGGTGGGACGACACAATTACGAACCGAGGCATCTCGGGATGGCTATTAACCTCGTCCATCGCAATCAGGAGAGATATCCTTTTTTCGAAATGGCAGGACCACGTTATCCCTTATCGGCGGAGGGTGTTACCGAGGCAATGAGTGCTTTGGAAAGTAGGGAAGGAATCCGACCGATCGTGGAACCTTGTTCTTAGTTACAAATCCGAATTTAAAAAAATCAAAAGAAGAGCATGAAATGTCATTAGTAAGTTTGAATCCGATATTGAAAGCCGCATCTAAAGCAGGTTATGCCGTGGGAGCATTCAACCCGGTTGATTACGCTTCCATGAAAGCCATCGTGCGCGCGGCGGAAGAAGAGAATGCCCCGGTGATCGTTCAGGCATCGGCCAAAACAGTGCGATATTACGGGCATGAAACATTAGCGGGTTGGATGCGGGATCTGGCGGAGCATTCACCTTTCCCTGTCGTCCTCCATCTGGATCACGGCAAAGAATTGGATATGATCCGCCGTTGCATTGAAACGGGGTGGACTTCCGTCATGATCGATGGCTCGCACCTGCCTTTTGATGAGAATCTTGCTGTCTCCCGTCAGGTTCTGGAGATGGCCACTCCGGCGGGGGTTGGTGTTGAAGCGGAATTGGGAGAAATCGTCGGGGTTGAAGAAGAGATTGTCGTTGGGAATGGGGATGCTCATCTGGCGGATCCAGACAAAGCGGAAATTTTTTGCCGGGAACTCGATCTGGGTGTTTTCGCTCCGGCTATTGGCACCGCTCACGGGTTTTACAAGGGAACACCCAATGTTGCTTTTGATTTAATCGATGAAATTTATCACCGAACGGCTACACCCCTGGCTCTTCACGGTGGAACTGGACTGTCCAACGAGATTATTCAGCGCTGCATAAAGTCGGGCTGCGCTAAAGTGAATATCTCGACTAACCTGAAGCACGCCTTCATCGATGGGTTTGCCGATTACCACCGTGACAATCCCGACGACTACGAACCGCTGCGGGTGTTGGAAGCCCAGTATACAAGTATGAAGCAGCTTGTTAGAGAAAAGATCCGGCAGTTTGGTGGATCTGGTAAAGGGCAGGATTTGGCATCAGTAAAGTGAAAGCATTAATTTTTGATTGCGATGGCGTGTTGGTCGACACTGAACGCGACGGACACCGGGTGTCCTTCAACCGCGCATTTTCCCAATATGAATTGAATGTGCAATGGAGCGTTGAACTATATGGTCGACTTTTGGCCATATCCGGGGGCAAGGAGCGCATGCGGCATCACTTCCATGGCGATGGGTGGCCGCCCGGAGTAAGGGAAGAGGACCGCGATAAATTTATAAAGGAATTACATGCGCTGAAAACCGATATATTCATGCGCATCATTGATTCAGGAGAACTGCCGCTACGCTCCGGGGTGGAGCGAATAATCGATGAAGCCATTGAGGTCGGTGTTAAGCTGGCTGTTTGTTCCACCTCAAACGAGAGGTCGGTAAACCTTATTTTGGAAAAGTTACTCGGCCCGCATAGAAAAGCGAAATTTGATGAAATTTTGGCCGGCGATATCGTCCAAAATAAAAAGCCTGACCCGGAAATCTACAATCTCGCCCGGGAGCGACTCAGTGTTTCGGCGCAAGACTGTGTCGTTGTCGAGGATACTCGAAACGGCCTGTTGGCTGCGAAAGCGGCCGGCATGATTTGTCTCGTAACCACCAGCGCCTATAGCGCAGAGGAAGATTTTTCAGAGGCTGACCATGTGGTGGCGGAATTAGGTGATTCACCGGACGCCATGCTTACCCTTTCCGAAATTGTTCAATTACACGCGAGCTGCCAGGGTTGAAACGCGGGTGGCACGGAATAGAAGGCGAAAGTCTGAACCATTAACCAATTAGAAAGGAATACAATAGGAATGAGCAAATTAAGTATGGTCATGTTTGATCTCTCAGGAACAACGGTTCACGACGACACCGGGGTCCGGGACTGTCTCTACAAGGCAGCCGTGGAATTCGATTTGAAAACCACACCTGACGAAATACTTCTGCACATGGGGACGAACAAGATTCATCTCTATCAGTTTCTCATCGCCCGCGCGAGGGGGCAGGACATTACAATCGAAGATTTCGAGAAGAACATCGATCCGGAAACGAAAGAGGAAGCAACGAAGATCTTCGATCGATATTCGCAGATCATGATCGATCACTATAGCAAGGAAGTCCGCGAGGTCGAGGGAGCTTCAGACACCTTCCGGTGGTGTCACGAGCACGGCATTAAGGTGGCCACTGACACAGGTTTTCACCGGGATATTACAGAAGCGATCATGGACGGTTTGGGATGGGTCCGAGACGGATTGGTCGATATTTCTGTCGATGTTGAGCATATTCCCGGCGACCGCGGCCGACCTGCCCCCTTCATGATTTACTACGCCATGACACAGCTTGACATACAGAGCGTGCACGAGGTGCTCAAGATCGGCGATACCCCCGCCGATATGCTGGAAGGATACAACGCCGGATGTCGCGGAATTGTCGGTGTCCTGAGCGGTCCTCGACCGGTCGAAGCATGGGGAAGCTATTGGCACACACACGTCATTCCCAGCGTCAAGGATCTTCCCGCGTTGATTGAGAACCAATTTTCCTGAACGTTTGAGGGCATTTTACAGGGAAGTTCTCAAAATTGAACCGGAAAGTAACCTTATCAATTTCTATACTCGAGTTAATCAACAATAGACAGCTTGCAATATGAAGAAGACAAAAGGGGATAAGCGAATACACGGAAATGCGCGTATGCGGTAAAGTCTGCTTTCTCACATGTCATTGCGAGGAGCGTTGCGACGAAGCAATCCAGGCGAATATCAACACGTAACCGGCGATCCCCTGGATTGCTTCGTTCTGCGGTTGCAGGACTCGCAATGACAATATGGAGATAACCGACATCCGCCATTCTCTTATTCAATCAGCAATCGTACCGAGGAGAAGCCGACATAGCTCTAGATCGCCACGGCCACGACGACGCGTGGCCCTCCAGAAGGGTGATCTTTTTTTGAGATACAATGTCTATATTAAGGGTGAAGAAAATGGAGGGACGCGCTCCGTCGCGTCCGGGGAACGGGACGAGGCTAATCACGTCCGCTAATTTAATATTAGTGGCCTCGCAATGACAATAAGGAGATAACCGACATCGCGCTGAACCACGTGCAATAATATCCGGTACCACAGCAACTGATAGTAATACCCTTTACCTGAAACCCTAAAGCCCCCAGGATAAAGTTCATTTCTTATGCAATTTACAAACGAACGTGAATTTACATACGACCGTGCATACCGTGGCCCGATCCGCGGCATCATCCTCGATTGGGCTGGCACAACCCTGGACTTCGGTTGCATGGCGCCGGCTGTAGTTTTCCGCCAGGTGTTTGAGAAAGCCGGCGTCCCCATCACCCTTGAGGAAGCACGCATTCCCATGGGGGCGCACAAGAAAGTTCATATCGGATTGATCTGCGAAATTCCCAGTGTTAGCCGGCATTGGGTTGAAACCCACGGCGCCGAACCGACTGCGGATGACGTGAACCGTATGTTTAAAGATTTCGTGCCCATGCAGGAAGCTTGCCTGTCGCAATACTCAAAACTCATACCAGGCACACTCGAGGTCGTCGCAGAATGCCGTAAGCGTGGCTATAAGATTGGTTCTACTTCCGGATATCTACCCGGCATGCTCGCCATCAACCAGGCGGATGCGGAAAAACAGGGTTATGCCCCCGACGCCACCTACGGAGCCGGCGATGTGAAGCGTGGACGTCCCTACCCGCACATGGTATTGCGTAACATCATTGAACTCGACGTTTCGCCGGTGCAATCGGTAGTAAAAATCGACGATACCTTGACCGGAATCGAGGAAGGTCTCAATGCAGGTTGCTGGGCCGTTGGGTTGGCTGTTTCCGGCAATGAGGTGGGTGTCCCGCTCGAAGATTGGAACGCCTTCCCCGACGAGGTAAAACAAAAACACCGGGATCGCATTTACCCCACCATGTACCAGCGTGGGGCCCACTATGTTGTCGACAGCATTGCTGATCTGATGCCGTGCTTAGATGATATCGAGGCGAGGTTAAGACGTGGTGAAAAACCTTAGCAGGGGACTGAAAAACTCCGATAATTGTAATGACAGCGCCAATTTTGATGCTGATACTAATGATCGGTCCTTATGCCGTCGCACGGTTACTGTCAGCTGCGCTGCATCATGAATTTGACCTTCAACGCGCCGCCGCTCTCGGCCTGACCATTTTGTTCGTTTTCACGGGTATGGGACACTTTATTATGACCGAGCCGATGGCTGCCATGTTACCACCGTGGGTCCCGGAGCGGGAGCTTCTAGTTTACCTAACGGGATTCATGGAGTTCGCAATTGCCGCGGGTTTCCTTGCGAAAAAAACGAGGCGATTCACCGGATGGTTTGCTGCAGTCATGCTTATTTTATTCTTTCCCGCGAATGTCTACGCCGCGATAAATCATATCCCGATGGGAGGTCATGCCTGGGGGCCCGTTTATCTCCTGATACGCGCCCCGCTGCAGGTCGTTATCCTTCTTTGGATATATTGGTTTGCTATCAGTCAGTCCGACCCCATTTGACTCGTAATGTGGTTTCAGACTACGATGATAGAGATAAAGCATCCAATATTTACCAGTAATTATAATTGATCATGATAAAATTTAATAACACGTTCAGGTTGTTCAAAATCGCAATACTAACAGCGTTATTGTTATTATCCTGTCGGGCCTTTGGTGCTCAATTCACGGAAATTCCTCTTTGGCCAGACGGGGCTCCGGGATCTGAGGAATTTACAGTCAATGAGGAAGTTGTCTATCGTACCACCGGTATCGTTGATCGCGCCATCTATAATGTTACTGAACCTACCTTGAGGATTTACCTGCCCTCAAAAAACAAAGCGACTGGGACTTCAGTAATAATTTGTCCCGGTGGAGGGTTCAGGTATCTCGCCATCGATAAGGGAGGATATGAAATTGCTGAATGGTTGAATACTCTCGGCGTTGCTGGATTTGTTCTTAAGTACCGTACTGTTCCCCCTTTCGATCATCCCATCCCGCTTCACGATGCGCAACGCGCCATTAGGTTGGTGCGTAGTCGAGCTGAAGAATGGAATATAGATTCTCATAAGATAATAATTATGGGTGGTTCAGCGGGTGCGATGATAGCTGCGGATGCAGCAACAGAATTTGATAATGGAATAAGTGACGCCGAGGATCCCATTGATAGAGTCAGTTCCAGGCCAGACTATTTGGTTCTTCAATACGGAGCCAATAATGTGGATAAAGTTTCTTCTAACACCCCGCCCACTTTTATTATCCTGACCGACGAAGAATCAATTGATTGGGCAGAAACTAGTATAAATTTCTACCTGGCTCTTAAAAAAGCAAAGGTGCCGGCAGAGATGCACATCTACGAAAAAGGTGAACACGGTTTCGGTCTGCGTCCCAATGTCATACATCACGGGGAAACCTGGGATCTTCCGGTCTCAACCTGGCACCACCGATGGGCCGACTGGATGCGTGATCATGATTTATTAGAGATAAAAAAGTAGAGGGGATTTAAGGGGGAGAGCTCCATTCCAACCTATTGATGAGCGATAAAGTAATTTATATTTCCGATCTGGACGGCACTCTGCTTAGAGATGACGCCAGTCTTTCTTCGTATAGCAAGCATTGTCTTAACGGAATGATTGCCGATGGGCTGCAATTCACGGTTGCAAGCGCTCGAAGCGTCGTCTCAATGCGCCCGATACTCGAAGGTTTGGAAATTCAGTTGCCGATCATTGAATTAAATGGAGCATTCATTTCCGATCTCAAAACAGGTCATCATGAGGTTATCAATGAAATCAATCGGGAGACGGTTGAAGCTATCTACCAACTTATAGATGACCGTGGTTGCGTGCCCTATATTTCAACCTATAATGGGCAGCAGGATTGTCTCTATTTTACAGAGATTGCCAATGAAGGAATGGACTGGTATTATAAAAGCCTCGTCGCTCATAATGATTCACGGTTGCGAAAAATTGAAAATATTTCCGACTCTTTTGACGATGATGTGGTTTGTATCACGACAATCGGTAAAAGAGAGGTGATGCTCGAATTGGCGCACGCGATCGAAGAAGATTTCGATCAAATGGTTGAGATGCATTGTTTGGAAAATGTGTATTCCCCGGGATGGTACTGGTTGACGCTTCAGGATCGGGAGGCTTCCAAGGATAAAGGGATACAGAAGGTCTTGAGAAACGGGAGGGAAGATATTCAGGAACTCGTTACTTTCGGAGATAGCGCTAATGATCTTAAAATGTTTAAGTTATCCGATCGTGCGATTGCCGTGGCAAACGGCTCTGACGAATTAAAGTCTCATGCGAGCCATATCATCGGAACCAATGAAGAGGACAGTGTTGTTAAATATATTGCCGATGATTGGCCCGGGTATGATAATCAACCAGCTGAAAATTCAACCCCCAAAGTGGTATTATAAATGAAAATTAATGGAGGGCCATGCTCCGTCATGGCCGCCAGGTGTTCGGAATATAATGGATTATACGCGGACGCAACGACGTGCGTCCCTCCAGTTATTTCACCCCACGTTTCCTCTTATACGCTTACCCACATATCCATAATTCCCTGGAGGGACACGCGTCGTCGTGGCCATATTAAATTTATGGGAATGATGAATAAGCAGATAAATTGTAATGAGAGATGCATCAATTCTTCGTCTATCTCCATAAATTATTTACAATATTTGAGATTTCAATTCAAGACGAAGAGGTGGAGGCAGACGTAGACGAAGATTATTGCATGTGATGCAACACTTCTTAATCTCCATCTAATTAACATAAAACGCGGACGCGACGACGCGCGTCCCTCCATAAAGTTCATTCACATATCCACATGTTCCCACATTCACGCATCTACGCATCCCCACATTCACATATGATCCCATAATCACCCTATTACCTGGAGGGCCACGCGTCGTCGTGGCCGTATTAAATTTATGGGAATGATGAATACACAGCTATATTGTAAAGGGATAGACATCAATTCTTCGTCCTCGTCTATCTCATATATTATTAACTATACTATGAGAACAGGAGTAAATCATGAAAATTACTGAATTCGCGTTTGTCGGTCATCCCGTAGAGAGTATGAAGCGTGCACGAAAATTTTATGAAGAAGTCCTTCGACTTCCGCCACCCAAAGTCATGGATGGAGAATTAAATTCAGACAGGGGATTTTTCGAATATGAAATTGGTCCCAATACGCTCGCTATAACCACGGCATGGGAAGATGGTAAACCCCCTGAACAGCCAAGTTCTGGACTCTCTCTTGAAGTCGAAGACTTTGACGAAGCTATCCAGCACATTAAAGACTGCGGTGTCAGCATAGAACTTGGGCCCGCTGAGTGCTGGTCTTGTTATATTGCGGTCATCTCGGATCCCGATGGCAACAAGATTGGCATTCATAAGAGAAAACCGGGCAATCGATGATTCATCGGATTTCCGCCGGAGCTCTCGTTGTCAATGAAGAGAAGATTTTGCTTGTCCGTCACAAGAAAGAGGGAGCCTATGATTTTTTGGTGGCTCCGGGTGGTGGCGTCCAGGGATCTGAAAGTGTTTTCGATGCCGCGAAAAGGGAAGTACTGGAAGAGACAAGCATAGATGTCGAGCCAGGTAAAATGGCCTATGTGGAAGAATTATATAATCCTGAGCTAAGATTATTAAAGGTTTGGGTTTTATGTGACTATCGCTCCGGGACACCGCACGTGGCGGAATCGGAAACGGCGCGTGAGCACATCGTTGAAGCGGGTTGGTTCGACAGAAAAGAATTGATTGACAGGATACTCTTTCCCGAAGTCTTAAGAAATGATTTCTGGAACGACTTCAAGAATGGTTTTAAAGAAGTACTCTATCTCCCCATTCAAGAAATGGAGTTTTATTAAAAAAGATGCTCAGTTAATCGTCGGAAAGGCGCTTAACGGATACCAAAAAACAGATATACGAAGTACGATATGCGATATACGATGTGCGAAGTAAGAAAAAATAGCCACTACCAGAGCGCAGCGAGATCTTCCACAAGGCACAAGAATGAGTTTTTATAAAATTGTCATTGCGAGGAGTAGCTCGACGCGGCAATCCAGGGGAATGTCAATAGGCTTCCGACATCTGCATGGATTGTAAGATCTCGCTACGCTCGGTAGTGGCCAACTCTTTCTTGTGTAGGATCAAAAGCAACCCGAACATTAAGTTGACAGATATACGAAGTACGATATCCGATATTCGATATCTGAAGTAACTCCAACACCTCGAAAATCGAATATCAGATATCAAAAATCGGATATCATCAGCATCACGATACGAGTGATGGCTGAAGGTGGAGCGGGCTGTCCCTAGCACGCTTCTTCAATCGTGATATCCTCAACGCGCTAGGGACAGCGCGTTCCACCTACTTGCCTGACAAAGGGAATAAATCGAAAATCAGTATTCGGCAATTGCATCATTCAATCGTCAGTTCTTCAATGGTCACCGTGAGGTCATTCCCGGCTTCGTTTACAAAAGTCGCATTAATGCTCTGCGTCGGTTGAGGTGTGTTGTCGGACTTAAAGTTATTCTGGGTTATCAGGGTCTCAAATCCCGTTGTCGTCGATCCACTCTCCGCGACGACGACCGCTGCGCCATTCGTCTGCAGCAAGTCTCCTCCGGTGATCCTCAAACCGGGGTTGCCCGAGGGTACCGTGAAGGACCCTTCTCCCAACAAGAGGTGGGGCACCGCTTCCTCACTGGCATCGATGTCTCCAACCGTTAACCGAACCGCGATCGGTACTCCTCTCGCATCGACACCGACTTTGCCCGTGCTTCCACTGAAGACGGTGTTTGACAATTGCATCCCTCCCATTCCCGTGGAGTTAATCACTTCCACAAGGGTGACATCGGCCTGGGCATCATAGACTTGTCCCTCAGGGAACAGAGCCTGGTTCACGGCGTTGATTGAACCAACGGTGAAGATACTGAAAAATGTACTGGAGTCGGTTCCATCGATGACCACGCTTGGTTTGCCTGTTACGTACTCGATTGCCTGATTGTAGCGTGGGGGAGGGGCCGGGGGCAGGAAGGTGGCCGGGTCGAGGATTACAGTAAAGGTCCCTGCGCCTGAGAACTCTACCTGCACAATGTCCTCGTTTTCGTCCATGAACGATACCCGGGTAATCCGATTGGGTCTTGCCTGAAGCCGGATGCTTTCTCCGGTTAACAGGATCTGGTCAAAGATGTTTCCGTTAGGGTGCTGGATGTTTTCACCGGCGATATCGCCCGAACCGTCGAGAACGAGAGTGAGGAGTGGCGCCGATACCGTGATCACTGCGGTCTCACTGTTAACAGTCCCTCCGGCATTGCTTATCTGTACCCAGAAATTTGTGCTCGCGGTGAGAGCTTCCGACGTGAAAGTACTGCTGGTGGCGCCAGCGATCAAACTCGCTGTGTCACCTATATTGCCTTCATACCACTGGTAGGTGAGATCATCACCGCTCGCGGCGACAGATAATACGACGGAGGTGCCCGACTGCACTTCCTGGCTGATGGGGTGCGCAGTGATCGACGGTGGGGTGTTATCAAATCCGGGACTCAGGCGATAGATCGTCCCACTGTCGGCGTAGTGAGCAAAATAAATCTCACCGGAATCGTCTTCACCAAAAGTACTAATCGAAAAAACAGTGTCTATAATTACTGTCGCCATCCATACGTTGTTACTAATCTCTGTCGCTCCCCAGATTCTCCCGGAACAGAAATCAGCGTAAAGATAGGTTGCAAATAGATTTGGAATCATCGTTCCCCGGTAACGATAGCCACCGGTAATCGAACACCCGAAATCGTGGCTATACTCCAGGATAGGCAGCGTCAAACTGCCATCATTGCAGTTGCTGGAAGGGCTGAAACAGAAAGATCCCTCTGGTCGGGTTACACAAACTGGTCCACAGGGAGAGTTAGTCTGGAGAGGTTAATGTTGAAGTTAAGTTGGTAGAGGAAGTCAAGGCTTGGGCGCAATGAGGGCGTAGCCCGAATGGAGCCCGAGCCTTCGGTATTGAGGTTTTCAGTGAAGTGCCGTGGAGTGATGTTGCCGAGGCTGCGGTGGGGTCGGACATGATTGTAAAGCCAGCGCCAATCTTCGATGACCACGCGGGCTTCGGTCAAAGTCCATAACTGTTCACGGTTTAAACACTCCTCGCGAAAACGGGCATGGAACGATTCAATGTATCCGTTCTGCCAAGGGCTTGCTGGTTCGATATAGAGGGTTTTGATTTTCATCGCAGTTAGCCAGGCTCTCAATTGGCTTTCAATGAATGGCTTTGCATGTCGTCGCTTCGCTCCTCGGAACGGAACCGTTGTCGCTACGAATATATTTTGGCGGCCCATGCCGGTCGAGCAGTTTTTGCATGATACCGCGCACCGTTTCCGCATTGATATGGCGATCAACATGGATCACCCGGCACTCGCGGGTGTACTCATCGAGCACGGTCAGCATTTTTAGACTGCCGCCGCGAACCGTCTTATCGTGGATAAAATCCCAGGTCCAAACATGGTCGGGATGTTCGGCCTTTGTCGGTAGCCCGGTGCAGACATCCCTGCGCCGGCGTCTTGGCTTGCGTGGGGGGATCGCCAGACCCAGTTCACGTCGCAGACGTTGCACGAGACGTTTACCCACCTGCCAGCCTTCGTCCTTCAACAGCTTCGTGATCTTGGGATAGCCCCACCTCGCGTATTGCCGTGATAACCGCCTTACTGCCGCTTTTAGTTTCGTTAGCCAGGCATCCGGATGCTTGGCCCTATACGCATAGGTGGAACGGTGCAGCCGAAAGTACCGGCACCCCGCTCGCATCGAACACTGGCCCCGAGTCACAAGTCTCTCTGCCACTTGCCGCTTGTGCCCAGGGCTTACAGTTTTTTTTCGAGGGTCTCCTGCAGGATCTCTATCCCCAGCATCTTGTCCGCCAGCATCCGTTTTAACCGCGCGTTCTCCTTCTCGAGCTCCTTCATCCGCTTGGCCTGGTTGACATCAATCATCCCAAACTCACGTTTCCAGCGGTGGAAGGTCTGTTCGCTTATGTTGTTCTCGCGGCATGCTTCCAGGATCGTTTTCCCTTTGTCCGCCTGGCGCAGCATCCGTATTTTCTCTTCGGTCGTGTATCTTTTGCCTTTCATTGTCTGTGTCCTTTCTAGTTGGACCAGACTAACTTTTCAAGTGGACCAGTTTTCGTGGTCACGACCAGTAACCTATTATGGAAAAGCTTAGCCATTTTACCCCTTTCTGCCTTGAGTAGCTTACTTGAAGGTTTACTTACCTGTTTTTATTTTTTTTCACCGGGACATAACTAAAATTGAAATGCTGAAACACATGCGCTGATACCGGGATTCCATTCTTCATTGGTGGTTCAAACTTCCATTTCTGAACAGCGGATAGGACGGCAATGGCAAAATCATCATTCGTTGCCGACTTTATTCCCGGAGCCAATACGTTACCGTTAGGATCAATGAAAAACTCAACCAATACTCTCCCGTTTTTGTTTCTTCTTTTCATTTTTTCAGGAAAAAAGGGAGGCACTTCTTTAAGCAGTCTTGGTTCCCTATCTAATTCACTTAGATTATTTATTCTGTAGATGGGCTTAACTCTTTCAAAACGCAATTGGGCTTCTTCTATTATATTTATATCATCATTACTGATCCCTCTAAATTTAAAGTTAGCTTCCAATTTGATCCGCGTCGTCTGTGGTTTTCTCTTAACGTAGATGGGAGAAAATTTCCATTTTCTTAATGCTTTAAGTAACTCCATGCCGAAGTCGGGATGAGAAGTAGAGGTTACGACAAAATCTCTCTGTTGACCTGCCTCATCGACAATAAAAACTATTTTGGCAAAGCCTTTATCGTAACCTAAATGGAGAACCGATCTTGGAAATCTCGGCATCACTTTATTTTTAATTTCCAGATCGGGATAGTCAGCGATATTTATGTCAACTTCTTCCTCATAGCTTGTCGGATATTCCCGTTCATAAATTCGATCCGTTTTATCTCCACCTGTGGTTTGGGCAACCTGCAGCGGTCTAAACAGCTTATTGAGAGTAGAGGTTGTGGAGGCATTGAAAAAGGGAATCTTTACGGAATCGGGTAAGCTAGTATAATCTTCCACCTCAATAGATTGAGGAGGATCTGAATCTGTTATTTTGAGTGTTGATTCAGGTGCGATTTCAACATAACCCGAGTGGGATTCATTGCTTCTTTCCTCCTTAGCCATTGGTATTACTTCATGGCTATTATTTACAGCATTGAAGGCCTTTTCATCGGGCAAAACAGCCTCTCTATTATTGATGACTTCATTTATCGAGTCACCCTCTGCGGCGGCAATAACATCTTTTGCAGTGTTACTGTCTTCATGAATGTTTAATGCTCCTAAATGAGCAAGGAATCCACTGGTTGAAGTGGTGAGAAATAAGAAGAACAAGGCAGTGACAATAATAAACCGGTGCGTGAAGCGACTGAATAATTTATTACCGTTGAATCTGATAATAGATTCCAATCTGTTTTCCAGGCGTATATCGTTAATACCTGAAAAGCCCGGTGTTTTTAAACCGATACAATAATGCGAAACCATAATAATACCTTTCGCATAATTGTTTTTATCTTTGGATTGAATAAGAACTGTTTCATCGCAGGATCTTTCACTCTCCCAGGTTAAACGACGATTCAACCACCAGATTAAGGGGTTAAACCAGAGGAGACAAAATAAGACCATTTGCAAAAAACCCCATAAGTTGTCACGGCGTTTAGCGTGAGCCAGTTCATGTATGAGGATAGGCTCAAGCTCCTTTGCCGATAAATTCTTAACCAGATAATCAGGCAGAATTAGCTTAGAAGTGAATACACCAAGAACACCGGGTTCGATTTTTTTATCGATGAGTAAGGCTGATACATTATTTTTGAGGTTAATTTTTACCCTTAATTGCTTTAACAGTGTATTCAGCGATTCATTTGCCGGTCGGGACTGGGTCAGTAATTCTCGTTTTAGATTGTGAAGTTGATATTGCCATCTTACAAAAATAAGCAGAGCGCCAACCAGCCATATAAACCCAAGAATATTTAATAAGGTTATTCCAGAGTAGGGTGATACAGTCGTTATCGATACCGGTTCTACTAATAATGAGTCCGTCTTATTAAAGAGGAACAATGGTTCTGTAAATTGAGGGTTAAACGGGATTAATCCTTCTATATTCCAAAACTCTTTATTAAAGAATGATAGCTGGAGACTTTGTCCTGCCTGATACAAAAGGGCAGAGGGAAGGATAAATTTTATTAACCCGATCCAACCGACAATGTATCTCGTATTCGCAGATGCATTATTTAGAAATAAGATTACCAGGACAATGAATAAACCAAACAGCGTGGACTGCCAAAGGTGATTGCCCATATCAACCCAGAAAGTGAGTGTCGGTCCATTGACAATATTAAATAGCTTCATTTTTTGTCCTCTTCTCGGTTATTATCCAAGATGGTTTCCATCTGCTTTAAATCCTTTAGCGTAATTTTTCCCGTCTCCAGGAGATGGGCCATCATAGGGTTAGGGGATCCTCCTAAGAGACTGAGTAAATCATCGACCAAGTTTCCAATCGCTGATTTGCGGCTGATAAGGGGATTGAAGATATAGGCATTGCCAATTTTATGGAGTCGCTTTACCGCACCTTTTTCTTCCAGACGATAGATTATCGTTTGCACCGTAGTGAACTCGGGACGTTTCTCTTCGGGTAAACTTTCATGAATCTGGCGAATCGACGCGGTGCCCATATTCCATAGTGGCTCTATTACCTCCATTTCCAGACGGGATAATTTTATTTTCTTATTCTCATTCATAGTTGTTTTACTCTTTTAAAGACTACTTAAGTAGACAAGTAGACTACATATGTAGATTATCGCAAGTTGTTATGTCGGTTTTATCAAAATTAATGATGCAGACAAATCCTGCTGACCGACAAATTTAAACTATACTTGGGACCTGCCCACCCTGAGATTCGTTTATTTTTTATATCGTTTGACAACCGTTCGGATCAAATCGAACATGCTTTAACACATGAGCTTACAAATTCTCTTGATCCTCTCGCTTCTAATATTATGATGCCTACTCGGCAGATGCGCAGACGCTGCCTGCAAAACATTTGCTGAATGTCAATTGAGAGCGGTAGTTTATGCAATTTTAATAGAAACTGTGTTTTTTTATCTGGTTGAGCTAAAGAATAAGAATTAAAGGAGAAGAACATGTCAGTTACACTCATTACAGGAACGAGCACCGGCATCGGTCAGTCTACAGCGCTCCACCTGGCCCGCCAGGGATATCATGTCTTTGCCAGCATGCGCAACCCGGATACCGGTTCAGACGAGCTGAAGCAGGCGGCCCGAAAGGAGGGACTGAAGCTTGATATAATTCAACTCGATGTGAATGATCCGAAATCTTCCGAGCGCGCGGTGGAAACGGTTCTTGAGCGGACGGGACAGCTCGATGTGTTGATCAACAATGCCGGCATCGGCGGGGGTGGTCCCATAGAAGAAATGCCGGAGGAAGTTCTAAGGGCGGTCTTTGAGACCAACTACTTCGGTGCGATGCGCATGATGCGACTGGTGCTGCCAACCATGCGTCAAGCCCGTAGCGGCGCGATTGTCAATGTCTCTTCGATCGCGGGACTACTGGCAAACGCGCGGGGCGGTGCCTACTCCGGATCGAAGTTCGCCCTTGAGGCGGCGAGTGAATCCCTGGCGCAGGAAGTTCGGCGCTTTAACATCCGGGTGGTAATCATCGAGCCAGGATTTATCCGAACCCCGATCTTTGATAAACGCGGACCAGATCCGGATCCCAATTCTCCTTATAACGCGTTTAACTTGCGAAGTAAAAGGCTGTCCGCGACAATGTTGCCAAATGCTTCTCCACCGAAACTGGTGGCAGAGACTATTCAGCGATCACTGGAAACGAATCAGCCAAAGCTCCGCTATCTGTGTGGTGAAGATGCTAAAGGATGGGCTGCCGGGCGTCGGGCGATGTCGGATGAGGACTGGGTTAATTTTGGTCGAGAGATGACTTTAGATGAATACGCTAAGTTCTTCCATGACCACTTCGGCATGGAGATATAGGGCGACAGTTATAAATTAAAAAAAATTACAACAACTGCCCCTTATGCTTTCATTTATATTAGCCCATAGCTATACATGAGGGGATAGTTATGAACAATGGAACAAAAAACCAGCAACTGGAGCGGCGGCTGCAGGTGCTGTTCGGCGTCGACGCGCACAGCGAAAACCCATTGACCCAAAGCGGAGCTGGAGTGCGTTTCACCGGTATCGACTTGTGCTGCCAGTTGAGCGAGGACCAGGTGGGTTTTTTGCTCGACGCATTAAGCCAGTTTCGGATCGTCTGCATCGCCGGTCAGGATTTGGCCCGGTTTTCCCTTGCCCACTTTGAGCGCTTTGCCAATCACTGGGGCGCGCCGATTCCGCACCCGAACAATTTCATGCGTGGGGGCAAGCTGGCGCAAGATGACGGGGCCAGCGACGGACCGATCGAGTTTGTCCCCTACGAGAAGCGGAGGGTGGCCGCCGTCGACAGGATTTTCCCTGACCAGTTGCAGTGCCTGCCGCATGAGTCGCCGACGGTGCTTGTCGTGTCTAATTTCAACGAGAAGCGGGAAAAGGGGGAGAAGGGGGATACCCGCGTGTCAACCGGTGGCGCCTGGCATACGGATATCGAGTACGAGTTGTTGCCGATATACGTGTCCATGTTTCTCGTCCACCATGTGCCCCTCACGCGCGACGCCCCTGGAGGATACTGGATACAGGAACCGAGCAGCGACCCTAAACCGTATTACGAGGACTCTGACGTCAGGTTGATGCAGCTGCGCAAGAATATGCCCTTAAACGGTGAGACACCCTATGCCGATACGGCGGCTGCTTTTGAGGCTTTACCGGCTGATGAGCAGACTGCACTGGAACGCGTTCAACTGCGGCGACGGTTAAACGAGGGAGATGAAGGGTGGCTCGCGCCCTTGGTGCGCACCAACCCGCGTTCGGGGATAAAGTCTTTACACAGTCCGATCTGGGCTTCGCGGCCAGGGGTACGGCCGGCGATCGAGGTAGACGGGATGACGATAGAGCAATCACGCGCTTTTCTCGATCGCCTGGAAGCGCACGTGCTCCAGCCACAATTCCGCTACGACCATGTGCACACACCGGGCGACGTGACGATCTGGGACAATTTCATGACTCTGCACAACTCGCCGCCAATCAAGTTCAAAATCAGCTCGATTGACGATGCCCGGCTACTCTACCGCTTGAGCTGTAAGGGCGAACCGGCGCTGTCGCTACCGCGGCGAGACAGTCCGGACTGGCTTGCAGCTCATGTCGCAGGCGGCTACGAGACAACTCGGGAGATACTCGACGTTTAGGTGTCAGTCAAAAGGGAGGCAGACTCTTCTTCATGCTCAAAATGCGGTGTTAACCACGCTGTTGTAAAACGAATCAGATGCTTAATCGACCAATAGTCACACAAATCAAAGCACTATCCTTCGATGGTGATGGCACGCTCTGGGATTTTGAAAAAGTCATGAGACATTCTTTGCAACATGTCCTTATCGAACTTAAAGATCATGTAACGAGGGAACAGTCGGCTCTGTTGAGCATAGAGAAAATGATCCAAATACGAAATGAAGTGGCACAAGAATATAAAGGGCGTATCATCAATCTTGAGGATGTTCGTTACAAAGCATTTCAACGGATATTGAAATTTTTCGGTGTAAAGAATGATGAATTAGCACATGAACTTAATGAGATTTATTTAAAACACAGATTTGAAGACATAGAATTATATGAAGATGTTATTACGGCATTAGATGCATTAGCCGGTAGTTACAAAATTGGATTATTATCAAACGGGAACAACTACCCCGACCGATGTGGTCTTGAGGGCTATTTCAGTTTTGTCATTTTTTCACAGGATCACGGGGTAGAAAAACCTGATCGAAGGCTGTTCGATATTGCTCTAGAAAAAGCAGCGTGTAATCCCGATGAGCTAATGCATATAGGGGATTCACTTGAATCAGATATTAAAGGAGCTAAGGACAGCGGTATACTATCGGTGTTGCTCAATCGTGATTCTGTCAGAAGTAGGGGCACTATCGAACCTGATTATGAAATAGATTCCCTGGAGTGCTTAATCCCGATACTAAACAGTATTTAATATAAATATATATATAAAAAAGTTCCTTTTTTTATGTCTATGACAGGATTACAACATGGTACCGTTGAATTGAGGACTGACCACGAAGTATGGGCCAAGTTTTATGAGAAAGAGAAAATAAAAATCTCAGAGGCGCTCAACGGCAGGTTCATTCGATTTGAGCATATCGGCAGTACCTCTATTCCTGAACTTCCGCCGAAGCCCATCGTCGATATTCTTGTTGTTGTTTCAAAGAAAAACGATATCAGTGCAAACATCGACAGTATGACAAATGCGGGTTATGAATATCGAGGTGACAAGGGGATCGCTGGAGGGCACCTTTTCATTTGGGTCCAATACAATATCGTCCATTCCCATATTCACATGGTAACCGAGGCGGATCCACAATGGCGCGATTACCTCTTATTCAGAGATTTCTTGTGCAATAACCCAGTGATGAGAATGAAATACGCAGATGTGAAGTGTGAATTAGCGAGTAAATTTTCAGATGACAGAAAGTCATATACCTATGGCAAAACAGATGTTTATACCGATATCATCGATAAAGCTCATACAGCTAATCGCTAAAAACCAGATGGATAATCTGATTTTCGCTGGGGAAAAAAATGATACTTAGGGATCAGACGGAATTTGAAGGGCGGCGCTTTGAAGTGACATGGGAGTGCGGAAAGAATTTACCGCCGCGTGCTCAAACAACCCAGGTAAGTGCCGTCTGTTTTACTCCTGATGATCAAATCGTAATGATCAGTTCGGATGGCAAAACATGGAACATACCCGGGGGACACCCGGAAAATGACGAATCGCTCGACGATGCGCTCAAGCGCGAGATTTTGGAGGAATCCTGCTGCGAAGTAATCAAACACTCTCTAATGGGTTGGCAGCATGTTCGAGACCTTCAAGATGATTCAGTCCATTATCAGATGCGGTATTCATGCAGGGTACGTGTCCAGCCGTTTACTCAGAAATACGAGATAGCTCATCGCAAGCTTGTCAGTCCCAATCAGTTTTTGCAGACCCTCGAATATGGGCATTCGCCAATTGCCAAAGTGCTGTTGAAGTTGTCAATCTTAGAGAACGAAAAAATGAAACACAGAAAACAAAGCGCTGAAGTGGACCCTGACAAGTCCCTCCACTGAGGCATGACGTTGGCACCGTAATGATGACCATCCGGCAATTCGGAAATGCGGTGCTTGCCGTACTCAGGGACCACTTCAGTTCGGGCCAAGTTGCGTTCCGGGGATCCTTTGCTTCTGGGGAGGTGGACGACTACAGCGACGTGGATCTGAAGGCTGAAGTCCATGAAGAACTTAATCAGGAATTCTTCGATGACATCGTGGTGTGTTTGCAGGACCGTTTCGGGCCACTGTCACTGCGTTACGATCCAGACTATAATGACAATCGGATGGCCCAGGATCTGAGGATTAACTTTCATCACTTACCTGTGTTCTGGAGAGTAGAAATCCTCATCGCGTCTGATCGCGACTGCACACAGAAATGGCCAATGCCATTTCCTGACTGGTCTGTCGCAACATCAGCGTTCTGGAATATTTCTGGGGCTGTAAAACAAGCCAAGAGGGGGAGGACGGATGCCGATCATTATATGGCCTGTGCATGCGAGAAACTCAAGCGGCCAAAGTTAGTCTATTCAGATGAAAATGCAGCGACGTTGCTTTCGGAATTGTCGATAATTCCTGAAGTTAACAAGGTCCTGATAGCGAAGCTTAGAAACGAAATCGGTTGATCGCATTCAGGTTGTAGCGATTCGTAACAGTCACACGCTAAATCCAATGGATATAATACTTGCGAGTATTCCGCTACGGTGAGATCCTGCAAATTGTGTTGTGCGGATAAGCTATTGAGCGAACCGTCGAGGTATAAAATCATGAAAATGGGTGATCTAACGTATGAGGAAACCAGGCAGTACGCGGAGAATGGAGCCATCGCCGTGGTTCCCACCGGCTGTACCGAGCAACAGGGTCCTCACTTGACCGTGGACTTTGACACATGGTTTGCCGAAACCTTGTGCCTGACCGCTGCTGAGCGTGTGAAAAAGAAATACGGGCTGGATGTGCTGGTACTTCCCGTCATGCCGTTCGGACCAACGCCGGAACATCGTGATTTTAGAAGTGGTTATATTGATGTGCCCTATGAAATCCATCAGGGCCTGGTCACTGCCATTCTTAAATCCCTGGCTGACCAGGGATTCAGCCGTATCGTGCTATGGCGTGGTTGTGGTGGTCACCAACTCGATGGGGTCATAGAAGCTTTCAATGCATCTTACCGTGGAAAAGCCAGGGCCGTTATACCCGCTCACCCCTATCACGCTATCTGGGTCAAACTGGGAGACACGAGAGATCATGGCGGACATGCTGACAGTTTTACCACGGCTATCGCCCTCCATCTCAGACCTGACCATGTACGAGAAGCCAAAATAACGGATTCAGACTGCAAGCCCGTCGATTGGAGTAACCCGAATCTGAACTTCGCTGACCTGTCTTCTAACGGCGTAATTGGAACACCGATCTACGCCACGGCGGAACTGGGGGAGCGATTGTGGAAAACCGTTGTCGAATCTGTAGCTGACACTTTTAATGAAGTGTCTGCAGAAGAGATCGTCTAACTTAACCATGAAGGGTGGCGTTCTGCATGATGAAAACTTTTGGAATCAAAAAAGACAATTGTCCCTATGAAAAACGACGGGCCGTTTATGCGGTCATTATCAGGGATAAGCAGGTGGCATGCATTGAAGGACGGAGGGGGCTTTTCCTCATAGGTGGCGGTGTAAAAGAAGGGGAAGATGAACGCGAAGCTCTGCACCGGGAAGGTAGATGAAGAATGTTCGTCAGCAGTCAGAATTGTCAGTTCACTGCCAAAAGCACGGCAGTATTTCTACGCAGAATCAGACGATCGCTATTATGACATGGAAGCCAGTTTCTACCTGTGTCAATTTGACGAAATGCCTCAAGACACGAAAGACCACCATTTTCTATGGAAACGTTTAGAAACAATTAATGATTCATTTTATCACAAATGCCACGAGTGGGCCATCGATGAATGGCTGCGTAACAAAGCTGAATAAATAACGGCGAAACCTTAGCGTTAATCTAATTTAATAAATTTCTATGATAACAGGATTGAATCATATTACACTGGCGGTAAGCGACATTGACGAGTCGTTTGCTTTCTATTCAGAGGTGTTAGGGTTTAAACCGGTACAGAAAAGCAGAAAGAGTGCCTACCTTTTGGCAGGTGATTTATGGGTCGCCCTTGCCAGGGACAAAGCTGCAAGGAATAAGCCGTTACCGGAGTACACTCATATTGCTTTCACGGTTTCTGAATCAGAATTTCCCTTGATAAAGGAGAGGTTCACACAAGCCGGGATCGGTACATGGCAGGAAAACAGCACTGAGGGAGACTCCTTTTATTTCCTGGATCCCAACGGTCACAAATTGGAAATTCATGCCTCGAATCTGGAATCTCGTATTCGCAGTGGTAAAAAAGAATGGGGGAAAGAGGTTCAATGGTATGTATAGGAGTGGGCGGCATCTGTCATAAACACTATTAACATGATCGATCTATCACCTGAACATTTTTCTATAACCAAAACACTCTTCGAAAATACCATTCCGAATAACCCGATGCTCTTTTCCGTTCTTGAGGGAAAAAATCCCGGTAAAGTTTTTGTGGATAATGCGGAGAACCCAACTCAGGCATTGGCCCTGTTGCCGGGGGGTGTATGTATAGGGGGTTATTTTGATCAAGAGGATCTCAATGAGAGTGTTTCTTTTCTTAGAGAGAGCTCTGATATAAATTTATACTGGCCCTCTCAGGGTTTTGGTAAATTAGAACCCCCCTCAAATGCAACCGGGGATACTGAATTCCTGGAATTTCTTGATCTCCCTGATGAGCTTGAACACTTGAAACTGGTAGCAAGAGATCTTCCCCCAGGTTGTAGTATGCGCAGGATTGATAATGAGCTTATTGAGTCATGTCTCTGGCGTAGACATATTATTCATAACTGCGGGACGATTGATAATTTTTTAAAAAATGGTCTTGGATATTGTCTTATGAAAGAGACCGAAATAATTGTAGAAACCTATGCGGCATTCTGGGGAGCAGGTCACGTTGAGATTGGGGGTATTACTCATGAAAATTACAAAAAGTCAGGCTATGCCTACACTACCGTTGCCTATCTAATTACCAAATGTGCAGAAAAAGGATTTAAGACTCGCTGGAACGCTGAAAAAGAAAATACAGCCTCGGTCGCATTAGGGCGAAAATTAGGGTACAAGACTGAAAGAGCATTTAAATTAATTAAATATGTTAAGATTTAATAAGACAGCATGCGCTCTATTAGCTCAAACCCTGTTTCAATAATTCAGAACATGGTTGAGACAAAACTTATATTGATCGAAGGTATTCCTGGTGCTGGAAAATCGACCCTTCAGGATTATTTATATCAACAGTACAAGCTTCACGGAATTCCCAGTCAGATCTTTACCGAGGAAGCCAGGGACCATCCCATCCGTTTTTCATTCACTTATACTTCTGACGACTTTCGTCAAAAATATCCTGCTGAATGGGAAATTTTTTACAAAAAAAATCCGGGTTATAACAAAAATGGTTTCCTGAATCGGTACTGGCAGGATATTGCCATCAACCAGATGCTTCATGATTGGGAGAGCTTTGTTAAAAATTCCATTAATGATCAAACCGTTACGATCATGGACAGTCGTTTTTGGAATGCTATCAGTTTACCCATGGTATACTCAGAATTTTCAGTTGAGGAGGTGATAGATGTAAACAAGCGCATCGCTTCGATTATCAATCCCATACAACCCGTGCTTATAAATCTTTACACTACAGACGTAAAAGGAGATATAAGTCGATTGCCCGAAATACGAGGAGAAAAATGGGCTGATTTTCTGGTTAAAAGAGATCGTGATTGTTCATGGTTTGTCTCGCGCGGTTACCGCGATTGGGAAGGGATGATAATATTCTGGGATGAATTTATTAAATTAACGGAGATGATGCATGCCTACCTGGAATTTCCGAAACTTAAATTAGTGAACCCCCATGAAGATTGGGATGCCAGTTACAATAAAATTCATGAATTTCTGAATTTAAAATGTATTACAAAGTAACGGGTTTTAAGATATGGGCTATGGCTTTTCAATTATATCAACCAGATTGAGTATAGGGATGAATTATTCCAGATTCATGGGGAGAGCACAATTTGGTCCAGCTTATCAGAAGATGTTGGACAATGATACCCACGCGCCCAGTTCGGTTGACAGGGTATTGACTGAGCAAATGATTCGTTTGTGTTCTGACACGGCAACGTATCTTTATTCCGGATACACACCTATCGAGGTCAGTTATAAAAAGGGGTCTCGAGCGGAAATAGAAGATATCGCTGAACAAGTGACGTTGAGCTGTCCAACTCTTGAAGCGCGCATTGAAGCAATCGTTAAGTTCACGGCAAATTTAGAGGAAAAAGTCACTGGTGAGACGCTTGATTCCATGCAATTTGGTGGCACTGAAGAAGCCATCATCAGTCGAGGTTCGGAATGGTGTACCGATATTGCGAGGGTCGCCTGTTCTCTTTGTCAGGTTGCGGGTGTTCCGAGCCGAATCGTAAACCTGTATAATACCAAACAGGCATACAGTGGGCATGTAATTATCGAGGCCTATCGGCAGCGTAAGTGGGGTGCCGTGGACTCCTCAACAGCGGTTGTCTACAGGCATTCTGATGGAACACCGGCGTCAACGTGGGATCTCATGAATCAGCCCTCCTTGATTGAGAGGCACCAATCTCCGTCAGCTCATTGTACTTGGGTAGATCAATTTACAGGCGCGGACATAGCAAATTACTTTGCCTGGCAGAGTAAGGCATATGACTACACCTTGAGCGGGATCAATGACTATTGCTATCCCATCCTGGAGATGAGCAGTCAAGGCTGGCCCGGTGGACTTCGCTGGCTGCATGGTGAAGATTCAAAATAATTAGACTGACGCCTGCAAAATGAGATGGTCACCTTTCGATCCATAGAACCTGAAGATCATGCCGCCATTCTAACCCTGGTTGATAGTCTTCCCGAGTGGTTCACTGACCACGCGCGCAACCATTCCATCCCTGTTGATCTCAAGCATCAGCGCGGAATCCTGGCGGAATTGAACGGGCGGGTCGTCGGATTTATTACCCTCTTCGTTTCCGAGGGTCGGCTCAATATCGGTTGGCTTGGAGTTAATAAGGACTGCCAACGACAAGGCATTGGAAGTCGACTTATCGAGCAAGCCGAAGAGACGGCCTCTTCCATGGGATTGAATGAACTCGCTACATCTACGCTCGGGGAAAGTGTCGAATACCCACCTTATGAAATAACGCGTTCATTCTACATGAAGCATGGGTTCAAGGTTTACCAGAGAAACAAAACGGACAACCCAAGCTGTCCCGAAGAGATTAAAATATCGAAAAAAATTGCTTAAAGTTCTATTGCACTTGTCCCTTCCGAATGCGCGAAAACTCAAATTTAACAGGGTACCAAATTTCATCTTTTTTCACAAAATAAATGGCTCTCGCATAATCATAACCCCCGAAATGGGGTCCTACATTATTTTCATAATCTAACACAGCGATACCATGTTTTTCCCCTATGGGGTGGTCGGGTTACACAAACTGGTCCACAGGGAGAGTTAGTCTGGAGAGGTTAATGTTGAAGTTAAGTTGGTAGAGGAAGTCAAGGCTTGGGCGCAATGAGGGCGTAGCCCGAATGGAGCCCGAGCCTTCGGTATTGAGGTTTTCAGTGAAGTGCCGTGGAGTGATGTTGCCGAGGCTGCGGTGGGGTCGGACATGATTGTAAAGCCAGCGCCAATCTTCGATGACCACGCGGGCTTCGGTCAAAGTCCATAACTGTTCACGGTTTAAACACTCCTCGCGAAAACGGGCATGGAACGATTCAATGTATCCGTTCTGCCAAGGGCTTGCTGGTTCGATATAGAGGGTTTTGATTTTCATCGCAGTTAGCCAGGCTCTCAATTGGCTTTCAATGAATGGCTTTGCATGTCGTCGCTTCGCTCCTCGGAACGGAACCGTTGTCGCTACGAATATATTTTGGCGGCCCATGCCGGTCGAGCAGTTTTTGCATGATACCGCGCACCGTTTCCGCATTGATATGGCGATCAACATGGATCACCCGGCACTCGCGGGTGTACTCATCGAGCACGGTCAGCATTTTTAGACTGCCGCCGCGAACCGTCTTATCGTGGATAAAATCCCAGGTCCAAACATGGTCGGGATGTTCGGCCTTTGTCGGTAGCCCGGTGCAGACACCCCTGCGCCGGCGTCTTGGCTTGCGTGGGGGGATCGCCAGACCCAGTTCACGTCGCAGACCTTGCACGAGACGTTTACCCACCTGCCAGCCTTCGTCCTTCAACAGCTTCGTGATCTTGGGATAGCCCCACCTCGCGTATTGCCGTGATAACCGCCTTACTGCCGCTTTTAGTTTCGTTAGCCAGGCATCCGGATGCTTGGCCCTATACGCATAGGTGGAACGGTGCAGCCGAAAGTACCGGCACCCCGCTCGCATCGAACACTGGCCCCGAGTCACAAGTCTCTCTGCCACTTGCCGCTTGTGCCCAGGGCTTACAGTTTTTTTTCGAGGGTCTCCTGCAGGATCTCTATCCCCAGCATCTTGTCCGCCAGCATCCGTTTTAACCGCGCGTTCTCCTTCTCGAGCTCCTTCATCCGCTTGGCCTGGTTGACATCAATCATCCCAAACTCACGTTTCCAGCGGTGGAAGGTCTGTTCGCTTATGTTGTTCTCGCGGCATGCTTCCAGGATCGTTTTCCCTTTGTCCGCCTGGCGCAGCATCCGTATTTTCTCTTCGGTCGTGTATCTTTTGCCTTTCATTGTCTGTGTCCTTTCTAGTTGGACCAGACTAACTTTTCAAGTGGACCAGTTTTCGTGGTCACGACCACCTGTCATAGTGCTGGCTGGTTTACTCTTTGCGGGGTGAATTTTTTGAAGCACCACCAATGATTTGATTTGCCCGTGAAGGGCTCTGAGAG
The DNA here is from genome assembly GCA_965197745.1 of Opitutales bacterium. Lineage (GTDB taxonomy): Bacteria > Verrucomicrobiota > Verrucomicrobiia > Opitutales > PNEW01 > CBDANS01. The sequence goes on along the minus strand of CBDANS010000006.1, from coordinate 569,179 downwards.
CCTCGAGAAAGGGTGTTTGCATCTTAAGACAGTAAATTGGGTTCCTAACGAAGAGTGATCGTACATTTTAGAGCCAATTTAAGCGTGGTTCTTTTAAAATTATTTTTGCTGCCAAACCTTGTCCTTTGTAAATATATTTTCCGGTGAGTAAATCGATAGTATGACTGGCGGTATATCTTCTGATCGCGCACCCCCCCGCCCCCTTGAAACATGATCTACTTCTAAGGGCACGGTTAAAGCGATGGCGGGGCAAGGAGACTGCTCAAGACATGCTCTCGTCCTAAGAAGGTGACAACCCTAAATCACGGGTCGTGGTGAGTATGCAACGAGTATATCAACCCGGCTTAATCAGAGTGTTATACTGGGGCTTACTCCTTAATTAGCGGCGTTATAAGACCGTTAGGAATTTTATGTATAAAATTAATATGTTGAATATCAATAATTTACAAATCAACTGGACATAATAATGATTGTGCGGGTCGCCCTCCAAGGTCTCTCTTAGGTCCGTCCTCTTTTGGTCCGTGCACACTGTCGCCAATAACGGTCTGCTCAGGCAACCTTCAAACTACCAGGCGCTCTTTTTTTATGTGTCCACAGGTTGGCCTTCATTGTAGACAACCTAAAACAACCCCTTAATTGATGGGCTGATCGATAAGAGAGGATCGTGTCGATCCTCCCTCTCCTTTTTTAAGTGTGTCTACAGTTCACCGTTGTACAAAGAGATACGACAGACATAAAAAATGACAATATTGGCGGCAGCAATCTGGCGCAAAAAAAACCACCCCTCCTTGACCATCTCTCAGATCCAGGAAGGTTCTGAAAATAGCGCCGAAACAGCTACCCCTCGAAATAAAATTCTGTCATGAGGAACTGTAAAATGCAGTTGCCAATCGACAGTTTGTCCAGAAACCATCCAAGCGGCTTGCAGGGTAGCAGGATCAAATTCGAGGTGTTCCCTCTTTTCTCCATCAACAGTTCAGTGTCTACCCTAAAGTCTCAGCCCAGGGATGCCCAGGCATCAATGAGTGCAGCTATCAGGGGCGAATAGGCGATTTGGCTTATTTCTCCAAACAGATTAAGCGCAAACTCAAAAAAAGATTTTTAGAAATGGGAAACCATCAAAACGTATTTTTCAGCAGTGTGATAATCGGATTTGAATAAGGGCGACTCTAGCCTAGCAACTCAAGACCGCTTTTTAGCAACGCGTGATCTTGCCAAACGCAAGCAGCAGGTATGGATCAACACCAGAATCCCGACCAGGAGGAGATAGGGAATCAGCGCTCCGAACAGTATGCCAGGCGGGCCGAGCAACCCTCCAACTAAACTGAACCAAACTGCAAGTGGAGTTGCTAGTGCAACAGCGACCATCAAGGTACTGCGCCAAGCTCCACTAGAGCCCTTCAATAGCCGTTGCACCAGCAACCCAATCAACAGGCCGCACAGGAAGAACATGATGAGCCCTAACAGAATGAACGGTATCTCCAACAGGATGATCGGATTCCAACTCTCCCTGCCGCCGAATCGCACGATGGCCACCAAGGTTTGCAGTATGCATAAGCCCGCACCAAAGAGCACGGGTGTCTTCCAATAACGCCAGGACGGGTTAAATCTCATAGGCATGATTTGTACAAATCGGTATATGATATTACGGACAGTGTCAGCTACAAGAGCCGCTTGTATGAAAATTTTCTTCTCAACTTCCGGCAGCAAATTTTTGGTTGAACGAAAGTTGAAAAGAAAATTTTCAATGTTGTTGTCAAACCGAGTTGCGATTTGATCCAGCAGTGTTTTTCAGATCAAGTCGTAGCTAGTACACATGATTCGAAAGGCCAGGTCTTGTGTTCTTTTCTCGTAAGGAACGTTTCACAGTGTGTCATGCATAAGCGTTTTGATATCCTGATCGCGAATACTTATGGCCGTCGTATCACGCTGCTCCAAGGTCTGGGTAAAACGCAGCTACAACGCCCTTCTGATCCCTCATTGATCACAGCGGCTAATACTGCGTTGTCTATAAAATCTTTGAGGCTGAATAATTCCCCTGCAAAATACACTTTTCTTGTTTAAACCACGATATGTTCTAATTTGATTTCTGTTTATGTTACCTTACTTTTGAGATCGTCGAATATATAATTCCCAAACTATGTCATCCTAAGTCACAGTGCTAGGAACCAATCAGGGTCTACAGTCACCTTTTCCACAAGTTCTGTTTTCACACCAAAAACTAATTCTTTGAGCTTATACGTCAGTTGGTCATCATCCACAAGGTCAATTGTAGCTAAACTATCTCGATTGGCTTCTTCTCAATAGCAGCTTAGGTGAAACTACTCGTTGTCATGAACATGCTTCTGTCTATACGTCCACAGTTTCATGCATTTAGTCTATTGATGCAGGTTCGCCTGAACTCAACAACGGGTTCATTGGTTGATCATAGCTATCCACAATACAAAACCTCTTTTATGTCTTTAATATCTCACTGATCTAAATGAACTATTATCCCTTTTATTTCACATCATTAGGGATTTTCCGTAGAACACTGTGTAACTGGTTTGAAAATTCTTTGGCAAAGTTCATTTCAAGTTCTTCCGTCGCACCAACTAGAAGTGGCTGTGCAAAATCACCCTTCTCATTTCGTAGCAAGGAAAGCCACTTGGATGGAAGGTACCTTGCAATCATGCCCAACACATAAGAAACTAGATACAACTTAATAAATTTTGTTAATTTGTCTCCGTTTGGAAAACCTTGTATTACCAACATGGTTTCGCCGCTATTATAGTGGAAAACTGGAAGCATTTCGTAACGCTGCCTCCAGTCTGGATTTGTGAAAATTAGACAATCTTCTGCATTATCGCTTTGTCTCAATCCAGGGGCTGTGATCGGACCCCGTTATTCGTACCAATTTTTAAGTGAGAGAGTTACCGGGTGTTAATGGTTTTAGGATTGGTGTATAGCAGAGATCTTGGCGAAGTGAGGGCGTAGCCCGAACGCGGCCAAGATCGGAAAGGAATCTGACAAACTCTTGTGGGCTTTTGAAGCCTAAACGACTGTGGGGATGTTCATTATTGTAATTATGACGCCATTGTTCGATTACCACTTGCGCTTCAGCTACGCTGAGCAACACTTCACGGTTCAAACACTCATCGCGTAAGCGGTTGTGAAACGACTCGATGAAACCGTTTGTTATTCTCGCTATGGCTCGTTGAGGTGTCGCTTCGCTCGGTAGCCAGTGACTGGCTGGATCGATATAGATCGCCTTGATGTTTTTGTCTGACAACCACTGCTGCACTTGATGAGCAATGAATGGCTTGGCATGTCGTCGCTTCGCTCCTAGGAACACTGCCGTTGTCACTACGCATATAGCTAGGAGCTCCCTCCTCTTCGATGGCCTCGCTAAGCACAGAGAGGACATCGGTTGAGGTGAGCTGTCTATCTACCCGGTGGCTTAAACATATACGTGTGTATTCATAGATTAAGGTCATCATCTTTAATGGACCGCCATTGTCTGTGCGATCATGGACAAAGTCCCAGGACCAAACGTGATTGCGTTCTTTTGCTTTAGTGGGGAGCCCTGTTGAGACCCCTTGACGGGGGCTGCGCTTTTTCGTTCGCTTTACCTGTAAGCCCTCTGCACCTCGTACTGCCTGGACAAACTTCCTGCTTGTTGTCCAGCCCTCCTTTACCAGTAAGGCACGGATGCGCCGATAACCGTAGCGCGGATGTTCCCAGGACAAAGTTACAATCCGCTCGGCCAATCATTGGGCTTTCTTGCTAGTCTGCTTGGGCCGATAGCTGAACGTTGACCAACTGAGGCTGAGATAGGAACATGCCCTCTAAAACGAGCACAGCCCTCTCTCAGCCGCATCTTTTACTGCTCGCTTCTTCTGCTTTGGGCTTACCCTTTTTATGAGAACGTTTCCTCCAAGACTTGGTTCTTGATCATTTGATCAGCAACAGCTTCTTCAGTTCGGTGTTTTCTTTTTCCAGCTCTTTAAATTGCTTCGCATCGGCCAGCTCCAAGTTGCCATACTTTTTACCCCAGCGATAGAAGGTTTGTTCGCTTAGGTTGTTACCACGGCAGAGTTCCTCTACCGTTTTGCCGGTATCGGCTTGCTGCAGTATTGATATGATCTGTTCTGTTGGTTATCTTTTTCTTTTCATTGAGGTTATCTGTTTATTCCGATAATCTCTCTCTGTAAATGATACGGTTTTTGGGGGTCACATCAATATCGACCGCTATGTGGTGGTCATGATGGTGGACGCAGCTACGCCAAAAGCGCCCCGCCGGTTCAGTCCCCCTTCGTTTCTAAAATGGGTAGAAGAACAAGTGAAGGAAGCCCACCGCGTAGTCAGCTACTATGAAGCCGGACCGTTTGGATACGGCTTGCATAGGCGCTTAAAGGAGCTGGGAGTGCAAAACTACGTGATCCGTCCCCGCGACTGGGACGAGTATGGCAAGAAAGTCAAAACCGACCAACGCGATGCCCGTAAAATGGCCCTGTCTTTGGACCGTTATCTCAACGGCAACAAGGATGCATTCAGTGTAGTCTATGTCCCGAGCGAAGCCGAGGAGCGCCAACGCAGTGTAAGTCGACAACGGCAGAGTTTAATGATCCAACGCCAGCGCCTGGACGCGCAGGGCAGAAGTCAGGTCCTGTATTATGGGGGACGGCTGCGGGGACCGTGGTGGAACCGCCGCCAGTGGGAGTGCTGCCTCACGGAGAATGGGGGATCCACGGGTTGTTGACAAAGTCGGTGATGATGACGAAGCCATGCTCCTCCAGGTGGGCCAGCCGCTCCGGAGTGGCCCCGGGCGCCGCTAGCTCGGGTTTGGCGTCTTGGCGTCGGCAAAGGCCGTGGCGCGGTAAGACTTAGTCGGTGACTGATCGGTGCTCATTTTCGTTCTTTCTCACGACAGTAACTGAGAGGAAACTTGATTTAACACAGGAAATTAAAAGGGTCAGGCTTTGAATCTATGCAATTATTAAAAAATGCCAAGATGCAAAGCCTGACCACTTTTGACTTTGCCGGGCTCTTGTGACGCGAAGGACAGGAGTGACCCCGTCTCTCCATCCAGAGAAAGCCGATACGTTGAGGAGACAATCGATATAGGGGAGGAATCAATTATATTTCCTGTAGCGGTTCAGCAGATTGATTTATTTCCTTTTGACTGTAATAGCCGACAACGTTTTGCGGCGTAATCTCAATTGCCCAGGTTCCTGATGTCGTAGTCTTTAAGGATGCTTTCCCTCGTCGTTTCGTTCCACCGGTTGGCTTCCTCCTGTCCCAACATGGGCTGGTAAATATAGCGCGGTTCGTGGGGAAAGCGCTGCTGTCTGGCATCTATGGCCAGGGCAATCAATCGGGACCTTTCGTAAATGCGCTCTTCATCGTAGACCACCGGCAGATCATTGACTATCGTTCGCAGACTGAGCACGGATGAACGACGGTGGAACCCGAAGTTGATTGTTATCCGCTTGTCCGGTGAGGTGTTGGCGAAAGAGCAATGTAAGGCCTGGCGGTTGGCGATGACCACGTCGCCTGGCTCGCACACCATCGGTATCGCACCGGGCAGGCGATCAGAGCCATGGTTGGCCTTGATCATGGCCTCGATGTCGATTTTGCCTCTTTTGTGTGATCCGGGTAGCACCCATACTCCGTTGGCGGCGGTGCTGCCGTATATTTGCGCCATGAAATTGAACCCGTGAGTCCCCTCATCCCAGTCCGGTTTGTCCCACTGTCGGGTTCCGTCCTGGTGCCAGGCCACGGTAGCCCCCAATCCCGCCGGCTTGACGATGATCGACTCGGCGAACGGGGTGAAGTCGGGGCCGTTGATCTGCTCCGCAATCGACAAGAGTTGAGGATGTCCGTAGAGCCTTAAGCAAGAGTCCATGATCTGTAAGTTGCTGGAGATCTTGTGAATCACATAGTCCGGAGCATTGTCGGGAGGTGAAGATTCGCTCATCTTGACCGGGGAGCGGGGGCTGTTCGAGGTGCCGCCCACCGGGTCGCTCAACGGCCTGGCAAAATTGAATGGCGACCGGTAAAACTCTGCTCCAAGAGCGGGCCGATCCTTGGCATCAACCGGCGCATCCTTGGTGTAGGGCGCGCGGTCGAAAACACGCGCTAAATCGGTACGCAGGTCATTGAGCTCTTCCGCGCTCAGAACACCTTCAAACACGTAGAAACCGCAACGCCAATAGGCATCAGTGATGTCATTGTGCAATGTGCCGTCGGGATTGAATCTGATGGAGCCGCGGTTGCCAATTTCATAGGCCATGCGCTCCCCCTCGCGAACGTAAGCGGCCATTGCCTTTGTATACTCTGCTTTATTCGCCATGTCACCTTTTAACTTATAGCATTATTCGTTATAATCAATCCGCAACTTGCCACGCCGACTTGCCAGGCAATAGTCCCGCAATGGCGGGAGCGCTGACGCGCGTGTTAAGTTTTAAGTGTTAGGTTTTAGGAGAAGACGCGAACGCGTTATTCTTTTCACACTCATTAATTCTTGCAACCTGCATCGTGCATCATGGATCCTGTATCGTGCATTCTGATCAATCCGCAATCAGTACCGAGGGCGAAGCCCGACATCTTCCAAATCCGCAATCGGCAATCGATTGGGGGTCACTTGTTTTTTTCTTAATTCTTATAATAAGTAATCCGTTCGGTTGTTCCAGGGATGCTCCACCTTCACTTTCACACGAACCTGAAGTAACTCAGCCTGAATATGTCAGTACTGAGGGATTCAGTTTTATTTATAAGGGTCCGACACCCACGACATTCAGTGAAGCTCCTGAACTGGCGAAGCGCGTTGCCGCGGGGGAATTGCCTCCGGTAGAAGACCGCCTGCCGGAAGAGCCATTGATTATTCCGCCTATCGAACGCATCGGTCAATACGGCGGCACCTGGCGCCGCGGTTTTACGGGGCTTGATACTAACAACATGGATCGGATTATACATGATCACTTAATTTACTTTGACCTCGATGGCTATGCCCTGATGGCTCACATCGCAAAATCATGGGATATCAGCGAAGACGGGACAACATTCACTTTCCATCTGCGCCAGGGAATGAAGTGGTCTGATGGAGCGCCTTTCACGGCTGATGACTTTGTTTTCGCCTTCGAAGATGTAACATTGAATGATAATATCAACCCGGTAAAATTCAGCTACACAAAAGCGAATGGGCAACTATTCAAAGTGGAAAAGTTAGATGAGACCACAGTTCGTTATACCTTTCATAAACCCAACTATGTGTTCATCGAGAATGTTGCTGGTTTAAACGTTGGTGGCCAGTTCGTTCGCCGATGGGAAAGTCCTCTCTACGCTCCCTGGCATTACTTAATGCAGTTTCTCCCGAAGTACACCCCCTTAAGTGAACTGCAAAATAAAATAAAAGCAACGGGGGACAGAAGTTGGGTGCAACTCTTCAAACGCATGGCCTCACCCCACAGGAACCGTGAAATACCGGTGGTCGGGCCATGGAAGATGGTCACTCCGATAACCAGTGAAAATTATTCTTTGGAGCGCAACCCCTATTACTTTGCCGTCGATCCCGAAGGGAATCAGCTTCCCTATATCGACAAGATTGTTATGCGCTTCTTTGAGGACACCGAGGTGTTCAATGCACGCGTCATGGCCGGGGAGGTGGATATGCAACATCGTCATATCCGTTTAGACAAAGTCCCGGTGCTCAAGCGGGAAGCAGACAAGGGTGACTACCGCGTACTCTTCTGGCCAAATTTAGGAGGTTCCGACGGCATCATCTATGTTAACCAAACCTGGCGTGGAGATACCGAAATAGAAAAGTGGCTTAGAAGCCGCGATTTTCGGATAGCCCTCTCTCTTGCCATTGATCGAGAGGAGATACACGAATCGATTTTTCTTGGAATGGGCAAGCCAAGAGCCTTCCTCCCCTTCCCGAACAACCCGTATTATCCCGGTCCTGAATATGAGAAAAAGCATGCGGTTCGCAACCTGGAACAATCCAACGCGATCCTCGACGCTATCGGTTTAGATAAAAAGGACAGTGAAGGATACCGCCTGCGCACTGACAATAACGAACGTCTGACGATTACCCTCTCAATACCGACTCAGGCGTTAGTAGATTTTCAAAGTATAGCTGAACTTCTCGTGAATCATTGGAATGATGTCGGCCTAAAATTACATTTAAGCGTTGAAGGGGGAGGTTACTATGGTAGACGGCGAGGAAACAACGAACACCAACTTAACATGGGGTATAGTGGCGGTTCTGAAAACCCGTGGACTTACCCCAATATGACCATACCTATCCTTCGCGGTGCTTTCGCCCCGCTCATCGGCTTATGGTATTTAACTGACGGTCAAAAGGGCGTGGCGCCTTCCGGCGATCTTAAACATTTGCTGGAGATATTTGAGGAAGGTAATAGTCTACCCAAAGCGATGCGTACGGAACTGGGAAAAGAATTGTGGAGAATCCATTCAAACAACCTGTATGTTATTGGCACCGTCGGACAGACACCTGCTTTGAACGGCGTTGTCGTGGTTAAAAATAATTTTCGAAATGTTCCCGATGTTGCACCCAACAGCGCAACCTTGCAAACCCCCGGCATTGCCCGACCCGAACAATTCTTTTTTGATCGTAGCCGGTCAAACTACTGAGAGCACGCGATGACACAGGGGATGAGCGCTTATGCGCGTGTTATGTTTTAAGTGTTAAGTTTTAGGTTAAGAGGTGGAGCGGGCTGTCCCCAGCGCACTTCTTAATTAAGAATATATACAAACGCGCTAGGGATAGCGCGCTCCACCTAATTGCCTAACACTTAAAACTTAACACCTAAAACTTTTTGAAAGATCACTCAATCACCATCTCATCCACAGTGACAATGATGTCGTCACCATCCTCGTTAGCGAAGGTGGCATCAATACTCTGAGTCGGTTGGGGCGTGTTGTCAGACTTGAAGTTGTTCTGAGAGATAAAGGTCTCGTCAAACCCCGTTGTCGTCGATCCACTTTCCGCGACTACAATTGAAGCTCCGTTTGTCTGCGCCAGGTCTCCTCCGGTGATCCGCAGCCCGGGGTTGCCAGCAGGTATGGTAAAGGATCCTTCACCAAACAAGAGGTGGGGCACTGCATCGCCGTCAGCATCGATGTCCCCTACGGTTAAGCGTACCCCAATCGGCACGCCTCGAGCAATCACCCCGACGTTGCCGGTGCTTCCACTGAACACCGTGTTCGACAGCTGCATCCCTCCCATTCCCGTGGAGTTGATCACTTCCACCAGGGTGACGTCGGCCTGGGCATCATAAACCTGTCCCTCGGGGAAGAGGGCCTGGTTCACCGCATTGATCCTCCCCACCGTGAAAATACTGAAGAAGGTACTGGAGTCGGCGCCATCGATCACCACGCTCGGTTTGCCCGTTACGTACTCTACTGCCTGGTTGTAGCGCGGGGGTATCGCCGGGGGCAGGAAGGTGGCCGGGTCCAGGGTTACGGTAAAGGTACCTGCCCCTGAAAACTCTACTTGTACAATATCCTCGGTTTCGTCCATGAACGAGACCCGGGTGATCTGATTCGGTCTGGCCTGAAGCCTGATGCTTTCTCCGGTGAGCAGGATCTGGTCGAAGATATTGCCGTTGGGATGCATGATGTTCTCTCCGGCGATATCACCCGTTCCTTCGAGGACCAGGGGTACAGGCGGTGCGGCAATGGTGATGACGGCCGTATCGCTGTCAGCGGTACCTCCGACATTGGTTACCTGTACCCAGAAATTTGTGTTCACGGTGAGAGCGCTGGTGGTCAAGGTGCTGCTGGTGGCTCCAGCGATTGGACTCGAAGTGTCACCACTGTTGCCAGTATGCCACTGGTAAGTGAGATCATCGCCGCTGGCGACAACCGATAAACTTGCCGATGCGCCGGACTGCACTTCCTGGCTCGCAGGCTGGACGGTAATGGTTGGAGCATCAACAGGGGGTGGTCCTTCAGTGCTGGTTCCTGGAGCGCCGATCGGCGTAAAACCAAAGTCGTCTATACCCGTAGTGCTGAATCCACCAGTGTTCACCGTTGGATCGTCCTTAAAAACAAGCCTGCTGATTCCTCCTGGCGCTCCTAATTCCACCGCGTTTAGGGTAAAAAAAAGGGTTTAAATTGCGGATCAAGAGCCGACTCAAAATTAGTGAAGGTCCCGATCAGGTTATCATTAGTATCGTAGACTTCAAATGAGCCATCGGGATCGAACGGCTCTCTTACCATAATTGAATTCTGGGCGTAAAAATCTACTTCATAAGCAGGGGTTTCAAAGTTGACCGTGAATTCCTCACCATTCGGAATCGCATAAGCTTGCGAATGCGAGTGCATTGTACTACATCCGCATGTAAATCTTATTATAATCGAGCCTCCATCAAAGGTAACAGTATTGGGTGATGTCCCAATGACAATAGGATCCATTATGCCTGCACCGACACTAAATTCCTCAAATCGGGTGTAGACGGTATTATTGGAAGGTTTATCCGTGATGGTGTAGCCAAGATCATCGAGGGAAAACTTACCTGAAACATTGAGGATCTTCACTTCTTTTATCCCTTCAAGTAATTCCAGGTCAGTGGCATCAAGAAAATCGCCGCTGTCAGCGACAAAGCTTTGCAATAGCGGGTTGGCTCCAGGGCTGATGTTGGCCGGCAGTCCTTCAACCACACCATTATCAGGAATCACGGTTATAACCGTAGTATCTAAAGCGAAGCCGAAGCTTTCTGGATTGACTAAACCTCTAAGCTCGATTTTGCTACCACCTGTTGATTCAGCCGCGTAAAATTCGAGGGTATTAATCCCTCGGTTACTTACGATTAGCCCCTCCTGACCGGGCCCAAGAGTTAAAGCTTTCGTTCCCGAGTGTAAAAGTGTCGGATCTTCTAATGTCTCAATCGTAAAGCCGAGAAATTGAATTTCATTCGGCGGATCACCAAGGGTAAAGTCTCCCGAACCTTCAGCATCTTCAAAATCTAAAAATACTTCCTGGTCTTGCGGAAGGGCATAGAGACGGGCCGGTAAAGAGAGCAAGAGAAGCAGAATCGGAATTATTTTTATAGGTTTTCTTTTCATGCTGTTATAACGATTAAATCGATGCCAGAGATAGCAGCAATGAATTTGCGCTTATGAAGCATTTTTTTGCCGGGTTGGTTGATAATCCAATCTAATTATTATTTAATTAAATGCGAGAGCTATAGGTGGAAAAATCTATGCCGTTTATAAATAATAGAGGCTGAGTACGTATTATGAAAATATACATAGCTGAAGATGATGCACTTTTGTGTGAAATGCTCATTGAGCACTTGGCAGAATTTTGCCCTGGAGCAGAAGTTGTAGGAGCCAACGGTAATGGTCAGATAGCAATGTTAGAGTGCATGAAACTTAATCCTGACCTTATCATCTTGGACATTCGATTACCTGAATTAAGCGGGTTAGATATACTCCATCTTATTAAAGAGAAATTTCCTCAAATAAAGATACTAACCCGGATACTATTGGGCGATTCACCGATAATGAATTCTGCGCCCTCTCCCGTGACATTTTCAAAATCGAAAAAAGCGTCGAGATCTTGAGAGGCTGCATTGAGGAAAACAGGGCATCCCAGTGAAAATACAAGAAGCGTTAAAAATTTTTTAATACGCATGATTTTATTTCCTGATTAGAAGTTTTTTGAGAACGATTAAATATCAATTAATCTGTATACCTCACACAATCTAAATATTTACTTATACAATGTGTTTTTGCTAGAGGACAATCCGAACTTCTTTCAATTTAGGAGAACCACACCCATAGGGTGAAACCAGCGTCGCTTTATATTGCAGCCACTGGGCATCACTTAGAATACCCTGAATCGCTTCACCCGAAGTTTGATAATAGGAATTGTCACCATCCGGGCCCGACCAGGCGGCAGTCTCCAGGCCCTCTTCCGTTTCACTCCACCGAAGCTGGAATTTTATCTTTAAAAGTTCTGTCTCCTCACTTTCCCAATGGATACTGCGAACCGCTCGATTACCCAGCTCAAAGGGTGGGGAAAAATAATTCTCTTCGGGTTTCCTTGTGAAAGCGTTACCATGGTCGTAGGAATACATCCCATGAGGTCCCAACCCGGGGATACGTGTCGGCTCTTTTGCAAAGAACCCGTCGGGACCATTCCAATAAATCAACGAATCAACCTGGTGGCCGATATCATCCCGGTGGCAGGCCAGGACGATATCGATCCAGCCATCTCGATTTAAATCTATTTGAATCACATCACCCGACCCATAAGCTGTAAAATTAACGGGGTTCTCCAGATCCAGTCCTTTACCATCACCCCAAAATAACTGTGCGGGTGGCACTCTTGTCGTAGGGGTTGCATAAGCAGAAACCACGAGATCCAAATTGCCATCATTATTATAATCTGCTATTCCCGTAAACCTGGCACTGTAACCGCCAAAAAATTCCTGAATATTCTCAGGACTGTAACCGTCAGAGCTGCCGTAAAAAATACGGAGAGTGTCTTTATGGCGGAGGCGGGTTCCAAGGATACTCGCAATCATGTCCAACCAGCCATCATTATTCAGGTCGGCAAAATTAATTTTTACCGCATCTCCCGTCGCGTCGCAGGGAAGAAATTGCATGTGGCGGTCGGAAAAACCATCGGCTTGACCGAAGTAAATTAGTAACTGATCCCGAATATCATGGAATGCGACATCGATGTATCCGTCATTATTGACATCCCCGATCGCGGCGGTGAATCCGTAGTTCTTTAAACGATCGATGCGTGAATTGGAAAATCCGTCCGCTGATCCATAATAAATGATCGACGTTTTTTCAGGATCATCCTTGACAGCCAGTACCGTGGTTACGGCAAGAAGATCGAGGTATCCGTCGCGATTAAAATCGGTGGTCTCAATATCAAAGTGGGTATACCCTGTGTGTAAATCAGTAAACTTGTCTGGATTTATTCCTTCGGACATTCCGTCGTAAATACGCAAACCTTTGGGAATGCTGAACACGACTTCCGGATAACCATCCAGGTTCAAATCGGCAATTAATGCGAGATTGCTATGAATGGTTTCCAGTTCCAGTCGGTTTTCAACACTATACTCAGCTTCTTTGTTTCCAAAATAAATATAAGAGGGCACGGAATGGACATGGCCATCATCGACATTGTTAAATATTACTTCCGGTATTCCGTCCCCGTTGAGATCGCCAGCGGCATTCCCTATTACTCCTATCGTCGGGACCCAACTGGTGTTGTCATCGGAATAACCATTCGGTCCATTCCAATAGATAGGAGACTTCGTTCTGAATTCATTCCCCTCATAGTGCTTACTGATGATCAACTCCGGAAGATCATCTCCGTCGAGATCAGCAGCCGTAACCCAAGAGGAATTTTTCACATTAACCGTTGATTTTACTTTCTCCAGGTTGTCACCAGAGCGGATCTGCACGCCATTTGAGGTAGCAATCAAGAGGTCCGGAATGCCGTCGGCATCGACATCAGAAATATCGGCGCGAATTACTTTCTCGCTGAATTCCGCGGTGTGCCCTGCCGCTGTAATGATTACCGGGTTTTCTGTATCAATGGTCCCGCCTTTATTCCAGTAGACGCGAACTTGACCACTGCCGCTGAAAGTAATGTCGCTGCTCCCATCTCGGTTCAGATCTTTAAGGATGACCTGACGCGCCCCATAAGTGGGTAATGGAAATGGATCCTCGGCATTTACTCCATCCTCTGTTCCCCAGTATATTAACGATTCGGTATTGAGGTCAACTTTTCCTACTCGGTAACTGGCCAATACAATATCCGCATGCCCATCATTGTTCAGATCTTCAGCATCAATTCCCAGAGCGCCGGTTGCTATCATCCCGTATTCCTTACCCTTATCTTCAAAGCTGCGGTTTTCTCCTTGTATATAGACGTGAGTTAATCGTGGTTTTGCCGGGTTATGGCCGTCTTTCCACGCGGAGGGGAAGATCAGGTCGAGCCGTCCATCTCGGTTAATATCGAGTGCATTTACGTCGTGTGCCCCAATCGTCGGAATGTCGGTCCGGCTCGCTTCCGGGCCATCCGGTCCTCCCCAGTAAATATGACAATTTAGTTCGGAAGTGACTCCATTGTGAGCGTTCACCGTTACCAGATCGTTAAAACCGTCACTATCCACGTCGATCACCCGGCTCATTAACCCGCTGTCCGCGGACATTTGGTGTCGCTTCCAACTCTCACCCGAACTTTTTTCGGGCGTATATACCCAGGTGGGACCGCGCTCAATGCGGTCATGAGAATTGGCGAGAATGATGTCGACATAGCCGTCACGGTTAACATCGAAATGGTTAATGATCTCAATCTCGCCCTTGGCGTTCACGTAGAGATTGTTACCCGCGTTCTCGAAATGACCTTGGGCAAAACTATCAATCCCGCGCATTACCCAGGCTTCCGGTGCTTTCATCACCTCGGCGTCCTTCCGCGCTTTGCTCATGGAATAAAGTGAGCTACTAAAGAAGAACAACAGGGCAAATGTTGCCATCATCAAGCGTATCAGGTGTTGTGAATAGCGAGTGGGTGTTATGTTATTTCTCATATTACACATGCTCCCGAGACGTGGTTTGATCATCAGTCTTCACCTTTATTATAGTAAACTATTTATTAACTGATATTCCCCATATCAAAACCAAGAGGCTAATAACTCCCAATAATATTGCAATCAAGTTCAATTTAAAACATTCAAAGACTTGAAACAAGTAATTTTCCTTTAAATGAATCGAGTTTTTACTGAATTGATCGGACCCCGTTATTCGTACCAGTTTAAGTGAGAGAGATTCCGAGTGTGACCTGCTCCCGTTTACTGTACCAAAGTCAGTTTTAGATCCGACGGGGTGGTATACCATTCAATGGCCAACACCGATATGTGCTAATAACTCGAAACGATGGTAAGTTCTGGTGGGACTTGTGACTCATAGCAGTCCAATCATTTTGACTATTTTTTAAAATACCAACAAATTACTACTTACTTCTGATTAAGTCTATCGGCTTAGTTCGAAGCTTAGTAATTATAATCAATGTGATTTACCATGAAATCATTATCTGTAGCTGGATATCATTGGAGTATATTTTCATCACTGGTGGTCGTGACCACGAAAACTGGTACACTTGAAAAGTTAGTCTGGGTAACCTAGAAAGGACTCAGACAATGAAAGGCAAAAAAATACACCACCGAAGAGAAGATACGGATATTGCGGCAAGCAGACAGGGGTAAATCGATCCAGGAAGTGTGCCGGGAGAACAACGTCAGCGAACAGACCTTCCCCCGCTGGAAGCGTGAGTTTGGAATGATTGATGTCAACCAGGCCAAGCGGATGAAAGAGCTCTTTGAAGGAGAACGTGCGGCTAAAAAGAATGCTGGCAGATAAGATGCTGGGGATAGAGATCCTGCAGGAGACCCTCGAAAAAAAATGGTAGATGTCGCTTACGCTCGGTAGTAAGCCCTGGGCACAAGCGGCAAGTGGCAGAGAGACTTGTGGCTCGGGGCCAGTGTTCGATGCGTGCAGCGTGCCGATACTTTCACCTGCACCGTTCCACCTATGCGTATAAGGCCAAGCATCCGGATGCCTGGCTAACGAAACTGAAGGCGGCAGTAAGGCGGTTATCACGGCAATACGCCAGGTGGGGCTATCCCAAGATCACGAAGCTGTTGAAGGACGAAGGCTGGCATGTGGGTAAACGTCTCGTGCAAGGTCTGCGACGTGAACTGGGCTTGGCGATCCCCCAACGCAAGCCAAGACGCCGACGCAGGGGTGTCTGCACCGGCCTGCAGACAAAAGCCGAACATCCCGGCCATGTTTGGACCTGGGATTTTATCCACGATAAAACGGTCCGCGGTGGGAGTCTCAAAATGCTGACCATCCTCGACGAGTAGACCCGCGAATGTCCGGTCATCCATGTCGATCGCCATATCAACGCGGAAACCGTTCGCGGTATCATGCAAAAAATGATCGAGAGGCATGGACCGCCACAATATATTCGCAGCGACAACGGTTGCGTTCCGAGGAGCGAAGCGATGACATGCGAAGCGATTCATTGAAAAGGAATTGCGAGCCTGGCTGGCTGCGATGAAAATAAGAACCCTCTATATCGAACCAGAAAGTCCTTGGCAGAACGGATACATCGAATCTTTCCATGCCCGTTTTCGCGAGGAGTGTTTAAACCGTGAACAGTTATGGACTTTAACCGAAGCACGCGTTGTGATCGAGCACTGGTGCTGACTTTACCATCATGTCCGCCCCCCATCAGCAGCCTCGGCAATATCACCCCACGGCGCTTTGCTGAAGACCTCAATACAGAAGGCTCGGTCTCCATTCGGTCTACGCGCTCAAACCTTGTCTTCCTCTACCCACTTAACTTCGACATTAACCTCTCCAGACTAACTCTCCCGGTGGACCAGTTTGCTTAACCCGACCAGGCTGCCTTGATCGCGCTGTGTGCATGAAGCATATGGCATTCACGTGGTTATGTCTTCGCTTCGCTCGAGTGTCATCGCCTGCGGCTCCTCGGTACATCGATGATGCTGAAAACACGCAGTTTGCCGCCACTTTGGGTGTAGTCCTAAACGAAATCCCACGCCTACACGTGATTCCTGTGTTTGGCCTCTTGAGGCATACCCGTGGACAGGTCGCTGTAGTTGCTTTCGAAGTTTTTACAGCGATACTGGCAGTCCCTCTTAGCGGCGTATGTGCAGTCCTGTTTCTTGTTTACCTAGGAGACTATTTCACCCAGCATTTGATTGAATTTTTGTAGCCAATGGTTAAGTGTTTCCGTGACAGGCAAACGATTGCAGTCACCAGCAACGGCTTCTTATCGGTTACAGGTTTGAAGCGGTGGGCAGGGTCAAGCTGCTGAATCTCCGCCAGCGGTATAGAGCCCACTACGAACACGACAATGCCTGCTGAGCTAATTCAACAACGCCACGCTATCGCTCCGCGCTTAGATGGTTTTTCCCAAGACTATCTGCAGGGCTTCAATTTTCAGAAGATAATCAGCGAGCAGTTTTTGAACGCCTGGAACATCATTGCCTAAAACGGCAACGAGAGTCTCTTGCAATGCTGCTGATTCTGTTTTCTTCGTCGATATTCTGAAGCCCTTGGAGTGACCCCCAAAAATCGTATCATTTACAGAGAGAGGTTATCGGGATAAACGGATAACCTCAATGAAAAGAAAAAGATACACAACAGAACAGATCATAGCAATACTCCGGCATTGCACTCTCAGTTACCTATGATCAAGCAAATCTGATCGCGTCAAATTCAAAGTCTTTGAAATGCGCAGATAAGAATTCAAAATGTGTACCAATGGGAATATACTCCAAAGAAGAATTGGTTGGCTTTGTGATGTCGGATCGTTGGAGCGATATATGTAATCGTCTTAGCTGGCCTTTCACACCAGATTAATGGGAGTCTACTTCTCCCATTAATCTGGAAGCAAATGTAACTGCTATTTTATAATTAAATGCCAGAGATTTTTAAAAATCTGCTTATAGATCGTTGGTATAAATGGTCACGACCAGACTCTATTCGTCAGCCGGGGTATCTCGAAAGGGATCAGAAAATGCTTTTACGGTTTGTAAGGTCGAATCGTCCGGGATTAGCGTGCCCTGGGCGATCTCTGTAAATCTCCACTTATGCAGCCAATCTATCCACCGCTGCCGCCTGGGATTCTGCTCAGGATTATCCAGCCATTCAAGCGGGTATTCCGGAGACGGAGAATCAAAAGTTTTTTCGGCTATCGATGTCCTGATTTCATTAGTGATATGCAAATATTCCGTTAGAGCCCTTCCTTCTTCTGCGTTCTTTGGATTTCCAGAATAAACGATGGAAAACGTGCGCCGATCCGTCGATCCGCCACAACTGGCATGCCATACATGGGAATCAAAGATAAATCCATCACCCGGTTCTACGTCGCAAATATAGGCTGGTCCTTCTTTAATACGTTCTGTTCCAAGGCGGTTCTCTGCATCATCATAACCCGTGAGACCGTCATACTTTGCTATTTCTTTATGAAAAGCTTTCTTATGGGATCCGGGAATCACCCTCAAAGCGCCGCTATCCCCATCAACCGGTTGGAGGTAGAAGAGGAATTTTAGATCGTGCATATGAAAATTATAATCATCGGCATGCCAGGCAGTATCATTGACGTAGCTGATCGAGTTGCAGGATATTCCAACGCAGTCTTCCCCCATTATCTGTTCTGCGATGCTTACAATGCGCGGGTCTTCGATCAAGGTGGCGAGAAGGGGCGTCTGCGCACCCAGGTTGGTCCAGCTTATAACCTGGGGAGGCGTGTCTTCAGGTTCTGTGTAGCGCCGGGTGGTTTCCAGCTTAGACTTGAATTCCTCCTTGAAGGTTTCAATTTCACCCGGGCTGAATAATCCTCGCAGGGGAAGGAAACCGAAAGTATTGAAGTGCGTGAGTTGATGCGCGGTAAGCATTTTTTACTTTAATTGACTGTTAATTATACCATATTTCGCAATTTATAAAGGGAAAGTCTATTAATTGATATTCCCCATATCAAAACCATAAGGCTAATAACTCCCAATAATATTGCAACGAATTTTAATTTAAAGCCACACCGGCCAAGACTGATACGCAGAAAATTCTGGAAGCCCATCGCAAGTCCCAAGAGTCAGAAACTGCCGACCAGGGTGTTCACTGAATTATAATCATGGGGGGGTCACCTCAGTGGATTTACTAGATTGCGTGGAGATAAACCTTTCGCTAAGCGATCAATATTCTCCGCGACGGCTTTAGCGCGTCGATGCCACGTCCCCTGTGTGAATCCAGCGACATGCGGCGTAGTTAAAACGTTATCTAACTTTAAAAGGGGATGTTCCGGGGCCAAAGGTTCCTCGGCGTATGCGTCGATACCCGCACCTTTAATGCGACCGCTTGTCAGGGCCTCAATCAGTGCATCATTGTCAACGATTTCTCCTCGCGCAACATTGATCAGGACCGCCTTTTCCTTCATTACGCTGAAAGCGTGCTGGTCAATCAGGTGTCGCGTTTGCTTGGTTAAAGGAACGTGCACAGAAAGGAAATCAGACTCGACCAGAATTTTTTCAAGATCTTCGGGGTATCCAAGAAAGGCGAGATGAAATTCGTCGAGTTCATGCTGCGGAATATCTCTATTATCAATGGCTATGATCCGTAATCCCAGGGCCCGGGCCCGTCTTGCCAATTCTTTCGCGCTTGCTCCGAAGCCGACCAATCCCAAAGTCTTTCCTTCGAGCTCATCGTTCATCACCCGATGCCAGTCTTTGGTGCGATTGTGATTGAGGTTTTTTGCGAAATAGAGAATCATAAGAAGCGCATGCTCTGCAAGAGGGACAGCGGTTAGGGGCCCCGGAGAGTGGGTGAGGAGCAGACCTTTACCCAAGATATATTCCGTGTCGACATGGTCGAGACCGTTGGTCGTAACCTGCCATAGTTTAACTTCAGCTGCTTTAGCCGCGTCCATCATCTCATGGGTTCCTATGGCCCCTCCCGTATCGATGACTACCTCAATCTCCTTAAACTGATCAGCAGCCGGTTTGTTTGGATCGTAAATTACAATGGGATAACGACCGTCAATAAATTCAACCAGATAACGATAAGAAAAATGTAACCTGTCTGCGTTGCGAAGAAAAAGAACTTTCATGGCTGATAAAGAGACTTAATGGTAAAATAGTTATGGAGAAGGTGCAAATTTTTCCTGGGGATTATTTATCTTCAATGAGAATAAAAACAGGATGAGGGAAAAGCTCATACATAAAACCGCCGCAGCGTAATAGCTGTCAGTGTATTTATGGGAGAGACTGAAGACGATTGTCCCAAGTGCAGCTAAAACCATTAACACCCTTTGACCTGTCCCCGTAAAACTGGACCAGGAAAGATTTAGTCTGGCGTGGGTGGAAAACCTAATAAAAATAAGAGAAAGAACCATCCATGAAAAGCAAAGGTTCACGAGGCGCAGCCGAGAAGGCCTGACAAACGATATAATAAAGAACAAATCATCTATGCCCTAAGGCAGGTAGAAGGCGGTCGAAGGATCGCCGAAGTGTGTCGAGAGTTAGGCGTGAGCGAACAGACCTACCACGGTTGGAAGGGTAAATACGCGGGCATGGGAATCAGCGAATTAAGACGACTGAAGCAACTCGACGAAGAGAACACTAGTTTGAAGAAGCTGGTGGCTGATCTAAGCCTGGACAAGCATATGCTGCAGGAAGTTATCTCAAAAAAGTTGTAAAGCCTGTGCGCAAGAAGGTGATTGCTGAGTGGTTAGTGGAAGCTTATGAGGTGAGCAAACGCCGGGCGTGCAGGCTGATGCAGTTGTGTTGGTCGAGTTATAACTACCAACCTGTGAAGAAGGACGAACGTGCGCTGATCGTGCGCATCCGTGACCTCGCCGCCGCGCGCGTGCGCTACGGGTATCGGCGAATCACGGTGTTATTAAAGCGGGAAGGCTGGACGGTAGGAAAGAAACGCGTTTATCGTATCTACAAGGCCGAAGGGCTGGAAGTGCGCACGAAGAAACGAAAGAAGCGTGCCGCGCAAAGGCGGGTCTCACTACCTGCGGCTTCAGCTGCCCAGAAGCGCTGGTCGATGGACTTTATGAGCGATCGGCTGACCAACGGCCGCCCCTTCCGCATACTCACCGTTGTCGATCAATACACCCGAGCTTGCCCACTGCTTCTAGCCGATACATCCATCGGTGGGCGCAAAGTCGCTGCAGCACTGACGAAAGCCGCTGAAGGAATCGGTCTTCCCCAAACCATTACCGTCGATAATGGTCCCGAGTTTGCCGGCAAAGTACTGGATGAATGGGCTTATGGCCATGGCATCAAGCTGGATTTTATCCGGCCAGGCAAACCCGTAGAGAATGGTTATATTGAGAGCTTCAATGGACGCTTACGAGATGAACTTCTTAACACCGAGCTATTTTGTACGCTCGCTGAAGCGAAAGAAAAACTTGAAGCCTGGCGGCTTGATTATAATACTCAAAGACCACACAGTTCTCTGGGCTATCGGCCTCCGGCCGAATACGCCCAGAGAGCCATGTCTAAGAAAATTAAAACCCATACCACCCTGCCGGAACTAACACTGGCTCTGGTACAGTAATCGGGTGCAGGTCACTTCCTATAACTTTTCTTTCAGCAATAAACATAATTTCACGTGATGGTGCCCACTTTCCATACGCTGTCGCGAGAATAGATTCATATTCGAGAAAAGAAGATAGCCGTTTTTTATCACTAATAATGGTCTTTAAATGCTCAGGATTCATCATTCGACATAGAATGGCTAACCCTCGGACATCCCTTACCTGAAAACCAAGATCCCAAAATTCTCGTTCTATCTCTCCAGGGAGAAACGATTGAACCGATGGAAAATCGATACCTACAGTCTTTCCTCTTTCTCTGTCAAATAAATGATTGTTAAATAACTCAGTTGCTAGGGTGTCCCATCCAATGTCCTTTTCTAGTGAAACTTCAAGCAACCGTGGGAAGGCTGAAATGAAATTTGATACTGTAAATAAAACAGCTTTTGATGCAACCCTGCACATTTCAGTTAGAGCTAATTTCCAATCATGTCCTGAGAAGGAAATTGGAGTATTTATAGAAATAACTTTATCAAACTGTTGGTCGGAATATTGAGATAAGTCTTTTGCATCTACTTTTTTGAAGTTGATATTTTTAATTACTAGCTTACGGGCTTTTTTGACCGCTAAGTCGAGCATCTTCTGAGAAAAGTCAATGTGTTCTACTGTTTTAACATGTGGTGCGATATCCAGGCTGAACCTGCCTGGACCTCCACCGACGTCAAGGACAGAGTCGACACTAGACAGAAATGACGTGAGAGTTTGAGAAACTAAAAGATAGTAAATGTAGTCTTCTGGATTCTCACAATTCCGAAGCGCTTCAGTTGGAGCGTAATTATTCCAATATTCCTGTGACACAATGACGTGCACCCGTTTACTATACCAGAGCCAGTGTTAGTTCCGGCAGGGTGGTAAGGGTTTTGATTTGCTTAGACATGTCTCTCTGGGCGTATTCGCGCCGGAGGCCGATAGCCCAGAGAACTGTGTGGTCTTTGAGTATTATCATCAAGCCGCCTAGCTTCAAGTTTTTCTTTCGCTTCACCCAGCGTACAAGATATCTCGGTGTTAAGAAGTTCATCGCGTAAGCGTCCATTGAAGCCCTCAATATAGCCATTTTCTACGGGTTTGCCTGGCCGGATAAATCCAGCTCGATGCCATGGCCATAAGCCAATTCATCCATTACTTTGCCGGCAAACTCGGGACCATTATCGACGGTAATGGTTTAGGCAAGACCAATTCCTGCAGCGACTTTATGCCCACCGATGGACGTATCGGCCAGAAGCAGTGGGCAAGCGCGAGTATACTTCCCGTGGCTTCAGCTGCCCAGGAGCGCTAGGTCTGTGGACTTTAGGATCGATCAGTTAACAACAACTGCTTCCTTCCGTATTCATACCGTGATCGATCAGTATAACCGTGTCACTCACAACGGCAACGAGTTCGTTTAAGAACACTCCCATATTAACGTGATTGAATCATTTTGAGCTTTTGCCAAAACTCTGATTGTCTAAATTCAAAGGTCTTTCCCGTAGGACCTTCCAACTGCACCTCATAGAACCTGAATATCCTTTTAACCATCGTCACCAAAAGCTATATCGTAAAATCCTTAAGATGTGCTAAAGGCATCATCTGTTATAGACATGACCCATAACAACAATAAATAGTAGTAGTATTTACCTTAACCACGCTTATTCATACCTCAATGTTTCAATGGGGTTTACACGAGCAGCTACCCGTGCCGGTAACCAAGCCGAAAATAGTCCTACGAGTGTGATCAATGCGATTACAACTGTATAGACGGTAATATCATTGGGTGAAATATCTTCAATAAGGCTGAATAAAACTCGGGAAAAAGCTAGTGCAAAGAGTAATCCTAAAACAACCCCAATACCAATTTGAACACTGCTCTGCTTAATAATCATAGCGATAATATTGCGAGGTTCAGCGCCCATTGCTTTTCGGATTCCCATTTCCTGGGTTCGCTGATTTACCGAAAACGACATGACTCCATATACGCCAATGGCCGCGAGTAAAAATGCTGTGATGCCAAAAGTAATAAAAAGCCCGGAGAAGAATTTAAATCCCCTGGAAAAAAGATCGATCGCACCTTGAACGGTTCTAATATCGTAGAGGGGTTGATTTGGATTTAATTTTTGCAGTTCGGCACGTACTGTGGGTAACAAGCTCATGGGATCTCCTCCCGTACTGCGTAAAACTACCGTCATATGACGCGATGTAATATTTCTGTTAAAAGTGGTCTCCTGAGCCATGGGGACATAAAAACCCGAACCATCGTTAGTCACTGAATTAAAACCTTCCATTTGTAAGTCCGGGGCAACACCCACCACGGTTAACCAGGGTTTCTCTCCAGGGCCTTTTGCCTTAAACTGTTTACCGATCAGACTCTGATCCGGCCAATATTTTTCCGCAAAAATAGTATTAACAATCGCTACCTGCTGAGAATCGGCAATGTCCGTATGATTAAATGCGCGTCCCTCTAAAATAGAACCTCCAAAGACATTAAAATAGCCATCAGAAATTCCCGCAAATTGAGCATGTGGATAGTCATCCTCTGACGCATAGCTCACCCCATCAATTATAATACGCCTGGGGAATGCCATCGGTTCACTATGTGAAGTGGTCAATGCAACAGCCTCAATTCCTGGAACAGCCCTGAGATTATTGAGATACGTTCTTAGAAATGAAATTTTATCACTATCATTGGGATAGTCCGTGTCGAATAAAGCCGTGCGCGCCTGTAAAATAGCTTCAGGATTATAAGGTAGATCAACGGCGTTCAGCTTAAACATCAATTTTAACATCAGTCCCGATCCGATAAGAAGCGTACAGGACATGGCAATTTGCACAATGACTAAAAACTTACTGAATCGACCCGAACGCAAATTAGAGGTTGTGTGAGTATTTTCCTTCAGTAATTGGTTTACATCCGTTTTCGATGCCTGCAGCGCGGGCACAAGACCCGATATAACACCGGTCATAATAGTGAGACCGATGACAAAAATAAAGACAAGTCCATCCAGTTCAAAGTTTATCCAGGAGGGAAAACTTTGTCCCTGGACAATGACCACAAAATAATTCCACAAAAATTCTAAAGATCTATTGGCGATAAAAAAACCGCCGATTGCACCGATTATCGATATTATCAAACTCTCGGTCAGAATTTGGGTAATAATTCTTTTCCTGCGTGCTCCTAATGCGCTGCGTATGGCGAGTTCCTTGCTGCGCAAGATCGATCTGGCAAAAAGTAGATTCGCTACATTAGAGCAGGCAATGAGCAGCACCATGAATGCAGCCACAAGCATAGTTATAAACAATATATTCATCTCTTTACCAAAAAATTCCTTAATATAAGGTTTTATCTCGAGAGAATTATAACCCTTATTGCTCTCGGGATATTCCTGTTCCAAGCGGTGGGCTATGCCGTTTAGTTCGGTTAATGCTTCGTCAACGGTGACGCCGTTTTTCAGCCTTCCAAACACACTCAACTTACCACTATTTTTTCTTGTATCTGACGTAAAATCTTTGCGACGTGGGAACCAAAGGGCCGCGCTTAGAGGAAATTTAAAATCCTTATCCATCACACCAACGATGGTGTGTGCGACACTGTTTAAAAGCACCGATCGGCCAATAATGTCAGCAGCCCCGTAAAAGTCTTTCTGCCAGATTCCATAACCGATGATCACTACTGGATTGGCACCAGGAAGGTTTTCATCCTTAAAAAACCCTCGCCCTAATAGGGGTTTGGTTCGAAGCAGATCAAGAAAATTAGTAGAGATTGAACAACCATTATAGCGCCGTGCGTAATCATCGCCTTTTATATTTATCGTAGAATTATCGGATCCACTAAGCCCTTCAAAAGTGGTCTGTTGTTCCTGGAAATCATTGAGGTCATAGGTATTTATCAATAAATCATCTCTTAAATTTTGCGCGTAACTTTTTACATTTGCCCATTTCAAATGAAAAAGCCGATCGGGTTCATCAAAGGGCAGACCTCTGATGATAAATCCATTAGCGATACTAAATATGGTTACTACCAGTCCAATGCCAATGGATAACGCAAGCACAGCTATGACTGAAACACCTATATTCTGTTTCAACATGCGTAGTCCGAAAACTATATCCTGAAGGATGTTTCGCATCATTTGGGGTAGTGGTTCCTGTTAGACCGTCTGTTTAGCAGCTCCGTCTACAATTTTACCATCAAAAAGATGGACAACTTTAGATGCATAAGAGATGTAATCTTCGTTGTGTGTTACCATGCATATTGTAGCACCTTCATCGTTTAATCTTTTAAGCAATTCCATGACCGTTTTACCATTACTTGAATCGAGATTTCCGGTCGGTTCGTCGGCTAGGAGGATTCTTGGTTCACCTGCTAGCGCACGGGCAACGGCTACCCTCTGTTGTTGGCCACCGGATAGCTGACTCGGAACATGTCTACTTTATCCAGGGCTTCATTAACGCACGCTTTTCGATCAGATGATCTCATCCCGCGGTAAGTCAGAGGAAGTTCCACATTTTCGTATACACTGAGGTCTCCAATAAGATTAAAACTTTGAAATATAAAACCGATTTCGCGATTTCGAATACGGGCTCGTTCATCCTCGGTGAGGTTAGCAACTGCTTTGTCAGACAGGGTATAATTACCCTCAGTGGGTGAATCTAGTAGTCCAAGAATGGACAAGAACGTAGACTTTCCACAACCCGAGGGACCATTGATAGAGACAAACTCACCGGTGATAATGTTTAGATCAATGCCCGAGAGGGCATGTGTTTCCAGTTCGTCTGTAAAAAAAACTTTGGATATATTATCTAACTGTATAAGAGAATTATTATTCATGTTATGATGAGTATTGATTACTTAAAGCCATTAATAAACTTAAATCTGATCGTATTTATCCCATGCTGTGCACTAATCGAGGAACGTTGAATTAATTGAGGTTAAAGAAGAAGATCTGCCGGTCGTTTTGAATCTCATTAAATATCACGCTTTTGATATGTAAAATCGACGGACAGGATTAACGTAGTGCAGCTGGTTAGACATATTATTAGATCAAATTTATTAATCTTCATTTTAACCTGACATATTTTGCCTTACACTTCTTACCTTATTTTGTTCTTCTATTACCCTGTTCAGGGAATCCTTCCATTCTGGTTCCACAGAATCCCTTTTATAAGCTTCACGGAAAAACATTTCTGCTATAAACCATTCCTCATCTAATTGGTAAGTATAACCAACTAATCCATACAAACGGCCGTCTTCACCTCCGAGTTCGATTGCCCTTAACAAATGCTTACGTGCTTTATCAAATTTCTCCATCCTTGTATAAAGAAACCCTAAAGTTTTTTGAACGAGTAAGTAGTTCGGATATATATCTAAAGTTTTTTCTAATTCAATAGCGGCTTTTTCGAACTCGCCATCTTTAATGTATACATTTCCTTTAACAATAAATAATGCCGGACTTGATTCATCCGTTATCGCTTTTTCAAGAATTTGAAGCGCTTGAATATATTCTTTTGCTTCAACTAACTGCTTTATTTTTTCGATTACTATTCTCTCTCCATCGCTAATACTAGGACCACATCCATGTTTATTATCTATAGTAAGCTTTTCTATGATAGCTTCTTTTTTGTTTATCTCTCCCCCTTCAGAGCTGAATACAGAATTAATACAAGCAATAATTGTAAGCGCGATAATGACATTCAGGTATTTCATATTGTTTAAGTGTAATGTGGTGTTAGATTTTGGAGAATTTTTTATCAACTTTTAGTGGACGACTCTTTTAGATCTCTTAATTCCTGAAATTTTTCTCTTTCTTTTATATCAATTTCATTAAGAGCCATGATTAGAGATTTTATTTTTCGTTTTGCAGTTTTATTTTTAAATACGGCGATCGATGATCCAATCCAGATATTTTCTCCCAAATAACTTTTCCTAACCTGTGGTTTAATATTCGATTCAATGTTATAGGGAAAACTTATCTGTTCTAGATCCTTGTACTTTCCAGATTTCCCTTCAACCACCGCGAATTGTACGCGTTCAAAACTTTTTCTAACCCGCGGATAATTACTGTAGTCGTCGAATCGTACTAATACATCAACGATCATGCCAATTTGTGACCGCTCGACGTTAATAGTTTCATAGGAAGGATTTACATGATTTAAGTCTCTTAAATCATTTATCGCCCTGTTAATCCTATCTCTCTCAAAATCTAAAACTCTGAGATAATTTTCTAATTCCACGTAGAAAGTATGAGGAATAGTTTCCCTGGGCTTCTTATTTAAAATTTGGTTTATATAAACAGTCTCATTTGCGCTTTCACTCTCTGTAATTAAATTTTCGGTCGCAATTTCTTCCACTATCTCATGGGGTAATTGGTTTGTCATTGTTTTTGATGGAGATTCTTTGATAAAGGGTGACATCCCCCCCGCAATAATACTGATCCCCAATAGTATTAGTATTAATACAAAGACAATAACTGACCGGTATTTTGCCATTGAGATTTCAGATGCTTCCAAGTTCAAGATAGATTGAATTCGATTTTTTAGTCCTGTTTGTGTAATTCCTGAATATCCGTAGACGTTCAAGCCGAAGTGGAGCTGAAAAACTTTATAAATGGCTGACGCGTACGCTTTCTTTCCCCCGGAATATTTGATTACTGCTTCGTCGCAGGCTTTTTCGCACTCGATAGTTATACGTCGGTTCAACCACCACACAAGAGGATGAAACCAGAATAAACATAATATAATCACCTGTAAATGAGCCCAGAGATTATCCCAATGCTTTATGTGAATTAACTCATGGATGAGAATCGTATCTAACTCCTCATCTGTGAACTCCATTAATAGCTCTCGTGTTAAAACCAGCTTTGGTCGAAATATACCAAATACTCCCGTTTCAATCTTCTTGTCTGCAATTAGAGAGCTTACATGACATTTAAGTCCTAAAAAGTCTTTGAGGTTGTCTACTTTAATGGAAATGGAATTTGAAACAGGTACTGCATTTTCTTTTATATGACTATACAATTGATGGACCTTGAATTGCCAAAAGATGAACAGAGCCAATGAAATTGATACCCATATAGATCCTAATAAAATAAGAATGATTTCATAAGGAAAATGGGTTTCGATCGTTACGAAATCGGAACTTTTAAAAAGATATAATGGCTCAGAAATTTTAGCGCTAAATGGCAAGATCGACTCTGTTAATACTGTATTTGAAGTAAAAGCGGATCGAACTACATCGCCTAGCACTAAAAGAAAAAGAGCTGACGGAAGGATAAATTTTATCAAACCAATCCATCCAATATAAAATCGAATACGTGCAGGTAATCTTTTTAATGAATATATCAGCCCAATAATGAAGAGACCAAACAATGTGACCTGCCATAAATGATTTCCCAAGTCTATCCAGAAAGATATAGAAGGATTTATCATGAAAGTAGAGATTTTTATTTTTCCCTTTTTCTTGAAGTGCTTTTCAAAAGAGCCTCAATTCCCTTTAACTCCTTCAATGAGATCTTCCTTGTTTCGACCAGATGAGACATCATCGGTTGGACTGAACCCCCGAGGGTATCGATGAAATCTTCAACTAAATTCCCGATTGCAGATTTCTTATCGATAAGTGGCCCATAGATATGGGCGTTACTTATCTTTTTAATACGAGCAACCGCCCCCTTTGCTTCCAATCGATTAATAATTGTCTGAGCAGTCGTGTATTCTGGGCGCCTGTCTTTGGGTATGCTCTCCTGGATCTGTCTAATAGAAGCCTCTTTGAGTTTCCATAGCGGTTCCATTACTTCCAATTCTAAACGGCTCAACTTTACCTTCTTTTTACCACGCATGTAGTGGAATTTACCACATATATAGTAATTAGCAAGTATTAATTATAAAATTACACGATTATACCTGATCGGGTTACGTAAACTGGTCCACCGAGAGAGTTAGTCTGGAGAGGTTAATGTTGAAGTTAAGTTGGTAGAGGAAGTCAAGGCTTGGGCGCAATGAGGGCGTAGCCCGAATGGAGCCCAAGCCTTCGGTATTAATGTCTTCAGCGAAGCACCGTGGGGTGATATTGCCGAGGCTGCGGTGGGGTCGGACATTATTGTAAAGCCAGCGCCAGTCCTCGATCACCACGCGGGCTTCGGTCAAAGTCCATAGCTGTTCACGGTTTAAACACTCCTCGCGAAAACGGGCATGCAACGATTCGATGTATCCGTTCTGCCAAGGGCTTCCTGGTTCGATATAGAGGGTTTTGATTTTCATCGCAGTTAGCCAGGCTCTCAATTCCTTTTCAATGAATGGCTTTGCATGTCGTCGCTTCGCTCCTCGGAACGGAACCGTTGTCGCTGCGAATATATTGTGGCGGCCCATGAGGGTCGAGCAGTTTTTGCATGATACCGCGCACCGTTTCCGCATTGATATGGCGATCAACATGGATCACTCGATACTCGCGGGTGTACTCATCGAGCATGGTCAACATTTTTAAACTGCCACCGCGGACCGTTTTGTCGTGGATAAAATCCCAGGTCCAAACAGGGTCGGGATGTTCGGCCTTGGTCGGCAGCCCGGTGGAAACACCCCTGCGCCGACGTCTTGGCTTGCGTGGGGGGATCGCCAGGGCCAGTTCGCGTCGTAGACGTTGCACGAGACGTTTACCCACCTCCCAGCCTTCGTCTTTCAACAGCTTCGTGATCTTCGGATAGCCCCACCTCGCGTATTGCCGTGATAACCGCCTTACTGCCGCCTTCAGTTTCGTTAGCCAGGCATCCGGATACTTCGCCCGATACGCATAGGTGGAGCGGTGCAGGTGAAAGTATCGGCACGCTCCACGCATCGAACACTGGCCCCGGGCCACAAGTCTCTCTGCCACTTGCCGCTTGTGCCCAGGGCTTACCGTTTTTTTTCGAGGGTCTCCTGCAGAATCTCTATCCCCAGCAGCTTGTCCGCCAGCATCCGCTTTAACCGCACTGACGGTCACAGCATTTCCACTAATCAAAACTTCGTGGAAACCAGATGTAATCTACAAAGAAATAGCTGAAAGTTGTAAATCCCAGAATAAAGCAACCTCGACCCTCCTGTATGTTCGTTGCCGCCTGCGAGCGTCTTGCTGTTGCAATGCGCAGAAGCGCATACGCCCTCTCTCTTGATGGGGTGTACAGGTAAGGGTTAGTAGCGGGACTGTTGTCTATTTTAATATATTTTTTTATAATTGACAGTTATGTTTATTTTAAAAGAGTTTTGTTATATTTTAATCATTAAAGACTAATTAAAAATGGAACGACAAAGAAAAAAGATTTACGGGTTAATTCAAAAAACCACTAATGATCAGGAATCTAGCCAAGCAAGAACAATCAACAAGAGTGATTTTGATATAGACTCTTTTATGTCTGTCCACGAATTAAAGAGCAAGATTAAACTAGACATGATCGAGGGAATCGTGGTCTCACGTATCACAGTGTTGGGTGAAACCTTATCAGAAATCACAAATACGCTGTACCTGCTCTGGGAAAATAGGATTCCGTTGCAATCTGTAGACGATTCAATCGTGCTGAATCGGGACGTAGACTCACCGTATCTTGGTGACCTGTTCGAGAAATTTTCTGCATTCCATAAGGGCAAACCAGAACGTCGTGGTAGACCCCGCGGTAGAAGCAAGCTGGATATAGAAGTTGCTTACATAAAAGAAGAACTCAATCGCGGTTTGCCTGTCATCAAACTGGCAAAAAACTTAGGTGTCTCCAGAGCAACTTTGCACAATTGGATAAAGCAAAATAAGCGGTTGATCTCGCCTGACCTCGAACAAATAAAATGAAATAAATTAAAGAATGAACGGATGAGGCAACCATCGCCATATTCGAGCCCATGGTTGTCGCTTTAGAGCACCCCTTCAAAACCCCTTTTGAAAATGTCAGTTCGTGGAAGCTCGAGGTAAGAATTGATTAAGCATGATAGTCAACATTGCATTATCAGATACCCATTCCTCTTTCCAAATAACACGTGCCCTGTAACCGATTACGCCAGTGTTAGATCCGGCGCAGGGTGGTAAGTGTTGATTTGCTTAGAAACGGCTCTCTGGGCGTATTCGGCTGCAGACCGATAGCTCAGAGATATGTGGGGTCTTTGAGAATTATAATCAAGCCGCCAGACCTTCAAGTTTACTTTCACTTCAGTCAGCGTTAAAATATCTCGGTGTTAGAAAGTTCATCACATAAGCGTCCATTGAAACCCTCAATATAGCTATTTTCTACGGTCATGTTTTGGGCAAGACCGATTCCTTCAGAGGCCCCAAGTGCGGTGGCAACTTTGCTCCCACCGATGGAGGTGTCGACCAGCGCTTCAGGGGTGCTGCATCACCGATAGTGAGACTCGCCTTTACCCGGCAAGCTTCGGCAATCCTTCGTCCGCTTTAAACCGGCCTTAAAGCATAGATCATGGGTTCTTTCTTATACCGTTATGTCTTGCTGTTCATGGGGTTTTCTTTCGACTATTCTTTATTAGGTTACCCACCCCTGTCAGACTGAATCTTTGACCCCGGTTTTACGGGATCAGGGCACACCCATAACTACTTTTATATATAATTCTCTTAATAATTACTCCCCTGGCGATTGCCTTAGTTAGATGGTTAATTTAATTTTTGGAATGAAGTCTTGGGGATCGTTGATCGTTTTCTTATTCTTAGTCAGCTTTGCATGGGGGACAGAGGATGGCCAGCTATCAGAATTAAAAGCGCGGGCTGAAAATGGAGATGCTGAAGCGCAATTTGATCTAGGACTGGTTTATGAAAGGGGAGGTCAAGTGCGGGACTATGCCAAGGCACACAAGTGGTATCAAAAAGCAGCCGAACAGGGACATACCCAAGCCCTATACAACATGGGTTTCATGCATGAAAGAGGTAGAGGGGTTAAGCAGGATGTGACTGAGGCGCGCAAGTGGTATCAAAGGGCAGCTTCAAAAGGTCACCGCCAAGCAAGAATCCACCTTCGCCAGCTTAGTATGACGATATATCATAGAGAAAAGGAGGTGCAGCATGATACCGGGGTATTAAAGTCTGTTAACAAGGCAGCTGAACAAGCACAGACCGAAACGCTCAATTTATATCGTAAAGCAGCTGGAAGAGGAGAGGTCAGTGCCCAATACAATCTTGGGTTGATGTATTACAATGGGCAGGGAACCGAAAAAGATACTATACAGGCTTTCGATTGGTTTCGTAAGGCTGCTGATCGAGAACACACAAAAGCGCAATACAGACTTGCTATGCTGTATAATAAGGGGGAGGGGGTAAAACAGAATAATTCTGAAGCATTAAAGTGGTATCGCAAGGCGGCTGAACAGGGGCACATAGGAGCTCAATACTACCTTGGGGCATTATACTCTGAGGGCCGAGGAGTAGAGCAAGATTCCACCGTGGCATTCAAATGGATTAACCAAGCTGCTGGGCTAGATTACCTGGAAGCTCAATTTGCTCTTGGGTGGATGTATGAACGTGGACAGGGTGTAATGAAGGATCGTGTCGGAGCAATAAAGTGGTATTCCAGAGCGGCCGAACAGGGTCATACGGGCGCATTAAAATGGATTCATAAGGAAGCCGAACAAGGATTAGCTGATGCTCAATATCAGCTGGGATTGATGTTAGAATATGGGCGTGGAGTCAGACAAAACGTAAAGAAAGCTTTCCATTGGTATAAAAAAGCAGCTGAACAGGGATTCGTTGAGGCCCAATATACTCTTGGGAGGATATATGATAGAGGCGCAAAAATAAAATCTTATCACCTTTATAACCAATCAACTTTTCCCGGGAGACCAAGAAAGCTAACGGGATATGACAACTATCCCCCCTACTCGTTGGCTTTCAGAGATCCATACAGGTATCTTTATGGATATAGTCGGAGTAATATAGATACTTCAAGCCATGTATATAAACAGAGCTCAGTGATCAAACAGGATATAAAGAAGGCGCAAAAATGGTATGAGAAAGCAGCTGAGCAGGGGCACGCGCACGCCCAAGTCAATCTAGGTGCAATGTATTATAGCCAAAGTGTAGAGCAGGATTACGCAAAGGCATTCGAGTGGACGCACAAAGCAACTGAGCAGGGAGATGCGCTTGCCCAGTTGAACCTTGGTGTGATGTATTTTAACGGTGATGGGGTATCGCAGGATTATGTGTGGGCTTATACGTGGATTAGCCTCGCCACAATCGCAGGTGAACCCACAAGCCAAAATCATTTAGACATACTCAAAAAAGCTATGACTGAAGAGCAAATCACTGAAGCGGAACACAGGGCTGAGACCTGGCTGGCTAAGCATCAAAAGAAGTAGCCACTATAGGAAGAAGTAAATCGTAGAATTTAAATGTAATAACTACGACTTGATCATACAGATAATCCGTTGGGGAAGTATAAAGTGTCAGCTAGCTATTAGTTTGGTCGTGACCCCGGGAACTGAGTCACTTGAGAAGATATTCTGGATGAGGTTTGATGATTTTAGCCCAATCAGGACACGGGATCCGATAAGCTGGGGTTTTACTAATTTGCCTCGTCTTATGTGATGAATTAAGTAGAGCATGTCTAGGAGTCTGTTCGGCCGAGACTCGTTGTACAGGTAAACGGGCTTTACCCCGATCGCAAGGCAGGCGAACAATGCCGGTGCTAAACGTGATGCGCACCATAAGATTACAGAGCGGGCCGCGATGATAGCCGTCACAAACAAATAAAATAAGAATGCTATCTACTGAGAATTCAGACTAAGAGTTATATATGCAAATTCTTGAGCTCGGGCACCGGTGAATTAAACTTGAAATTGAATCTTCATTGTATTTAGGACTAACATCCAGAAGTTACCGATTGTTACAGTTAATAACACATATTGAGATTGAGCGACATCCGCTCCCCTAATGCTCCCCACTTTTCGCTATTGCACGCTATATACTACTATTTAGTTTCTCTGGACATAAGCGATAAATTGATTCATAAGTGCCTACATATTAGTATATAGAGTTAATTAATAAGGGATTACAGAAGGGCAGGTTCAATTCACTACAAAAGGCTTTGGGAGCATGCTTAAGAATTATCAATGTATATTCCTGGATTTTTATGGAACGCTTGTGGAAGAGGACGATGAGATCATCGATCGAATTGTGCGAAGTATTGCGAGCGTTTCACCCCTATCGAATGATACGGAAGCAATAGGAAGAAATTGGAATTTTTCCGAAATTTGTAAGCGATTTTCTAACGAAAACTTTAAAACACAAAGAAGGCTTGAGAGTGAAAGCCTGGAGCATCTCCTGGAAAAGTTCGAAGTCAGCCTCGATGCTGAACAGCTATCGTCGGAATTGTACGCTTACTGGGAAAATCCAAGAATATTTAGCGATACGTTGAATTTTCTGGAATCACTTTCAATTCCTGTATGCATCGTTTCGAATATCGATCGAAACGACATTTTATCAGCGATGGGAAATCTGGGTCTATCTTTCGATTCAGTAGTTACGAGCGAAGACTGCAGATCTTACAAGCCGCGAAAAGAGATATTTGAAAAAGCGCTCGACTTAATGGGCGTAGATGCAGAAGAGGTAGTACACATTGGAGATTCCTTTTCCAGTGACGTACTGGGCGCCTATAATGCCGGAATTGACGGCATATGGATAAATCGAAAGGGTAGAGTAATAAGCTGCACAGATGCTGATAAAGTAACACTGGAAGTAGGCAACTTAGGAGAATTGGCAGCATACTTTTCTTAATTTCGAGAAGCTTTACTGCTGGTATAAAAATTTAGTGCATATTAAATCGATGGGCATTCGTAAGGCTTAGATCAAAGATACAAGAATAGTTGCTGAGATTCAATGATAGCCATAATAGAGAAATAAAATGGACATCACCCAATTGCCATTTAACAGAATTATAGGAATACAAAAGTGTGAAGAAAATACTGATGGAATATTTCAGCTATCAGCAGATCCAAAATATTTAAATCATGTCGATACAATCCATGCCAGTGCCATTTATAGTTTGGGTGAAGCTTCCAGTGGAGAATTCCTTTCTCGAAATCTGGAGGTAGATATAGAAAAGGTATTACCTATTCTACGCCGGGCAGATATTAAGTATCGGAAGCCAGCAACGGGACAAGTCTACGCAAAGGGTGTCTACGAAAAAGAAGATTGGGATAAGTTTCATGAAACCTATTTCAAGAAAAAGAGGGCACTGATCGCATTTCAGATTGAAATATTGAATGTAGAGAAAATTGTAGTAGCAACTGCTAATTATGAATGGTTCGTTTCAGAAAATAAACAGTGAAGACAATTTACACGAGAACAGGTGCAGTTGTATTTCGAAATGAAAGGGTATTGTTAGTTCCGCATTATAAAAATGGGGAATTAACTAATTGGTATCTGCCCGGTGGGGGAATAGAGTTTCTGGAATCAATTGAAGAAGCAACTTTCCGGGAATTTCGGGAAGAAACTGGATTTGATATTGAATTGCTTAAATTAATTGAAGTGGCCCAGAACATTAGACCCGAAGAACCATGGCACAGTATAACATTTATGTATCTGGCCCGAATAGTGTCTGGAACTTTAAAAACTGAAAATAATGATTTCGGACAACATACCCCTTGCTGGTTCTCAAGAGAAAATCTTCCGAATATTGTGGATTATTTATATCCTGGAATCATCAAGGCATTTGATTTTAACAAACAAGACCAAGTATTATAAAATTCGATCTAACTGCTTTCACTTGCTACGTGAATATTGCTTGATAAATATAAAATGATATAAGTCATTAAACGGAGAAATACCCAGTGATCGGACCCCGTATTTCGTATCAAATTTTAAGTGAGAGAACTACCGGGTGTTAATGGTTTTAGGATTGATGTATATGAGAGATCTTGGCGCAGTGAGGGCGTAGCCCGAACGCGGCCAAGAGCGGAAAGGAATGTGACAAACTCTTGTGGGCTTTTAAAGCCTAATCGACTGTGGGGATGTTCATTGTTATAGGTCTGACGCCATTGTTCTATTACAACTTGTGCTTCAGCCACGCTGAGCAACACTTCACGGTTCAAACACTCATCGCGTAAGCGGTTGTGAAACGACTCGATGAAACCGTTTTGCCAGGGACTGCCCGGATCGATATATATCGCCTTGATCTTTTTGTCGGACAACCACTGCTGCACCTGATGAGCAATGAATGGCTTCGCATGTCGTCGCTTCGCTCCTCGGAACACTGCCGTTGTCACTGCGGATATAGCTAGGAACTCCCTCTTCATCGATGGTTTCGCTGAGTACCGAGAGAACATCGGTTGAGGTGAGCTGTCGAGCTACCCGGATGCGTAAACATTTACGCGTATATGTCTTCGCTTCGCTTGAGTGTCGTCGCTTTCAGCTCCTCGGTACATCGATCAAGGTCATCATCTTTAGCATACCGCCATTGTCTGTACGATCATGGACAAAGTCCCAGGACCAGACGTGATTGCGACCGGTTGCTTTAGTAGGGAGCCCAGTAGAGATCCCCTGACGGTGTCTACGCTTTTTCGGGGGCTTTACCTGTAAGCCCGAAGAACGTCGCACTGCCTGTACAAATTTCCTGCTTGCCGCCCAACCTTCTTTCACCAGCAAGGCACGAATGCGCCGGTAACCGTAACGGGGATGTTCCCAGGACAAGGTCAAAATCCGCTCGGCCAATTGCTGAGCCTTCTTACTGGCCTGCTTGGGTCGGTAGCTGTACGTTGACCAACTGAGGCTGAGATAAGCACAAGCCCTCTAAAACGAGCACAGCCCCTTCTCAGCCGCATCTTTTACTGCTCGCTTCTTCTGCTTTGGGCTCACCATTTTTTTGAGAGCGTTTCCTCCAACACCCGAAGCTTGAGCATTTGATCAGCGAGCATCTTCTTCAGCTCCGTATTCTCCTTTTCCAGCTCTTTAAATCGCTTCGCATCAGCCAGCTCCAAGTTGCCATACTTTTTGCCCCAGCGATAGAAGGTCTGTTCACTTAGGTTGTTGCCGTGGCAGACTTCCTGCACGGTTTTGCCCGTATCGGGCTGCCGCAGTATTGCTATGATCTGTTCTGTTGTATATCTTTTTCTTTTCATTGAGGTTATCTGTTTATCCCGATAACCTCTCTCTGTTAATGATACCATTTTTGGGGGTCACTCCAATTTCGAAAACTATCTCACGATTGAGAATAAGTCCGGAAGTTACAAGAATACCGGTAAAAGAAAGCGGTCTCGTTGGGACACTCTTTATTCCTGAAGGGCAAGGCCCGTTTGGTGCTATAATATTTCTAGAAAGGTCCGGTGGTGGGCATAATGATTTCCCATCTGAACTCATAGCATCTCGTGGAATTGCCGCTCTGTCACTAGCGTATTTTAAAGAAAAAAACCTGCCAGATGAGCTCTATGATATTCCTTTGGAGTATTTCGAAAATGCTATTGATTGGCTAAAAAAACAGAAACCTGTTGATGGTGAAAGAATCGGCGTAGTGGGTAAATCCCGAGGTGGTGAACTGGCGCTTATTCTGGGAAGCCGATATCCAAGCATTAAAGCAGTTGTTAGTTATGTTCCAAGTGGCATCACATTTGGAGGCTTTGGATCCTCGCCAGAAGTAAGACCTGCTTGGACATATAAAGGGGAAGCGATTCCTTATTACTCACAAGAACTACAAGAAAAATACAAAGATGGACTAGTTATAAGCGGGAATGACGGTGGTGTGCCTGGCTATACGTCCTTTATGAAAGAACATCCTGATTTGGGCGCTTCTATAATTCCCGTGGAAAATATCAATGGACCAATACTACTTTTCTCGGGGAAAGATGACCGAATCTGGTCTTCCAGGTTTTTTTCAGACGTATCCATATTCCGGTTAAATGAACACGATCATCCTTTTTACTTTAAACATATAGCTTACGAAAACGTTGGACATAGCATTCCGGTAGGACTCTTTCCAACAACAGTTCTGGAAGTTATTCATCCTGTTAGTAAGGAGTCAGTCCAGTTCGGAGGTATCCCAAAGGATGTATCTAAAGCTGGTATTGATGCCTGGAACCGTGTTCTAAAATTCTTACATGAAAACATTGGATAGGTTCACCCGTCATAATCTAAGCGGTCAGGGGACGCATTTTAGCAAAAAATAAAAATGTTGAGTTGCGAAGCCTGACCCCTTTAGACTCCTCTATTGCGTGAACGCCCAACTGATTTGCCTCCGACACGCAGAGTCCGAGCCTCCTATCTGGGATTCATCGCGCGGCACTCGAGATTACTGTCCTCTGCCAGGACTATTACTGATACTGATTCCCCTCGGAGAAAAATCTCCTCCACTGCGTAGAGGTAATACTATTGACTCTAATTTTTGTGCGCTATGAGATCCACCTCTGGATACCGGCTTTCTTATTGGCAGTTAAAGATTGATAAAAATAAGCAGGACTAGAAATGGACGATTATACGCAATATAAAGAGAACTACGATCGTGATGGATTTGCTGTAGTGCGAAACTTTCTTTCGCCAGATGAATACGAGCCGCTGTTCGAGATTGTCGAGCGCTTTATCCGCGAGGTGGTACCATCAGTTCCAGACACAGTCGCCTTTTACCAGGACAAGTCACAGCCCGAGACCCTGAAGCAAATGGAGCACATGGCAAAATTTGAACCGTACTTCGAGGAGTACCGGAGCCATTCCAAGTGGAATAAACTTGCCAGTACCTTGATTGGTGAGGAAGCCCATACGGAGGGACCCTTGTGGTTTAACAAACCGCCAAAAACAGATCATCGCACACCACCTCATCAGGATAACTATTATTTTAAGCTTAATCCCCCTAATGTTGCTTCGGTCTGGATGGCCATTGACCCTGTTGAAGAAGAGAATGGGTGTTTACGCTACATCCCCGGCTCTCACCTTCTCGGTATTCGACCGCATGCAGTGACATCGATCCTTGGTTTTTCTCAGGGCATCACTGATTACGGCCTTAAAGATGAAGGGATGGAGGTGGTTGTACAAATGCAACCGGGTGATGCCGTCGTCCATCATGGAGAAATCATTCACCGTGCAGATCCGAACCGTTCAGCAACCCGACATCGTCGAGCTTTTGCCATGAATTTCGAAGGCGTGAGTTGTAGAGTTGACGAGGAAGCGAAGAGACGACAAGCTGAAGCCGCTAAGAAGCAGCATCGTGATATGGGACTTGATACTAACACCTATTTCTAAGGTCACTCCTGCCCCAACCCATCAAAACGCTCTCATCGCGATCTGACGCTCGACAATGCTAAGCTGTAGGGGCATTTGCGATTTTAACCTTTTGACTTTATATCTAAGTAGCGTAGGCAATCTTAAAAGCCTGTTGGTATATCTTGGCATTTGAATACATCCATGAGCGACGACATTTCAGACATTGAGCAATTCTACAACAGTTCGGGCTACACCTTCACTTCGCCAATATCTCTCATATACATCAATCCTAAAACCATTAACACCCGGTAACTCTCTCACTTAATAATTGGTACGAATAACGAGGTCCGACCAGGTTCATCAATGAGTAAGAAGGGCATGAATCGCCGTCAATTTTTGCAGACAAGTAGTCTTGCTGTCACCGGCGCGGCTGTTGCTGGCAGTACGGGGGTGCTATTGGATCCCAGCAAGGCTTGGGCCATACCCTCAACAACCCTGGACAAGCATACCGCAGCCACTCTGATAACAGTATGCCGTTACCTCTACCCGCACGACGAAATTGGCGACGCCTACTACGCCAAAATTGTCGAGGGGTTTGATGAGAAGGCAAAAGCCGACCCTGATTTAGCCAAGTTACTGAAGAACGGCGTAGCCTCACTGGACTCCGTATACCAGGTGAAGTGGTTGGACATAAGTGGTGGTTACAAACTCAAGGCTTTACAAAGCATGGATACCACGCCGTTTTTCCAGACCGTGCGGGGGTCCATTATTACCGGGCTCTACAATCAACCGTTGGTGTGGCGGCACTTTGGCTATGAGGGTCCTTCGTGGAAGTTTGGCGGATACTTTAACCGCGGTTTTAACGATATAGGGTGGTTACCAGAAGAATAGGAGGGGAGTGAGCCATGGCCCAATATGATCTTAAGGATGACAGCGTTGTTGTCATTATTGGCTCTGGTGCTGGCGGTGGGACCCTAGCCAATGAGCTATGCCAGAAGGGGGTCAACGTAGTTCTTCTTGAGGCGGGCAAGCGCATTGAAATAAAGGATTTTGACAATGACGAGTGGCAGATGTTTAACAAGACCGCCTGGCTTGACAAGCGAACAACCTCGGGCTCCTGGCGTGTGGCCAAGGATTTTCCTAACCTGCCAGCCTGGATTGTCAAAGCCGTTGGGGGAACCACGGTTCACTGGGCGGGCGCTTCCTTACGTTTTAAAGAACATGAGTTCAAAGCCCGGACCGCTTATAGCAACGTCGCGGGTGCAACCTTGCTTGACTGGCCCATCAGTCTGGCTGACCTGGAACCCTATTATGACCGAGCCGAGAATAAGCTGGGCGTTACCGGAACCCATGGCATCCCCCGCTTACCCGGCAGTAACAATTATAAGGTATTGGCCGCTGGCGCCAAGCGTCTGGGTTACAAAAAGGTTCATACCGGCAATATGGCCATTAACTCTCAACCGCGTGACGGACGCAGCTCGTGTATGCAGTTGGGTTTCTGCTTCCAGGGCTGCAAGATGGGCGCCAAGTGGTCAACCCTGTATACGGAAATTCCCAAGGCTGAATCCACCGGCAAGCTCGATTTACGGCCCCAGAGCCAAGCGCTGCAAATTCTTCACAACGACCAGGGTAAGGTCTCTGGCGTGCTCTATGCGGACAAAGACGGTAACCAGGTTGAGCAGAAGGCCCGTGTGGTTTGCGTTGCTGGCAACTCGATTGAAAGCCCTCGCCTGCTTCTCAACTCTGCCTCGAATAAGTTCCCGGATGGCCTAGCTAACTCGTCTGGACAGGTAGGGCGGAATTATATGCGCCATATGACCGGATCGGTCTATGCCATCTTTGACAAAGAGGTCAACATGTACCGCGGCACAACCATGGCCGGCATTGTCGAGGACGAATCCCGCAATGATCCGTCCCGTGGTTTTGTGGGCGGGTATCACATCGAAACCATCTCCCTGGGTCTACCCTTCTTGGCTGCTTTCCTTAACCCTGGGGCATGGGGCCGTGAGTTCACCGAGCTCATAGATCAGTATGATCACATGGCGGGGATATGGTTAATCGGCGAGGATATGCCGCGGGAAAACAATCGGATAACGCTTCACCCCAGCGAGAAAGACCAGTTTGGTTTACCTATCCCCAACGTCCACTATGACGATCACGCCAACGACCTGGCTATGCGAAACCATGCGTATAAACAGGGCTGTGCGCTGTACGAAGCAGTAGGCGCCATACGCACCATTGAGACACCACCCTATCCCTCAACCCATAACCTGGGAACTAATCGCATGAGCGAGAAGCCTAGCGACGGTGTGGTGAACAAATGGGGGCAGGCACACGACATTGCTAATTTGTTCATCTCGGATGGCAGCCAATTTACTACGGGAGGGGGAGAAAACCCTACGTTAACGATTGTGACTCTTGCTATCCGGCAAGCCGAGTACATTGTTGAACAAATGGGCAAAGACGAAGTCTAACGAGGTTGACGTGGCCAACGTGACAAGCGCGCCGCCGAGGGAATACAGGCCACCGGCAACACCCCCGCGGTCATTGACATCTCGGAGCACGAGCCGCCGATCTCAGGTTCTCGGTAACAGCGGCTCCGTGAGTAAGGGATCTATTGCGTGAACGCCCAACTGATTTGCCTCCGACACGCAGAGTCCGAGCCTCCTATCCGGGATTCATCGCGCGGCACCGTAGGCGGTAGCGTGCTACTGGATCCTCCGTTGACTCAACGAGGACACCGGCAGGCCAATGAAGCCGCTCA
Organism: Opitutales bacterium; assembly: GCA_965197745.1. GTDB lineage: Bacteria > Verrucomicrobiota > Verrucomicrobiia > Opitutales > PNEW01 > CBDANS01. The sequence continues at coordinate 527,143 of CBDANS010000006.1, read as the reverse complement.
CCGGTTGCTGAGGAAGAAGCCACTGAAGGTCTTTGTCAGCGAGGCTCTTCGCTCAAGCCAGACTGGAGCGATAATCGCTTCGTATTTAGGGGTGCAGATCGAAGTTGTCCCGGCCCTAGCCGAGGCCTTAATGGGGGGAAGCGATCGCGAGCTGAGAAAACCGGGCTTGGCAGTTGACATACTTCGACAATGGATAGTTTATGGGAATCTGAGCGCTCGGCTCACGGATGGGGAAACCGGCCATGAAGTCACTTTGCGCATGAAGAATGTGTTCAATGAGATCGGCGCGAGATGCCACGATAGTCTTGCTATCGTAGTCGGTCATGTAGCTAGTCTGACAGTCGGCGTTAGCACCCTCTGCCACAATGGCCCGGCATTGTGGGGAAAGCCACTTCCCCACGCAAAGCCGTTCGTACTCACAGTCAGTGGTGAGTGTTGGCGAGTGCAGTGGCCAGGCTCTTCATTATAGAAAGTACTTTAAATAAGACAAAAGAAGTCAGGCTTCGCATTTCAGCAAAAAATAAAAATGTTGAGTTGCGAAGCCTGAGCCCTTCCAAATAAAAATACTTAAACTGCCAGTATGTTAGTTTAGGTTACTTAATTCATGAGTAATTTACCAATTCTGAAGACAACGAGGTTGATTCTTCGACCATTTCTTTTGAGCGACGCTAACCGAGTGCAGGAATTAGCTGGAGACAAAGAGATAGCGTCAACAACACTGACTGTTCCTCATCCTTATGAAGATGGCATAGCTGAGCAATGGATCGGAATGCTGGAAACAGAATGTGCAAACGGTAAGGGCGTTGCATTTGCTATAACTAATAAAGACGACGGTTTAATTGGTTGCATTAGTTTAGGTATAAATAATTCTCACAGACGGGCCGAATTGGGTTATTGGATTGGCAGAAAATATTGGAACAAAGGATATTGGACTGAAGCTTCGATTGCATTGATACAATATGGATTTGAAAAAATTAAGTTGAACAAAATACACGCACATCATTTCACAAGAAATCCAGCATCTGGTCGTGTTATGTCTAAGTCTGGCATGAAGTATGAGGGAACGCTAAGACAACAGGTAATTAAAGATGGAATATATGAAGATCTAGCTGTGTATTCTATATTGCGCGAAGATTACAAATAAGTAAAATGGGTCAGGCCCTGCATTCCGGTAAAATAGTAAAATGCCAGTACCGAGTCCCGAAACTGCGGGACGACAGTTCACATGCCGAGCCTGACCCCTTATCAACTAACTGAACACCCAAGAAAACCACAAGTTATCGACTTTAAAATTTCTCAAGTATTATGCAGGTAGAGGTATTGCTCTATCAGCTTTATAACTTTTGTTAAAATTTGAGTTTTGAATACCAAGTACTTATGAAAACGAAAATTCGAGTTGGAATACTTATTGGCGGCAAATCCGCAGAACACGAAGTGTCTTTGCAGTCAGCAAAAAATGTCATTGATGCGATTGATAAGGAAAAGTATGAGGTTGTACCAATTGGCATAAACAAGAATGGCAGATGGCTCCTCGGCGTGACCCAAAATCCTTTACTAAATAGTGATAACCCCAAACTTATTAAACTCAACAAGTCATATGACAATGTTGCACTTACTCCGCAAAGCGATGGTCAGATTTCAAATCTCACTACGCACCGAGCAGATACATTGATAGATGTGATTTTTCCGATTCTCCACGGACCATTTGGCGAAGACGGAACAGTGCAAGGACTTCTCAAGCTTGCCAATATTCCTTTTGTAGGAGCCAGCGTGTTGGGTTCTGCGATCGGCATGGATAAGGACATAATGAAGCGTCTTTTAAGAGGTGCTGGAATTCCGGTAGCGAAGTTTCTTGTTTTTAAGAAAAACGACGACGTTAGCTTTGAGAAAGTAAGTGAGGAACTCGGCATGCCTGTGTTTATCAAACCCGCAAACCTCGGTTCTTCAGTAGGGGTGAGCAAAGTGAAGGATAAGGAGGAATTTGAAAAAGCTATTTTTGATGCTTTCCAATACGATTTAAAAATTCTTGTAGAAGAAGCTATTGTCGGTCGAGAGATAGAGTGCTCCGTGCTTGGTAATGAAAATCCAATTGCCTCAATTCCTGGCGAGATCCTAACCAGTCATGAATTTTATTCATACGAAGCAAAATATATCGACGAAAATGGAGCGGCTTTAATAATACCCGCAGAAGTCTCGGGGGAAGTGAAGAAAAAGATTCAAGAATTGGGAATTAAGACTTTTCAGGTATTGGAGTGTGAAGGATTGGGTCGAGTAGACTTCTTCTTGAAGGAAAGTGGCGACCTTGTTGTGAGTGAGATAAATACGATCCCTGGGTTCACAAAAATCAGTATGTATCCGCGCCTGTGGCAAGAAAGCGGTATATCCTACACCGAACTTATCGATCGACTTATTCAGCTAGCTATTGAGAGATTTGAACGAGAGCAAAAGCTAAAAACATCTTTTGACTTGGGAGACTAAATTTTGTCTTTCCCACACAATATAGTTTGTGCGCGCACGGGTTAGGGTCAAACGTAAAGAATCAGACTGCGAATTCTTTGATTTTATTCAAAGTTCTGTAGGCTTTACTTCTGTTCTTCTGCTCACGCCGAAAGAAACTAACATAGAGCCCATCGTTACTTTCAATCCTTGTGATTGGACCCCGTTTTTCGTACCAATTATTAAGTGAGAGAGTTCCCGGGTATTAATGGTTTTAGGATTGATGTATATGAGAGATCTTGGCGAAGTGAGGGCGTAGCCCGAACGCGGCCAGGATCTGAAAGGAATGTGACAAACTCTTGTGGGCTTTTAAAGCCTAATCGACTGTGGGGATGATCATGGTTATAGGTCTGGCGCCATTGTTCGATTACAACTTGTGCTTCAGCCACGCTGAGCAACACTTCACGGTTCAAACACTCATCGCGTAAGCGGTTGTGAAACGACTCGATGAAACCGTTTTGCCAGGGACTGCCCGGATCGATATATATCGCCTTGATCTTTTTGTCGGACAACGACTGCTGCACTTGATGAGCAATGAATGGCTTCGCATGTCGTCGCTTCGCTCCTCGGAACACTGCCGTTGTCACTACGGATATAGCTGGGAGCTCCCTCCTTTTCAATGGCCTCGCTAAGCACAGAGAGGACATCCGATGAGGGGAGTTGACGAGCTACCCGGATATCCAGACATTCACGCGTATATGGCTTCGCTTCGCTTGAGTGTCGTCGCTTTCAGCTCCTCGGTACATCGATCAGAGTCATCATCTTTAATGGACCGCCATGGTCTGTGCGATCATGGACAAAGTCCCAGGACCAAAGGTGATTGCGACCGGTTGCTTTAGTAGGCGACCCCGTAGAGACCCCTTGACGGTGTCTACGCTTTTTAGGTGGCTTTACCTGCAACCCTTCTGAACGTCGTACCGCCTGAACAAACTTCCTGTTTGTTGTCCAGCCTTCCTTTACGAGCAAGGCACGGATGCGCCGGTAACCGTAGCAGGGATGTTCCCAGGACAGGGTTATAATCCGCTCGGCCAACCGCTGAGCTTTCTTACTGGCCTGCTTGGGCTGGTAGCTGAAAGTTGACCAACTGAGGCTGAGGTAGGAACAAGCCCTTCGCAACGAGCACAGCCCTCTCTCAGCCGCATCTTTTACTACTCGCTTCTTCTGCTTGGGGCTCACCACTTTTTTGACAGCGTTTCCTCCATTACCTGATTCTTAAGCATTTGATCAGCGAGCATCTTCTTCAACTCGGTGTTTTCTTTTTCCAGCTCTTTAAATCGCTTCGCATCGGCTAGTTCCAAATTGCCATACTTTTTACCCCAGCGATAGAAGGTCTGTTCACTCACGTTGTTGCCTCGGCAGATTTCCTCTACCGTTTTTCCGGTATCGGCTTGCCGCAGTATTGCGATGATCTGTTCTGTTGTGTATCTTTTTCTTTTCATGAGGTTATCTGTTTATCCCGATAACCTCTCTCTGTTAATGATACCATTTTTGGGGGTCACTCCAGATTTGATACTGCGGTGCGATCCGGATTACGATCCACACGAGACATCTATCTTCACATACTACAACAGATATCTCCAAAAAGCGGTGATAATATAAGGTTTGGTGACAATACACCTTATTATGGTACATGTGCTCACCGCATTTTAGAACTATTTCCTGATGCAAAATTCATTCATATTTATCGAGATCCTCGCGATGTGGTAGCTTCGTTACGCAGTCAATATTGGTGGACCGCTAAATCGGCTATAAGGGCCGCAGAATTTTGCCAGCAAGCACTGCAAAAACTTTCAGATCTTTCGGAAGAGCTAGGAAGTCAACGCTTACACACTGTCCAATATGAGAAATTGTTAAAACACCCTGAAGAAGAATTGAAGCGTATTTGCGAATTTCTCGATGAGATTTACGAACCCACGATGTTGGAATTCACAAATAGGACAGAACCTGGCTATCTAAGAGTTGAACATGAGTGGAAAAGTTTAACTCAACAGCCACTGACAACTTCACGCATTGGTATTTATCGAAACAATTTATCTCTTCGTGAAGCTTGGTCGGTTGAACGTACTTTAGGTCCGCTTATGAGTGAATATGGTTATATCTCCGCTCCGACTTCACTTTTACCTATCGTGTGGGCTGTGATGCATGTGATGGAACGTTCAAAGTTATGGTTGATACACCTTATGGGTCGAGAAAGGCCATTACTGGATAAACAATCAGCTCTACAGCGACGAAATGAATTAGCTGAAAGCACTTAGTGATTTTCTCAAATCAATACGCAAAGTCGAAAGGGGTCAGTAAAAACGTATAAAGAGTCAGACTGCGAATTCTTTGATTTTATTCAAAGTTCTGTAGGCTTTACTTCTGTTCTTCTGCTCACACCGAAAGATAATAACATAGAGCCCATCGTTACTTTCAATCCCCGGCTTTCGAGCCATTCTCTCACAATTCCAGTTCTCCCATAGTTTCTTATCAATCAAAGAATTCGCTGATGTCCTCTTATCCCGAGCAATTGACCAGGCCAATGATCTACACAAATCAATAATACGTTAGGTGAAGCCATTTAATTTTCGCTCTTCAGTTGTTTGCAGCGACCTTTTCTGTTTTATATAAAACTATTCCCTTTTCATCGTAAAAAGTGATACGCGCTAAGGGCTGTTTCTTCCCTTTTCCCGATTTCACCGTTAAGATTAAGAAACCACCCGTGGGTTCTTCATTGTGATAGGGTTGTTTGATTTTACCTTCGGGATCGGAGGAATTTGGATCGCCAGGGAGATAACCCATGGTCGCATTGGCGCCAACCAATGCGCCACAGGAGAATTCTTCAAACCCTGAAGGATGGATGGCGTGATATTGCCAGTGCCGATCTCCACAGATAAGGTAAAAGTTTTTATCGCGAAAGCCGTTCTCGGTAAGCCATCGAAAAAAAGCTTCTCCCTCATAGCGAAATCCACCGGGATTAACATGGCTATCGCGTTTCTCATCGCCGGCACCGGGACCGATCATTGGCGTGGCAGAGAGGAGGAATTTAAATACTGTATCGCTTTGTAACAGTGTTTCTTTAAGCCAATTCATTTGTTTTAATCCCCAAATGCTTTTATTTGGGCCATCCGGCCTGTCGTTAGCATCGCGATAATCTCTACCTTCGACATACCAGATCTGAAGCCAATCATTAACCCTGAATGTTCTATAAGTTACTGGATTACTTTCTTCGGGATCAACCACCGGGAGTTGTTCTTGAAACATTCTTATTCCCAGCTTCGCTGAGGGGAGTGATCCAGAACCGGATACATGTTCATAAATGTTGGTTTTAGGGTAATAGTCTAAGTTATAATTGCGCTCCACAAGGTAGGGGTTTATGGGATCGGAATCGTTGAAACGAAAATCGTGGTCGTCTTTCATCCAGTAAGTTGCCACTTGCTGAAAGAGATCAACAAATCTCGGCTGTGAGAACTGTTCCTGATATTTTCTCCTTATCTGCTGCTGCGTCTCGGCGCGCCCTACAAAGGGACCATCATAATAAACATTATCGCCCGTTCCCACAAAGTAATCAGGTTTGAGCCTTAAAATAGAGACGAGAGCTGGATATCCCAGCAGTTTATCTTCACCGCTGCTTGGGGGAATCTTTCTTTTCACCGCTGCTGGGGGGAATCTTTGTTTTTCCCGACCTGTGTGGTGAAACCTTGAGTAGTGCATTCCAGTAACGACGGCAAAACTAATTTCATCATGGGATTTACCCCCCCCATGGGTCTTAAAATTAGAAGTCATTCCCTTTCCTGTGTTTATGGTATCCGGACCGTAGATAACACGGTAGTAGTAACGCCTACCCGGATCCAAGTCAGTTATTTTTGTCTTAACAATATAATCGTAATCTGGGACTGCTTTTATCCATGGCGTTCGGAAAGATTCTTTAAAGTCTGGAGTGGTCGAAATTTCAAAACAAGCCCATCCGGTTAAACCAGGAATCCCCGACCACGATTTATCGAAGAGAGGATTCGATGAAGTTATTCGTGTCTGAAGAATAACACTGTGATCCGAAACTTCACCAGCCATTTGCCCTTGGGCTAATGAGTATGCCTCCAGAAAACCAGCTCCATACTCTATGGTATATATTGCCAATGATAAAAAAATAATAAAAAATAATTTCAGTTTCATATATTGTAATCCGTAGATGCAACTTTCTGGTGTATTTTAAATCAATTTATCAATGATCTCAGATATTCGAGATTCGATTGATAATTATACTTAACCTCCGCTTAAAGTTCGTCCTTTGTTGATAGGGTAGTCAAGTTAGAATGGAAAACGTAAAGGGTCAGACTGCGAATTCTTTGATTTTATTCAAAGTTCTGTAGGCTTTACTTCTGTTCTTCTGCTCACGCTGAAAGAAACTAACATAGAGACCATCTTTACTTTCAATCCTTGGCATTCGAGCCATTCTCTCGCATTTCCAGTTCTCCCATAGTTTCTTATCAATCAAAGAATTCGCAGTCAGACCCGAATGGCGTTAAGATAAGGGTGGTTTAGGATGATAAAAGCCTTTGTTTTTTCGTGAAGCAGAGACGGTCATCATGGCTCGTGGATGAGTCAATCGTTGGAAAGGTATAGGTCTACGTTTGAGGACTCTTGGTTCGTATCGGAAGGGACGTAGGGGGACCGATTCGAGGGCAATGAGGTGTATCATCTCGTCAATGACAGATCGTTGGGCTCTGGGATTAAACCGGGTGGCCGCGAGCGCACTTTGATATTGGCGGAGGGTGTCAACAGCCCCCTTGAAGCTTAGCCGGGAGAGGTCGCGGTGGAAGGCACTGGCAGCTTGCTGCAAAAGAGCGCGGATGAGAGATTGTAGGCGATGGCAAACATCGCAATCTCTTTGCGCACGAGAGCGACCGAGCGAGAGCGCAGGATCTCCATCCCCATGGTGGTTTTGATGTGGCGAAAGTAAAGCTCCACTGCCCAGCGCCGATAGTATAATTCTCCGAGATCGTGGTGGGAGTATTGGTGAGGATCGCTCAAGGTAGTCACGAGGTCTACGCTATGGGCGCGGAAACCTTTGATGAAAATGAAAATCTTCACCAGCCGTACGGGGATCTCATCAGGGATTTGCCGCCACTGCTCGCGACTGAAGCCGAAGACATTTTGCGGCTTCTTCCACATGATCAGCCGGTCATACCTACCCAAGGACCTGCCCTGACGAAAGTCGCTTCTTCGTTGCTGATGCAAACGCATGACCGCTTCAGCACCGCGGCCTTTAAGCAGGGCAATATTGAGGTAAGAGCAAAATCCCCGGTCGGCAAGGACCACATCACCCTTTTGAAAAAATCCGATCATGCCCCGCAACAGCACACTGTCATGATGCCTTAGTGAGGACTCCATCCAGTGTAAAAGCGCCCCACTGGCTAAAGAAAAACAGCCCACCAGCTTCATCACCGGAAAGCCGCAGCCGCTTCGTTGCTGCGAAGGCTGTGGGTAACACCTCTGCAAGCACGGCGTATCGGCGGTGGCGATACCCGTGCCGTCGACCACTTTTACCTCGTGACCTTTCCACCGTTGATCGTCGGTCACTCTCCCGGCCACCTCTTCACTGATCGCTTCATGGATCCCGTGCAGGTCTTGCACCAACAGCCGTTGCCTCGCCTGACAGTAGACCGAGGCCGTTCCTTTGGCCAACTTCAGCCCCTTCATGCTGCAATAGCTCTGGAGCTTGCGCACCACTTCCCGGCAGGCAGTCCGTGGTGAGAGCACTTGGAACAAAAATGCCCAGAAGGTCACGTTTTGGCTGAACAATCTCCGCCGGCTGTTAGCCCCTCGAGGCTTCCGGTGTAAATACTTTTGCGGCACCCACTGCCCGAAGATATCCGATAGCTCGGAAAGACTTGACCGCCGTATTTCTACCAGCTTACCCTCCATCTGTGCAAGGGCTGTTCGGGGAGCACGACCGAACAGGACCTGATTAAATCCTGGAAAATAACGAGTTAAGTTTTGTTTTTGCATGCTCGTTAGGGTAGCTCTCCAACGGTCCCTGTACAAGCATCTATTGCACTCATTCTATCCCTTATCTTAACGCCATTCCACTCTGACCCTATTTCTTCCATGATTGTATTTAGCTGTTTCTATTTTGCATATTGGGTATAATTTTATAAAGGATGGAGCGAAACCATTGATAATATCGTGATAAACAAAATTGAAATTCTGAGATTATTGGATGAGGAAAGGCAAAGTATTGAATATCCTGATTCACAGAGAGTATTTGAAGAGAATGTGGTAAAAGATTTTCATAACGACGGAAAAATCTGTGAAATTATATATTCAAACCATTCTGAAAAAGATATTGATGAAGCGATAAAAAGACAGATTTCATATGCACGAAAGAATAAGTGTAATCTTGAATGGAAAGTATATGGCCACGATTCTCCATCATGTTTGAGAGAAAAACTTTTGTCTGCAGGATTTAAGGGTCAATCAATAGAGAAATTTATGGTGTTATCCTTAAGCATTGAATCATTAAACGATTTCAAAAAATCATCATGTGAAATACGTAAAATCAATGATAGAAAAGGAATAAATGATGTAAGAGTAATATTTGAAGAAGTGCATAACGAAAGTTTCGATGATCAATTTAACCATTATACATATATGATAGAAAAATCTCCTAGTAACATGAGTATATATGTCGCTTACGTGAATGAAGAACCTGCATCCTGTGGACGTGCTTATTTTCATTCAGATAGTAAGTTCTGTGGCTTGTATGGTGGGCAAACTAGAGAGAAATTTAGAAATCTAGGTTTGTACACGAGTATCGTAGCAGTAAGATTGAAGGAGGCATTAATAAGAAAAGTATTATATGCATCTGTTGATGCGTTACCAACTTCTGAACCAATCCTACGCAAGAGAGACTTTAACCCTATTACGGATACTCAACCTTTTGTATATGATGGAATGCAATGATGCTCTCATCTTGCCTAGCAAAATTGCGGTAATGTCGCACTTCAGATTTTAGCATTAAAGACAAATGAAGTTAATCTACACAGTTTCTATTCTATGCCTACTTATTGTATTGGGTTATGCCAAATTCGATCATAGCGATAACAAAATATCGCCAAGGAAAACGTAAAGGGTCAGACTGCGAATTCTTTGATTTTATTCAAAGTTCTGTAGGCTTTACTTCTGTTCTTCTGCTCACGCCGAAAGATACTAACATAGAGCCCATCGTTACTTTCAATCCTTGGCTTTCGAGCCATTCTCTCGCAATTCCAGTTCTCCCATAGTTTCTTATCAATCAAAGAATTCGCAGTCTGACCCGAATGGCGTTAAGATAAGGGATAGAATGAGTGCAATAGATGCTTGTACAGGGACCGTTGGAGAGCTACCCTAACGAGCATGCAAAAACAAAACTTAACTCGTTATTTTCCAGGATTTAATCAGGTCCTGTTCGGTCGTGCTCCCCGAACAGCCCTTGCACAGATGGAGGGTAAGCTGGTAGAAATACGGCGGTCAAGTCTTTCCGAGCTATCGGATATCTTCGGGCAGTGGGTGCCGCAAAAGTATTTACACCGGAAGCCTCGAGGGGCTAACAGCCGGCGGAGATTGTTCAGCCAAAACGTGACCTTCTGGGCATTTTTGTTCCAAGTGCTCTCACCACGGACTGCCTGCCGGGAAGTGGTGCGCAAGCTCCAGAGCTATTGCAGCATGAAGGGGCTGAAGTTGGCTAAAGGAACGGCCTCGGCCTACTGTCAGGCGAGGCAACGGCTGTTGGTGCAAGACCTGCACGGGATCCATGAAGCGATCAGTGAAGAGGTGGCCGGGAGAGTGACCGACGATCAACGGTGGAAAGGTCACGAGGTAAAAGTGGTCGACGGCACGGGTATCGCCACCGCCGATACGCCGTGCTTGCAGAGGTGTTACCCACAGCCTTCGCAGCAACGAAGCGGCTGCGGCTTTCCGGTGGTGAAGCTGGTGGGCTGTTTTTCTTTAGCCAGTGGGGCGCTTTTACACTGGATGGAGTCCTCACTAAGGCATCATGACAGTGTGCTGTTGCGGGGCATGATCGGATTTTTTCAAAAGGGTGATGTGGTCCTTGCCGACCGGGGATTTTGCTCTTACCTCAATATTGCCCTGCTTAAAGGCCGCGGTGCTGAAGCGGTCATGCGTTTGCATCAGCAACGAAGAAGCGACTTTCGTCAGGGCAGGTCCTTGGGTAGGTATGACCGGCTGATCATGTGGAAGAAGCCGCAAAATGTCTTCGGCTTCAGTCGCGAGCAGTGGCGGCAAATCCCTGATGAGATCCCCGTACGGCTGGTGAAGATTTTCATTTTCATCAAAGGTTTCCGCGCCCATAGCGTAGACCTCGTGACTACCTTGAGCGATCCTCACCAATACTCCCACCACGATCTCGGAGAATTATACTATCGGCGCTGGGCAGTGGAGCTTTACTTTCGCCACATCAAAACCACCATGGGGATGGAGATCCTGCGCTCTCGCTCGGTCGCTCTCGTGCGCAAAGAGATTGCGATGTTTGCCATCGCCTACAATCTCATCCGCGCTCTTTTGCAGCAAGCTGCCAGTGCCTTCCACCGCGACCTCTCCTGGCTAAGCTTCAAGGGGGCTGTTGACACCCTCCGCCAATATCAAAGTGCGCTCGCGGCCACCCGGTTTAATCCCAGAGCCCAACGATCTGTCATTGACGAGATGATACACCTCATTGCCCTCGAATCGGTCCCCCTACGTCCCTTCCGATACGAACCAAGAGTCCTCAAACGTAGACCTATACCTTTCCAACGATTGACTCATCCACGAGCCATGATGACCGTCTCTGCTTCACGAAAAAACAAAGGCTTTTATCATCCTAAACCACCCTTATCTTAACGCCATTCGGGTCTGACCCTATTTCTTCCATCCCATAGCGACATAATTTCTGGGATAAGCTACGATTTGCCGTTTGGCAAATCGACACGCTTGATCCGCTTGTTATGTTTCTTACTTATGTTCGTCAAATATCCTATCCGTCCAGACTTGTGCCTCGACGAAAAAGTCGTATTTTCGCTTGGGATCTTTCTCCCACTCACGAACCGGTAGTCCAAACTCTTCTACAACACCCACAATTTCTAGCAACGTGAACACCTTGCCGTGATATTCCGGGTGAAAGTACTGCTCTTCCTGCCGCTCCTCCAGCAACATCAAAGATACCATGCTGTCAGGGTAGGTGAAGCTAATTTCACTTTCGTCGAAGTCAGACAACGGGATTCGAATTTCATCGCAATTAAGATTATATCCCTCGCTGATGAAAAAAGACGATCCAAGAACCATGTATTGAGGATGGTCTACCGTGGGAACTCCGCCTTTGTGAATGAACGCTTCTCGAACCCAACGCTCAGTTCTCCTTCTTGAAGACCAGTATTTTTCGGGCTCTTTAAATCGTCGGTAAACAACTGCAGTTTCACCCTGGAATCCTTGAGCAACCCGAATCGCCTCAGAGTCGGGCAAGAATGATAGACTTCTAAATGGCTGGTCGCCCTTCTTATAATAGTGGGTTAAATAGTCCATTTCATAAAGAAACAAAACGGCTCGAGTGTAAAGCCTCTGGGTCAGCGCCCAGAGATTATACATCTAACTCAACATTTTCTCAGTGATCCTCTCTTACTTGTATTATTAGTCGTTGATTTATTGTTAATCAGAGATTTTTAAATAAATAGACATAAAACCGTTGCTATTTGTTGCTATTTTTTCGGGCGAATATGGATATTTTTGTTCGATTGTGTTCGTTTCAGGTTTTCTCAATTACGAACATAAAAAATATTTAAGTACTTAGTAGACATAGTATTTCTATGGTGCCCGGGGAGGGACTCGAACCCTCACGTCCTCACGGACAACGGATTTTAAGTCCGCAGCGTCTACCATTCCGCCACCCGGGCTTAAGCATGGAATTGAGAATATAGCCATAAGAGGGACAAGAATCCAAGAAAGAATTTAAGAGAAGAATAGCCACTAATCATAACTTATACTAAAGCGTGCTGAGACAGCCCGCTCCACCAATATCGACTTATTCGGGGGTGCGAAGGAATACATCCCCATTATCGCGTACACGCATAATCGCTTACACCTATTATTGCATTTCCGCACTTTATGGGAATGCCATAGCATTTTAGGCATTGTCAGTGAAAGAGGATTGGGTTTTCTTGGCTTCGGGTATGCTTGAAACGATTGGGCTCTTCCGGGAAAGAGGAGTGCTTCGTCCTTTAATTACGGTATTTCAAACCCATTTATTTAAATTAAACGAAAAGTGAAAGTAGCACTCGATGCCCGTTACATCCGAACGACTGAGACGGAGGTATTTCCTTCTGGAGGGGTCGGTCGTTACACCCACCATCTCATTAAGCATTTCATTGAGCTCGATTCCGAGTTGGAACTGACGCTGATTGTCCCATCGGGCAATAAACGTCCCATTGTTGATGGACCGAATGGGAACCGGGTGCGGGAAGTAACTTTAAACGCGCCCGCTCATTCCATGCGCACCCTCCTGGGGCTAATGCGCAGTATCAATCTTGAGGAAATGGATATCTATCACAGTCCGTTCAACGTCCTACCGCGCGGAATACCCTGCAGATCGATAGCGACCATCCACGATGTCATGTGGCTGTGTCGACCCGAGTACTGCGCATCTTCTTTTCTTCTCCGGTTCGCTGCCGGTAATTTCTATCGCTTCGGCATCAACCATGCCCTCAATCACGCCACGTTGTTATTGACCGTTTCCCACGCCTCGCGTGAAGCCATTGCCGAATACAACCCGGAAGCCGGCCAGCGCACGCGGGTCACCCATAACGGCCTTGAACCCTACTTCAAACCCATTTCAGAGGAAGAGGCGGAGCGCGATACAGCCGAGCTCATTTCCCCGGAAACCCGCTTCATTCTTTCCGTCGGACAGGGATCACCCTATAAAAACCAGGGACGCGCAGCTGAGGCATTTTTGCAGGCCTTTGCCGAACATTCCGATTTCCAGTTTGTCCTGGTGCGACGATTCTCCCGTTGGGGTGATTGGGAAATGAAGCGTATCCTTAAACGTCCCGATGGTAAAAAAAAGGTGATTATTCTCCCCAGTGTAACGGATGCTCAACTCAGGGGACTCTACAACCGCGCGCGTGTTTTCCTCTTTCCCTCGCTCTACGAAGGATTCGGGATCCCGGTCCTGGAGGCGATGGCCTGTGGCACCCCTGTGGTCACCTCAAATGTGAGTGCGCTGCCCGAGGTTAGCAGCGATGCAGCCCTGCAGGTCAATCCCTTTTTGACGGCAGAGATCGCTGATGCGCTCATTAAATTAAATGAGGATGAAACGCTGCGCAACGAACTAATTCACCGAGGTCAGCAGCGCGCACAAACTTTCACCTGGGAAGCGTGTGCCCGCAAGACCCTTGAGGTTTACGATGAGGCGATGGACAGTGCTATAAAGTAGACAAATCAATTAATTACTTCTGGATAAAAAAGATGAAAACGGCGGTAAGTATCTTTCTGGTTGTCGGCTTCAGCTTACTCATCGGCCTGATTACATTCTACGGACTTGAGCGCGTAATAGCGGCCCTGGTTTCCTCGGGATGGGGACTTTTCGCCCTTTGTCTTTTTCATCTCATTCCCATGGTAGCGGCGGCTAACTGCTGGGGCCGCCTCATACCGGCGATGAACCGTCCATCATTTTGGACAGTGTTCGTGCTGCAATGGGTGGGCGGTTCAGTGAACTCGCTTCTGCCCGTAGCCCAGGTGGGAGGAGATTTCGTGCGCGCAAGACTCCTGACGCTCAGGGGCGTGTCCAACGCCCTATCGGGCGCGAGTGTCATCGTTGACATCACCTTCGCGGTGGGCGCTCAATTATTTTATGCGGGCGGAGGAATCCTTTTATTGACTCAGTACGATAAATTAAACGACACCGCCATCGCCGCGGGAATCGGTATCATCATTCTCGGAATATTAATTACAGTATTCTATATCGCCCAACGGGCGGGCCTGTTTTTGAAACTGACGCAATTACTGGAAAAGACGGTTAAGGTCGGTGACTGGAGCACTATTACGGAAGGTGCGCGGATCCTGGACGAGGCGATACAATCCATCTACCGCCGCCGCACCGATATAGTAATCGCAGCCTTATGGCGTATCTTCGGAGTGGTAGTCGGAACCGGTCAAATAATCATCGGGTTACATTTTCTTGGCTACAACGTCGGTGTGTTCGAAGCGCTCATCCTTGAAAGCATGGTGCACGCGATTCGCAACGCGGCTTTCATGGTACCGGCAGCGATTGGAGTCCAGGAAGGCGGACTCGTTCTCGTGGGGATGATCGTCGGTATCGGACCCGATATTGCCCTGGCGCTTTCACTTCTTATCCGCGCCCGAAGCATTGTCATCGGCATCCCCGCATTAATTTACTGGCAACTGATCGAGAGCCGGCGTCTCATCGCCTGGATTAACCGGGGAGTGAAAGCAAGCGCGGACACCGAAAACCCGGAAAGTTAAGAGGAATTCTTATCCTCTATATTCAACCGGCGTGGTAGAAAATGGAATGCCGGTAAGACGATGAGGGTGACCGCCATGGTAAGAAAAACGCCGATCGTAAGCAACTGGCCCATACTTGAAGTGCCACGGTGAGTGAGGAAGGCGAGGGTTCCGAAACTGAAAATGGTAGTCAAGGCGCTGAAAAAAATACCCCGGGCTGTACTGGTAGCCAGGATGTGTGACTTATCGATTTGTGGATCGTGAAGCCTGTGGACTAAATGGACTCCATTATCGACGCCGAGTCCGAGCAAGAGGGGAATCGCGATAATATTGGCAAAGTTAAAAGGGATGTTAAAAACTACGGTGGACGCTCCCGTAATAATTCCTGCTATGATCAAGGGCACGAGGACAAGGACGGGATCAATCACATTACGGAAAATGAGGAATAAAAGGATTGAGATCAGCACCACGGCGCTGGTAAATGCCTGTTTGAATGAGGCAACAATAGCACGTCCCGACTCGTAGATAAAAACAGGTCCGGCAGTGGCATTCGGAATGACCGTCCTGACGGCGGTGACAAACTGTTTGAGTTCGAAATTATCGCTGATATCGGTGGCGGGAAAAACCTGGATACGATACTGTTTGTCCCGGCTGACCCAAAGGTCTTTAAGCGAGTCGGGAATGTCATTTAAGGTGAATGATTCAGCGGATGAAAGGGCCGTGCGCAATCGGTTCACGGCAATAGGGAGGGTGGCAAGGAGGCTTGATTCGGCGTCGCTAAGAATCGATTCAGCCGTTTCAGGTGTAGTTGCATTCACCTTCTGCTCAAATTCGATCAGGGTCGATTCCAGTTCGCGAAGCGAGGCGCTTTGCTCTTTTAATGGGCTGTCCTGCACGGTAGCAAGAAAGTCGCTTAGTTTTTCAATCTGTTCATTAGCCGTGGGCGCAGAGACAAGAGAGGTGTCGAGTAACTGAAGACCAAGGATGAGATCGATCTCCTCGATGAGAATAAGTTTATCCTCCTGCTCATCCGGAATGTAAGAGAGAATGGAAATAACACGATCAACTTCGGGAAGAACTTCCAATTGTTCGCTCAGTCGTCTGGTCTCCTCCACGCTTGAGGACAGGGTGATTATGGTCGAAGGATGCTTACCTGTGTCTGCGATCATGTCCATTACGGTTTGAACAGATTCGGTGCTGGGATCACGAAGTTTAATGGGATCGTAATCGAACTGCGCCCGGGTGAGCAGAATGATAGAACCCGCGATTATGATGCCGGCGACAATGCAAACAGAACGGCTGTGATGAATGGGCAATCGCTGCAGGTAATTGGGTTCCACCTTTTCAGGATCCGTCGCATTTGCCCGCCTCTGAACTTTCGGAAAGAGATGAAGAATTGCCGGCAAAAGGGTCATGCTGATAATAAAACTGATGAACATGCCGGTGCCCGAAATAAGGCCCAGTTCAGAAACACCGAGATACGCAGTGGGAACAAAAGCGTAAAACCCGATAGCCGTTGAAATTGAACAGAGGCCAAGCGCCGGCGCCATGTAACTGATGGTATGGTGAAGGGCTTCCAGGCGGTTGTTAGAATGGGTGGAGCACTCGCGATAGCGGAGACAAAAGTGAATGCCGTAATCGACCCCCAGTCCGATATAAAGGATGGCGAAAGCGATTGAAATCAAATTGAGGTGACCAATAGCCCAGGTTGCGAAAGCCGCGGTGTAGAGGATCCCCACGACAAGAGAAATGATTGTGGCGAAAACCATGGGGAGTGAACGAAAGCCGAACAATAAAGAAAAGAATACAAGAATGAGTGAAGCGATGCCGGCGGCGTTTGATCCCTCCATCAGGCTTACCATCTCTTCATGCCCAAGAGCCGGCGCTCCGGTAACTCTTACGCGAATTCCCCGTGTTCCATCGCCGGCAAGATCCTCACCCCAGGTGTGGATAGCATCAAGGGCGCGTTCAGCGGGGAGAATCTTGTTATAGTCGAACTTCAGTTTGGCCATTATGAATCGTTTTCTATCACTGATCTTGGAATCCTTGTCGCTCAAGATGTCCTGCCAGGAGAGGTAATAGGGTTCGTTATCGAGGGTCTTGCGGAAGGGTGTGTCGATTTTTAGAAAAAACGTATCGAGATTGAGCTCCTCATCGTTTTCCAATTCGCGCACAGCGATATCGAGCAACTCGAATAATCCTCTCAGGCTCTGATCCTGAAACAGTGACGCGAGGAATGGTTGCGCTTTGGAGAGATCATCCGTGAGATCCTCGAGGGCCTCGTAATCGAGAAAGAGCAGACCGTTTTGTTCGATGAATGGCCCACCGGCAGGGAGGTAGGCGTCTTCAAAAATATCCGGTTCGCCTTTGAGGAGTTCCACCAGATCGCGTGCGGCCTGGTCCGCGAATTCCGGAGTATCCGCGTCAACGACAATTACTATATTATCGGCGTGATTTGGGAAAGCCTGTTCATAGTTGGCGAAGGTTTTACGGAAGGGAAGTTCCGGTGAAATCATCGCCACAGTGTCGGTATTAATCCCGAGGTTGTTCCTGGTGTAGGAAAATGAGAACCACGCTAAAACGAATGCGAAGAAGACAATCGCCCATGCGCCGCGCGCAACGAGTTTCGCCCAGAACTGATAAATAGTGTTAAGTTTTGAATTATGCGCGGTCACTGGTCTGTCAGTTGTTCTGGAGGGACACGCGTTGTTGTGGCCGTGTTATTCCAATATAAATTATAAAATCTAACGGACACGATAATGCGCGTTCCTCCGGAAGATAAAATTGATTTTTTTCACATATTCGCATTTCCGCTTTCTCGCATATTCCCTTTTGCTTAATCACTCATACCTGAGAGGTGACACCTAAACCTAAGACCCCGTTCCTAACGCTCTATTAAGACCTTCCGCCCCAACCGTGATTAAGAGATAGATGACATAGATATAAAGGAAGACAGCAAGGACACCGAGGACACAGGCTGCTCCGGCAAAGAGACCGTCGTCTTCGCTTAAACCTACCCCGACGATAAACACCACCATGGCTGGTGCGGTGTTGGTCAGGGGGATGGGCATAATCATGAGACAGGCCATAATAAGAACAAGGACACCCATAAAGGAGAGGCCCAGTCTGCTTCCTATCCAACGCATGCGAGGTTTGATCAAGTGTTCGAACCGCGAAAAAAACTGATTGGCGGCATGGAACATTTTTTTAAAAAAAGCGGGTTTAATTTTCATCCTTTTAGCCCGGGACGGCAGCCAGGGGCTGCTTCGTCCGAAAATCATCTGCAAGCCGAGTATGGCAATCAAAATTCCGAAAGGCGTGCTGTAGCCGGCGGCCGGAACGGGTAGGGCGCTGGGTAAGGCTAAGACGACGAGAAGGAGTCCGAACCCTTTGTCGCCAACCTGCGAAAAAACGTCGCCCAGGGTTAGCCCATCGGCGTTATCTTCGGTGCTGAGAAGACGATTGAAGCAGTGTGAAAGGCTTTCGCGATCCATGGATACAGGTGATGACATCAGTTTAAGGGATTATTGTTTAACTAATCTCTATGAGCGTGAGGAGAAATCAATTTTTTATTTGCTCAGATGTAATTAGATGTAATACTGGTGTAACTTAATGTAACATTTATATTCGCCCGAATAATTGCTTATATATTCTTCTACCATTAACCCGAGACCTCGTGAATAAAGAGGGTATCAAAACAGGATATCTGGGCGGAACATTTGATCCTATACACTTGGGTCACCTTATCATAGCCCAGGATGTATGCGAGCAGTTAAGTCTGGACTGTGTATATTTTGTTCCAGCGACGCAAAACCCATTGAAAGACGATCCCCCGTCAAGTTCGAATGGAGACCGCCTGAAAATGTTGGCCTTTGCACTGGAGGGGGACCCGCGTTTCAAACGTTTAGATCTTGAACTGGATAGTGGTGGGATAAGCTATACCATCGATACCGCCCAACAGCTCTATAAACAAAACAGCGAACAACCTGTTTTATGGATCATCGGATCCGACAATGTGAGTGAGCTGTCTCGATGGCACCGCATCAATGAGCTGGCCGAGATTGTTGAATTCATCTGTGTAGCAAGGCCCGGCTATAATGCGGTACCTTCACCCGAGATACCCGGTTTGAATCTTCGATTTATAGAAGGGCACCCCATTGAAATCAGTTCAAGTGAGATTCGTGAACGTGTGAAAATGGGAAATAATGTTGAATTATTTTTACCGCCGAAAGTGTTTAACTACATACAAACTAAAAAACTGTATAAGTAATGGATCACGCAATGGCACTAATATTTATAATAAAGCTTCGTCTCCCTCTTCGTCTTTATTGTCATTGCGAGGGAGGCTATCAGCCGACCGCGGCAATCCAGGCGAATAATCATTGTGCTTACGGGTATCAGTCTCCGCTAAGATCTTTCCAAATGAGGATTCGTATCTTCAATTGTCTGAAACCTGCGTCCAGGGACTGTGATTACGCAACAGACATCCGCCTGGAATGGAAGATGTCGCTGCGCTCGGTAGCTTCGTCGCTTCACTCCTCGCAATGACAAGTCGAAAACGAAGAATATTGTGAATATATTTTACTTAGTGCATTTATATATCACCTGATAATATGACTGAAGAGGATCAGAAGTCCGATACCCTGCAACATGTTGAAACCTGTTATCAAGCGCTGGACGATAAAAAAGCGGAGAACATCATGGTCCTCTTCCTGGGCGAAAAATCATCGATTACGGATTATTACGTTATTGCTTCAGGCATGTCCGGTCCGCACCTCAAAGCGCTCAGTCTTGCCCTGGAGCTAACGTTCAAGGAAAACAATATCAAGCCGGTCCAAATCGACGCTGAGCCGGGTAGTGGATGGCTGGTCGTTGATGCTTACGATTTTATGGTGCATCTCTTCCTCCCTGAACAACGCGACTTTTATCGTCTCGAGTCGCTATGGAAGGACGCGGAGATAATCGAAGTCGAAAGTCTAAGGTCGAAAGTCGAAGGCGTGTAAGCGTGGATGCGTTTAAGCGATAATGTGGAAATGAGTGAATGCGGATAAGCGGAAATTAACCATATGGAGGGACGCGCGTTGTCGCGTCCGTTGTATTTTATCATTTTTAGAACAACACGGCCACGACGGAGCGTGGCCCTCCATGGGAATACGGTAGTAAAAGTGGAAACGTGTACGGGTGTAAGGGTGTATGCGTGTAAGCGTATATGGGTATAAGCGGATAAGAGGTGTATTTATCACCGATCACTTGCCAAAGGGTCTCTTCCGCATTTCCTCTTATACCCTTATACGCATCCACGCGTCTCCGCTTTCACGAGTCATCGTCAACCACACTGGGGCCGCTGCTGCGGTCGCCGACGTTGGCGAAAATAGATTTTAAAGCGGGCCCTTCCAATAGATCGACGACATTATCTTCCTCGACCGCTTTATCAACAAATTGCAACACGCTTTCATAGACCACCATGGTGTCATCAATAATCTCCTGGGTGTGCGCCAGGTTTATAAAATGATAACCGATGAAGAGCAAGCCATGCCGGATACATTCCTGCTGAAATAGGCTTTTTATTTCACTATAATCATATTTACCCGCAGCATTAAAGGTTACCGTCGTTTTGCACGGGTAACCTTCTATCGAAATGTAATCGATACCCAGCTTCCGGGTCAGTTCATTGAATCTATCCTGTAATTGCTTTCCATTTTCCCAGATTTTTCCGATCACATCATTATCACGCATGTAATTGATACAAGCCATGGAGGCGGCCATCCCGGTTGTCTCTCCGCTGAAAGTACATGAAAAAAATACATTCTTATCATCAAAATCTTTCATCACCTCGCGTTTTCCGACGAGTGCTGAGATCGGACTGCCGTTCGCCATGGCTTTGCCAACACAGGCGAGATCTGGCGTTACGCCGAAATATTCCTGCGCCCCACCCATTGACCAGCGAAATCCGGTAATAATTTCATCGAAGACGAGTACCGCACCCGCTTCGTGGACCAGCTCTTTTACCGTTTCCAGATAACCCGGATTGGGTTCTTCAAGATAGACAGGTTCCATAATCACGCAGGCGACATTGCCTTCATTTTTAGCGAGCAATTTACGCAGAGCATCGAGATCATTATAGGAAAAGGTTTTGGTCAGATCGCGCACGGCTTGAGGAATCCCGGCATTGCGTTCGGTCGACCCGATGTACCAGTCCTGAAATCCATGATAACCACAAGAGATAGCGACATCACGACCGGTATGGGCCCGCGAGAGGCGCACCGCAATGCTCGTTACGTCGCTGCCATTGCGCCCCAAACGCACCATCTCGGCACAGGGGATTAACTCACAGAGCAATTCACTGAGTTCCACCTCAAGCGGGTGACAGAGACCAAAGACATTGCCGTCTTCCAGTTGCTTCTTCACGGCATCGATAACCACGGGATGACCATAACCGAGGATATAAGGGCCCAAACCCGAAGCGTAATCAATATACCTGTTGCCGTCGACATCATAAACATAAGCTCCTTCACCGCGCTGGATGAAATTAGGAGTGACGCCTTGAATCCAGTTTTGGGGTCCGCGGCTAAGCGTATTGGTCGTTGATGGAACAACTTTTTTTGCCCGTTCAAAATATTGACGCGATCGCGTTAAGGTTCTCTGTTGTGAGGATATAGTAGCACTCATGGGTAATTCGATTTAGTGTTTTACAAAGTACAAGGAACGGTATATCGATGGGACTGCAACCCAAATCAAGGAGTTAATCTTATGAAACTTAATGTTAAAGCATTCGGTCTCACCTCAGGAATAATCTGGGGAGCCGGTATATTTTTCATGACTTGGGGGCTGATCTGGTTAGATCCAGAGGGTACCGCCGGTTTATTAGAGCGCGTCTATCGGGGCTATCATATCAGTGCACTTGGAAGTCTTATTGGACTCGCATGGGGCTTTTGCGATGCGTTTATCGGAGGACTCATTTTCGCCTGGCTCTATAACAAGCTGGCATCCGGTTCGGAAGGTAGTTAGTCAAAAAGTCAAAAGGTCAAAAAGGGGGGGTGACCTTTTAATTTCCCCGCATTTACGCGTAGATGGAGATGTGCGTAGAAGCGTGTATGCGGAGGTTGGGAAGCGAATAAGCGTGTATGCGTGGATGTGTGAATGAAATAAATGGAGGGACGCGCGTTGTCACGTCCGTAGGATTATATAGAATAACACGGCTACGATCAGTCGTCGTCCCGCGGTAGCGGGACTATGACCGACAGGCATTGCGTGGCCCTCCGGGGAAACGCGAGATCGCGGTAACGCGTTACCGCAGAACTTCGCTGATCCGTTCCATGGCGGCAGTCACGTTTTCACGATTATTAAAGGCGCTGAGCCGGATATGCCCTTCGCCGCAGGAACCGAAGCCGGAGCCGGGGGTAGTGACGACACCTGCTTTTTCCAGGAGTAAATCAAATGATTCCCACGAATCTTTCCCGGTATACATCCAGATATAAGGTGAGTTATCACCTCCGACGCAGTTATAGCCCAAGCTGGTGATGGCCTCGCGGATAACTCGGGCATTCCCGAGGTAATAATCGGTAAGCGCCCTCGTCTGTTTTTGCCCCTCGGGGGTATAGACTGATTCGGCGGCACGCTGAACGGGATAGGACACACCGTTCATTTTTGTACTTTGACGGCGATTCCATAGAGGGTGAATGGATTGTTCGCCCCCCTTACTATCATTAGCCTTTAAAATTTTGGGAATAACCGTATAGGCGCAACGAACGCCGGTGAATCCGGCCGATTTAGAAAAGCTGCGGAATTCGATGGCTACCTCTTTGGCCCCCTCGATTTCATAGATGGACTGCGGTAGTGATTCATCACGTATATAACTGACGTAAGCGGCATCATAAAGGATGAGCGCTTTATTTACCCTCGCGTAATCAACCCACACTTTTAACTGATCTCTAGTCACTGTCGCCCCCGTAGGGTTATTGGGGAAACAGAGATAAATTAAATCAATCGTTTCATTGGGAATTTCCGGGATATAGTGATTGTCCGGAGTGGAATTAAGATAGACGACATTTTCAAAGCGTCCATTATGATCAGTTCCGGTCCGCCCCGCCATGACATTAGTATCCAGATAAACCGGATAGACGGGATCGGTGATGGCGATTTTTATATCAGTGGCAAATATTTCCTGAATATTAGCGGAGTCGCACTTTGATCCGTCACTGATAAAAATTTCTTCATCTGAAATGTCGGCACCGCGAGACTGGTAATCAAATTGAGCGATAGCCTCTCTTAAAAAGTCATAACCCTGTTCAGGTCCATAACCGCGAAAGGTATCCCGGTGACCCATTTCATCTACTGCCGCATGAAAAGCGTCTCTGCAGACTTGTGGCAGCGGTTCAGTAACATCACCAATGCCCATTTTTATAATTTCCCGATCCGGATTTTTTTTCTGATAGGCGGACACGTGATCGGCAATTTCCAGGAAAAGGTACGATGCCTTCAGTTTAAGAAAGTGTTCGTTGATTCTTATCATGGTTCTCTCAGTCTGTTAATCTTGTCGTTTTGCTAAATTTTTGATCTCTTCTTATTTTTGAGGCAAAGAATGTAAGAAGGAATCAGGCAAATGCAAACCATTGAATCCATAAATGAGATGCAATCATTAGCGCTTGGCCTGCGTTGTGAAGGAAAACACATCGGATTAGTCCCCACCCTGGGCAATTTACACGAGGGCCATCTCAGCCTTGTCGACTACGCGAAAAAAAAAGCCGATGTATTAATCGTTTCACTATTTTTAAATCCCGCACAATTTGGTCCCAATGAGGATTATAAAAGTTATCCGCGCACGCGTAAAAATGATTTAAAAATGTGCAAGGAGCGCGGAGCTGATATTGTTTTTATCCCTGACTCGGAAGCAATATACCCCGACGATTATTCAACTTACGTGGCTGAGGAAAAGTTAAGTGAGGGACTCTGCGGAATTTCCCGCCCCTTATTTTTCCGGGGTGTAGCCACCGTGGTGGCAATACTTTTTAATATTGTGCGACCGGACTTCGCGGTGTTCGGGCAGAAGGATGCGCAGCAATGCGCGATAATAAAAAGAATGGTGCGCGATTTGCGAATACCCATTGATATTATCGTCTGCCCGACCGTTCGCGACAAGGATGGTCTGGCGCTGAGTTCACGAAACGCCTATCTTAATGCAGCACAACGCAAAGATGCATGTGCTATTTATAAGTCGCTCCAAAAGGCCGAAAAAATGATCACGGATGGGATTTTAAACGCGGACCGCATTTCGGCTGAAATTAATTATTTATTATCTGAAAATCCGCGGTTGAGTGTACTTTACGTTTCCATTGTGGAACGCGATACAATGGAGCCCCTTAAAGAAATCAAGCGAGGACACACATTGATCGCCATCGCCGCCTGGTGTGATACTATTCGACTCATTGATAACGTTCTTGTTTAGCAATGATCATTTAATTATTATCCCATGCGTTTAGTAAACACAGTGGTTAGTCGTGCATAAACAGGATAATATGGTAAGTTTTATCACTCACTGATTCAGTCTATGTCGCACTTTTACGATATCATAGTAGTTGGCAGTGGAATAGCCGGTCTTAGTTTCGCGCACAGCGTAGCGGAGAAAGGCTACTCAGTGGCCATTATTACGAAAAAAAACCGCGCTGAATCCAATACCAATTATGCTCAGGGCGGCATCGCCTGTGTCACTTCGGAAGGAGACGAATTAGAGTATCACGTGCGCGATACTCTGGAAGCGGGTGATGGGCTCTGCAATGAAGCGGTGGTGCGCCAGATAATCACTGAAGCTCCTGCTGGCATTCGGGGATTAATTGAACTAGGCGTGCGTTTTACGCAACTTGATGACGGGCGTCCCTCTTTAGGAAAAGAAGGAGGCCATTCAAAAAGGCGTATTTTGCATGTCAAAGACATTACGGGCAAAGCAATCGAGTCAGCCTTATTACGCGCCGTCGCCCAAAAATCTAACATTACAACCCTGGAACATTTCCTGGCGATTGATTTAATTACCTATAAAAGTCTGGGCAATGGGGGAATTTCGGATAGCAACGATGGAGATAAAGTAGTCGGTCTTTATGCGCTTAATGTCCGTTCGGGGGTAGTGGAAACTTTCCGGGCGCCGGTGGTGCTCCTGGCCACGGGAGGCGCAGGTAAGGCTTATCAATATACAACTAATCCCGATATTGCCACGGGTGATGGCATTGCCATGGCCTATCGTGCCGGGGTTGAAATTGAGAATATGGAATTCATTCAATTTCATCCTACCGCGCTCTACACCAATTCTGAGGACCGGTTTCTCATCAGTGAGGCGGTAAGAGGAGAGGGCGCTATCCTGCGCAATATGGACAAGAAGCCGTTTATGAAGAATTATCATCCCCAGGCGGATCTTGCGCCACGCGATATTGTCGCTCGAGCAATCGACAGTGAAATGAAGCAATCGGGGGCTAAGCATCTATGGCTGGATATTACCGGACACCCTGAAGAAATCCTCGAAGAACGGTTTCCCAATATTTTTAATACCTGCGCGCGTAATGGGATTAATATGGCAAAAGAATATATCCCGGTCGTGCCAGCGGCCCACTACCTGTGCGGGGGCATCATGACGAACCAGTCTGCTGAGACAAGCCTGGACGGATTATACGCTTGCGGTGAAGTGGCGTGCACGGGATTACATGGAGCTAACCGGTTGGCGAGCAATTCTCTGCTCGAGGCCGTTGTCCTTGCGCACAATGGAATCCTGAGCGTATTGGACTTTTTAAAGCATGACAATAAAGAGACGATTGAGCTTCCGGACTGGATAGATGGGGATGTGCAGGACAGTGATGAACGCGTGGTTCTTTCCCATAATTGGGAAGAATTAAAGCGAACTATGTGGGACTACGTGGCTATTGTTCGCACCACAAAACGACTGGAAAGAGCACGCGCACGCATTCAAAATCTGGCCAAAGAAATTGACGATTATTACTGGAATTTTAAGGTAGAAACGCGACTCCTGGAGTTGCGTAATCTTATCCAGGTTGCGGAACTTATTGTTGAGTGCGCGCTTCAGCGTAAAGAGAGTCGCGGACTCCATTATACTTTGGATTACCCGGAGAAAAGCGCAGAGCCAAAAAACACGAGGGTGAAGAAGTCAAAAAGTCAAAAGGTCAAAAGTTTAAAAGGGTGAATGCGTGAATGCGTGAATGCGTGGATGCGTGAATGCGTTAAAGCGTGAATGTGGAAACGCGTAAAAGGTTAAAAGGGTAGAAAGGTGTAAGAGGAAAGCGAAGACGCGTGTAAACGTAAAAGCGGGTAAGAGGTGTATTTATCTGTACTAGTTACGATAAGATCTGACAGAAGCAAGAGAAGGGTTACTCTGTGTGGGAAGTTAAACGATAACAACAGCCTCCTAGGAGGCTGACCCAAACAGGAGTAACCCAAATGAGAATAAACGAAAAAATCATAAGAAATAAAGTAGGATTATTAAATCTGGCTGAAGAGCTGGGTAATGTATCAAAAGCCTGTCAGGTGATGGGCTTCAGCCGCGACACCTTTTACCGGTATAAAGCGGCCGTAGAGGAGGGAGGAATCGAGAATCTGCTCGATAAAAGTCGCAGTCAGCCGAACTTCAAAAACCGAGTGGATGAGAGGATCGAAAAACGGGTGGTCACGCTAGCGGAGGAAAACCCTGCGATGGGCCAGCAGCGGGTGGCCAACGAGCTGAGGAAAGAGGGGTTGGCAATCTCGCCGGCAGGGGTGCGATGTGTGTGGATAAGGCATCAATTGCAAACCTTCCCGCTGCGGTTAAGGGCCTTAGAGAAGAAAGTGGCCGAAGAGGGCCTGGTCTTAACCGAGAGGCAATTGGCGGCTTTGGAAAAGAAGTAAGAGCGCGATCAGTTGCACGGGGAAATAGAGACCGCCCATCCCGGTTATCTGGGAGCCCAGGACACCTTCTATGTGGGCACTCTTAAAGGGGTGGGACGTATTTATCAGCAAACCTTCATCGACACTTATGCGAAGGTGTCTTTTACTAAGTTGTATACAATGAAGACCCCGCTCACCGCCGCGGATTTGCTCAATGATCAGGTCCTGCCCTTCTTCGAAGAGCACGCGATGGGACTGTTGCGGGTGCTGACTGATCGTGGGACCGAGTATTGCGGCCGCCACGACAGTCACGCTTACGAGCTTTATCTAGCGATCAATAATATTGATCACTCGAAAACCAAAACCAAGCACCCACAGACTAACGGTATCTGTGAGCGCTTTCATAAAACCGTGCTCCAAGAGTTTTATCAGGTAGCCTTCCGCAAAAAAATCTACAGCAGTTTAGAACAGTTGCAAAAAGATCTCGACGCGTGGTTGTATCACTATAACCATGAACGCACTCATCAGGGCAAGATGTGCTGCGGGCGTACCCCGATGCAGACCTTCCTTGAGGACAAGGATCTTTGGAGCCAAAAAGTAGATGAACTTAACCAGGAGAATGAACAACCATTAGCTAGCTGACACTTTATACTTCCAGACAGGGTAACCTGTAAGATCAAGTCGTAACTAGTACAATTTATCACCAATCACTTGACACAGGTTTCTCCCACATTTACTCTTAAACCCTTAAACGCATTTCCACATTCTCGCTTCTACCCTTACACGCTTCTACGCATAATCGCGGTAACGCGCTACCGCATATTCACAATCACTTTGGTGGTAACCGAGTTAGCGATAAAGCATTCGCGATGGGCTTTATCGTGCAGGGCATTCAGGACCTCGGCCGAGGGTATTTTTTCACCACTGAAATTTATTTCCGGCGATAGGGTTACCTGGGTCACGGCCATTTTACCCGAGCTGTTTTTCTCTAGAAGCCCCACTGCTTCATCGGTATAGCTGTCGATTGTAAATCCCTGGTAGGATGCTATGGCTAAAAAGGTAAGCATATGGCAGCTGGATAAGGATGCAACATAGGCCTCTTCGGGATTAACGCGGTTGGCGTTGCCAAGATAGTCAGGCGCGGCAGAGGCCTTGACTTCTGTTCCGTTTTCGAATTTCCAGCTGTGGTCCCGACTGTAGGTTTTATATTGAAAATCGTCGGTTTTGCGACGCCAGATTACACTTACTTTATGCTCAGACACGGTCAGCCTGTGAAAAGATTACCGATATAATCATAAATGCCCCGAATTCCCCAAACGGTGAGAAAGAGGCCGCTGATGAGATTGAGAATAAGAAGGGTCTTTCCCATCTGCAGGGGTTGAGGAAGGTATTTACGGTCGGTCCAGATCATGAGAAAACACCATAAACCACAGGTTAAGACACCGCCAAAGATGGCTGCCGGGGTAACAATTGCCACAGGATTGCCACCCAACCACATTATTGCCAAACCCCCCAGTGCACAATAAGCGACGACCCAAGGTCTGAGCTTAGTGATAGACATTTTTCTGATGCGCGGGACGATGGGGCGAAGGCATTCATAGGTTGTTCTGGTATAGAGCTCATAGGCAGTAAATATGGTCCCAAAGAAGGCCATGAAGACACCGATTTGATAAAGGTAAATTAATTTTGGATGAAGCAGGGTCAGAAATTCAGCCTGGACAGAGAGCAATTGTAGACCGTTGGGAACGATATGTTTAGGATGAAGGATGGCTGCTCCAAGGACCATAAATGCAATGGTAAAGAGGACAACACACGAAAAGGAAACGACCGCATCGGTTAACGGAGCGATCAGCCACTTTCGACCCGCTTTAATATTATCGCTATCGGCGGCCAGGTTCACCCCTTCAGGACCTACTTCATTATCACGATCGAGAAGGCCCCATTTTTTTTCACGCAGCATACCGATGTATCCAAAATAGTCCTGAGTGCCTCCCCCTATCGCGCCTAAATAAGTGCCTAATTCGATCCACGCTGACCTTGCGCTGATCGCTGGATAGCTGGCATGAACCCAGGCTTCGTAATTCGGCTTGCTTGGTATTATCATTCCGAAAAAGGCGGCAAGCCAGTCAGGCTCAATGGCAAAGACGGCGACTAAAATACAGG
Source organism: Opitutales bacterium (assembly GCA_965197745.1). Taxonomy (GTDB): domain Bacteria; phylum Verrucomicrobiota; class Verrucomicrobiia; order Opitutales; family PNEW01; genus CBDANS01. The sequence goes on along the minus strand of CBDANS010000006.1, from coordinate 498,157 downwards.
CCAGAAGCAACGCGACAACAAAGGTCTGCGTTATTTCCAGAGCTTTGTAACTCTGAATCATGGTCAGAGAAACCGCGACAAGGACAATCATACTGCCCCATACCCTTGGGTCCCCCCAGACTGTATTTCCTTCCATCTCGAAAATCCACACCATCAGTGAGCCCAGCATTTTAGGAAGTCCGGACAACCATAAGGGGAAGCAGATAATGCTTATTATCGATAGGACCCAGACAGCCCAACCGTGCGGACCCGGTAAATATTTCCAGCGTTCGATGGGATGCTCACCGGTTAATGTAATGTACCGTGAAGCGGTGTATACCTGGACAAATTTCATTAGACCCCCTCCGACAAAACACCAGAGCAAGGTATACCCAAAAAGTGCTCCACCGCGTGAGGCAAATACGGTTTCACCACTGCCTATGGTCACCGAGGCAATGATCGCCCCGGGTCCAAAGAAACGGAGTAAATTTATAAAGTTCCGTGACTGCAGACTTTCTGAGAGAGAAGGGTAACGCAGGGGTTCACTCATATATTTACCGGGAGCTCGAGAGGATGATGGGAGATTGTCGATTACCGATTACCGATTGTCGATAGAAATTTAAGAAGCGTGGAAGGGAAAACGCGTGTACGCGTAAAAGCGAAAATGCGGGAAAGCGTGGAAGGGTAGATGTCAAAAAGTCAATAGGTCAAAAGGTCAAAATGGGGGAGAGCCCCGTTGCCAGTGATCGGTGAACTATTCAACGGGCGCTCCGTCGCGTCCGCGGAACGTGTTGAATCTCCGCTTACCGCTTTAAAATTGATTTTATGAGAATAAATCCTAATCATGGAACGCATGCAAATCTGGCTTGATACCCTCAAGGCAAACCTTGGCATTATTTTAATGACCGAACTGGTTGGGGTAGATTTTTATATCCTCTCTGGAGTGGCCGCAGGTTGTCTGATCATCTTTGGTAAATTGATTGCTTCCGCTTTAGTGGATAGCAAACAAAACATCATGCTTGTATTTATAGGTATGCTGGTCCCCACGGTTTTTCTGGTCCTTGGTTTGACCACGGCCGATATTTATATTGTCCATCACTTGGAGAATGAAACGCTGCAAATAGTTGTAAAATTAGCTTCCGGAATAGGACTTTTACTGCTTATCGGTGTTCAACTCGGCAAAATATTTCTCGATGTCAGCTGGGGAAAAACTCTGGCGGCAATCATTTTGACTTACGCTATAACTTTTGCCGGTTTGTTTTTAACGCAATCAGGTTTAGAGGCATTTTCAATTGGGGCCAGGTCGGTAGACAAACATCAGGAAAAGCGTATCCAGGAATGAGGGGATTAGGGATGTCCGTGTAAGGGGATTGCAAGGCACTTCTCCATAATGGTTCTCGCTCACCCACGACAAAGAAGAACAGCCATAGCTGGAGGGGTGCTTGATAACCTTAACCTCTATTTAAACGATAGGAATAATATTCCCAGCAAGAAGATTTCAACTTTTGCCGGGTAATTTATTCCTACCCCTGTGTTATTGAGGTGCTCCGTCATCACCACATGCTTAATTGCAATATTTAAAATATAAATAGTTGTAATTAAACTAGTTATATACCAACTAGGAATAATTTACCCCCAATGGTTATATTTATGGGAATGGCCCCCCTGTATTTAATATATCCTGATGATAATTAACAGCATAGATGATTATGACCGCGAGCTGGCACGGTGGGTGCTTTTAGTCATAAGCATGGAAAAATCATCCTGCGCTCTTACTGAAATCCACGGATCTCAGATTAAGGTAAAAGCGATTTCAGGATGAGGAGATTCCATACGACACCGCTCCGACACTGAGCATAAGTGAGTATCAAACCCATTAAATCGGCGATCATAAAAACAGATGACAGGGACAGTTAATTATCAAAAAAATTTATTAAGCAGGGGGAAGCGTTGAGCAGTATTAGTATCGTTGAACGTAATCTACCCCTGGTAAAAAGAGTAGTAAACAGCATAGCAAAAAACCTGCCCTCTCATATCGATACCGATGATCTGCACAGCGTAGGAATACTAGGATTAATTGCGGCCTCACAAAAATATAATCACGCCCAGGGGCACACCTTTGAAGCTTATGCGGCAATGCGTGTACGTGGTGCCATACTGGATGAATTAAGGCGTCTTGATAATATGCCCCGCACCGCCCGTGCCAAAGTCAGACAGCTTCAGAAGGTGGTGGAAATGTTAGAACAGCGTTTAGGGCGCGCCCCGGAGGATGATGAGATCAAAGAAGAGATGGGTCTGAATGATAAAGAATTCAAACGCATGATGAAACAGGTCATACCGGTAAATATTATATCACTCGATCGATCATTTCGAATCGATGAGAACAGTGAGCCGGACTTACATGAAGCATTCGCCGATGAGCAACAAAAGCCGTGCTGGGAGATGATACAAAGAGAGGAAATGAGAGAGATTATGGTAAAATGCATAAAAAAATTGCCTGACCGTCAGAAAAAAATATTGGCCATGCCATGTACTATTATGAAGACATGCGATTATCGGAGATCGCTCAAGTATTCTGCGTGACCGAAGCACGCATCTGTCAAATACACGCGAAAGCTGTTGCCGCCCTCCGTAGTGCTGTTGCCAACGAGATGAATCGGTAATGAAGCGATAATGTTTATTCCCATTTTCGAGGCTCACCGTTTTGAGATTGCGCGTCATCGATTAATCCTCTCCCACGACCTTTCGAAAAAAAACCTGCGTTTTATGACCGGGTTGATTGCCCTCGGGAAGGTTCCTTCTCAAGGTAGAGAGAAAACCGGCGTAATTAGGCGTCATACAACACCGAAATAGGTATTTTATTTGCGTCGGATACGACATCGCGTTATATATTAAAGGACTGATTCAAGTTCTTGATATACAATAAAGCGATGCTCACTCCCATGAAGTATATCTGTATGTTGATGCTGTCCGCACTTGCGGTTTTTCTCTATGGATGCCGATCGATGCCGGACAGGGCTTTATATGTAAGTGAGCAATTTGCTTCCGGCTATATGCCGACATTTCATACCTACGAAATTGATGGTCGTGCCATTCATTATGCAGATATCGGCGATGCCAGCTTGCCCTTAGTTGTCTTTGTCCACGGATCGCCCGGTTCATGGAAGGCTTTTGCCGGTCTCATGGCAGATACTGATCTCCAAGGTAAAGTTCGCATGATATCGGTTGACCGCCCCGGTTTTGGCGACTCGGAACTCGGTCGTGAAGTCAAGTCTCTTAAGCGACAGGCGGCTATGCTGAAACCGATTCTTGAACGCAATCGATCCGGTTCGGGAGCAATTCTGGTGGGACATTCTTTTGGGGGTCCCGTGATCGCGCGCATGGCGATGGATTTTATCGATCAGATCGATGGACTCATTATGATATCACCCACCATAGATCCTGAACTCGAAGGGACATTCTGGTATCAGCATCTTGTTAAATTACCGATTGTTAATCAAGTGATCCCCAAGAATCTAACGACTGCCAACCAGGAAATTCTTCCATTAAGAGGAGAACTTGAAAAAATGATACCCCTATGGAAGCAGATCCATGTTCCGGTATATCTGATACACGGTGATCGCGATCGTCTGGTTTCTCCAGAAAACGCCGCCTTTGCAGAGCGCATGCTGATCAACGCGGAGCTTACGGTGCAGCGTGTTCCCAACCTCAATCATTATATTCCCTGGACACGCCCGGATTTAATTAAATTCGCGATTATGGATCATTTGGAAGAGCAAAGACCTGATGTCCTTGAGCGTGGTGAAGGCTGATCGCCTGACCGGGTCGTATAGATGGTATAAGCGAAAACGGGTTAATGCGGATACGCGGGAATTCAATGCTGTGAGATCACGGCTGGCGGGCAACGCTCCGTCGTGGCTGCGTTATTCTATTACTTATCGAGGGGAACGATTTTAAGATCGGTCCCGGCTGCACGCATGGCGCGGGAAAGACTTTGCTTGGGTTGGGCTTCGGTTACGACCATAAAAGATTTATTAAACGAAGTGGTGAGTTCGAGAGCACGTTTGCCAAATTTACTTCTGTCGATGGCGAAAATACTTTTATCAGCGGCTTTCAACACTTTTTTCTGAGCCGAAACAATGAAACTGTTACTATTCCAAATACCTTCTTCCGTAATCCCCGCACCGCTGAGGATCGCTAAATCAGCATGCATTTGCGATAGCGAGTACTCGCAGGTCGGTCCAAGGAGAACGCCGAGGCGGTGGTAAACAGTCCCTCCGGTAACGATAGTTTCCATAGAACTGATTTCATTAAAGAGCGCGGCGATGGGCAGTGAATTGGTAATCACAATAATACGCTTGGAGACTAAAAATCTTGCCACCGTATAGGTTGTTGTCCCCCCATCGAGGATTACGGTCATACTCGGTTCGACGAGGGCTGCGATATATTTTGCGATGGCATGTTTTTCTTCAGCCTGGCGATCATCCTGGGTGATAAAGTCATATCCAATGGCATTTACATCATGGTAGATTAAACTGGCGCCACCATGGTGACGTCGGACTACCTCTTTTGCTTCAAGTTCATTCAGGGCGCGTCGCACCGTCGAGAGGCTGATAGCAAACTCCTTGGCCAAGGTATGCAAATCGGCATAATTATGCTCGTGTAAATAGTCCTCAATAAGATCAATTCGCTGTTTATTTGTCATTATTGAATAAAGGTATACCGCGGCTGAAGTATTTAGGCAGGGCTCAATCGAAAACAACATTTTCCGTAATTTTCCACCCCGCGGTGGTGGCGAGTTCAATACTGTTCCCCGCCGGATCACGGAAATAGAGTGATCTTCCACCCTTCGGCCAGTTTATCTCTTTTTCAATTTCAACCCCTTTTGCGCAAAGCTTTTCACGCCATGGGTCAATTTCACGGCTCCTTACGGCAAAAGCAGCATGGCATGATCCCCTGGCGCCATGGACAGGCGCCGCGTTCTCCTTTCCAGGAACCATGGTGGCGTCCGGTTTGAAAACGAGAAAAACACTTCTTCCGAGGCGAAAAAAAAGATGACGGTTATCATCTTTAGAAATCAGCTCCAACCCCAGCGTTTCATGATAAAACTGTTCAGCCCTGGCCAAATCATCGACATAAATGCAAGTCTCAAGAATCTGTTCAGGGCGGAGTCCCATAATAATTTAATTATATAACAGGTCGCAGAAATACTTTTATTTTAAAATTAAAGCTATTGAATCACATATCAAACTGAAAAAGACTTTATCTACTGAAATTACCATCTGGTCACTCAGGTGAGGAAAGGATGGGTCCATGAGCAATACTAAATGCCTAAAAGTGATTAGAAGTAAACCAAAGGGAACCTGCCAGACAGTTTCCAGTCGAAGAAGTTAAACAATTTGCATAAATATTTTTCTTGGTCACAGTCCGAAATTAACTATATATGCCATTAAGTCATTTGATAAAAATCAATAATACAAGTGGTGAAAAATAAAATGGAAGAAAAATCCGACTGGGAAGATCTTAAGAGCATCAATCAATTGATGCAAAAGAAGTTCCTCGAAGAGAGGAAAATATTTTTTTGGGGAGAGGTTAATAACGATTTGTGTAAGGACGTGACCGAGCGCCTGCTTTATCTCGAAGCCATGGATGCTGACAAAGAAATTACAATTTACCTCAATACGCCTGGAGGATCGACAACCTCGGGCATGGCGGTTTACGATACGATGAAGTTAGTCAGCTCTCCAATCACTATTGTTGTCACGGGAATGGCGGCCAGCATGGGATCCGTACTACTTTCCGCCGCGACCAAGGGGCAACGGCTGCTTTACCCTCACGCCCAGGTATTGATTCATCAACCGCTTATCATGGGTAGGTTTATGGGAGCGGCAGTCGATATTAATATCCAAGCCCAGGAAATGGAGAAAACCCGCGAGGAAATAAATCGCATTCTTTCCGATGCCTCGGGTCAGCCTTTGGAAAAAATACAGCGAGATACCGACCGTGATTTTTATATGAATGCCCAGGAAACAATTGACTACGGGCTCGCGGACAGAATTGTCGAAAAAGTTTAATTTGGCTGGTCTTGTCCCGCAGAAGCAACTTTAAAGGGACGGTAAAGAGGATCTCCGATTAATACAGCCTGCCAACTGAGGGTAGGTAAGGCGTAGAAAGCAGCATCCCCTAAAGTCCAGCCTCTGGAGAGGGCTTCAAAAAAGTGGTCGAGATGGTGAGTGAACTCGAGATAGGGTTCATTTACATTACCCAGGGTGGCAGTCACACCCCGGGCGATGAAGGGAGCACACCAGTTTTTATTGGCATTACGTAAAGTATTAGCCGAAAAACTGTGAATGTGTACCGCAATTGCCCCGGGGGGAAACTGAAAGTCCTTTTTGAGAAAAGGCCCATTCACATGTTGGGTATACCACCCAAAGTAGAGCGCGGGTTCGATAAATGGGGCATTCATGGGAAAGGTTTTCTTATTTTTATCTACGGTTAAATCATACCCCAAAGAAGCTATTTGATCAGCAACTTTGATCAGCCATTTTTCACCTTTGTCATGTTGCCCACCCCGGTCAACATAGGCACGCCCGACAAGTCCACGCTCTTCGGCGAGGATGGCGTTGTCCACAAGCGCCATCGCAGCACCCAAACTGGGGCCGTCCAGTCGTGACACTTTTATCACTTGCTGGTTTTCAAGAAAGGAGGGACGGTCCCTTATATAAAGGGGATTGGGCACCCATCCGGTAATAGGAAGCTGGGGTACCGCTAATAGTGACAGTTCTCCATCGAGGGAACATTTATTTTTCACGTATGCCGGGCGCAGATGGTTAGTGGGTTCGTTTTCCACGCGCTTTGGATCATTGGAGATCTTCAGGGGGATGCCCCGGCAGAGGACGAGGTAATCGATATTGTGTTTCGACACGGCATAACGGCGGCGCCCGTGAATATCGACTAATTCGGAATTCATGGCATCAATCCAACCATGCTCAATAAGCGAGTTGACGAGGGGATTATAAATAAACTCGATGAATTGAGTCCATGTAATCTCCTCCTCAGCAGGGGCATCGAGGAGGATGAGATTTTTTTCGGGGATTTTTCTACTCTCGAGGTAATGTATTGCAAGCTTAACGGATACTGACTGATTAATATTGGCCACTACAACCACCTTGTCAGCGGTGACTCCAACCGCGAAAAAGGGTGTGGTGCCGAGAGCGATAAATAATAGTAATAAAAAAAAGCGCATGGGAGGAGAGAAGCTGTTTAACCAATAAAGCCAGTTATTGTCCGACTGTTCATTCAGAAGATGAAAAATATCATGCTTTTTCTCGAAGACGATTTATTGTTTTCTGATAGCGGATTACGCCATCGGCAACCGCTTTCGCGATTTGCTGACGATACGATGCGGCTCCAAGATTTCTCGATTCGATAGCATGGGAAATAAATCCACCCTCCACGTAGATCCCCGGACAGTCCAAATGCCTTAAAACTTTAAAACGGGCCCGCTTCAAGCCCCGGTCGGGCGAAGGAAGTTCTCTGATTAATTCCCTTTGGACATAATAACCTGCTAAAGTGTTCCAGTCATCGTAACGATTGCCGGGATAGAGGGTATGATCCGTGGAGAGTAGAGTCTTACGGGAGGAAGAGGGTTGATTGCAGGGTGTTAAGACAAAGGTTTCAAGACCGCGCACTTTATTTGATGAATGCGAATTGATATGAACACTGATAAAAAGGTCAGCCTTTAATTTATTAGCAATCTTTGTCCGATTTCCCAAATCAATGAAATTGTCACTTTTGCGCGTGAGGGTGATACGGTAGCCATTCGATTCGAGTATTTTTTTCAGTCGTATCGCGACATCAAAGGTGATGGTCTTTTCATTTATTTTCAAAATTTTATTTTCGGCACCGGGGTCTTTGCCACCATGTCCGGGATCGATGACAATGTGGAACAGTTTAGGAACTTTGGTATTCTTTTGAGGCGTTAAGATGGGTAAGATATTATTATCATAGTCCATATTACTGATATAAAGATCCTGTCCTTTCAGAGCTACAGGGTAGCCGAGAAATACCCTGATCCCATTAATCTTTATTTCCCGTTTATGCACCTCAAATTCAAGTCGCGACCATTGGCTGGTAAGGACTATACTTTTTCCTCTGTTCACCCAGCCGTGTTTCATGCCTAAATTATTCGCCAGGTTTTTGAGGCCGAGATAAGGTACCCCATTAAATTTTACATTCGCCCGTGTCTCGGGGCTGAAGAATAATACAGCGCAGAGAAAGGCGCATAGCGCGAGCGACGAATTAAATAATCGAACGCTGTTTCGAACTGGTAAATTTGGGCTCATACTATTTAGGATGAAAGCCGAATGCCGTCAGGTTAAAAGTTATTCGAGATAATCTTCGTCTCTCTCGCAAAATTTAATACAAAAATAGTTATTAGGTAATTGATGGGCGAAGAGGATGAGGCAGTCGAAGAATGGTTGCTTATCCTGATGGCCATTTAGGTGAAAAGGCCTAGTCCGCCTCTTGAGCTATATTATACTTAAGAGTACGCTGATTTGCGGGTTGAGGAGAAAGGGTAACGATTATATTCCTTCCAGCCAGTTTTGGCTCACTGTCTTTGTGACCAACCTGAGTAAGATCTTGGATGGCTCGGTTTACAATCTCGAAGCCCAAATCTTTATGTTCGTTTTCCCGCCCTCTAAAAATAAGGGATATTTTTAATTTATGACCCTTGTAAAGGAAATCTTCGGCATGACGCAGTTTTGTTATATAATCATGCTGCTCGATACGAACACGTAACTTAACTTCTTTAATTTTAGAGGATTGTTGTTTGGAAACTTTGCTTTTTTTCGACTGCTCGTACTTGTATTTGCCAAAATCGAGGATACGGCAAATAGGAGGCCGGGTGCTCGATGAGACCTCAACTAAATCCAACCCGTGTTGCCTGGCCATGGAGAGCGCTTCGGAGGTAGGTAATATTCCAATTTGTTTGGAATCGGGACCGATGAGCCTGACTTCACGCGCACGAATTCGCTCGTTTTTGCGAATGTACCCTTTACCATGCTGCCTGCCTCTGCCGCGGTAATGTCCGGAAGAGCTAAATTGTCTCGTCATTAAATCCTTCTTGCGGAATAATAAAAACTTCGCGCGGTGAACTTTTCCGGCAGCGAGCGAGGGGTGGGGCTATTAGGACTATGTATTGAATAAATCAGAGCTATATGTTTTTAGTGCTTTTAAAATAGTGTCTGTTTATATTTTTTTTTCAAACTTTTTTTACTGATCTTTTTCTTTACGGGTGGAAGTATAAACTAGCTGGCACCATCACCGGAAATTACAGTTGGAATGGTGCGCAGCAATATAGTGATATCCAACCAGAGGCTCCAATGGTCAATATATTCAAGGTCGAGACGCACCCATTCTGAAAAATCTTCGATACTATTACGCCCTGATACCTGCCAGAGTCCGGTTATACCCGGTAACACACTATAGCGTCGGTAGGCATTAAAGGCATCAAAGTTTTCAGTTTCATAAACCGGTAAGGGTCGAGGTCCGACCATACTCATCTCTCCTTTAAGGACATTAAAAATTTGCGGTAATTCATCGAGGCTGTAACGACGGAGGAACTTTCCCACGGGAGTGATACGGGGATCTTTTTCGGACTTGAATACAGGCCCTTTTAATTCGTTCTGTTCACGTATCTCATCAAGTTTATCTTCCGCATCCATAGCCATGGTGCGAAATTTTATCATGGAGAAAGGTTTGCCCCTGAATCCAGAGCGCGATTGCACAAAGAAAATCGGCCCCCGCGAACCTAATTTTACAGCTAGCGCTATGATAATATAGAGTGGGCTAAAGAGAAAAATGAGAAAGAGTGATAAGACTAAATCGAAGAGACGTTTTACAATGAATTGCCCTTCATGTTGCGTTGTCATTTTGAAAACGACAACAGGTATCCCTCCATATTCATCAATCACCGCCCGCGAGACCAGGGGTGAGAGAAAATCGGCAAAGTACCATGTTTCCACACCCTGCTCTTCGCATGCGCTCAATACATTCTGTGAATCCCCTGTTCTATCAGGGGCGTCAGCAAGGAAGACAATATCATAAGTTCCTTGACTCAAAATCGAGGCCAGCGATTCCAATCGACCGACAAATTTGTCACGGAGCTGTTCGGGCATAGAACTTTCGTCACCCTGGGTCAGTAAAATACCCTTGATGACGACACTGGAAAAGTGACGGGTATTAAAATCGGTCAATCGTATTTGTGCTTCATGCGCATCGCAGACTAACAATGCGTCAAGCGGGTTATTCCGATAGAATTTGTTTACAAGGTCGCGGCGAAAGAGGATTTCCTTACTAATAAGATAGAGGGCAAAGAGGCCGGCAAATCCGAAAAAGAGCGATCGATTCACATAAACGATTGAGAAAAAATAGAAAAATATGGCTGAAATGCCCATGCCGATAGCGATGCATTTAGCGGAGTGAAAAACGATTTGATGCCATTTAGCGAACAAATCGAGTTGATAAAACCGGTTCATTTTAAGCGAGGTGAAAAGGCTTAAAAGGATAACCAGAAATAACCAGCCTTGTTCTTTGAGATGAGCGACACCCTCAATGTTAAATGGATAACCGGTAATACTATTTAACAGATCTTCCCAAAAATCTCTCAAATAGAAGAGAAAATAATAGACGACGATCATGAGAAAGAAACCGGAGATCACATCCATGAGGAAGCTGATATTTTCCAGTAACCTTTTTTTTCGTCCTAACATTTAGAAAGTTGAGGATCCGTATCAGGAAGGTGCGCGCGATGAAACGCGGGGCCTGTCATTACAGGCTGAAACTTTCCCCACAGGAGCAGCTCGATTTTGCATTGGGATTTTCAAATTTAAATCCGCCAGCTATTAAATCCGACGAGTAGTCAAGAGCCGTCCCTTTGAGGTAAAGGGCACTTTTGCTATCCATAACGACACTGGCTTCTGCAGATTGGACGAGAATATCACCTCGTTTTGGGCTATCCGTAAATTTCATTTTGTAACTAAGCCCATTACATCCACCCCCCGTAATCGCTATACGCAAGTATATCCCTTTTTGTTCGCGTTCGATAAGGGAGAGAATTTTTAAACCCGCAGCTTCCGAAAGTTGAATCAAATTTTCATTACCCAGGCGGACGCCTTCAGGGAGATCGATAGAAGGTGGAACTGACATATATTAGGGTGCCGTGAAAGGTTAAATTAAAACCCTGTTAGCGGGTAAATATATCCGTGAGTAAGATCTGAAAATGAGGGACCATCATACACGAACAGGTGAACTTAAAGAATTTTGTAAATTATAGTTATCCCAGGGTTTAACACAATCCAGCGGTATTTCTATTCACAGCTGAAAACCTGTTTCTAAAAATAAGAGTGTAATAATATAAAATTTCCGCTTAAAATCAAGTTTCAAGCCCATTCAGCTGTCACCGACCCTATTGACGAGGGTTTTCTATGAGGCTGATAGCGCAGACGCTTCAATTTGGTTCAATCTGTATGCCAGATCGATAGCGTGAGACAGACTTGTGTGACGGGCAATGCCTTTTCCCGCGATATTAAAACCTGTTCCATGATCGGGACTGGTGCGGATCCATGGCAGACCTAAAGTGATGTTCACAGAAGTGTCGAAGTCGACAGTTTTAAGGGGTCCCAGTCCCTGGTCGTGGTAGAGCGCTACAACGATATCGAATTCACCCTGGAGATGACGCCAGAATAAGGTGTCGGCTGCCTGGCAGGGAGAGAGGCCTGGAAATTTATTTTCTAATTTTTTGAGTATTGGATTAATCAAAGTGGATTCTTCATCGCCCAACAACCCATCTTCTCCCGCGTGTGGATTCAAACCACAAACGCCGATACGCGGGTGCTTTGCGCCGAGGGCATTTGCCAATTTGTAAGCATGCCCTATGGCCTTACTCAGATTCTCCTTATTTATATGTTTAACCACCTTGCGCAGAGGTAGATGCCAGGTGACGAGAACAACTCGCATCCGGCCTCCAGCAAATGCCATTGTCGGGTTACCTCCCCAGCGTTTGGCGAAAAATTCTGTTTGTCCGGGAAAATCAAACCCCACACGTTTCATCCAGACTTTGCTCACAGGACCGCTGACTACAGCTGAAAAATGATTTTCCCGGCAACCGTCAGCAGCGACTTCCAGCGCTTCTAAAGCTATTTCTGCGCCGGTGAGACTGGGTTCTCCGGGGTTTGCGCGAAAATCTTTAGGGCCAACCGGTTGTATCGTCACGGGGTTTGCCGCGATAATGTTATCAAGCCATGCTGCCGGTCCGATGAGACATATGTTATCGAGCATTGGGTTTTTTTCTATTACCCAACTTTCGATTATCTCCGGTCCTACTCCCGCGGGATCGCCGCAGGTGATTGCGATTTTACTCATCGGCATGTTAGATTAACACCAGTGACGAGAGAGGCCCATAACCTAATCATTGAACAGGTTCAACTGGGGATCCTTGATGAGATCGTAATTTTTCAAGATACGCATGATTTGTAAAATTTCAGATTTCTGGTAATTGTGGTTAGTCTGCACTTTTGCAAGAATATCTATAAGCATAGAACGAAAAGAAATTATGCCATCGATACCGTGTTCGCGCAAAAGCTTGATGCTTTCTGAACGATGGGGATCCGCGGTAGGTAATCCAGGAAGGACAAGAACTTTTAATAATTTTGAGCTATCCTCATATTCCTCTTCATTAAATTTAAATAATTCCTCCGCTTTTTTGAGGACATTTTTTTCAAGAAAATTAAATATATCGGAGCTGCTACGCAGCATGTTGGGGGTAAAATGCAAAGTAGTGTGCCAGGCTTTTACGACAACTACTGCATGACGGATATAGGGCAGTTCATTTGAGAACAGAAAAAAATCCGGGTTTCGGCTGTTTCTCACATAAGAGGGATTATAAACAATTAAATCGATTTCTTCTTCAGCCATTTTCCTCCGTGATTGTACCTGGTATTTACGCAACTGACGGACGAGAAACCCGTGCAGTTCAAAATATTCGCGTACAATGTTTTCGTCGAAGCCGGCCATGGGAAATTATGAATTATGAATTAGGAATTTGGGATGGGAATTGTGAATGAAGAATGAAAATTAGAAATTCATTTCCCCTCAGCTCCGGCTTCAAGCCATAATTCTTCTATCCAGCTATCAGGCACATCTTCAACGTTCACGGCTTTGCCGATTTGCTCCAAGGCAATAAAGTGGAGCTTTCCATGTTTTACCTTTTTATCGCTCTTCATGGCATTAATCAGAGTAGCCGGCGCTAAGGGTTCACGCAACTTGATGGGAAGATTAACATTTATGAGAATGTTGAGAATGGATTGGACCTCATTATCCGAGAGATGACCTAAACGCTGTGAGAGCCGGGCGGCCATGACCAGACCTACGGCTACCGCCTCGCCATGCAGATACTGGTCATAACCGGTAACCGCTTCAATGGCGTGAGCAAAGGTGTGGCCAAGATTCAGCAACGCCCTTCCTCCGATCGAAGCAGACTCTCTTTCGTCACTCTCAACAAAGGACGCTTTTATTTTGCAACATTGGCGAATAATCTCCGGCAATTCCGGATGCGCAGGGGTAAGATTTCCCATCTTTTGAAGGCGTTCGAAGAGGGTGGCATTGGCGAGTAAACCATATTTTATAACTTCGGCCATACCCGCGTTGAATTGGTGTTGAGGGAGGGATTGCAAAAAATCAGTATGAATGAATACAGCCCTGGGTTGATAGAAAGCCCCGACCAGGTTTTTACCAAGGGGCAGGTTTATTCCTGTTTTCCCACCCACGGAACTATCGACCATGGCCAGAAGGGTAGTAGGGACCTGGTATAAATCGATTCCGCGCATATAAGAGGCGGCGGCAAAACCTGCTAAATCTCCAATCACACCGCCGCCCATAGCGACTATTGCCCCGGAGCGGTCGATGCGATTCTCGGCAAGGGCATGATACAGTTTTTCAAGCCCACTTACCGATTTAGACAACTCACCAGCCTTTAATGTTATACGAAGTGCCGGTGGATGGGGAAGAAAATCAAATCCCTGGAACTTATTATTTAAATTATCTTCGATGTTCTCATCCGTGACAACGGCGTAGTGTTGATCTGAAGAGAGGCTCCGGGCCAGATTATTCTTCAATGCCTCCCAATCATTATGAGTGAAGTAAATATCATAACTTCTCTCACCCATTTCCACTGAAAGTGTGGCCGTCATGCTTTATCCAAACCCAATAGGGCATCCACATAATTGTCCACTGTAAAGGGCAGTAAGTCTTCCTCCTTTTCACCCAGGCCGATAAAATAAACGGGCAGTTTCAGCTCCTCATAAATACCAATTATAGAACCGCCGCGACTGGTCCCATCTAACTTGGTAATGATTAATCCCGTAATGCCGAATTGCTCATTGAATTGCCGCGCCTGTTCGATGGAGTTGGTCCCAATGCTACCATCGATGACCAGCCAGCTATGGTGGGGAGCAGCGGGGTCATTTTTTTGGAGAACGCGACGGATTTTCACTAACTCTTCCATGAGATTGCCTTTAGTATGGAGCCGTCCGGCGGTATCGAGAACAAGAACATCGCGCTTGCGGTTTACGGCTGCCTGGTAGGCGTCAAAAGCGACGGCGGCGGCGTCTGCACCCTGTTGACTGGACACCAATTCAAGGTCGAGTCGATCAGCCCAGCTTTTTATTTGTTCATTAGCAGCGGCACGAAAAGTATCACAAGCACCGAGAAGTATTGATAAACCGCATTGTTTTAAATGGAATCCCAGTTTTGCCGCGGTCGTTGTTTTACCCGAACCATTGATTCCAACAAGACACACGACCTCCGGTTTCCCGCGGGCATTCCATTGCAGCCTGCCTTCGGCTCCATCGAGTATTTTTTTCAGGACTGCGGCGATGATTGAAGATACTTCCTCCTGGCGAATTGCTCTATCCTTCTGGCAGGCACTCTTGATTCCCTCTATTATTTTTGTCGTGCCACTAACACCGATGTCTGCGCTGTAGAGGGTCTCTTCTATTTGGTCGATAGTTTCGGGATCCAGACTTTTCCCGGATAATAAACGGTCAAGGTTACCGAAAGCAGAGTAAAAAGTAGGGGTTGTATTTTTGAGACCCTCTTTGAATTTTTGAAAAATTCCAGGCATGGAAATATTCAATCAATAGCCGGTTCCCTGAAGGGCCGTTGAAGTTTAGCTTTAAGCTTGTCGAGTATTCCGTTGATAAAACGCCTGGCATCAGGAATGGAAAAGATTTTGCTTAAGTCTATGGCCTCATTGATGGAAACAATGGGGGGGATATCATTTCTTTTAAGCAGCTCATAAATGGCGAGGCGAAGTATGGCCAGGTCGACTTTGGCAATTCGCTGAAACGACCAGTTTTGGGCATGAGATTTAATCTCGCCGTCTATTTCACGACAATGTTCAATCGTTCCGCGGATAAGTTCATCAGCAAATATATAGTAGTCGCTAGGTTCTGGCTGAGATTCAAAAAAAATGTTCAGTTCGCTATCCAGATCATCGGGGGTATTGATATCCCACATGTAAAGGAATTGGAAGGCGGCAATGCGATTGTCACGTCGAGAGCTCATACTATCTATTTCTCCTCCACTGCTTCATCTTCATCAATAAAGTCATCCCAGCTCTCCGGTTCTTCACGGCCAAGCAACACATTATTTTCAAATAAGCCCTGTTCCACCCACAGCTGATTGAGTTGGGCCCCCACTCGGGCCATCTCGAGGGCCCCATTGGCAAACTCCACACCCCGGTTGATTTCACCCCCACAACGCGCTTCAGCCTGTTCACGGGTGGCGGTGATAATGCCGTTAATAACAGGCGTTTGCGTTTCCATGGCTATTTGCTGGATTGCCAGGCTGGTACTCTGAGCGATTATTTCGTGGTGATCGGTCTCCCCGGCAATAATCACACCCAGTGCGATGAGACAGTTAAACTGCCTGGTTTCGGCAAGCATGCTAAGGGTATAAGGAATTTCGTGGGAACCCGGCACCCGGATTAATTCGAGGGCATCCTCTTTTACTCCAGCGGCATCGAATGTTTTTAAGACGCTATCGATTAATTGATCGACGAGGTCCTGGTTATAGCGGGAGGCGACAATGGCATATTTCCGTCCAGCGTCTTCCGCTTTCATAGATTCTGGATTATCGAGACTCATCGAGTTTAAAAAATTACTGGAGGGAATTGATTAAGTAAGCGGTATGTGCTCGACGATCTCCAAGTCGTAGCCATCGAGCGCGATAACATTGCGATGAGTACTGGAAAGAAGGCGAATCTTTTTCAGGCCGAGTTCGGACAGTATCTGTGCCCCGATACCGTAGTCGCGAAAATCCATATGCGCCGGAGCGATTTTACCGTTCTTACCCGGAGCCGTATTCTCGACATTAAAACCACTGTGCGGCTGTTCGAGGTAGAGGATGACGCCTGATTCTTCTCTGGCAATCATTTCTAGTGAAGAAACAAGTGATTGATGGCTATTCATTTCACGGGATTGGAAAATATCACTGAGAAGATTTTCACTGTGGACCCGAACGAGGGTCGGCTCTTCATTAAGTTCGCCGATGCTGAGCGCTATATGATGACGGCGGTCGAGAATATTGCGAAAAACATGCAAATCAAAATTTCCATAAGAGGAGGAGAACGGTTGTTGAGCAAGTTTCTCTACAAGCTTTTCACGTTTATGTCGGTATTGGATAAGATCGGCAATAGAGATAAGTTTGAGATGAAACTTCTTTTTAAATTGAATCAACTCGGGCAGTCGCGCGCAGGAACCATCATCGTTGAGGAGTTCGCAGATTATTCCACTCGGGTGTAACCCGGCGAGAACCGCCAGGTCCACGGCAGCTTCAGTGTGCCCTGCTCGCTGGAGAACTCCTCCTGGCTTGGCGCGCAAGGGAAAAACATGACCCGGTTGGACAAGGTGTTCGGAATGACTGTGAGGATCAGCAAGCAATTTAATCGTAGTGGCGCGATCAAATGCGCTGATACCTGTGGTGATCCCTTCCGCGGCATCGACAGAAACTGCAAAATCGGTCCGTTGAATTTCGCGATTCTCCGAGACCATTTGATTGATGCCCAAACGTTTGAGTTGGTGACTTGTCGTGGGCACACAAATTATTCCGCTGCAATAACGTATCATCAGATTAACCGCTTCGGGAGTGACTTTGGACGCAGCCATTATAAGGTCACCCTCGTTCTCACGCTGTTCATCATCGGTTACGATCACCAGTTTTCCCTCGGCAATATCCTGGATCGCCGCTTCCACTGAATCGAAAGAGTCTTGTGATGTTTTACTCACGGGAATTTAAAATTATAAATATCAGCAAAAAAAGGGTCATTATTATGTTATATCCTTTGAATTAAAAGTAAATCATGGAAAAAGATAACTCTAATCCAGAAGAAAAGTTATAATCGTCATCAAAGGATAGAAAAAATGCAAGGATTCGATAATTAGACTTTCTTTATTGCGGAAAGACTTAATTATTCATTATTTAAAAAAACATAACTGGAATCGATATGAATAAAGCTCACGTTCTGCTATTAAATAATCCTGAAAGAGCCGGAATATGGGGAATTGAAGTAATTGAAGAATTAAGCAAACATCATGAATTGCGATACTTCAATTATGACAAACCGGTAAAACCACAATTTGAAGGAATCGATGTGGTGGTACAACTGAACCGCAGCACACCTGAAATGATGGATGCCGCGAGTGAGGCCGGAGTAAAATTCTGGCAGCTGCAAAGTGTCGGGTTTGAGCACTTCGATCTGGAATACATGAAAAGCAAAGGAATCCCCGTGTCTAATTGTCCGGGTATATTCAGCAGCGTAGCGCTTGCTCAGACGGCAATGATGTTTATCCTCATGTTGGCCCATAAATATAATGAAGCTCAGGATCATATCAAAGAGAGTGTGAACGGGATGATCAAAGGGCATGACCTTGTGGGTCGCACCCTCGCATTGGTTGGATTTGGCGCCAGCGCGCAGGAATTGGCGCGACGGGCTAAACCATTCGGGATGATCATAAAAGCCATTGATGTTCGTCCCATCGAGCAGGAAGTGCTGGACGAAATCCAGCCCGATTTTCTCGGCAGCCCGAACGATCTCGATCAGCTCTGCGCTGACTGTGATTACCTTTCTCTCCATCTTCATCTCAACAAGCAGACCGAGAAAATAATTAGCGCCGAGCGGATTGCATTAATGAAACCGACGGCGTGCCTTATTAATATCGCCCGTGGTGGGCTTGTTGATCAGGACGCCTTATTCGAGGCATTACTGGGAAATAAAATCGGCGGAGCCGGGCTTGACGTCTTCGCCAAAGAACCGGTCGATCCGACAGAGCCGGTATTAGCGCTGCCCAATGTTTTTGCCTTGCCGCACACTGCAGGTGGCACTGATGGCACCGCGAGGAATCGCGCGGTCTGCGCCGCTACAAACTGCGACCGCGTAGCTGAAGGTCTGGATCCACTTTATCGAATCGACATGTAGATGTTTAAAGTTGCCCATATCGCGAACGACAGCCACCCGGTGCCCGACTGGGTGAGAGAAAAGTTTGAAAAGGCCGGCATTGATTATGTATTCCACGATTGCCACACCCGGGAGGAGTTGGAAAAATATGCCAGCGATGCCGATGTTCTGTTTTTAACTTCATCGCGAAAAGGACTGGTCGTTGAAGAAAATATGGAGATCTTTAAAAAGATGGGTTCGGTCATCAAATGCGGGAGTGGTACCGATAACATCGATCACGATGCGTGCACGAATAGAGGAATTATTGTCGCGCACACACCGGATGATCCAACGGAACCGACGAGCGATCACATCATAACTTTGCTCTTTACCGCGGTACGGCAAACAGCCCGACAGGATCGGTTAATTCGTCGTGGGATATGGAGTGCCCAGGAAGCTTTACCTCTCGGGCAATTTACGGGAGCTGATCTGGGCCTTATCGGTTTCGGGCGAATCGGCAAGGCGATCACGAAAAAGCTTTCGGGATTTGATATGAATATCCGTGTTTTCGATCCCTATCTGGATGAGGAGACGATTAAATCACTGGGGTGCATTAAGGTGGAATTGAACGAGCTGTTGAAAGTTTCGCAGTATGTATTGACCGTGTGCCCGCTGAATAAAGAAACCCGCGGGATCGTCGGGAAAGAGGAACTTCAATTAATGAGGCGGGATGCAGTCCTCGTCAATGGTGCGAGAGCGGGGATTGTAAATGAAGAAGCATTGAAGAAAACCCTTCGAGAGGGAAGGATCAAAGCAGCGGCATTTGATGTTCTGGAAAATCACCCCCTTAAACCCGATGATGAATATCTCACATTCGAAAATATGAATTTTACACCACATATAGGCGGTTATCACCATGACTACCCGGATGCAATCTATACTACCAGCGTCGAGGTCATTATCGGGATGTCAAAAATGTATCTTCCCAAATGGATCGCAAACAAAGGTGTCGTTCCCAAATGGGATATGCGGGAAAGAGTGCAAGCGTGAATGGGAAAATGGGTGAACGGGTAAAAGGGTGTAATCGGGGATGCGTGAATGGGTGTAAGCGAAAATGCGGAAATGCGGGGATGGAATAATGAGTATAATATATATTTATTAATTAGATCGAGCAGGAAGGTCAGGATATAATATCATGGCATATAAATATACAGTTGTTTGCGATACCCTGGGTTTTTTAGGTTATGACGTTCTGGAGCAACCCGAGGAGATACTTAAGACGATAAAAGATGCAGGTTATGACGGGGCGGATTTACCGGGCGCACCGGAGAGAGCGGATACAAAACAATTGCGTGGAATTATGGATACGCTTGAGTTGGAAGTTCCGGAAGTCCTTGGGGCATGGGCTTATTTCCATGGTGGCGAGGACAGGGATCTGGCGGGCGACAACGAGGAAGCCCGTGAAAGGGGAATTAAGTATGCCAAGAAGGCGATAGACTATTCGGTCGAACTGGGTGCTACCTTCTTCGAAATATGCGCGGCACAGCCCCCGATTTACCAGGTTCCCTTTCCGAAGCTGCCCATTGATACTTTAAAAAAGAATTTTATCGACGCCTTACAGGAGATATGTCCTTACGCAGAAGAGCGCGGAATATCGATACTCCTTGAACCATTGAACTGCTACGAAGCCTATCCCGGTGTTTTGACGACGATTAATGAAGCCTTAGATATTATCGAGGAGTCCGGTATGAAAAATCTGGGTATTCAACCCGATATCTTTCATATGAATGTCGGCGAGGGGTCTATACCTGAGGCCATCCGGGCAGCAGGTGAGAAGGTCAAACACTTTCACATGAATGAAACGAATCACCGAGAGCATGGAACAGGTCATGCAGATTACCCGGCGATAATCAAAGCGCTGAAGGATATTAACTACAACGGCTATATAGCTTTTTATATGCCGTTCACGACACAGGAAATCTTTAATATGGCTGGAGAAGGTTATGGACAATCAAGTGGAGATGAGAGGGAGTCCAAGCGGCTTGATTTAAAAGCGTATCTTGAAAGACCGTTGAAGTTATTTAACGAGTTGGAAGCTAATGGCTAAGTAAAGCACAACGAATTGGTATTATGGCTTTTAAATATTCAGTATCCGGACTTACACTCGGCTTTCTGGGTTATGATTTTTCGGAAGAACCTGAACCTATATTGAAAGCAATCAAGAGTGCAGGGTTTGATGGCATCGATGTATTTGACAATCCGAATAATCGCAACACGGAACAGATACGACGCGTTGCAGATTCTCTCAAACTGGAGATCCCCGAAGTTTTAGGCAATTGGGGTGGTGATGGCAGAGACCTGGCAGGAGGTGATGAAGACACGAGAAAAAAAGCAGTTGAGTATGCAAAGGAAACTATTGATTACTGTGTCGATTTGAATTCCCCATTTTTTGGGTTTTGTCTTCCCCAGCCCAGTGTAACCGAGGCGCCCATTTCTGTTATGCCCGTCGAGACTCTGAAGAGCAATCTTGTCGACGGACTCAAAGAAATATGTGCTTACGCTGCCGAACGAAAGGTAACTGTCGCCGTTGAACCTTTGAATTGTTATGAAAGCTATCCCTGTTTAATGAATACCCTTAATGAAACAATGAATGTCATTAAGGAGCTGGATTACGATAACATCGGGCTTCAACCGGACGTATTTCATATGAATGTCGGAGAAAAATCGATTACCGATGCTTTAAAAATATTTAAAGACCAGATCGTGACATTTCACATGAACGAAACCAATCACTTTAAATTCGGAACTGGTCACGTCGATGTTAAGGGAATAATGCAAGCGTTAAAGGAAATAGGATTTTCCGGTTACATGACGGTATACATGCCATTAATGACGCGAGAACTTTTCAATATGACCTTTCGCGGTATTGTTGACGAAGGCACGACACCCGCGAAAGCCGATTTGAACGCCGTTCTCACTGAAACAATTGAGTATGTCAGAGGCGTGGAAGCCGAGATCGGGTAAGAAAGCAATTGTAGTTCGGTAGAGGTTGCGCATTTTTCTTTGCGCGAAGTTGATTTATGGAAGGCCACGCTCTGTCGTGGCCGTAGGGGTAGAAGGGGTGTAAGCGGAAATGCGGAAATACGGGAATGAAATCATGGATGGACTTGCGATTACCTGCCCGCCGTCCATAGTTCCTCGATTGAGGGACGGAGGGTGGTCGGCCATCCTCAGAATACCAATGATGATGATATCCGATGTTCGAGGTGTTGAGCAATGATGTGGAGCGGGCTGTCCCCAGCACGCTTCTTAAACTTTAATTTTATGATACCAACGCAGTATTATAAATATAAATGAATATTTATGGAGGGACGCGCTCCGTCGCGTCCGCGGTACGGACGACGGCTGATCGCGTCCGTGGAATGGGACGAAGACGACGATTAATGTATATTGCTGACCTCTGCGACCAGTTCTTGTGCGCGTTCCAGGTTCGTCGATTTTTCCTCCAACATGCGTCGGCGAACTTCAACGAGGGTTTCGCGGTCAGCGTGTGTTGTCACGTAGAGTGCACGACTGCTGATGATCGCATCAATCTGCTGGGCTACGCGGCGGACATCAGGCCCCAGGGTATGCGCAAGCCAATTTACGGTGTCATTGATCGATTGATATCGGAAATCGCAGGAAAGCCTGATGCGGTCGGAGCGATTGATGAGTCCACGATGAGCGGTAACATGACTGAAGAAGATGGCGTCGCCGGGATGGTAATCGCTTGTTGCCCAGTTGAACTTCTTCATGTCCA
Source organism: Opitutales bacterium (assembly GCA_965197745.1). GTDB lineage: Bacteria > Verrucomicrobiota > Verrucomicrobiia > Opitutales > PNEW01 > CBDANS01. Next base: position 475,883 of record CBDANS010000006.1, on the reverse strand, counting down.
GTCCAAACCCCTTTGACCGTGCTTCTTGAGAAGAGCTGGGGTTGGAACCCGTATGCTCCATGAATCCCATTTTGTGAGAACCGGGAACAATGGCAAGACCGCCTAATTTCACATCAATGTCCATGAGTGGTAACCAGCAGGTATAAAATCTATCCGCCCCATACCCAAGATTCTTCGCGCCGTCCTGGTGCGCGCCAACACCGATATCATCAGGGGCGTCCGGGTCGGGGCACATGATGCGGATGAGACGCTGTTCCCATACTTGAACAGGAGCCCCGAATACACCTTCCATGAAGGAAACTACATCCGGTGATTTTGCGAAACTATTAAAAGAGTCGAGTCTTACGATTTTATCGTAGTAGATCATATATTCCTCTTCCGTGGGGTGGGGACCTCCGCTCCACATGGGATCTGCCGCGCTGTCGTCCTCAATAATATTATGCTCTTTCAGAATCGCCATGATATCTCTTTTGACCTGTAAGGCGTGATCGGGATTGACGAGGTGTCGCAGCAAGAGATAGCCATCTTCGTTGAGGATCTCCGCAAGGCGCTTACTATCGCCCCGGTGTTCCGTTGAATCTTTCAACTGAAGATATTCGCTCATCGATGTCTCAACGCTTGCTCCTAAGGTCGATTGAATGCTTCTACGGCGGCCTTGATAGCATTTCTAACTAAATAGTAGTCGGGACCGTAACCTAAAAAGGTCATACCCTGCGCCTGACGTAGTTTTAAATCCTCGGGAGAGTTAGAACCGATACCAATCGCGACACCATTTTTTTTCCCAATTTCCAAGGCGCGTTCTATCACCGCGTCTGTTTCCGGGAATGGCATTTCCATAGGGTTAAATCCCATGGAGAAACACAAATCCCACATTCCCAGGTAAAGGGCGTCAAGACCGGGGACGGAAGTAATCTCTTCCAGATTTTCTACAGCCTCTTTTGTCTCGAGAAGCCCGGTGACGAGGATATTGTCATTGGCCCGCTTAATATAATCATCATCGTCGAGGGTATACTTGCTGGCACGCATCGGACCCCAACCACGCGTTCCCTGCGGTGGGTAGCGAGTAGCGGCCACAATTTTTTCTACTTCAGCTGCGGTCTTTAGCATGGGAACAAGAATTCCCATTGCGCCCATATCCAAGGCCCGCTGAATAAAAACGTAGTCATGTGAAGGGACACGGACAATAGGGATAGTCTCGGTTCCCTTTATGGCCATGAGCATGTGTTCAATTTCAGCTGAATCCAGACCGTTGTGTTCGGTCTCAATGACCAGGAAGTCGAGGCCGACATTAGATAAAAGTTCAGCAAGATTGGGGCTGCCCAAACCCATGAAAGTGCCGAGAGCTGCCTGCCCCGCATTCAGTTTTTCACGTGTTCTGTTTGTCTGCATAGATTATAATAGATTTACGGATTAATTAATAATCTTCCAACGCTTTGGCGGTGGCCCATTCATAATGGTGCGGGACTTGTGCCCCGGTTCCCATTTCGTTCAATTCAAGCAGATTGCCATCCGGATCATAGAAAAACAAAACATGCCACTCGCCCTCTCCGGAGAAGCTTACAGGGGGTGAGACAAACTCGACCCCTTCTGCCTTGAGCCTTTCATAAGTAGCCGGCACATTTTCTACCCCAAAACAGAAATGGGCGCTGGGCACATGGTGAAGGGGATAGCGATCCACGGGACTTTCGGGATTTATCCATTGTATAATATCAAAGGTAAACCCGGAGCCTTTATTTCTGGAATGACCATGGACTCCGCCTTTGGGACGCAGGCGGTACTCACGCATGTGCACCTTGGGCATGTTTACCATTACCGATATTGGCCCGTCGTTGTGTTCTTCGGGGGATACCACTTCAAGCCCCAACAAATCACGATAGAAGTGGAGCGATTTCTCAATATCTTTTACCATGACCGCGACATGGTCCATTGTAATTATCATACTCATTTCATGATCCCTTTCTTTAATATTAAGATTAATTAATAAATACATCTAATTAAATTATTCCGCCCAGTGGAATATTAAAGGGAAATTTTTCGATAGGCTTCATAATTTATGTAAAAAATCCCCAGGTTTATATCAGTATATAGCAACAAACGTATCCACGGCGTCTTCAATAAACATTGTCGGTCTCTCCTGGCTCCTCGGTTTCTCTATCAGTAATGTAGGAAGCACTCGTGCTATAAATTGATCTTTGTTTGTCTACGGACCTTTCAACTGCTTTCAGAAAATTTAACTGTTTCTCTAAAACTTCCTGTAAATCCGGCTTTGATGAAATTTCATCACGGCCTTCCCGATATGACAATTCTCGAGGGATCAAGGGCATATATAGAGAGAGGAATCCATTGAAATTAATCTCCTTAAGAATTTTTAAAATGGTGTAATAGTCGGCGTGACCTTCGCCCATATAATAATGATTGGTTTCGTTCATATGCATGACCTTGATTCGACTGCCTGCGGCAATAAGGGCATCGGGGATAGAAGCCTCGGCGATATTCATGTGATAAATATCAGGTTGAATGCCCAGATTGGGCAGCCCCAGATCATTTATCAGGTTGATCGCATCATAGACAGAAGTAAGGACCCCGGGATAAGCTTCATAACGGTTCAAGGGCTCGAAGAGGACCGTAATATTGTGTTCAGCAGCATATTCACAAATTGTTCTTGAGGATTCGAGAAAGTTATTTCTCAAAATATGAAGCGGCAACTTGGGAAAAGGAATTTGCGGAATTGGAGATTGCGCGGAACAAATCTCGAAAAACTGTGCCCCTAAATCCGAAGCGAGTTCGATACACGCTTTACCATAATCGATTCCTCTCTGCCTGGCATCCCCATCATCACCTGCGAGGTCCCTGCTTTCTCCCGCGTGATGAAAAGACCAGGCTCCCTGAACTTCAGCCACCTCGAGCCCGGTAGTCTCAATTAACTGCCTGAGTTCACGGACATTGATTTTCTGCGGATCACCGGGAATATCTACGGCGTCAAAGCCCGCGCCCTTGACAGCCTCGAGCACCATTTGCGGCGTCTCCAATATACTATACCCGAGTCTTCTTACGGTGTCGGAAATTGCAGAGTATTTAAATGGCATCTAACTTTTTTACGTCTAACCGGATTTTACCTTTACTGGATTTCCAGTATTCATTGATTCATAAACGGCATCGATGACCCGCATGTTACCGAGGCTGAATTCAGGCGGTATGCGATGCGGCGTATTCGTTTCGAGGCACTCAACCAAATGGTCGAGTTGCATAGCAAACTGGTCAATAGGAGTAAAACTGAGAATTTCCTTGTCGAAGTTATCATAAAACAACTCGAGTGTGGCCGGTAAATCTTCACTCTCGACAAATTCCTGTTCTCTTACACTGCGTTGATCAAAGGGCAGGTCGGCGCGTATCCAACCATTCATACCGAGAACCTCTGTCGCCTGGCAGTAGCCGTACTGATAGCTGGAGGTTAATTTTGCGGTCGCTCCCCCGGGGAACTCAAGGATGATTGCCGCCGACATATCGGCATCGGATGATTCAATATAATTTCCTACGGCATAAACCCGATGCGGCTCCTCCCCAATAACGAGACGTGAGAAATGAATGATGTAGGAGGCTGTGTCATAAACAGATCCCCCGCCGCGTTGGCGTTCATATCGCCAGTTGTCGGGCTCGGCGAAGCGAACGAGTGGTGAGGAAAATGTGCTTTGAACAGACATAACTTTTCCAATGCAACCGGAATCGATAATCTCTTTTATTCTGACATGTTGTGGATCATGCCTCCATTTGAATCCTTCCGCTAACAAGACATTATTCCCGTGTGCAGCGGCAATCATCGCTGCGCACTCAGCAGCATTGCCGGAAATGGGTTTTTCACAGAGGATGGCTCGGACATTTCCCGAACCTGCCGCAGCGACACTTACTTCAGCATGCGAAGGGCCCCAGGTGCATACAATAACGATATCGAGCTGCTCGTTTTTCAGAAAATCGTCCAGATTAGAATATCGATTTGAAATATTAAATCGGTCGCCAAATACGGCCAGGGCATCGGGCGAAAGATCACAGACCGCAGTTAATTCTACTTTTGAATTTTTCTGGCAAGTTACGGCATGGTCCAGGGCGATAGTCCCGGTGCCAATTATTCCTGCTTTAAAAACCATGACGGTGTATATCAAAAATTAAAAATAGCTTACATTGTGGTATATCCGCCATCAGCAACCATCACTGATCCAGTAACAAAGGATGCTTCATCGCTGGCGAGGAAAAGCACGGCGCGCGCAACCTCGATGGGTTCCGCAAAACGCTTCTGCACATTTAAGTTGTAATAGGGCTCAAGTTTTTCTTTTGGAATGCCCAGGACTAAAGGGGTATTCATCGATCCCGGGCAAATGGCATTAACGCGAATATTGTCGGGGGCGTGGTCGATGGCCATGCAGCGCACCAGCCCGATGACCCCGTGTTTACTCGCGTTATAGGATGCCTGTATGCCATTGCCAACTAATCCCGAGAGAGATGATACACAAATAATATTTCCGCCACCGTTTTTTTTCATTTGGGGAATCGCGTATTTTGAGCAGAAAAACATGCTCTTTAAATTTGTGTTGAGGACAAAGTCCCACTCATCTTCGGTCGTTTCGACAATGTTCTTATTGACTTGAACACCGACGTTATTGACAAGGATATCCAGTCTTCCAAACTGCTCCCTGGTTACGCGAACCATATTTTCCGCATCCGCTTCTTTTTGCACGTCTGAATGGATAAATGTTGCTTCACCTTCAGCCTCCAGGATTTTCGCGACCGTTTCCTCTCCTGCTTTTTGATTAATATCAGCAACAATGATCTTCGCTCCTTCTGAGGCGAAGAGAATGGCCAGCGATTCACCCAGCCCCATTCCAGCCCCGGTAATAATGGCAACTTTGTCACTAAGGCGCTTCATCGCAGGTTAGATCATAGAGCTTTTAAACACAGGCTGAGGGAGGTTGCCATGAATTACCACCTATTTATTATCACCACACTGGTTTATTGGATCGCCACTGGGTTACGAGTCAATATAGAAAACGGTAATATGGGATAAGGGGTCTGTCATCTTCTTATTGCTTACATCCTTGTCTCTTAGAGCTTAGATCGTACTGATTAACTCCATAATCACTGAACCGATACTTAAATTCCCTTGATATACGGTGAGATCAATAGTCCCAGGTTGACGGCACTTGGGTATAGCGCTGCGCAGCCACGTGGCAATAATTGCAACGGGAGTGTGAGCCATGCTTTAGGGCTGGATTACGGTCACTGCGATACGGCTCGCGCTTATCATAAGGAAAAGAAGATAGGTTCCGTTCTTAGACAATCAAAAGTGGAAAGAACAATCGCATTTTTATGAAAGACAATTTTCTGCGTTTAGTCATATTATTATTGATAAGCTGCCTCCCGCCTATGACGGGGGCGCCGGTGATTCCGTCACTACCAAAAATCCTCAATTTTTTTGAGGGTGAAGCCAATGCTGAATTGTTAGTCAGGTTATTTCTAACAATGCCTTACCTGTTTACGGCGATTGGCGCGCCTCTTGCCGGTTATTTCATTGACCGATTTGGGCGCAAGCGATTGCTTTTCGTATCCGTTGTTATTTTCGGTTTGAGCGGCACTTCCGCCTGTTATCTGGATTCACTTTACATGCTGATCGCGGGAAGAGCTATTCTTGGATTGGCGGTGGGAGCCATCAGCACAGCGTGCATAGCCTTGATCGCAGATTATTATGATTATGATAGTGAAAAGCGACAGAAAATCATTGGGATACAGGTTTCTTTTATGAGTTTAGGCTCGATGATTGTTCTGGTAGTGGGTGGTATGTTAGCAGATATCAGTTGGCGCTATCCATTCTACTTATATAGCATCGCGTTTTTTATCATACCCGTGGGTATGTATTATATTACGGAACCCCGACGACCAAGACCTCGAGAAATAAGCCAGGATAAACCTGGGCAGGAAGCCTTCCCCTATTTAAAAATATGCTCTATATATGGGCTGACTTTTATCATTACTGCGGCTACATTCCTTACCGGAATATTATTTCCCTTCTTTGCCGAGGAATTATCGGTGACAAGCAGTACAAAATTAGGACTGGCCTTAGCGTCAACTACTATCGTCATATCTCTGGGGGCTTCGTATTACGGGAGAATAAAAAGCAGATTTCGATTTATGGATATTACGATGACCTCTATTTTATTATCAAGCATTGGCTTTTTTGTCCTCTACCAATCGTCAGTTTTTGCTTTTGCCATAATCGGCTTGTATTTTCTTTCTATGGGAATGGCTTTATTCCTACCTAACATAAACCTTTGGGTAAATACGGTATCTCCGGAAGCTTATCGTGGTAGAGCTATAGGAGGCCTCACGACCTGTCATTTTTTAGGGCGATTCGTTTCTCCATTTCTCGCACAACCTTTAACCAATCATCTTAGTTTAGCTTCAACCTTCGGGGTTGTGGGTTGTTTTCTCTTAGTATTTGTCACTACTGTTTATTTAGTCAATTTGCGCCTGCGAAAGTCGGCCTCAGTTTAGTTTTGATACATATTGATCTTGCACCTGGTGATCATTTGGCTTAGTATAAATGATGCGGTGCAGAGACCAGGGGGTTTTAATATTAATTATAATTCTATGAAGTTAGGATCTTTAAATATTCTTTTAATTATTTCAGTATTATCATTGAGCCCAATAGCCTTAAACGCACGCATTTGGACCATGGCTGACGGCAAGACATTTGAGGCTGAGATTGTCAATTATAGAGGGGGTATTGTTATTCTCAAAAAAGCGACAGGCGGTAGAGTTCTCTATTCGGTAAAGCAGTTATCGTCCGAAGATCAGGCTTACGTGCGCGAAAAATTTCCTGGAGGCGACAAGCTGCTGGCGCCCGCACCCAAACCCAAAACGGCATATAACCCCCCGGTTCAAAAGAAAACAGCCGCCAGGACGCAGGTTGCGCAGGCACTTCCCACCAAGGTACCACCTCCCAGGCTTCTCCATTACAAGCCGGGAGATATCGCTCCCAATGTGGGTGGAAAGATTCAAGGTTCCACTGATTCCATCTCCTTAAAACAACTTCGCGGCAAGCTTGTGCTGGTCGATTTCTGGGCGACCTGGTGTCCTCCCTGCCGCAAAGAGATGCCCCAACTCGTGCAGATTTATAATCGCTACAAAGACCGGGGATTCGAGATTATAGGGGTAAGCCTGGACCAAAGTAAGATTAATCTCAGTAAATTTGAAAATCAGTACGGAATTACCTGGCCTATGGCATTGGATAAGTACAAGACAATTTCTAAGAAGTGGGGAGTCGAAACGATTCCTACGATGGTATTGATAAGTCAGAACGGTATTATCATCGCCGATCATCTTCGCACCAGTTCACTTGAACTCTACATTCGTAAGTATCTTCGCTTATAGCAGGGTATTGTGTGAAATAATGTATTCAGGAAGAGGTGGACCGAATAGCTATGTCGGTCTCCCTGTTTTCGTCCCCCATTACACCATAAATAGTGAATTGGGGATATTATGAAAAAATGAAGATACGCAACCCCTTATGGTGGTGAGTAGCGGGCGATGAATTATCCGTTATAATAAATCAGATTTGAATATAGCCGGTAAGCCACAGCAATAAAACCTGGCCCAGTCCGATGATAAATCCGAGAATCCCTCCCAGTATTTCAATCGTGCGAAACTCACTGTTCGCGGCCTTATTGACGACAGACTCGAGTTTATCCAAGTCAAATTCAGCTATTCTTTGCTCCACCAGGGTTTTTATTTCAATATGGTGTTCCATTTCATGGGCGAGATGATCCATGAGTGCGGTTGACTCATGCATCATTTCATCCAACGCCACATTTTCAAGTCGCGCTAACATTTTCTCGTTAATGAAATTACCAATGAGGGGTATTGTTTTTAAACGGGACCCGAGTTTATTTCGGATAAGACGAGAAGTGAATTCATGTAAGTGAGGATTTAAATCAATATTCATAATCTCACGGCGTAAATCATGATGGCTGAGAATATCACGCTCAATAATTTCGCCGGTTTGACGCGCGATATCCTTTTGCCGCCTGGGTATGAGGCCCTGCCATTTCCAACCGCATATGCTGATCGATCGCTGCGGGCGAAAGAGCATTTTTATCGCTACTTTATTCGTCAGCCAACCGATAAGCGCGGTAATAAATGGGAGGGTAGATATAATGACCCAATCCATGAGCGTGTCCATTAAGGGGGAATTTTAAATAAAATCACCTTGAAAACACATTGTTATTAATTTTCCCGAACTGATTACTGGCCCTATCACGACACTGCTTTCCCGATCAATAAGAAGATTCAGTGCGAAGATAAATTAACGTTCTGAGATTTATTATTCAAATAGACCACGGAATTCGCGCACGGCCGAGGCCGTGTCGTCGTCGCAAAGGACATCTGAGATGGCAACGACACGTTCAGCGCCGGCATTTTTAACCTTCTCGGCATTAAGGCGTGTAATACCGCCAATACAAAATAGTGGTAATTCCGTTTTTATATCAGCTACCGCACTGAGCAGATCCAGGCCAACGGGAGTATATTCCGGTTTAGTCTTTGTTGCAAAAACAGGACCAATACAAAAATAGTTGATAATTTTAATTAAACCTGCCGCGTTATTGGCCTGTTCCAATGAATGTGATGACAACCCAAGGAGGCGATCACTTCCCATAAGTTTGCGCGCTTCTAAAGGCGGTATATCCTGCGGTCCAATATGCAGACCCACGCTCGGATATTGAAGGACGAGATTAATATCATCGTTAATAATAAGAGCATCCATTTTGTTTTTAAAAAGAGGCAGTATTAATTCTAAGAGTTCAATTCGTTCTTTATGAGTTTTATTTTTTGCTCGTAATTGAACCAGGTCCGCTCCTCCATTTAACAATGCGCGGCACTTATCGATCCACTGTTCCATTGACACGTAAGCGGCATCGAGGATGCCATAAAACCGGGCCGAGTGTAGATCAAGTGCCATTAGTTTATTAAACTGAGAATTAAGAATAAGCGACGGATTATCCAACCCATAGGAAACCCATTATATCGGAGATTCACGGTGCGTCATGCAAACTTAAGAAATCGGGATCGGACCAACCCAAGGCATCAAGAGGTCTCGTCCGAATCACGACTCGCTGATGCCACTGTTTCTGGAAACTCACTCTCTAATGATTCACTCATCGCCGGAGGAGGAGTAGCATCATGGCTACCAATGAATCCAGTAACAACCACATTAATGTCTCCCAAATTTTCAATCCCCAGTATTTCTCCAAAAGCATGCGTGAGGTGGGTTTGCAAATCTGAAGTTACATCATTCAGCTTGGATCCGGCAAGTAATTGAATGCGCACTTCAATTTTTAAAGTACCGCCACGCGTTTTTATTCGCGTTGAGCATTTACCTATTGTTTCAATCTGACTGCAGGTACGTTGAGCCAATTCGTTGATGGCTGACCGGGTGATAATTATTTTCCCCGCTGTGCTTTTGAAAGCGATAAACGAACCGGGTTGTTTTCGCGCCAACAGCCATAATATAAAGAGCAACAAAATAGCTGCCCCACCTATCCATAAATAGGGACCGCCGGTCAGGTGCTCAAGGATTTGCGTGATGTTTTCCAAAATTGCCCGAGAATTTAGAATATTAGTGATAAATGACTGAATAGATCAGTCCGTATGTTCGGGTTCAACCCAATTTTTTCTCTCATCTTCTTCGACAACACTATTAGGCATTTTCACGCCATCAATAATGACATCGACCTTAGCGACCTGCTTATTCGTCATTTTATTTACCTGGTCGCGAACGGTGGTCTGTATTTCATAGGCGGTTCTGGCCAGTTCAATGCCAAATGAGAGTATAACACGAATTACGATATGGTAATCGCCCATTTCGTTTTCTTCTACCCGGATACCGATGCCCGAATCTTTTTTCGTGAACATTCCCGTGAGTTCCTCCATTCGCCCACCGGCTACCATGACGACACCGGAAACTTCGAGAGTAGCGAGTCTAACGATACTGGCTATAACCGTATGGTTAATTTTGATTTCGCCCATCGATGACGATTCTTCATTAATCGTAGGAATTTCGTGCACATCAACATTTTCTTCCGGCGCACTCTTTTTCTTCGTTTTTTTCATATTAATAGTTCCTAATGGGTTTTATTATTAAAAAAGTCTTTAGGTTTTCCATTGAGAAAATCATCGATAAAATTAGTCGTGGCCCCGACTCGACGAAATTTTGGGTCATTTATAACAGCCAGACTAAAAGGGATCGTTGTTTTTACGCCGCGGATGATATATTCGCTTAGTGCTCGATGCATCCTGTCGAGTGCCTGATCACGTGTTTTCGCATGGGTTATAACTTTGCCAATCATACTATCATATTCAGAGGGGATATAATAACCGCCATATATATGAGAGTCAACTCGTACCCCATGTCCCCCGGGTTGGTAATAGAGGCCAATTTCTCCCGGGCAAGGGGCAAAATTATGACCCGGGTCTTCCGCACAAATACGGCATTCTATGGCGTGTCGGGTAATTTTCACATCTCTTTGGTCAATCTCGAGTGATTCGCCCGCGGCAATACGGATCTGTTCTTTTATTAAATCTATTCCCGTAATTTCCTCGGTAACACCATGCTCGACCTGAATGCGTGTATTCATTTCGATAAAAAAATAGTTACCATTTTTATCGACGAGAAACTCAATGGTTCCGGCATTTGTATAATTACAAGCTTCGGCGGCGCGAATCGCGGAACGCCCCATTTTCTTACGCAAGTCAGCGTTAAGAAAAGGCGAAGGCGCTTCTTCAATAAGTTTTTGATATCTTCTCTGAACAGAACAATCACGTTCTCCTAAATGCAATGTTTTACCCTTTTTATCGGCAAGAACTTGAAACTCGATGTGACGGGGATTGGAAATATATTTCTCAACATAAACTTCACTTTCACCAAAGGCTTTTTCCGCTTCCAATTGGGCAGTGGAAAATTCTTTAGCGAAAGTTATGGCGTTATGTGCCATTCGCATTCCTTTACCGCCACCGCCAGCGACTGCTTTGATAATCACCGGGAACCCGATTTTTTTTGCCACATTAAGCGCTTCCGTTACTGATTCGAGAGAACCTTCACTTCCGGGTATGACGGGAACTCGTGCCTTTCTTACCGTTTCTCGAGCGATGGATTTATCACCCATCCTGCGCATGGAATCGGAAGAAGGTCCGATAAAATTAATATTACAGCTTTCGCACTGTTCCGCAAATTCCGGTTTTTCGGCAAGAAAACCATAGCCGGGGTGTATGGCATCAACATCGGCAATTTCTGCCGCGCTTATGATGCGATCACTTTTGAGATAACTTTCCAGGCTCTTCGCCGGACCGATACAAATGGCACCGTCTGCTAATTGAACATGCAGGGACTGTTCGTCGGCTTCCGAGTAAACGGCAACCGATTTAATGCCCAGCTCTTTACAGGCGCGAATGATGCGTAAAGCGATCTCGCCACGATTAGCGATGAGTATTTTTTCAAACATAAACTGAAGCTCAGGCTCTTTTAACTTTCAACAACGCTCGTCCGTATTCTACGGATTCTCCATTTTCAACGAGTACTTCAACAATCGTTCCCTTCGTCTCTGCTTGAATTTCATTCATCACTTTCATAGCTTCAACAATACACACCGGAGTTTCGGGATTTACTTCGGATCCCACTTCAATGAAGGGTGGGCTGTCCGGTGAGGGAGCACGGTAGAAAGTTCCCACCATGGGGGATTTTACAAAAGTTATATTTTTATCTTCTGCGGGTGAAGCTGCTGGTTCAGGGAGAGGGGCCGTTTCCTGACTCCATGTTTGAGAGGTGACGGGAAAAGGAGGAGGCGTAACGGTAGTAACGAATTGGGGGGTATCACCATTACTGCGACAGATGCGTATTTTCAAGCCCTCTTCCTCGATCTCAAATTCAGTGAGATCAGAGCTTTTCATTAATTCAACGATTTGTTTTATCAGTTTCAGGTCCAAGCATTACTCCTTGTTATTATTGGCTGATGAACAGAGTTAAAAGCTTTAAACTACAAAGGAATTACCCTGATGAAGCAACCTCTTAATTTACAGTAAAATAGAATCCTTATTTTCTTTGGAGATCCCAATTGACGGGGAAGAGATCGCTCTATGGAGAAATTAAAATCGGGTTACCAAAGGTTATAGCCCACCCTCTACGATGAGCGAGGAGTGAGATTTATTTTTCCTCTACTTGCGGAACATCAATAGCCGGTGTTTCAAATACATTTCGGGGATCCAGCGCAAACCGCCACTGGGGTTCCGCAAGCGAGCCCCGTAATCGCAATTGCAATACCTGGCCGAAGGGGAAAAGGGGAATGCCGAAAATATTCACAACAGGATTATTTTTATTTTCTAAATAGGAGACTAGGACACGGAATTCCAGATCCTTATTCGGCAATGTAACATTTCCGTCGGCGCGGACGATACTGTAAGGGCCGGTAAAAGTAATTTTAGGAAAATTAATCAGATTGTGATCGAGTATAATATCACCGCCCATTGAGTCGAGAGCCAGTGGCGTAAAACCAAGAAGAGAACTTCCAAAAAAGCGGGAGAGCATCCCGGCAAGATGAAATTTGCCAAGTTCAGCTTTAGTTATTGAAAACCTGCCCTCTCCTTCAAAACTCGTCAATTCTCCTGGCACCCCAATGGCATTTAAATATAAATCGAGTTGGCCTGGAGCAAAACTAGTGAGTTGATTCTTACTCCCGTTGCCGGATGAATTTAAATATTTATCTTCAAAACCAATGGCGGATAGGACACGCGCATAGTCCGCTTCTTTGAGGATGAGATCAAAATCAACTCTCGGTCCGTCTTGTGTTTTTCGAAAATGCATATTTCCAGACCCATAACCATCACTTACTCCAAATTTCATGTAATCGATATCGAAGAAATCATCGGTGAGATGTCCCTGGAAAGATATACTATCAATGGGGTATCCGTATATAGTATGAGCCTGATCAGTTTCAGCCTTAATCTTTACATCACGTTTGAGCTGTTCATTTTCACCCTGTATATGGCGCATGCCAATAAGGTTCACACGAGGCGCAGCAGTGAAGGTAAAGTTGTCCATTATTGATGACACATCAGAACCAAGAAGGGGACTTAATTCTGGAATCGCAAATTCTGTCCTGAAATCGAAATAATGCGTCCTTGTATTCATGGCATCGAGAGCGAAAAAGGAATTGAGAGACCCCATGGTGCGCCCTTCGACCCGTTCACACATCAAATCAATTAATCGCACGTAACCGGGGAATGCCCAGACTGTGGTACGGCCTTTAAGTAAAGAGAGCCCTTTATAGGAGAGGTTGTCGGCTTTGAGTTCGCCATAAAATAGACGCCGTGATCGATCATTCCAGTTTCCGCGAAAATCGATATCATTGTAAGTGAACCCATCGGAGAAAATGAAATTATTCCATAATGCGGTCCACCAGGGACGCATTGCCTTATTTAAATGAGAGGGAAGAAAATTACCCTTCGCAAGCATTCGGAAATCATTGTTCTTAAGATTATGTTGATAGGAACCGGTAAGCCGATTGCTATTCTTTTCCATTATAATATTATCCGCGACAAGGGTGAGGGGGGTGAGCGAACCGCGAGCGGCGAAGCGGTCAATAGTTACGCCATTTAGAGAAGGTAGCGTTGTATCTAATGAATAATCCAGATGATCGAGCTTGTATGCGTCACTGAGCGAAACATCCATGATTACATGGGGAGGTCCGCTAAATGACAGATTTTTACTCATATCAGAATCTAAAAGTATTGAGAGAACGGGTATTTTTTCCAACTCGACCCGGGAATTGATATGCAACTCAGCAGTCCTGTTATTTACATCTGCTTCCCCCTTAAATGCTAATGGTCTTCCGTCCAACTTTATGAAAGCATTGCCACGCACGATGGGGTAGAGATGAGGCACTATCTCCGCGACAAGATTATCCGCGACGAGTTCGTCGCGCCACAACCGGTGCGCAGCAAGAGAGACAAGCCTGGGGATTTTTATTTGATCAGGGTGTAAAGAATTAATTTCAAATAAAGCTTCCAGGTTTTCCGCCTCTATCTTATTTATCCATGTAAACGTGTCTAAATTGAATTTTACGGGCCCTTTGGGGTCTAATTGAAAATAACCGACATCATTCATTTTCATTTGAAAAGAACCCACCCGGATGGTGTTAAAGAAAGTACCACCTTGTGCCGCTAAGGTGATGTCTGCTCTTGGCATTCCCCTGGCGTCGGGTTGAAGAACGGCCTCGAGGATGGGAGCCTTAAGTTTGCTGAAGGTAGGATGCAAGGTCATGATTTTGCTGCAGAAAAGATAATAGCGTTCCAGTATCGTCTCAGGCAGGGCCGGCTGTTTTTGTGCAGGATCAATCGTTACCAGAGTCTTCGGAGGCGGTTTCCAGATACCTTTTGCCTCCACCCGAAGATTATGAAGAAAGAAATTCAATTGCTCCAAATGCCAACGGGGATTTTTTAACATGAGATTGCAGTTTAGTCTCTCAATGACAGGTTCGTTCACTCCACTGGCTGAATATATTGCGGGTAGATACAAAGAGGTATGACTCAATCGAATGGATTTTATTTCGAGATCCCCGATTATTAAGTAGGGTAATTGTAAACCGATCAACGCGGCTTCGCTGCTGACCAAAAGATCGTCACTGTCAATCGTGGCGATTTTTAAATCGCGGACAAAAACTTTACCCGTGAGATCGACGAAAAACTCACCTGACTGGGGGTAGACACCAATGCTGGCCAATCCCTCCTCAATTTTATTGAAAAGAAACCTGGGCACAGGCAACTCACGGTTAAAATATGAAAAAGCCAGTATCGCACCCTGGATGAGTGCAAGGACAAGCAAAAAATAAATGAGAAAAGACTGACAGATTCTCCAAGTACCTAAAAGCATACCTTTCATCCGGTATGCGGCTCTTTCGTCTATCATCTTCAGCACTACGCCCGTTATGGTTTTACTTCTTCCGAGGCAGATTGCTCAGGAATATTTTCAGACGGGGAGGAAGCATCCTGGGTTGTTATCTCACTGGTATCCGGTTCATCAGTGGTAGGAAGGGGTTCCTGAGCCAGACCTTTATCGACCGGTGGAATCGGATCGAATGTCAGTTCGAAAAGAGCATCTATCAACTTTTGGTTTATAGCGAATATAACCTGTGCATCCGGTGATCCACCAATTTGCGTGGTTCCGCCGATTCGATCACTGAAAGAAAACATGCGGGTCTGCATGCGATCCTCTTCGCCACCGGGTAAATGAATGTCAGCTTCCAAACGGTATTTCCATGGTATTACCCTATTCCCCTGTTGGTAGCTATGACTATAGCTGTCACTTAAGTACTCTTTAACCTCAAATTTACGAATTACATCGATTAAATCTAAAATTGCATACTGTTTTTTCTCAGGATAATCAATGAGCGCGTCAGACCATGATTCATTTGAGAGATCGATCTCAATGTCGATGATGGAAGTATCATTTTCTATATCAACGAGGATTATTTTTTTCACACGTGCTCCCTGAGGCAGTTCTTCAATCACACGTAAACGATAATAGAGGGCACTCACTTTAAGGAGGTGCAAAATATCTGTTCTAATCTGGTAAATAAAAGGCGCTGCTTCCATCTTTGCGAAGAGCAGTCTTGACCCCGGATCCAAATCTCCGATGAGCAATGTCTGTTCATCCTGAGATCGAAATACGACACGTCTTTGTGGATCATTGAAGCCATATTTTTCGAGATCCGCGGCTGATGGCGCATCACTTATAAAGCGGACAGCTTCAATATCATGCAGTGAGTTTATGACATCGTTCATCAATTGAGAATCAGCGGTCCATGCCGAGAGTTCTCCGATTTTATTGGACTTAAGCACCTGCCAAGTCCCGGTTTCAAGTTTTTGTAATTCAACGGAGTTATCTGAAATCGAAATATCAATGGATTTAAGTTCAGAGGGGTCGAAAAGAACGAATTTTTTTTCCCGCAGACTCTCTTGAACATTGAGAAGTTCATTGATGGGCGCGGCAGCCAGGGTGAATACCGTTGAATTATCTTCCATGCTTGCGAAATATTTTGTCTTTTTCCCATTGCCCTCTTCCCTCACGGCTTCGCCGACGAGCAGCGTTTGTCTCCGGTTATTCCCTTCGAGCGTTATTCTCAGGGCGGGGTTGGCCAATATTTCCTGAACACGGTCCGCTCCCTGAAAATCGATAACTTTCAATCCAGTCAGTTGATTAATGGTGCTGTTAACATGCTGAGTATTGGCATTGGTTTGAATGGGCGATTCAAAAATCCAATCATCACCGATACGCGCGAGCCGAACCTTAAGGTTACCGGGATCGGTGATCTGAATACTTAGTGAACGCACTTCAAACAAGGGGATATCGAAAATATTCTGACTGCGCAGATCTTGCAGATCGAGGGTTAAACTTTGAAGCAAATCACGATTAACGACGAAAACTTCCTCCTCGGCTGGAGACAGGATATAGAGACGTTTTCCTATTTCAGTCGACTCGCCAATTTTAATTTCTTTTTTCATATTTCCCTGACTAAGGGTAAGGACCGCTTTGGGATTCTTCAGCCCGTAATCTTCCAAACTACGACCGGCTTTTTTAATTTCATTCACGGAAAACCGTGTTTCCCATTCGAGAAATTTAAGCTGATTAATCATTCTGCTCACAGCATAGATATTGGCAGGCCAGTTGATCGGCTTATCGAGATACCAATGATCCATTTCGCGGACGAGGACCCAGCTATGAGTCAACCCCCTCCCATCAATCTCGAGTCGGTCGCTATCCTCGACAAATCCCGGGGGAAAGACTAATCGCTTCGCGCTTTCAAAAGCACCTACGGTGGCCGCTTCCTTTTCAAGATAATAGATCAGACCGAAGAGACCTAAGTTGAGGCCAATCAAAATAATAGAAATTTTAATCCGCATTAAAATAAAGGAGTTGGATTGAACAACCGCGGAGTCAATTAATTTCTGCGCACCCAGTAAATCATTATGCCACAAATAGCAGCTGCACCAGGTAGACTTAAGAGGACCAGGCCAAGTTGGATTAATTCCTGTCTGCTCAGAAGGAGATGAAATTTTTCAATAGGTCTTGATTGAATAGCGAGCAGTTGCTCACGGTCCAGGCACCAATTGATGGTGTTGAGAATAAGCATTTGATTGCCGAGCGAAGCCATACGCTGATTGGAAATAATATCGGCGTTCCCGAAAACTACGAGACGACCACCTTCCACATGGATTCCTAATTGCGAGGATACTTTTCGTTCTGAAATAATGCCCAGGCTTACCTGTCCCTTCAAATCAATTTCAGGATTGAATTTCAGATCCAGTTTCTGGCGGTAAGAGCGTTCAGCCCAACTCTCGGGTGAACTGCTCATGAGGGGTGTTATCGAGAGTCTTTCGTCAGCGGGTCTATCCATATTTTGCCTCACCGGCCGACTGAGACCGGCAATTACGGGGATGGGGTTTAGACGCATTATATCTGTTATAGGGTGCGCGGCAAATCGTCGAATGAGAAGATCACCACTTGCCGCCTGGAAATCTTCTCCCATATCAAGGACCACCATGTCATCAGATATAATCCCCCATTCATAAAACAGATCGCTCAAACCATGCTCTCTCGCCGGTTCAATAAAAACAATAAGCCGGCCAGCACTCTGAGCGAGATAGTTCCGCAATTTTTCAACCTCTTGAGGACGAATGGATCCTTGAGGTGAAGCGAGAACAATGAGGTCGGCGTCATCGGGAATTTCAGGGATACTTGTAATGTCCAGGGTTTCGAGGGTAATATTTACCCACTGGAGTTTTTCAGCGAGGTTCGTTAACCCCCGCAAGGGATCGACATTATCGAGGCGCATCTCACCATGACCGGCGATAAAATAAACTTTCTGGCGGTTAGTGTTAGAGACATCGATGAGGGCCGAGGTGAAAGCCCGTTCACCTTTAAAGGCAGATAATTCACCATTTTGCATATCAATTATATCAGGTAAGATGAATCTCCGCTGGCGATCTTCACATACAACGAGGACCACATCCTGTTGTTCTATACCGTAGGTGCGAGCGAGGTAGTCGGCTCTTTTGCGTTCCTTGAGAACATCAACGACATCAATTTCTATCATTTTCTTTCCCCCTATACGACCTGCATATTCATACTCTTTAAGCAAATTGCGTATATGGATATAAACCTGTTGCAGGTCATCATCAATTGAGCCGGGGGTTAAGGTGACGATGATTTTTACCGGTTTGTCGATTTGCCTGATGTAAGCAAGTGTCTCTGGAGAGAGAGAATAAGCATGGTTACGGGTGAGATCAGATCGCCAGTAGCGTTTGGTGGCGAAGTAGTTTAACCCCACGATAAAACTGATACAAAGGACAATCTGCGCGACTCGGTTAATTCGCTTGATCCAGTTTACATATTTATAATTTTCGAGTGGGGGCATAGAAATAATCGGGGATTAGACTTTCGCTTCGGTAATGAGAACAGATATACCGAGGACCAGCGCGGTATTGCTGAGGTAAAAAAAGATAGGGCGAGTATCAATTACACCTCGGCCGAAATCTTCGAGATGCTTAAAATTATTAAAATATTCCAAGGTAGTATTTACCCATTCGATCCAACCGATACTTTGCGATTTCACCGCGGGGACACCGAGTATAATAATGAAGAGAATGCTAAAACAGAACATGCCAGCCACGAGTTGACTTCGCGTCAAACTGCTGGAAAAAATACCTACGGAGATAAACAATAATCCACTGACGGTGACGAAGAGGTAACCCCCTATCAATGACGCAGGGTC
This sequence comes from Opitutales bacterium, assembly GCA_965197745.1. Lineage (GTDB taxonomy): Bacteria > Verrucomicrobiota > Verrucomicrobiia > Opitutales > PNEW01 > CBDANS01. Next base: position 457,017 of record CBDANS010000006.1, on the reverse strand, counting down.
AAGAAGCTTAGCCGTCACCAATGGCGATTGAATGGTGATTTTCACAATAAGGGGAAATCCCAGGGTGATCAGCCAGAGAAAACAATAAAACAAATAGGCGGCAAGAAACTTGCTGAAGATAATCTCGGTCGCGGTTACCGGGGTGGTCATTAATGTTTCCAATGTCCCCAACCGCCGCTCTTCAGCGATGCTTTTCATCGTCAAAAGTGGCACAATAAAAAAAACGGGAAGCCAGTAAAGTTGGAAGAAATCTTCTGTGGGAAGACCATCGCGAGGTTGCATCGCAAAGTCGGCAAGAATAAGGATATAGATGAACCCCATAAGAAGGAGAAAAATAACGCCGGCGACGTAAGTTGAAGGAGCGATAAAAAGAGCTCGAAGCTCGTGCTTGAGCAAACTGAGAAAATGCTTCATTCAAACTCTGCGGTTTTCGCGGCAGCTTCTATTTTACTCTTAGCACCTTCGCCGGTTTTATTGGAGGCCGTAATGGGTAGGCTTTCTTCCCAGCTGCGCCGCGTGGCAAAGAGGAATATATCTTCCAGATTAGGAACTTTGCGACTGAGCCCGCTTACGCGAAGTTGCGGTAGGGCATACAGACGATTTAAAATTTCTTCACCTATGTCATGGGAATGAGGGGTATTTAAATCAAGTTCATAGTAACCGTCATTGCCAATCGGTGTCGTATTGCCGACTTTAAGATCGGGGTCTATAGTTTTAAGCAATGGATCCAACGCGGAGCAGTCTCCCTTCAATTTAAGAATATAGGTAGTGTCTCTTATAAATTCTTTGCACAAGCTATCTGAAGTGCCACTGGCGACAATGTGTCCCTGGTTAATAATGATGACCCGATCACAGCACAGTTCCACTTCAGCCAGAATATGACTGGATATAATCACGGTCATTTCACCCCGCAGACTGTTTATGAGGTCGCGTATCATGAGCACTTGATGTGGATCGAGTCCAATCGTCGGTTCGTCCATGATAATCACTTCCGGCTTGGATAGAATAGCATCGGCGACGCCCACTCGTTGCCGATATCCTTTCGAAAGGGTGCCAATAACTTTCCGTCGAGCGTTACGGTTGAGATCACAAATCTCAAGTGTTTCTTCTACGCGGGGTTTTAATTGTTTACGTGGAATATCCTTAAGCTGGGCGCGGTAACGTAAATATTCAACGACGCGCATATCTTCAGGCAGCGGATTATTTTCAGGCATATATCCGATGCGACGTTTTATTTCATCAGGATTACTGGCAACGGGAATACCACAAATTTTAGCAATTCCTGAACTGGCTGCAATGATGCCACAGAGGATGCGCATGGTGGTACTTTTACCCGCACCATTGGGCCCGAGAAATCCAACGATTTCACCTTTTGCCACGTTAAACGAAACTTCATGGATGGCCATTAAGGAGCCATAATATTTTGTTAAATTTTCAACTTCGATACTATGTCCGTTATTGCGCATAAATTCTAGTTATTCGATTAATAAGCAGCCAGCGAGAGTATACTTTTATATATAGACATCATAAGGGGGTATTGATGTTCAATATTTATTGCATTGGGTAAAGGCCAAAGCCAAGCCGAGCAACGTAATATCGCTGTTAAATGCTATATCATTCTTCCATGATTGCGGCAATATACCCACAGATCCTCCAGTCGCTATAACGGCAGGTTCTGAATGGCCTAGTTTTTTTAGTTCACATTTCACACAATCCAAAAGTGATCGAACCATTCCCTCGAAACCAACCATGCACCCTAATTTCATCGCATCAGCCGTAGTTTTCCCAATTCCAGTGGAAACCATTAAGTCTTCGGGATCGAGTTGCGGAAGCAGAGCCGTCTGTTCATGGAGGTATCGGGTGATAACGCCCAATCCGGGGGCAATGATGCCACCCTCGTAACCCTGTGATGTAACGATATCGAAGTTCACGGTAGTTCCCATATCGACAACAATCGAAGGAAGACCATAAATTGCTTTAGCGCCAATGGCATTAGCAAGACGATCCTGACCGATCTCCCGGGGATTTGGATAATTAATGGGGATAGGACAATTATCGCAGGTTAATTGATGTATGGGAAGCGATGATTCCACACTTTTTAGTAAATGTATCAGTTTCGGAGTTATGGTTGGAACTACTGAGCTGAAAGAAATCCCATCGAGTGAGCTATTCTCCTGGGAGGCATCCTTCAAAGCATTGATCAGTTCATTATCCGGTTCTTCAAGACGTGGCGTAAGAATGTTGCCGGGATTTTTTGTTTCAGCATCAAGAACCAAACCGTAACGGATTGTGGTATTACCAATATCGATACAGAATATTTTCATGAGGATAAGGAGGCGAATGTATCATGGCTGCCGAGACTGACTTCTCCCGCTCGCAGCACATGCTGTTTTTCATCTTCGTCGCGTAAGAGCAAAGAACCTTCTTCATCGATTCCGGTAACCGTGCCGCACAAGGACTCAGATTGAGATTTCACCGTAACCTCAACACCGCTTAAAGCATTATATTGATCCCAAAGATGAGGAAATTCCGTTTTGTAAGATCCGTCCCGGAATTTTTTGTAAGCATCCTGACCGGTGATAACGAGACTGGTGGCGAACCTGTTTATAGGCAGCGGTTTTTCCATAACTGAAGCCAGTGAGATCGCGGTGGAAGCAATGTTTTTGGGCCAGTGTTTACAGTCGCTATTGACATTGAGCCCGATGCCTAAAATCAAATCGCGCATCTGGTCGGCATCAACCCTCGCTTCCGTCAAGATGCCCGCCACTTTTTTCTTTTTAAGCACAATATCATTGGGCCATTTTAACTGCACAGGCAGGTTGCATTCGCGATTCAGTAACACGCACATATTAAGACCCATCCACAATGTAAATGGCTGCATCCTGGCAGGGGGGAGTTGTGGTCGAAAGACAAAACTCATATAAATATTACCCTCTTCGGGACTGTGCCATTTTCTTCCCAATCGCCCACGCCCCTCTTGCTGTTTGGAAGCAATGACGACAAAGGGAGCGGTTCGGCCATCAGCCAATTGTCGTTCTCCTTCAGCGTTAGTGCTATCAATCTCCGGAAAAAAAACAATTTTTGCTGAAGATTTTTCATTGGCGAGGTAGGCGCGGATAAGGGGGGCATTTAATTCGGGAGGTTCACTGTTTATTCTATACCCGCGATGACGCACGGCATCGAATTTAAATCCCTGCTCGCGTAACTTTTCGAAGCGGGCCCAAACACCCACCCGGGAAAGCCCTAATTTTCCTGCCAGAATGTTCCCGGAGATGTATTCCTGCCCCGCATTGAGTAGCGATTTAAGAATAATGATGTCAGGATCAGGCATAAATAATATAGGCGTGAAGGCATGCTTGTAACACTGGAAGCAGACGTATGATAGAGATAGAATAGTTTAAGGAATTTATTCGTGCGGCAATCCTAAATGATTCACCCAATCCAGGCCGATATCTATCCATGTGCTTTGGTGAATGAGCGCCCCGACTGAGATGAAATCGAGACCGAGGTCCACCATTTTTGGCAGCATATTATAAGTTATTCCCCCACTGGCTTCTTTAATGGCACGATTACCGACGATATTCACTGCTTTACGCAGTTCATCGAGACTGAAATTATCGAATAGGATAATTTCTGCTCCTGCCTCTAAGACAGGATCAATTTGCGTGAGATTATCTACTTCAACTTCAATGGCGAGACCGGGTGAACCTTCCCGGACATGACATATCATTTCCGCGAGTGCGTGACCGCCTTTCACGCGAGATACAGCCAGGTGGTTGTCTTTAAGTAAAACCCATTCAAAGAGACCCATTCTATGGTTCCAACCATCCCCCTGGGCGACAGCATACTTTTCCAGAACGCGGTAACCCGGAGTCGTTTTTCTGGTGTCAAGGAGACGCGTTTTGCTATCCCCTAAAGCCGCTACGTAACTGGCGGTCTGCGTTGCAATGCCGGAGAGGTGCTGAAGAAAATTCAGGATAACACGTTCAGACGACAATAAAACAGGAGCCGGTCCGGTTATCTCTGCCAACACATCATTTTCTAAAATGCTGGATCCTTCTTCAACCTTCTGCTTGAAAACACAACCCTCTCCATAAGCCTCGAGGATCATAGGGATTAGAGGAAGACCTGCTACGATCATTTCCTCCCGGGCGATAATAGCAACTTCGCCTTCAAGATTATTTTTGAGGTCAAGCCTGCTTGTCGAAATATCGCCAACCACTTTAGGGAGCGCCGCTAAACCTGATCCTTCGAAATCTTCTTCTTTAGCAAGAAAAATAAGTTGGCGCAGGTAAACCGGATCGAGGTCATCCCAACGCAATTGACGAAAGAGGTGTGTCCCCGGCGTAGACCGATATTCATTTTCACTCTCCATTTTGCATTAAAAGGATGGACAGACTTTTTAATAACTCCAATGTAAAAATGGTAATTAAATTAAAGAGGATAAATCTATGGCATTATTTTTACACACCCGTATACGAGTAAGCGATCTTGAAAGGTCGATTAAATTCTATTGTGACAACTTCGAATTTCAAGTGAAGAGCCGATCGGACAAATCGCCCGCCGGGAACCAGATCGTGCACCTGGAACTGCCGGGCAATGCCCATACTTTGGAATTAACTTATTCTTCTGACTACAAAGTAAATGTTCCCGAAGACTTGATGCACTTTGCCATAGGCGTGCCCGATCTGATTGCCTATTGCGACAAACTGGAAAAGGCGGGCTTAGAAATCTGGCCGGATGGTTGGCGGGAGAAATTTGTCACCGGATTGAAGATGGCTTTTGTCGATGACCCTGACGGCTACGAGATAGAACTACTTGAAAACAATTAAGCTTGAATTTATTTAAGTTCGCGGTTTGGAGAGATGTAATATCAAGAGAAGGGAACAGAGAATTATACCCGGCCAGACAACAAGCATAGGACTACGAAAGAGATAAGACTGGTTCTGCTTGAGAATAGCGCCAAGCTCAGGAAAGTCCGGATCCCCGATAAGCCCGAGAAAAGCCAGCCCGCTGAGCTCTAAAACACTGATCGCTAAAATAAGTTTAGCCAGACCGAGGAGATCCGGACGCAGATTAGGCCACAAGGTATAAATCAATAAATGGCGCCGTCCTGCTCCTAAGATTTCACTCGCACGAACATAGAGAGCGTTTCGTTGCTCTAACCAAAGTATTCTTAATTGACGATAGGCGAGTGGCACGTTTCCAAGGGAGGCAGCGACAACCAGTGTTCCCGTCGATGGTTTGAGGAATACGAGGAGCACGAGTCCGAAAAGAAGCACCGGAATCGCCACCCATATTCCTATCCCTAAAGGAATGAGATGCTGCAACCACCGTGGGCCACTTTGATCGAGGTAAAGGAGGCTTGACGCGATAATGAAATTTAAAGTTAAGGCCATAAGCGCCATGGCCACAGTATTACCAGCGCCCCGCCAAAGGCGGCTGCCAAAGTCACGACCAAGACCATCAATACCCAACCAGTGGTTTACGGTTGCACGGGAAAAAGCGTCATCCCGAAAATTTTGCTCCAACGGATCGTAAGGGGTGTAAAGCAAACCCAGCAGCGATAAAATCAATGCGCCGAAGGCAAGGTACTCTAATACAGTATTGAAGCGGTTCATTTATAAACACCTGGGGTCATTGTCACGGATCGTTATTCTGCTTTACGGTGGGATTAGCAAGAAAGGCCAGCACATCAGCGAGAGTGATGCTCAGGTAGGCCAATAAGATGACGAGAAGCAGACCGTTTTCGATAACGTAAAGATCGCGGTTTAAAACAGCACCCACGAGGTAGCGACCCATACCGGGCCAGGAAAAGACCGATTCGGTGAGGACCGCACCACCGAGCAGAGCACCAAAGTTTGTGCCGACGACGGTGATCACAGCGGCCCCCAGCAATCGAAGGATGTGCTTAAACCAGATCTGCCATCCGGCCAGCCCTTTGGCTTTCAGAGCACTGACTAATTCTTGAATACGGGGGTCTTCCAATCGTGCTTGTAAGACACCGCAAACCAGAGCTGCCGGATAAAGTGCAAGGCAGCAAACCGGTAAGGCGAGATGATGACAGGCAACTTGAAACATATCGAATCGCCCGGAAGCTAAAGAATCGAAAAGAAGAAATCCGCTCCCTCGCGGTAGAGGCATAGCGTAATCGAAACGGCCCCCTGTGGGAAACCAGCCCATCCACAGACTGCCCACAACAATGAGCATTAAACCCAGCCAGAAAATAGGTACGGTCAGACCCAGTGCCCCCAGAGCAAGAGCGGTATTGCGCCACAGGCTGAACTTAAACCATTGCGCACAGAGCGCTGCGATGAGACCGAGGGTCACACCCAGGATCAAGGCAATAAGCGCCAGTTCCATGGTCGCCGGAAAATATTCATTTATCTCTTCACTCACTTTCTGCCCGGTGATTAAACTTTCACCCCATTTGCCACGCAGGAAATTAATAGTATAATGGAGGTATTGATGAAGCAAAGGAGCATCAAGCCCCAGCTCTTTACGTATGGCAGCTACCCGTTCGGGATCCGGATTTTTTAATCGCAGCGATATGGGATCACCGGGCACGAAATTGACGGCAGTAAAAAGGATCGCGCTAGCGCTGATAAAGACGAGGAGCAAGGTGCCCAGTTTCTGCAGCAAATATCCCGAAAACGCCTTAAGTTTCTGGTTCTGTCTGACACCTGTCATGGTTTTTGATAGTGGCTATGCAGCTATCTGTTGAACAATTAAGGAACTTGCCAACCGACTGATCCGAAAAACAAATTTGCTGTTTTTTGAAGTTGGAATCCTGTCACTTCAGAACGCGTGACAACAATCTGTTCAGAGTGAAGAAGAGGAATGAGTGGCAGGTCACGCGCCCACAGGGTAAGGGCCTCTTCGTATATTTTCTGGCGTTGCCGGAGATCGGTCTTCTGGCGTCCGGCAACAAGCAAATTATCCATCGCCTTATTTTTATAAAAAGAGATATTCGTGGCCGAGTCTTCAACTGCAGCCCAACTGGCAAAAAAAGTTGCGAGGAAGTTATCGGTGTCGCCGTTATCCCCGGACCACCCGAGGAGCCCAAGTTCGAATTGCCCACGGCGCGCGACGACAAGGTGACTTTTAAAATCCCGGGTGATAATTTCCACTTTCAGCCCTACTTTCTCAAGATCGCTTCGGATTAGAGAGGCAATTTTCAAGGGATCAGGAAAGTACGGTCGGGGAGCCGTGAAGGTGTGGAGTTCAACGGGCCGGGTGTGTAACTCCGGATATTTATTAATTATAGCGCGCGCAGTTTCAGGATCAAAACGCATCGGCGGTTTACCATTTTCTGGTTCACCGAGAAACCCCGGAGGAATAGGGTATTCGGCGACGACGGCGTATCCATCCAGGGCGAGATCGACAATCGCCTGGCGGTCAATAGCCATGGCGATGGCATGGCGGATTTCTGAATTTCTAAGACGTTCTGAAAAATGGCTGATGGCCAAATAACCTACATTCATTCCCGGCTGCGAGTGGATGGTGAATTTTGGATCGTCAGTAATCACTTTTAATTCTGCTGGCTGGAGACCGTCGAGAGCATGGATCTTATCTGACTTAAGCTCTAAAAGGCGTACCGTGTTATCGGGAATGGAACGCATGACCAGTCGCTCAAACAGGGCGGGTTTACCCCAGTAATCCGGGTTTTTCTCAAGAATTATCGCCTGGTTCGGTATCCAGTCCACGAACCGGTAGGGGCCGGTGCCAACGGGATGACGTATCATCGCCCGGTCATACTTTTCAAAAGCCCTGGGACTGATTAGCCAGGCGGGAAAAGTGGCAAGGGAATAGAGTATAGAAGCGTTAGGTTCATTGAGCTCGAATTGAAGCGTCATCGGCTCAGGCGCGTGAATTTCCCTAATTTCCCGGAATAGATTTTCCCAGTATTGAAAGCTGGCCGTAGGGAAATGTGCTGGGTGCGCGGGATCTATTTGCCTTTTAAATGTAAAGAGCGCTGCTGTCGCATCAAGGGAAGATCCGTCGTGGAATTTTACGCCTTCACGTAACTTGAAAGTGTAGGTTAGGCCGTCATTCGAAATAGTATAGGATTGGGCTAACCAGGGTTGGATCTCCAGAGTGCCGCTTTTAAAACGAACGAGACCTTCACATATCTGGGCCAGCGTGTTTACCGATTCGCCATCGTCAATATCAGCAGGATCGAGTTTCTGCGCGTCACTACCCCGGGCAAAAATAAAAGCAGCGGGTTGATCCTCTAATTGCTTAACGCGTGAGCATCCATTCAGTATCCAGGCGCAAGCAATTAATGAGATAAAAATGAATGGACATCGGATAATCGTAAAGAAGTTAGCAAGTCTCATTATTATAGTCATCAGTTTTCTGCTTTTTCCTATAGCGGTAAAGACTCTTTTCTTTCCCCCAATAATTCAACTGTCCTCGATCGCTAACAATTGACCGAGTGCTGTTGAATACAAATAGGTTTTAACCGGTTCACCGGAAATTCCATGAAGGGCGTTGGCATAAGCTGATAATTGGGGTGTATATTGCTTGACAAGGTCAGCGGTAAAATTCTGTGCGGTGGCTTGATGTGTTTTCCAGTCGATAACCATCCATTGCTTCAGGGTGTGATCATAGGCTACGAAATCGATCAGGCCCTCAAAGACGCTGTCCTCATCATCACGCCAGAGAAATGGCACCTCCGTTTGGATTCTATAATCGTGTGCCGTCAATTGTGCCGTCAGTTGAGAATAAAAAAAAAGTTCAATCTCCTCCCTGCCTCTGTGAGGATCCGGACATGTGGGAGATTGCGCCTTTGAAGCACAGTGACTTTTCCAGTTCTCCATGTTCTTGTCCCAGGCATTTTCCTCCATCATTTCATGCCACCAACTGCCATACTCTGTGGCCGCCGTGTTTGAGGACTCGTCGGGAAAAGCATGACCGAGGAGTTGTTCCGGTTCGTCCCTCTCGGTGGGGAGGTCCTTTACCCGCATTGCCAGGGTGTGAGGGGTGGCGTGTTTAAATTTCCCCAGGCCATGTCTGCGGGCACTCTTTAATATCGTCGAGTCAAAGGGAGAGATCTTTTTCTCATCAACATTCTCGGTAACAACATCTCGATCGACGCCAGCCTCTGATTCAGTATCCGTATGAAGGCCCGTAGGGAGTGCGATCCAATGTTCATGGTTAGTCTCGTTCAGGTTAACTTTTAACCGGGTTCCAAAAGAATTTTTTTCTGGAGGAAAAAACGATTCATCATTGAAAAGAACAAGGGTCTGACGCGCGCGTGTTATAGCGACATAGAGCAGGCGATCCAACTCCTGGTGCTGCCCCTTATCTAACTGCTCTCTATAAGTATTAGTATCATGCTGTTTATCTAGAGTTACAGTCAGACTTTTCTGTCCCTGTTCATAGTTGAGTCTTGGATAGTTACCGTGTGCATAGTTAATCTGGCGAAAAAAGAAGGGGAGTAAAACGGCATCCCATTCCAGGCCTTTGGCTTTATGTGTGGAGAGCAGTTGAATATGATCGGGGAGAAGGGAACCACTATCGATTTGATTATCTAACCCGTTCACAAGCGAATAGGTCCATTCCGCTAAAGACATTCTCTCCCCTTCAGCCACCGCTGATTGCGCTATCAGATGATCGAGCAGGGTGTTAGTCTCACTGGGGTAGCTGAGGGGAAGCATCACGAGGCGATGGCGCAATTGGACCGCATCAACGAGATAAGCAACGGCTTCACGAAGGGGCATCGTCATCGCTTTCTGACGGGATCGGGCAAGCAGGTTCAGCGTTTCGGCTACGCACCCATCCCCCTCAACAGGATGGAGTATCTGCAAGGCATGGGTTGTCGGGGGGTACTGTTCGTGATGACTTTTCCAAAATTGATAATAGGCCACCAGATCGTGATCGGATATTCCGAAAAATTCACGAAGGACACCGGCAATTTCAAAAGCATTTTCCGGTTCGCTAATGATCGCCATAAGGGAGGTGAACCACGCGTATGTCGGGTTATTGCCCATACGGTCTGAACGTGAGAGCAGTTGAGTGGCGAAGCCCGCGGCCTTCAGCTCGACGTCAAGTGTCTCCAGCCATTCGTTTCGTGGGCAGAGAATGGCAACGTCGGACCAGCTTCGCGCTCCTAAATCCTCGGGTTTAATTCTTTTCAGCCAGTTGGCTAATGCGGTAGCATAGGAGAGTGCTACAACACCCTGCCGCCTTGATTGCTCAATCTCTCCAGGACGATCCAAAATAGCTCGGAATAGCTGACCTTTTTCTGCATCCGGTCTGGCTTTTAAAGGAACAAATTTTACTTGCTCACCTATTTTACCAGTTCCCTTGAGAACCTGGGGAAAGAATAGATTAACGGCATCAACAATGCGCTCAGCACAGCGAAAGGTCACTTCAAAGATCAACTCTTCTGCGGCATTTTCTTTTAGAAACTTTTGGTGCAGTTGTTGATATACGACAAGATCCGCACGGCTGCCGTAAATAGATTGTTGGGGATCACCAACCATACAAAAGCGACCTGCCTCCGGCGGTTGATCATCGCCGTTTATCCAGACACCTTGTGCGCTCTCAGGACGCGCAATTTCAGTCAAGACTTTGAATTGACTCGGATCCGTGTCCTGGGCTTCGTCGAGTATAACACATTTACCCTCTGCCCGGATTTCCCCTCCAACTTGCACATCCTTCAATAATTCCAATACCAATTCCACGAGATCCCCGTATGTGAGCAGACCCTGGGCAATCCGAAATTTTAAATATTCTTGTGACACATGGCTTATTAATACGATAGCGGTTTTCCCTAACCAGTTTCTTAAAGGGATGAAACTGTTGCTCCATATTTCCTGGAAATCTTTGCCCCCTTTTTCATAGACGGGTATGGGATTATAGCCGTCGCCATCGGCTTCCACCTCCAGCCAACGCCGCAATATTTCCTGGCCGGTTTCTACATTGCCTTTAGACCTCTTATTTGGCGGACATTGAAATACAGGATCAAAATCGAGTTCAGGTTGGGGGGGGACCTTTTTTTCCTGCCCCTTTTCAACCGGAAACTTTAATTTGCGGGCAAGTTGGAATATCGAATCCAATCGTGTGTGGCGTAAAAAATAAAGGCGCGCCTCTTCGGGAAGAATAGCGGTTAATAGATCTGAACTTCGGATAAACTGCTCCCACAGCAGATCTTCGCTCTCCGCTATTTCGATCGTCGCAGGCAACCCCAGGAGGGATCCTTGCTGCCTGAGCAACTCCAGGCAATAACTGTGAATCGTTCCGAAGTAAGCCTGGTTCAGTCGATTTACCACGTCGGGTCCCACGCCTTTTTCCATGATCGCGTTGCGTGTGCGGTGTTGCATCTCGTCAGCCGCTTTTTTTGTGTAAGTGACTATTACCAGACGCTGCAGGAGGGTATGCTCACTTTCACTATCATTCAATGCAATATTGACTATTCGGTCAACAATAGCTTTGGTTTTACCGACACCGGCCGGGGCATGAACGGAAAAATTATGATTAAATTCATGCACAAACCTATGGCGATTAGCACTATCTGATAATATTTCAGTCATGGAATTGTGTTTTCAGGATCCCTGTGTGAGGGTTAGGAGCGGATGAGACATATTCCATTTAGCATTGAGAATATCTTCGCTGATTGAAAGGGTCGCGATGGGGTAATCACCGACGAAAGCGAAACGGGAATAGATTGGCCCTGTCATTCCGAATACACCGCTATGTTGAATAGCGGCGAGTCCTTCCCACAGATCCCCAAGTTCCAATATATTTTCGAGACTCAATTGTTTACTCAGTTCACCATTAGGTTGCAGTGTACTGGCCCAGATTTTATTACATCCCCTGGAGTGGAGCGCCAGCGCATAGAGGGCAATTTGCACCCCTTCACCTTTCTTTAGTAACGAAGTGCTGAGCGCTTTGTCGTTTCCCGTTTTGAAATCGACAACCCAAAATTGCGTATTATTTGTAAACTCATTTTTTTTTCGAATATCGGAAATACACTCTGTGGACAACACCAGGTCTATACGACCACTCAATGGCAGTTGAATATCATCGCCGGCGAGTCCAACTGTATTTTCAGGTAAATTAAATTCAGCAGCAACGAAAGGCCATCCCTCTACTTGAGAAACACAATTCACCAGGTTTTTCCCATAATGAAAAGCCTCGGACCAGCATGCGTTCCACCAGTCCGGCAATTCACGGTCCGCTTTTGCGTAGGCACGGGCTACATTGTCACGAAGAGAATGGGCGTGATCATACACTTTAGCTTCCCACTCCTCCTCTTTCAGGATAGGGGAAAATCCCTGGATTAAGGAAAAACGCAACCATCGATGCACCCAGTTCCCAATCACTAACGGCAGCTGGATTGACTGGTTATAATCCGACGGTTTGCGTGCCTGTAGTACACTCTCCAACCATACCGCAGCCGGTCTCCTGAGAATATCTTCAAATCTTTTACAAGATAATCGGATGCCTCCCCGAGGTGGAGATTGAAAACTGAATTCAAATTCCCCGAATGGTTTATTGAGGTCTCGTCGAATATTAAATGCATGCAGCATGCGTTCGATGCCCGGTGTCCTCTCAGGGAGCAACTGACTGAACTTTTCACACCGTGCGGCTGTTTCACGACTTATGCTCTGCATTTGTCGATCATCGAGAAAGGAACCACGATCTGCCCAGTAAAGTCTCAGAAGAAGATCGCTGACCAACGCTGATTGATTGAAATCATTTTCTGCTGATAAACTGGCAGAAACCGCTAACCCTTCACTCACCGTTTCAAGGAGGTTTATAAATTCAGCTTTCGCCTGTAACCGCTTTTCTTCCATCGTGAGAAGATATCCCCGCCCTTTTATCACTACCTGATGCCCTTCACCTTGGGAACCCTGTTGAACAACGGTTCTATTCAACCTGTCCAGATGGGTGTCCGAGAGAAACAGGTTGGTGGGGGTTTCAAATGGCCATGCCCCTTGGTTTAAACCGGCTAAAACCAGGTGACTGAAAGATTGATCCCCAATTTGATCATAGGAGAGGAGCTGAAGCGGCGAGAGCGAATGGCGCCCTAAGGGGTGGCGATTGCGGCCAGGGGTGCGCAATATATCACCCAGCCATTTAAGAAAATGGCGACGGTCGATCGGGGTGTTGAGGACTTTGCTCAAACTGGGGGTATTCGACGGCAAGCTCTCTACTTCACTTTTCCAGCCGAGAGCGCTGAGGGCATCGACCGATAAAGTGAGAAAGTCAACCATCGTGGCATGTGTGGGGAGCAGCTGCCAGGAATCCAAAAAAATCGAACCGACTCCCTCAGGTTCGTTATCATGCAGCCAGGAACGTATTACCCTAAAGTCATCGGTCATTAATGTTTCATAGGTCCGTTTAATATAAGCTTCGATTTTGATGGCGTCTACCACCGTGACTATATGTTGCTCCCGACATAAGTGAAGAAAACTTATAATAGGGGATAATCGAGGATCGTTTTGAAAATCCAGCCATCGATTGAGAAGTGCCTGTCGATCCGGTTGCACAGGGTAATGCCCGATCGTATCATGGTGGGGTATTTCAAACTGAATCAGACAGGCTGATACTTCCCGTGCTACTGCTGAATGTTTAGGGAGAACAATACCAAGACGACGGCAATTGGGCTGCATCAAAAATTGTAATCCCTGTGCGACGACGGCTATGGCTTCCTCTCTTATGTTCGCAGCGATTCTATAGATGACAGGATTTTGATCCGGCTCGAATTCGCCTCGACTATCTAATTCTAATAATTGAGCCGTGATCCTGAAGGGGGATTTTGTATCTTCCTCCGGATTGGAAACGAGTTGCACCTCACCATAAATCTCCTCCAACGTCGCCTGCCATAAACGATCGCTCTCACATCGACTATCAGACAGACATAGGGTAACTTTTTCAGCTGATTTTTTTGCCGCCTGCAAGAGCGATAAATAACGCCATTCACGACCGCCAAATCCATAAAGGAGGAGTGAGATTAAGCGCCCTTCTTCTGCATGGCCTTCGGCCATTAAGCGTTCCGCTTGTGGTTCACTCAAAAGCCCCGATTGGGTGAGCATTTTCTCAAATCGGGAGAGTATCCCACGACCTAATTCACTAGTCAGTGACATTTTATCGTGAGCGGCCCGCAAAAGGGTATCGTAAGCGAGGAGAAGATCGTCAGGGTTGGAAGCGACAGCATTAGCGGCAGGTTGGTTTGAAAACTCATCTGCGGCGGCAGACATAAGCAGACGCAAATCCTCCCGCAGCGCAATTTTTTTACTGCTTAAATAAATAGTACGCAGGTATTTTCCCAAGTCCTCCGGGGTCCACAAATAGATATTATAAAGAGGGATATTTGCCTCGACGAGACGCGCTTTGAGAAGACTGGCAAGAGCGTGAGAAGGGACAACGGCAGCGCAAGGTAGAGTGTTTTGAGAGGCGTGAGAGACGGCTTTCTTAAACCAGGGGACGAGCACCTCTACCCAGGCTTGTTCGAAGCTGGAAGCCAAGTAGAGGCGAAGAGAGGAGGACATATTGGATCAGTCTTCGTCGACCCAGTGAAAGAGAATGGGTTTATCTATATCTGGATGGAGGCTGAGATGAACGGGGCAGTTTTCAGCAGCATGGTGAAGAGCAGCTTTCTGTTCTTTGGTGAGGGAACCGGGGATCCAGAATTCGACGGGGAGACGGGCAATACGGCGTGGACTATCGGCGGCCATTTCCTTAGTTACTTCAATTTTCATACCTTTAAGATCGATGCCCATTTTTCCCGACTGTATTCCCATAATTGTTGCCATACATGTGGCAAGAGCGGCAGCGCATAGATCCGTAGGGGAAAAGCTTTCACCGCGACCCTGGTTATCGACCGGGGCATCAGTAGTAATCTTGCAACCTGAGGGACCATGAATAGCCTGACAATGTAATTCACCCTGATAATCTGCGGTAATTTTAATCATAGGAAGATTTGAAGATATAGCGCTTACTCTTTCAATGATATAACAAAGAATTCTCCACGGTCATGACCCGAACACAATTTCCAAAGAGGAGAGATCGGACTTATAACGAAATTATACAATCCTGGTGGCGAGACGAAACATTATTACGGTATTGTCGTCTAGTGTATTGATCAATGTTGAAAATACCTATGAACTGGGCATCAACTTATGCGATTCAACCCCATATTTAAAAAGATGCCCCCGAATTTTAAAGGGCGCTCCAAAATTACTATTCTGATCTGCGCAGCGGGGATCCTGGGATTCTTTTTTAAGAGTGGTGGGCCACTGTATGGGGCGTCTGATGAATCGCGCTCAGTGCGTCACGTGCAGCGGGGAAATGAAATGCGGGAAATGAATGACTACCAGGGCGCGATCTTAGATTACAATGAAGCAATACGTCTTGATCCTTTAAATGCAGACGCTTTTCTCAATCGGGGAATCACGCGTCAGAAAATGAAGGAGACGGATTATGCCATCGATGACTTCACCACAGCGATCCGAATTGATCCCACCTTATCACGCGCTTATGTCAAGCGAGGGCTTATCAGTCTTGAAAAAAAGGATACCGATGCGGCGCTCATTGATTTTTCGGAAGCGATTCGGGTGAATCCCGAAAACACCGAGCCTTATTATTTAAGGGCGCAGACAAAATATGATCTAAAGGATTATACGGGCGCCGTTGCGGATTACTCATCTGCCCTGGCACTGAATTCAGATGAGCCGTCATATCTTGCGGGAAGAGGCAAAACCCTGGAGAAACTGGGTGATCTGAAAGGAGCAATGAGTGATTACACGGAAACGATTGAACGTTTTCCAGGCTATGCAAAAGCCTATTATCTGCGCGGCAATCTTCATCTTGAGACGGGCGATATTACGAAAGCGATGCGGGAATTTGACAAGGCGATTAAAACGTCGATCCGATCTGACGGGGCCTTGTTAATGCGAGGCTTTATTGCGTATGTCCAGGGAAAATCTAAAAAGGCACTGAATGACATGCGTGAATGCCAGAAAATATTACAGGAACAAGAGGCGCTTGACTATGTGCAACTCTGGATCTGGTTAGTGGAAACACAACTCGGTCAACCTGATGCCGCGGATGCCGAGTTGACAAGCTATTATAACAGACGGGAAAAGGGTCATGAAGCTATCAACACCTGGTATGAGAAGTTGATTCATTTTATACTCGGTGAGATCGATGAAGAAACTCTGATCGCCGAGGCGAGTGAGAGCGACGACCCGGAGAAAGTAGAAGGATACCGTTGTGAAGCATTTTTTTATGCCGCTCAACTGCGTCAATTAAGGGGTGACTATAACGGATCGATAGCTTTACTGGAGCAAAGTGTTGCGACCGGATTAAATGATTTTTATGAATACAAGGGAGCGAGAATTCAATTAAGTATGAGTGTTAAAGAATGAAAACGATACATGAGCTGTAGATTATGCATCACTCGTAAATTTTTTGATTTTTGTTTATTTATACCATAAGATGCGGTAGAACATCCTGAATTTCATAATCGTAACACTTGAATATTATTTATAGATAATTTTTTCCCGTGAAAAAAAATAATGATCCTGATGGAAATTTGCCTGAGGATGATCCTTTCTCAGACGAACGAGAGCCATTTGATGAGACTGAAGAGGAGGATATAAACCCCAATCGTCTCTCTGCTTTACAGCTTTTTGATCGTATCGCAAAAAAACTATACATTCAGGCCGAAGACGGGTATGAAATCAAATTGCTTCGTGATCGTATTGAGGAAATGGAAGAGCTTCAGGATCAGGCACGCAGTGCGGTCGAGCAATTGAGTGAAGCGGTTAACAAATTGCGTTCACCTGCACTGCGTCTGGCCACCCTTATTCAACGCGTGGGAGCGGACCGCGCCATGGTGTGTGCTAATGGCACCGATTATCTTTGCAATGTGGATCCTTCATTGCCAGATGCGGTTCTTGAAACAGGAATGCGGGTCCTCCTAAATGAAGCCTTTGCCGTAATCGACTCTTTCGGATTGGACAAAAGCGGTCCCATTGTGCGCATCCAGGAAATAATGCATGACGGGCGTATCCGTGTTGGCTCCGAACACGGACTGGCGGACATCACCGCCCTGCGATCCAGCCTGCTTTCCAAAGAAAAATTAAAAACGGGAATGGATGTGCGACTCGATCCCAATCAAAGAGTCGTAGTTGAAATTATTGGACAAGCAAAAAGAATCGAACGCAGTCTCGCTACGGTTGAACGCGTCCCCTGGGATGCGGTTGGTGGCCAGAAGGAGGCCATCGAGGCGATCCGCGATACGATTGAATTACCTTTTTTACATGCTCATCTCTTCGAGCGCTACAATCATCCAGCACCTAAAGGATTTCTCCTCTACGGTCCACCGGGCTGCGGTAAGACCCTGATGGGCAAAGCTACCGCCCATAACCTCCGGCAGCAGATCCTAACGCATACCGGAGAAGACCATCCGGAGATTTTTCTCCATGTTAAGGGACCGGAAATTCTCAATATGTGGCTTGGTGAATCTGAGCGGCAGGTCCGCGATCTCTTTATGCAATGTCGTGAAAAGGCATCCGAGGGTCAACTCGCTTTTCTTTTTATCGATGAAGCGGAATCGATTCTTGGCACGCGCAGCGCCTATCGCTCGGGTAATAATATTGTTTCCACCCTTGTCCCGATGTTCTGTGCGGAGATGGATGGCATGGAAGCATTGAAAAATGTCGTCATTATTCTCGCCTCTAATCGGGCTGATTTAATTGATCCGGCGATACTGCGTCCGGGACGCATAGATCGTAAAATCGGGGTTAAGCGGCCTGACGCGGAAGCAGCGCGAGAAATATATGGCATCTATATCGAAGAATCACTGCCTTTAGCAAAACCGCAAGAAGAACTCATTGATCAAATTGTCAAAGCCCATTACGAGAAGACCGAGACGAACCGATTTCTTGAAGTTACCTACCGAAGCGGCAAGCAGGAGCATCTCTATCGTGGTGATCTGGCCAGCGGCGCGGTCATCGCGGCCATTGTCGAGCGTGCTAAGGAATACGCCATTAAGCGTTCAATAAAAGAGGGTGGTGAATCACCGTCTCCCATTTCCATCGATGATCTCCTGGAGGCTTTCGAAAAGGAATATAAGGAAAACGAATTATTTCCGCCCTCTGATATCACAGAAGACTGGCTTAAGTTGACAGATTTCGACCCGTCTAACATTGTGCGCCTCAACCCTTATAAGAGAAAATCAGGGGAGGACCATAGCTCGGCTGTATAGATTTAGCCTTGGACGCTCATGGCGGAAATTCTTTTTGGTCTGGAAACGGAGTATGGTATTACGCGGCAGGATCCTGAGGGGATCGATGTTGTAGCAGAGTCAATTGATCTGGTGCGAAGCGCGACGGCTCCCGGGATTCGTATGCGGTGGGACTATCACTACGAGGATCCCCATCAGGACGCTCGTGGATTTCGCGTCGATAAGCTGAAACAGGATTTTGATGAAGCGAACTACTTTGCGCAGGATGCCGCCCGCCCGCTCTCTTTTGGGGAAATAAAAAGTGACCTGGTTTTGAAAAATGGGGCCCGTTTTTACAATGATCATGCGCACCCGGAGTACTGCACTCCTGAATGCCGTACTTTGAGGCAGCTTCTTCAACAGGATTACAGTGGAGACCAGCTTCTTATCAGCTGCGCGCAAGCCATTAATAAGACGACCGAAAACCCTGTCATCCTCTATAAAAACAATACTGATTTTCAGGGTCACAGTTATGGGTGCCACGAGAATTATCTACTCCCTCGAGAATTACCATGGGAAATACTGGCTCAGGGCATACAGGCATTTTTTGTGACGCGACAAATTTTTTGTGGTGCGGGTAAATACGGCTGGGAAGCGGAAGATAAATATGTGCAATCGGGGTTTCAACTCTGTCAACGCAGTGATTTTTTTTCTGAGCTGCAAAGTATCGATACGATGCAGCGACGCCCTATTATTAATACGCGAGACGAACCGCATGCTGATGAAAGTAAATGGCGACGCTTTCATGTGATCATCGGCGATGCCAATCTCTCGCCCTATGCCACATGGCTGAAAGTCGGAACCACGGCCCTCGTCCTGAAGTGTTTAACTAATAAGATGTCACTTGAAAAGATACCACAACTTGAAGATCCTCTTCACGCCCTTAAATCCATATCACGTGATCCCCATTGGAAATGGATGGTTCGTCTCTCCGATGGGAGGACGAGTAACGCCATTGACGTCCAGCGAAGTTATCTTGAACGGGTCCGTCAGTTAAATGACGCAATGGATGAAGACTGGTCGGGAATTATTGAGGCATGGGAAAAGGTCCTGGACGATCTTGAAAACAATCCACTGACGACTTCTGATCGTCTCGATTGGTCGGCAAAACATAAGCTTATCGAATCGTTTCGCGAAGCTGAAAATATTGATGAAAAATCTGAATGGTTACGAAGCCTGGATCTCGAATATCACCGCATGGATCCCCAGGAAGGTCTATATTATGCGCTGCTGGATCAGGGAGCTTTCACCTTGCCCTATCCACATAAACAGATAATGAGTGACACTTTAACCCCACCACCCGATACGCGGGCCCTGATTCGTGGCGTCTGTATTGAAAAATTCGGCTCTCGTATCACGAGCGCGCAATGGGACCATGTTCGAATCGAAGGTGATGTAAAAAAGATTGAACTCAGCCTCCGTGATCTATTTGATATTGAATCAATAAATGAGGGAGTTGCGGTAATTAAAAAGGCAAGTGAAGTTGAAGATTTAGCGCAACTGCCGTTTGCAAGGAATATTTAATACGCTATAATATAGAATATGCCAGATCCCACCCGAAAAGTTAAACCCACGAACCCGTCACCGGGGGGAGGGGGCGACGGGGATGGGCCCCGAGAGCCCAAGGTTAATAAGCCGAATACGGATGACTTGCTTAAACGTATGAAGAAAGTCGATCCCGACCAGGCAAAACGATATCGTCAGCGGACCGGTCAATAGGCATTTTTATTATGAGTGATCCCCGCGCCATGAATGGCGACTTCCTATCACTGCTGCCGAAGAATCCCTTTCCTCGCTTAGAACAGTTGGGTGAACAGATTTCGACACTCGAAGCGACCACCGTTTTTGCCTTTCACAGTGAAGAGGGGGTAATGTTTGCGGGAGACCATCGCGCGACAAGCGGTAATATTATATTTTCCGATAGCGCAGAAAAAATACTCGAACTCGATGAAAGGTCGATCATGGCCATTGCCGGATCACCGGCGATCGCTACAGAAATGGCTCGCACTTTACGCACTGCTTTTGAATTTTATCGGCGCAGCCAGCTGCAGTCGATGAGCCTGTCAGCGAAAGTACGTGCTCTTTCCCGACTCCTGCGCGACAACCTTCCCGTTACGCTTCAAGGTATCGGCGTGGTCGCCCCTATCTTCGCGGGCCAGGATGAGGTTGGAAAAAAGACTGACCCCAATATCTATTTTTATGATCCGCTAGGCGCTAATTTCGAGGCCACCAGTTTTGCCGCATCCGGTTCCGGATCCAGTCATATAAAAAGTGTTCTTAGTTATCTGGAAAAATGGGGTCACCCCAAGCCCGCGGAGATGGACTTGCAGGCATCCACGAACCTCGCCAATCGACTGCTCATGACCGCGGCGGAGTTTGATACTGCTACGGGTGGAGTAAAACCGGAAAGTAAACTTTTCGGAACGATTAAATTACTTTCTAAAGACGGGGTTCGCACGCTCGACGCCAACGAACAATTGAAATACTGGAAGGCAGGGTGATCATGCATGAAGAACCCTATCGCTGGTTGGACGCCATCAGGAATCGCCGTGAGTACATTCTCGATCAGATTAAGGGAGGCACTCCCGTTTTTGCTCTTTCACGTCCTGAGGGTGTGTTCTTACTGGGGGTGAGCAGCGGGCAGTCAAAAGTATATGAAATATATGACCGGCATGCTTTAGCCGCTCTCGGTAACCCCGTCGATATTGAAAGACTTAGACAAACGGCTATAGAAGCTGCCCATACCGAGGGGTTTAATCGATCCTCCGAGGATGTGTCGCTACGACGTCTCGTGAGTTTTTCCCTCAGCCCGGCATTAAAGAACAGTTTCGAACAAATATTTTCCCCGCCATTGATGGTAGAATCGATAATGGCAGAAGTAGGGAAAACACCGAAAAATGATGCCATTGTCCGTTTATGTTTTGACGGCAACCACGAGTATTCAACAACCGGTATCGTGGTGGCAGGTCCCATCTGGGGGACAGAGGCCATAGTCGCAGAATGGCTGCGCGAAACAATCAATAAAGAGGATAATCTGGGACGGGTTATCTCGCTCTGTCTTACGGCCTGGAACGCCCTTATAGAAGATAATTTAAATGTCGGATTGATCGCCCCTAAAAAAAAGATTCTGCAAGTGCCTGGAAAAACGATTGAGGCTGTCCTGCTTAAGCGCGAGTCCAAGGGGAATGGGTGTTATCAGCCTTTGGACGTCGCGAAACTTTAGCGCATCGCATGGCCCGCCGTATCATTGGATTGGAGACAGAATACGGCTGTCTGATTGAACAGCCACTTGTCCCTGAGTTCGTGCTCCCGGAAATTCGTGATTGGTTTTTTAAAAACAACAAGTTCGGTCTCATCGATACTCATGATCGGGATTGGGATGAGCCCGTGGGGAACGGAGGTTTTCTCTTTAACGGTGGGCGTATTTACGTCGACATGGGTCACATCGAGTATTGCACTCCGGAATGTGGCAGCGCCGTTGATACGGTGCGTTATGATCGGGCCGGCGATCTTCTTCTTGTCGAAGCGGTCGATGAACTCGGTTTTCACGGACAGGTTAAATTTTTTCGCAATAATATCGATCACTTCACAGGTGCTACCTTTGGTTGTCACGAGAATTACAGCATGGATCGGCATGCGCCCCTGACGGAAAAAAACGTGTTATCACTCCTGGCCTTTCAGACCCTTCGGGTAATATTTACAGGTTCGGGAAGGGTTGGATCGGCAAAAGAAGGGAGATTATTCCATCACTCGATTGTCATTGAGGACTTAACTCCCTTCCAGTTGAGCCAGCGCGCGGATTACATCCATAACGATTTCTTTCAATGGGTACAGCACAACCGCGCTATCATTAACACGCGCGATGAACCACTCGCGGACCCCAGGAAATATCGACGGCTCCATCTTTTGCACAGCGACAGCAGCGTTTTACCTGCGGCTCTTTTCCTCAAAGTCGGATCGTCTTCACTTGTTCTCGATCTTCTCGAAGACGATTGCTTACCGGAGATCGAGTTAGCCGACGCGGTGAGTACTTTGCATGCCTTAAATGGTAAAATCGAACCCCCCTGGGAGGTGACCACCAGTGACGGTCAGGTAGAGGACGCCATTGAGCTGCTCTATAAGTACTGGGAAAATGCAGACGCGCTGTATCGGCATCGGAACGGTGAGACCGATTCCATTCTTAATCTCTGGAGAAGCGTGCTTCAATCTCTGGCCGGTGATAAAATTGAACTTGTTGGCATTCTCGATTGGGTGACCAAGCAGCATCTTCTTGAAAGTTTCATGACGAGTGAAAATCTTGATTGGGATGATCCGTGGCTCAAATCTCAGGATATAGAATATCACAACGTAGATCCTGCTTACAGCCTGGGACTGGCCATGGCCAACAGTGATGGGATGTGGGAACCTGAAGCAATCTCAGAGTCGAAAATCGAACCACCCAAGGATACCCGTGCCTTCAAACGGAGCGCATTAATGCGAGATATTGGCGATCAAATGACTCCCTATATTCTCGATTGGGACAGGGTTGAATTGCTGAACCATTGGCGAGAGCCGCTTCTTGACCCGTTTGAAACATGATATTGAAACTGCTTCATGATTGTTTTCAGCACAGGTCAAGTTAGGTAATGGAAATCGGTTTCTTGTCCCTTCACCTGAGTAGAATCACGGGAAACAAATAAGTTGTCAGGATGAAGCAGATATTACACAGTTAGCAGTTTACTTTTAAAAGGACAATACACTGTAAATATATTCTCTATGACACGTGCTCTAATAACTGGAATAACAGGTCAGGACGGTTCCTATCTGGCGGAATATCTTCTCGCAAAAGGATATGAAGTACACGGTATTATTCGCCGGGCTTCTACCTTTAATACCGACCGTATCGACCACCTTTACCGCGACCCGCATGTCATTGGCACGCGTCTTTTTCTCCACTATGGTGATTTAGCCGACTCGGTCCGTATGGTAAAACTCATCTATGAACTTAAACCCGAGGAAATTTATAATCTCGGAGCCCAGAGCCATGTGCGCGTGTCTTTTGATATGCCTGAGTATACGGGAGATGTTTCCGGTTTAAGTACCGTGAGAATTCTTGAAGCGGTTCGCGAAGCCGGACTCGAGCGGCGCGTCCGTTTCTACCAGGCATCCTCCTCCGAAATGTTTGGTGAAGTCCAGGAAGTGCCACAGACGGAAACAACCCCGTTCCACCCCCGTTCCCCTTATGGTTGCGCCAAGGTTTACGCTTTTTGGCTTACCGTCAATTACCGTGAATCTTACAGTCTGCATGCCAACAACGGCATTCTTTTTAATCATGAATCCCCCCGGCGGGGTGAAACATTTGTCACGCGAAAAATAACACAAGCGGTGGCGCGAATCAAAATAGGGTTACAGGACAGTCTTTTCCTCGGCAACCTTGACGCTCAGCGCGACTGGGGCTATGCGCCGGAGTTTGTTGAAGCGATGTGGATTATGCTACAACAGGAAAATTCCGATGATTATGTCATCGCGACAAATGAAACACACAGTGTAAAGGATTTTTGCGAAGAGGCATTTTCCCTTGTGGATTTGGATTGGAAGGAATATGTTAACTATGATGATCGCTATGAACGGCCAGCCGAGGTAAACCTCTTAAAAGGGAACCCGATCAAGGCTAAAAAGCAGCTCGAGTGGGAGCCAAAAGTAAAATTCAAAGAGCTTGTTAAAATCATGGTAGAAGCGGATTTGGAAGCGGCTGAAAATGAAAAAAAATACCAGGATGCTGTGAGTAAAGATAAAGCTTAGTCTAAATGCAGTCGATGGATAAAATATATGTCTCGGGGCATCAGGGTATGGTGGGCTCCGCGATCATAAGGCTGATGCACGAAAATAGCTTCGACAAGCTCGTATTGCGAACACACCAGGAGCTCGACCTTTGCGATGGTTCTGCCGTAGATGCTTTTTTTCAGAATGAAAAACCCGAGATAGTAATTGTTGCCGCTGCTAAAGTGGGGGGCATCCTCGCAAATCACACCTACCCCGCGGAATTTATTTACGAAAATCTGGCTATCGCCCTGAATACCATTCACGCTGCTTACCGTCACGGGGTTAAACGGCTTCTTTATCTCGGAAGTTCCTGCATTTATCCGCGCGGCTCGTCGCAACCGATGTCTGAAGACTCCCTTCTTTCCAGTCCCCTGGAAGCCACTAATGAAGCCTACTCTATTGCTAAAATTGCTGGCCTCAAGCTCTGCCAATATTACCGAAAGCAATACGGGGTTCTCTTTCACTCGGCTATGCCCACTAATTTATATGGACCGGGTGACAATTATCACCTGGAAAACAGCCATGTTATCCCCGCGCTTATACGACGTTTTCACGAGGCTAAAGAGAAAGGGATGGCGGAGATGACAATTTGGGGGACCGGCAAGGTGCGCCGAGAATTTCTCCATGTCGAGGACCTGGCGAGTGGGGTGATACATATGCTGCAGCTCAGTGATCCACCGGATTGGATTAATATTGGCACGGGTGTGGATGTAACAATTGAGGAATTGGCACAGTTAGTAAAAAGAGTAATTGGTTACACCGGTGAGATAAAATTTGACACGGGTAAACCCGACGGCACGCCGCGCAAGTTGCTTGATGTCGGGCGTATCATTGCCACGGGCTGGAAGCCGGGAATATCACTGGAAGTGGGTCTCGAGAAAACCTACCAGGATTTTCTTAACGATCAATTAGCGGGAACACTGAGAGGGTAAGCGGGAGCAGTAAAAACATTTTTTGATAGAGTGACTTCAGGTTATGAGTCGTTATTTCATTATCGCCGCAAAACGTACGCCGCAGGGTCGTTTTCTCGGTAAACTATCTTCTCACTCAGCGGTAGATCTCGCGGTTGCTGCCGGAAATAAAGCGCTCGCTGAAATCGATCCAACGGTGATTGATGGGGTTATCATCGGTAATATTCTGAGCGCGGGGCAGGGGATGAACATTGCCCGTCAGATCGGTGTCAAGGTGGGAGTCCCTCTTGATCGACCGGCATATACGGTAAACATGATGTGTGCATCAGGACTCTGGTCGATAATTCTGGCTGCTCAAGCGATCAAGGCAGAAGAGGCATTTGTTGTTTTGTGCGGTGGAACCGAATCGATGTCGAATGCGCCCTACCTGCTTGAGCGCGCGCGTCAAGGTTACAAATTAGGTGATGGAGCGGTAATTGACTCCATCTTGCGCGACGGACTGGTTGACAGCTTTGATCATCAACACATGGGAACGACTGCTGAACGTCTTGCTAATGAGTATAAAATCAGCCGTAAAGAACAGGATACATTTGCTGAAATCAGTCAGAGGCGATACGCCGATGCCGTGAGCGCGGGTCATTATGCTGAAGAGATAATAACTGTGGATGGACTCGACAAGGATGAACACCCACGACCGGAGACAACCCTGGAGCAGCTCGCTACCCTGAAGCCCGTCTTTGATAAAAAGG
Organism: Opitutales bacterium; assembly: GCA_965197745.1. Lineage (GTDB taxonomy): Bacteria > Verrucomicrobiota > Verrucomicrobiia > Opitutales > PNEW01 > CBDANS01. The sequence continues at coordinate 431,311 of CBDANS010000006.1, read as the reverse complement.
GAAGTGTTACGGCGGGCAACTCCTCAGGAATTAATGACGGAGCGGCGATGCTGGTAGTGTGCGGTGAAAAGGCGTTGCGTGATCATAACTGGGAACCCCTCGCTGAATTAGGCACCTGGGCTTCTGTTGGATGCGACCCAAAATACATGGGGCTTGGGCCGGTTTACGCCACGAGAAAATTGTGTGAACAATACGGGTGTGAAGTTGATAATTTTGACACCGTAGAAATTAATGAAGCTTTCGCGGTTCAGACTCTGGCCTGCCTCAATGAATTAAAACTGGACCGGGATAAAGTGAACCAGGATGGGGGAGCTATCGCTCTCGGCCATCCGGTCGGAGCGAGTGGAGCCCGCCTTGCCACCCACATCGCTCATCGTATTCATGCGGGTAAAACGCAAAAGGGTCTGGCCTCACTCTGCGTAGGCGGAGGCATGGGCGTCGCGGTTTCTCTTCAAAGTATATCTTGATTCTTAGTAGTATCTTTATTGACTAAGAATTTTAAAATGAATCGCCCGAACATTTTATATTTACACTCGCATGATACCGGGCGCTATGTTCAGCCCTACGGCTACGCCGTTCCCACGCCAAATATTCAACGCCTGGCACAAGAGGGCGTCGTATTCAGGCAGGCACATTGTGCGGCCCCGACATGTTCTCCGAGCCGGGCTGCGCTGCTCACGGGCCAATGCCCTCACAGCTGCGGTCAATTAGGTCTAGCGAATCTCGGCTTCTATTTACGCGATACGGATAAGCACTTGGCTCATACCCTTAGACGCAATAATTATTATACCGCATTATATGGTGTTCAACATCTCCACCTTGATCCCAATTTGCTGGGATACGATCGGATTGTTGAGGCTAAGCGAGCTTCATTATACCCATCGTTGAATATATCTTCGGATACAACCAATAATGTTCTGGATTTTCTAAAAAACACGCCCTCTCAGCCGTTCTTCCTGACCGTAGGCTATTCCGAAACACACCGGGTATTTCCCTCCCCGGGTCCCGCAGAAAATCCATTTTATTGTATACCTCCGTTCCCGCTTCCTGACACCCGTGAGACCCGGGAAGATATGGCCGCGTATAAAGCGAGCGCGAGAATCCTCGACGAAATCATAGGTGCCATCCTTAAATCCCTCGACGATTGCGGACTGGCAGAGAACACCCTGGTTATTTGCACTACTGATCACGGATTGGCATTTCCTAACATGAAGTGCAATCTCAATGACCAGGGTACGGGGGTCATGCTGATAATGCGGGGACCCGGGGGATTTCAAGGTGGAAAAGTGTGTGATGCGCTCGTCTCGCAGATCGACATTTACCCGACCCTTTGCGATTTGCTTGCTATTGAAGTTCCCGCATGGCTGGAAGGGCATTCATTGAAGCCACTCATACGAAATGAAAAAGATGAAATTAATAAAGAAATTTTTGCCGAAATCAACTACCACGCCGGTTATCAGCCGATGCGTTCTATGAGAACTACAAGGTGGAAATACATACGTCATTTCAGAGAATACTCCAAAAAATATGTCATTAATGTAGATTCTGGTTTATCCCGAGACTTTTTACTTAAGCACGGATGGGAGGATCGATCATTGGCGATGGAGGGATTGTACGATCTCGTCATCGATCCTAATGAAGTGAATAACCTAGTCGGCGATCAGGGATATGCCGAAGTCCTCGAGGAATTGCGGGAGCGCCTCGATCAGTGGATGCGAAAGACGATTGATCCATTACTTAAAGGAGCGGTGCCTGCGCCGGAGGAGGCGATTGTTGGAGAGCCATCTGATCGGAATCTGGATGCACAGCGGGAAAAACACCCTCCCCATCCCTGGGATACACGCGAGCGAGTTGATAACCGCAGCTAAGTTTTCGACGGTTACCGAAATACGGGCGATTGCGAGCACGGGTGAGAATATATCAGATCAGCCCGAGTTCCATCTTACCCGCTTCGCTGATCATATCCTGGTTCCAGGGCGGATCCCAAACCAGTTCAACACGCGCTTCACTCACCCCGGGTACTTCAATCATTTTGCTTTTTGCGTCTTCGGCAATCACCGGTCCCATCCCGCATCCCGGCGCGGTGAGGGTCATCGTTACATCAACATTATAAGTGTCGTCCTCTTCTTCCTTAACAGTCATAGAATAGACCAGCCCGAGATCGACGATATTGACTGGAATTTCCGGATCAAAAACGGTTTTTAACTGGTCCCAGATTGCCGCTTCATCCGGCGCACCCTGGTGCGCCTCGGAAGCACAGGGTACAGTGGGTGCCGTTTTAACTTCTTCCCCGAGAGCGTCAGCATTGGCACTCTCAATTCGGGCCATTCCATAGTCCCAGACTACGGTAAAGTTACCGCCGAGCTGGTGAGTGATGTTTACCTTGCTCCCTTCAGGTATAGTTACTGATTCTCCAGAGGGTACAACGGTAGCCTGACAATCGCGGGATAGTATTCTTTCTTCTTCTCTAGGCATGGTGATGACCGCTTGGACAACAGCTGATTAATCGTGGAGTTTGCCGCGTATGATAGTACGAATATTATCAGCCAGTTCCCGGTTATCAATCTTATCAATAATCTCTTCGAAAAAACCGAATACCATAAGTTGTTGTGCTATGCGTTCGGATATTCCGCGTGAAAGCATATAGAATAACTGATTCCGATCAAGGCGGCCGGTCGTCGCACCGTGACTGCACTTGACATCGTCTGCCAGGATTTCAAGACCGGGCAGCGAGTTGGCTTCGGCGGTATCGCTGAGAAGGAGGTTGCGATTAGTCTGATAGGCGTCCGTTTTCTGGGCATTTTCATCGACGCGAATAAGTCCGGAAAAGATGGTGCGCGATTGATTAAAAAGGGTGTTTTTAAAAAGAAGATCGGAAACGGCATGGGGCGCGGAATGCGTTTGCAAGCTGCGCTGATCAAACTCCTGTTTACCAGTGGCGACACTCAGAGAATAAGTATCAACCTTACTGCCGGAACCAAGCATCCGGGTGTGATGCTCGTGGCGCATATAGGAAGATCCTAAATTAATATTAATACTTTTAATTTCGGCGTCACGTTCAGCATTAGCGGTATTGAGATGATAGCTTTGGGTCTTCAGGTTCCAATCTTGAACCGCCATGTAAGAAATGTGACTCCCTGGTCCGGCATAAATATTGGAACAGGATATGGCCAGGTTACGGTGGTCCGGCTTCACACTGTTAAAGAAATTTACGAGACTTACCTTGGCATTATCATCGGCAATAACAATAGTGTGGGGGAATACGGCCATACTGTCGGTAGAGATCCAATTATAGGTGGCAAAAGGGATTTCGATCTCAACACCCTGTGGAATGTAGAGAAAAGAACCGCTGGTAGAAAGCGCATAATGTAAAGCGCCAAATTTTTCCGCGCCAAGATTTGGCAAATCGGCAGTAAAATATTTTTTGACAAGATCACGGTGATTGAGAAAGGCATCCTCCAGGGTTGTCCAGATCACCCCTTTTTCGTGTAATTCCTGATCGTAATCCACACTTCCACACTGACGGTCATCGGCAAAGATGATTTTGCCCGAAACTGAGCTGAGTTGACTGGATTGTTCCAGCAGCGTTTCTTCTTTAATCGATAGATCATCACTCTGCCGATGAAAATTATCCAGATTGAGCCCCCGAATCTTAGAAAAGCGCCAGGTATCCTCGGTTCGTTTTGGCATGGGTGTAGCGACAAACTTGTCCCACGCAGCACGCTTAAGATCCAGTAGCCATTCTGGCACACCATTTATTCCTTCCAGATGATGGGTGAAAGTTTCTTTGTCGGTCACCTCGCTGGAATTATCTCTAAGTCTTGCGAGATCGGCTGATCTGGCCTCAAGCATGTATCCCTGCCTTTATCTTTTAACGTTTTAAATTCTGCGGTTCACATCCTGTCTCCGACAGGTTTATCCGACCGACCCTTCCATTTCCATATCAATGAGGCGCTTGAGTTCCACGCTGTATTCCATCGGGAACTGACGGATAAGATCGTTGACAAAGCCGTTAACACTGAGGCTCATCGCTTCACCTTCAGTCAAACCGCGTTGCATCATATAAAATATCTGTTCGGCACTCACCTTGGAGACGCTGGCTTCATGCTGCACTGAATTGCCATCTCCCCGGACTGAAATCGCGGGGTAAGTATCGGTGCGGCTATTGCTGTTGATGAGCAGGGCGTCACATTCGGTGTTGTTCTTACAATTTTTCAGGTGCTTGGGTATACTGACCAACCCCCGATAAGAGGAGCGCCCTTTCCCCACGCTGATACTCTTGGCGATAATGTTGGACGATGTTTCGTTAGCGGCATGAATCATCTTTGCCCCAGTATCCTGGTGTTGTCCGTTATTAGCCAGAGCGATGGAAAGCACCTCGCCTCGGCTTTTTTCTCCTTTGAGGATAACCGAGGGATACTTCATCGTAAGACGGCTGCCGATGTTGCAATCGATCCATTTGATTTCGGCTTCTTCCATCGCCATGCCGCGCTTGGTTACAAGGTTGAAAACATTATTAGACCAGTTCTGCACAGTAATGTACTGAATTTTCGCCCCTTTCAGCGCGACCAGTTCGACAACCGCACTATGCAGCGTGGTGGTCTCGAATTTTGGCGCTGTGCAACCCTCCATATAGGTGACTTCGGCTCCCTCATCGGCAATGATCAGGGTGCGTTCAAATTGGCCGAAGTTCTCGGCATTTATTCGGAAATAGGCTTGTAAGGGTTGCCGAACTTTCACCCCGGGTGGCACATAAATAAAACTGCCGCCGCTGAAGACGGCGCTGTTGAGTGCGCTGAACTTGTTGTCGCCGGAGGGTATAATTTTCCCAAACCATTTTCGGAAAATTTCCGGGTGTTCCTTTAACCCCTCTGTGGACCCGATAAAAAGAACACCCTCTTTAGACAGTTGCTCCTTGGTGTTTGAGTAGGCGGCTTCGCTGTCAAACTGCGCCTCCACGCCAGCGAGGTACTTCCGTTCCTGTTCCGGAATCCCCAGGCGTTCAAAGGTCTCTTTAACGTCGTCGGGAACTTCATCCCAGGATCGACTGGGCTGCTGTCCTTTGGCCAGGTAATATCGAATCTTTTTAAAATCAATGTTCTCCAGATCCTCGGAAGCCCAGTGGGTAGGCAATGGTTTGCTTCCATATATTTTTAACGCCTTCATACGAAAATCACGCACCCATTCGTCTTCACCCTTGACTTCGGAAATATAGCGCACCGTGTCCTCATTAAGACCGATGCCCGCATCGTATTCGTACTGCGTATCGTAATGAAAGTTCCCCTTATCTCTATCAATATCTATGGTTGATGTCGCTGCCATGAGATTTTAAATGTTTTTATAATTGTTTATTTTTATTTCCCTTTTCGTCACCTAAGCAGTGGCGGCCAGTTCTTTTTTTACCCAGTCATACCCTTTTTCATCCAGCTCTAAAGCTAATGCTTTATCGCCGCTGCGGACAATGTGTCCGTCGTAAAGCACATGCACCCGGTCGGGGATGATATAGTCGAGGAGCCGCTGGTAGTGGGTGATAACCAAGACCCCTATATTTGGACACCGCATACTATTTACGCCTTCAGCTACCACCCTGAGTGCATCGATGTCCAGGCCACTGTCCGTTTCGTCCAGAATCGCATACTTCGGATCGAGCATCATCATTTGCAACACTTCACAACGTTTTTTTTCGCCACCTGAAAACCCTTCATTAATAGACCGCGAGGTAAATTTGCGATCGATCTTTAAATGGTCCATTTTTTCATACAAGTTCTGGTAGTAGTGGGTCGCTTGCAGTTCTTCACCATCCCCAAGACGGGCCGTAATCGCGGCGCGAATAAAGTTAGCGATACTCACTCCGGAAATTTCACTGGGATACTGAAATGCCATGAACACTCCCTCGCGTGCAATTTCGTCCGGACTTTTCCCGATGATAGTTTTACCATCGACCAGGGCCTCGCCCGAGACTACGGAGTAATCGGGATGCCCCGCCAGGGCTTTTGCCAGCGTGCTCTTACCTGAACCGTTAGGGCCCATGAGGGCGTGCACTTCTCCCTTAGGTATATTTAAGGAAAAATTATCGAGGATCTTTTTACCCGCGATTGCGACGCTCAAGTTTTTGATATCCAGGGATTCCATAGCTAAATGCGTTTATTCTTATAATCGTGGTGTCAGTTCTCCGGGGAATCGCTGTCTGGCGGAACTGTACCGCGGAAACAGAGTTCTACTTTGTCCGCAGAAAAACCCTCCGGCATAATCTTTTGCAGGAGCTTTAACACGGGCGAGGGGATATGTATATCATAGACCTTGCCGGTTTTGGTGCAGTGAAAGTGGGCATAATGTTCATTATCTGTTTCCATCGGGCAGTAGCGTGATGGCTCTCGCTCGAAATTAACCTGGCGGGCAAGGCCGCAATCAACAAGTGTGTCCAGACAATTATAGACAGTCGCCAGTGATATGCTGGGCATCTCTTCTCTAGCTCGCGAATAGATGCCGTCAGCGGTGGGATGATCGTGCTCGCCGAGCAATACACTGTATACCTGTTCGCGTTGTCGCGTGGAACGCAGTCCATATTGGCTCAGCGCTTTATAAAGCACTTCTCTAGCTTCGTTATTCAGTTTCATCGTTTTTTGGGGCTATAATCTCAGGATTATGTTTGGAACGATTCTTGGGATCAAACCTTATTGAGATTTAATTTCATTATTAATTGAGACTAATAATCATTATTATTCAAAAGAAGCAAGTTTTATAGTTTTTGTCAAAAAATATGAAAAAAAACCTGTTTAAATGCATTAATTGCCCAGCTTTGGCCATTTGCGGCTATAGCAGCAGAACGTCAGATTTAGGGCTCCGTGGCGTTTCAACCTGACCCAATCGCCTAATTTCCCTACCTCCCACCTTGATTTTACCGCTGTAAGCCCGGGTCAATGGGGTTCCCTGCGGTCGCTGGCTCGCGCCTGCCATCCGTTAGCGTGAGCATCACTCTATTGATAACCGCAACCGGGGTATTTGTGTCCGTATTCTCCCTATTTGATAATTCGCGCTGGGATTAAGTGAATGGGTTACTCCCGGCTTAATGAATACCTGGTATGTTCTTATTGTCGTATTCATAGTGGTCAGAATAATCCCGAGCCGATTCCAGGATGAATTAATGTTGTTAGGGAAAAAGACAGACCGGGGATCGATGGTACTGGCTGAAAGAAAAAATAAGTTTCCGGGAAATAAAATTAAAAAGGGCACACTCTAATCAATTAAGTGAGCACAGTAAGAATACAAGGCGGACTCTTGTTACTTTGGATTTATGGCATTCTAGCCGGAATCCCTATTTACGGCGAGCCGATAAGAAATGGATTTAACCTTGGTAACGCTATAGTCCCGGTAAAGATGATTAAAGGAGGAGGGCCAAAACGGGATGCCATTCCCGCTCTTGACAACCCCCTTTTTATAAAGCCGGAAGAGGCGGAGTACCTTAAGGATGAAGATCTGGTTGTAAGTGTAAATAGCAATGGCAAATACCGAGCCTATCCAATCCGAATTCTCAATCATCATGAAATAGTTAATGACTCGATAGGGGAGGATCATTTTACCGTAACCTATTGTCCGCTCTGTGGTACAGCGATGGTTTTTAAACGCACTATTAACGGACGATTATTTGATTTTGGCGGTTCGGGTATGCTTTATGAAAGCGATGTTCTATTGTATGATCGCCAGACGGAAAGTCTTTGGTCGCAACTTGGCATGAAGGCAGTCACCGGCCCCATGGTTGGCGAGGAACTTCCCTGGATGGTCAGCGAGCTTATGACTTGGGAGGTATGGAAGAAGAGTTATCCTGATGGCGAGGTGCTCTCCAAAAAAACAGGATATGATAGACCTTATTTCAGGAACCCGTATGCCGGCTACGCAAAGTCTAAGGGTGTCATGTTTAATGTTTCACTATACCGCACGGAACTGGCACCGAAGACCTGGGTATTAGGAGTAAAAGTCGATGAGCACCCTGCGGCATATGAACTGGCATTATTTCCACCTAAAGCAACGGTAAAAGACACCGTTAAAGGAGTGGATATCTACATCAATTATGATCCAGAAAATAAAAAGGCAGTAGTCACACACGGTGGAACGGGAGAAGTTATTCCCTCTGTATTGTCTTACTGGTTTGCCTGGCAGGCGTTTTATCCAAAGACGAAATTAAGTGTGGCTAAAAATGTTAAGAAGAAAATTAAGAAGAAAAATGTAAAAGGCTGACCTGAGCACCTGGCCTGTTGATTTTTATCAAATCCCGATTTTCCTGCCATTGTTTTCTATCAGAATAAATTGAGTTCTATGGCGTGGAATGAAAGACTGTCTCTCAGTAATTAAGATCATACTACGAATGGATAACTCTGCGGATCTATAATTACTTTACTAAACGTGTTTGCATAAAAGTGGAGAACCAACCGAACCAAAAGGTGCGGTGAGCCGGTAAACGTAAAAGACTGCGGTCATCTGTAGAAACCAATCGATTTTCACTTAATCTCCATGAGGTATCGTTTTCGTCGACAACCGTCTGATCGCCATCCCAATTTTTAAAATTGATACCCTCGGTATCATAGACACGATTGGCTCCGGACTTGTCGGTAAGCACCACGAAGTTGAGATCTCCAACACGGTCATGATAGATAGGATTTTTATTCAAAAAATCTACAGATATGGCGATGGGCTTTGTTGGATAATCGCTGAAAATTAAACCTAATACCTCGGATTTGTTTTTGAGTCGCTTGTCCGTTTTAGGAACAGCGAACATTAACTCATCGTTGCTGAAGTACTCCCTATAGGCTGCACCTTCGCCATAATCGCGACTATATCCCGTATCTATGGACATCACCCGAGTCGCGGGATGCCTCCTCTTCCACTCACCCCACGAGGTGGTGACAACACCGATCCGATCCAATTTAATGGCCTCATCAGCGAGAGGTCCGATAACGGGCTCTCCTCGCAGGGTACTCCAAAGGGATTGTGTATTTTTATCATACATCAATTTATTAGAGCGGTAGAGAAATCCACTGGTCCCCAGTTGATGATTAACTCCCTTGTGCTTCGTCTTATAAATGACCAGAGAACCGCAGAGCGTGCAGTAAACTCCGGCTATAGGTTCTCCCCCCACCTCATCAACGACCATTTCATGCCAGGCGAGTATGCGTTGGGGATAAGCACTGGCGGTATCATTAACCATAAGGCCAAATACTTTTTGCTTGATGGATAAAAATGTAGCTTCGCTGGCATCGATCATCTTCGGGTGGCGCAAAGGCGGTATAGCGTCTTGCCGTACGCCTCCCCATACCACTTCATCCAACCGTATTTTTGCGGTTCGACCGACTCTGAAATATTTCTCAAATCGCCGGTCGATGCGGCCATAAATCATAAATTTATAAGCGGCATAATAAGGGTGTAAATCGGGTTCTTTGTTCCATAACCATTCCTGCCACTTTTTTACATCACTGCTGATACGCTGTTTTGTTTTCTTTTGCAGTAAGCGATAAAACTGTATTGTGGAACCCCGCCGCAAATCTTCGTATCGGTTCAACTGAATGAGCTCCAGAATCATCGGAGTGAAGTTGTCCTGCCAATGGGCGTTTATGTAGTTGTAGGCATTTTTCCGCTCTTGCCCGTTCGATGATCGAATTTTGCTTATCGCTAAGATTTCATGAAAAGAGTTAGGCTGGGGGTCTACGGCAGCCAGGTGGGGGGTGAAGTAAAACGGTAAAATGAAGGCAAAATTAAAGAAGAGTAACCTGCCCTTATGATAGGGGATATTTATCATGTTATCCTATATTGGTATAATACTATAGCTCAATTTGCGATTGTAATAGGACTACTACCCAGGCAAATCGAGGTTGGTTCCCGTAAATTTTAAAAATTTTAAAATCGCTGAGCTTAAGTGGGGAAATAACCGTATTAATGTCTCCCTATATTAACAAACTTGTTTCCAACCTCTGTCAGGATCAATATGATTCACACCGAATACCGTATGTGCTGTTAAAGGTTGCGTAATATCTTGAAGTTTCTGCATGTGTATTGCTCACTTTGACGAAGTATGGTTCTCATCGATAGCCATTGCCACCTTGAATTCTTCCACAAAAAGGGAAATCTGGACCAGACATTGGATAATGCCCAATCAGAGGGTATTAATCAGATTATTACTATCGGCACCTGTGCGTCTGATTGGGCACTCTATAAGGATATGGCGCATAGCAACGAGGGAAACATCTATTACACAGCCGGACTGCACCCCTCACATGTGGAAGAGGACTGGGAGGAGCAATTACTCCTGTTAAACCCTTACTTCTCTGCTGATAGCAGTCCCGTAGCTTTAGGTGAGATAGGATTAGACTATTTTCACCTCCCAAAAAATCCCGATGAAGCTGCCGGGGTGAAATACCGCCAGGGTGAGGCCTTTAGACGTCAATTATCCCTGGCTCTCGAGGTAGATTGCCCTGTTGTCATACACTCCCGTAACGCATTTAATGCCTGTTTAGAGGTCATCGATAAGTCAGGAATAGATTTTCAGAAAGTGGTTTTTCATTGCTTTGCGCATGGCCCCGAGGAAATGAAACTGCTTATGAAAAAGGGCGGTAGGGGCTCATTTACAGGTATTATCACTTACAAATCGGCTGATTCGATACGTCAAGCCGCCCAAATTCAGGGGCTTGATCAGCTGATGATAGAAACGGATGCGCCCTACCTTGCCCCCGTCCCACGTCGTGGAAAACGCAATGAACCTGCTTATCTCGTGCACACTGCCCGATTCTGTGCGCAATTTTTTGAACTGGATCCCCAGGAATTTGCGCAGCGGGCGTCTGAAAATACGAGGAATTTCTTCCATTTAAACCATTAAATTTTTATACAGGGTAGTGCGCTATCCAGTTAACCCTGAGCTTAACAATAACCCCTTCGAATAGTCCCTTTTTAGCTGGTGGTTAAGACCTTGTAAATCGCTTATTTTGACATAACATTTGAGAAGATGAGAACTACGGGACACCGCTATTTTTTCCGGGCCCCTAATAAATTTTATAAATATTATTTTATAAATATTTAATAAACAAATAGTTATATAGCTAAATTTCCCTAAAAAAGATAAATTTGGACTCATAATAATGAGCTCTATGGCGATTAAATTAACGCTTCAGTCCAGGTTTTAAAAATAATGTAAAAATGGGTTGACAGGTAGGGGATCAGCCACGAAATTTATGGCCATATGATTTGGGCTCGCTCTGCGAGTTCAAAACCAACCTACAAAACCCCAAAATAGGGAAAAACATATGAGTGACGTATTATCTTGCTTTGCGAAGAGATTATTTCTCTTTGGCACGGCAACAGTACTGAGTCTTGCCATAATTGCACCCGTGCAATTATCAGCGCAAGACGAGGAAGATGTCTATACCTTGTCTGAGTACGAGGTGGATACTTCTAAAGACGTTGGCTATAAAGCTATCGATGTCATCAGTGGTTCAAGAACTGCAGTTGCATTGACAGATATAGCCATTCCGATTCAAGCCATTACTGAGGACCTTATAGCTGACACCATGTCTGCTGATTTGGATGACATAGTTGAATATGCCGCCAATGTCAGAGTGGAGTATGCTGAACGAGACCAAGGCTGGTATAACATCCGTGGGTTCCCCACAGATCAGATCTACCGCAATGGTGTAACCATCTCAGGTTATCACTCGGCAGCTAATCTCGCACGCGTGGAAATTATTAAAGGGCCGAGGTCGGTGACTTATGGATCAATGACACCCGGTGGTTCGATCAACTTAATCACCAAGCAACCACAGTGGACGCGTTCGGGATCCTTTACCGGTACCATCGGTAATTATTCCTATCGTCGTGCGGTTCTTGATGTGACTGGACCTCTGGATGCTGTCGGTGATAGAATTGCCTATCGCTTTACAGGTGAGTACGTATATAACAAATCTGATGAGCTCTTTGAAGAGCTCGAGATTGAATTCCTGTATGGTGCAGTCCAATGGAGATTAACGGACAAGGCGACTATCCAGTTCGAATGGGAACACCATGACCGTGACTGGACTCCTAGCCAAGGAACCCCCTTCTGGGTTTCCGACGAGTTCGGTAATCAGTCCCCATGGCGTGCCTATAGTGGTGGAAGAGAAAATGTTGCTTGGAGAGGACCAGACGACTGGTTTGACAACACCCATGACTTCAATGTCATAAAGTTCGACTACTCCTTCAGTGAAAACGTTAATTACCGCTATGTGATATTCAACAGACAGCGCGAAAGAGATGTTTTCTTAAGGCAGCCTCGTGGTTTAATTCGCGGTGGTGAGTTCGATGGTTTCCAGGAAATTGGAACTCGTTTCACGATTGAGGAAGAAGACCACACCCATCACAGACATGACTTGCAACTCAAAACGAATATTTGGAATATGGAACACAATATTGTTATTGGGTTTGATTCCAGGCGCAGAACTTCAAAGTTCGTATCGCAGTTTGGATATCTTACTGATAACGTAGTTCCCTATGATCCCAACAGTCCGTTTACTAATGATGCAGGTCCGGATGGTGATCAGGAAAGAGTCGTTGGTTGGCCGAAAGGTGACGCACCGAGCAAATCACAAACAATTGACCGCTTGCATAACGTAGGTGGTGGATTTGGTTATGATGCATGGTTCTTCACTGATCAGATTACAGCCTATGACGGCAGATTACATGTCTTATGGGGTGCACGCACTGACCAGATTCAAAACCCTGAAGTACAGGATGAAACCTTCCAGGCTGGACTCGTTTTCGATGTATGGCCCGGTTTCGGACTCTTCTTCAGCTGGAGTGAATCTCTCGCTGACAATGGAACTGGACAGGATGCCAATGCTCTTGACCCGCAGTCAGGTAAAGGCACCGAGTTTGGTGTTAAATTAGATATCTGGGATGGAAGACTCTCTGGTTCGATGTCATACTTTGACATTGACCGGTCGAATATTCCTCGTCAGGTGACGATTTTTGACCCCATTACCGGTAACCGTGCAGGTGAGCGCACCTTCCTATCAGGTATTGAAAATTCGAGTGGTTTTGATGGAGACCTTGTTTACTCGCCATGGGATAACTGGCAGAACATGTTCTCTTTCTCATTCCTCGATACCCAGTTAGTAAGTGACGAAACCAATCCAGCCCGTGAAGGCGGAAATTTGGGTGGAGCACCTGGAACTCAGTTTAGCGTAACCTCACGTTACAGCTTCAATGAGGGTCCATTAGAGGGTTTAGCCCTTGGTGGTACCCTTACCTATATGGAAGAAGTAGACCGTAGTGGTTTCACGAATCTTCCTGATGTTCCTCGGGGTCGTTACTCCGATGAGATCTACAACACCAGCCTATTCACACGATATAACTTCGATTGGAAGGATTATGATGTTACTCTGATGTTTAACATACATAATTTGTTTAACATCGATGCGGTCGAAAGAAATCAGGCATTCTTAGAAGCACGCACATTCAAAGGTGGTGTAAGAATTGGATTCTAACAATTAACTTTATATTTAGTTAATAAACCTTAACAGGGGCATTGTGAAAACAATGCCCCTGTTTTTTTTGCGAGTAATTCTTTTCACTCCTGCGCATGAGGGTGAATTAAAATTTACTATTTCCTCTTGACGTTTTTTTTTCTGAGCGAAGGGATCAAAGGGAGAATTTATTTTTTAGGTGATTGATATCCATGAATGAATCAAAACCCCATTGGAGAAATTCAAAGCGCTGGATTTCCTTTGCCTTGTGCATAATCGTATTATGTGGGTTATTAGCCAACCTTCCGACGACGACACACTATACGCTCAGTGATAAATTTATCGGGCATTGGACTTCTATTTTACCCCCTCTGCTCGCGGTTAGTGTGGCTGTTTATTTTCGATCCCTTGTATGGGCATTGAGCAGCGCTTTTTTACTGGGCGCTTTTCTCGCCTACGGGCCATATCCCTGGGTGGCTATTTACTCAGCAGGACACCAGTTCATCTGGGTAAACCTTATAAAACAATTTAATATTTATATTTTCGGGTTCCTCTTCGCTCTCATGGGAATGGTTAATGTAATTTATAAAAGTGGAGGAATTGATGGTCTGATTGCAGTTATTTCCCGTTTTGCCAAAAGCTCACGATCAACCAAGGTGACTGCCTTGATCGCTGGGCTCGCCATATTCTTTGATGATTACTCTAATACCATAGTCGTTGGATCAACGATGCGTAAGTTGACGGATAAATGGAAGATATCCCGTGAAAAACTCGCTTATCTTGTAGACTCGACAACGGCGCCAATTGCGGGATTAGCGCTGGTATCTACTTGGATCGGCTTTGAAGTCTGGCTTCTCGGATCAACTGCGCGTGATCTCGGGATTGATGACGGTGGTTACGCCATTTTCCTTAAACTTATCCCTCTCCGTTTTTATTGTTGGGGTACCTTGATCTTCATTTTTCTAACATCGCTTATGGAGCGTGATTTTGGTCCCATGTACCGCGCAGAAATGCGATCGGCAGTCGAAGGTAAGCTACTGGGCGATGGTGCGCGTCTATTAACCCGTGAAAGGGGAGAAGCTGTAGAACCGGCACCAGGTGTCCCTCACCGTTGGATTAACGCCGCCCTGCCTCTACTGGTGGTCATAGGTGGGATCTTCATTGGTATCATTTTTCTAGGCCACTACCGGTTAGAATTAAGAGGTGAGAGTATATCCCTGTTTTCAATTACAGAGTGGTATCAATATGTTACTGCTGCCGTTCAATCAGATACCGGGGCGGTGGCCGTGCTTTTCTGGTCTTCAATAACGGGGTGTCTGATCGCGATTGGCCTCGCGAGAGCCCAAAACATTCTTTCGCTTAAACAATCAATTAAAGTTGTTTTTCAGTCTATTCACACGATGAGGATGGCTATATTCATTATCATTATGGCCTGGTCGATGAAAACTATATGTGAAACTCTCGGCACCGATACATACCTTGTTTCGGTTTTGGGTGACCGGTTACCTCTCTGGCTGCTTCCCCTCCTGACCTTTTTCCTGGCAAGCGGTATATCATTTTCTACGGGATCCAGTTGGGCGACCATGGGCATACTTATCCCTGTTGTCATGCCCCTGTCCTATGCCATGGGCGCTTTTGATCATGGTGGGCAGATTTTATTCTATCTCACCGCGGCCGCCGTTCTCGATGGAGCTATTTTTGGCGATCACTGCAGCCCAATTAGTGATACCACCATACTCTCTTCTCTTTCCACCTTATGTGACCCTATCGACCATGTAACGACCCAATTACCCTATGCCTTAACGACGATGTTAATCGCATCGCTATTTGGCTACGTTACAGTAGCCCTGGGAATCCCCGGGTGGAGTTTTTTTATATTATTCCCCGCTTCGGCCATACTTTTTCTTTGGATTGCAGGGAAGAAAGTTAAGGGGAATCCATAGTTGTCCCTTTCATCATCGAGTAATTCAAAACGGTTTGCTGGAGAGGCAGATTTTATTAGATCTTATATATGCGATTTAGCTGGAAGATAGGGCTTGATAATCATTCATCTAGTATCGGCAAAAATTGAAAGTCCAGCCCGGTATAAAATTAATAAATTGATCAGTAATCATGGAAACCTTAAGGTCGAATTTCACAAATATTTTTTCAACGGTTCGATATTGAAGGTGTTCATCTTTATATATTTAAACCAATAGCTGATTAATTCGGGGGAAAATTTGATGACGGCACTTTTTAACATTTATGATTTTATCGGATAAAGAGATTCTCAAAGCACTGGAGAAGGGTGAGATTATTATTGATCCCTTTGATCAGATTAATCTTGGAACTAACAGTTATGACGTTCATTTGAGCAACACGCTGGCCGTTTATGTGGACTGTGTCCTCGACGCCAGGAAACACAATAAAGTGCGTTATATCGAAATTCCCCCGGTTGGATATACCCTGGAACCCAATCAGATTTATCTCGGGTCAACGACCGAATATACCGAAACCCATAATCAAGTTCCGTTTCTGGAGGGAAAGTCGAGCGTGGGGCGGCTTGGGATCGATATTCATGCCACCGCGGGTAAAGGTGATGTGGGCTTCTGTAATCACTGGACCCTGGAGATTTCCGTTCATCAACCCGTTAAAGTTTATAGGGGCATGCCCATCGGGCAGCTGATCTATTTTGAGATAAAAGGTGAAGTGGCTATTCCCTATAATCGTAAAGAGTCTGCAAAATATACGGCTAAATCTTCTCGACCGGTTGAATCTATGATGTGGAAAAACTTTTCTTAAGAGTTATGAATTTAATTAACAGCACCGTCGTTTTGGGAGGATGTTGAAACCCAAAATAGCACTCTCTACTTGTTGGTGTTCCCATCGGCACATCGACGGATATGAGATGGTCCAGGAGATGGTTGACCTGGGATTTGAATATATCGAATTGAGCCATGGGGTGCGCATTTCCCTGGTGCCAGGTATCCTGCGCGCCGTGGACGAAAAATTAATTAAAATTACCTCCACTCATAATTTTTGTCCACTTCCCACGGGCATCAATCACGCGGCCCCCAACTTATATCAACCCTCTTCTCCCGACCGAAAAGAGAGGGAACTGTGGGTGCGTCAAACTTCACGGACTATTGAATTGGCTTTTCGCGTAGGTGCCGAATTTATGATCACTCATTTAGGCAGCGTTTCTTTTTTTTGGTCCGATCCGGAAAATACTTTGAACCGTTTACGGGCGGGTAGAGAGACGTCGATTCTTAATAGTGATGAACGCTTTCAACGTCTTGTCGAAAGATACCTGACTAAAGCACGGCATAAAACGGTCGCGGTCATGGATCGCGTTCGCCAGTGCCTGGCTCAAGTGATCCCACTGGCCAAGGATAAAGGTATTCGAATCGGGGTGGAAAATCGAGAGGGATTTTTGGAGACACCGCTTGATGAAGATATACCCAGTTTTGTCAGTGATTATGTCGATAGTGGCGCCCTCGGGGCATGGCACGATTGCGGGCACGCCAAAATTAAGGAACAGCTCGGCGTCATTGATCACGCTCAATTTATGGAACAAACCCATCAGCATCTCATGGGGTATCACCTGAAGGATGTTACCCCTAATGGTTGGGATAATCAAACACTTGGTAGTGGCACGGTCGATTTTGAAATGTTGAAAAAATATTTTCGGCCCGAGCATGTATTGGTCGTGGAATTAAGTCCGCGCCTGAGTTCCGATGAAGTCATTCAGTCACGGGATTATCTTCTAAGGTTGATCGGGGAGAAGTGATGAAGAGTATTTTGATTTTGAATGCGAGAATTGTTAATGAAGGTTCTATCGGGAGCGGGGACGTTTATATAAAAGATGGACGTATCGCGAAGCTGGGAACAGACCTCGCTTCACAGTCGGCTGATTTGCTCATTGACGCTGAAGGCAGGTTTCTCCTGCCGGGAATGATTGATGATCAAGTCCACTTTCGCGAACCCGGTCACCCGCAAAAAGGTGATATCTATTCAGAATCCCAGGCCGTAGTCGCGGGTGGCATCACTTCTTACATGGAAATGCCAAATACGGTTCCACCAGCCATCAATCGTGAAGGGGTTATGGATAAACTGGAACGCGCTTCCACGCGCTCCTTTGCTAACTATGCTTTCTATTTAGGTGCGACCAATGAGAATATTGAAGCTATTAAAAGTATTAACCCGCGGGAAGTATGCGGGATAAAAGTTTTTATGGGTTCATCGACCGGAGACTTGCTCGTTGATAAGCCCGAAGTCCTGGATAAAATTTTCGCCAATGCCCCCATAATTGTCGCCACCCACTGTGAGGACAACTCCATCATTGAAATAAATGAAAATCTCTATCGCCTGAAATTTGGTGATGAAGTTCCTTTTAGTTCTCACCCCCTTATCCGCAGTGTCGAAGCGTGCTATAATTCCTCCTCCCTTGCCATCAATCTGGCACAGAGTCACGGCACGAAGCTGCATATTTTGCATATTACCACGGCTGATGAAATAGCTCTCTTCTCAAATCTAGCATTGGAAGACAAAAAAATCACGGCGGAAGCCTGTGTCCACCATTTGTTTTTTGACGACTCCGCTTATGAAGAAAAAGGGTCGCTCATTAAATGTAATCCGGCTATAAAGACGAAGGAGGACAGGGACGCGGTAAGGCAAGCGGTGATTGATAACAGGATAGATGTCATTGCGACTGATCATGCCCCCCACACCATTGAAGAAAAAAAACGCTCTTATTTTGAGGCCCCTTCGGGTATGCCTCTTGGGCAGCACGCCCTCCTTTCACTACTCGAACATTACAACAATGGCATTTTCACCCTTGAGATGATCGTGGAAAAAACCAGTCATGCGGTAGCGCGTCTGTTCCAATTGGAGGATAGAGGTTTTATTCGCGAAGGGTATTGGGCCGACCTGGTATTGCTGAACATAAATGACGGTTTCACCGTTTCTGAAGAAAATACTTTCAGCAAATGCGGTTGGTCTCCCTTTACTGGTTTCACATTTAAATCTTCAATTCATACAACAATTGTTTCGGGCCATATCGCCTATCAAAACCGACAGTTAAATCCCCAACCGCACGGAGAGCGATTAACCTTTCTACGATAATGGATATAATCCAGGAAATAAGCATGTAGAAATCGATTGATTTTTTGGTGACAAATCAAAAGTAATCGGTAAATTTTTATAATGGTTTAAGCTTTATATAACGGGGGCATTAAAAAAAATATCATGAACAAAGAAAAATTTATTTTATCATGTGTATCTGTGTTTGCTTTTATTTTTCTATTTGATTGGATTTTTCACGATTATGTCATTGATGATCTTTTTGAAGATTCTGCATCATTGTGGCGACCGGATTCTGAAGTTCTCAGCTATTTATTGTGGTCTATATTCGGAAAAATTTTATTGTCCGTACTTTTTTGTCTGATCTTTCTTCACGGATATGAAAACAAGGGATTAGGTGAAGGGATTCGCTATGGATTATTAATAGGTTTGTTGTTAACCGCTCCCTTATTTATGTTTTTT
Organism: Opitutales bacterium; assembly: GCA_965197745.1. GTDB lineage: Bacteria > Verrucomicrobiota > Verrucomicrobiia > Opitutales > PNEW01 > CBDANS01. The sequence goes on along the minus strand of CBDANS010000006.1, from coordinate 412,307 downwards.
TCGATGCAACCCATACCTGCGAACCTTTTCATCGCATGGTTGATAGGAGGTGTCATCGAAATAGTAATAGCAGGAATGATCCTGGCTGCGATATACCGCCCGCAAAAGTCCTGAAATTCTATTGATACGAAGAAGCTAAGCCTATCCCGGATATTCGTATATTATCCAAGTGCTATATGAATTTACAGGAATCGCAGCACTTAGATAGACAGGGAATATGCCAACACGCATTAGAATTAAGGGAAAACGGAGTTCTTTATGACCTGAAAAATGCTGAGCAAGAGAGCAACTTTCGAGGCAGCATTGATCGCTTTAGTTGGATAGCATTTGAATTAAGAGGGCAGAAAAGAATTTTAGATGTGGGCCCGGGACCCGGTTTACTTTTATCGTTATTGCATGAACTCGGTCATGAGTGTTTTGCCATAGATATTATCGATAATAGAGATAAATTCGCAGATGTATTTCTGAAAAAGGATATAAATTTTAAACACTGTAATGTGGAGGTAGATACTATTCCCTTCCCTGATAATTATTTCAATGGAGTAGTTTGCTGCCAGGTCCTTGAACATTTTACGCATTCGCACCTTCCTGCGATCAAGGAAATTTACCGGGTATTAATCCCGGGGGGCATTGTTGAATTAGATGTCCCTAATGTCGTCAGCTTCAGGAACAGGTCTCGAATACTCAGGGGTAAAAATATCACTTATGACTATGAAAATCATTATTTATATGCTGAACCTATTTTATATAAAAACCGCGCTTTCTATCCCGATCGTCACAATCGAGAGTTCACCAAAAATGAATTGAAGATTTTATTAAAAGCGGGGGGTTTTAAAAATATCCGTTGCTTCTTCCTTAAATCACGACGTTACCGGACAGGGCTTGAAAGAATACGATCGCTCGGGACGATGATTAAAGATTCTATACCCTCGCTTCGTAAATCTTTAATTGGCTTTGGTGAGAAGTAATAGGATTGCTTTTACCGTTAAGCATTAACGTGAGCTCTTTAATAATCGAGTCAAAGTCGCAAGTTCAGTTGTCGGTAAATCACAGATGTAATTTTCACAAACGAATGCGGTTGTTTCGCCTTCTACCAGGCTAATCGAGTTAAATATTTCGAGCTTCTGGTTAAGAAAATCCTGCCCTTCCGCACCGTCTGCAAGAAGGACTACTTTATGCGGTATAAAATGGCGGTATATTTCTGCGAGCATGGAATTAGTGGTTGGCGATTGCCTGCGGCCACTGAGAATAATTTGTTTGGGGCTATCAAGATAGAAGTTCAGGGCAGACAGCATCTGTGGCATGGCGTGTGGGCTTTGGGTAAAAGTGGTACTGAATGCTTCGAGGGTCTGTTCCGCGCGGCGTCGTATGCTTGCGCTGTCGATCATTTGGGATAGACGCAGTAGATTCAATGCCGCAATGGAGTTCGGGGATGGAATGGCTCCGTCAAAGTTATCTTTTAAACGAAGTAAAATACTATCATCATCACCCGTAGCCGTATAGTAGCCGCCTGCTGTATCGTCCCAGAACAGTTCATTCTGCTTTTCCTGCAGTCGAATGGCCCATTGCAGCCAGCGAATGTCAAAAGAGGCTTCATAGAGATCGAGGAGGCCTTGAATGAGAAGAGCGTAATCCTGAAGAAAACCCTCTACGGACGCTGACCCGTTACGAAAACTGCGAAGGAGATGACCCGTGCTTTCGCGATATAAATTATGGCGAATAAATTCAGCTGCGGTGACCGTTCTTTCCAGATAATCCGGAATTTGAAGGATAAGAGAAGCATGGGATAAGGATGAGATCATTAATCCGTTCCAGGCCGTGATTATCTTATCGTCGAGATGAGGTCTCTCCCTGGCATCGCGGGCCCTAAGTAAGCTTATCCTTCCTTCCTCTATTCTATTTTCTATCTCTAATTTGTTGAGCTCAAAATGTTTCGCGGTTTCGGAGAGTGAATGGCTTTTGTATAAAATATTTTTACCTGACAGTTCGCCACGTATATCACTTTCAGGTGGGACGTTTCCCTTTTCTTCAATCCCGTAATGAAAAGCTAATAGCTTCGCATTTTCCTTTCCAAGTATTTCAATAAATTCTTCTTTCGTCCAAACATAGAATGCGCCCTCCACTTTTTCTTCAGCATCGTGAGAAGGCAGGCTGTCAGCATCTTCTGCCGAGTAAAAGCCTCCCCGGGTATCGGTGAGCTGCTCCTGGGTATAATGCAAAATCTGCTGAGCTATGTCACCGTACCACGAATCGCCTGTTAGCTGATAAGCATTAAGATAGGTATCTGCTAATTGGGCCTGGTTATATAACATTTTCTCAAAGTGGGGCACCCGCCATTTTGCATCCACGGCATAGCGATGAAAGCCACCGCCAAGATGGTCATTGATTCCTCCTTTAGCCAATTCACGCAGGGTGAAGAAAACCATATCCTTTACCTGCTCCGCTTCATCTTCTCCAATATTTTTCTGCCTCGAATAGCGCAGGAGAAAATTCAGTGATGCGGGTCGCGGAAACTTTGGTGCGTTGCCAAAACCACCATGACGCGCATCAAAAATTCCCTGGTAAGCGATAAAGGCGTTTTTCAGTTTATTGAATTCTAAATTCTCAGGAGGTGAGGATTTTTCGCTTAGGGCGTTTAATTGCGCTATAATCTCATTGCTTGCTTTCATAACCGCATTACGGTCTTCTTCCCACCTCTGTGATATGATGTTTAATACAGTGGGAAAATCGGGACGACCGGGTTGTGGTTTGGGGGGGAAATAGGTGCCGCCGACAAAGGGTTTAAGATCAGGGGTGAGCCAGACACTTAAGGGCCATCCGCCATGGCCGGTTGTTGCTTGGACAAATCGCATGTAAACCTGGTCGACATCGGGACGTTCTTCTCGATCGACTTTTATGCTGATGAATTTTTTATTCATCAATTGCGCAATTTCGGGATTGGAGAAAGATTCGCGCTCCATTACATGACACCAATGACATGTGGAATAACCGATCGAAAGAAATATAGGTTTATCCTCCTGCCGCGCTTTAGCGAAAGCTTCATCACCCCAGGGATACCAATCCACCGGGTTATGCGCATGCTGTAAGAGGTAAGGTGAATTTTCACCAATAAGCCGATTGCTGTGTGTTGTCTTCAAGTGCGGGTCATTGTCATGCGAAACATCATCTTCACTGCTCGCTATTAGTGGGACTGGAAAAAAAGCGATTCCTGAAATAATGAAAGTAGACACAGCCATCGAAACATACGGTAAGATAATTCTGAGAAATAAGTTCATTCCAAATTGCAGACCGTTAAAGATTGACGAATCAATTTTGTGCGTATTATTGAACAATTGGTAATTAATAGATTTGGGCTTGATGTTTAATACGCGCTTCAATCTAGACCCAACTCATTTTTAAGCTCATCAATTCTCTGCTTCGTCGAATCAATCTCTTCTATTAGCTGGCAAAGTTCTTCTTCGGAAGCCCAAGAAATTTCCTTACGCGCCCCACCTGTTCCTGGCACGAAATACAATAATTTCCCTCTTCCCACGGCGTAATTAAAGGGACGCTCGTCAAGCAGATTGCTAACCCCATCTATATAGTTTGCTTCATTGATCTTGCCTTTGATCTAAGGCATTTCAAGTGATTTTTTTGTTCTCCATGTTCGCGATACATTTTACCAATCTCACGATCTTTCTCTTCTTCTGTCATTGTATTAATTCCTTTCAATTCATCGCCATATTAAGGAATGCACTGAATCCGTCATTGCGTTCCCGTTGATTATACTTCCAGCATGCCTCAGCGATGTATAAAGGCATGTAAAGCTTTTTATAATGGTGGTGCTGACCAAACCAAGCACGTTTCAAGTGAGACCAAAACCCTTCTATTGAGTTGGTGTGAACATCACCGTCTACATAGCTCTCACTGTGATTGATAGTGACCCTAGCCAAGAGATTATCGAGAATCTTGTATGCGGGAAATTCATCGGTAACTAAGATAGTCTCATCAGCATCGGTTGCGCTGTTAATAAAACGTAGTACACCAAATCTGCTCAGATCATCGACAACTTTGGCTATAACTTTACCACCACGCTCTACCGCGCCTATAACAGGAGTTTTCTTGGTTCCCCTACCACGCTTTGGAAGGTCATCATCGTCCTTACTGCGTCGTGGCTTCCCACCGATATAAGTTTCGTCCATTTCAACTACACCATTCAGGAAACGACGCTCCTTGCTTGCTATAGCCGCACGAATACGCTGTTGCATATACCAGCAAGACATTTGATTTAGTTCCAGATCGCGAGCCAACTGGCAACTCGATAAGCTTTTCTTTGCATTTACCATCAACGCAATTGCAAGGAACCATTTTTGAAGCGGGACGTGAGTTCCCTGAAATACTGTCCCTGAAAGCACGTTAAAGCTGTTCTGGCAATCGTGGCAGTTCCATCGGCCAACTCTCTTTTTTTCCTTCTTACGCGCTACATGATCGCTTTCACAGTGCGGACAACACGGTTTTCCTTTCCACCTGACAACCTCTAAATGGTCGATGCAAGCTTGTTGAGTAGGATATTTTTTTAATACGGATATTAGGTTCATTTTATTTTCTCCTTTTATCCTAAGCTTGTGAATCTTATCCATTTTGTCAAGCCCTAATCTATTAATTACCGAACAATTTATAATTCATTTATGATCTGTCCTTCCAGGAACCTTGAAGGGTAGATTGTTTCAAAGTTACTTTCAGTAGATCGAGGAAATTGTTGCGTGAAATCGCTTTTGCCCCGAATGCTTCAAGGTGATCAGTGGGCATCTGACAATCTATAAAACAAAACCCCCATTTATGCAATTGGTCAACGAGGTGGGCCAAGGCCACCTTGGAGGCATTAGCTACGCGGTGAAACATTGATTCCCCGAAAAAAACATTTCCCAGTGACACCCCGTAAAGGCCTCCCGCCATATTCCCTTCGCGCCAGCATTCTACACTGTGCGCGAAACCAGCGAGATGAAGTTGGATATAAGCTTCTATCATTTCCCGTGTTATCCATGTTCCATTTTGACCGGGGCGGGGACTTGTTGCGCAAGCGTGAATTACTTCTTCAAAGGCGGTATCAAAAGTTATTTTCCAGACTGGTTTTTTAAAGTCTCTTCGAAGGCTGCGGGGATAATGGAAATCAGAAAGCATTAATATAAACCGGGGATCGGGACTCCACCAGTAAACAGGTTCACCTTCACTATACCATGGAAATATTCCCATTTCGTATGCCGTCAGTAAACGATCTACGGTCAAGTCACCACCCTGGGCAAGAGGAAGACTGGCCGGACCACTCCTCGGGTCGGGAAACCTGTAACCGGGTTTTAAACGCATATCGATTAGAGTATATTCACCCTATAATAGTTCCGCATGAAAATTGACGGTCAAGAGGGTTCTTTTGTCTCTGTCTTAGCCTGATCGATGTAGATGCTGACATCAGCTTTTTCATCACCCAGTATTTCCTGGGCTCTCTTAAGCGCTCGAGCGGTGGAAAGGGTCGGATTTTGCGTGACGTCGGGAAAGATGTTTTCACGTCCAATGATTTCCATCAACCCGGAATTTTTCAGGACACGAATGACATCTTTGCGTGCCTCGCTCACGAGCAGGAAGCGGTCTAAATCTCTCATATATTTTATCAGTTCCTCCAGAGCTAAAACGCTGGTAGCATCTAAATGGTGCGCATTGCGCATTTTCAAAACGACAATTTTAAGATTTGGATCTTCAACTATTCTGCGCATCTGATCACGAAAAAGTTCGACCGCTCCAAAAAACAGTTCCCCTTCAACATGGACGATTGATATCTCAGGATGGGTTCTTTTCTGTTCTTCGAGTTGGGTTAATTGTCCTTCATTTGTGAAGGTGTATTCCACCAGTTCCGGCATCGCCGCTTTACGTAAAAAAAGGAGAATAGATATTCCTGCACCGAAATAAATCGCGGTATCTAAACGAAAAAGCAATGTACCAATAAAGGTAGTAACAAAAACAATAGCGTCTGAACGAGTAGCTTTCATAACCACACGTATGGTATGCCGGTTAATAAGCGATATTCCGATACTGATTACGATTACGGCAAGGGATGCTTTAGGTATGTGGTCGATGTAATGACCAAAAGTGAAGACGCCAATTATACAGAAGATACCGGTAAATATACTCGAACAGGCAGTTGCGGCACCACTCGTAATGTTGAGGGTGGATCGGGTTAACGAACCGGAAGCAGGCATCCCGGAAAGGAAGCCACAGCATAAATTGGCGACTCCCATACTTAACATTTCCTGATTGGTATCGAGGCGATCGCCTGAACGAGCAGCCAGTGATTTACCGATTGATGATCCCTCCAGAATAGCGAGAAAGGAAATGGCCAGGGCCACACTCGCCAATTCACTTATCTCCAGGAAATTAAAGTGGGGGAGGGTGATATCCCAATGTTGAACCTTGATTGGGCTGAGCATGGCAAGGGGAGCCAATTTCATATCGGCAAATAGTGGCGATAGGAGTAGATGATTGATACCCATCGCAACGAATGCCATGAACAGTAAAGTGATCGCTATATTGGGCAGCGTTTTAAGTTTTTTCAACAAGAGGAGATAAATCACGGCCGTAATTATACTTAGGATAACCGAAGGCCAGTGCGTAAATTGCAGGTACAATATCGTCTGACGACATACATGGTAAAAAGTAGACGTCCCCAGCATCTCAAAACCGAGCACACTTTTTATTTGATTGGCAATAATAAGAAGAGCGGCACCGGTAATATAACCGGCAACCACACTGCGTGAAACATACTGAATGAGATTGGCGACACGAAGATAGGCTCCGACAATCATGATGACCCCGACCATGAAGAGGAGAAGGGGCATCATATTTAATTTTGCCAATGTTGTTCCTCCAATCGCGAGAAACGAACTGAAGAATAATACCGAGGTTGCGTTAGTTGGTCCCAAAGTAATAAATCGAGATCCGGAGAAAATCGGCCCTAAGATCGCAGCCACCGCCGACCCGTAAATACCATATTGAATGGGAATCCCGGCAATTAATGCGTAAGCCATGCCCTGGGGAAAAGCGAGCAGGGCTACGTTAATTCCAGCTTTTAAATCACTCTTCAGTTTTCCCCGGTCATAGGTTCTTAAGGTTCGACCAATGGGAAAGAGGTCAAGCTGGTTGTTCTCGGCAAGAGCGGTAATTCCCCTTCGGACTGTTCTCCATATATTTAAACGTCGATTGAAAGGGGGTGTACTTTGTTTTTTTTCCACTATCGGTTATATAATTTAAGCGATGAACAGCATCGGAGCAATGCTTTTTAATCATTGCTGAATTGAGTTTTAATAATCCAATTCTCAACGGAATTCAGGCCATCAAGCGTTTCTCCCTTCTACCGTAATAGATGAAAGTTTTCGGGATAATTTTTTTCATGTCCCCATCAATGAACGCTCGAATACCGGGGTCTCATAAAGATTTTTTATTAGTATACTCCATTGAAGTGAAAGCATCATGTCATAACGCATATAATTTATGGCATCATAGCCACGTGCTTATTTTAATTTATATAAGTTTTAAAATTGTAATGCCCCTGTTAATTTTTGTAAAAAGACTTATACTCTAATTAACATAATCAGGAGCTACAAATGAGGATAATAAAATTTAACGCGATACTGCTATGGGGACTCGTCTTACCTGTTCTTCTACCTGCCGTCCCTGAGAACCTTGATACTTTTTTTGATTTTGAAAATGTCTCGGGGGAAGGCACAGATTTCACGATTGGAGTACCCCCTTTTACTATACGGATTATTAATTTTAATTTGCAAAGTGTCGGTAATCCGAGTCTCTACCATTCTGGATCCAAAGCCCTCATGCTTGTTCCCGGTGCGCAGGAAGGGAAAATTTTATTCGAACGGGGAGTCAATGAGCTTCAGTTCTATGCGGCCGAAACAAATGGTGCCGGGAGAATCGAACTGAGAGACGAAAACTTTCAAACCCTATCTCAACAAGGTATTATTAATGGCTTGACGACAAATATCAGTCCAGGAGCAAACCCCCCATTGAGAAGTTTTGTCGCCTTTGGTGGCGATATCCAGGATACATCCGACCTCAACTTTACAAACGGTATAACTGAACTTAAAGTGATCAATGTAACGGGACAATTTTCCCTCGATGATCTCGGGTTTACTTACGTTGATGGCCCTCCTAATAATACCATCTATGAAGATTTTGAGGATCTGGATAATCACATTTTGTTCTCGAATCCTGCGAGCCGGGTAAATTTTATTCTTGGTCAATCACCCTTCACCGCGAATTTCACGGGGGGCATTGCACAAGTCGCTTTCGGCACCGATGACGTTAACTCACCATTAAATCACACCTTTCCCATCCCAGCCACCGATGAATTCGGCAGACTCTCTCCGGGAATCTGGAATATTCAGGATGATAGCCTGGGAACGATTACCTTTGAAACACCGGTGGCCAAGGTGCAGTTTTACGCTGCGGTCTTTGTTGAAGGAGACGGGGTAATCAGTGTATTTGACACTGAAGATAACCTTCTCACTACGGTTACCGATTTACCGCTGAATATTAGATTCGAAGCCGGCTTAGATTATGATTTTCTCGATTTTAATGCTGAAGCATTGGGAGCGCCTGGAGGAATTGGAAAAATAACCTACCTTAATACCCCTTTGTTTGCTCCCGGTGCCGACTTTGGTGATAGCAGTATAGATGATTTTGGCTTTACGCCCATCGGTGCCCCCGGAACTGGAGGGCCACCCCCGGTTTCAAGTCCCACCATCACTACTCAGCCCGCGAGCCAGGAAGTGCAGTCCGGATCCGCGGTTGTTTTATCGGTCGTCGCCAGCGGTGATGATCTTACTTACCAGTGGTATACCGGCAACAGTGGTGACACCGCCAATCCCTTCGCCGGGGCCACCGGTAGCACTTTAACTACCGGGGCGCTTACTGCGAGCACGAACTACTGGGCACAGGTAACAAACGCCGGCGGCAGCGCTGACAGCGATACCGCGGTCATCACCGTAGCTGCGCCTTCCATCCCTCTCGTCCTCGACGGCTCAGGTGATATCGTCGGCGAAAACATCCAGCATCCTAACGGAAATATATTCGACCAGGTGTTACTTACCGGAGAAAGTATCAAGCTGCAGGCAAGACCGAATCAGATCACGCGGGTTTCTTTCATGGACGAAAACGAGGACATCGTGCAGGTAGAGTTTTCGGGAAATGGTACTTTTACCGTCAACTTGGATCCCTCGACCTTCCTGCCCCCCGCGCTGCCCCCGCGTTACAACCAACAGGTAGAGTATGTGACGGGCAAGCCGAGTGTGGTCATCGAAGGAGCGGACGCGAATACCTTTTTCAGCATCTTCACCGTGGGAAAAATCAACGCGGTGAACCAGGCTCTATTCCCGGAGGGACAAGTGTATGACGCCGCAGCGGACGTGACCCTGGTAGAAGTGATCAACTCCACGGGTATGGGAGGGATGCAGTTATCGAACACCGTGTTCAGTGGAAGCATGGGTAAAGTTGGCGTGGACGCGCGCGGGGTGCCGATTGCGGTACGATTAACGATCGGTGACATCGATGCCAGTGGAGACGCCGAACCGCACTTGTTGTTTGAGACAGGGTCCTTCACGGTTCCTGCGGGTAACCCCGGGTTGCGGATCACGGGAGGAGCCCTGGCGCAGACTAATGATGCTTCCGTCGTTGTCGCGGAGAGTGGATCAACGACACCCGGATTTGAGACCTTGATTACTCAGAACAACTTTAAATCCGATAACACCCCTCAGCCCACCCAGAGCATCAATGCCACTTTCGCTAACGAAGACGGTGATGAAATTACCGTGGATATTGAAGAGATCATGATAGAGTGATATATCGATCAGTTTTAGCCGCCGTCGTCCCGCGGGTGCGGGACTATGGCGTGCCATGGGTTTTAAGTGTTAGGTGGAACGCGTGGGTGACTGTCGGCCGCTGGGCTATGACTGACAGGCACCGCGTGGTCCTCCAGGCATGCAATAATCTTCGTCTAGTTCTCCGTCGTCCAAATTAATTATTTTCGGCCATGACGACGCGTGGCCTTCCGGGGAAATATAATCATTATTATGAGAACATAAGAATGATGGAGGGACGCGCGTCGTCGCGTCCGTGTTTATATTATAGTTAATTAAGAACTATAAAGTGGACTGGGACAGCCCGCTCCACCGGTCTTTTACTAAATCAGGCAGCTGTCTGTGAGATCACGATTGAGTAAGAAATCTGCGGTTTCGGATGATTGGGTTTGTAGGCTGAAAACTGTACACTGAAAACGGTTCACAGCTTAACAATTATAACTTTATTAAATCATTCAGGTTGGAACAATTGACAGGTTTATTGGGACTTATACATTAACCTTAATTCCAGCCCAATGATAAATTTAAAATATATTGTCGCGATATTATTATCTTTCAATTTAGCGGTTGTGTTGTGGAGTGTGCCTGAAGACCTCGACGTGTTCATTGATTTTGAGAACATTACGGGAGAAGATGACTTTGTCATCGGCCAATCGCCCAACACGGTGCGTTTTATTGGTTTTACTTTGCAGTCAACGAATGATCCTGACCTCTCGCATTCAGGTTCGAATGCATTGATCCTTGAAGCGGGTGAAGAGGGCAAAGTCATATTTGAGAGAGGAGTAAATTTACTTCAGTTCTACGCCGCCGAGACCAGTGGAGAGGGAAGGATTGAACTTAGAGATAAGAATGCCTTTATCCTGCATAAAAATGGAGTCGCAGTAAACTTGCCTACGAGCATCAGTCCCCAGGTTAATCCTGTCTTACACAGTTATATCGCCTATAGCGGTGATTTAGACGATGGCCATGATCTAAATTTTACCAACGGTATTAAAACTATAACGATTAAGGATGTATCAGGTCAAATTGCCCTCGATGATCTGGGTTTTTCCTATGTGGATGGGCCGCCCAACAACACTCTGTATGAAGATTTTGAAAATCTGTTTACAGATCCGCAGTTTACAGATCCAGAAAATTTCACTTTGGGTGAATCACCCATTTCAGTTACCTTTACCGGAGGTCTGGCGCGAACTATTGGCTTATCAAGGACATTTAATCATACCTTTCCATTTGGGGATACTCTGCTCTCCGAGGCGGCGTGGGGTGTCTATAACGGCACTTCCGGGACAATAACTTTTGAAACCCCCGCCGCACAGGTTCAATTTTACGCATCCGTCTATGATAAAGATGATGGCGAGATCAGGGTCTTTGATACTAATGATAACCTCATTGGTATATCGACTAAAATCCCGAATGACATTTCTATTGAGGCAAGCAAAGATCCCATCCCATTTTATGATATTAATGCCATAGATTTAGGAGCGCCCGATGGGATCGGTAAAATTGTATATATTAATAACCCACAAAATTCACTGGTTCTCTTTTTTAATTATAACACAATTGATGATTTCGGTTTCACCCCAATCACTGAGTCTGATCAACACAACATTCCAGATGAAGTAGTGATTACCGGTTCCGGTGAAATTGTGGGTGCCAATATCCTCCACCCTAACGGATATATAATTGACCAGGTTTTAATCACCGGGGAAAAGGTGACGCTGCGGGCAGATAATGGTCAGATTACGCGGGCATCATTTATTGATATCAACGATGATATTGTTCAGGTTGAATTTTCGGGTTCAGGTACCGTTACAATCAATCTGAATCCCGATACCTTTCAAGGTCCGGCATTGCCTCTAAAGTACAACCAGGACATTGCCTACGTTAAAGGTCACCCCCATGTGGTCCTTTCGAACGTTGATGCATCGACCTATCTTAGCATCTTTACGGTGGGGCCCATTAATGCCGAAGATCAGACAATATTCATGCCTGGTGAAAATTATGATGCCGTTGCGGATATTTCATTAATCGAAGTATTAAATTCTAAAATCGTTGGCGGTATCCACAGTGCCAATGCACGATTTTCAAACGACATCGGCAGGGTCGGATTTTTCGCGCCTGGAGTTGAAGTAGCGGTACGCGTTCTTATTGGCGAAATCGACGCTAGAGAAGAAGCGACACCATACATCCTCTTTAGCGACCGGTCTTTTACCGTTAACGCTGCTTACCCTGGCTTGAGGATTACCGGTGGTGATCTTGCTCAAACCAATGGTAAATCTATTATCGTAGCGCCACGGGAAATTATAAAAGGGGGGTTCGATTCATTAATCTCGCAGCGTAATATAAAATCAGATAATACATTGCAACCTGCGCGTAACATCAATGCTGAGTTTGTCAATGAAAGCGGTGATGAGGTATTCATAATTGTTGTTGAGAATTCTCAATAATAAATATTATCAGTCACCAAATTCAATCGGACTTCTGGAGGGCTACGCTTCGTCATGGCCGTATTTGAATAATGATGACGACTGAGCGCATTATCTATTTACGAAGGAAAAAGTAATCAAATTCATCAGGACAGATGCGACAGGTGATTGACATTTTATATCTTTAAAAGCACTATTATTCCATTCATTCATAATTAAAAATCAGTATATTAAATAAGGATATAGAGATGGCCAATAAACCTTCTACCATGATTCACGAGGATTTCCATTATGGAGATGTAGAACATGCGCATTATATTGAAGAAGGGTATCACATCTGCGATAAATTTTTGACTGATGAAGCGCTTGCATATAGCCGAGAACACATCGATCCGATGACCGCGCTGGTCTGTGATGAACTCCCGACACATATGATTGTATCCGCGCATCAACTGGGAGCGCAATGGATGATTGATCTGGCTACAGAGCCAAAATTGTTAGACCTCCTCGAAAAGCAAGTCGGTCCCAACGTTGTCTTCTGGTCCTCTCATTTATTTTGCAAACAACCCCATACGGGGGAGGCTATTCCCTGGCATCAGGACGCTCCCTACTGGAATGTATCAAAGAATCTTTCTGGCGGTGTATGGATCGCCTTTGATGATATCGATGAAGATAATGGAGCGATGTCCATCATCCCGGGGTGGCATAATAAAGGCACCCTGAAAAGACTTTATGGAGGCGAAAAATTCTTTTCGGAGGAAATAGATCCCGCGGTATTGCCGGAAAAAATTGATGAAGTGAAGGTGCAATACAAAGTAAGTGCCGGGCAAATGTGTGTCCACGATACGATGACTCCCCATAACTCAGTGCCCAATAATTCAAACCGATGGCGCCGTGTTCTGGTCCTGCGTTATATGGGCGCGGAAGATGAAATGGTAGAAAAGACCTATCAGGATTACCGTGATAACAGTGATTTCCCTCGAATATATTACCTCGTGCGCGGTAATGATATAATGAATCGAGGTTTGAATACCGATCTTTTACCGGCGTCCGTTTAATTAAACGTGCGAATTGAAGTGATAGTTACACTGTAGTTCCTTTTTACCGGGAGTATAATTGAGCGTCGAGCATCCATTGCACAATCCACAGCGGATTGTCGCTCTCTATACTTGAGTGGCTCTCATAGCGTTCCAATGCGATCAGCCCGCAAGTATTCAAATTAAAGACAACAGGTCCTCCATCCCCTCTTACCAGTTGGGAAGCAAGGATTGCCAGTTGCGGTAAATGCCCTACGAGCATTAAATTTATTTCTTCATTTTGAAGATGATCGACTAGTGAGGGCACATCTTCCGTCGGAGCAAGTCCATTTACTTTATTCACGGGCACATTGAGATTCATCTCAGTGCTTAATAACTCGGCTGTTTCACCGGTGCGGACAAGTTTGCTGTGGCGGATTTCATCGATAGTGACAACATCCGGTTCTTTTAAAAATTTCGCCAAATCCATTACTGTTTTTCTCCCTCTCTCGGTCAAAACACGCTCTTCATCGGGATATGTTGATTGGGCTTCCGCGTGTCTTAATAGATAGAGTTTCATGGGGGCAAATAGATTAATCGGTATTACAGGGTTAAGTCAGTCCCCTGAGAAACTGCTCTTTCCAATGATACCCATCGAGCAGCGATAGATTGTCTTTTCCAACAATTTTCATGGCAACATAGAGCGCTTCAATAGAGGCCAGACCTCCTTCTGGATCTTCATAAATTTTACTGATACGCGGATAGGCTGTTTTAATTTTAGGGGGGAGGGAGCGGCGTATCGGTTCTCCTTCTATGCAGGTTTCGAGCTGCGGAATCAAATGCCATGTGCTGTCCAGGATGATGAATGGATGCCCAGCATCCAGGGCTGATAATGGGGGCGCGTTTAGGGTGAGGAGAATATATCCTGTGGCATCAAAACGAAAATTCTTGTGCGCGTTATGAAAAGTAATTCCCCGGTGATTGTGCAGAGGAGCAAGACTACATTTACTCTTACGCTCTTTGGGGTGCCTAATGACAATTACCTGTTCCATAAAGATCGGTTATCGTTCGGCTTGTATATTAGCCCGGTGTGACCTTTCAGGACAAAGCAATTCGTCGATGGGGATATTTATAATTAAATTTATAATGATCAGTTCAATTGCCTATCCGCATAATCCTTGACACCCGATTTACTTCATTTTCAGGATCAGGTATGGGGAAATTAAAGGATAAGGTTGCGGTTGTCACCGGTGCCGCTGACGGCATTGGTTTAGCCATCGCCCAGCGCTTTGCCCGAGAAGGAGCGAAGATCGCGATGATCGATATTCAGGAAGAAAAATGTGCAGAAGAAGCAAAATCCATACAGTCACGCGGTGGTGAAGTGCGACCCATTACTTGCGATGTTGGAATTTCTGAAAATGTTTCCGAAGCGGTCGATGAGACAATAGAGCATTTCAGTAAAATTGACATTATGTGCAATAATGCAGCCATTGCTCTAGGCGTTACGATCACGGAGATGTCTGAGGAAGATTGGAACAGGGTAATTAATATAAACCTCTCCAGTGTATATCGCGGTTGTAAATTTGTCATTCCGCACATGCGAAAAGGAAATGGGGGGTCGATTATTAATATTGCATCGGCAGCAGCACATGTAGGACTTGATACTTTTAGTGCTTACACTGCGGCAAAAGGAGCCATCATTTCTATGACCCGGCAGCTGGCGAAAGAATTTGCCCCAGAAAATATTCGGGTAAATAGCATTTCCCCTGGGACCATTAACACACCGATGAATGCCAGGCTAATTGCGGAGCCCGGCGGAGAAAATCTCATGGAATCCTGGAAAAGCATGCATCCTATGGAGAGGATAGGGGAGCCCGATGAAGTTGCCGGGGTCGCTCTTTTTCTCGCCTCCGATGATTCAAGTTTTGTCACCGGCGCGGAACTTATGGTTGACGGAGGGCTTACGATCAATCCAGGGTTTACAGAATAATCTTCACGTTAATTTAATAGCTAATGAAACCACTACTCGAATTGGATTCGGTCAGCATTTTTCATTTTGCCCGCTACACCAAAATCCGTCTTAACCATCCGGAAGGAATTATGGTGGATCCGGATGGTAATATATGGTGCGGAGGTGAGCATGGTGAATTGTACCGTATCAGTAAGGATGGCTCTGAGATTGAGCTGTTGGCAAAAACCGATGGTTACCATCTCGGTTTGGCCATGGATTCTCAACGGCGCATCTATGTCTGCGACACGGGCCATGAGTGCGTTACCGTATTTGATGAGATGGGGAAAGAGTTAGATCGTCTTGTTGGCAGTGACGGTGATGAGAAAATGACCGTTCCCAATTACGTGGTGGTAGATGAAGAGCGAAACGCGCTTTATGTTTCCAACAGCCAGGAAAATGGTCCGGGGGTATGGCGAATTGATCTTGCTACCGGTGCAAGTCAGCTATGGATGAAGGAAGATTGCATTGTCGCTAATGGAATAGCGTTGTCCTTGGACAGTGATACGCTCTATGTGGTTGAAAGCTATTTACCAGGAGTGACGGCTGTGCCTATTAATGAAGACGGCAGCGCGGGGCCAAAGCGACTTCATGTCAGCATGACTGAAGGTCATGTCCCCGATGGACTCGCTATTAATACTAAGGGACAACTCTTTATCACCTGTTTCGATCCTAACCGTATATTTCTTGTTAATGATAAGAAAGAGGCAGAACTCCTGGTTGAGGATAAGCTTTATTCTAAGCTCAACCACCCGACTAACATTGCCTTACGCAATGATCATGAGCTTTTTGTCGCCAGTTTGGGCGGTTGGCACATTTGCCTCGTAGATCTCTCCAGCTTGGATTAAAATCTATCTTCTATTACGAAATAGATTTGTTCCTGAAGAATCACCCGTAGTTTCACCCACGCGAAGGTTCAGTCATTGTCTCCTTGGCTTTGCGAACCGCTTCAGGGAGATGGTCCTGATTGGCGAGAACTTGCTCAAGATGTCGCATCCTCTCAGGACCTGCTGTTTTCAGCATCACCTCACCATAGACTGAATCTTTCCAGAAACGGGCGTGTTTACTGATTTCCTCCCGAAGATGATGTAAATGTTCAGGTTTATACCTGCTTGAATAATTGATCGTAAACATGCGCCTTCTTTTTCCACCTCCCCAACTGCCATGCTTGGTGCAGTGATTGAATATTGCGATATCACCTGGATTTGTCTCCAGGGCAGCGGCGGGTATCTCTTTCCCCTTCACTCCAAATAGTATTTGCTCGTCCGTTCGTACTGAATTTTTCACTTCCTGCTCCAAGGTCTCCGCGTAACTGTCATTAAGTTTATGGCTTCCCGGAATTACCCGCAATGCGCCTGTATCGCGTGTCAGTGGGTCGAGGTAGAATGCTAATTTATACCACTTAGCTACTCTTTTGCACTCGAAGAACCCACCATCAGAGTGCCAGGCAGTATTGCCCACATAATAATTTCCATCGCTCCCGTCATAGTTGTAGTCTTCACCGAGCAGGCTGGTCATAATACCGTCTATTCGTGGATCATCCAATAGTGAGGAAAGATATTCACGCTGATCAATAAAGGGGAGAATGCATGAGCGCTCCGTCCCTTCATGGGGTTTGCCATCATGCCCTCCACCGTGATTAGTCCACACCATTTCGAATTCGGCAATAATCTTATCGATATCATCTTTAAATAATCCGGGAAAAGTGAGATAGCCAAAATTTTCAATAAAAGCCATCTCTTCAGGAGTAAGGACTTTCTTATCCATGAGAGTTTCGATTTATAGAGTTAATATAATGTTCAGTATTTTGCAAAATGCCAACGGACCCATTATTTTACAATATCGAACTGGCGTGACACAACCCAATCAGGACGCGGGTTGTCAACAGGTCTCGGTTTATTTTCAATACTATTGTAGGCAATGATAAATGATTTACGGGGGAGAGGAGACATATTGTGCCCTGACCCGTGCGCAATATTACAATCAAAGAAGAGGACGTCACCAGGGACTCCTGTGATTTGACGAATGTTTTCTTCTTTTACCTTTTGCATGAGCGTCTCCCGGTCGATACACCACTGTTTATAACTGGTAGTAATCGTATCGGCATAATGTTCCTGTCGGCCCCAATGATGAGAACCTGAGATGACCATAAGACAGCCGTTGTTGACGGTCGCTTCATCGAGAAATATCATAACCGAAATCAGTTTCGGATCGACTCCATCCCACATCCAGTAGCCGTAGTCCTGATGCCATAACCAGACGGCACCCTCAAATGCTTCCTTCGCATTGAGCTTACTATGCCAGATATAGACATCATCCTGTATAATCTGTTTTACGGGCGCGAGGATTTCAGGATGTTTAATTAAATTTCTATAAGCATCGTTATAGCGATGTGCGAGGTAGACCTGACGGACCACTCCGGTTTTTTCCCTTTCACGGTGCATGTGGTCTTCCTCATCTTTTCCATCCATTAAGAGGGTAACCGCATCATTTAGCTCCGCCGTCTCATCGAACTTTAACATTCCGGGTATCAATAAAAACCCGGTTTCAGAGTATTCTTTCAGCTGTTCTCGTGTCCACATTTTACCTCATCAAAATGTAATTTCCATCGAGAAGAATGGTTTGAGCAAGAATAAATAATGTCAAACGTCGATAGCTTATTTTCACATTAGATTGACATTTAAATCGTCCCTCTTTGATTTCCCAGTGCAATTGCTTGCTTCCCCTATGCGAAAAATCCTCATCCAAATAGTTTTAAGTTTAGTAAGTGTGAACTGCATGCTTTCAAGTGAAGAGGCAAAGAGACCAGAGATGAAAAACGGGACAAATAAAATTAATGTCCTCAGATTAAAAAATAATAATGGTTCAGTGAGAATAGCGCTCTATAATTCCAGTGATACTTTTTGCATGAGGGGCAAAGAATTTCGAAGTAGGGTCATTAAACCCAGCGAGAAAAAAGCAATAGCACAATTTACTGAACTCCCTCGGGATGAATACGCGATTGCCCTTTTTCATGACGAAAACAATGACGACAAATTTAATAAAGGGCTGTTGTTTATAATTTTCAGAGAACGCTACGGATTCTCTAATGATGCCAAACCACTGTTTAGTCCACCGGACTTTGAGGACGCCAAATTCATTCTCGATTCTGATCCTAAAATTATCACCATAACCGCCCAATAGTAATGGCTATTTAATGCAACCCGTTGGCTTCGCATGGGAGGGTGATATGGGTGATGCCAGGATGCGGTATTGGCAAAAGGAATTAAGAAGCCGAGCGGCTGTGCCTCTGCTGACATTCAGCTAGTTTAACGGAAGAGATCTGCTTTAGCCGTTCGTGCGTTCAATGTATTATAACGCTTCAAGATACGGTCATAGAGTGTCTCGAGGTCTAAACCATTAAGGATCCGTAAATCATCTACCGAAGATCCATGATCAATAAATCGATCAGGCCAGCCGATTCTTTCCACTGGAGTGTGACAGTTGTTTTCATTTAGAACTTCGAGAACCGCACTGCCAAAGCCGCCATTCAGAACATGATCTTCCATTGTAATAATAGCCAGGCTGGCATGTGCCTGTTCGAGAAGAAGACTTGTATCGAGAGGTTTGGCAAATCGCGCGTTTACCACGCCAACGGACATTCCCTCCTCTACGCCCAGTTTTTCTGAAAGCTTCATCGCTTCACTTACCCAGGGTCCAAGAGCCCAGATATTGATGTCGCTGCCTTTTTTGATAATCTCAGCTTTACCAATTTTCAGAAGCGAAGCGTCCTTTTTGATAGGGACTCCTTCTCCCGTGCCGCGTGGATAACGCATAAAAGTAGGCTGCTCAGTTTGCAGGCAGGTCCAAAGCATGTCGACCAATTCGTCCTCATCCTTGGGTTGCATCACGATTGAATTTGGAACACATCGCAAGTAAGCGATATCAAACAGTCCGTGATGGGTCGGTCCATCCTGTGGTGAAAGACCGCCTCTATCCATGCAGAATGTGACCGGAAGATTTTGCACTCCAACATCGTGGACTATTGGATCGTAAGCACGTTGGAGCATAGTCGAATAGATTGCGCAAACAGGTTTAAATTCCTGGGTAGACAATCCAGCGGCAAATAATACGGCGTGTTCTTCTGCCATTCCCACATCAAAGAACTGGTCGGGTAATTCATTGTTAAGGAGTTTTAAACTTGTACCCGTAGACATGGCCGCTGTGATTCCAACGACCTTTGGATCGCTGGTGGCAAAGCGAACCATGGCTTGTCCAAAAACATCCTGATATTTCGGTGGCGTTCCCGCTTTGCTCGGTTTACTTTTTCCGGTGGTTATTTCAAAAGGACCGGGACCGTGAAATGTTTCAGGGTCCGCGATTGCCGGTTCGTAGCCCTTGCCCTTCGTTGTGAGAATGTGTAAGACTATGGGTTTCTCGTAACTTCTGCAGAACTCGAGATAATAAATGAGGCTTTCGAGATCGTTGCCATCAATGGGGCCCAGGTAGCGTAACCCATACTTTTCAAAGAGAGAAGAGGGCACGATAAAATCCTTGGCGTCCTTTTTCGCTTTCCGACCAATCTTAATGAGAGAATCACCGCCGGGTATTTTACGTAGAAACGCTTTTACATCCTGGTCGAGCTGATTATAAAACGGATTAGTGATCAGCTCATTGAGGTATTTAGATATGGCGCCTACATTCTTAGATATAGACCACTTGTTATCATTAAGCACAACTACCAATCGCTTTGTGTGGACGGTAATGTTATTAAGAGCTTCCATTGTGATACCGCATGTGAGTCCGGCATCTCCAATAATAGCGACAACGTTCTCATCACTCCCACGGAGGTCTCTCGCTGCAGCCATTCCCAGGGCCGAGGACAAACCTGTCCCGGCATGCCCGGCTCCATAACTATCGTGAGGGCTTTCACTGCGAGAGAGAAATCCACTGACGCCACCCGTTTTCCGCAAATTTTTAAACAGTTCTCCCTGGCGACCGGTGAGCAATTTATGAACATACCCCTGGTGTGATACATCAAAGGTAAATTTATCACGGGGTGAATCAAAAACCCGGTGCAATGCTAAGGTGAGTTCAACGACACCGAGGTTAGGCCCAATATGGCCACCGTTATTCGATGTGACCTCAATAATTTTAGCTCTGATATCTTCGGCAAGAGAAGAGAGTTCGTCAAAGGTTAGGGCTTTTACATCAGCCGGATCCTTTATTCGATCTAAAAGCGACATATTAATTACCAATATAAATTAATGAAACGAAATCCAGATATCCCTCTCTAATATGTAAATCTCAAGATAAAAGCAATTTACAGTAGGTGATAAGGCTAAAGGGCCAATTCATTACATTGCAACATATTTAATATTAATTGGGCTGCTTATTCACCTATATTATAGGCTCCCAAAGGGTACTTAGCATTTTAACAAATCAACGAAGCCCTTCACTCCTGGTAGTTTTCCGGTAGATAATTGAGAAGGATATTCTCTGCCTGCCTGATTGCTTCGGGATCGTCGACATCGATCCAGAATTGACCATGAAATTCTGCTGCGTTCACACGACCCTGTGATGCTAATTTACAAACACCACCACTGAGCGTGGTATCGTTATCCCCTTCAGTGCTCTTCTGCAAGGCTTCAAAGATTGCGGGCGTGCACAAGAATATCCCGGTATCAAACCCGTTATAATCAGAAAGGCCCTTTCCAATGGCCGTTATTTTCCCTTTTTCAATTTTTACGCGGGTCACGTCATCCATATT
Source organism: Opitutales bacterium (assembly GCA_965197745.1). GTDB lineage: Bacteria > Verrucomicrobiota > Verrucomicrobiia > Opitutales > PNEW01 > CBDANS01. Next base: position 391,212 of record CBDANS010000006.1, on the reverse strand, counting down.
TACGGTGGGATTGTCGATATCTCTATCAACGGCCAGATTAATTTCTCCATTCGGAAGCGGTACTTCCAACAATTCTCGAATGGTAAGCGGGTCAAATATATGATCAGCCATGAGCAGGAGAAAGGGCTCGTTAATGGAGTCTTTTGCTTTCAATACCGAAAGACCGTTTTCTTTTTCCCAATCCTTATTGTAGATAGGAGTAATGGAAATGCTTAGCCGGCTTGCTAAATCGTGAAGAAATGAAGTGACATATTCCTTCTGATAGCCGGTAACAACAAAAAACTCATCGACTCCCGCATCCAATGCTGAACGGATAACGCGTTCGATTAAAGGAACCCCAAATACGGGTATAAGCGGTTTGCTGTTACCACGTAATTGTAGACGGCTGCCTTTCCCGGCTGCTATGATCAGACATTTCATGGTCCGGATCACCTTCTTCCATCTCGACGATGAATTTTTCCATCATGTGAAATGCTTCGTCGTCGGTAAACTGTTGTGGTGGGTGCTTACAGAAATAAGCTGAAGGTGCGTAAAGAATACCCCCTCGCCCGCGGTTCAAGGCTAGTTTTGCGCAGCGGATGGCATCGATAGCGACACCCGCTGAATTCGGAGAATCTTCCACGGAAAGGCGGAGCTCAAGATTCATTGGCACATTTCCGAAAAGCAGACCTTCCATGCGGATAAAACAAATTTTATTGTCATTTTGCCATGGCACATAATCACTCGGCCCAATGTGGATGCTGTCTTCATCCATACGACAGGCGGTCACTGACTGAACTGCTTCAGTTTTTGAAATCTTTTTAGAGGCGAGACGGCTGCGACTGAGCATATTAAGAAAATCCGTATTCCCTCCCGTATTAAGCTGATAAGTTTTCTCCAATTTAACGCCGCGTTTTTTAAACAAATCAGTCAACGCCCGATGCGTGATTGTTGCCCCCAGTTGAGCTTTAATATCATCACCAATAATGGGTAGTTTTTTATCCGCAAATTTCTTAGCCCACTCGGGATCGCTGGCGATAAAGACCGGTATATTATTGATAAAAGCCACTTCTGCTTCTAACGCGCATTGGGCATAAAATCGTGTCGCTTCCTCTGAACCGACGGGCAGATAATTGACAAGAATTTCAGCACCGGATTCTCTGATTATTTCTACAATTTCTTTATCGGGTGGTTCGGGTTCATCGGATATGACAAACGTCTGTGTATCCTTGAATTCCTGCATATGGGGGGCAAACCCATCGAGCAGTTTTCCCATTTGCACCATAATTCCTGAAAGAGGTAAATCTCCACAAAAGACCTTCGTGCAATTCGGTTCGGCAAAAATAGCGGTATTTACATCTTTGCCTACCTTTCTTTTATCGATATCAAATGCGGCAACGACCTCGATATCATTCGGTTTATAGTCACCAATCTCACTATGCATTAACCCGATAGCACGTTCCAGGTTATCATCCTGATAAAAGTGAATTCCCTGGACTAGTGAGCTGGCGCAATTACCTACACCGACAAGGGCAATTTTAATTTTGCTCATAGCGTATATATTTTCCGAACCCACCTATTGTCAAGATAATGAAGCTGTTGCTGATTTTAATAAGGATATTCATATATTTATCCTTGGTCTAAAAACCAGGTGACAGCATCTTCTATTGCTTCTTTCGCTGGCCTTGGATTATACCCTAACTCCTGGTGAGCTTTTGTCGTAGAAAAATACATCTTTTTTTTTGCTAATCGCACGCCATCGACAGTCACTAGAGGATCCTTGATGTGTGTTAACCGCGCTATCCATTCAACTCCATATGCCAGAGGCAAAATAAAATTGTGGGGAATCTGGAATCGAGGTGGTGCATGTCCCGTGATTTTCGAAATTTCTAATAGAATATTTTGTAAACTCATATTCTCACCACCTAAGAGGTACCGTTCACCAATCTTTCCTTCGGCAAATGCGAGCAGATGCCCAAGCGCGACATCATCGACATGGACTACATTTAAACCAGTGTCGACGTAAACAGGAATCTTGCCTTTCACCGCGTCAAGAATCATTCGTCCCGTTGGAGTTGGTTTAATATCCCTGGGACCGATGGGGGTAGACGGGTTAACCGTAACAACAGGTAATCCCTCCTCTTTGACCAGCCTGTCTACTTCTTGTTCAGCCATAAATTTTGAGCGCTTGTAATGTCCAATCATATCTCCCAAAGAGACCGGGGTCGTTTCATCGGCAGGGCTTCCATCCTTATTTAAACCTAATGTTGCCACACTACTGGTATAGACTATTCGATTAACACCAAGTTCGGCAGCGACGGTCATAAGATTAAGTGTGCCGTCAACATTGTTGCGGTAAATTTCAGGGGGATTCGGAACCCACAATCGATAATCTGCTGCCACATGGAATAATGAATCACAATTTTTCAAGGCACTTCTAAGAGAGGAGCGATTAATGAGATCACCCACCACGATTTCAACATCCAGGCCTTCAAGATTTCTTCGGTCACTTTTTTCCCGGACCAATGCGCGAACCTGATGGCCGTGAGAAATCAATTGCCTGAGGACAGCAGAACCTAAAAAACCAGTAGCGCCTGTGATAAGAGTCGTCATCTGAACCGTTCATTCATCGTAGGGGTTCTTCACAATAAAAGTCACTCGGTGAATTTGATATAACCTGCTTTAAAGTCTTATGCGCTGCCAGAAATTGTTGTGCAAGCACGATCAGGGGGATCCAATCAGCAGGGTGCATAAACGCATTCTTTAAGAGAAGTAATTTTTTTATCTCACCCCTCCCATCCTGCGATTGCGTAACGCAATTAGGGATTCCACATTTGCTTGTATCGGCGATCGCTCTGATTACGAGAAAAGACAATTTATTTTTCTCTGCGACCTCGGCAATTGCCGCACTTTCCATATCCGCAGCTATTGCTTGTGATTGGGTGCAAAGATTTTTTTTTTGCGCCGGATCGGTTATTATCTGATCACTTTCAACAAGGGCGTCCTTGTAGATACTGACTTTACCTGCTAAATTATTGATAAACCTTTTATGCCAGTCCCCATCGGCCTGAAAAATACGGCCGTCTTTACTTATGATACGTTCGGGGAGCAGGAGGTTTCCCGGTTTAAGCTTCCTGTCGAGACCAGCAGCACATCCCCAGCTCAGCAAGGCGGAGGCACCCTGTTCAACTAATCTGTTTGCAGCGTGGCCAGCGCAATTCCGACCGACTCCAGAATGAAAGATGCAAATTTTATCTTTTAACCATGCTGAATTTCCGGTCTCTATAATCTGAGGGGTCAGACTTTTTATCTCCTCGTGCAGAGCTGCGATTATTCCCAGTTTCACAGGTTTCGTTCTGAAAGAATGTTATTATACCGCGCGAGGGCCCAGAGCGGAAAGTACTTATCATAACCGTGGTACTTTAAATAAAAAACCCTGGGAAACCCGGGCGCTGTGAATTCCACATCATCCCAGAGTCCTATTGCGGTTTGCTTCTTTAGCAGATAGTCAATTCCTCGCTCCACGGCCTCTGATTTACCTTCACCCGCGGCCATTAATCCTAAGAGTGCCCAGGCTGTTTGAAATGATGTGCTGCTGGCTGCTTGCCCGCGGGTGCTGGTATCCGCATAAGAATTATTACTTTCACCCCATCCTCCATCAGAACGTTGTTTGCTATTCAGCCATGTTATCGCTTTTTGAATGCTTGAGTGTTCAGCGCTGATCTTCGCTTGCTCCAGGGCGATAAGGACAGACCAGGTGCCATAAATATAATTTGTCCCCCATCTCCCAAACCAGGAGCCATCGTCTTCCTGTTCCCGATACAAATAGTCGAGACACAACTGTATTGCCTTCTCGTATAGATCTTTATAAGACGGGGATTGCGATAATAACATTAGGCATCGGGCACTGACATCACTTGTCGGCGGACCTAATAGCGCGCCGTGATCGGCAAAGGGAATTTCATTTAGATAATAATAGTCATTATCAGCATCAAATGAGGCATAGCCTCCGTTTTTTGATTGCATACCCGCAATCCATTCAATCGCCCGTTTAGCCGGTTCCTGGAACCGTCCTGCTTCATTTTTTAACATCGCAAAAGCAACTACCGCAGTGTCGTCAAGATCCGGATAATGCGGATTTTGTAATTGAAAAGCCCAACCTCCTCCAGGTAAGGAAGGTCTGTATTCCTGCCAATCCCCTGGCTCTTCCAGGAGCTGTCTTTCATTGAGCCAGTCCAGTGCCTGAGTCTCGGCGGCTTTAATTTCTGCACTGTCACATTCCTGTAAGGCTAAGCTTGCCAGGGAGGTGTCCCAAACCGGTGAAATACATGGCTGACAATAGGCCCTGTCGTTTCCCACAACGAGCAGTCTATCTATGGCATCGCGCGCAGTTACGCAATAGGGATGGTCCTTCGCATAGCCAAGGCAGACCAACGCTTCGTAGGCGTTTACCATAGCGGGAAAAATTGCCCCTAACCCGCCAAACCCATTCAAGCGTTCGATCATCCAGTGCTCAGCTTTCTTCAATGCCCGGTGGTGAATAGTTTTTGGAATCAGGGGATTGAATAAGATCCCAAACCTGTCGAGAAAGTAAAAGAGGAAATTAAAGAAAGAGCGGAGGGGAAAATAATGCTTTTCTCTATCCGGTGGAGTGACAAAGAGTTCAGTTATTGAAACTTTGTTGGGATTTTTCGCCTTTGGTTTATAATGGTAGAGAATAAGAAGGGGGACCATAACCGTCCTGGACCAATACGAGATCTTCATGATATGGAAAGGAAACCAGCGCGGGAAAAGCATACATTCTACCGGCATGAAGGGAACACCGCGCCACGGTATCTGTTCAAATAAGGCGAGGGTGATCCGTGTAAAAACATTGCTGCGAGCCGCTCCTCCCCAGGATAAAATAGCAGCGCGTGCTCTTCTCATGTGATCTTCGTCAGGTTTATCGCCTATAAGTTTTAAAGCGTAGTATACTTTAACCGAACAGCTGATATTACCCGTACCGCCATGATAGAGCGGCCAACCGCCATCCTCCATCTGGTGATCGCGAAGATAAACCCCAATTTTAGTCTGCAACGAATCATTCACTTCGTCCATATAATGCATCATTATAATGTATTCAGCAGGGATAGTGCAGTCGGCTTCCAATTCAAAACACCAGTGCCCGTCGGGATTTTGCAGATCGATCAGTGCTTTTTGCCCGTGACTGACAGCCTTTGAAATTAACGCAATCCGAGATTCAGTATTTGTGGCGTTAATTCCTGCTTCAATAGGGTTTTCGACAGGATCACTCATCGCAGAGGCGAGTATCGCACTCGAACTTTTTTAAAAAGCCTGAGCAGCGATAATTTCGCAAAGATAAATTATGGCTATTATTGATTTTTAGAAAGCGCAATAGGCAGACGCATCCCCGCAAGTCTAAAAAGAAATTTCAGCAGTTGATTATTACCTACTGTGAAGTGCGTCGCCAGGATGGTCATTTTTACACTGAGACGAGAAATTTTAACATCCCTACCGCGAGTGAAATTTCGGGTATTTTTTATTTTTCGCAAGGTTAATATAGCCATACCGATGTTCCAAAGACAAAATTTTCTAATACCTTTTTCATTTTCCGGAATGAGCAGCACGTAATTAAGGGCGTTACTTAAATGTCCATGGGTGATTTCAATTAAGTAATTCAAACCTTCAGAAAATTTTTCATCTTTATGTATGGCTTCCAAGTTCTGGAGGGTGGAGTCTCCACTGACGAAGATATCTCGAGGCAGCCAACAAGCCGACCGACTGTTGTCTTCCCACATGTCTTTAAGTATGTTTGTCATTTGCAGTCCTTGCCCAAAGGAAACAGCCAATTCTAAAAGCTGATTCCTGTTTTTCTCAATATTAGAAGAATAATGACAAAATAGCCTGGTCAACATTTCACCGACAACGCCTGCGACATAGTAACAATATTGATCAAGCTCATTTAAATTCTGCAATCCGAAGGATCGATTATCGATTTGAAATCGCACCATTCCCCTCGTCATGATGTTTACGCATTGTTGCAATGCTTCTCTAATTTCGGTATCAAAACTTCGTGTGATATTTATGACACGTGGCGTCAATTCAATTAATTCGTGTTCTTCTGGAATGGTAGCTTTTGAAAGCAATCCTGATAAGTCGTCAGTAAATTCTTCGGGGTTCGTCTTACCTCTAATTACGTTTTCAAACTGTTCGCATAACTGTTTTTTTTGATCACCCGATAATGCGGGTTCGTCTTCTATGGTGTCGACAATGCGGCACAAGAGGTAAGCGTTTGAAACTGCATAACGCAATTCATGCGGTAATTGTGGAATCGTTAAGGCAAAGGTGCGTGATACCCCTTTCAGCAGATAGTCCTGAAGTTCGAAATCACTTAACTTTGAGAAGTCAGGTTTAGAGGCAGAATCCTCATCATAGCGAAGACCGGATTTTAATGCCGATTCTGTCATTTTTGGATTATCCTTGTTAAATTTTTGGGTAGGACAAAGACGCCAAAAGCATAAAACTTATATTGAATCGCTCTGCACAGAGCTGCTATATACCTCGAATAGTGTTTCAATAACATTTCGCTGATAATTTATGTCAAGTCATTATCTTTCAATATATTTATGAAATTCCAACATTGACCGTGAAGGTATTAGTCACTTACATTGAATATTGAATTTTTTTAAAGTATTATACTAATCGAATATGGATGTTGTATTAGCACAGCCGCGCGGATTCTGCGCAGGTGTCTACCGAGCGATTGAAATCGTTGAAAGAGCTCTCGAAATTTATGGGCCTCCGGTATACGTCTTGCATGAGATTGTTCATAATCAAAGGGTAGTTGAAGATCTGAAATCACGAGGGGCGATATTTACCGAGGATTTGAACGATGTTCCCCACGGTTCAAACCTGATATTCAGCGCGCATGGAGTCGCGACCGAAAAATCAAAACAAGCGCGTGAGCGTAATTTCAATATAATTGATGCCACTTGCCCATTGGTGACAAAGGTTCATCGGCAGGTCGAGCGACACGCTAAGAGCGCGCGGGAAGTGATTCTCATCGGACATGAGAGACATGTTGAAGTAAATGGAACGATGGGGCATTATGACAAGAAATGGGGAGGAAACATATACCTTGTAGAATCTGTTGATGATGTGGCAAAACTCCAAGTTAAAAATCCTTCAGAATTAGCTTATGAAACACAGACTACGCTTTCAATAGATGATACGAAACAGATAATTGATGCTTTGAGAAAGCGATTTCCCGCTATCGGCGGTCCGCGTAAAGATGATATCTGTTACGCAACTCAGAATCGGCAGACGGCAGTAAAACAAATGATGGACGATATCGATTTACTTATAGTCGTCGGCGCGAGAAACAGTTCCAATTCCACTCGTTTGCGAGAAGTCGGTGAGAAAAATGGGCTCGAAGCCTATCTAGTACAAGATGCTGAGGATCTGGATAAATCATGGTTTAATAAAAGCCCTCGTGTGGGTTTGACCGCGGGTGCCTCGGCGCCGGAAGTGCTTGTTCAGGAAGTTCTCGATAAACTACAGCAATTTGGTGTTTCTAATATAATTGACATGGAAAGCGAACCCGAGGGAGTCACTTTCCCCTTGCCTATGTCTCTTAGAAAAAATGGCTTAGTAAAAAATGACAGCTAAGTTCATGGCAAAATAAGGTAAAAAAAATGGGTGTACCACTGCGTCAACAATATAGCGTAGCACGTTATATTATAAGTAAGAAACTCCGTCGTGAGAAACGGTATCCGCTGGTTCTAATGCTCGAACCGCTCTTCCGTTGCAATCTTGCATGTGCCGGGTGCGGTAAGATAGATTATCCCGACGAAATTCTCAACCGTCGCATGTCGGTTAAAGAATGTATGGAAGCGATCGACGAATGCGGAGCCCCCATCATCTCAATTGCCGGAGGAGAACCCCTCGTACATAAAGAATTACCCGATATTGTAAGTGGTTTTATTAAAAAGAAGAAATTTGTTTATTTATGTACCAATGCGGTGCTGCTTAAAAAGCGCATAGATGATTACACCCCCTCGCCTTATTTGACTTTTTCTATCCATCTAGATGGTAACCGAGCACGGCATGACACCTCCGTTTGCAAGACGGGTGTCTTTGACCAGGCGGTAGACGCGATAAAACTGGCGGTTGGTAAAGGTTTTCGTGTCAATATTAACTGTACCCTATTTCAGGGGGAAACGGGAGTTGAAGTAGCTGAGTTCCTCGATTATGTAATGACCCTGGGTATCGAAGGCGTGACGATGTCACCCGGATTCAGTTATGATCACGCACCGCAACAGGAAGTTTTCATGCAGCGCAATGCGAGTAAGCAACTTTTTAGAGATATATTTAAAAATGGTGTGGGTAGGAAATGGAGACTTAATCATTCCACACTGTTTCTTGAATTTCTCGCAGGTAATGAAACCTATCATTGTACTCCATGGGGAAATCCAACGCGCAATGTTTTTGGGTGGCAACGCCCCTGTTACTTATTGGTAGATGAGGGTTACGCACCTGATTTTAAGTCGTTAATGGAAGATACCAATTGGGATAAATACGGTACCGGAAAAAACCCCAGCTGTGCTAATTGTATGGCCCATTGTGGTTATGAGCCCACTGCTGTTAACGACACCTTTGCCCATCCAATTAAAGCATTAAGAAAATTTATTCAGGGTCCCAGGACAGAGGGTCCGATGGCTCCGGAACTTCCCATCCAATATGGGGTGGAGTCTAATTAGTCGTTCCAGGCCAAATTACAATTGCCATTGAGTAAAGGGGACAAAAGTCTTCCCAGGGAAAATTTGGTGAGGGTGACACTGCATAGCAATGCTAACGGGACCTTGCATAAATAAGCATAGTATCTCATTCTCATCTCAGGTAGTTTAGGATTTTATCTACAAATCCTTGTCTAACCATAAGGGATCGTTCAATGATCAATTCTATTTTTCAAGATGGAGACTTTTACATTTATTCTCGCGGGAAGTGCCCTGCTTATTTGGTTCGTTATTTTATTATTACCCTGGCAACCATGGAAAACAGGCGAGATATTTTATGCACAGGAATCAGAAATTGATCCGGAACTGGGGGACGTTACTGTACTTATCCCCGCCCGCAATGAAACAGCTGTAATTAAACGCACGCTTCAATCTGTCATCAATCAGGGGAGCGGGATAAATATTATACTCGTTGATGATGAATCAACGGATGGGACAGCTGACATCGCTCGAAATGAAGTCGGAGAAGGCATGCTAATCATAAGCGGTCAGCCACTACCTGAAGGATGGGTGGGTAAACTCTGGGCCTTGGAACAAGGGCGTAAAGAGATAAATACGGATTATACGGTATTGCTGGATGCCGACATTGAACTGGGCCCGGGAGTTGTTAATAAAATGCGGGAGACCTTGATTAATAAGGACATACATTTCATGTCCTTGATGGTAACACCTTCGATGTTAAGCTATTGGGAGAAACTATTAATGCCCGCCTTTGTCTATTTCTTCAAACTACTGTATCCCTTCAGGTTGGCCAATTCACCGACTTCCAGGGTGGCTGCCGCTGCCGGTGGGTGTATTCTTATGAAAACAGCCATATTAGAAAATGTTAATGGTTTTGAATCGATTAAAGGTGAATTGATCGACGATTGCTCCCTTGCTTCTCGAGTTAAATCATCAGGTTATAGAACATGGATTGGATTAACTCAATCGGTTCGTAGTGTTCGACCATACCGGAACTTACAGGATATTTGGGATATGGTAGCACGTACTGCTTTTACCCAATTGCGCTATTCGGTCGTTTTATTACTCCTGACTTCCGCATTCATGGTTTTAGTCTATTTCGTCCCCATCGTTATCCTCGTTACTTCTTCAGGGCTTGCTCGGTATCTCGCTGTCGGTGCTTTGCTGGGCATGCTTTTAACTTATTTACCAACCCTTAATTTTTATCATAGATCAAAGATCTGGGCATTTTCATTGCCCTTAATTGGGCTCTTATACTTGGCACTCAGCTTTACGCTATTGGAAGGGGGTACGATCTCAATGGAAAAGCAGAGTCTATAAATCCATCGTTATTAAATGAAATGAAATATTCCATTTATGAATTAAATATAAAATATTCATTACAAAATTGTCATGTGTAATTATATGATCGAATATTTGCTTTAATTATTACTCCTATAGATATAAATGTTTTTAAAAATAAAAAAAGCTAGAAGGTGCGCAAATCTTTAGAATATTTAAATGACAGGTCAAATCATGACCATAATCTTTCGACTCTCTGGCCTGTTTTTTTACCGCTGATCTGTCTCTTCACGAGTATATTATTCCATACTTCTCTTCATGCGCAGTCGAATGAAGATCCCAGCGCTGTCGTCGATGAATTGCAGTCGACATTGATCGATATTATGAAAGAAGGGCCCGAGATCCTCTACGCGGGACGCTATGACCGGCTTGAGCCAGTCATCAAGAACACGCACCAGATTACCTACATCGCACGTTTGACGGTTGGTCGATACTGGAGAGATTTGAGCGAGGAAGAAAAAAAATTATTTGTCGATAAATTCAGCAGTGTGGTAGTTTCCCGCTACGCATCCATGTTTAAGAAATATAAGGGCGAATATTTCGAATTCGTATCAGAAGAAAATCTGCAACGAGGGAACGTTATTTTGATCTCTGATCTCTACTGGGGGAATGGAGTAGATTCTACACGTTTTAACTACGTATTACGCCAATTTGAGAACAATTGGCAAATCGTCAATATCCTGGTTAAAGGAGTTAGCGACCTTGCGCTGAAAAGGGCGGAGTTTACGAGTATTATTGAAAAAGAGGGTTTCGAATCGTTACTGGTTAAATTGACGGAAAAAGTCGAAGAAGTCCGGCAAAAGCAGGAAGAAGAAGGGACATAAACAATCATTAACAGTTATTGGCATTACTTAATTTATTTACCCTCTATTTTTATACGCCATGTATGGTTATAATCGTTGCATAGAAGGCGGTCGGCAACTCTATCGTTCCACTCTTCTTTCATTATTCTTATTCTTTTTGGTTTTTTATATCACGGGTTGCGCTACCACGGCACAGGTGAAAGAGAACCGTGATCCGCTTGAGAAGATCAACCGGCCGATACATAATTTGAATCATACATTAGACACGGCTATTCTAAAACCCGTTGCGGAAACTTATGTTAAAGTCATTCCCCAGCCGGTACAATCTGGGGTTTCGAACTTTTTTAGTAATCTGGGAGAACCCAATGTCATTGTTAACGATTTATTACAGGGTAAACTGAATATTGGGGTATCGGATTCCCTCCGTTTTATCGTAAATTCAACTTTAGGAATTGGAGGCATTATTGACGTAGGAACCTCAATGGGTTTGGAAAAGCACCATGAAGATTTTGGCCAGACCCTTGCTGTATGGGGATTCGGGGAAGGTCCTTATCTTGTTATACCATTGACAGGACCGACTACGCTTAGGGATTTACCCAGTCGGTTTGTCAGTTCAATTACAAATCCGCTCATATTCATCAATGAGAATGATGTAAGAATTGCCCTTGGCTTGACGGGATCTTTAAATACCAGAGCAAGGCATATCGATACCATTAAGACCATCGATGAATCCGCCATCGACCGTTATATCTATGTTCGTGAAGCCTACCGTGATAACAGGTTATTTGAAATTCACGATGGCAATCCACCCATTGAATTTATGCTTGAAGATGATCTGTTCTTCGATGACGAAGCGTTTTATGAGGGGGACGAAGACGCGGTTGATAGAGGTACCGACAATAGCGATACTCAAGAGAGTCCGGCACTTGAAAGCACGGAGTAGGTTCAATGGATTGCATTGAGTTCCCAATTGATCCAATCTATACACGCTCACCCCTGGCAGTTGTCAGCAACTAAAAAAGGGTAGCATTTTAACCGTTATGATTTAATCTAATGGAGAAATTAATGTCGAACAATCCGCGCAAACTTAACGGGTATTAAATATTAATCTGCTGAAGTATATTTTTATTGTTTTATCTTTAAGCGGATTAGTGGGGTGTAGTTTAAGTAGTACCCCACAGCAAGAGGTCATTCGCTGGGAAAGACTAACCGAGTTACCTGCTCCAGCTGGTCTATCTGGAACCTATGCCGGTGTGAGTAATGGCACATTAATCGTCGCAGGTGGAGTGGATTTTTCTGAAAGTTCCCTGGGAGAGGGGAACGGGCACAGCTGGCATGATGCTATCTATGTGCTGCCGAAGACGAGTAATGAAAATGAAGCTTGGTTAACCGGTTTCAAGTTGCCCCGACCCCTTGCTTACGGTGCATCGGTTAGTACCGGTGACAGCTTGATTGTCATTGGAGGACGCGATGCAGAGAGAAGTTATACTGATGTTCTTCGTCTTAGATGGAATTCATCGACACAAAAAATTGAACAGGAACCGTTACCATCTTTGCCCGGGCCTGTGGCCTATACTGCTGCTGACATTATTGGCGATACCCTCTACCTTGTTGGAGGTCAGGATGTGACGAATCCTTTAGCGTTGTTGAAGAATTTTTGGGTCTTGGACTTAAAAGATCTTGAGGCCGGATGGAAAAAACTGGAACCGTGGCCCGGTTCAGCCCGAAAAAATGCGGTCGCGGTAAGGCAAAACATCAGTCGAGATCATTATTTTTATCTCATCGGAGGCGATGAACTGAAGTTCAAAGACAATGGCGAAATTGAGATGATTGCGGTGAGGGACGGCTACCGCTATTATCCCTTTAAAAAACAATGGGTTCCGATAAAAGATGCGCCACAACCTGTATCTGCTGCACCCCACATTGCATTTGGCCAATCCCACCTCATCATCTTCGGCGGATCATTCGAAAATCAATTGGATTCAGCCTTCTCTAAAGACCTGTTAGTTTACCATACCATTACTGACACGTGGATAAAAGAAGGGGAAATGCCGCAAGGTGTACTTATGACAAACGCGGTTTCATGGAATGGCGGCGTGGTCATCCCTAACGGAGAAATAAGTCCTGGAAAAAGTACGGGTGCGATTCAGGTTATGATCCACGAGGCCGGGGCTAACGCCGACTTCGGTTTTGTAAATTACGCTTTTTTAGGTCTCTACATGATAGCGCTCGTTTACATGGGCTTCTATTTTGTCAGACGAGAGAAGAAAACGGAAGACTACTTTCTGGCCGGACATCGTATCCCCTGGTGGGCCGCTGGATTCAGCATTGTGGCCACGATATTCAGTGGGGATACTTTTTTTTCTCAACCTGCGCTTGTTTATTCCGTGGACTGGTTTATGTACCCGCAAAAGCTCTGTTTTGCCCTCATCCCTATATTTATTATTTTTTTCTATCTGCCGTTTTTTCGCCGATTGAATTTGACCACCGCTTATGAGTACCTCGAATACCGGTTTAATTATTTCGTGCGTTTATACGGTAGCGCGCAGTTTATCCTGTATCAATTAGTGCGAACCAGCATGGTGCTGTATTTACCGTCTATCGCACTTTCCACCATAACCGGTTTAAATATATATGTATGCATTCTCTCGATGGGAGTGTTGAGCACCTTTTACACCGTTTTGGGAGGTATTGAAGCCGTGATATGGACCGATGTTATACAAGCTGTAGTTCTCATTCTTGGTGCGGTCATTACCCTGATCATCATCCCCTTTTATATTGAAGGCGGGATCAGCGGTTTCATCAAAACCAGTATCGCTGACGATAAATTTCGCATGCTTTATCTTGATGGTGACATTTCAGACATGAGAAATACCTGGGTAATGTTAATCGGTTCAACGTTCGGAGCGCTTGTCGCTTATTCCTCCGACCAGGCAATAGTCCAACGTTACCTTACGACTACTGATGAAGAAACCGCGGCTAAAAGTTTATGGATGAATGCCATTCTTGTCTTTCCCATAACCTTTATCTTATACGCCGTGGGTTCCGCTCTTTATGTTTACTATAAAAGTAACCCTGCCGCTCTCGACCTGGGTATGCAAAATGATGCCATTTATCCGCTGTTCATTACCCAGAAAATTCCTATTGGTTTAGCGGGACTTGTAATTGCAGCAATCTTTGCCGTCTCAATGTCCACTCTAGATAGTGGTATGAACTCGATTGCCACCGCGGTAGTAACGGATTTTTACCAGCGATTAATCCCATCAAAATCGGAAAACAGATCCTTGAATCTGGCTCGTTTAGTTACCTTAGCGGTTGGAGCTTTTGCCACTATTGTCGCGATAATGTTTGCCACCATGGACATAAAATCAGTGACCCTTTTCTTCGTTTCCATGCTTGGTCTCATCGGAAGTGGTCTCGGAGGTCTTTTTGCTTTGGGCATATTTACGCGGCGGTCTAATGGTCCCGGTGCGCTCGTAGGCGCGATTGGTAGTGCAATTATTCTTTTCTTAATCAAGACATACACCGAGGTAAATATTTTCCTCTATTCGGCCATTGGATTCATGCTATGTTTTTGCCTGGGGTATATTGCCAGTTTTATAATTCCGGTGAAAAGTAAATCCCTGGATCGACTTACTATTTATTCTCTCAATAGAAAATAGGGTGAAGTAATATTTCGTCGCAGCTTAGCCTTCTTCTTCAAAATTGAGCTCGCCGGCAAAGTGGCAGCTTGCCTTATGATCAGATTCGATCTCAAGCAATGAGGGATTCTCAATACGGCAGATATCCTGGGCATAAGGACAGCGGGGGTGAAATTTACAACCACTGGGGGCGTTAGCGGGATTGGGGACGTCGCCTTCGACGGACTGACGGGCAGGTTGTTGATCGGGATCGACCGAAGGCACTGCTGATAAGAGGGTCGAGGTATAAGGGTGCAGAGGCCTTTGATAAAGGCGATCGGCAGGGGCAATTTCAACTATTTCACCCAGATACATAACGGCGATGCGGTCACTGATGTGTTCGACAACGCTCAGATCATGGGCGACGAAAAGGTAGGTAAGATTAAACTCATCCTGTAGATCGTCCATTAAGTTAATAACCTGTGCCTGGATCGAGACATCCAGCGCGGAGACGGGTTCGTCTGCGATGATGAGGCTTGGAGTGAGAGCGAGGGCTCGAGCAATGCCAATGCGCTGTCGCTGACCACCGCTGAACGCATGGGGATAACGCCGTTGATGTTCAGCATTCAATCCAACATGCAATAAAAGCTGTTCCACTCTGTCATCAAGCTCCGACCCCGAAGCTACCCTGTTTATAATCAGGGGTTCAGCTACGATATCGAATACCGTCATGCGCGGGTTAAGCGATGAAAAGGGGTCCTGAAATATATATTGAAGATGGCGCCGGAAATTTCGCATCGCCTCCTTGTCAAGTTTTCGCAGGTCGACTATGGCTTCATCATGATGAAAAATTATTTTTCCCTCTGTTGGTTCTATCAGCCGGATGAGAGAGCGTCCCAGTGTTGTTTTACCGCACCCGCTTTCTCCCACCAGTCCGAGAGTTTCTCCTTTTCCCAGAGTCAAGCTGACGCCATCTACCGCTTTTACCTGACCGACAATTCGTCGCCAAATACCCTTTTTGACAGGGAAATAAGTTTTAAGATCAGTTACTTCAAGTAAAAGATCCTCAATTTTTGAGGATTCACTCTTGGCCATTTTATTCATCCTTATTTTCTAACCAACAGCTTACTGAATGACCCGGTTTAATCTCCTCTAAAGGGGGGACTTGACGACATTTCTCCATCGCGTAGGGGCAACGGGCTGCAAATGAACAACCGACAATAGATTCATAAGGATCGGGAACGGTCCCTTCGATTGGAACCAGCCGCTCCTTTTGTCCAATTTGTGGTATCGATTTTAATAATCCCCGGGTGTAAGGATGTTTTGGGTTTTTCAGAATGGTCCTGACATCACCGTATTCGACAATTTTCCCAAGGTACATCACCGCGACATAATCCGCCATTCTCGCGACGACGCCAAGATCATGAGTAATGAGCATGATCGACATCTCGCTTTCCTCTTTCAACTGCTGCATTAAATCTAAAATTTGGGCTTGGACCGTGACGTCGAGTGCAGTCGTAGGTTCGTCCGCAATGAGGAGCCTGGGATTACAGGAAAGGGCCATCGCAATCATGGCGCGTTGCCGCATTCCTCCACTTAATTCGTGGGGATAAGAATCCACGAGATTTTCCGGGTCGGGGAGGCGCACTTTCCGAAGAACTTCAATCGTCCTCTCTCGAGCTTCATTTTTGTCCACTTTCTGATGTAGAATAATGGCTTCACCTATTTGATTGCCTACGGTGTGGACAGGGCTAAGCGAGGTCATTGGCTCCTGAAAGATCATCGCGATGTCATTTCCACGAATATCCCTTATGGCCTCTCCTTTGGGATCGAGTTGGATAAGGTCAATCGGTGTCGATTGATTGCCGTTCTCATAAAGAAGAATTTCCCCGTCCTCAATTTTACCGGGAGGGCTTGATACAAGCTGTATGATGGAAAACGCGGTTATGCTTTTTCCACAACCACTTTCCCCGACTAAACCGAGTGTCTGCCGGCTTCCAATCGTGAGCGAGACACCGTCTACGGCTTTAACAATACCGTCATCGGTGTAGAAATAAGTCTTCAGGTTTTGAATCTTAAGTAGCGGTGATGAACTGTTATCTGTATGCGCCATTGATAAATTATCGGGTAATCACTTATAAATAATCTTAACTATCGCTGAACGGAGCAGTTGCGTCGCGGAGCCCATCGCCGAGAAAGTTGAAAGCAAGCACAGCGATAATGATGCATGCTCCCGGGGCAAGGAGCCACGGATAAAGACTGAGGGAATGAAGATTCATTGCCTCTGAGAGAAGCAGGCCCCAGCTGGTCATCGGGGCTTTAATACCCAGGCCAAGAAAACTCAGCGTGCTCTCCGCGAGAATGAAACCGGGAATGGCCAGGGTGGAGATAACAATTATGTGACTGAACATCGAAGGTAGAAGGTGATTAAAAATAATGCGTCGGTCTTTAGCCCCTGACACACGCGCGGCGAGCACAAAATCGGAATCACGGATGGAGAGTGATTTGCCACGTATTTCCCGGGCTAAACTGCCCCAGCCAATGAAGGAAAGGACAGTAACAATTCCCATGAAGGTTAGATAGGAGGGCCATTCCGGTGGCAATATAGCGCTAAGCGCCATAAGAATGGGAATCTGTGGAAAGGCGTATATGAGTTCAATGATACGCTGAATAATATTGTCAATCCTTCCTCCATAATATCCAGAGATCACACCTAAACTGGATCCAAGTGCGATGCTGATAAAAACTGCGAGCAGGCCCACCGTAAATGATACCCTTCCCCCGACCAGTAGCCGTGAAAAGAGGTCTCGACCGAATCGGTCTGTACCCATGAGGAAGAGTGGATTTCCCTTACCGGTTCCAAACAGGTGAAGATCGGATTTAAACAATCCATAAAAAGAATAGGTGTCCCCACGCACTAAAAAATGAAGGGGATATTTTTTTGTGGCATCTTCGGTGTATTTTTTAATGCCCGTCTGGCTCTCTAAACTACTTTTGATCCCATAGACAAAGGGGCGGATCTGAAAACCATCCGAAGAAAAGAAATGAATGCTCTGTGGCGGTAAATAGGTGTAATTAAAATAGCGTCTGCTGATATTATGGGGACTCAAGAATTCGGCGAAGAGAAAGCAGAGGCTGAGAAAGAGGACGACATACCCACCGGCAATTCCGATTTTATGCTTTTTGAACCGTCTCCAAATCAGTTTGCGATGAGAATAGGTGACCGTAGATCCCGTTTTATCCACTACTTCAGAAACAGGAGAGGGTAACGGCTGTGTGTGATTTTTGTCTGAACCTTCAATCATAGCGAATCCTTGGGTCAAGCCAGGCCAGGACAATATCTGCCATAAGGTTGCCGATGAGAAGAAAAGTGGCCGAGAGAAGAAGGAAGGCCCCGGCGAGGTGCATATCCTGAGAGATTAATGCGGTGAGGAATAAGGGACCCGCGGTGGGCAGCCCCAGGACAATACCGGTGACCACGGTACCCGATAAAAGATTGGGCATTTCAATTCCCACTCTACTGATCAGCGGGTTGATAGCTATGCGCACCGCGTATTTATAAATTACCACGCGCTCTTTTAATCCCTTGGCCCGCCCGGTTTGAATGTGTTGCTGATTAAGCGTGTCCATTAAATTCCCTCTCATGATGCGGATAACGGTTGCGGTTCCAGCAGCTCCAATGACAATGATGGGGACCCAAATGTGAGCAAGCAGGTCGCCGATCTTAGCGATCGACCAGGGAGCTCCAATAAAATCCGGTGAAAGCAGACCGCCTACAGACTCGGTGTCGAAGACGACGATTTGTATAAACATGATGACGAGCGCGAAGAGAAAACTTGGCGTTGCGAGACCGATGAAACCGAGAAAAGTAAAACTGTAATCGCCGAAAGTGTAGGGCCGGGTTGCGGAAAAAATTCCTATCGGGATGGCGATCAGCCAGGTGAAGAAAAGCGTCGTGAGGGTAAGGATCAGGGTAAGTCCCAGCCGATCCTTCAGCAGTATTATAACATCCAATTCATAAGTGAATGACTCCCCGAAATCCAAGTGAAATATGATATTACCTATCCATCTTAAATATTGAACGAATATCGGATCATTCAACCCATAGCGTTCGCGCAGGGCTTCCATCTGTTCTACTGCACCTCCCGATCCCATTTCACCTTGCTCGGCCCATTGAGCCAGCTTTGAGGTGAGCATATCTCCAGGTGGAGCCTGAATAACGACAAAACTGAAAATCGAGATAAGAATCAGAGTCGGGATCATATTCAGGATGCGCCGCAGAATATAATTTATCATCGTAAGTGCTTATTCGATTTCGAAAGTAAGTTGAGGCATCCCCTATCTATAAAACTTGTACCCATAAGAATAGATAAGACAATAAATAGCAGATCGAATTTTTTATTTGGGTCAAAAGGGGGAATTTATTGTTTAATATAAATCTGTTCGTTGTAGAGAGAGCGACCCCAGCCCCGATAGACATAGGCGTGTGTGCTTGTCCAGGGGACATTGCCGAGGCGTGTGTGCGCGCCCCACACAAAGTAAGTCGAGCCAGTAACGATAACCGGAATATTATCGGTATGCAGGTCGCGAAGGCGGATCATATACTCGCGGACTTTTACCGGATCGACAGTGGTGAGTACTCGTTCGACATTACGGGTTGCTTCGTGTAACCAATCAGGGCCTTCTTTATGCGCATTACGATGCCAATAGGGGGTCATTGGGCTCGAAATTGCCCACATAAACATTTGGCCGAGAGGATCGGTATGCCCAGATTGTCCCCAGTGATGGATATCAAATTCGCCGCTTAACCAGCGAGCCGAGATCAGTTCTCTGAGCATCGGATTTAGGTTAGCCTTAATGCCAATTTTTCCCCAATGTTCAGAAACAAGTTCGCAAACATCGACACCAATTTTTTGGGTTGAAGTTACGTTGATGTTCATCTCAAATCGGGTTCCATCTTTGAATTCACGAAACCCGTCACCATCGGTATCACGATACCCTGACGTTTCCAGTAAGGCGCGCGATTTTTCAGGATCGTATTCGGAATATTTCATGTGGGCTTCCTTTGAGTAATAAGGATTGGGCGGGCCAAACGAATAACCGGACGGGTTGAATAATCCAAAATATATGATCTCCTTGATTTCTTCCCGGTTGATAGCATGGGATAGAGCGATGCGCACATTTATGTTCTGAAATGCTTCCCGCAGCGCGGGATTGTGCGCGTCCCAATTCAGATAGAAAGCGGGGCCGGAAATGGGTCCCGAGATACGAAGCTTAAAACGCCCTTTTTGTTCTTCCGATCTAAGCGTGGGATACATATCCATCTGAAAATACCTTCCGAAAAGATCGAGTTCACTATTGATAAAATTCAGGAGCAGAACTTTTGGGTCCTGAATGATTTCAAAGGTGTACCTGTCAGCGTAGGGTAGCTGGTTTCCTTCACTGTCAATCTTCCAGTAGTAGGGGTTTCGCTCGTAGACGATGCGTTGACCAGGCACCCATTCCACGGGGACCCATGCGGAGAGTCGGGGCAGACCCGGACGCATGACCAGCTGGGCGCTGGTCGTGAGATCGCGAAAGTCCTTGTAATTGGCATCGGGATTGTATTTGGGGTGGTGCCTGGCGAGGATGTGTTTGGGGTAGGCAATGTCTTCGTGACTGAGCGCCCTGCGGACACGCCCCAGGGGTTTGGGAGAGGAAATCTTCAGGGTGCGATCATCGATTTTTTCTAATTTAATCGGTTTACCATCCACTTGCCAATAGGGTGGTGGTATCGGTGGCGTGCTGCGCGCGCTGTCGTTAAAGGCCATGTCGTAATACCAGAAGAGAATATCGTCGACAGTGAAGGGAACGCCGTCCGACCACTTGACCCCTTTTCGAATATTTACAATGGCTGTTTTTCCATCGTCGGATAATGCGAAGTAATCAGCGAGATTGAGCTGAATACTTTTTGGAGGGTAGGGGCGTTCATAACCCATAAGGTTATCATTGAAGGCCTTGACTGGGCCTTGTGTTTGAGCGATGTCACTGGTGAGAGCCCGGCGAATAGTGCCCCCGTATTGACCAATTTCTTCTAATGGAACAGCGACCAGCGGGTTATCCGGTAGTCGTTCACTGACCGGTGGCAGTTCACCGGCTTTAACTTTCACGGCCAATATCGGTGCCTCATTAAAGCTGCGGGCGGTGAGTATTGCGGGGTCAATTTTTAATGGAGCCCGGGTTTTTATTTCACGTTGCGTGATAATTTCTTTATTATCGGTTTCGGTAAGGGGTTCAAGATCGGGGTCAGGTGCTAAACAACTAAACAGGATAAGGCCGAGAATCAAAGATAGGATCGCGGGTAAAATTCGTCGATACATAGTATCCATTCTCGTCCGAAATAGTGTTTATTGATTGATGTAAATCTGCTCGTTATAAAGTGAGCGACCCCAGCCCCGGTAAACATAAGCATTGGTGCTTGTCCAAGGCACATTACCCAGGCGGGAGTTAGCACCCCACACAAAATAAGCCGAGCCGACAACGATAACGGGAATGTTATCCGTATGCAGGTCGCGAATGTGGTTCATATACTCGCTAAGCTTGGCTGCATCGACGGTGGTGATAGCTAAATTGATATAACGCGTAACCTCGTGTAACCATTCCGGTCCTTCTTGTTGGGCATTTCGGTGCCAGAAGGGGAAAATTGAGCCCGTTATTCCATAGTCAAACATGCGACCGAGAATGTCGGTGTGTCCCTCTTGAACCCAGGTGTGAATGTCAAATTCGCCGTTCAAACGGCGGGGTATAATGATGTCCCTAAGAGCAGGATTTAAGTTAGCCTTAATTCCGATTGCTTTCCAATGTTCCGTAACCAGCTCGCAGACATCGACGGCAATCTTTTGCGAAGAAGTCACATCGATATTTAGCTCAAAACGGGATCCATCTTTCAGCTCGCGAAATCCATCACCGTCAGTATCACGATAACCCTCCTTGTCCAGTAGTTCGCGTGCCAATTTTGGATTATATTCAGAATATTTTTTATAGACTTCCTCGGAAAAATAAGGATCAAGGGGTCCGAATGAATAACCGGAAGGTAGAAGGAGACCAAAATAAATAATTTCTTTAATTTCTTCCCTGTTGATAGCGTGAGAAAGCCCCATTCGCACATTCTTATTCCTGAATGCCTCACGAAGCATGGGATTGTGCGCATCCCAGTTGAGGTAGTAAGCCTGGGCGCCTATAGGACCGGATACGCGAAGTTTAAATCTCCCTTTTATCTCTTCCGATTTAAGTGTGGGATACATGTCCATTTGAAAATACCTTCCAAACAAGTCAAATTCACTATTGATGAATTTCAGAAGGATGACTTTGGGATCCTGAATGACATCAAAAGTGTACCGGTCTGCATAGGGCAGCTGGTTTCCCGCGCTATCAACTTTCCAGTAATAAGGATTGCGTTCATAAACAATCCGCTGTCCACGAATCCATTCCACGGGAACCCAGGCCGAGAGTCGGGGCAAGTCCGGTTCCATGATTAGTTGCGAGTCGGTCGTGAGATCACGAAAGTCTTTGTAGTTGGCTTCCGGGTTATATTTGGGGTGATGTTTGGCGAGAATGTGTTTGGGGTAAGCAATCTCTTCGTGGCTGAGGGCTTGGCGAACCCTCCCTAACGGTTTTTGGGAGGATATCTTAAGGGTAAGATCATCGATCTTTTCAAATTTAATAGGCTTGCCATCGACTCGCCAGTGAGCGGGTGGAATGGGACGTGTAGGCCGTCGCGCGTTATCGTTAAATTCCATGTCATAATACCAGAAGAGAATGTCGTCGACGGTGAAGGGGACACCATCCGACCACTTGACCCCTTTTCGTATTCTCGCGATTGCAGTTTTTCCGTCGTCGGAGAGTTCAAAGCTTTCTGCCAGGTTAAGTTGAATACTTTTTGGAGGGTAGGGGCGCTCATAGCCCATCAGATTTTCATTGAAGGCTTTGACCGGTCCTTGCGTCTGGATAACATCACCGGTGAGCGCGCGGCGAATGGTGCCGCCGTAAGTGCCAATTTCTTCGAGCGGGACGATGACAAGTGGGTTATCAGGCAGTCGTTCACTGACCGGAGGTAATCCGCCGGCTTTAACTTTCGCGGTGAGCATCGGTGCCTCACGAAACGCGCGATTGGCAAGGATCATCGGATCGATGCTGGTGGGCGCGGTTGTTTTTACTTCGCGGTTAGAAGTTTGCTCACCTTCCTCTGCTTTGGACAAGGGTTCCAGATTGGGATCAGGCGCTAAACAGCCAGATAGGATTATGCTGAGAATTATGGATGATAAAAAGATAAGCTTTTTATGATCCAACTTAATTACCGTAAAGCTGGGTACTGTCGCGCTAACTTTTATTTGGTTTTTAAAGAATTTATTCGACTATATAAAGTTCGCGTCCTGTCGTGCTCAACGCTTCGCAGCCATCCTTTGTAATAACGATATCGTCTTCGAGAGCGATACAACCCAGGTGTTTTATCATCGTTGCCAATTCGATCGCTAAGGTCATGCCTGATTCCATTATTATCGGATTACCCTCTTTGAGGAAAGGCATTTCATGAATGTCGCGCCCCACACCATGCCCGACGATAGTTAAAAAGTTTTCAAGCCCTTCATCTTCAACGACAGTATTTCCGACCGTAAAAAGATGACCAGCAGTAACGCCCGGCCGCGCGGCTTCTACCACTGCGTCCAATGCCTTGCGCATCCCACGGTGCGTTTTAAGAAGCTCAGGTGAGGGTTCACCTAATACACTGACCCGCGATATATCACTCTGATAATGTCTGTAGCTGGCGCCCACATCCAACCTTAAGATTTCACCGCGATTTACCGATGTGTTATTAGGACAGATGACCTGCGCGCCACTGGGGCCTACATTAGTATGCAGCCACTCATGCCGCACCCCTTCTTCATAGTGCGTGGCACCGACGATACGTTCCATGTCCAGGCCGGTTGTCCCTTCCTCAATTGTTTTAAATGCAGCTTCGATTGCTTTTTCTGTTGCCCTGGCGGCGATGCGCATGCGTCGGACTTCTTCCTCGGTTTTAACCATACGCAAGTCATTCAGCAATGGGTTTGCGTCGACAAAAGTCGCTTCTGGTAAAAGGCTTTTTAAACGATGGTAGGGATCTATACCGAGGAAACGCATTTCAATACCGATCGTCCCGCGATCAAGGTTGCGGTCACGCAAGGCATCTACGGCAGCTTCCATGGGATCACTATAAATTTGGTTATAGGGTCCAAAGGGAGAATTTGATTCCCGGTTCGCCGTGCCGGGTCCCCAAAAGCGTTTATCTTCAATCCATACCTCGGTATAAAACATGTCGCCTTCTTCACCCCCGGTTCTGCAGGTAATAAATGGTTCTATCTTTCGGTCACCGGGCAGACCGACGATTAACTGGTAGGGGACCCCATCATCGTCGGTCATGTAGGATCCAAAGCTTGAAACGATTTCGTGCTTCCAATGGTCAGCGAGAAAGCCGCCATTGATCAGGCTGTGGGCCAGTATAATGTCCACACCCTGTGATTGCATCATTAATGATGCTTTTTCTTCGTCGAAAAGTATCATCTTTTTCTTTGATTAATCATTATGACGCATGGTGAATACCTTGTTTGGCCCTTTACTAATATCCTTATGACCAGACAAATATTTCGGGATCATCGTCTGTGTAACCGAAAAAGGTAGCCAAGACAATCCGTGGACGATTGCCCGTAAAACGCGGCGCCTCATGAAGTCGGTGGGAGTTAAAAAAATAAATGTCTCCTTCAGCTAGCGACACGCCGTAACTTTCGATCCGATTTTTTTCAGCGTATTCATAAAAAGATTTTGTTAGAACGCCTATACCCCCTGCGCTATAATGTTCCAGTTCCAGATTTTTATTCCATTCACTGCGGTGTATGATGGAATCAAAACCGGTTGGTTTTTTTTCCGGTGCTTGCACCAGTAATATACCCCCCAATTGGGTATGAAACCGGTGAACAGCGTAATTCGTTCGCCCATCACGAATACTTACCGAGTCGATATGCGGTGGATAGCCCCAGTCGGGCATATGACAACGAAAAATTGCAGCCCCATAATGACGTCCATCAGGCTCGTAGGCGGTCACTGCCTGTTTCCCCGGTGATAAACGGGTGATGGTTTCGTATAGTTGGTGAATGGGATTTTGCATCCCTGCAAAGAGCGTTTCATAGAGTTGGGTAGTCTTTTCAGCATCAGCGAAAAAATGATTTTGATCATCACCGATATTGGAGAGACTGGTGCCGATATCTATGCGTTCAAAGTCACGCTTCCCGGTGATGAGTTCGCCGGGCTTTGGCAGGCCGGGGACCAGATCCCGCTCATAGAAACGCGCGACAAGTTGTGAACACATTTCTGAGGGATAAGCATTGCGCAAAATAATCGCGGGTATCTCCCCAGCCGCTAACGCTCCTATGGGATTGTTATTCTCCTTCAGCATTTCATCTATATTCCCTTCCAGGGGTTTCCAGCTGGAATCATTCATGGCTTTCAATTGTCGAATTCCAGAAGCTGGTTTGCAATAGCCAATTGGATAGAAACTATGATAATTTCAGTCTTGAACGGCCATAGCTTGAGCGCGGGCTGACCGTCCCGCAGCTACGTGACTATATCAGGCAAAGCAAAAGGCAATACGAGAACACAGCGAAATCTCCAAAGTATAATACCGCGGATATCACGGATTACACGGATAAATTTCAAAAGGTAAAAAGGGAATCTGTAATGTGGAAAATCGTCTTCGCTGCGCGCGGTAGCGCTTCTGAACGCCAACTCAGGTATTTACACAAAATTGTTGTGTAAATACCTGAACGGATCGTTCTAGCACTCGCAAATGCGAGTGAAGCGAAGGCTATTTTCTACATTACAGATTTCTTTTCTGTCCATGTTCTTTTAGGTGTTGAATGGGTGATGTCGGGCTTCGCTCCTGGCCCTCGGTACTATTCGTTAATCTTACACTCCATAAATCAACATCAGTATCTATCCGCGTAATCCGTAGTCATTCTCGTATTTATCCGCCGAATCCGCGTAATCCGTGGTTAATATTCTTTGCAAGGAATCGACAATTCGTCCCAAGGGTGAAGTTCGATACCCCACCATGGAATCAATTTTGATTGATAAGGTAGAGTTCAGGACTGGAAGTGGTGATTGATTCACAACCATTTTCTGTTACATGCACCATGTCCTCGATGTTGATTGAACCAAGACCCTGGATGCGAAGAGGGATTTCCACACAGATTGTCATACCGGCCTCCAGGATTATATCGCTTCCCTTAACTAAAAAAGGCCATTCGTGCGCATCCCGACCAATGCCATGACCGACCATAAAGGAAAATAGCTCATAACTGTTACTTTTCATAACCCGTGATCCCAATTCATGAAGATCACCCGCCCGTGCCCCCGCTTTGACGGCTCCCCGTACGGCTTTATAAGTTTCAAAGGTTGCCTCCATGGCTCTCACAAGCTCGGGATCAGGATCGCCTAACACTCCCACACGAGACATGTCACAGATATAGCCGCCATAGCTGCCACCCGTATCGACACGCAATGCTTCCCCTGGCCGGGCAGCCACATCACGCGGCACTATATCTGAAGCTCCCTTGGGTCCAAAGGCGACGTGAGCCCAGACAAACTTGGCCCCTTCCTCAGCAAGGGAGACTTTTAAATTATGTTCAAATTCCAGTTCTGTCGTCCCTTCCTTCACAGAGTCGTATGCTGTTTTTATCGCATGCTCCGTAGTATTGCCAGCGATTTTCATTCGCCTGACTTCTTCAGGAGCCTTAACTGATCGCAGTTGCGAGAGGAGCGGTCCGGCATCAGCAAAGCGGGCTTTGGGTAATTCGTCGCACAATCTTTTATAGGATGCTACAGGTAGGGAAGCCATCTCCACACCAATACATGATGAAGCCAGGTTTCGGTCTTTTATCGCTGATACTGCTGCTTCGACTGGATCACCAGCTTGTCTTTCATTGTTTATGCCCACACCTGGAATCGGCATTTTACGGCCATAGAAGTAACGATCTTTAACCCAGGGTTCATTTTCAGAAAAAAACCCCCCTTCGCCTACCCAGGGGGTGAAAAACGGTGTTTGCTTTTCATCCACAGGCAGTCCGACAAAGGACTGGTAAAACATGCTCCCATCATCAAGCAACCAGCTTGAATTATTGATACAGTGACAATAGTAGTCGAGCAGGTAGCTTACATTGCTTATTGAATTTGCGAGGATTAATTCCAGACCTGCTTTCTGCATCAATACGGATGCGCGCGTATAATCAATGAGCTGCATCTTTTCTTATTCTTTGATATTTTAAATACTGACTCAATCCCTAATAGCCCCTGGCAATGTCCACAATGTTTATGCGATCTTCTCCATTAAGATAACGCCGCAGGTTTTCGCAAAATACATCCGCGTTACGGTCGTTATGCCTGTCGGTATCTCCAGAGATATGAGGCGTGATCAAAGTATTCGGTAAATCCCAGAGTTCACTGCTCGAGGGCAGAGGTTCTTCGGCAAAAGCGTCTAATGCCGCACCTGCAATCCAGTTTTCCCGCAATGCTTTCCCCAGTGCCTTATCATTGATTACTTTTCCCCGCGTGATATTAATTATATAGGCAGTTGGTTTCATCTTCCTGAATTCCTCCTCGCCGATAAGACCTTCTGTTTCGGATGTGAGGGGAACGCTCAAGGCGATGAAATCACTTGCTGCGAGCAAGTGGTCGAGGTCATTTTTTGGTAATACTTCGACTTCTTTTTCAATCTCCCGGCTGGTCGATGAGCGTCGCGTGGCCATTACTGACATGCCAAAGCACTGGGCGAGTCGCGCAATTTCACGCCCGATACTGCCGTAACCGATAACTCCCAGCGTTTTGTCTCTCAATTCGGGACGCCGGTATTCCAGAAAGTGATCTTTGTTCCAAAAATGTTCTTTATGGTCGAGCATCATCCGTGGGTAATCGCGGGATAAACTTACCATCTGACTAAGCACATACTCGGCAATGGGCTTAGAAGATACACCACTCGCATTCGTGAGAACAACATCGCTGTGCATAATAGGTTGATCACTGAAGCACTCGATTCCGGTGCCCCACCAATGCACCCACTTTAATTGGGGCCCCTTTTCTAAATCGAAATCGGGAAATTCTGTGACCAGCACTTCAACCTCGGTTAGGTTATTATTCAATTCATCCAAATTCTGAACTGCTTGAATAGACAACCCGGGTGAGAGCGCTTGTATTCGCTCAACGTATGATTCCAGTCCACTTACCGCAAAGAGAACATTTACCTTTTCCATATTATTTACTTTTATATGTTTATTTTCCGTTGGGGAATGCGTCTTTTACCTCGGACATAGCACCCTCAATTCCTTCCAATGAGCGATCGATATCTTCTTCGGTGTGCGCAGATGAAAATCCGTGGTGGGGAGAGACATGAAAGTATACCCCTCGATTGATACAGCCCGCGATAAATTTTAAAAGCATCTCATGGTTTTGGTTGGCTGCTTCACGGTAGTTTATCACTTCATGTGTGACCCCAAAATATATACCAAAACGGGGACCCGCATATTGTAATTGTGCCGGCAGACTACTGCGATCAATTATCTCCTGGAACCCGGTGTAAAATTTATCTCCGATTCTATTTAAGTTATCATAAAAGTCGGGTTCAGCATATATATCCAAGGCTGCCTGCGCGGCAAGAACCGTGGTCAAATGTGACAGGTATGTGCCACTGTGTTCGCTTTCTCCCACCGGACGAAAATGCATCATAACTTCTCGCTTACCGGCAATAGCGCTGATTGGCATCCCGCCACCGAAAGCTTTACCCAGGACACACAGGTCAGGTGTTATATTAAGATACTTTTGTGCGCCCCCGTTTGACATACGGAAAGCTGTGAGGACTTCGTCGAAAAAGAGCAGGACAGCGTGCTGATCACAAAGATCGCGACAGGATTGAATAAATCCTGGCTTTGGAACAATACAACCTGCGTCATAGTTGATGGGTTCCATGATCAGTGCTGCCACCTCTTGCCCGTGTTCAGAAAATGCATTTTCCAGTGCTGCAAAATCGTTGAAGGGAACGACAATCAAATTGTCTGTGAGGTGCTTCGCCATCCCCGTTGACTGTGGATAGGGAAGAGGGTTTTCCTCAGGGCCGGCTTTATCGAGGGGGGGTGCGACACTGTAATTGAGATCATCCGAATAGCCGTGGAAGTGCCCTTCGAATTTAATGATCTTCTCGCGGCCCGTAGCGGAACGCGCCAGTCGCAATGCATGTATAATGGTTTCAGTGCCTGAACCCGCAAAGCGCACCATCTCGGCACAGGGTACCATCTCGGTGATGCTTTTTGCTAAAGCGGAATGGTGCTCGGTTTCGTATGAACAAATGATTCCCAGATCTAATGCACGTGAGATCGCCGCTTTTATCTTAGGATGATTGTGCCCAAGTAAGGAAGCCCCATGGGACATGCACATGTCGATATACTCACGGCCGTTTATATCATATATTTTCGCTCCATCGCCGCGAGATATGTATAGAGGGTGCCCCAAAGCTTCGTTCGCTCGGGCGGACGCAGACACTCCTCCCGGTAAATAAAGCTGCGCAGTATTGTACAAATCATTATGGCGATTAGTTACAATTGCTGACTCTTGAGTCGATTTCCCCATATCTAATTTATAATAATAGCCACCCGTTGTCGTTTCTCAATGCGTAACTGCGATCCGGATTAGCAAGGGGCATGTAAAAACACAAGATTAGAATTTATAGATAGAGATGCCAGTTGCAGGGTCCATAATAGCGGATTTATTATAAAGTAACCACGGGGAACAATCAAAAAATCGACAATAGGCATAAAAAGCTAAGGTTATTCCCTTTAATTGAAATACCTCGAATTATTTATAATATGGACACTCTCTTCCAGACTTGGAACGATTGTTAGAGTGGGATTGTCGTAGAGGTGTAAGGTGTTTAACCACTAGGTTTGAATTAGAGATTTGACCGATTTTAAGCTAATGATGCATTCCTCTGTTTCATTTTGGCGGGTGTATACGCTGTTGGTAATTGGGTTATTGCTGGCCGCAAATGCCACTGCTCAATCTACCGTTTATGAAGACTGGCGGGGAGCGGACACTGTAGATTTGGGATCGGGTTGGAAAGAATCGGCATGGTTGGGATTTTTTTACGACACATCCTTTCCTTGGATATATCACGAAACACAGGGCTGGCTCTACAGTGATGGCACGAGCTCGGATAGTGTGTGGTTCTGGGACTCGCAACTCGGTTGGATTTGGACCAGTGATGAATCCTATCCCTATCTATTTATTTACGAGACGTCGGTATGGGTAACAAACCTGCGTGAGGCACGTATAACAGAGAAGGAAGCAACCGCGCAGACGCTGGACACCCTGGTAAGCGAAAACAGCGATGCGGCGCTAACCTTAATTGATGATATCGTTAGTCGTAATGATACACGTTATATTGCAGTATTTATCGAGCTGATGCGTGCCCAGGAGGTATTCATCCAAGTCGCGGTAGGCCGCTCCATTATAATTGATACCTTGGAGGCGCTAAGTGGTGAAAATTTTGGCGGCAGTTGGGCTGCTTGGGTAGAATGGTATGGTTTAACTAAGCTCGCGCCACCTTCTGGATTTACCGGTTGGAAAGGGCGCCTCTTATCCAATATTGATTCTGAATTTGGTGATTTTCTCAGGGATGATTTCCCCTCGCGCATACGCACCGAAGAGATTTTATGGGGTGGTGTGTTGGTGGACGGTATCCCACCTCTTGACAACCCGAATAGGTTATCAACGGAAGCGGCAACTTATCTGGAACTTACTGATCTGGTTTTCGGGATCTCTATTAACGGTGACGCGCGTGCCTATCCTTTACGCATTATGGACTGGCACGAAATGGCGAATGAAGTGATTGGCGGCGTGCCCGTTTCCCTTGCTTACTGCACTCTCTGTGGGGCCGGTATCGCTTACGATGGCCGTGTTGCTGAGGGAATCACCTATAACTTTGGTACTTCCGGATTTCTCTTTCGCAGCAATAAGCTGATGTACGACCGGCAAACGCGAACACTCTGGAACCAGTTCACGGGGAAACCGGTTCTGGGACCTCTTGCGGGAACTAATCTGCAACTTAAAATTTTACCCGTCGTTCTCACCGACTGGGCATCCTGGCAGGAACAGCACCCGCAAACCACGGTTCTCGACATCGAAACGGGTTTTAATCGACCCTATGCCAATGGCAGAGCCTACGGTACATACTTTGGCTCGCCTGATACCTTATTTCCAGTTGCGCAAAGAAGAGATCTTTTAGACACCAAGGATCAGATTTACGCTCTTGAAATTGAGGGGATCCCCAAGGCGTATCCCATCGAATCCCTCACCGAGGAGCAAGTGGTTAATGATCTCATCGGCGAGACCCCTGTAGTTTTAATTGCTCAACGCGGTATTGCTACGGTTGATTTCGTTGAAACACCTTTTCCTCTCACCTATTCGGCAGGAGCGGAAGTGCGCGCTTATGATCGAGGAGTACAGACCTTTAGCCCGGGTATGAGTGTTGATACCGTGATCGACGCCGAAGGACGGGAGTGGAGCATTACCGAAGAGGCTTTAATCAACGAAGAGGGATTAGAAGTGCCTCGCATCAGTGGCCACCTCGCTTATTGGTTTGGCTGGTACGCCTTTTTCCCCAATACATTGGTTTACGGAATCATTGATGATGAATAGGGGAATTACCGATTGTCGATTTTGATGATGTCCATCCTTCAATTAACAGTGACGGAACTATGGACAGCGACGGATCGCAAATAGACAATTCACAGTTAATTATATTGACGCCGTAGGCGAATAACGATCACCATGAGAGCAGCGCTTTGCGCTGTCTCTGTCTAATTGTTTATTCCTTAATGAAAACTCATCAAAATCCAGGAGATCAATATGATTAATCCACTCTCTTATCTGATTGGCGAAGTTAATTGGCTTGCTATTATTGTTGTGACAATCGTCACCTTCATAATTGGTTGGCTTTGGTACGGCCCCCTCTTTGGGAAAGCGTGGTTGAGTGCTACCGGACTCAACAAAGATAATCTTGGCAGTTCGACTAAGGCGATGATCCTCACCTTCATTCTAACTCTGGGTACTGCTATCGTAATTGCCCTGACGATAGAAAGCCTGGATATCATCTACTGGCCAAACGGCTTGCTCCTCGGTTTCGGGTTGGGTCTGGCCATTTATGCCTTCAATATTTATTCCGATATTCTCTGGGAAAACCGTCCGGTGAAACTTTTGTTTATAAATGCCGGATACCGCGTGTTAAGCACCACAATTATGGGTGGTGTCCTCTCCTGCTGGTCCTAGAAAATTCCAGATTTCGACTGACCCGCCATCGTAACTCTCAGGGCGAGACAGGATTTCAACCCTTATACACCGAGGCTTCAGCCACAGCACTATAACTATGCCTGGAGAGAAGCCAGGTAAGCCGTGATTTATTTTCGGCCCCAGCAGCTGACCCCTTCAGCATACTCTCAATGACCGACCATAAATGCCTGCGAATCGCGGTAAAAAGATTAGATGCCTTTGAAAGAGCCATTAAAAAACAGTGGGAAAATTTTTGCGAATCGGAAGGCCTTGATCTGACCCTGGATATAAAGGCTTTAGATATTCCTGATTTATATGGAGCTCTCTTTAAAAGTGAGGGACTTAAACGGGGTGATTTTGACGTTGCCTTCATCGTGACCGATTGGATCGCTGAAGCTGTTACCGGACAACATCTGATAGATTTGCAATTATTCTTACGCGACTTGCCCCCGGACAATTATCCCAATGGGTGGGATAACTCCTTATTGCATTTTCAAACATATGGCGACGAAGTCTATGGCCTTCCTTACCATGATGGTCAAAAATGCCTTATCTATCGTAAAGATCTCTTAAATAATCCTGAAGAGGATGCAGCCTATGAAAAAAGATACGGGTATCCACTCAAGGTTCCTCAAACCTAGGGTGAATTTAAAGAGGTGGCCCAGTATTTTAATCGTCCGGAAAACGGATTTTCAGGTGCTGTATTTATCGCAAACCAGGATGGGTATAACACGATTTGTGATTTTTTCCTTCATTTTTGGTCCAGCGGCGGAGTGCTTTATGATCGTTATGGAGAGTTTAACTTAAACCAGCCGCTTGTGGAGGGGACATTATCATTTTACCGTGATTTTGTTAATGACTCCTCGGTAATGAATTCGAATACGCGGATGCTAGACGCCGTAGAATCGGGTAGGGTTTTCGCTAAAGGTGAAGCAGCAATGATGATAAATTGGTTTAGCTGTGCCGCCCAGTGTGAATCGCTTCCCGAATCAAAAGTAAAAGGAAAGGTTGGGGTGACGTATTTACCGCATGACACTTCAATGCGTGGCATAACGCTGAATGTATACTGGGTCTTAGGTATTGCCAGCGGGTGTCGTAATAAAGATCTGGCCTACCGTTTTATCCGGCACTGCGTCAGTAAAAAAATGGATAGACTGCTAACCCTGGAAGGAGGAAACGGGAGCAGGTTATCTACCTGGCAGGATGAGCAGCTCAATCAGATTATACCTTATTACCGTAAATTGGAAAAACTCCAAAATAATGCTCGTGATTTACCACGACACCCAAAATGGATTCAGCTGGCGGCCATCATCGATGACATAATGAAAGGGGCTATTAATACCAATAGGCCTGTTGCCAATATTGTGAAAGATGCTCAAAAACGCGTTGAAGAAATATAAAGTTATCTCGGGTGTTATTACCGGGACTCATTTTAACATGTTCGCCAGTGAGCAAACGGTCATCGCGCAGTCAGCAGAATAGGCCAGGCGCATCCATGCCGGTTCGTCCTCATTGTGCCCCGGCTTTGAAAACCAGAACCCATCATCGCATTGATGGCTTAATAAAACATCGCCTAAGTGTTTGGCGTGTTCGAAGAGGGCAGGGTTGCCCGTCTCTTCATACAAGGTAAGCATGGCCCATCCGAATTTAGTCGCACGCCCGAAATGGGCCGGGTCCATTTCATGGCTATAGACTATATCAACATAGCGTTGGGCTGCGGTAAAATAGGATTTATCTCTTAACGCGCGACCGGTCCAGACGAGAGCCAAGACAACGGTTGCAAAATTGGCGGGACGCTGTTCTGCCAGTTTTAGATTATATGACTTTTCCCAACCCCCTTCCGCTGATCTTGCGAAGATCGAACCATCGCCGCGAAAGCGGTTGTAATAGCAGCCACTCTCAGGTTGCGCGTCCAGCAATGTAACAAACCGGTCAGCCATGAGTTTTGCTCTCTCGTTTTTACCCGTGGCGGCCAAGGCCATGCCCGCGCCGGCTGAAAAACAGACTTCCGCTACCGCTTCGCCTGCGTCTTCATCAGGCAATAGAATCCCCCCGGACTCCGTATCTTGCATTTGAATCAGGCGGTCAGCCATTATCCCTGCTAGATCAAACCGTTCTACGATCATTGCGCCAAACCCCAACCAACCCATGGCATAAACGCGATTTTCGAGCGAAAATTCCGGGGGTCCCGTGAGATTTCCTTCCGAGTCTATAAACCTTTCTTTAACCTGTTTTGCCACCCGCGCGCCTTTAGACCGCAATCCCACCTTGGTAAGAAGGTAGGGTGTCTTATAATAATAGCGTGAATCATCGGCGTCATCGGTGCTGATTCCCTCTTCGTCGAAATGGGTGTCCATCCAGGCTCGGATCTTTTCTTTGGAACTTACAAATGCATTCATCTTTTCAATATCAATTCTCGATCTTCCTTCGTCAAGACTTCGGCGAGACATGTTGTCTATAATTAATTGAAATTGATTTCCTTTGACATCGCGAGGCTGTTTGACAGCGGTGGCTACCGAGCGCAGCAACATCTCCCATTCCAGGGGACTGTGAAGACGTAACCGGCATTCCTCTGGAATGGAAGATTGTCGTCCCGCAGTTGTGGGACTCGGTAGCCGCAGTCAGCTACACCTCCTTCGCAATGACAAGGGGGATAATACAATCGGCTGTTAACCGCTATTCTCTATGGAAGGGGAGGGTTCAATGAGGTCGAGTGGCACCTCGAGCAGGTCTTCACCGAAAATGATATTACCCTCGAATATCTGGCCAGCTTCGGTTAATACACGCTCGCGAATACCGGGTTGTTCCAATTGTTCTGTAAGATGGACCAGGATCAAGGTTTTGACTTGTGCATCGCGGGCGGTGCGAGCCGCATCGAGATGGCCGGAACAGAAGTCCGTCAGTCGGGCATCGGTGTTCACCCCATTAAAGAAATGACACATGTGCAGCAGCACATCGGCTCTTTCAGCCAGTTTAGTCAGGCTGGCAATGGGTGCTGTATCTCCCCCAAAGACGATCGCGTGGGAGGATGTATTTAATCGATAAGCTAAACAGGCCAGGTAAGGTTGGACGTGAATGACTTCCGCCACTTCAAGACTCCACTTATCGCGTTTAATTAAAGTCCCTGATGCTACCTCGGTCACGACGGGGGAGGGGCGTACGCGTGGTAATTTACCGCCACGCTGTTCATAGATAAAGTGACTGGTTGGATGTTGCGTTCGAGCAGTCAGGTCGGGATCAAAAGCCCCACCCTTGTTAAAAAGCGCGTTTGTTATCTGTTGTGTATTTTCCGGACCGATGACGTCTAATTCAGGAATCTGACCTGCCCCTTGATCCCAGCGATTTAAAACGAGATAGCCGTAATCCACACAGTGGTCATAATGCAAATGGGTCAGAAGAAGACTGGTTATACGGGTAGGAGCAATGCCTTTCTTAATCAATCGTCGCACACAGCCCGGACCACAATCAAAGAGCAGCATCTCATCCTCCAGGGTGACTAAATAGGATGATCCAGCGCGATGAATCAACGGTGTTGGTGTGCCGGTGCCAAGCAGCGTCAAGTTAAGGGACATGGTTCGATTGTCGATTGCGGACTGCCGATTGTCGATTGAATTTACATGCGGTTACATCACCCGCAGGATGGACGCTTCGCTTGTGTCGTCGCGGTAGCTCCTCGGAACGAACCCAGGTTCTCATCCTGCCAATCATCATCCTTAACAAATGGCTGCCCGGGCAGGATGGACGCTTCGCTTGTGTCGTCGCAGTAGCTCCTCGGAACGAACCCAGGTTCTCATCCTGCCCACCTATCTATTCACCTTTGCACATTGGCCTGTCATGAGCAAGCTGACCTAGTCAGCACGTCGAATGGCTGCCCGGGCAGGATTCGAACCTGCGACAAAGTGGTTAACAGCCACCTGCTCTACCACTGAGCTACCGGGCATTGGTTTCAAAAAAGATCGGAATTAACCATCGATCTTATTGAATTGTCAATCATTAGGTTAATTTTGAACGGAAGAGGTTAGTATTTAGATAGGACTAAAACAATTTAAATATCAGAACCCATAAAATAAAGCTTCGTCTTCGTCCGCCTCTTCGTCTGCGTCCTCCTCTACCTTATCCCCACCATTTTCCTGTAAAAGAATGATTTATTTATAAAATTTTACTTGGTCATTATTTCGAAAATATCCACAGGGACGAAGACGAAGATTTACGGCTTGTCCATATGCTACTTTTTTAAGCCCCCTTTTAAAATAAAGCTTCCGGTATTTGAGATTTATTGTTAAGCGATTCTGTTACGATGAAAATAACAAAAATTGAAACTATCGTATGCAACGCGCGCATGCGTAACTGGATTTTCGTAAAGGTCATAACCGATCAACCCGGCCTATTTGGTTGGGGTGAAGCAACACTGGAATGGCACACGCGCGCCGTCGTTGGCGCAGTTGAAGATATTTCAAGTCTGCTTATTGGAGAAGATCCCCGGAGGATCGAGTATCTTTGGCAAGTGATGTACCGTCAGCATTTCTGGCATGGAAATGGTGTTGTTCGCGGCACAGCGATCAGCGGGATCGATCTCGCTTTATGGGATATCCTGGGGAAAATTAAAGAGACCCCCTGCCATCAGTTGTGGGGTGGACCGGTGCGCGACTATGTTCGCCTATATTGCCATCTGGGGGGCGGTAAAATGGAGGACTTTTATGAGACAAAACCGCAGGACGCACCCCGTTTCGCGGAGATGGCTCAACAAGTCGTAGAGGATGGATTTACCGCTTTTAAATCGATGGCGGTGCCGGAAACGATGCCTATAGAAGGCCTCAAGCCAATTCGCTATGCGGAAGCCTGTGTTCAGGCCATGCGCGAAGCTGTGGGCGAGAATATAGACATCATGGTAGACTGCCATGCGCGGCCTTCGCCGCGAATGGGCATGCTTTTTGCCAAGGCCCTGGAACCTTATGGCCTTTATTTTTTTGAAGAACCCTGTTGGCCGGAAGTCTACGAAGACATTGCGGCAATTCAGAGAGCTGTATCCACCCCGATCGCCACGGGTGAACGGATGATTGGAATACACGCTTTTCGCGATTTGCTGGCATGCGGTGGTTGTAGCATAATTCAACCTGATATCACACACTGTGGCGGTCTCAGTGAAGCGCGACGCATCGCGAGCCTGGCCGAAGCTTACCGTGTGGCCATGGCTCCTCATAACCCCCAGGGACCCGTCAGCACGGCAGCCTCACTTGAACTGGGCTTTGCGACGCCAAGTTATATTATCTGTGAAGCCGTTCATCAGGATGTTCCCTGGCGCGAGGATATTGTTACCTGGGGATTCGAAGTTGAAAAAGAGGGCCGGATTGTGAGGCCGAACACGAAGCCCGGACTGGGAGTTGAAATTGATGAAGATAAAGTAGCCAATCATCCTTTTAAGCAGGAATTACCGCAGCGTTCATACTATGCGGACGGCGCAGTTGGCGATTGGTAAGTTTTAGCTATCCGGGGTAACCGCTCTGTTATTTAAAATTAACATTTTAGAGGAAACCAGAACCTGTATTGACAGTCTGTATTGATCACTTTCGAGTAAGCAGGAGATCATTCTCATGCTTGCATTTGGCATTTAAAAGCTTCATTATTATAATTAAGAAAATGGCATTACATACTATGCGAAAGAATGTTCTATTCAGTTATGGCTATGTTTTCATAGCTGCTATTATCGCTCAGGCTTTTTTCGTGATAAAAAGTCCATTAAATGGCGAAGAAGGAGAGGATCATAGCCCTGACCGTGAGGAAGTGGAGAAGGCTCCTTCTCCTGATGATAAAGAAGCTGCCGCTGATACAGAGGAGCAATCAGAGATTGTGCAAAACGAAATAAAAGAAGCGATTACCGAGATAGCTGATGCCGGGAGCCAACAGGGTGAAGCAGAGGATGCTGAGGAGTCTTCGCCCGCGCCCGAAAAAAAATATCATAAAGTATATGTCGTAACCGTCGAGGGTGTTATCTCCAAACCGATTGAGTATATTCTCCGTCGTGGTATCAAGGAGGCCATTGACAATGAAGTCGATAGTGTAGTCCTTGACATGAACACGCCGGGAGGGCGTGTGGATGTGACCTTGGAAATGATGGATACGCTCGATCGTTTTGAAGGTGATACGATTACTTATGTAAATGTTGATGCCACATCGGCAGGCGCCTTTATCGCCGCTTCCACGCATGAAATTTACTTTGCTCCCAAAGGCCAGATAGGGGCTGCCGCGCCGATTATGCCTGGAGGGCAGGAAATTCCCGAGACCGCAAAATTAAAAATAATGAGTCATTTAAG
Source organism: Opitutales bacterium (assembly GCA_965197745.1). Classification (GTDB taxonomy): domain Bacteria; phylum Verrucomicrobiota; class Verrucomicrobiia; order Opitutales; family PNEW01; genus CBDANS01. The sequence goes on along the minus strand of CBDANS010000006.1, from coordinate 353,020 downwards.
GGCGAAGATACGTACCTATACGGAAAAGTACCCTTTCCGGGCTGAGGTGATTCGCGCCATGATGGACGAAAATTTTGTCCTCGAAATAGATGGGAAAGTTATCAAAGGGGAGGGAGAACTTCTTACTTTAACAGCAAGTGAAGCGATGGATGAATACGGTGATCCCCCGCGTGCCCTGCTGGGCGCAGGGATCGCGGCGTCTTTGGAGGAGCTGCTTAACGATAAGTATGGCGAGAGTAATTATGAAATTAAAGCATTTGAAATCACCTGGTCCGAATCACTTGCTCAGTATCTAGACATGATAAAGCCCGTTCTCATGGGGCTTGGCATTCTGTGCCTGATTATCGAATTTAAGACACCCAATTTTGGCATCGTGGGAGGGATAGGTATCGGCATGCTCCTGGTTGTTTTCATCAGTAATTATGTAGTGGGACTCGCGGGACAAGAAGCCGTAATTCTTTTTTTATTGGGCCTGGTTCTCATCGCCGTGGAGTTGTTTGTCTTACCGGGTACCATTTTTCCCGCGGTGACCGGCCTGGCTTTGGTTTTTGGCTCTCTCATCTGGTCTTTGGCAGATATCTGGCCCGGAGACGCATTTGAATTAAATCCTGATATTTTATGGCCCCCTGTTTACGAACTGGCGCTTTCGGTCACCATAGCTATTCTCGGAGTCCTGCTCTTGTGGCGGTTTCTTCCCAAGTCCTGGGTTTGGGATAAACTAACGCTCTCCGGAGGGGTAGCCGCGCCCGACCCGTTGACGGCTGGCGGTGGCAGCAGCTATGATAAAGGAGTCGAGTTGCCTGAGATCGGCGCACAGGGTGTAGCGGTTTCTGACTTACATCCCGCTGGAGAAATTGAGATTGAGGGCAGACGTTATGAGGCTACACTAGGTTATGGAATCTTGGATCGAGGTGAAGCTGTTGAGGTAACGGGCCATCAGAGCTTTGCTCTCATTGTTAAAAAAACAAGCGTATGAGTATTATAATCACATTAATGAGCATTGCTTTGCTCCTGTTTTTCTTTGAAATATTTGTGCCCGGAGGGATCCTTGCCATCCTCGGCGGCATTCTCATGTTAACCGCCTGTGTGATGGCTTACATTGATCACGGCGCGCTCAGTGCGATGGTTGTTTTTTTTATCGCGATGGGTCTTTCCATAGGCATGTTAATCCTTGAACTAAAAATATTACCTAAAACCCGGTTAGGAGAAAAACTTTTTCTTAGAACGGCTGTAGAGGGAAGCAGTAATATACCCCAAACAGAGGAGAATATCATCGGCAAAAGTGGAGAATCACTCACGACCATGGCGCCGACCGGCAAGATTCTCGTCGAGGGCATAGAATATGAGGCGACTTCAAAAAGTGGTATGCTTGAAAAAGGGACACCGGTAGAGGTTATCAATTATGATGACTATAAAGTGGTTGTAAAAAAGGCGTCAGTAGACTAAATAAATAGCTTCTTTGTTTGATGAATAAATATCGCTTACATTATTTGGAAACTTGACAAGATAAGTACTGAATCCATTCATTATTTTAAATATATCTTTATGAATAAGCTTTAGCGTGCGAGAGTATCGCTGAACAAGGACTGAAATTTCGAACTAACTCGATCCATTAATATTATGCAAATTCCTATCGCCATTACCTTCCCTCAGATTGTTCTCGTTATCGCTGGCATCTTTCTGCTCGGGGTCTTTATTCTAATCATCTCCTTCTTTAATGTGTGGTTGAAGGCCTGGTTGTCGGGCGCACCGGTCAGCATCGCCACCCTTATAGCTATGCGATTGCGCGGGGTTCCTTACTCTTTGATTGTGGAGGCGCGCATCACCGCGGCCAAAGCCGGTGTCGATATCCCAAGTGATGAATTCGAACAGCACTATCTTGCAGGCGGCGATATCATTCAAACAACCCAGGCACTCATCAATTCGATGAAAGCCGGAATTTCCATAGACTGGAATCGTGCGTGTGCTATCGATCTTGCCACCAAAGGAAGCGGCAAGTCGGTAATGGAAGCGGTGCGCACTTCAATTAACCCGAAAGTTATTGACTGCCCCAACCCCGAGTCCGGCCGTGCTACGATCGATGGCGTGGCCAAAGATGGCATCCAGGTGAAAGCGCGCGCGCGGGTAACGGTGCGAAGTGATCTCGATCACTATGTTGGCAGCGCACAGGAAGAGACAATTATCGCCCGTGTAGGCGAAGGAATCGTTACCACCATTGGATCTTCTGATACCTACAAATGGGTTCTGGAAAATCCCGATTCAATATCTAAAAACGTTCTTCAACGCGGTCTGGATACCGGGACGGCTTTTGAAATATTATCCATTGACATTGCCGATATAGACGTAGGTCAGAATATTGGGGCCCAACTGCAGGAAGCTCAAGCTGAAGCGAATAAAAAAGTAGCCCAGGCACAAGCTGAAATCCGTCGCGCTGCCGCGGTTGCTGTTGAACAGGAGATGACGGCAAAAGTTGAAGAGATGCGGGCCAAACTTGTTGAAGCACAGGCCGAAGTCCCCATGGCCATGGCAGAGGCCCTGAGAGGGGGCAATATGGGTGTTATGGATTATTATCGTATGATGAATATCCAGTCGGATACCGAGATGCGCCAATCTATTGGAAAAGATGACGATAATGATAGCGGAAGTGATGCCACTTAATAATTGAACGCCTTACTGTCCGCACGCGCTTATGGATACTAATTGGATAGAGTACCTGCTGCCGATTATATTTTTTGTCCTCTACGGTATATCCAAATTATTCGGTAAAGGGGAAGATGATAAATCAGGGGCTCCCGCAACGCCGCCTGATGAATCCGAACGCCAAAGAAAAATACAGGACGAAATCAGGCGCAGAATTGCGGAGCGTCAGCAGGAGACAGTGGAGGATGAACCTTCACCAACATTGACCCCTCCGATGCCGACTTTCGATCGGCCAACTGCGACACAGCGTTCCCCTTTCAGTATTCCTATACCACCCGAACCCCGAGTGACCCCTATGCGTGAACCGGAACCACCTGCCGCTATTGACTTGCAGAAACAACTGACTGCCCAGATGGAGCGGTTGCGTGAAGCCAACAGAGAATCGGAAAGAGTGCAGCAACCGATGACGAGGAAAGCACAAAGAGATGATTATAGTTTGAGAAAAAAACGGGGCTCTAAATCCACTTTCCGTCGTGAAATCACGTCTATGCTTGAGGATTCCAAGAGTGCGCGAAAGGCATTTCTCTATTCCGAGATTTTTGGCACGCCCATGGGACAAAGGCGTCAAAGCACATTTGCCCCACTCGTAGATCAATAACTCCTCGTATATTTAGAGTTAAGGGTCGCGTTGCTGTATAACTCGAAAATACCCTCCTCGCGGCTGTAACTTTTTCAGTGATTCAGCTATTCCAGGGTGCGGCTGTTGATCCCTGAAACACCCATTTTAAATTTATTCCCGTCTTTCTCAACAACCAGGTTATCGCCTTCAGTAAAACTGATTTTTATGGGACCGATTTTTATAAGCGGTACGGATTCACCCTCGGCTAAAGTACCGCTGAAAAGTCTTTTACGGTCGATGCGTTGTTCGACAATGACGGTAACATCATCGAGAGCGATAAGCGTAATTTGCTCTTCTTCCATCAAGTTGACTTCACCGGATGATTCATTGCCCCCATCAGTCTGTATTTCCTCTCTCAAGTCAGGATTGATTTCCGGTTTATCATCGGAGGTAAATAAATTAATGAGCAGTATGACAATGAGAACGAGGAGTAAAATGCCGCCAAAAACCATGGCAACTTTATAGTAAAGATCCTTGTCGACAGAGGATTGATAGGTATTAGTTGGAGCTAAATGATTCGAATCCATTTTCTGTGGCTCATCTTCCGGTGCTGCTTGAGAATCGGGAACGGATGTCTTTTCCGTCAAGTTCATCTGTCCAAGAAACTCACGACTTTCACGCTTGATCTGTTGCTTGCTGCGCAACTGCATCGCATTGAAATCGGTCAAAGTATTTTCAGCGTCAATCTTAAGAAAATTTGCGTAGTTCCGTAAAAATCCTCGAATATAAACATCGGGCAGAATAAATTCCGTCTCATTATTTTCCAATCCGTTTAGAATATCACCGCGTATCTTGGTGATTTCTGAAGCCTCCCGAATAGATATCCCCTTACGCTTGCGGGCTTCTTCCAGTCTTTCTCCAATGGTCATAATGGCTATCTGGTATTTTATAAGTTTTTCTGGAAAACGATGAAAGAGGTGTGATGGTCCATATCTATTACCAGCATTGAAAGCTTTTAAAGCGCATCCATATCAGTAAGAATTTCTCTTGGTTGAGCACCATTTTCCGGACCGACGATACCGCGGTCCTCAAGAATTTCCATAATTCGAGCGGCGCGGTTGTACCCTATACGCAAGCGGCGTTGAAGCATGGATGTCGAGGCGCGTTTGGTTGTTCTAAGCACTTCCATCGCATCGGGCAATAGTTCATCATCCTCACCATCACCACCGCCCTGGGATTTTTCATCGCCACTGCTTTCTACATGATTCTGGAATTCCTCGTCGATAACAGGAGGGCCGTTTTGTTTAAGGAATTCAACAATTCTATTTATTTCTTCGTCGGTGACATAAGCCCCTTGGGCCCGGATGAGACTATGGGCCCCGGGTGGTAGAAAGAGCAGGTCACCCCGTCCTATAAGATGATCTGCTCCCATCTGGTCAAGGATAGTGCGACTGTCTACTTTTGAAGCAACTTTAAAAGCAATTCGGCTGGTAAGATTAGCTTTAATAACCCCGGTAATGACATTTACGGAGGGACGCTGGGTTGAGATGATAAGATGAATACCTGCAGCGCGTGCGAGTTGCGCTAAACGCGAAATGCAGGATTCAATATCAGCAGGAGCAACCATCATAAGATCAGCAAGTTCATCCACGATGCAGACAATGTATGGTAGTTTATTAGGCATATCTACCTCTTCATCTCTTGGGACTTCAATGGGGCTGTCATCGCCGCCATCTTCTGAAGCCATTCCCTCTTTTTCCGCCTCCAGGTCCTGGGCGCGTTTAGCATTAAAACTTGAGATATTGCGAACGCTGAGCTTGGCAAATATTTTATAACGGTTTTCCATTTCGTTGAGAAGGTACTTCAGCGCCGCGGGCACTTTCTTGGGTTCGGTCACAACCGGAATCAACATGTGGGGTAAATCATTGAAGATCTGCAATTCAACAATCTTCGGGTCTACCATGACAAAGCGAATGTCCTCTGGACTGGAATAGTAAAGCAAAGAAGCAATAATGGAATTGATACATACCGTTTTACCAGAACCTGTGGCCCCTGCAATAAGCAGATGGGGCATCTTCGTAAGATCGGTGACTAAAGGGACACCACTGACTTCCTTGCCCAGGGCCATGGGAATTTCAGCATTACTATCGACCCAATTTGCTGATTCAATAATGTCACGAATCCTGACAGCGGAGGGGTTTTGATTCGGGACCTCGATCCCGACACAGCCTTTTCCCGGGACCGGGGCTAAGATGCGAACCGATGTCGCTTTTAGACCGAGAGCAATGTTTTTATCAAGGTTGAGTATTTTTTCAACCCGTACCCCTGCCGCGGGGTAAACATCGAAACGTGTAACAACCGGGCCCGTGTGCACTTCGCCCATAGTTACCGTAACTCCGAACTCAGAGAGGGTGCGAACAAGCCCCTCAGCTGTTGCCAGATGGTCCTCTTCGGATAATCCGACCATGGGTGAAGCATCCTCTGATTCAAGGAGATCTAATGAGGGAAAAGTAAAGTCACCCCGTTTCTGAGGGAGTTGTGTTCCGGCCTTTTTAGTCGGTTCACTAGCAATGATTTTAAGCCCCGTTGTGAGACTTTGTTTAGGGGTAGAAGGTTTGGTTTCTAATTTAAACGAACCCCCCGCTTTCTTTTGGACAGGGGCCGCTGTATCTGAAGCCATCATTGGCTCTTCTACGGATTCTCCTCCTATTGGTGCTTCTTCACCATCATCCATGAGGGGTTCGGCTCCCATTAAACCGATACCTTCTGCGGCTGGAGCTTCTCCCTCTACCATTTCATTTTCATTGGCGGTTTTCTCCGTAAATCGTTTAGAGCCCGGTCGAGGAAAAGGAGGTGTTTTTTTGGCATTGGCCGCCGCTTTTGCCGCGGCCTCAGCTTTGGCTTTGCTTGCTTCTTTACTTTCAAACCGTGATTTTTTCCACTCCCCTATCTTCCTCTTTATCTTAGCTATACTGGCTAAATTATCACGTAAGAGAAAACCTGTTGAGCCGAGGAAAATGATCAGGAGAATGAGATTGCTCCCAGCGGGACCAAGGCTTCTGTAGAGCAAACCTTCAAATAGTATTTTACCGGCGAGCCCTCCCCATCCATGGGGAAACTTTTGCAGGTTTATGCCTTCCTTCTCGAAAACTACGACCTCAAACATATTGGTGAATGCGGCAAAGCTTATTAAGCATAATAAAATGGCAAGCCACCGCCACCAGGTAACGAGCACACCCATTTTATAAAAATTCATGTAACTGGCCCAGATTAAATAGAGCGGAATCAGCCAGGCAGAAAACCCAAGACTCCAAAAGGAGTAAAAACCAATATTGGCGCCAATTTTACCAACAGCGTTCTCATCGCGCACCATTTCTTCACCAGAATCGAGTGATTCTTCCTCTACAGGCTCTTCTGAAAAATCGAAATCTTCCTCTTCCCAATCTATTGAATCATCATAAGCACTAGTCGTGACTTGCGGACTCTGTGATGGGTGATAATCCCATAACGAAACTATAATTAGAATCGCCAAGATCAAATAGATCAGACCTAATACAGGATTGGCTTTAGCCGTCTTGGGGTTAAATGTCGGTTTTTGTTTGGAACGTTTCTTTTTTGCTCTAGCCATGCCGAAGTAATGAAGATTATCGGGAAAGGATTGAAATACAAGTTCATATTGCTAGTTTGACCTGTCAATTCTCCAAAATCAGCCGTTTAAAATTGATGAATTTTGTTAGATTTAAGCCCTTATTTCAAAAAAGGATATGGGGTGGTCATGGCCTTAATACCTTTTTTGGCCGCACCTTGCCAGCAGACGCGAAGATTGGAGAAAGTTGGGACATCGTTGATCGCCCGGAAGCACAGTCTGTGATTGAGGACGGAGAATTCACCGGGCTGACGCTTGGCGCGGCTATCGAAACACACGGTGAACGCCTTCTCGGCCCTGATAATCAGGGCGGCCAACGCTTCCCCCTTATAGTTAAATGGCTTGATTGTCAAAAGCGCCTGAGTTTGCAAGTGCACCCGCCTGGCTCCGAGTCTGACGTTGATAATGCAGAGCCTAAAACTGAAAATTGGTATGTTGCGTCGGCAACGCCTGACGCCTATTTCTACGTTGGTTTTAAAAATGGTGTAACGCGTGAAGGATTTGAACAAGCCCTCCATGAGGATGCTCTTGAGTCCCTCCTCCATCGTGTTTCTGTAAGTCCTGGAGATTCAATGTTTGTCCCTAGCGGCAGAATTCATGCAATCGTCGGGGGTGTCATCATTCTCGAGATTCAACAAAACTCGGATACCACCTATCGTATTCATGATTGGGGGCGCATCGGGGATGACGGAAAATCCAGGGCGCTTCACATCGAAGAATCATTGCGCAGCATTAATTTCGATGACTTTGAGCCACACCCCATCCATACAGACACCCATGAGCAGATTATAGCTGACTGTCCTGAATTTCGTATTCGCAAAATTACTTTGCTCCCGGGGCAGAGCGATTTAAACGTTGTGTCGGAGGAACAGCCACGCCTGTTGCATCTTATTTCCGGTCATCTTAATGAGAAAATGTCCGCAGCCCGTCTGCAACCCGGTGACAACATTCTCTTACCGTTCATGGGAGCTTTCACATTTGAAGCAGTAAATGAAGCAGTGATTCTTATTACCGATAATTTTATCGCTTAGCGTATACCCTGTTCGAACCGGCAGGAATCACTCCTTATCGACCCTCACGAACAGGTGGGCTTTAAAGAGTAGTGAAAAAAACATTTTAAAAATCTCAATAATTCGGATAATAAGATTACAGAATAATACGTAGGATTTAAAAAAAGTATTTGAAATTTTGCAGAAAGACTAAAAACCTGCACCGTCTGTTTTTTGTATATTGCGCCTATCTATTTTGTCCTAATTTAAGATTACCCATGAAAAAAAATAAAAAGGAGTCCGATGCTCCTGATCTCAGATCTGATGAGAAAGGCGCGAGTACCGCAGAAAAGGCAGTACCAAATATAGAAAATGATAAGGAGGAGGGTTCAGTAAATGATAGTAAGGTTCCCAATACTGAGCGTTCAGCTGATGATTTAATGATGAAATTGAATGAGCTACAATCGGAAGCCGAAGAAAATAAAAACCTTTACCTGCGCGCTGTTGCCGATCTGGAAAATTATCGCCGTCGTGCTGTTCGCGAAAAAGAGGAGACGAGGCGATTAGCTACCGAGTCTCTCGTTGAAGATTTATTACCCGCTCTTGATAACCTTGTTCTCGGTCTTGAGGCTGCGGAACAGCATCCTGAAGCAAAACCGGTAACTGAGGGTTTCTTAATGGTCATGTCGCAGATTACAAGTATTCTCCAGCAACACGGGATGAAAGAAATCAATCCTCTAAATGAAACCTTTCAACCTGACCATCATGAATGCGTAGCTCACGAACCATGTGAGAAACTTGAAGAGGGTAAAATAATTTCGGTTACCCGTAAAGGTTACCTTTTACATGATCGGCTTGTCCGTCCTGCTTCAGTTATCGTATCCAGTGGAGCCAAAGATAAGAAAACGAAGAAAGATACCTGAGGATGGCAGATCAAGATTATTATGAACTGCTCGGCGTATCACGAAATGCGTCCGCCAGTGATATAAAGAAAGCGTATCGGAAAAAAGCGTTACAGTATCACCCGGATAAAAATCCTGATGATCCGAAAGCAGAAGAAGTTTTTAAAGAGATCTCCGAAGCCTACGAAGTGCTTAAAGATCCTGAGAAAAAATCAACTTATGATCAATACGGGCACGCGGCCTATAAACAATCTGCCAGAGGGGGTGGAGCAGGTGGGTTTCACGATCCCTTTGATATATTTAAAGAAGTCTTTGGTAGTGGTGGCGGTATATTTGAAGAATTTTTCGGCGGGGGCAGTTCGACACGTGGTGGCGCCCATCGCGGTTCCGATCTCAGGTATGATCTGGAAATCAGCCTCGAGGAAGCGGCTAAAGGAGTAAGCAAGGAAATCTCATACCGCCGGGCGGTTGCCTGTAATCGCTGTGAAGGTTCCGGGGCTGAACCGGGTTCCAGTTCTGTCGGCTGTTCAACCTGTGGCGGTAATGGACAAGTGACCTCATCACGGGGGTTTTTCAGTGTCCGCCAAACCTGTCCGGCATGTCATGGAACTGGCGTCGTTATGGAAAACCCCTGTAAGAAATGCCAGGGTGATGGGCGTGTTACAGAAACGAGTAAAGTAAAGCTGAATATTCCTCCCGGGGTGGAAACCGGATCTAAATTGCGTTCCTCAGGCAATGGTGAAGCAGGTTCGCTTGGAGGTGTATCAGGGGACCTTTATGTGGTCATTCACTTGCGGGAACATGATATTTTTGAACGCCATGGTGACGACCTTTTCTGCGAGATCCCTATTAAATTTACTCTCGCGGTGCTTGGTGGCACGATTGACCTGCCTACTCTCTCAGGCAAGGCCTCATTAAAAATACCCGCGGGAACCCAATCCGGAACTACCTTTCGCCTTCGTGATCATGGGGTGACCAATTTGCGATCGGGCCGAAAAGGAGACCAGCTGGTGCGCGTCCAAATTGAAGTGCCGCTTAAATTAAAAGCTGATCAGCGGAATAAACTGGAAGATTTTGCTGTCGCCTGTGGGGATGCTGAAAACCCGGTGGGGGAGAGTTTTTTAAAAAAGGCAAAACGTTTTTTTGAGTAAAAACATTTTACGATTCTCTTCCCGTGACCGCTGAAAAGCAACTTTTCAACTCTAAATGGTGGCCATTGGAGGAAGCGGTGAACCGACGCGAACGCCTTGGTCGGGAAAAGAAAAAACTTGTTCTCACCAACGGCTGTTTTGATCTTCTGCATTCCGGGCATATTTATTTCTTAAACACATCCGCAACTCTTGGTGACGTCCTGTGGGTCGCCCTCAATGGTGATAAAAGTATTCGAAAGCTGAAAGGCCCGACACGACCCATCCAAAATGAAACTGAACGAGCTTATAACCTTGCCGCCTTAAACTGTATTCAGGGAATCATTACTTTTAATACTGAGCGGCTTGATGCGGAAATTCTGTCAATTAAACCCGACGTCTATGTTAAGGCGGGTGACTATTCACTTGAGACAATTAATAAATCGGAGCGGCAAGCCCTGGAATCAGCGGGAACGGAAATTATTTTCCTGCCTTACCTGAACGGTTATAGCACGACAGAACTTATTAAAAGAATAAATCGCTCAACCAGTTAATTTTAAGTTTAAGTGAGCGGGAGGATATTAATTCGTCGTCATGTACACAGTGCAATATTCATTAGAGCCTGAACTCGCTGATCAGCTTGAAGACTACTTCTGTGAATGGGAGCATTCCCCATGGTCTCTGGTCAGGCCATTAACCCATGAAAAATATACCCTCTGGGGTTATTTTTTAAACGAAGAGGAAGCTCGGAAATGCTGGGCTCGATTATCTGCGCAATACGAGGTATTACCGAAGCATGTTGAATGTTATTTTCTACAAGATCATAATTGGAAAGAGGCTTATAAAAAACATCTTAAGCATTGGAAAATATGCGATTTTCACTGGGTCCCCATCTGGGATAGGGAAAAAGTAAAAATCCCACCCGAAGAAAGGGCCATTTACATTGATTCAGGAATGGCTTTCGGTACCGGCAGCCACGAATCAACGCGTTTATGTGCTAAACGATTGTTCGATTTTCGTCTCCGATATCCTGAGAGATGGAAAAGATCAACGGTAGTTGATGCCGGATGCGGTTCCGGAATTTTATCAATTACTGCGGCGGCCTGTGGGTTCGGAAGTGTATTGGGTTTTGATATCGATCCCGAGGCGATAAGAGTGAGCAACGAAAACTGTGAAATGAACGGAATGGAAGAACGCATTGTATTTATTCAAGCCGATCTCGAAAAGGGCCTGAAAATTAAACCTCGAGCGGATCTCATCCTTGCGAATCTACAAGCTGATCTCCATTGTAAATACGCAAAAAATTTCCTGGAAGCGTTGGGCGTTGGAAGTATGCTCGCGATGAGCGGAATACTGGCTGACGAAGTAGAAAAAATTAAAGCTAAATTTGAGATGGAATTAAGAAAACAGTCCGTGACATTCGAATCTGAAAGCCGTGTTCTCGGCGAATGGGCTGATTTGTGCTATATGATGATTCAATAGTCGCAGCAATCAGAGCAGGCCGTCGTCGATATCATAATTGGCATATACATGCTGGACATCTTCGAGGTCTTCAAGGGTTTCGAGTAGGGTTAATATTTTTTTCGCAGTTTCAGCTTCACCCACGGGGACAAGATTTAAGGGAATCCAGGCGATTTCAGCTGAATCAGGTTCAACACCGGCTTCAGCAAGCGCCTGTGATACAGCATCGAAATCACTTAAGGGGCAGTGAACTTCAAAGTGATCAATTTCAGCTTTTATATCTTCCGCACCTGCTTCAAGCACAGCTTCGATCAGCTCATCTTCACTGATTTTTTCAATGGCAATTAAAAACTGTCCTAGTTTCTGGAAATTGAAGTCTAATGCGCCGCTGCCCGCGAGGTTCCCCCCTGCTTTCGTAAAAGTGCTCCGCACATCGGACGCGCTTCGGTTTTTGTTATCGGTAGTGACCTCAACAATAATCCCAACCCCACCCGGCGCATATCCCTTGTAGGTGAGTTGATCGTAGTTAACGCCCGGAAGTTCACCGGTGCCTTTTTTTATGGCGCGGTCAACATTGTCCGAGGGCATATTAGCGGCCTTAGCCTTGTTAATAATAGTGCGTAAAGCGGGATTAAATTCCGGATCTCCACCGCCCGCGCGAGCAGAAATGGAGAGTTCTTTGCTTATAATGCTGAATAGCTTACCTCGCTTGGCGTCGATAGCGGCTTTATGCCGTTTTGTCGTAGCCCATTTGCTGTGTCCTGACATGGCAATAAGTGATGGAACGGCGATTAAAATAGCTAACGGTTAGATTTGGGCTTTCCCCTGCCTTTGCTTTTATCTCGGTTTCGATCAGAGGGTCTAATCACCGGTTCAGGATCTTTCTGCCGATTCGTGATAAACTGCTGGAGGATAGATATGAGGTTTGACATCGTCCAGTAAAGAACAAGACCGGAAGAAAAAGTATAGCAGAAGACAAGAAAGATAAAAGGCATCAATTTAAATATTTTCTGCTGCGTGCTGTCTACCGAAGGGGTGGGCATTATCTTCATCTGATAAAACATTGTTACCCCCATAATGAGTGGAAGAATGTTCAGCGGAAATCCAGCAATCATGGCGAGGGTATCCGGCCTGGAAAGATCATCGATCCATAAGAAACCCGCGAACCGAAGTTCAGAGGATGTGCGCAGCATATAGAAAAATGAAATAAATATAGGTATTTGAATAACTACGGGCAGACAACCTGCGGCGGGGTTAACATTATTCTCTTTAAATAACTTGAGGGTCTCGCGTTGAAGCTTTTGCGGGTTATCTTTATATTTATCGCGAAGTGCTTGTAGCGGTTCAGATATTTGCTGCATTTTTTTCGATGACTGCGCGGACTTTGCCGTTAATGGCCACATCATTAAACGGATGACAATAGTCATTAGGATGATAGCCACACCGTAGTTTCCAATCATTCTTTCGATAGCCAGAAGGACTATAAGCATGAATTTGCTTAAAATTCCAAAAAATCCAAATTGCATGACCAGCTCCTGGCGTTGTTCGAGTTGAGAGATACGGGCGTATTCTTTAGGACCTACATAATAATCCATTTCAAGTGCGCGCTCGGTTCCCGGATTAACCTTGTGCAAGTCAAACTCAATACTCCCGGTAATACCTTCTCGCGTGCGGCTGCTGTTATCGACCACCGGATATTCAACAGCTCGCGACTGTGTTCCTATTCCACTTTCGGCAGGGGTGAGGATACCCGTAAAAAACTGATTCTTTACCGCGGCCCAGGTGGTCTCATGGCGGCGCACAATTTCTGACACGGGATCACGCTTGAAAAACCCGAGAAAACCACCGCCCTTGAATTTGCGGATGTTTATAAACTCCGCGTCTTCGGAATCGTAATAACCGAAATTTAAATAAAAACCACGAGGATCAGCTTCATCAGGCGCCGCGGTTCCCGCGTTGATGAATAATTCATCAATATTAAATACACTATTGGTATTATTTATAAAGGTTGTGGTGTGCTTGATGATGTAAGGTTCAGCTCCTTCCATGGCCTGGGTAATCTCATAATTTCGAATAAGTTCAATGCCCGGCAAGAGGTTGAGATGAAAACTGATACTTTCTCTGTCCCGGTTTGAAAGTTCATAAGCGGGAGCGTATTTTTGAATGCGTCCTTGCGCGTCAATAATGCTTATACTTAAGGCCGGTAAATCACTGTATGCATTGAAAATATAGGGATCTGTTTCTCCTTTGACTGCCGCGTATTTTTTTAAACTTACTTCTTTTATGGCCCCGCCGAGGCTGGTGAATTTTACCCCTATAAATTCGTTTTCAAGAATGTATACCTCTTCAGGTTGGCGCCTCTCTGCGGCGGGTTCGTCTTTTTCAGAAGAAAGATTTAACGATGTATCCGGGTCTGGGATTACTTCGGATATAGATGAGGAAGATTGCGTAAAAGAGGGTGCATTATCAGAGGATAAACTTCCCATGGGACTGCTCCCACCATTTTCACTCTCGACGATCGTCTCTTCCGCTTCTTTTTGCGCTTGCTCCCATGCCTGCTTCTTTACCTTCTGCGTCTGCAAGAGCATAAGTGCAAAAGCGGCGAGAAGCATTAAAATGCCAATCAAAGTGTATTTTTTATCCATCTATACTAAAAATTTATCACGGTCATTGATCCTGCTTTTCGCTTCAGGGACAGGATCATAGCCGCCCGCATGGAATGGATGACAGCGAAGAATTCGCCGCACCGCATAGAGGCCGCCGCATATAAAACCGTGGTGGCGCAGACTCTCAATGGCATATGCGGAACAGGTCGGTTGAAAACGGCAACCGCAATAGGGTCCTAGTATAATTCTTTTTAACGGTGAAAAGACAGACCTGTATATTTTGACTAAATAAATCGCGATGTGCACAGGCGCCCTTCGTGAAATATTTTTAATGGGTTTCAAATTCATTAAGTATTTCGTTAATTGATTCCGGCTTTGCGGCATGTTTCAAGGTATTTATCCTCTAACTCTTTAAAATTGTAATGGTCATAGTTTTTATGAACGACAACCACAATATCAACATCGCCCTCTATGGAATCCTTGTTGCGATGAAAGATTTCACGGAAAATACGTTTGGCCCGATTGCGTCGCACGGCACCACCCACTTTACTTGAAGCAATAATTCCTAATCGGGCGTGGGGGTCTTTATTTTCTCTTATAGGGCTATTGAGAATTTGCAGACGAAATGGTCCAGCATTGATGTGTCTGCCTTCTTTACGCACCTCAGTGAACTCGGCAGTGCGCCTCAGACGGTGCCGGGCGTTGTTGCGAAGACGCATCGCAAAAAGTGTACTAAGGATCAGTTGGCAAGGCGTTTCCGGCCTTTGGCACGCCTTGCTGCTAATATCTTACGTCCGCCACGAGTACTTTTACGTGCGCGAAAACCGAATTTTCGCTTCCGTCTGATTTTTGATGGTCGATAAGTGGATTGCATGAAAGCTGGATAGAAAAGGTTGAAAACAAATACACTCTCAATACCGCTGTCAAGTGTGCAGACAGCGGCAAATGGTAAATTCTTAGCCTATTAGCCTTTCAAGAGCCCCCAGGTATCTTTTTTGTGTGCCTTCAACGACATTTGCCGGAAGATGGGGAGCGGGGGGCTTTTTGTCCCAATCGAGTGTTTCCAGGTAATCGCGAACATATTGCTTATCAAAACTCGGCTGGCTGCGACCGGAGCTATATTCGGATTGTGGCCAGTAGCGCGAAGAATCCGGGGTGAGAATTTCATCGATAAGATAGAGCTTGCCGTTTTCATCCATGCCAAATTCAAACTTTGTATCGGCGAGGATAATACCCGATTTTCTTGCGCGCTTAACACCGAGCTCATACAGATCCATGCTTGTGTCTTTAACTGTATTTATAATTGCTTCGCCGAGCATAGCTTTGCATTGATTGTATGTCATCGGTTCGTCATGACCGCTCGTCGCTTTAGTCGTCGGTGTAAAATAGGGATGGGGGAGAGGATCACTTTCGAGAATGCCGTCAGGTAATGCCTCCCCGAATAAGTTACCGTTTTCTTTATAAGATTTCCATCCACTACCTGACAGGTATCCTCGCACAACCGCTTCTACGGGCAACGGCTTTAATTTTTTAACGAGCATACTGCGAGATATTAAATGCTGGTAATCAGAGAGTAGATCCCTTAGCGATGCTTCATGATTGGGGACGAGATGATTCGCGATGATATCTTGAGATATCGCAAACCAGTAAAGACTGAGCTGGGTCAGGATGATCCCTTTGGCCGGAATACCTTCAGGTAATATTACATCGAAGGCCGAAATACGATCAGTTGCAATAATGAGTAATCGATCATCCAAATCATATATCTCACGTACCTTGCCAGATCCGGATTTAGGCCAGGGCAATGATTCCACTTCGACTATGGCTTCATTCGGGAGAGCACTTTTGAAATTTTCTATGTCCATTTCGCGTTTAAATATGAAGATGTTTGGTTTTTATTCCAAGCGTTGTTTAATCATTTGCAATATAGACTGACAAAGAAATTTTTCGGAATTTGCTTGCACCGTATCTGACAGAATCTAAATCTTTGGGCCTTTCTCTTTAGCCTCCCGTTCGTCTAGCCTGGCCCAGGACACAGGGTTTTCATCCCTGCAACAGGGGTTCAAATCCCCTACGGGAGGCCACTTTTCTGTTTTAGAGAGGAAAGGTGCTGGAGTTATCCATCATCTTTCCCTTAACGTTAGTTCTGCACAGTTAAAGCCTCAATCAATTCATTCACTCCGGTTTACGCCCCGTTCGTCTAGCCTGGTCGAGGACACAGGGTTCTCATCCCTGCAACAGGGGTTCAAATCCCCTACGGGGTGCCATTCGAAGCGATCCTGTCATAAAGACAAAGACGCGAAATTACACAATGGGCAGGATAATTATTCTACAGTGTAAGGAGGCAATTTTCTCTCTACCCGGAATTTTCCTAAATGGACAAACTTGGGCACTCCATTCTCGAAAGGTATCTCCAATTCCCCTTGAACGAGCGGTAATGCGTACTTGAAGTACTGAAAATTAAGACTGACCCCGTCTTCATTTATCCAGTTTTGCGGGATAGTTTTAACATTGTTAGCTACTTCTTCTAGGTCGCAGAGGCCCGTTTCACAACTGTAGTGATCAGAATCGCTGCGTTGAAGGGTAACAAATTTGTCAGTGTTACCTTCAACTGCGGCGCGAACAGCGGCCTGTCCGGCCATAAATGCCTCATCATTGTCTACCTGGGAGGAGCAGTGTACCGCTGCACGCTGCGCGTAACCGAGTTTTGTCGTGCGCGCTTTAACGCCCAGGTGTTGCTCGGCAAGATTTCCGAGATATTCTCCGACACCGCCAAGCTGATTATGACCAAAAGCATCTGTCTGTCCGCCAGTGACTGTCACATAGTTGCCGTCACTGTCAATTAATCCTTCCCCTACAACAACGAAGCAATAATTACCGCTTTTAAGAATACGCTTAACATCATCAATATATTTCTGCGGTGAAAATGCGACTTCCGGGAGGTAGATAAGATGGGGGGGATCATGAGGATGGTCACGCCTTTTAGCGAGTGAAGAACCTGCAGCGATCCAACCAGCGTTACGCCCCATTACTTCAAGGACCATTACTAAATCACCCTGTCCCATGGACGCACTGTCAAAAGCAATTTCTTTAACCGTTGTGGCTACATATTTTATAACACTCCCATACCCCGGGCAGTGATCGGTGCCGGTGAGATCGTTGTCGACTGTTTTGGGGATACCAATGATACGCATATCATGGCCCTTTTCTTTTGTCAGTTTGGACAGTTTAGAGGCAGTGTCTTGGGAATCGTTGCCGCCAATATAGAAAAAAAAGCGTATATTATGTGCTTTGAAAACTTCAAATACGCGCTCGTAATCCTGCGATCGCTTTAATTTATAGCGGCTAGTGCCCAGGGCTGAAGACGGGGTGTAGCGCAAACCGCGTATATTTTGTTGAGATTCCTCAGCCAGGTCGACGATTTCTTCCCGAAGAATACCCTGAATCCCATTCAGTCCACCATAAATTTCCTCAATGCATTCATGATTGAGCGCTTCCGTAATAGAACCCGCGAGGCTGGCGTTGATAACGGATGTCGGTCCTCCCGACTGAGCGATTAAACAATTACCTTCTAAATCATCTGCCATAAGTATAAAAAAATTTTAGGGAAGGACACATTGGATAACCGCTATGAACAAAGCAATCTAAAATTATAAACGACAGCCGAATGTTAGGAATCACTGGAGGAGTCTGACTGGCTAAACCGACAACTTGCTTTGCCCCAGTCTCGCGAAGGCGGAGCAAAATAGACAGGCGACGCCAGCTACAGGATATTTGCCGGTCGATATTCGGCTGCTTTGGGAAAGCGTAGTCTCCAGGCTTCTGTTTCTTTTAGAAAAGCGTCCACTTGTTTTGCCGCTGATCCGACTAACTTCTGGCTGTTCTCGATGATGCTGTTGATTTTTTCTCGATCGAGACCCAGGCGGGAATCATCCGCGAGCTGTTGAAGCAAATTATTTTCAGTTATTTTACCGGATCTAATCTCTTTTGCTGCCTTTAGCGCTTTTTCCTTAATGGCTGCGTGCGCGGATTCACGGCCCGCACCGTTTTTCACGGCTTCCATCAAGATCGTCGTTGTCGCAAGGAAGGGGAGAAAATAGCGGTTTTCCTTATCCACATTGGCTGGGTAAACCTCCATTTGTTTAGTGACACAGATAAAGGTTTCAAGCAGACCTTCGGTCGTAAAAAAACTGTCGGGCATAACCACTCGACGTACCACCGAACACGAGACATCGCCTTCATTCCACTGATCGCCCGCCAGTCCTGCGACCATCGTAAGATGTCCCTTTAGAATATTATTAAATCCATTGATACGCTCGCAACTGCGGCTGTTCATCTTGTGGGGCATGGCCGAAGAGCCAACCTGCCCGGCTCCAAACCCTTCGCTTACCAGCTCGTGGCCAGCCATTAATCGCAATGACTTCGCCATGCTGGATGGTGCGCATGAAAGCTGGTAAAGAGTGCTCACTACATCATAGTCCAGGCTTCGCGGGTAAACCTGGCCTGTTACCGATAGTATTCGGCAGGCACCTAAGTATTTCATTATTTTTTCTTCGAGTGTTTGGACTTTCGCCGCGTCACCATCAAAAAGAATGAGGAGATCGACTTGAGTACCCACCGCCCCTTTAAGTCCGCGCAGGGGATAAATATTTAAAAGGTTATCTAATCTTTCCAGGGTGAAAAGTAGTTCTTCGCCATACATGGACAATCGTTTGCCAAATGTTGTTGGTTGCGCCGCTACATTATGTGTTCGCCCGGTGATTACGAGATCACGAAATTCTTCAGCGCGTTGTCCCAATGTGATAAGCGCGGCCACCGCTTTTTCGCGTATAATTTCTAAAGACCGTAATACTTGAAGTTGTTCGATATTCTCGGTAAGATCGCGGCTGGTTAATCCTTTATGGATATGTTCCTGCCCGGCAAGTTCGTTGAAAATCTCAATTCGAGCTTTGACATCGTGAAGGGTTTTTTCTTCGCGTATGCGAATTAAATTGGTGTCCACTTGCTCTTTCACCAGCTCATAAGCATTTATCGCTTCTTCTGGAATAGGTAGCCCTAGATCGCGCTGCGCCTTCATCACCGCGATCCAAAATTCCCTTTCGAGAATTATTTTACCCGAGCATGACCAGATTCTTTTTAATTCATCTGAAGCGTAGCGTTCAGCGAGAATATTGGGTATTTCGGTCATTTTTGTTCGCTTCCAATCTTCAAATTAAGAAACGGTTCATTACAAGGCCACTAAAAAGTTTATACGGCTGTAGTGTTTTATCCTCTGGATCATATGTATTTTGGCATAAACAATTAAATTTTTAGAGCTCAAATGTCCCTTAAAGCAAGGGCGCATAGTATAAAAGGCTGTTGTTTTACATTGGAATTTTCTTATATTGGGCATAGCATTTTTTAGACGGAAGGTTTTTATAGCGAAGACAAAAAATAAAACGGGTATAAAATGATACTGATAGGTGAAAATACACGGTTAATGCAAAGATATGAAGTGCTGGAGCGATCGGCGATGCGGTTTTCCGCGGGATGGGCGATGGTTACCTCTTCATGGGATATTAAGGTAACTCTGGGCAGGCATATTTGGCAGGATGCACAACGCGCTGATCGCCTTCGACGCAGGCTGAAAGAGCTGCGCTCAGGTCCTCTGGCCGACGATAATAATTCAGGTCTGGACAAGGTTGCCGACTATGCAGCTCGCGCGGTGAGCACCTCCGAATATATAACGGGTATGTATAAAGTGGTAAAATCGTCACTCCTTGAAGCTTATCATCATCACTATAAGTCGACCAATATCGCGTTGGATGATGCCACCGTTGAATTGTTAACTGCCAATATTGCCACCCTCGAAGAACAATGCCGATGGGCTGAAGGGTTGACAGAATTCGATTTGCGCACGACACACCATAAAGAAGCATGCGAGGAGTGGCAGGCTGCCGTGTCATCGATGCTTATTTCACAGGGTGGAATTGATGGCCGTGAATCGCAATCCGAAGCTACCGCCGCTAAAATTCCACAACGCGAGCCCTTTGAGCGCCCGCATGAACAGCATTTGGATGGCGTTATTACCCAGCGCGGCCGTGATAAACCCCCCGTAGAAGAAGTCGGCGAACCTTGGCGTAAAAATGTCCTCCGTAATTATTTCAATGAGATCGGAGCGGGCGATAATGTGGCCAGTATTGTATTTGATGCCCCGGAACATGCCGAATGGGAGTTCCTTTATGATATGGCGCGGCATGGTTGGGACGAATATCGGCATGCGATGATGGGTAAACAACGCCTTAATGAATTAGGTATGGATCCGGCGAATCTACCCATCGGCACCGGGGTTTTTGAATTCCGCGACCGCCTGTCGCTTGTCGAACGGCTGGGCATGATTGTCTTTCTCGATGAAGTCAACGCTTTTCCCGTTAAGCGCAGAAGTCGCGAGTTGCTTAAATCCATGGACGATGAAGAGAGTTCTGATTATATAGCTTATGATATATGTGACGAGACTCGGCATGTTGGTAATGGTCATAAATGGTTGGAACATGTGCAGAAAATTACCGGGGATAAACGCAGCCGGGACCAGTTAATGGAAGATCTCAATCGTCTTATGGATGTACGCGCTGAGTATATAGGAACGGGGCGGGCAAATTAAGCTCGCATAATTTATATTACAGCATTTATGCGAGCCCTTTTAGTTTAGGTTATATTCTGCTCATGGGCAGAATAGTGGTAAATAATTATGTCGATGAAACCGCTCAACATCATCGTCGCCTGCGCGGTAAACAGGGTGATTGGACGAGCGGGAAAGTTGCCCTGGAAAATCCCGGAAGACTGGGATTATTTTTTAAAACAAACTAAGGGTGGAACGGTCATCTTCGGTCGAAAAACCTTTGAAGAATTCAATCATCCCTTCCCCGAATGCAGGACCGTCGTGTTGACCCGTAATCCGGATTGGAAAAGCGAGGGAGTAATTGTTGCGCCATCTTTGGAAGAGGGGATAGATAAGGCGCAAGCATTTGATGGTGAAATATGGATCAGTGGCGGGCAGCAGGTGTATGAACAGGCGATATCTTTAGCAGACACCCTTTACCTCACCCTTGTTCATGACGAGGTTCAAGGGGACGCCTTTTTCCCAGCCTGGGAAACCTATTTCCCTAAAATAATTTCTCAAAATGAAAGCAGTAATGAAAATTATCGTTATACTTTTATTATTATTGAAAAGTAATTCAAAAGAAAGAAAAAAGCATTGAAAATTACTGGTGGTGAAGCTCGAGGTATTCGGCTCAGGGTTAATAAGTCGGATGCCATTAGACCGGCTATGGATCGCATCCGCCACGCGGTTTTTTCCAGTCTCGGTCCCGTTATCTTTGAGAGTGAGTTTCTCGATCTTTTTGCCGGAAGTGGTGCCTATGGTTTAGAAGCGCTAAGCAGAGGAGCATCGGGGGGGCTGTTTATTGAAAGAGAACATCGGACTAAGAAATATCTAGAGGAAAATATAACTTCCGTGTGTAAATCACTCGGAATGAAACAGTCCCCTTGTAATGTTATTGAGATGGACGTTTTTAAATGGCAACCCGCTAAAAAACAACGATTTGATTTTATTTTCGCGGATCCCCCCTATGAGATTATTAGTGGGCGCATGGAGATGATTTTTTCTCTCGCACAGTCTTGTCTTAGTAAAAAGGCGTCTTCACGCCTGGTATTTGAAGCGCCGGGAGAAATAGAACTTAGAGGGCAAGGTTGGATAGAGGTAAATAAGTTAGGTCGAGGACGCCACGAGCCCACGGTGTCTTTTTTTCAGCGACAATAATTATAAATCAATTCTGGCGCTACCACCTTATGTTGAGCCTGAGCTCAATTTTGAAAGAATGATTGATAGCGCGGCGATACATGCGGTTTCTGTCCGCAGCACACGTTGGCCAAGATTATACAAGCTGAATTCAGCATTGCGCAGATGGTCCCGTTCGGATGCTGACCACCCACGCTCAGAACCGATGGCCACAGCGCTCATTGGATGTTTGATTTGATAAGAACCTAAAGGTACATCCGCCTCGTAATTATCAAGGGCAATGCGGTCACCAGGCACGCTCAACTTTAAAATACATTCTACGAGTGAATCAAAATTGCGGACATCGGGTATATGCGTAGTAAATGCCTGTTCAGCACCCAGGTGCAGGTGACGTCGCCATTCACCCGTGCTCCAGAGGCGACTGCGGCGGTAAGATGACTCACCTTTTTCTGCCTGGAATAACCAGATCGCGCCAATACCTAAACTTGTAGATTCTTGCAGGATCTTCCGCGCTGTTTGAGGTCGTGGTAGTCCTACGATTAAAGTAATAGGATAGGGCCGTGGTGGTACATCACCCCATTCGATATCCAAGTTCATGCCCTCCGGCCCGTCCGCAATAATGCGTGCTTTACCGCGCGGTCCGTTGACCACACCGACATCAAATAGCTGCCCAACCCCCATTTTAAGCACCGTGCGAATATGTTCCGCGCGCGGGTCATCAGGTTGAATGTTTAAGTGGGAGAATTTATCACTGAATAAGAAGAGATTCATGATGATGAATATTCCGGGAATGATATTTATATTATGCTATTTCTGGGTTGGGGAATAGAGATTTCTTACGTTTGTTTAACTCATTTCCATGGTCAGTGGCTTATCGTTTACCGCTTACAAATAAGCAGCTGAATAAAATCAATTAAAATTAATAAGAAGCTAATAATCAGCATTTTAAATATATAAAGTCGATTTGACTTAAAGAGATTAACCCATTCAATTATATTGTAAACCTATCGAGTTTTACGTCATTGACATTGACTCTATATAAGTGGTTATTTTATCGCTCGTTCATTGATCACGAGCATTTTTTTAATGAAGGAAATATTATGATGAGATTCACAAATACTCTCTACACGTTGCTGATTTTGATTGTTTATACAGGTTGGCTATCTGCTCAACCGCAATCGCTCGAAACTTTTTTCGATTTCGAAAATGAAACAGCCACGGGGACCGATTTCACCCTGGGCGTTGCGCCCTTCACTGTCCGGGTTATTGGGTTTACCCTGGAGACTGTGGATGACCCGGCCCTCGCGCACTCGGGAACAAAAGCGTTGGTCCTTGAAGCGGGTCAGGAAGGAAAAGTTATTTTGGAAAGAGGCGCTAATTTACTCCAGTTTTATGTTGCTGAATCAACCGGTGGTGGCCGTATGGAGCTTAGAGATAGAAATCGATTTTTTTTAAGGGAAGGGGGGACGATAGAAGGGTTGCCGGCAAACATCAGTCCCGGCGCCAACCCCCCGCTTCAGAGTTTCGTCGCCTTCAGTGGGGATATACTGGATGATACCGACCTTACCTTTACGAACGGTGTCCTCGAAATTAAAATCATCAATGTAAATGGCCGAGCGGCCATTGACGATCTTGGTTTTACCTATGTTGTAGGTCCACCCAACAATACCGTTTATGAAGATTTTGCGAATATAGGTCTTAGTCCTTATTTTCGAACGCCGGGAGCTTCCAGTGCCAATTCGAGATTAATTTTCACCATCGGTGAGTCACCTTACACCGCAACGTTTACCGGTGGCATTGCGGCTGTCTCAGGTGGAGGTTTTTTTAATCATACTATTCCCGATGGTGTAACACAGGGGGGTGGAGATTTTCCACTGGTCCCCGGTGCCTGGAGAGTTGAGGACGAATCTTTCGGAGGAACTGGCTTAGGTATTATTACTTTTGAGACACCTGTCGCTAAAGTTGAGTTTTACGCCGCTGTATTCCTTGAAGGAGACGGGGAAATTCAAGTATTCGACACCAATGATAACCTGCTCACTTCAACCAAAGATATACCATTAAATATAAGTCACTTATTTTTTGAATCACCCTTTGATTATATATCTTTTAATGCCGCGGAGTTGGGAGCACCAGAAGGGATTGGGAAAATTCATTATCTCAACCTGGATTTAGTCTCTACGCAAGGGGATGTTCTACACAATGTTATTGATGATTTTGGATTTACCCCGGTTGGTGCCCCCGGAAGTGGTTCCGAGGGACCGCCACCGGTAACCGGTCCTTCCATTACCACCCAGCCCGCGAGCCAGGAAGTGCAGTCCGGCACAGCGGTAGTATTGTCTGTAGTGGTCAGTGGTGATGATCTTACTTATCAGTGGTTTACCGGCAACAGCGGTGATACCGCCGCTCCCGTTGCCGGCGCTACCGGCAGCACGCTAACTACCGGTGCGCTCACCACGAGCACGAACTACTGGGCACAGATAACTAATGCCGGCGGCAGTGCTGACAGCGATACCGCGGTCATCACCGTCGCAGCACCGTCTGTACCCCTGGTTCTCGACGGCTCGGGCGATATCGCAGGTGAAAACATTCAGCATGCCAACGGTAACGTCTTCGATCAGATATTACTCACTGGAGAGTCCGTCCAACTCCAGGCTAAACCGGGACAGATCACCCGCGTTTCCTTCATGGATGAAAACGAGGATATCGTGCAGGTAGAATTCTCAGGTAATGGGACCTTTACCGTAACCCTCGATCCGGCCACCTTCCTGCCCCCGGCCATTCCCCCACGCTACAATCAGGCAGTAGAGTACGTGACGGGCAAACCGAGCGTGGTCATTGACGGAGCTGACGCCAATACCTTCTTCAGCATCTTCACGGTGGGCAGGATCAACGCCTTTAACCAGGCGCTGTTCCCCGAAGGACAGGTATATGACGCACAAGCTGACGTGACCCTCGTGGAAGTAATTAATTCCACGGGACTTGGAGGGGTACAACTGTCGAACACCGTGTTCAGTGGAAGCACTGGTAAAGTAGGCGTGGATGCACGCGGAGTGCCGATCGCGGTACGCTTAACGGTGGGCGACATCGATGCCGATGGCGATGCGGTGCCTCACCTCCTGTTCGGAGAAGGGTCCTTCACGGTACCTGCGGGCAACCCCGGTTTACGGATTACGGGTGGGGATCTTGAGCAGACGAACGGTACTTCGATTGTAGTCGCTGAGAGCGGATCGACGACTACTGGTTTCGATACTTTGATCACCCAAAACAACTTCAAGTCTGACAATACGCCCCAACCGACTCAGAGCATAAATGCGACATTTTCCAACGAGGATGGTGATGAGATCACAGTGACGACCGAAGAGCTTACAATTGAGTGAGGTAATTTAAGATTGCTGGATAAATAATTGATCTGCGGTTGAGGCAGGAAATATTTTCATTTCCCATGTATAACCGCATTATCGCATGCACACATTTGAGTGTGTCGGGCTTCGCCCTCGGTACGCGTATACGCATATCCCTTTGTCATTGCGAAGGATCCCGCAACAGCAGGATCCTCGCAATACAAGCGGGGAGGTAAACATGATTAGATTTAACTTCATCAGCGCGGAAAAACAACGACTGATCACATTCTGTCCAATCTGGATCGAGCCTTCTTATTTATCTTAATCGAAGATCGACAATTTCTACTATATTCTATTGAAACCTTGTGGTAGAAGAATAGAGTGCAGGAAATGTCAAATATAAAAATTAGGAGAAAATATAAATGCGTTGTACATTAATAACACTACTCTTTATCGCGTTGGGGCATTCTTCACTCAGTGCATATGATGTTTATACATTTCAGATTTTTTCAGGAGCACGTGAGTCAACGTGGACAAAATTATTAGCATTTCAAATCGGTGGGGGAGATATGACGGTTAAAATTCCCTATTTAGCGGCAGATCTTGTTACGGATACCCGTATATATGAAGTCAATTTCATCGATACATGGCATGAAGGATTTGGGCAGGTTTTACATTCCCGTGATGTATTAAAAAAACCTGGAACGTTGGTGCTTATTGTGTCGGATCTGGAAGAAAGCAGACAGCTGTTATCATACATTGAAAAAGAACGCTGCGCTCCCTAAGATATCGAGTTAATCGTTCTTAGAAAAAAAATGACTCGTTAGTCTGATAGCGTCATATATATGATTGTGAAACACGCTGCGTCTCGACTGCATTCTACATTGAGCACATCGAAGCATAGTCCGCTAAATTTACGCGAGGGCTGAACGACAGATTATCCCTGGCGCGTTACCTTAATTAATACGCGGGGTAAGCGAGCTTTAAAGGTTTGCCAGTAACACGACCAGAATGACCGATCCGCAACTCGATACCAACGTGCATAAGGGGTCGCTAATCCTCTTATTACTTACCCCGACGCCACCCACCCATAAAACGGGAAACTGGTATACAACGCCTATTGCCGGTGTTCCCTTTCTCTTGAGAAATATTCTTAATATTCAACGGGGTGGGGGAGAACATTTGATTATATATTATAATCAAGAAGAGGAATTGAATGATCTTTGCAGCCGAATTAAAAACGAACCGAAAATTAATATTAAAACGGATTGGCTATCGAAAGTCGGGGATCTGAAAAGTTTAGTTCAGAACTATAGGCGGATCATTGTCTTAAATGGATCTGTGCTCTATGACAAAACCGAAATCAATAACGCTTTAACCTCAATAACAGGTAATTCTTTACAGAGTGATCAGATGAAAGTGTCTGACATGGATTCCGAGCGCTTGGACTTTCTCCTGAACAATATTGGGGATTTCAATAAAAAGGGATTGGAAATATCAGCAAATAAAAGCGCTGAAAAAAAAGACGGGAGTGACGCCGATATATACCGGAAGATAGGCTATTTGCCCGATAGACAAGAAACGATAATTAACGATGAAAACGATTTTAAGATTCAACATGACCGTATCATACAGTCCGGTGGTTTGGATACTGACAGCCTCATAAACAGGCTTTTTTCACGTAGTGTTTCTCGTCTCTTAACCCATCTTGCAATTAGAACATCGATAAGTCCTAACCAGATTACTCTGGTTAGTTTTTTTCTTGGGTTAGTCTCCATTTGGTTTTTTTTCCAGGGCTCCTATGGGATGAGTTTAATCGGAGCTGTCGTTCTGGTTATTTCCACGTGGATTGATGGAGTGGACGGTGAATTGGCTCGACTGACCTTCGGTGAAACACCATTTGGCGCTAAGCTGGATATCACCTGTGATTGTCTCGTTAATTTCGCGGTCTTTTTCTCAATCGGTGCTGGATTATCCCAATCAACGGGAGAAGGTTACTTTACCGCTCTCGGGACATTGGCAGTATTGGGCAGCCTCGTTTCTTTTATTTTCCTTAGCGCGTCAATCTCAGAGAGTAAATCACCTGAACGTTCTGAGGGTATTTCAAAAAACAGACGCCGTAATATTGAAAATAAATTAGCTAATCGTGATTTTATTTTCATTCTACTTGTTCTGGCTCTGATCAATCGTACTGACATATTCATTTGGCTTGCGGCTATCGGTGCTAATATATTTGCAGTCTACTCATTTTACGCCAGATTCCTTGCCCGGTGAGAGAAATGTATCCGATCAATATTAATTATTTATCGGACTGCTTCGTTTTGTTAGGGCGATAATGCTGATCAGGTTGTGGTGTCCCCCCAAATGCTATTTTTACACTTGAATGAGAATCAATAATAGCGTGTCCTGCGGCCAGTTATCTTAAAATGCCGTGAGGCGGATCATTTAACCACGGTTTTAAAATTTCCATTCCACGTTCGATGGAGATTCCGGGTTTATAGTCAAGTTCACGGCATATCTTATTCATCGACATGGTGCTTTGAGTTGCCACCATATCAATGGCCGTGTGCGTCAGGAAGGGTCGGTCTCCTATCTTTAAGCGCTTGTGTGAACATTCAAAAAAGGAGGCCATGATGCGTGATAAGAAAAGGGGGATGGACCTGTTTACCGGTTTTGCTCCGACAAGTTTAGCCAGATGATTGAAAAATTCATCGAATGTTATCGGTTGGTTATCCCCTACAATATACCCCTGACCAACCGCACCCGAATGCTCCGATACAAGTATAATGGCATCAATCAAATTGTCGATATAGCACGGATGACAGGTGCCTTTACCACCGGCAATGAGAAACATTCTGTTCTTGCGAATTAAACGAACAGGTTCTTCAACCCAACTGCTGCCGGGACCATATACTACTGAGGGCCTTAGGACCACTACCGGCAATCCGTGATCACGATGAAATTTGAATGCAAGGCTTTCCCCTTCTACTTTCGATTGAGAATAAAAGTCTTTTCCGGGATTGTAAGGTGTCTCGTCGTCAAAGTAAGGAGGTGAGGGAACACCAAAAACCGCGATGGAACTAAGGTGGACAAATCGCTTGATCTTTCTATCGACGGAAGCTTCCAGCAGCCATTCCGTGCCTTGCACATTCGTTGAATGAAAGGTCTCTTGCGAGCCCCAATCCAATACATGACCCGCGCAATGATAGACCCGTTCAACGCCATGCATGGCTTTATTTATTGTATCGCGGATGCGTAAATCCCCTATTACAATTTCTGCCGATCCTTGGGGGAATGGGGGCAGTTTATGTTTACTTTCCGGTCTGCAGAAAAGTTTTAATTTACGGCCTTCCCTTAACAATCGCTCACTGAGATGACGCCCGATAAATCCAGTAGCCCCGGTAATTAGATCAGCATGCATGATTATATAAACCCATTGTTGGTGAACCATTGAATGGATTTTTCAATCGCTCCGTCACAGGGGCCAGGATTAAAACCCAGCTCTTTTCTAGCCTTGGCATTATTATAGTACAAATACTTTCCAATGAGACCCTGCATCCCCACCGTAATTTTTGGCGCCCGGTGTGTAATGTGATTGGCCATCCACTCCTGGTAGTGCGCCACGATGCTGATCAGGGGTTTTGGAATGCGCCATTTAGTATGTTCTCTTCCCGCAAGGTCGGCCACTTTTGCCATGAAATCTTTATTTAATAAATTATCACCCGCTAAGAGGTACTGTTGGCCAGCACGACCTTTTTCCAGCGTCAGCCATAATCCTTGAACGAGGTCCTCGATATCCATAAAACAGGCGCCGCCATCTACCCAGACCGGCCACCCTTTTTTACAGATATCTATGATGGGTTCGCCTATGGGCGTCGGCCCGTAATCCATCTCTCCAATAGCTGAAGCGGGATTAGCAATGACTACTGGTAAACCTTTCTCTTTGGCCCAAAGCTTCATTTCGTCTTCCCCGGCCTTTTTCGACTCTGCATACATAAATCGAATACCGGACAAATTAAATGTTGATTCTTCATCACGAGCTTCTGGTTTCTCAGAGGCACCCAGAGTAATACAGCTGCTTATATGAACGAGTTTTTCAATTCCTTCAGACATACAGGCGCTTGCAATATTTTTGGGACCGACGAAATTTAATTTATAAAAAATTTCCGGATCTCTGGACCAGTACCGGTTGAAACCCGCAAGGTGAAAAAGAACATCGCAACTCTTTGTAAAGGGTCGCAGACTCTCTATATCAGTGATATCACCCCAAAATATTTTGTGCGCGTAATCCTCGATAAGAGCATCCGAGGTGCCTCTATGAAGAAATGCGATGACCTCGTGGTCCAAAGCGGCAATGTGCCTTGTCAAATGATTCCCTATAAAACCATTGGCCCCTGTTATCCCTACTCTCATTTAGTTATTTAACGATTTTCGATTGTCGAGATGGCCACCCTCAGCCATTAAGCCATAGCTGTTATAGATAAGGAAACCAGATTGACTGAAAGTTTAATTAAGCGCACCGCTGCAGAATTATGCAGTAATGATATAAAATGCTTTACCCCATAAAATAAAGCCGCCAATTGCTACTCAAGGCAATTAGTTCAAGGGGGCCCGGCACAACTCCCCCATATGCTTAATTATTACCCCGTTTATATAAATTCTCCGGGGGAGAGATCGACCTACTCCTCGATGACAAGGGTGTAACGGTTAACATTGGTTTTTCGAAACGCTCCCGTGGAAAGATCGCCGTCATCGAGTTGTTCGTCAATTGACGACATTCGTTGAGTTCCAATACTGGCATTACTGAGACTTATCCCCGCCGTGATGCCCCAATCGGTGTGATCCCAATTCCAATGACCGCCCACAGGTGAGTTAAGCACAGTGTATGGTAAATATCCACTTATACTGGAAGGTATAGGACCAGATCCGTCAAATGAGGTGTAGTCACCTCTTTCCATAGCGCTGCGAATTAAAGCTTCAGCATGGGTCCGGTAATCATTCAAAAGTGAAGCGTTTTGTGATTTTAAATTTACCGAATTATAATTATAAGCGGGTATCGCAATCGATGTTAAAAGCGCGATGATGGAGACAGCGATCATCATTTCAACGAGGGTAAAGCCAGATGATCCGAACTTGATGGTTGGTTTCATTTGTAACATCCTACAAGTATCTCATTAAATACGTTTTTACTCTATCGAGTGAAAAGAGTAAAAATAGTGAACAAAGATACGTATTTATCTGCGTAAAACTATGTAGGAAACCTGTTTCGATCTCATATTTAAATAAGAAGGCGCAGGTCATATCTTGAACCTTCATAAAGCTTTATGAACGCTTCAGCACGGGAGAACACCAAGCTGTGCCTGGAGGGGTCTTGAAATCCCATGGATAGAAAAACCTGTTCGCCAATTGACACTGGGTTGGTGCGGGCGGGGAGAATCGAACTCCCGTAACCAGCTTGGAAGGCTGGAGTTTTACCACTAAACTACGCCCGCCTGGATCCAGGCGCATCCATTTCGCAAATATTCTTCCCGGGGGTCAAGATTGAATGGTTTGATGCTCTGTTTTTATTATAACAATCTTCGTCTTCGTCTGCCTCTTCGTCTTTATCCCAAAGGATAACATATTAAAATTAAAGCAATACAGTCAAACCGACGAAGAGGAACATATAAAAGCCCATTCCCGGACTCCGGAAATGGGCAATCATTTGATTAAAATTAAAATTTTAAAAGCTGTTGGATTAGTAATAGAGGGGTAATGGATCCCCTTATCTTCTCACCCGGGTTCTTCTAGTGGGCACTGATGGCCGTTTTTTATTTTTTACGGCTTCCATATCATCTTTCGTGATCTGTGAAAGTTGCTGAAAAAGATCTTTCCTTCGTTTTCGCTCGGTATCAGGTAATTGATCGATATTCGTCATTTCTGTGGGGTGAATGGTTTTAGCCAGTTTTATCTTTTGCTCAATACCCGATTTACTTACGACTACGGTGTAATTGGAAGGATCGTAATCGACGATATTAATACCTTCATAGTTTTCATTCATGCCGATCCAGAACGCCTTGCTCGATGTCTGTTCTTGAAGGCAGAAAATATAATTCCCATCGATCTCTACAATACCCCGGAGATCCAATTTATTAATGGAGAAACCGGGTTCATTGGCATTGTATTCTTTTGATCCTACCTGGTTCTGGTTAAATCCGGACGGAATAAAGGGAGAATTGGTCGTTAAATTTTGTAATTCGTGAGGTTGAACGTATTCTAATGCATAGCCCAGACCTTGCAGTAATGCTGCTGGCATTAATGTAATGAAAAGGACCTTCCTGAGAAAGAATGGAATGCGGACTCGCATAATCGTCTATAATAATCTGATAACTTGGCAATGAGGTCAACCCAAAGCTTAACTATGCAATTGCGGACTGAGAAGGGTGTTCTTGTATTGTCATTGCGAGGAACCCGCAGTAACGGGTGACGCGGCAATCCAGGGTAATATGGATGAGGTATATTTTAACCGCCAGGAATAATTGGCTATCGAGTACACCCCGACATCAAATGAAAAAAATCCGCAATCGACAATCAGCGATCGGAAATCGATTGTGGGTTTATGATCACTGTATTTTGCGAAGGAGAGCTGCACCGGTAACATAATTGTGATGGGCCGCCGTAAGTTGATGCCAGGCGAGAAAGCCATCTATGTCCTCGCGGTTCCATTCAGGGGGTTGATTGTTACCAAAGGCATGATGAAACCAGATCAATTGTTCGAATGATGAGAGCGTCAGTGGGGTGCCTCCCCAGTCGGGATAGGTCATGCCATAATCCGGTTCGCAAATATCAAAGCTTATACCGAGATAACCTCCCGGTTTAAGAACCCGCACGATTTCATTAATTGCGGTCTCTTTATTTTCCTGATGTTCGATTACGGATAAACTGGTGACGGTGTCAATTGATGCCGACTCGATGGGCAGTTGGCTGGATTCGGTGATTATCCAATCAACATTGACTTCAAGTTTTTGGCGCACTGCCTCCCACTGTTCCACCCAGTTCGACTTTGTCTCGATCAAGGTTACACGAGCCCCTTTCAACGCCAACAGCCAGGGCCATGGTGATTGTTCACTTCCTATATCAAGGAGATGTAAGCCTTTCCAATTCAGTTGATCTAAACCCTGATACCAAAGCCTGGGATATTCCCAGATTTTAGCCCAGTTGCAAAAGGTGCGCAATCCAAGCGGTTCAGCTAATTCGTTAAGAGTGTCGATGAATTCGCAGTATTCTCTACTGAATGTTTCTCCCAAATTGGCTATGTAGCGGTGACCTGTGACCGTGCGTTCTCTTCGCCTGGCAATGGTGATTTCATGGAACCGTTGCCAGCAATCATCATTTTCCAGTATATCGAAATCACAGGCATTGAGAACTGTTGTGATTGCGGATCGCGTAAAAATATAAGCGTGTTCCTCTGGATCAAACACGTTGGGGTTGATTGAATTTATGGTGTCACTTTCATCGATTAATGGTAATTGAAGATAAAGAACTCCGCTCGGGTTAAGTTGACGGTGGGCCGCTTTTATAAATGCCACGGGATTACCAGTGTGTTCAATGACATCACAAGCGATAAAAAGTTCAGTCTTCGGTAAATTATCAACATCGGGAAATACCCCGGGTCTAACATCAAGGCCGGTCTTTTCTTTCACCTTGTCCACCGTATTTGGATCGGGCTCTATGCCAACCGTTTTCCAACCCAACTTATTTAATGCGTGCAAGAGGGATCCTTCGGCGCAACCCACTTCAATGGCTGTGCCAGGTGACGCGGTATACCTGCCCATGCTCGCCATCCATTTGTCTACTCTACCATCTTCTTCAATAATTGCCCGGCGTTCTTCCAGGTTTGGATGTTTCTTACTCAGCTGACGCTTTTGCCAATAGCTTTCGTATGAATAAAATGAAGATACGGCTTCAGGTTTAATGCGGCGATTTGCATAGTGGGTTCCGCAACGATCGCATTTTAAATAATCAGAAGAAAATCTACTTGTCGTTTTACTTTTCCATCCACACCAACACCGCTCGGCTTTTTCAAAACGGGCATCGGATTTGAATTCAGAATGGGGCTGCTCTATATTTGTCTCATGGGCCATTCAGGGAATAATCAAATTTAGAAAATTCGTCGATTTCCGCTTTTTCCAGGGCTTCTCGCCAGGCCTTGTCCTGTTTCCAAAGTTCGTTATCCCCCGCCCGGTAAAAGGTGCGTTCACCTTCCCTCGTTATGCGATCAAATCGCGTCCACCAGAAAACATATTCTGATTTCAGTTTTGGTCTCACCCCCACGAAGTCTACGATCTTTTGCAATTCCTGGGGGCCGGCTTTCAGCGCTTCATAGCGGACGATCAGTACTTTTTCCTGATTCGCTTCATTAAGTTTAAATGCTTCATCATAAAACTTCCGGTAGAGCGCAAAGTTTTCCTTTAACCAGGATACGGTATCATCAACTTTTAATCCCCAACGGTCGCGTGCAGTAAGATATAAACTGTATATACTGGCGTAGGGGTCACGCATGAGAATAATAATCGGATTGGGGCCATCCTGGGGAAATCCGTGTAATCCGTTAGGGACGGCATTAATGCATACGGGTTGATAAGGTGCCGTATCCGACCTGAGTTTCAGGGCATAAAGGGCCATGGGATCAAGCTCTTCCTGGCGCTGCTTTGCTTCAGGGTCATTGACAAATTCGTTTTCAAAAAAAACGAGATCAAAAAGACCGGTGAAACAATTCCACAGGAAATGGCTGCCCGTGCGCAGGAAAGCATAGTAATCCAATCTGTGCGCTAACCGCGTCCCAAAGAAATATTTTTCTTCTTCCATATATATTAACGAAACTACAGATAATAGACAGTGTCATTAATGAAGCAAACTTAGAATTTCCGCGTAATTTTGATCTAAGGTGTTAAATAAAGCTTTCAATTTTATCTCATCTTTTGAACGTATCCTCCGAACTAAAGTAGGCTTGCCACATTCCTCCGCTCTGATATAGGTATTTTAACTGAAATTATAATATGATATTCTTATTTAATATAAGGGCCCGTTTTTTTATTTTAGTTCCTTTCCTCATAATTTTCGCGAGCGCGATAGGTAATGCCCAACCAAAAGCGCCCCCGCCCGCGCCCCCGGTTATTACTAATGATCAACCTGCAGCCACGACACCCAAGTCGGAAATTAGCGCGGCGCAAACGCAGTATTCCATTGGTCAACCCACGGATGAAGAACAGCTTATTCTGGAATTGATTAATCGCGCGCGTTCGGATGCCAATGCGGAAGCACAGCGGTTAGCTAACACTACGGATTCTGATGTTTTAAATGCCATCGATTTTTTTGGAGTGGATGTCAATGAATTGGTAAATCAATTTATGACCCTTGAGCAAAACCTTCCCCCGCTTTCCATGAGTGAACAACTGACAACAGCGGCGAGACTTCACAGTCAGGACATGTTCAATAATATATTTCAAGGGCATTTTAGTTCAGATGATCCACTGCCACCGAATGAGCCGGGTGATAGCAGCGGTGATCGCGCAAGAAATCAGGGTTATAATTTTATGAATTTAGGCGAAAATGTTTTCGCTTTTTCTCAGTCAGCTTTTTCATCGCACGCGGCCTTTGAGATTGATTGGGGTAATGGACCTTTTGGCATGCAAAGTCCCCCGGGACACAGGAACAGTATTCATAACTCAGTATTTCGGGAAGCCGGGATAGGTGTCGTTTTAGGAACTAATGGCTCAGGGCAAAATACAGTTGGTCCTTTAGTTGTCACTCATGATTTAGGGGTTCAACTTATTGGGGCCACTCCATTTATCAGGGGTGTGGCCTATGACGATCAGAATGAAAATAACTTTTATGATTTCGACGAAGGGTTGAGTGGAATTAATGTCGAAGTTGACGGGTCTGAATTTTTTGCGGTGACTGCCGCTTCCGGAGGTTATTCCGTCCCGGTGACGGGGAATGGTACTTATACCGTTACTTTTTCCGGCCCCTCTATAACAGATCAATCTTCTCAAGTAGTAATTTCCAATGCTGAAAATAAAAAACTGGATTATACCCCACAGAGTGCAGGCAGTAATGGAGGAAACGGAGGTGAAACCAACGCGCTTATTATTAACGGTTCGGGAGATGTCGCCGGGGAGAACATCCAGCACCCCAATGGGAATATCTTTGATCAGGTCCTGCTTACCGGGCAGAGCATACAACTTCAGGCCAAACCGGGTCAGATAACACGCGTCTCCTTCATGGATGAAGACGAGGACATTGTCCAGGTAGAGTTCTCGGGCAGCGGCACCTTTAATGTAACATTAGACCCGGCTACTTATTCACCTCCGTCCCTGCCACCGCGTTACAACCAACAGGTTGAGTACGTAAGTGGTAAACCCAGCGTAGTCATCGATGGAACAGACGCCTCGACCTTCTTCAGTATATTTACGGTGGGATCGATCAACGCCGTAAACCAGGCCCTCTTCCCCGCGGGACAGACCTATGATGCAGAAGCTGACGTGACCCTCGTGGAGGTGATTAACTCCTCGGGAATAGGAGGAATGCAACTATCGAATACGGTATTTTCGGGAAGCTCAGGAAAAGTAGGTGTGGATGCGCGAGGGGTCCCCATCGCGGTACGCTTAACCATAGGTGACATTGACGCCAGTGGAAGTGCGGAACCGCATTTACTGTTTGCCGCGGGCTCCTTCACCGTCCCCGCCGGCAACCCCGGATTGCGTATCACGGGGGTAGACCTGGTGCAAACAAACGGCGCTTCTATCGTTATTGCACCGAGTGGATCAACAACACCCGGATTTGAATCCTTGATATCACAGAATAACTTCAAATCGGACAACACGCCTCAGCCTTCTCAAAGCATAACGGCAATCTTTGTAAACGAGGACGGTGTTGAAATCACCAAACCAGTGGAAGAGATAACAATTGAGTAAAAGGAAGTGACAATAACCTTTACCCCGTGCACAGCTAAAAAACTACGTCACTTTCACAAAGAAAGTCATGGCTACTGACTTTTTAATCTCATTCATCATACCTTCGTATCAGCAGGGCGTTTATTTGGAAAAATGCCTCGACAGTATTGGCGAACAGGGGTTGGCGAGGGAGCAATATGAAGTGCTTGTTTACGATGGTGGGAGTAACGATAATACCGTCGAGTTGCTTAAAAAGCACGCGCTGCAACCGACTTGGATAAGCGAACCGGACCGCGGCCAGGCGAGTGCGGTTAATAAGGGAT
Organism: Opitutales bacterium; assembly: GCA_965197745.1. Lineage (GTDB taxonomy): Bacteria > Verrucomicrobiota > Verrucomicrobiia > Opitutales > PNEW01 > CBDANS01. The sequence continues at coordinate 316,655 of CBDANS010000006.1, read as the reverse complement.
TGCAGGAGGCAAGGGGAAAGGTAATCGCCTGGATAAATTCAGACGACTACTACATGCCTGGAGCGATTAAAGCGGTTTTAGATTTTTTTGATCAGGAGCCGGAGGTTGAGATCCTTTACGGTGATGCTGATATTGTAGACGAGGACGGACATCTGCTCTACCCCTATCCGACTGAAGAATGGGATTTTTCGAAACTTGCGGATTTTTGTTATATTTGCCAGCCGGCAACTTTTTTCCGTTCAACGGTAATTAAAAAGTATGGTCTCCTCGATGAATCATTGGACTGTGCTATCGATTACGAATACTGGCTGCGCATGGGAAAAAACCAACCCCTTCATTATTTAAAAAAGAAATTAGCCTGTTCTCGGCTTTACGGAGATGCAAAAACATTGCGGATGAAAACACGCAGTGATGCGGAATCGCTTTTTGTTTCGCGTCGGCATACCGGTAACTGGTCTGATAAATGGAGAGTGGGATTGGCGCGGCATAAAACCAAAGATTGGATGAGCCTGTTTCCCACGAATAATGATACTATTGCTCAGATAATCTATACCGGGGTTGAACAAAATTTAGATTTCAAACTGAGCGGTTTGGAAATAACGGACGTCCAGTCCAGCCCGCCACCGGAATTTTGGGATAGAAACCCGGAAGAATTCGGAAGATTCATTGAGATGCTGGATAAAGACCGGAATGTATGGAAAGAAAACGCCGAACGCGCGCAGAAAGAAGTCGAAGCCGCCCATGAATCGCTCAGGTCTGCTCACGCGTCGAACAAGGAATTTCAATCGCAAATCGAAGCTATCAATGAAGAGCATCGTAAAGAAATTGAACAGTTAGGGCAGCGCATAGAGAATATGGCCCATGACTTATCTTCCTTGAGGAGCAATTTTTGGGTGAAAACGGGAAGAAAATTGAAATTAATAAATCCGAAAAAACGCACATGAATAAAGAGGTAAAACAGAGCAAAATTGAATTGTCAGACATTCACTCTGTGATGCAAAAGGAATTGGACAGGAAAACCAGGTCCCAACCGCTTGACCAATTGTTACCCATTAGCGAAGATCTAGAGTTAGCGATGATAAAGCACCAACAATGGGAAGAAATAGATGGGTTTATATCCCAGGCCGTAGAGAGTAATCACCCAAAGGTTAAAGGGCCCAGCCTCTATCGACGTTTTCGTCGAAAACAGGGAAAAGTGAATCGTATGATAATTCAAGTTCAGTCCAGATTCTCAGAGCTGCTTAAAAGCATCGATAAGCGCCTGCAAAAGATTGAAATTATCCATTTAAATAATTATCGCCATCATGACGAAACGAATATGCAATCCAATACTGAATTGCGCGCAACTGAAGAATTAAAAGCTGAAATAAACAGTATGCGCAAAAAATTAAAATTATTGGAAGAAGAAATAAATAAAATAGAAAATTCGCGTCCCCCTTCTGAGACGTCACCTGCTGACCAGGCTTAAGCATCGATCGTTTGGGAAGCTGTCCCATCGTATCTTAATATGAGGATTCTTATCACCACAACCCAAGTGCCATTTTGTTATGGTGGCGCCGAATTACTCGCTGAATCATTGAAAAATGCTTTCGTGGAAGAGGGGCATCAAGCGGAAATTGTCGCCATCCCTTTTCGTTGGTACCCACCGGAGGAAATTCTCGATCATCTTTTAGCTTGCCGCATGCTCGATATTACGGAAAGCAATGGTGTTCCCGTTGACTTGGTCGTCGGTCTGAAATTTCCTGCCTATCACATTAAACATCCTAATAAGGTTCTCTGGATTCTACATCAGCACCGCTCCGCTTTTGAATTGTGGGAAAATACCAACAATGATTTAGCCCCTTATCCCGATGGAGATAAAATACGGCATAGTATTGAACATCTCGAAATGCAATTGCTCTTAGAAGCTAAACGCATACATACACTTTCCGCCAATGTTTCCGGCCGTCTGGAAAAGTACTGTCGTATATCTGCGCCACCCCTTTACCCGCCACCGCCCTCGGCAGAGAGTTTCTATTGTGATGATAGTGAGGATTATATTTATTATCCCAGCCGATTAGAAGTCCTCAAACGTCACGATTTAGTCATTCGCGCCCTTACCTGCACGAAGAAGCCAGTGAAAATTTATTTTTCGGGTCGCCCGATCAATCCTGAATATTTGAGAGATTTGAAAAGTTTGGCGGAAAAGCTCAAAGTCGCTGATCGAATATCCTGGTTCGATTGGGTAAGTGATGAAGAAAAACAGAGATTCTACGCTCGGGCGAGGGCCGTATTATTTACACCATTGGATGAAGATTATGGTTATGTTACCCTTGAAGCGATGCTTTCCTCGAAGGCGGTAGTTACCTGCAGTGATTCGGGAGGGCCACTCGAATTTGTTGATCATGAAGTTAACGGATTAGTCGCTCAACCTACTCCTGATTCGTTAGGAGAACATTTGGACCAACTATGGGGCGATCCCGGGTTTGCGGTAAAAGCTGGGCGACTCGGTAAAGAGAAATACCACTCGCTGAATTTATCCTGGAAACACGTAGTTCAGACATTATTGCAATGAAGATCAATTGGTTTTCTCCTCTTCCTCCAGCACGCACCGATATTGCCCATTACACGGCGAGAATAATTCCTGTCCTTTCACGAATTTGTGACCTGACGCTTTGGACTTATCAACAGGAGTGGGACAAATCACTCGAACGCTATGCACCTGTTTATTCATTTAAAGAGGGTAACCTGTCCTGGGCAACATTGAATAGAGCGGACGCGACACTGTATAATATAGGGAACGATGGCATTTATCACAAAGATATTTTCTTTTTCAGCCAGCAGCATTCCGGAATTATTTTACTTCATGATTTAAATCTACATGAATTGTTTGAAGGTATTTTTCGTCCACAAAGTGATTATAAATACCTTGAGAAGCTTCGCTCTTATTATGGTTCGAAAGGATTAGAAGGGGGGATAAAATATATCAACGGGGAGACATCTAAAGACGATATGATTACCCTCTTTCCATTTTATGAGCTTGCCTTAAACAATTCACTCGGTGTCGTTATTCATAATCCTGATAATTTAGATTACATATCAGAGAGAAATCCGGCGCCTGTTCTCTATACGCCGTTGCCATACGCTAATGAAAATAATCTCAGGCCTTTGAATTTTAAAATCAAGTCAACTGATAAGAAATCGAAACTTTCATTAATTTGCTTTGGTTACTTCGGTGGGAAGAACCGTAGATTGATTCCTCTTCTCAAGTCCTTAGCGGTATTTCCACGGAAAGATAAGCTTCATCTTCATATTTACGGCGAGATTCAATTTCTCGATGAAGTCAATTCACTTATCGAGTCACTGAATTTAAAAAAGGGGGTTACTTTCCATGGTTTTGTCTCTGATAAAGAATTAAACGCAGCTTTAGACGCAGCCGACCTCGCGATTAATCTTCGCTATCCAACTCGGGGGGAGGCATCGGGGTCGCTTCTCCGTACCTGGAACCATGCACTGCCCTGTCTTGTTACAAAAGCTGGTTGGTTTAAACAATTGCCGGAGTCATGTGTCGCCTTTGTTCGTCCCGATATGGAAAAGAAAGATATACACGATCATCTTGATAACTGTATAAATAATCCTGAACGTTATCGCACAATGGGTATTGCGGGACGAAAATACCTGGAAGAAAATCACAGTGCGGAAAAATTCGTCCATAATTTAATGGATTTCCTGCCCCATGTCTTTTCCTATAAGGGGAAGGCCTTCGCCATGGAACTAGGGAAGCGTACCGCGGGTAGAATTGCCAGTGATTTTAGTGATGCTGAAAGCCAGAGGTATTTGCTTAATCGCGCGGCAAAAGAAATACATTCATGGCTTTGATGAGATGTGACATTACGCAACTATCGATGGGCCGGTTTTCAAGTGATAGTGATGGTCTTACTGATATTAAACCAGCTTGCGCTAATCTTATGTTTTGCCCTAAAGTCACATACACAGGCTGGATTCTTATAAAATTCGAATCATAAGTCGGAATTTTGACAGAGCACAAAAATATACCCTTGGAGCAAATGCCCAATGCTCCCGATCTTTTTCAAGCTTACCGGCAATGGCATTCGCATCCTGATGTATCGCGTGCCAACGGTGGGTGGATATACAAAAATAATTTTTACCCTGATTATTTGACTGTGGGTGGAGCATCATTTGCTATACACCGGGAAGCGCTAAAATACTGTTCGGGTCATGGCATTGATATCGGTGCCGGGTACTGGCCCTTGCCCCATGCTGAACCGGTAGACATCTGGCGCGGTCCCGGATCCGATAACCTGCTCGACAATTATCCCGAGCATTCGCTTGATTTCGTTTTCAGTTCTCATTGTTTGGAACATATCGAAGCGTGGCGGGAAACGCTGACAACCTGGGTGGCTCGGCTTATTCTCGGCGGATATATATTTCTCTATTTACCCCATCCAGATTGCGCTATATGGCATCCTGGTTCGCCTTTTGTCCTCGATGGACATAAATGGATACCCACTCCTGAAATTATTAAGGACGCACTGGACAAATTAGGCTGCAAACTCATTACCTGGGATGACGGTCCCGACGCCATGCACAGCTTTTTCGTTTGCGCCCAATTAAAATCAAACTGATTGATTTTAATATTTTATCTCCGGATCAATAAATAGCGTTTATGAAAATCGGTATAAATCTTTGGCTTTTAGTGGAAGAAGGGGGAGGTGTTTGCAATTACGTCCTTACGCTCCTGCGACACTGGCATCAGTATTATCCTGATAACTCCCTGATACTATTCAGCTTTCCACAGAACGAAACATTACTGGGGACACTCCCAGCTTCTTGTCGCAGTCATGAAATCAGGCTTCAAGCCCAGGAAGAAATTGCCAATCATCTCGACAAATTCGATATTTATTTCTGTCCCATTGGTTCCCTCTATCCACGACCATTACCTAAACCCTGCGTAATCACGCTCGTGGACATACAAGAGCGGTTTTTCCCGGAATTTTTCAGCCGCGAAGACTTTGAAAGTCGTCTCTACCATTATGATATTTCTTTGAGACTCGCAGATCGCACAATTACTATTTCGGATTTTTCAAAGAATACTTTTGTCCGGATGTTGGGTGTCCCCTCGCGCAAGATTGACCGAATTTACCTCTGTTCAGACGAGCTGCCTGAGGCCGTGCAACCCGGGGATTGGCCACTTGGAGAAAATGAACCCTTTATCTTTTATCCCGCAAATAATTGGCCGCATAAAAATCATAAAATGCTTATATCCGCGCTCAAACAACTGGCGGATAGAGGAAAGCATATTCCCTGTATATTTACGGGAAGTTTAATAAATGGGCGTGAAGATTGGTTTCGCATGTTAAAAGCGATTAATTATGCTGATAAATTAATTCATCTCGGGCGCATAAGTCGCCCTGAATTATCATGGCTCTATCACCGTGCTCGTATGTTGGTATGTCCTTCCTTATTTGATGGATTCGGAATACCGCTGGTTGAAGCTATGGATAGCGGGTTGCCTATTGCCTGTGCCGATCGCACCAGTTTGCCGGAAGTTGCCTCCGATGCCGCTATTTATTTTGACCCCATGAATCCAGCGTCGATTGCTGCAGCTATTGAAAGGCTTTGGGATGAGACTTCTTTGCGCCAGAGGTTGATTCAAAAAGGTCATGACCAACGCAATCGATTTTCAGTTCAGAACCTGGTGCATGCCCATCGGGCAACATTTGAGGCGTGTTACCGTGCGTATAAACCATGGCTTCACACCTATCGTCTCTGGCTGCACCGTCGAAATGATCGGAAACCACGGACTAAGTTAAATCCACGGGAAAAACGCTTAGCCACCAGTTTACTTGAATGAAGTGGATGCCTGGTTTTGAGTGTATACGATAGTGTAAGTAGAGCGTTCTTTTTAATCAAAAAATTCGAGCATAATATGGACCGTGAGTGAAGCTCACCTGTCTGCCGTCCCTCAATCGGCAATGGTAACCATCGACAAATACTTATAATTTTGTAAAACTTGTGAACATTTATGGATAAAAATGGTTCAGTGATAGAGATGGAGGGAGTGTGTAAGCAATATACCCTTTGGGACAGCCCGTCTGCTCGCATTAAAGCGCCTTTGCTGCGACGACTGGCTGCTTTGCCATTATTGCCGAAAAAACTTTCTTACACCCTGAGCAGCCGTGCGGAACAGTTAGGGAAACCTTTTTATGCCCTGCAGGATATTTCGTTACATGTTAAGCGTGGGGAAAGCTTAGGCATTATTGGAAGAAATGGTTCAGGTAAAAGCACGCTCTTACAGATATTGGCTGGTACGCTCACTTCATCATCGGGGTCCAAATGCGTTAAAGGGAGGATCGCAGCGCTGCTCGAACTGGGGTCGGGCTTTGATCCCGAATTCACTGGGCGTGAAAACGTCTTTATGTTAGGCACCCTCTTTGGGCTGAGCCAGAAAGAAATTGAAGTCCGGTTTGATGAAGTTGCGGAGTTTGCAGAAATCGGGGAATTTATCGAACGGCAGGTAAAGACATATTCCAGCGGGATGATGGTACGACTCGCATTTGCTACGCAAACGCTCGTGGAACCTGAAGTATTCATAGTTGATGAAGCGCTTTCCGTTGGGGATATCTTTTTCCAGGCAAAATGCATTCGGTTTTTCCGCGAAAGACTGGAAAAAGGAATGACATTACTTCTCGTAAGCCACGACCTCGTTACGGTAAAAGCACTGTGTAGTCGCACCCTTGTCTTGCACGAAGGCCGTGCTAAATTTCTTGGTAAAAGTTCGCGTGCAGTCAGTTTATACCATGAAATAAACCAGGGCCCGCGCCCATCGGCAAATCTTTATAAACCACTCAAACCGGTGACTTCAGATAATGGGATTTGTTTGCCTGAGGGTGCAGAACCCCGCAATTGGAGTGACCGTGACGAAATAGGGACGCGGGAAGCAGAATTTATTTTCTGTGAGGTGCAGGATGCCGAAGCTAAAACGCGAACGGACTTTGTTGTCGGTGAAGCCATCTCCTTATACTTATATTTACAAGCACGGGAAACAGTTACCGGTATTTACCTCGGTTTACAGATTGTCGACCGCCATCAACGGGTGGTCTACGGGATAAGTTCACGACAGATAGAGAAAGTGGTAAAAAATTTAGAGCCCCATCGGCTCTACCGCTGTGCTATCTGGTTGGACGGTCGTCTCGGTGAGGGTGAATACCTCGTTGATGTCGCGATTGGATTGGGTGATCGCGGTGATGGCGCTCCCTCACATCAACTCCATCGGGTAGGAGGTATCACCGCTATTCGTGTAAGTAAGCCCGGTCTGCAGGCACCTTTCTTCGGTTCAGCCGATCTTCGCGCACGTGTGGACTGGGACTGAGGCCATTGCGGAATGCCGATTTTCGATTTCGGATTGAGCCTATTGATTTTTACTTGCATTGTTGTTTATTTATTCACTGTTCACTGTTCACTGTTCACTGTTCACTGTTCACCATCCTGTATCCTGCATCAATCTAAAATTCACTATAATTATCCCACTGCTCATTCAGGGTCGGACCCCGGGGAAGTATTTCTGCCTGGTAATTTTTAATGATCTCATTTTCTCTGCGGGGAGCTACGGTTTTGAGAAATATTTTATCCAAGCAGGTGATAAATCGTTGACTCAGATTTTCCAGACATTGAATGGAATATTTTTTATTGCGAAATATTTTAATTATAAATTCAAGAGTATAAATCCGGACGGCGCGCCGCGTTAAAAATACCGGCCCGGATCGTGAGGCGTGAACACGCAGCATTTCCCTATAGCGTGCAAAACCTCCGGTATTTGTTTTTGTGTGTGCGTAATCACGATTTGTAGCGATAAAAGCGGGAAGGCGATGCCCCTTCAAACCAGCGAGGTACATTCTCCCGAACCATTCGTAATCCATGGTCCATAGAAGATCTTCCCGCATTGGGGCAATGGCATTAAGAACCGTGCGGCGTAAAAACATTGTCGGTTGAACAATATAATTGTGTGAATATAAATATCGATGAGGAACGCTGTTTTCAGTAAATAAATTGGGACCGAGAATATTTCCCCGGGAATCTATATCCAGAGCGTCGCCATATATAAATTGAAGATCAGGATCTGATTTAAAAATATTCACGACGCGAGTAAAAATGCCCGGTAAGTAGGCATCATCCGAGTTTAGCCAGGCAATGATATCTCCACTGCTTTCCTTGAAACCTTGGAGAATAGCATCTACCTGTCCGTGGTCAGCTTCTCGCTTCCACGTCAGGCGGCCTTTATATTTTTCAACTATCTCGGCGGTGCGGTCGGTGGAAAGAGCATCGAAAATAATGAGTTCAATTTCACAGTCACTCTGCTTGAGGACGCTATTAATAGCATCTTCGATAAAGGTATCTTGATTGTAAGTCGGGATGACGATTGATAGCTTCACTGGTGATAATTATGATACTTTAGTGACTCACACCTGAAATCAGTATGGCGATTGGATAAAGAACGCCATTTTATACATTTAATGTGCAGGGTTTGAATCCCTATCAGATCGCGATTCTCGCTTAGCCAGTTCATAATCGTGCGCCGTCATTAATTTAGCCAGTTCTTTCATTTTTGTTTTAGGTTCCCAGCCAAATATTTTATTCGCTTTACTGTAATCACCCCTCAGGGAATCTACTTCTGAAGGGCGCAGAAATCTTGGATCCTGTTCATAATAATCGCGCCAATCGAGGTCTAATGATTGGAAAGAGGCTTCTAGAAATTCTTGCACACTGTGCGGTTCACCCGTTGCCAGTATGTAGTCATCGGCTTTATCTTGTTGCAGCATCTGCCACATTCCTTCCACATATTCTTTGGCGTACCCCCAATCTTTTTTGGCGTTCAGGTTCCCCATTGTAAGCTTGTTCTGTAGACCCGCTTTTATGCGTCCTGCCGTTTGGGTTATTTTTCGTGTAACAAAATTTTCACCGCGGCGCGGTGATTCATGATTAAATAATATTCCACAACAGGCATACAGACCATAGGCTTCACGATAATTAATGGTTATCCAATGAGCGTGAGCCTTGGCGCAAGCGTAAGGTGACCGTGGATGAAAGGGGGTCGTTTCGGTCTGCGGCACTTCTGTGGCATTACCAAACATTTCAGAAGATGATGCCTGATAAAAGCGCGTTTTACCGATTAAACCTGATCGGCGCACAGCTTCGAGTAATCTTACTGTCCCTGTAGCTGTAATATCAGTCGTACTTTCAGGCGTATCAAAACTGATACGGACATGGCTCTGCGCGGCAAGGTTGTAAATTTCATCGGGCTGAACAATGTTAAGCAGATCGAGCAGCGACCCATAATCAGTGAGGTCACCGTAATGGAGATAAAGTTGATTACCGTTACTAGCATTGCGCTCTCGTATCGGATCGATCCGGGTGCGTTCCATCATCGTGCTTGTCCGACGGACGAGTCCATGCACTTCGTATCCTTTATCGATCAGTAATTCTGTAAGATAGGACCCATCTTGACCCGTAATCCCCGTGATTAACGCTCGTTTCATGAATTAAATGGAATTTAAATATTTAAAGTGACCGTATCGTACCCCAATGCCGGTGACGATAAAAACTTTTAATCGAATAATTTATGTGACTATTCAATCAATCCGCAATTCCGTATATAACGTTAACGCCTTGTAAAGGTGCAACTATTATTGCTTTTTTTACATCGGGAAGGAGGCATAGTCGACTGCGGTGATCCATGGGATGTCTAAATTATATCCTTAAATATTGATGGCGTGATTTTACCTTGCAGGTTTAGTAGCCATATCCTGAGTATTGTTCAGTAGGAAAGGATGAACGGTTTACTGGCTTACCCCTGGATTGCCGCGCTCCGCTCGCAATGACAATATAAATCCGAATTCGGCAATCGGTACCGAGGGTGAAGCCCGACGTCTTTCAAATCAACATTCGAAAATTGTTCATATGACATCGGCAAAAGCGGGTTTCATTTTGTTAAAGGCAACATAACCTAACCAGACGAAGATAATGCTGAACCCGTAAAGATAGGCGAGGGGTTGTATTTCCGGACTCTGTCCCCAGAGTAAGACTTGTCGGGATAACTCAACAGTATGGATGAGCGGATTGAATTTCAGGAATTGCCAGATGGGTTCGGGTATTTGTTTCGATGAGTAAAATACCGCACTCGAGTAAAGGAGGGCGAGACTGAGAAAATTTGTCAGCTGATTGATATCGCGAAAGAACACCCCGACTGCGGAAAAGATCCATGCCAGGCCAAGCGCGGTGAGAAAAAAAGGGAGAAGGATGACGGGCATCCAAAGCGCATTGGGGCTCAAGCCGGGGCCTAAGAATATAATGCCCAATAGGACAAGGATGAGGGTGAGAAGAAAATAGTATAGTGCTGTCCCGACAATGGCTACCGGTAATACATCCAGGGGAAAGACAACTTTTTTTACATAATTAGGATGATTGATCAAGAGTCCTGGTGAGACCATGAGAATTTCTGCAAGGAACTGATAAATGGTAATGCTCAAAAAAATGCCTAGCCCGTATTCGAGCGTAGTTTCTTGAGGGGAAGAGTGATAAGTGCCCCTGAATATATATCCAAAGACAAAGGTGTAGAGAGACATCATTAGCAGGGGGTTTAATAATTGCCAGAGACTGCCCAGATAACTTCCCTGGTGTCTTGACTTTATGTTGCGCATGACTAACTGACGTAAAATTTCGCGGTAGCGATATAATCTGCCCAGAGCGCCAAAAAGGTTCCAGTCGGAAACCGTCTCACTGGTATTACTGTTTATTGCGCTTTGCATTTTAGGACACACCAATTGTTAAACTTGAGGGCTTAACGAACAAGCTTTTTCAAGAAAGTAAAACATAGAATACGCTTATAAAGCATTTCCTTAAGGGTTCCTGGACTCCTGACCTGAAAATAATTGGAGGGACGCGCGTTGTCGCGTCCGTATTATTTACGCATCATGCCAGTGGAAAATATTCATTCTAAATAGCGGCCACGATCAGCCGTCGCCCCGCAGTGGCGGGGCTATGGCCGACAGGCCAGCGCGTGGCACTCCGGTATTAGATTAATGGGTGTTTATCAGATTTGATGGGCAATATCACTAATCTATCCCTTCATATTATTAAATAATTTAATTACATATATTTGTGACTCTTGTGCATGTGCGGCGATCTTTTCAATCGACATTGGAAAATAGACAAATGAATATCGCATTCGGAACGAAGATCAATTTATAGCGTCATTAAATACAATATCATGAAATTTCTTATATCATCGCACAAGTGGCTATTTGTGACGCTATACTCAATGGGGGTTTTAGTGTTTTTGTCTGGTTGTGGGGGTAATAAGGATGAAGATCAACCCCCGGCATTCGCGGTCAGCGTAATCGTGATAGAGCCGGAGTTGAAACCTGTTTCTGATAAAATTAATCTTGTCGCTACGCTGGCGCCTAATGAGCGGGTGGAAATTAAAAATTTAATCAGCGGTGTGGTAACAAACATTCATTTTAAAGAAGGGGATAAAGTTGAAGCGGGTGATCTTATTTTTGAATTAGATACAGAAAAGCTACGTGCTCGGGTGTCTGAAGCAGAAGCTAATTTTGAACTCGCTAAAATTAATCGTGAACGCTACCTCAGTCTTCTCCAGAGTAACACCGTTTCACAACAGGAATTTGATCAGGCTATATCCAGGTTTTCAGCTTTAAACGCATTGCTCGAACTTCGCCGTCGTCAACTGGAGGACAGTATCTTGCGAGCGCCCTTTAACGGGGTAGTAGGCTACAGGCGCGTGAGTCCGGGTCAGTTTATCCCGCAAGGTGAGACTATCACGACCCTTGTCGACTCTAACCCCATCAAGGCAGATTTTCGCGTGCCGGAACGTTTCCTCAATGAACTGCACATTGATCAGGAGATTTTTATCACGGTAGCCGCTTACTCCGAAGAAAAGTATTCCGGAACTGTTTATTTTATAGCTCCCGAAGTAGATGAAGATACGCGTACCATCTTTGTCCGTGCCACTATCGAAAACGAAAGTGGACGTCTAAAGCCGGGCATGTTTGGTAATCTTGAACTTGTTTTGCAAGTTAAAGACGAGGCGCTCGTAATTCCTGAGTCAGCCTTGATTACGCAGGGTAATAAAACGCAGGTCATGGTGGTGAATGGCGATAATACCGTGCAGGAAAATTATGTAACTACCGGCTTGCGACTTGATGGTGAAGTTGAAATCACTGGTGGATTGCGGGTGGATGAGCGAGTGATTATCGAAGGACATCAAAAAGTAGGCCCCGGTTCATTAGTGAATCCTTTATCCGTAGAGGCCGGGCAACCTGAATTTTCGTCTAATCTTGACACCGGATGAGAAGAGCCGGCGATTCTCGATTGAAATACGATTTATTCCTTTCTCATTGCGAGGATCATCGCGACGTGGCAATCTGGAGTAGGGGAAGATAAGTTATCGAGAAGCGCTAGAGACTATCGTTACCGAGGGCGAGGCCCGACATCATTCAAATCACCAATCAGCAAGTCCATGAAATTACCTGAAATCTGCATCAAGCGACCGGTGCTCGCCTCGATGATGAATCTTGGGCTCATTCTTTTTGGTCTTATCGCGATCAGTCGATTGCCGGTGCGGGAACTGCCCGATATCGATCCACCGATAGTCAATGTCAATACCGTGTATCCCGGAGCAAGCGCGGAGGTGGTGGAAACTGAGATTACGGAAAAACTGGAAGAGGTAATCAATACCACCGAAGGCATCAAAACCCTGACCAGTGAAAGTCGGGAACAGGTGAGCAATATTACTGTGCAGTTTGTCCTCGCGCGTGATATAGACCTTGCCGCTCAGGATGTTCGCGACCGGGTCGCGCGCGCGCGTGAAGACCTTCCTGAAGAAATTAATGAACCCATCGTCGCAAAGCAGGATGGTGACGCCCGGCCGTTTTTATGGATTGCGCTATTTGGAGAGCGCTACTCCACACTGGAACTTTCCGATATTGGTGAAGAAATCCTCAAGGATCCCCTGCAAACCGTTCGTGGTGTCAGCAATGTCATCCTCGGTGGAGAAAAACGCTTTGCTATTCGATTCTGGCTCGACTCAGATAAAATGACCGCTCATGGGATTACGGTCCTGGATGTCGAGAACGCGCTTAGACGACAGAACCTGGAATTGCCGAGCGGGCGTGTTGAAAACCGTGAGCGTGAGTTGGCTATCCAGACCTTGGGAGAATTGAGAACAGTGGATGAATTTAACCGTCTCATCATCCGTGAAGATCGTGACAACCTCATTCGTCTGCAGGACATCGGCTATGCAGAAGTGGGTGTAGAAGACGAGCGCTCTGTCGCACGCTACAACTCCAAACCTGCGGTTGGCCTTGGAGTCGTGAAACAGTCAAAGGCAAATACGGTCGAAGTGGCCAGCGGGATTAAAACAGAGCTGGAGCGACTCAAACCCTGGCTTCCAGAAGGTGTGGAATTTTTTATTGCTTATGACGAAAGCATCTATGTGGAGAAAGCGATTGAGGAGGTTTGGAGAACCCTCTTCATCGCTTTTATTCTCGTTGTCATAACCATCTTTATATTCCTGCGGAACGTACGTTCCACTTTTATTCCCAGTGTCGCCATTCCCGTAGCGGTGATGGGCTGCTTCGCCGTCCTCTACTTCATGGGATTCTCAATTAATATTGTGACGATGATGGCGATGGTTTTAACCATCGGGGTTGTCGTCGACGACTCTATTGTTGTCCTTGAAAATATATATCGACACATAGAAGAAGGGCAAAAGCCCATGCAGGCTGCAATCGAGGGTATGAAGGAAATCGTTTTTGCGGTGATCGCAACTACCTTATCACTGGCAGCCGTATTTCTTCCTATGGCGCTGCAGACCAGCCTGACCGGACGCCTCTTCATTGAATTTGCCATAGCGCTCTCGGGTTCAGTCATCATTTCCTCATTCGTCGCTCTTACTTTAACTCCGATGATTTCAGCGCGCGTGCTCAAACCCGTTAACCGGGAAAAACACGGCGCCTTATTTAATCTCTTCGAGCGATGGATGGAAAAGACTACGACTAACTATGAGCGCATCCTTTCACTGGTGCTCAGGCATCGACCAGCAGTCGTAATTGGGAGCCTGATTATCGTAGCGCTAAGCATCTTAACATACATGCAATTGGAAAAAGACTTTCTGCCTGAAGAAGATAAGGGGAGACTCTTCTGTCTGGCCATTGCCCCTGAGGGTGCGACCAGCGAATACACCGACCGCATGGTGCGGCAGATGGAAGTTATCATGCATGAAACACCCGGGGTGGGGGGATTCTTTTCCGCCGTCGCTCTCGGTCGGGGTGGGCCGGGCAAGGCGTCACAGGGTTTAATGTTTGTCCGCTTCAAAGACCGTAAAGAGCGCGACCTCTCGGTGCAGGATATTGTGGGAGCTCCTAATGGTATTGGGGCGCGTTTTTTTAATGAAGTGGAAGGGGCTATTTCCATACCGATCTTGCCGAAAGCTATCAGCGGTGGCTGGGGACAATCATTTCAACTTGTCTTGCAACACGATGACCTTAATGCGCTCAATGATTATTCCAAGGTGTTGGCGAACAGGTTGCGCGAGGAAGGGTTTCTCGGCAATGTTCGCACCCAGTTTCAGCTCGATAAGCCTGAGTTACGCATACATATTGATCGCAATAGGGTAGGAGCCCTGGGGGTGTCCATAATGGATCTTTCACGCACACTTCAGATACTTTTCGGCGGTCAGGATCTCAGCCAGGTGCAGCGAGGGGGTAAGGAATACGACGTCATTGTCCAGCTCGATCGCGAGTCACGCCTTACTCCTTCCGACGTGGAGCGGCTTTACATACGTAATACGGAAGGACAGCTTATTCAATTGAGCAATGTGGTTACACTCAAACCAGGTGGCGGTCCAAATACTATTTATCATTACAATCGAAGCCGCTCCGCGACGGTTGAGGGCTCACCTGTAGGGATACCTCTTGGTACCGCCATTGAAAGGGCTTTGGATGTGGTTGATGAAACTATGCCCGCCGGTTTCCGATACTCTTGGGCTGGTGATGCGAAAAACATGAAAGAAACGACAAAAGATATCTATTGGGTAATGTTAATTGCCCTTATCGTCGTTTTCATGGTTCTAGCCTCACAGTTTGAAAGTCTTGTTCACCCACTAACGGTCATCGTCGCCGTGCCCTTAGCTGCCCTCGGTGCCTTTGGGGCGCTTTATCTTCTTAGCTGGGTAAACTTTCTTGGTGAAATGTTCTACGGTTGGGCCAACTACGCGCCCGATCCCCCGACATTTGCCAAAGTAATGGCAGCAATCATTCCGCGTATCCCCGCCATGAATATCAACCTTTTCAGTCAGATCGGGTTTGTCCTCCTCATTGCTCTGGCCACGAAGAACTCCATCCTTCTCATTGAATTTGCCAACCAGCAGATAGCGAAGGGAAAGAGCGCGATGGAAGCGATTAAAATTTCCGGCAAAATTCGCCTGCGCCCGATCTTGATGACCACCTTTTCAACGATAGCCGGTATACTTCCGATTGCTATCGGATTTGGCGCCGGGGCTGAAAGCCGTCGACCCCTCGGGGTGGTCGCCATCGGCGGGCTCATTACCAGCACCATTTTCACTCTCCTTATCGTGCCCGTAGTCTATACCCTTTTCAGCGACTTCACGCAGAAAATACGCAACCGCTCAGGTGAAGACGTTTCTGAAAAAGTTACTCCCGGGAGTATCCCCTCTATCCCGACTCCGGAAAAGGAAGAGTGAATCGATTGTCGATTGTCGATTGCCGATTGGTATAGGATGGAGGGCCACGCGTCGTCGTGGCCGCTGCCGCTATAATTTATGAATATATTCCGATGGCATAATGCGTAAACAATACGGACGCGACAACGCGCGTCCCTCCAACATGGATCCTTAATCATTCCTATCTGGAGGGCCACGCGTCGTCGTGGCCGTTACCAAGAACATCTACAATTGAACCAGGCTGTCGATGATCGTTTCCATCCAAGGCCCCGAATCTTTAAATTTGTCGATGTCTTCTTCAGGATAAAAACTAAAGACCACCCATACCATCTGGTTGCCGAGATAAATAATATATTTTCTGACCGAGTACTGACCGGCATCTTTTTTACTCGATGAAGGCCTGAAATAATCCACAAATCCAGCGGGGTACTTATAATCTTCTAATAATTTTTTCTGAACAGAAATTGTTCCAGAAGGAACGCCAGAAAGTCGTGGACTCTCAAAAAGGGTTAAAAATCGCTCATGGGAGATATCAGGTTTATCAAGATTCTGTCCGGGCGGTATGACAATGGAGATGCTATCACAATAGGAAGAAGGATATTCCCAAAATACTTTCAGAGTGCTTGTTTTTTTCGATTCCTTGGCAAACCAACCATTCGGGTAATCGAGGGAAAAATCCAATTCTCCAGCTTTCTCGTGCCCCTTACTCGTAAAGGTCTGAAATCCGGGTTCAGATGTGAAGAAGTCGATCGCTTTTTGCGCCTTTTCCTGGAACATCTTTTTCTCACTGGGCGCCATACTTAATTCCGTTCTTTCAGTAAGAACAATTACGGTCTCGAATGCTCTTTTCGCTTCCCGAAATCGCTTCTTTAAGGTCAGCGCCTGGCCGAGATACAGCTGAATGCGTATCATGGAATCTATGACCACACTTTTATCTAAATTATTGTGAAGTTCACTGATCTTCGGTAGTGCAGCTTGGGCTTTTATCAGGATTTCAATAGCTTCCGGTATTTTACCCACCTTTATATAGGCGTCTCCCATACGAATGAGAATGGGAGCTTTCCCCGGGGTATTTTTAGTAAGTCTTTCATAGTTCTTGATCGCCCCCTCATAGTTTCCAATGTTGAACTGTAAATCTGCTAAATTTCCCAATGCGGAAAGGTTTTCAGGATCTTTGGATATAGCTGCTTTAAAATAACTGATCGCGTGACTGACATACTGCTTATATTGCGCTTCATCCAGATTGCCCTCTTCAGTTAACATCATAAAACACCATCCGATACCTGAATAGAGCTCCGACTCCGCGTACCCGAGCCTTTCACTGATTTGATAGGTCTCGAGGGCTTCTAAAGTTCGTCCCTGCATCGTCGCCAGTGCTTTACCTTTCATAAAATAGGGAAATGCGAAATTCGGGTTGAGTTTGATAATTTCATCATACTGTTCTACCGCCTTTTCGCTTTGGTATAGCTCCATATAGATGTCTCCCAGTAGCCCCCTCAGCTGCATATTTTCTGACTGTGCCTGGGCATCGGCACCGGGGCCTGACCTCATGGCGATCTCACTGGTGAGCAGCTCAGTTGCCTGGGCGTGCTGTCCGTTCATGAGCAACTGTTGTGATCTCTGGATAATCATCCCAACCGATGGACCGTTTTCTCCGGAAAGATTTATAACCGAAGCCAAGAGAATGAGCGCGATGCTCCCACTAAATTTTATTTTCATATTAATACATATCTTTTTAGAGCATAAGTGATGATTTGTCGATTGAAGAGATAGCAATTAAAAGCACAAGATAAAGAAAAGAGATTTTATGAGGAAAGTTGGCGTGAGTGTGAATCTATGTCTGGAGGGATGTGCGTTAGCCTGTCGGCCATAGCCCCGCCACTGCGGGGCGACGGCTGATCGTGGCCGCTATAAAGCATTAATATTTTCAAAATCACAGGGGTTAAGAAGCGTACTGATAATCAATCCGCACCCCCTATCTTAATCACTTTATAACGATTTCTCTTGTGTTTTTTGTGCTTCTTGTGGCTATCCTATATCCCAATCGACAATTGAAGTATGGCTTTTTTAATCGGCATTGACGTGGGCACATCGAGTGCCAAAGCGGTACTTATTGATGAGTCGGGGGAGGTGGTGAACACCGTAGCCCCCGAGTATGATTTTCAGACCCCTAAACCGTTATGGGCGGAATCAGATCCCGAAGACTGGTGGCAGGCGACAATTCAGTCAATCAAGCGTTTAATCGAAGGGCAAAATATAGGCGCCTCCAACATTGCCGGCCTCGGTCTTACCGGCCAGATGCATGGATTGGTCCTTCTCGATAAAGAGGGAAAGGTGCTTCGTCCCTGCATCATGTGGAATGATCAACGCTCGGGGTCGCAGTGTGAATCCATTACCAATAAAATCGGTGCAGAAAAAGTGCTGGAGTTAACCGGTAATCCTGTCCTCGCCGGTTTTACAGCGCCAAAAATTGTATGGGTTAAAGAAAATGAACCCGAAGTCTATTCCCGTGTAGCCAAGGTGCTTTTACCCAAGGATTATATACGCTACCGCCTGTCCGGGGATTTTTTTACCGATGTATCCGATGCATCCGGCATGTCGCTGCTCGATGTATCCAAGCGTCAGTGGTCGGATGAGATGCTCGACGGTTGCGAAGTGCCGCGGGAATGGGTACCTGAAGTTACGGAATCACCCGTTGCTTCGACAAAGGTCTGTGCTGAGGCCGCAAAGTTGACCGGGTTAATGGAGGGCACACCGATTATTGCCGGTGGTGGCGACCAGGCAGCGGGAGCCATAGGGTGTGGTATTGTAAAAGAAGGAGTAGTTTCGGCGACCTTGGGTACATCTGGAGTAATCTTTGCGCATTCCGATCAATACCTTGTAGAACCCAATGGTAGGTTGCATGCATTTTGCCATGCAGTACCTGGGAAGTGGCATCTTATGGGGGTGATGCTTTCCGCGGCGGGAAGTTTTCAGTGGTACCGCAACACACTTGGTAATGAAGAGAGAACGCTTGAAGAAGAGACCGGGGTCGATGCCTATGACACCTTAACGGAAAAAGCATCTGAAATACCGGCGGGTTCCGAGGGATTGTTTTTTTTACCCTATCTTTCAGGCGAGCGTATGCCTTACCCCGACCCCGATGCCAAGGGTGCATTTATCGGTCTCACATTGCGTCACACAAAAGATCATATGACGCGCGCGGTACTCGAAGGGGTGACCTATGGTCTCCGCGACGGACTGGAACTGATGCGCGCGCTCGGGATAAGTCCGAGCCAGGTTGTTGCCTCCGGGGGGGGAGCGAGAAGTCGACTGTGGCTGCAGATGTTAGCGGATAATTTCAGTTCACCGATGGTAACCGTAAACACTACTGAAGGTGCGGCTTTCGGGGCGGCGTTGTTAGCAGGTGCGGGTGCGGGTGTTTATAATTCAGTAGAGGAAGCCTGTGAAAAAACAATAAAAGTAACGGGTGAATTTCAACCTGGTTCCAATCAATCAATATATTCCGATTTTTATCCCCGCTATCGCGCCTTATACCCAGCCTTGAAAAATGAATTCAAGTCGCTGACCAAAGTCGTGGAGAAAAATCTTTAACCATTTTCAGATAGCAACAAAAAGCACAAGAGACACATAATAATTTTAATTCATCGCGGCCACTCCTGCCTGTATCATTCTTGGAGGGACGCGCGTTGTCGCGTCCATATTGTTCACGCATCACGCCTTCGGAAAATATTCATAGGTTATAACGGCAGCGGCCACGACGACGCGTGACCCTCCGGTCAAGAATGATTTAAGATTGAAGTCTGTGTTTACGTACCAAAAAGGTTCCTTTCGGAAAATACCTCACCAGTATTAACGATTATACTACATTGCATTTCCCGGAGGGACGCGCGTTGTCGCGTCCGTATTGTTTACGCATTATGCCAGCGAAAAATATTCATTTCTCCTTTATATTGCCAATTTTTGGAATTTCCAACTAACCCATGACGCATTGGATTATTCTGCACATACAACCACTTTGCTGCATAGCTCGCGGCATTCCGGAGTTGTCGATCCCAGTAACCTTTTTGCCAGATCGGTTGGTCTTCGGGCTTTGGCCACCTAAAGGAAACATAAGATTTCCAATATTTGATCCATTGAGTCAATGGTTCTACGATAGCTGAGGAAGGTGCACAGAATAGGTGAATATGGTCTGGTAAGATAATATAACGACCCACTTTCCAGGAATTAGCTGCATCCCAAGCTTGTTGCATAAGAAAAAAAGACTCTTTGTTAGCAAAGATATTCTTTCTGTCCTGTGAGCAAACAGTAACAAATACAATATTGGAACGATTAGTAAATTCTATGACCGATAAATGGGCAGGAGACTTGCGTGTTGGGAATTCCTTATTAACCATAAATATAATTTACGGTTTATTTATTACATGAATTAAATCTTTAATTCATCGCGGCCACGACGACGCGTGGCTCTCCGGTCAGGAATGATTCAGGATCCATGTTGGAGGGACGCGCGTTGTCGCGTCCGCGTATTGTTTACGTATTTTGCTTATTTTGTACCTATTCCCCCAATCGGTACCGAGGGCGAAGCCCGACACACTCCCAATCGACAATCGACAATGGCATCACCACGGATGATTGATATTTGAATAGGGGGGGAGCGCTTCAATGTCGACGCGGACAATCGCGGGATGTTGACGAAGGGCTTTAAAAATATCGGGTTGAACTTTCCAGGTTAATGAAGGAGCCGTGTCGGCGATGATAATTTTATTATCACTTACGAGGATACCGATCTGTGTCTGTGTTTCACCATAATTGCCGTCGATAAATTTTCGGAGTTTATCGAGAAAGTCATCCGCATCCGATTCGGGTTTTATTACCCAGCAGATTTTTTTTATGATATCGGGGATGCTGGTATCGAGGGGATGAATGACATCTGCACTCAAGCGAACGTCGTCAACTCTCTTCAATACGATTCCGGTGATAAGGATAAGGTTTCCATCTTCAAGGTAATCACTGTATTGGGCATAAGATTCAGCATATACATTGATAGTATAAGTGCTATGTCTTGTCCCCAGGGTTAAGATTGCCCAGGGACGATTGTCTCTACGGGAAATCTTCTTCGCCACATTTGAGACGACGCCACAGAGACGAAAAAGGGAACGGTCTTCGAGATCGATAAGATTATCATCCTTGATTGTATCGATGGCGAAATCGAGATCCTGATAGTCACTCATAGGGTGGCCTGAAACATAAAAACCGAGCAATTCTTTTTCATATTTTAGTTTATCGTTTTGCGCCATTATGTTTTCTTTTCCATTCCGGCCATTGCCGTTGTGCCGAGGGTGTCCGTTGGATCCGAGACCCGGAGATTCGTTATCCGCGTCCAGCAATTCGAAAAATGACTCTTGTCCACGCTCGCGGTCGCGTTGAAGCGCAGCCATTTCGTTCATAATACTATCGATATTGGCAAAGAGGAGACCACGGTCATCTCCCGAGTAATCAAAAGCGCCCGACTTTATCAGGCACTCCAGAACGCGACGGTTGACAGAACGCGAATCAAAACGTGAAACAAATTCATAAAAATCAGAAAAGTCTCCATGGGCTGTTCTCTCCTCGATAATTGTAGCGGCTGCGGCGTCGCCCACCCCTTTCATCGCGGCTAGCCCGAAACGGATGCTGCTCTTACCAGTCTCTTCATCGAATACGGGGGTAAAGTTTTCGCGTGAGAAGTTTATGTCCGGTCCAAGCACGGGTATATTGAGGGAAGAGCATTCGTCGATAAAGTAGGCTACTTTGTCAGAGTTGCCGAGTTCACTGGAAAGTGCCGCGGCCATAAACTGCACGGGGTAATTGGCCTTAAGGTAAGCAGTTCGATAACTGAGGACAGCGTAACCAGATGAATGTGATTTATTGAACCCGTAGCCGGCAAATTTTTCGAGTATAGAAAATATTTCCATGGCTTCATTTCTTTCAATGCCATGGGTTTTAAAAGCGCCTTCGATAAAAACCTCCCGTTGCTTTTTCATCTCTTTAACATTTTTTTTGCCCATAGCATGGCGCAGAATATCAGCACTTCCCGGTGTAAAACCGGCAATGACTTTAGCCGCCTCTATAACCTGTTCCTGATAAACCATGACGCCATAGGTTTCATGACATATTTCCTCCAAAAGAGGGTGGGGAAACTTTATCGTCGAAGGGTCATGCTTGCCTCGGATGTAATCGGGAATCCACTCCATCGGTCCCGGCCGATAAAGTGAGATGAGCGCGACGATCTCATCAATACTGGCAATTTTAAACTGGCGGCAAAGGTTACGCATTCCACCGGATTCCAGCTGAAATACGCCTGTTGTCTTCCCATCGTCTATCAATTGAAATGTTTTTTTATTATCAAACGAGATTGTGTTTATATCAAAGTTCTTGTCCGCGGTGAGACGTACGTTGTCCTCGGCGTCGGCAATCACGGTTAAAGTTTTAAGACCGAGGAAGTCCATTTTCAGCAATCCGAGATTTTCCACGGGAAGCTGGGGGTATTGGGTTGTGAGGGCTCCTTCCTGCATAGTAAGGGGAATGTATTCCGTAAGAGGGCGGTCTCCGATAATTACGCCGGCAGCGTGGGTGCCTGTATTACGAACCATGCCTTCAATAATCTTGCCGTGGTCGATGATTTTCGCAGCCAGTTCATTATTCTCTACCTCCTCTCGGAGCTCCGTGCTTTTCATTAGCGACTCGTCGAGGGTAATTTTAAGATCATCCGGCACCATCTTGGCGATTCGATCAGCTTCGCCGTAAGGAATACTAAGCACACGGGCAACGTCACGCACCACCATCTTAGCTCCGAAAGTGCCGAAAGTGATAATATTCGCTACGCTGTCTTCGCCATACTTACCGCGTACATAGTCAATAACTTCACCGCGCCTTCGCATACAAAAGTCGATATCGAAGTCAGGCGGCGAAATTCGCTCTTCATTAAGGAAGCGTTCGAAAAGAAGCTTGAATCGAATAGGATCTACATCGGTTATATGCGTGAGATAAGCAACCAGGCTGCCCGCTCCAGAACCGCGCCCCGGCCCCACGGGGATACCCTGGCTTAAGGCCCAATTAATGAAGTCCTGAACAATCAGATAATAATCGATGTAGCCCGTTTTATTGATGACCTCCAGTTCATAGTTGATACGCTCAACAAGTGTTATTGCCAGTTGCGGATCTTCATTCGCATGGGGTTTGTAATTTTGCGGATGGTGGTAATCAACACCGTATCGTTTTTGTAATCCTTTAATGCAAAGCTCTTTTAAGTAAGTTGCGTTGTCATCGCATCGAGTCTTGATTTCCGGGGGCATATTAAATACCGGATAGTGATTTTCACCGAAGGGCAGTTTAACATCACACATTTCGGCAACCGCCAGTGTGCTTTTGAGTGAATCGGGACGTTCATTGAATAACTGAGCCATTTCTTCACCCGACTTGAGGTAAAAAAATTCATTGGAAAAACGCATGCGCTTTTCATCTTCCACTTTCGACCCCGTCTGGATGCAGAGCAGTACATCATGCGGGGTGGAATCGCTCTGTTTGACATAATGGACATCATTGGTGCAGACCACAGTCAGCGAAAATTCCTCAGCAAGTTTTAGAAGTGAAGGGATAATTTTCTTCTGCTCGGGGATTTGATGATCCTGTATTTCAACGATATAGTTTTCTCTGCCAAAAATATCGATGAACCTTCCAACCCACTCCCGTGCTTCTTCATAGCGATCGGCGAGAAGGGCTTGGGGGACAACCCCCCTTAAACAACCGGTAAACCCTATAAGACCTTCGGCGTGCGCTGCCAGTTGCTCCATGTCGGTCCTCGGTTTGTAGTAGAAACCATTGATATGAGCATCGCTGACCAATTTTGTAAGATTCTGGTAACCAGTATAGTTGCGAGCCAATAAACCCATGTGGTAGTATTGGTGGAGGTTCCTTTCCGGATGCTCAAGTCGGCTGCCCGTAACCAGATACACTTCGCAACCAAGGAGCGGTTTTATCCCGAATTTGTTCGCTGACTGGTAAAAGTCGATAAGCCCGAAAAGATTTCCGTGATCCGTAATAGCGAGCGATTTCATGCCCAGATTGGTCGCTTGTTCCATCAGCCGGTCGATACGGCACGCGCCATCGAGAAGACTGTAATCAGTGTGAAGATGGAGATGGACGAATTCCTTATCAGCGTGGGGCATGTTCCTAAAGTTCACCCCTGTCCTCAGCAATTTCAAGTTGAAAAATCATTTTTTAAAAAATACCGCGGATTACTCTGATAAGACGGATTAAAATGCCAATCGGTAATCGGTACCGAGGGCGAAGCCTGACATCCTTCAAATTGAACAGGGCCACGCGCTAGCCTGTCGGCCATAGCCCCGCCACTGCGGGGCGACGGCTGATCGTGGCCGCGTGATGCCTGTAAACTTTTTCATTACACCGTTTTCTATCAATGTGTAAATCTTCTGTCTATTTCTGCTCATTCCACAATCGACAATCGACATTCGACATTCGAGAATTGAAAGATGCGTGTATTGCTCAACTCACAGGGTTCGACAGGTGATATATATCCGGTTATCGCCTTAGGCAAAGCCCTGCTTGAATCAGGGCATTCGGTCCGACTGGCGACGGCCCCGCTTTTTAAAGATGAAGTTAAACGCGCGGGACTGGACTATATCTATATACCTCCCGACTGGACGAAGGAAGTCTTTGCCGCGTGCATGCTAAAACTGGTACGTGCTCCACACTCGTTGAAACAATTAGAGATTATATACCGCAGTGGAATACCTTATATCGAAGATACTTTAGACAGATTGGAAAAAGCTTTAGAGGATACCGACCTCTATGTTTGTTCTTACCTCTTCCCCCATTTTAAGGTGAGAGCGGACCGTCACGGTATTCCCTTTGCCGTAGTCTGTTTCGGTCATATGACAGTGCCATCGCCGGACTATCCGCCCAATGGTGTCCCCACAATGAGAACCCTGCCAAAGGGGCTGCAGCGTAAATGGAATTATGCCTGGTGGAAAATAACAGATATGATGATACACAGAACCGTAAATAAAACCCTCGCTGCCAGTATTAAAAAAGGTATAACGACACCCGTTAAACAATTTATTTTTGCTCCGGCTGACCTTGCTCTGGTGGCAGTGAGCAAAAAGCTGATTCCCGCGCATGCGGAAATTGATTCACGATTTCAATATGTCGGTCACCTGCGTTGGCAGTCGCGTGAAAACCCCCAATTAGATGAGGATCTCGAAGCATTTTGCGCAGGCCGCGAAGTGCCCGTCCTTACTTTTGGAAGTGTTACCTTCGATCGTCGAGAGCATAAGATGCGTCGATTTTTACGCCATTGGCCGAATAACAGAAAAATTATCATCCAGCGAGGCTGGGTAGATCTCTCACCCGAGAAAGAGCACTCTAACATTAAGGTTATTGACCAGGTATCGCACGACCAACTTTTCCGTCATGCATCTTGTGTCATTCATCATGGTGGCGCAGGAACTACGGCTTCCGTTTGGCATTCCGGAAAGCCCGGTATTGTTATCCCCCATATTGCCGATCAATTTTTTTGGGCCAGGGAAACCAGACATCTGGAAGTGGGGCACAGCATCAGTAAGCGACGCTGGCCGGAATTGCTCCCAAAAATTGTCCCGGAGATTGAAAATGATCAACGACTTCGGAAAAATGCTGAAAATTTGGCAAGTGAACTTACCCTGGAAGATGGCGGAAAAACAGCTGTGGGCCTTCTGGAACAATTTGTGAGAGATTATGGCAAAAGCTGACTTTTTTAATGAGACCTCTCATTAATTCAGGCGAGATCAAAGCCATGCTTATTCAGGAAGTCTTTAAATTCTGGACGTTCTGGCAACGACAATTGACGCGCCACATTTTCGGACCAGACACAGCGCTCAAGAACACCATATTTCTCTGTGTGACGCTGCTTTTCCGGGGGGATCGCGTATTTTTCATGCCTTCTCTGATCATAGTCATCTACTGCTTTTTCCAAATTTGAGTCACTGTAACAATTGCGGTGAACGACGACAGAGGGTGGTAACCGCATGGATACAAAATGCTCGTTGACGGGCCAGCCGATACAAAGGCCGCAAATTGGGTAGACACCGTCAGGTAATCCCACGAGTTCACATATTGTCTCTATCCTGTTTCTAATTGCGCTTATGGGACAGCACCCGAGACCCAGAGATTCGGCCGCGTGAATCAGACTCTGCATGGCGAGGGCGGCGTCAACCGAAGCATTTAAAAAACTATCTATGTTATTGTTATCGTATCCATGACCGCGCCATGCGGCAATTTGTTGATTGCGTCTCATGTCCGCGCAGAAGACAAGGAAGACTGGTGCTTCACCTTCCCATCCACCGATAACCTCACGGGAAGACGGATCGTCAACGACGATGATCGAATACTGCTGCAGGTCCGATTTTGACGGTGCGGACTGCGCGCAGGCCAGCAACACTTCCAGAAGTTCATCGGATACCGGCTCATCTCTATATTTACGCTGCGTGCGTCGCGAGAGGATTTCCGCGACGGTCCCCTCGGCCGGCATATCTTTTCCTATACCTGTTTCAAGGCCAAAACGTTCTTCTATAAGTTGGGCTATTGTTTTCATAATGTAATGGGTGAACTGACAATACCCGATTGTCGATTGAACTAAAGGATTATCTATTCTACATCTTGTGTTTCTCGATACAAAAAAATTCTTGTGCCTCTGGAAGATATTGTCCGGCAGTTGCATGCCCGGTAGTGGCTATCTCTTCGTTCGACAATCGGCAATCGTAAATCAACAATTGTTCGGCGGTTATTTCGTAACGGGCAGGCCGAGCACTTCACGCGCGGTTTTAAAATGAAGCTTGGCAAATTCCCTAAGTGAATCAGGTCCTGATTTTTCGACAATGCGTTCGGCCTGTTTTTTGGTTTCTTTGGATGCCCCCTTTTTCAAGGGTTCTCCCGCCTTCTTGGAGAGGGTGCTCATCTGTCGAATAAATTCTGCGCGCGCGCAAATCGAGGCAGCCGCCACTACCGGGTCCGACTCGGCTTTGGTCTGCATTTGCAAATCAAAACTTTCGTCTTTGATCATTTTCTGCACCAATGGTTCTTTACTGAATTGATCAAGGAGGCCCCATTTAACCGACTTCTTTTTCAGAGCATCTTCGAGCGCGCGTGCATGGAACCAGGCCATGAGCCTGTTTAAATTGGCGTGAGGTTTTGACATCAATTGATTGTATTTATCCATTCCACAGTAAGCAGTCTGGATGACCACGCCGCGGGTTTTGCGGATAATTTTTTCTAAGTTGATGATGGAAGCGTCTGTCATTCTCTTGCTGTCCTTAATGTCATTTTTCAACCATTCACGCACCATATCGCCATCGGCGATAACACAGCAGGTAATCAGGGGTCCAAATAAGTCACCTTTACCGGATTCATCTAAACCGGCGTGAGGCTCAAACCATTTAGGGTTGTAAAACTCTTCGTAACCGAGACGTGGTTCTCCGGTGATTTCCGCTTCCAGGGTGTCACGCACAAAATCCTCCGTTCCCTTGCCCTGGATGACCAGCTTACCGCTCTCATAGGCGACAACGTTTACCTTTTCATGGACCGCTTTGAAGGCGAATCGCGAATAATCTACATCGTAATAGGCCCAGAGCCGTTGATCACAAATAGCTTCAAGTTTTTCCATTTGTTCATCGTTGAGATCAATAGTGTATAAAGTAATCTTTTTAGGATCGGCTTCTTTATCCGTAGATTTTTTATATTTCTTCGCCATTGTTATCTTTTTAATGCCTATTTAGCTATTCTGTATTAACAATTTATTTTTTAACAAAAAAATAGGCATTTATTTGTCTGGTGCGAGTCTGGTGCACGCTGACTTTTCTGAAATCTTATTGTGTATAATTTAAAGGGGAAGGTTTCTAACAAAAACACATCCCTCTCAATCTTCAATTCAATAATGTACTTAGGAGATGGGGTCTACCTGGATACCCCTCGGCCTAATTAGGGTTCAGAATACTATTGAATATATTACTCGTTTACAAAACCTCTTGATCCAATCGTATTCTAAGAATAGGGTGACCTAATTGAAGATGCGTAGACGCGCTAAAAGGCTATGAGCGATAAACTAACCATACAAGCGAATCAGAGCGGACATCTCTGGTCAGATGACATTGAGAAATGGAAATCCATGTGTTCTCAGGATGGGTGCGTTGTATACGCGGAATTACCAAAGCCCAAGGGGATGCATATTCTCGCTGAAACCTCTATGGTGTGGGCAGTCTCCGATGAACAAGTAACAATTCCAGGATATGTCTGCGTGACATACAAGAAGCATGCTATTGATCCCTTTGATCTGAGTGCCCAAGAACAGAGAGAGTTTTGGACTGATTCTATGTTAGTTGCTCAGGGCGTGACCGATGTGATCAGGCCTATCAAGATGAACTACGAAATTCACGGGAATACAATGCCTCACTTGCACATGCACTTGTTTCCAAGAACTCCCGGGGATGTTTACGTCGGTTACCCGATTCATAATCGAGCGAAGTTCTCTCACAGTCTGGACGATCTGGATAATCTCAAGCAAGCCATTATAAAACGGCTTAAGAATGCAGGTCGTCTATCATGAGGTGCACATCAAAGAATAGGAAACCCAATCGGCAGATACGCAGAAGCTGCTTAAAAATACGTTATCCAGAAAATTTAAAACAATGGCAGTAACGAAATTCGATGAGAAAAAATGGCCTGACTTGACTCGTTTCAGAGAGGCATGCCTGGCAGAACATTATTCTGAAATGGAGGAGATCGCTCAAAAGAACCACCATTGGTATGCTAATGAAAATCCAGATAATCTCTCCATGGAGAATTTAGCAAAGATTTACCAGGCACAAAACTATGCATCTGAAAATGAGAAGGAGAATCTAAAAGAATTAGCTGTACGAGAACCATGGGTTGTCAACCATCCTTGGACTGCTCAACGTTGGCTGCCAATAACACAAGCAACCTGTTCGCATGGAGATAAGGGAATGATCGAATTATTATTAGAGATGGGTGCCGATCCGACCTTGATAGTCGGTGATCCTGGTGAAGAAGGAAATGTTGTGGATATGGCAAGATGGGCTGAAAATGAAGAATTAGCCCATTGGCTTGAAGAAATAATTGAAGCAAGAGGGAAAGACCAACGAGTTGCTTCCATCAATATGTTAAGTGGCCATCTTCTGTCTAACGATAAGAAAGTTAGTTGATCGTGACCAAGAAAGTAATCGAGAACTTGGATCAGATAACTGCCGAGTGGCTGACCCGTGCTCTGAAGCGTTCCGGAGCGCTGGATGTGGGTGCAGTCGATGGATTAGAAATCCTTGACAGGCTGGAGCGTGAGCTTTCAACGAACGCCCAATTGCGACTGAATTATGTGGACGGATCTACGGGTGCTTTACCGGCCCGATTGTTCCTTAAAATCGTCAATACAGCTATCGACGAAGATGATACTCTGCTTTCCACCGAAGTAGACTACTATACACGCGATTACCTCGGTGTTGAGGATGCCCCAATCGCCAGATGCTACGATGCAGCCGTTTCGGAAGATAATACACGGTATCACATTTTGCTCGAGGACCTGTCAGAGACCCATGTAGATAGCTATAAGATACCTCGGACTCGAGCACGGCCTTGTATTTGCGGAGGCGCTTGCTGCGTTGCACGCGCATTGGTGGGGCGCGGAGCGTCTCGAGGAGGGCGGCAAACCGATCCATGGTTCCGAAGTGATCGAACAATATGTTCAGATTTCCCGACCAGGTGTAGAGCACATTCTGAGTAGCTATGGAGATGAACTCGAACCCCACTGGCCTCAAACTATGGAGGACCTCTACGATCATCACCCTCGGTTGCTGATCGAGCGCACCCGGAACTCGAACGGATTCACCCTTATCCACGGTGACGTCAGCCCGGCAAACATCCTGGTTCCCATCGATGGTGATCGTCCGATATACATTATTGACCGTGCCCCCTTCGATTGGTGTCTGACAACCTGGCTGGGGGTCTATGATCTATCCTACGCGATTATAAACTTTTGGGAAGTGGAAACGCGCAGGGAGCTGGAACGTCCGATACTGAAGCATTATCACACGAACCTTGTTGAGCGTGGAATTAAAGGCTACACATGGGAACAGCTATATGAAGACTACCACCTGACAACAGCAATGAGCGTATTTATGGCAGTGGAGTGGTGCCGCGGCCCGGGGCACCTGGAAATGAAGCACTTTTGGATGCCAATGTTACAGAAAGCGCTCACCGCTTTTGATGATCTGGAATGCTCAAAGCTCTGGACTGACTAATGATGAAGTTGATTCTCAAGCCATAGCCATTGCTGTGTTCGGCATCCGAGTATCCAATTTCTCTTGAGCCTATCGTTTCAAATATTATGATACCTAATGGGCAGATGCGTAGATATTGCCTGCAATACGTTTACTGTCAGACGATTCTATTCGGAGGTGATCCCTATTGAACAAGAGCATACCTGGGCGTGAAGACATCTCGCTGAGACAGGCGTCAGATTCTGACATTGACTTGACCTTCGCGATCAAGAAGTCGGCGGGTGGTCAGTACGTACGTGAAGTGTTCGGGTGGGATGAACGGGTCCAGCTCGGGCGTCACAAAGACCGGTTCTCCCCAAAGAACACGGACCTCATTGTGCAAAACGGTACTGTAGTTGGTTGGATTTCCGTGCTCGATGATGAGGACCACACCAAGGTTGACGAGTTGTACGTGCTCCCCGAGTTTCAACACAAGGGAATCGGAACAGCTGTGCTTCGGGAGGTGATCAAACATGCCAAGCTGCGCAATGTTCCGTTGCGCCTCAGGGCTTTAGACATCAACCGCGACAGCATCCGGTTGTACGAAAAACTCGGATTCGCAATACAGGATGAAGACGGTCCGTTTCTTTTCATGGAACTCACTTTCCCGAAAAAAGAAACAAGAGAAGACAGCTAACCATTACGATTATACTTACCATTCTCGAGCGATGTCGAGTGATGAGAAGGGTGACTCTGTGCACATAGCTTGATCTCCTTGACCAATAAAACGCCCTCCAAGTATACTACCTGGGATGGCTCATGTGATCGTTAATCACCCACTTATTTTTGCATGTCCCCAGTAGAGGCCAAAGCCAGACTGATTAAAGAGAGAGCAGTGATTCAAAAAAAACTGCGTCACTGGTATGCTGAATATCAGCGTAACCTCCCCTGGCGTCACGAACCCACGCTCTATAAAACCGTAGTCTCAGAGTTCATGCTGCAACAGACACATGTAAATACCGTCGTCCCTTATTTTCAAAGATGGATTGCCGTTTTTCATGATTTTAAAACCCTGGCTGAGGCAAAGGAACAAACTGTTCTAAAATACTGGGAAGGTCTGGGATATTACTCGCGGGCCCGCAGCCTTCACAAGTTAGCGCGCGTATTGGTGAAGGAAGAGGTTACACCAAGCCGTTATGATGAGTGGATTCAATATGCCGGCATAGGTCCGTATACAGCTGCCGCTATCTCCAGTATCAGTTTTAATTATCCAGCAGCGGTGATTGATGGTAATGTTATTCGTATCCTGACGCGTCTTACCGCTGATGCTACTGTATTCAGGGACAACAATACGGCTCATCGAGAACTGGGACCCCTCGCAGATATATTACTCAATAAAAAGGATCCCGGAACACACAACCAGGCGATGATGGAACTAGGGGCTACCATTTGCCTGCGGTCAAAACCACGCTGCGCGAAGTGTCCTATTCTTGCGAATTGTACCTCCGGCAATCGTGGTGACATGGAAATATATCCACGTTTAAAGCAAAGACAGACGCATCGTATAAAAATTAAACGCTTATGGGTAGAGCAGGATAGCACCCTTCTCTTGCACCGAGCGTCACCCAAGTCAAAACGGCTGGCTGATATTTATGAGCTGCCCTCTGCTGACGGATTAGTGAATAATTTCAGGGGAAAAAAATGCATGATGAAAAAAACGCGAGCTATCAGCAATCAGCGTATTGAAGAGAGAATCTATCGCGTGAAACCCACGATGGAGATCGCAAGCATCGTTGAATCGACTCCTGAGCTTCATTGGATCTCCCTCGCAAGAATGAAATCGATTACCCTCTCCGGTCCTCACCGCCGTTGGATCAACGAAACGATTGGGGATTGAAGGAGGTGTAAAATACTCTTTATTTTATCTCAAATGGTGAAGCGGGCTGTCTCCAGCACGCTTATTCAAATACCT
The DNA here is from genome assembly GCA_965197745.1 of Opitutales bacterium. Taxonomy (GTDB): domain Bacteria; phylum Verrucomicrobiota; class Verrucomicrobiia; order Opitutales; family PNEW01; genus CBDANS01. Next base: position 284,623 of record CBDANS010000006.1, on the reverse strand, counting down.
ATATATAAAACGCGCCAGGGGCCAACCGTCGCCTTACTATGTAGAGCTATGGCAGGCAGGACTTCGATGAGCTCAGCCTAATCGCAGCGCATTCCACCTTTGACATTCTCTACAATCCGAGATACGCAATCTTCAGCTCAACTGTTCTCGTGGCGCACTCTCAGCATATTGGTGAATGCCGCCACTTTTTTCTTACGCCGTCTTATTTCTGATGGTTTTTCAAAATACCTTTTGGAGCGGACATCACGAATGACGCCTTCGCGGTCGAGCCTTTTTTTGAGGCGACGGAGCGCGCGTTCCATGGGTTCACCCCTGCGTATTCTTACTTCTACGGGCATAAAAATATTATGAAAAGGTAGAAATCTGCCATATTTCAGCCAAGGGTCAAACTTATTTTCCTTCCGTTCACCACTCTCTGCCTGTAATAACATCCTATCATGAAACCCACATTACTGGTACTCGCGGCAGGGGTTGGCAGTCGTTTTGGAGGTTTGAAGCAAATGGAGACTTTTGGGCCCAATGGAGAAACACTCCTGGAGTACTCGATATACGATGCCATTCGTGCAGGTTTCGGGAAAATAATCTTTATCATCAGGCATGATTTTAAAACAGCTTTTAAAGAACGTATTGGTAATAAAGTAGCAGATAGCGTTGCCGTGGATTATGTTTACCAGGATTTACATAGCTTGCCAGAGGGTTTCTCCCCTCCCACGGACAGGACAAAGCCCTGGGGCACAGGGCATGCCATAGGGATGGCGCGGGATGTTATCAATGAACCGTTTGGTGTTATCAATGCGGATGATTTTTACGGGAAAAGCGCTTACGAGATTCTGTATAAATTTCTTTCCCGGGAACAAAATAATGATAACAGCAATTTTTGTCTAATCGGATATCGGTTGGGTAATACGCTCTCTGATTTTGGAACCGTCACACGAGGGATATGCAGTGTGAATGATGATCATTATTTAGTGGGTTTAGAAGAACATTATAAAATAGAGAAAACGGTTTCCGGACCGCGCTCAAGCGATAGCGAAGGAAATCACAATGCCCTGAATGATGATGCCATCACTTCGATGAATCTATTCGGCTTCACCCCTGCGATCTTTAACCAACTGGATGCTCTATGGGTTGATTTTCTCAATACACAGGGTAGTGAGATGGATTCGGAATTTTTAATCCCTGTTGCGGTAGACAGGATGATTGAGCAGGGACATGCGAAAGTCAAAGTCCTGAAAACCGAGGAAAAATGGTTCGGGGTAACGTATCCGGAGGATGTAGAGCTTGTCAGAGAACAACTTGCTGCGCGCGTGAGCAGTGGGGAATACCCCTACACGCTGGGGCAGGATCACTAGGATAAGAAGATAGCTATGCCCGTGGAATTATCCGGACCGCCATGGTCATTAGCCATGTCGATAAGGTGGCGAATAAAACTTTCCGGATCAGCTGCCTTAGAAGCTTCCTCCTGCATTTCATCATCAGTCAGCGTTTTGTTAATCCCATCGCTGCATATGAGAATGCGATCACCAGCTCTGATGTCCTGTTCATAAATATCAGTTTCCAGATCACTCTGTTGCCCCAGACATCGGGTGAGAGTGTGAGAAAAATATTCCGGGATAATTGTATTATCGTCCGGGGCCATGCGTGATCGTATTTCCTCTTCCATGGTATGATCGGTTGTAATCTTTTTCCATGTGTCTTCTCTATAAATGTATACGGTGCAATCTCCGACATGACCGATCGTCATCTTGTTGTTCGCGATATGAACCGCGGTCAGGGTTGTGCCTATTCCGATCTCAGCATTAACTTTTTGCCCCTCATTATAAACAGATTGATTAATGTAATTAAATAGGAGTTCTAAATTCAAATTACCGTTTTTAACATTATTGAGCGATTCTTTCAGCTTTTTGACAGCTAAGCTGCTTGCTAATGCTCCGCGTGGCAGGCCACCGAGACCATCAGCTACCGCGTATATGCGATGGGTTTCATCGAGATATAGCATGTCCTCGTTTTTCTTACGTAGTTTTCCACGGTCGGATAACCCAAAAGTGGAAATCTTTAAGTTACGAACAGCGTTTAAGGAATCTGAATTGGAAGAACTCACCCTGCTAATTAGATATTAGTATCCCCAAATGGTATATATTCCAAGGTGAAGGGACAGACTTTTAGGTTGGAGCAGAAAAATTATACTATTTTTTAACAAAGAATACTTATACCAGAATACGTCACTAACCTCAATCATAAAGGAGATTGCCCATGGAAGATTGTGGATTTTCGATCGCAGATTTGTCAAAAAGTTGTAAGTTGATGGATTAAATAGTCCTTAACAGGTAAATTAAGATTTATTAGGCCATATCCCTCTTATTTCCAATTGAAAATCGGCAATCGAATATCCGCACTCGTTGATGTTATTATCCTGCTTCAAGGGGGCAAAAGGCATTATCACGATTATCACGGGTGAATTTTTCAAAATGGCGTTTGGGAAGGACAGATATAAATTGTCGTCCATATTCCTTGTTGAGTATTCGTGAATCGAGAATAGTTATCGTCCCACAGTCCGATTTATTTCTTATGAGGCGACCTATACCCTGACGAAATTTAATGATGGCTTCGGGTAGTGTTATCTCCACAAATGGATTGCCGCCGCGCGCTCTTATCCAATCGTTCTTAGCCTCACTCACGGGGTGTGAAGGGTTTTCAAAGGGCAATCGCGTGATAATAATTTGAGAAAGCGCGGGGCCGGGAATATCCACACCGGCCCAAAAGCTGTCTGTACCGAAAAGGATGCCGTTTTCTGCCTTGGAAAATCCGCGAATGAGGTCGCTTCGCGATCCATCGCGACCCTGCATAAAAAATGGTCTTTTCTCATCAGTAAACTGATTTTCAATAACACTTGAGACCTGTCTCATGTCAGAATAACTGGTAAACAGAACGAGGCTACCTCCTCGAACCCGGAGCGCGCAGTGCGCAATAGTATCACTTAAATAATCGATATCGAGTCGTGCTGATTTCCCACTGGGTGCCGGCGCGTCCGTCGCGATGAAAATACGCATATTATATTCAAAATCAAAGGGTGAATTAACCTGTTCCGCTTCTACTCCGAATGCTCCTGCTTTATCTCTGAAACTGTCCATATCAGGACTTCGCGCGAGAGTCGCGCTGGTCATAATTACTGACACCCCTCTATTAAATAAGCACTGCTGTAAATGAGTCGCTACGTCAATGGGAGCAGTCCGCATGACCACGTTTTTTTTATTGCGACCGGTCCGTTCCAGCCAATAAACGAGATCCTCATCAGCGAGGGAGAGACAAAGGTTTATTCCATTTTTATAACCGTCTAATCGGCTCCTGAATTCTGTTAAATCATCTTTTACCGGTCCGTTACTTTGTTTGCTGGCAAGTATGGAGACACGCTCAATAATATCCTGAAGATAAGGATTCAACACAGGTTCACACCAGTCCTCGCGATAAATGCGGACAATATCCTGCTCCATTAGCGAATCACTTCTGATACTTTTGAAAAAGGAATCAGCTTTGTGCAGGGTTTTTTCTACAGCTTTGCAATCGCTGGTATTTCCATAAAGGGAAAGAAGCCCCTTTTTCCGGCGGGGGTTGTAGAGGCGTTTAAGCAGACGATCCAGGCCGATGGAGCTGATACGATGCCCAAGTTGATCCGTAGCTACATCGGGGACCGTCTGTGCTTCGTCTATAACCAGAAAGTCATCAGGGAAAAGAATGCCATGCTCATCGTGAGGAACAGCCCCGGCGCCAATAAGCGAGAAGAGCAAACTGTGGTTGATTATAATAATTTGTGCATGGTGCAAGCGTGCCCGGGCTTTTTGGAAAAAGCAAGTGTCCGGGGTGCATTGTCGGCGATTACAGGCTGAAGCATCGGCATTTACCCATTCCCAGACATCGGGGTGGGGTAAGGGATTAAGTTCATGTAACAGTCCCTTATTGGTGTGTCGCGACCACTCGATGATACGATCGAGTTCTTGTTGTTCGGGCGTGGGGAAGAGTTCCGTTTTAGTGTCCATGGCTTGTAAAAGCCTGGTCGTGCATAGATAATTGCCCCGCCCCAGGAGGAGCGCCGTTTTAAAGTCCTCGTAGGGCGAGAGGTCGGGCTGTTTACTGAAAAGCTTTCGACAAAGGGGGAGATCATTGCTTTGGATTTGTTCCTGGAGAGATATCGTGTGCGTTGAAACGATGCATTGGCGTTGCGTTTCAATGGCGCTGATAATGGCGGGAATGAGGTAAGCCATGCTTTTACCCACACCGGTGCCCGCTTCGAAAAGCAGGGAGATATCGGTGATAAATGACTGTGCTACAGAAATTGCCATATGTTCCTGCTCCGGCCTATGCTCAAACCCAAGTATTTTTTGTAACCAGCCATTTTCACTGAATATTTTTTCCGCGATTTCGGGGAGGTAATCCGGAGAACGCTGTTTACTATACGCTTCGTTCAGGCCAATCATGTGAGATTAGTAGGTGTGAATAGGACTATGCTATTTTAGAAATATCAGCGGGTCGCAACGGCCCGGATTTTGAGTTTGCTTTTTGACGGTGTCGTTGCAAGGAGTAGAGATATGCCAGACGCTTTAATCGAAAAACTGCTTATGTTACAGGAGAGTAATGTCAATTGCGAACGACTGGAGCAACAGTTAAAGAATATTCCTATGGAAGTTACGAAGTTTGAAAGTAAAATAAACGAGGAAAAAGAGAGTAAATTAAAACTAAAGGAAAATGTAAATAATCTGGAAATAAAAAGAAACGATGTGGATACCCAACTCGGAACGGTGGAAGAACAGATTGGAAAATATAAAATACAGCAATTAGAGGTTAAAAAGAACGAGGAGTATCAAGCTCTGAACCACGAAATTTCAACACTTAACCAGCGTAAGAGTGATTTGGAAGATGAAGAAATTACCGTGCTCATTGCCATTGATGAGCAAAAGGAGAAGGCCGTTTTAGAGGAATCAGAACACAATAAAAAAATCGAAGAGCTTGAGGGACATATTGCCCGACTGAATGAACAAAAGATCATGGGAGAAAGTAAACTGGATGAAGCGATTCAAGCCTGTCAGAAGGCATCTGATGAAGTCGATCCCCATGCGCTTAATGTATACGAAATGATCAAATCCAGTATAAGTCGCGCTCCCTATGTCGTTCCCCTGGATGGGAGCAAATGCACGGGATGCTACATTCGTGTTTCTATTGATGTGGTAAACGCCACGCATAAGAGTGGTGAATTGGTGAGATGTGGCAATTGCAGCCGAATTGTTTATCAGCAATAAGCGCGAAGGAATTTAGAAATAATAGGCAAAAGTCACTTGCCCACGGGAATAAAACATCTATATTTAAAGATCGGTTTTCGGGGAGAAAGCATTCGCTCTGGTTCTTGCAATTGGAGAGGAAAGTCCGGACACCACAGGGCAGGATTCCTTGTGAAAGCGAGGGTGTTTTCAGTTGAAGCTGAGAATGACGGATAGTGTCACAGAAAATATACCGCCATGGAGGGTAAAAGCTGCATGGTAAGGGTGAAAAGGTGGGGTAAGAGCCCACCGCCCTGAGGGTAACCGAAGGGGCACGATAAACCCAATCCGGTGCAAGGCTAAATAGGGGATCGGGTGGCCCGCCCATTGGTCCCGGGTGAGTCGCACTCCTCTTCGGAGGAGATCGGGAGGTGTTATCGCCGCCCGGTAGATAAATGAATGCGCTCGTCGCTCAAGACGGGTTACAGAATCCGGCTTACTCTCCCCTGAAAACCGACTTTCTAACGCGGATGGAGAATCTCTCTTAAAATGATATTTACGCTTCTGTATTCCCGTGTAATCGGTGATTAAAGCTCTTTTTCTTTATTGACAGGAGGGTCATGGACAAGCAGATTCCACCTTTCAATTTTTTTCAACAATGGCTAATCTCAAGTCTTCAAAGAAAGATATCCGCCGTATCGAAAAACGTACGGTGCGTAACCGCAGTGTGAAAAGTCGTCTGAAGACATTAAGTGTAAATTTGACAGAGTCAGTTGAGAAAAAGAAAAAAAAGGAGATAAAGGAAGCGGCGATGAATTATGTGTCTGCCCTCGACAAGGCTGTAAAGTCAGGGGTGATTCACCGCAATAATGCCAACCGCCATAAGTCGAAATGTTCCCAATACCTGGGGTAGAAGCATTGTTGAATTTCGAATTACGACTGTCGATTGAAGGAACACGCGCGGGCTTGAGTTTAAAAAAAGCTTTACATGGGCGGGAATATATAGCTTCTTACCAACGCTTCATATAGCATCTTATATCTATGGGGAATCTCAGAAAAAAACGACGCCGTAAAATTGCGCAGCACAAACGCCGCAAGCGTTTAAGGGCGAATCGACATAAAAAACGCACCTGGTAGATGCCTCGATTCCCGTGGGAGATAGCTTAATTTAGTGTCGCCCCCATGATTAAAAGACAGGAATTATCCCGGCGAGAAGCCGCTTAAAAAGTAGAGGTTTGTTTTTCCGCGAGCGATTTCGGGAATTTACTCAGTCCACTATCCAATGGTGAAAGAGGGGTTTTACCGTATCCGGTAACTTATTAAAAGCTTCACGCTTAATGGGTGGAATATCATAATTTTTCCCACCGGTATCGACAACCATGCTCGTATGTTCCTGCGACCCTTTCATGGCAGGAGTGATGTTAAACCACCAGGGAGATAAGCGTATAACTAAAGCAACCCGTGATTCATTGCTTATATTTGGGGCCACGGCATGCCATAGACGGGGATCGTAAAGGAGAACATCACCCGCGTTTCCCTTAATTTGCATTTCTGTTTTATAGGGGGCATGGCGATCTATGCCTTTTATCCCTTCGGCTGAGGGATTGTTGTTCATCCGGTGACTGCCGGGAATAACCAGGGTGCCACCCGTTTCCTCGTTAAATGGGGTCAACATCCAGATCGAGGCCAGACCCATGATCACATCGGGGTAGGGCGCGGGTATATGCGAAGCATTAGTCTGATTATAGGGCCAGTCCGCGTGCCAGTAGAAGCGCTTAGTTCCCGGATGGTTAATAAGCACGGATGTCCAGATAACTTTAACAAAAGGACCAAAAATCGATTCAGCGACACCTAAAAATTTTTCGTGGGTGAGATAGGGGGCGAACACCTGGGTAAAATTAATAATTCCTTTGGCCTGCTCCACACCTTGAGCCCCGATTATGTGTCCTTGTGCTCTCGTTTTTTCAGCCTCTTTTGCCACGCGCTCAAATTCTTCTTTGCTCACGTTTACTATATCATCACGCACTTCGGCAACTTTGTCTTCCGGGATAACGCCCTCGGATACGCAAAAGCCATTCATGTTAATATCACGTGAAATATCCTCTATAGTTTGTTTTTCTTCTTTTACCTTTATCATGTCTGGATTCCTTAATATTACGGTTTTCGGATGACCGTGAGAATAGTGGGCGCGATGGTAATGAAACTTTTTCGCCGAACGAATGGGGCGTCAAGAAATTTAAGGGGAAATAAGACAAGGCACAATATAAGATAGATGACAGCTTTTGCTTTTTTGGACCCAAAACTGAGCAGTATGGAAAGAAATTCGATCGTGTTGATTATGGCCAGCGTAATGGGACCGGTTACATTGAATTGCTCGATTATTTTCCATTTCTCGAAAAGAAATTTTAATCCCATATGAGTAAAGCGCTGGAAATCATAGGGTGATGCGTGAAAGGGAAATAGAAAGGGAATGAGGTGCATGCCGATACCATTAGAACGCGTGCAACGGAAGAACCCATCGATCACCGTCGGGGGATCAGGCACATGCTCCAGGACACTGCGGGTGACAAAGGCGTCTACACTGTTTCGTTTAAATGGCAGGGAATCGAGATTACAGACGATATCCACAGCATCATAATCAAACAGGTCCATACAGATTACATTTTCGTCGACACGGTGATTCCCACACCCGGCATCAACAACGATATCGGTCGTAGGATTTAAATAGTGATGTATCCATTTGGAGTAGTTAAAGGGATAGGTTGGCGCTACTATGTCCCTCCCCAGGGTGTAATAATATTTACCTAACCATTTTTTAAATTTACCTTTGATATCATCTAATTCATCGCCGCGTTCCGGGACCTCAATGAAATATATTTTCCCATTACGGATGGGATAAACGACACCTGTTTTTTTACAGGTGGCTTTATCGGATTCTAAAATTAAGCGACCGCCACTTTGAGGGCAGATGGGAATTGACTTAATTTTTTCTAATCGAGGATTAAGTTCGTCCATTTTAAAATTTTGCCGATATAATTTCAGCGGTCTTCTTCTGGTGCAAAATAAACATGAACTCAGTAATTGGAATTTTTATGGTCCCTTCCTCGCGATTCAATCAGGAGAGGGGATTTGTTAACTTGAGTTCTATCGGCTCTCCACGGTTGGCCATAGAGATTGAAGCCGCCTCAAGTAACTGTACCACTCTTAATCCGGCAGCCCCGTCTGTAATGGGAGTCTTCTTGTTATTAATACAATCGGTGAAGTGTAAAACTTCAGATCGTAAGGCCTCGGTCCTGTCCAGCTGAGGCGCCCACATATCGCCCGCGCGGTAGCCGATAAGCAAGCGGCGTATATTTTCAGGATTCTTTTCCAGGGTAATTCCCTTGTCATATATCTTTATTTTCTCGCTCGGTTCGAGGTCGTCAAAAACAATCATCTTTTGACTGCCTCCCACCAGCACCTGTCTTACTTTCAATGGCGCGAGCCAGTTGACATGCAGATGGGCGATCAAGTTGTCATTAAAAAAAAGAGTAAGATAAGCGAGGTTTTCCGGTTCATCGGCGATGTGGCTCATCCCTGTCGCGGAAACGGCAAGGGGTGATTTAGCAAGGACATATTCCATAATGGCAAGATCATGAACAGCGAGGTCCCAGAGAACATTAATGTCGTGCTGAAATAATCCTAAATTGATCCGCACCGAGTCGTAATAATAAATATCTCCCAGTTCATTACTCACAACCATATCGCGCATCTTTTTTACCGCGTCCGTGTATATGAATGTGTGATCGACAATTAACACCCGATTGCGTTTATCGGCTACTTCAATTAATTGAAGACCATCATTTGAATTGGCAGCGAGCGGCTTTTCCACGAACACATGTTTGTCCGCTTTAAGTGCCTGCATCGCCAGTTCATAATGCGTGGAAACAGGGGTAGCAATGACAATGGCGTCTAATTCCTGATTTTGCAAAAGATCTTCATACCGTGTCGTTGTTTTAATCGTTGGATAACGCATTTGCACTGCCTTCAGGCGCTCAGCCTGTAAATCGCTGACCATGGCAATTTCCGCGCCTGGTATTTCAAAGAAATTACGCACGAGATTCGGACCCCAATAACCGTAACCGACAATTCCTACTTTTATATCAGACATGGATGTAATGTGTTAGCGTTCAAAGTTTACTATTCTTATCCTTTATTACGAACTCAAGTCGGTGCTTAATCATTGTCTAGATAAAAATTATAAATCTTTAAGCAACTTTATGACTTTTCAGAGTGGCGAGATTTATAATGGATGAAAAACATTGCTAATGATAAGGGAAAACAGCACGCTTCATTGTTTTATTGGGATCTAAAATAAACTAAAAATAAAATAATGACACGAAAATTTAGCGGTCATTGGCCAGCGTTAGTAACCCCGCTTACATCTGATGGAACCGTCAATCCCTCAGCATTAAAAGATCTTGTAGATTATCTTCTCAGCAAAAGTGTGGGGGGGTTCTATCTTTGTGGTTCAACCGGCCAGGGAATATTTTTATCAGTGCCGGAACGTAAGCGGGTAGTGGAAACCGTGGTTCAGCATCTTCAAGAGCGTGTGCCGGTAATTGTTCATACCGGAAGTCTCGCCTTGCGCGATGCGCTGGATTTGACTCGACATGCGCGCGACAATGGAGCGTCCGGAATAAGCAGTATTATCCCTCCCATGTATTTTGGAGACAGCCTCTACCCTTATTTTGAAGCTATTGCCAATGCCGTCCCGGATTTACCGGTCATGCCTTATCTTTTCGGGGCAGGGGAGGATCTTTTGCACGAGCTTAAGCAGATTCCTAATATTACGGGCACCAAATATACCGGCTCCGACATGGACGAATTAAAACGTATAATTGATATCAGTGATGGCGAATGGACGGTATTCTCCGGGATGGATGAACACTGTGTTTTTTGTTTGATGATGGGAGTTTCCGGCAACGTGGGTTCCACGGTTAATGTCTTGGCCGGTGTCTATCGAAAGATCCATGAGTGTTGCGCAGCCGGTAAATACGAAGAGGGATTGGTCCTGCAGCTTAAGGTTAATGAAGTCATCAATATATTCAAAAAATATGAATTTCGTGGCGCCCTTAAGGAAGCGTTGAGGCTGCTCGGCCTGGATTGTGGCCCTCCCACGCTCCCGGGCATTCCGTTAGCCGGAGATAAAATTAAGGAATTTCACGCGGATCTTGAAGCGGTCGATTTTCAATCTTTAGCCGCTATGTGACGGTGACAATTGTCGATTGCCGATTTACGATTTTCGAATGATGGAGCACAAAATTTACGATTAAAGTTAAAAGAGATGAAAACCGTAAGGCTCAATCAGCAATCGAAAATCGCCAATTGAATGGATTGTCAATTCTCAGTGACCTCTACAATTATATCTCCGTCGTAAAACTGATTTTTCAATTTAAGCCCTTTAGTTATCCCCTTCTTACGACTGACAATATTTCCTTTTTCATCTCTTACGAGAACAAACCCACGCATCAGCGTTTGTTGAGGACCGACATCATTCAAACGTTTGGAGAGTTGCTCAATCCGTGTGCTTGGCTTATCTAAAGCATTTATAGCAAATCTGGTGTAACGGTCTTTCGCCGCTTTAAATTTTAGGGCTGCCAATCGATAGGCACCTTCAGGCGATAATCCGTAAAGTCGAGTAGCGAGTTCACCTAATTGCTCCCTCCCTGTTGAAATGCCCTCTTTTAATAAGGCCTGCAGGCGGTTGGCCACGTCATCTAAACGAAGGTAATGATGTTCTATCAGTTGTTTGGGTGAGAGACGAATAAGATGACTTTCCTGCAGGTCTAATCGGTTATGGAGTCTTTCTACTCGAACTTGAATATTCTCCTCGAGAAAATCAGCCGCCCGCCTTATTCGGTCCTGGCAATCGTGATATCCACGGGAGATATACTCTGCCGCGGCCGAAGGTGTTTCCGCTCGGTGATCAGCGACAAAATCGCTGAGCGTATAGTCAATTTCATGACCCACTGCGGAAGTGACGGGAATATCACAAGCGGCTATAGCCCTGACAACTTTCTCTTCATTGAATGGCCAAAGGTCTTCCAGGCTGCCACCTCCTCTTCCCAGCATGATTAAATCAATATCCTGTAGGCGGGGGGCCATATTCAGCATGGAGGCAATTTCTTCTGCAGCGCCCTCTCCCTGTACTTTGACAGGTAGGACAATTAATTTTCCGCGCCAGTCATGGCGTTTTAATATACTGATAAAATCCCGAACAGCAGCACCGGTGGGTGAAGTAATTATACCGATGGTTTGAGGAAGGAGAGGAAGTGGTTTTTTTTGTTCGGATTCGAAGAGGCCCTCATCGGCGAGCAATTTTTTAAGCCGTTCGAATTCCATCTGCAGCCGACCCGCGCCATCATCTACGACAAACCGAATTATTAACTGATAAGTTCCGCGTGGTTCGTAAACATTGACTCGGCCAAAAGCGATGACTTCCTGCCCATCTCTGAGTTCCAGGTTCACTCTCGAGGCATCGCCCCGAAAGATTACTGCTGAGAGCACGCTGGCATGGTCTTTAAGTGAAAAGTAGCAATGACCACTGGACTGACGGCGAAAATTCGATATTTCACCGCGCACCCAGCAATCGGAGAGATGGGACTCGAGGAGCGTTTTAACCTGTTTCGTTATCTGGGAAACAGTGTGAATCTGGTCATCCGCTGGTAACAGGGTTGCTTGTATCGGATTTGGCATAACGATCGCGAATTATTTTTGTCATCAATATCAGGACGATAATAAGACTGACAGCAGAAACGGCGAGACCGAAGCTGCCTTCAAAAAGGGATTCACCGAGGATTAAAAAGGCTATCGCCCATGCCATCTCCAGGGGCCAGGATACCATAATATAGAGTTTAAAGGGGACTCCCACGAGACCGTTGAGCAGGTTTTTCACAAAATAAGGCATTCCCGGGGTGATGCGCAAGACAACTGAAATCTTCAAATGTTCGGAGGGATAAACTTCAGGGATGCGATATGAAAATCTGGCGACAATTTTTTCGATGAGCGGTCGAAATAAACCGGTGGCAATATAATAAGACAGGGAGAGATTTACCAATATCACGACGGCAATTGAAGTGAGACTGAAAGAGAATCCGTAAATTGAACCGGCAATGAGAAAAAATGGGCTTAATGGTATAGGGAGCAGAGGAAGAACGGCCATAAGCCCGAAGAATACAACGGCGGGTGTTTCCTGCAGCATGGACCAAAACCGTGTCCCCATAACGAAAACCGAAGGGGACAATTCTTGCCAGTATATCCAACCCAAGGCTATGACTATAAGCAATAGGAGCAGGTTTATAGACAATATCCATAAAGCATGCTTATTGCGAAATAATCGGGTTAGCATAAGTAATTTGTTTAGCGTTGTAACCGTTTAAGGACAATACCATTCTCCCATGCATTGAACATCAGAGTAAAGTTTTTAACCCCAACCACTCGATTATGAACATTGCCGTTTCACCTCACTATAGTATAAGGATTAACTATGCTGGCCGCCTTAAGTGATCGCGTGACAAGGTGGATTCTATTGGGCACATTTGGGTACGGGTTATTATATCTATTCTGGTATTGGGGAACCCCACTGGGCCAGTCTCCCGTCCTCGACGGTGCTGAGAATATGCTCATTGCTGAAGCTATCGCCAATGGCACTCTCCCTCCGGAACCTTTTTTCCGTGCGATGCTTTATCCCTGTCTCATATCCGTATTTTATATGTTGGGGTTTTCGTCAGGGGCGACTCTTATGGCAACACAACTTTTGGGGCTGGTCTTGCATGCCATGTCCACGTCATTAATTTACACGCTCACTTACGGGCTTTTTAAAAACCGTTACGGGGCTTTGTTCTCAACACTGCTTTTTGGCTTTAATCCCATACTCATTTATTTTGCTGTTGATCCGTATGATATTACTTTAGGTACATTTTTATTTATTTGTGGCTTATGCGGAATCCTGCCTCTTTTAAATAGAAGAGACAGGGAAGAGCACAGGAACTTTTACAAAGAATACTTGAGCACAGGGCTTTTTTTGGGACTGGCTACACTCGTCAGACCTCATTTCCTTGTCGTTTATCTGGCGACACCATTTATCCTTGGATTTACGCTGCTCAATTGGCGAGAGACTTTACGGTCATCGCTGATTATATTAGTGGCAGGCGCCGCGGTGCTATGCTGTGGCGGGGTGATACAATACGCGCACGCCGGTGTCTTCCGAATCATGCCCTGGCAGGGGGCTTATAACTTGTGGGCCGCAAATAAACCTGGCGCTAATGGTAAATTTTTTAAACAGGAAATATTCATCGAAAAGACAGAGATACACGCCAATCCGGCAAAAATTGAATCTCTCTATCTTTATTTAAATGAAACTGAAACGCAACCACCGGTAAATATTGATGAGATGAACCATTACTGGAGGAAAAAATTTCAGACAATGATCGCCAGTCATCCTGAAGAATGGCGCTCTCTCATGACCCGTAAGTTCTATTATTTGTTTAACAACTACGAACAGTACAGCAATAAAACGTATAGCTTACACAAGCGATTATCACCGTGGTTGCGGTTTAACCCGATAGGGTGGGGGCTTTTATTAATACTCAGCGCGGGGGGATGTTTATTAGGATTTCGAAGCTATCCCCGTGAATGGCGATTAATAATTGCCTTATCCGCTGTATACGCTGCGGGCGTGCTTATCTTTTATGTTAGTTCACGTTTTCGATTGCCCCTCATGTCGCTCTTAGTTCTCGGTTCTTCGGTCTGGGCTTCTCTCCCTCTTAAATGGAAAAAGATGAGCCTCACTTTTAAATCGGGATTTATCGCCGTTATTGTTTTTGTCAGTGGTGTGACTTATTCTAATTTTTTTGACGCTCAAGATGAGGCCACGTTTATTCAAGACTATTTGCTATTGGCCAATGCCGCGGCGCGATTAGGCTGGGATGAAACGGCCCATCATTGGGGGGTTTTAGCCTTGGAAAAATCAGCTGATCGACCTGATGCCATACGAGTTGCCATTTTAAGTTATTATAATCTGTATATCAACAACGCTCATTCGACGACGGGTGAATCCTGGACGGATCAACTCAAGCGATTAAGCAAACTTACGAGAAAGGATCCCACCTTGAAATTTATGGAAGCCATAGCCTGGTGGAAAACCGGTCAGATTGAAGAGGCGGTAAACCAATGGAGAACATTAACTGGGCTGGAATTACCCATTGCCTCATCAGCTTTAGGCGCGCTGATATTATCAAATCAAGCCAGTGAAAATGAATGGATAAGAGCTGTGGCCATACCCCTTGACGAGGCCGATCCAATATTATCGGTTGCCTTGATGCGTAGAGCGCCCTCAGATACGCTGCCTCTCCTGAAACAGTTCCGAAGTGATGAGTCCCTTAATTTAATGAATCAACAAGTAGCGCGCATCTTTCCTTTAAACTGATGTGGCTTATTGCTTAAGCTTCTTTTCAGCGCGAATTTTCTTGAAAGACGGAAACTTTAAATTGTGAAGGCCAAACCAACACATTCTAAGAAGTAAAACACCATGTCTGAATCGGGAAATATTAGTATCACCATAAGTGCGATCTCTGTATCTGACCGGAATATCCCGGATACGTAAATCGAGTAAGGCGGAACCGAATAATAGATTGAAGTCTCCAAAGGGATCAAATTCACCAAATACTTTTATGCGTTCAAGTAACCGTTCGTAGTCTTCTCTCATTATCATTTTCGTCCCGCATAAACTGTCTTTTACCGGTTGTCCAATAATGTAAGTTAAAAGGAGGGCAAAAAACTTATTCCCAAAAAAATTGAGGGTGCGCATGGCTCTGTCTTCCATCGGATAAACAAGGCGGCTGCCATTGGCAAATTCAGCGAGGCCATTCGCGACAGCGTAATAAAATTTGGGTAAATCTTCGGGCGGGGCGGTTAAGTCTCCATCCTGAATGACAAGAATGTCTCCCTTTGCTTTGGCAAAACCGGTATAGACGGCATCCCATTTACCTTTTCCGGGTTGCTGACAATAAGCGATCTCATGTGGGCCTTGATAATTCTTTACCTCGCGTTGGATTACTTCCCAGGTATCATCTTCACTATGACCTTCGACTAATACAATTTCCGTTTTTTTGCCGAGGACGGGGACACGCTCCAGCGCGGGTCTGATATTGCCAGCTTCGTTGCGTGTTGGAATGATAACAGAGCAACTTATCTCACCCTTTAACGAAGGTTTAATTCGTGGCCGGGCGATCAGTAGCAGGGTGGCGCCAAAATGTTTGAAGAATGGAAGGCGAACGAGAAACCGATTAAATAAGGATGAAATTAACGGAATATTAAAAGGAAATATTTGCTCAGTGCTCTTGTAGATAACATCCCACTCTGCGAGGGTTAGAAGGTTTACAAGATCGTTAGTAGACAGCCAATTACTGGGTGGTTGTTTTACAACGAGCCCGAGAGGTTGCGCTAAGGCGAAGATAGGACGCCAGGCGTAGTTCAGGGAGGTGAGGTAAAGGCGGGTACGTGCGTGGCTGCAGTCGTGCATTTTTTCCAGGCATTTCTGGATGTCCTGAAGATAACCTGCGAGGTAATCCATAACAATGACATCAAATTTTTCGCTAACCGGCTCAGTTTGTATGTCTGCACAGCGAAATTCCAAATTACCTTCTTCGTGGCGGGATTGCGCTCTTGTCACCATTTTGGAACTAAGATCAATACCTAATCCTCGATCAGGTTTCAATCCAGCGAGGAGATCGCCACCCGCGCATCCCCATTCAATTACACTTCTCCCTTCGGGGATGTGGTGCTTTAAAAGGGATAAAATCTGCGCGTGAAATGATTTTTGGTAGCGACGTGGTTTGGTATCATTTTGTGATACCCAATCAAAATGTAATTTATAATCCATAAATAAATAATAAGCGAATCATCCTCTCAAGAGGATGGAAACTTGATTGTGGAAGAATAATTTGCTTTAGTTGAAAGTCGATTTAAAACAAACGCTACATACTAAATTCAATCTCTTTTATAAATCTCCTCATAATTGTTTATGCCCATTTTTATAAAAGTTAATAGCGAATGAATATTAATCTTATTTTATTCTACAAAGAGTGTTTACCAGTTTTCTCCCACAGATGATTATATCAGCTATCGTAATTATCGAAAACATGTTGGAGGTATCTGTTTAACGCCATGAAACTCATCATTCAAATTCCGTGTTATAACGAAGAGGAATCGTTGCCGCAAACGCTTAGCGATTTACCGCGTGAAATTCCGGGGATAGATGTCGTTGAATGGCTGGTTATTAATGATGGAAGCGTGGATCATACGGAGGAAACAGCGCGCGCTAATGGCGTCGACCACATTGTAAATTTTACCCGTAATCGTGGACTGGCCAGAGTCTTTACGGCCGGACTGGAAGAATGAATCAAACAGGGGGCTGACATAATAGTAAATACCGATGCCGACAACCAGTACTGTGCTGATGACATCCCGAAACTGGTTGAACCTATATTGAGAAAGAGGGCCGAGATTGTAGTGGGCGCGCGCGATATCGCGCACATCAAACATTTTAGTTTGACGAAAAAATTACTGCAGAAATTTGGGAGCATGGTCGTCCGGATCGTGAGCAAAACGGAAATTCATGATGCGCCCAGTGGATTTCGCGCTTTCAGTCGGGATGCGGCCATTCAACTTAATGTCTTTAACGATTACACCTACACGCTCGAAACAATTATTCAGGCGGGACAGAAAGGAATGGCGATCACCTCGGTCCCCGTTCGCATAAACGGTGAAACGCGCCCCTCACGCCTTATCCGTAGCGTTCCTTCCTATCTTAAACAGTCAATTGTCACCATATTGCGCATCTTTATAACCTATCAGCCTTTTAAATTTTTTTCCTATTGTGGCCTGTTCACTTTTTTCGCCGGGTTTTTGGTTGGACTGCGATTTCTTTATTATTTTTATTTCGGGGAAGGTTCGGGAAAGATCCAGTCGGTTATTATGTCTGCCCTGCTTATGGGATCGGGTCTTCTCTTATATATGGTAGCTTTGCTTTCCGATCTTATTTCCGTGAATCGTCAATTATTAGAGAATATTCGGGCGCGACAACAGGCCCTGGAAGATCAGATCAAGGAAGATAAAAGGGGCAATGATGGCTGATCATGGGGTGCTATCAATTTAGAATTTAAGCCTCATTAGATTTGAAGGATCGATGATTAAAAATGAGAAGATGGTGTTTGAGCATCACAGGGGGATAAAAGAGGAAGGTGTTTTAATTGGCAATCAACTGGATAAGGCAACGCTCCGAAATCCAATTGCTCGCTGGATGATAGCCAATTTCGATGAAAAAATATTAAAATTCACGAATGCTTACAACGCTAAATCTATTCATGATGTGGGATGTGGCGAAGGGCGGCTGGCAAGAAGAATATATGAAAGCTGTCAAGTGCCCATTCGAGCGTCAGATTTTTCTTTTACCTTAATAGAGGAAAATGTTCGGAGAAATGACGCGGGCATTTCTTATGTCCATCGCAGTATCAATCATTTAAACGCAGAAGAGGATTACGCGGATCTCGTTATTTGCTGCGAAGTTCTGGAACACGTTGAGCAGCCCTCAGACGCTTTAAAATCCCTAAGGACTTTAGGTGCCAATCAATACCTGCTTTCAGTGCCCCATGAGCCGGTATGGAGAATATTAAATTGTATCCGAGGAAAGTATATCAGGGATTTTGGAAATACTCCCGGGCATATAAATCACTGGTCTATGAAAGAATTTAAAAAATTTCTTTATAACGCTGAATTCTCTATCACTAAAATACTCAATCCATTTCCCTGGATTATGGTTACTGGCGTTTTTCGAAAATGATTAATGAAATCTATTAATAATTTTCTAAAATTCGGGGGACTTTCCGGTTTCAGTTTCATCGTAAATATCGGGGTGACCTTTTTTTGCCATGAATATATCGGCCTTCATGAAGAACTTTCCTACGCCATCGCGCTTGTCACAGTGCTGGTTACTAACTTTCTTGGTCTGCGTTATGCCGTATTCAAAGCACAGAAATCAAAACCGGGCAGGCAATTTTTATATTTCGTTTTGTCATCGATAGGATTTCGCGTGGTGGAATATATCATATTCATCATTATACACAGCTGGTTAGGATTGTATTACCTTCTTGCCATAGTTCTTATTTCTATCGTTTTTACGGTCCTGAAATTTTTCTTTTACGGATCAACGCTATTTAAAACACCCCAATGGGTTTGAGATAATTTGCGGTCTTCGAATTGCGATCGCCGATTAACCTGTGCGGTTTTATTTCAGCATTCTTTTTATTTAAATTATGGAAAGATGTATTTCTATAATTTAACCGAATATTACCTGGCATTTATTGATAATCCCCTTAACTAACAATTGAAAACAGCATTTAAAATCTACGATCGACAATCGCCAATGGTATGGCTCCCTAAAGCAGGGGGATAAAGAAAGCCCGCTGATAAGAATTTTTTATTGTCTCGTGATCTAATTTTACCCTGAAGTCTATAGTATCATTAATTTCAGAATTGATCTCGATTTTATTTTCAGCGCCGGGTTTCAATATAATTTTATCATCTACAAACGCGGAAGAAATTTCCACGGCAACCTCTTTCTTGAAAGTATTTCCCACATAAAAAGGGACAACATGTTGATGATTATTTTGTATCGAAAAGGTGTAATGACGGACGGGTCCATCTTCTGATTCCCGTTTCTCATAAAATTCAATAAAACCGATCGGTTGTTCATCTTTTTTCAGCAAGCGATAGCCAACCACCCAATTCTGACTCGGGCCTCTGAAAAAGTTAATATAAGAATAGGAAAATATATTACCATTACGATTATGGAATAGACGGGGTTCTGAAATCAAAACATCAAAGCCCGTATCCATTAAAAATTCACGTGGGCTATCGTAGTCAGAGGCAATCACCTTTGGTTGAAAAAAGCGCACTGTCTGATTCCGGCCATTGCGAAAGAGGGGGGATAAAAGGACATCGTTTCGACGGGCAACCGCTATATGGTCTCCCTGATCTGACACCTGGTTAAGCATTCCATTGATCTCCCTTAAATTGATAGCGGTAATAATTTCACTGGGGGCAAAAATATTTTTAAAACTACTGTGGGTATTGAGAAAAAAGAGGCTGTAGCTGAAAATGATTAAATTCAAAGACAATAAACCGATCAACCATTTGCAGTAACGGGCGCCAAGTAGTGTGAAAGGGTAAACACCCACAATTGCCATAAAAGGAGAGAAGAGCACGAAATAGCGGTGCTTGAATGGCGACCATTTTGCGATAAGACAGAAAAACAGGAGAAATCCGAGTACCGCCATAAAAAGAGTAAAAATATGAAGAGCAGATTGATCGCGTTTGAAAATCAATCTAAAGGAGGCATAAATGCCACCGAGAATAAATAGAATGCAACTGAGCATTCCAGGAGTCGCTCGGTCTGATTCAAAAGTCTGGAAACTTAAAAAACGTTTTACGGCCGCTTTCTGCTCATAACCTTCGTAATCGATACTGACATCAGGGTATATTTTATAAAATGCGTCGGCAGCAGCTGAGAGAATAAAATCAGGAATAAGCGGATTTGAATGCGATTCTAAATTTTCAGTCAAATAGGACAAAGCATTTAAAGTAGCTACTTTGTAACGCGGCGCTTCTGTTGACGGATGTCGTTTTTCAATGTCAATGACCGGTGCCAGGGGATTTCCATAGTGGATTGTATTCTCAAGATAACGGGGAGATCCGAAAATCCCGATAAATACAAAGGCAGCTAGTATAGTCAGGGTCAGGAATTTCCAGCTGATCCGATAGGTCCATACCCAGAGGATAAATGCTATGGCGAGTCCAAAGATCCAGTAAAAAACGGTGCCTTTGGCGCCGATGGCAAGGGCGATTCCCAGCCAGGCTGGAACAAGATAGAATGGACGGTGGTTTTTAATACCGATGAATAAAAAATATAAACCGCTATTCATGCACCCGGCGGTAAAAAGATCCGTCTGGCTGCTGATCATTTGTATCGCCAGATGGGGCATGCTCATAACAAGGAGCAGAGCGAGGAGGGATAACGGTTTGGAAATATTCAATGATTGGCAAAAACCATAAACGGCGAGAAGGCAAAGTAACCCGCCGAAAAACTGGGGAAATTTAACAAATGGATATCCTATGGGAGAAAAACTGGTCAACCAGAGCATAACGAGGTCAGCATTGAATGGCGTATAATTCATCCGTTCTTCCGAAGTTTCGAAATGGCGAATGGAAGAGTCCTGCAGCCAGTAGCTGATACGGCTTAAGCGGTATGTATGGGAATCATAATTTAAAGGTTCTGTTAAAAGATTAACGAGAACCATCATTGTCATTATTACGCCCACAATAATGACCGCCGATTTATATATGGTATGGTGTTCTCTTGAACAAAAGTATTCCTTTGCCCTGGAAAATGGACTTTTAAAAATTAAGATGAATAACTCATTACGGGTGTTTGTTCCCGGGGTTTTCTCCACACGCCGATGATTGAACCAGGCAATTAAAAATAAAGATAGATGGGAAATCGTGATTGTCCCGAAATTCAGGATCCCTGCATACCCCAGGACAAGACATACTAGAATCATCTGGGCGATGATCAATAGCAGGAGCAATTGCCAGGCGGTGACGGCAGATATATCCTTTAATTTAAACCGCTGAAGTAGAGAGATGGCGGTCTTGGTCGATAAATATATATTAAAAGCCAGGCCGATGAATCCTATACAGATATATACACTTAATTGAAGCCCACTCACTAAGGTAATAAAATTTAACAGGTATAATCCGTTATTTAATATGCTGTTTGGTGCAGCAAAACTATATAATACCTTAACTATGTCAATTGATAGTCATTTTGAAATTACTGCATTAATATATTTCAGGATGATAGGAAAAAATAAAAAATAAGAAAATCCCTCGTAAACAGGGGGCTTAAAAATATCCTGTGTGTTACACCTGTTGAATGCGATTGACTTTCCAAAGAGATCTTTTAATTAGCACAGGGCATCGTTAATCAGAATCGGAAATTTGCCATGAAACTAGTCACCTATAGTAATTCGGATAAGGAACTGAGGTTTGGAGTAATCTTAGATAATTCAGTTTATGATTCCTCAGAAGTGATCACCGCCTACGAAGAGGAAAAGAAAGCAGCCTCATCTAATATGCCGTCAGAAATAATCGCGTTTTTGTCTTTAGGGGATAACGCCCTGGAACTACTTGATACCGCATCCAAATATTTCCATGAGGGGAGTCGCGACAAAGGCCCGAATGGAAATAACCTGGCCCTTCCACTGGAGACCGTAACGCTGGCAGCACCGGTTCCACGACCGGGTAAAATTATAGGGATAGCGCGCAATTATCCAGACATGTCAGAATTTGAAAAAGCGCCGATTGCCAAGTACCCTTATATGTTTGCCAAACCCGTATCATCTATAAATGGCCACGAACAGCCTATATATTGCCCACGTCGCTTCAATAACGCGGTTTCTGAAGTGGAGTTGGGGTTCGTTATCGGAAAAAGGGGACGTTATATACCGGCCGATAGAGCCTATGAATATATTGTCGGATATACGGTTTTCAACGACGCCGGGATGTTTGGATGGATGGATGATCCCGAAGAAGGAGAACCCCCGCGTATGGACTGGCTATACGGGAAATGGTTTGACACCTTCTCGTGCATGGGACCTGCGATCGTTACTAAAGATGAAATAACTGATCCATTAAATCTGGATTTCAGAACCCGGCTCAATGGAAAGGAAATGTCCGAAGGCAATACTTCACGGATGCATTTTAAAATCCCAGAACTGGTTGAATACATCTCTTCATTCATGACAATGGAGCCGGGTGATGTCGTTGCGACGGGAACAGTCACTGCCGATGAGCTTAAACCTGGTGATGTAATGGAGTCGATAATTGATAATGTGGGAATTCTGCGTAACCCGGTGGAAGTAGAACCCGATGATGTATGCGTTTAGTTAAATCCGCCTTTGTCTAATCCGTCCGGCTTTTGATTACAGCTTTGGAAACGGTGTCCACTTTTGCTTAGAGCGGGCAGATTTAATACAGGTTTCGATGAAAGCCATTCCGTGAACGCCATCGTCGACGGTGGGAAAATCGTAGTTCTTTTTCAATTTTCTACCGGCAACTTCGTCACTAATGGCACTGACTGCCTCTCGATAAATATTAGCGAAGGCCTCGATAAATCCTTCGGGATGACCTGCCGGTAAGCGGGTATTCAACTTGGCAACGTTTGATAAATAATCATTACCCGCTTTATAAAGATGGCTGGGTTTATCGGCAAATTTCAGGGTCAGGGTGTTGGGGTTTTCCTGCTTCCAGGTAATGGAACCTTTAGTACCGTAGACGCGAATGTTAAAACCGTTTTCTTCCCCCGTAGAAATCTGTGAAGCAAAGATGATCCCTTTAGCCCCACCTTTAAACCGGACAAGGATATTAGCGTCGTCTTCGAGTTTTCGACCGGCCACGAATGAGGTGAATTCCGCGCACAGGGAATCAATTTTAAGGTTGGTAATATAACGTACCAGGTTTTCTGCGTGGGT
The DNA here is from genome assembly GCA_965197745.1 of Opitutales bacterium. GTDB lineage: Bacteria > Verrucomicrobiota > Verrucomicrobiia > Opitutales > PNEW01 > CBDANS01. The sequence continues at coordinate 261,744 of CBDANS010000006.1, read as the reverse complement.
GCCAATATCCGCGACGCAACTGGAAATACCGGTGTTGACGTTTAAACGCCATGTTGCTCCTTTATGGCCCTCTTTCTCAAGCGGGTTGATGAGCCAACCTTGAGGGTATTCGGAAACAACTTTAATTACTTTGCCGATCATCCCTCTGCTCACCATGTGGCGCGCTTCCTTGACCAGGGGATAACCGGTGTAGTTATGGGTGAAGGCAAAGACCTTGCCGCTTTTCCTTACGAGGGCGCGAAGTTTCCTCGCTTCGGTCAGGCTGATTCCTAATGGTTTATCACAGATAATATTGAAACCGGCTTTCAGGAACGTCGAGGCAATGGGAACATGAGTGTCATTAGGAGTGACAATGGAAACAAAATCGATGCGCTGGTTCCGCGGCAATGAGGCTTCCGCTTTTGCCATTTGCAGATAAGTTCCGTATATCCGTTTTGAGTCGATGAGAAGATCCTTCCCGGACAATTTTGATTTTTTCTCGGTGGATGAAAAGCATCCAGAAACAAGTTCAACCTTACCATCGAGTAGGGCGGCCGCACGGTGGACCGATCCAATAAAGGCGTCACGTCCTCCGCCAACCATTCCCATACGAAGCTTTCTGTTCATTTGTTTCTCTATTAATATAATATATTAATTATCTACCGATTCTTTTCGTTAAAGGGGTCGTCAAATGCGATTTCACTGGATTGGAAATCAATCTCTTTGGTAAAGGCGCAGGATTCCGCCGCGCCCTGAATGCGATCCATTCCGCTATCTTCCCATTCGATTGAGAGAGGTCCTTCATAGTTGATGCGATTAAGCGCGCGAATAATTGCTTCAAAATCCACTTCCCCGCGACCGACAGAACGAAAGTCCCAACCACGGCGATAATCGCCAAAGTCTAAATGAGATGCAAGGATGCCCGTTCGGCCGTTCAGGTGGCGGATCGCGTCTTTCATGTGGACATGATAAATCCTGTCAGAAAAGGTGTTAATAAAATCGACGGGGTCGACGAATTGCCAGTGAAGATGGCTGGGGTCAAAATTAAAACCAAATTCTTTGCGTTGACCGATCGCCTCGAGTGCGCGTTCCGCGGTGTAAATGTCGAAGGCGATTTCCGTGGGATGTACTTCGAGGGCGAAGCGTACACCGCACTCCTCGAATACATCGAGAATGGGGTTCCATATCTCGGCGAAGTACTTGAACCCGTCGTCTATCATTTCGTTGCTCACCGGGGGAAAGGAATAGAGCATATGCCAGATGGATGAACCGGTGAATCCGTTAACGACCTTCAGGTCCAAGTTTTTCGCGGCATGCGCGGTATTTTTCATCGCCTCCACTGCCCAGGAACGTTTCTTTTCTGCATCACCTGCGCACTCGGGTGGGGCAAATGCATCGGATCGACTATCATCATTCGGATCACAGGTAAGTTGTCCCGCAAGGTGATTGGAAATAGAAAAAAGTTGCAGATTGTTTTCGGCGAGCAAGTCGCGCTTCGCTTTACAATAAGACTCATCCTTGGCTGCTTGAAAGGGGTCGAGATGATCCCCCCAACAAGCCAATTCGAGGCCGTCAAAGCCTATTTCCTTCGTCAGATTGGCTAAATCGACGAGTGTCATGTCCGCCCATTGGCCGGTGAATAAAGTTACGGGTCTGGTCATATTATTTATATCCCTGAAGTAAAAAAGGTTTTAATATATTAGAGAATGTGCTGCTTATTGATGTATTTAATATTATTGCCCGGCGTCAAACTCTTATATTATTCATAAGGTTAATATTGAACCTACAGCAATTATATAGAATTTTTAAGAGCACACTATTCAGTATATCAGACTATCCCATAACCGATTTTTTCCCGATGAATCAGCGGGTAGTGTATATTGTAATACGATGTTTGATTGTAGTATTATTACTCTCAGCGGCAGTCGGTGGCAGGTACAGACTGCAGGCTGCTGCGGTCGAGGGTGTCGTTGATCTCGCCGAGGCGACAAAGCGACCCCGACTTACCAAGCGATACGGAAAATCGGGTAACTCGCCACAATTGCCTCCGGAACCGCCGGTAGCCGTGATCTATCTGGAAGGCAGTTTTAAAAAAAAAGCTTTGATCCCCCCTGAAGTAGCTCCAGAGCTTTTGCAACAAGGGCTTCAATTTTCACCGCGAATACTGCCTGTTATAGTAGGCACATCCATAAATTTTCCTAATCGAGATGATACTTATCACAATGTATTTTCATATTCACCAGCTAAAAGCTTTGATCTGGGCCGGTACCGAAAGAGTGAGAATGTGCCATCTATTCTCTTTGATAAACCCGGCCTCGTAAAAGTATTCTGTGAAGTTCATAATCATATGCGGGCCTTCATCCTCGTCCTTGAAAGTCTCTACTATACACGATCTGATAAAAATGGGGTTTACCGGCTAACGGGATTGCCGGAAGGCAATTTTACGCTTAAAGCCTGGATAAGTGAAAAGACAGTCCACGCGAGAGAAATTGTCCTTATAAAGGGAGAAACGGTAAAAGTAGATTTTTCCAGAGAATAAGTGGTGAATGCTCCTCACACAACTTCGCCCGTAATCGCTATCAGTTTTAAATATAAGCTTATGATCGCGATGCTTGTCATTGTATTAGCAATTTCTGTAAGCACCTTGTATGTGACACGAAATAAGGTGGATGCGGTATACAGAGATTTCCTCTCGGAGCAGTTTGAAGATCAATTTGATTTATTTTTTGAAAAACAGGAAGCTCGTTTGGCCTCGGCTAAGGAAGCCATTGGAGATGCGGTACGCAATGTCCGCCTCATCGCAGCGCTTGATGCCGGCAACCTGGATAGATTCTACAGTGATCTTGGTTTTGAACTGAACGAAATATTTGAACGTTATCACTTGCTTCTCGAAAACGAGAACAATCCCGCCTCACCCTTTTTCCGCTATATAAATGCCGACGGTAAAATGACCGTACCCTCTGACTCAAGTGCGGGTTATATAAAGGGTATGGATGAAGGTGCACTCTCAACGACCCTCGAACAACTTTCCAGTGGTTTTCACCCTGAAATGGGAGACGAAGTTGGATACCTGATTCTCGGAGGTATGGGAGTGGAGGGGCTTTACGAAATTATTGTTACCCAACTCTTTGATCCCTTCACCGATGATTTTCATGGCGATCTTATCTTTGGCGTTCCCCAGGCTTCAATGCCCGCTTTAACCGGCAAAAGCACTGAAGGTCTGAAAAACGGACTCTTTCTTTCAGGATCTGTCTATTCAGACAGTATTACGGAGGATGTATATAAACACATGGAACAAATCATTGGCCGCGACCTCTCAGGCACTTCGGATATAACACCCAAAATTGAAATTGATGGTACACCCCACCTCTTATTTCATCAGTCATTATCGACTGAGTCTCGATTTCCGGATGTACATCACTTCACTTTATTTTCACTCGCGGAATTGCAGACGCTAATTGACCAGCTTCGTCGTTCCATTTTCGGATTCGCATCGCTGGCAGTTATCGGCGCGGTGCTATTAAGTTTTATCGCCTCGCATCAGATGACACGGCCTATTCTTGATCTGGTCAAAGGGACGGAAGAAATTCAGAAAGGAAATTTTGATGTCAATTTACCGATACGCAGTCGCGATGAAATTGGTATGCTTACGGGTTCTTTTAATTCTATGAGCACTGATCTCGCGCTGAAGGAAAAATACCGCAGTGTTCTTGACAAAGTGACTGATCGGGAGGTAGCGGACGAGTTAATGAATGGAACGGTTGAGCTCGGGGGTGAACTGCGAGATATAACCGTACTCTTTTGCGATATTCGGGGATTTACCCGGCTAACTTCAGGGATGTCGCCGTCAGAGGTTATAAACATGCTCAATGAACATATGACGGCGATGACAAATGTTGTCTACAAGCATCATGGCGTTGTCGATAAATATATTGGAGATGAAATCATGGTTATTTTCGGTGCTCCTCGCAGTTACGGGGCGGATACCTTTAATGCCGCGCAATGCGCGCTGATGATGGTGGAAGAACGAAAACGTCTTAATCATTCGGGCCGATACAATTTCAATATCGGGATCGGTCTTAGTTCCGGTGAAGTTGTCGCGGGGTGCATGGGTTCAGACGATCGGCTCAATTATACGGTGTTGGGGGGACAGGTTAACCTTACCTCTCGATTATGCAGCGTGGCAACTCCCATGGAAGTTCTTCTCGATTCTGCCACGGGTGATAGTTTGCAGGGAAGATCGGAAATTGAACCCAAAGAAAATCTCAATCTTAAAGGTATCAGTGAAACTATGACCGCCTACCGATTACTAAGTATTGATGCCTCATAATTATGTTAAGCGTAAATGTCTGCCGATCACTTTGTTTTCGGTATTCGCTTGCCCCCTGGCCCTCTTTGGCGGGACCGATTTGCTTGATCAACTCTCAGAGGCGCTCATTTTTTCAACGCCTCAAGAGATTGTTCAGGCCCAGGTCAGTGGTCTGGTAAATCTCGATCTCTATTATAATGATGATCCACCACCGGGCCTGATATTTTCCGATGATAAGTTTTTCTTTAATCCACGGTTAACGCTTTATTTAGACACCTTCGTTGGTAAAAATATATACGGTTTTGCTAAATTTCGATGGGATCGTGGATTCGATCCCGGTTACAGGGATAACGATGTTCGTATCGATGAGTATTTTTTGCGTTTATCGGGATTTAACGACAGCGTGAATTTTCAGATAGGAGCGTTTGCTACGGAATTCGGAAACTGGTCGGGTCGGCACGATACCTGGGAAAATCCTTTCATCAACGCACCCTTACCCTACGAATATGTAACGGTGATTCTCGATAGCAGTGTCATGCCCAATAGGGACCGGTTTCTTCTATTGCAAAATAATGCTGATGCAAAAAAATCCTGGGTCCCGGTCATATGGGGGCCAGTTTATACTCCGGGGGTTTCCCTGTTTGGTAGTTCAGGAAATGTCGACTACGCGGTATCCATTAAAAATACAGCGCTATCTTCGCGCCCAACGCTTTGGGATAATTTTGATTTCAATCGTCCCACATGGATCGGTCGCTTGGGATATCATCCCAATGCAGCCTGGAACTATGGAGTATCCTTCAGCCAGGGACCCTATCTTCAAGATAAAACAGCCCCCTTGTTACCTGCGGGAAAAAATCTTGATGATTATGATCAATTTACTTTCGGAGCCGATCTTGCCTGGGCCCGAGGACATCTTCAGATGTGGGCGGAACTTATTTATAGTAATTTCAATGTGCCAAACGTCGATCAACTGGGCACAATGGCTTATTATCTTGAGGCAAAATATAAAGTGTCTCCGCGCCTCTATACGGCGGTGCGCTGGGGACAGCAATTTTTCGAAAAAATTGCTGACAGCAGGGGAATTGAAAGACCATGGGATCGCCCTGTCGCGCGCTATGATGTGGTCATAGGGCTGCGTCTTAACCAGCACCTTCAATTTAAATTACAATACAGTTTCAGCGATCAGGATGGAGAATTTGAGCAAGGCCAACAATTTGCCGCCACTCAATTAATCCTTAAATTTTGAACCTATTGCCATAAAGGCAGTGATTGATTTACAATGATAAATAAGGATCGCGAGATTGTCTAAATCAGAGCTTCCAGCCTTTCAATAAAAGGAACCTGGGCTTTATTTATCTTTAATTTAGCTTCGTTGACGATAAACATCCCGGCTCTATCTAATTCTGGAATAAGCTGCTTTTTTCCGGATCGTGGTGGCCATTCCATTTCAAAGGTGTTGCATTCAATTAATTGTCCTTCTACCCAGGTGCCTTCAAAGGCCCACGCCGTGACAATTTTACCCCCTTTTTGTTTAATCACTCCCATGGGAAGAAATTTATCGGTATTCGGTTCTATTCCGGTTTCTTCTTTAAATTCTCGTATCGCACATGCCAGCCCTTCTTCGTTTTGATCGCGCTCCCCCTTAGGAATTGTCCAGTAGCCGTTATCCTTTTTAGAAAAATAGGGCCCTCCGGGGTGACCCAAAAAAACTCGCAGTTTATCATCCCGGTAATCATACATCAGTAAACCCGCACTTTCTTTTTTAGCCATGGTTATTAATTAGGATATTTTGATGCCTGAACTTGCTGAAGTCGAATATTACCGAAAAATATGGAATCCCGGCTTAAACAGGAAAATCAGTAATGTTTTCTTGCACGCGCGATCGCGAAATTTTCGTGATTGTAATACAAGGATATTAAAGCGGCATCTGACCGGAAGCTTTCTACGTTATTCCGAAGCCAGGGGGAAGCAGATGCTCTTTCGTTTCAGTGGCAATAACTGGCTTGGCATCCATCTCGGCATGAGCGGAAAATTAATCCGTACGCCATTAAAGGTAAATCGCAAACGCGGCAGCCTACCTTTCAATCAGGAGAGACACGATCATCTGGTCCTATTACAGGCACGTCAGGCTTTAGTTTTTAGTGACTATCGAATGTTTGGTCTTATTCGTTTTCACCAGGGTGACAGTATTCCTTCATGGTGGAGCAGTATTCCTCCCTCCCTTACTTCTCAAGCTTTTGATCGTAACGCTCTGGAAACATACCTCTCGCGGCGGCACCAGTCGGCCATAAAGGCTGTACTTTTAGCGCAGGAGCGGTTTCCCGGTCTTGGTAATTGGATGGCCGATGAAATACTCTGGCGTGCGCGCATTCGTCCTCATTGTCAAGCGGGGCGAATTCGAGGAAAAAAACTGAATGATCTGTTCAGCGCGATAAAATCCGTGTGCGGGGATGCCCTGAAAGTTATTGGCGATGATTGGAATGATCCCCCGGATAGCTGGCTCTTTAATCATCGCTGGGAAAAGAGGGGCACCTGCCCGAAGACGGGCAAAGCACTGCACCGTGAAACCATCGGTGGCCGAACAACATGCTGGTCTCCGGCATGGCAACGTTGGCCTGCTGGCCAATGAACATTCGAGAGAATAATACGGGTAAATATAACCAGGCTTTTGAATCAATTATAGAGCCAGTATTTTCGACTGGTGTCCTGAAATATTTTAGCCTGTCGCTCCCATTTATTAATAAAATAATTTACGTTTACACGTGAGCCCTGGGTCGTGATTGCATTCCACCATTCCGTCGAGCCGACATGCTTATTGAAAAGCTGGGCTTTGTCATCACTCGCCCGGGCAAAAGGGTTATTGCGACTCCAGGAACAAGCCAATTGCATCATATGAAAACTGATTTCCGTGGGGCGTAATGTCTCCCAATCTGAAACCATGGCATAGACGCCCTTACCCGGGGTTCCATTAGCGGTGGGAATGCTTATTACCTGGAAATTGAGTCCGCGAACACGTTTGGATGCCAGGGCAGCTTGTATCGCTTCCGGAGTTTTTCCAGGATAACGGATAACTCTGAATAGATAATCAGACCCATAGCCGTGGGAAAAATTATTTAATTCACACCCTAAGCCTATCATTGAATAGCCGAGTGCCGCTGATAAGTCTTTTATCGCCGGGGAGGTAGGAATCCATCGCAGACCGGTGTCTGCCCACATCATTGAACGCTGCCATCCATCCATAGGGATAACTGTTAATTTTCCTTTTTTCCATGAAATATCATCGATATCAAGCCAGCCAGGAAGTTTCGCTGCCATAGTAGCCAGTTCTCCGATGGTTAGACCGTGAACATAAGGCACACGATAAGCGCCCACATAACTCATCCAGCGTTTTTCCAAGAGTGGACCGTCAACTTTCAGACCGCCAAGGGGGTTGGGGCGATCGAGAACGACAACCTCCACATCGTTTTCAAAACATGCCTCTATCGCCAGGCGCATGCAACTGACAAAAGTATAGGAGCGGACGCCCAGATCCTGTAGATCAATGACAAGCACATCGAGCCCCTTCAGCATTTCGGGCGAGGGTTTACGGTATTTACCATAGAGTGAGTAAACAGGGAGCCCGGTTTGCGGGTCATTGCGGTTATGAATGAAAACATTAGCCTTTTCATTACCATATATCCCATGTTCGGGACCGAATAATGCCGTCAGGTATATTTTTGGCTCACGTCTGAGGATTTCGATAGTGCTGACCCCATCGCGGTTTACTCCTGCGGGGTGGGTGAGTAACCCCACTTTTTTATTGGCCAGCTTATGAACCTGGCTTCCGATTAATACATCGATACCCAGGCTGATTTTTCTTGTGGATCTGACGGCATTAATACTGTTCGCTTGCGTAACGATTGAGGCCGCGGATAATTGCAATTCGGGAGTGCCCAGAATGAATACAGCTAGCAGGAGGAACTTCACTCTCTGCAATGACGATCACCTCCTGGAGGCATGGCACATAGGCTCAGATACTCTGGGGCGATGTCGGTTTTTCAACTGAAGCAGTGGGTTTTTCTTTTTCCGTCTGGGTAACCTTCAGCTTATTGTAAGTCTGAGCCGCGCGTTTTGCCATAATGCGGTATATCATGCTGGTGATAAATCCGACAAAATAACCAATTATCATCCCCCCGCTAACCATGGCACTTACATTTCTTATACTCTTTAAGAGGAAATTGCTTTGCTCCACGCTGGAGACGATTTCCATGGACTGGCCGGTGCTTCCGAAGACGCTTAAAAGAAAATCACCGGTTAAAAAAGCCATCCAGTAGATAAAAGGAATAGTAATAGGATTCGATAATAGTTGAAGGCCGGCAAGGACGGGAAGGTTAGCACGGAATATGACCGCGGCCATAAGGGCGAGTGGAATTTGCATGCCATACAGAGGCATGAAAGTTAATATACAACCAGCATACAAAGCTGGGACTACTTCACTGGTACGAAAAGACCAAAGGTAGGCGCGCTTGCGGGCGGTTTCGGTAAACATATTAAGGATGGGATAGCGATGCAGCGTTGCACGGCGTGGCAATGGGCGTAATAGCCGTTTCAATCGGCGAATTCGAGAAAATCTAGCCTCTTTGAGTTTGGCCTCTTCGGCGGTCATGATCCGGGTATACTCAGCGGTATTTTAGTTTGGGGTGGGTGAACACTTTAATAAGAAACTCATAATCTCTTATCTTGCAACAAGATTCGGTACAATTTTAATTTTATAAATCAGTTGATCTGCCAATAGATAAATGTGTCTCAGCAGAAAGCAGCTTCAGCACGAACGCTTCAGAGGAAAAGCAAGTTGAAATTTAATCAACTTTTAGCCCCAGTCTTTCATACTGCTCAAGGGGAGAATCGTTTTCGCGCATCAACTCAATCATGCGTTTTTGCAAGGTTTCTTCTATGACAGGATCGTTAATTGGATGTTCCTGCAGGGGGTCAGCGATTCGGTCAAAGAGCAGGTCGGCCATGGGTATAATACGCTTTACGACCATCCCTTCTGATGGAATTTTCATCAGCGGGCAACCTTGCGTAAAGCTGAAGGGTTCAACCATTTGTGCCTCCTTTAACTCTTCGATAGTAAACATATTGCGCATACGTGAAGGCATATGTGTATAATTAAATAACGGTTTATTTTCATCCGTAGGTGGAGCGCGCATATAAATATAGCGATCGTTCACCAGGTTGACGTGACCCCCATGAACGCCGAACAAGGCATCTTCGCGAACGGGAATATTACGGGCCAGGGTGTCGCGCAGTGGATGCCCCTGCATATTATCGGGGAGCGGTATTCCGAAAAATTCCAGGAGGGTGGCGGGTAGATCGATGGTTTGAACGAGGGCATCACAGTGAACATCTTTTTTTTCACATCGTGGATCCCAGATAAAAAGGGGTATGTGCGCTACTTCATTGTAAAACGGCGGTGCGACTTTAGCCCAGAATCCGTGCTCACCGAGAAGGAAACCATGATCGGTATTAACAATGAGAAGCGTGTCTTCCCACAGTTCATGATCATCCATAAAATCGAGGACACGCCCGAGTTGGGCATCACAAAAACTCAACAGAGCGGTGTATTCAAATTGCAGGTGTTCGACTTCTTCGGAGGTTTCCTCAACAACGGTATAAGGAGGCCAGTCAAAGTGCTTACCTTTATATTCATGCTTGTAAAGATCGCGGTATTTTTGAGGGGCGAAAAAGGGTTCGTGGGGATCGAATGTTTCAATCTGGAGAAACCAGTTGTCCTCGTTCCAGTTTTTTTCAAGGAAGGCGAGCCCGGCGTCCATGGTGCGGTATTGAGGCCAGTCTTTCTCTTCATTGATGTATTGCCGGTTAACCCAATCCTGCCGCCACATTTCGCTGTTTCTATTTGCGCCAACAACGGGTGGGATTTTCGGATCTGCGACGGAAGGCTTCCAGGCATCTCCTTCTTGTCCACGACAGGTTTGATACGAGCGATAGCGTTGAATGTAATTACTGCCACCGGGCTCCCAGTAATGATAGTGATCGGTGGCAATATGGGTGTAGACACCATTCTCGGTCAGAATTGCCGGCATTGACTCATCAAATGGTTCGAGGGGACCCCAGGAACGGTGAAGAAAATTATAACGCCCGGTATGCAATTCTCTACGGGCCGGCATACACGGCATACTTCCTATATAAGCATTGTCGAAAGTAACAGTATGTTCCGCCAGCCGTTTAAAATTCGGAGTATGAGTCCAGTCGCAGCCATAGGACGGGAGCAGGCGGCGATTTAAAGTGTCGAACATTACCATTATCGCCTTCATCCCTAACTAGAGAAAGAGGGATATTGGCTGAAGCAATCAAATAAAAAGAAAAGGTTACTGATTCGCGGAATTTAAGTCACCTTTTCACGAATCGCGCACGCCAGGTTTTCTCGGCCTTCAAGCAAAGCTTTCGGAAGAGGGCAGTTCTGGGGTGTAATTTGAATAAGGTTTTCTCTGTTCATCGACGGTGGTAAATGGGGGTTGAGATCATCGGAGAGGAGACCTGCAAAAACCATTATTTCTTTTTTTTCCTTCATAGCCATATCAATGAGTGTGCCCGGTCCCTTGCCTTGTAATGAACTGCGGTCGAAACGACCTTCTCCGGTTATGATCATATCAGCCTTTGCTACTTTTTCCTCAAATTGTAACCATTGCTGAACCAAATCAAAACCCGGCACTAATCGCGCCCCGGTGACGGCTCGTAGACCGAAGGAAATACCACCAGCGGCTCCACTGCCCTTATCCCGTATAACCGCTTTATCGGTACCGGAAAAGCGACACAGCATTTTTGCCATTTGTTCAGACTGTTTTTCTATTCTTTCCCAGTCCTCCGGTATCATCCCTTTCTGTGGCCCATATATTGCCGCCGCGCCATCAGGTCCCAGGAGGGGATTCGTTACATCACAGGCAATGCGGATCGCGGGTAGTTCTGATGGTATGACACCGGTAATGCTTTCCACCTGATTCCACGATGCCGGTGTAAGGTGAGCAATGGGAACCCCTTGAGAATTCAAAAAGCGCAAGCCAAGAGCTTCAAGCGCGCCAAGCCCTAAGTCGTTGGTGGCACTTCCACCTACCCCTAATAAAATAACCTTCGATTTAAGGTCTAATGCTTTAATGATGAGTTCTCCAACGCCTAGTGTTGAGGTGTGCCACAAATCGCGGTTTTTCTGGGTGAGCAGGTTTAATCCGCTGGCTTGTGCCATCTCAATTATAGAAATCTTTCCTTCTGTAGGAACACACAGCCATTTGCACAATTCGGGCTCTAATTGTTCTAAATCGACCACCCCGAACAGGGCTTTTGTTTTTTCGAAAAGAGGTCCGTTTACTATTTCCTCAGTTAAGACCCCTTGCCGGGCTTCGGTTAATATCTTGCAGAACCCATCACCTCCATCCGATAGTGGAGCGGTCTCAATTTTCCAATCCGAATGCAATGATACCAGTTCCCGTGATACTATATCACATGCTTCATAGGCACTGAATGAATCCTTGAATTTGTCAAAAGCGAGAAGAACATTCATGGTGGATCGAAGAATAGTTTAATTATCCTATTCTGTGTTCTTTGTCTTAATTGGAGCTATCCAATTTATAGAGTTTGCTGATCCTCAAATGGTATCACCGAAGTTCTTCGCCGGTTTCTGCCTCGAAAATCTTGAAGTTTTCGACGTGGTATGAAGGATCGGCACGAAAAGAGAGCTTAACCTTATAATGGTCTTCTAGTTCGACGAGCAATTTTTCATCTTCGTTGCTAAGCCTTTCAAGCGCGGTCGGGTGACAGAGTATACGCAAGGTGATTTCTTCACTATCAGTTTTTTCGGGAGGGCGCAGACGGCGGATTACACTGACTAACCGCCGCTGGATTTCAACACTCATGGTTCTTGGGGATTTTACCATGCCGCGTCCATTACAATAGGGGCAGCCGGTATAAAGTCCGGATGAAACACTTTCTTTATGGCGCTGGCGGGTCATCTGCATTATCCCCAATTGGGAAATTGGGAGAATGTGACGTTTCGCTTTATCCTTAGACATATCATCGCGCATTTTCTTAAAAACCGCGTTTCGGTCCTTGCGCTGCTTCATATCTATGAAGTCGATGATGATAAGACCGCCTATATTACGAAGTCGGATTTGACGCGATATTTCCTCTGCCGCTTCAAGATTAGCGTGCACAATGAAATCTTTACTATCGCCGTTTTTATGCTTGTGCCCTCCTGTATTGACATCAATGGCAACCAGCGCCTCGGTCTCTTCGATTACAATCTCACCCCCCGATGGCAGGGGTACTCTATGCTGAAAGGTCTGCTCAATCTGGCGTTCAATATTAAAACGCTCAAATATCGGAATGTTCTCCTGGAAGTGATTTATTTTCGATTTTGAACGCGGCGATATTTTATCTACGGTGTCGAGCATGACTTTGTAGTCGTCTTCGTCGTCGAAGAGAACGCGATCAATGTCTTCAGTAAGAAAATCGCGTGCTGTGCGTTCAATTATATCCGGCTCCCTGTATATACATGCGGGACCTCCGGCATTGTCCATGTTAGTCTGGATTTCATCCCACGTCTGCAATAGAATATGCAAATCACGGACAAAATAGCGGAGTTTCTTTCCCTCGCCTGCCGTGCGGATGATGACTCCCATACCCTCAGGGATAGTGAGATTTCGAAGTATATCCTTTAATCGCTGTCTCTCTTGTCTGCTTTCAATCTTACGCGAGATTCCACATTGGCCGGAAAACGGCATAAAGACCAGGTAGCGCCCGGGTAAGGCGATATTTGTCGTTGTCCGCGGTCCCTTACTCCCGATCTGGCCCTTGGTCACTTGGACAACGATTTCCTTGCCAATAGGGTAGAGCTTGGGGATGTCTTTAAGGCTGATTTTATCCCGGTCGTTTCGCTGGGCGGCTGATTTATTGTCCCTTACAATTTCTACAGACGAATCATTGGCCGCAGGGAGAATGTCCCAGTAATGAAGAAAGGCGTTCTTGGGCATGTCTATATCGACAAATGCCGCTTTCAAGCCGGGTTCAAGGTTTTGTATTTTCCCCTTGAATATACTTCCTACTACGCGCTCTTCACCTACCCGTTCAATATCAAATTTGTCAAGAACGCCGTCGTTAAGGAGGGCTACACGTTTCTCCAGCGGTTCGGAATTTATTATCACTTCTCGGAATGGAGAAGCATCTTTTTTGAGGGCGGTTACTACTCTTTGGAAAAGAGGTCGTGTTTTCGCTCGTTGACGCGCGTCCTCATGCAATTCATCGACTTTTACATCTTTAACCGGTTCTTCTTTTGGTGGTTCTTGAAGTTCTTTATCAAAATTTGGTGAGCTATTAGGCGTATTTACATTTTTTGAATTTTTCATATTGCATCGAATTCCCATCGTAGATTGAGGGGGTCCTTATTAGGAGCTGCACGATGCGGCAACACTGAGAGGCTGGATAAGTTAAATCGTTCATTAGGAGATTTCCCTTCTAAATCTGAAAACGCTTTGAACCAGTCCCTGCATTATGCAACAACTTAAAATAAAAGACCCGCCGTAACTTAAAAAAGGAAGCGGTAAACCAGTGATCGGCATGATACCAACGGTCATACCAACATTTATAAATATGTGCACCATAAATATGACGCTGACTCCGACGACAAGGAGCATACCAAATCGGTCTTGTGCGATACCGGCAATGCGGATCCCATTACAGACCAAGACAGCGTACAGGCCAATCACGAAGATGCTTCCAAGAAACCCTTTCTCTTCAGCGAGAACAGAGAAAATAAAATCAGTATAGGCTACCGATTGTGGGAGGTAACCAAGCTTTGCCTGTGTTCCCTCAGTCCAGCCTTTGCCTAGAGCCCCCCCTGACCCAACAGTTATATGAGATTGCCTCTGGTTCCAGCTGACTCCTATCCCACGAGGATCAACCGCTTCCGGGGCTAAATAAGCCAGAATTCGGTTGCGCTGGTAATCCTTCAACGGGAACCACGTCTGAGCCTGATAATTAGTCTTATCAACAGTAATATTAATATTATTTTCCTGTAGATAGGAATAATAACTTTTTATATCCCATGAGAGAATGCCAATGAACAATAAAAAGACGGCAAAAACGACGGCAAAAAATCGTTCGGTCAATTTAGAGATATATAAGAGGGAAAAAATCATGGGGGGAAAGATCAGGGCTGATCCTAGATCAGGTTGCCTAAAAATCAATATTATTGGGATTAAAATTGCAATTGTTACTTTAACAATAACTTCAATCGACTCTTTGATGGAACCGACCTCGGAACGTGCCAGGATGCTCGAAACCATTATGAGAGTGCCGATCTTTGCCGCTTCGGAGGGTTGAAATAAAAAATATCCAAAATCAATCCATCGTGTCGAATTATTACGCTCTTCACCCAAAGGGGTCTCAAGCAAGAGCAATAAGAGAATACTGAAGTAATAAATCCAATGGCCTTTCTCTAAAAAAAACTGGTAATTGATTAAAGAGACAAGGGTGTAAAAACCTGCTCCGAGGATGATCCAGACTATTTGTTTTATCCATAGAGACCCTCCCGAATAGAGTTGCGCTGAATAGATAAAAAATACCCCGGTAATACATAAAATAAGAATACAAATCGGTTGGATCAAATCGATACGGTACCGCTCGGTTTGATTCAGGATACGATTGTAGCTGTGATATATTGTATTTTTAAACACAAGGTTAATAATCAGCAGTCACGCATCATAGCTGTAGCGCAGGTTGTTCCATTCCGGGGGTTTCCTTTTCATCATCAGTAGTACTAAGACTGTTGCTTAACACTTGTTTTATTTCTATATTCTGGGCACAGCCGAGTAAGGTCCAAAAGATAATTGCTCCCATAGGTCCCTCAAGGACTACACCAAAACAGGAAGTGGCAAATATAACCCATGCCATGCACCAATAACGAAGAGCGTCGGATACCAGACCTTCCTCGCGACTCATCCTTATGATGCGGCGAGTATCGACAAACATTTTTCCCATAATTAAAGCAAATATGATAAAACCACACAGCCCCATTCTTCCGAAAACAGTCATTACGATACTATGGGGGCTTCGAACATCGGAGGGTTCGTTGCTGGTATAAAAATCCCACATGAAATTATAAGCCAGGTCATAGCCGAATCCCAATCCGAATATGCGACCTTTATTCCAGGTTTCCCGTATAACATTTTCCCACCAGATCAGGCGGTAGCGATTATTGGCTCCTGTATTTTCACTGCCGGGATTTCGGTATGTGCCAGTTCCCTTGAAGTCGATGAGTGACAGTGCATGTTCATATATGGAATAAATTCTGGTTTCTGTAATTTCCTCTTCGATCGTAGCTAAATAGACAAACAACGGAACGGTTGCTAATATCGACATCACCGATAAATGAATGATTAATTTGTAAAAACGAGCCCACAAAAGTATAATAAAACCAATGAATAAACCGACCCATGCCGCTCTTACCGTTGAATATATGGTTATCCAGAAGCATAGAGTCGCAATAAGAAAGTAAGGAATGAACGGCCTCTTGAGATATTTTAGGTAATAATAAAAAAAACCTGTCGCATAAGTTGCGGCAGCAATGTCTCCTTTGAAATAAATAATGGGTACCCCATCAAAAACCAGATTATAGACGAAAAATTCTGGATATTGTTTGAAGAGTTGAATTAATGGGATAGCAATTAAGATGGCAATACCCAGTACCCGGTCAAAGAACCGCCAAGAGCGGGAGTCATTGGCCATGGGTTGAGCAACAAAAAAGTAGAGTGAATAATAAACCGTGGCAAAATCTCGAATGGCAATCAGGCCATGATCTTTTATGTCAAAGAGCATTCTCAGGGAACCATCCAGAACCCAAACTAAAATAATAATCCCGAGTGCATTTAATCTGAAAGGAAGAGTCTGGTTGTTTAAAATGTAAATGATCAGGTAGATGGTGGTAAATAATAACGCCAGTTCCCCGAGAAAAATCGGTAGACTCCACAAGGGTGTAATTTGCGCGAATCCACGATTGCCTATAAGGTAGCCAAATATCAGGAAACTGAGAATCAAGCCCACAGAGTTTACCCTTAAAAGTCTGACCGTGAGGGCAAAAAATCCACTGATGCAGATGAGTATAGGCAGTATCCAGCTCCCCTGACCGATTTTTGCGGAAAAGTAAACGGCCAAAATGGAACACAATACCAGTAATATGATCTGTTGCTGCCTTATCGTCAGCTGCATAATTGATGATTAGTTAATGGTAGCCAGAAGGATACTATTTGAGTGCCTTCCATGATTCACCCGTAAAAATGTAATCTTCCTCATACCCTATATAATATTACTAGAATTTGGAAGTACGCTTCAATTTGTTATTAGCCGGATTGGATCCTCGATGAATATTATTATTGAAGTAATATTTTAAGATACTCGTTTACCTTTATATCAAAAGAATATTTTTGGGACTGATACTGGAGATAGGACTTTTCCGGCCTATCAGACATCGTTTTTAATATGGCCTCGGCCATAGAAGGTGAGTCACCCACGGGGACGAGCTTTCCGTATCGACCGGAGTCGAGAACTTCACTTGGACCGTGGGGACAATCAGTAGATACGATGGGAGTCCCGACAGCTAGAGACTCTATGGTTACGACACTCAGGCCCTCCCAGGCTGATGAAAGGACAAATACGGAAGCTCTGGATAAATAAGCATAGGGATTATCGACAAAGCCCGGCATATCGACATCATTATTCAACCCGCTTTCGTGAACCAGGTTTTCTAATACTGAGCGCTCTTCACCCTCTCCCAAAATGACGAGACGGGCTGGCTTTGTTTTTCTAAGCAATTCAAATGCCCGGATAAGTGTGGGAAAATCCTTCTGCTTTGCCAATCGGCCAATTCCCAGGATTACCGGAAGTTCACCTTCCTTGAACCATGGATGTTCGATCGGGAGTAATGCCTTACTTTTGATATCTTCTATATCAACAGGGCTGTTAATGACTGCTATGCGGTCATCTGCCAGGGAAACATAATTTTTAAAATCATCGGCAACACCCTGTGAAAGGGTAATCAATCCGTCAGCACAGGGATAAAAAACGGGCGCCAGCTTCCATATGATACGCCCTTTAAGCTGGGTTATGTTCTTTAATTCGATGGAATACGTGTTCTCCATCCTTAAATACAGTTTAAAGGATTCACGCGATAGGAATCTGGCCCAAACGGCTATAATATTAGTGGGTTCCAGGGTGGACAACATAACGTCGGGTTTTACCTGGCGCAGATAATTTACCAACTTGGGTAAACTGCTTATAATTCGTTTTGCCCCGCAATCGACAAGCCGCACGGTATCCGGAATATCTTTTATAAATGGCCCTACGGCATTAACCAGTGCAAGATCAACCTTATGGCCTCTCTCTGAAAATCCACGGGCTAAATTCACCATAATTTTCTCTGCGCCCCCCCCGATTAAAGATGGCAGGAACAACGTTATCTTAGCGGGTCCCTTTGCGCGCATTATTGATAAGCGGGTTCTTCTTTGAGCCTCTTAAGCAGTTTTATCCCATGATACGGACCAAACCAGTAAATAGTTGCTAAACCCGACAATAGACCACTCCACACGATGCCAAGAATACCGAAAGGGCCAACGAGAAGAGCGCACAATATTATATTTAATAAGCCGGAAAGAAGAATGGAGATAACAAAAGGGTTATGTCCGCCGGCAATGGTAAATGCCGTCCATACCTGGGTGCTTGCGATTACAAAAAAGTTAAATGCCATAAAGAACAGTACGGTGCGTTCTATATATTGATCAGGGCCAATCCACCAATTAACAAACCAGGGGCTTAACAGGTAAAAGACACTCTGGGTCGCTAGAGAAAATACCCATACTCCCGTGACCGTGCGCATTATACGTGAGTGAGCCGCGCTCCATTTTTCGGCAGCCAGCTCGCGGGTAAAGAACGGCATTTGCGGTTGAGTTATATGGTTTGTTGCCAACCTGATTGAATGGCCAATTTTTTGTGCGATATAAAAAGGGGACACCGTCTCCGCTCCTAAAATGAAACCGATTAAGGGTACTTGGATTGCGGTAACCAAGGATCGGCCAAGATGAATGATTCCAAATGGGAATGCCACCTTAATGAGATGCTTTAATACAGCCCAATCAAGATTGGGCGAAGGAGGAGGGCATTTATTTAATGACCGGTGGAGAATTAGTTGCAGACTGAACATAAAAAGTAATCCACAAATGCTTTGGGATGCAGCCATGACTATCATTGAATGAGTCAAATGCAGACTTGCGATTATTGCGGCTCCGGAGATGAGATTATGAGTCCCGCTTATAAGATGGATGATGTATATTTTACCCAGTCCTTCGAGAAACGCTTGGGTTCGATTATTTAGGAGGGTTGAAAAAATGAGGATACCGAAGAGATACCAGACCGTCGAAGCTTCACTGCTATTTTTCGATAACAATTTTCCCAGAGGGAGAATATACTCTCCCACCACGACTATAAGCACCAGGCAGAGACTTAACAGGACAAAAAAAATAATTCGCGTAATGGACAGTAGATCACTGATACCGCCCAAACCGTGACGTAAAGGGATAAAATCGTCATTGCGCTCTATGCCTTGTTCTGACTTTGCATCCAGGGAATAGGCTACCTGTCGGGCAATGGTTATGGGAAGTCCAAATTGCAGAATTAAAAAAAAGAGGACAAGACTTTGAAAGGTAAACCACAAGCCCGTCTCCGAGGATGGAAGCAATAGAATAATTTGCGGTATGAGTATAAGTGCCATTCCTATACTCATTGCCTGCTGATACCAGCCAGCCAGGGTTCCCGCCTTTCCCGGATGAGCTTCCATCCACCGAAATAATCGAATAATCATGTCGTTATTTCTCCGGGTAAGTATTTGCGCTCCTTGTCCTTGGGACGTAACTTAAAGCCGGCCAGGGTAACACATGAAAGTATCATTCTGTTTCTATCCATTGCAACCGTCACAAATATTGCAAATACACACTAGGGTAATACCTTCAACCTATTGTTTCTCTTTTAGCCAATTTGATAGATCGCGTTCAATAATTCCGCTTAATTCGATGATATCTTTCTTAAAGTATTCGGATATTTCATCTTCCAATATTGGATCCATCGGTGAGCGTTCAAACTCTTTATAATTCAGCTCATTGATGAACAGACTGATCTGTTGTCTCATCTTTCGGGTCGTAAATAAACGTAATATTTTACTTATTAGGAGTGGACGAGTGACAACGATTTGATGAATAAAATGACTTCGCACCGTTTTATTTTTATTAATAATATTTAATCTGGGTTGAAAGGTATCATCAACCTGGAGAAAACGAAGAGTGTCCCGGTAAACTGATGACGTATCATTTTTTATGTCATCGTAGAGAATAAAGTGAATCTGCTCTCGGGGAAAAATGTCGATAAATCGTTTTACCTGATTAAGAAAGGAAGCAATGGCGTATGTTTGAGAAATGTGACTGCGTTCATGGTCAGGAACTCCCGACTCTATTTCTCCCCGCTTTTCCATTTCCAGCGCCTTTCGAAATTCCTGGGGCCTGTGGCGCTCATGCAGGAGGAGAAATGTACTGTGCATGGAATACATCAGTTCAGCCGGTTTCCTAAGCATGATGATTATTCGCGCTTGAGGATTAAAACGGTAAATTTCCCTCGCCGCGGTTTCGGAATAAAGATAAAAAACAGAAGCTTCACCTATTCTTGACTCGGACTCTGCGGATTCGAACAATTCCAGATAATCGTTTATCTCCGTAATCCAGTGTAAGTTTCTGACAATGCGTTTAAAGCGGTGCAGATCCTTGGCAAAATAATGAGGTTCTTTTTTGTACTGAGACATGAAAATGTCCGGATGCTGCCTTAAATACTCATAGAATGCAGTAGTGCCAGCTTTAGGCGCTCCAACAATGAAAAAATTGGGTTTCTTCACAACAGTTACATCAAATACAACGTCTCACAGTGATCTTCACTGAAACAATTCAATGGATTTATTATAATATGACAGCCGCAGAACGGAAAAAGCTAAAATATGAAAATATCAGTAATATTCAATATATTCCTTTAATCGCTGCATGGTGACTGGAGCATTAGTGAGTTAGAGAAAAAAATTTTAATATAGGATATCTAATAAATTGTGATAGACCTGATACTTTATTAAATAAATTGTCTTAAATTTTTTTTTAAGCCTTACTTTATCATGCCCGCTGTCAGCGTTATTCTTCCTACCTGCAATCGTCATGATTTGCTGCCCCGCGCTTTGCATAGCCTTACCCAACAAACATTCAATGATTTTGAAATCCTCCTTGTTGACGATAATCCTGTCGATAATCGGCTGGCAAATAATAATAAACTGACATCTTTGCTCGAGGACAAGCGCGTCCGCTTGATCGAACATCACTGTTCAATTGGTTGCGCCAATGCCAAGAATGCCGGTCTCAGTCATGCTCGCGGGGATTGGATTACCTACCTCGACGACGACAACATGTATCACCCTGAGAAAATTCAGTTACAACTCGAACGGGCGGAGTCTACACGCTCGCCCCTTGTCCTATGCGGGATTTTTTATGACCTTGGCCTGCGTAAACGTGTTAAACAAGTGGGTGCTTCTGAATTCTGTGGGGAAGATATATTCCTTCGCACTATCCCCGATACCAATACCCTCTTTCATCGCAACGATGGCCAATTGCGTTATAATGAGGATTTTAAAATAGGGGATGACGCTTACTTATTCTTTAGTATCGTTCATCGCTATTCGCTGGAAATTGTTCCCAATGTCGCCGAAGCATTAGTTCGCTATTATATATTAAACATCGAAAGGGTTAATACACAAAGTGCCACTGAATTTTGGAAAACACACAGAAAACTATACCTGGAATTTATAAGAAAATACCCGCGGCGTTCAGCGCGGATTTACCTTGCCCGCGTTCTTTTAAATAAGGATAAATTTCAATCATGCAGGTGGATGCAGTTTTTTAAAAATTCCATTCGGCTCATTAAAATTGGGGGGATTAGGGAATGGCGCCTTATCCTTAATGTCTTGTTCGCCAAAATTCCATGGGTGAAACGATTCGTTATTACCTGATCAATATTTTAGAGGCTATATCAATTTTATGCGGGAAAAAATCAGAATTGTCGTAGCCGGTCAGAAACCACCCCCTTTCCATGGTCAAAATATCACGATCTCGGAAATTCTCGATATATTATCCAATGAATCGGATATTGAGGTGAGGCATCTACCCTTTCGATTTAATTTAAACTTAAAGCGATTGAGGAAAGTAACGGTTTCAAAGATTGGGGAACTGTTTAAAGTTGTTTTTCGTCTGCTCGCCATCCGTTTAGAGGGAAGGATAGACTGCCTGCTCTATCCTATAGGCGGTCCACACCAGGTCCCGGTGATGCGTGACGTGCTTCTTTTGCCGTGGTGCATCCTTATTGCCAAGCGAGTAGTATTGAATTTTCAGGCCGGCGGCATTGCCAATGCCTTACCCCGGTTTTATTTTCCTCTCCGGTGGATTGCCCTCTTCGTATACCGCTATTCCACGCATGCCATGGTCTGGACTGAATTTGGAAAACAGGATCCCCAATCCCTGGGCATAAAGAATGTGTCTGCTATTCCCCATTGGTTACCGGATAACTATGAACCTGCAATGTTAAATAGAGGAAAATCGGATATAATAAAAATTCTCTGCGTGGGTCTCGTTACTCCTGATAAAGGAACACCGGCATTGCTCCGCGCATTTTCGCGTTTAATTGAAAGTTATCCTGATTGTAGACTGGTTATCGTTGGCGAGTGCTTACCACCCTACACGGAGGAACAATTACATGATGATATTAAAAGCCTGAACATAGAAAAGACGGTTGAATTAACAGGATTTCTTACCGGAGATATGAAATGGCACCAATTTGCCGAAGCAGATCTTTATGTCTTTCCCTCAGTTGCGCCCCAGGAAACCTTTGGCAGGTCCATGGTTGAAGCAATGATGTGGGCACTTCCGATTGTCGCGACTGACTGGCGTACTAATGCTGAGGTCCTGGGTGACAATCCGGGTGGGCTTTGCTTCCCCACGGAGCCAGACTTAATTATAAATCTTACGCAAGCTCTTGAAAACGCTCTTCAGAAAAAAGATCTGTGGGAGATATGGGGGAATAAAAACCGCACCCAATTTCTAAACAGCTACGAAAAAAATCGGATCGCCCCCGTCTTCACCCGGTTTTTGAAAAACCTGTAGTAATTGCCATAGGCTTATTCTTATTTAAAATGGATCGCTGTTTGTTTATCCGGTATTTCAATTTATAATTACACTATAAATAAATCATCAACCTGGTCATTGAATAATTTAGAACATAAAGTCCGATTGGCTATCTGGTTGCCAGGCCTCTGCCTTGTCGTTTGCGCTTTCATTGTATTTAATTTATTTGGAAACGCTGGCCGCGGCTACATTGATACTTCCTCTCTATTTTACTGGTGGGGTTTCCAATGGTTTAATCCTCTGTCAGAAACAGAACATGGTCCCTTTATCCTTGCGCTTTCACTCTGGATATTTGTTCGCAACATAAAAGCAAGTTCAGGTGAACAAACGTTATCGCGCTTTTGGCTTGGGATTTCCCTTATTTTAGATGCCTTCCTTATTCATTTGTTAGGCTATCTCGTTCAGCAAACGCGTATTTCCATTTTCGGGTTCCTCATTTTTCTCACGGGCAGCGCTTTTACCCTGGGCGGATCGCGATGGGGACGCGCCACGATCTTCCCTTGCGCCTTTATGCTTTTCTCCATTCCCCTGGAATTTCTCACTAACGCGATCGGCTTCACCATGAGGCTTTATGTCATTAGATGTTCCTATTTTTTAGCCCAGCTATGTGGAATTGAAATTATTTTAAACGGAACTCAGTTGCTTTCCGCTGACGGCTCCTATCAGTATGATGTGGCACCCGCGTGTTCAGGCATCCGATCACTGGTGGCGCTTAGTGCGCTTAGCCTGCTCATGGGCTACCTCAACTTCAGAAGCTGGTGGCGACGGCTGGTGCTTTTAGTCCTCAGTATTCCTTTCGCCTTTATCGGAAATGTTATTCGTATCTTTACCATCATAATTGCTGCCGAATTATTCGGGGAGAAAGCGGGCACGGTTGTCCACGAATGGTTCGGTTTTATCATCTTTATCATCGTTCTCGCCCTCGCCATGCTGACGGTGTCTCTACTGCGTCGCTGTTGGCCTGAACATGAGGTATCGTCTCCGCGTGCGTCTTCAATTGTTCCACCCGGTAACGCGCCTCATTTCTTATTTGTCAAGGCCGTAGGCATTATCAGTGCTGTGAGCATAGCGACTATTCTAACATTATTGATGACACGGCATTTCGATTCCTTGTCCCAGGGAAGCGAATGTGGAATCATGCTTGCCGAAAACGAGATAGACCCGGTTGCCCTGCCGTCATTGCTTAATATTGATTGGGCGGGTCGGCATTATCCGGTAAGCCGAGTGGAACGTGAGACCTTGCCTCCCGACACCGGGTTTTCTCGTAAAAGCTATATTAATCTGTTACATCCGGAGCATGAAGTGCAATTATCCATCGTCTTGAGCAGCAAAGATCAATCGTCGATCCATCGACCGGAACTTTGCCTCGTGGGACAGGGGTGGACGATCAAAGACAAAACTTTTCGTGATTTTTCGGTTCCCGAGATGAAGAATGGATTACTCAAGACTACGGTCTTACATGTTGAACGTTCTGTGAATAATACTTCTATATATAATACGGATGATGCACAAGTATTGATCCCCGCGCTTTTTGCCTACTGGTTTGTTGGCGCAGATAATGTAGTCCCGACCCAGGAGGAGCGATTAATTCAAATGGCTAAGGACAGACTTTTCAGCTTCCACGCCAACCGTTGGGCTTATGTCTTTGCCCAGACTATTGCTCTGGATGGTGAAGAAGCTGCTTTTCAACGATTACAGGAAGTAATTGAGTTAACAGTGCCTGGTTTCCAATTAGCAGGCTTTAGCAGGGAGAAGGGGGCTATTCAATAACCGTAATACTCAGGGATGTATAATTTCTTACTACATTTGGGTAAGCGCTCATGCGATGTTATATTTCGGAAAACCAATTGACATTCATAAAGCATCGATAAAATTAACGGTTACAACCTGAGTTTATCTTCCGCTGAGAGATACTCCTTAAATTTATTTTTCGAAGTAACGACCTTAAAATTAAATACCAGTTTCAGATTATGAAAATATACCGACCCCTTCATCACCTCATTGTGATTGTCACCATCCTGATTGTAACCGGATCTACAGTGCACGCGGTTGTCATGAGTAAACTGGACAATCGGCTTATTAGATCATCTAACTATTTTGAATCGGTGATGTCATCACCGGAGTCCAGCATACCCGTAAATTTATTGCGTGAAGCCCGGGGCATAATATTACTTCGAGGATACAAAGGAGGATTCATTTTCGCGGTGAAGGGAGCCGATGGAGTTGCCCTGGTGCGCGATCAATTAACCGGGTCATGGAGTGCTCCAGCATTCCTTAAATCCGGAGAAGGCAGTTTTGGACTACAGGCTGGTGGAAGCAAAACGGATACTGCTATTCTCCTTATGAGTAAATCGAGCTTGCGTCTGTTGAATAAATCGAAATTCCAGATAGGAATTGATGTGGGCGCGACAGCCGGTAATATAGGCGCGGAAGCCGATGCTAAGTTGGGTCTGGCTCAGATCGTTGTCTACAATAATGTAGACGGAATTTATGCTGGGGTGTCTTTAGAAGGCGGGTTCCTGAAACCGGATAATAGAGCGAATGCGCTCTATCACAATAGAGCAAAAATTACCTTGCGTGAAATTCTCTTTGAAGACAAAGGGGTAAAAACACAGGCGGCTCATAACCTTATCGATCTAATTGATAAGTTCACGAAGTCCGGTATTTAACGCATGCAAAAGATTCTCTGGAAGGTTAAATCTTTAATCCTCTACTGGAAGCGCATCTAATCCACCGCCAAAGGGATCTTCAGGTCGGTCCCATTCGCCCATCAACGCGCGTCTTAAAGGCGACAATCGCTCTAGAAATTCTTTAGAGTTTCCTTTCCGGTCAGAACGTATTAACCAGGGAGGGGCATAGACCATATGGATCATATAGCGATTATAGTTCAACTCATTTGTCCCGCCACAATGATACACACCTTGATGAAACATAATTGCGGTTCCCGGTTTGGCCCGCAGTGAGATGGCGATGGGGACATCATCCGGGCCGAGTCCTTTGGGCAGGGGGACAGAGCTGTTGTGTGTTCCCGGTATCAATATTAAATTTCCACACCCGTCTTCCGATAAGTCAGTGAGCACGTATCCGATGCGCAGTTGAACAAGGGGTGTAGGCGTTGCTAAACGACGGAACTCATAAGAGGATGAACCATCCTGGTGTAGGCCTTGACCTATGTATCCCGATGGCACCATCGTACACCAGCTGCTCTGGAGTATGAATTTGTCTCCAAGAAGTTCTCGAACCTTGGGAAAGACTGAGGGATGATCGATCAGATCTTCAAATGCTTTTTCAGTTTCAAAAGTATTACCGAGTTGGCGCCATGCATCCTGTGGATAAGAAGAATGAACACGCTTTGCAGATTCCATGCAGCCCTCCGTCTCTTCCGGACTGAGAGCATTCGGAATCACTAGAAATCCCGTGGTGTCAAAAAGGAACCGTTCCTTCTCGCTAAATACTCCGGGTTTTCCCAGGGGTAGCTTTTGATTGTTATTATCTTCTGATCCTGGCATAGATTATAAATTACAGGTGATTTTTTTTTATTAAGGTAGTCAATAGAATTGGCCAGTCAAGCATTGCAGAGAGGCAATGAATAAGGGGACGATTAATTCATATTGTCATGAAAATTAAAACCCTTTTATATATTCATTTTATTGTTCACCCTTACGAATAGAAGATAAATATTATGCCTGTTTCAACAGATGTTCAGCTTGGAGAAAATGTAAGTATTTATCATCCGGAGTTGGTTAATTTATATGGCTGCAACATTGGAGATGAGGTAAAAATAGGTTCTTTTGTCGAAGTACAGAAAAATGCTTCCATAGGTTCGCGGTCTAAAATTTCTTCACATACTTTTATCTGTGAAGGAGTCAGCATCGGCGAAGAAGTGTTTATCGGACACGGCGTGGTTTTCATTAATGATAATTACCCCCTGGCTACCAACGATGACGGTAGTCTCAAAACCGATGATGACTGGAAAGTCATTAATACCCAGGTCAAGCGCAGGGCTTCGATTGGCAGTAATGTGACTATCCTTGGGGGTGTATCGATAGGTGAAAATGCCCTTGTCGGCGCGGGGGCCGTCGTTACTCAGGATGTCCCGGACTTCGCGATTGCGGTTGGTGTCCCGGCTCGCATTACAGGTGATGTCCGAGAGCGTAAAAAATAATCGAACTTTTCTATTATCCCTGAAACAGCGCTTTTAGGGTCCTGGCAATAAGTCGAGTGGGGCTTGGGGAATATTCCCCAATTTGAGGATAAAATTCCCATTTATTTGGTATTTAAACCCAGGAGGAATCGTAACTCAGAGGCCTGGAAATACAGCATAATATTATTTATATCATTGTTAATCAATTATTAACAAAATTAATCTGAAGATTGGCATGTCCCTTGCAAATATCCTGAGCTGTTAAATTAAACCAAAAGAAAATAGGAGAAATTACCATGAATAAAACAATCAATATCACATTCGCCGTATTATTGGCTATTTTCTACTTTGGACTAAAAGCTGTAGGTCAAGATAACACAACAGATGTTCTTGTCGTTAGCGATGAACTGACAGCTGGCGGAGAAGTAGATGTTACAGTTGACCAGGGTTCTGATGTAGAATTACTGGGCCCCCGGATATTCGTCCCGTCGAATTTCCCGATGAAATTAGAGATTGGATGAGACAATACCAGGACGAGAGCAAATCTTTGCGTGAAGAATTACGAGCGCGTATAGATGAACTGGAAGATCCGACCCGCGAAGATGTCCGCGCCGAGATCGATGCTTTCAAAAGGGAAAACGCCGACCGAATTAGAGCGCAGAGAGATCATGCGGATCATCTTCGCAGAGCAATCCATGACTGGCGTGAGGATCATCAGAATCACAAGAAACGCCGTATCTATAATGCGCGGACGAACCAGGATGACGAGAATACCGATCCAAACAATGCCCGCCGGCGCTATTACAATGCTGAGGGTGATGGTGATGATGAAGTGAATCCCCGTCGTCGTGCCTACAATGCGCAAGACGAAGATTCAATCGCTCGGCGCCGCGCCTACAATGATCAGAGAGATGAAATGAATGATCGCAGGCGCGCCTTTCAGGCACGGTTGGAAGACGCTCCGAGAGAAGATCGCGAACGTATGATCAGGGAACATCGCGAGGAAAATCGTCAGCGGCACCGCGATATGAAAGAATCACGCAGGGAGCACCGCGAAGAGATAAGAGAAGATCTCAGTGGTGATCGCCGTCCCGACGAAAGTTAATTGCACCCGATACTAACAATATAATACGTCATTATTGTTAAAACAGGCGGTCTCTTGGGACCGCCTGTTTTTATCTACGCGGTGAAAAAGTTGGGTGAACTGTAAGGGTGCCGACTAAAACCTTTACCGAAATAATAGCGTTGTCAGAAAGGGAACCTTCCTATTAGCGTCTGATTTCATTGATATCATGGCGGCGAAAGAAGAGAAAAACGCAATTTCACCAAAAAGATCCGAGGATTTCTCGGAATGGTATCAGCAAGTTGTACGGGCCGCGGACCTGGCTGAGAACTCACCGGTGCGCGGGTGCATGGTGATCAAGCCCTGGGGTTTTACTTTGTGGGAGAATATGCAGCGGGTGCTCGATAGAAAGTTTAAAGATACCGGACACCGGAATGCTTACTTTCCCCTCCTCATTCCCAAAAGCTACCTGGAAAAAGAGGCCGAGCACGTGAAGGGATTCGCCACGGAGTGCGCGGTCGTCACGCACACGCGATTGGAAATGGGTGAAGATGGGAAGTTCGTACCCGCATCCCCACTGGAAGAACCCCTCGTGGTGCGTCCAACTTCGGAAACGATCATCGGCGAGATGTACTCTCGTTGGGTGCAAAGCTATCGCGATCTGCCCATTCTTATCAACCAGTGGGCAAATGTAATGCGGTGGGAGATGCGCACCAGGCTCTTTTTGAGGACCTCAGAATTTCTGTGGCAGGAAGGGCACACGGTACATGCCACATCGGGAGAAGCGATGGATGAGACGCGTCGAATGCTGGAAGTTTACGCTGATTTCTGTGAGCAGTATATGGCCGTCCCCGTAATCCAGGGTGAAAAATCGGACAGTGAAAAATTCGCGGGCGCTGAAACAACAATCAGCATTGAAGCGATGATGCAGGATCGCAAAGCACTACAATCGGGCAGTTCACACTATTTTGGTCAAAAGTTCGCGAAGGCCAGCAACATTACTTTTTTAGATGAGAATGGTGATCAGGTACATGGATGGACTACATCATGGGGGGTTTCAACCCGTCTGGTGGGAGGGCTTGTCATGGTGCACAGCGATGATGACGGACTTATCATACCGCCACGATTGTCGCCCACACATATCGTGATTCTACCGATTATTCGCGATGATAAATCAAGAGACGACGTTCTAAACTACTGTGATAAGCTGTCCCACGAGTTGAAAGGAATCACCTGGGACGGGAGGCCGTTAGAAGTCGAATTGGACCATCGTGATATTCGGGGAGGCGATAAGATGTGGCAGTGGATCAAAAAAGGGATCCCTCTTCGTGTTGAAGTGGGCCCACGAGACATCGCTGAGGACAATGTATTTGTCGGAAGACGGGATAAAGGACTCCGTGAACGATTTAGCCTTAAACGAAATGAATTTATAAAAGAAGTTGGAGCGATGCTTGATGAAATACAGAAAAATTTATTCGAACGTGCCAAAAAGATTCTGAATGATCACACCGTAAACATCGATTCAAAGGAAGCGTTTTATGAATTATTTACCCCAGAGAATAAAGATAAACCTGAGATCCATGGTGGATTTGCCATGGCACACTGGTGCGGGGATGCGGCAATTGAAGAACAGGTGCAAAACGATCTCAATGTTACAATACGCTGTATCCCATTTAATCGTGATGAGGAAAAAGGGAAATGTGTGATTAGCGGTAAACCTAGTGAAGGCAGGGTAGTTTGGGGCAAAGGTTACTGATTTTTAAAAAAACTGGAGATGAATTCAATTGTTACAATCTCGGGCGCGATAAAAATAACGATAACTTAAAATATGATACCCGCCTTTGAAGTTATTGAAAAAGTAAGGGTCGTCCCGGTGGTGGTGATTGACGATGAGGAATCAGCGTTACCATTGGCTGAAGCATTGCTATCCTGCGGGCTTAATCTGATCGAAATTACGCTACGTACTGAGGCGGCACTTAAGGCAATCACCGCCATACGTGGTACCTACCCTGAAATGCTTGTCGGTGCCGGTACCATTCTCGATGCCAATATCATTTCTGAACTTGTCGATAGGGGAGTGAGTTTTGGCGTTTCCCCGGGACTGGATGAAAAAGTGCTGGAGGAAGCACAACGCGTTAACCTGCCATTAACTCCCGGGGTGATTACGCCGAGTGAAATCGATCGAGCACGTAATCTGGGTCTGAATTTATTGAAATTTTTCCCCGCAGAATCAGCAGGCGGTGCAAAAATGCTCAAAGCGCTATCCGGCCCTTATGGTCATACCGGGATACGCTTTATACCGACTGGCGGTATAAATGCAAAAAATGCCGGGGACTATTTATCACTCTCAACGGTGGCCGCAGTAGGAGGTTCATGGTTTGTGGACAAATCACTTGTCAATGATCGTAAATTTGAGGAAATCGTCCAATTAACGAAGGAAGCGCTCAGCCTCGGCGCTGCTTAGACCTGGAAATTTTATGGAAGCATGGAATATTAAACAGGATCAATTATTCTTCTTCCAGCAGTGATAGGATTTCCTCATCCGTATCGGCGTTCCAGCTTTTTAAATATTCTTGAGAGAATAATCCTCTAGGCAGGGGAAGATTATAGCGTGATTTAATAGCAATAAGCACGGTGATGGTACGTTTAAGATGGTGTGTAATCTCCATGCGTCTGGCACGTATCTGCGGCGGCCCTTCATCTATTACATTTACATGTTCTGAGGCACGGAACGTTTTAATCAGCCGGTCCTGGTGATCAAATGCTTCGGCCTGAATTAATAGACCGTTATCTCTGGTTAAATAAAGAAGGCGTTTTTTATAAGCGCTCTGCGCTTGTAGTTCTTCACTGGCAAAATGACCTTCAATAATGTTGCAGTCCTGCCCTCCGTAATTACCCCAGCCGACTGTTTTATGAAGCCACTCTTCCTTGTCATCATCCAGGGTGTCTTCCAGATTCCAAGCCGTCTGGCCAAATGACTGTTTCATTCTTCGACCTTTAATTTCACTAACCTCATCCTCATTAGGATCGTATAGAAATATTTTTGGCTTCTCGCCTTGCTTTTGAATCGTCAAGTTTATGAATCCGGCGTTCTGCTCCGAGGAAAGTATGCGGAAAATCCCATACACGGCATCTTCAGTGTACTGATACATTATCAGCATTTTTCCAATATCGGTATTGCCCTCTATATCGATTTCAATCGTTTTATAGGGTTCAACCTGTGAATCGACGATGAACGATTGATCAAATCGCTTTACGATTTCCGGGGCCGTATTATGAGGTAATCGAAAGGCACTGAAAAACAGTATAAGCCCTAATGAGACAGGCAGGTAGTATATAAATCTGTTGAACTTGCGGCGACTGGTGAGCATGGAACAGCTATGTGGAGTAGCTCGACTTTATCGTAGATCATGCACGGGTTGGCGTTCTTCCTTGGGAACTATGGCAGTGGCGATGAAATCGGCAAATAAGGGGTGGGCGTGCCGGGGTTTAGATTGGAATTCGGGATGAAACTGGACGCCGATGTACCATGGATGATCAGTTATTTCCATTATTTCGACAAGCTTACGTTTTGGATTAATCCCTGTTACCTTCATGCCGCATTCTTTAAATTGATCGATGTATTTGTTGTTAAATTCAAAGCGGTGACGGTGCCTTTCACGGACCACTTCTCCTCCATAGGCATTCTGGGTGCGTGTGTCGGGGACAAGTTTGCATTCATATGATCCCAGTCGCATCGTTGCGCCTTTATCGGTCAGTTGTTTCTGGTCTTCCATTATGTCGATAACGGGATGCGTTGTGTTTTCGTCGAATTCTCTGCTATTTACATTTTCAAGGCCTATGACATTGAGCGCATATTCAATTACTGCGATGTGCATTCCCAGGCAGAGGCCAAAATAGGGGATATTATTTTCACGGGCTATGCGTGCCGCTATTATCATACCTTCAGTACCACGCTTGCCAAACCCACCGGGCACGAGAATACCATCCATCTCTTCAAGGAGCAGGTAATCATCCTTTTCTACAAGCAACTCGGAATCTATTCGGTGTATATCTACCCTGCAGTCATTGTGAATGCCACCATGGCATAATGATTCATAAACGGATTTATAGGCATCCTGCAGCTCAATGTATTTACCCACAACGCCTATATTGACACTCTTTGCCGGATGTTTAAGGCGGCGGACAATATCCTTCCAGCCATCTTCAACCTTGTCGGGAACATCGAGATGGAGCAGATCAATTACAAGGTCGTCGAGTTTTTCCTCCTCGAGCATCATGGGAACTTCATATATCGAGCACTCGACGTCACGTTCCTCGATAATCGCTTTATAGGGAACATTGCAAAATAGACTTAGCTTATGGCGCAGTTCTTCGGGTAACGGTTGACTCGTCCGGCAAACAAGAATATCAGGCAGGATGCCGATCTCGCGTAATTTGGCCACGCTCTGCTGCGAGGGTTTTGTTTTAAGTTCACCCGCGGCTTGAAGAAAGGGGACAAGGGTAACATGAATAAACAGCACTTTATCTTTGCCTACTTCGAGAGAGAACTGGCGCATAGCTTCAAGAAACGGTAATCCCTCGATATCGCCTACCGTGCCACCGATTTCCGTGATCAGGATATCGACATCCTTGCCCACCGCAAATAGGCGTTCTATAATCTCGTTGGTGACATGGGGGATGACCTGGACGGTCTCACCGAGGTATTCACCCCGTCTTTCTTTTGCAATAAGCGACTCATATATCTGACCGGAGGTGAGATTATTAAGGCGAGTCAACTTTCCCGATGTAAAGCGTTCATAGTGCCCGAGGTCGAGGTCCGTTTCTGCCCCATCATCAAGGACATAAACTTCACCATGCTGATACGGGTTCATGGTGCCGGGATCAACATTGAGGTAAGGGTCAAATTTCTGCAGCCGAACGGTTTGACCGCGCTGTTCGAGAATGGCACCCAGAGCCGCTGTGGTAAGCCCCTTCCCCAGGGAAGAAACGACTCCTCCGGTAATAAATATGTAACAACTCATAAAATAAATCTGAGCTTACCCCATAAAAACTTTAATATATTCACCTGGATTGAATTGGTACTTCGAGTCGGATTGCGCTAACCCGTCAATGCCTTATAGGCAACAATATGTCTTTGAGGCAATATAAAAAAATATAATATATTGGATAAAACGTGTTCTCAATAGTCTATGCGGATCCTGATCGGGGACGGGGTATCAGCAATTGGGTAAAATCATTTGCCACCCCAGTAGTCAACAAGGGTTACAACTCCATTATTGAATTGTATTTTAAGGGAATTCTTGACTCCGCTGTCGGGATTAAAAACCTGGTCGGTGTACCGCCATTTATTTCCGGTGTAAGTGCTGGAGGGTTCCCCTAAAAAATCGCGGACCTGTTGGGGTGTTTTTCCCATGAGATAGGGTTTGATCTGCTCGGGGGTAAGTTCGCCATTTTCAATTTGAGATTTCAGTTTCCCATCACGTTGTGCGATTTCCTCCCTGCGTTGAGCTGCAGATTCCTGTGTCCCTTGCTGGCGGGATTCACTCACCGCACGCGAATAATCTTTTTGCGCTTCATCAAGGAATTCGCTATTGGGATAGGCACTGATGAAGGCTTTGAGTCCTTCGCTGGCTTCGTCCCACTGTTTCTCGACCATGAGCTTACTCAGACGGGCACACTCGGTCTGATCCTTGGATTTGAGGGCGATGTAAGCACGCTTTATTTTTTGAATATCCTTATTTTTGGCCGATAGCTTGGACCGGTACTCAGCGTACATGGCCTTTTCACGATCTTTCATTTCAGTGAGCGATGACTCCAGATCTTGAATCTTGCTCAAATAAGTGGATTCAGCTGTTTGTCCTTTTTCAACCTGCTCAGCTAACTGTTTTTGCAAACGCTCATTCTCGGCTCGGTCATTGGCCAGTTCATTTTGGAGCTCTTCAATTTGACCTTTCCCGCAGCCGGCTAGCACTACGATCAATGGGAGGATCGTCGATAGGATTCGGGTTTTTATTATTATTATATTTAGAGACATTTTTTTTAAAGAATGATTTATTACTTTTAGAAGAAATAGGCAATGATGGCAATTATATTCAGTAATACTCTCTACTTGATTATAAATGAGCTAACAATTCTTGAGGTGAAACCCGCAAAAATTATACTTGGAATCTTTTTATACCGTAAGTCACATGCCGAAAAAGTATAAACGTTACCGGAATAACTTTGATTTTTCATATTCGCTGGGTGTTTATCCAACGCTGGAGTTATTAAAATACTGTTCTGAGCATGTGGAACACGTTTTTATCAAATCCGGTTCGCTAAATAATGAGGGTGTTTCAGAGATAATAAAACTCTGCGAAGAGCTTTCTCTCCCGCTTGATTGTGAAGATCGAATTATTGATAATCTTTCACCCCGGGAAGATTGCAATGCCCTCGGCGTTTTCCATAAATATGACACAGACTTGGATAGGGAAGACCATCACCTCGTTCTTGTGAACCCCGGTGATATGGGCAACCTTGGGGCTGTCTTGCGCAGTATGGTCGGTTTGAATATCAGAAACCTTGCCCTTGTCCGTCCCGCTGCGGACATATGGAATCCCCGCGTCATTCGTGCTTCCATGGGCGCTGTTTTTCAAACGCGTTTTCAGTATTTTAATCAATTTGAAGATTATTATAATCTCAATGATCACCCGGTTTATTCATTCACACCCCTCGGAGTGGAAGAATTGCGCGATGTAAAATTTAAATATCCTTCCTCTCTCGTCTTTGGTAATGAGGGCGCAGGATTGCCGCCCGCTATTCTCTCTCACAGCACGACTGTCAGGATTGCGCACGATGATAGCATCGACTCCCTGAACCTCGCCGTTTCCGTCGGCATCGTCCTTTACCAGATTTCTCAAAAAGAGCATCAGTAACTATGGTGCTATACCGCTGGGATAAGAAATCTTCCATTTATGTAGAATATTGGGCGCGTATCTAAATTCTCCTGGATTGCCGCGTCGTGTTACTCCTCGCAATGACAAATGAGTGAACCGAGAGGATGTATTACATATTCCTATATTGTGTATATTTCTAGTGTCATCGCGAGGCTGTTTGTCAGCCGCGGCGATCCAGGCGAAAACGGAAATATTCCGTAGCTACGGGACTTTGCCAAGCTGGCAAGAGGTACAAAATAAATTAGAATAGTTGGAGGGACGCACTCCGTTGCGTCCGCGATATATTATGAATAATTATTTATCGATGATTTTAGAAAAGAAATTCTGCAATCTGTATTTAAATACTTCCATTCCCATGGAATATCGGGCGCGAAATTAAATTCGCCTGGATTGCTTCGTCTCTCCGCTTCTCGCAATGACAAAGGGAAAATCAGCAATGGACTAACCCAATACCTCCACATCACTTTACTACTTAGGTCCCAATTGTCATCGCGAGGCTGTTTGTCAGCCGCGGCGATCCAGGCGAAAACGGAAATATTCCGTAGCCGCGGGACTATGCCTGGCAGGCAAGTGGCATAAAAAATATTTGAATAGTTGGAGGGACGCACTCCGTTGCGTCCGCGTAATATTGTGAATATTTAATTATCTATGAATATTAGAAAAGAGTTTCTGCAATCTGCATTGTGATTGACGCTATGTGACTTCTGTTTACAAGCTTGGCGGTTTATTTTAATGCCTGTTGGAGAACAGGCATTCACTGATAATAGTTTAAAGCATAACGATGATTGATAGAATACCTGTAGATGGGGCAAATCCAAAACCTATGCTCGTTGTCGGTTCGGTCGGCATTGATGACATTATAACTCCTTATATGAAAGGGGAGAGGATCCTCGGTGGCTCGGCATCCTATGCCAGTCTGGCCGCCAGTTATTATACCTCCGTCCGCATGGTGGGTGTGGTCGGTAATGACTTTGGTGATGATTTAGTAGAAAGACTGGAACGTCGCGGAATCGATTTAGAGGGTCTTAAGCGTGATCCGTCAGGCCCCACCTTTTACTGGAAAGGAGAATACCATGAAAATTTTAATCATAGAGAAACCCTGGATATAAGGCTCAATGTTTTTGAAAATTTTCGTCCGGTTTTACCGGATAATTATAAAGATACCGACTATGTTATGCTCGGTAATATTGAACCTGCCTTTCAGCTTCATGTCCTTGATCAGCTAAACAGTCAGGCCTTTATCATCGCCAATACCATAGACTTGTGGATTGAAACTAAACGTGAGGAATTTTTATCTCTGATCAAAAGAATCGATTGTCTGGTCATCGACGATAATGAGGCGAAACTGCTTACCCAGGAATTTAATGCCATTGAAGCGGGGCGTAAGCTGTTGGATTTGGGGCCTGAATTAGCCATTACGACGAGAGGTGAACACGGCGCCCACCTCTTTCACAAGGAAGGAATTTTCGCCCTGCCCGCTTACCCTGTCACAAATTTGCACGATCCTACCGGGGCAGGGGATTCTTACGCCGGAGCGTTACTGGGATATCTCGCTGCCGCTGGTCGATCCGACTTTGCCACCTTGAAACAAGCCATGGTTTATGCTACGGTTACGGCAAGTCTTACTGTAGAAGCATTCAGTTGTGACAGCCTGGAATCCGCTGGCACGGCCAAAATAGTAGACAGATATAATGAGTTCCTCCGCATGATAAGCCTTTAATTCTTGAGTCGCGCTATGGCGTAACGAAGCTTGCGTAAAATTTAATGGACACAATCAATACCAGGGTCACCAACGACATTGAAAGTATGGTTCAGCAGATGGCTGTTCGTTCCAAAGAAGCGTCACAGTCACTCGCTACGCTGTCCACGGATAAGAAAAACCAGACTTTAGACACCCTCGCTCGTTTGATCGATGCAAGAGCCGATCAACTTATTGAGGTAAACCTGAAAGATATCAAGGATGGGGAGGCCGCGGGACTCAGTCAGGCTTTGCTCGACCGTCTTAAATTCACACCTGAGCGCATTTCGACAATGGCAGAAGGGGTTAGAGAGGTAATAGCATTGCCCGACCCTGTCGGAGAAGAGTTGGAGAAAACTAAACGCCCTAACGGTCTTGATATTCGCAAGGTGCGTGTGCCTATCGGAGTTATTGGAATTATTTATGAATCCCGACCTAATGTCACTATTGATTGTGCCATTTTATGTTTTAAAAGTGGTAATGCTTCTATCTTGCGTGGAGGCAAAGAGGCTTTTCATACCAATACCGCGTTAGCGGAATTGATTCGTCAGGCGCTAACCGATAATGCCCTTAATCCCGACGCTGTTCAGCTCATACCGACAACAGATCGCAGCGCTCTCAACACTTTATTGAGGTGTGACAACGCAATCAATTGCATTATCCCTCGCGGGGGTGAAAGTCTTATCCGGTTTGTTGCAGAAAATGCCACCGTGCCTGTTATCAAGCACTATGAGGGGGTATGTAATGTCTATGTCGACAGGGCCGCCGATTCCAACCTCGCGGAAAAAATCGTAGTCAATGCCAAGTGTCAGCGCCCCAGCGTCTGCAATGCCGCGGAAAATCTGTTTATTCATAAAGATGTTGCCGGCACATTACTCCCCGATCTTGGAAAAGCCCTGGTTGCCCAGGGTGTCGAGTTGCGGGCCGATGGTGAAGCTGAAAAGATCCTTGTCGAAGCCGATGGCATCCCGGTTAAACATGCCATGGAGGAAGATTTCTATAAAGAGTACCTCGATTTAATATTATCGGTGAGAGTGGTCGATTCTCTCGAGGATGCGATTGGTGCCGTTAATCAATACGGGTCCTGTCACAGCGATGCCATTGTGACTGAAGACGAATCCGCGGCTCGCGCTTATTTGACAGCGGTTGACGCCGCGACTGTATATTGGAATGCGAGCACTCGATTTACCGACGGTTTTGAATTTGGCCTCGGCGCGGAGATCGGTATTTCTACCGATAAATTACACGCGCGTGGGCCCATGGGCCTCCGCGAATTGACCAGCTACAAGTACCTGATATATGGATCAGGTCAGGTAAAGTGAATGTATAATGCACGTAAATTCGCGTTTTGTAACTTGAATACTTATAGAGTTGTGGAATATATTATTAATCAGATCATCATATTTTGATATGTATTACACTAAAGCGATAACGCTTTTTCTTACTTTTTCTATTATCATTCCTCTTTGTTGTTGCTGGGGAACTGGAGCACTTGAATTTGAAAAGGCCGCTGAAGAGGCGCGTGACTGCTGCCCCATAACTCCTTCTGATGCCGATCGCAATAACCAGGGAAATGAAAACGATTGCGATCACAAAAATTTAAAGAAACTGCTTAACGAGTTTCTGGTTATTGATAAAAGCCAGGCTAATCTGCAATCACCCGTATTTGCGCCTGTTTACAAGCTATCATTTAATAACCAATTAGCACCCACCCCTGTATACACAGGGAGACACTTAAATAGTGAGCCAAATGCGCCACCCCTATTACAGGTGCATTGTGTCTACTTATTGTAATATTACCGGGTGTTGAATAATTAAAGCCGTCTTGCTGTGAACTTAATGTCCTCAGCGGCGGTTTGGGTACATCTCTATCTCAATAATTAACTAAACAGGTGTCTCATACCTGTTTTCAGCCCGGTAAAATTAAACATGCATTTTATTAAATTCCTAAAATTATTATTGTCTTTAAATATATACGAAATTCACAGGGTGAATACTTCTCTCATGGCTCCCGGTTTACTCCTGGTAATGGGTATTTTCGGACCTCTTGGGGCAGATGCGTCAATTAATTCAAGTGACGATAACCGTACGGTTGATTTTCCAGATGTCATTCCAAAATTACCCGGTGAACCATTATTAGAAGATTACATTTCCCTGGCATTAATAAATAATCCGGATCTCAAAGCGGCCTACGAGCGCTACCGGGCGGCGGTTGAAAGAGTCACTCTGGCAAAAGCGCTACCCGACCCGCGGCTGAATATTTCTCAAGCTGTCGAAGAAGTGCAGACGCGCACAGGACCGCAAGAAAACCAACTGGCTCTATCCCAGACTATACCCTGGTTGGGAAAACTGCATCACAAAAAAGAAGCGGCCCAGGGAGAAGCGGAAGCACTATGGTCTCTCTTTGAGGCCAGGAAACTGGCTGTTGAAAGAGACATAAAAGTAGAATATTATGAATATGCCCACCTCGGTAAAGCTACTAAACTTACGGGGGAAAACCTTAAACTTCTAAAAAAGGTAGAGCCCGTTGTTCAGGAAAAAGTTAAGGCTGGGGGTGGGCTTAATCAGTTGCTGCGACTTCAGGTTGAAATCGGCCGCCTCGAAGACTATCTTAATAGTTTGCAGCAGCTGCAGCCCATAATCAGTGCGCGGTTAAACGCCCTGATTAACCGTGATTACAATGTTATACTACCTTGGCCAGAATTAAGTAAGGTCGAATTTCACCCGCTTTTAGAGGGAAGCCATACTGAAAATATTGAGAAAAATAATCCTGAACTGCAAAGCATTCAAGAGCGTATTAATGCACAGGAAAGTCGTAAGCGTGTCGCCGAGCTTCAGCGATTTCCTGATATCACCGTTGGGTTTAATTATATTAATACAGGCACGGCCTTGAGTCCCACGACTTTAGGAAGCGGTGAAGATCCCTGGTCAGTTACCTTTTCTTTTAATATTCCCTTATGGTGGGCAAAAAATCGTGCCGCTCAAAATGAAGCTTTGAATGAGAAGCGATTCCTGGAGTCAACAAGCATACAAAAACAGAATCAAATTGAGGCAGCGTTTACGGCATTCTTTCAAAGATCGATAGAAGCAAGGAATAGGGCTGAGATATTTTCTGAAACCTTGTTGCCTACAGCGCGACAGGCGATTGCCGTTACCGAGACCGCCTATCAGTCGGGACAAGCCTCGATCCTTGATTATATCGACAGCCAGCGGACACTCCTGGAACTGGAAACTACCTACTGGAGAGCGGTAGCTGACTATCAACAAAACCTGGCGCGTATGGAAGCTATTTATGGAGGAGAAATTCAATGAAAATTAATAAACTATTTTTAAGAGAGAAAAGCATCTATTGGAAGACAGGGGCCATAATAGCTCTTGTCATAGGAGGCTATATCATGGGTCGGTTGTCTGATGAACACGATGATGTAATTGAAACTACCCACCTCCATGATGAAACGGCTAAGCATGAAGTCGCGAAAGCCGAAACGACATGGTCCTGTGCGATGCACCCGCAAATTAGTCAGCCCAATCCTGGAAACTGTCCTATCTGTGGAATGGAATTAATTCCCGTTACGACCGCTGATGATTCTGAAGAAATTCTCAGTACCCTTACTTTATCCGGAGCCGCAAAAAAATTAGCTAGAATTGAAACCATAGCGGTTGAGAGACGTTACCCTACAGCGAAAATCAGTATGGTCGGCATGATTGAATATGATGAATCCCGATTAAGATCAATCACCGCTCGCTTTCCGGCCCGGGTTGACCGGCTTTATGTAGATTATGAAGGGATTAGCGTTAATATTGGGGACCATCTTGCTCTTGTTTACAGCCCGGAACTGTTAACGGCACAAAGTGAGCTGCTCGCCGCACTAAAATATGATCCCGAGGGAGCGTCAACTCAAGTGGCCCGTGAGAAATTGAGACTTTGGGGATTATCAGCGCAACAAATTATAGAAATAGAAGAGCGTGGTAATGCATCTGATCAAGTTCAGATCAATGCACCCCTGGAGGGTATTGTCATAGAAAAAAATGTCAAAGAAGGGGATTACCTGCAAACGGGAACAGGTTTCTTTAAAATTGCCGACCTGGCTAAGCTCTGGGTTTTCCTCGACGCTTATGAGTCTGACATTGCATGGATTCGGTATGGCCAGAAAGTTGAGTTCGAGGTTGAGGCCTATCCGGGGGAAACTTTTCATGGCATAATTGCTTTTATCAATCCCGTGATGGATCGTGATACGCGTACTATCAAAGTAAGGGTTAATGTTACAAATGAAGATGGTCGACTAAAACCCGGAATGTTTGTTCGCGCCTCTGTCAATTCAAGTATTGCTGATGGGGGTAAGGTCGTAAGTATGGATCTTGCCAATAAATGGATAGGTCCCATGCATCCGGAAATTGTAAAAGAGGGGCCGGGCAATTGCGACATATGTGGGATGCCTCTCGTTAGAGCTGAAGCGCTCGGCTATATTGAAGCAAAAGAGAATGTCACGGCTCCCCTTGTCGTGCCCACACAAGCTGTTCTGCGAACCGGCAAACGGGCCATTGTTTATGTAGAGTTACCGGACCTGGATAAACCAACTTATGAGGGACGTGAAATTACTCTCGGGTCACGGGCGGATGATGTATTCATCGTAAAAGAAGGGCTTATGGCAGGAGAACGTGTCGTTGTTAACGGTAACTTCAAAATTGACAGTGCCCTGCAGATCCAAGCCAAAACGAGCATGATGAATCCTGAAGGCGGGAGTCCCATGCCGGGTCACGACCACTGAAGTGATCACTCGAACTTAAAGACAAACCGTAATCAAAACTAACTGGGGTAAGGCATCATTATGGCAAATGGAGAAAAACCACTGTCACCTGTAAACAGGATAATACGTTACTGTCTGGAAAATAAGCTGGTCGTCTTTCTCGCTACCTTGTTTCTGATTGCCTGGGGAATCCTGGTAGCACCTTTTGATTGGGATATACCCGGATTAATCCGCTCTCCAGTCCCCGTAGATGCCATACCTGACATCGGTGAAAATCAACAGATTGTCTATACTGAATGGCATGGGCGCTCACCTCAAGATGTGGAAGACCAGATTACTTATCCCCTTACTACCGCTCTTCTCGGATTGCCGGAAGTTAAGACCATTCGCAGCTTCTCCAACTTTGGATTTTCCACTGTCTATATCATATTCCGGGAACGGGCAGAGTATTATTGGACACGCAGTCGTATTCTGGAAAAATTAAACAGCCTTCCAGCAGGCATGCTACCCGAAGGTGTGCAACCGACGCTTGGACCCGATGCAACAGCATTAGGACAGGTCTTCTGGTATACCCTTGAAGGTCGCGATGAAAAGGGTAATCCCGCTGGAGGTTGGGACTTACAGGAACGGCGTAGTGTTCAGGACTGGTATGTTCGCTATGGCCTGCAAGGTGTGGACGGTGTAGCGGAGGTGGCTTCTATTGGAGGTTTTGTCAAGGAGTATCAGATCGATGTCGATCCCAACGCGATGCGCGCACACGGTGTTACCCTGGGCCAGGTCTACCATGCTGTTCGCAGTTCCAACATCGATGTTGGAGCGCGCACCCTTGAACTGAATAAAGTTGAATATGTCATACGGGGTTTGGGGTTTGTGAAAGGAATTGATGACCTGCGTAAAACCGTAGTTAAAGTATATGATAATGTTCCCATAACGCTTGAACAGATCGCAGAGATTGGACTGGGTCCTGCCATTCGGCGTGGGGTTCTTGACAAGGAAGGGGTGGAAGCCGTTGGCGGTGTTGCCGTGATTCGTTTTGGGGAAAATCCCCTGGCTGTTATCAAACGTATAAAAGAAAAAATTCAATCGATCTCTCATGGCCTTCCCGAAAAAGTTCTGGCCGATGGAACTGTCAGTAAACTGGTAATTGTCCCTTTCTATGATCGCACTGGTCTAATCAATGAGACTCTGGGCACTTTGGAAACAGCGGTCAGCCAGCAGATACTAATTACCATTATCGTGGTCGTGGTCATGATTATGCATTTACGCAGTTCATTCATGATTTCCGTGGTATTGCCGATTGCGGTGCTCTTCACTTTCATCGGCATGAAACTTTTTGGAGTAGATGCCAATGTCGTTGCCTTGTCCGGTATCGCTATCGCCATTGGATCGATTGTCGATATGGGTATCGTAATGAGTGAAAATATTCTAAAAAATTTGGACCGTGCCGAACCTGATGAAAACCGGTTAGAAGTCATTTTCAGGGCTAGCTCGGAAGTAGGGGGAGCAATAATGACCGCGGTGCTCACTACGGTGGTCAGCTTCTTACCGGTCTTTGCGATGGAAGGAGCGGAAGGAAAACTTTTTAAACCTTTGGCTTATACCAAAACATTTGCCCTTATCGCTTCAATTATTATTGCCCTGACCATTATTCCTCCTCTTGCCCATTCACTTATGTCTGGACGATTGCGTTCGGATTGGTTGAAAAAAAGTTTTTATTCAGGGCTCATTCTTCTCGGATTTATCTTGCCCATTTTTATTCAGATGATGCCCTGGTGGTCTGGTGGAATCTGTATTGTCATTGGCGTTCTTAACCTGGCAGAGGATTATATACCTGAAAAATTTCATGGGGCCCTGTCACAGGGATTAAATTATGTAATCGCGCTTATCGTTTCAGTTTATCTCGCCTTTTTCTGGTCGCCGCTCGGTCCAGAAAAAGGAGTCCTCAACGTTTTTTTTGTCATCCTCATAATCAGCGTGCTCCTGGGATTATTCTATCTCTTTATAAGGAGTTATGCCCTCATCCTTCAGTATATTCTTAATTATAAGAGCGCATTTCTTCTGCTCGTAGTGAGTATTGTCCTTTGCGGTGGAATTATCTGGCTGGGTTTTGGAACCGTTTTTGGATTTACCCCTGGATTTATAAAAAATACTAAACCCTGGATTGCAGTGCAGCATACCTTCCCTGGGTTGGGAAAAGAGTTCATGCCTCCTCTTGATGAAGGGTCTTACCTTTTTATGCCAATGACCATGCCCCACGCTTCTCTGGGTGAATCTCTCGATGTCCTTCAAATCCAGGATATGGCCATACGCTCAATTCCTGAAATCGACAGTGTCGTGGGGAAAATAGGTCGGGTTGAAAGCTCCCTCGATCCCGCTCCGATTTCCATGGTGGAGACGGTTGTAAACTATAAACCTGAATATATTGTTGGTGATGATGGGAGATGGCTGAAATTTAAATACGACAATAAAACGCGAACCTATATGCGCAATGCTAAGGGTGAACTTATCGAGGATAGAAATGGCAGGCCCTTCAGACAGTGGCGTGATGAAATTAAATCAGCGGATGACATTTGGAATGAAATTGTGAAAGTCTCTGCCGTGCCGGGGACAACATCAGCATCAAAGCTCCAACCTATTGCCGCACGCATAGTTATGCTCCAAAGCGGTATGCGAGCCCCTATGGGTCTCAAGATCTACGGTCAGGATTTGCAAACGCTTGAGAAAATCGGTTTTGATATAGAAAAACTGCTCCATAACGTTCCCTCTATTGAACCTGCCACCGTTTTTGCGGATCGTGTCGTCGGAAAACCATACCTCGAGATCCAGATCGATCGCGAGGCTATTGCCCGCTATGGAATG
The DNA here is from genome assembly GCA_965197745.1 of Opitutales bacterium. Taxonomy (GTDB): domain Bacteria; phylum Verrucomicrobiota; class Verrucomicrobiia; order Opitutales; family PNEW01; genus CBDANS01. The sequence continues at coordinate 217,670 of CBDANS010000006.1, read as the reverse complement.
AGCATTCGCCAGGTGCAGGATGTTATTGAGGTGGCTATTGGGGGAAAGAAAATAACGACTTCGGTGGAAGGGCGTGAACGGTATCCTATTCGCATACGTTATCTGCGTGAATTACGCGATGATATAGAGAGTATTACGAAAATTCTGGTGCCCGCTGCGACTGGTGCGCAGATCCCCCTCGGGCAACTGGCAAGTATTCATTATTTGCGCGGCCCACAGGTGATTAAAAGTGAAGATAATTTTCTTGTTGGCTACGTAATTTTCGATAAAAAACCGGGCTTTGCTGAAGTAGACGTCGTTGAACAAGCTCGTACTTACCTCGATGAGAAAAGAATTTCAGGTGAACTTTTCATTCCCCCGGGTGCGAGTTATAAATTTACCGGGAGTTATGAGAACCAGGTAAGAGCGGAAAAAAAACTGCGGCTGATATTACCCATAGCCCTATTGGCAATTTTTCTAATTATCTACTTTCGGTTTAAGACCGTTGCGACAACGCTCATGGTTTTCTCAGGCATCATCGTGGCGTGGTCGGGTGGTTTTATCATGATCTGGCTCTATAACCAGGATTGGTTTCTCAACTTTTCACTTTTTGGGACGGGTATGCGGGAACTTTTCCAGATTCATCCGATTAATCTAAGCGTTGCGGTCTGGGTAGGCTTTCTCGCTCTCTTTGGCATCGCCACGGACGATGGGGTAATTATAGGGACTTATCTTCAGCAGGTTTTTGAAGAAAATAAACCCGGCGATATTGAAGCGGTAAGAAAAGCCACGGTCTTCGCCGGGGTGAGAAGAATCCGGCCAGCGATGATGACGGCGGGAACTACCATTTTAGCACTTCTTCCTGTACTTACATCAACAGGGAGAGGATCAGATGTTATTGTGCCCATGGCCATTCCGACATTCGGTGGCATGATCCTGGCGATCATTACCGTTTTAGTTGTCCCTGTTCTCTACTGTTCAATCGCTGAATTGAAAATCAAATATTTTAATAACCTGAAGAATAATTAGAAAATATTGGGGCAAATCTATAACGATGATCCAATACATAAGCGCGCTCATTGACAACTTATGGGGCCCTGTGTAAAGATTTATTAAAATATAACTAAAGTAAAAATACTTTATTTTAAGCTATGCAGACAGTGCTGATTTATTCCGGAGGGATAGATTCTACAACCTTGCTCTATCATTTGTTAGACGAAGGGCATGACGTTAAAGCCCTGTCCGTTGATTACGGACAGCGCCATTGTATAGAAATCGATTGTGCCAAAGACATCGCTCATAATGCAGGTGTGGAGCATGAAGTTGCGGATTTGAGAGGGATTACTCATTTGCTTGCCGGCAGTAGTCTTACCTCACCCGAACTCGCTGTCCCCGAAGGGCACTACGAGGAGGATTGCATGAAACAAACCATAGTTCCCAATCGTAACATGATTATGCTGTCCGTTGCCGTAGGATGGGCCATTTCTCATAAATACGACAACGTATCTTATGCCGCGCACGGAGGTGATCATGCTATATATCCCGATTGCCGCGAAGAATTCGCGCAAGCCTTAGACAAGACCATTCAACTGGCTGACTGGCATTGCGTGTCGCTTCATCGTCCTTTTGTAGACATGAGCAAGGCGGACATTATAAAACTGGGAGCAAAACTTAAAGTGCCTTTTGAAAAGACCTGGTCCTGTTATATAGGAGGGGAACACCACTGTGGACGTTGCGGCACTTGCATTGAAAGACGGGAAGCTTTTTACCTCGCCGGGATTAGTGATCCAACATCCTATGAGTCATCAGCGCCTTCGGTAGGCGAAATGGTTAATAATAGTTGGAAACGGGTATCTTAATTAATTTAAGGATGAAATTACTGCCGATTCACGAATGTTTTTATACCTGGCAGGGTGAGGGATTTCACGTCGGAAAAGCCGCCTACTTTATTAGAACTTTCGGGTGCCCGGTAAAATGTCCCTGGTGTGATTCCGCGGGAACATGGCACCCGGATTACGTACCGGAAAAAGTCGACAAATTCTCACCGCAAGAACTGGTGGAAAAAGCGCAACAGTACCCCTGCGAGTTTGTTCTTATCACCGGCGGAGAACCGGCAATACATAATTTAAAACCACTGACTGCGGCCTTAAATAAAGCCGGGCTCGATTCTCATTTGGAGACCAGCGGTGGGTATGAAATTAAAGGTGATTTTGCCTGGATTACCGTCAGTCCGAAATGGTGGAAGATGCCACTCAAAGAGAACATTGAAAAGGCAGATGAGATTAAAATTATCGTTGAAGATGAGACCACAATTGAGCGATGGATGGATGAAATAAGTGATTTCATCAATACCGAGCATGTCTGGCTTAATCCGGAGTGGACACAACGGAATAACGCTGAAGTTCTCAAGAGTATCTCAATGACCATAAAAAAGTACGGCAGTCCCTTTCGCGCGGGTTATCAAATGCACAAATTATATAATGTGGACATCATGGATCCAAACGCCAAGCCACCTGCTCCACTGGGGGGTAAGATTGAGAATAGTTATTAGTAAAATGGCAGCTAAAATAGAAACATTTGAAAATGCTTATCCGAATCGGGATTACACCATTCGTCATGTTGCTTCGGAGTTTACCTCATTATGCCCCTTAACCGGGAATCCGGACTTTGGGTCGATTGTCCTTACCTATATTCCGGATAAACAATGTATCGAATTAAAAGCCTATAAATTATATCTTCAGGAATATCGTTCAGAAGGTATATTCTATGAGGCTTTAACCAATAAAATTTTGGACGATCTGCTAAGTGCCTGCCAACCGCGTTGGATGCGCGTGGAGTCAATCTGGAAGGGTAGAGGAGGCATTCGAACCGTTGTCGTTGCCGAACATACAATGCCCGATTATGAAGGCGCAGATATTCCCCCATTTTCGGGGGAGCTTATTTAAGCACACGTAAAGTTTTATAAGAATTAGACAACTCTTCGTCTACGTCTTGGTCTATCTCTTCGTCCAATAATCTTAGCCGATAGCCCATAACTTTTTCGCGGCCACGACAACGCGTGGCCCTCCGGAAAGAGGGTAAATTGGGAGGGACGCGCTCCGTCGCGTCCGTTATCGGATCGAGCAATCAATAGACACTGAGATACACATAATAAATGTCAAAAATCGCCCTTACCTTAATCCCATGCAAATTATGACGAAGACGAAGACCAAGACGAAGATAGGGGATTATCTTAATAGGTAATTACTCTTCGTCTTCGTCCACGTCTATCTTTTCGTCTAATAATCTGTAATAGATAGCCCATCCCTATTTCGCGGCCACGACAACGCGTGGCCCTCCCGTTATTTAATCCAAGCATTCTCGCTTATATATATTCACACATGATCGCTTCTACGCATTCACCCTTTCCCGCTTCCATCCTAATCTCCGGAGGGCCACGCGTCGTCGTGGCCGTTCTCATATCGAGCAATCAATTAATTCATAGATACATTATATAATTGTGGAAGATCGCCCAAACCTTAATCCCCTTCAACGTGGACGAAGACGAGGACCAAGACGAAGATAGGGGATTATCATAATACGTAATTACTCTTCGTCTTCGTCTACATCTATCTCTTCGTCCAATAATCTGCAATAGATAGCCCATACCTATTCACGGCCACGACAACGCGTGGCCCTCCAGAAAGAAGGATTATTTTATAATAAGAAGACTCTTCGTCTTCGTCCTTAAAACAAACAAATTAAATTGAAATTTACTCAGGGCCGAAAACCAAGACAAAGCATTGCGCCTATCTTAATACCGTTATAATTTTCGAGATTTATCCTCGATATCGATATTCTCTCCATTCACATGGGTGAATGAACCGTTGTACGCCCGTATGCTGTAGGGTTTAAATTGTTTGAGCATTTGACGGGGAATATTCCCTTGAATAAAAACACCATCCTCGCGTGAATATTCTTTTTTCACGGCACCACATTTATGAAGTTGTGAAACAAGGTCATACCGCTGGTGCGGGATGATAAGCGCCATGGGTGTAATACCGTCTTCGAGTAATCCTTCCATGCGGTTGATAAGATTTTCTATTCCCGCTCCCGTATGTGCGCTGAGACAACAGGTGTTAGGGCCTGACTTAGGTATTATGGCTCTATCCTGCTCAGAGGGCTGAAGATCAATTTTATTATAGACGGTTATAATCTTTTTTTCATCAGCGCCCAGTTCCTTAAGAACACTCAAGGTTGTATCCCGATGCTGCACTTTCTGGGAACTGGTGATGTCGATTACGTGGATAAGAAAATCGGATACCACCGCTTCTTCAAGAGTGGCTTTAAATGCGTCGACAAGATGGTGAGGCAATTTTTGGACAAATCCGACAGTATCGGTCAACAGTAATTTCTGCCCGGAAGGAAGAACAAGGTATCGGGTGGTCGGGTCAAGAGTGGCAAAAAGTTTGTCTTCAACCAAAACGGAAGCTCCGGTCAAACGATTTAAAAGAGATGACTTCCCCGCGTTGGTGTAACCGACAATAGCCGCAGTGGGCACCGGCACTTTCTGCCTGCGTTTGCGCTGCAGAGTCCGGTGCCTGACTACATTGGTAAGCTCACGCTTTAAATGCGCGATGCGGGTGCGTACCATGCGCTGGTCGAGTTCCAGTTGCGCTTCACCTTCACCACGCTGAGTGACACCGCCCCCTCGCTGTCTGCTGAGATGGGTCCAGGCGCGTTTTAATCGTGGAAGAGAATATTCCATGCGCGCGAGTTCCACCTGCAGAACCGCATCCTTTGTTTGAGCGCGTTCAGCGAAAATATCGAGAATGACTTCCTGGCGATCGATTACGCAGATTTTGCTCTCGCGCTCCCAGTTACGCTGTTGACCGGGAGATAGCTCCACATCGAAAATTATGCAGTCGCACCCCGATTTTTTAGCGAGGTTAATTATTTCCTCGGTTTTACCCGTTCCGAGAAGGAATTTGTTTTTGGGTTTTTTTATCCGTACAACTTCTCTTCCCCCGACATTAATTTGAAGGGTTTCTACAAGATCCCGAAGTTCATCAAGCAATGATTCCGTATCGCTGGGTTTGTCACCCGGATATTCCACACCAACAAGAAAAGCGAGTTCTACTAATTTTGGTTTTTCCTCTACCTCAAACATACAACGGTCCCGTGTTTCGTCTCACAATAAGGGTACGATCATTTCGCAAATTTTGAGAAGTATAATATATGAAATATGACTTTTAGTCAATTCGAGGGGGACTGGTATCTCCCGTTATAGCCACGGCGCCTGCATAACCTGCGGGATTAAACAGCAATAAACTGATTACGAAGAATAGACTGCCTTTGAATGTTTTCATGGTTTTACTCTTTTCTGGAAAAAGGGGCTTTGCAATCGTAACCCCTGATTTTAAGAAAGAGAAAAATCTGTTTTATGCCGCTTTATGGAGATAGAGACAAAGCCGTTGTGTAAATCTTCCCGGCTAATCACCCAATGCTGCCTGGGCTGCAGCCAGTCGCGCTACAGGCACGCGAGGAGGTGAACAGCTTACATAATCGAGCCCGACACGATGGAAAAATTTTACGGAATCGGGATCGCCGCCATGTTCACCACAGATTCCCAGTTTAATATTTTTACGTGATTTCCGGCCATTTACCGAAGCAATTTCGACGAGTTGTCCAACGCCCTCCTGGTCAATAGTGGCAAATGGGTTCTGTGCAAGAATTTCCAGATCTTTATATTCGGGAAGAAAACTTCCGGAATCGTCTCGACTCATGCCAAGTGTTGTCTGCGTCAGATCATTGGTCCCATAACTGAAAAATTCCGCCATCTCTGCTATCTGCTCGGCCATCAATGCGGCTCTCGGAATTTCAATCATTGTTCCGACCAGGTAATGCAACTTTACCTTTTTCTTTTTCATCACCTCATCGGCAATACGGTGAATGATGTCTACCTGGTTTTTCAATTCACCGGTGAAACCTATCAGGGGAACCATAATTTCAGGTTCTACCGGCACGGGCTTCTTTCCATTCACTAATTGCGCGGCCGCTTCAAATATTGCCCTCGCCTGCATTTCGGTGATCTCCGGGTAAGAGACCCCTAAACGGCAACCACGGTGCCCGAGCATGGGATTCTGTTCGTGCAGGCTTTTAACACGATCGGCGATCACTTCGGTAGAAACATTAAGTTCTTCGGCAAGGGCACTGCGGGAAGCTGTGTCCATCGGAAGGAATTCATTCAGCGGGGGATCAAGCAGTCGAATCGTAACCGGGCGGCCCTCCATGGCTTTAAATAACCCGACGAAATCGTTTCGCTGGAAGGGGAGCAGCTTTTTCAATGCGGCGCGGCGCTCTTCTTCGTTGCTGGCCAGTATCATTTGTCTCATGAAAGTAATGCGATCCCCCTCGAAAAACATGTGTTCCGTCCGGCACAATCCGATGCCCTGGGCGCCAAGAGCGACGGCCATTTTTGCCTGGGCGGGAGTGTCGGCGTTGGTTCTAACCTTTAACTTTCTATGATGGTCGGCCCACTCCATTACCTGCGCAAATAATTTGAAGGTGTAGCTTTTTTTCGGTTTAAGTTTACCCGCAAGAACCTGATTTACCTCCGATGGAGCGGTGTCTACATGTCCGGAGAATACTTCCCCCGTAGTGCCGTCAACTGATATGGCATCACCGTCATTGAGCACCGTCTTCCCTGCCGTAAGCGTTCGCTTTTCATAATCGATAACTATTTCGTGGGCGCCGCATACGCATACTTTTCCCATCTGACGGGCGACGAGCGCGGCGTGGGAACTGACTCCTCCGCGTGAAGTTAAAATACCTTCCGACGCGATCATCCCGCGAAGATCTTCAGGTGTCGTCTCCACTCGGCAGAGGACTACTTTGACCCCCTGCCGCTCTAATCTCTCAGCCGTGCTGGCCGTAAATACCACCCTCCCCGATGCCGCGCCGGGACCGGCGGGAAGACCGGTGGCGATGATCTTGGCGCTTTTACGACTCTGCGCGTCGAATACCGGAACGAGCAGACTGGAGATGGAATCAGCGGGGATTTTATTAAGTGCCGTCTGTTTTTTCATGAGTCCTTCTACGACCATTTCTACGGCGATGCGGACAGCGGCGAGACCGGTGCGTTTACCGTTACGCGTTTGTAACATGTAGAGTTTTCCTTCCTCCACCGTGAACTCAAAGTCCTGCATGTCCTTGAAATGTTTTTCCAGAGTCCTGCGCACTGTTTCAAGTTCAGCATGGGCCTTTGGCATCTCTTTTTTAAGTTGAGCGATCGGCTTAGGGGTGCGTATGCCGGCGACTACATCTTCCCCTTGCGCATTGATGAGATACTCTCCGTAAAATACTTTTTCTCCGTTGGCCGGGTCGCGCGTGAATGCGACCCCGGTTGCTGAAGTGTCGCCCATATTACCGAAGACCATGGTCTGCACATTGACCGCTGTTCCCCACTCAACAGGGATATTGTATTTCTGCCGGTAGACCATAGCGCGGTCATTTTGCCAGGAACCAAATACCGCTCCGATCGAGCCCCAGAGTTGGGCGTAAACATCCTGGGGGAAGCTTTTACCGGTTCGCTCCTTGATCAGTTTTTGAAAAAGCCTGATCAATTCTTTCAGGTCATCGGCGGTTAAATCGGTGTCATCGACAATCGACTTTTTTTCCTTAAGTTTTTCCATGATCGCATCGAAAGGCTCCGGCTCTTTTTCATTGCGCGGTTGTACTCCCATCACGACATCGCCATACATCTGGATAAAGCGCCGATAACAATCATAGGCGAATCGCGGATTACCGGTTAAATTTGTCAGGCCGACAACCGTCCTATCATTGAGTCCAAGATTAAGGATGGTGTCCATCATTCCCGGCATGGATTCGCGGGCGCCTGAACGAACGGAGAACAGGAGGGGGTCGTTCGGGTCCCCGAATATTTTGCCCATCTGCTTTTCAACTGAGACGACCGCCGCTTTCGTGTCTGTGACTAAAGAAGGAGGGTAGTTTCTTCTGTTCTTATAAAAATAGGTGCAGACTTCTGTCGTAATCGTAAACCCCGGGGGCACAGGCAGCCCGATGCGCGCCATTTCGGCAAGATTGGCTCCCTTCCCGCCAAGCAGGTTTTTTAACTTTACGTTGCCATCCGTTTTTTTGCCAAAATTATAAATGTACTTCACTTTCTTTTTTCGTGAAACAGCCGGACTGGGTTTTGTCATTTTTTTTCGACTGGTTTTTGTAGGCATCCTCTTGGATTAATTTAAATTTAATTTCGTTATTTTAAGTATTTAGACTTATTGCGGCGTAATCAACGTGAAGAAAGGTAAAAAGATTATTTCACCAATTGTGTCAATGGAACAAATTATTAAATGGAGTAATAATATTCAGCGAATAGCTGTGAGCAAGCGCGTAGAGTTAGCGATTAACCTTTTCTTAAAACCGTAACCAATTATATTCGACCTTTTTAAACCTATAAAATTACTCCATGCCGGACGATAAACCAGAGGGGCCTTCGATGGAAGACAATAGCCCTATAGATGGGGAAAATTCGAAGCCTGAAAAGGGCGAAATGAGTTTTTTAGAACACCTCGAAGACTTACGGGGCACGCTTATTCGCTGTATTGTTACGCTCATTGTCTCCTGCATGCTGGTCATGGGCTTTCTCAAGTACTTCGCGGGTTTGCTCAATTGGCCACTGCGAATGGCGCTCGGGCAACATGCGGAAGAGGGGTTAATTACCACATCTCCCATGGCTGTTTTTTCAGTCATCTTACAAGTATCTTTTCTCGGTGGATTTGCCCTGGCACTACCTTTCATCTTATATTTTATCACCAGCTTTGTCGCGCCCGGTTTAACGGAAAAGGAACTTAAAGTTCTCAAACCGGGCTGTATTCTGGCTTTCTCTTTATTTTTAATCGGCGCGCTATTCAGTTTCTTTGCCCTCGTGCCGGCTTCATTAAAAGCATCCATATTCTTTAACCATTTGTTTGGGTTTGAGGTTCTCTGGACCGCCGATCGTTATTATGGATTGCTCATGTGGATGGTTTTGGGAATCGGAATCAGTTTTGAATTTCCGCTTATTGTTATCCTCCTTGTTTATATTGGGATTCTTAATGTCGAGAAACTGCGATCATTCCGCCCCTACAGTATTATCGCGTTCCTAGGTCTTGCCGCGGTCATAACACCGACCACGGATCCTTTTACTTTTCTCCTCCTGGCAGTTCCAATGAGTTTCCTCTATGAGATGGCCTTGCTCGTATCTAAACGCGTCGAGGGCAAAATTGCTGATGGGGAGAGGAGTGGAGCGATTGCTACTTAGTTCGACCGGGCAGGGTGATCGCTATTTACTCTTTACCGCGTCGACTATTCCCTTGGGTATAAGTATTAATTTTTTAATTTAATGACATCACCCCGTATTCTGCAGCCTGACTTTCCTATAAATCCTGCCCGGTGCTTTATCTATTACGGATGGATAATCCTTGTCATTGGAACGGTAGGTGCCCTGATGTCGATCCCTGGCCATCCCATGGGATTCAGCGCTTTTATAGACCCCCTTATAAAATCATTGGGAGTGTCGCGTGTACAATTAAGCAGCGCCTATTTTATAGGGACGATTCCCGTAGCCTTTGTCCTGCCCTGGATGGGTTATCTGCTCGATAAATACGGGGCTCGCCTCATCGGTATCATTTGCTCCATCGCCATTGGAACGCATCTTATTTTTCTTTCTGCGAGTGAATGGATAACAACTATGCTTGTGCTGGCATTTGATCTATCCACCTCCTCGGCCATGGCTTTTTGTGTCATCATCACCGGGTTTGTCGGATTGCGGATATTCAGTCACGGTGTCATGCAGACTATTTCCCGCGTCATGATTTCAAAGTGGTTCAATAAGAAGCGCGGGTTAGTGATGGGTATCAGCGGGTCTACCACTGCTGCCTTTTTTGCCGGTTCACCGATGTTCTTTAATTATTGTATCGGACTAATAGGTTGGCAGTCTACATGGTTCATTACAGGGTTCTTCATTTGCCTTGGCTTTACTTCAATTGCCTGGTTCTTTTACCGTGATAATCCCGAAGAATGTGGGTTGCGGATGGATAACGCGCCGGTGGAGCCAAATCCTTCCAAGACTGCATTAGATAGTAAATTTATTACCCATCATGAGTTTTCTTTGAAGGAAGCCGTTAAGACATTGGCTTTTTGGGTTCATGCCCTGACTTTTACGATGACTTCTTTCATGTTTTCCGGGATTTCCTTTAACCTTGTTTCCATTGGCGCTGAAATGGGTCTGGGGAGAAATCAATCGCTTGGGCTTTTTATACCTATTGCTGTTTTTAATGTATCAAGCGGATTTTTCCTGAGTTGGCTCAGTGATCGGGTAAAATTGAAGTACCTGCAGATTGCTTTTGCCGCGATGCAAATCCTTGCCATGACGGGATTGCTTCTAACACCATCATCGCTTGGCTTGATTATGTTTATCTTCTGCCAGGGCACCGTGGGAGGATTTTTTATAGCGCTCTTCAGCGTGATGTGGCCTCGATATTTCGGGCTGCGTCATCTGGGCACTATCAGCAGCCTGGCTTACTCTTTAAGCATCGTTATAGCCGCGCTTGGAACCATCGTCTTCAGTCTCTCTAATAAATACACCAGCAGCTATGGCGCGGCGGCGTTATTTTGTATGAGCTTTTCCCTCATACTATTATTGTTATCTTTTAAAATAGATAATCCCCAGGAAAAATTTGCCTCATCGTGACGGCGAGATTTTTGAAATCATTTACTCCCTATCCGATCCAGTCCTGGAAATACTTCTGCCCGATTTTTCTCAAATGCTTGATGTCTTCTTCTTTCATCGCATGATGCGGCGGTCGGATAAAGCGTTTGCATCTTAAAAATCCGGCGGCTTCGGTCTTTCCCTTATCCCATCCGGAGTCGGTGTACCCGCGGGTTTCCAACGGTTTTTGCCCTTCGAGGTTAAAGGCGATAAAATTCTCCTGAAGGGCAATGGCCTCTTCCCATTGCCTCTCCTGGCATAATTCATACAGCTTAAGACAGGCCCGGGGCCAGTAACTGATGAAGTCGCTGTAAACACCCTTGCTGCCCAGGATCGTCATCGGCACGAGGTTGTATTCTCCACCAACAAAATGATTCATGGGAAGACCGGCGCGGAGCAGATTTACGATATCAGGGTATGAAGAAACGGCTGATTTCGAACCAATCAGGGTGGGAACGGACGAGAGAATTTCTTCATATTCCTTTTCCAATAACAGGCGTTTGCTCCTGATGGTATTGTAGTGGATTATAGGAATTCCCTCGGCGGCATCAGCCACCGCTTTAAAATAATCAAGAACTTCGGCATTGGTTAACGGCTGCCAGGGGGGCAGGAGAATTTGCAATCCATCGGGCTGGTGCGGTCCTTTTATCGCGATTCTGATTCGATCGAGGGTGGCTTTTGTGCTCAGACCGCCACAGCCTATCTGGGTTAAGGTGGGATGACCGCTTGTTTCCTCGAGAAATACCTCAACCATCCAGGCAAACTCTTTATCGTCCATGGCGTACCATTCCCCCGTAGTTCCCGTCGTATAAGCGCCGTGGGTGCCAGTCTCGCAAACCGTGCGAATATCCGCACGGTAATCTTCTTCAATATAGCTTCCGTCGGGTCGTGCTGCAATGGGGATGGCGGCAAATATTCCTTTTAAATTATCAAGGGTCAGCATTATACAGGGGCTCCAGTTTAAAGTTGATGATCAGGTTGCGATTAGCTGTGCGCAATGGGAAATTGTAAATCGAATTTCGACAAACAGTGTCTACATTTATAAAAACAATAAAATCAACTTAAATAAACAATCCCTATGCCGTTATCTGAAATATGGTCCGATCCTATTCAAGCTGCGTGCATGCGGAATTAAATGCGTATCCAACGGGAGGTTAAAGGATGAAAATCACGGGCAAAAATTATACGACCATTTCTAAGAATTCGAATGACCTCATATATTGGGAACTGGGTGAATTTCCTGACTGGTCCGCGATTAATTGTTTCAGAGCATTTCCCGATATGTTCTCGGGGCTCGGCGTCGAGCCGCATTACCACGACTGTGACGAAATCTGGCTCTTCAGCAAGGGGCATGGTGAGGTCTGGCTGAACGACCAGCGCTATGATATTACACCGAATACCATGGTCTATACCCCGATGGGTGTCATTCATCGCTTTCAGATGTTTTCCCACGGGGAAAACACCGCCATTGTCACTCCCATGGAACGCAAGAAAAGACCCATCCATATTCTCGTCTCAGAGGACGGTACGCCGGAGCCGACCGTGGACGGATTCGTCGTTAACGGCGAAAAAAACCACGGGCCCATAGCCGATCCGGGATCACGCTGTCCACTGAGTGAATTGCGGGCTGTTAATTTTGCCGATGGGGAAAAGTTCGATGAAGCCAGGCTGAATCTGAACGAACACTGGAATGTGTTGGAGGGAACGATTGACCTTACCGTGGATGGAATTGAATTCCAACTCGCGGAGCATGATATTGCCTTGCTCCGGGCGGGGGCCGTTCGCTCGCTGCATGCCAGTGAAAATGCCCGCGCCGTGATGGCGCGTGAGAATAGTTAATGCAGAGATTCGATGTTCGCAGGCCAATCTTTGTTTCCCTCATTAATAATTTTTATCACCTTATTTTTTATACCGGTGGAGTGACCCCCAAAAATGGTATCATTAACAGAGAGAGGTTATCGGGATAAACAGATAACCTCATGAAAAGAAAAAGATACACAACAGAACAGATCATCGCAATACTGCGGCAAGCCGATACCGGAAAAACGGTAGAGGAAATCTGCCGAGGCAACAACGTGAGTGAACAGACCTTCTATCGCTGGGGTAAAAAGTATGGCAATTTGGAACTAGCCGATGCGAAGCGATTTAAAGAGCTGGAAAAAGAAAACACCGAGTTGAAGAAGATGCTCGCTGATCAAATGCTTAAGAATCAGGTAATGGAGGAAACGCTGTCAAAAAAGTGGTGAGCCCCAAGCAGAAGAAGCGAGTAGTAAAAGATGCGGCTGAGAGAGGGCTGTGCTCGTTGCGAAGGGCTTGTTCCTACCTCAGCCTCAGTTGGTCAACTTTCAGCTACCAGCCCAAGCAGGCCAGTAAGAAAGCTCAGCGGTTGGCCGAGCGGATTATAACCCTGTCCTGGGAACATCCCTGCTACGGTTACCGGCGCATCCGTGCCTTGCTCGTAAAGGAAGGCTGGACAACAAACAGGAAGTTTGTTCAGGCGGTACGACGTTCAGAAGGGTTGCAGGTAAAGCCACCTAAAAAGCGTAGACACCGTCAAGGGGTCTCTACGGGGTCGCCTACTAAAGCAACCGGTCGCAATCACCTTTGGTCCTGGGACTTTGTCCATGATCGCACAGACCATGGCGGTCCATTAAAGATGATGACTCTGATCGATGTACCGAGGAGCTGAAAGCGACGACACTCAAGCGAAGCGAAGACATATACGCGTGAATGTCTGGATATCCGGGTCGCTCGTGAACTCCCCTCATCGGATGTCCTCTCTGTGCTTAGCGAGGCCATTGAAAAGGAGGGAGCTCCCAGCTATATCCGTAGTGACAACGGCAGTGTTCCGAGGAGCGAAGCGACGACATGCGAAGCCATTCATTGCTCATCAAGTGCAGCAGTCGTTGTCCGACAAAAAGATCAAGGCGATATATATCGATCCGGGCAGTCCCTGGCAAAACGGTTTCATCGAGTCGTTCCATGCCCGTTTCCGTGAGGAGTACTTAAACCGTGAACAGCTATGGACTTTAACCGAAGCACGTGTAGTGATCGAGGATTGGCGCTGGCTTTACAATAATGTCCGCCCCCACCGCAGTCTCGGCAACATCACCCCACAGCGCTTCGCTGAAAACCTCAAGACCGAAGGCTCGGGCTCCATTCGGGCTACGCCCTCATTGCGCCCAACCCTTGACTTCCTCTACCAACTTAACTTCAACATTAACTTCTCCAGACTAACTCTCCCGGTGGACCAGTTTGCCTAACCCGATCACCTTGACAGGGAAGATGGAAAGACCTATAAGCCAGTTCATAAATCATATAGAATTTAACTGATGCCCTTAGATCCTAATTTCATTGAGCAGCTACTCCATGAGGATGAAGGGATTACCCTTGACTTTAAGAGTTCTCGGTATCCGTTCGAAGGAGCGGATAAGAATGCCAGAAGTGAGTTACTCAAGGATATCCTCGCTTTCACTAATGCCTAGCGCGATAAAACTGCGTACGTTCTGATCGGTGTGGAGGAGAGAAAAGGCGGGCGGAGTAAGGTTGTTGGTATCTCAAAAGATCTGGACGACTCACAGCTCCAGCAATTTGTTAACTCTAAAATTCAGCGGTCAATTAAGTTCTCATACCATACCCACTTAATTAACGGCGACAAAATTGGAGTCATTTCGATAGCGGTCCAGAAGCGCCCCGTTTACCTCACTACCAAATTTGGTAAACTCGAAAAGAATACAGTATACTTGAGACGAGGTAGCTCGACTGATATAGCCAAGCCCGACGAGATTGCATAAATGGGCGGTAGCGAGACCTCGATAGACACACCTCAGGAGGGTACAAAATTAATGCTCAGCCCTGTTCTCTTGGAGCGTTTAAACGGCATTTACGTGTTGCAATACCTAGCCAGGGAATATCTCGAGCAATATCACATTCAGATCATGCGTCAGTTCTGTGCCTTTGTATGCAATCCACCCATATCCAGAGAGGCTACCGACCTCCTCCTCGGTAAAGATATTCAGGCAATTATGGAAGCTATCGGAGATCGCAGTAAAGAAGGTATTGATCTCGAAAATAAAGAGAGGTTTAACTTGGATTTTAGCTCTGCTAATTTACATGGGTTGATGCTCAAGGACGCAGATCTGTCCAGTGCGAACTTCAGGGAGGCGAGTCTTTCACACACAGATCTTTGGGGCTCCAACTTGTCTAACGCACAATGCCAGAGCGCAAAATTTTACTGTTCGGGCCTTGTGGGGGTGAATCTGTCTGGTGCGTTTCTAGAGGGTGCAAACCTTGCTAACGCGAAGCTGTGTGATTCAGAACTTGTGATGGCAAATTTATCCGAAGCGTTTCTAAAGAACGCAGACCTTTCTGGGGCAAATCTTTTAAATCGAATCTATCCGGTGCGAAGCTGTGTTATCCTGGCAATGGAAACAAATCGCCAGTTAAAGGGCTAACTCAGAAGCAACTGAATCAAGCTTGCGCCGACCTGAATAATCCGCCCAGATTACACGATTGCGTCCTTGATTCTACCACTGGTAAGCCGCTGGTATGGCATGATAGGTCGTGCCCCGCAAGTTGAAGCTCTGAATTGGGTAACGACCCGCTCTGCGTGCAGCCGGGTTGATCATCTATAGGGGTGGGGTTACAGTAGAAAAAAGGTGTTAGCTGAGAAGGTGGTGGAATGATTCATATTATCGTCATAGGACACCTAAACGAATTCACGTCTTAAAGATTGAAAAGATAATCTCGTTATCTCATCG
This sequence comes from Opitutales bacterium, assembly GCA_965197745.1. Classification (GTDB taxonomy): domain Bacteria; phylum Verrucomicrobiota; class Verrucomicrobiia; order Opitutales; family PNEW01; genus CBDANS01. The sequence goes on along the minus strand of CBDANS010000006.1, from coordinate 202,181 downwards.
AGAAAGAAGAGATAATTTAGTTGCAAGAGCTTGCATTGGCCGAGACCGACATTCCCTTAAAACTGCGATAGGATCTGTGGGCGACTTTCACAACTCCACCACTTCCGATGGCTCGGCGACTAAATAGGTGTCTGTAGCGTTACGTTCCTGGACATGGCACTTTTACCATTAGATATTGGAACTGCCGGTTCTTTCCTTCCACGAATTTAGGGGATGAGTAATTTCGCCAGACACAATCATAGGCCCCTTCTAGACATAACGGCATTTTTCTGCCTTTCTTCTTTTCTAGGTCGGCCTTCATGGACCATTCCCTTTTGCCCATAATCTTCGTCCCATTGTTGAGATGGAAGGCAGCATCCTCGAGATCTGGTTTCGATAGTTCCCAATAGGACGAATCGTTTGTTAGCAATATCGCGAACGCGACCTTGGCTGTCTCAAAATGAGTTACTACTTGCTCCAGCCGGCAAATATCCTTGATGAAGTCGTATCGGCCGAAGTCTTGAGCATATTGATTGCGGAGAGCAAAGGGCTCATCACCACAGTACACCAGTTTTTTAGTTTTGTACTTCAGTTCAATCGCGATTCCCATGCCCCGAAGCCAAATATCCAAGTACTTCCTTTCATTCTTGAAAGGCTTTAACTCCAAGCGAAGCTGACAATCTGGCATCTTCTTGTGAATATACCACGCGAGTGCGTGTTGGAAGTCTGCTTCTGTATGAAAGATTGGGCGCTCTGAAGATAAGCCCTTCATTAGGTTAGTGATATCAAGTATCATCGAAGGTCAATTTGACGGTTTGGTGTATTAACGATTTTAGTTAATATTAACCGACGACAAGCTTTTCGCCACATCAAACACGCGAGGAATATTGAGCGCATAGGATGTAAGCAACCAGCGATATATTTTGGTAATACGGCCTTTACATGCTTCAATTCTCCAGCCAGATATGGTGATCCATTAAAACTGCATAAATATACGATGGGCCGTGCAGATCCCGTACGAGCCTGGTATTTTCTAGAGGAATCAATCCACTTGATTCTCGGAAATGGATCTTTGGAATATATTTTAATTTTTGCGACCTAGAATGAGCACTGCCCCATATGTCGAGTACGCTAATTCACTGCCGTTAATTTGTATGAACTGTTCACTTTCCTGTACAATGATTCGCTGCCAGATCTTATCGTAACTAGTACAGTCCATCTCATAGTCGCACAAAGCCGATAAGGTTCTGGATCGCCTTCACATGCATCTCGCGATGCTCCGCCGCTAGGGCAGATTCATCGAATGGTTTGACCGAGAAATCTTGGCAGGTGGGGACCTCAATCAAGAAATTCCATAACAACTCGAATCTTGCTATCTCTTCCTTCCATTGGTCAGCCCAGACTTTATTGCTTCCCATTATTGCTAAAAAAAAGAATTGGCGTGGGCGCTTGAGCGGCACAAGGCTGGTTACGTGCGTGGCGTTCCAATAACCATTAAACCCTTCGACTGGACAGCATCACCGCTCAGAAAACTCAAGATCCTCCCGCATAAAGGCAAGCTTGTCGGTCGATTGGAGAAACCAGAATACGGTGTTTATGGATGTCGAAACCTAACTGCGTCTGATCTTATCCGAAGACGCCGCTGCAATACCCGCGGTGACTACTGCGATAAATCGTTCGATGAAATTCGCGCCTATTTTCAGTCTGCTGACGCCGAACTAGACAGCATCGAGAGTCTTCGCAACCTGTTCGCATCGACCGAACCGCAAACCTTCGCCTGCACCGTTGTAAATAGTAGTATGGACCTGGTAACTCTGCACATCAATGTGCATACGCATAGCGGCAATGTCGGATTAGGAGATATCTACTACTCATTCTCGGAGAACACCCATTAATACGGTAATCTGTCGCTCCAGCTTGTTAATATCCGTACCTCCTTGATCGTTGTGCTCGGCATTTCCTGTTGCACCAGTTCGTCTGAGCCAGTGGGTGGCAACCTGTTCTTCGTCAGCGTCGCGACCATTATCGTACCTGTGTTGCTTATAGGCAACACATTAAAGTAAAATCTTATTTCCACCTTCCTTACGGCACTGCGCTGGTATCCAATCGCACCATCCTAATCATTAGCGCCGGGCGCAAATAGTCATTAGTCTGCAAGTCCATCGGCACCACAGCGGTTGTCCCGAAATAAAGTCCAAGCTGCATTTCCGTATCTACCGTTACCATCCGCCGCCCCTTGAAGAAAGTACCTTAATCACCTTCGCCAAAGCGTTCTGGCTACTTCCCATTTCATTGAAGAACTTGATCTGCAACCTCTCTATAGGTGGAGTTGGGCTTATCTTATCCTCTGCTATCATTATGTGCCACTCCTCTTTATTTTTAGTGTGGAGTCTGCTTCCTAAAATAGGCAAAAGCTGGTCAATGATAATCCCCTATTTCAGCTCGTTATGCTGATCCTGATTTGGTTGGGGTCCCAATCGAAACTTACTCACCGTCGCCTTCAAACAAATGGAGCGACGAGTTCTACGCCACTGGCTTCGAAATCTCGACGATTTCGTGTAGCTAACTGGAATCCGTTAGCGAGAGCCGTTGCGGCAATAAGGCTGTCCTTTATTGGCATCGGTTTCCCGAGAGAACGCAGATGCGCTAGGAGTTCGGCCCAGCGCAACCCTGTCTCGGCATTCCACGGTACACAGTGAATGCGACGGGCAATCTCGTCGAACCAACGTTCGAGATCTTGTCGCCGTTGCCCAGAGGGAAGAAGAAGGACCCCGAAGCGAACTTCACCCAGGATCACTGGATCAATTGCCAAGTCGCGTTCGTTACGCGTCAACCACTCGATAACCCTCAAATCAGGGCTCGGTTTAGTCGCTTCGCACAGCACGTTGGCATCAACGAGACACGCCATGAGGGTTAGCCGAGTGAGTCAGTAGACTCCGATTCGATCGGCACAAACCAACCCTTAACAGGACATGCAAGGAGCATACTCAACAGTCCCTGGTTCTTCGGGGGGTCAGCTACAGCCAAACGATATTCGCCTCTATCTACCCGTTCAATATCAAACGCTTGACCAGGTTCGATTTTGTCTTGATCGCGAAACGCGACTGGAATGACGATTTGACCTTCCGATGAGATGACAGTTTTCATTGTAAGTAAGATGACGTCTTACTTGCGAATTGTCAATTATGTAAATGCCCGGGTAATTCCCTGAACAAGCCTATGCGTGCGTTTTATTAATCAAGAATAATTGGTCAGGATACGCAAACTGGTCCACCTAGAAAGTTAGTCTGGAGAGGTTTAAGTTGGTAGAGGAAGTACAGGGCTTGGCCGCAACGAGGCGTAAGCCCGAGTGGAGCCCGAGCCTTGTTTATAGGCATCCTCGGCAAAGCACCTCGGAGTAATATTATTGAGACTAAGGTTTGTGCGGACAGTGTAATAGAGCCAGAGTCAATCTTCGATAACCACGCGAGCCTCAGTCAACGTCCATAACTGCTCACGATTTAAAGACTCTTCTCGAAAACGGGCGTGGAATGATTCGATGTAGCCGTTTTGCCAAGGACTCCCTGGTTCAATGTAGATGGTTTTGATGTTCACGAACGCCAGCCAAGCTCTTAATTCGCTTTCAATAAATGGCCTTGCATGTCGTCGCTTTGCTCCTCGGAACCGAATCGCTGTCACTACGAATGCATTGCGGAAGTCCATGTCGGTCGATCAGTTTCTGCATGGTGGTGCGTACGCACCGTGCATTAATATGACGGTCGACATGAATCAGCAGGTATTCACGCGTACATGTCTTCGCTTCGCTCGAGTGTCCTTGCTTTCAGCTCCTCGGGACATCGAGTATCGTCAGCATCTTAAGACTGCCACCACGAATCGTCTTATCGTGGATGAAGTCCCAGGTAAATACGTGGTTGGGATGATCGGCAACCGTAGATAATCCTGTGGAGACGCCCCTGCACCGGCGTTTCGGTTTGCGCTGCGGGATTGCTAAGTCCAGTTCGTTACGCAAGCGTTGCACAAGACGGTTACCCACCTGCCATCCATCGTCTTTCAACAGCTTCGTGATCTTTGGATAGCCCCAGCTGGCGTATTGCCGTGATAGTCGTCGTATGGCCGCTTTCAACTTCATCAACTACGCGTCCGGTTACCCAACCTTATACGCATAGGGGGAACGGTGCAGGCGAAAATATCGGCACACCTCTCGCATCGAACACCGGCCCCAAACTACAAATCTCTCTGCCAATTGACGCTTATGCTCAAGGCTTACCGTTTTTTTTCATGAGTCTCCAGTAGAATCTCCATGCCCAGCGGCTTGTCCGCCAGCATCCGCTTTAACCGTGCGTTCTCCAACTTCAGCTCTTTCAGCTGTTTGGCCTGATTCACATCAATCATCCCGAACTCTCGTTTCCATCGGTGAAACGTCTGCTCGCTGATATTTCTCTCGCGGCACACTTCCTGGATCGATTTCCCTCTGTTTGCTTTCCGCAATACCCGTATCTTTTCCCTTTCATCGTCTTAGTCCTTTCTAAGTTGACCAGACTAACTTTTCAAGTGCCCCAGTTTTCGTGGATACGACCAAGGGTAATAAGCAGCGCAACGATTACTGATATTATAAATGGGGGATAGGTTAAAATAAATCTGAAATGATAAAGTATAACTCTAGATATTTGGTTGACAATTATAATTCCAACGGAAAAGAGACAGTAATATAATTTAATCAATTCATCATAATTTGCGTCAGAAAGATTAAGTTAATATCTATCAATGAAAAAAGACCGCCTATAATTGAGTATATTACAAGGAGTCGCCATCTTCTTATTGTATAGTAAATTGGCATATATAAACCGAGAAATTAATTATAGAATCCGGTCAATATCTAATATGATTCCACTACTGATGAAACACTATGGAGGTTAGTCATCTAAAGGCTTATTGCCCTTATTGCCGATAGTAAGTTTACTTAAGCCTGTGAAGTGGAGGTTTAAAAATCCAAAGAATTATAAGCTTTTAGTGTAATAATTTATTCCCCATGATCGGACCCCGTTTTTCGTACCAATTATTAAGTGAGAGAGTTCCCGGGTATTAATGGTTTTAGGATTGATGTATATGAGAGATCTTGGCGAAGTGAGGGCGTAGCCCGAACGCGGGCAAGAGCGGAAAGGAATGTGATAAACTCTTGTGGGCTTTTAAAGCCTTTGTTACGGAGTTCAACTCTCCAATATATAACTACCTATTAATTAACACTATATATTAATTATTAAGTACTTATGAATCAATATTTCACTTGTTCCCCGTAAAATTAAATAGTAGCATATAGCGTGCAATAGCGAAAAGTGGGGAGCATTCGGGGAGCGAGAGTCGCATGATCTCATTGCATGTTATTAATTGTTAGAAGAGACAACAACTATTATGTAAGTCCTGAACATTATGAAGATACAATTTCTAATTCGATTCCCAGGTGATCGAGCCCAAGATTTTGCCGATTTTACCTACATGGTCGTGACCACGAAAACTGGTACACTTGAAAAGTTAGTCTGGGTAACCTAGAAAGGACTCAGACAATGAAAGGCAAAAGATACACAACTGAAGAGAAAATACGGATGCTGCGGCAGGCGGACAAAGGGAAAACGATCCTGGAAGCATGCCGCGAGAACAACATTAGCGAACAGACTTTCCACCGCTGGAAGCGTGAGTTTGGGATGATTGATGTCGACCAGGCCAAGCGGATGAAGGAACTCTTTGAAGGAGAACGCGCGGTTAAAACGGATGCTGGCGGACAAGATGCTGGGGATAGAGATCCTGCAGGAGACCCTCGAAAAAAAACTGTAAGCCCTGGGCACAAGCGGCAAGTGGCAGAGAGACTTGTGGCTCGGGGCCAGTGTTCGATGCGAGCGGGGTGCCGGTACTTTCGGCTGCACCGTTCCACCTATGCGTATAAGGCGAAGCATCCGGATGCCTGGTTAATGAAACTGAAGGCGGCAGTAAGGCGGTTATCACGGCAATATGCCAGGTGGGGCTATCCGAAGATCACGAAGCTGTTGAAAGACGAAGGCTGGGAGGTGGGTAAACGTCTCGTGCAAGGTCTACGACGCGAACTGGGCTTGGCGATCCCCCAACGCAAGCCAAGACGTCGGGGCAGGGGTGTTTCCACCGGGCTGCCGACCAAGGCCGAACATCCCGGCCATGTTTGGACCTGGGATTTTATCCACGATAAGACGGTCCGCGGTGGCAGTTTAAAAATGTTGACCGTGCTCGATGAGTACACCCGCGAGTGTCGAGTGATCCATGTTGATCGCCATATCAATGCGGAAACGGTGCGCGGTATCATGCAAAAACTGCTTGCCCGTCATGGGCCGCCACAATATATTCGCAGTGACAACGGTTCCGTTCCGAGGAGCGAAGCGACGACATGCGAAGCCATTCATTGAAAAGGAATTGAGAGCCTGGCTAACTGCGATGAAAATCAAAACCCTCTATATCGAACCAGGAAGCCCTTGGCAGAACGGATACATCGAATCGTTGCATGCCCGTTTTCGCGAGGAGTGTTTAAACCGTGAACAGCTATGGACTTTGACCGAAGCCCGCGTGGTGATCGAGGACTGGCGCTGGCTTTACAATAATGTCCGACCCCACCGCAGCCTCGGCAATATCACCCCACGGTGCTTCGCTGAAGACATTAATACCGAAGGCTTGGGCTCCATTCGGGCTACGCCCTCATTGCGCCCAAGCCTTGACTTCCTCTACCAACTTAACTTCAACATTAACCTCTCCAGACTAACTCTCTCGGTGGACCAGTTTACGTAACCCGATCAGAATGGCTCATATTTGGTATCTGGAAACTCTTTTGTTCCTTGTGGACCAGTTCCATCACGGAGGAAGAGTACCCCGTAGTTGTGCTGAAACCCTCGATAAGAAGAGTATTGACGCCACAGTCCTTCAGGGGCTTGTCAAGATCGGATCCGATAAAGTCGCTCGCTTCGTCGATGACAAGATCATCTGGGTAAAGCTTGATGATTTAAGCCCAACCCGGCGATGGGGGACTCGAAACGATAGGACTGAATGGTTTGCCTCGTCGCGTGTATTGAATTTCGCAAGCCATGTCTTAAGATCCGTACGGCAGTCGGGTAATGACGGTGCAATGAGTGATTCGACGACAGGATTACAATAGGGGCAGCAATCGCAGTCACAATCAATGAGCAAAAAATGCGGTCATCTCTGGATTTAGAGTCAGAGATGTGTTTGTAAAATATTAGACTCGATCATCTGTGAATCGAACCTTTAGTTGCATCTTCATTATTTTCAGACTTGATTTGCTTATGTAGGCAATAAGTGTAGTTAAAAAAATATAATGAGAGTGGGTGAATCTGCTCCCCCAATGCTCCCCATTTTTCGCTATTTATTATTATTTAATTTCTCTTGACTTAGGCGATATACTGATTTGTAAGTGCTTAATTTTTAATATAAATCGTTGATTAACAATCGATTACAGTGGAGAGAGTTGAACTCCAAACTAAAGGCTCAAAGACCACATAGCCCAGAGAGCTATGTCTAAGCAAATGAAAACCCTTACCACTCGAAAGCCCTTGCCACCCTGCCGGAACTAACACTGGCTCTGGTTCAGTAAACGAGAGCAGGTCAACCCCAAGAAGGCAGTGTAATTTTACTACCATCGGGTCATCAAAGAGTAGTGGATCAATGAGGGCAAAGATGCTCCATTCACTGGACCCGATTGTCCTGCCATGACTTTCAGGACAATGCCGTTTGGCTTGATCTCTTCGCCTTAGCCTACAAGCTGCGTAACTTCATGCGCTGGTAACAGAAGCAAAGATCTTTCCCTGATTTTACCGAGCAAAGGGAAGATCAGCAATAATTGTTAAATTCTGCCGATTTGTATATCAAATAACGAAGGATAAGATTGCCAAATCACAATGAAATCAGAACATTACATCGAAATATCAAAAAAATGCGACTTTTTGATGATTGTGAATGTTTATATGGGACATCTCAGATGAAACAAGTTATTCAAGATATATTCGAACTCGCTGACATCAAAATCAACGGAGATCGGCCATGGGACATTCAAGTCCATGATCAGGGACTATATAAAAGAATTTTGAAAAGAGGTTCTCTTGCTTTGGGAGAATCCTACATGGATGGGTGGTGGAGTTGTGACGCTTTGGACCAATTTTTTTATCAAATTGAAAGATCTGAATTAGACATAAAATTAAGTTCTCTCGTTCAGTTCTTCAAGAACTTGAAATATAAATTGGCAAACATGCAGTCAGAAAAGCGATCAACCGAGGTGGCGAAAAAGCATTACGCCCTGGGTAATGATCTTTTTGAGCTTATGCTCTCTAAAAATATGCAATACACCTGTGCCTATTGGAAAGATACAGACAGCCTTGATCAGGCACAAATAAACAAAGCTCACCTTATTTGTAAAAAGATGCAGCTTAAACCGGAGATGGATATATTAGAATTAGGAGGGGGTTTTGGTACTTTGGCACGATTTATGGCTAAAGAATACAAATGTAATGTGGTAAGTTATAATATATCGAAAGAGCAGGTTAAATATGCAAGAAAAGCTTGTGAGGGATTCCCGGTAACTATTGTAGAAGCAGATTACCGAGAAGCAAAGGGTATCTATGATCGAGTGGTGAACGTAGGATTTTTTGAACATGTCGGATATAAAAACTATAAAACACTGATGGAACTGACTTATCGAAGCCTTAAAGATGAAGGGATCTTTCTTTTACATACGATAGGAAGAAATACTTCTCTTTGGACACCGGGGAATCCCTGGATTCTTAAGTATATTTTTCCCCATGGGCATCTTCCATCGATACAGCAGATTTCTAAAGTTGCCGAAGGTTTGTTCATAATGGAAGATTGGCATAATTTCGGACCGCATTACGATAAAACACTCATGGCATGGCATGAAAATTTTACCAAGAATTGGGATCAACTTAAGGATCGATATAACGAGAGATTTTATCGAATGTGGAATTACTATCTTTTGAAGTGTGCCGGTGCTTTTCGCGCGCGCAGTATTAATTTATGGCAGGTAGTTTTCTCCAAAGGAGGTATTCTTGGAGGATATGAATCAATACGATGATTTTAGGCAGGGAATATAAGAAAAAGAAGGAAGACCTGATCCAGTAGCTATTATCTGCACGCAACCGCTCACCTGAATCATCATCGTATGTCTTTTTAAGAGTGATTTCAATCGACTTAAACATAATATATTATTCAGTCGAAATCTAAACGATTTTTAGTTTCAAGGGTATACTAAAATTAATATTGCCAGTATAGAAGACTGAGAACGTGATTCACAGGCAATATTAATGTTATTTTCTTAGTCGCCGTCTTTCAAAGACCGTACTAGTTTTTAAAGTAACTTCTCCAAATCTCGACTCGGGTTCTGCATTGTCTTTAGATTGTGGTTCATCGTCTTTTTTTCTTTTGATTTTCGGTAGCGGGTAATTCAGAAGACAGAAACTTAATAAGACTAAGAAAAGAGGTAAAGTTGACTAGCAATATATATCATCCCCCAAATTTATTGTGTTTTATCACAAAGGGCACTTAATTGACATTAAATCCACTCACAACCTCTTGGCTGAAGATCACCAAATAAGTATGATTCCTGCCAAACGCATTGAGGAAAGGTCGTGAAATCAGAGGAAAATATAAATTATTTATGCATAGCTATTTTAAGTTTAACTCTTTATTAACAAGTAACTTATTAGACGTTACTGAGCCCAGTTAATAGTCGAATATACTAACTGGTATTTGAGAGAGGGGTTTTCAGGTAATCCTTAAGCTACTCAACTCGGCGGCATCGAGCCTCTGATCCATCATCCCTAATCGCGATCGAGGGAACTACTCGAAATTGCTTACAGTGCGACCACCCGCGAAACGCAAAACGTGCATTTCATTAAGATATATGAAATTTCGACTGAAAATCTCTGGTCCATCAATGTAAACACCTTGCTAGGACTCCTCACTTTACCCATTATAGTGACAAGATTATGTAATGAAGTTAACAGTACTCAAACCGATCATGTGGAACGACCAAGGCTATCAGCGACCCGCCGGTTGTCCCAGCACAGCGGGCTACACTCACAAATACGGATATGGCCATGAAGAATGGAATGGAAATCCTCAGTGGACCTGGAAAGGGTACAAAGTCTTTTATACGAATAGTCCCGATAAACTCATTAACGCCGCACGTAACGGGTGTCTTGGGATGGTCATGATTGCGTCTCACGGAAGCACAGCTTTCGCCTTGGGTGTAGCAACTAACGTCTCTGCCAATGAGGACATCGTTGTAAAGAAATCAATTGCCAACACAGTGGGCGTGGAGAATGAATCCAATCAGGTATGGAAACTCGGTACGGTTCAGAGTGCTTTTAACAATAAACAAGAATTCCTCGACCACTGGAGTAAACATTATGATTCAATTCCCTGGAAATGTCCCCCCGATCACTATTATTGGTTTCCAAAACCTGTTCCACTTAACCCTGAACGGATCACTAATGAGAAAAAGCTGGCCATGTATCACGGCAGATTCACGCACATCTCACCAGAAATTCTATTAGACATAATTGATGCTGATCTGCCCAAGTCAAATACCGCGATCCGCGACTGGCTATCGTTTGGTGACTTTGAGCAACCAGAGGGGTTAAATAGCCAGAGCGACAAGTCCGGCAATGTGAAACGACGTCAGTGGTTGCAAAACAGCAATGCGCCGACTGACAAACGCTATCAATACTGGGTTGAAGGTAAATGAATTGCAGAGCCGCTACATTCTCGGTTACAGGCCCAGTTCATTGATTACCTAAAAAATAAAGGCATCGAACCACACGAAAACTGCAACTTCGTTGATGTCCAATACAAATTGAATGGCAAAACAATCTTTGCCGAGATAAAGCCGACGGACAATGTAGAAACTCGTTACGCCATTCGAGCAGCCATTGGGCAACTGCTAGAATATCGACATACCAACAATAAGAAGGCACAACTGGAAATAGTCATTGGAAAGAAACCAAAGCCTTCGGAGATTACTTTTATTAAGTCAATAGGTATGCTTTTAACTTATTACGACGCAGAGCAAAAAATTTTCATTACCGCTTAATCGATATCGTTGCCTTGATTGTTTCACTCGCTGAGCTCGCTTCGGATCCTGAGAATGAGTATGGTCAGGTTACGCAAACTGGTCCACTGGGAGAGTTAGTCTGGAGAGGTTTAAGTTGATAGTTAAGTTGGTAGAGGAAGTCAAGGTTTGGGCGGAATGAGGAGTAGCCCGAGTGGAGCCCAAACCTTGTTTACAGGCATTCTAGGCAAAGCACCTCGGAGTAATATTACCGAGACTGCGGTGTGGACGGACAGTGTTATAAAGCCAGCGCCAATCTTCGATAACCACGTCAACCTCGGTCAACGTCCATAACTGCTCACGATATAAGTGTACTAACGCGGACTTGATCTTACAGGTTACGCTGTGAGGAAGCATAAAGTGTCAGCTAGCTATTGGTTGTTAATTCTCCTGGTTAAGTTCATCAATTTTTTGCCTCCAAAGCACCTTGTCCACAAGGAAGGTCTGCATGGAGGTAGGCCTACAGCACATTTTACCCTAGTGAGTGCGTTCATGGCTATAGTGATACAGCCACTGGTGGAGATCATTCTGTAACTGCTCTAAAGTGCGGAAGATCTTCTTACGGAAGGTTACCTGATAAAACTTCTGGAGCACCGTTTTGTGGAAGCGCTCACAGATGTCGTTGGTCTGGGGATGCTTCGCTTTGGTTTTAGTGTGATCAATATTATTGATCGCCAGTTACAGTTCGTAAGCGTGGCTGTCTTGGCGGCCGCAATACTCGGTTCCACGATCGGTAAGCACATGTAACAGTCCCATCGCGTGCTCCTCGAAGAGGGGCAAGACCTGATCGTTAAGCAGTTCCACGGCAGTGAGCGGAGTTTTCATCGTATACAACTTCGTGAAAGCTACCTTCGCATAGGTGTCAATGAAGGTTTGCTGATAGATGCGTCTCACCCCTTTGAGTGTGCCCACATAGGAGGTGTCCTGGGCGCCCAGATGGCCTAGATGGGCGGATCTCAATCTCTCCGTGTAACTGATCGCACTCTTTCTTCTTCTCCAGGGCCGCCAACTGGCTCTCGGTCAATACCAGGCCCTCTTCGGTCACTTTCTTCTCCAAGGACTTTAAGCGTAGCGGGAAGGTTTGCAGTTGATGCCTCATCCACACGCAACGCACCCTTCCCGGAGATATTATCAACCCTTATTTTCTCAGCTCATTGGCCACCCGCTGCTGCCCCATCACAGGATTCTTCTGCGCTAGCGTGATCACCCCGCTTTTCAATACTCTCGTCGACGCGATTTCTGAGGTTCGGCTGACTGCGACTTTTATTCAGCAGATTCTCGATCCCCCCTTCCTCTACGGCCGCTTTATACCGCTAAAAGGTATCACGGCTGAAGCCCACCACCTGACAGGTTTTGATACATTTCACAGATCTTCAGCCAGATTTAATAATCCTACTTTATTTCTGATGATTCTTTCGTTTATTCTCATTTGGGTTACTCCTGTTTGGGTCAGCCCCCCTCAGGAGACTATTGTTGTTTAACTTCCCACACAGAGTTCCCCTTCTCTTTCTTCTCTCAGATCTTAGCGTAACTAGTATAATTTAAGCAATCGTCGACACAATCAATGAGTAAGAGTAAATATGCTGTCTTTTCTGAATTTATAATGTGCGAGTTGTGTATGATCGGGTTACGTAAACTGGTCCACCGAGAGAGTTAGTCTGGAGAGGTTAATGTTGAAGTTAAGTTGGTAGAGGAAGTCAAGGCTTGGGCGCAATGAGGGCGTAGCCCGAATGGAGCCCAAGCCTTCGGTATTAATGTCTTCAGCGAAGCACCGTGGGGTGATATTGCCGAGGCTGCGGTGGGGTCGGACATTATTGTAAAGCCAGCGCCAGTCCTCGATCACCACGCGGGCTTCGGTCAAAGTCCATAGCTGTTCACGGTTTAAACACTCCTCGCGAAAACGGGCATGCAACGATTCGATGTATCCGTTCTGCCAAGGGCTTCCTGGTTCGATATAGAGGGTTTTGATTTTCATCGCAGTTAGCCAGGCTCTCAATTCCTTTTCAATGAATGGCTTCGCATGTCGTCGCTTCGCTCCTCGGAACGGAACCGTTGTCACTGCGAATATATTGTGGCGGCCCATGACGGGCAAGCAGTTTTTGCATGATACCGCGCACCGTTTCCGCATTGATATGGCGATCAACATGGATCACTCGACACTCGCGGGTGTACTCATCGAGCACGGTCAACATTTTTAAACTGCCACCGCGGACCGTCTTATCGTGGATAAAATCCCAGGTCCAAACATGGCCGGGATGTTCGGCCTTGGTCGGCAGCCCGGTGGAAACACCCCTGCCCCGACGTCTTGGCTTGCGTTGGGGGATCGCCAAGCCCAGTTCGCGTCGTAGACCTTGCACGAGACGTTTACCCACCTCCCAGCCTTCGTCTTTCAACAGCTTCGTGATCTTCGGATAGCCCCACCTGGCATATTGCCGTGATAACCGCCTTACTGCCGCCTTCAGTTTCATTAACCAAGCATCCGGATGCTTCGCCTTATACGCATAGGTGGAACGGTGCAGCCGAAAGTACCGGCACCCCGCTCGCATCGAACACTGGCCCCGAGCCACAAGTCTCTCTGCCACTTGCCGCTTGTGCCCAGGGCTTACAGTTTTTTTTCGAGGGTCTCCTGCAGGATCTCTATCCCCAGCATCTTGTCCGCCAGCATCCGTTTTAACCGCGCGTTCTCCTTCAAAGAGTTCCTTCATCCGCTTGGCCTGGTCGACATCAATCATCCCAAACTCACGCTTCCAGCGGTGGAAAGTCTGTTCGCTAATGTTGTTCTCGCGGCATGCTTCCAGGATCGTTTTCCCTTTGTCCGCCTGCCGCAGCATCCGTATTTTCTCTTCAGTTGTGTATCTTTTGCCTTTCATTGTCTGAGTCCTTTCTAGGTTACCCAGACTAACTTTTCAAGTGTACCAGTTTTCGTGGTCACGACCAATTGCAATATTATAAATAACAATGCACACTTTATGCATCCTCATACATTCATTTATATTATATAAATCATTGACACTCAAACAATTACGTGCTATGTTTACTCAAACATCCAATAATTATTGGATCACGAAGGTCCAAACTTCTCATTACTAATCATCCAATAATAAGTCAATGTTAAGGAGCAGGGGTCCAAACCCTGCTTCGTTTTAGATTTAATCCATAAACAATAAATTACAATAATGAATAGTACTATTATAAAAAAGAAAATTGAAGAAAAGCAATTGCTCCTTCGAGATCAGCTATGGCCTGATCTAAAGGAAGACGATTTATGGAACCGAAAAAAGAAAAAAGGATTTACCACTATTCCGCGTACTCTACCCTACTTTATGCGCATAATGGATAATTTTTCTAACGGGAAGCCAGTATCATCTACCTATTTAGATCTTTGGTGCAGAATGTATGATACCTCATTTTTAAACCTATCTGGGAAACAGCAGGAGATGGCGTTTTCATCCGGGTTTTCTGGTCAACGTGCTCTCCAAACGTGGTCGCAAAGAATCGATATTTTGAAAGGACTTGGATTTATCGACGTGAAATCTGGTCCATCTGGTCCTCGTAGTTTTGTGTTAGTTCGTAATCCCTACATAATAGTAAAAAGATTATATTCCAAGAACCCTGATCAATTTAGAGAAGAGGCTTGGAATGCATTATTAAACAGATCTATGGAAATAGGTGCTACTGATTTAAATAATATATTGGAGTGACCCCCAAAATAATCGTATCATTTAAAGGGAAAGACTATCGGGATAGTTGGTCGATAATTTAAAGCTTATTTAAGAGTATGTGGCCCACATTTGTCCGCCGACTTAACCACTCCTAACTAAATCTCCTGTTGCCGCTAGTCTTGGCAAAGCAATCCGTAAACACAGGATTGAATTAGACCTGTCTTAGAAGAAATTCGCCTAGTTAGTCAGCCTTAGTAAGAACAATATTGATGACCTTGAACGGGGTGCAAAAGAGCCAGCTATTTCTACATTACAAAAGATAGGTTTAAAGATCGGAAAGACTGCTTGACGCTTGATTAAAGAAGTGGGTTTTAATATAAATTGTAATGCCAATGGTTCCTTAGAAAATAATTTTGAGTAGTCACAAGCTTTAATTATCAGGTTCAACCTCACGCTCAATACTCAGATTAAGTTCACGCACTCTCGGGATGAAGACCTCTCTAAAATTTTTAGTCATATCAATCATCCAATCACAGTATTCCTGCCATTTTTCACGTTTAGAAATATCCGCATCATGATAAACACAAATTGTTTTATCTTGATTTTCTGGATAAGGATTCCAAATTAATTTAGTCCCCAGTTCTGCTTCGATCTCCTCTCGTTGATCTAATAGCTGAACAAGAGCAGCATCAGCATTTGAGCTTGTCCTCAGATAAACTCGGACTTTAATTTTACGATCATAAGTATTAGCAATATTTGAGATATGGATTCCACTCCTTCCTAGAGGAACATCGTACCATGACTGAGGTAGTGGTTTACGGACCGAAGGTATTACTTTCTTTTTTAATAACTCATCAGAAAAAAATTTCCACCATTCTAACTGAAGCTTTTTGGTTTTTGATAATTCTCCAATAGTCTTCGTGGAGTGACCCCCAAAAATGGTATCATTAACAGAGAGAGGTTATCGGGATAAACAGATAACCTCAATGAAAAGAAAAAGATATACAACAGAACAGATCATAGCAATACTGCGGCAGCCCGATACGGGCAAAACCGTGCAGGAAGTCTGCCACGGCAACAACCTAAGTGAACAGACCTTCTATCGCTGGGGCAAAAAGTATGGCAACTTGGAGCTGGCTGATGCGAAGCGATTTAAAGAGCTGGAAAAGGAGAATACGGAGCTGAAGAAGATGCTCGCTGATCAAATGCTCAAGCTTCGGGTGTTGGAGGAAACGCTCTCAAAAAAATGGTGAGCCCAAAGCAGAAGAAGCGAGCAGTAAAAGATGCGGCTGAGAAGGGGCTGTGCTCGTTTTAGAGGGCTTGTGCTTATCTCAGCCTCAGTTGGTCAACGTACAGCTACCGACCCAAGCAGGCCAGTAAGAAGGCTCAGCAATTGGCCGAGCGGATTTTGACCTTGTCCTGGGAACATCCCCGTTACGGTTACCGGCGCATTCGTGCCTTGCTGGTGAAAGAAGGTTGGGCGGCAAGCAGGAAATTTGTACAGGCAGTGCGACGTTCTTCGGGCTTACAGGTAAAGCCCCCGAAAAAGCGTAGACACCGTCAGGGGATCTCTACTGGGCTCCCTACTAAAGCAACCGGTCGCAATCACGTCTGGTCCTGGGACTTTGTCCATGATCGTACAGACAATGGCGGTATGCTAAAGATGATGACCTTGATCGATGTACCGAGGAGCTGAAAGCGACGACACTCAAGCGAAGCGAAGACATATACGCGTAAATGTTTACGCATCCGGGTAGCTCGACAGCTCACCTCAACCGATGTTCTCTCGGTACTCAGCGAAACCATCGATGAAGAGGGAGTTCCTAGCTATATCCGCAGTGACAACGGCAGTGTTCCGAGGAGCGAAGCGACGACATGCGAAGCCATTCATTGCTCATCAGGTGCAGCAGTGGTTGTCCGACAAAAAGATCAAGGCGATATATATCGATCCGGGCAGTCCCTGGCAAAACGGTTTCATCGAGTCGTTTCACAACCGCTTACGCGATGAGTGTTTGAACCGTGAAGTGTTGCTCAGCGTGGCTGAAGCACAAGTTGTAATAGAACAATGGCGTCAGACCTATAACAATGAACATCCCCACAGTCGATTAGGCTTTAAAAGCCCACAAGAGTTTGTCACATTCCTTTCAGATCCTGGCCGCGTTCGGGCTACGCCCTCACTTCACCAGGATCTATCCTATACATCAATCCTAAAACCATTATTACCCGGTAACTCTCTCACTTAAACTGGTACGAATAACGGGGTCCGATCAATCCATCTCAACAAGTTCAAACTGCATCAGGGCAGTAGATCGTTATTAACTTTATTACTTAGCGGCCTCTTTCGTTCTAAAAGTTCCTTTTTTTATAAATCTTTAAATACGTAGTAATGAGATAGTGGGGTTATTACTCTCTTTTGAGGGCTATTGTTGTTTGGCATTTTACCTTATGCCCTTTCTGTAACGACTTCCCTAATTACCTTTTTTACTCAAGAAGTTCTATTTCTTAAAATACTTCCTATTCACTTAAGAGTCTAATCAAATTTTAGTTTCAATGGGGTTGCCTGGCTTTGCAACTGCCTATGGTATTTCATCCTATAGAATAGGTATAGGCCGGACCTCGACCGTTAAACGTCGATGATCTTGCGGGCTTCTCGATTTTAAAAACTTCGATTTTCTGTTAGATGTTCTATATGCCTGATAATTTGAGAAGTTCTATTTTCTGGGAGTTGTTTTTAACAATATTTTTAAATCTCCTTAATCAGTCTCTAATTCTTTGGCCGCTCGTTTTTCTCTCTCTTTTTTCTTAAGTTCGCCTTCTGGGATCAAAGTTATGTCTGCCATGTTGGCCGGTCCGTCTATATAACGCTGTGACCGGCCAATCTCATTGTCTGGCAATTCTGGTTCTTTTGTCATTTTTATTTGTCTTTATTTTGATTTTAAAAAAGTTCTATTTACTCATGTTTAAAAATCCTAAGCTTGGATTCCTGATTTTGGTTTAGTTTCATTGGGGAATTAGGTAAAGAGGGGTAAATTTGAGCTTCCCCCCAATCCCCCTTTTTGACGCTACTGGATGTTCCAACTTTTCTGCCTCTAGATTTGAGCAGTCCCCTTAAGGTCTCGGTATGGAATATAAAAACATAATTGATATACCATCCCAGCAATTCTTTTTTAGGCCCCTTGAAAACAAGATAATAATCTGGCTGGGGCTTAGCTTTGGTCATGTCGAGGTGATATTTATCCACCCTCATATACCACTTCACATTGACCGTTTTACCCTTGAGCGGTTTGGCTTTGAACATACCGGATTTGAACCAACCATCAAACCCCTTTTGCTTTGGTGGTGCTAGTTCTATGTTGAAAATCTGGTTACCAAGAAACTCGGCGACGTTGCCATGATCGAACGGCAGACCTGTAATTGATTCAATCTCACGAATTGAACTTTACACAAGAGTTTAAAGAACTGTGCCCAGAGTCAGCAATTCTTATGTGCTTAGATTTATCCTAAGAAATATTATCGCTCTACTACTATCTGGTGCAGTTATACAAATGTGTTGTGCAAGTGAAGCGGTAAGCAATATGTTGGGGTTAGAAGCGAAATGAAAAATAAGATCCCGAGATCAGGTTACGAAAAAATTGGTGGATTGGTGTTTTTTGGGAGAACATTAGATAAAATACGTTTAAACGAAGAAGGGAGTCTACCTCCAGATTACAATCTTGGTCACGGCCTTGATGAACGAATTGTTCGTTTTTTAGGAATAGAATATGAAGATTTAATAAAGAAAGTAAGAAGTGAAAAGTCTGATGAAGAAATCCTCGATTGGTGTTTTAAAGCAGCTAGGAAACCAAATGATGAAGAGATTATGATTTTCAATCACTTTATGGAAAAGCGAGGTCTTCGGGACGACATATCTGATTGGGTAGTGGATGAAAAGAAAAGACTAGGAAAAGAAGGTTGTGATTATATTCAGACTGCCTTTGATGTGCATGATGCAGAAGAGGGCAGATCACCGCGGTATAGTGACCCAAGCACTACAGGTAATTCCTTCTAGTGAAAAGTAAAAAAGAATCATGCCCATATGGAGCTTCATATAATTAGACATGGGAATACTTTAATGATCCAGAAGATGACTTTGAGTTTTTGGTTAATTATTTTGAACTAATAGAAAATCCTAGATCAGACACTGTAGAACAAGTTTAGATTTAGATGAAGCTTATGCCCGCGATCCAGAAACACATTGAATTGCTGAAAGAATACGAAAAACGATTAGCTCTTCAAAGCTGGAAGTCAGTCGAAGACCTCATTCATGAAGATGCATATTTTATTTTTTCTGATGGAACATATCGGGGTAAAAAGGAAATCGAAAAGGTATTCACTAGAAATTTTAATACAATTAAGGAAGAAATAAAAGCTCCTTTTAAACTACTCTTTGAGATTTCAGGCGTAAAAAGGATGATTGCCCATCGTTAATCAACTCTTTCTATCAACTTGACCATTACCTGTTGGGCTACTGTCTGAGCTCTTATTATACAGTAAGGTTTGCCCCATACTTCCCATCCATTTTGTATAAGCTCATTTACTTCCTAGTCGAGCCCTTGGGAAGATGAACTAGCAACTGTTTTATATTCTGCTATTTTGTATTTATCTTCAAGGCGTGCTATGTCTTTCATAATGCCCTAGTCAATACATTGAGTAATGTTCTGTAAATGAAATGATATTCAAAAACTAAACAAAGCCTTTGTAGGGATTAAGGCATACACAAAACCAGGATAGGCTTGCCCATCAAAAGTGATCGGACCCCGTAAAACTGGACCAGCGAAGATTTAGTCTGGCATGGGTGAAAAAGCTAATAAAAAATAGGAGAAAGAACGACCCATGAAAAGCAAAGGTTCACGAGGCACAGCCGAGAAGGCCTGACAAACGCTATAATAAAGAACAAATCATCTATGCCCTAAGGCAGGTTGAAGGCGGACGAAGGATCGCCGAAGTGTGTGGAGAGTTAGGGGTAAGCGAACAGACCTACCACCGTTGGAAGAGTAAATACGCGGGCATGGGAATCAGTGAATTAAGACGGCTGAAGCAACGCGACGAAGAGAACACTAGTTTGAAGAAGCTGGTAGCTGATCTGAGCCTGGACAAGCATATGCTGCAGGAAGTTATCTCAAAAAAGTTGTAAAGCCTGTGCGCAAGAAGGTGAGTGGTTAGTGGAAGCCTATGAGGTTAGCAAACGCCGGGCGTGCAGGTTGATGCAGTTGTATTGGTCGAGTTATAACTACCAGCCGGTGAAGAAGGACGAACGTGCGCTGATCATGCGCATCGGTGACCTCGCCGCCGCGCGCGTGCGCTACGGGTATCGGCGAATAACGGTGTTATTAAAGCGGGAAGGCTGGACGGTAGGAAAGAAACGCGTTTATCGTATCTACAAGGCCGAAGGGCTGGAAGTGCGCACGAAGAAACGAAAGAAGCGTGCCGCGCAAAGGCGGGTCTCACTGCCCGCGGCTTCAGCAGCCCAGGAGCGCTGGTCGATGGACTTTATGAGCGATCGGCTGGTCAACGGCCGCCCCTTCCGCATTCTCACCGTTGTCGATCAATACACCCGAGCTTGCCCACTGCTTCTGGTCGATACGTCCATCGGTGGGTGCAAAGTCGCTGCCGCACTTATGAAAGCCGCTGCAGGAATCGGTCTTCCCCAAACCATTACCGTCGATAATGGTCCCGAGTTTGCCGGCAAAGTACTGGATGAGTGGGCTTATGGTCACGGCATCGAGCTGGATTTTATCCGCCCAGGCAAACCCGTAGAGAATGGTTATATTGAGAGCTTCAATGGACGCTTACGCGATGAACTTCTTAACACCGAGCTATTTTGTACGCTGGTGCAAGCGAAAGAAAAACTTGAAGCCTGGCGGCTTGATTATAATACTCAAAGACCACACAGGCCTTTAATAGAGAGTTCAACTCTCCTCCTTGGTACCCCTTATAAATCAACGTTTTATATTAATTTATAAGCACTTATGAATCAGTTTATAGCTTATGTCCAGAGAAACTAAATAGTAGTATATAGCGTTAAATAGCAAAAAGTGGGGCGCATAGGGGGAGCAGATGTCGCTTGATCTCAATGTGTGATATTAACTGTTCTAATTATACTATACTATATATATTGTTTATCAATTAGTTACATATATTTTAATTGTAAGTTACAATAAATATTACAATAGTAACGCCGATAACGTGGAATCATTTTTCTCATAATAATAACTTTTGAACCACTGCCTTTGACCTGAACGCCGAACACAATACATATGCAAGTCGATCTCGGAAGGATAAAGCCATTCATAAGAAATAGCCAATCTTTTGGGTATGATATACATTGCTAGCCAAAGGTGTCTTCGGTAAAGGATAAGATAGAAAGAGCCATCTCCGTCCAATCGAAAAACGCTTGTCTTTATCTATGCGCTCTTCAATAACTGCAAGGTCCTCTCAACCTTAAGAATTACTCATTTATATTTGCGTGCTTAGCCGCTGTATTTGAAGAACAGATGATGGATCTCAAGCCGCTACTGGAAGTTGAGGCGAAAAGTCGATGGCTGCTTATCGTAACAAATATAATTTCCTTTATTTATCACGTATTGATTACGCGTCTGGTGGAGGATAAACCGTTTCTTTGAATACTCTACCTTTTGAAACATCATTGTTATTGTTGACTAAGAAAAAGCGTTAAGGGTACTCAAGCAATGTATAGCATTCTCTTATTGAGATTATTGACAATCTGATTAATACTATACACAATTTGACCTTTCCACCATTTCAAAAGCAAAGAATCCCGAATATTTACAAATGATGAAGCACCACCTCTGCCCATTGCTGATCCCCTTAATCTCAATGTGCACCGTGCTGCCGATGTTCGGTGCTGCTGAGCCTCCGTCTTGCGCGGAGCACTCCATCATGGCCAGCGCGGTGCGCACCCTAGAGGACGTAGAGGCTTTCGTTCAATGCGCCTACGAGTATGTCCTGGAAGAGGGCTTCGTGGAGGCACGCAGGGCCTTTAACGAGGACGAGCGCTGGAAACACGGCCCGATCTACGTATTCGTGGACGAATTGCCCGCCATGTCCGATATGTCGCGAGCGTTCGTCTACCCACCCGACCCTTCGCGGGAAGGAGTGTCTTGGGGACTGCTGATCGATGTGTACGGAAACGATATCGTCAAGGAATTTACCCGCGTCGTGGGTAGCTTCGGGGAGGGTTGGGTTTACTACTCCTTCAAAAACCCAGCGACGGACAGGAACGAGCCGAAGGCTTCTTACGTCAAGAGCATCGACTGGGACGGGACTCATGCCGGGATCGGTGCGGGGATCTACCGCCGCGACATCCCGGGTACGTGCAACAGCGAAGAGGTCAATGCCATGTTGCTCGATGACGATCCTTCCAACGAGAGGCTCAAGGAGTTTGTCCGTTGCGCTGCGATGGAACTTGAAATGAAAGGCTACTTTGCGATCAACACTTTGACCACGGAACCGCGATGGAAACACGGATCAATCTACTTGTTTGCCATCGATACTTATGGCTACACTCTGTTCAGTGGCGATTCATACAGCGAGCCGGATGATATAATGTCCGAGTTGGTAGGACCGGTCGAAGACCAGGATCTTGTGAGCGTTGCGGACGCCTTCGGAGAGAGCTTCCTGTATTACACGAAGCGCAATCCGTCGAGTGAAATGGAGGAGCGCAAGGTGTCATTCGTCAAGAGGGTAGTGTCCTTTGGACTGCCAATTCTGATTGGCGCCGGCTATTATCTGGAGGAGAGTCCATAAGCCGGGCAAAGCTCGCGCAGAACACATGGTAGGAGCACCTGTCCTTGTGGGGGATGACATAAAGGGACTCATAAACTTGTGCTCCGAATGAAGTAGAGTTGCTTATGATGAGTATAATTGAACTATTTGAGTCTTCCCGAACCAAAGAACGAGCCATTGAATACCTGGGGCGGACAAGAGGGGAAGGCTACCAACGCAAACTTTACTTTCCTAAATTCCAATAGCAAAGAATCCCGAACATTTAAAAATGATGAAACACAAGCTCTGCCCATTCTTGATTTCCTTAATCTCAACGTTCGTTGTGCTGCCGATGTTTGGCGCTCATGAAGTTGTGTCTTGCACGGAGCACTCCATCGCCGCCCGCGCGGTGCGCACTCCTGAAGACATACAGGCGTTCGTTCAGTGTGCCTACGAGTATGTCCGCGCAAAGGGCTTCAGCGAGGCACGCAGGGCCTTCCACGAAGACGAGCGCTGGAGATACGGCCAAATCTATGTCTTTGTCGCCGATGCGACAGACATGACTCAGCGATTGGTCGTCTTCCCACCCGACCCCTCGAGGGAAGGGAAACCGTTGGGACCGCTGATCGATGCCTTCGGCAACGAATTCTTCAGTGAAGGGCAGCGCATCCTGAGTATCGTCGATGAAGGCTGGCTCTATTACTCGTTCCCAAATCCAGCGACAGGCAGGGATGAGCCGAAGGCTTCCTACATCAAGAACATCGACTGGGACGGGACTCCGGCCGCGATCGGTGCGGGGATCTACCTCCGAGATATTCCCGGAGCGTGCACAAGTGAAGAGGTCAATGCCATGTTGCTCGATAGCGATCCTTCCAACGAGAGACTGAAGGAGTATGTCCGTTGCGCTGCGATGGAACTTGAAATGAAAGGCTACTTTGCGATCAACACTTTGACCACGGAACCGCGATGGAAACACGGATCAATCTACTTGTTTGCCATCGATACTTATGGCTACACTCTGTTCAGTGGCGATTCATACAGCGAGCCGGATGATATAATGTCCGAGTTGGTAGGACCGGTCGAAGACCAGGATCTTGTGAGCGTTGCGGACGCCTTCGGAGAGAGCTTCCTGTATTACACGAAGCGCAATCCGTCGAGTGAGATGGAGGAGCGCAAGGTGTCATTCGTCAAGAGGGTTGTGTCCTTTGGACTGCCGATTCTGATCGGCGCCGGCTATTATCCGGAGGATATAGAGGAGGGACCGTAGAGCGGGCAAAGCTCGCGCAGAACACATAGTAAGAGCGGTTGCCCTGTGGGGGGATGACACGAAAGGGTCTCATAAACTTTACAGGGGAACACTTGAGAGTCCTGTCATGGTGTAGGCTGTTTTGCTCTATGTGGTTTGAAGTATATCATTCCCATTTTAAAGGCTATTATCCGACGACATTCATGGCAATATTATGTGTCTTAGTTAAAAGGTTATTCAGAATTTTCTTTCGAGTAAACGGCTTATATAAAATTTATTTTCTGAGGTGAAATCGATTACACATGTTAGGCTACGGCTTGCCCCTCCCGCCTAACGTTACGGGTGTTACTTTTTTATTTGCGCATGGATAATGCTTGTTTTCAAAGACGAACGGGCAATGCGGAACGAACCCCAGGTGGATGGATCGTTATGATGCTCGGCTCAGGATGGTGACTCAGGCCCGACGATTACCTTAAGATCACAGATCTACTCGCCGCACATAGAAAGTTAGGTATCGATTTTCCTGGTTTGGAAGAATTTAACCCTCATCTCCTCGATAAACGCGAAATCTGGCACCGATATTTTAAAAAACTGTCCACATGATCTCAAACAGGTGACCTGCAAACGGCAAGGAATATTATGCAGTCAATTGATGATGGAGGAAATTCCTAGTTATGCTACTACTCCAATTTTCTTACAGGATATCACGCGGCTTTGACCAGTCACTGATAAGTGAGTTTGCCCGTATTCATGATCCGACACAACATATCGGGAAAGATGTGGGGATTGTAGCTTGTTGTTGTGCCACCATTCAAGGTACTTGAGCGCCTCGAGAAAGGGCGTTTGGATCTCAGGACAGGGTTGATTTCATAACGAAGGATGCTCGTTCTTTCTAGAGCAAATTAATAAGGTTTTGTTTTATTATTTTGCTTCTAAACGTTTCCTTTTGTAAAAATATTTTTCGCGTTGCAGACCGATAGATCAGGGTCGGCCGCCTTCGGCGGCGGCCCCCCCCGCCCCCCTTTGCCTTACGTTTCGGGGTTATGCTTGTGCTGTATACCGCTCCGACTCGGTTGACTCAGTAGACTAATTTGACTGGTTGACTCGGCGACCTACAAAGACGGACGGGCAATGCGGAACGAATCCCAGGTGGATGAATCGTTATGATGCAGACCCGGACATCTTGCAGGAATGAACTTGCACAACACCCTATATCGGGACAGCTTTTAATGTCACAATAAGGGTTTAATCTCGACTGAAACTACGGCAGTTAATTAAGGGCTACTCCTTAGTTTATGTTGTTTTATGACCGTTAGGAATTTAGGCTTTAAAATTAATATGTTGAATATCAATCACTTAAAAATCAACTGGACATAATAAGTGTTGTGCGGTTCACAGACTTCGATCTTCTGTCCAGATGAACCCGGGAGCCAGTTCGGGAACACAGTCACTGCAGATCTTACTGATCGGCACTCCCCTTTTTGTCTACCACACACTGGCGCCGATAACGGTCTTCTGGACTAACGGGTGGGAGAGGTTGTCATGCTGTGATCAGTAAAGTGTGTTTATGCTGGCTCGACAGACATGTTCTTTTTTTAAGTGTGTCTACAGGGAAGCTTAAACAGCGGACTTTCTGGAATCCGTATGAAGACTCACATGTAAAAGTCGGTCAATGCATTTGCACATCTGTTTTCAATGAGCATACCGACATTTGATGGGTAAATTCGCCTTTGATGTTTCCAGATATTGTCCGTCAAAAAGAAATGTTTCGATCTAAAATTTTCGCAAAAAACTGCTCTCTCCACAACTCCCTGTATAAGCTCCACAGCATCGAATAGCTCAAGCAGGGGTCTATCTCTGAGAACAAAGGTATTATCTATTAATTGCTCGTTATCCATTATCAGGTTTGATAAAATTAACCCACGCCCCATTACTTACAAGGTCGATCACCGGACGCGGTGTCCGCTTCAATCACAGGCCCGGACGGGAGAGACTCGATCACTGATGCCGCATCACCCAGCGTGTCACCCTTGATGTGCTCTGTATGCCTCGGCGCTTCACCCAAGAGTAAGCGCCCTTTATCCACAAGGATTCCAGTCACTATGCTCAGATTCTTGAGATTCTTCATAACCTCGATCGCTATGCCCTCAATCTCCTCCATGATTTGGAGTGACCCCCAAAAATGGTATCATTAACAGAGAGAGGTTATCGGGATAAACAGATAACCTCAATGAAAAGAAAAAGATATACAACAGAACAGATCATAGCAATACTGCGGCAGCCCGATACGGGCAAAACCGTGCAGGAAGTCTGCCACGGCAACAACCTAAGTGAACAGACCTTCTATCGCTGGGGCAAAAAGTATGGCAACTTGGAGCTGGCTGATGCGAAGCGATTTAAAGAGCTGGAAAAGGAGAATACGGAGCTGAAGAAGATGCTCGCTGATCAAATGCTCAAGCTTCGGGTGTTGGAGGAAACGCTCTCAAAAAAATGGTGAGCCCAAAGCAGAAGAAGCGAGCAGTAAAAGATGCGGCTGAGAAGGGGCTGTGCTCGTTTTAGAGGGCTTGTGCTTATCTCAGCCTCAGTTGGTCAACGTACAGCTACCGACCCAAGCAGGCCAGTAAGAAGGCTCAGCAATTGGCCGAGCGGATTTTGACCTTGTCCTGGGAACATCCCCGTTACGGTTACCGGCGCATTCGTGCCTTGCTGGTGAAAGAAGGTTGGGCGGCAAGCAGGAAATTTGTACAGGCAGTGCGACGTTCTTCGGGCTTACAGGTAAAGCCCCCGAAAAAGCGTAGACACCGTCAGGGGATCTCTACTGGGCTCCCTACTAAAGCAACCGGTCGCAATCACGTCTGGTCCTGGGACTTTGTCCATGATCGTACAGACAATGGCGGTATGCTAAAGATGATGACCTTGATCGATGTACCGAGGAGCTGAAAGCGACGACACTCAAGCGAAGCGAAGACATATACGCGTAAATGTTTACGCATCCGGGTAGCTCGACAGCTCACCTCAACCGATGTTCTCTCGGTACTCAGCGAAACCATCGATGAAGAGGGAGTTCCTAGCTATATCCGCAGTGACAACGGCAGTGTTCCGAGGAGCGAAGCGACGACATGCGAAGCCATTCATTGCTCATCAGGTGCAGCAGTGGTTGTCCGACAAAAAGATCAAGGCGATATATATCGATCCGGGCAGTCCCTGGCAAAACGGTTTCATCGAGTCGTTTCACAACCGCTTACGCGATGAGTGTTTGAACCGTGAAGTGTTGCTCAGCGTGGCTGAAGCACAAGTTGTAATAGAACAATGGCGTCAGACCTATAACAATGAACATCCCCACAGTCGATTAGGCTTTAAAAGCCCACAAGAGTTTGTCACATTCCTTTCCGCTCTTGGCCGCGTTCGGGCTACGCCCTCACTGCGCCAAGATCTCTCATATACATCAATCCTAAAACCATTAACACCCGGTAGTTCTCTCACTTAAAATTTGATACGAAATACGGGGTCCGATCAAGAACTTTTAGAACGAAAGAGCCCGCTAAGTAATAAAGTTAATAATGATCTACTGCCCTGATGCAGTTTGAACATGTTGAGATAGATTGAGGTGTTTTTGATAAGGGTTTTGAAAAAGAATCATTTTAAATGAGATTTGGGGTCGGGAGGTTAAAGGGAGGGCGTCTACGTGAAATTTTCCCCCAGTGGAGTAGTGGAAAGGTAAAAGACATCATCACCATAGGCAAGAGTGATGATATTTATTTTACTGACGTAGACTAATTGACCTGGACGGGAGAAAGGGAAAATGATGCTCAAAATTAAAATTAATAACTACCTCCAAACATACGGCTTGTATGTCAATAAGTGGTCTTGGTCCAATGAGGTGTTATCGACTGTGCTCAACGGCATGACAGGCTATCCAAGGGTATTCTGCTAGAGCATTTACAAAAGATGTTCTCCGAACTCGAAGTTGTGCCGTTCGTCTCCGAAACTCAACCCCCCGCGGACTTATATTGAAACTTTAAATAATACAATTGAGCGTGGCAAAAAGCCATGCTGTTGCTAGTAGAGATTAGGGCTTGTGAGCGCATACAATCGCCCACAATCGCTTTTGAGGGGTAAGGGCATATAAGTTTATACCTCATGCCATCAAAACGCTTTGTAAGCGAAATTTTGGCTTATGGGTCTGCTCAAGCTGAGGGTAGATCTTGGATCTAATTTTATACAAAAAAAGGATGTCTAAACTCATGAGCAAACATATGCGCTTCATTCTATCTTTTATCCCTATTTGTGACGACCTTATTCCTTTGCCTTTTAGATGATAGGGACTACCCCGTCTTGTCCACAACATCTCAATGTTCTTAAAGCCCTTTATTTCTTCAGCAGTAACGTAGTTTTTTAGAACAAACTTGAGTAGTTGTCTTGTTGTTTCTTTGTGTTGGGTTGTTAAGAACTTAATTTCCTCAGCTAAGTATGATAATTTATACAAATCGGTGTATGAGATTACGGACATAATAAGATTTAAGAGCAACTTGTCTAAACTATCTAGAATCGCAACAGGGATACGACTCTGTACATTCCAGGTTAAATACTATCTTAATTAGCTTTGTTTCCTCTATGGTATGTAGTAACTCTTACCGTTCTATACAGTAAACTCTCCCAAGATCTACTAAGTACTGACAACTAAATATGTTTTATAGGAATTATAGGTATTAAAGTTCTGTTAATGCTTAAGCTCATTATTATAAATCATTTCACCATACCATATCAGAAATCCTGGTTCTTATAGACCGTATTCTTACTTAGTACATGTAGTAACCCTTTCATTCGAGCTACAACAACGAGCAACGTACTGTATCCATTTCGTATCCAACATGATAACAAGGTTATATATCTTAATAGTCATAAAAAAATAAAGATTTAATCGTTTTTCTTAATCCAGCTATATACAGTATTGTAATTTAATTTCATGCTCCGAGCAATGGCCGCAATAGTTATTCCCTCTTTATACAGAGCTAATACTTTTGGCAAAGACTGCTCTCTTTCACGTTTTTTGTATCCGGGACAACATTTCTTGGGACGACCACCTGGATTACCTTTCAATTTCTTACCTCGCTTAGTCTCATTAGATCTTATCTCTTCTGCTGAGGCATCAGGATCAAGTAAGGTCACAAGTTTTACTCCCTGCGTATCAAGTTGTAAGCGTCGATACTCAGCTTTATTGGGTGTTACTTTCCAGTTTGTCTTACTATTGAAATCCCTGCTTCGAATGAAGCGTGTCACAGATTCCGCAACGACAATGGCATCATTATCAAGGGCATGCCTTGCGGCATCCATGAGCGCCTCACGGCCTTCCCTCCAACCTGACCTCACTTCTTGAAAGGATCCGATTACAGTGCATCCCCGCTGCTCTAACTCGCGCTTTAAATTCTCATTCTGATCGCTGAGGTTTTTAAAATGTTCTTGAGCACACGAAGAGACCCGGCAGTAAGTAACGACACGCTGACCCGGTTTTAGACTCCTAATGTCACTTATGTAGTCACTGGCAACACCTATCTCATCAGCGCCCGTTTCATATCGTTCTGGATATCTTTTCTTAATACTTTCTCTTGCTGAGGCATATTCATGTTTTTTCCCCATAATGCCTCTCTCCTTGTCGCTTGTAATTTCGCGACTGCTCCCCCCGCCTCTAAAGCGAAGAGAGAAAGTATAGAGATTTTGAACTGGCAACCGTTGAAGATGACAACAGCATAAGTCTCTTACTCGAACCGAAGGTCACAGAATTTGAAGGTTTCGTCGAGTATGGCGGACCCAGTATCGGTATTTCCGGAGGGACTACGGTGACGGTGCCTTCAGGGTTCTTTCAGCCTATTTTTTCCGTGCTGCGCGTTCGCACCGAGGTGACGGTATGGGATGGTGCGACCGTTGTCATGGGGGGATTGACCCGTGAGGAAATAAAAAGTGTCGAAGATAAAGTCCCCATCCTGGGGGATGTGCCCCTGTTGGGACGACTTTTCAGATCGAAGGGAGAGACCACGCAAAAAAGAAATCTCCTTATCTTTGTCACCGCCAATCTGATCAGCCCGGGAGGGTCGCCCGCCCGTCAGCAATATGACAGTGTTGAAGCCGGCTCACTCTATCAGAACCCCACCATGGTCACCCCCAGTGGCGCGATCAAACGTGAAGCAAATGCGCCCCCTAGAATTTAAAATCAATATGCACCGCAGAGACGCGGAGATCGCCAAGCTAATGATCAGAAAATAAATGTGATCAGTGAACAGTAATCAGTGGAGTGGATAATTGGATGAGTGGGATATACCTTCGGGTTTCATCCATTTTTCCATCCTTCCATTATTAAAGATAAGGCGATGACAGAGAAGATTACTGCCGAGAAAAAGAAAATAAAGATAATGAAGGGGACTGCTAAAAATAGGACCACTGATGTTCAAATTGTATCGATTGAACGTATGATATTCGTCATGCGCAAACATCGTGTTATATTAGATAGTGATCTTGCAGATCTTTATGGAGTTTTAACGAAGCGGTAAAAAGAAACAGCGATCGCTTTCCCGATGATTTTTTGTTTAAGATTGATCGCCAGGAGCTTACAAACTTGAAGTCGCAATATGCGACTTCAAGTTACGGTGGCAGGCGCACGTTACCCTTCGCGTTTACCGAACATGGTGCCATTATGGCAGCGAATATACTTCACAGCGAAAAGGCTGTCCGAATGAGTGTCTAT
Organism: Opitutales bacterium; assembly: GCA_965197745.1. Classification (GTDB taxonomy): domain Bacteria; phylum Verrucomicrobiota; class Verrucomicrobiia; order Opitutales; family PNEW01; genus CBDANS01. Next base: position 171,639 of record CBDANS010000006.1, on the reverse strand, counting down.
GTGGTTCGTGCTTTCATAAAGCTGCGTGAATTGGTTTCCAGTAGCCGTAAGCTTACAATTAAGCTCAATCAACTTGAACAACGTATCGATAAACATGATAAATTATTGGTGGAAATTGTAGAGGCCATGCAAAAACTACTGCAACCTTCTTCACCTAAGAAGAAACGTCGACTTGGTTTTTATCAAAATTAAATATACACCCATAGCCCCGCAATCGCGATGGGGGCGACTCGTGTCATAGCGTCTGCATAACAAATCGAAGATTAATCACTGAATAAATATAACAAAATTACATATATTTGTTGAAACCAATATCTTTTAACGTTATTTATCTAAAAAGAGCAGTCGAATAAACTGGGATTTAGGGTTAAATCAAATTTAGGGGGTCTAAATGCGTTTTAAAAATATTGTTCTCGTATCGCTAATTTCACTGTATTTTCCTCTTCTTCTCCGAGCTCTTCCTCAAGACCAGGAAAATTTTTAGATTTTGAAAATGCCGAAGGTTCGGGAGACTTTTTACTCGGTAATCCGCCAAATGATATCCAATTTATCGGGTTTACCGTAGAAACGCTGGAGGACTCAAGTCTGCTGCACTCGGGAACGAAAGCATTATCCCTGGGGCCCGGCCAGGAAGGGAAGATCTTCACAACTAAAGGGATTGCTGAAATCGAATTCTACGTGGCTGAAACCACGGGCGCGGGCAAGATCGAGGTTCGAGAACTTATTGCAACTTCTTTAGGTCAATTAGAATTTGCATTAACTTCGCAGGGCGTTTTTACGGGTTTTCCAACCAGTATCAATCCTGATTCCAATCCTGCGCTGCAAAGAATCGTGGGTTTCAGTGGCAGTTTCCTCGACGAAACAGATCTCAATTACTTTGACGGTATGAATGAAATTAAATTCCTGAATGCATCGGGTAAATTAGTCATCGACGATGTGGGTTATACCCTCATTGATGGGCCAAGGAACAACACGGTATTTACTTTCTTTTCAGAATTCACAACCACTAGTGATGATATTATCGTTGGAACATCGCCTTTTTCCGCCACCTTATCAGGCGCAGATATATCCTCGGAACAGGATTTTTTCGAGATCGAAAAAATCCGCTCACTTCCTAGTCACTGGAGAGTCCAGAATGGCAAAACCGCAACGATCACTTTTGAAACACCGGCTGCGCGGGTGCAATTTTTTGCCGGAACCATCACGGCATCAGCTAGCAGTGGCGGCGAATCCGATGGTACTATTGAGGTATATGATACTGAAGATAATTTAATCGCCGTGGAAGTAGACCTGCAGTCGAATATCCTGCAGGGATCAGGAGTTCCGCCTTATACATTTCTTGCCAGTGAATTGGGAGCTGTGGGTGGCATTGCTAGAATTACTTTAAGTGATAAAGAAGATGTAAATCCATTATTCAGTGTAACGGCTATCGACGACTTCGGATTTACCCCTATTGGAACCCCCGGTTTCGACGGCGGCGGCGAACCGCCCCCCGCAACAGGTCCATCCATCACCACCCAACCCGCAAGCCAGGAAGTGCAGTCCGGCACGGCTGTCGTTTTATCTGTAGTGGCAAGCGGTGATGATCTTACATACCAGTGGTATACCGGCAACAGCGGTGACACGGCCAACCCCGTCGCAGGCGCCACTGGCAGCACGCTAACTACTGGTGCATTCACCGCGAGTACGAACTACTGGGCACAGATAACCAACGCCAGCGGTAGTGCTGACAGTGATACCGCGGTTATTACGGTAGCAGCTCCCTCTGTGCCCCTCGTCCTCGACGGCTCAGGAGATATCGCAGGTGAGAATATCCAGCATCCTAATGGCAACGTATTTGACCAGATTTTGTTAACTGGAGAGTCCATTCAGCTCCAAGCCAGACCGGGACAAATTACAAGGGTCTCCTTCATGGACGAAACCGAGGAAATTGTTCAGGTTGAGTTTTCAGGCGCCGGGACCTTTACCGTTACCCTCGACCCGGCCACTTTCCTGCCCCCGGCCATTCCCCCACGCTACAACCAGACCGTCGAGTACGTGACGGGTAAGCCGAGCGTGGTCATCGATGGAGCCGACTCCAGCACTTTCTTCAGTATCTTCACCGTGGGATCGATCAATGCCGTGAACCAGGCGCTGTTCCCCGAGGGACAGGTCTATGATGCCCAAGCTGACGTGACCCTTGTAGAAGTGATCAACTCGACGGGAATGGGAGGCATGCAGCTGTCGAATACCGTCTTCAGCGGAAGCACCGGGAAGACCGGCGTGGATGCGCGCGGAGTCCCCATCGCGGTACGATTAACCGTCGGCGACATTGATGCTGATGGCGATGCGGTACCTCACCTCTTGTTCGGAGAAGGGTCCTTTACGGTACCCGCGGGCAATCCCGGGTTACGGATCACCGGAGGTGACCTGTTGCAGACAAACGGCGTTGCGGTCGTAGTCGCGGAAAGTGGTTCAACAACCACCGGGTTTGAAACCCTGATCACGCAGAACAACTTCAAGTCCAACAACACCCCTCAACCGACACTGAGCATTGATGCCTCCTTTGCCAATGAAGATGGTGATGAAGTTACGGTGGCTACCGAAGAACTCACGATTGAATGATACAATTGCAGATTTCGGATCTCGGATTGCGGATTGGATACAGTGAAAGGTCATAGGGGTAGATGGCGCAGAATGCAGGTTTCAGTTTGAAAACCGTTAGGAAAAATCCGAAATCCGCAATTGTTTCAGCGCGTTCCACCTTATTGTCATTGCGCCTCGCAATGTCAAGAGAGGATCCAAACATGAGCAGCTTTAATTTCACTGAAGTGGAAAACGGTGACTGATTACTGTTTACTTCTTTAATTCACTCTAGGGAAAGCGGTATAGAGGGTGAGTCCTTCCATGGATTTTTTTCTCTCTGGAATTATCAGACTGGCGAAGTAACCCACGATGAAACAAACGACAAATCCAAGAAATGCGTAATAGTAAAAATTAATTTCAGTATAGTATTTTATAATAAACAGGACGAGCGCGCTCGTGATCGCTCCAATAAAAGCGCCGATCCCATTTGACCGTCGCGTAAATATTCCCAGGGCGAATAGCCCCGCCAGACCACTGCTGAATAAGCCTAGCACAGATGTAAAAAAGAGAGCAGCTGACTTGATGTCAAAGGTTACCATGATTAAGGCAACCGAGGTAGCAAATACTCCGATAATCAAAGTGGCCCATCGCGCGAGATTTAAACAGCTATGTTCTGAGGCTGCTGGATTGAATCGACGGTAAAAGTCGGTGACGAAGGCCGTGGCCATCGAGTTCATGCCGCTGTCCAGGCTGGACATCGCGGCGGAAAAAATTGCGGCTATGACAAATCCGGCAAGACCCACGGGTATTTTCTGTGAAATAAATAAAGGTAAGATCGCATCATTCTGCATGCCCATATTAAGGTTTGAAGGGTGAGATTTGTAATAGACGTATAATGCTGTTCCCATGAAGTAAAATAATAATCCGGTAGGGATAGCTATCGCTACGTTTAACCATAAACCTTTAGCGGCCGCTTTTTCATCCTTTGTTGTGAGATACCTTTGGATCATCGACTGATCCGCGGTATACTGAATTAAGGTGCCAAACCCACCACCAATAACGACTGCCCAAAAGGTTGTCGCAGTTATATCCCATTCCAGGTAAAGAATGCGGAATTTATCATCAGCCATCCCGGTTTTGAACATCTCCATAACACCGCCATCGATATGAAAGGGAATAATAACCAGGGCCATGATGATTCCACCAAAGAAAATAATAACTTGAAAAACATCAGTCCAAACAACCGCTTCAATACCACCAAGTACAGTATAAAAGGTACTCAGCAGTCCCATCGATAGTATGCACATATAAATGTTTATACCGGTGATCGTGGAGAGTACGATGGCGGGTAAATACATCACGATACTGATTCGGACCAATTGAAAAATGATAAACTGTGCGCTACCGTATAAGCGTACCGGGAGGTTAAAACGTTTTTCAAGGTATTCAAAAGCGGAGACGAGGTTGAGCCTTCTGAAGAAAGGTAGATAAAAGTAGATAGTGATGATGGGGACGATAATGAGCGCGATTTCCCCGGGATATGGGAACCAGTCCGTGCCATAAACTAATGCAGGGAGGGAAATATAAGTGAGAGCGCTAAGCCCTGTCCCTAAGACACTGAGCCCTGAGGCCCACCAGGGAACACGGCGACCGGCGAGGAAGTAATCATCCGTTCCCTTCTCCCGTTTTGAAAAATAGAGGCCCATGTATACCAGGCTTATTATATAGATAATGAGAAAGAGGTAATTGGTAATGCCAAAGGTGGCGCGCGCACCGGTGTCATGGATCATAAGCTGGACTTTGGGTGTTCTTCTGCTCGGTCGAATCTCACCGCTCGTTAACACAATACCACCTCCCCAGGACACGGCATTCGAGGTGACCACACTTAATGGTGTTTCTTCTTTGATTAGCCAGGTGTCGGTGATCGTGTGATATACGAGCAGATCGGGGGAAAATCCAGGGTAGTCATCCCTTAGAATCTGACCGAGATAATCACCTGTCGCTCCACCGAATACCAGGATGTGCGATTGGCCGTAGGCTAACCCGGGAGCTGCCATTACGGGATGCGGTACATCAGCAATACGCGCCCATTGCTTAAACCTTAACGAGTAACGATAGCCATCGGTCAAAGGAATAAAATTTAGCTTTCCCTCACCTCCTAAAATGTATAAATAAATTCTATCACCCATATTTTGGACAGCTACGATCGATTTTCTCCGGGCAGGACCATCCCAAGGCTTTAATACTTCCCACTCTGCATCCTTGTCGCTCAAGTTAAGAGACCAGAATACATTAGTTAATCCTTCACTTTCTTCGTCGACCTGGCCACCGACAACATATAAGGTCTTACCTATTATCGCTGCACCGGTATGGGATATCGGTTGCGGTAGAGAAGGCAGAGATTCTTGCTCAATCTTCTGGGTTTCTGGAATCCATGTGAGTTGAGTGACCACATCGTAATTGCGCTCTGCATCACTGCCACCGATAAGGATCAGGCTTTCTTCCATGCTTACCGAGGCACCGTAAGCGAGGGGTTGATTAAGTTTGAATCCAGTTAACCACTCCTTCTCTTTATTTTCAGGAGTTAAAACATAGATCGCGTCAAACCAGACTTTTGTTCCATTCTCCCACTCTGGTTCAACGGGAAAATTCGCCCCACCAGCGACGATCAGTGCGCCGTTGCTGACACCGGCAAATGCGCCTCCCAGACCAATCGTTTTCGGAAGCTCGGGTAGTTCCTCCCAAGTGATGGCTTCCGATTTCGGGGCTTCACTTTCACTGCACCCCGTAAAAAATAGACTAACGACAAAAGATAACAGAATTATTAATAGACGATTCATTGGATCTGTGATGACAGTGCCTTTGAATGAAAAAGCTGTCCAGTTTTTCATTTAGATCATAGGGAATTTGATCTGACAGGTAGTATACCTATAAGCGCTGTTATCTAATCAGTATCCCCTACCTTGTTCGCAAACAGACGAGGATCTTCAACCGTCGGTACCTGGGTAGACACTTTCTTACATCACCTTAATCAGGATTGGGGTATTAACAAAGGTGATGTGCTTAAGCATTCATATATTGTTGCAGGAAATGCTGAACATTTACCGGCTGTCCGGTATGCGCGGATTCAACAGCTGCGTAGAGTAGTGCGGCGCATTGTATATTGTCTTCCAATCGAGTAGGATGCTCTTCTCTTTCTCCTGACAGCCAATCGCAAAACATCTCCGCAAGCAACTCGTTTTTCCAGACTTCACCGCTGGCCAGGGGCAATTCCTTTCCGGTAATCTCTCCATCAATACGAGGATCAAGCATCCTCAACCTCCGGGCATCGAGTTCAAGCGTGCCGCTTTCGCATTCAACGCGTAAGTAATCCTTAGTCCACCCGTTCAGGGTTACGGCATTGCATTTCGCTCCCTCCCAGAAGCATTTCACGCCATTAGTCATTTTCATCGTGATGAGAGCCTGGCTATCGCCAGCGTATTCGCCCCATGTGGGATTCCAGCTGACCGTGTAAACGGTCTCACAGTCTGATCTTGCCAAACCGCGAAAGATATCAAAATGGTGCACGGTGCCTTCGATAAGAAGTGGGTCGGGCATTTCATTTCGAAATGTTGCACCCCAAGCACCATATTTTCTAAAGGCCATGGTGAAACGCCCCACGGCATAATCCAGGTGCCCATATTCGCCGCTTTGCACCGCGGCTTCTAATGATTGTTTATCCTGGTCGAATCGGTGGGTCATGGTCACCGCCATTTTTTTTCCGGCGGATGTGACTTTCTTATAAATACGGCAACAGGTTTCAATACTATCAGCTATTGGTTTTTCCGAGAGGATGTCCATATCATGGGCGAGTGCCGCATCGACAACCGCCTCATGAAAAACAGGTGGGGTGACAACAATCGCGAAGTCCGCTCTTACTTTGTCGAATGCGGTATTAATATCGGTAAAACAAAGGTCTGTCGACAGCCCCAAATGCTCTTTTGCATTTTGAAGACGGTCCGCGTCGACATCGACAGCGGCTGCGGGTATTGCTTTCCCTAAGTCAGCAAGACGAGGCAGCGTTAATTTACACCAAGACGTGCCCATGTCGCCAATTCCTACAATAATATAACGCAGTTGTTTACCCATCATGATAAAACTATGAACATGCGTAAAAAAGAAATATTACGCAGGAAAATCAGCGGGTAGAGGCATCGCGGGAACGGGGTGTCCTTGAGCTTTCTCTTCGCTTTTGTGCAAGTGTCCGACCCTTCCCCCTTCGGGAGTTACATCTTCAAAATAAAAAGCTTCCAGATCTTCATATATTTCCAGGACATCGTGTTCATCTCCCGTCCTGGTATAAACGATGTCACCGGATTTCACGTAATATTCTTTTTTCTCACTGGAGATTTTTGCCTTACCCTTAAAGATAAGCCAGTACTCGTCGCAGTCGTGATAGTGACAATCAAATTTACCGTCTGATGTTGAAACGCAAAATACACCGGCTGCTGTTTTATCACATCCTTCCGGTCGGTTGTTGCCTTTAAGTGAACTTTCGCTGGTTCTTATTACGGGCATTTTTAAAGTTCAGAATAGAGCATTAGCAAGCAAATGTATAGGATGGATTAGTTGATTGAAAGATTTTTTTACCAAGCTGGAATCAAATGGGGTCATGTCTTGACATTTGACAAAATCTTTTCTTTCTTCACCCACAATTCGTCCCTTTTCAACTCCATTCGCCTCACAAACTGACTTACGCTTGACGGTTGACCCATAGATAAACGTTCTGCCAGCCAACCATTACTCACCGAGCTAGTTTGTTTCATCAAACTCGCCAACAGCACTTTTTCAAAAGCAGATTTTTTGTCAGGTAGGTCAACCAGGTTGATCCGCGCCTTCTTGGCCAATTTTGAGAGCATTAAATCCCATTGCATCTCTCTGACATCACTGAATTCTACTGACTGGACTCCCAGCAATGTGGTACGCTCCAGATCTGCTCCCTTTTTTTTCAACCGTTTGATCGAATCCTCTTTAAATTCCGTAGATCCCTGACACCATCCCTTACTGAGTACATCGAAAGCCAACGCTTTGCGATCTGATTCACTCTCTGCCAGAAACTTCAGGTAAACCAAATACTTCTTATGTGCATATGGGCTATCGGGCTATCCTTGATTCCACCGATTGCTGACAATACGGCATCCATATTTAACAGCGGAGGACGGTTCTTTTGTAGATACCAGGCTAAACTACTCCAGCGGTATTCACCGATTTGTTCAACGACACAGAAAAAAAGGGTCAGACTGCGAATACTTTGTTTGATAAGAAACTATTGGAGGACTGGAATTGCTAGAAAATGGCTCGAAAATCAAGGATTGAAAGTAACGACGGGCTCTACCACATCATCAACCGGGGAAACTATCGCCGGGACCTGTTCTATTCGGCGAAGACAAAGAGAGCTTTCATACGGACGCTGATTGAAGCGTGCGAGAAGTCCGGGTGGTGGCTGTATGCCTATGTAATTATGCGCAATCATTACCACCTGGCGATTGCAACGCCAAAGGGGAATCTGATCTTCGGGATGCAATGGCTGCAGTCCACCTTCGCGAATCGATTCAATCGACTGCGAGGAGAGAATGGACATCTCTTTCAAGGGCGTTATAAGTCACTGGTAGTTGAGCCTGGAACGGCCCTGTGTGAGGTGGTAAATTACATTCACTTAAACCCAGTACGGGCTGGAATCGTAAGCATTGGCCATGTAGGCGATTACGCGTTCAGCAGTCTACCGAAGTTTCTACAGCGAAAGCGTGAGAAAGTGCTTCATTGCAAGACTGGCTTTATGACCTGGGAAGGATTGAGGATAATGCAGCGGGATGGCGAGAGTATCTGGAATTGTTGCGCCAAACTCATACGACTGATGATGAGAAACTTGAGAAGCAACGCAGGAGATTGAGCCGAGGATCGTGCATAGGAAGTAGAGGGTACAAGAAAGCCTTAGTTAAAGACTTCAAGGAATCGCGTTCCTTGATGCACATGGAGGCCGGGGAAGTACAGGAGCTTAATGAGCTCGGTTGGGAAACCACTTTGGAAGAATGTCTGAGATCTCTGAAGAAGACGAAGTCTGACATTGAGAAAGACAGGAAATCAGCGGAATGGAAATTGGCCATCGCCCTGACACTGAAAGAACATACATCAGCCAGAAACGGATGGATCGCAGCCAGGTTGAATATGGGTGAGTATAATTCGGTTAGTCACAATGTTAGTATCTTTCGGCGTGAGCAGAAGAACAGAAGTAAAGCCTACAGAACCTTGAATAAAATCAAAGAATTCGCAGTCTGACCCGAATGGCGTTAAGATAAGGGATAGAATGAGTGCAATAGATGCTTGTACAGGGACCGTTGGAGAGCTACCCTAACGAGCATGCAAAAACAAAACTTAACTCGTTATTTTCCAGGATTTAATCAGGTCCTGTTCGGTCGTGCTCCCCGAACAGCCCTTGCACAGATGGAGGGTAAGCTGGTAGAAATACGGCGGTCAAGTCTTTCCGAGCTATCGGATATCTTCGGGCAGTGGGTGCCGCAAAAGTATTTACACCGGAAGCCTCGAGGGGCTAACAGCCGGCGGAGATTGTTCAGCCAAAACGTGACCTTCTGGGCATTTTTGTTCCAAGTGCTCTCACCACGGACTGCCTGCCGGGAAGTGGTGCGCAAGCTCCAGAGCTATTGCAGCATGAAGGGGCTGAAGTTGGCTAAAGGAACGGCCTCGGCCTACTGTCAGGCGAGGCAACGGCTGTTGGTGCAAGACCTGCACGGGATCCATGAAGCGATCAGTGAAGAGGTGGCCGGGAGAGTGACCGACGATCAACGGTGGAAAGGTCACGAGGTAAAAGTGGTCGACGGCACGGGTATCGCCACCGCCGATACGCCGTGCTTGCAGAGGTGTTACCCACAGCCTTCGCAGCAACGAAGCGGCTGCGGCTTTCCGGTGGTGAAGCTGGTGGGCTGTTTTTCTTTAGCCAGTGGGGCGCTTTTACACTGGATGGAGTCCTCACTAAGGCATCATGACAGTGTGCTGTTGCGGGGCATGATCGGATTTTTTCAAAAGGGTGATGTGGTCCTTGCCGACCGGGGATTTTGCTCTTACCTCAATATTGCCCTGCTTAAAGGCCGCGGTGCTGAAGCGGTCATGCGTTTGCATCAGCAACGAAGAAGCGACTTTCGTCAGGGCAGGTCCTTGGGTAGGTATGACCGGCTGATCATGTGGAAGAAGCCGCAAAATGTCTTCGGCTTCAGTCGCGAGCAGTGGCGGCAAATCCCTGATGAGATCCCCGTACGGCTGGTGAAGATTTTCATTTTCATCAAAGGTTTCCGCGCCCATAGCGTAGACCTCGTGACTACCTTGAGCGATCCTCACCAATACTCCCACCACGATCTCGGAGAATTATACTATCGGCGCTGGGCAGTGGAGCTTTACTTTCGCCACATCAAAACCACCATGGGGATGGAGATCCTGCGCTCTCGCTCGGTCGCTCTCGTGCGCAAAGAGATTGCGATGTTTGCCATCGCCTACAATCTCTCATCCGCGCTCTTTTGCAGCAAGCTGCCAGTGCCTTCCACCGCGACCTCTCCCGGCTAAGCTTCAAGGGGGCTGTTGACACCCTCCGCCAATATCAAAGTGCGCTCGCGGCCACCCGGTTTAATCCCAGAGCCCAACGATCTGTCATTGACGAGATGATACACCTCATTGCCCTCGAATCGGTCCCCCTACGTCCCTTCCGATACGAACCAAGAGTCCTCAAACGTAGACCTATACCTTTCCAACGATTGACTCATCCACGAGCCATGATGACCGTCTCTGCTTCACGAAAAAACAAAGGCTTTTATCATCCTAAACCACCCTTATCTTAACGCCATTCGGGCCAGGCCCTGCAAACTGGCAAATAATTATAAATGCCAAAATGCAGGGCCTGACCCCTTTCGGGTTTCCATGATATCGATTTATACACATTCTGTCATCCTAAGATAATTACTTCGTCTGAACGACGAAAAGCCCTTGAAAAGATAAAAAGAATAAGGGATTTGCAATCATGCTAAACACGTACAGACTTAGAAGTCTTCGGGTTAGCTATCCAAAAGAGATTCTTGTCTAAAAAAATTCCTTCTGAGACATAATATCATACGTATCTTGAAAGCAGTTGAAAAATCGGTCTCGCGCAGGGTCACCGCATCATTAGTCCTGGCACTAATCTTCTGCACCGCAGCCCTTCAATCTGACGACGGCCCCGGGTGGGGGCATTTGATCTTTAATGAGGAGACGAACCCGTTGAAGGCGGTTCCCGATTCGAAAGGTGAGCGGGGCAAGTCGATGGCGATGCTCGTATCCCCGAAAGATAATCGGGATTGGGATCATCGGGGAAATTCATATCTGGCTCATGTTTCTATCCTGGAATATGCTTCCGGCGGCGATGCGCTACTAGAGGCGGTAGAGGGAAAAGTAGAAACTTTGCTCATCGTCGCGGGAGGAACAGCCGATATTCAAATCGGATTCTTCAAATCCGATGTGGTGAAAGAGGACGTGATTTTCGTCCCTTCCGGACTGTCTTTTGCGGCGAAGGTGACGGGAGCGGAGCCGTTAAGGCTGGTGAAGGCTGTCTGGATGGAGGAGGGTGCCGTGCCGACCACGAATATAAAACCGCTCATCCGCTCTGAATCCAGTAATCCGTTCGACTATTTCAGGGAGGGCGGGTACATTACCGTGGCGCCTGCGCCACGCCAGAAAGACACCGGGTTAACGATTATTGGCGCGGGCGGCCATACCCGGCTCTCGGCTTCTGTCTTGTATTACCCGAAAGACCTGGAAAGACGGAATAATTTCAAAGCGAACAGTCTGATGGTAAGGTCTGGCCTGTCTCAATACGGACCAGATGGCGGGACGCCGACACATGCCCACTATGATCGGGAGCAGGCTTTTTATATACTTTCGGGCCGAGGCCTCTTAGAGATCGGTTATACGACGACTGAAGTGAAGGCCGGAGACCTGATTTTCGCGCCCAATCATGTGGACCACGGCTGTAAGGTGCTGGGGGAGAAACCGCTCAAATGGATCGAAATGGAGTGGGCCCACGCCTGGTAAGGGAAGGGGTAAGATAAAAAGGGTTCTCCTTCCATTATATATTAATCAAAATGACGATTTAGCTCTATATTTAAAGTTTTTGCGCAGTGATCGTACCACGGCCCGTCGTCCAGGTCAATTAAGACATAATAAGATAGCCACGCCCAAAAATTATAATACCAATAACGAAGGCGCAATCCATCATCATCAACGGACAAAGTATGAGTCTGACAATAATCTTCCTTAAAGCCTTCGTACAGTTTATATAAATGCCCATTACTTTTAATCAGATGTATACTATCCAGTTCATGATCTCCCCATTCCGAATGAATTGGATCAATAACTCCGATGACTTCCAAAGATTGTGGATCTACAAGAATATTACCTGGACAGAAGTCTCCATGTATCAGTGCAGGTTGAGGCCGATGTGTGGCAAAAACTTTAGATCCTAAGCCAATCGATCGCTCAGCAACTGCGATCACTTTTTCAGACAATGTACATTGATCTTTCTCTAACTGCATTTCAATACCTCTATGAATTCCTGCAACCTTTTGACCATAATAGTCCCACCATTGTTTATAGAAAGGACCTTTAAGTGACCCGAACCCCTCGGGATGAGTTACCTGAGAAAGCAATTTCAACACTGAAAGCATATTGTTTCGAAATATTGGAATCTGCTTCTGGTTCAATAATTCATCATTTGTTAATTTTCGCCCCTCTATTCCCGGGATAAACTCCATGATAATAGTTTCTTCAATACTGAATTCAGTGTTATACGGTTCATAATGGATTACGGACGGCACCTTAACACGATTACCCAAATGGATTTTTAGTGCTTCAAGACATTCCTTCTCACACTGTCCTATATCTGAATACTTAAAAAGCTTAACGACAACAAAACCTTCTTCTTCTGAAATCAAGACCTTGTAAATCAGGCCGAATGCACCCTCACTGATACGCTGAACCTGCTTGGGCTCTTTCCTATATACCCGCAGAATTAATTCAACTATGTAGTCATCGGAGATATGATCAACAGAATGTAGTTTCAGTCTATTCACGGAACATAAGTTTAGCTGACAGATTTTTAAGTGAAGAAAAGAGGGGGCAGGTTGTGTCAACCGTTAGGAAATTATGATGCAGGGGGTAGGCGACTAGGGTATTAGCAATTAAGCTATTATTCTTTATTGTCAGTCTCTCGTCTTTCCTTCTTAAGCCCCCTGATTATCCAGATCATTCCCCATATTATCAGCGGTGGAAGTAATCCAAAGGTCGCGAACGCTCCGATATTTTCAGGAACAAACCTTAAGAACCAGAGTATCCAAAGGACCGTTAAGATCAACGCTCTTTTCTGCCACGAAAGCTGCATAACTATGATCAATATACAGATTGAATTGCTCATTGAAAGACTCAATGGCAACAGGTAGATGGCTATTTTTATGCGCGACCTTGAAATTCAAATTCAAAATTCACCGCAGAGACGCGGAGATCGCCAAGTAAATGGTGATGAGTTTATACCGTCTCACCCTATTGTCATTGCGAGGATCCCGCAACTGCGGGAGACGCGACTGCCGAGCGCAACGACATCTTCCAATCCAGGGGGATGTCTATTGCGAACACCATGCCTTAATTGAGAGCGTTTTGATGGGCTGGGGTATGCCTGGACACCTCTTGGTCTAATTGCCTTGTGTTAAAATAGCCAGCGTTACTATCTTGCAAAAGGTCTGCTGCAGTTAATGCATCTAATCAGTATACAGGGTTCTAAAAAAATGGAGAGGACAGATATGAATTTAAATTACATGGGGATAATCATCGGTGGGTTTCTACCCGCTATTATATTTGGTATCGGGGGGATATTCTTAAAAGCCAGCGCTCGGCAAGGGATAAGCCTGAACCATTTAATCTTATTTGCCGGGGCAGGGGCGATTTTCGTGGCGTTCCTGTTATTGGTTCTAATCAAAGAAAAATCGATAAGCGCCGGGTCTGCGACGCTGGCATTTTGTGTCGGCTTGTCATGGGCAAGCGCAACAGCTCTAATGTCATTAGCGATGGTTAAGTTTGAAACTCCAATTTCAATAATTGGTCCCTTAACTGCTACCGCCAGTCTGATCACGGCCCTGCTGGCCATGTGGTTATTTTCAGAATGGAAAGAGGTCCTTATCACACGTCTTCTGATTGGCGCCACCCTCATTGTAATAGGAGTTATGCTGGTGTCTACGTCGTCTGATGCGAACAGAATTCAACATTCGATACCAGCTGGTAATCAACATGGGGATGAACACTCCAACTGATGCTGTATAACAATAGAATAAATTTTATGTAATGGTCGTTTATTCAAGCAGCACTTCTGCTCCTTTGACAGAGAAAGATGAAAAGGGGGCAGCGGCCATTATTCTGTGATAGCAGAACGACGGCGGTTCGCCCTATTGTCATTGCGAGGATCCCGCAGACGCGGGATTCGAAGCTACCTAGCGCAGAGACATCTTCCATTCCAGGGGGATGTCTATTGTGAACACCATGCCTTAAATGTCATTGTTTACGTTCAGCTAGACGAACCATCATAGGAAAGATCTGAGATGTGATTGGCATTTGTAGACACAATGAATTTTCGCCTGGATTGCTTCGTTGCGCCGCTCCTCGCAATGACAAGAAAGGGAGTAAAAAAGAAAGAAGTAAAAAGGGGGCATTCCACTAATTATTTATTCTTATCTAACCCGGTGATAATACGAGCACCTCGTTTATAATTAACATAGGAATAAAACCACTGCAATAAAACGGCTAATTTATTGCGAAATCCAATTAAAAAGATCAGGTGTACAATTAGCCAGGAAAGCCAGGCCAATAGTCCGCTAATCTCTAAACGACCTATCTTCGCCACTGCTGCAGAACGCCCTATTGTTGCCATTGAGCCTTTATCCCGATAGGCAAAAGACGCGCGCAATGGACTACGCCCTGCCGACGCTTTCAGCTCAATCTTTAACGTTTTCGCCACATGTCTGGCCATTTGCATTGCAGCCGGTGAAACTCCCGGGACAGGCCTGCCATTGGCATCTACCAATGCCGCAATATCGCCCACCGCAAAAACTTCAGGAAACCCAGGCAGACTTAAATCAGCATTTACCTTAATTTGCCCTGAGTTATCTTTTTCAACATTGAGATTACTTGTGATAGGGTTGGCACAAACACCAGCACTCCAGATGATATTTTCAGCTTCGATGACTTCGTTTTCCAAAATCACCTTTCCTTTTTCAATGTCAATTACTCTAGCTCCTGTTCGTATCTCAACACCAAGCGATTCAAGCTGTTCTCTACCTCTCGTGGCAAGTCTCTCGGGAAAATTTAATAAAATACGGGGAGCCGCTTCTATAAGAATAATTTTTGCTTTCACCGGATTGATATAGCGAAAGTCCTTTCTGAGGACATGGCGCACGAGTTCCGCGAAAGCACCGGCCAGCTCCACTCCTGTCGGCCCTCCACCAATGACAACAATCGTCATTAATCGATTACGGATTGCATCCGTACTGGCGCATTCCGCCTTCTCAAAAGCTAGAAGCACACTGTGACGAATGCGCGTCGCATCATCAAGCGTCTTTAACCCTGGCGCAAATGCCGCCCAGTGGTCATGTCCAAAGTAAGTCGTATTGGCACCAAGCGCGATAATGAGGTAATCGTAATCAAGCTCTTTATCGCGCTCCTGAAGCCAAATCTTCCTGTTATTTAAATCAATTTCTACAACTTCATCCAGGATAATTGATATGTCCTTTCTCCCTGAAAGGATCTGTCGAACAGGTTGGGCAATCTCAGGAACAGATAGTCCCGCAGACGCTACCTGGTAAAGTAACGGTTGAAAAAGGTGGTGATTTTGCCTGTCAATGACAATGATCTCAGAATCTTCAAAGGAAAATTTTTTGCAGAATTCTAAACCACCAAACCCGGCACCTAATACAATCACCCGCTTGTTATTTATCAGTCTTTCTTTATTCATCATTTCAAAAATAAATTATTATAGACTAATTGCGCATTAATTGGCTCTCGTTTTTGTGCCGGCTACTCGGGTTTTTTCGCCGACCCTGATAATCATCTTTGGGAAATCGGTTATCATCCAGATTGGGTAGATCAATGAGAATCTCAGAAGAACAGTAATTCGTGTGGCCACATACAAACCACTCGCAGGTCCTGAATTAATTATCTCTGAATAAAGAGATCAAAAGAGTCAGGCACTCAGGTTTCGCCAGCTGCCGCGGCTTGTTGCTCCAGCTCACTGCGCCAACCCACCACCTCGCCGGCTTTGATGCGCTCAACGTCATACTCTGCATACCGGTCCTCAAGCGTATTCCCCAGCTGCTGGGTCTCCGCCCAGCGGTCCCATGCTGTCTTCATCCACGCGTGCGGCAGCGCTTCACGCACGGCTGGATCCAGTTGCCAGGCGTGGCGCGCATCTGCCACCGCCGGCTTCACACTGGACGGACCCGACCACTTCGACCAGCCGACTAACAAGGAGTTGCGCTCGCGATCAGGCACCGTGTGCCCGGTGTGGATCGTCGTCCCGATGCGGATGAACGCTTCCCCCGCTTTGAGCCGGATAGCAACCTGGCTGGGCAGCGGCGAGACACCGTCCCAGCTGGGCGTGTATGGCACCCCCTGGTCTTTCATCGTTTTCGGCAGGAGCACGTCGTGCTCGAACGGGGTGCGCCAGCGATTGTGGCTGCCCGGTATCAGCTCGTGGCACTCGTCGTCGGCCAGCGCCAGGAAGATGGTGACGCTGTTGCGCTCCGTGATCGATTTTTTATTATTGGCGCGGATTTCTTCCCAGCGGACTTTTTCGACTTCCTCGGAGTAATCCTCAGGGGTGTCCCCCCGGTCCGCCTCCTGCGAAAAATAGGGTCTTCCGTCGCCCCACCACGTCCCGTCCCGGTGCCAGCTGGGACCATTCTCGTGCTGACGGGGATTACACCACAGCAGGGTGTTAATCATTACCATATCAGCCGGTTCGAGCCCGTCACACCAGGAATGGGCGAACCTGAGGAAATCTTCAGAGCCCAGGAAGTCGGCAAAGCAGGGCTCTCCGAAGGCAGGATGTATGATGCCCCGGATTGCCCACGGCTCATGATGTTCCGTCCGGTGCACGTAGCCTTTTGAACAGTCGATCTTGCTGTACCCATGCTCGGGCAAGCATGCCTCGGTAACGCGGCGCCCTGCATCGCGGAGAATGGGGATCCATGGGTTGTCGACAAAGTCGGTGATGATGACGAAACCATGCTCCTCCAGGTAGGCAAGCCGCTCCGGCGTAGCTCCCGGCGTCGCCAGCTCGGGCTTTGAGTCGGCAAAGGCAGTGGCGCGGTAAGACTTAGTCGGTGACTGGTCGGTGTTCATTTTCGTTCTTTCTCATGGCGGTAACAGAGTGACAAGATTAAAAGGTGTCAGGTGAATATAAATCTTAGAATTAGAATTAAACTTATCGAAAAGATTACATCGGCGCGCCGAGTTCACGTAGTTTCGCTGCTTCCCGAGATGCTTCACGCCATGTAGGTTCGTGCTCGTACCTCAGGGCATAGCCTAAAGGGGACAGCTCCAGCACCTCGTCGTAAGCAAGATCCTTTTCATGGTTAATAACGACATTCCCTTGAATATAGGCTTTCACGGTTAGATCAGGTCCCTTCTCCATCAGGTGTTCAAACAACGGGTAGCATTTACCCTGGTTGCCCCCGATTACATGGTAAATAGGTGTTTGTCCACCCACGCCATTCTTTCCGATTATTGCTTTCTCATCTATATCCGCTCCATGATCAAGGAGGACATCGACACACGCTTTCTCAATATACTCAGCTGCGATATGTAATAAGCTCACTCCGAAAAGCGTTAGATAATTACCGTAATTGAGATCGAATTGAGCATGCAGCAAATGAGAATTCATATTCAGTCGTTCTTTAAGATTATCATCGCGTCCCATGTGGATATCCATAACCGGGCCATCCTCGTAGTGGGCCCCGGCTTCTATGAGCAGGTCGAGACATCGGTGTTTCTCAGCTGGTTTACGAGAATATGTACCCAGCACCATATTCAATGGCGTATTATTAGCAGGGTACTTGGTTATGCGCTCAGGCACATTCACTATAGCCCCATGATCAATTAAGTATTTCAGTCCTACAGGATTTAGGAATTCACACGATCCGAGAATAATACGGCCGTAGTTATCCTCACTCTCAGCATTGACGTCTGCACCACGGTCAA
Source organism: Opitutales bacterium (assembly GCA_965197745.1). GTDB lineage: Bacteria > Verrucomicrobiota > Verrucomicrobiia > Opitutales > PNEW01 > CBDANS01. The sequence goes on along the minus strand of CBDANS010000006.1, from coordinate 153,759 downwards.
TGAGGTAATCCGCGCAAGCGCGAAAATCTGACTCCTTATCACCCCGCATATTACATGTGGCACGACATAAAGCTTCGTCCAGTTCCCCTTTCGCGAAGCTGTAAGATTTAATCAGTCTTTTGACTTCATCGAGATCTCCACGATTAGAAGCATTAAATATTAGCTTCCGCTTATCAGTCGATTTAATCGCGGAAACCATTTTTGGCCAACTGGAAAAACCGTACTCGCGCGCGACCGTGAGTTGTGCATCTTGCAAGGAGAATTCAGCACCGGGGATGTCCTTTTCCGGTAATTTGGACAGTCGGAGATGATATTCCCTGATACGATTGCAGGCCTGTTGCTCACCTGCTTTGTGGTCTTTTAATAACTGCTTTGCCTGTTTCTTGAGATGCTCAAGATTGGCTTTCTCTGGTAACTTCCTGGTCATACGACCTCCTCTCTATTATTGCGCCTGGTGTCCGCAGTTGCAGGCAGAAAGAAGGTTGATAGACTTCTTCTAAAGGTGGGTTAAACCCTTACCGCGGACTGGGAGGCTCCCTCTGAGCAACTATCATAAAGGTTAACCGGATGCCGTTCTTTGTCAAGTTATTGAACGGACTCCTATTATATCGCGATGATTTAACATTTACCTGGTTTTCTCTTATGAATACCGAACTGATTGCCATCGGGATCCGTAATGACCGCACTATAACAATACTCGTACTCGGCAGGTTCAATATCAAAGCTAACACCGCAGTCCTTAATATGCTAGATAGCTTCGTCAAAGTCTTCGACTTCAAGAGCAAGTCCACAACTTGGTCGTTCAGGTGGTTTATTATCAGACCACGCAGTAGTGATAGCGAGAGTGTAGGGGCCTATTTCGTATTCAAACCATCCTTTACCGAGGACTTTTGGTGGTGGAAGTCGGAGCACTTCTTCGTAAAATTTCTGCGCACGCTTCATACTCTCTACTGGATGTCCTACAAATGCGAATTCAGTGATTTTCATAATCAACTCCTTCTTCTAACAATATTGGATTAGGGTTATTTTCTATAATATATTTTAAACAATTCACCTCTTCAATGGTGATAACCACTCCACTCTCGCCTTAGTCGGATCTCCCTGAAGTGGAAATCGAGATATTTCTTCGGTTACGGCGTCAGCTACGTTATTAGAAATTTTTTTTCTCCACGGTTTAAAGACAAAATGCCATTGATTCCTTCTCCATATGCCCGAGATAATACCATCGACAAGCAAAGCTCCAGGAGGAGGAGCTTTCGGCCAAAGCTGCAATTGAAATTTATGTTCAGGCACAAGAAATTCTTTTGCAGTCCGGTAATTTAAATACGGATCATCCGCAGGAAGTAATCTAACCCCTCTTTTAGCACGTGGTTTGTTGAGATCGTCCACATCCGACTCAAGACACCACGCTTTGTGCCCGTCAACTTCTATGTTCAACAGTTCGTTGGATAAAGATGAGAATGTCATCTGGGCATCCTCTCGCGAAATACCTGCCCACTGCTTGAGACCCTTCAATGTGGATGGACCTAAATAATGAAAAAACCGGCGGGCCAATTCGATTCTACACTCTTCAATATCTGCGTCAGGTGCATCGACAGCGCGTATAAGAGTATCACGAGCATCCCAGCGAGGAAGGATAGATCCAGTTTTTCCGGCTGGTAAAAAGTCTACACCAAGATTCAGAGAACGAAATCTGGAAAGCACCTCAGATTTTCGTAGGGTGCGGCCAGCTAATATTTTTTTAATCGAAGCAACCGCTTTTTCTATCAACTTTAGAGAACCAGAATCCCGAGGCAGCTGACCAAGTGTGAAGACGGCTATATCATTGCGCGGCACAATGTAGATCGCACCACGTGGACCCCATACCTGAGCCATGTCTGGCTGTTCCCATAAAGAGGCTGTGACACCATTAACACGGGCATGCAGGGATATTACACCAGCACGAGGTCCACTGTCTTGCAACCCCGCACGTGCAGCGAAAGGTTCTGAACCAGCTTTTAGTCGTTTATCGAGATGGTTAGCTCGGTAACGATATGCGAGCACCTCATCTATACTCACTCGCAAGCTCATTAATAGGGTGGGTTTTTTGAAGTCATTTCAACAATTCTTACTTTTCGAATGATCTCCAACCAGTCTCGCGTACCAATAAAGTATTGTGAGTAGGTGCACAACCGATTTTGAATAATGCGCTATTAAACGATCGGAGCAATAGATTTTATAAACGCGTTATTCAGATTATCTCGCGTAGACCCGTTTCGATTTCTCGATTCTTATAATGTCATACATCAAACAGGTAACGCGGTAATTAACCGAGATATTCATACTAGAGCAATCGCGCGAAACATAATACATATCCGTTGTTGTCTCGAACTTCAAAAGCCCTTAACCCATCTTCGGTGTTTTCCAATTCACGATGAAAATTCACTCCTTTATCCTTTAATTCTTCGAAAAGTGCGTCCGGATCTTCAGTTACAATGTAGGCATCCCACCTGGCCCACTCGTGGTTCATCGAGTTGGGTGTAGCTGTAATCCCCATTCCGATACGCTTAAATATAATTGAGATCTCATCACGATTAAGAATGCAAAATGATGGTGTATCATCTCCATCAAGTGTCTGTTGAAAAGATATGTTGAATCCCAGCTTGCCGGTATAGAATTCAATAGTTTCTGAAACGTTCTCAACGACGAAGAACGGCATAATTGCTTTGAGATTTTTCATATCTTTTACTCGAAGAAATCAAAAAGGGTCGGGTTCTGCAAACTGGTATTTTTTAAATATATGCCAGTTTGCATCGCCCGACCCTTTTCAGATCACCCTTATGATTACTCAATAATGGCACCGTGTGCCTTTAATAGTTCAGCGATCTTCTTATGGCCTTTTTTCTCTGCCCAGCGTAACGGGTGCGCCCAATCTTCACCACCGAGGTTAGGATCGGCACCCAGTTCAAGGAATACCCTGGCCAAATCGTATTCGCCTTCACGGGTGGCGTAGCCGAGTGGTGTCGACTTCTTAACATGATCGAGGACGTTGATTTTAGCGCCTTTTTCGACCAACATACGGGCGTTCTCAACTTTGGCTGGATTCTCGCGAGAATGGTGCATACATAAGTAATGCAGAACGGACTCGCCCTGTTCGTTAATTGCGTTTGGATTCGCCCTGTGGTCGATAAGCAAACTGAGTATTTGTGGACTATTCGGAGATATAGCGTACAAGGTATATTGCAGACACTTTGTCCACATCTCGTCATCGATCCGGGGATCAAGACTCAGCAGGTATTCGACCAGATCAACGCGGCCGGTGCGGCCAGCGATAGGCATGGCCCAATCTTCATGGAGTTTTTCCATCTGCATGGGTAGCTTGTTCTTTATATCCTCCAACGAATCTTCATACCAATCAATCGGAGGCGGCGCCCCGTGCGCGATAAGCAGCTCTTTGACGTCGGTATGCCCGTATGTATCTGCGATTGTTACCGGCCAGCCGCTTGCGTAGAGGACCTCGTTAGGCTTTGCTCCGCGAGCAAGCAGTTCGCGAACCACTTCAATGTGACCTTGGGCCGCTGCTTCCCAGACAGCTGCTGCTTCCTCGTGAAAGATCGAATCGCCAATATCGATGTCCCGCGGAGTGTTGGGATCCACTCCGTGATCCAGGAGCCAGCGAATGATGGGCAGTTCACCCACTTACGCCGCGGCAATGAGCGCTTCATCCTTTCGCTTATTGTTATTCCCGGTCTTTTCAATGACGGTGTCGAGGTCGCCCATCCATACAGCGATTTCATGGTCATAGGGCGCTCCATGATCGAGATGCATGCGTAGAATCGTCCTACTTTTCTCCTGATCCTGACATCGGTGATGGACCACCCGATGGATAGCGGCGTGGCCGTTGCGCAAAAAATCGGCGGCCACCGGATTGGGTGAAAGATACGCGGCGTCCGCTCCTTTATCGAGCAACAGTTGCACACATTCCAGATCGTTAAGATGCGAAGCCCGGATGAGAGCAGTTCCACCTCGTTCGTTGATTTCATTGACACTCTCAGGATGCTCGGTCAGCAACTTCCTGACGGTTTCGAAGTCTTTATTTTCAACGGCCGTAATCAACGGTGTCTCCAACGTCGTGGCCTCAACCCTGTGTTTCAGCTAGTCTTCAATAACAGTAATTACTTCTGCATGTTCAGCATCTCTAGCCAGTTGCAGCGGAGTTGTTGAACGCGTTCCTTGACCATACCCATACCCGTTTGTTGGATTTGCTCCGCATTCGAGTAAGAACCGAACAGCGTCGGCATGGCCGGAGACAATGGATAGATGAAGAGCACTGAGCCCGTTTTCCATCTTTTTTTGGATCAAATCCGGCCAGCATTTAATCTGTTTCCGGAGTAGTGCGGTATCACCACGATGAGCGGCTTCAAAGTACTCAGCTCGGAGTTTTTCATGTTTGAGTTCCGTCCAATCTTTGAATCCATGCTCACGGGCGATAACCCATTGTGCGTCATTAAGGGCGAGCTTCTGTTTCAGAACTTCCGTTACATCCAGGCCGGTTAAGCGGGGATGTGTCGCCGCGAGGCGTGCGGCCGCCTCGGTGTCATTCGAATTAAACGCTTTGATCAGCGTTTTGGCCTGCTTCTTCAGCTGGTCCAGATTTGCTTTTGCAGCAATCGACTGCTTCATATATAACCTACTTTCCAATTTGCGCTTGTTGTCCACCTGACAAGCTGGTCCATAGGTCCAATTGACTGTATGGATTCGAGAGAGGTGAGGTTAACTCTTTCCGTGGACTGGCCGCTCCCTCCGAGCGTCTATGAAAAAAGTTAACCCGATACCGTTCTTTGTCAAGTGATTGATCAGACCGCGTTTTGATTCTCTTTTCATTTTTCACTGTGTGCATGCGACAAATAGGGCCAAGTCAGAACTTGACATGATTGTTTTTCGATGTTAGTATTAATTTATAAGAGGTTGGTTGTAAAATATTTATGTAATTTTATTCTTGAACAATAGCGGCCAAAAGCTTGTATAGGTTAATCCCTCTGTTTTCAGGACAGTTGGCGCCACCTAATCTTTTACCCGCATGCCCTTAAGCCCTTCCCATCTTCACCGCAGCTCGAGCAGAATAGCAGTGGGCGTTGATTTTGGTACGACGAATTCATCGGTTGCGCTATTTGACGGAAAAAAACTTCGGATGCTCGGCCTGGACGCCGCTGCCGCCGTTCCCGCAGTACTGCCGAGCGCATTGTATCTCAACCGCGACTTTTTCCCCCGTGTCGGACAGCATGCGATAGAATCCTATCTCGAGGACAACAGAGGAAGGAGGATTCAATTAGAGAAGGAAGAGGTGGGTGAATTTCTTTTGAGCATAGATACCATGGCAGGTTACTTTGAGGACTGGGTTAAGGTGCACGCATTTACCGATTCACATCTCCCGAGCCGGCTTTTTCGAAGTATCAAGACATGGCTTGGGGATGCTTCGCTGAATGCCATCAACGTATTCGACAGGACCCTGCGCGTGGTGGCACTCGCGACCCCAATTCTGGAAGAGATCCGCAAGGGGATCGAGACCCATGCGGGCGGCCCGCTGCTTACGCCGCATGTGGGTCGACCGGTTAATTATCGCGGGGATTCGGCAACAGCGAATGAGGTCGCGTTAAGCCGAATGGGAGAAGCGTGTGATTTCGCAGGATTCTCGAAAGCTTCCTTTTATCCGGAGCCGGTCGCAGCCTCTCTGAGCTTCCTGCATCGGGGCGAAACGCGCCCCGACAGATCCTATCTGACCTTCGACTTTGGCGGGGGCACGCTTGACCTTTGCCTTTTGAAGACAACCACGAAGGCATTCAAGATTCTGGGCACGCTGGGACTCGAACTGGGCGGGGATGATATCGATAAGCTGATATACCGGAGAGCCATATTCCCGGAACTGGGCGAGCGAACATTGATTACAAGCAAGAGTGTCGGCGATGAAAAGAAGGTAGCGTTTCGATTCGGGGAATTCGCCGAACGGCTGCTCATCTGGCAGCATACACACGAACTCAACCGGGGTGAACTCAGAGAATTGATCACCCATGGTATGCGTGAAAAAGGGAAGACGAAGCAGAAACTAAGTCGATTGCTGCTATTGATCTCTATGAACCAATCCTACAGGGTCTTTCAGGCCATAGAGGAGGCCAAGATCGGGCTCACCAAGGATCATGAATCCGTCATCCGGGTGCCCGAGCTCGAGCTCCGAGTGACCATCACCCGACAGGAGTTGCGCCAATACATGGAAGAGATGTTGGCGAGGATCAGTGATGCGATTGAGGAACTGCTCTTATCGTCAGGTTGCAGCGTTGATGGAATCGACGCAGTGATCTGCACCGGTGGCTCTTCGAAGCTTCCACCCGTTCAAGAACTGTTGCAGCAAATATTCCCTCGAAAGCTGATTGAATTCGATACCTTCACCGGCATTGCCGCCGGCCTGGCGATCGCAAACTATCATGGGTATGCCGAGTGAAAAAATGGGGTCAGGTTCTGCAAACTGGCATATAATTAAAAAATGCCAGTTTGCAAAGCCTGACCCCTTCCAGTTCTTCTGCGCGGCATATCAACTTACAGTGACATTTCTCGACTTTTCACATATTCATAAATTGAGTATTTTAGGTAGAGAAACATAAATAGGATCCAAAGATATGAAACAACCATGGAATGGTTTTTGGCAGATGCTCACTGATGATGAAGATGTGGATTTCGTGCCATTACGGGATACAACAGTTGCTATCAGATCTGCGGCAGGTTTCTCCGTGTACACAGGGGATCATTTTATTGAACTTCTTACCCAGGGAAAGTGTCAACCGCCAGCAACTTGGCCTCCCACTGAGGCCGAAGCGGTCGAAATGTATCCACACTTTTACGCAATAGGAGGGAGCTGTTCGTGGACTGAGTTAGAGGAAGGATGGTTGGCAGAGCATAATATTGAAATGGCCAGTGATCCACGCATCGAAGGAATCTCGCTTTCATATACTGTAAATTTTCAGGATAATCATTGTTTATGCAAGCGAGCGTTTCCTGATGGCAAGATTGTTGAGGAAAACTGGCGAAAGCTCAGCGGAGCTGGTGATACACCCCTGGCTGGTGCTTGGGAATCTGAAGATAAACACGGACGATGGATGTCTCTTGTGACTCAAGGGCACTACGGTGTAATGAGAGCGGGTACTGAACGCCCAAGAGCACCATCACAAGGTGTCAGTTTTAGTGATACAGAGATTTATAAATTATTTAATGAATTCGGTGTGAACGTTGGAGCGCGGCTTGAGACTCCATCTACTTTTGACAACTGGCCATTCTTGTCTCAGGTTCCTGGTTACGAAACACGCAAGCACGAGTCATTTCACATTAAATTTGTAGATGAGAACCGATTAATAATGTCAATACCGCCATACATTCCTGAAGGGGCTGAAGGAGAATGGTGGAGGAAAGTTAAAGTCACATGACTTTATAAGAAATTCAGAATCGGGTCATTTAAAACGCTCGTGCAAGGGTCTTTCGTTTTCTCATTCACTTACATATTCGCTTCATGCTATTTCGGTATTAACCTCTTCCATTTTATTTAAGCAGTTTGTTCACTGCACTTAGAAATTCTTTTAACGTTGACGGTTTTGTAATCGTGTAATCTGCACCTAAATCTTCAGCGATTTCTAAATATGTTTTAGGTCCAGCCATTCCACCTCCGCTAATGGCAATAATTTTAATATCAGGATTCTGATTCTTTACTTGTGTGATTACTTCAAAACCATCCATTCCTTGCATTATGACATCGGTAATTATAAGATCAGGCGTTAATGTCTTGAGAACATCTATCGCTATTAGGCCATTTTCAGCTGTAGATACTTTATATCCCTCATCTTCCAGCGCTCCGCATAACATGGAACGGTAGCTTTGGTCATCTTCGATTATAATTATGCTCTTCATACCTGTGGTGAGCGTGTAGAGATTCAGTATTATAGATAGTGAGTAAATTAACTGGTATTTATTTATCAAATATCAGTTCAAACTCAAAATCTATCAGTTGTCTAATGGCGACATAAGTCATTCCACATCGACATTTAAGTATAAATGTTGCGGCGAAGCTAAAAAATCCGGGACCTCACAATGAAAATCAAAAACGGGTCATTTAAAACTCTCGTGCAGGGGGTCTTTCGTTTTCTCCATCCACTCACCGAGTTGGGTTCGATAGAAGGCCAATTGTTCGTTATTCCGATCGTTGTCAGCTAGATTAACCTTTTCCCAGGGATCTGATTCCAGATCGTAAAGCTCTTCGCACTCACCCCGATTCCAGATGTACTTAATCTTATTGTCCGTCACCATTCTCCAATCAGTCTCGAGGTGATAATCTCCATCCGGTTTGTGCTCGCTGAAGAGGACGCTTCGAGCGGTCCGGTCACACTGCCCGTTGAATAGCGCCGATAAGTCCTCGCCCTCGTAAGTATCCGGAATCGAACAGCCGGCAGCGCCAAGAATTGTCGGGGCAATATCGATCAGCGAGTTAAGCGCGGTTGAACGGTTATCGCATTTGATCCATGGCGCGCTGAAAACCAGCGGCACGCGAAGCGACTCCTCATATGCCTGCATTTTGTGCCACAGACCATGCTGGCCCAGCATTTCGCCATGGTCGCTACAGAAAATAATGAGGGTGTCCTCAAAAACGTCCTCGTCCTTGAGGCATTGGACAAGACGTCCGACCTGGTCGTCGATATGGGTGACAAATCCCCAGTAAGTCGTCACGGATTTTTCCCACGCCGACCAATCCGAGCCATGGTCCTCCCACAGTTTGTGATAGAAACTCTCTTTCTTGCATTTTGGTTTTCCTTCAGTGAGGTGGAAATTGGGGGGCTCGGGAACCTCCTGGTCGTCATACATGCTGAAATACGGTTCCGGTATCTTGAATGGCGGGTGAGGTCCGATCATACTGCAGACAGCCATGAAGGGTTTATCTTTCGGGCGCTGTTCAATCATATCGATGGCAAGGTCAGCGATCCACGCGTCGTTAGTAATCTCGGGAGGAATTTTATTTTCTTTTGCCAGGGGAATAGACATCGGTGGATCACGGTGACTGCGAACCGACCAATCGCTTAAAGACCAGGCGTCCGGATACCCCTGCTCGCTGGCCCAATCAATATACTGCTGGTCTGTCTCGCCGTGGTGGTGTTCAAACCAGTTATCAAAAATATCGTTGCCGAGATGCCATTTGCCCGCATAGCAACAGTAATAACCTGCTGCTTTAAGTGCGTCAGTGAGCAACGGTTTTTCTCGACAGGAGTAATCGCTGAGCAGCATGTCTGTCGCATCGGAAGTCATCTGGTCATCGCGGAGAGGACCGATGTGATCTTTGGCAAAGGTTCCCCTCGCTTGATGGGCGTAGAGACCGGTAAAGATGGAAGCCCGCGCCGGGGTGCAGACGGGGGTGGGGGTGATGGTCTTCTCGAAAATAACCCCGCGATCAATTAATGCATCTATATGGGGAGTGCGGCAAGGGGTGAGACTGAGACAGCCGATGGTGTCCGTGCGTTGCTGGTCCGAAATGATCAGCATGATATTTTTTTTGGACATTTTTTTCCCCCATAATTCCTGAGTGTTTTACTTATAGCGCTAATTCTTCTTTTATCAGTCGCTTAATAAGTCGAATCAAGTCATCCACTTGCTTTGCATTCTTAAACCGTATTTCCATCCACCTGGATTTCCTTGAACGATTCGGATGATATTTGGAATCATGAATAGGAGTAAGGCTTTCTCGTTTTATAAATTTCTGAGATAATCGTATATCCAAATCGTTGTCGTCTTGAAAATGCGCAAATTCTTTGCCTCCATAATAGACACACATCAGATTCGTATCTTTATACAATGCAACGTCAACCCCCTCCAGTTTTCTTAATTCGTTTTCTAATCGATTGCGTAATGCAGGCATAAATTTTTATTGTTATGCGTCCATCATGATTAAGCAAGAGCTATGAGCTAATAGGTGACATCGTGGCTGCTTTCTTTTGTTATTGTCCATTTATAAAATTGTAAATCAGCGGCCACGATCAGCCGTCGCCCCGCAAACGCGCGGCTATGGCCGACAGGCATTACGTGGCCCTCCGAAAAAAAATGGAGGGACGCGCTTCGTCGCGTCCGGTAATGATTGCCCAAAAGGGGTCAGCCGCGGTCGCTCTGCAATCGTGGAACTATAACGTGCCATGGGTTGTGTATTTAAAGATATTAACTTAGATTATGTTTTAACCCTGTATTTTATCCGTGAAATCCTATTACAGATTATTCCCCTCCCACCTCATTTTTATTTTGATAATTTTTTGCTTTCATCTCCCCGTGTTGGGTCAAAGCGAAAAGACTGATAATAATAATCGAGACCTGCAGGTGCTTAAAGCAGTTAATCCTTATTTACCACCGAGTGTTGCCCATACAGGTATTACTGAAGGATTTGCGATTATCGTATTTATCGTCGATGACACGGGACAACAGTATGATTTTGTAGAATTTGCAACCTCTCACCTTGCTTTTGCCCGTTCCTCGATTAGAGCGATTAAGCAATGGAAATTTGCTCCAAGAATTGTCGATGGAGTGGCTTACTCGAGTCGAGTATTTGTTAAAGTATCTTACAATTTGGAGAGAGGTGGAGGTGTATATTCAATGCATCAATCATTGATGAAGCGATGATCGGTAATAAAACGATAAATAGACAATATTTTACGGTTAAAGATATTAACGAATTGGATTTTGAACCAAAAGTAATTAAATCGAGTTCACCTGTTTTTCCGAAAGAAATGTGGGATGTGGAAGCAAGCGGGCAGGTACTGGTTGAATTTTTTATTGATTCCAAGGGTAACGTCAGAGCCCCGGGGCTTAAATCTTCATCGAATGACTATTTTGCGATTGCCGCACTCACCGCGATCAAAGACTGGAAATTTCAACCACCAATGAAACGCGGTAAACCGGTTACAGCACGTGCTTACCAACCTTTTTTCTTTGAATTTAAACCTGTCGAAGATAATTAGCTCATCTCAGGTGTAAACCTGTCGTAGCCCCTTTATGTTTCTATACTCTTTCGCGGCCACGATCAGCCGTCGCCCCGCAAACGCGCGGCTATGGCCGACAGACATTACATGGCCCCCCGAAAAAAAAATGGAGGGACGCGCGTCGTCACGTCCGTGAAGATTGTCGCAAGGGATCTTTATTGACATCGATACATCGATCACATAAAGCATTATGAACATTAACCAGGAACCCGAAACCTACACCAATAAAGGAGAGATAATCATGAATGCAGCAAAGAGACAATTCTTCGCGTTGTCACTCCCCGGTAGGTTTCGGCACTAGGTAGCACCAGGGTGCTATCAAGAGCAGTTTAGCCGTTCCGCCTGGAACGGCTTTTTCTTTTTCTGATCCAAGCCATGGGCGTGACACAGACCCATGGCTTTTTTTCATGCCACGGGTCCAATTTTAAATTTTACCTACTATGGAAATACAGCATGACACGATCAGAACAGAAAAACATGCCGAATCATCGGCATGATAGAAGAAGAGACAGTGATTCACTCTCAGAGGGTGGATTCAAGAGAAAATTTCTAGCAGACCGTGAGAAGGACGCTATTCTGACGTCTTTCGATGGCATGGTTGCGGAGGTCATCGGTGTGGTTAACGACGGTAAGGAGGCAACCGTTTATCTCTGTAAAGCGAGGACTTCCGTAGGAGTTGATCTTCTCGCGGCCAAAGTCTATCTGGCGCAAAAGTTCAGAGCGTTTAACAGCGCCATGGAGTATCAGGATCACCACAACGTTCATGACCTGCGATTGTCACGCGCGATGAAGAGGCGATCACGGACCGGGAGACGATCAGCCCACAGCATGTGGATCGCGCGAGAGTGGTTAACAATGGAATTGCTTTATGAAGAAGGCGCAAACGTGCCCAGGCCGTACGCGCATTCCGGTGATATCATCCTGATGGAGTACATAGGCACGGGTGTTCGACCGGGACAAATGTTGAGCAATGTGACTCTCTCGAAAGCAGAAGCGCTGCATCTCTATGATGTGGCAATGGACAACGTGGAACTGCTGCTTCGTTGCAACAGGATACATGCCGACCTGTCTGCTTACAATATTCTCTATCATAATGGAGAACTGCGTATCATCGATTTTCCGCAGGCTGTTGACCCCCGCGTCGATTCCAGTGCCTGCATGTTGCTGACGCGCGACATTAGAAACCTGTGCGATTACTTTCAGCGATAGGGCATAAGAACGAATTCCTCTCGGATCGCAGAGGAACTGTGGGAACGCTTTATGCGGGCAGAATTGTAAAGGATACTAAATGAAGAAAGAAAATAAGAAGAAAGAAGAGACAAGGCAGGACGTTGAGAAGTCACGCGTTCTTGAAGGGAGACACGTAAGATACGGTCTCGACATCTCAAACAGTGGCCAGCTTGATGACCGCACTGTGTTTCCAGCGCAGTCTTCAGTTCTTGATGAAGAGGTGCTTCTACAGCGTGTTGATTCAGAGTACGATATCACCGAAGCTCTTGGCTGCACCTTTCACTATCGCGGTGACTCGGATGTTTATCATGTAAACACAGCTGGACCCACCTACTACCTGAAGATCTACCGTCCTCCAGTATCCATCGATCAGGCTGAAGCCGAGGCTCTTTTCGTCGCAGATCTCGCGCTTCATGGCGCAAGTGTCGTCCCAGCGGTCTACCGAAATGACGGGTCATACGCATCAGAAGTGATCGCGCCCGAAGGATCCCGTGCCGCATTGCTGTTTGAAGAAGTACCGGTGACAAGCTTTACTGTAAGTGAGGAAGCATCTTGTCAATTGGGCGTCGCAGTGGCGCAACTACATACAGCAGGAGACCTGATCGATACGGATTATCCCGTGCTTCGTGAAGAGCATGATTACCTTCCTTTTGCCAGGCGACTTGCCTACAAAGAAGACTACGCTGAACTGCAAGACCTCCGCCGTAAACTGAAAAGACGATTGAGTGAACTACTTGTTGGCAGGGATGAACAAGATATGGGCTGGTGTCATGATGATCTCGTGCCGTCGAACATTCGGCGGCGGTCTGACGGTACTGTCGTGTTCTTTGATTTTGGAAATGCCAGGTTCATTTCAAGGGGGTTCGAACTTTCCCAGGTCCGTCGCATTTTACGGATAAAGGATGACCTGGATCGGTCCAAGATGCTTTGGCGCACCTTCCTAGATGCCTACGCTGAAGTGAGGCCGGTACCGGACGGTATGACGGGAAACGACATACTACTGATCCGCGATGCGCCACAGGAAATCGGCTGGATAAGTGGGGCCATGGCCAGTTGTCCCCTCCGGATGGGGACGGAGCGGTTTAATCCTGAATGGGTACGGGAACATCTGGTTCAGATCCGAACGTCCGTTGCCGGGATCCTGGATATTAAAGAATGAGGCACCCACAATAAATCGCACTAAGACCCTTTTCTGCTTCGTTTGGCCTCAGTACGTCTCAAGTGAATGGTGAGGTCTTTTAATCAGGATGATTTGAAAATAATAATAAATTTCCGTCAGGGTCTTTGATGATAAAATCTACACAGCCCCAAGGTTGTGACTTTAACGACTGAAAAATATCAACTTCCTTTTCCTTGAATTCAAGAAATAGCGATTTCACTCCATTTACAGGAATGTTGGCACTTATTAATTGTTCTTTTTCCTTTTCATTTTGATCCATGGGGGGATTGCAAACATACCTGATGTTCAATCCTATATTATCCCTTTTCACCATTCCATAAAAGGGAGGTTTTCCATATAAATACTGGATTTCAAACCCAAGGTTTTCTTTATAAAAGTTCGCTGTGCGTGTGACATCACTTACGAACAACTGAGGATATGCTTCACATAGATATTTATTATGATTATTTTGAGAATTTGATTTATTCATGGTTATTTTGTTATTTTTCAGCACTTCCCATTTATTGAATCCGTATTCGCGTGCGATTATTTCCTGGGCATCATGCAATGCGAAAGAAGAGTCCAGTATTTCCTTATCACTGCTATCTAAAAATCGCGGAAGCGCTTTTCTTATCCGTGCGCATACAGGATAGTATCTCTCCTTATGCTGTCGAAAAATAAGCTTCGCTTGTTTTTTTAGATTCGAGAGATTCGGCTTGGGCTCATGCATCGGTTAGCGTTCATATTTTCAGCCATATTCCGCAATTAGGCTGAACCAATTATTGATCACCTTAATTTTAGTAGATGGGCATTGCCCTTTCCGTGCGGACCTGGGTGCACTCTACCGAAGCATTTTAAGATTCAAACTTCCCCAATAGCTGATGTCAATTTTTAATAGATCTAGAAAAGGAAAAGGGGGTCAGGCTTCAATGGGCTAATTAGCTGATATTATATTCAAAGTATCAGTATATGAATCAGTGAACACTAAATATGCATGGTTTGTAATTCAATGTGCATTGTATGTCTGATCTATCTTTAGTTTTCAGAGAATATAATATTCAAGGTTTACATAAATGACTGTTGATTAGCATGCTGAATACTGAGCGAATCTTTTGGCATCTCACTTGCTACAATATGAAGCACACATTCTCTCAACACATTTTTCCAATGCAAAAACAGGATCCGGCGTGAATGAACGAACCCTATGGAAAGGGGTAGGATTCTTGCTCTTACTCTTTATTGTTACATCGATATCTATATATGCCGTAGGTATCAGGAGAGCGATATTAATTATCGCCCTACATGTCCTGTTTGCCCTGTGCGCATACCGCAGGATTAAGAAAAGTGATATTAAAGATCACCAACATGATCCTGTGGATAGTGGTGTTGACAGTGGGAGTTTAAGAGTGAAAGGGAACAGTCAATGGAATCGAACTGATTCTAATAAATCGCAAAAATAATTCAGGTCCAGGACATGGATAACTTTAAATGGAAAGAGAAAAGTAAAAGGGGGTCAGGCTTCGCATTCTAACGTGGAAATAAAAAACACAAGCATGCGAAGCTTATCCCCTTTTCTGCTTCAATACCATACCGCGGCCACGATCAGCCGTCGCCGCGCAAACGCGCGGCTATGGCCGACAGGCATTACGTGGCCCTCCATTTCGAAGGATTATTTAATCATTGGATAAATCTTCGTCTTCGTCCTCGTCTGCCTCTTCGTCCATGAATACGTACAGATTAATCTTATATTTAATTTGAGACGAGGACGAAGAACAAGACGAAGCTAGGAAATTATCTTAATACCAATGCGCGGCCACGACGGAGCGTGGCCCTCCAGAAAAAAAGTAAATTGGGAGGGACGCGCGTTGTCGCGTCCGTTATCGGATCGAGCAATCAATTAATATTTTGATGCATTAAATATTGTCGAAAATCATCTATACCTTAATCCAATTAAATATTGACGAAGACGATGACGAAGACCAAGACGAAGACCAAGACGAAGATCAGGATAAGTCCAAATTGGGTCATTCCTTGAATTGTGCGTTAAGCTTATTCAACAATATCGTCGCCGCCTAAAGTTATTACTACATTTCCCTTTTTGTGTCCTTTTTCGACATACCTGTGGGCCTCGGCCGTGTGTTCCAAAGGATAGCGTCTATCAATAGTTGATTTTATCCTACCTGCCTCAATAAGCTCTTTGAAAAATATTAAATCATCTTTGTGCTGACCCCCTATCGCACATATAACTTTCTTACTGCCTGTCATTGAAGTCCACAACATTTGAACCAGCTGTGGCAGCTCAAAGACAGTTAAAAGATAGAGTCCGTTTTCTTTTAGCGAGCTTTTGCAAAGTGAAAACGAAGTCTTACCCACTGTGTCAAAAATAATATCATAAGTCTGACCGGTTTTGGTAAAATCCTCTTTAGTGTAGTCAATTACTTCATCAGCTCCCAGAGATTTCACCATTTCTAAATTCGTGGTACTGCAAACCGCAGTGACTTCTGCTCCAAAGTACTTGGCAAGCTGTACCGCAGCAGTACCGACGCTTCCAGAAGCTCCATAGATAAGAACTTTTTGTCCGCTCTGAATATTTCCTTTATCTCTAAGGAAAAACAACGCGGTTGATGCCCCAAAAGGAATGGCGGAGGCTTCATCGTAGGTCATATTGGCCGGTTTTATGGCAACCGCTCCTTCCTCAGGCAGACATATGTACTCGGCGTAAGTGCCAAAAACATGGAATGCAAATACCTGGTCACCTTTCCTGAATAGTTTTACATTTTTGCCGACGGATTCAATTTCCCCGGCTAGCTCAGACCCCAGTATAGTTCTTTTTGGTTTTCTAAAACCCAGCCATATTCGCGCAGGAAGCCAGAAGGTGGGAGCGTCTGTGAAACTTGAGCGTCGAAGTCTCCAGTCCCCTGAAGTTACCGTTGTCGAATATATTTTGATGAGTACTTCATTGTCCCTGGGAGTAGGTTTTTCTACCTCTTTGAGCTGAAGAACATCAGGGGGTCCGTATTGTGTGTAGACGATCGCTTTCATGAGAATTCCCCTTTTGGATTATATTAATGCTTTCAGGCCACTTGCTTTCCAGGTTGAACAGAGATCGATTGGTAGAATTTAAATTAACGCTTAAAGATTGCTTCCATTTTTGGAGGATTCTCTGATTTAGTGGTATATCCTTACCTATTTTTATTAAATTTAAACTTTTAATTTTTAATTATAAAATACCGCAGCCACGATCAGCCGTCGCCGCGCAAACGCGCGGCTATGGCCGACAGGCATTACGTGGCCCTCCGAAAAAAAAAATGGAGGGACGCGCTCCGTCGCGTCCGTGAAATTAACTTTTTTACCTGTCACTTTAAAAAAATAGTATAGGGTTCGATGCGATTCTTTATCTTTTCGGCATTCAGGAAATAGAAAATGAGTATATTGATAATAATATTTGGAGCTCTGACGTTGTTGGCCGGAATAGTCATTATCATAAATCCGGAAATTATATTCGGCTATCTGCGAAATCATTTGGGCAAACTGGAACTGCATATCCTGGCTGTGGTAGTAAGGCTGGTTATTGGTGTTTTACTGATATATCAATCCAACGTATCCAGATTTCCGCTTGTAATTGAGATTCTCGGGTGGCTCTCTATTGTTGCCGCTTTATCTCTAGCGGTAATAGGGCGCCGCAATTTTAATCGGTTAATGTCATGGGCTTTATCTTTTACAAAGCCATTTGGTCGTGTGGGTGGTGTCTCAGCAGTAGCATTTGGCGCATTTCTTATTTATGCTTTTGTTTAATAAAACAGCTTCATATATTTCCCAGGTGGGGAGTGGAAGCTATCACATTTTAATTACTGCCATACTTTTATAGGCGGGGACTTCATGACAACGGTGAGTACCAAGCTCAGACAGAAAAATAAGGTAAGCGAAGCTGAATGGCAGGAACTGGAGGAGACAGGTTATGTTCGGCTGGGCGTGGTGCTGTCACACGCGGAAATCGACCGACTTTGTAAACGCATCGATGAGATTATGCTTGGCAACATTCGCTATGAAGGGATGGGCATGCAGCTTTGTCCTTCCGCGAACGGGTCGGAGCAGATGACGGATTTTACCGCAGAACACAAGGGCAGTTCGCTGAAGTACCGGAAAATCCAGGAGCTGGAGATGGATCCGTTGTTCCTGAAATATATTCAGCATCCACTATTCATGGACATCACGCGAAAGAAGATTGGTGAAAAAGTCGGTGTGTTCAGATCCATGTTTTTTAACAAGCCGGCTGATGGCGGGGTGCCTCTTGAGTGGCATCAGGATGGCCGAAATTGGAACCTGAGCATCCGAGAAGAAATTTCGGTCTATACCGCACTGGACCCACAAACACGAGAAAACGGCTGCCTGACAGTGATTCCTTATTCTCACAATGAATGCCCTATCCACACGGTCCGCAAAGAAGAAGACATTCAAAAATACGCCCCGGAAGAAAAGCGGGTTTATATGGAAATGGACAAGGGCGAAGTCATCCTCTTAAAAACAAAACTGCTGCATTCGTCGCTTGTGAACACCACGGACCGCCCCCGACGCGCCTTCAGCATTGCTTTTATTCATGGTGATGCCTACTGCACGACTTCCGGTGACCGCTATCCACAGGTGTGGCCCGATTATCGTCCCGTGGAAAAGCAATGGTTGGACCCTGAAGCGATGCAAAGTTGAGTTGTCCTCGCAACCCTAAAGGGATCTTCATATTTTGACGACCTCATCCACAGGTTAGCATTTGGCATCAAGCTCCTGAAGCTTGAAGCGGACACTCACCACCGACTGCTTTTCCGGTCCGGGCCGGTACTTGATATAGGTCGTGGCCACCAGGGTGTCGTCCGGCAAAAGCTCCAACCCCGGGTACCCACAGTCGTGCGCTTTCTCTTCGTCATAACTGTGCAGCAGTTTTATACGGTACTGTCCTGCCAGGCAGTTGCGCAAGTCCTGATACGTGCCCACCCAAGCCACAAAGTGCCCCCAGGTTGGGCTCTTCGCCGTCCGGTCTCTAAAGGCAATGACGAGACGACCGTCCGGGGCGTAGCGCGGTTGGTGGCGGTCGCCCGTGATCGTCCGATCGAGCTCCACGGGTGGAGTCCACGATTCTCCTTCATCGTCACTGAACATGGCGAGCGAGCGGCATTTCATATTGCCGTTGACTCGCAAGACACAGGCAATTTCCTTCCCGTCCGGTGAGCGCACAAATGCCGGTTCGCAGGGCTTTGATTCAGGGAACCTCCCGCCGCTCGTGAGCAGGACCCGCTCCGGTCCCCATGTCAGCCCTCCGTCTTCTGAGACGCTCATGAAGGTTGCACCATCCCGATTCCAGCCGCCCAACAACCGGTTTTGAGCGACCTCTATAATCGTGGTAAAGGGCATGGTTGTCTCCAACCCATTTTCTTCGAACGATGTCCAGATCTGACCGCGATCCAGCGACAGGGACTGCCGCATCTTGCCATTGCCCTCAAAAACAAAGAGCCGCTCCACACCGTCCGGCCCGACAAAGCGGTAGAGGGCGGGGCAATTGTTCGCGGTCTTCCAGTTCTCCGGGACGGGTAAGGGGTCAGACCATGACAACCCGCCGTCGTCGCTGCGCCGAAGCACCGCGGACGGGCCCCCGTGCCCCAATGGGTAGACACAAAAGATCGTCTTTTTGTCCGGCATGAGGAGCGTAGTGGGGTGCCCTTTGTAGCTTTCAGCCGTGCCCCGGTCCACGATTACGTGACGCTCCGTCTCCTCAGAGATATCGATAACCGGGATGTTGAAGGGTAGGGTCTCCATCATTCAACACGCCTCTTATTTAAACGATGCTCATAGCGCCCACCTTGCGTTTCATTACTGATCACTTCCATTTGCCCCTCAAGATATAAGGATTGCCCCCTTTTAACTCCAATCTTTTCCCTCATTACGGTCAAAGAAATGAGATAAAAAAGAGTTTATCAATTTAAAAAATACAGCCACTTGACGCACTTATATTTATCTTCGCTTACTGGTAATCAAGTCCGTTGATAATGATCTAACGGTAAACCGTATTGTAATTTAGTCTTTGTGTGAATTACTGACGTTGAAAGTCAAACCGGTTTGAAACATTAAATATGTCGAATGACCTCTTTTGACTTTTCAGACGAAGAGGAACTGTTGCTTCTTGGAATAAATGTCTTAATTGCGCGTTCATAATTATTATAGCAAACCGGTGGGGTATTCCGACCAATTGAATACGTTCGAGGATTGTTGACAAGGAATACCAACACCGAAATTATAACAGGGCCATAACTTGATTTAAAATACACGAGACTGTAAACAATACATACAGATATTTAATCGATGAATAAAAGAATCGCTATATACTTACTTACCATTTTACTAATTAGCAGTGCGGGTGTCACTCTAGCTAATAAGATCCAACCGCTCGAATTGACCAAACAACTGGAAGCTCTCAGCGCAAAAAATAAAATGAGCATCGATCAGATCGCTCATGAAGCTTTAGAGGAAAGTTTTGTCACCTTACTTGAAACCGGTATTGAAGATAGGTCACGCAACAAAGGTGATCGCGCGCCGAACTTAAGTTTGCCTAATGCTTTGGGTGAAATCGTGAACATCAATGAAGCCCTGAATGAAGGTCCAGTCGTAATTTTATTTTATATGGGTGAGTGGTGTCCCTACTGCAATATATCGCTGCGTGCTTACCAGAGAGCGCTACCGGAGATCCATGCAGCCGGGGCTAATCTTTTCGCAATTTCACCTGAAAAACCTGATAACAGTTTGTCGATGATTGAAAAAAACGATCTCGGATTTGAAGTGTTGACAGACCGAAATAACAGGATCGCCAAAAAATTCGGGATCTCTTACAGCGTGGACGAAGCATTAAGCGCGCTTACAGGTGGAATAGATCTTAAGGAAAAGAACGACAGCCGCAAACTCGAACTACCCTTGGTCGCTACCTACGTCATTGATCAAGATCGTATTATTCAATACGCGTTTATAAACGTCGACTATCGGAAACGCGCTGAACCTTTCGATGTGGTGGAGGTTTTACTGGCATTAAATCAGTAGCATGTAGTGAGAAAAAGGTTATTCCTCGAATTGTGCGTTAAGTTAATTCAACAATTTCGCACCACCTCATGCACTTCTCAATGCGTACATAAATAAGTATATCAAGATTCAAGGAGTGCCCCCTTTTGAATATTATGGGCGGCGCCTACGATTTGACGAATATTTTCGGTGAAGCTCGGTATGCGCCAGGAGAGAAAACTACTGGAAAGGCCGGGGTTGGCGTTAACTTCGATAATGATGCAACGTTCACGCGCATCGAGGCGAACGTCGAGGGTCGCGTATCCACGAAGATCGAGAACACGCATCGCTTTATCCGCGATTGAATGAATTTCGGCTTTTACTTTTTTGGGCAATCGGGCAGCCCTGTAATGGACACCCCTGGCGTGACGATTGCGTGCGTTATTTCGTATACCTTCACTCCAGAACCCCCAGCCGGGATTTGATTTTGGAAAAAGGATCTCAGTGATACCCGCGACACGAAACTTGGCGTTGCGGTCCTCGACTACACCGATCCGCAGTTCGCGGCCAACAATAAACTCGTCACACACTGCGGGAACACCGCATCGAGTCCACACGCGTCGCGCGCGCGCCATCGCGGCCGCCTGAGTCATGACGAGACTATCGAGGTAGATCCCCGACGAACTGGCGCCCAGTAGGGCTGGCTTGACGATTAACGGTGGCCTTAGGTCAAACTTCGCTTTTAATGCACCGATAGGTAATTTCACGAACCTTGGAACATGCAGACCTGCCGCACGCAGCAGCTTCCGTGACCTGATTTTGTCGTCGGCGAGGGCAATCCCTTTTTGCCCAGAGCCGGTGTAGGGGAGGCCGATGCGATCAAGAAACTCGGCGAAAGTCGGTTCTTTCTTTAGACCACAATAGGCGAGGTTGAAAACCACGTCTGGTTCGATTTGTTTTAACACCTTGTAGGCGCGATCCAGATTGCTGTTGATGGGCACGAGATCTACGGATTGATAGAGACGTTCCAGGGTGTGGACAACATCGTAGTCGTAGCGCGCCCGATCAATCACCGGCGCAGCGTTCTCGACCTGATGGAAGATATCCGAATCGAGGGCGCAAGCGATGTGGAGTTTTCGACGCTGTTTGGACATGAAGACAATTCGAAAATCGCTACTCCTTCTCTAATCTCACCTTTCGCATAAGCGCTATAAATCGTGGCTCTGATTGTAGAAAATCAAATACGGGATCGTACTTACATGTTTGGAGAACTCCATACTTTTCTTCTTTGCGGAACTGTTCGAGCAGGGTTAAGGTCTGTTCCTTGTGGCCCAAAAAGGCGTAGAAGTAATAGGGGAACACAGATTCCAATTTTGGAGGATATGATACGGGCTCGCCTGTCCGGGCGCGTTTTTCTACGAGCGAAACATAAAGCTTCACCACTTTATAATCATTACCGGTGAGTTCGGCCCAGCGATTCAATGCCTGTGAAGCATCCTCAAACTTTTCTTTGTCTAGTAATGCAAGTCCTATGTTTGCCCATCCAAACGGGTTGTTCACGTCCAGAGTCAGAGTTTTTTCAAAATGTTGAATGGCTGTGTCATACTACCGCGCATAATTATACAGAGTCCCAAGATGATTGTTGTAGAGGATTGAAAAAGGCTCCAGTTCCAATGCTTTTTTTCCCTTTGCCAGGGCTTCTCGTAAGCGGCCCGTGCACATAAGAAGGTGCGAATAACGGTAATGCGCCGGCGCATATTTTGAGTTGAGCTCGATCGAATATCGGTACTCCTTTTCGGCGCCAGCATAGTCAAAGTGGAATACCTCCCTTGTATATCCCAAAGATGTATAGGCTTCGGCAAGGTTCGGATCGATTGCCAGTGCCATCTTTACTGCCTCCTTAGCATGAGCTCTTATATCGTATCTTTTTACAGCAGAGGCATAGGATGGGAGAACAAGATAAGCATCCGCGAGACCCGAGTAAGCAAGAGCGTAGTCGGGATCCAGGGTAATGGCCTGCTTATAGTGTTCGATTGCCGTCATTATTCCTTTCTCGGTCCGCTTCGACCAATGGTAACGGCCCAAAAGGTAATGATCGTAGGCATCAACGTTCTCCGTGTGGGGCTTGATGTGAGGAATATCCTCATCACCCATGAGCTTAACCTGAAGCACTTGCGTTATTGCCAGGGCAATCTCATCCTGGATGGCGAAGATGTTCTTCAGTTCCCGATCGTAGGTTTCGGACCAGAGATGTAAATCATCGGCAACGTTTATAAGCTGTGCAGTAACTCTGATCGTTCTTCCTGATTTACGCACGCTACCCTCAAGCACTGTGGATACGTTGAGCTGCTTACCGATTGTCGGTATATCGGCATTTTTCCCTTTGAACTGAAATGAGGAGGTTCGTGAAGCCACTTGCAGGGTATCTATCTTAGCCAGGACATTTATGATTTCTTCAGAAATTCCATCGCTGAAATACTCCTGGTCTTTTTCCGGACTCATATCCTGAAATGGTAAGACCGCGATAGATTTACTTTGTGATTCAACAATCACGGGGACCTGTTCTATTCGGTTGATTTCAACGTAGTAGAATAACGACGCTAAAACGATAACGAGGACAACGGCCCCAATATATAAAGTCTTACCAGGTGACTTTCTTTTTGGGTTCATTTGCATGGCTTTTACCGTTTCGGTTTCCGGCAAAGCTACCTTATCATCCCCAACCTCAATATGGTGCACCGGTATTTTTTCATCGAGATTTTTCAACTTCTGCAGACCCAGAAATTTAGCATTTAGAGGCAGCTTGTTTTTCACCGTGTCGTAAACGATTTGTGAGATACAAATGCCACCGGGTTGAGCAATCCCTTCAAGACGGGAAGCAATGTTGACACCATCGCCCATGAGGTCGGAATCCTTAAAGAATACATCACCTATATGGATGCCAATGCGATGCTGTAAATGTTCTCCCGGCTGATTCTCACTGAGCTGCCGGGATTTGATGTTTTGAATATCAAGGGACCAGGCAACGGCCTCTACCGCACTGTCAAAGTATATCATCAAACCATCACCGGTAGATTTAATGACACGACCTTGCCGTTTTTCGGTGAGATCGGTCATCCAGGCTAAATCCTTTGATAACAATTTCAAAGTGCCGTCTTCATCTTTATTCATGCGTTCGCTGAAATTAACCACATCAGTAAAGACAATAGTCGCCAGGGCGCGCTTTCCGGAATCGTCCTTAAATTGTTGGTCTTCGGTCATGCTTTCGTTCGAAGGTGATCAAGCATTTTTGTTAAATGAAGGCGGACCATAACTTCGGCACCGACGTTAATCATTTTACCTTCCCCCTCACTAAGAACAACGAAAGTTAATAAATAAGGTATTATCAATTAAAAAAATTTACACGACCACATGACGCACTCGTATTTCCCTTCATGTGATGGTAATCGAGTCCCATTTTGGATAGCCATGTAAACTTCCTCTTGTCCTTGCGAGGATCCCGCAACTGCGGGAGACGCGCTTACCGAGCGTAGCGACATCTTCCATTCCACGGGGATGTCTATTGCGTTCTATAGACTCTGGATTTCAGGGCTTATTTTCAGCTGGACGAATCCTCATTGGATAGATCTGAGATGTGATTGGCATTTATAGACACAACGACTATTCGCCTGGATTGCCGCGTCGCGTTGCTCCTCGCAATGACAAAAAGAAGATACAAAGGTTAATAAAAAGAGTCAGGAGTGGAAGTCATTCCTTGAATTGCGCCGAGTCGGTGACCATGTGGACATTGGCAACGAATCAAGTTTCATCCCTGATATCTTTACTCCTTGGGATGTTTAATGGCATGCTTTACCACAGCCTCAATGTCCTTAAGCGGGAATGTGTCGTTGTCCTTGAAATTGATGCAACCCTTACCTGTTTTTATCTTCGGGTGCCTGGCTTTAAAGTTTTCGATATGGTAATAGCCGCAGGTGTATAGAGAAACATAGTTCTTCTGGTTTGCGATTGCGACCCATCCCTCTCCGACTTGATAAGTGGGCATCTTGTATTTCATATCGATAATTACTTCAGGTAACGATTGCGTAATTAATTTGTGTAGCGCTTCAATCTTCGATTTACGGTTTCCCGGAACAGCAGCCATGTATGCTTCGACTTCCTCGTTCATTAATGAGTCCTAATATTATATTAGCCAACAATGAAGTCAAAAAGGATCAGGCCTGGTATGGATTATGGCGTCACGAGGCTATGGGACTCGGAACTGACAAATGTTAATAAACTTGTCTTAAAAAAGAGGGGGTTGCTATGTGTTAAGAGCATAGTGCATTAATATTCGTTTACAATCATAAGTCATGAATGTCGTTGTCGTGTCTGCTAAAGCCGAATGGGGGTTTGTTAAAAATCGCTATAAAGATCATCCTTTGGAAAAGACTCCATACGGAGAGTATTTTAAAATTAATCTTAACTCCCCGAAAGAGGGTGATGAATTTATTCTACTCCATGGTGGCTCCGGAAAAGTAAATGCCGCAGGTTCCGCCCAATATGTTATTAATAAATTTAATCCTGATTTACTCATAAACATTGGGACCTGTGGGGGATTTGATGGGCGGATAGAAAGGGGAGAAATCATACTCGTTGAAAAAACGATTATTTATGATATCTACGAAAGAATCTCTGATTCGGACGAAGCAATCAGGAAGTATACTACGGATATTGATTTGTCGTGGATTGCGAAAAAAACGCCGTTAAAGGTCAAACGCTCACTACTGATTTCCGGAGATAGTGATCTGGACCCTGAACAGATCAATCATTTGAAGAATAAATATTCCGCGATAGCCGGCGATTGGGAATCAGGGGCTATCGCCCATGTATGCAAATTAAATAGTATTCCCTGTCTGATTTTACGGGGGGTAAGTGATCTTGTCAGCGAGGAAGAAGGCGAAGTGTATGGTGATCCCCAATCCTTTCTTGATCAGGCAAAAGAAATAATGGGTCCCTTAATTGATTCTCTTCCTGACTGGTTCACTATGTTCACCAATAATTTTTCACCGGAAAAATAGCGGCAACAATTGTGAGCCGCCACATCTGGCACTTTAGCGGCGGATGTAGTCGGTCTCTAGCGACTTGTTAGACGATCTAAACCATATCCTCATGTCACATCAGTTTATTACTAAGTATTGATCTGGTGGAACACGTAGTATCTCACCAGCCTGAAATTCCTCATTCTCGAATGTAAAACGAAAGCCTTCACAGTATCCAATTGGACTGCTCCATTCTGAGTGATTGGCATGTGGTAATCAGGCTATCGCTCCCAACTCTACAAAAAGACCATGGGTGACAATAAGAACCTGCTCATCATCATTTATTTTACAGACAATATCCCGCCAGGCATGTGCTTGCGTAATTGCGAAGGACTCAACATTGCGATGCTGATACGCAAGTCCCCGAAGTTGATCGAAAGGAGCTGGCCATCCCGAATTATGGAATATATCAGAAGATAGCTCGGAAAGAACCTGACAAGTTTCATTAACGGCAAATCCCATTGCAACTGCTGTCTCGATCGCACGATGGATTGGACTGGTAACAACCAAATCAAACGGACCAGATTTTGATCCGATGAATTGCGCGAGTTCAATGCCTTCACGGGAAAGGTGCTCACCTGGCTTATTGCGCATTGAATGACGTCGAACTTCAAGAATACGCATACTCAATTATCTCTCTTCTCATCAATCATTTGATTTGAAGCGAATTATCTTTTATCAGTCTAACGACAGCGGCTACCCGTTTTGAATCCCTACAAATCTATTTGAATCTCACTCGACGGTGCACTGTTCATATGCCTGGCGCAAGGCTGCAACCAAGTCCCCTTTTGGTCGGAATTCGTGACCGACGTAGCCCTCGTATCCTGCAGCGGAGAGGGCGCGACAGATACCCTGGTAATTTAATTCCTGGTCATCATCGAGGTCATTCCGCCCCGGATTACCGGCGGTATGGATATGCCCGATCGCTGATAAATTATCGACCATAGTTCGAATAATGTCACCTTCCATAATCTGCATATGGTAAATGTCGTAGAGCAGTTTGACTTGCGGGCTGTTTACCTGCTCGACGACCGCCATACCCCAGGTGGTGTGATCACACTGATAGCCGGGATGGTCCACTTTGGAATTGAGCAGCTCCAAATTCAAATTTATGCCCTTGGCTTCAGCATAGGGGGCCGATCGACGCAGACCCGTCACCGTGTTAGCAATGGCCTCGGCGTCATCCATACCGGGGAGGTGATTGCCGCTGAAACAAATCAAACCGGGTATCCTCTTATCGGCGGCGAGATCGATCGATTCCTTTAACTCGGCCTCAATTCGATCGTGGTTGGCCGGGTTGTTGAGACCATCCGGTAGCGAAGCGTGCCCAATCATGCTGGCCACGCGAAGATTATTTTGTTCGGCTGAATTACAGATAGACTCGAAGTTGTCATCCCGGCCCCAGATTTCGATAGCGGGGTAACCGATGTTGGCAATCTGTTCAATAATTTCCTCCAGGGACATCACTTCCTGGGGGACCATGGGGGTGCAGACGGATTGTTTAACAGGCATAAGACTGGGTTCCTTTCCGGACGTTAATTCATCGTTTGAATTACAGGTTATCGGTTGCTTCTCATTTATAATAAACTCCAATCAAAGGCCACGCCGATGGTGTCGGACCGATTTTCCAGGAGATCGGCATAAACCCTGGGCGCGTTCTGAGGCGGATGGCGGTGGGTGATCAGATCATCGACACGCATCTGACCCCGTGTGAGATATTTATAGAGCAGCTCAATCTGGCGCAAAATATGCCATTTGCTCTTGTCCGGTAATTGCTCGTTATGCGAGCCGCGCACACTGATCTGACGGGTCACAATATCACCGGTGAGAGCCTGTTTACCCGGCTGTGGTGAGTCGCCGATGAGCATCATGGTGCCAAATTGGCGAACCAGTTTGAGGGCCAGTGGGAAGACCGCGTAATGGCCCGTGGCATCGAATACCACGTCGCCCAGTTGTCCATCTGTAAAATCCTGGACAAAAGGGATGGCATCGGCGGCGCTACCGTTAAAGATCCGGGTGGCCCCGTGCGCCGTGGCCACCTCCAGGCGACTGGCTATGGTGTCGATAGCAAGCACTTCTTCAGCGCCCATTACCCGTGTATATTGGGTAAGCAGTTGCCCCAACGGCCCCATGCCGATGATCACCACTTTGTCTCCCATAGTCAATTGTGCCCGCCGCACCCCCGTTTGAGCGATGGTGCAGAGTTTCGACCAGATCGCTGATTCATTGCTGATCGTGTCAGGGATTTTGGTTACAGGGGGTTTGGTAATAGAGTATTGCCGATGGTTGGCGGTGCTGAAGACCCGGTCGCCCACCGCGTAGCCATCTACCTTCGCTCCTACTTGCTCAACGGTGCCGACATTACTATAGCCCGGATGAAAAGGGTATTTCACCCAGTTAGCCCAGTGCGAACCTTCTTCCAGCACGCCGCGGTAGCAGATCGATTCGGTGCCGGTGCTGATCAGGCTCATACTGGTTTTCACCAATAGAGAGTCATCGGGCAGGGAGGGCAGGGGCTCGCTGCGTAATTCAGCTTGTTGCTTGTCGGTGAATAAGATATTTATTGATTCCAATTTATTATATCTCCTCCGAAAAATATTAGTTTAATCTGCATGAGTCATATTTTGGTAAAATTTTAATTGCAAAACTTTTACCTGAGAACTGTAACACTATCACCAACATTACTAAGCCATTTGCACCGCTTACTCTGTCAATCTATAAATACACAGCCCGACCTTTTCTCGTAAATTCTCATGTCAGAATTCCCTGATATAAGTGGTTCAAAAGAACTGTATAAGAGAGCCGGAGAACTCATTCCGGGACATACACAACTCTTCGGGCGCCGCGCCAGCCAATTCGCCGATGGGGTCAGTCCTATATACGCGGCCCACGCAAAAGGCTCCAGGTTCGTAGACATAGACGGCAACGTCTATATCGATTGGGTGAATGCGGTGAGCGCCATTATTCTAGGCCATGCCGACGAGGTGGTGAACCAGGCGGTTAAAGAACAGATTGATAAAGGCAGTATCTATACGATCAACAGCGCATTAGAGGTAGAGCTGGCCGAAGAACTGGTTAAGACCATTCCCAGCGCAGAGATGGTTCGCTATGCCAAAGCGGGCGGTGAGGCCTGTGCACTGGCCGCCCGTATTGTCAGGGGAACCACAGGCAAGGACATCATTCTGTTTTGCGGTTACCACGGCTGGCACGACTGGTATCAATCCGCCAACTACCTGGTGGATCCGGAAAGTGGAGAGTTTCCCTTCGCGGGGATCGACCCCATAGGGGTGCCGAGAGCTCTCGCGGGAACCGCAGTTCCTTTTTCCTACGGCGATTTGAATATGCTGGAAGACCTGTTGAAGCAACACGAAGGAGAAGTCGCCGCGGTGATGATGGAACCCATGCGATCAGAAGTTCCTCCCGATGGTTACCTGGAAAGTGTGAAGGCGCTCGCGCATCAATATGATGCGTTTCTTGTTTTCGATGAGGTCTCGAGTGGCTGGCGCATACGCGTTGGCGGTGTACAGGCATACATCGGTGTCACCCCGGACATGACGGTCCTGGCCAAGTGTATGACGAACGGCTATCCCCTGGGCGCGGTGGTTGGATCGCGTGAGGTGATGGAACCGGCATCACGGATGTTTATCTCCAGTTCCTACTGGAGTGACAATGTCGGCCTGGCCGCGGCTCTCACAACAATTAGAGAACTGAAACGGCGTGACTCAGAAAAAAGATTTGAGGAAATCGGGGAAAGATACCGTGCATCGATGAATGACGCGATTGCTTCATCAGGTCTGTCGGGAAGCTGTGTCGGTCATTATGTATGTCCTTCCGTCAAGTTAGATATTCCTGAGAAGCTTATCCCTGAAGCCAGCACTTTATATATCCAGGAAATGTCGAGGCGAGGGATACATACACGCCATGCTGTCAATGCGACGCTCGCGCATACAGAAGAGGATATAGAACAAACCTGTCGGGCCGCAGCAGAATCGTTTGAAATGATCAAAAAAGGTTTGGATGAGGGTAATCTTGACCGCTACCTGGTGGTCGATCTGAAGAAGGAACCTTTTCGAAGACTGGTGCGATAGGGTAGGGTAATCAATTTACGATTTTGGAATGCCGATTGCAGATTGGGTGTATGATTAAGGATGCAGGATGCGGGATGCAGGATGGCTAGAAAGCAATCAGTGAACAGTGATCACATGCTATCTTACTACATTGGTGAAATTTAATAGTAATTGAGTTAATTTTCTCATTTGTCATTGCGAGGATCCCGCAGTCGCGGGTGACGAAGCAATCCAGGCAAATAGACATTGTGCTTACTAATGCCAGTCTCAGCTCGGATCTTTCCAATTAGGATTCATCTCATCAGTAAAGGCATTCGTTTAGCTGAGAGTAGTCCCTTACATCCAGGGACCTACATTACGCAATAGACACTCCCTTGGAATGGAAGATGTCGCTTCGCTCGGTAGCCGCGTCGCGTTGCTCCTCGCAATGACGACAGGAGAATTGCGAAAATGAGTATTACTTATAATATCCGTTAGGACCAATCCGCATTCACGCGTATTCGCACACACTACGGACGCTCGATGTTCGAACGCCGGTAGATTTCCTCCAGGGTAATGCCGATGGGGCGATAGTCAGGATTTCTTGGAAGATCCGAATACGCGGCAAGAAGGTAGTCCCCCAAAGTTTTGCCATCGATCATAAACACGTCGGGCACCGATTTACCCTTAATCAGTGCCTCGACAGTCATGCCCGCGACAAAGGCATCGCATTCTTCCTCGATACTGTTGCGGTGAAACCTGCCATGGGCGGAATGCACGGCTTCATGAAAAATTGCCTCCATCATCTGGTAGGGCAACTGGTGAATAAAGTAGTCGTTGTTGTTTTCGAGAATCCTGACATAAATCTTTTCTTTCCCGAGGATACTCTGGTGCCACACACCGCGTGGACCTCCGAGTTGGGAGCTGAAAATGATGCGTCCCTCTTCGAGGAAATTCTCCACCCTGTCACAGAGTATCGTGCCTCGTGGTGATCTTCCAAACGAAGACTCCCGCATTTTCTCCAGCTCATCACGGATGATCTGCATTCCGGACACCTGCATCGTTTCGGGAGCCGGCTCGGGGAGTTGGGCAATTCGGTAGAGAACAAGCGAAAGGAAGAGAAAGATTCCTACTGACCCGATGAGGATGAGTCGAATGGAGCGTCGGCGCAGCATAGCGTAACCCAAAGCGTTAAAAAGCCGTCATTACTTCTTCAACGAAAATAGAACAAAAAGTGTTCCCAATAAGAGCACCCATGTTATAACAAGGCCATTCAGGGTTTTTACCTGATCGGGTGATTCTGCAAAATGCGAGCGGAATAATGTGTAGGGAACTATCTGCAGAACGATGATCCCAATTAGAAATACAACCACAGCCCACGGAGCTTTTATCCACAATCCAACACCCACTACTATATTAAAAAGAAGCAGCACTATATCCATCGTCCGCCAGTGCAGGGGAGTGTCCATCCAGGGTTTACCCGTCCACCCAAGTATATTCCCGACGTGCATTATGGCACCGTAGGCCAGGATGACAGCCAAAACGCGAATATAAATTCCTGTCCATTTATGGGTCAGTGAGTCAGCAAGACTATTGAGCATATCCATAGTGATGGTTTTCTATATAATTATGGCTCACATGCACAATAAATTTAAAAGAGAGTAAAACTTCAGCAGGACAAAGGCATAGTCATCAGGAGTCAGACCTTGCTTTAGTCCATTTAGTATAAGAAAAGGATTATAATGAAAACATGCAGCCTGGATCATTATAACCTCGGATATTATTTAAAGGCATTTGCTTTAAATCTATTCCCCATAGCAGCGGTCATGGGTGCGCATCATGAAAGTTATAAAGTGGTGCACGGTTGGCCGCAGCTGCCTGAAAATGACGCACTCGGTGAAGACGGTGTCGTCTACGTGGTTGATGTCCATCATGGCATGCGCGTTTAGAAATTCATTCAGTAAATTTGAATATTCTGCACTAGTATAATTGATTTAATCTCCCACGTAGGAGGTAAAAAAATACAACCCTTTCCTTTTCAGTGGTTGTTGGTTAATTTCCTTTTTTGTCATTGCGAGGAGCAACGCGACGCGGCTACAGAGCGAAGCGACATCTTCCATTCCAGGGGAATGTCGGTTGCGCGATCTAGTTCCTTGGATGTAAGTGTTTATTCTCAGCTGAATAATTGCCTTAATTGAAGAAACAAACCCTCATTATAAAGATCTAATCGGAGACTGGCATTCGTACGCACAATGTCTATTCGCCTGGAGTGGAAGATGTCGGGTTAAACCCTTCGGTAGCCACAGTCGGCTACGCCTCCTTCGCAATGACAATGGGTGCGTTCAATACTTTAAAATCGCTCACTTTCCAGGGATTTTATGACTAGTGTGACTTTTCTCCCTATGTTATCCTATAAATTGTGTTGTGCTGAAGAGTGACTGATCAGTATGTTACCTAATCATTATGATATCAGAAATGTGAATGGCGGAAAGGAAAAGGTAACGACGTATTACCTGGAAATGCTGTCATCCTCATGGCTGAGGGAAAAAAGTGAATCGCAGGAATTAATTGTCGGTGAATGTGATGTTGCGCAGTTTCAAATTAATAAATTTCTTTACCTGTTCGTTGGTGAAGACTGGGAATGGAAAAGCAAGCTCTCGTGGTCTGACAGTCAGTGGAAAACTTTAGTTGAAAGTGAAAATCATAGAACATGGATGGCCTACTGCAAAGGTTCGGTAGCCGGTTACTATGAACTCTGTCAGAACCAATCGGACGTGGAAATCCTGGCATTTGGCCTTACGCCGCAATTTATAGGCAAGGGATATGGTGGGGTCCTGTTATCACACGCTGTAAAATCTGCCTGGGCGTGGGAGGGTGCATCGCGAGTCTGGTTACACACTGACTCCCTTGATCACCCAAGAGCATTACAGAACTATGAAGCGCGCGGTTTTAAGATTTTCCGCGAGGAGACCGCTGACCGATAAAATTACCGCAGGGGCAAAGATCCAGAAAAGAGCGTAGTCCTGGTAGGAAGTGACACTTTTATTAAAGACGGAAGGGGAAATACTCTCCATTTAATTCGCGTCATCCTGTTGCACGCCCACGTTGAGCGGCCGTGCAGGATCGCCGGCGAGATATAGGGTCTGCGTGGGAAAGGCAAATTCGATACCCTCATCATTAAAGCGACGAAATACCTCTTTGTTAAATTTCTCGGTAAAAGCAAGATAGTCAAAGTAATCGGGGGGATGATACCAGTAAATGACAAGGATATTTAAAGAGGCATCGTTAAATTCATTAAAGAAAACACGGGCCGGAAAATCTTCTTTCATCCCTTCGTGGTCTTTGAGTAATTCTTTAAGTATTTCCAGCGCGCGATCCACTTTTTCCGAGGATGTATCATAGGTGATGGTGATATTGGCAATACGACGGATAAAAGGACGCTTACCAATATTCTGAATTGATTTATTCGCCAGTTCCCCGTTGGGGATAGTAACTAAATGACCTTGCAGGTTTCTGATTTTAGTCGAGCGCAACCCCACATCTTCGACGGGTCCGTCATGACCATCCACTTTAATCCTGTCACCCAGTTCGAACGGTTTATCGGTGAAAATAATAAGCGATCCGAAAAAGTTTTTAATAGAATCCTGCGCAGCTAAGGCAATGGCCAAACTTCCAATGCCTAAACCCGCAATAATAGATGTTACAGGTTTATCACTCAGGATTTGTGCCACCTGGACTAAGACCACCAGGACTATAGTAATGCGCAGGCTTTTGCGTACTATAGGGACAAGCATATCATCCAGCTTGCTTTGACTTTTTTTGGTCATGTAAGTCAGCCATGCGTGGGGAACATCCACCAGCCAATAAACAGCAGTCCCGACGGAGATAACAAGCAACAGGTCTGTTATCGTAACTAAAATATCTTCCAGCCCTTCGCTGAGGACTAACAATTTAACACCGATAGAAACACCAATTGCCGCCGAGAGTAGAATTACCGTGCGCGCTAAAGCATTGAGCGCGGCCGCTCCCATCAGTCTTTCCTGATTTTCGAACACCAGCGCATATTTTGTCAGAATGCTTTTAGTAATACGCCCAATAATAAGCGCGAGCAGGAGGACTAAAAAAAGGAGACCAATGCGCCAAAGTTCGTTTTCGGCAAATTTTATCTCATTAATCTCTGTCCAAAAATTCATCGTTCTCCTGGCCGTAATTGAGGAATTTTATAAAATAATCGCAATATAAATATTGAACTGCTCGAACTATCCTACGATGAAGAATCAAAAAAAATCAACCTTGGATCAGAGGTCGATCCGAACTTCATTCAGTTTAGGTGAACCACACCCATAAGTTGAAATAAGTGTTGCTTTGTATTGCAACCACCGGGCGTCATTCGGTATTCCCTCAATCGTTTCACTGGAGGTTTCATAATAAGACGCGGTCCCGGTCGGGCCCATCCAGGCAGCATCATCAAGACCTGCTTCCGATTCGCTCCATCGAAGCTGGAATTTTATTTTCAGAAGTTCTGTCTCTTTACTGTCCCAATGGATGCGGCGCGCTTTTCGATCCCCCAACGCATAGGGTGGGGATACATAGTTCTCTTCAGGCTTCCGGGTGAATGCATTTCCCCGATCGAAACCTGTCATCCCGTGGGGGCCGAGACCGGGGAAACGGGATACTTCATTCCTGTCAAACCCGTCGGGGCTATTCCAGTAAATCAATGAATCGACCTGGTGTCCAATATCGTTGCGATGACAGGCCAGGGCGATATCTATCCATCCGTCACGATTCAAATCTGCCTGGGTCACCGCGCCGGCGGCATAACCGGGAAGATTGACAGGATGGTCAAAATCAATCCTTTTACCGTCCCCGTAAAACAACTGTGCCGGCGGTGTTCTCGAAG
This sequence comes from Opitutales bacterium, assembly GCA_965197745.1. Classification (GTDB taxonomy): domain Bacteria; phylum Verrucomicrobiota; class Verrucomicrobiia; order Opitutales; family PNEW01; genus CBDANS01. Next base: position 119,281 of record CBDANS010000006.1, on the reverse strand, counting down.
TCGGGTCAGCATAGGCGGTGACCAGGATATCGAGGTTGCCGTCGTTATTGTAGTCCGCGACTCCTGTAAATATTGCGCTGTATCCAGACAACAATTCCTGAATGTTATCATCCTGATAGCCTTCCGGACTTCCATAATGAATACGCAATGTGTCTTTATGACGTCTGCGGTGGCCAAGGATGCCGACAATTATATCCAGCCATCCGTCACTGTTAATATCTGCCATATTTAAAGCTGCTGAATCTTCCAGGCCGTGACAGGGTATTTCCCATTTCCGGTCCTGGGAAAACCCTTCAGCGTTTCCGAGATAAATGCGTATGAAGTTCCGTTTATCGTGAAATACGATATCAATATAGCCATCGTTATTGACATCACCGACGACACCCCGGTCCCCTCTATTGTATAGTGAATCTGAATCGGTTCTCTCCATGGAAAATCCGCTGGGTGAACCATAAAATAGGGAAGAAGTATTATCGCTGTCATTCTCACCAAGACTGGAACCAAAGGCAACCGCAAGAATATCAAGATAGCCATCCCGATTAAAATCGACTGCCTGCAGTTCACCTAATTCAAAATCATTATTAAAATCGCTATATTCATTCTATAACGGTCCTTTCGCTCCACCGCTGAATATGCGAAATCCATCCGGAGTGGTAAAAACAACTTCGGGATACCCATCGCTATTCAAATCGGCAACGAGAGCTATCATGCTATGTACAGTTTGAAATTCGAGTCGATTATCCTCATTGTAATCTGCCTTTTCGTTACCGAGATACACATAAGAGGGTATGCTACTCACATGCCCGTCGATGACGTTATTGAAGATCACTTCCGGCTTCCCGTCTCCATCCAGGTCCCCGGCGGTGTTACCTATGACCCCTATCGTTTGCACCCAACTCGTTCGATCGTCAGAATACCCGTCCGGTCCATTCCAGTAGACAGGTGACTGGATATCGTATTCATTCCCGTCAGAGTGCTTACTGATGATCAGTTCAGGTAAACTATCCCCATCGAGATCAGCGGCCGTTACCCACCGAGAGTTTTTTACTTCAATCAATGTTTTCATCTCCTCCATGTTATCTCCCGAGCGGATCTGCACGCCATCTGAGGTGGCAATAAGCAGGTCCGGAAAGCCATTAGCATCTACATCGGCAATATCAGCGCGAATAACGCTACTGCTGAATTCTGCAGATTGACCTTTCCCCTCAATAATGACGGGGTTCTCACTATCAATGTTTCCTCCTTTATTCCAATAGACGCGAACTTGAGCGCTACCGCAGAACATCAGGTCGTTGCTCCCGTCCTGGTTCAGGTCCTCAAGTATAACCTGGCGTGCTCCGTAAGTAGGTAAAGTGAAAGGATCGTAGGCATTAACTCCCTCCTCTGTTCCCCAGAAAATTAAAGACTCCGTATTTAAATTACTTTGACCTACACGGTAACTGGCCAAAACAATATCCGCATACTCATCGTTGTTCAAATCCCCGGTCGCGATGCCTAAGGCCCCTGTCGCGATCATTCCATAGCGCTTTCCCTCATCTTTAAATGCTCGGTCTTCTCCTTGAATATAGACGTGAGCTAATCGTGGTATTGCCGGATTGTGTCCGTCTACCCACGCGGAGGGGAAGAGTAAGTCGAGTTTTCCATCGCTGTTAATATCAAGTGGCGCGACATCGAAAGCTCCAATCGTCGGGAGGTCCGTTCTGCTCGCTTCCAGTCCCTCAGGACCTCCCCAATAAATGTATGAGTCCAATTCCGAAGAGACTCCGTTCTGAGAGTTCACGGTCACCAGGTCGTTGTGTCCGTCACCATCCACATCGATGACCCGGCTCATCCATCCGCTATCCGCGGACATCTCGTGTCGCTTCCAATTTTCACCCGGCCCCTGACCGGTTGAATACGCCCAGGTGGGACCGCGTTCAATTCTATCGTGTGAATTTGCCAGGACGAGGTCTACATAACCGTCACTATTTACATCGAGGTTATTAATCATCTCAATAACACCGTTGGCATTCACATAAAGATTGCTCCCCGCATTATCGAATTGTCCTTTTGAAAAATCCTCAAATCCGTTGTGGATCCAAACCGCTTGCCCTTCCATGGCTTCGGCTTCTTTCTCCTTTTTGCCCATGGAGTATAGGGGACTGCCAATCAGGAACATCGCTACTAGCGCGCTAAGTGAAATTTGAACAAGATGCCATTTTTTATTATAGGTCATGATTGATACAATTTAATATTGCCGAATATTTCTGGACGGGCGCACTCCGTGCGCAATCGCGACACGATATCAACCCATCCAGGAGGCTGTCAATACATGCCCGGGTATTTCCCTGGAATGGAAGATGTCGAGCATAGACTTCGGTCTCGTCAGCATCGATATACGATATATGATGTTTGAAGTAAGCTCAATATTTCGAATATCTAACCTCGGATATCACATACCGGATATCAATAGCATCGATATACGATTTACGAGTTACGATATCCGATGTAAGAAGGTTGGACATCTCACATTCAAGGGGAATGTCGGTAGCTTAATGCTAGCCGCTAAAGGGAAGCTGATTGAAAATCGACAATTGCTCGACGGAATGTAAACTCTAACATCAAGGGACTTTCATCACGCAACAGACCTTCCCCTGGATTGGAAGATGTCGCTGCGCTCGGTAGCCGCGGTCAGCTGATAGCCTCCCTCGCAATGACAATATGGTGGGGCGGGGTACCTGCCAGCGCGTTAAGATTATTAAAAGAAGAAAAGAAGCGTGCTGGGACAGCCCGCTCCACCTAACACTTAAAACTTAACACCCATGGCACGCCATAGTCCCGTACTCGCGGGACGACGGCGGCTAACACTGATCTCACCGACAGCTGCTTGAAGCTCGTTTAGATTGTTATAAGAAGAAAAGAAGCGTGCTGGGACACGATTCGACTGAGCTCGTCTCAGGTCCCGCTCCACCTAAAACTTAAAACTTAATACCTAACACTGATCGATAGATCACCAATCACTCGATCGTGATCTCTTCAATAGCCACGGTAATCTCGTCACCGTCCTCGTTGGCGAATGTGGCATTAATGCTCTGCGTCGGTTGAGGCGTGATGTCGGACTTGAAATTGTTCTGAGTGATCAAGGTCTCAAACCCGGGGATCGTCGATCCACTCTCGGCGATAACTACCGCGGCATCATTGGTCTGGGCTAAATCACCTCCGGTGATACGCATTCCGGGGTTGCCCGCCGGCACCGTGAAGGATCCATCCGCAAAGAGTATATGCGGAACCGCATCACCATCGGCATCGATGTCGCCTACCGTTAAGCGTACCGCTATGGGCACTCCGCGGGCGTCCACGCCAGTCTTTCCCGTACTTGCCGAAAAGATAGTATTCGACAACTGCATCCCACCTATTCCCGTGGAGTTGATCACTTCCACCAGGGCGACGTCGGCTTCGGCGTCATATTCCTGTCCTTCGGGGAAGAGGGCCTGGTTCACGGCGTTGATCTTGCCCACCGTGAAGATGCTGAAGAAGGTGTTGGCGTCCGCTCCTTCGATGACCACGCTCGGCTTGCCTGTCACGTACTCTACTGCCTGGTTGTAGCGCGGGGGAATGGCCGGGGGCAGGAAGGTCGTCGGGTCGAGGGTAACGGTAAAGGTCCCTGAACCGGAGAACTCTACCTGTACAATGTCCTCAGTTTCGTCCATGAAGGAAACGCGGGTGATCTGTCCCGGTTTGGCCTGGAGTTGGACAAACTCTCCGGTTAAGAGGATCTGGTCGAAGACATTCCCATTGGGATGCTGGATATCCTCACCGGCGATATCACCCGAACCGTCGAGGACGAGTGGCACCGGGGGGGCGGTTACGGTGATGACGGCGGTGTCGCTGTCAGTGCTACCTCCGGCATTGCTTACCTGCACCCAGAAGTTGGTATTCGCAGTGAGCGCACCGGTGGTGTAGGTGCTGCCGGTGGCCCCGGCGAGGGGACTGGTGGTGTCACCGCTGTTGCCGGTGTACCACTGGTAAGTAAGATCATCACCGCTGGCGACAACCGATAAAGCAATAGCCGAACCCGACTGCACTTCCTGGCTCGCGGGCTGGGTGGTAATAGAGGGACCGGTTATCGGGGGCGGTTCGCCGCCGCTACCGGGAGCACCGACCGAAGTAAAGCCAAAGTCGTCAATGACATTATGAAGAACATTTCCTTGTGTCGTAGTCGCTGGACCATTGGTGTAGTTAATTTTTCCAATCCCTTCGGGAGCGCCTAAATCTGCAGCAATAAATGAAAAAAATGTGAAGGGGATGAGATATTCATGACTGATACTCAGTGGGATATTCGTTGTCGAGGTGAGCAGCTTATCGTTGGTGTCAAAAACCTGTATTTCACCGTCTCCTTCAATAAAGACAGCGGCATAGAATTCCACCTTGGCGGCCGGTGTCTCAAAAGTAATAACACCTAAACCAGACCCCCCAAAAGATATATCCTCTACTCTCCATGCCCCATAAGGATCCTGGTCTTGAGTACCCGCTAAGTCGGGTAAAGTGTGATTAAATGCATTAAAACCACCATTGCCCGAGGCAATGCCACCGGAAAAGTTGGCGGAGAAGGGTGATTGCCCTAAATCAAAGTTTACCCGGTTAGCGAATACGGGATTTTGTGTAAATACCTGAAAGTCCTCGAAGACGAAATTATTGGGAGGTCCAACCACATAGGAGAAACCGAGATCGTCGAGAGAAAATTGCCCGGACACATTCACAATTTTGATTTCCCTGATCCCGCCCGTAAAATTCAGATCTGACAAATCATTTATATCCCCGCTGAAAGCGACGAAACTTTGCAACGGCGGATTCGCCCCGGGACTGATATTGGTTGGCAAACCCTCGACAACACCTTGTGGAGATAACTCGATCTTATTTCTGTCTCTCAGTTCGATTCTACCACCACCACCAGTGTCAGCTGCATAGAATTGGAGTGTTTGAACACCTCTTTCAAAGATGATGGTCCCTTCCTGTCCTGCCCCCAACATTATGGCCTTTGACCCTGAGTGATAGAGCGCGGGATTCCCTACGGACTGGAGGGTGAAACCAACTAACGTTATACTATTGGGTGGTTGACCGAGAAATATTGTCCCTTTACCATCAGCTTCTTCAAAATCGTAAAAAGTGTCGAGATTTTCAGGTATGGCCTGAAGGATAAGCGGAAAAGATACGAGTAGAATTATGATAAATCGTGATTTAAATGCGTGCATAGACTATTATCCTATAGGGGTTTTACTCAATTATCTGCGTGGGTTGCCTAATATTTAGAATACCAAATCAGCGAATATGTTCCGTCAACTCTTAATATAATCCCTATATAGGGAGAGGGGGAAGTGAACAGTGAGCAGTGAACAGTGAAAAGTGGAGGGAAAGTGAACGGTGCCTGTCAGTCATAGCCCAACGGCTGACAGGCACCCACGAGGTCCACCTAATTGCTTAACACTTAAAACTTAGAACCTAACACTGATCGATAGATCACTCGATCGTGATCTCATCAATAGCCACGGTAATCTCGTCACCGTCCTCGTTGGCGAAAGTGGCATCGATACTCTGTGTCGGCTGAGGTGTTTCGTCGGACTTGAAGTTGTTCTGGGTGATCAGGGTCTCAAACCCGGTCGTTGTTGAACCACTCTCAGCGACGACGATTGCAGCACCGTTCGTCTGCAAGAGGTCGCCACCGGTGATCCTCATCCCGGGGTTGCCCGCCGCTACCGTGAAGGACCCTTCTCCGAACAGGATGTGTGGCACCGCATCACCATCGGCGTCGATGTCGCCCACCGTTAAGCGTACAGCGATCGGTACTCCACGCGCATCGAAGCCGACCTTGCCCGTGCTTCCACTGAACACGGTATTCGATAACTGTACCCCTCCCAATCCTGTGGAGTTGACTACTTCCACGAGGGCCACGTCGGCCTGGGCGTCATAGACCTGTCCTTCGGGGAACAGCGCCTGGTTAAAGGCGTTGATCCTGCCCACCGTGAAAATGCTGAAGAAGGTATTGGCGTCGGCTCCGTCGATGACCACGCTCGGCTTACCCGTCACATATTCGACGGCCTGGTTGTAGCGTGGGGGGACGGCCGGGGGCAGGAAAGTGGCCGGGTCGAGGGATACGGTAAAGGTACCGTTACCTGAGAACTCTACCTGTACAATGTCTTCGTTTTCGTCCATGAAGGAAACGCGGGTGATCTGTCCCGGTTTGGCCTGGAGTTGGACGAACTCTCCGGTGAGTAAAATCTGGTCGAAGACGTTACCGTTGGCATGCTGAATGTCTTCCCCGGCGATATCGCCCGAGCCGTCAAGAACGAGGGGCACGGAAGGTGCTGACACGGTGATGACCGCGGTATCGCTGTCAGCGGAACCCCCGGTGTTGGTTACCTGTGCCCAGAAGTTCGTGCTCGCGGTGAGAGCACCCGTAGTTAGCGTGCTTCCGGTGGCGCCGGCGACGGGAGCTGCGGTGTCACCGCTGTTACCGGTATACCACTGGTAAGTGAGATCGTCGCCGCTGGCAGCGACAGACAAACTCGCCGAAGCGCCGGACTGCACTTCCTGGCTGGCGGGCTGGGTAGTTATGGATGGACCTTGTGCCGGAGGTGGTTCACCACCACTGCCGGGCGCACCGACAGGGGTAAAACCAAAAGTGTCTATGACTGTCCGGCTTCTCGCTTCATTTAAATTAGGATTGTCTTTAACAACCAGTCTGCTGATACCGCCCGGGGCTCCCAATTCAACTGCATTGATCGTTAAAAAAGGGGGTTTGAGAGTAAAGTTCAGGCCACCAGAAGCTGTGAAATCCGTAAAAGTAGCAATCAGGTTATCACCCGTATCATAGACTTCAATCGAGCCATCAGATTCTGATGCGCTCGATAATAAAAGCGCGCCTGCGTAAGTGTCTATTTCATAAGCGGGGGTTTCAAAGACAATTTCGAATGATTCGCCATTTACCTGAAGCCCAAAGGACAGCTCTCCCGAATGAGCCGGGTTTTCTGCCGCTCTGGACATAATAATACCGCCTTCCAAAGTAGCTGTATAGGGTGATGTCCCAATAACAATGGGTTCGAACTGTCCTGTCCCTACACTGAATTCATCAAAATAAGTATAGACCGTGTTATTGGACGGTCTGGACGTTGTAGTGAACCCTAAATCGTCGATGGATAATTTACCTGTAACATCCTTGATCTTTATTTCTCTGATGCCATCGATAAAGTCAAAGTCGTCGTTATCGAAGAAAACACCACTGTCTGAAATACCACCCTGTAAGGGGGGATTTGCGCCGGGGCTGATATTATTAGGCAGACCATCGACTACGCCATTGTCGGCGAGAATGAGTCCTATAGAGGTCCCAAAACCCGAACCTGATGCTACTTCGTAATTTCCTCGATACTCGATCTTGCCTGCTCCCGTATTCTCGCCCGCATAAAATTGGATTTCATCAAGTCCTCTTTCCGATACAATTATCCCCTCCTGACCCGGCCCGAGGGTTATCGCCTTTGATCCGGAATGCAAGAGCGCTGGATCTTCCAGCGTTTCAACCGTGAATCCAATTAACCTGATTCTATCTGGAAATTCCCCAATGTAAAAATCACCTTCTCCACTGATGTTCTCGAAATCTGTGAATACCTCCAGATCTTGAGGAAGAGCTGAGAGCATGACAGGTAACATCAGTGAAATTAAGGATAGTGAAACGAGTTTTTTTTTGAACATTTGATCCCCCCATTATTTTGGAACGTGTTTTATTTAGAGCTCCATTAGTTAACTATTAATTAATTGTCTAATGAACACAATTCAAGTGATATTTAACAATTCTTAGCTCCTTTTGGGATTAGTGAACCGTGAACAGGTACTTTCGTCCAATAATAGTGAACCAGGGTGGTCCCTGGGCTGCTTTATAGTTTATATTTAACTATAATATAAACATTAAATCGTCGTCCTCGTCTATCTCCTTAAATTATTTTAGGTGGAGCGGGCTGTCCCAGCACGCTTCTTTTTTATAACTGAACTTAAACGCGGTAGGGATCAGCCGTCGCTGAAGCTATGGCCGACACAGGCACCGCGTTCCACCTAACACCCATGGCACGCCATAGTCCCGCACCCGCGGGACGACGGCGGCTAACACTGATCGATAGATCACTCGATCGTGATCTCATCAATAGCCACGGTAATCTCGTCACCGTCCTCGTTGGCGAAAGTGGCATCGATACTCTGTGTCGGCTGAGGTGTTTCGTCGGACTTGAAGTTGTTCTGGGTGATCAGGGTCTCAAACCCGGTCGTTGTTGAACCACTCTCAGCGACGACGATTGCAGCACCGTTCGTCTGCAAGAGGTCGCCACCGGTGATCCTCATCCCGGGGTTGCCCGCCGCTACCGTGAAGGACCCTTCTCCGAACAGGATGTGTGGCACCGCATCACCATCGGCGTCGATGTCGCCCACCGTTAAGCGTACAGCGATCGGCACACCGCGCGCATCAAAGCCGACCTTGCCCGTGCTTCCGCTAAACACAGCGTTCGACAGCTGGACTCCTCCCAGTCCCGTGGAGTTGACTACTTCCACGAGGGCCACGTCGGCCTGGGCGTCATAGACCTGTCCTTCGGGGAACAGTGCCTGGTTAAAGGCGTTGATCTTGCCCACCGTGAAAATGCTGAAGAAGGTATTGGCGTCGGCTCCGTCGATGACCACGCTCGGTTTGCCCGTCACGTACTCAACTTGCTGGTTGTAGCGTGGGGGAATGGCCGGGGGCAGGAAGGTGGCCGGGTCGAGGGTTACGGTAAAGGTCCCGTTGCCTGAGAACTCTACCTGTACAATGTCTTCGTTTTCGTCCATGAAGGAAACGCGGGTGATCTGTCCCGGTTTGGCCTGGAGTTGGACGGACTCTCCGGTGAGTAATATCTGGTCGAAGACGTTACCGTTGGCATGCTGAATGTCTTCCCCGGCGATATCGCCCGAGCCGTCAAGAACGAGGGGCACGGAAGGTGCTGACACGGTGATGACCGCGGTATCGCTGTCAGCGGAACCCCCGGTGTTGGTTACCTGTGCCCAGAAGTTCGTGCTCGCGGTGAGAGCACCCGTAGTTAGCGTGCTTCCGGTGGCGCCGGCGACGGGAGCTGCGGTGTCACCGCTGTTACCGGTATACCACTGGTAAGTGAGATCGTCGCCGCTGGCAGCGACAGACAAACTCGCCGAAGCGCCGGACTGCACTTCCTGGCTGGCGGGCTGGTTGGTAATGGAAGGGCCTTGTGCCGGAGGTGGTTCACCACCACTGCCGGGAGCACCGATAGGGGTAAAACCAAAAGTGTCTATGACTGTCCGGCTTCTCGCTTCATTTAAATTTGGATTGTCTTTAACAACCAGTCTGCTGATACCGCCCGGGGCTCCCAATTCAACTGCATTGATCGTTAAAAAGGGGGTTTGAATTCAAAGCGTAGACCACCAGAAGCCGTAAAATCCGTAAAAGTAGCAATCAGGTTATCATCCGTATCATAGACTTCAATCGAGCCATCAGATTCTGAAGCGCTTGATAATAAAAGTGCACCTGCATAAGTGTCTATTTCATAAGCGGGGGTTTCAAAGACGACTTCGAATGAATCGCCATTAACTGGAATCCCATAGGACAGTTCTCCCGAATGAGTGGGGTTTTCTGATGCTCCGGACATAATTATACCACCATCAAAAGAAGCAGTATAGGGTGATGTCCCAATAACAATGGGTTCGAACTGTCCAACACCTACACTGAATTCATCAAAATAAGTATAAACCGTGTTATTGGACGGTCTGGACGTAAGCGTGAAGCCCAGATCGTCGATGGATAATTTACCTGTAACATCCTTGATCTTTATTTCTCTGATGCCATCGATAAAGTCAAAGTCGTCGTTATCGAAAAAAACACCACTATCTGCAATACCGCCTTGTAAGGGGGGATTTGCGCCGGGGCTGATATTATTGGGCAAACCATCGATTACGCCATTGAGGGCGAGAACGATTCCTATAGTTCCATCAGCTAGAATGGAGTTTCCTCGGTACTCGATTTTACCTGCTCCCGTATTCTCAGCCGCATAGAATTGGATTTCATCAAGTCCTCTTTCCGATACAATTACCCCCTCCTGACCAGGCCCGAGAGTTATCACTTTTGTTCCGGAGTGTAAGAGTGCCGGATCTTCCAGCGTTTCAACCGTGAATCCGACTATCTTGACCCTGTTGGGGTCCTCCCCAATGAAAAATTCCCCTTCACCACTGATGTTCTCGAAATCTGTGAATACCTCCAGATCTTGAGGAAGAGCTGAGAGCATGACAGGTAACATCAGTGAAATTAAGGATAGTGAAACGAGTTTTTTTTTGAACATTTGATCCCCCCATTATTTTGGAACGTGTTTTATTTAGAGCTCCATTAGCCAACTTTTATTTAATTGCGTGTATAGACTTTTATCCTGGATGAGGTTTTAGTCTAAAATCAGCACAGGCCGTATGATATTTAGAATACCAAAACAGGAAAAATGTTCCGTCAACTATTAAAATAATCCCGATACTGAGTGAGGGGAAAGTGAACAGTGAAGGGGGGAGAGGGGAAAGTGAACAGTGAACGGTGGGGAGGGGAAAGTGGAGAGTGAACAGTGAACAGTAAACAGTGAACAGTGGGGAGTGGAGAGTGAACAGTGGAGAGGGGACGGTGAACAATAAACAGTGAACGGTTACTGTCGGCCAATAGGGGTGATCGTCATTTCCATTGAATGGAAGATGTCACCGATAGCTGCTTGATTTATCAATGAAAGGTGGAGCGGGCTGTCCCAGCGCGCTTAGTAGTTTATCAATAATAAAAGTTCTAAACGCACTAGGGACAGTGCGTTCCACCTAAAACTTAACACTCATGTCACGCCATAGTCCCGCACCCGCGGGACGACGGCGGCTAACACTGATCGATAGATCACCAATCACTCGATCGTGATCTCATCAATATCCACGGTGATCTCGTCACCGTCCTCGTTGGCGAAGGTGGCATCGATGCTCAGTGTCGGTTGAGGCGTTTCGTCAGACTTGAAGTTGTTCTGGGTGATCAGGGTCTCGAACCCGGGGGTTGTTGAACCACTCTCCGCGACCACGACTGCGGCACCGTTCGTCTGCATCAGGTCTCCTCCGGTAATACGCATCCCGGGGTTGCCCGCCGCTACCGTGAAGGACCCGTCTCCGAACAGGAGGTGCGGCACCGCATCGCCGTTGGCATCGATGTCGCCCACCGTTAAGCGTACCGCGATCGGCACGCCGCGCGCATCGAAGCCGACCTTGCCCGTGCTTCCACTGAACACGGCATTCGATAGCTGCACCCCTCCCAGTCCCGTGGAGTTGACTACTTCCACGAGGGCCACATCGGCCTGGGCGTCATAGACCTGTCCTTCGGGGAACAGTGCCTGGTTAAAGGCGTTGATCTTGCCCACTGTAAAGATGCTGAAGAAGGTATTGGCATCAGCTCCGTCGATAACCACGCTGGGTTTGCCCGTCACGTACTCGACGGCTTGGTTGTAGCGTGGAGGTATGGCCGGGGGCAGAAAGGTGGCCGGATCGAGGGTTACGGTAAAGGTCCCGTTGCCTGAGAACTCGACCTGCACAATGTCCTCGTTTTCGTCCATGAAAGAAACACGGGTGATCTGTCCCGGTTTGGCCTGGAGTTGGACGAACTCTCCGGTGAGTAAAATCTGGTCGAAGACGTTGCCGTTGGCATGCTGAATGTCTTCCCCGGCGATATCACCCGAGCCGTCAAGGACGAGGGGAATGGAAGGCGCTGTCACGGTGATGACCGCGGTATCGCTGTCAGTGCTACCTCCGGCATTGCTTACCTGCACCCAGAAGTTGGTGCTCGCGGTGAGCGCACCGGTGGTGTAGGTGCTGGCGGCAGCCCCGGCGAGGGGACTGGCGGTGTCACCGCTGTTGCCGGTATACCACTGGTAGGTAAGATCATCACCGCTGGCGACAACCGATAAGGCAATGGCTGAACCCGACTGCACTTCCTGGCTCACGGGCTGGGTGGTAATAGAGGGACCGGCTACCGGGGGGGGGCCCTCGGAACCGCTACCGGGAGCACCGACCGGAGTAAACCCAATATCATCAATGACATTATGCAGCACGTTCCCTTGAAAAGAGACTTCTTCCAAGTTGAGATAATGCATTTTCCCAATTCCTTCAGGAGCCCCTAACTCCGCGGCATTAAAAGATAAATAAGTAAAGGGTGACTCAAAAAAGTGACTTATATTAAGCGGTAAATCTTTGGTTGATGTGAGGAGGTTATCATTAGTATCGAAAATTTGAATTTCCCCATCTTCCTCGAGGAAGACCGCAGCGTAGAATTCTAATTTAGCGACCGGTGTCTCGAAAGTAACAATACCGACACCCGTCGCCCCTGAAAAAGAGGCATCTTCAACTCTCCAGACACCTGCAACGTCAGAACCACCGCTGGGAATAGAATGATTAAAAAAACCGCCGCCCGAATTGGAGGCAATGCCCCCGGTAAACGTCGCGGTGTAAGGGGAGGTTCCGAGAGTGAAATTTACCCTCGAATTAGGGCTATTAAATTCCGGTTTTAAATGGGTGCCTACATTATTGAAATCTTCAAAAATGGTATTGTTGGGAGGACCAACCGTGTAGGTGAACCCAAGATCGTCTATAACCGCCCGTTCATTTACATTGATGATTTTTATTTCGATGACACCGCTCGTAAAGTTTAGGTCGTTTGGATCATTAATATCTCCAGTGAAGGCGACAAAACTTTGAAGCGGGGGATTAGCGCCCGGGCTGATGTTAGCTGGCAGCCCATCAATTGTCCCATCAGGACTTAAAACCAGAGCACTTCTATCTCTGAGTTCCAAACGGCCGCCACCGGATGATTCACCAGCATAAAACTGGAGTAAATTGGCGCCCCTTTCTAAAATAATTTTCCCTTCCTGACCCGCTGCAAGGACTAAAGCTTTGGTTCCAGAATGAGCGAGGGCCGGGTTATCAACAGTTTCCAGGGTAAACCCAATAACCCGGATGGTAAACGGGGCTACGCCCAGGGTGAATTCCGTCCCCGTCGCTGATTCATTTTCGAAATCGAAAAAAGTTTCAAGGTCTTGAGGAAGCGCTGAGACAAATACGGGAATTGTCAGAGTTATTAATAAAACCGAAACAATATTTCTTGAGTACATTTTACCCCTTTGATTGGTCATATGGTTTACTTACAATGGCGGCCAGTTTTCTAAGTATCAGATAATGCTATTACAAGCTGAATACTTATTAAATTACGGGGTGGAACGAAAGCGAAAGGAATAGAGGTCCGCGTCTTTACAGACAAAGCGCAGCCGGACGGGTTCCCCTGCCAGCCCGGCAAGACTGGAAGCACCCGACCAGTTTACCCTGCGCTCGATTGAGTCGCCGAATACAGGGGAACAATCCGCCAGGGTAAACCCTTCTATCGGCTGGCCTGATACCTCCTGGATTTCGACCTGGACGCCACCGGCTGCCGAGCTCGAAAAGTTTATGACCATCTCTTCCCCATCGAATACAAGAGGCTTGGTGAGCAGTTCACCGCCGCTAAGTGAGGCACTGACAGAAACAAATCCATCGAGGCGCAAGGTATAGCGGCGGAGCTGACTGCTGGTGCCAGTCCAATAACCTTCAGTGGCGTAGAGCGACAAATCGTTTGGGGCGTCTTCAAATCTCGACTTAGTTTCAACCAGATGCCAGGCAATGTACTGATTGCCATAAGCCCAACTGTGCTTTCGCTCGATGCCCGGTCGCAGAAACGCTTCATTCCATCGTTTGAAAGTCTTTCCGTCCCGGCTGGCCATGAACAGTGATTCGGTGACTGAGCTGCCGAAACGTGGTTCAAGCTCATCCTCAGCGATATCGACAACAGGACCGGCTCGTTGACGACGCTTGTAAAATTCCGGCAGTGCACGTGTAGAATCCGTCCACCCGCGGTCGATATAGCGTGTAGGAAAGCCGATGAGAATATGAGGGGCCCGGTAGTAAGGTTTAATCTGGTTGGTGTAAAGATGCTCGGGTCGCGCGCCAGGGTATTCGAGAGGAACCGGATCGACCCAGTTCAAAAAGTCTTTCGAGGTCATCGTCATAATGTCGCGGCGGCCATCCGGCCAGTAGCGAAAGTAGAGACGGTAAAATCCATAGGTAGAATCCCAAAAGGCCAGGTTTTGCGAATCAAAAAAAGTACCTACTCCTGGACTGTCAAATTTTGAGAGATCACTCTTAGTAATGATCTTTTTGTCACTCATAGCCGTCCAATGAATGCCGTCAGCTGATTTGAAAGCCATTAATCCTTTGAAATCACCGGATACGCGGATCGCTTTGTAACGCGCGTCCGAAGGAGCTTCTGGATTTGTATCTTTAAACACTGCGGAATGTCCTGCATCGACAATATTGAGTAAAATCGGACCAAATACGGCTCCGTCAAGATGCTGACTGTCTTCTCCGGTCCCATCGCCCAAAGCTTCATGGTCCTGAAGATCGGAAGGGGCCGCAACGGTGATAATCGAAGTATCACTGTTAACACTTACTCCTGCTTTCGTTGTTATCATGACCCAAAAGTTTGTACTCACAGTGAGAGCGCCGGTAGTCAAAGTACTGCCGGTTGCTCCTGCAATGGGGTTTGCAGTGTCACCAGGTTTGCCTATATACCATTGGTATTTGAGATCGTCGCCGCTTGCGTTGATGGATAAAATTACCGCTGTACCGGGTTGCACTTCACGGTCGGGCTGATTGTTAGCCCACATAATATTGTTTTTCTTTGACCCGTTAAATTCAATGAGGCCCAGATCGGGTTTACGCCAGTGAATACCGTCATCACTTTCGGCGTAACAATAGATTAGCGGGTGTGGTGAGGTGAGCTTTCCTTCGGTGGTGGTATACTGGTTTCCCAGGTAGTACAAACGATAGCGATCGCCATCCTGAAAAACACTGTGATAATGGCTGGCGTTGCCTTCCCAGGGTTCATCGTGGACGATAGCTACTTCCCTTGGAGTGGGCTGGTGTAAAATTATCCGGGCTTCACCGGACAACGTGTCGATGATATAATCATCGACAAACAACTCTAAACGCGAACCGATGTCGATCGGCTCCTGCGCATGGTTGAAAACGAGAGGACAAGAGAGAATGAGCAGAGCGTAAATTAATTTCATAACGGGGAACGGTGAATACCGATAATGCTCCTACTAAAGGCAACATGAGCTACCGAAAACATGAGAGAGAGCAATTTAATTTTTCGCTGGTGTGTCCTGGAAGGATTCGATGTATTTCCACTTGTGAAGCCAGTCGATCCAGCGTTGACGCAGTGGATTATTTTCAGGATTTGCCAACCATTCAAGGGGATATTCCGGCTGGCGTTCAGCATAAGTATTTTTAGCTAAGTCTTCTCGCACCGCGAAATTTAATTTCACTTGCTCCCGGACCGCTTCTTCTTCTTCAGGGGTTTTAGGATTCTTGCTATAAATGGGTGAAATCATCCGACGGTCCATGCCGCCCCCCCATGAAGCGTGCCATATATGACATTCAAAGGCATAGACATCACCGGGTTCTGTTTTACAGACATGAGCGGGGGTCTCTTTCATTTCATCAATTTTACGCGCTTCATCATTATCAATTCCCCCCGGACCGAATCGGGTTACTACATCATGGAAAGCTTTCTTATGCGAACCGGGGATAAGGCGTAAAGCCCCGTTGGTTTCGTCGAGGGATTGCAGGTAGATGGGAAACTTAACGGTGTGCTCATGAAACATGCTGCTATCGGGATGCCAGGGAGTTTCATTGACGTAACTGCCGGAATTGCAGCACCTTAAGACACAATCTTCACCCAGTAATTGCCTGGCAATATTCAAAAGCCTCGGATCTTCAACCAACCTTGATAAATGGGGCGTCTCAGCTCCCAGGTTAGACCAGCTGCTGAATTTAGCGGGTTCGTCCCGGTCTGAAGTGAAGCGCAGTGTAGATTCTAACTTTAACTGAAATTCATCGTTAAAATTTTTTATTTCTTCCTGACTGAAAAGTCCCGGAAGGCGAACGAAACCGAATGTATTGAAGTGGGTGAGTTGATGATCGGTGAGCATGATTTACCCGTTTTAATGGGTTTTAGTACCAGAATATTTTTAAGTATAATCAGAATTAGCTGATTTCGTCTATGAGAAAGCTGAGAAATCCGAGGCTTGTCACCTCTAAATGAGGAGGAGTCAGACCAACCCATAATTATTACGAAATAGTTTAATAACACTCAATCTCATCCAGAAAGTTACAGGTCACTGTATGGAGGATTTCCTCTTTCGTGTTTCACCCGGTGTCGCGATATCCCGTGACCGGTTTCAAATTGAAAGTAATTAGTTGTGAATTGTCCCCTGATCATTTTACCCTGTCTACCGTGCCGCCGGGAACACATCTCTTGATAAGTTGGTCATGCGCTAATGCAGGAAAATTTTCTCCGCGCGATCGGTTTTTGATCACGATGAGCGGGGTGGCCCCCGATCTCGACGGACTGGGATATATCATCGATTATTTTGATCCGTCCTCCGATATTTTCTGCAAGTTTCACCATATTGTCGGACACAATCTTGGCGCATACATAGTCTTCCTTATTATTACGCTCCTATTCGCTGATAAGAAAATAATAAGCTTTCTCTTTGTCACACTTACTTTTCATCTTCACATGCTATGCGACGTGCTGGGCGGTCGAGGCCCTGACGAATATCAATGGCCGATACCTTACCTGCTCCCCTTCAGTGAAGCATGGAATTGGACGTGGGATGGACAGTGGTATCTGCATGCCTGGCAGAACTCGGTTGCCTACGCAATTTTTGTTATGATAACGGTAATCATCGCATTTAAAAAGAAAAACACCCCCGTGGAATTAATATCTCAAAAATGGGATACCGCTGTCATGCGGAGTTTCAGTAATATATTTTTAAGAGTAAATTCGGGCTATACCGATAAAAGATAAAACAACGATGGGACTGAGCTTGCAACAGACGCTTAAGGTAACGGTAAATAAAATTAAAGAGTACAACCCGGCATTAAGCGGAAACTATCTCGATATCGGAAGTGGCCATGGAGAACTCATCACTCAAGTTTGCGCGGAATTTACGGTTAGATCCCATGCCTGTGATTACACTGATGAATTAATCCATATACCCGGGCAGTCTGTTGATATCGTAGATTTAAACAAGCAGGCGCTTCCTTATGAAGATAATTTCTTCGATTTAATTACCTGCACGGAGGTGATCGAGCACCTTGAACATTATCGTGAAACGCTAAGAGAGATTTTTAGAGTTCTAAAATCCGGAGGTTTACTGGTTTTATCTACACCCAATATTCTGAATATTAAATCGCGGTTAAGATTTTTCTATTTTGGGTTTTGGAATTTATTTGGACCCTTGCATGTGCGCGATAGCAGGAAGTATAGTACCAGAGGGCATATTAACCCGGTTTCATATTTTTATCTTGCTCATGCCCTAAGCGAGATGGGGTTTGATAAAATTAATGTATCGATTGATAAAAAGCAGACTACATCGATGATCGGGTTCATATTATTATGGCTGCCCATAAAATTTATTGGCTTTCTGGCCTTTCGAAAAGAAAGGAGAAAATATCAGACCATTGATGATTTGAACGAGCGCTTTGTCATGGAGATGAACAGCGCGCGTCTTTTATTAGGAAGAACAATCATCGTAGACTGCCAAAAACCCTGAGACTATTAACGTCGATGAGCGTGACTGCGTGAATTATTCCACGCGTATGAAGCGCCATAAAGTAATATAAAGCAATAAAGAATCCCTACCTTTTATTGATTCTTATGTTGAAATACGGTTTCGCCAACATCGCCTTCTTTAGGATCATGAAAACTGACTTTGGCACCGGGAATTTCATCATATCCGCCGGTTTTTTTATTCTTTTTCAGTAAGATGAAAGAAACATTTTTATTTCGCTGGAGGACGTCGACTTTTTTAATTTCAACTGACAATAACATTTTTCCAACATATTGTATTTTCCTGAAAGAAATTGAATGACTGTCAATTTTATCTTTACCCGATTTGCTGAAGGTTAAATTTTGGGGAATGGATACTCTATCTACTTTAAATAAAGTGATCTCAGCTTCTACTTCTTTTATTTCACCCATACTTGGCAGGTTGGCCCTCACTATCCAATTTTTTGGTTTTTGAAAAATTTTATCTTGCCATGTATCCTCCTCAGCGGATGTTACATTTTTAATGTTCAAGCCCGTGATTAATAAAGCCGCTATAAGGGCTGTATTTAGAAAATGAAATAGATTAAACCTGTTCATCAGTAATCTCCTTTTTGCCTGTCTCAGTTAACTTATACTTGATTCAGATTAAAACCTGATAGCTCGCTTCTGATTAATCAACTCAAATTAATTCAGTTTTTACAAAAAATCGGGTACGCGTTGCGCTTTTAAGCAAGGGCTATTAACGGTCCCATTTTTCACTATCATCTCGGCATTATAAAATCAAACGGGGTGAAGCTAATGGTAAAAGCAACTACGATTGTCTTTTCCATGATTGGAGTATGAGTACGTGCTCTTCTATTTCGTGAACAAGCGCTTTCCGTTGTTCAGGATCTAAGCTACGATGCAGATCAGCAACAGATTCGAGAAGCTGAGGCACAATATCGTCTACTTGTCTTTGCATATCTTTAATAAGCGCATTGAGTTTATCCCCATTAAATTCATCTGAGGCCAACATCTCAACAAATTCCTCCCTGTATGATTGTCGCTCTTTTTCCAATTCTTTCCTTACCTTAGTGAATTGGTCGTTGATGAGAGTTAACTGGCTAATTTGATTCTCAGTGAGGTCCAACCTGGTGGAAATTTCATCGATTGCTCTGTTTGCTCTTTCTTCCCTTGTTTTATGGAATCCTGTTAATAGATTGAAAACAAGGAGTCCTAATAATAATACTGTTATATATTTTAACATTTGAGTGGTGCATTGAGGGTTAATACAATTAATTTTTGACACTTAGTATTTGACGCAACACCATCCCCATCTGGATTCAGAAAATATGAACTTTTAAATTAATAGTGTTTTATTCACGTTTAATCCGTTTAAAATTCAGGTAAGGACATAAATGGCGAAATGGCTTCTTGTTGACGGTTATAACCTGGCATTTCGCTCATTTTATGGCATGCCGGATCTGATTCGATCAGATGGTTTTCCGACCAATGCGATTCACGGATGGATGCGTACCCTCTGGCGACTTATCGATGATGAAAGACCTGATCAAATGGTGGTATTTTTCGATCTCGGTGGCGACGAACGACGCGAGGCACTGCAACCCGAATACAAGGCCCACCGGGATGAATGTCCGGAATCACTTAGTGTGCAGATACCCTATATCAAGGCGTTAACCCTGGCAATGGGTTGCGGTGGAGTAGAGAAAAAAGGGGTCGAAGCGGATGACCTTATTGGGGTGAACGCTCGCGATCTGGCAAAGAATGGTGATGAAGTGTTTATTGTCAGTGCGGATAAGGACCTGGCACAATGTGTTGCCGACGGCGTCACACAACTGCTTCCTCCTCCCACCGCGAATCCGAAGCTGGGCTGGCGACGCCTCGATGCCGAGGGCGTGAAAAAAAAATTTGGAGTAAGGCCCGATCAAATTCCCGACTATCTTGCCCTTATCGGTGACACTTCTGATAATATACAGGGACTCCAGGGAGTCGGGCCGAAAACAGCGGCAAAATGGCTCAATGCTTACGGGAATCTGGAAAGAGTGATTGAAAACTGTGGAAAATTAAATCCGCAGCGATTCCAGAACCAGGTTTACGAAAAAGCAGATGATCTACGCTGTAACCTACAGATGACGACCTTGGATTACGATCAGGAGAGTAGTGTATTATCGGAGTTCACACATGATCGCGAAAAACTGCTCGCGCTTTTATACGAACTGGAAATGAAGACCGCGCATAGAGATGCCAGTGAGCGCTATGCCCATTAAAGGCAGGTTATTTACGGGTATATGAGATACCCGGTGCGTTCCGTCCGGGCGCGAAAGAGGCAGCCGCTGGCGGTAACGTAAAGGGTCTTCAGATCCGCGTCTCCAAAAGTGCAGTTAGTGGGATTGTCTTTGGGGACAGGATGCGTTTCCAATACCTGCCCGTCAGGAGCAAATACATAAATCATTGGACCCGGTCCGCTCTCTTCAAACCCGGCCGTGGCGATAATGTTTCCATCGGTGTCCAGACACATGCCATCGATGCCCCGATGCGGATAAAAGTCGTGAAGCACAGTGTACTCATCAACACTGCCGTCATCATTAATGGGATAATCACGCAATTCCCTCTCCTTACCTTCGCCGTGTTCGCTTTGCGCGACATACAGGTGCCTTTGATCTGGTGAAATCAATAGACCGTTGGGCTTTGTCGTATCATAGGTAACACGTGTAAGTTTCCAGGTGGCGTCCGGCGATTGTTCAACACGGTAAACGGACTGGTGGTCGAGTTCCATATTGTCAATGACATCACCATAACGGGGATCCGTAAACCATAGCCGCCCCTTTTTATCAAAAGCCAAGTCGTTGGGACTGTTTAATTTTTTCCCTTCAAAATTATCGGCGACGATCGTCGTTGTCCCATCTTTATTATAGCGCACCATGCGATGGATCTCACCTTCCGGGTCGCCCTCACAGGCATAAAGCTGCCCGTCATTGTCAAACATAAGTCCGTTGGCTTCGTTCGTTTCGGTGCGAAATTCTGTGCACTCACCACTGGCCGGAAAGTAACGCATGACGCGACTTTTCGGGCATTCAGAAAACAAAACCGCTTCCCCATCCCAGGCGGGTCCTTCCGTAAAACTGAAAGGCCCCGCAACTTGTTCAAAATTCCAGCTCATAATAATATAATGATGACCATTTACTATTATAAATTATGAAAGTCTATCGAAAAGAGCAGTGTAATAATTTAAAGTGTCCAGAAATTATCTTTCAAAAATAGAGAATTAGCTTATTTTCCTCTATTTAATATTCTCATAATTGTTGGCAGCAAATGGTATCTAATAAAGCGAGACAAAAGCGGGCGACCGTTCATACTCTTGGGTGCCGCCTTAACCAGTCGGAGTCGCAGATCATTCGCGAGAAGCTGGAAGCGGCAGGCTACCGCTATGTGTCTTTCGGTGATACTGCTGACCTTGCCGTAATTAATACCTGCACCGTAACGCGCGAGGCAGACGCGAAATGCAGACAGGCAATCCGGCAGTTTATTCGTGCCAACCCTCGTGCTTTTACCGCGGTGGTGGGTTGTTATTCGCAGATGGGCGCCAAAGCCATAGCAGAAATACCCGGTGTCGATCTAATCATCGGCAACCAGGATAAATTGAGTGTCCTAGATTACGTTGGCGATGGAAAAAACGAACGACCGGTCATTGTCCGAGACCGCATCGATAGGG
Organism: Opitutales bacterium; assembly: GCA_965197745.1. Classification (GTDB taxonomy): domain Bacteria; phylum Verrucomicrobiota; class Verrucomicrobiia; order Opitutales; family PNEW01; genus CBDANS01. Next base: position 97,847 of record CBDANS010000006.1, on the reverse strand, counting down.
ATGATTTTTCTATAAGTTTTGTGGGTGACCAGCCATTCGAGAAAAGAGCCAATCTTAAAATACAGGATGGATGTGATTTCATGTGTTCGTTCTGTATCATTCCATTTGCGCGCGGTAGGGCGCGATCCCGAGACTTCAACAATCTCATGGAGGAAGCCCACAACCTGGTCGAACGCGGGGTGCGGGAGCTGGTCCTCACCGGGGTTAATATCGGCACCTATGATAATCAGGATTTCGATATCGTAAGGATTGTCGATCACCTCGATGCCATTGGTGGTCTCTTACGTATTCGTATCAGCAGCATTGAACCGACGACTGTCCCCACCGCGCTATTCGAACGTATGGCCGATCCCGAACATTCTCTTCTGCCCTATTTACACATACCCCTGCAATCCGGGTCCGATTCTATTCTCAAGTTGATGCGTCGTAAGTATACCGTTTCGGATTTCATAAAATTTATTAATAACGCCGCCAATCGCATTCCCGATCTCTGTGTGGGGACTGACATTCTCGTTGGTTTTCCAGGAGAAGGAGAGAAAGCGTTTGAGGAAACCTGTCGAGTGTTCCTCGATAATCCTTTTGCCTATTGCCACGTTTTTCCCTACTCGGAACGTGAGGGAACAATGGCAACGCGGCGACCTGATACTGTTCCTGTCCCTGAGCGTAACCGTCGGGGTGCCAGTCTGCGTCGGCTAAGCGCGAAACGAAGGCATGATTTTTACGAGTCGTATTTAGGGAGAACAATGGAGGTCCTTTTCGAAGATCGACGCCAGGGTGTCTGGCCGGGCTATACCGGTAATTATATCCGGGTAGTAAGCGAATCATCGGTGGACTTGACGAATTGCCTGGCCCGCGTGCGCCTCGAGAAAATCAGCGCAGATTTCGTCGAAGGATCCATCGTCGAGGTGATGAATTAAGAGGATGAAAAAACTTCTGCTCTGGGACATAGACGGAACATTGCTAAAATCCGGTGGGGCCAGCAGGCGGGCCTTGGAATACGCTATAAACAGTATATTCTCAATCGAAGCGTCTCTTGACGATATAGATTTTAGCGGGCGAACGGATCTTAATATCCTCAGGCAATTTTTCAGTAAATACGAGTTGGAGCATACTAAAGAGAATTTGCAGGGACTGAGTGAACTCTATTTTCAACAACTACCTGTTGAATTACCGAAGGGCGAAGGGATGGTATGCCCGGGGATTCCTGAAGTTTTAGAAATTGCGCATCAGCGGGATGATCTGGTTCAGGGATTGCTCACCGGAAATTTTGAACGAAACGCGCAAGCAAAACTGGAGCACTTTAATCTCTGGCATTATTTTGAGTTTGGCGCTTATGGAGAAGAGAGCTACGACCGAAATGATTTGGGACCCAAAGCATTGGAGCGCGCCCATGATATTTGCCGTTACACATTCCCATCCGACCAGATATTTGTCATCGGTGATACCTCACACGATATAGCGTGCGGCAAGGCATTGAGGGCAAATACTATTGGAGTGGCAACAGGGTGGACAAATGTCGAGGATCTTGCCGCTCATAATCCGACGGCCGTGCTTACAGATTTATCCGATGCCGTGGCGTTTTTCCGGATTTTTGATAATTAGTCGTCTTCTTTTTCGTCCGGTGTTTCCTGTTCGAAACCATGCATATGTTCGGTTTCTCCGGGGATAGTAAACACTTTGTAAATACACCAGGTAAAGAGTGAGACAACGGTGCCTACGGAGATAATTAAAATGATCCACCCCCCTAATGTCATATTCCAGTTCCTCCTTCGTTTTCGTCCAGTTCTCTGTATCGACGCACACGTGAAACGATAATCGCAAAAAAAGCGGCAACAAGGAGTATAATACCCACACTCATCCACGCCACCACGGATTTATTTTCGCCAAAGAGGTCGGAAACATAAGTGGGGACATTGCTTTGGCCAGTTGCGAAATCAAGACCGACTATATTAACGAGAATCCATAGAACGAAAATAGTGAGGAGAAAAAGAGGACAGATATATTTCATAATGATTTTAAAAAAGGCGGGAATAGGAAAGGCGGCGCCCTGGTGGGCTTCGGAAAATCCTTTATCCAATCCCATAGCCCAGCCGAATATTATAATCTGTATGGTGGCAAGAATGAAGATAAGAAAGGTGCCGACCCAAAAGTCCATGGTATCGAGAGCCTTTACATTTTCACTGAAATAAACAACGAAAAGGCAGCCCATGGCCGTAATCAGACCCAGCAAAGCAACCGATTGCTTGCGGTTTATGTTGAGCGTTTCCTCGAGGAAAGCGATGCCCGGCTGAAGCATTGAGATCGAACTGGTAACGGCCGCGAGAAATAATAAAAAAAAGAAAAGAAATCCAAAGAAAGCGCCAAAGGGCATAGCAGAAAAAACCATGGGGAGGACGTTAAAGCCCAGGCCAAAAGTGCCTTTGCCAGCAACGCCAACTACGCCGAGGAAGGCGAATCCTGCGGGAACGGTGATAAGCCCCCCCAGGGCAACTTCACAAAATTCATTGGTGCTGGTTGCCGATAAGCCGCTCAAGACGATATCATCCTTTCGCGACAGGTAACTGGCGTAGGTCAAAATAATACCGAAACCAACAGAGAGTGAAAAGAAGATCTGGCCGGCCGCGGCTAACCACACCTGAGGGTTCAGAAGTTGTTCTCCAACCGTGCGATTGTAGATACGATGATCGGGGTTTTCAATAATTTCAGCTCTTGCCGCTTCGATGACCTTTTCACCCACCAACTCTTCTTTATCGACCCAGACGATTTCACCACCATGGGGAGCAATCGATTTTTCCTGGAGAATAATTTTATTCGGGTTCCACATAAAGCCAAGGCCATTGGCGACATTGTTTTCAGGGTGCTCACTGTCCGGCGCTCCAAGGGTCAAGACGCGGACAAGAACAATGAGGGCGAGAATTAAGAGGGTCGGCATGGCATATTTGCAAAAGAGTTCTATGCCCTTGGCGATCCCACGATAAATAAGAAAAAAATTAAGAATAAAAACGAAGAGAAGGTAGATGCCGACATGGCGAATGCTAAATCCGAAAGCGCCCCCATTCGCCTCAATTCCGATAAAGTTTCCCCAGAATTCTCCGACTTCTTCAACCGCATCAAATTCCATATTCCCAACGATAAAATTTACGGCGTAGCCCAGGCACCAGGCTTCGATATAAACATAATACATATAAATTATTATTGGAATAATGACTCCGATAATGCCTAAATATTTTGCGGCCGGATGACGCCATATGGCATTCAGAATACCGGGGGCGGAATTAAACCCGCGCTGTCCACCATATCTACCCATTGTCCACTCCGCCCAGCAAATGGGCAGACCGATAATGAGAAAAGAAATCAGGTAAGCGAGCATGAAGGCGCCACCGCCGTACTGTGCTGCCTGACCGGGGAAACGGAGAAAATTCCCCAGACCAACGGCGCTTCCAGACACGGCAAGAATCACCCCTATTCTTGAATTCCAACTTTCCTTCAGATTACCCATAATATGAGATATTTGAAATTTCCTTGATCAAAGAAGCCAGCAAAAAATCATTTTGGAATAATAGAGGAATAATTCCCCAATCCGGCACTCCCGGGAGCATGAAGGTAATAAAGTAAATTTTAGTGTGTTAAAAATCCGCTTAGGGTTTACATTTGATTCCCTATTTTAGGATATACTCAGTCGTGACTACTTTTGACCGTTACATACTCATAGAATGGTTTAAGACCTTTGCCCTTGCTCTAGGCGTGACGCTCGGGTTGCTCCTGATGGAGGATATGTACGACGACCTCTCAGACTTGCTCGAGTTTGGAGCTGATATACGTAACGTAGGCTGGTATTACCTGGTGCTTTTACCAAGTTTTTTTCCCACTGTTTTACCGTTATCTCTTCTCGTCTCCGTTCTCTTCAGCCTCGGCAGCCTGCATCGCAATAATGAAATAATAGCGATGCGCGCCTGTGGGTTAAGTCTTTATAAGATAACACGAAGTTTGTGGGTGATGGGTGTCATTTCCACCTTGCTGCTTCTCTACCTCAATGCGCAACTTGTCCCCTGGTCAGTGGAACAGTCGCGCAAGATTTGGGAAAACTACGCCTTTGCCGATCAACTGACCGAGAAAGATGAATCTAAAGTCGGCCTTATTTATAATCTTACATTTTATAATCATAAGGATAATCGCCTTTGGTTCATGAATAGATTCAGCGAATACACTTACCGTGGATACGGAATAACTATTTCCATTCTCGATACGCATCAGCGTGAAATGACAAGGCTCATGGCAAATGAAGGTTTTTTTGACGATGTTGAAGGCAATTGGGTATTTCTTAAAGGGCGTGAAACAATCTTTGATTCCGCTTTAGGTGAACCGATTCGCTCAGTCGCGTTCGAACGGAAGAGCCTGCATTATTTAACCGAAGATCCCACATTAATGAAATCGTTGGAAAAACGTCCTAAGGATTTATCATTTTTGCAATTGGCCAGAATACTTGATAAACTTTCGTCGGATGATGATCCCCGCGTAAATGGTTATGCTGTCCGTTACCACAGTATTCTCGCCAATCCATTAAGCTGTCTTATTGTATTGGGTCTTGCCGTGCCCTATGCGGTAGCGGGAGTCAGAGTGAATCCAATGGTCGGGGTATCGAAATCGTTCGGTCTTTTTTTCGCCTATTACTTTATGGCCAGCTTTTGCACCCTTTTGGGTGAGCGACAGATAATAGAGCCCTTTCAAGCGGCATGGCTGCCCAACACTTTTATGTTATTTTTTGCCCTCTATCTCTACCGCAAAGCAGTATAATAAAAGCATCAACGTGCGGTATGCCCTCTAAGAAAAATAATAAAATATCCCCGGCGGCACTTACCTTGATAATTATGCTCAAAGTGCCGAACGCTGTTGCCGTGAAAACCAGACTTGCCCGGTGTATTGGTGAAGAAGAGGCTCTTAATGCTTACCGTAAAATGGTGGAATACTTTCTCTCCAGGCTCCCCACAGAATTCCCGGTAGAAATATATTACACGCCCGCTGGTGCTGAATCGCAAGTGTGCGCGTGGTTGGGCGATCAATATAATTTTTATACCCAGTCGAATGGGGATTTGGGCGAGCGTCTCAAGTCCGCATGGAGGGAATCGTTTGAGCGAGGTGCCGAAGCTTTAGTTTTGTTGGGAGGGGATTGCCCTTACATTGATCGATCGGTTTTAGAGGAAGTTGGCAAGGGTCTGATAAACCACGATTTTGTTATCGGACCCGCCTTCGATGGAGGTTACTATTTGCTTGCCGGTAAGCAATTCGAGCCAGAACTTTTTGTCGATATCAACTGGAGCACAGAATCCGTTTTCAGAGAAACGCTGGATCGGATCAAGGCGTCGGGCCGCAGTGTAACTATTCTCAAACCATTGGAAGATATCGATGACCTTAATAGTTGGCGACGCGCTGAAGCTTATATGAATCAACAAATGGTTATCGAGAAATCGTAAGTGATTCGGAGTATCACGAATTAATATCTTTAAAAATCGTGAGCGGGGAATGTTTCAATTAGGGGATCAATAACATTTATCTCAAAATCCTTTTTAAATCCTTTTTGAGGACTGAACATTTCCTGAACCAGTGTTTTTTTATTACAATCTTTGCTCAGATGGGCCAGGTGTACCTGCTTCCATCCTGGATTTTCCATCTCATTGAGGAAGGTGTGCACGGTCTCGTTAGAGAGATGTCCGTGTCTGCCTTTAATTCGTTGTTTAACCGACCATGGACGGCGGCTATCTTCATCGAGCAGACGTATATCGTGATTGGCCTCAATGACGAGAAGGTCGACATTGCGAATACGCTCACGTACTAATTGTGGAACATAACCCAGATCCAAAACCCAGCCGATGCTGCTTTGTGACTGATTATGCGCTTGCGGACTTTCTTTTATGACGAACCCCACGGGATCACAAGCATCATGCGGAATGGCAAATGTAGTAATTTCGAGATCCCGGTATTGGAAGGTTGTTCCAGTTTCAAACAGCTTCCAAGCGATGCGGCGCTTTATATCGTCCTCGACGACTTTAGCTGTCGCATGGTTGGCGAATACTTTCAATTGAGGAAGACGTGATAACCCCCTGAGCCCGGAAGCGTGATCACTGTGTTCATGGGTGAGAAAAACCGCATCCAGGGCATCAATGGACTCGCCGCAGTTTTCGAGGTACTCACCGAGCCGACGGCCCGAGAATCCGGCATCGATGAGAACTTTGCAGTTCTCGGTAATAAGGAGAGCCGCATTACCCGAACTGCTACTTCCCAATATCCTGAAACGCATGGCCATGTAGATTCATAATTTTAAATACAATAGTTCTGCAAAGGTTTTCTTGAATTTTCTTCAATTTAGGTCATTTTTTAAAACCCTTTCTATTGTTGCAGATTTAATTCTTCTCCCTCGATTCGTGTATTTTCTATACTCGCAATTTTATATGTTTTGGAGTAGATTTTCAACATAAGTCAAAATTAGCTATACCTGTGTTAGGAATAATTGACTTTTTGGCGTATCTTACCTTTTTTGAATGGTTTTAATAAATAATGGACAACAAAAGCAAAAGCACTTCCTCGGAGCCGGTAACAGAAGGACCGTCTTTGAAACAACATTACAACAAAAAATTTGTGGTATCCGATACGTATCGAAATTCTTTACCAGACAGCCAGAATGCACCCAGCGATGAGATTCGCGGAGCGAATGTCCCTATATTACAGGTAGGCATTTCCAATTTTCGATTACCATTAAAGTACCTTAAAGGAGACGGAGAGACAGTATCTCTTGAGACCTCTGTTTCCGGCACGGTCTCACACGCAGCGGACTCTAAAGGTATTAACATGTCGCGCATAATACGCACATTTTACTATTTCAAAGATCGTATATTTACCCTGGAATTACTGGAGGAAATATTGCTGCGCTATAAGGAGGACCACGGCAGTAGTCGGGCCCATCTGGAACTGAGATTTTCCTATCCTTTAATTCAAAAAAGTCTGCGCAGCGAACTTGAGGGTTATCAGTATTACGAAGTCGTCTATGAAGGCATTCTTGATGATCTCAATCGCTGCCGGAAGATTTTCCATTTTGATTTTGTTTACTCATCGACCTGTCCCTGTTCTTCCGAACTGGCTGAACACGCACGCGATAATCGCCAGGTCTTTGCCATCCCCCACAGCCAGCGAAGCAAAGCCCGGATCAGTGCAGAGGTGCGTCCGGGGATGCAGGTTATGATTGAAGACCTTTACCGCCACAGTCTCAAAGGGCTTCAAACCGAAACCCAGGTAATGGTTAAACGTGAAGATGAACAGGCTTTTGCTGAACTAAACGGGGCCAATGTGAAATTTGTTGAGGACGCGGCGCGCCTGCTTTATGAGCAACTTGACACCGACGAACGGATTATCGATTTCCAGGTTGCGTGTGCACATTTGGAATCACTCCATTCACATGATGCCGTTTCTGTTATCAACAAGGGTGTGCCCGGCGGGTTTAAAAGTAAGATAGACGATTTTAAAAGCCTTATCTGTTAATATCGAGGCTTCTGTCCTAAGGGACGTTAAAATCAATCAGCTTATATAAGCTCAAGTTGATCATCGCCGGTCAACGGCCCCTTGAGTCCTATCACTTCAAACCCTTTTGAAGTCAAGGTGCGCCCTTGTGCTGTGCGTTGCAGGTACCCCTCTTGAATAAGGTAGGGTTCATTGACCTCTTCCAGCGTCTGTTCTTCTTCACCCACCGCGATGGCTATGGTGTTCAGACCAACCGGTCCTCCCTGGTAATTTTCTGCAATAATCTGGAGAATACGTTTGTCCATCTCATCGAGACCGTAAGCATCTATTTCGAGCAGTTCCAGTCCCGCCGCGGCAACTTTACGCGTTATTTTTCCATCGGCGCGCTGTTGCGCATAGTCGCGTATAAAGTGAATGAGATTGTTGGCTATCCTGGGCGTGCCGCGGGCGCGATCCGCAATTTCCTTTGCCCCCTCATTGTTGGCGAGGATATTCAGAAGATTGCAGCTGCGCTTCACAATCGATAAAATTTCCCGGTGATTATAATAAGAAAGGCGCGTTTGCAGGGTAAAGCGGCTGCGCAAGGGTGCGGTTAAGAGTCCGCTGCGAGTCGTTGCCCCGACCAGGGTAAAGTGGGGGATATTGAGCCTGACACTGCGAGCGTTAGGTCCCTGGTCGAGCATAATATCGATACGGTAATCTTCCATGGCCGAATACAAGTACTCTTCAACCGTTTTTGGAATGCGATGAATTTCATCGATAAAGAGGATATCCCCTTCTTCAAGGTTGGTAAGCATGCCGGCAAGGTCACCGGGTTTTTCTATTACCGGCCCCGAGGTCGGTCGCAAATTCGTGCCCATCGATTGGGCAAGAATAAAGGCGAGCGTGGTTTTACCTAAACCCGGGGGGCCACTGATAAGAATATGATTGAGGACATCTTTTCGAGCAAGCGCAGCGCCTACCATTATCTGTAAACGTTCAATCGTCTTTGTCTGCCCCGTGAAATCGCCGAAGGACAGGGGCCGCAATGCCGCATCCACCGTTTCGTCTCGCTCCAGAGCATTGCTGAAATATTCGCCGCCTTTTTCCGGTTCGCTCACATAGACACCATGTATTTTTTATCTCAGATAAACAAACCAAAAGATGTCTCGTGCCAGCACTCTCAAAATAGCGGCAGTGATTACACGGTTTCGGTTTGTAAATCCTTTGGCATGGATTCAACCGGCATGCGCGTGATGTCTGCGCCAAGAGCCTGTAGCTTCTCATCTATTCTGTCATAGCCGCGATCAAGATGATAGATGCGTTGAACCCAGGTTTCTCCGGTAGCGGCCAGGCCGGATAGGAGAAGCGCTGCGCTTGCCCTCAGGTCAGAGGCCATTACCGGTGCTCCAGAAAGTGATTGCTTACCTTGTATGATGGCGCTGGGACCTTCGATGGCGATGTCAGCGCCCATGCGTTGCAGTTCCGGCACATGCATGAAACGATGTGGGAAAACACGTTCAGTGATAATACTGAGACCAGGAGTGATACTCATGAGTGCGCACATTTGTGCCTGCAGATCAGTAGGAAATCCCGGGTGGGGCAGGGTAATGAGGTCCACGGGCTGTTGCACATGATTTTGATTAGTGACACTGATATCCCCACTGTCTTTGACGGATACTGGAATCTGAGCTTCATCAAGCTTATCTAACAAGGCACCCAGGTGTTCGGGCTCCGCGCCAGTAATCGTAATGTTTCCGTCGGTAATCGCACCCGCGAGGATGAATGTCCCTGCTTCTATACGATCAGCGATGACATGATGCTCGCAGCTGTGCAAGCTATCAACACCCGTAATGGTCAGGACATGTCCGCCGATCCCTTCGATTTCCGCCCCCATGGACGTAAGCATCTGGCATAAATCGATGACTTCCGGTTCGCAGGCGGCACTTTCAATTCTCGTAGTCCCGGGCGCGAGGACAGCGGCCATGATGATGTTGGCCGTTCCGGTGGCAGTGCTCCCAAAACGACCGCCAAGAAAGATATCCGCTCCCGATAAATGAGAACCATCAATTTTGACATATCCGCTGTTGATATGCACATCACATTTCAACTTGATAAGACCTTTTAAATGCAAGTCGATGGGCCGCGGCCCTATAACACAACCCCCGGGGAGGGAAACTTCAGCCTTCCGTAACCGACCTATGAGGGGACCGAGTAAACAAATAGAAGCGCGCATTTTACGCACCAGTTCATAGGGCGCTTTCGGATTAATATGATGCGCTCTTATGCGCCATGTCTCCGGTTCCAATTGTTCCACATCAGCACCAAGGTGCTGAAGAATGTCCCCCATGAAGTGAACATCGCTTAAATCGGGCATGTTGTAGAGGGTGCAGGGTTCGTCCGTAAGCAGCGTCGCTGCCATGACCGGCAAAGCCGCGTTTTTAGCGCCGCTGACTTTTACTCTACCGCTTAATGGATTTCTCCCTCTGATGCGAATGACATCCATCAAACTAATAAATTATCGGGAATCGTTTTCTCTGTTGCGATCAGACCGGGGATTATCCGTTCGGTTTCTATCACGTCTTCGGTTCCTCGATCGATAACGTGGTTGGTTCCCCCCTCCATCACTGTTACTATTATTAGACTCAGTGTCGCTGCTTTGAGGCCGGGCGTTCCTGGGTCGACCCCCGCGATTATTGCGCTGGTTTCTATCATTACCCCGCTGCTGATTACCACCCCGGTTGTTCTGCCGGTTTGTTGAACCTTGACCATCACCACCCTGTCGTCGAGATCTACCCCCGCCCGAGCGACGATTGCGGTATTGCCCTCTATATCTTCCTCTTTTCCGCCTTCTGTCTTCCTTCTTACGCTTTGGATCCTTTATTCGAAAGATAAAATAAAATAGGGCTTTTATTCTATCTAATAATGATCGCCTGTCGCGGGACTTATTATGCCGATTTGACCGATTGCGATTATAGCATTGGTAGTTCGTTTTCCGACGGGGTTGTGGGGCTCTATTTTTTTGGCTATCAACCCTTCTCGGTGGTGTGCTAACATCGCTTTTCTTCGCGAGGTCGTCGCCTTTTTCTTCCCTTTTATTTTCAGATCTGCGTGGCGTGTACTCAATTATTTCTCGGTGATGAGGCGCTATGGGATTTGATGTCTGGCTTCTGGAATGGGGACCCGACTGATCTGTAAAACTCTGCGAATCTTGGTTTTCACTCGGTGTGGTCGAGTCACTATCGTCTGAATGTATAAATTGTGGCATGATTTTAATAAATAGATGAATGAATATATTCTATATCAGGACATGGTATAACACAGAATTCCTGAAATCTTCCCGCCGCGAACAAATCTTCCAAGCTATAAGATGCTTAAAATTTACTGATTCGCTTTTGTTATAACCGATAAAGAAGGATTTATTCAGAATAGGTTATTCCTTATAGTTATGAGCATGAGGATTTTTTTCTGAGGCTCAATCATTTTTTAACAGACCCCCTTTCAATCAAGCTGTTGCGGCTGAAAGAACTTGCGTTTAATATACTGCTATTTGATACATTAACTGAAACATGGATAAATTAGACGAGATCTTTGAATTGCAAGAATCTCTTAACCATCGTATCGGCGTAGAGACCAAGGATCTCACAGATGAAGAAAAAACAGAGTGGTTGCTCAATTATTCCAGGGCCATGCAACAGGAATTAGCAGAGCTCGTTGATTCTGTGCCCTGGAAATGGTGGGCTAAATACCAGAAATTTGACCAGCAAAATGCCCGGGTCGAAGTTGTCGACCTTTTTCACTTTCTTATCTCACTTGCCCAAGTGCTTGGAATGACACCCGGCGACGTCCACGACGCCTATGTTAAAAAGAATAAAGTTAATATAGAACGCCAGGACGATGGCTATTCCGCTAAAGACCTCGACGATTCAAGGCATATTTAATGCCCTGCACCGGATTTCTGCACGCTAGCAGGATTATGCTTAATAATTGATTGAACGATCAATTAATATTTATTACTGGATTGATGATAACCACAAAAATAGAGACTGGCAGCGCGTGGAGGTCTCTTTTCAACTTAAATATTCATTGTTAACGCGTGGTAATCCACGGTTCGAATAGTTTGAAGGCGAAAGTGGAGACATAATAATCCAGATCACCAGGCAATTGAAACATCAGGATGAAGGATCATCCATTATTAACGAAAAAGGCAATTGATGCGGTATAACTGTGGAGATAGCTAATATCGCCAACCGGTCCGATTTCACCATTGCAGAAAAATCCACCGACGGCCAGGGGACCCAGATGAGCCTGAAGGTGATGGGCGTCATGATTCGGTTTTCCGAACAGTCCTTTACCCCGACCGTTACAAGAGCAAAGACAGGCTCCATAGACAATTTTATCGTGCAGGTATTTTTCGGCTTTGAGGAGCAAGGCGTCTATGTCTTCAGTCGCGGCCTGGGCATCCCTAAGTTGAAACTGTATCGTTTGACCTGCCCTTGGGTAAGCACCGAGAGCAATCGCACCCTTATCAGGATCACCCCCAATGAGATTGCGTATAAGAAAGTCACCTCTCCCGAACGCTTCGCGGTATTCATCAATAACCAGTCCGGTGAAAAGATTACGATTGGCGCGTTTTTTAAGTTCGTCAGGCAGATTGTTTAACGTTTCCAAGAGCACTTCGAAAGCCGGTCTGTTTCCGATTTTATAAATAATATTTTTTTCAGCCTGGGTAATAGTCCATGTATCGCCAATCGGTGTGCAGCCCTGAGAAATAATACTTTTGAGGGTGATAGCGCCTCCTACGGACAAAGCGACAAGGCCCTCATCATAGGTCCTGCCGTCGAGATAGAGAAAGGTGCGGAGTTCACCTGGTCTGCCACCTGCTAAACCACCAAGCATAGCCACTGGGGCATAAGCTGCGTTCCAACCATTGAGCCATTGATCGCTATTGAGGTGAAAGGGGTCCGCGAATAGCAGCCACCCATTGGTGTCTTCACGGTTTATACCTGTCAGTTCTGGCAGTGTATTTTCATCATCTACATCATTGATCTGTTCCGAGGAAAGAGCGAAGGCATTAAGATTTGCCCCGGGGAGGTGAAAAAGGGAAAGGGCGATTCCCCCTTCCTCTTCAATTTCCTCACCATTGACAATAATACCATGGCTGGAACATCCCATGAGAATAGGGACACGAGCGTGGACACGAATGATTTCCAGAATCTTTTCGGCATCCTCAAAAAAGGCAGGGGTCAAAAACAATAAGCCCAGTGATACTTTTTCATCTATAATCTGTTTACGCAGTTGTTCAGCCCACACTTCAAGCGCGTTTTCATCAAATGCGCGTGTCCAACGCGCAGATACGACGTAATTCTGAGACATAATATTACAGTCAACTGGATACTTTTATTGAAATATCACGATGGGCAAGACAAACACAGATAACACTAGTTAAAACAGGATTTTTGAATAATCAACTGGAGGATGTCGGTATTATAGCTATATCTTTGATTGAAATGAAAGCAATCTCGGTAAAAAAATGTGACGCAGAAAGTTACGAGGTCCTCGTAGAAGGGCAATCACCGACCACGCATACCGTGACGCTTACTCAGGACTATTACCAGAAACTGACGAAGGGTCGAATTCCCCCCGAAGATCTTATTGAAAAATCATTTACTTTCCTCCTGGAACGCGAAAGTAATACGATGATCCTGCGCCGTTTTGATCTTCCCCTGATTGGAAACTACTTTCCAGAATATGAACAAACGATGGTGAAAATGTGGGGAGACACTTAAATGAAGCGAGGCTAGAATTTCATTTTAGATTTCGCCATTCCAGCATCAGGAATTTAAATGGTTTATCACCTATAACCTTGTAGCTATGTTTTACAAAACGGGGAAAAAAAACGAGATCGCCAGGCCCCGCCTCTTTTTCCACTTCTCCCATTTCGAATAGAGCTTTGCCGTCTAAGACATAAAATACCTGTTCCATATCCGCATGGACGTGGACGTCAGTGTGTCCACCCGGTTCGTATTCGACGAGACCGATTATGGCGGCTTCCGAGTTGGCTTTTTCACCGAAATAGTCCGGAGTTTCAATACAATTAAGATAAGTTGTAGCGCTGACCCCGTGGTGGCCCTTCCCCGCTTTGGCCTCTTGCATTCTCTTTAGTGGATTCATCTTTTCGGAAAATACCATGCTTGTCCGCTTCGCCAGGGTAAGATCACTTACTTCTGCCGAGCCCAGGTTAAATCCCGCACCGGGTACAACAGCCCAGACATCTTCTCGCGTATAATCATTAACGTTAATTTGCTCATAACATCTAAAACCATATTGGATAATCTGATTATTATCTGCGCGACAATTAATAACAAATAGCTCTCCATCAGGACTGAAAACTAATCCTCGAGGAGCATCCAAACGGCCTTCAATAATTTCTCCATTAAATTGCAATGAATCATCACTGTGTTTTACCCGAAGGATGCGATTATTCGAGGTATCGCTGATAAAGGCTTCCTTCCAGTGACTGACTGCTGCGGCGATGAGATGACTCCCTTTAATAGTCAGGACCCTATGGGAAGAGACGTTATCTTCCGGAGTTGATTTTGCGGATAGCTGGTCAATATGATCACCGGAAATACCATATACCGAATTTTCAAGGGCGAAAAAATCTTCATAATCAGATCCCGCATCGCTCTTGATCATGTCTTCAGCCTGTCGGGTCTCGAGGACACGCAGTCCCTCAATTGCTTTTTCCGGATCGCCGCTATAGGTCTTTAAACTGTCAGTTGTGGGATCGAACAGTAGTCGTCCTTTCATTTGCCCTTGAGCATCGTAGCCATTTAAAATATTCCCATTTGACATTTTAATTCTCGCGATGGGGAAAATGCCGGGAAAGTCTCCATCCGTATATTTTCTTGCCACCTGAGCGTGGCCATCACGACCAATCTCATATTGCCATAGTTCATTTTCCTTATTCAGAAGAAACAGTTTATATTCCATAATTAGAGATCCTTTTAATATTTAAAAAAATATTCCCCTGTGATTACCTGTATAAAATTAAAATATGACAATCGAAGAGATTCACAATAACGAAGCGTTTCGGCGCCAACAATTCCCGGTTGCTGATAAGGAGATATTTCTCGCCAATGCGGCGGTTTGCCCCCTCCCCAAATGCGTAGCTGAGGCGATGAGCGATTATGTGAATCGGGCGACCCAGGGTGACCAGGAACTCATTTTCACCCCTGCTTTATTTGGTGAAATCCGCAGACTTGCGGCAGAAATACTGGATTGCGACGCGACCGATATCGCGTTAATTGGGCCCACTTCGATCAGTCTTTCTCTCGTCGCTAACGGACTGAATTTTAAGCGAGGAGAGAATATCGTCTTTTCACCTGACGATTACCCATCCAACGCAGTTGTTTGGATGAACCTGGAGAAACGAGGTATTGAACTGCGTCCTCTTTTCCCTTCAGAACCCGGGCGTATAACCCTGGAAGCGATCTGCTCGAGGGTTGATGAAAACACGCGACTCGTAGCCCTTTCCACGGCCCACTTTATCAGTGGGTATCAACCAGATACTGACACCATTGGAGCCTGGTTAAAGGAACGGGATGTCCTCTTCAGTATTGATGGCATTCAAACCCTGGGTGCCATAAGCACACCGATCAGGAATGTGGATTTTTTTGCTGCTGACGCTCATAAATGGCTGCTGGGACCCTGCGCGGCAGGCATTTTTTACGTAAGCCCCGAAGCGCGTAAAATTCTCGAGCCCAGTCTCCTTGGCTGGAGTAATGTAATCTGCCCGAATTATGTTACCCCCGATACGATAACTTTTAAAAATGACGCGAGACGGTATGAAGCCGGCAGCGCGAATCTCGCCGGGCTGGCCGGAATGCATGCCGCGATGAAAATGTTATTAGAGTACGGGCTGCCGGAAGTTGAAAAGACAATACTCAAGCACACGCGCCATCTGCGTGAAGTTTTGCAGAACAAGGGCTACACTCTGGCTTGTTCCGATGACAGCCGACTTTCCGGGATAACATCCTTTCGCAAAGAGAACACCGATCTGAAAGCACTGCACGATACATTCACAGAGGCAAAGATTACGGTCTCATTACGACAGACGCGCGATAAAAAATTCTGGCTGAGATTTTCACCGCATTTTTTCAATACGCGGGAAGAACTGGACACCGCATTGGATCTCCTTTGATCGCTCAGCGGAGACAATTTATTTTAAAAGGTAAGCCTTCACTTGCTCCAAGGTCCGGGTATTGAAAACATTTTCAGCGGTTAATCCCCCCTTGCGCGCTGACAGTACGCCGGCTCGGAAATGATTTAAGCCATCGGTGTTGTGGGCGTCCGGGTTAATGCTGCAGAGCAACCCTTTAGCTGAAGCATTTTTCCACAGCCGCCAATCCATGTCCAGGCGATAGGGACTGGCATTTAATTCGATCATTTTTCCATTGGCGATAGCCGCGTCGATTACTTTATGCGCATCAACTTTGTAACTCTCGCGTCGAAGCAAAATGCGACCCGTTAAGTGTCCGAGCATAGTGGTGGAGGGATGTTCAATGGCTTGGATGATGCGTTTAGTCTGAGCTTCCTCAGACAAGCTGAAGGAGCTGTGCACGGATACCACGACATAATCCAGTTGAGAAAGGATGGAGTCGGCGATGTCAAGGGACCCATCGGCCAGAATGTCGCATTCAATACCATTGAAAACAAAGGTATTAAATTCTTTGGAATCATTCAGATTTTTAATTTCAATAACCTGTTTTTCGATACGTTCTTCATTTAAACCATTAGCCTGAAAGCTGGCCTTGGAGTGATCCGCGATGCCGAGGTATTCCCAACCCAATGATTCCGCAGCGCGGGTCATTTCTCTGAGCGTGTTACTGCCATCGGAAGCGGTAGTATGATTATGAAAAACTCCGCGAATGTCTCCATCTTCAATCAGGTGCGGCAGTTGGCCTTTTTCCGCGGCCTCAATTTCATCACGCCCCTCACGTAATTCCGGGGGGATATAATTGAGCCCCAGTTTTTTAAAGAGGGCTTTTTCGCTGGAGATTTTAGCCAGCCCTTTATGGGGGCTACCCGCTTCAGGAGTCAGGCCCCACTCGCCCAAGCTGTAACCGAGGCCCAGGGCGCGGTGGCGCATTTTAATATTATGCTCTTTAGATCCGGTAAAGTGGTGAAGGGTAAAGTAAAATTGATCGATGGAGACGACACGCAGGTCCGCCTGTAAACCGGTATCGAATCGCACGCTGGACTTTGTATCCCCTTTGGCCGTAACTTCTGTTACATTCTCACGCGTCGTAAACCAGTTCATAACCGGTTCAGGATTTTCAGAAGCCACAATGAAATCGAGATCACCCACGGTTTCCACCCCCCGGCGCAGACTGCCGGCGCATTCAGCGATTTCCACCTCTTGAAGGGAACGCAACCCTTCGATGAGTGGCGATGCAATCTTTTGCGCGTTCCACCAGAGATGGCGTTTACGGTAAATTTTACGGTGCTTGATACCGGCAATTATTTTTTCCTCTGATCTCCCCCCAAAGCCCTCCAGGTTTGCCACCTTTCCCGCATTGCAGGCGCTCTCGAGCTTTTCGATGCTGTCGATCTTCAACTTTTCGTGAAGCAATTTTATTTTTTTTGCCCCAAGTCCAGGTATATCCAACATCTCGACAAGACTGGCAGGCACGGAAGCCTTCAAATCATCGTAGTACTTGAGTTCGTCTGTAAGGAATAAGGTCTCAATTTTTTCGGACAGGGCATTGCCGATACCTTTCACCTTTTTGAGTCTTTTCTCCTTAATTACGGTATCGAGGTCTTCATCCAAACTCTCGAGGGCGCGGGCTCCGCTCTGATAGGCGCGCACTTTAAACGCGTTCTCGTCCTTTAATTCGAGGAGAACACTGATCTCTTCAAGCACAGCCGCAATATTGTTTTTATCCATTAGAAAGTTATTACCACACAGCTTCGTAACCTTCAGGGACAAGCTCCCAACTTTGCCCGTAAACATGGATACGATTTAAGGTTACACTGTTTCCGTCGATAAATTTCCTTCCCTGGTGTGCCCACGCGAGAACCCCTCCTTTTAGATTGTATGCATTGAAACCGTTATCCCTCAGTTTTTTCGCGTATAGTCCGCTGCGCATTCCAATCGTGCAATAAGTGATAATCCTCGTATCTTTGCTAACTGTAATATTTTCATGCTCCTCGCGTGTGATGGATCCGGGGATAAACGACACCGCTCTTTCTTCAGGACTGCGCACATCAATAATGATCAGATCATGATTTTTTAAGTCGTTCGGAATCTGGTCAACAGTAGTTTCCGGAACCTTGGAGAAATACTTCAATTTATATTCATAGAACAGGGTCTCGATTTGTTGCCACCGAATATCATCACTTGGAACTTCAGGGTTCCCAGCACTGCATGCTGCCAATAATAAAACTGGAATGATACTGAAAATGACCTGTCTGCATTTCATTCGAATCGGTATTTTATGGTAAGACAGCGATGACAGATATTCTAAAATCCCAAAAATCATCACCCGGCCATTGTAAATGGCATGAAATTCATGCGGGTATTTATAATAAAGATTATGTCCTTTTTCCCACCTTCTCAAATGAATCTGAAAAAACAGGCAGACCATTTTTTAAAAAGGGTTCAGCATAATACTGAGTAATACCTCCGGGTTTATTTAATATAGGTGCGGGGGAATATTGGGTAAGATAGACACGGCGCATTAATCCCGTGGGATTGGGGCCGCTGCGATGAAAGGTGAGGCTGGAAAAAACAGCGATACTGCCTGCCGGAGCAATTATCGGTTCACCGGGATCATCACCAAAATAGCCGACGCGATCATTGGTCACTTCATCCTTAATATGTTCGATAATCTCCCGTTTACCAAAGCGGCTTATGGGGAGAAGATAGGCCGTGCCGTTTTCCTCGTTCACATCATCGAGAGCAGCCCAGCAGGTAATGCACTCGGGATGATCGCCAATACGGTTATGAACATAAGCACCATCCTGATGCCAACTGAACTTCATACCGGTTTTACCGCTTTTTACGACAAACTGATCGCCATGAAGAAAAATATTCTGGCCAAGAGTCGCCTGGCAAATGGCAGCCATGAGTTCACTGAAAATATAATCTTTCATACGGGGATGTTTATTCAACATGCCACCACAAAAATACCGTTTCCCGCGATGGTTAAGGCCGATAACATCGGTTCCTAAACGATCCATTTCCGCATCCGTTTCATCCATGGAGATCTTACATACTGTGCGCAACAGTTCGATATCCTTTTGCGGGATTACGGATTCCAAAATGAAATAACCGTCAATCTCGTATTGTTCAATTTTTTCTTTTGGAATATCGATCGCCATCTTATCCAAAGTTATTGTTCTGAGTGAATATTAACGATGTCAGCATAATTAACAGGTAAAACACAGACGGTGCATGGATTTACTGAAAGTGAATATTCAGGTTTTACTTATATTTTCGCAAAACAGGATTGCCATCTTTGAGAAACGGTTCTGCAAAATACTGGGGGTAGGCACCTGGCTCATTAACAATTGGGGCGGGCGCATACTGGGCGAGATAGACACGTCGCTTTCGGCCGGTCGAGTTGGGACCACTGCGATGAAAAGTAAGCGTTGAAAAAACGGCGATGCTTCCCGCCCTGGCGATTACCGGTTCGCCCGGGTCATCGCCAAAATAGCCAATACGGTCATTTGTTTCTTCATCTTTTATATGATCAGCCAGTTCCCGCTTGCCGTAGCGGCTGACGGGTAAAAGATAAGCCGTCCCGTTGTCTTCGGTAACGTCATCTAAGGCGCACCAGCAGGTCATGTGCTCGGGATGGTCGCCAATGCGCGCCTGGACATAGGCGGAATCCTGGTGCCAGCTGAATTTCATTCCGGTTTTGCCGCTTTTAACGACGTACTGATCATTATGAAAATAAGCATTATCACCGATCGTGACACGGCAGATGGCGGTCATAAGCTCACTGAATATGAAGGTGCCTAAGCGGGGGTGAGTGCGATAGGTCTGCCCGCAAAAATAGCGTTTTCCGCGATGGTTGATTCCGAGAACATCAGTGCCCTTACGGTCCATCTCTGCATCAATTTCATCAACCGCGGATTGGCATTCAGAGCGCAGCAATTCAAGATGGTCGTCGGGGATAACGGATTCCAAAATAAAGTAACCATCCACTTTATATTGGCTTATTTTTTCCTCCGGAATAGTAAAATCCATATTTATTAAAAATTTAATTATTGGTATAAGGTTGTGACGGTCAAGGGCTATTCAAGATTTTAAGCCCTATCTTACTGGGATTCAGGGCATAGGACAGTTATGAAGCGGGAGGCAGTAATTAAATAATTTAGAAATGGCTCGCCTCTTCAATAGCTTCCACCGTGTAATGAAATATGCGTTGAGACTTTATAAAGAAGGACTGAATTAGACTATTTAATTTCATCAATGATGAATGACATCTTAAAAATTGACTATAATAATTCCTTCGTGCAGTGGTCGAGTCCCTCCGATGACCATACCCCGCGAATGGCGCTTCAAGCCAGTTGTAAAATTCGCGAAAAAGGCGGAGAATATCGCGAGTATTTTCTGACTCATACTTGTATTGGAGAACAGATGTATAGGGACAAAGAATTAATCCACAGACCTACTTCTGAAGTCCACCTCGTCCTTTCCAATAATGGTCAATTCATGATTGTTAAACATTTTGCTGAAGCCGCAGGTTACACGAGGGTGGCCAACCGGGTGGGTGAAACGATTCCCACGCATGACGGCAGGGGTTCGACGATCACAGAAATGAATACCAGGATCAGACATTATAAACAGGTCATTGAGATGACTGAATATGAGGAGGTCCATGACGCCATGGTTGGCAATTTACCGATCCTGGGAAGGACGCACTATATAGATCATTGGGGAGATGACGCAATCGAGGTAATAGCGGAATACCCGGTATATCCGATGAACGCGAGACATCAGCACGCTACCTGGCAGATCGATGCGGGGCCGCTCCTCATACCCGATTTTAATATTGAATATAAGCTGGAGGTGGAAATTTTTCGGCGTGCATTTTTCGTTTATAATAAATGGGATTATACCGAATGCGTCAGGCAATTACCGGTTATGCTTGAAAATGCGGCTTTTCCCTTTGTTCATTATTCGGATCCTAAGTCCTTGGGGCCATCCGTAAGCAATCAACTTTTTGTGGCTAAAATACTTTAAGGCATAGACAGGTAATCAAATCCGAAAAGGAGAGAGGATGATAAATCATGAGTAATTCAACGGTAATGGAACTCAAGCGTTCATTGGAAGACAGCTATCGCGAAGGGAGCCCGAAGTCACAGGAGTATTTCGAACGAACATTGGCGTCCATGCCAGGGGGAGCTAAGGGCGCCTACTTTTATGCCCCTTATCCTCTTACCATGAAGAGAGGTGAGGGGTGTCACCTCTTCGATTTAGACGGGAGAAAGTTTGTTGATTTTGCCTGCCATCATACCACTCAAATATTAGGCCATAATCATCCTGCAGTCTTAACGGCTGTCGATAAGCAGATGAAACGGGGTATCGCGCTGGGTGCGCCTGCGGGGGTCGAGGCAGAATTGGCAGAGGAAATGACCCGCCGGGTGAAATCTGTAGATCGGATTCGGTTTTGCAACTCAGGAACGGAAGCGACATTACACGCGATTCGACTGGCACGGGGGTTCAGTAAGCGCTCAAAAATTGCTAAATTCGAAGGCGGTTATCATGGAAGCCATGACGTTGTCGAAGTCAGCGTAGCCCCGCCCCCGGATCAAGCGGGTCCCGAAAACAGTCCTCTTTCAATTGCCAGTGCCGGTGGGGCTTCTCCGCACGCCGCGGAGGAAGTTGTTGTGCTTCCCTACAATGATGTGTCCTCGGTAGAGGACCTGATCGAAAAAATTCGGGATGAATTAGCCTGCGTCATATTCGACCCCAAGGCCGGGCTCATGACCCTGGACAAAAGTTTTGTCCAGGCGGTCCGTGAAATCACCCGTAAAAACAATGTGCTTCTCATATTTGATGAAATCGTCGGTTTTCGCGAAGGCTATGGGGGGCTTCAGGAATCTTACGCCATTTCCCCTGACTTGACGACTTTTGGTAAATTGGTGGGGGGTGGGTTTCCCGCTGGCGCATTTGGAGGACGCGCGGATATTATGGATCTTTTCGATAACTCTTCGGGGCCGACAGGCTTTTTTCAAAGTGGTACTTTTAGCGCGCATCCCATTGTAATGGTGGCAGGATTAGCGACCCTTAAGCAGTTGAGGCCAGAGGCCTATACCCGTCTTAACGGATTGGGTGACCGGTTGCTCAGAGGTTTAAGGAAATCCCTTGAGGGTGCCGGTATAAAAGCGCAAGTGGTAGGCATCGGTTCCGTATTCAGTATTTATTTTACCGATAAAGAAGCCAACAAATACCGAAATATAGCCACTAATGACGCGGAGATAACACACCTGGTTTTTCATTCACTATTAAAGCAGGGTTATTTTCTTTCTCATACCCTGGCCATGAATAGCCTGTCCCTGGCCATGGATGAGAGCCATGTCGACGGGTTAATAGAGGCTATGCATCAGGCTGCCATTGAGGTCCAATGAAAAGGGAAAATATTTTTCTACTTAGTATCAATTATCACCTATGATCCTACATTCATGTGAAGGGGCATTATGAAGCTTGTTGTCGCAACCTGCCAGTTTCCCGTGGATCGGGACATAGAGCGTAACACTCACTATGTATTGCGACAAATGCATAAAGCCAAAAATGAGGGCGCAGATGTTGCTCATTTTTCTGAGCTTTGTCTTAGTGGTTATGCCGGATCAGAATTTAAATCTTATGATAATTTTGATTGGGATTTACTCACTATCTGCAGTAAGAAGGTACTCAAACTGGCGCGCGAATTAAAGCTGTGGGTAATACTCGGTTCGACCCATCGACTGACAGGAAAGCATAAACCCCATAACAGTTTATATATTATAAACGACCGGGGTAGTATTGTTGATCGCTATGATAAATTATTCTGTGTGGGCGCAAAATCTGAGAATACGGAAGATCTGGCGCATTACAGTTCGGGTGAGCGTTTCAGCGTTTTTACGATTAAAGGGATGAAGTGTGGAGCATTAATATGCCATGACATGCGCTACCAGGAACTTTATCGAGAGTATAAAAGGAGAGGGGTAAAGCTTATGTTTCACTCCTACCACATAGGTCATTACAGTGCCAGATTTTGGAAGTCGGTTCAAAATTATTTTGGCCCGCGGGTAAGAAAAGTAAAAGGATATACGGTTACCTCCGGTCTTTTAGCGCCACCCACAATGCAAGCTTACGCGGCCAATAATTATGTCTGGATCAGTTGTAATAATACATCGGCGAAAGAATCCGCTTTCCCTGGTTTTTTCGTCAGGGCTGATGGGATGATCACTGGAATGCTGCCCCGTAATAAAGCGGGTGTTCTCGTATCTACGGTCGATACCAATGAGAAAATCTTCGATGCGTCCGTTTCCTGGAGAGACAGAGTCATGGACCAGGGAATTCTCCACAGCGGAACACTTGTAAATGATAAACGTTCAAATGATCGCGGGAATTTATAATAAATTAATCAGAATTATCCGACTCGTATTTTAAAAATCGGGATCAATCATATAGCGCGCACCATCCCCATTCGTTATCTTAATCTGAAAAGGCCACTGATATTTTTAAACTATTCTCTCGAATATGCTGGAACATTATGCTCTAAATTAATATTGATAAAATCTGGTATTAATTAGACAACCGGTTCATTGGCATTTAAGTTTTAAGCGATTTATTTAATAAAGTATGTCGAAAGAAGTAAAATGTGTAGAGTGTGATGAAAGGGCAACTATACATGTATCAACGGTGCTGGGTTGTGAATTAACCACCGAGAGCTATTGCCCGACCTGTGCTGAAAAAGCCAGCATTTTACATCCTTCCAGTTGCGATTTGCTCGGCCTCGGAAATATCGAAGACGATTCGACTATCATTCTGGATTTAAATGTACTGCGCTGTGAGGATTGTGGTTGTTCACAAACTGAATTTGAAAAATCGGGACGGTTAGGTTGTCCTCAATGTTACAAAACGTTCAGTGGCTTGCTCAATCCCTTGATGAAAAAAATGCACGCCGGGTATCGTCACCTGGGGAAGATTCCAGAAAAAGCAATTGCCGAAAATCTTCTCAACGATCGCATAAAACATTTGGAATCACAACTGGAGCGCGCAGTGTCCAGTGAACACTATGAAGACGCGGCTCAATACCGTGATAAAATAAACGAATTTAAACAACTCGCGGCGCATTCAATTAAAAAGAATTAACGCAGCTCTCACTGCGCCCATTTTATTTCACGAGAATTTTTTCGCCCGCGATAGTGCCAACGGTGAGACTTTTTCCATCCGAAAATTGAATCGTTATGGCGTCAGCAGCGGGGTCACGTTCTTCAATCGTAAGTTCCACTCCCGGCTTGAGCCCGGTCCTATTTATAAATTGTAGAAAGAGGGAAGACTGGTCGGTGATCCGGGAAATGCGCAGTTGCTGATTAAGCGCACATTCACATAAATTCTTTAATTGCTCCTGGCTTAATACACCGGAATCAGTGGGGATGGGATCGCCATGTGGATCAACTTTTGGGTACCCGAGAAATGCGTCTAATTGTTCCAATACACGATCGGAAATGGCATGCTCCAATCTTTCTGCCTCTTCGTGGATCTCAGACCAGTCAAGGCCCAGCGTTTCCACGAGGAAGAGTTCAATTAGACGATGACGCCGCAACATCTGCAGTGCCAGTTCTTCACCGGCTTCCGTTAATCGTACTCCCACCCGCGGTTCGTAGTCCACCAGTTCTGAATCGGCGAGCGATTTCATCATCGTTGTGGCTGTCCCGGGAACGACGCCCAGAGAATTGGCCACGCGCCCCATGGATACGGGCCCAGCCTTATTTTCTATCTGTTCCAGATATATCTGCTTGATGTAATCTTCAACGGTGCTCGTCGCCATGAATGGTTCCTCTAAGCCTTTATTATGATTTTTATCGCTTTAGATCAAACTTAATGTCCTTAATTGCTTATTTAGACAACTCAAAATTATTATTTTAATTCTACAAAATTTGCTTGACCCATAACTAAAAAAGGATTCCCATCCCATTCCACTCATAAATCAATGGATACCTATCGAAGATTAATACAGAGGATCAGAAAAGGGTCACCCGGAGAGAACCTGTGTTTTCTGGGAAGGAGTTTTTTAACCGTATTACTGATACCCGTGTGCACTTTTGCGCTTAACTCAAGAGCTCAAGAGAGTGCTCTGCTTGAAGGAGCAGGAAGTGAAACGAAGGCCTATGAAACGACGGATTGGTTAAGTAGCGAAAAGGCAAATGATGAGAAGGGGATACAACCCTTCCTGGGGTATTCCGGTGAGTTTTTCAGTGTCATAAGCGGGGGTAATAATACCGGAACTGCGTGGCAGGGTTTGGCTGACTTCGGAGCCGATTTTTACCTGGAAAATTTAATCGGACTGCCTGGCGGGATGATCCATCTCCATGGTCAATCGATACACGGGGATGACCCAAGTGTGTTTGCTGGTGATATCAATGCTTTAAGCAATATTGTCGCTTACAATACGACGCGTCTTTTTCAAGCCTGGTATGAGCAGGAATTAATGGATGGATCGATGTCATTCAGGGTTGGGCTTATTGATCTCGATGATGATTTTATGATAGCCGATTCTACGGGGCTATTTATCAACAGTGGTTTTGGTCCGCTGCCCACACAATCGCTTAACAACGCTGCACCGATATGGCCGATAGGAGCACTTGGTGCTTTGTTCTATGCTGAGCCGATGAATAATACCTATGTTCAGTTTGGCATTTACGATGGGAATCTTGGAGACGAGGCAATCAATGACGATGGACTACATATTAATTTAGGAGGAGTTGAGGGGGTTCTTTATATCTTTGAAGCGGGGGTGACGTCCCATATTTTAGGACGTCAGGGTGTTTTTAAAGTCGGCGGGTTTTATCACAGTGGGGAAGAATTTATTGATTTTAATACCGATGAACCCGTGGATGGCAATTCGAGTATATATTTTGCCATCAACCAGGAACTATCAGAATCTTTAACCG
The DNA here is from genome assembly GCA_965197745.1 of Opitutales bacterium. Classification (GTDB taxonomy): domain Bacteria; phylum Verrucomicrobiota; class Verrucomicrobiia; order Opitutales; family PNEW01; genus CBDANS01. The sequence goes on along the minus strand of CBDANS010000006.1, from coordinate 72,182 downwards.
GCTGGTGGCGCGTGGGCTATAGCCCTGAAGAAGAAAAAAACATAGTATCGTATTATACAGACTTCGGCGTTAATTGGGCAGGGCCTTTTGGGCTGCGCTCTGATGACATTTTGGGAATTGGATTTCTTCACACCGATTTCAGTAATGATTATGTAAGCGCCAACCCGGGTGTATCCAGCACTGAAAGTGTGCTTGAAATAACCTATCAGGGAATGATTACCCCCTGGTTTTCATTACAACCGGATCTGCAATTTATATTTAACCCTCACGAAGGAGCGAGAGATGCCATTGTCTTTGGCATACGTTTTCAATTCATTTTTTAATTATGAATACTTGGCGCAGTTTACTATTTATATTTTCAGGTTCCATCGCACTCATCGGGGCCGCTTATATGGCATATTCCGTATCTTCTTTAGACAGGGAGGAGAAGGAGGCACTTCGGGGACTCGATGGTTTGGACCTTACTTCCTTTCGCAATGGAACTGTGGGCGAGGTAACCTCGCAAGCGCTCGATCCCGATCGCTATTTAGACAATTATATGGAGGGGAAAGTAACTCAACTCCCCGATGGTCGCACCCTGCGATCTTTCGAGATCCATGCCGTCAATAAGGAAATCGAGATTGCCCCGGGAATTTTTTTCCCCGCGTGGACATACAATGGGGATGTCCCCGGACCCACGCTTCGCGCCACTGAGGGCGAGCGAATAAAAATTACCTTCATTAACTTGGGAGACCGACCACACTCAATGCATTTTCACGGGTTTCACGAGGCGAGAATGGATGGGGCCATGCTAAAACAATTGGTTCCCCCTGGAGGAACTTTTATTTACGAATTTAATGCGGATCCGGTCGGCGTTCACCTATACCATTGTCACGCCACACCGCTTACACAACACATCCACAACGGGCTTTATGGGTTCTGGATAGTAGATCCCAAGGAAGGACGCCCACCCGCGCGCGAACTCTACATGATGATGAACGGTTTTGATCCAAACTTTGATGAAGAGAATGAAATTTATGGAGTGAACACCGTCGCCTTTCATTATCAGAGGAATCCGATAGAGGTAAAACAGGGTGAGCTTGTCCGGATCTACCTTGGGAATGTTCTAGAATTCGACATGATCAATTCATTCCACATCCATGCCACGTTTTTTGATTACTATCCCACGGGAACAAAAAAAAATCCGCGCGATTTTACGGATACGGTAATACTCGGGCAGGGAGAACGAGGGATAGTAGAAGTAAAATTTCCTTTTACGGGAGATTTCATGTTTCACGGTCACAAGACCGAGTTTGCTGAGCGGGGTTGGATGGGCTTATTCCGCGTTCTTCCCAGGGAAAGGGTCCGCAATGACTAAACAAGAAGGTAAACTGTCAATGGCGACGATTGTCTACGCACTCGTCCCCTTACTTCTCCTCGGGATCGTAATTTTTGCCCTCTTTCGGAAGGGGCCCCTGGCTATTTTCCAATCAGACCTGCCTCCTGTCGAAGAACTCCACGTTTTGAGACATTCGTTAGCAGAGGACGTTATCTATTTGGATATCGTCAACTCCGGCCCCGACCCCTGTACTCTTGCTCAAGTGATGGTTCGCGGTGCGTTCTGGCAACACGGGGTTTCGCCAAAGCGTACTTTGAAACCGCTGGAACGAGCGCGCGTGACAATTCCCTTTCCCTGGAATCTTGGTGAACCGGTTGAGATAAATCTCCTTTCTTCAACGGGGCTAACTTTTGTCTACGAAATTGAAGTTGCATCTTTAACCCCTGAACCGACACCTGCTGCTTTTGGACGGTTCGCGCTTTTGGGGATATATGTAGGGGTGATACCCGTAGCTCTGGGGATTGCATGGTTTCCATTTCTCCGTCGCTTAGGGAGAAAAACGTTGGGATTCTTTTTATATTTTACGGTTGGCCTACTTGCTTTTCTTGTTGTCGACGCAGTGGAAGAAGGATTGGAAGTCGCCGAGATGCTACCCTCCGTATATCACGGAAAAGCTTTATTAATACTGGGCCTGGTGGGGGCTTATCTTTTCCTACAAGGCATTTCAGCTCGGGCTCCGGATAGTAATGGAGGGGTAAGGTCTGCGGACAGTATAGCCTGGCTCATCGCTCTCGGGATTGGCCTTCATAACATGGGGGAAGGTCTTGCCATCGGCTCAGCTTATGTCCTTGGCGAATTTACTTTAGGCGCATTGCTCGTTGCGGGCTTTACCATCCATAACGCTACCGAGGGGATCGCTATTGTTTCACCGATACTTAAGGAAAAAGTAAATATCCCATTCCTCGTTTGCCTTGGAGCGCTTGCCGGTGTGCCGACGATACTGGGATGTTGGATCGGCGCATTTACCTATTCCCATCTCTGGGCAATTTTATTTTTAGGAGTTGGCTCCGGAGCGATTGTCCAGGTTATTGGGGCGATTGTCGGGACTCAATCCAGATCGGAAAATCTGCAACCCCTAAATCTTTTAGGCTTACTCATCGGGTACCTTCTCATGTACGGAACGGGTCTGCTGGTGGGCGCAGCATAATCGGTTTTAGATAAATGTATTTTAAATTCAGCTATAAAAAATGAAAAGTGTTGGACTGATCAGTATTTTATTACTCGTTATTATTGCGGGCGCTTTTGCCTTATTTGTTACCTTTCTGCAGGATAAGGAATTGCCACGTCAAGTCATCATAGTGGCCGAGAATATGAGCTTTTCTTCCTCTGCTCAGAATATTGAGGGTGAGTTAAATCCGACCTTCACCTTCCATGTTGGAGAAAAAATCTCAATTTTGTTTCAAAATAAAGATGCAGGAATCCGCCATGACCTGGTCATAGAGGGTTTGGACATCCAGACGGCAGTATTGTCCTATGGAGAGTTTGAGCGTTTTACCATCTCTGTTCCTGATAAAAAAGGGACTTATACTTATTACTGTACTTTTCATAAGCTGATGATGATAGGACAGATTGTTATAGAATAGACAGGTAATTCCAGTATCCGGGTAGTGCCTGAATATTAACTGAAGACCGCGCTATAGTCATCGATACCAGGGCTCAACAAGGACGCATCTCTGGCATCAGCTTATCATGCATTTTACGGTTGTAAGCACAAACTGTGAATACTCTATTTTCAGGATTATTCTGAAAATCTATAGGGCACGAGTTGGATAATTAAGATTATTTGAAAAAAAAATTTATGATAAGGATTACGTATTCTTATCTTTTAGGTTTACTATTGCCAACTTTGACGCGAAATTACATATTATAGTGCGTGCCAATTAAATACAGTGCGTCGGCCGCGACAGTAGGATTCAGCCTGGGGATATTTTATTTATCCTTTTTTTTCTCTTCAGGTTTTGCCCAGACGAGTCTGAGTCCTGAAGCGACCGTTGAGTCGGTTAATTCCGTTGAAGCAAAACCAGCTGAAAAAAAAGTCAGCATGGTAGTATTCCCGGCGGTGAGTGGCGGTCTGGCGCCCAACCCCCGTGATCGCCAGCGAGTGCTGCAGAAGCAGAATCCAATGGCTTCCGAATATCAATCGGTGGGAGGTGTTGGAGTGGTGTCTTTTGCCAACGCGGATGCCGAAGGGGTAAATTACCACGGTAAATTGCCATCCGGAGGCATATTAGATGGTCCAACCTTAAGGATAAAGAGTGAAGCCTCATATCACTATGGGAAACTGTCAGACGCTGGCCTTTGGCAGGGCTATGTCTCAATGTCCCAGATTTTCGGCAGAGACCATCGTTGGGCCTTATCGTTTTACCTCGATGACCTGGCGGCGGAACTTGCCTTTGAGCGAATTTTTACACGATGGGGTACCATCGATACAGATGTTGGAGAACAGAATGTGATTGAACGATTGAATACCGGCAGGCGTATGGTCCATTCACGGCGCAAAAGTTTTAAAGGAGTCCTTGAACGAGCGTTGAGCGATAATCACACCCTCTATTTCAAAACTGATCTTAGACAAACCGAAGACAGTGACATTGCGCAACGTCTGGAAATGCGGTTTTCCGATGGTGAATACGAAGCTGTATCAGACTTATCTGCTTTTTCCCGCGGCGCGAGTGTAAAACGTGAAATGCGCGATGAACCAGAGCGCACTGATATCTACCGTTTCGAGGGTGGCGGCAAAATTGAAGCGGAAGACTGGGGTTTGGAGTATGGTATGTATTATTCAAACTACGAGCGCAGCCGTCCTGAACTTTTCAAGGTCGAATTTCGACGCGAGGGTGTGGATTTGTCTTACAATCGAGAAGATATCCACTTTCCTCAAGTTACTAATCATAGTGATATAGATATTTATGACCCGGACGAATTGTCCTTTCGCGAAATGCGCGATCGAAGTTCGCTTACAGTGGATGAAGATTACGCGGGAGATATTCATTTCCATAAACGGTTTAATTTCTCAAAAACGGAAATGGAAATCTTTGCCGGTAGTCTCTACCGGCAAAAAGAACGAACAAGTCAAGACGAAAGGTTTATTTATGAAGTTTATAATGGCACTTACCTCTTAAGCGATTCGGTGGTTACAGAAGAACCGGATTTGATTGCCGAAGACCACTATCGGTTGGGGAGAGGAGCAGACCCCTCTCTTTCTCGCACGTTTTTCGCGGATAACTTCGATAATTATGAGTTGGATTTTGGCCGTACCCATATCGAAAGTGATCCCAATAATTTCAGGTCTTTCGAATCGGTACAGAGCTATTATGTGATGCAGCGCATTAAAGCTCCACGATGGTCTTTAAATGCCGGATTTCGCTTTGAGAAAACGCAAATTGAAACCGATGGCAATACGGTAATTACCGAAGAAGTGGACGGTGAAGATGAATACGTGGAAACGATTCCCGTCTCGAATGTGAATGAATACGATAATACCTATTTTGCGCTGGAATTTGTTTATTTACTGAACGAACAGATTAATTTGAGAGCCTCTGCTTTCGAAACCCTGGCGCGGCCCAATTACTTTGATCTTGTTCCCTATCGGCAAATATTTAGCAGCAGTGAATTCATCCGAGAGGGCAACCCGAACTTGAAGTCCACGGAATATACTAATTTTATCGTGACCGCAGATGTCAGAAACCCCTGGACCGGTAATTTTTCTGCGGCGTGGTATTACAAGGATATCAAGAATTTTTTCTTTCAAGGTGAATTTTTAGTTGAGGGAGGAACCCTCGACGGCTTCAAGTTCAGACGGCCGGAAAATGGGGAAGAAGCCCAATTGTGGGGATTGGAATTTGGTTGGAACCGAAATGTTCCGCTGTTCCCCCAAGCATTAGGCAATGCAACAGCCTCTATTTTTTACATTTATTCTGATTCCCAGGCATTTACGGTTAAGCGACCGGGTGAAACACTGCTTTTACCTGAGAGAGCAGCGCACATGCTGGAAGTTGCCCTGCTCAATGAAATCGGAAAATTGAAGACGCGCATCAGTTTAAATTTCCAAAGCCGCTCGCTTGATAATGTAGCGGAAACCACCAATGCCGATGAATATCTCGATCATGAGACCATTATCAATTTTTCAACGAAGTATCGAATTCATCCTAATATGAGTATATTCGCCGATTTTTTCAATATCTCGGAACAGGTGCAGAACAGTTTAGAAGGTGATACGCTGCGCCCCTCTGATCGGATTTTCAGTTCCTGGAGGGCGCGTGTTGGCTTAAATATTACACTTTAATATTTTATTACCGTTGCGATGGACAAATCGTAGCGCTCGAATTTATCTTTCCCGCGCAAGTCGATCTCACGATTTTCTATTCAGTAATTCTTATGCCGAAAAATGTTATTGATGACCATGTGCGTGCATTTAACGCCAGAGATCTAGGCGCTTTTCTCGACTGTTTCAGTGATGAGATAGAAGTTTTTCAATTACCGGGAGGAGAGGTAATAGCTCAGGGACTGGAATCAGTGCGCACTATATACGCTAATAAATTCAGAGTATCGCCCGATTTAAATTGCGCCATTTTAAATACTGTAAGCCAGGGTGATTACACGGTCTTACATGAAAAAATTACCGGCTATCCGGAATCTCCTGTCACTTACAATATTGCCTTATATGAAGTGAAGAAGGACCTCATCCGGCGAGTCTGGTTGATCGGTGAAAACGCGCCCGGTTGATATCCTGAAATTGTTATCTCAGGGCAGGTTGTTCAGCGCGTCTTCTGCCTGAGTTTTGGGTTCGGCTTGCAGATCACGCCAGACTACTTTGCCGCCCTTGATCAGGAACGTCTGGCGTTTCGCTTTACCGTTATTGCGCGGCACGCCAAAAGCTTCGATAACCTCTCCCTTGGAATCAGCGAGTAGGATAAAAGGAAGCTGGAATTTATCCTTAAAAGCCTTTTGCTCTTCCGGTGTATCGGCACTTACTCCGATAACCGTAATGCCGGCATCCTGCAGATTCTCATAAGCGTCGCGCAGATTACAGGACTGTGCGGTGCAACCGGGAGTGTCGGCCTTGGGATAAAAATAAACAAGCGTGGGTCCTTTATCGTAGACCTCGGTAAGATCTATAGGAGATCCGTTTTCAGCAAGGGATGTGATAGCGGGTGCATCTGCGCCAACGGCAATGGGCTCTGCGTCTTCACTGGAGATGGTCATCGTTAAGACCATAATTAGAAAAATTTTATCCGCGACAAGCATGAAGGTGAAATTATTTACGTACCGACCACAAAGGGGACTCCATGGCCATTTCCGATAATTTATTGGTAGCTCGATCAAGGCGACTGGCAAGCGTTTTTATGATTTTCACCCCGACCTGGGGATAATCCTGGATGAATTCACTCATGTTAGTGGTTGTCACATGAGTAATCTTACACGCTTTCTTGGCCTTAACCGTGCAGGTCCTTGGCTTTCCCAGAATGTCACTCATTTCGCCAAAGATGGTGCCCGGGTACATGAGCGTGCTCAGGAGGACGTCATCTTTAATAACTTCCAGTGATCCAGATTCGAGGATAAAAAAGCCGCGGCCTTCATCTCCCTGTTCCATTATTGTCTGACCGTTTGCCAATTCAAAGTGTTCTTCATGTGTCATGTTGAATACCCTTTACATTTAGGATGTTCTACCTCGGGAAACTAAAATTAACCAACACCCAATATCCTAATAAAAACGGACTGACAATCAAGATGATTCAAATGACCGCTCGCTGAGTTGAACACGGTGAAAGCTGTTAATAATTAGTAAAATCAATTTTATAAAAATATTTTACTGAGATTTAAAACTCAATTTAATGCCTTAAACGTTTATATATTCTTTAAATAGATGAATAATTCGTTTGCCAGTATAGGGCCAATACCCTCCACTTCGCGCAATGTTTCTGGAGTGGCTACTTTTAGATTTTTTAAATTTTTAAATTTTTTTAACAACGCTTTTCGCCGTACCGAACCTAATCCACGAAAATCATCAAGGATGGATTCTTTCATCCTGCGACTGCGAATTTCCGCATTGAAGGTATTGGCAAAACGATGCGCTTCGTCACGAAGGTGTTGCAGTAATCGTAGCGTATTGCTTTGCAGTTTGAGATTAAGAGGCGGTCGCTCGTCGGTAAAATAGAGGGTCTCACGTTTTTTTGCCAGTGCTATGAGCGGCGGTGGCTCCAGCCCCTTTCCCAGAAACGCGCGCAGAGCGGCCCCGAGTTGACCTTTCCCCCCATCTATGACAATAAGATCGGGAAAAGTTTTAGCTTCCTTGTAAAGACGCACATAACGCCGAGCTACGACTTCTTCCATGGCACGAAAATCATCATTACCGATAAAGCTTTTTATTTTATAACGGCGGTATTGGCTGGTATCAGGTCTGCCGTCGGTAAAACGTACCATTGAAGCGACAACGAAAGTACCGGAGATGTGGCTTATATCAAAGCATTCAATATGTTTTGGAATACTGGTCAGCGCAAGCGTCGTTCTTAGTTCTCTAAGAACAATCTCGGAATCCGTCCATTTCATGGCGCCGTGGGCATGAGCAAACTTGCGGGTCTTTAGAACAGTCTTCTCAAGCGCAGATACGATATCACGCAATTCAGCGGCTTTTTCATAATCGCGTCGTGCAGCCAATGTCTGCATCTCCGTTTTGATATCGCTCAGCCACTCTTGGGATTTCCCCCTGAGGAAGTCACAGGCTTGTTCCACATGTTGACGGTATTCATCCCCGGTAACTTGATTGGGATGACCGTATATCTCCGATCGCACGTCATCGTAAAGTTTCCAGGTGCCGTCCGGTAGTCGGGTAGGGTGGGCATCGCCCAGAAGTATGCCATAGCGACGTTTCATTTCTTCGAGAGTTTTCCGAAGCAACTTGGCATGGGCAAAGGGGCCGAAGTATTCGGAGAGGTCGTCTTTTTTGAAACGACATAATCGAAACTTTGGAATGGTGTTCTGAAGGTCTACCCGTACCAGGAGGAAACGTTTATCGTCCGTGAAATCAGTATTATACTTGGGCTTCCATTGTTTGAGTAACCGCCCTTCAAGCAGTAGTGCCTCTGGCTCTGATTTTACTTCTAAAATATCAAAATCATGAATCATAGGGACCATAGCCAGTAATTTAGGCTGTTGAGCGGTCATTCTACGCGACGGCTGAAAATAAGTGGATACCCGTTTTTTAAGATCTTTCGCCTTTCCGACATAAATGATATGCCCAAGTCGATCTTTCATCATATAAACTCCAGGTTTATGGGGCAACCGCCGCACTTTTTCTTTTATTTTACTGCTATCCTGACTTGGCATTTTAAGACATAAGTGCTTTTATTAATGGTATAAAAAATCTTACAAAGGTCATACTTATTATATAAAGAGCAATCATGCCGAATTTAAGTCGCTTGGAAATTATTACCCTTGGTGACGAGCTCCTGCTTGGGATCAGAGAAAACACCCATCTTACTTATTTTGGTAAACAGTTTGCCCGTCACGGACTATCAATCCAACGCAACATAGTTATACGTGACGATGTGCAGCATATCGAGCGTTATTTCCGGGATTCCATGGATAATTCGGATATTGTCATCACCACCGGTGGGCTTGGTCCGACAACCGATGATATAACTCGAGAAACCGTGGCTCAAATACTGAACCTCGATCTTATCCATGATGACGCAATAGAACAGGAAATCCGCGACCGTTTTAACAGTATGGGTCGCCGGGAGGTGACGGAAAATAACCTGCGACAGGCGAAAAAACCCGAGGGGGCCGTTGTCTTATCCAATCGCTTTGGAACAGCTCCAGGGCTGTGGTTACAGGTTGAGGGAAAAATTATTGTCATGTTGCCGGGACCGCCGCATGAGCTTTATCCCATGTTTGAAGATCAAGTCCTGCCCCGCCTCCGATCTGAAGGAATAATTACGGAAAGTGAGGCCTACCTGCAGTTTCGCACTATTGGCGTGGGGGAATCACTATTAGAAAGTAAATTGCGACCGGTATTTGACCGCTATAACGATAATTTACAGGTAGCTTATTGTGCCCATTCCGGTCTCGTCGATGTGCGTTTGAATGCTCTTGAGGATTCATTAAGCTGGGAAGAGATAAAAGCCATTGGCAACGAGTGTAAGGAAATAATAGGGGATGATTTCATCTGTTACGGTAACAGTTCACTTGCCAAGCTTGTTCTCGATCAGCTTCGGGGATTAAATAAAACGCTGGCTGTCGCGGAATCCTGCACGGGTGGCCTCCTTGCCAATGCTTTTACCGATATACCGGGCGCCTCCAAAGTATTTATGGGGGGTGTGGTCTGTTATAACAATGATGCCAAAATACAGATGCTCGATGTTCCCGATGCCATCATCCAACAGCATGGAGCGATTAGCGCTGAATGCGCGGTGGCTATGGCCACCGGTGCAGCTGAACGATTATCGGCCGACTATGCCCTTAGTGTTACCGGATTTGCCGGGCCGGATGGCGGTAGCATAGAAAACCCGGTAGGAACTATTTATCTCGGTTATCACTCTCCGGTAGGAGTCTGGGCGAACAGAATTGTTTTTCCCGGCAATCGACTCGCGATAAAAGTGCGAGCGGTAAGCGCTTCGCTTGACTGGATGCGCCGCAAGCTGAAAAAATATGAGGTTGAAGATTTACTCGTAAGCATGAGCAGTTAAATGGGCCCGAGATGAGAGCACCTCTTTATCAAGAGCAGACGAACGAAAAGCCTGTAAATTATCACGTAGCTGCATTTTAATCTTGCCGATTTTGATTTATAGCTTTCTATAAAGTTCTTTGAGATTAATTAATGTATCTCAAGGAACTTACTCTTAACGGATTTAAAAGCTTTGCCGAACGGACCAGACTGGATCTGGACGAGGGCATATCAGCGATTGTCGGCCCAAACGGTTGTGGCAAGAGTAATGTCGCCGATGCCATTCGATGGGTCCTGGGTGAGCAGAGTGCCAAGTCACTTCGCGCTGGGCTCATGCAGGAGGTCATTTTTCAGGGCTCCGAAAGCCGTAAGGCGGTCAATCTTTGTGAGGTAACTTTGCTTTTCACGGACTGCGAGCAAGAGCTGGGCACCGCTTATCATGAAGTCGAAATTACCCGCCGAGTCCATCGGGATGGCCCCAGTGATTATTATCTTAATGGCAAGCATTGCCGGCTGAAAGATATCCAGCAGCTTTTTCTCGATACCGGAATTGGTCAAGTTTCCTATTCATTCATGGTCCAGGGGCAGGTGGACCAGATACTCTCTTCAAATCCGGCCGATAGGCGGACTATTTTCGAAGAAGCGGCGGGGATATCCAAATATAAAGCTCAGCGCAAGGAGGCATTTAACAAACTGGCTCTCGTCGATGCTAATCTGGCACGTGTCACCGACGTTATTGAAGAAGTAACACGGCAAATTATTTCACTTCGGCGGCAGGCCGGCAAGGCTTTGCGTTACAAACGCGTTAATCATCGGCTTACTCATCTCAACCTCGCTTCCAGTGCCTTTCGCTATGCGAGAATAAGGGATGATATGTCTCAACTGGAAGAGAAAGCGAGCGCCCTCAAAAATGAAATTCGTTCGATACAGGGAAATATAGAAACCCGTGAATCTGAAATTGCATCCCACCGGCAAAACAGAACGGAGCTTTATAAGAAGCTTCAGGATTCCCAGCAATCGGTCTTTGATCTTCGATCAGAGAAGGAGCAGGCGGATAATCAAGCTGAGTTTTCCGCTATCAGAGCGGAAGACTTAAAGGGGCGCATCTCAGAGATCGAAATGGAATTGGCTGAGGTAAAGACACAAAAGAACACACTGTCCACTCGAGTAGCCGGTGACACCCGGCAAAAGCAGGAACAACTCGATCTTATGGGCAGTTCCGATAAGTCCTTCCAGGATAAAAGCAATTCCCTGATGAGCATCCAGGGGGAACTCGCGGAAGCGGAAAACGACTTGGAGGAAAAAAAGCGGCTTCTTCTAATGACCGAAAGCAGTATTACCCGCCTGCGGTCAAATTGTACCTCACTTGAGGTAGATCTGAAAGCCTACCAGGTTAAGCATGCCAATCTCAGCGATGATTTATATAAACTGAAGAATAATCGATCCGTCCTTGAATTTAATCTTAACGAAATATTAACGACTTTCAAACATCGCCTGAACCGGCGGGAAGAGCTCGAGAGTAAATTGAATATTCTAAAGGATGAGCGCACTAAGAGTCTTGATGCATTTCGAGAAAAGCAAATGGAGATTCAGGAAACGGATCGCGGCTTGGCGCAATTAACCGCCGAACTGGGAGTTCTGCAGAACTTGCAGGAGAAGTTTGAAGGTTTCAGTGAAGGGTCAAAAGCTATTATGCAGGGACAGCTCGACGATCTCCTCGATGCCGATGCTTACCGCGTGTTGACTAAAAACATAAAAATTGATTCCTCCTACACACTTGCTTTAGAAGCGCTCCTTGGGCCCGCAGTCGATTCAATTACCCTGAATGATTCTTCTCGAATTGTTCCCGTGACAAGTGTCCTTGAAAATAAAAAACTTGGACGTGCCTGTCTGCAATTCAATGTTCCCCCGGTAAAGAGAAGCGAGAATGATGCTTCAATCCCCTGGCTGCGAGCAGCGAATGAATTGGTAAGCAGCAAGCAACCCGAGATACAATCCATGTTGAATAACATGCTTTCCGATTGCTACTTTTGCGACGATCTCGAGAAATTTCTCAGCTATTGGAACAGCCATCCCGATTTTAATTTTCTCCTTGTAGCGACAGTCAAAGGTGAACTCATTGATCGGCGGGGTTTAGTCTATGGAGGGCACAGTCGTGGCCAATCTGAAACTTACCTGCAGCGAGAAACCGAGATTAAAAAACTTAGTGGTGATAGAGCCCATATAGGGGAGCGATTAAGCGGACTGCGTAAAGGCGCAGATTCCCTTCAGAAAACGCTTGATGAAAATGAAAGTGAAATTGAGGAGAAGCAGCATCTTCTTATGGAAGTAGCCCAGGAAGTATCTACGCTTGAAGCGCAAAATAAAGGGATAGAAGCAAGTATTAAAGAAAATGAAAAGAGTATCGGGCAGTCGGAAAATGATATTAATTTACTCGAGCAAAATAAGGATGAATCTTTAGGGAATCTTAATCTCGCGAGAAAGAATCTGGCCGATGCGGAACTGGAGATACAAGAAAAGCGAGAAGACATTACGACAGCGGAATTGACGGTTCAGAAGGTTAGAGCGAGCAAGGATAAAGAGCACGAGGGACTCTCGGAAGTACGCCTTGAGTTAGCGGAAAAACGCCAGCGTCTTCAACTGATTGATCGCGGTATTAGTGAAATAGAAAATCAGACCCGGGAACTTGATCAACTGGTTATTAAAAGAGAACAGGAAATCGATACCCTCAACGAGCAAATCGCCGGTTTTTTAAATGAATCCCAAAAAGCCAAAGTTAAATCAGAGGAATTAGATAAAACGCTCAAAATCCTTATGGAATCACTGGACCGTGATCATAAAATTCTTATGGAGGCCGAGAACGAAATTAAGTCTTTCGAAGACAGTTTGGCGGAGGACAGGGAAGGGCTTCATCAAAGAGAAGTTGATCATAATGAATGGGAAGTACAATTAGCCGAGCAACGTTCTGAATTGAATTTTCTTATCGAGGAAGTAAAGCGCGAGTACGATGTTGGATTGACAGACGTGAATTGGAAAATGGAATTATGGGAAGCAGGGGGGTCTTTATCCGAACGCGTGAAAGTCGAGTTTGATGAAGGGAGTATGGATGAGGAAGAATCGTATGAATCCCGTGGCGAACCGGCTACGGAGGATCTCGAAGCTCTCGAAAATCCTGACTGGGATACCATTGGAAAAGAAATTAATGATTTACGGGTGCGTCTCCATGCCATGGGTCCCGTCAACCTTGTGGCCATTGAGGAATATGCAGAATTAAAGGAACGCTATGATTTTCTAAAAACGCAAAGTGAGGATTTATGGAATTCTAAAGAGCAACTCCTGGCAGCAATTGATGATATCAATCAAACCTCCCAGGAACTTTTCCAGCTGACATTTGAACAGGTGCGCAAAAATTTTGAGCACACTTTTGTCACCCTCTTTGGCGGGGGCCATTCAGACCTCCTTTTGATCGACACTGAAGATGTTCTGGAATCCGGTATTGATATCATTGCACAGCCACCCGGAACGCGCACGAATAATTTAGCCCTGCTCAGTGGCGGGCAGAAAACATTAACCGCGCTCGCGCTCCTTTTCGCCATTTACATGGTTAAGCCCAGTCCATTTTGCCTCCTTGACGAACTTGACGCTCCCCTGGACGATGCCAATGTGGGCCGCTTTGTAAAAATGGTTCAACAGTTTACTCAGTATTCACAATTTCTCATTATCACTCACAACAAAAGAACGATTGCCTGCGCTGATTCAATTTACGGCATCACGATGCAGGAGAAAGGAATTTCAAATGTATTCTCGATGCGCTTTAACACTGACACACAGCAGGCTGAGACCGTGGAGTCAGCTATGACGACGGCATAAATGATGCCTGTAATATTGGTGTCCGATCATGATTGATCCCCGCTGGAGGTAGAGAACCGACTAAGCTTTAGCATTCCATTGTCCGGTGATGGCGAGTGTGATTCCGGGCCTCTGAATATTGACAAAAAGGGTAGGGTGGTCAGGGGCAAAACAGGACCCGCAAAATTCTGAATCTCCAGCGTAGCTATTATGGGCGAGCGTATATATTTTCCCATCAGGGGTGACTCCTCGCAAATATTGTTCATTGGGTCCATCTTCACATATGATAAGATCACCCCAGGGAGCCACCGTGAGATTATCGCAGCTTTCAAGTAGATGGGTGTCGTTGGGTTCGAGATAAAGTTCAAGTTTACCCGGGTGCATATTTTCTTTGGGGCTACCTTCGTCCGGACTGGGACGATAACGCCATATTTGACCGCTCATTTTTTTCCCGCCATTGGTGCAGGCAAAATATATCTCACCTTTCCCATACCACATACCTTCACCGCGAGCGAAACGCGCCGCTCCTTTGTCGAATCCCTGGTGGCGAAGATCGTCGGCGGGTGAGAGAATATTTTCGAGATCAACCCATTCAACATCCATAGGAACACCCATGGGAACAGGTTGACTGTCGATAGTGAGCCAATTGCGGGTATCAAGTGATTTTTGCCCTTTGACGGCAAGTGCCTGGAGACGGCCCCCTTTTATCAGTTTTCCATATTCTTTTGGAATGAAGCGGTAGATAAGCCCATCGTGTTTATCTTCTGTTTGAAAAACAATGCCGCTATCAGGATCTACGGCTACTGCTTCATGGACAAATCTTCCCATTTCTTTCAGTGGAACAGGGTCGGCAAGCTGCTTTTTCCAGGTTGGAGTCACTTCAAAATTAAATCCATGGTCCCTCAATAATGATTCTCCCGCGCGTAATATGGTTTCCTCGCAGGTTATCCATGTTCCCCAGGGAGTGGGACCCCCCGCGCAATTGCGAAGGGTGCCGGCGAGACTGAGAAATTGTCTCTCTACTTTTTGTTTTTCATGATTATAGTGCAGCGTTGTCGTGCCACCCAGTGCAGGTATTTTGTCAGTGCCGGGATCATAAACTTTGCTTTTATCTATTTTGCCATAAAGTTCGTTCTCTATGCCAAAAGGGCCATCAAGAGTTCGATCAGGGCTTATCTCGTGATTACGTACAATGATTGTATTTTTTCCTCGTCCCGGAAATGCGGCCATGCCGTCGGGGGCTCCTGGAAGACGGAAACCATCGTCCATCATATCTCCCTTGCGGGATAATACTGTGTAGTGAAATCCTTTTGGGAGATCGATAATTTTCTGGGGGTCAACTGAGAGTGGACCGTAACCATGCACTTCGCTTAAGTAGGATTGCGCTCTTAGTGAAGGCAGGGCGAAGTGACGCAGACCTAAAAAGCCGACAGTAAAACAGGCAGAATTTCTTAAAAATTTCCGTCTTGATTTTTTGAATCGGATTGAATGTTTCACTAATGGTTATCCCCTATGAAGGTGATAGAAAATGATTTTTTAGGGGTTGAGGCTATTATCTCTTCTTTAATGGGCATTGATGGGGCCGCGCCCAACTTGGTAATGGAAAGACCGGCAACGAGATTGCCGTAGGCTGCAGCTTTAAAAAAGTCTTTATCACATTGAACAAACCCCGAGGCAAAAGCACCGACGAATGCGTCACCCGCACCCGTTGTATCGATAACTTTAATAGCACTGCTGACCGGGAGTAAACTGTATTTACCGGGTATCGATACGAAGCAACCCTTACTACCAAGGGTAATTATTATATTTTCGACTCCCAATTTACGACATAAACCGTGAAGTTCTTCTTCAGAGCATTGATGAATATTTGTTTCCGAGAAAGTTTCATACTTTCCAGGGTGGAGTGTTCTCATGAGCGTGACAAACTCGATTTCATTGGGAATTAAAATATCAACATTTTCAATAAACTCCGTTTGAAAATCGGGGCTCATGGGCGCGGGATTAAGTATCGTTGTCACGCCGGCATCCCGGGCCATTTTGAGAACACTGCAGGTAGTATCACTATTGGATTCAAGCTGGCAAATAACAACCCGTGCTTTTCGAATGAGATCCCCGGGTATTTCTGCCAGTGACATCTTTTCATTCGCGCCCGGGGCTACTATTATTTCATTCTGACCATCCTTATTGACGATTATGCCCGCGGTGCCAGTGGGTGTATCTTCCTGTTCTTCAAGGTGATAATTAATTCCTTCACGGTCATAAAATTCCCTTATCACCCTGCCAAACGCGTCTCGGCCCACTGAACCGACGAAAGTGGTTGATATTCCGGTGCGAGCGGCGGCCACCGCCTGATTGGATCCCTTACCACCGAAGCCGCTGGAGAAACTGCCAAGAATCGTTTCCCCGGGGTTGGGAAATTCCTCGCAGGTCCAAATTAAGTCCTGGTTATAACTACCGATAACGACGATTTCAGCGCTCATTGATTAATAAATAACCAGGTTAAAAAATATCAATTTTACGAAGTTTTACGGATGCTATTGCTGAGGTAAAGCCAGGCAGCAGGCAGCACATGAAATAAGACAATCATAAATGCGAACCAGGCAAGCGTATTAAGATTGGATTGATAAAACAGCCATACAGAACCAATCCACCAACCATATGCCGATAACTTGAAAACAAATCGATTATCAATTACGCTGTGAATAAAGAATCCCATACCTATGACAATTGAGAATATTGAGGGTAATACGTAAAGACTGATTTTACCCAGGCCCCATCCACCTATACCAATGAGAGCCAAAGCCATCAGTGAACCGCCCCATATGGCTGAGACAAACTGACCGGTAAGCGGACGGTGATGAATTTTTTTAAGCGTGAATCCGGCATATACCCAGGTCCCTATGATTCCAAAAAGTAAGGTAGGCATCCAAATATAAATAGAAAATATCGGCCAGTTGAAGTACTGCACGGCCCATTCAGAGAGTACGCATTTGGCTGCAATCAAACCCCAGAATATGTTTATTAACCCGCTGAATTGTGAGACATTGCGCTTTTGTTCAAGCACTAATTTCACTTGACTCATTTCACGGGGTTCGATTTCGACCTGATGCATATTTATGGGAGGTGTTGAATAGCTATCACTATATTTTACCTGAAACCGGAGCGAGTTTTTTCATAGGGGAAAAACCACTGACAGTATAAAGGATAAGATTAATTCAATGCCTGGTTAATCAAATTACATATTTATTTTATTGGGGAACAATTTTAATCTACCAGTCTCTTATGAAGAGAATAGGATAATATTCGAATCAAGCCAACATTTATAAATCGAGTGTACATCAAAATAAAAAAAAGCTGGGAACTGCCGGAATCGGCAGTAACACCGGAATCCGATTACCGGAACCGGCGTGCCTTTATCAAATCGTTAGGCATGGGATTTGCCGGGGCGGTGCTTTCACCCCATTCACTGCTTGGTGCAACAGCGGGGTTTCCCACTGTGCGGAATTCAAAATATACCCTTAGAGATTTGGATTTAACCCCTTTCGATCTGGTAACCAGTTACAATAATTTTTATGAATTTTCCACCGATAAGGGGGGGGCTAAAAATTTAGCCAATAATGGGTGGAATCCTGAACCATGGACCCTGGAAGTTCGAGGATTGGTGCAGAATCCGATTAAAATGGATGTCAATGATCTGATAAAGAAACTGGGTGGTATTGAACAGCGTGTCTACCGATTGCGCTGTGTTGAAGCGTGGTCAATGGTTGTTCCCTGGGATGGGTTTCCCCTGCGTAAGCTCATCGAGCTGGTTCAGCCAATCGAGGGCGCCAAGTTCGTGAAATTCATCTCATTCTATAATCCTAAAGAAGCCCCGGGACAAAAAAGGAAAAACATTAACTGGCCCTACGTGGAAGGCCTTACCCTCAGTGAAGCGTCCCATGAATTGGCATTACTCGGGACGGGGCTTTATGGCAAGCCGTTGCCCAACCAGAACGGGGCCCCCATTCGGCTCATTGTCCCCTGGAAATATGGATTTAAAAGTATAAAATCAATCGTCCGTATAGAGTTTACGGGTAAAGCGCCCTTGAACACATGGCAGGATTTGCAACCTCAAGAGTACGGTTTTTATGCGAATGTGAACCCTGAGGTGAGCCATCCCCGCTGGTCGCAGGCGACGGAACGCATTGTCGGTGGTGGCTTTTTCAGCGCTCGTAAAGAGACGCTCAAGTTTAACGGGTATGAAAAGGAAGTTGCCCCTCTTTATCATGGACTGGACTTGAAGAAATTTTATTAGTATTTCTTCGTTTGCGAAAGCCGACTTAATAAGCTTTCCATCACCCTAAGAAGCAGATGATGGTTAAGATTTTACGCTCCAAGTTGTTTATCTACACGTTGGTAGCACTGCCGGGGTTGTTATCGCTTTACCCCATTCTCACACAAAACCCCACTTTTCTCGCAGATCCCGCAAAGTATCTTCTAGAGTATGCCGGCAAAACGGCAACTTTGCTTTTTATAAGCGTTCTTTCATTAAGCCCATTACGGTCGATTTTCCCCGAGTCTAAAATTGTGACTACCCTTAATCGCCACCGGCGGATTTTCGGGGTCAGCGCCTGGGTATACGCGGTCTTTCACCTGTTTTTTTATCTTGTTTACGAGGGCATACTTTCACAAATCCTTGAGAGTTTACTGAAGCCGTTTATTTTATCGGGTCTTCTTGCATTTATAATTCTGCTCATTCTCGCGGCTACGAGCACCGACTGGGCGGTTCGTAAACTTCGCTATAAACGTTGGAAACGCCTGCACCGGCTTGCCTATGTGGCAGCACTACTTGTAATCTATCATCAGGCCGCTCAGGAAAAAACGGGTGCAGTTCAAACCGTCTACTTTTTTGCGCCCCTGGCGATTTTACAGATTGCCCGCTTTAGTAAGGACTTATTCAAAAAAAGTTCGTTTAAAATTAAATCTGTCGGATTCGATTAAACGTGGGAATACGCTTTAGATAATTCAGATGAGGTATAGCACGGTTATTGCCCTAAAACCCTTTGTTAATGCCCGCAAAGAAGCGAATATCAGGTTCGCTTTGTATGCCATTCAGGTTTTCGACCACGGGAATACCTAAAGAAAAGTTAGCGGACCAACCGTGTCCAATCCCATAACGGAATCCGGAATTCAGATAGACAATGTTACCTCCCGTGTGATTCTCAACTTCATTGCCGACCATGACCTTGTCCCGCCAATCGCCATTAAGCTCTACAATAATTTCCCAGTATTTGCTGAAGTTATCGGGGATATACTCAATATTGTCATGGTGTTCATGATCGAAACCTGCTTCATCAGAGTCGTGATGATGGGAGACAGCGCTTTTAGCAAACCGATAGGAGAAAGCCAGATTGTAGTAAAAGGCATCGCCAATATTAGTATCCTGTGATCCATCACTAACAGCGCTGTATAATATATTGGTATTCATTGCTAAATGCCCCCAGTTTTTAGTGTAAGCTAAACCAAACACCGTATCCCAGGACCCGGTTCCCGGTTGGTGCTCTGTTTCAAAGAGCTCATTTTCCTTATTTCGACGATTGGTTTTACCGGTTGGGACTTTAATACCGAATATTAAAGCGGCGTGCATATTCATATCGGCGTTGCTGAGAAAACGATATTGCCCAAAAAAAGTCGCATCGCCGATACCATTGATGTCACCCTGTGCAATTACCCGTTCTTCATCGCTTTCACCCTCGTGGGGTTCTCCTTTATTCTCATCTCCATGGTGATCCTCAATTTCCTCATGGCCGTGGGCAGTTTCGATTAAATTCCCACGTTCGATGTAAGGGAGTGAGAAGCCAACTGATAATTTATCATTGAAGGCGTATGCACCATTGACAGCGATATTCAGAAGACTGGATGTGCTGTGAATATCTTCATCATCCATGGCAAATCGCTCAAGTTCCTCAATAGATATTTCATTGTTTAAAATGTATTGTGTTTGCACTGACAGCGCGCTTCGACCTTTTGGTAAAGTCACAGCGGACAGGGTATTAATGGGCCCAGCATTGCCATTATCTAAGCTTAACGCCGCATGGTCAGCCATTGCCGAGTTAGTTAAGAGATAAAGTGTGAAATAAAACAATAGTCTGTTGCGTTTCATTTTAGGGCACGTAAATTATATTTCAGGCTTGTATGTTCGTTTGGATCATAGGGGAGTGTTAATAGATATCTAAATAAGGGTAGAGTCCTCCTTATCGGTTCGGTTACGGCATGGAGTTGATTCCATCTTGCTTTCAGCGCTTCAATAAATTCAACGCACTGACAGCGGACTAAGGATTATTTATCCTTAATCTAAGAGAGAGCCCCTTCGCGTCCGAAAATAACGGGAATTTCCGTTTTTATATTATACCCGCGGAGGCTGAAGTGGGGGTGCCTCAAATCGCAGATTGAAAGAATCATTTCGAGATTCAATTATACGACGGTAATTTTCTGGGAAGACGAGGCTGAATCTTGATTCTAACCCAAGGATGATCGGTTTGTTTTCAAGGACGAGATAATCATCCATGGCCTTATCTTCTTTATTATCTTCGAGGCCCTCGAACACAATATTACAAATATCGCAGGCGTAGTCTCCACTGAAAGTCATCTCTACGGCCTGTTCGATCGATTGTGTAGAGGATAGAAAGTTGTTAAGCATTAAGCCCCATCCATAGTACTGGAGCATGAGAAGGTGACCGCCATGCGACACACACAGTGCGGCAATAAGAAGAAGGGCTGTTAATTTAGTTTTCAAGACGAAGGGCTGCGCCTATGGGAATGATTAAAATAATATAAAAGGTTTATTCCTAAGTAAAATTTTTAAAATTTTCAGCAAACCTTTTTTTATCATCGGCATAGAAAAATGCGGACCCCGCGACAAAAGTATCACACCCCCGTTGACGACATTTTAGACCGGTTTCGAGATTAATGCCCCCATCAACCTCGAGGCGAAAGTCCAAATTACGCTCATTACGCCATGAATCTATGGTTTCCACTTTTTCGAGCATGTCTTCGCGAAAAGTTTGACCACCAAATCCGGGTTTGACGGTCATCACGAGCACAAGATCGATGGCTTCAATATAGGGGAGCAGGGAATTGCAGTCGGTGTCGGGATTAAGCACAATTCCATTCTTGCATCCTAAATCTCTTATTTGCATGAGGGTATCCTGAATAGGGAAATCGGGTTCGATATGAATGCTTATGAGGTTAGCACCGGCTCGGGCAAATGATTCTACATAATGTTGCGGCTGATCGAGCATGAGATGGGTGTCAAAAAACAAGGAGCTTTTAGTGCGTAAATCGTTCAGGGTCTGAGGACCAAAAGTAAGATTGGGAACAAAATGCCCATCCATGATATCGAGGTGAACCCAACGTAATCCACTGGCTTCAATGATCTTCACGCTGTGTTCGAGGTTGGCATGATCACCGGCAAGGATAGAAGGGGCCAGAATAATTTCATTCGCGCTCATTTATGAAAGAATGTTATATGGGTATACTTACAGAATATATTAACGGTCTTTAATGGTGCCAATTGTGTTCGCCTGTTTGCCAATATATGGCCAGGGCGAGCCCGGAAAACTTTTCTCTTACCACACGCTGACCACGGTGTTCTTGATTTTTTGAGCGAGGCTGCGTGTGAGCACAGGAATATTTTGATATTCGGTCTGTGGCAGCCCTCCGTCGATGAAAACATGGTCGTTGGCAGAGAGCGTTCTCCTCGTAAAATATATATTACCATTGAGATTATCGAGAAGTGAGACCTGGGCCTCTAAAGTCACTCCAAAAGTGCGCCCAAGAACAGTGTCGTCCTGTTGTCTGGCCGTAATTTCGCGATCGTAGCGAGTTATAGTCACATGCAAAGTGGCTTCTGCCTGGTCTTTATCAACAACGCGCACAGTGCCATCACGTAAAAAAGCCTCGATGAGGTTTTCCGTAAGCAAAGCCTGTGCCTGCGGTGCGAATGAGCGGTTAGTTACAGGTTCGATGTAGATTGTTCTAAAGGGCGCGTCAACAGACTGACCCAGGTGGTATTGCGCGCAACCACTAAAAATACCAAGCGTGGTTAATAATATAATTAAGAGCTTAGCCAGGTTTTGCTTCTTATGGGGATCCTTAATCGTGCCATTATTTTTATGAGCCGTTAAGTTTGTATTCATTAATTAGCCTCTTCGTCTTTTAATGAATTAATGTGAGTATCCTCCATCTGATTTATATCATCTTCCATGTTTCGGTTCTTATTAAATAGTCTCAGGCGAATCGGATTTTTCTCCTCTTTAATGACCAGGTTATCCTCAGAATTATTTTTTTTATTAAATATTCTTAACCGTGCCTGTTTCTTCTCCTCGGTCGTCGCAATAGGCTCTTCTCCCTTTTGGTTTTCAATTGATGGTTCTAAGTTTTCTGTATTTGTCTCTTCGTTAGCGACCGGCATCACTTCAGGGGTTTCTTTTTTTTTGAATAATCCTAAATGCATGAAATTTTTCTTTTCTTCAGCTACCGGAGTGTCTTCCTTTTCCTCGTCTTTTATCATAGTCTGAAAGCTATCCGTTGTGTCCACATCTTTAACGACCGGCTTATCATCCGCATCGCCTTTTTTGCTAAATAGTTTAAAGCCGGTTGTATCCTTATCTTCTTGAGAACTTTGTTTATCTTCAATGTCTTTGTTTTTATTCAAGAACTTTAAACGAACTGGTTTTTTCTCCTCCATAGATGCGAATATTTCATCGTCTTCTTCTATCCCCAATTCATTTTTTAAGGTTTCAATTTTTGTGAGGTATGTACGCGCTTTCTGAGCGGTGGGTGAATTTGGCGATACCGTAATGGCATCGTTAAAGAAGACCTCAGCGGCGTGGTAATTTGCGTGGCGTTTGAAATAATATTCCCCTATAACAAATTTGCTCCTGGCATGGATATCATGCATTTCTGCCATTTTTTCTTCACCTTCAGCTACTAAATCACTGTCAGGAAATAATATTAAAAAGTCGCGATAGTAACTGATGGCTTCACGAGTCGCACCCTGATCGTAATCTGGACCGGCGACCATTGAACTGAAAGTATCAGCCAATTCAAGATAAGCATCAGGAACAACATCACTAAACGAATAAAAACTAATAAGACGATCGAGTGCATCTATAGCTTCAGCTTCCTGCTTTTGCTTGCGATGCATGATAGCTATTTTCATTAGTGATCTTGGCGCATACTCACTATAGGGTGCGTTTCCGATAATGGTCTCAAAATATGTTATAGCGGCGTCATAATTGTGGAACTTAACGATATGAAAATACTGTCCGCTTTTGGACTGCATTGTTTTATCGCCGATGAAAAACTGTTTTTCGAGAACTTCATTAAATCTGGGAAAATCAGGGTGTCGGACGATAGAGAAATTATAGGATTGGAAAGCCTTTTTCAGATTGTTTTGAGCTAAATAGATTTCTCCTGATTGAAAATATGCTTCGGGAGAGTAATAGCTGGCAGGATATTTTTTGTAGATTTGTTTATACAGGTCGAGGGCTTCTTTATATTTTTTTTTCTGCTGAGCGAGGCTGGCCATCTCCATAATCTCCATCGCCTCTTCATTTTGAACTTCCAGGGGAGCATTTTTGGATTTCCCCCCTTCCTTTCCCCGTAGGAAACCATAGGTCAATTGAAATGAATGACCTGAAATTAGAATGAAGAGGGCAGCACCAGAAATTAATCGTCGCATGGTTCTCAATGCCATTTTATTAATGATGCAGCCCAAGTCAAACCGGCACCAAAAGCCATTAATAAAACATAGTCACCTTTTTTGATGCGACCCGATCTAATAGCTTCATCCAAGGCAAGGGGGACTGACGCTGCGGAAGTATTTCCGTAACGATCGAGATTAATGTAAAATTTTTCTCTTCTAATCCCCAGGCGAGAGGAAAGTAAATCGATAATTCTTATATTGGCCTGATGCGGAATAACGCAGCTTATGTCTTCTGCAGTGAGATTATATTTTTTAAGTATATCACGGGCGCTTTTTTCCATAACGCTTACTGCGGCTTTAAAAACTTCGCGTCCCGCCATTTTTAAATAATGTTTTCGTTCTTTTACGGACTGTTCTGTTGCCGGGCAATTACTGCCGCCTCCTGGCATATTTAATATATTGGAATCCGATCCATCGGCCTCCATAACCGTTTCGAGAATGCCTATACCCGGCGTTCCTTCAGAACGGCTCAGCACTGCTGCTCCTGCTCCATCGCCAAATAAAACACAGGTGGACCGGTCTTCCCAGTCGAGGATACTTGAAGTCTTTTCCGCTCCAATAATCAGCGCATTATGGTAGGAATTTGCCTTGAGCATATCGCTCCCTATCCCCAGACCATATAGAAATCCAGTGCAAGCGGCGCCCACATCGAAACTGGGAATATTTCGCAATCCCAGTTTATTTTGGACCAGACAAGCAGTAGAGGGAGTTATCATGTCTGGGGTCATCGTTGCTACAATAAGTATGTCAATTTCTTCTGGTTTTAAATCCGCCATCTTGATGGCTTCATCCGATGCCTTAACGGCCATATCGGAGCATTTTTCATCGTCGGCTGCGATCCGCCTTTCACTTATACCCGATCGTGTTCGGATCCACTCATCTGAAGTGTCAACAAACTTGGATATCTCCTCATTGGATAATATCCGAGCAGGAGCATATGAGCCTATACCTCTGATGATGATTGCTGTGTTAGACCCATTCATTAGGCGGCAAATTTAGACATAAAGAATCTATCAAAAAGAAGTTAAAGTGATAGTGTGTCAAGGTGCATCCCAGTTAGACATCCGTCATCTTTGTGAAGTTCCTCAGCCCGGTGTGAGGGCCTTGACCTCGCTAGGCCTGATTATCTGATTTGCCCATTCAATGTCTGCTAACGCTTGTGAATTCAGTTCGTGATTCACAATCTGGGAAGCTATACGAATGGCGCTCATAATGTAATTACGATTACTTCCTCCATGAGT
This sequence comes from Opitutales bacterium, assembly GCA_965197745.1. GTDB lineage: Bacteria > Verrucomicrobiota > Verrucomicrobiia > Opitutales > PNEW01 > CBDANS01. The sequence goes on along the minus strand of CBDANS010000006.1, from coordinate 47,304 downwards.
TTTAAGCACATGTCCACGCAACCCCAGTAAAGGAGCGCCTGCGTATCTTTCAGGATCCAGTCGTTTTTTAACATTTTTGAAGGCGCCCTGGGCCAGAATAGCTCCCGCTAAACGAATAGGATCTTTATTGATCTCTTCCTTGAGAAAATTCTGGATCATATCAAAGAGGCCCTCACATGTTTTCAGCAATATATTTCCAATAAATCCGTCACATACAACGACATCAACGCTGTCATCGAAAACTTGCAGTCCCTCAATTAACCCACAGTAGTTTAAAATAGGGCCATTTAGCTGTTTAAGTAGCTGATGGGTATCATGAGTCAATTCGTTTCCTTTGGTTTCTTCCGTTCCGATGCTGAGTAATCCGATACGGGGCTGTTCCTTGTTGAGGACAACTTTACAATAATGATTTCCGAGGATAGCATTGTGGACGAGGTGTTCAGCTTTAGCTGTAGGATTTGCCCCTGCATCAATAAGGATAAAGCGATGGTCTTTGCTCGGGATAATCGTCGCAAGGGCCGGGCGTTCCACGCCTGCCATAGGGCGTAACTTTATAGTGCCACAAGCCGTAAGACTTCCCGTATTACCACAGCTTACTGCGGCCTGGCATTTTCCATCTTTTACCATCTCAACGGCTCGGACAAGGGAGGAGTCTTTTTTTTGTCTCAGACTCTGAATAGGTTTTTCCTCCATGCCAATTACTTCTGACGCAGGGAAAATACTCAGTCGAGGGTCATCACTTAACCCTGCACCCTTGACCAACCGCTCTAAACGCCTTTCATCGCCGACAATTACGATACTGGCAAGGTTTTCCAATTTATCCAAGGCCATTTTAACCGCGCGGACAACCTCTGCGGGGCCGAGATCACCACCCATGGCGTCAACGGCTATAGTGCCGAAAGCTTTATCGGTTCCCATAATAGTTGAGGCTAGTATATGCCTCCCGGTTTTTTAATTCCTAAATTTAAGCAGAAACTCAGACCGTCACGTCGACAACTTGACGGCCTCGATACATCCCGTTGGCCGGATTCACCCGGTGCGGTCTGTGCATAGTGCCATCTACCGAATCCTTCGCCAGGGATGGCGATTTGAAACGGTTTGCGCCGCGTCTTTTTCGGCTTCTTTGCTTAGAATGTCTACGCTTCGGTGCACCCATAAAAGTCTATTCCTGAATCTATAGTAAGAAAGCTGTTAAATACAAATTATTATTCATGTTAATTACGCCACTACGCATTGTCCGTCAAGTATTCAATTTCCCCTTATTTAATTGATAATTAGAGGACCCAGTTGCTCATTTAACAGGCGAGTTCCCCCATAGCTGAGTCTGGATTCCAGAGGGGTTTACGGGTTCATAGATCGAGTTGTGAACCCTATCTAACTTTAATATCAGCCCGGTTATTTCAATATTCTGGAATATTGTTATCTAACAGCGTCAGAAATTAATTTCTGCTTGCAGCGGCAATCTTGTGTGCATCGAATGTTGTGATTGTGCTGGAATGCGAACACCTCCTTATTGACGGCTACAATCTTCTTCATACCTGGCCAGTATTAAAAAAGATGTTGGGCGTTAATTTGGATGCTGCCAGGGCTCATTTAGGAGAGACAGTTCGTATTATTCACGATTTAGAGGGTATCCGTACGACTATTATTTTTGACGGTCGCGGCGAAGAGATTAAGATGGAGCGCCCTACGAGCGAAAACACCTTTTCTTTTCTTTTTACACCCAGCGGGGTATCTGCGGATAAGATAATCGAACAGTTTGTAGCTAAAGCAAAAACCCCTGAGAGTATTATTGTCGTAAGCCGTGATAATATGATTCGTGAAACGGTCAGCGCGTTCGGCGCTTGCACCCTCAGTCCTGACGCTCTGGAAGATTGGATCCACGCCTGCCAACGCGGGCAAACCGAGAGCTTAAAGCGGATAAGAGAAAAATCTGATAAACTTTGGAAACGCTCCCATTGACTTAAATATGAATGTTATAGAAATAGAAGAAATTCAGGGACTATACGGCCCTGTTTCTATTTCTGAAGAGCTATTGCAAAAAATTTGGTTAAGGGGTGATTTCAGCCATAATAATCTGAGAACTACCAGTGGATCTCGCCTCAAGATATTATCTCCAGGAACGTGGAACCAGCAGGAGGGACCCGACTTTAAGCATGCGGAGCTCGACATTGACGGGCGCAGAAGCTTTGGGGATGTAGAAGTTCACTTTTACACACAGGACTGGAATTATCACCATCACGATATAAATCCTCAATTTGAAAATGTCATTCTCCATGTCGTACTCTTTGAACCTGCTGTTGAAAATCACGTTCTGAGGAACCCATCAGGTGACATTATTCCGACATTTGTTCTTTTGCCCGTGCTCTCTCAAGATATAGAAGAATACGCTTTGGAGGATGCTTTGTTAAGGGAAGACAATCGTGACAGAAGCGACGATTTTCTTCCCTTGATAGGAAAGTCTAAAAGTAAACAGCGGTGCCTGTTGAAGGAGAAAGCCTGTCTGCGGTGGGAGCGTAAGCAAAAACAGGTTGAAAATCGATTGATGAGTAACGGGTGGCAGGAAACATGTCATCAGTTATTCCTGGAGGTATTGGGTTATCGCCGTAACCGAACTGCGATGTTTGATCTGGCTATTCGTTTTCCTCTGGAAGAAATGCGAGATATGAATGAACAGGCCGAATACTATTTTAATTTCGAAATAAACAGGTGGAAGCTCGCCGGATTGCGACCGGCTAATCACCCGCTTGCTCGTATCCGGCAATATCTGTCCCTTCTTGAGAAAGCTCCCCATTGGGCGGAATTAATAAAGCACGGGTTCAGCGATTTACCACAATTATCTGGAGATGAGGACGATATCAGACATTTCCGAAGGGAACATGATTTAAAATCCCTAAAGCTTCATCTTCAAAATCATATTTTAGCCGGATGTTTCTCCTCAACGAGACTGAACACGCTGCTATGCGATGTATTACTACCCTTGGCTGCAGTTCACACATCCAGGCCATTATTCCCCTATTGGTTCCATTGGTATTGTGGTGATATGCCCCGCGATTTAAACGCTTATCTGGCAGGAACCGAAATTACCGATGGGCAAAATTGGCCTGCCTGTAATGGATTCAGCCAGGGATTGCTTCAGCTTATAATAGAAAACGGCTTATAAGCACTGATTCTTATCTACTGATCGATTCAGATCTGTATTCTTCAGGGGAAAAAAACAGGCCGGAATGGAATTGATTATTCCATTCCGGCCTCGAAGGTGATCGGTCAGTTTTATTTTATAAATCGTAATACATGTGAAACTCGTAAGGGTGAGGCCTTAAATTCAACTGTTCCAGTTCACGCTCACGTTTGTATGAAATCCATGTGTCGATTACATCAGAGGTGAATACATCACCTTTAAGCAGCCAGTCATGATCGGCCTCCAGGTTATCCAGGACCTCTCCGAGGGAACCGGGCGTGCTTGCTATTTTCTCGGCTTCCTCCGCCTCTAAATCATATAAGTCCTTATCATGAGGATCACCAGGATCGATTTTGTTTTGAATACCATCCAACCCAGCCATCAATATAGCAGATAAGCAGAGATAAATATTGCAGGATGGATCAGGACATCTGAATTCTACTCGTTTTGATGCCGCGCTTTTTGAATAGAGTGGTATACGCACGGCAGCGGAGCGGTTCCGCTGGGAGTAGACCAGGTTTACCGGGGCTTCATAGCCGGGAACCAGTCGTTTGTAGCTATTCGTGGTAGGATTGGTGAATGCCAGGAGTGCGGGGGCGTGCTTCAAAAGGCCGCCGATGTAGTGCTTAGCGGTTTCACTCACCTGCGCATATCCTTTTTCATCATAGAACAGGTTGGTATCCCCTTTCCACAAACTTGAATGAACATGCATTCCTGTGCCATTATCTTCAAAGATCGGTTTGGGCATGAAAGTCGCAGACTTATCATATTTTTTCGCAATGTTACGTATGATATACTTATAATACATAACATTATCACACATGTTTCTGAGTGGAGCATACCGCATATCGATCTCACCTTGTCCGGCAGTGCCCACTTCATGATGGTGTACTTCAACCGGGACTCCTACATCCTTCATCCTCAGGATCATTTCGGAGCGAAGATCCTGTAATGAGTCGGTTGGCGGGACAGGAAAGTAACCTTCCTTGTGACGCGGTTTGTATCCCAGGTTTGGATATTCTTCTCGACCGGAATTCCAGATGCCTTCCTTGGAGTCGACATAATAGTACCCACAATGGGAGTTCTGATCGAATCGGACATCGTCGAAAATATAAAACTCAAGCTCTGGGCCCCAGTAGCTGACATCTGCGATTCCTTCACTTTGCAGGTATTTTTCAGCCTTTTTCGCAATGTAACGTGGATCTCGGGTGTATGGTTGTCTCGTGACCGGATCTAAAATATCACAGATCAAATTCAGGGTGGGGATCTGCAAAACCGGGTCTACATAAGCTGAATCAGCATCGGCAACGAGTACCATATCACTTTCCTGAATCTGCTGAAATCCTCGAATACTGGAGCCGTCAAATCCAATACCTTCAGTGAATAGGTCCTCATCGAGACTTTCTACAGGGATCGAGAAATGCTGCCACACTCCAGGCAGATCGCAAAATCTCAGGTCTACAATTTGTATCCCAGCTTCTTTCGCCAGTTTTTCTACGTCATTTACAGTCTTAGACATTTATGTCCTCCTCTTAGTTTTGGTTCTCAAGTTATTTTTGAAGATTCAATAGTTGGTATTCGTTGTAAATAAAAATAAATTCTCATCCTCCTCTTCGGGATGAGGTTTTGATACTTGCAAGGTATTTGTGAAATCAGTCAAACATAAATAGGGACAATTTGATGTAAAATTACAGGAGCAATTTAAATGCCAAGAAATCCTGCAATATTCTCGTTTGTATAATTTCGTACATTTAAACCGCTCCCATGCGAGCGGCATCCTTGATAGGCTGATCACCCTCATTACCGTCATTATCCTCGGGTACAATATCTGGCATTTGGGAGGCTATCATCCCGCTGTTCAAATAGTAAGTTGCTGGATGACGGGGGGTTTACTTGCCCTGCATGGCCTCTGGGGATTATCAAGACGTACTGAGGGGCTGAGCTTTAATCCCCTGGGCCTGATTTTTCTGCCCTTTCTTATATATTTATACATCAGTTACAGCTTTCTCACACCTGTTTCATGGCTGGCCAAGCGCGAATTGCTTCTCGGGTGTCAGGGCATGGTCGTCTACTGGGTTGTTCTACATAATGTGCGGCGTAAAGAATACTTATGGTTTTTTCTTATCTCTCTGGTAGCCCTGGCATTTATTTCTGTATTTGTTGCTTACTACCAGTATTTCAGTCATTCAGACTGGTTGCCGATGGGCCGCAAGCAAGTCGTCAATTATGAAGGCCGCGCTTCCGGTACTTTTGGTATTCCTAATAGCCTGGCTGCCTTGTTGCTATTAATTATTCCTCTACTACTGGCTGTCGGGGTTGCGCCAAAAAAGTCCCTCAATTTTCGCATTCTATGCATCTATTTGGTACTAATGTTTTGTGGTGGAATTGTTATCACTGGCAGTCGAGGGGGGTCCATTGGATTTATTGGTGCTCTCCTGGTGATGCCGTATTTTTTTACGAGGCGAGCCATCGACCGAATAAAGTTTTTCCTGGCTATCATTATCAGCGGGGTCGTCCTTTTTCTCGCGGTCTATTTTTTCGTCGATACTTATCGTGAACGTGTGGATACCATGGTTGACCAGATGGGTGAATCGTCACGAAAAATCCTTTGGCAGGCTTCCTGGGAGATTTTTAAAGAGTATCCCCTCACCGGGAGCGGTGCTGCCAGTTTTGATCACTATTTCGAAAGTTACCGCCCGGAGTCCCTCCAGCTCCGCGCCCGGCATACCCATAATGATTATCTGAATACCTTAAGTGATTACGGTATCCTCGGTTTTACGCTGCTTTTTTGCCCCGCTCTCTACCTTCTCTGGCGCGCATGGACAGTCTGGAGAAATCAACCCAAACTGGCTCATACTGGGGAATCAAAGGAACGGGTGACTAACACGTCCCAATTGCTCATCGCTGGATTACTGCCGGGAGTTATGGGCTTTTCCATTCATCTTTTCGTCGACTTCCATCTCAAAATACTCGCGCTTCTCCTCGTTGTCGCATCCTTTTATGGTCTGATCGTTAAGTTCTCCTCCACCTCCAGTTGGAACCTGCCGGGGAAACGATGGGGACCAGGTTTGTGGTTTGTCTTCACCCTCATGCTTGGCTTCTGCCTGGGGTGGGAGGGAATGAAGTCATTTAAAAGCGCGGAACGTTATTTTGTCGCTCGTGAGCGATTGAATAAATTTTTTGATAATTTCGACAGCATGAAATTGGACAATGCCTACCTCGATGAAACCATACGCGCTTTTGAAGAGAGCACAAAGTGGGATCCCCACAATGCCTATGCCTGGAGCGATCTCGGACTGGCCACATTGCAGACTTATTATATAGCTCCTGAAAATTATAAGAACATCGGCCAGGACGCTGAACAGAAAATAGAGAAAGCATTGGCAATTACCGATCAGATTTGGTCATCCCATGCCTACTATGGATTGTCTTTGAACTTGCAGGGCAGACCGTTAAATGAAATTCGCCCCTCTTTTGAAAAGGCCATTGCCCTCGCGCCTAATAAAGCTGATGCCTGGTATTATTACGGCGCGGTACTCGGCTTTAAAAAGTCAGCACGAAAAGAGGCCGTAGAAGCCTTAGAGCGGGCGATTGAGCTTGACTACAGTCATAAGCTTGCGATAAGATTAAGGAACAAATTGAAATCGCCGTAAAATCTTTTAGCTCTACCTGAACGCTGTATGAACCGATCATTCTCCTTACTCCTTTTTGTCTTTTTTTCTTCCCTTATCTTTTTGCTCCAGGCTACTGCCCAGCAGGAAGGCGTTATTATTATTATTGCCAGTGTTGAGGGTGAAGTTATTTATCAAACAAGCCCTGAAGCACCTGCACAAGTGGCGAATAATGGGATGAGACTGTCCTAGGGAGCAGTGGTGGAAACGATGGAAAATTCATCCGCCATTCTTCTTTTCTCTAATGGTTCAACAGTCAACCTGCAGGAAAAAACGAAAGTATCGGTCAAACAGTTTTTACAGGAACCCTTTGAAGTGGATCCTTCAGAAATTACGGGTGCTGACGAGGAACCCAGCATGTCTCAAACCAGGTTGACGCTTGATAGCGGTCATCTGGTCGGCAGTATTAAAAAGCTCAATACAGATCGAGGGTCACTCTTTGAAATTGAAACGCCAACTGGAATTGCAGGTATCCGTGGAACCCTTATCGATTTAGTATTAATCATGGATGCTGCGGGGAATGTAACAGGTTTCCAGGCAACCTTCTTCGATGGAACCGGATTTACGAATATACAAGGAATCATTACCGACGTTGGCAGTGGCCTGACCTTTCAATCAGATGATGGTACAACGGTAGAAGCTACTGCTGAAGTAGCGGATGCCGTGACTGAAGCAGTAAACGAAAGCGGAGAAGCCGCGGAAGCAGTGCTTGAAGCATTTGAAGAAGCGATTTTAGAGTCGTTTGGCGATGGAGACGGTGACGGCGATGGAGATGGAGACGGCGATGGAGACGGCGATGGAGATGGAGATGGAGATGGCGACGGAGACGGCGATGGCGACGGAGGAGCAGTCCAACCTCCATCGGATCAGCCAGACATTACTCCCGGCACTGGTGGTAGTAATTAGGTTGTTTACTGATTACTCTACCAGGGTTTCTCGAGCTGCCTGTTGCGGGCCATAAATTGCGGTAGCAGGTTAGGATCATTGATCTGATCACTGGAGCATAAAATAACACGCTACTGGATTTCCGATTGATCGGTTAAAAGGAGTGTCCCCCGTTTAAGTGACGTGTGTATTATTCCGTTATATAGATACGATCACCAATATATAATGTCAGGTTTATCCTAAGGCATGACGGAATACAGAGCCAAAGCCAGTATTAATAAACGCGGCTTCGCTCTTGTCATTATTCTCTCTCTGACTGCCCTATTGGTGCTCATATTTCTGAGCATGTCCACTCTCGGTCGTGTAGAAACCGGTGCTACACAGACGCGATTATATCAAAAACAGGCCAGGGATAACGCTCTCTTTGCTTTACGCCTGGCCATAGGTAAAATTCAACGGCATGCAGGTCCCGACCAGCGGGTGACCGCGCGCGCAGATTTCCTGACGAATGACAGTGTTAATCCATTCTGGTCGGGAGTTTGGAATGTCGATACCCAATCGCCTGATTATGGTGATGTCACCTGGCTGGTATCTGGAAAAAACCCTGATCCTTCAGTGGCCGTTGCAGATAAAATTGTTCTGGTGGGAAAAAACACCGCATCAGAAATTATCACCCTGCCACGCGAACCCTTATTTGTCAGTACAAACTCGAAGGAAGTTGATTCCGGCCTCGAAACACGAGGTCATTATGCCTTCTGGGTTTCTGATGAAAGCATAAAAGCGAGCATCGCGAAAATTAACCGTAGCGGTGTGGTCATCAACTATCGTGATAAAGAGGAACGGGTTCATAATCGTCAATTGGGACCCTGGAAGACAGGTGGCGAAGTATTATTTCCCGGGCTTAATCCGTTGAGTGAGGGTTATGAATCAGTTAATTCAAACCTTCGAAGAATTCATTCGTTGTCGCAACTGCAGCTTATCACTGGTTTAGTAAATGAAGCGAATTCAAACGTTGGTGAGATTACAAATCAGTATTTTCATGATCTGACAACCGTGGCTTTTGGTGTCCTCGCTAATACTTTGACGGGTCCGGATGCGGGCCTGAAAAGAGATCTTTCCCTGCAACCTTTTCTGCTTGGCTCAGGTTTCGAAAGCTACCTGGATTTTCACCGGTACCAGCACAATATAATAGAAAAGAGCGAGTCTACACTCCCCGTAAGACATTACTACATCACTCCCTTTGATTCTGACATAACTCAAATGGGTGAAATTCTGCATACAGTCTCACCGGTCCTTACCGAAGCGCTCTTTCAGAACAATATTCGAAGTGATATTAAATCTGCGAAAATACTCGCGAGATTGAGATGCCTGTTCGAATTGTGGAATCCTTACACCAGTGAAATCCTCCTTGGGCTGCTTAATGCGGGCGATCTCGAATTGGCGGTTACAGGATTACCGGTGATTTCTGTTGTCGACTCTAATGGGGGAAATACCAGTATTAATTTGCAGAGATTATTTGGTGATTCATCTAAGCCAGATAATCCGCTGGTCATTCGTCTGCCGTTTCCTGCCGAGGAACGCTGGCTACCGGGGCGTATATTCAATTGGGCTGGAGCCCCTGTGGCTAACTTTGATTCACGAAGGTGGAATCTGAATGCAATTACGATGGGTAAGGCCAATGGGCTCGATACCAGCAAATCGGCGAACGGGCCCATACGCAGTAAAACCAGCAATGATACGCGTTTTGAAATATCGAATACGGAGCAGACTTCACTCAATCTGAAACTGTCTCTCAGGTTATCTGAAAATGAGCGAGCGCTGCTTGCGGATTACCGTGATATTCGCTTTTCCAAAATCGATGTTGCTCCTTACAAACACTGGCATAAGCCTATGAATTTCGGTTTTCACTTCAGGTTGAAAGAACCCATTGACAGCCACGTGCATCCGGTTAACCGCCGGGGCCAGTGGCTTGCCGACCATGATCCCCGCGATCCGGTCTTAAGTTCATCAGCCTTCACCAGCGTCCAGGGTGTTACCCCCGCGGAACCGGAACTATTCGGCGGCGTGAATGTGAAGACTTCGGCACCCTCTCACATATTTGATCGTCGCTCTGGCCCTAACTTCCGTCAACCTTCTGAGAATATTCCACTCTTTGAACTGCCGCGTCAGGACTCCTTTTCCCTGGGATCATTGCAGCATCTTTTCATTTCGGGTGAAAGACCGTTCTCCATAGGTAACCGATGGAGCTCCAAACGTTGGAGAAGTATTTTCGATCTGTATTTCCTCTCCGTTTTTCCACGCAACGGAGATTATACAAACTTTGATCCAAAGCTTCCTCTCCCAAATCCCTGGCTCATTCTTCATGGGAATAATCCAATGACTTTACCGGGTTTGAATGAAATTATTTTATCCGGGACGGGGTCCGGGCGTTACTTTCTCATCGAAGGTGCATTTAATGTTAACTCGACTTCAATACAAGCGTGGAAATCAGTATTAAATTCTTTGAAAATTAAAAACTGGAATTTTCTTGAGTTAGACAATAAAAACGCGACACCTCAAAGCACCTCTACTATAGATCTTGCTGCTTCTTATTTGCGTTTGTCACAAAGCGCCCAAGAGACCTATAATGCGCCTGATGTTGAGCAGGATCCTTATGATACGGGCGCCACAGTTTTTCCCACAAAAATTTATCGTCGGGGGTTGAGAGGACTGTCTTCTAATGAAGTCGATAAATTAGCCGAGGGGATTGTTGAGCGATTGCGCATAAAGGGATCCAAAGGGTTGCCTTTTCGTACTCTGGGTGAATTTATCGGTCCATTGGATGAGTCAAACTCAAATGAGATGAGTGTGATTGAAGCGGCCATTGCGGACATCGATGACATTGGATTGTGGCAGGTAGAAGGTGACATCGTTGATATTGATAAATTTTCCTCCTACGATCTTTCACAGGCAGATATTATTACCGCTATCGCTCCCTTTATTACTGTTCGCTCTGACACCTTTCTGATCAGAGCTTATGGAGATATTCTCAATCCAGTTACGCGTGATCGTGAAGGACAACCTGTTACCGAGGGGCGTGCCTGGTGCGAGGCCTTAGTACAGCGCCTGCCTGAAACGGTCAATACACATGATAACATTGTTGCTCCGTCCCCCGACAGGTTCGGACGTCGCTTTCATATAATTCAATTCCGTTGGCTAAATTGGTCGGATATCTGACACTGCAGCTGATTTTAAGCGTTTCTCCCTTGGTCGCTTCAGGTCAAGGTGATACGCAGCTATACCGAGAGCTCACGTTCAGGGTATATGCCTATAAAAAGCTCCGCGGTATTTATTTCGATACTTACTCTATAAAATCTTCCCATAAGAATAAGCACTTAACCATTGAGCCGATTCCCCTGCGCTTCTACACCGTTACGCGATCACCTTATTACCAATATTTAGGGAGTGATCCCATTATCTTTTACCGTTATGAAATCGATCCACTGGACAGTGTTAAGAAAATAAAAAAACAGGTGGGATCAATAGCGGTGCCTCCCACCATGAAAAGCCCCCTCTTCGTTTTTATAAGAAATGCTGAGAGCGGGAAAAATTATTCGGAATTTAAAATTAATGTTTTTGATGACAGTGCGTTAAATCTGCCGAATAATTCGATGGTGGTCTACAATCTATCAGGGCATTTATTGGAAGGATTAATGGGCCCGGAAAAAGTAAAGTTGAAGATTGGACCATCGTTACCATTGAGCGTGCGTAATAAATTGCCTGTTACCCTTTGGTATAAGATCAACGGGAAAATGGTTCCTGGATTTAATCTTCCCTTAAATTTCGAACGCAGTCACCGTTACCTCCTCTTTTTCTTTCCCCCGGCTTTGGATGGAGCAATTGAATTACAATATCGACTCTTGGATGAGGAGGTTGAGACACCCCAAATTTTAATCATGGATAATTAATCATCACCTGAGATAATCGTCTTTTCAATCGATGAGCCGGACCCATGCCATAAATTATTTAAAAGTGATAACCTAAATAATTCCAGTGATCGAGTCCCCAGGCAAAAACCAGGGAACTGATTAATATGAGCATGACCAAAGTTTTTTCACCCCTTCTAAAACGGGTGTTCGTCCACATTTTAGCAGACTGATAGATAAGACCGGCGCAAGCGGCAAAATTAAAAAATGGAACGCTCAGTATCACATATAACACTTTGGGCATTTCTTCGACCATCTTGTATGCGCCAAAAGAAGTGAGAACAAATATTCCGACGAAAAAAACTACAGGGAATGCCGCCACGAGAAATGCAAATTGCCAGACGCCTGTCGGTGTGGGCGAATTACCCTTTTCATCTTTTTGTTTCCGAGATTTTATAATTAAAATAAAAAATATCAGGGCAGAAAAGGCGAAGAAAAGGATTAAACCTGCTATCAGGCCACGGTGAAACCACACGGTTTCAAACCATTTAATTTTATTATATACTTCTACGCCTCCAAAATAGAGATGGGCAGACCCATCTTCATCACCCTGAATAAAAGCCACACTTTTATTATTTGTTATCTGTTTGAAGAGGCTCGTTCCGATTGGGAGACTGAGTATGCCGTCGATGAACAACGCTCCATTCCCCGCGTTTTTAACTTTAATCTCCTTCCCTTGAATGCCTACTAATGCACATGCTTTACCCGGTGATGTTCGCGGGTACCAATTATGACGGTAACTTCCCGTGTAAAGAGATGCATTGAATCCGTCGCTACTTTTATTTGAGGTTTGAATCTCCGCTCTCTCAGCGGGAAAAATACGCTGCAGTAAAGCGCTTAGATATTCGTTTAAAAATTTTGGATCTGCGTTGTAATTCAGAAATATTCCAAATCGGTGTTCGGGGATTAGAATTAATGCGCTTCTATGTCCCGGCATATGCCCCGTATGCCATAGCACGCGCTGACCATTTTCCTCGTAGATCCAGAAGCCATAGGCTATTCCGGGGAGATGGGGATTGAGCGTGTGATGCTCCTGGTGCATATACTGGTTGGTCTTTGCATGCATAAAAAGTTTCCGCTCTCCCCCGGTTTCGTCCATAGAATCATAATTCAAATGACCAATCATAAACCGGGCCATATCTTGCGCCGTCGTAACCAGTGATGATGCTGGATAAGGTTTCCAATGTCCCCGCGGTAAATTCCGGTATCCCCCAAATACATAATTGTACCCCGTCGCCACTTCAGAATCCCGATCCGGTGTTGGAATGTAATTGGTATTTATCATGCCTAATGGTTTAAATATATTTTCTTGCGCGTATGTGGCATACGATTGACCACTGATTTTTTCTGCCACATAACCGATCAGTGAAATGCCGTAGTTTGAGTAATTGATTACCGCTCCCGGGTCCGCAAGCGGTGGCGGCATCTCTTGACCGAGAAATAAGCCTAGGGGGAGTAAATCCGCAGAGTCTTTTACGGTTTGCCCGTAAAATCTTTCACCGAGACCCCCGGTGTGCGTAAGCAAATGATGGACTGTTATGGAATCGTTATAAGCGGCTATAATATCCGCTTCAATATAATCCCTGACGTCAGTATTGAGATCGAGAAGGTTGCGTTCAAAAAGTTGCAACGCTGCTGTTGCCGTCACCAGCTTGGATATGGATCCTACGCGTATTAAGGTCTTTGCCGGATCCATCGTCTTTTGTTCTTTCAAGTCGGCGTAGCCATAGCCTTTAAGCAAGGTTGTTTTACCGTCTTTGACAACCGCGACAACCGCGCCAGGCACGTGATTACTCTCCATTTTCTCCACTAACCATTCATCGAAAAAAGCTTCGACCTCACCTGGGTCTCCGATCGCTCCCCTGACTGAGTGACAATTTATCGTGGTCAGTTCTAAGAATAGAATAATGAGTATTAAGAAAAACTGCATACCGGGTATTGAATATTGGCTTATGGGAATCCTGACCGATAAAGACAATGAAAAAATGAAAGACTCTTTATGGGGTCGTCTTCTCTTAAAGGTCAAAGGCATGGGGTTGATATAACTGGTTTCCAAAAAAAAGCCTCCACGAAACATGGAGGCTTTTAATAAATTTGTTTAAGATTTAAATTATATCAGAGGAGAATTTCTTTTGCCGATTTCCCCTGTTGAATCATGGGGAGGACATGCTCCGTGTAGGGAACCACAACGTCTAGAAGATAGGTTCCCTCGTGATCAAGCATTTCGCGAATAGCCTCGCGCAGCTCATCTTTCTTTATGACCATGCGCGCCTTAACACCAAAGCTTTCAGCCATTTTCACAAAGTCCGGATAGAGACCACTTCTGTTTTCGGGACTGCCGATATTAGTTGGATCACCGAGTATCGTTTGGGCCCGGACACTTTCATAGAGCAAGTCCTCCCATTGTACGACCATGCCAAGATGCTGGTTGTTTAAAAGTAATACTTTTACTGGGATTTTTTCCACCACCGCGGTGGCGAGTTCCTGCACATTCATGAGAAATGAACCATCGCCATCCACATCGATAACCACACGGTCGGGACACGCCACTTTAGCTCCAATCGCAGCAGGCAATCCAAAACCCATGGTTCCTAAACCCAGCGAACTGATATAACTTCTTGATTTATGGAATTGATAGAACTGCGCAGCCCACATTTGATGCTGCCCTACACCCGTTGTTAAAATAGCTTCACCTTTAGTCTCTTCGTAAAGTATCTCAATAGCTTCCTGGGCCAGGATATATTTGCTTTTCTCGTATTTAAAAGGATGTTTCTTCTGCCATTTACTTATCTTCGTATACCATTTGGAGATATCGGGTTTTTTAAAATTATTACTTTGCGCTAATTCATGCAGACGCCCGAGGGCATATTTAATATCTGAATGAATGGGATATTTCACAATTTTGTTCTTATGGTGCTCACTTTGATCGATGTCTATGTGCACGATCGTTGCATCGGGGGCAAATTTACTCGCGGGAGCGCCTGTGACACGGTCGTCAAATCGAGCCCCCGCCACAATGAGCAGATCGCTTTCACACACGGCCCAATTACCGGCCACCGTGCCGTGCATGCCAAACCAGCGTAATGATTGCGGATGGGCTTCTGGAAAACTGCCCAATCCCATCAGGGTGGTAGCCACGGGAATTCCGGTGAGTTCGGCAAAGGCTAAAAGTTCATTTTCCGCCTTTCCGGAAATAATGCCGCCTCCGGAATATATGACGGGTTTCTTTGCTTTTTCTAAAAGAGGTAGGATCTCATTTAACTCCTCGTCACTGGCACGGGGGGGATCACGATATCCCGGTAGATTTATTTCCGCAGGAAAAGTAGGTTTAATTCTATCCTGCTGAACATCTTTTGGGATATCGATAAGCACAGGTCCAGGGCGACCCGTGTTTGCAATGTGGAATGCCTCTTTGACGATACGAGGAATATCGCTGGCATTGAGCACAAGGTAGCTGTGTTTCACAACCGGAACGGTCATGCCGAAAAAATCTGTTTCCTGAAATGCCGCTTTACCAATATTCCACTGATGAACTTGCCCGGTGATGGCAATGAGTGGAATGCTGTCCATAAATGCGTCGGTAATGCAAGTGACAAGATTTGTCGCGCCAGGCCCACTCGTGGCTACACATATTCCCGGTTTCCCCGTTGCGCGGGCATACCCGTGCGCCATAAACCCTCCTCCCTGTTCAAATCTGGGAAGAATAGTGCGTATCTCTTTTGACTTGTTAAACGATTGGTGTAATTCCATCGAGGCACCGCCGGGATAGGCAAATATAACTTTAACACCCTCACGCTCTAAAGCATTCACGAGCGCATCTGCTCCTACCATTTCTGGACCGACTTCGTCCTGTTTAGGAAATGAGACTATAGGTTTTGGTTTCATTAATTTTGTCTGATAAAGATATTTCGCTTAATAGAAATGAGTGCACCGTGGTATTCCATCCGAAAAAAGCAGGTGATTAAGTCAGGTGATCATATGAAATGCAAGCTTCTTTACTCGGCATAGGCAGGTGTGTTCTTTACTCGCAATTCCACTTTTAGTTTGTTCTTAAGAAAATGAAATGCAAACTGCGTTATTTGAATATAGATACAAACATTTCATGATGCTACTTTTTTATGCCTAAATTATTATTTATTGGTGATATAGTTGGCCGACCCGGTCGAACCTTTATATCTGAGCATCTTCCCGCATTGCGCGAAAAAATGGCGGTGGATTTTGTTGTCGCTAACGGAGAAAATGCTGCGGGAGGGGCCGGACTTACCGCGGCCATATCAATAGATCTGTTGAATGACGGTATCGACGCGATTACATTGGGTGATCACACCTGGGACCAACGGGGATTTGAAAACGATATCGATGATCTCGATCGCGTCTGTCGTCCTGCTAATCTGCCCAACACTTGCCCCGGGCGTGATCTCCTCATAATTGAGCGCAACAGTTTTCGCCTGGGGGTTTTTACGGTGCTGGGCAGACACTTCATGCTCCCTAAGCCGCTTTGCCCGTTTCATACTGCTGAACAATTAATACTGGAATTAAAAGATAAGGTAGATGCCGTCCTCGTGGAAATTCACGCGGAAACGACTTCCGAAAAAATTGCCCTTGGTTGGTATCTCGATGGCCGTGCCTCGGCCGTTTTAGGAACGCACACCCATATTCCTACTGCTGATGCCACGGTCCTTCCCCGGGGTACCGCTTACATTACCGATGTCGGTATGACTGGACCCTATAAATCCGTCCTCGGCCGGGAAATTCAACCCATAGTTGCCCGCTTTTTAGATGGTATGCCTCGTAAATGCCCGGTTGCGGAAAATGATGTTCGCCTCTGTGGATGTCTCGTCAATTTAAATGCTAAGACCGGAATGGCCGACAGCATTGAGCAAGTAACGATCAAAGTATGAATCTTCACTTCAAGTAAAATTGCGAGAATGAAGATTTTAATTGTTGCTCCCGAGGTCGCTCCCTTCGTTAAAGTCGGCGGCCTTGCTGATGTCATTGGTTCTCTACCCAAAGAACTGGAAAAGCTCGGTCATGATATTTGTGTGGTCTGTCCGCTTTACGGAATTATTTCAAAAGATAAACAATGGAAAGTTCATGATCAACCGCTCAATGTTAATCTCGGTTATCGCAACCTGGAAGCGAAGGTCTGGGAAACCGCACTACCCGACTCAAAGGTCCGCGCTTTCTTTTTGCAATACGACCCTTTTTTTGACCGGATGGGTGTCTATGATGGTCCTGTCGGTGCCTATCATGACAATGATCAACGATTTGCTTTCTTTAATCGGGCAAGTTTGAACTTATGCCTTTATTTGAATTGGATACCCGATGTTATTCACTGCCACGATTGGACGACGGGTTTCATCCCCGTCTATTTGAATACGACTGATAGCGACACGCCTCTTGGACGCACGGCCACCGTTTTCACCATTCACAATTTACAACACCAGGGGTACTTTTCTCCGGCATTAATCGACTTTGCCGGGCTGCCTGAAAACGAATTTCGGTCTGATAGCCTGGAAGCGAACGGATTAGTTAATATGTTAAAAGGGAGTGTCTATCACGCGACCAAAATTACTACGGTCAGTCCCAACTACGCTCGCGAAATTCAACTTCCCGAACACGGGAATGGTTTAAACGAAGTGCTGATATTCAGGGCTGCTGATCTTATTGGTGTTCTTAACGGTATTGATACCTCACTGTGGGACCCACGTACCGACCATTATCTACCTGTTCACTATTCACCACGTAGTCTTAAAAGAAAAAAGAAATGTAAAGCCGCCCTGCAAAGTAAACTGGGTCTGGAGGAAAATGCTGATACCCTGATCTTCGGCGTGGTATCAAGGTTATACGAGCAAAAAGGATTAGATCTACTTTCGGCTATTATCCCTAGCGTCATGGCAAATTTAAAGGTACAAATTGCCCTCATTGGGACGGGGGAAGCGTATTTGCAGGACAGTTTTCGTATTCATGCCCAAAACTATACTAATAAGATCGGCGCCTTTATCGGTTATAATGATGAGATAGCGCATCTCCTTACCGCGGGTGCCGACTGTCTGCTTGTGCCCAGCCGTTTTGAACCTTGTGGCCTGACTCAGATGTATGCCATGGCATATGGAACACCGCCCCTCGTGCGTTCAACCGGCGGACTCGTTGATACCGTCGATCAGTATGTCGAAGGGAGTGGACAGGGTACCGGTTTTATTTATGACGATCCCACCCCAGACGCTCTTTACCACACTTTAGGGTGGGTCTGTTCCACTTACTATGACCACCCACGGGAATTTCGAAAATTACAGCTCAATGGTATGAAGAAAAATTTTTCCTGGAATAGATCAGCCGCTTTATACAATGATATATATAGGTGGGCTGTAGCCGATCGCCAGCAAGTGTCAGCATAACCGTTTTCAGGTCTTCCATGTAAGGGGCCTTCTCGCCTCATTCAACAAGGACAATTGAGTTCATTTTTGACCTGTTTATCAGGTGACTCTGTCTGTTTTTAATTAGGATTCAGCTTTTTCTGCCTTTATTGCCCTCTTTTTACATGTTTTATGGGTATAGGGTTAAATTTTCTTGAAATCATAGGAAAAATACCCTATATTATTCTTTGATCAATACCTATATATAACAGAAAAAGTATTATTAGAGCTCAAATTAGTATATTTTTTCACGCATTTTGAGCTTTATTGCTGCTACTGCTGCACGCAATTGTGGGACGGGTTCTTTCTAAAACATGGAACCCGTCCTGCTTTTTTAACCATTAATCGTACACCCGTCTATCATTGGAATCCATAAAAATTAATTGAACGCTGTTCTTGCCTTATATGGTGACACCCTTTAAGCATTATCTTATTGTAAGTGATATCAATAGTACTATGGGAGGAGGATGGACATCATTTTTCCAGAAATTGAATCCCTGACTTTCAAGGTGATTATGAATGTTGCCGAAATGACATTATAATGATATCCTATTAACCGAAAACGACATTAATTTATTATATTAGTTGTTCAAAGTTTTTATATTTTTGCCAAAAAAATGTAAAAAAAACTTATAAATATATTAATGGGTAGACACATACGAAACTATCGCATACTCTGTTTTATTAATAAATTCCGATAGCGATTATCGATGAATAAAAAATATTTCCAAAAAGTTTTAGGCATACGTTTTTTTACGGGTGTGATGGAAGAAGCCTTAGACCTGGCCAATGAGGGTGGGTTGATTCTCGCACCATCGGGTCCGGGACTGGCAGATCTTCCTAATGACCCTAATTATAAGGAAGCTTTTAAGAACAGTGACCTGGTGCTGGTCGACAGCGGTATGATGGTCTTAACGTGGTGGCTGCTCAACGGGAAACGTTTGCGAAGGATTTCAGGCTTAAAGTTTTTGAAACACTTTCTCGAAGAGTATGTTTTACAACAAAAAGAGAATTCATTTTGGGTCATGCCGGACGAAGAGGAAAGCGCGGCAAATCGCGAGTGGTTAAAGCATCGCGGGATCTCGGTTGAGGAATCCGATTGCTACATTGCGCCGCTCTATAAAAATGACCGCGTTGAAGATTCAAAACTGCTGGCCCTCTTAAAAGAAAAACGTCCAAACTACATCATCATTAATATTGGTGGTGGGGTTCAGGAAAAACTGGGCGCTTACTTACGACGTGAACTCGGATACAAGCCAACGATTATATGCACCGGTGCCGCCATTGCCTTTCTAACGGGAAGGCAAGCGAGAATACCCTGGTGGGCCGACCGATTATTTATAGGCTGGTTAGTTCGTTGCATAAGCTCGCCGAATCAGTTTATTCCGCGTTACTGGAATGCAAGGCGCCTCTTTGGACTGTTACGACAGAATAAGGAAAACAGTCCTTTAAAAATTGCGGCGTAAATAAAACCTCCTTGTGGTAGGAGAGAAGAATTTTGTTCTTCTGCTGGGAGCAATCAGATATGCAGGTCATGGTGTATCTATTATAGCTTACTCAGGATCGGTATTGGTTAAGTGTGGGCTATTTTTTTTGAGTTTTTTTCTCAGATGCTTAAACAAATCTGTGATTAAATTGAGGAATTGCTTTCGTTCATCAACGTCATAGATGGGACTGAATAGGACTGCGAAGGGGAATACGACAACGAGGAGAAATCGTCCTATGGGGGCTAACCATACACCTGAAAAGTCGAGAGAACGCCCGATGGCGAAAGTAAGAATCCCTAAGCCGAGGATAAATGCTAAACGTTTCCACTCCGGCCTGGGGCCACTGAGATTGCGGGCAAGAAACACCGTGGCAGCAATGCGAAAAGAGGCTGAAATACATCGGGCAATGGCAACTCCCATCACACCCCAAAGACCAATCATTATTGTTGAAAGCGGAGCGTGGAGAAAAAGCATGAGAAGAACTGCGATCGTGATGAGATGGGTCAATTTTTCATATAATATACCTAGTTCAACAATCACGGTTAGTGAAAGAATGACCACCGCCAATGCCAGTAATGGAATTAATTTGGCAGCGTCATAATAATTCGGTGATGCACAAAGAATAATAATTTCAGGAGCCATCAGTGAAAGACCAAGTGCAGCAGTGGTCATCAAGGTAAAAAAATAAGTAAAAATACGCGGTCCCCCGGGATCCGGTTGATTATCGCGGAGCAACTCTAATCGGTGAACATAATAGATTTGATTAAACGATTGGACCATAATCATTCTTAAAAGATCGCCGAAACGAAAAGCCAGATAGTAGATTCCAGTCATTGAGAGGGAGCTGAATGTGACGATAATAAACCGTTCTACAAAGCTGGACCCTGCTCCAGCAATGCGGCCGGGAACGAGGCGCAGACCATAGTTAAGCATCACTGCGAGCTTGTTCCAGGAAAATATAAAACCGACTCGTTTCAATATAGGTAAGACGAGACTCAATGCAGCTATAACATTGGCCACCATAATTCCGTATAATGCACCCCAAACGCCGAGTCCCAAACCTGCAACGAGGATTATATTTATTCCGAAATAACCAATTGAGCGGATCGTAGAAGATGTCATTACGGCCCAGGATTTGCGTAAACCTCGTAGATAATGAAGGCCAATATTGAAGAGACTGTTAAATAGCATACTGATCGTCCCCAGAAATAGAAATTCACCGCGAGGTGTTCCCATTACAGCATTAGAAAGTGGCCCGGTAATAATTAACAGTGGTAGAAGGAGAAGAAGGATGAGGCCAATCATCGCCATTATGGCGGTACTTATGACACTGTTGCGCTGCTTTTCATCCTGATAATCAAAGTAGATGCGAATCATCGCCGTTCCAAGCTGCATTTCAATGATATAGGCAACGATTTCACTAGTGATCATTACCAAACCTATGATTCCATACTCTTCGGGTGAGAGAAAATGAGTGTATATAAGAAGAAGCAGGAAGGCTACACCGCGGTTTAGAATGGTCGCGCTAAGATAGACCGGTGAATGTTTAAGGATGGAACGACCTTCTTGCATTACCAAATTTTTATAGTTTCAAAAATCACGTTATATTTCGAGTATATGGTATTTCCAAGGATGAGATATGACGCGAATTCGGTTACTACAAATTGAAGCATGATAAAGCGAATCAAAAAATAATTCAATCCACCCTATAGCGTTTCCCAAGCAGACCAGTTAAGAAGTTGTCATACGACACATTTACGGGAAATCTTTCCTGCCCATGGCAAAAGCAGCGAGAAGGTAGTAAGGAATGATCAAGTAGTAATTGAAGAGAAACCGTCTTCTACCCGGAGCAGTTTGGCTGTCCAAATAGAATCTTAATTAATCGGCTGATCAGAGATCACACAATCATCCACATACACCGTCACATTTTCCGACTCAGATCTGTGTGCAGTTATACCTAACTCCAGGTAACTGTATACGGTACTCGCCAGGGGCAAGGTCTGTCCTTGCTCATCTATGATCTTTATCCCGTCTTGCCAAACCTCAATGACCCCGTCGTTTTCATCTGAGAGGTAATAGTGTGTTTGGATATGTACCCACTGTCCTCTTGGAAACATCACTTGTTGCCCGCCCAGTTGTCGGTATTTCGCTTTTATGATCCATTTCAATTCGACTTGTAAATGCCCGTTATCGGTAATCACAAGTCTTAAGCCCGGTCGTTCTATATACCAGGAAGTCTCTAAATCCATGATCGATTGTGGCGCACCTTCTTCAGGATCAGCATAATACCTGGCTGAAAACCAAACATCATCTCCTTTTACATAGTGAAGCATTTCAGAAGCAAGAAACGCTTTGGAAACTACCATGTTTGCAGTCTTGGCAACAGCATGGGTGCGTAATGCTCGAGAACCTGAGTAGACGACCGCCGAACTGGGTTCGACCCGGTTGTCAATAAAATCAGACTGCCCGAGTAAGATACTATTCCGAAGATTTTTATACTCTGGTCTTGTCGGCGCAGAAGGAGATTGCAAGACAACATCTGTCTATCCCCGATCAAACCCAATAAGATTATGGATGATATTTGCGTTCTCGAAGTTGTCTTGAAGATGGCGTTTTACTGGAATAAACATACCTAATAGCGCGACCCATCTGTTAACCGTTTGATCAATGACCACGTAATTATTCTCATAATAGCCTTTTTCGTGAATATTTACAGTGAAAACAAGCATGTTATTATCAATATCAATGCTGTAAACGTCACCCTCAATAAGCGCATAGGTGATGCCTTGAAAATCAATAGTTGCTTCGGCTAATGCCAGGTCTGAGAGAGGGCGGTCATCTTGTCCCGAGAGAGCAAGAGGTGCCGTTATAATAACCGCCATTCCAAGAATGAAGGCGCAGGTCCAATGGCATGTTAATCGCAACAGGTAACGATTAATCCCAGTGATCGGACCCCGTATTTCGTATCAAATTTTAAGTGAGAGAACTACCGGGTGTTAATGGTTTTAGGATTGATGTATATGAGAGATCTTGGCGCAGTGAGGGCGTAGCCCGAACGCGGCCAAGAGCGGAAAGGAATGTGACAAACTCTTGTGGGCTTTTAAAGCCTAATCGACTGTGGGGATGTTCATTGTTATAGGTCTGACGCCATTGTTCTATTAGCACTTGCGCTTCAGCCACGCTGAGCAACACTTCACGGTTCAAACACTCATCGCGTAAGCGGTTGTGAAACGACTCGATGAAACCGTTTTGCCAGGGACTGCCCGGATCGATATATATCGCCTTGATCTTTTTGTCGGACAACCACTGCTGCACCTGATGAGCAATGAATGGCTTCGCATGTCGTCGCTTCGCTCCTCGGAACACTGCCGTTGTCACTGCGGATATAGCTAGGAACTCCCTCTTCATCGATGGTTTCGCTGAGTACCGAGAGAACATCGGTTGAGGTGAGCTGTCGAGCTACCCGGATGCGTAAACATTTACGCGTATATGTCTTCGCTTCGCTTGAGTGTCGTCGCTTTCAGCTCCTCGGTACATCGATCAAGGTCATCATCTTTAGCATACCGCCATTGTCTGTACGATCATGGACAAAGTCCCAGGACCAGACGTGATTGCGACCGGTTGCTTTAGTAGGGAGCCCAGTAGAGATCCCCTGACGGTGTCTACGCTTTTTCGGGGGCTTTACCTGTAAGCCCGAAGAACGTCGCACTGCCTGTACAAATTTCCTGCTTGCCGCCCAACCTTCTTTCACCAGCAAGGCACGAATGCGCCGGTAACCGTAACGGGGATGTTCCCAGGACAAGGTCAAAATCCGCTCGGCCAATTGCTGAGCCTTCTTACTGGCCTGCTTGGGTCGGTAGCTGTACGTTGACCAACTGAGGCTGAGATAAGCACAAGCCCTCTAAAACGAGCACAGCCCCTTCTCAGCCGCATCTTTTACTGCTCGCTTCTTCTGCTTTGGGCTCACCATTTTTTTGAGAGCGTTTCCTCCAACACCCGAAGCTTGAGCATTTGATCAGCGAGCATCTTCTTCAGCTCCGTATTCTCCTTTTCCAGCTCTTTAAATCGCTTCGCATCAGCCAGCTCCAAGTTGCCATACTTTTTGCCCCAGCGATAGAAGGTCTGTTCACTTAGGTTGTTGCCGTGGCAGACTTCCTGCACGGTTTTGCCCGTATCGGGCTGCCGCAGTATTGCTATGATCTGTTCTGTTGTATATCTTTTTCTTTTCATTGAGGTTATCTGTTTATCCCGATAACCTCTCTCTGTTAATGATACCATTTTTGGGGGTCACTCCACACTGCGTGGTGGAAACATTACCTGGTAGATTGTTTTTAAAATTATTAGAATGTCCATCCATATAGTCCAACTGTTTATGTATTCGAGGTCTGAGCGGACGCGGCCGTGGATTTGTGAGACGTCCGTTATTTCACCGCGAAAACCTCGACTTTGAGCCAATCCGGTAATGCCGGGTTTTACGAGATGGCGAATTTGGTAAATGTTAACCTCTTTTCTGAACTCTTCATCATGCTTTAAATAATGAGGCCTTGGTCCGACCAGGCTCATTTCACCCAATAGGACGTTCAGGAACTGGGCAAACTCATCAATACTATTCTTCCGCAAAAATTTACCTAAAGGATAGACCCGCTCGTCATTTACCGTTGCTTGATGACTTTCATCTGTTGTGTTCTTCTCTGTGAAATGCATGGTTCGAAATTTATAGAGATAGAATGCTTTTTTATAAACACCCGATCTTTTTTGACGAAATATAAGAGGTCCGGGTGATTGTTTAATTTGTATGCATTTAATAATTACACACAGTATGGGGAGTATTGTCAGGACAATCGGTAATGATACTGCTATGTCTAAAAAACGTTTGAGGAAACGGTTAATGGGGTTTTCCAGAGGTTCTTCCTGCAGTGTATAGAAGGAGTACTGGCCCTCATTTACGGTGGTGACTGGAATTTTAAAATAATCTTCCCAGTCATTTACGATCAGTATCCGGCATCCTTCGTGCTGAGCGGTATCGATGACTGAAGTTATAAATTCTCTGGATTGCAGTGTTTCCAGCAATATTACCTGTTGTACTTTATTTTCTACGAGGATTCGCTCGAATTCATTTATGGTCCCAAGGTGAGGAATTTGTGCCTTAACTTCATCCTTCTCGGGAGGGGTAATTATTCCCAATATCTGCATTCCCAGTGGTGGTTCTTCGGTTATCCATTCATCCAGATACTTTATTGCGCCGGGGTTTCCTACGAGCACGGTTTTTACCGCATTATCTCCGCGATAGAGTAACCGTGTTAACCAGATCGGTAAATACCGGTTGAGGGGTAATAGAATAAACCATGTGCTCAATATGAATGAACCTAGAAAAAGGCGGCTCATCGATTTGTCCTTGGTTGCGTAAACGATCGCAAAGAACGCCAGCGCCAGGACGATGGCATTGGAATTAGTCTTGCGTATTGCTTCTACCCATAGATATCCGGGAGTCCGACGTGAATCAGCACGACTGTAGTTACTGAGAATCTGTAAACTGGCAAACGCGATGCCCGCGAGGTAAATGGGAAAATTTATCTGTTCGTATTTGATTTTATGTACGTATTCTACGCCTATGTAGACCGCGATAAGAAACCAAACGGGTAAAACGATCGCGATAAATAGCCAATGAAGCGTTAATAACCCTTGTCTTCTCCCCTCTATCATAAATTCGCATCCTGGTCTAAGTGTATAAATTTCCCGATATAGGGATATTAATAATCACCTTTGTTGTATAAGTCGTTTATACAAATAGACAATGACAATTACTCTGGCCCTGATTGGATTCCCTTATTGAGAGCAGTAAACGCATTTACCCATCCTGATATAATAGATTTCAAAGATATTAATTATATCAAATATTTCAAATATTATTGAAATTTAGATTTTTTCCCTTAATATATCCCCTTTAACTATTCAGTTAACATGGCGGTATACACAGAGTCACTTACTCAGCTGGAAGCCGAAGTCATAGATATATTTGTTCGTGGCGTGCAGCTCTTAGGTCTCCCTAAATCGATTGGGGAGATTTACGGACTGCTATATATAACACCGGCACCGCTCTCCATGAACCAGATCATGGCTAAACTCAATATCAGTTTAGGGTCGGCCAGCCAGGGACTGAAACAACTGCGATCATTTCGAGCGGTTAAAGCAATTTACCGAGCCGGAGACCGCAAGGATTATTACACGGCAGAGGCTGAATTTCGAAAGTTAACGGTCGGTTTCTTCAGGGAGGAGGTATTTCCCCAACTGGAAAGTGCTGCCGAACGATTGCAAAGCATCCAGTCCCAACTGGATGATACACCCACGGAAGATCAGGAGTATTATAAGAGTCGACTTATTAAATTAAACAGCTGGCTGAAACATGGTCATGGGCTGGTCGGTAAAATTATAAAATTCATAAAATTCTAATTATGATAAGTCTCCACCTGGAAGTTAATTCTGAAGAAGCCTGGTACTGTCTGCACACACAGCCCAAGCGTGAACATATTGCTGCCGCGAACATACGCTCCCGGGTTGGGCTGAAAGTATTTTGCCCTCGGATAACTTATTTTAAAAAGACACGGCGAGGCAGGGTTCGATTTACCGAAGCTCTTTTTCCGAGATATATTTTTACCTGTTGCGAAATCGGCAGCCGCTATCGCACACTCTTATCCATTCCCGGTGTAAACTCAGTCGTGCGCTATGGTCATGAATTTCCCCGTTTACCGGGGGCCTTTATTGATCATTTAAAAGAGCAAGTGCCCGATGAGTGCAGAGAATCACCTGAACCCGCTCTCACCATTGGCTCTGAAGTAGTTGTCATAGATGGCCCCTTTAAAGATATCATTGCTGTCGTCAACGGACACCTGCCGGCGCTAAAACGAGTCAGCCTCTTACTCGAGTTTCTCGGTCGGCAGATCAACGTCGATCTACCCGCTCACAACATTATGGTGAGAAACCGAGAACCAAAATCTTTTTTCGTTAAGTAAAATTATTTCACCGGGCACGGATCGATGGTCCGCGTTCATCACAGTCAAAAATTATATCTCCACATGAGTCGTGGATGGGCAGGAGATCTTGGCGTCGAGACGGTATACGACCAGGGGCGGCAGCGTGGAGATTTGCGGGGAAGCGTTAATGCGAATATGCGTATATGTGGAGATGCGGATATGGGAAAATGGGTTAATGCGAGAATGGGGTAATGCGTGAAAGCGAGAATGGGTTAATTCGTAGAAGCGATTATTTCACGATTTAGATTTTTGATATTTTATAAAATTTAGAAGTTTACGACGAATCTTTTCTATTTCTTCAATTGTATTTTCTGATTCTTTTAAATATTCCAGTTCGGCCGCGATAATGATCTGTGTCTCTAACTCTGCTAATGATCCTAAGCTATAGTATAAAAAATGGATTAGTTCCTTTTTTGAGCTTCTAGCTGCACCTTCGGAAATATTAGAAGGGATCGAAATAGCTGCTCTACGAATCTGCAATGTTAAACCATATAGCTCATCTTTAGGAAATTCATGTGTAAATTTATAACAGAGCTTAACAAGTTGAATAGCCAATTGCCATATTTCTAAATCTTTATGCGTCTTTATTCGCGTCATTTGACTGCTTCATATAAATCACAGATACGACATTTTGCTTATTAGCTTTACCCCTTATTCGCATTTACACATTTTCACGTCTACGCATTTACGCATGCACGCATACTCCCATTCCCGCGTATTCGCAATCCCCGATGCCTGACGAATATACAATCAAACCTGATCGTAGCTGGTTCAATGTAGAATGGCGTGAAATATGGGCCTACCGTGATCTCCTGACCTTACTTGTGCGACGTGATTTTGTCTCCAAGTACAAACAAACGGTGCTCGGCCCTTTGTGGTTTGTCTTTCAACCATTAGTAATGACCGTAGTCTTTACGATTATATTTAACCGGGTTGCTAAACTATCAACCGATAACCTGCCTCCGGTTCTCTTTTATATGAGCGGCCTCCTGGCCTGGAATTATTTCAGCCAATCCTTTAACAGTATCACCGCGACTTTTAGAACTAATGCCCATCTCTTTGGAAAAGTCTATTTTCCACGACTCGTGGTGCCACTGGGTTTTCTTCTCTCAAGCCTGATCGCTGCGGCTATCCAATTAGTAGCATTTCTGATAATATTTATTTACTTCAAGTATTTTACCTCAGTGGGTGATACTTTTGTCATCAATGAAAGCATTGTCTTTTTTCCTTTTTTGATTTTGCAAACAGCATGTTTGGCTTTAGGGGTGGGACTATGGTTTGCTTCCCTCACCGCGAAGTACCGGGACCTCATCCATGCCCTCCAGTTTATTACCCAGGTATGGATGTATGCCACGCCGATAATTTATCCTACAACCGCAATCGCCGAGCAATACAGATGGATACTTGCGCTCAACCCCATGACCAGTGTGGTTGAAAGCACGCGCTTTATGTTCCTGGGCCAGGGGACTTTAACCCCTCTCATCCTCACCAGTTCAGTCATCGTAACCTTAATCATCATGGTCAGTGGGGTTCTAATCTTTAACCGCGTGCAGCGAACCTTCGTTGATACTGTTTAAAGCACGCAGCTAAAAGCCAGCGTTTTTATGAGTCGTTCGATCATTGAAGTTAATTCACTTTCTAAAGCTTACCGATTAGGGCAATTCGGGTCGACTACCTTGAGAGAAGAAATCCAACAATTGTGGCAGGGATTTAAGAAACAAGACCGTGATCATGAGATTGATAAAAAGAACAAAACGCACGATGATCTTTTTTGGGCGCTTAAAGATGTTTCCTTCTCCGTGGAACCCGGCAATGTACTCGGAATAATCGGGAAAAACGGTGCGGGTAAATCCACACTTCTGAAAATTCTCAGCCGGATTACGGAGCCGACGAGCGGTGAAGCAAAATTGAGAGGCCGCGTGGCTTCTCTCCTCGAAGTGGGCACCGGTTTCCATCCCGATTTAACCGGTCGTGAAAATATTTTTCTCAACGGAGCCTTTCTCGGTATGTCCAAGCAGGAAATTAATAGCAAGTTTGATGAAATAGTAGAATTTTCAGGAGTGGAGAAATTTATTGATACTCCGGTTAAACGTTATTCCAGTGGTATGTATGTTCGTCTCGCTTTTGCTGTCGCCGCTCACCTTGAACCGGAAATCCTTGTCATCGACGAAGTCCTGGCGGTGGGAGATGCTGCTTTTCAGAAAAAATGTCTTGGCAAGATGAATGAAGTTTCCAGCAACCAGGGCCGCACGGTCCTCTTTGTCAGTCACAACATGAATGCCGTCGAATTTATATGCAATCAATGCATCCATCTCAATGAGGGACGCATACAAGACTACAGTGAAAACGTTGGCGCTGTCGTCCGTCAGTATCTCCTGGCCTCCACTTCAGAGAGTATTACCACCGAATGGATTAATATAAAGAATGAGTGGGACAATCCGTGGTTCATTCCCGAACGTTTTTATCTTAGCGACGTGAATGGGGAACAACTCGCCCTTCCGGTAAAGAACGATGGCGATATCTGGGTGAGCATTGAAGGGAAGGTCAACAAGCCTGATCCGGGATTACAAATTGGTTTTGGGATTTTTCATGCGAGCGGACCCATGCTCTACTGGAGCACTAATCGTGACAGGTCCGAGCGTGAATGGCAGGAACTGCCCGAAGGGAAATGCGTATTGCGTAATCACATTCCCGCCAGGTATCTCAATGAAGGAGAATACCGGCTCGATCTCTTTCTTGGCATCTACCATCAGCAGTGGATATGCGAACCCGGAGTACTTGGACCGAGCATTTACCTGGAAATCAAGGGGGGGCTGAGCGATTCGCCTTACTGGGTCGAAGCAAGACCCGGGTTATTAGGTCCAGTGACATCCTGGCAGCTTCAAACGGGTTAGGATAAAGTGAATATGATTTTATCTGAAATTCAAAATAGATTGTTGGATGCTTGCTCCCAGAGAACTGCCTGATCACTATCGTCGTTGGAATCTTGTCCATGGCGCTCCTCATGGATATACGAGGAAACGAATCGGAATTATAAAAAAATGGATGCCTCATAAATTATGGGAACGCCTTCTCGGTCCCTTTGCCATTCAGGGAAATAATCCCACTCGAGAATTTGAGTATCCCTGGGCCTATTATTCTGCTTCCCTTAGTCCGGGGATGCGGGTTCTGGAAATCGGAGGTGGATTGAGTGGATTCCAATTCGTTCTCAGCAAGATGGGATGTAGTGTCGTCAATACTGATCCCGGCATGGAATATCTCGGTTGGCCTTGCAATCAGGAGTCGATGAATACACTCAACCGACGCTTTAAAACGAATGTAGAATTACGCAACGCTACGGTAAGAGAATCCAACCTTGAAGAAGCCAGTTATGATCGGGCTTTTTCCATCAGTGTTATTGAGCATTTAGCGAATGATGAGATAGCTGAGGTGATGAAACATACCTACCGTAGTCTCAAACCGGGGGGGTTGTTTATTCTGACTATCGACCTTTTTCTCAATTTATCACCTTTTACCCGGCGTGAGTGTAATGAATACGGGAAAAACAGGGACGTTAGATGGATCATTGATCAGGCGCCCTTTGAAATCTCTATTGGAAAGCCAGAGGAGATATACGGCACTCCAGAATTCAACATCCAGGAAATTCAAAGCTCCCTGGAAAAATATATGATCGGCTATTATCCGGTATTAACCCAATGTCTGGTCCTGAAAAAACCAATGAGTTGATCTAACCATGAAGACCTTAAAAAATAGCGCTGTTTTCATTGATCGTATCTTATTTAAAGAAATTTCAGATAGTGTTACCCAGCGCGCCCTGGCCATACTTTTCCTCATTGCTCTATTTATCATGGGGTGTGGTCATTGGTATTTTTTCTATCGTTCAGGCGCGATGGAATTTGAAGCTTATGACTGGCGTAAAGTGGAACTCTATCTTCTAACTTTACAAAAGGCGGTAAATGAAAACCAATTGCCATTTCATACTAATTGGGAGGAGTGGGGGACTAAACGATTTTTAACTATCCCCAGCCTTACTCTCTCCCCACAAATTTATCTCCTTAAATTTTTAAATCCACAGCAATACGTTTGGGTCAACACCCTTATCTTTTATTCCCTCGGTTTCTGGGGTGGGCTGTTAATAAAACGGAAATTCCATTTTTCCCTTTTTACATTCTCTCTATTTTTTCTCCTCTTTAATTTTAACGGTTATATTACCAGCCGTCTGGCGGTGGGGCACATCACGTGGATGGCTTACTTTCTTCTCCCCCCGTTTGCCTTGATCATTTTAGATTATTTGGAAGGGAATAATATTTATCAAAAGGCTATTCTTTGCAGTTTGGTTCTATTTCTAATGCTTCTTCAGGGAGCTTTTCACATCTTCGTCTGGTGTCATCTTTTTTTACTTATCTTTACCCTTTCAAATTTCAACCGGAGAAACTTTACATTTCTCATTACCGTTAGTGTATTAGGCGCACTGCTCGGGTTATTCAGGTTTTGCACTTCTGCCCTTACCTTTTGGAGTCATGAGCATTCATTTATCTCGGGTTACCCGTCAGTGCGCGTGTTCATTGATGCTTTAACCACAATCAAAAATCATTCCGCGGATCGTCTTGGCGGCGCATTAGAAAACTATAATTTGGGATGGTGGGAATTTGACTTTTTTATCGGGGTCATTGCCCTGGCCTTCATCATTTATTACGGAATTTATACAAGGGTGATATCGCGATCGGAAAATCAGATGCCGCAATACAAAGAACTGAATATCGCTATCTTGATTATGACCGTTTTCTCTTTTTCATACTTTTATCTGATTATCTCAAAATTGCCTCTGCCTCTCATTGATTCTGAACGTGTAACTTCAAGGCTGTTAGTTATTCCCTTCCTCTTTCTACTTATTTTTTCCTGCGTTCAGCTGCAGAATAAATTGTCAACCTATGGGATATGGCCGAAGGTTTTTGCAATAATTTTTCTCCTGCAAACCTGTTTTGAGCTTATCAACCATTCTTATGCCTGGAGATTGGGCCAGCTTGAATACGATTTATCTAAAGGTCCTGTAGAACAGTATTATTTCCTCTTTCCGGTGGAAGGGATCCATCTTCTGAGTCTTTCCGATCCTTTATATAAAGGGGTATTCATTTCCCTCTCTATTCTGGCATTATTCTTATTTATAGCTTTAGCCCTGATTGCCATACGGCATCACTTTAGAAAAATTTAATCTGCTTGTGGCCGAACGAAAGAAAATTTTCGTTGCTACCAGAAGTTCCCCTATTCCTGGTGAACAAGGTTCGGCATCTTATCTTTTTGATATATTAAAGTTTTTAGAAAATAATGGCTACCGCATTCATGTCTGTTGGACCCAACATAATGATTTTATTATCAAACATGGTTGGTTCTTGGTTCCCACATATATCGATATGGTTTTCACCCTCTCTCTCCCGGGGGCTATTTCTCTCGGACGGCTGAAAGTATTTCCTCGAAAATGGCTTCTGCCCGCGAAGGCGCGATGGATGAATCGGGTAAAAAAAATTCTGAAAGGATTAGGATTGTTTTCCATTCTCCAATCTCAACGCAAGAGACGGGGAAAGGAGAACGCTGATGTCATAATCGAGCCCGCTTGGAGTGATGAACCTTCAGAGAATGAGATTAATTTTATAAGGATTAATGTGAAGAGATATAGCCCAGAGATAATAATTGCAAATTACGCCTGGATGAATGCAGCTTTGGGAAAAATATCGGAATTAACCGACTGCTTTCGTCTTGTTGTCTGTCCCGACGTTTGGCATCAGCTCATAAAATTAAAAAATGAGAATCTTGTTTTCGAGGAGATCGACTCCAATGAAGTGAGTTTAAAGAATGAAAAGCGCTGGTTAAACGATTGTCATGCTATTGCCGCTATCAGCGAGGAGGACGCTCACTATTTCCGCGGAATGTTCCCGGATAAAAATATCATTGTCACCCCGAAGGCCATGTCCGCGAGATCCGGATCAAAACGTCAAATTACTGGACGCTGTCTATTTGTGGGCAGCCTCGCCTTCTTCAATGTAAGCGGCCTTCAGTGGTTTCTTGATAATATATGGGCGCTTATCATAAATTCAAAACCTGATGCTACACTTCACGTCTGCGGCACTATAAGCAGGTCGTTTAGCGAAATTTACCCGGGAGTGATTTTCAAGGGTGTGGTTGACAGCCTGGATCGAGAATACGAGGAAGCCGAGGTTGTAATATTACCTCTCTTAGAGGGGAGGGGTGTTAAAACAAAATTAGTCGAAGCCTGCTCTTATTCTAAGGCATGCGTTACTACTTCGATCGGACTTCACGGCTTATCTTTTTTGAAAGAGGGTGTTGTCTTAGCCAATACCGTGCAGAACTTTTCAAATGCGGTAATAAATTTATTAGAGGAAAAGGAGGGACGTGAAAAATTGGAATCTCGTGCCTCTGCGCTGGTTGGAGAAAAACTTACTTATGAACAATGCTATAGACCGCTTTTCCAACACCTTGAAAAAAATTTAGTCTCTTATTAAATAAAAACAATTGTCTTTAAAAACTCCAATAGCCTTAGTTATTTTCAATCGACCTGATTTAGCTTCCACGGTATTTGAACGCATACGTGAGGCGCAACCGGACCGGCTTTTTGTTATTGCCGATGGCCCTCGTCCATCGCAACCGGAAGATATTTCAAAATGTGAAGCGACACGAGAAATTATTGACAATGGTATCGATTGGCCCTGCGAAGTATGCAAAGACTATTCAGATAAAAATCTCGGTTGTGGGAAAAGAGTGTCGAGCGGTGTTGACTGGGTGTTTCAGAAAGTCGATCGGGCTATCATTCTGGAAGATGACTGCATCCCCGATATTTCTTTTTTCAATTTTGCTGAAGAGCTCTTAATTAAATACGAGGATGAACCGCGAGTAATGCATATTAGCGGTACGAGTTGGAATCCGCCTGGTCTTCCAAAATCTGATTCCTATTTCTTTTCAGCCTATTCGATGGTTTGGGGATGGGCTACCTGGAGACGGGCCTGGGAGCATTTTGATTATGAAATGAAAAGATGGGATGAAAAAAAGGATTTATCTGAAATTTATTCAATATTTAATTCTGAAGTCGAAATAAACAGGAGAAAACGATATTGGACCCAGGTTTCGAAGGATCAAATTCACATTTGGGATAACCAGTGGTTTTTTGCGATAAGATCATATAATGGTATTTGTATTTCACCACGCAGAAATTTAGTTAAAAATATAGGTCTTCGTCCGGATGCAACGCATACTCTATCTGTAGATCATCCCCTCAGTAATATACCCGTCTTTAAAGCAGATAATCCACTCTCCCATCCGGCAAAGATAATCCGTAACACCAAGGCAGATTTAATTTATGAAGCCATGGCTTCAGGTTTCAGTTTGACTCGGCTCTCTCGTTTTAAACATCAATTAAAAAGACTATTAAAAAAATTATAAAACAAGCCATCAATCCTTTGCGCAGGTATTTTCTCTATCCTGTCGCTACGCCCATCAGGGTTCTATTGAAAAAGAGTCATGATAATAACGCGTTGACACAGCTTTTACATTTATCTGGGCCTTTTATTCCTTTTTCTGATTCAGCAATTAGACCGAGTGGCTTGCTTGTTGTCTTAAGTGAAATCGTAATTAATCAGAGAAGATATATCTTCGAGTTAGGGAGTGGTGTTTCAACTATCTATATCGCAAGGTTATTAAAGCAATATGAAGGGCATCTGTATTCGGTTGAGCATGATGAAAAGTGGGCCGACTGGATACGATGCAAATTGAGAGATGAGAAAACAGATGCCCATGTAACTATAATAACTGCCCCTTTGGTTGATGAATCCAATTCACTTGATGATTTGTTATGGTATGACATTGATGCGATCAAACCTCATCTTGAGAATGTTAAATTAGATCTTTTACTTGTCGATGGTCCACCAGTTTATGATCGAAATTCAATGATGTCCCGATACCCAGCGGTGCCTGTTTTAAAACCCTATTTTTCCGACAACATAACCATCATTTTAGATGATATTGAGAGGAAAGGTGAGCAAATAATTATCGATAAATGGAAAGAACACCTTTGCTGTGATTTTGACCGGCAATATATTAAAGGTGGTATCGCCATAGGATATTTGGGTAACCATTTCAACGTAATCGGGATTGACCAGCATTTGTACGATAGTGATGCATCGGGATAATAAAAAGACACATATTAGCTGAGGCTGTGTGATAGATTTCTCAGCAGTTGGTATAATTTTGATTTTACCAGTAAATCCAGTGAGCTAATCGAATGTGTTATACGGATAAGCATTCCATTACCCAATAATTGTGCTGATTTAGTATACAGTTCACATTTTCTGGAGCATTAGTGAAAATGGATTAGAATAAAAACCGGGGTCTCGGTATGCAGAGGCGCGGAAATAGACCGCTCTTTTAACTCCATGATATTCATGACATTTATTTCGTTTTCAGCTTAGTGAAAGTAGCATTCCTTACGCACACCACGGCGCTTTACGGGGCGAACCGTTCCCTTCTCAATTTAATTGATGGTTTACTGGCGAGAGGTGTGGAGCCATTTGTAATCGCCCCTGCTGAAGGTGCTGTTACCGAGGAATTAATAAAAAAATCAGTTCCCTATGCAATTATACCATTGAAGTGGTGGGTCTCAGAATGGTGGGAAAACTTTTGGAATTTTTCGTCTAACCCGGTCAAACATCTCCGTAATTATTTTCGTTGGCGTAGGGACACGATCAGGCGATTAATGGTTAATCTTAAGAGTTTATCCATACTCAAGAAACAGCTTTTAAAATGGGATGTTGATATTATATATACCAATTCAACGGTGTTGCCATCCGGAGCCTGGGCTGCGAGGGCAATTAAGCGGCCGCATGTATGGCATATTCGAGAGTTCAATGACCTGGGTCTGGGATTTTGTTTTGACTGGGGAAAATCGTTGCATAGCTCTATCATAGGGTCATCTGATGCGGTTATTGCCGTTTCTCATGCCGTTAAATCACATTATGTAAGTGGAGGCAGAAGAGCCGCAAATTTTCACGTAATCTACAATGGTGTTGCCAGCGTTGAGGATTTTCAGCGGCTGAAAATAAAATCAAGTTCTCAGCACCTGCCGGATGATCCGTTTATTTTTTCACTGGTCGGAATGATACAACCTATCAAGAAACAGGATATTGCGATTAAAGCGCTTTCAATTTTAATTAAAGACTACCCGCATTTACGATTACGTATCGTTGGTGATGGTAATTATGATAAATTAAAGTCTTTAGCCATTAGCCTGGGTATAATTAAAAACATAGAATTTACCGGACATTTGGCATCCACTGAAAATGTCTATCTGCAGTCTCATGCTCTATTGATGTGTTCAAAATACGAAGCTATGGGGCGTGTCACGATTGAAGCGATGGCCGCCTCTCGTCCTGTTATAGGGTATGATAAC
The DNA here is from genome assembly GCA_965197745.1 of Opitutales bacterium. Lineage (GTDB taxonomy): Bacteria > Verrucomicrobiota > Verrucomicrobiia > Opitutales > PNEW01 > CBDANS01. Next base: position 11,214 of record CBDANS010000006.1, on the reverse strand, counting down.
GCAGGAACTTCGGAACTTATTGAAAATGAGAAAACGGGATTGCTATATGAGGGAGAGGAAAAAGAACTTGCAGCGTGTATGAAACGTTTAGTCGATAATCCTGAATGGGCTCGACAAATGGGAAATAAGGCATGGGAAGCAGCGCGCAAAAAATATACGGTCGAAACTTACACTGATAATATTTATCAAGTACTGGCTCGTTTAGTCAGGGCGCGTGCGTCATGAGATGAATGGCAGAGCAGATATAGAGGAGTTCCCTATTAGCGTAGTTATGCCTGTTTATAATGCTCAACGCTATTTAACAGAAGCAATTGAAAGTATCCTCAACCAAACTTATCCTCATTTTGAGTTCATCATTATTGACGATGGTTCCACCGACCGGACCTTGGACATGGTGCAGCAATATAAAAAAAATGATTCACGCATACGCGTCATCAGCCGACCCAATACGGGTATTGTTGGTGCCCTCAATGACGGCATCAAAGCAGCAGAAGGTGATTTTATTGCTCGAATGGATGCTGATGATATTGCTCTCCCCGATCGGTTCAGCAAACAGTTAGGGCGTATGCAGTCTGACCCTGATCTCGTTATCCTGGGGACAAATTTCTATTTTATAGATGCATCTGGAAATATCGTGAAAAGAGGTAATGCCCCGAGAGAGCACGGGGAAATAAACGAGAATATTTTAAAAGGGAACGGAGGGGCTATCATCCACCCGACGGCAATGATGAGAAGAAATATTTTATTGAAAACAGGGGGCTATCGAGAGGAAGCACAATTTACTGAAGATCTCGATTTATACCATCGTCTGTCAAACGTGGGGAGAATGGCAAATTTAGATGAAATTCTATTTAAATATCGAATACATTTTAAGAGTGTGAATGCCACCAGGTTTACGATCAGGCAGAATACATTTTTCTGGGTAATGAAAGAAGCTTACAACGCGCGGGGACTGGCCTTCAATGAAGACACCTTAGATTCAAAACTTAAAGAACCCCGGAGTCGCAGCAAGAACCATAGAGATTGGGCTGTTACTTCATTTGAATTCGGATCCCGCTTAGTCCCATTAAAACACGCTTTAGCAGCTTGCTTTATTGATCCCCTGAACCGGTATTCCTGGAAGTGCCTCAGCTACGTGATGAAACGCATATTAAAAATTATATAATTGGGGCCAGTCTCCTTCTCCTAGTGGCATGAAGAAATCCAGACGACTCATTACCACCGTATTTGAAAAATCCGGCATCGATAATTTTATTGATGAAAGAAAAGTTAATAAATTATTGGAAAAGCTTCGCAATCTCAGCCGTAAAATTCTCAAAAGTAACAAAGCCCATTATTTTATTGCAAATATGATCCGAAATGCGAATCCAGCGGCATTCGGTAAAATTGGAGACATAGAGTGTGCGGCCCTGTCCTGGCATTTGGGTATTGAGCGATTCTATAAGTACACTTGGACAGCGCCTACTTATGGACAATTAGGCCTCAAGGAACAGGCCGGCGTCTTTCCAAAATCAGAAGACAACTACCACCGATTCTGCGATTTGCTGCTAGAGCGCTTAAAAGATATTGATGGTTGTGCCTTGTGGTTCAATCCGGGAGAGGCAAAAATAGTAGAACAGTACTGTCCTCATGCTGCTTTTATCGAACTGACATCCCTTGAACCTTATTATGATGCGAATAATCCATGGTCTTTTGAATTTTCTGGAAAAACAATTCTCGTCGTTCATCCCTTTGCTCAAAGCATTCAAAATCAATATCGGAGAAGAGATGAAGTTTGGCGTCGGCATCCAAAGATCCTGCCCGAGTTTAAATTGCTGACGCTTAAATCACCTTATGGGTTTTCACACAATGATTTTTCCAATTGGTTCGAAATGCTTACATGGCTTGAAAGTCAGGTTGAGGAAATTCATAAGACCGAAGGGTTTGATATCGCTTTAATTGGCTGTGGCGCGGCGGGGTTACCATTGGCGGCATATATTAAAAGTCTGGGTAAAATTGGCATCCATATGGGAGGCCCTACGCAGATTCTTTTTGGAATAAAAGGGAGACGCTGGGATACCCAAAATTTTTTCAGAAATCTTTACAATCAATCATGGGTAAGACCACTGCCTGATGAAAAACCGCCTGAAAGTGAGATTGTCGATGGTGGTGGGTATTGGTAATAATTAAAATGAGGCCAATCGAAAAACGAATGTTGTATTTCGGTCATGCGCCGATGGAAGGGGCGGGGAGCGCGATTATCGTATTAAGACATTTACGGAGACTCGCAGAAAGTGGATGGAAAATTTATGTCGTTTCCGATTGGGGTCAGGCTACAGTTACCTGTGAGCGAGAAGAATGGCCCGTCTTTTTTCTCCCTCATCGTAAATTCTGGTGGCCGCCATTTAATCCCGATAATCCCGTATTGCTTGCGATTCGGTTATGGCTGTGGGCAGGTGTGTGTTATAAATTTATCGGATCTATTAAACCAGACGCCACTTTCACCTACCTCTCTGCTTTCAGTGATTTACTTTCGCAGGTGGCCGTCGGCTTTTCCCGGCGTTACCATGTTCCACTTACGGTCATTATACATGATAATCCGGAACATTTTTGCTCTACGCCCCAAGCAGTTACAAAAGTCCGCATGCATTATAATAGAGTGATCAGTAACGCTCATCAAAACTGGTTTGCTTCCCCCCAGTTATCTGAAATTTTTAGCCAATCCGATAATAGAAATTCTTTTCTCCCACCCATTCCGGAAGGGTGGACGGGAAAGTCTGAATGGAAACCTGCTTACGCTGAACGGCCGCTCCTTGCCTACGCCGGTAATTTACGGGAGGTACAATTTTCTCTTTTAGGTAAAATATCCGAAGAGACAGAAGCTGTCGGCGGGCGGTTATTGCTTATGGTTAAAAAGACGCCAGCGCTCGAGTCATTTTGTCAAAAATATCCTGTTGAATGGAAGGAACCTTATAATGAAAACAAAAATGCACTGGACTACATCTCCCAAAAAGCTGCGGCCCTGTTAGTGTCATACACGGAATCTTCAGAGAAGATGCCGTGGATAAAATCGAGTTTTCCCAGCAAACTCGTCGAATACTCTCATCTTGGTATTCCTATTATTATAATGACACCAGCTGATAGCGCGGTAGCGATTTGGGCGAATGAGAGGCAATTCCCTGATAGCATCCCCCCGGACGATTTGGAGGGGTTGTGTAGATTTTTAGAGTCAATTAAATCGAAAGCACAATGGGAAGAGAAAGCGGCTATCTCACAGCGTTATGCAGCATCTGATTTCGACCCCGAATCTATACAAAAAAATTTTGAATCTCATCTAACGGTATAATGGAATACCTATTGAATAGAAATAAATACTAAGCAATCTATGATGAGCAATCATTTCTATATTTTTATTCATATTCCAAAATGTGGCGGTTCTACATTTCGTGATATTTTAAGAATTAACTTTCCCTTTCAATATCGTGAAGATTACGGAATGTTCGATTTTGTCAGCTATAATGCGCATCAATTGGCTATAGGTATTAATCAATACCCTGAGATTCGTTGTCTTGCCGCACACAAACTATCTTTAGATCTACCATTCAATAACTGCTCCCGTCCATTGCGCGTTATCACCTTTGTCCGTGAGCCAATCGAAAGATATATCTCTTATTACTTCTATCTGAGAAATCACACGCAATTAGTCCCTGAAGCAAAATCGCTATCTTTTGATGATTTCACTGATTGGGCATTAAATGAAAAAAATCTGGAGTATCTGAAAAACGGTCAATTACAACACCTTACCGGGAGCAGTGATGAATCGGCTTTGGATATTGTTAAAAAGAATATTTCTAAATACCAAATTCTATTTTTATCGATGGAGCGATACGACGAAAGCTGTGTATTACTGGAAAATGTCTATAGAGAAGATTTTAAAGACTGTTCTTACACACCTCAAAATATATCGCTAAAAGATCTGAATATCACTGACGACACACGTAGAGAACTGAAGAAATATTTTTTTTATGATTATGAATTATTCGATTTGGTTAATGAAAATATGGATAGTCTAATCAAAAAGTGTTTCCTGGATCAGGATATATATGAACGGGACTTGGTTAAATTTAGATTGAGATGCAATAGATTAAATAGCCCGCAACGTAGACTGAGAAAACGTCTTAATTCATTTCTCTTAAAAATTGTAAATCGACTTTAGTTTCAGCTATTCAGAATCTGTATTGCATATGAAAATATTCTGCAAATGTAGATTCCTCTTCATCTATATAGATTCTGCGACCACTTCACTGTGGTATGCATCGTCTGAATTAGATCTAAAGGTATATAGTAATCCATATTGAATAGTATTAAAAAAACTGAGAAGTCGATACCCGTTATACTCGTAGGTTGTGGAGCAATCGGCCGATTTTTTTATACACCGGCAATCAAGATATTGTCAGAGCAGGGTGAATTGTTTCTACAGGCATTCGTAGATCCGGCTAAAGAAAACATAGAAATTCTCGCTAAAGAATTTCCCGATGTAAATTTGGCAGATGATATCAGTAAAGTGAATATATCGAATAAAAACCTGGTTATCATTGCATCGCCGCATCGTTATCATGCATCTCAAAGTATCTATGCTTTGGAAAAAGGAGCTTCCGTGCTCTGCGAAAAGCCCATGGCGGCAAGCAGCGTTGAAGCAATAGCGATGATGAAGGCGGAGCAAAAGAGTGATGGCTTGTTGGCTATCGGTCTCTACCGGCGTTTTTATCCCGCTACCGAAGCGATAAATAATATTATTAAAAATAAGTTATTAGGCTCTTTAAAGCGTTTTACAATACGGGAGGGAAATGCCAGTGAATGGCAGGCTGCCTCGGATTCATTTTTTAACAGCGCAACTGCGTCGGGTGGAGTCTTTTTCGATGTTGGTGTCCATGTCCTGGACCAATTGATTATGTGGCTGGGAGAACCGAACAATATCATCTACGCGGATGATGCTATGGGGGGATTGGATGTAAATGCTCGAGTATCCTTGAGCTATCCGGATGAGGTTAAAGGGGAATTACGATTGAGCAAAGATTGGGAAAATGAGAATTCTCATACTTTCTATTTTGAAAAAGGCATTGTTCGATGGGCTGTCGGTGATGCCAATGGGCTCCAGTTTTCAATGCCGGGAGAGAACACCCTATTGAGTGGAACGCTAAAAGACTGTTTCTTAAGGGATAATGATATCAATGAAGGGGGAAATAAGCGAAGTGATCCGCAGTGTTTTATTGAACAATTGCACAATATTACAGCTTCAATGCGAGGTGAAGAATCTTTGCGTGTGCCGAGTAGAGAGGGAATCAAATCATTAAATTTAATTGAGAAATGTTATGACCAAAAGCGTCTTATCGAGATGCCCTGGCTAACTCCGCAGGAAGTCGATGAAGCGAGAAGATTAACTGCTGTCAATAAGGATAATCAATGATGAAGATTGCGATCACGGGTGCCAGTGGATTTATTGGATCACGACTGGTGGAAAACCTCGTCCTTAATCGTAAAGCTGAAGTAATTCCAATCGTTCGACGTTACAGCAGCCTGGCTGTATCGGCTCGTTTTAATTTAGCTTCGAAAGTCTGTAACATTTTCGATCAAGGTTCACTAGCCAGTGCGTTTTCCGGATGTGACGCCGTTATTCATGCCGCGTTGGGTGATGCTAAACAGATTGTAGATATGGCGGAATGCGTTTATTGGGCTGCGGAGAAAGCTCATGTTAAAAGGATTTCTGTTTTAAGTACCGCGTCAATATACGGATTTGTTCCCAATGAAGGAACTGATGAAGATTCCCCTGTCCGTGCCGGGCACAATTCAAGCTATATTAATGCTAAAATTCTCGCTGATCGCGTTTTTAGAAAATTAGGGCGTAGAGGAAATGTGGAAATTGTTTATCTACTGCCGAGTATTGTTTATGGACCCCGATCGCGTTTTATAACAGGGTTAGTTGAGCAGCTTCTTGCTAAATCAGCCTTTCTCGTCAATCGAGGGCAGGGTATTTTCAATGGTCTATACGTCGACAATTTGATAGATGCCATATGGCTCTCATTGGAAAATCCTGATCTTAACGGCGAAGCCTTTCTCTTGAACGATGCCGAGAATCTAAACTGGCATCAATTATATAAAACATTAGTGGATGCCATAGGCATTGACTATAACACGGTCCATGATATTACCCCACCGGAATTTAGAAAAACCTCACAGGAGAAAATTGCTGAAATCATCGCCACTCCTATTGTTCAAAAAATCCTCCCCCTGATTCCAGATCGGGCAAAAAGGTTAACGAAAGCTATGATCGCTGCCTGGGAACCATTCCCGCATTTGAATGCCTGGGCTATACCTAATAATCCTCAACCGCGAATAAATCAGGAACTGTGTGAGTTGCAGCAGTGTAATTGGAAATTCCCCAGTGCTAAAGCACAAAAGACTTTGAATTATGTTCCCTCAGTTTCTTTTAATGAGGGAATGCGGAAAACCCTGGCATGGGTCGATTTTGCAAGAAGATAAACAAATACGAATTGTTTACGTGAGCCGCAATCTGGCGATGCCGAATTACCACGGGGGATGTGTCTATGCAGACGCGATTCTGCACTACCTTAATGAAAATAACTGCACTATATCCTACTGCTGGTTGACAAATTGGGATTACGCTTTTCGACCATTGTTCAGATGTCCGTGGATCCCTGTTTATGCCGAAAAATTTCTGGCTTTCGAATCCTACATAATAGGTAGATTTGTCATTCGCAAAAATCTGCAGTCCATATTAACGATCCCTTTATATTTATTTAAAAGAATATTAGGTTGTAATTCCAAGCGACCCCTCAACAGGAATGATTCAATAGGTAATATTACTTCTTCCGAAAAATACTATTTTGAAAAAATCATTGAAAGGGAAAAACCCAATGTAGTGATTGTGGACTCGCCGCAAATTGCCGAAGTCTTATCTTTTTCTACCGACCGTGTAAGTAAAAGTATAATCAAAATAATATTGACTACTGATGTTGTCCATAAACGGGTAGAAGCATATAGAGAGAATGATACTCCCCTTGATTTTATGCCCTTGTCATGTAGCGAAGAAATAAAATTTTTAGGTCTAGCTGATGTCATTATCGTCATACAGGAGAACGATGCACGCGAATTTAAAAAAATGGTGCCCAAAAGCCATGTTATCGTTACTCCTATGCCAGTTGAGATTGAACAAAAGAACAATAATCGGCAGGTCGAAGGACGATGTCTATTTATAGGAGGAGGAGCGCAACATAATGTTAAGGGGATATGTTGGTTTTTAAACAGAGTCTGGCCTCAAGTATTAGAGATACTGCCTCACGCATCACTCGTTATTTGCGGTAGTGTATGTGAATATCTCGACAATGATCATCCAAATATGCATTTACTCGGAAACGTTTCCGATTTGCATGAAGTCTATGAGGAAGCAATGATATGTATTGTCCCATTACAATTTGGAACAGGTTTTAAAATAAAATTGGCTGAAGCGATGGCCAGGAGCCGTGCGGTTCTTTCAACATCTATTGGAGTTGAAGGATTTAAAGATCTTGAAAATGGCCAGGTTGTGGAGGTCGCAGACGATCCAGCAGCTTTTGCTCGGTCTACGGTTAGATTGCTGCGGGATAAATCTGATCGAGAAAGATGCATAACGCGCCAGAATCAATGGATTCGTGAACATCTTCTACCGGAGAAAGCCTTCGGTGAATTACTTCAACTTATGCAATCAAATTAACTGATGATTTGCTCAGTAACATTGAAATTAAATTACTGCTTTTGTCGGGCTAAATTAATATGCCCTTAGTGAGCATATGCATTCCCGCTTATAATGCGGAAAAATATATTGCTGAAGCGCTATCATCCGTTCGTAATCAGAGTTTTACAGATTGGGAGCTAATTCTTGTCGAAGATGGTTCTAAAGATAGTACTGAAAAAATAGTAACAAACTTTGCGAAAGAGGTTTCTCAGCGAGTCATTTATCAACGTCATGAAGACAAACAGGGCCCATCAGCGTCGAGAAATTCCTGCATAAAAAAAGCCGATGGTGAATATATTGCGCTCCTTGATGCCGATGATTATTGGGCTATTTCCCATTTAGAAACAATTGTAAGTCATTTTTTAAGGAGCAATGCTGATATCGTGCACTCGGGATCGATATTATTTGATGATGCAACAGGTAAAGAACTAGAAATTCGTGCTCCTCTTGAGTCGCAAACAGATAATTTTCCAATCTCACTTTATAATCACTCTTATATTATCCAACCTTCCAGTGTTGTATTACGGAAAAAGATTTTTTCAAAAGCGGGATTTTTTGATCACTATTTTCACTATTGCGAGGATATGGAGTATTGGTTTCGAGCGGCCCGAGCTGGTTGCCTCTTTTCATATACCGGCCAAAACACCTGTTATTATCGGAAACATGATAGTGCACTGACTGCAAAAAGCATTAAAATGACGGAGTCATTTGCTGAAGTCTATGATAAGTATCTTGACTGGGAGGCTATTTCAAAGGCTGTTCGTTTAAAAAAAACTACCTCGGCATTTGCCAGTGCGGGCCGTATGCATTTTCGTCAGAATCCATCACGTTCATCATTATTTTATTATAAAGCCTGGAAAATAAACCCATTTCAGATGCAATATTTTACCCTTGCTCTGATTGGTAAGGTTTTGAATTTATTAAAATGAGCGGGATATAAATTCCCTTATTATTATTTACGAAACTTGCCGTATATTATGAGTTCAGTGGTTTGCACATTATTTGAAGGAACCCATCATTTAGGTCTCGCGGCACTGGTAAATTCACTCGTTTCTCATAATTATCGGGGTAAAATTTATGCTGGTTACCGTGGCCAGTTACCTCCATGGGCAATAGGAAAAATACAAAAGAATAATATTAGCGATTTAAATATCGAAGAATACATCGTAGGTAACGATATTTCTTTATGCTTTATAAAGTTAGAAACTGATCACCATCTGACAAACTATAAACCGGAGTTTATTTACAAGATTTGTCAAACGGACTCTGGCAACAGTGACAATATTTTTTATTTCGACCCTGATATTACCATAAATTTTAAGTGGGAATTTTATGAAAAATGGGCGACTGATTCCATTGCTATTTGTGAAGATGTGAATCCATCAATCCGGCATAATCATCCCAAAAGGAAAGGCTGGAGGCAGTACTTCGAAAAGCACAATATAGACTTACCTATCGACCTTGATTTTTACGTTAATGCCGGATTCATGGGATTTCCTCGTGACGCTTCATCATTTCTATTAGCGTGGTGTGAAATTCTTCAGATGATGGAAAAAGAAGACATCAATCTGTCTTCATTTTCTGCCGGGAATCACGATTTATTTTCTTTTCCAGACCAGGATGCTCTGAACGTAGTATTGATGCGCGAACATTACCCTCTATGTGTCGCTGGTCAGGAAGCCATGGCTTTTAAAAATGGGCTTCACTACATGTTTCATGCAGTGGGGAATCCAAAACCCTGGAATAAACCTTATTTGTGGTATGCCTTAAACGGATTTCCACCCTCATTAGCGGATAAAGCTTACTGGAAAAACACCGAGTATCCGATTATCCTTTATTCAAAAGCTGCATTATTCATGAATCGCTTGCGTCTTAACATCGCAGCTGGAATTGGCCGATTTATCCGAAGGTCGTAATGTTTGTTTTCATCTCAATTCAGAGTGATATGTTATGCGTATTGCTTTCATAACCGGTTCTCTTGAAATGGGACGAAACGGTGTAGGCGATTATACCAGAGCATTAATTAATCAGTTACGAGGTTTCGGACATTCATGTATTGGGATTGCGTTGAATGATCATTGGTGCAGTAAAGATCAACCTTCAATAGGTGAAGTTGATGGATCTATGTTCTATCGACAGAGTTCTGAGATTCCCTGGAATACGCGTATTAGAGACGGCCAGGATTTCTTAAACGAATTCCAACCCGATTATATATCCCTTCAATTTGTAGGATATGCTTATCATCCAAGAGCATTTGTTTATGGTTTAGCTGCACGCTTATGGCCCTTGATCCATAAGAGGAATTTACATCTCATGCTCCATGAATTATGGATAGGGGAGGCAATGGAATACGGGCTTAAAGATCGCTTCATCGGGCACATTCAGAAACGCGTTATTTTAAAAATGATCAGAGAATTGCAACCCGATGTAATCCATACTACTAATCCTGTTTATAAATTGTTGCTTCAAAGGAATGGTGTCCATGCAGATATACTACCTTTATTTGGAAGTATCCCCGTTCTAGAAAATCCTGATACCCAATATCTCATTAAAAAATTAAATGAAAATGGGGTTAAAATTGATTCGGACAACCGGAAAGATTTTATCCTGTTTGGTATTTTCGGGACAATTCATCCTCAATGGAACCCGGCTATGCTGTTGTCGCAATTGTCAATATGTTCTGAGGATTTAAATAAAAGAATAGTTTTTATTTCTTTCGGGAGAATGGGCGTCCAGGGAAATATGCTTTGGGATAAGATGAGAGATAGCTGTTCTCCTCAATTTAATTTTATCAAATTAGGTGAACAATCGGAATCATGTATATCTCATTGCTTACAAACAATTGACGTGGGAATTGCGACTACACCGTGGTCTCTGATAGATAAGAGCAGTACTACTGCTGCTATGCTGGACCATGGACTTCCAGTCATTGTTACTCGGGACAACTGGTCCTTGCGACATGAAACAACCCCTGATCCGTTTCGCCATCCATTACTGCATCGATTGGATAAAAATTTCATTACTAACCTGGAAGAAGGAATGCCACAAGCAAAGCCGAATTCACGACTACCTGATATAGCTGACCAATTCATTAATTCTCTGGAAAGAGTTCACAATTAATTTATGCGAATTTGAGAATTAACTCATATACATTTAACGCTACCCTGTAAATTGAAGCGTATTCTTATTTACTCTCCACAGATGGCATCCATCGGTGGGATGGAGACTCACCTTATTGAGCTTTCGCTCTTATTGGCTTCTAAAAAATGGGAAGTCACCTTTATTACAACCAGTAATTCTTTAAATGATGAAGCGCGTCAACAATTACAAAAAGAAGGTATCGTTTTCATTGAGATGCAGGTCTCAAGAGGAGCAGCCCCTAAATTGAGTAAACTGTATTGGCTCGCAAGTAGAGTATGGCGATTAAAGGATCACAAGTGGGA
>CBDANS010000005.1:0-509561 GCA_965197745.1 Opitutales bacterium | reverse complement strand
GGTAAAAAGTATAGTGCCCATCGAAATGAGCAAAGTTAGAAGGATACGATCGCCCACCACTGCATTGACCGTGCTCTGGTTTTCCATGGATAAACCCAAGTGACCCTGTAATAAACCCTGGTCTTTTTTTTCAAAGGAAGTAAACCAGTTAAGACCTAGCCAAAGTAAATAACGTTCGGCAATAGACTTATCGAGATGAAAGATCTCCCGCAGCTTTTCAATCTCATCGATGTCTACCTGACTACCTTTTAACTGTAATTCTATAATTTTGTATCGATATAATTCCCGGTGGCAGCTGAATGATAACAAAAGAGATCATCGAGATAATGAGAAGAGTCGGACCCATGATGAGTAGTCGCCTGCCGATATAAGGATGCCGTATCCCGATCAATATTATTCCGCAAACGGCAACACCTAAAAACAGTTTTTTTATAAGCCATGCCATGCGTTTCATTACTGCTTGATGTTGGATCATCCTGGCTGGATCCGTAAGAAGCAGGGGTGATTTCTATCAATTCTTTTTTCATTTGCGCAAGGGTTCCAGGCGAATTATAAGGCTTCTCAAAGTAGTAGGTTTCCATTCCCGCGTTAGATGGCGTAAGGAAGAATCCACTATATGCGGCATTGTATGGAACGTTTTTAAAAATCGTTTTGACCACTACCGGGAACGGTGGTGAAGGGGTTACATTGATTGACCAGACATTCTCTGCGGCGATGTCGAAAAGCTTATTGAAAATTAACCGTTGATCTTCACGATTAATTGCACTGTATGATTCATCGATCAGCTTCATTGTCTGTCGCATGGGGTGATCTATCGGTGGTTCAATGCCGCCTAACTCTGTGGCTTCAGGATTTCCGTAAAGTCCCCCTCGCTTGTACCAATTCTGATAGCCATAGGCTTGATATGCTGATATTCCAGCAATTTTTTTACCCCCTATAACAGGAATGTATTCTGCGTTCCCAGGATAAATGGAAAATTCGACTTTGCGCGAATTTAGTTGTACTCTAAGAGGGCCGATGGCGGCTGACGCTGGACGGCGCGAATGCCAATGCGGCTCCAGTCTTCGATGATGAGCTCCGTCGGTCCTTCGTCTTCTCCCTGTTTAATGGTATAATACCAGACCATACGCGTACCGTCCACAAATGTACGGTATCCCTTGGAATCCCTCCGGGTTAGACCGAGCTCGTCGAGTAAGGCGTTAGCCTTGTCGGGTGAATATTCGGTGAAACTTTTATAAAGTTTTTCATGGTGGAAATATGACTCCCTCCCGGGTGATAACTGTGCGGGTTCTCCCCACTCCATTGTATACATTTTTGATTATTTGGCGTCGATTGATGGCGAGGGAAAGTGCCTGGCGGAAACCGTTTGCTGTTGAGGAGATCATGTTTCATTTGGGTAACCGGATCGTCAGGGTCCACCAATAAATTTAGATTTGGATGGATGAGGTAGCGTGAACGTGAAGCTGGAAACCAGTGATACACTTCGTAATTGTTTATTTCCGCGTTGTGACATGAGCAGGGTATAATAGAGATCCATACTGCCAAAAATTTTAAAGGTGACGGCTCCACTGGCCGCAGTTATTGGTATAAGCTTATAGGTTTTTGCCTCGGTAAATAATTGGTCCACATAGGGGAGCTGATTGCCCTCGGTATCAACTGCCCAGTAGAAGGGATTGCGGACAAACACCTGGGGTGGATTCGCTTTAAAAGTGCGATAAAGCCAGGGCCAAATCCTCGGGTGTTCTGGGTTGTTCCAGAGTTTCAATGAAGCATATAGGCTCCTACGCGAAGGTAGCCTCCTTTCTTCCATGTTCGCTTCGATAAGGGCGTCATCACCAAATACCGGGTGGTATATTTCCAGGTAATGTTGAGGCGAGCAAATATCATTAAATTTAGCCAAGGCTTCTAAAAATGCTCCATAGGGGTGAGGGAAAACGAACTTTACGGTGTGATCATCGATTTTAGTTATCTCCCCTGTCTTACCGCCTATATCCATCCATTCGGCAGTAGCAACCCCAGGGATATTAAGCGGTATTTCTTTTTCCCACCAGTACAGGATATCATCGGCAGTAAAAGGGTGGCCGTCAGACCACTTCATGCCTCTTCGCAGGTAAAATGTCCATGCCCTCTTATCGGGACTGGAATCCCAACGCTTAGCGATATGAGGGACGATCGGGTAACCGAGCGGCGACCAGCGAACAAGAGAAGATCCGGCAAAGAAGCTACCGACGTATTCTGCCTGGTGTGGTGATCCTACCACTTGAAACCAGGTGCCGCCGTATCTACCAATACTGTCCACACCTTTAAGCACTACCGGCTCGGATCCCACACGTTCGGCCACCGGTGGAAGATTGCCCTCCTCTACCAGTTCGCTGAGGATGGGTGATTCGGATTTAGGATACCATGTGCCGGATTCACCCCCGCGGTAATCGACATCCTGCTGTATTTTTGAAAAGGTCGTCTTCAGTGAAACTAACGTCTCTTGACTTTTCGATGTAATCAATTTTTTCCGGGCTATAGCGAATGGGTTCCTCTTCCAGTTCCGGCTTTAAGACATCACTCCAGAAATACAAAAATGCTAAAAAACAACACCCCGTAAGAAAATATTAACCCGCATTATTTGAAAGCACGTTTCACGGTGTTTAGTCAAAATGTCAAAAGGTCAAAATGTCAAAAGGTTGAAGGCACGATCGAGGAATATAAGAATTACTATTTAATAGATGGTGGAACGCGTCCTGCGATGAGCATAATCGTATCGTGTCCCTAGCGCGTTTGAGATAGTCATCATTGAAAAAGCGTGCTGGGTCAGCCCGCTCCACCACTATTCTTTTATGCTAGTGTATAGGTGGAATATGCTACTTTTATGCGTAATAAAATATTTTCTTTGTCCTCTCAGTTATCCTTTTTCACTCCAACGCTCTGGCTTTCCGGTCTTCCGGCTTTCTCTCCCTACCCGTAAGCGCCGTGTTCGAGGAAGCCGAGCAGGCGTTTGAGCCGAGGATTCGCGTCCTTGTAGACATGCTCGGGCATAGTGTAATTCATGAAGGGAAAATATTTGTGTCCGATAAAGCGGCGGGCGTATGTAATTAGGGTAATATAACGTTTTCTATTGGTGCGATTGGGGCCTCCACGGTGCCAGACCTGGTTGTTGAACATGATCACGCTTCCGGCTTTACCCAAGTTATAGTGAATTTTGTCCTTCCATTCTCCATTGAAATCAGCCTTGCGCGCATCAGCGCCAAAGAGGTGAGAACCGGGAATGACTTCAGTCCCGCCTTGTTCAACTTCAGTGACATCTGTTAAATAGTAATTGCAGGTAAAAGCGAGAACAGGCAGCTGAATATTCGTTGGCGGTTCTCCATCGGTAACGATCATATGTGGAGGATCATCCTGGTGCCAGCTTGTGATACCACCACCCGGATATGTGACAAATGAGTTGTTGTTAATGACATGGCATGAGTTGTTGTGAATGACATGGCTGTTGGTAGCAACCAAGGCTTCAGCAAAGCTGACAATAGGCTCGAGGTCGAAGAGGGTTAAGGTTGGCCGGACTATGTTCAAAACATTCGATGGCAGAGGCAAGATATTTTTTACTGAATTTCGACTGCTGAGTTTGCCATAGGGGTCGTCGTCGACTGAAGTGATATTGTCAATTGACCAGTCGAGATCAGCTTTCAACTGGGCTACATGATCCTCGGTCAGAACATTTTCCAGGAAAAGAACCCCCTGGCGGTTAAAGGTGTCCACCCATTCCTTAATCTGTTCGGGATCGAGTGGGTAGTTGGATTCAAAACGCTGAGACATATCGATTTCAGATTTCAGATTGTCGATTGCGGATTGATTAGAGTCAAAAAGTCAAAAAGTCAAAAGGTAAAAAGGGGAAGAAGGTTCCCTTCGACTAAGCTCAGGGCAGGCAGACTTTCAGGCTCTCTGGCCTTCTAGATTACCAGCCTTCTGGATGTCTGGCTTTCTGGTTTTCCGGTCTTCTTAGGGCTCACCACAATCTTGACCGTGCAACCGACCGCCTGTTATCGACGTAACCCATTCACAAGCGAACGTCAGCGCATCGAATATCTCTTCCAGCTTTATGAGAATTTATTAACACCGATGCTTCCCACTACTAAACAAAAACGAAAGCGTCGAAGATTTAATAAGGCTTGATCTTTAGAATATCTAATTAATCTGTGTGGGGAACCCCCCCTCCGCTGCATACAGATTAATGGAATATCGATTGAATGGGATGTGTTATTTTTATACCCCCCCCGCCCCCTAAATTATCAGGGGAAAAGTAATTAATTTCAGTCAGCGTTATCCTTGGATATCGATGGATATGTTGTCTTTTAGTATATTTCAAAACAATTATGCTTTATAAACTCTTATAAATAATAAGTTGTTTTGAAAAATCTCTGGCATTGCTTTAATTGTTATAACAGCGTGAAAAGACAGCCTATAGAATTAATTTCGATTCTGATTCTTTTTCTCTATTTACCGGTGCACCTGTTGGCTCTTCCGCAAGACCTGGAAATATTCACTGACTTTGAAAGTGTTAGTGGAGAAGGTACGATCTATATCGGTCAAGAGCCAAACGTGGTAACACTCATCGGATTCACGGTAGAAACTCTCGATGATCCTGCGCTCTTACACTCCGGAACGAAAGCGTTAACACTTGGGCCTGGTCAAGAGGGAAAAATAATAAGCCCCCGCGGGATTCATACCTTAGAATTTTACGCGGCCGAATCAACAGGGGGTGGCAAAATCGAGGTCAAAGGAGATAAAAACATCGGGGGAGAAGCCGCCGGCGGATTTGGTGAAGTTATAACAGTGATAGGAGATCATGGCGAAGTTACCGGACTACCGGCTAACATCAACTCGGCCTTACAAAGCTTTATTGCTGACAGTGGCAATTTTCTTGATGGAACTGATCTGGAATTCATTGAAGGTATAAAAGAAGTAAAGATTTTCAAATGTTACAGGTAAATTGTCCATAGATGATCTTGGCTACACACCCACCGATAAGCCTGTCAATAATACGGTCTATACCCGCTTTGAGTCGGATGAAGGATTTGGGGTAGGTGATAGTAGACTGGAACCTTTTTCTATTGGGGTTTCTCCTAATACCGCTACTTTTACCAGTACTGGTGGTACTGGAGGTGGTATTAGGGCTAGTGGTGGCGGCCCATCTAGTGCCCAAATAGCTGAAGCATCCGGCCCATCAAACCATTCTTTTAACCAATCTTTTATTGTAGAGGCTGGAGGGGGGGGATTCACCATCACCTTTGAAACTCCGGCTTATGAGGTGGATTTTTATGCAAATTGTCAACCTATAAGGGATCAGACAGATATCGATTGCACAGTTGAAGTCTTCGATACTAATGATAACCTGCTCGTGACCGTAACAAATTTAGAGTCGACTGTTGATCCACTATATAAACCTGCTTTTCTTACCTTTAACGCAGATGAATTGGGAGCACCCGGAGGCATTGGGAAGATTGTTTATAGTGATGAAGAAGATGTGAACGCTAATATTTATACCCGTAACGGTATCGATGATTTTGGTTTCACCCCGATTGGAGCACCTGGTACGGGGTCGACTGCGACTCCAACGACCCCGGCAGTCCCAGCCCCTGAGATCACGACGCAACCGGTAAGTCAGTCAGTAGCAACGGGTCACCCGGTAACATTAAGCGTCGAGGCGAGTGGAGATGATCTAACCTACCAGTGGTATGGAGGGATACATCCCGACACCAATTGGCCGGTCGAGGGAGCAACTGAGAGTACGATGACCACGGGGGGATTAGGGGCGATTACTAACTTCTGGGTACAAGTGACTAATGACGGAGGTACAGCAGATAGTGACACCGCGGCGGTCACGGTCACAGTACCGTTAGTCCTAACGGGTTCAGGCTCGATAGCTGGGGAGGACATTCAACACCCCAATGGAAATATATTTGATCAAGTATTATTAACGGGAGAGAGCATCAAGTTACAGGCGAAGACTGGGCACATCACCCGGGTATCGTTTATGGACGAAGATGAAGACATCGTACAAGTGGAGTACTCTGGAGCTGGGACCTTTACGGTGACCTTGGATTCGAGTACATATTTAGCAGCGAAGGCTCCCCCACGGTATAATCAGTCAGGGGTAGCGTATGTTACAGGCAAACCGAGCGTGGTGATCGAGGGAGCCGATGAAACGACCTATTTTAGTATCTTCACGGTAGGAAAGATCAATGCGGTGAACCAGGCCTTGTTCCCTGAGGGACAAGAGTACGGTGCGCAGGCAGATGTGACCCTGGTACAGGTGATCAACTCCACGGGGATGGGAGGAATGCAGTTATCAAACGCCGTCTTTAGTAGGAGTACAGGGAACATAGGGATTGATGCACGGGGGGTACCGATAGCGGTACGCTTAACTGTAGGTGACATTGATGCTGATGGCGATGCAGTGCCGCACCTGTTATTTGGTGAAGGGTCCTTTACGGTAGCAGCCGGTAACCCTGGGTTGCGGATCACCGGAGGAGACCTGGCACAGACGAACGGAGCATCGATTGTAGTCGCGGAGAGTGGATCGACGACCCCCGGATTTGAAATGCTGACCACGCAGAATAACTTCAAGTCAGACAACACCCCTCAACCCACGCGGAGTATTGTTGCAACCTTCGCTAACGAAGATGGTGATGAAATCATTGTCGACACTGAAGAGATGACGATAGAGTAATCCTTCAAGGGGTATTGTGTTCCCTCGCGGAAAAATCACCTCCGCCACATACAGATTAATGGATTATCGATTGAATGGGATGTGTATTTTTATACCCCCACCTTCTTTTACCCTTAAACAAATCACGGAGTAACATACAAGGGCATAGCCTGACATCCCTCATTTAATGCTGATTGAAAGATAAAACGATGAAGTAATAGTCTGATCTGAATCGTGCAGATAGCACACTAAGCGGAAACAATCAGTCATGGAACGCAAGCTAACGGCCATTCTCAGTGCTGACGTCGAGGGTTACAGCCGTCTCATGGGTGAGGACGAGGAGGCGACGGTGAAGACTCTCAACACTTATCGTGAAGCGATGAGTCGGCATATTGAAGAGCATCAGGGTCGGGTGATTGATTCTCCCGGCGACAATCTTCTCGCTGAATTTACCAGTGCGGTGAGCGCGATCAGATGTGCGGTTGTGATACAGGGAGAGCTAATGGCTCGCAATGCGGGAATTCCGGAGGATCGCCGGATGCACTACCGCATCGGTATTAATCTCGGTGATGTGATCGTTGATGGCGATCGCATATACGGTGACGGGGTCAATGTGGCGGCACGAGTAGAGAGTCTCGCTGAAGGTGGAGGTATCTGTGTCTCAGGCACGGTCTATGACCATGTAGTTAACAAGCTCCCATATTCTTTTGACAATCAAGGTGAACACAGCGTTAAAAATATTGCCGAACCCGTCCGCGTTTACGCGGTGCGTTGGGATGAGGAGAAAACTTCCACGGTAAAAGATAAACCATCCAAGCGATTGGTATGGACATCTTTCGTAGTGTTGGTTGTCGCAGCAATCGCATTTATCGTATGGCGTCAGTTTTTTCAGGAATCGATATCCTTGCCTCCTACAGAAATCCCCTCTATCGCAGTGCTCCCCTTCCGCGACATGAGTCCGGAAAAAGATCAGGAATACTTTTGTGAGGGGATAGCTGAAGAAATCCTGAACGCTCTCGCCCAAATCGAAGGGTTGCGTGTAGCCTCGCGTACCTCTTCGTTCCGTTTTAGGGATGCGGCTATAACCACGATTGGCGAACAACTCAACGTTGGCACTGTGCTCGAAGGGAGTGTGCGAAAATTGGGAAATACCATCAGGATCACAGCTCAGCTTATCGATGTTGCCGATGATATTCATCTTTGGTCCAAGAAATACGATCGAGAGCTAAAGAACGTCTTCGCAATCCAGGATGAGATCGCACAAGCGAACGCGCTGGTGTATCGAATCCCTTCCCTCGCAAGCTTATCAATGTGAGGTGTTGTCGCGTATGTATTCCCGTAGCACCCCAGGCTATCAGCGCTTACATCGTGGGTATTAAGCCAAAGAAAATTCGGATGTGCCATTCAGGACCTTAATATTCAAATGGATTATTTACTTGTTAATCAAGTCGGAAAGTCAATTATGGGATTGACGCTAAATTACACCGTTGAGGAGAAGACGTGTTTTTTGAAGAAAACAACCTGTATACTGCCGGCGACCGAGGCTATCAAGAGTGTAGAATCCCTGCCTTAATTACGACCAACAAAGGGACGATCCTCGCCTTCAACGAAGCACGAAAGTTTACGGGACGAGATTCGGATCAGATTGATCTCTTTCTTCGTCGGAGTTTCGATGACGGTAAGAGCTTTGAAGATGTCCAGGTTATCGCTTCCCTGGATGGGTGGGTGAGCGGCAATCCCTCTCCGGTTCAGGATAGAAATACTGGGATTGTCTGGCTGCTCTTTTGCAGGAACCTGCAGGATAAAGCTGGATCACCTCGAGGACAGGATCTTATCTTGCAGGGCAAAGCGCCTCGACAGATCTGGGTGACGTCGAGTGACGATGACGGTGCAATCTGGGCGAAGCCGAAGGAGATCACAGGAGACGTGAAACGCGATAAGTGGTCGTGGTACGCAACCGGACCCGGTCACGGCATACAACTGAAATCTGGCCGATTGATAGTCGCATGCGATCACACCGAAATGGTGCATGAAGATTCAAAGATAGATTGGGACTATTCACATGTCATCTACAGCGATGATCACGGGGCTCATTGGAAAATCGGCGGCAGCACCGACAGGGGCGCCAACGAGTCAATGATTCTGGAGACTGCCGACGGATGGCTCTATATCAATTCCCGTAATCAGTTTTTCAGAGAGGCGGAGGGGCCGGCTCGGAAGGCTTTCGGTCCAGGATTCAGCTACCACCGACGAATCGGGTGGAGCCACGATAACGGGGAATGGTTTTCATCACTCGTCCGGGATGGCGGCCTGCCGGAACCAATCTGCCAGGCAAGCGTGTGTCGTTATACGCTCGAGTCTGACAGTCCTAAAGGGAGGGGGAGGAATCGCGTTCTCTTTTCAAATCCGGGAAATGAAAAAGAGGGAGAACGGCATCACCTCACTGTTCGTCTAAGCTACGACGAGTGCCGCACCTGGCCCATTTCCAAAGTCATCTACAAAAAAGGCGCTTCATACTCCGACCTCTGCATCGCTCAAGACGGGACGATCTGCTGCCTGTATGAAAAAGGAGGAGAAGGTGGGATAAATGCGTACAGCGGAGACACCGTGTTTGCGCGTTTTAACCTTGAGTGGTTGACCGATGGCGAAGATGCGTTGTCGTAAAGCACACAGATCGTATTTATTCGAGAACATTTGGCGGGGATGTTTTCTCGTAATCAACTTTATCCAACCTCGATGTGATATGGCAAATGGAGTCTGTCAATTGCGGATTATAATGATTGCCGATATCGGAATTCGGATTTATCCTAACGGAAAAAACCTCTTACAACCCTGAACCCTGTACCGAGGGCGTAGCCCGACATCTTCCACCCTGAACCCTTCTTACCCAACACTTAAAACGCGCTGATGTGCGGCATTACGAAATGAGACCGAATATTCTTTGGATAGGATTGGATCAGCTTCGGTATGACACCTTGGGGTGTAATGGAAACGGGGTGTGCCAGACCCCTGATCGGGTTACGTAAACTGGTCCACCGAGAGAGTTAGTCTGGAGAGGTTAATGTTGAAGTTAAGTTGGTAGAGGAAGTCAAGGCTTGGGCGCAATGAGGGCGTAGCCCGAATGGAGCCCAAGCCTTCGGTATTAATGTCTTCAGCGAAGCACCGTGGGGTGATATTGCCGAGGCTGCGGTGGGGTCGGACATTATTGTAAAGCCAGCGCCAGTCCTCGATCACCACGCGGGCTTCGGTCAAAGTCCATAGCTGTTCACGGTTTAAACACTCCTCGCGAAAACGGGCATGCAACGATTCGATGTATCCGTTCTGCCAAGGGCTTCCTGGTTCGATATAGAGGGTTTTGATTTTCATCGCAGTTAGCCAGGCTCTCAATTCCTTTTCAATGAATGGCTTCGCATGTCGTCGCTTCGCTCCTCGGAACGGAACCGTTGTCACTGCGAATATATTGTGGCGGCCCATGACGGGCAAGCAGTTTTTGCATGATACCGCGCACCGTTTCCGCATTGATATGGCGATCAACATGGATCACCCGGCACTCGCGGGTGTACTCATCGAGCACGGTCAACATTTTTAAACTGCCACCGCGGACCGTCTTATCGTGGATAAAATCCCAGGTCCAAACATGGCCGGGATGTTCGGCCTTGGTCGGCAGCCCGGTGGAAACACCCCTGCCCCGACGTCTTGGCTTGCGTTGGGGGATCGCCAAGCCCAGTTCGCGTCGTAGACCTTGCACGAGACGTTTACCCACCTCCCAGCCTTCGTCTTTCAACAGCTTCGTGATCTTCGGATAGCCCCACCTGGCATATTGCCGTGATAACCGCCTTACTGCCGCCTTCAGTTTCATTAACCAAGCATCCGGATGCTTCGCCTTATACGCATAGGTGGAACGGTGCAGCCGAAAGTACCGGCACCCCGCTCGCATCGAACACTGGCCCCGAGCCACAAGTCTCTCTGCCACTTGCCGCTTGTGCCCAGGGCTTACAGTTTTTTTTCGAGGGTCTCCTGCAGGATCTCTATCCCCAGCAGCTTGTCCGCCAGCATCCGTTTTAACCGCGCGTTCTCCTTCAAAGAGTTCCTTCATCCGCTTGGCCTGGTCGACATCAATCATCCCAAACTCACGCTTCCAGCGGTGGAAAGTCTGTTCGCTAATGTTGTTCTCGCGGCATGCTTCCAGGATCGTTTTCCCTTTGTCCGCCTGCCGCAGCATCCGTATTTTCTCTTCAGTTGTGTATCTTTTGCCTTTCATTGTCTGAGTCCTTTCTAGGTTACCCAGACTAACTTTTCAAGTGGACCAGTTTTCGTGGTCACGACCAAAACCTTAAAGGTAACGGCAATTATTCAATCACTGGGCTAATTGAAGTTTCTCCAATATTCTTTGCAGATCTTCATTGCCATAATATTCTATAACAATTTTCCCTTTTTTCGATGTATGCCGCACGAGAACTTTCGTATTCAGCTGAGAAGAGATTTTCTTTTCTAAATCTTGAACGGCGACACTTTCGGATTCCGTCATGGGGCGCGTTGAAATAGATACTACCTTGCTGCTTTTCACCTTCTTAGTGAGTCTCTCCGTCTCTCTCACACTTAAGCCCTCTTCAATTATACGCCGCGCGAGAATTAGACGCTGTTCCTGATCATCAATTCCGAGAAGCGCTTTTGCCTGCCCCGCTGACATTAGCCCCATGCTGAGAAATCCCTGGATTTCTTCTTCCAGTTGCAACAACCGCAGCGAATTTGCCACGGTTGCCCTACCCTTTCCCACTCGCTCAGATACTCTTTCCTGGGTAAGATCAAAATCGCGAATTAAACTCGCATAACCTAATGCCTCGTCAACTGGATTTAGCCCCTCACGCTGCAGGTTCTCAATCATGGTCATTACCGCGGATGATGAGTCGCTTGCTTTCATCACACGCGCGGGGATCGTTCTAAGGTTAAGTTCTTTACAGGCACGAAATCGCCTTTCCCCGGCAATAATCTCGAAGCCGTCACCCTTATTTCTAACAACGATTGGCTGCAGTAATCCTTCTGAACGTATACTGTCGGCAAGCTCACTGATTTGCTCGAGATTGATCACTCGCCGCGGCTGATAAGGATTTGTTTGAATCTTAGATAGAGGGATTTCTAAAAAACCATTTTCGCTGACAGTCCGATGGTCTTTTTTTTCGGATATTCTTTGTCCCTTTGTATTATTGGATTGTGAACGTGCCCCTTTTACGATCCCGGCCTTTTTTACGGATTTCTTCTTTGTCGCTTTAGGGATAGTCTTCCTCTTCTTTACTTTTTTCTTAGATTTGCTTATCCCTCGACTGATAAGGCTGTCTAACCCGCGGCCCAGTCTCTTCTTTGATTTAGCCATTGAATTGTTACTCTGATTTTGGCACAAAAATTGTACGCCCTACCTGTAATTTGCTGGGATCGGTAATGCGGTTGGCATTTTGAATATCACTCACGGTGGAATTGAAGCGTCGCGCAATTTCTGAAAGGGTGTCACCGCTTTGTACCGTATAAGCTACACCCTCTTTGGAATAGTCATCAGAAAACTGGATTGTGGGATCGACAACCGGTTGCGCTTCAATCGACTCAGCCAGGGCTTTCAGTGCACTCTCCGTCTGTATCGCCAATCGCTCCATCAATTGACTGACCTCGCTGATGATGGAATTCTTTTGTTTTGTATCATTATTGATGAGATCCTGACTGAGTTCATTAAGCGCTCCAGAGAGCTCAGACTTAGTTACGTATTGATTATCTTTATCTGCTTTCTCTCCCAGCTCCACCCGAAGTTCAGCATTTTCCCGGTTAAGCTGCTCAACCAGCATCTCAAGACGCGCGACTTTGGCTTGAAGCATATTTATATCTGAACTGAGATTTGCCAACTTAATTTGAGAAATATCAGTCGACGGACTCGGGTATTTCCCTGACGATGCTCCGCTCTCTTTCCCCTCTAATAATGCTTTGGGAAAAACCAGCAGAACGAACAATAAGGATACCACTATACTTATTTTACCGGTAATTGCTAAAAAGGGTAAGTTCATAAAATATAAATAATACCTAACCATTCCTCTTGGACAGAAAATAAGTCTCAATGATTCAAAGAAAAGTTAAAAATATTCAAGATTTAGTGTGAGATTCTAATTCCCACGGGGTTCTGTAGTGGCTTTTTTTATTTTCGGAAATGGTGTTGCTGAAACGAGAGGCAGCATCTTCGTATGCGGCAAAACGGTGCCCCTCTCTATCTTCAGCCCTCTCAGAAATGCGGGAGCCGATACCATGCGACCCCCCGGGCGTTGTAATTCAAGCATCCGCAGTATGCCAGATTGTGCACTCACACAGAAGGCTCCCTTATCTTCTCCCAACACGATGCCCGCGCCGGATGCGTAATTGTCACTGTCAGCTTCGGCACGTCCGATTTTGATTCGCTGATTGTTGAATTTAAAAAAACAGCCCGGCCAAATTTTCAGCGCCCGGATACGATTAACCAATTCGAGAGCCGAGACATGAAAATTGAGCGCCCCATCTTCCTTTTTTAATAAACGGGTATAAGTGGCTTCCTTAGGATTTTGCGGAATTAATCCCGTATTTCTTTCAATTAGACCTCGTAAATTTCTTCGTATCAGGGGAACAGACGCTGCTGCAATTTTATCACTTAAAGACAATACATCATCGTTCAATTCTATATTTACCTTTTCATTATCCATCATCGGTCCGGCATCGAGTTCGGGAACTACCCGCATGAGAGTGATGCCGGTAACTGAATCTCCTGAGGCAATGGCTGCCGGGATGGGTGATGCTCCACGGTAGGCAGGTAAGATGGACGCGTGTAAATTTAGCACTCCCAGGGGTGGCGTATTTAAAAGATCAGCCCTGAGGATACGGCCATACGCCATTACGATGACAAGATCACAGTCCTCTTTCCGTAACCACTCGCAGATATCACTTCCCAATTTCACAGGCTGCAACACCGTGATTTTATTTTCTTCAGCCCAATCCTTAATTGGATTGACCTGTTTTTTCATTCCCCGGCCAGATCGCCTGTCAGGTTGTGTAATTACACCCTTTAAAATTACTTTATCCCTGAGATGCCCTACCAAGTCCTCCAAAATAGGTATAGCGATTGCATCAGAACCCATAAAAACTGTATTCACGACACCTCGCTCTCTAACCTTTATGTGCTAATTTTAAATTGCCTGCCGATTTATCACGGGTGGACTTGCCGACGAGCTCAATCTTCACTGGACAGCCTTGCAATTTATACTCGGCTAAAATGCTGGATTGTAAAAATCGCCGATAACTGTCATCTAATTTTGCTGCCTGGTTGCAATAGAGGCGAATACGATGCGGGTGATTGCCAGTTTGCACCGCGTAATAAACTTTAAATCTCCGCCCCTTTATTACTCTAGGCTCCCTACGCTTTAGAATAGTTGCGAGAAACCGATTGAGTTGGGGTGTAGCGAGGACACGGCGTGATGTCTGGTCTAAAGATCGCGCGGTCTCAAATATTTCTTCCAGAGCATATCCGGTCTTTGCGGAGACAAAGAGCACCGGGCTCCCTGGAAGGAAAAAGAGTTCTTTTTTTACGGCCCTCGTAAAATCATGGCGAAACTTCTCTTCATTATCATAACCCCGAATAGGATTTCGCACAAAGGCTTCCAGCGCATAATCCCATTTATTAACTAAGACAGCAATACTACTCCCCGAATCTACGATTTTACCGGCCAGTAATTTATCCTGCTTTGTCACTCCCGTTTTTGCGTCCAGGACTAAAAAGACGACATCGGACCGCTCAATAGCATGATGGGATCTAACCGATGAAAAAAATTCAATCGAAGTATTAACTTTATTTTTTTTTCGAAGACCGGCGGTATCGATAAGGCTGAAGGGCCAGCACGTATTTTCAGATTTATGGTAGTCAAATTCGATTTCTATAGCATCTCTAGTCGTCCCTGGAGTTTCATTTACAATTAACCTTTCCGAATGGATTAAACTATTGCAAAGTGATGATTTGCCCACATTAGGCCTCCCCAGAAAAGAAAGAGTAATTCGCGGATTTTCTTCATCTCTCGAAGTGGAAGCTTTTGGACCTAAAAAGGAATCAATCTGAGACCGAAGATTATCTATGCCACGACCATGCTCGGCGGAAATCATAATCCCTTCACCAAAACCAAGGCGGGCAAACTCCCCCGCTTCTAACTCAAGCCCTGGTGAATCTATTTTATTAATCACTAATAAAGGTCTCTTTCCATCAGCACGGAGCATATCCACGATAAATTCGTCAAGGGTCGTAAGTCCCTCGCGACCATCCACCAGTAATAAAATTAAATCAGATGCTTGAATCGCGAAATTCACCTGTTCATCTACCGCTCTTTTTAAATCCTGATTATCATCATCTACGGCCAGACCAATCCCCCCCGTGTCAAGGAGCATGTATTTATCATCGACCATAATACTATTGACATCTCGCGTCACCCCTGCCTGGTCGTGCACAATGGCAACACGCGTATTGCCCAGGCGGTTGAAGAGCCGGCTCTTGCCCACATTGGGCCGGCCAATAATAGCAACATGACGATTACTTTCCATGGGAGAGACTATCAACGAAACGTTCTATACGGCCTGTTGCTTCAATAAGCCGCTCATAACTGGTGGAGAAACTGGCCCGCACAAATCCTCTTCCCTGTTTACCAAAAGCGGTGCCGGGCACAACCGCAACTTTATCCTCATGAAGGAGGCGATGGGCAAATTCAATTTCATTTAACCCTGTCGATTCAATACAGGGAAAGGCGTAAAAAGTGCCTTTGGGGATATGGCATGATAAACCGGATTCATTAAAACGACGCACGATATAATTACGGCGTTTCAGGTATTGTTCAAACATCTTACGGACACTGACATCACCGTGCTTGAGGGCCTCAATGGCCGCTTCCTGACTGATAATCGGCGCACACATCATACTATACTGATGCACTTTCATCATCGCTTCAATAAGCGCTAAAGAAGCGCAGGCATATCCGAGTCGAAATCCTGTCATGGCAAAAGCTTTGGAGACTCCATGAAGAAAAATAGTTCGATCTTTCATTCCTGGAAGGGCGGCAATGCTCACATGTTTCCCTTCAAAAGTCAGTTCAGCGTAAATTTCGTCGCTGATCACAAGAAGATCTTTGTCTACAGCAAAACGGGCAATTTTCTCTAACTTTTCGCTCTCCATTACTCCCCCAGTAGGGTTAGTAGGAAAATTGAGAAGAAGCGCTTTGCATCCCGGCTGCCAGGAGTTGACCACTGCCTCAGGATCAAGTGAGAAATCATCTTTCTTGTATGTCGGAATCGCTATAGCTTCGCCGTGCGCTAAAGTTACCCCAGGATGATAGGATACATAACAGGGTTCGTGATATAAAACTTTATCTCCCGGATTGATAATTGCGCGCAAAGTAATGTCTAAAGCTTCAGAAACACCGGTCGTTATGAGAATTTCATTTTCAGGATTATAACTTAACCCAAAATGGGACTCCAGATAGTTTGCGATCACTTTTCTCAATTCGATGAGCCCGAGATTATCGGTATAGCTCGTTTTACCCCGTTCAAGAGCAAATATTGCCGCTTCACGAATCTGCCAGGGTGTGATGAAATCCGGTTCGCCAATACCCAGCGAAATCGCATCCGGCAATTGGGAGACAATGGCGAAGAAATCGCGAATTCCGGAACGCGGCAACCCTTCGACATGGTTAGCCACATACTTTGAACTATTTTGATTCATTACGGACTGATGACAGGTTTATCAGAATCTTGTCTTTCAGAGCCAAGGGTATAACCCTGTTCTTTGTAGGCCCGTAATAGGAAATGGGTTGCCGTAGACAGGACGCCGGTGAGGGTGGCTAATTTTTCCGATACGAAAGCAGCCACCTCGTGAAGATTATCTCCCTTTACAATCACGAGAAGATCATAGCCACCCGACATCAGGTAGCAGGATTCTACTTCAGAGAATCGGCTGATGCGTTCTGAGGTGCGATCAAACCCTCCTTCTCGTTCAGGTCTTATCTTTACTTCAATGACTGCGCGTACGCGATCGGATTCTACCGCTTGAGGGTTTAAAATAGGGCGCCATCCGAGAAGAATATTTTCGTCTCTAAGTTTTTTCAGCTCCTTTTCAACGGAAGATTCATCCATGCCTAAAATCTCCCCAATTTGAGTGGTGGTGAGACTTTCACCTTCGAGCAAGGTTTTAAGAATTTCGTTCATAATAAATTTGACTGTTAAATTGAAAGTTTAATGGTAAGCGATCCATGTGAGGTATCAACAGGATTACATCGTAAAGCATTATCTATTCAAAAATTTTATCTTCAGGCAATACCAATCAGCAGCAACTACCCTGCTATAAATATACCTATCTTCTTTGTATGAATGAAAAGAATTCAAAAATGTGGGCTCCTGATTTTCCGATATCGCCCGCTCGCTTCTCCTTTTTTTATGGGTGGATTATTATGGGTGCAGGAACTCTTGTCTTTATTGCATCCATGCCCGGTCAGACTTCTGGAGTCAGTGTTTTTATTGAATACCTGATAATTAATCTCAATTTGAGCCGCGTCCAGTTAAGCCTGGCATACTCTTTGGGCACCTTGTTTGCAGGTTTACTCCTACCCTGGACGGGCAGACTTTACGATCGGTACGGGGCAAGAAAATGTACCGTTATCGCATCCGTAGGGATGGGGCTGACACTAATATTATTAAGTCAATCGGATCGTTTTGCGGAGCTTATCAGTTTTGATTTAATACACTTTAACCGCGGGATTGCTGCCTTCTTTACGATCTTCACTGGTTTCTTTTTAATCAGGATCATTGGCCAGGGTTTTTTTTGGATGATGAGCCAAAACATGATGGGCAAGTGGTTCAATAAAAAGAGGGGTTTGGTTATGGCCATCACTGGCGTCATCGCAACTCTTGTATTTTCTATAACCCCTAAAGTATTCGATGCTTTCATCCAATGGTGGGGGTGGCGGGGCACTTGGATATTAATGGGGATATTTATGATCCTCTGCTTGAGTTTGATCGCATGGATATTTTTTCGCGATAATCCTGAAGAATGCGATCTCAAAATGGACGGGCAGGACTCCCCTGAAAGTGAGGATTCAAATAACTCTGATATGCTCATCGTCCGTGATTTCACATTAAAGCAAGCCTTTAAAACATACTCATTCTGGTTAATTAATTTAACACTTTCATTCGGCGCGATGTTTACCACAGGGTATACATTTCATGTTATATCCATAGGTGATGAATTGGGCTTAAATAAAGAATCGATACTGAATTTATTCATCCCCATTGCCGTAGTGGGAGCGTTTACAAATTTTGTTGCCGGCTGGATAGCCGACAAAACACGATTAACTTATGTTCTCATTCTAATGGCGGCATCGACCGCTGTGGCCCCGGCGGGAATGCTTTTAATGCGGAGTGAGGTCGGAATAATTATGATGATCCTTGGGCTCGGTATTCCCAATGGCTGCTGGCAAGTTTTAAGTGGCGTTTCATGGCCCCGCTATTTTGGTCGATTACATTTAGGAGTCATATCCGGTTTCGGCGCCTCCATCATCGTGATTAGCAGCTCACTGGGCCCCATTTTATTCAGTGTATCCAAGCAATATCTGGGGAATTATGATGCCATATATATTTTTTCCGCAATCATACCCACCTTTATTGCTTTTGGTGGTTTTTGGATGATCAACCCGCAGCGAAAAATTGCCCGCCTCAATAAGGAAGGTAATCCATAGCTTAACATTTTTACCCTTTGATCATTCCTGGTAAAAGACGCAGATTTAAATAATTGATACCTGCATGGACAATGACCGCGTAAATCAATGTCTTTGTCCACAGACAAAGGGCTCCGAGAATGAGCCCCATAACAAAGGCAAAAATCGGCCAGAAACGCCAATTCTTATTCGGGGGCCAATGCACGATTCCGAATATGAATGAAGAAAAGAAAAGACCTGATTCATTTAATAACCAACCGCGAAAAAATAACTCCTCCCCTATTCCACCAACAATAACCAAAACAATTATTTGACTCGCCGCTCTATTACCAAGCCAGCGATTCAGCTCTTTTGCGCTTTCCTGGAGTGAGACCCACCTTTTAACAGCCCAGAGGGAAAATAAATGCACAGCGACAATCAGCGCAATACATGCTCCTAAATACAACAGCCAATTGCCTGCTAGTAAAATGAGGGGGTCATATAGAAAGGCCTCGCTTCTCCGCCAAATAATTAACCCGAAACCGAGAATACTCAATAAAACATAAAAAAGCCAAACGACGACCATTAATGAAATTATAAGCAGGTTTCGCTCCTGAAGCTAGCTGAAATGAAAGTGAGAGCCGATGAGATCATTTAAATTTATGGCGTTGCCCTCTCTTTCAGAAATACGGGCAATGAATTACCCTGTAAGCAATTTTCTATCCGTCGCAAAACGGGCTTAATTCGCTTTTGCGGAATACATCTCGTCAACTTGCCTCAATCGTCGACAGAGTTCCCGTGAAATATTCAGGATGAGAATGGCGAATTGTTCAGGATGTATTTTATAAAGGCGGTGCAGATCAGAACTATGTAGGGCAAAAAGCTCTGTGGGTTCCTCCAGGGCCCGAACAGAAGCAGATCTGGCTACCGGTTCGATAATGCACATTTCCCCAAATGTTTCTTTCTCCTTCAATGTCGTTAGAACCGTTTCATGAGGCATGTCGAGGTGTTTCACTACCTCGACAGAGCCTTCAGAAATAATATAGAGGGTATCGCCCAATGTACCCTCAGTGATGACAATATTATCCGGTGAATAATCGAAGGTGCGCACCCGTTCAATGAGAGAACTGAGGGCTTCGTCATTGAGCCCCGTCAAAATGGGAACGCGTGGAAATAATTCTCTCGGGTCGATAATATTTTTTTACCGTTCAGAGAATATATTACAATAAAATAATCTACAGTTTATAGAGTAAGTCCCTCTGCTTTGATCATATAGGTTATATCCAATTAGAGGGATGAATTTGCCGTTACCATGGAAATTATGGCAAAGCTTGCGGTAGACTTGAAGATAATGCTAGAAATCCTGCTAACGATCAGGTTCGTTTCACATTACACTCAGGAAATATAAGGATGGATTTACTAAATAAAAAAGCGGTTAACGCGGCAATCATATTACTCATCGCCATTAATTTATACTACTTCTATTTTGTTAAGGACAAGGAGGACAATAGATTTGAAAGAATCTCACAACAATATGAGGAGAAGACCGAAGAGAATGTCCGTAAGGCTATGGAGGAAGCCGACGTCATCTGGAAACAAACAGTTGTTGCCTTGAATGAACACAAGCTTGAAGAAGCCCGGGACCTATATAAAGCGGGCCGAGAAAAAATAAATTTTCATTTAAGCCAGCATGGTTACCAGGAAATGAAACCTGGCCTTACCCTTAGCGATTGGAAAAAAGAACAGGATACAGTTTTACTGGAAGCGCTCCAAACGGAACTGAGAATTCTCATGGATAAACTTAAATCCGGGGAGGTGAACCCGAATGACGTAGAATCTTTTTTTCGAGGATTCAATGATTTTGCCTTTCGCGATTTGGAAAGTGAATACAACAATCGCAAATCGGAAATTGAAAAAGCGCGCGCCGTCCATGCTTCAAAATGGATACGCGTTATAATTTCCGATTATATAAAAGGCTATCAGTTTAAATATGGGGGAATTGTGGAAAATGCGCTGCGAAGCAAATGGATAGATGACCGCGGATATACCCTCGTTTTCGCTCGTAGCATGGGACAATTTGAAAACAATGCCACATTGAAAACCTTAACGGTTAAGGTCGAAGAAGAGGACGCCCAATACGAATTCGAAAATAATATATTTATTAATCGAGCGCGACCTGTCATTCCCATCAAAGTCACCGTTTCTTTCAGTATGGAAGGAGATGAGGAATTTATAACGGGTTGGGATAATTTATATTCATTGGAAGCCGAAGCCCCCGCTCCTGATACCCTGTGGGTGAAAGAAAAAAAATCTGGCAGTCTCGACGAAGCGGATAAGCTCGTAATCGAAAACAGGGGGATACTGGAAAGAGACATTCAGCTGAAATTAAATCAATTGCCACCTTTTGAATTTTTCCCCGGACAAGATACAGATCGTTTAACACTGTTAACGACTGAAGGGGGAGTCGACACACAAAATCAGCGATGGCCTTGGCCTTTAAATCGCCGAAGCTGTTTAAATCACAATTAGGTGAAGCTATACAATCAGTAACCCCTGAGACACTGGGTGATTTACAGTATCTTGTGATCAAACTTGAACAGGATGCGCATGCCAAATGGCTCGCACAGACCTTAAAAGAAGCTGACATCAACAGTCAGAAAAAAGCATTAAGGGCATTGGAAAACAAGCCCTGGACGTGGGGTTATGGACCCATTCTTGTTCTCACCCGGCGCGGACATGATTCTGTGAGAACGCAAGCACTCTATACGCTCCGTGGACAGCTTCATCACGCTAAAGTCAAAAAAACCTTAAAGGCCATAGCCAATAACCCAGGTGACCCACGCCGCATAGAATTCGCCAACTTCATATTAAATGAAAGCCCAAAAGAAGACCTCCATCTTTACACCCATTGGATAAAAGACAGCGATCATAAATTTGCAGCCGAAACCTTTCAAAGAATAAAGAGAAAAGACCAGGATTTAACACGAAAACTGGTTGTAGAATATTACGCTGAAGTCAGTCCCGAACTTAAAGAAAAGATGCTATCACATTTTACCTTCAGATACGAAGGAGCTGATCCCAAGGAAATCGCCCTTCTTAAAAATGCCGTTTTGCAAACTGAAAGCGCGCGCATCCGCACTAACGCTCTCAACTCATTACTTAATGCGCCTTATCTACCCGGAGTATGGTGGTCATTAAATGAATTGAAGACGGCCTCTCTTTCATCAAAGGAAAAGAGTAAAATTGAAAGAGAGCTTATTTATTCTGTCGACCGCGGAAACCCGAATGGGGCTAAACTTTATTTGATGGCTGAGATAAAAAGGCTTCAATCTGCGGTTAAAGAAGTGCCTTCAAATCAAGCAGATGCTTTGCTAAGAGAGGCCATTGGCAAACTTATCGGAATGGACGGCCAGAAAGATGAGTGGGTAGCTTCTCTGGCTGAAATTATTATAGAAAATCCCACGGATCATGATTTTCTTCATAATGCTCTTCTCGCTCTTCAGCAATATCACCGCATACGTGATGGTTGGAATTGGGACCAACAGGAAATGGAGAATATTCTTTATGCCGGAGCGAAACATCCTAATCTGCAAACGCGTCAATTCACATACAAAGTTGCCGGCTATGCTTTGGGAAAAAGTCATCGCCAGTACGCCAGCCTGCTCGAACAGGCTCACAACCTGGAATCTGACCCCAAACTTTTAAAGCAGATAGAGGAATACCTGCAATAGCTACGGGATTAACGACTGATTTAAGAAACGGGATTACTCAGTAGTCGCTTCCGCTTGGCCCTCAAGCGCAGCCTCCATGGTATGCCAGGCTAGCGTCGCACATTTAATGCGCACGGGAAAACGACGTACCCCGGACAACGCGGCGATGTCCCCTATTTCTTCCAGGGGGGTATTAAGATCATCGGTTGATGTCAGCATTTGTCTGACAATCAGGTAGTCATCTTTTGCCTTTTGCAGTGTTTTACCCTTAAGCAAGGCTGTCATCAGCGATGCAGAAGCCTTTGAAATGGCACAGCCTTCTCCTTCAAAGGAAATATCCTCGATCATCTCTCCGTTCAAGCGCAGGGAAACGGTAATCTCATCGCCACAAAGAGGATTGTACCCTTGCGCCGAATGGGTCGCATTTTCCAACGAATGATAATTACGCGGGCGCTTATTATGATCGAGTATGATCTCCTGATATAGCTCTGTTAATTCATTCATGATTTGAAAAATTTGATGATCTTTTGCACCGACTTTGCTAATTTATCAATCTCTTCCCTGGTGTTATAAAAACTGAATGAGGCCCTCGCGGTTGAGGAAACACCAAGGCGTTTCATTAAAGGTTGTGCGCAATGATGCCCGGCGCGAATAGCGATCCCTTCACTGTCAAGAAAAGTTCCAATGTCGTGGGGGTGAATGTCGTTAAGAACAAATGACAGGACGTTTGATTTTTCAGGCGCATTGCCTATGATTTTAAGACCGCTTACCTGGCTTAAAGTATCTGTAGCATATTTCAAGAGCTCCCTTTCATGGCCTTCTACTTTGTCTCTATCCAGTCCCTCGAAATAATTGATGGCTGCACCTAAGCCAATAACGCCACTTATATTGGGCGTGCCTGCTTCAAATTTCTCGGGAATGTCCTTATAGGTGGTTTTCTCCATCGTGACAGACTGTATCATATCACCACCCCCCTGGTAAGGAGGCATCTCATGAAGCCATTTTTCTTTGCCATAAAGTATTCCGATACCTGTAGGCCCAAATAGTTTATGTCCCGAAAAAACAAAAAAGTCACAGTCCAAGGCACTGACATCAATAGGATAATGGGGCACGGATTGCGCGCCATCAATCAAGACGGGAACATCAAATTGGTGTGCCTTATCAATTATATCTTTAACAGGATTCACGGTCCCTATGGCATTAGATATATGGGTAACCGCAACCATTCGGGTTTTCTTATTTAACAAATCCGCGTAGGCATCCATATCCAGTTCCCCATGGTCATCCATGGGGATTACCCTCAGCTTTGCTCCTGTCTGCTCACAAATAATCTGCCAGGGAACAATATTCGCATGATGTTCGAGAATAGAGATAATTATTTCGTCATCTCTCTGTATAAAACGCTGACTGTAAGACTGCGCGATCAGATTAATCGCCTCGGTAGCGCCCCGGACATATATTATTTCTCGTGTGTCGGGCGCTTTAATAAAATCGGCAATAATCACACGGGATTTTTCGTAGGCATCGGTAGCCTGTTCACTAAGATAATGGACGCCCCGATGAATATTCGCGTTCTGTTCGGCATAAAAACGGCTAATGGTATCAATGACAACGCGCGGTTTTTGCGAGGTCGAAGCATTATCCAAATAGACAAGCGGATGATCGCCTATGGGCAATGAGAGAATAGGGAAATCCCGCCTTATTTCCTCAACATTAAAATCGTTACTGCGATGAGTCGATTCCGAACGATTTGCTATATCAGTGGACATAAAATGAAAAGTAATTTAAAGAATGTAACACAAAACAGGGGAAATAAAATAGCCATGTTGTATTTAAACAGGCTACAACCAGGTATGAGTATAATTACCCGGTTATAACATTTACTTCAATGACCTTTGCTACCAGGTCTGTTGTGAATGAAATAGTGTGTTACTGGATTAAGTGCTGTATGCCTCTGTGGGGACAAAAAAACATTATTTCCCCCTCAGGGCATCCCCGATATTCATTAACGGTAATGGCTGTGGGCTATCCCCATTAATGAAATATATCTTGGAAGATGGATCCTTGGAAATGCTTTTCAGCGCTTCAAGCGCCTGGAGTTGAAGGTAAGCAGGATTAGATGAGATGGCTTCATTGATTTTATTAATCTCATAGGCTTGGGCGTCGGCTAGCAACCTGCGTTTCTGAGCTTCTTGTTCTGCCGCTTCCCGTTGTGCTTCAGCCTGGGCGATCAATTGTTGTTGTTCCGTCCGATACCGCTCCAGTTCCGCTCTTTGTTTTTCTACTTCCTGCTCACGCTCCTTTTTCGACTCAATGGCTCGAGTAATAAAGGGTGGAAGGGTAATATCGCGAATAAGGACCGCTTGAGCTTCTATGCCCTTATCCTGAAGATACAGCCGTAATCCTGCCTCGATGCCTATTTGAAGCTTTTCCTGGGTCTCTTCGGCAAAAAAATCTTCGGCGCGTGCCACTGATTTGCCCTGTTCGCGCAAAAGTGAACGTAATTTCGGCACTAAGTGGACATTTACCGCATCCTGAAAAGAACCCGTCTCTTTTAATATTGACCCCGCCATACCTCCGATAAGACGAAACTGAACGCTAACGTCGATTTTAGTCTGAAGCTGGTCCTGGGAAGGAACGTTGGCCTGGTCCTTAAGGGTTTTCTGGCGAGCATCAAAAAAGTACCATTTAAGAAGGGGATTTACCGGAAAATGTAATCCTTCCTGGTATGATTCAGGTTCAACTTGTCCAAACAAAGCAGCCACCGCTACGTGGCCAGCAGGCACGGTAACGATAATCCGACTGCCAAACATCAGAAGCAATCCGAGGACGATTGCGAGGACGATTAGGGGCCATGCATATTTAGGCATCATATTATTTTAATGTTAAGAAGTTATATTTTTTTAGATGATAGATTTAAAGCGATAAACACTTAAAAGACAAGGAGGCAGGAGAAGGTATAATCTGCCTTTTGGCAGGAAAGAAAAAACTGAATATTAGCTGCTGGGGATCAAGTATTTACACCCACAAACCGGTTATTTATTTGACCGTTATAGGGAGATTGCATATTTTAGAATCATACCTGTTTTTAAGTACTATTTATCTCAATATAATAAGACCCAGAAAAATAAGGCAAGGTTTAACCGGCATACATTAAGCAGTGGAAATGTTAAACCGATAATAGATAAAGCCAATATTAAGTCCGTGAGTAAATTATTTTTTTATACATTAGCAGTCATCGGAATATCTTGCCATATTGCCTATTCCGCTAGGATCTCTAATTACGAAAGACAGATAGTCGCTTCCTGTTTGGTTTTGGAGGCCGCTTCAGATGGTGTTGAGGGGATGAGAGCGGTCCTTAACGTTATATACAATCGCTCAGACCATCGGACGGAACGTGTTGTGAGAGAGACGATAAAACGGGGTCAATTCAGCAGCATGCATAGTATCTGGGGTCAGCGAACCCTGATTACAGCCCCATCCTCAGACGGGCGCAGAGAGATCGCATGTATCCCTCCGCAGTTAAACTGGTAGTCTTATTGGAGCGCGGGAAGCTATTTGATAACACCTCTGGCGCGACTTACTATCACGGTGTTAATGGGGCAAAACCCTATTGGGCAAATTAATATCATTATCTAGTGACAATAGGTAACCACCATTTTTATTCTAAAAAAAATATCCCTGCCTATGCCTACCGGTAAAAAATACACCCCTTAAGAGGGTTTTCAGTTTATGGGTTAAAGGCCTTTTTCAAGTTCTTCCGGAACGATCATCACTTGTAGCGCTTTATCTTTCTGAAGATAAATTTGGGCCAGGTGATTAATGTCTTCAACCGTAATAGAAGCATAATCTTCAGTCATATTACGTGCCCAATCCAATCGCTGCGGGTATTCTTGTGAGCTGAGTAAGACGGTATTAAGCCAATAGCCATTATTTCTTATCTGGACGCGAATGCTGCTTAACAATGGTTCCAGGGCACGATTCAGCTCATCTTCATCAATGCCCTTTTCATATAATTCATTTCCAATCTCGAGGATCAGTTTCGCAATGTTTTCAGCATGCTCCGGAGCGGCCATGACCACACCGAGTAAATAACCATATCCCTTATAGGTATCACTGGGGCGGCTGATAGAGAAAGGGCTGTATGCCTGACCCGTCTCTTCACGTATTTTCACGCGCATCCGATCATCAATGATTGCTGAAAGAACACTGAGCCGACGCGTTCGACTGATATCCCACATGTCATCTGTAGGCCAATACACCGCGCCCACTGCTTTAGGAATATCACTTGAATATTGAAAAAATTGCGAATCTACGGTTTGAGGAAACCGAATGGACCTTGCGCTCTCATAGTCTGGTTTGGCTGACTTCCTTGACGGCAGCGCACCCAATGTTAAGCGGGCCAGTTCGATCGTCTCTTCCAGACTTAAATCACCGACAATAGATACTTCCATAGGCTCAATGACTAATGGTTCTGCAAGCCAGTCGCGCACTTCATTTAAAGTGTAGGTGAGGAGGTCTTCCTTAGGGGGAAATCCAAAGCGATAATCGTTGCCCGCGATATAATGACTGACTTCGTTTCGCATGACACCCTGTGGTGTATGCATGAGTTGTAGATAAACCTGGTCATAGCTCTTGTGCGCCAGACGTAAAGCTTCTTCGCGATATCCCGGAGCGATGAGATAGGCGGCAAGAAACTGGAGCTGGCTCTCGAGATCTTCCGGGGTAGTTTTGCCTGATAAAACAAAGGCATCACTTGCGACAGAAAAATGCAGATCAAGCGTCTTTCCGGAAAATATACGCTCGAGATCATCGGCGCTATGTTTGATTAATCCTCCGGCAATAAAAGTAGAATCAGTGACAAAGGACAATCCCCGTTTGCCCTTCGGTAAAGTTAACAATCCACCTCCAAAACGTGCGCCAACATGGATCGTATTTTTTTCAAAATTGGTGGGTTTGAGATTAAGGCGTATTTTGTTTTTGAACGAAATCTGGGTAATATCGAGATCTTCGTCATAGACGCGTTGAGACACCTCCCCGGGCAGACCAAACTGGGTATAGGCGAAAGCCGCTGTTTCTGCTTCCTTCGGTTGCTCGACAGCATATTTACTACTCGCTTCGAATACGGCGAGGATCGCAGAATCTGAATTATCTATTTCAAGGTTGCCGCTGACAAATATATTTCTGCTTCCTGTATTCCAGTCCTTATTTAATAGATCCTGACAATGCTCCCGATCAATGTTTTCAAGAACGCTCATGACTAAGGCAAGATCATCGGCTGGAGTCGTAAAGACCTCATCTTTGCCGATGCTTTGGACTAACCCTCTGGCCAGGTTGCGAGATTTCCGCGTGGGCGCAGCTTTAGCCAACTGTTCATAATTTTTTATTACCTTTGCTTTAGCTTCTTCGAGTTCGCTCTGCGTAAATCCATAAGTCAAAGCCCGTCTCAACTCCTGTTCGGCTGTATTTAGCGCTGCCTCCCACTGTTCTGGCTGACAGCTCAGTTCAATTCCACTATTAAATATCCAGTTTAACCATTCGAAGGTGTAGACCTGTCCTTCTCTAAATGGTGAATCTTTTTCCTTGGCCAGGATTTCCAGGCGTCTGTTCATCATCTGATTAATCAAGCTTCGATATAAATTCTCCGACCGTTTTTCCCGACTGTCTGTTTTTTGAGATGAGGGTGATATCGTTTGGATAGAAACAGTCGTCGCTGCCGCCTCAGGTTCACTCTGAAGCATGGCAACAATTCCGGATTCTGTTATATTGCCCAAATAGGGGTCGGGTTGATCTAAACTCGGTAGATTAATACCCGAAAAATATTTTTTGATGCCCTTTTCCAACGCTGCAGGATCGACAGTGCCTACGGCGATTAGAGCCATCCGATCAGGACGGTACCATCGTTGGTAATAATCGAAAAACCGATCACGTCCGGATGCTTCAATCACTGCCTCCTCCCCGATGGGAAAACGTCTTACCGCTAATGACTCAGGCATAACAAAGGTCATCTCCGCCTTATAGATTCTGTACTCTACAGAATCACGCGCGCGTTTTTCACTGAGAATAACACCGCGTTCTTTATCTATCTCTTCGTCTTTCAGCAATATGCCATCAGCATAATCGCGTAACAGTTTTAAACCGTCATCCAGCATGAGTTCGTCATTTCGGGGCAATTCGAGCATATAAACCGTTTTATCAAAACTGGTGTAGGCATTGGTATCGGCGCCAAACCCCATTCCTAATCGCTGAAAATATTCAACTAATTCACCGGCGGGAAAATTTATAGTTCCGTTAAAAGCCATATGTTCGAGAAAATGAGCCAACCCCAATTGATCATCATTTTCCATCAGAGACCCTGCGTTTACGAGTAAACGCAGGCTGACTCGATCGGGCGGCTCAATGTTTGGCATAATAGCGTAGCGAAAACCATTCTCTAGTTTACCCCAGGTAACCGTCGAATCCGGGATCAGGTCGTTCTTCTTATACCAGGTATCATTCTCTTCAGCGCGTAGCGGTGAGCAATCCCAGCACAGAGCAAGGAATAGAATAAAAGTGGTGATAATCCAGTGTATAGTCTGCGTTTTTATCATAATTAATATATTAAACCCCTATTGAAACGTATTTTAGATAAATGTTCAAAAAAGTTCGCCCCTTAGATACTATAATGTTCAACTTCAGTTTTAACCGGATCACCTTAATAATGATTTGGCTCTATCGCGCTTTATTTTTACCCCTCCTGCTTCTATCGAGTCCTTACTATTTGAGACGCATGCTCAAGCGAGGTGGGTATGGTAAAAGTTTTCATCACCGCTTTGGTTTAATGAGCGGAGTACCACTCCGGCGTAACGGTGTCAAACGTATCTGGATTCAAGCCGTGAGTGTTGGGGAATTGCTCGCTATCGACCCCCTTCTAAGATTGTTATCCAAGGACGAGCGTTATGAAGTGGTATTGACGACAACAACCAGTACCGGGTTCACCTTAGCGCTTGAACGATACTCCTCAATCGCGGCGGCGATCGGGATATTCCCCCTCGACTTCTGGTTATTCAGTGTTCTTGCCTGGAAACGAATAAAGCCCGATATGGCCATCCTTATGGAAGGAGAGCGATGGCCTGAACACATCTATCAAGCTCGGTCTCGTGGCGTTCCCATAGCATTAATCAACGCACGAATCTCTGACCGATCGTTTGCCCGTTATTATACCTACTCTCTTGTCTGCGAGTATTTACTCTATCCTCTCAATCTTATTCTCGCGGCTACGGAGCAGGACTATGACAGATTAATTACCCTTGGAGTCAACCCTGAGAAGATGATTATGAGCGGCAATTTGAAATTGGATATAGAAATTCAACCGAGATTAAAGGAGGAAGCGATACTTTCTTTAACTGAAGAGTTAGGATTTACTAACCATGAGAAAAAGAAACCCGATTCAAAATATAAGCCGTTGATACTCCTGGGATCTTCTACCTGGCCCGGTGAAGAATTGGCTATACTACATGCATTTGAAGATGTTCTTAATGAAGGAATCGATTGTCGCCTGATCATTGTTCCCCGCCATGCTGAACGCCGTAAAGAAATCAAATCCCTTCTCGAACGACAATCCCTCCCCTTTCATTTCCGCACCATGAATAAAAAAGTCCCCCATTCTGTAATGATTTATGTTGCCGATACCACTGGCGAGTTAGTCATGCTGACGCAACCTGCTGATCTCGTATTTATCGGTAAATCATTGCCACCCCATGATGGAGGTCAGACTCCTATTGAATCCGCGGCCCTGGGCAAACCCATCCTCTTCGGTCCCCAAACGAGTAATTTCAGACTGATATGTAACAACCTGGAAGAAACGGGAGCGGCAAAGCGTGTCAACGATGTAGACGAACTAAGAAAAGTTACCGTCGCTTTATTAAAGTCAAATAATGAACTTATTGAGATGGCCGAGAATGCGAAACAGTGGTACCAGGACAATCAGGGCGCAACAGAAAGAACATTAGGTGAAATTAGAAAACTTCTCTCTGACCCTGAATTATAATTTCCTGTATCTTTAGTAAGGTAATCCGAAAACGTTATACAGCCCAGACAGAATCGGGAGGGACAATAGACATGTCCGCGGCACAATCATAGACTGCATCTTCTCGGAATGAAAATTCTTTTTCTATTTCATCAGTCAGGGTGACGCCGAGACCGGGTGTCTTCCCTATGGTTAGAATTCCATTTTTAATATCCCAGGGTTCCACCACCATCGCTTCTCGCAGAGGAAACGGCTTCATCGGCCATTCGGCCATTGTTCCTCCACCCACTAACGCGGCATGAAAGTTAGCCATCATTCCCACCGGGCCACCCCAACAGTGAACAATTACCTGGCATCCAAAACGATTCGCGGTAGAAAAGACTTCTAATACTTCACTGATGCCGCCAATCACGGTTCCATCCGGTTGTGCGATATCGTAAGCCCCCTTTTGGATTTGGTTACTCAATTCAGAAGCTGTCGTGATGATTTCACCACCGGCAACCTTAGTGTCAACTTTCATGCGGAGCATTTTAAATCCATCCCCATCTGTCGGGCCCAATGCCTCTTCGAGAAAGAGAATTTTTCCGTCCGCCTGCGATCTTACTTCATTTAAAAACTGAACCACTTCAGAAACTGAATTTGAGGGGATGGACATGCTTTGCACCATATCAATCGCGATCTCTATACCCCTTCTCCTGCCTTCTTTTAAGTACCACACCGCCTTGTTCACCTGGTTCGTCTGGGCCCGAATTTTAAAAGCAGTAATTTTCAATTTTTCCAGATAATCAAATTCAATAATGCCCCCGGCCGGCGTTCCAGAATCTCCACCACTACCGTAGACTTTTATTGAATTACTGAATGCTCCTCCAAAAAGTTCATAGACAGGAATCCCTAAATGCTTGGCTCTGCAGTCGTGCATCGCGATTTCTACGGCGCTGAGTGCATGTCTGGCTGCCCCCTGGTAACTCCAGTAACCGGATGTTTTCCACAAATCACGGTAAATGTTATTAAAGTCCATGATCTCCCGACCTAATAACGCCGGGTTATAGAGGGCTACTAATTCCTTGAAGATATACGGAGCGAATACAGCGACATACCCTTCACCCAATCCTGTTGTTCCATCATCAAGCGTGATTTCTACCATCCCGCAACTGCGATAACCCTGTTTCAAGTGACAGTGAACTTCGGTATCGTGTTCATGATCTGCGTAAGGTGAGCTAAGTATTACCGGACGAACTTTTGTAATTTTGGGCATGATTAATATCCTTTATCAAAGTCTACAATGTTGAGGAGTTCCTGTTTATTTTTAAAACGCTTGAAATTGGATAGGAAAATATTAATTTTTCCCTCTACTTCATCGGTGGAACCTCCACCCGTGTGCTGGGTAACTATCATATTCGGGCAATCCCAGAAAGGATGTTCGGTGGGAATAGGTTCTTCATTTGTTACATCGATAACGGCACCCCCTAAACGCTCCTTCGACAACG
The DNA here is from genome assembly GCA_965197745.1 of Opitutales bacterium. Classification (GTDB taxonomy): domain Bacteria; phylum Verrucomicrobiota; class Verrucomicrobiia; order Opitutales; family PNEW01; genus CBDANS01. The sequence continues at coordinate 477,933 of CBDANS010000005.1, read as the reverse complement.
CATCAGCCAGGGCTTCTTCATCGACTACTGTTCCACGGCCAACATTTACAAACAGCGCGTCGCTATTTAAGATAGAAAGTTTCTTCGCATTAAATAACCCTATCGTTTCATCAGTCTGGGGAAGACAGCAAACGACAATATCCACATTGGGCAGTCTGTTATCCAATTCCTCCCCATCAACAATATCTGCTTTTTTCAGGCTTTTTCCAAAGACCGTCACTGTGCATTCAAATGCCTGGAGTAATTTTTTAATTTCAAGGGCAATGGACCCACTCCCCAAGATCATAACTTGAGACCCATGCAATACTTTACTGACTGCCCGAATATCCAGTTTTTCCCACGATCTCATCTTTTTCAGTTCGCTTAATTTATCCAGGCTGCGATAAAGACTTAAGATTCCCCCCAAAACTGTTTCCGCCACCGGGATGCTGAAAAATCCTTTGAGATTAGTAATCGATATCCCTTTTGATAATATAGCTTTCCCAAATTCCTGATAGGGTTCAAAGCCGACCGACTCCAATTGGAGCCATTGTAATCGCTCTGTCTGGGTAAGCCACTCTCCAGGGAGAGAACCGCTAAACGCCACATCAGCTTTTAAAAATAATTCTTTAGCTTTCACCTCATCATTCAGGTCCCAGCCAAATACCAATTCATCATCTTTGAGTGCTTCCTCAAAAATCCGTTTTTCCTTATCATGTATATCTTCTGAGTAAATAAAAACATTCATCGGGTTTCAGATATTATAGATATGATTGATAAATTGCTGTCCCCACACTTTATCAATTAATAGGATTGTTAATATTCGCTTCTAATCCAGGAGATCCAGGGCTATTTTCGCGACCCACTTTTTTGCCCGTGTATTGACGCCATCATTGATTTTGACACTATGACCGTCTTCAGGGAAAAAAATGGCAAACGTCCCGGGTGTCATCCGTAGACTTGTAGGTGTTCCCTCCGGCGCTGGATATAGCAGGAAATCGCCTTCCGCGTTATATTCTCCCTGTGGGGTCAGGTTTTTAATAGGGCTCCAATCAATAATTTCCCCTCCTTCTACCATATATTGCAAATCGACATAAGCGCGATGGGATTCAAAAATACAATCGCTTCTCGGTTGGGTATCAAAACCCACAACCATTACATATAAATCTTTTCCGCGTAACTCATAAGTCCCCTCCTCAATGTCTTGAGAAGTGTTCCTAAACCAATCGAATGCCTCTTGGAGTGCCGGCGAGCGTTTTATATACTTGATCTTCTCTATATTATCAATCGTGTCTAATATCATTTTCGTTTATTTTATCGTTAATATTTATTTCAGGTGGAAAGGGTTATTACCCGCGGTTAAACACTTAACCCAGATTGTTTATGAGTTTTTGAAATTCCTCTCTTTTCGTCTTATTAGTTGCAAGTTGATCTCTCGCTCCCTGGATTACTTTTTCCGGGGCTTTTTTAAGAAAATTTTCATCTGCTAGACGGGCCTCTGATCCTGCGATCTGCTTTTCCAGTCGCATGAGTTCTTTATTCAGCCTTTCTTTTTCAGTCGCGACGTCAACCGCTGAGGCGAGGTCGAGGTAAATGGTGCCCATTGGGGTAATTTTTGCCGGCGCTCCTTGCGGCTGAGCATTACAAGGATTAATTTCAGAAGCGCCAACGAGATGTTTTATATTGTCATTGTGTGAAGCAACTAGCTCACGGTGCTCTTCATCCACCGTGTAATAAAATTTAACATCACGCTTATTGGCGACGTTATACTCGGCCTTGAGATAGCGTGCATGCATGACAAACAGCTGAAGTTCATCAATTTTATTTGCCGCGATCAAATGGGCTTCTTCATCAATTCCATATTCAGCTATTTGTTTTTGTAATTGAGAGCTGCTTTCTAATCGGTGATCCTCAATAAATAATTCATTGTCTCCATACCCGAGCTCATGCCAAAGTTCCTCCGTAATGAAGGGAATAAATGGATGAATAGTGAGTAAAACCTGGCGTAAAATGAAATCCTGAATGGTCAGGCAATTATCCCGGAGGGATTCATTTTTTAATTTTGATTTCGATACCTCAAGATACCAATCACAATAATCACTCCAAAATAAGCTGTAGAGGCTTTGTGCCATTAAATAAAAATCATAATTATCAAAACATTTTTCTATCTGATGAACTGTTTTTATAAGCTGATTGACGATCCAGTGATCGTACTCGTCAAACTTATCCGGTTCAAAACGAGAAAGGATTTTATCCGGTGACGCGTTATCCTCGAGCTTGCCGGATAGCTGCCGGAAGCGGCAGGCATTCCAGAGTTTATTGCAATAATTACGCCCCTGTTCTATGCGCTCTTCACTGAAGAGGATGTCCTGCCCTTTCGGAGCAATGCTCATGATCCCATAGCGAAGTCCATCAGCTCCGAATTTATCAATCAGATCGAGCGGGTCAGGGGAGTTGCCCAGAGACTTTGACATCTTGCGACCCTGAAGGTCACGTATCATACCCGTAAAATAAACATTCTGAAATGGAATACGCTTTTTTATCTCTTCAGGAGTCAGCTTTTTCTTTTTTGGCCCCATAAATTCAAGCCCCGCCATAATCATCCGGCTGACCCAGAAAAAGATGATGTCAGGCCCCGTGACGAGCGCATAGGTCGGATAAAAGAAATTAAGATCATCGCTTTCATTATTATTGGGATCGGGCCATCCCATCGTGGCGAATGGCCACAGCCAGGAGGAGAGCCAGGTATCCAGCATATCCTCTTCCTGTTCCCAGTTTTCAGGATCGGGAGGGCCATCGACTGAAACGTGCCAGTTCTCAGGATTATTCCGATCCGTCTCTTTTTTATACCAGACCGGGATACGATGCCCCCACCATAGCTGTCGTGAAATACACCAGTCCCTGATATTTTCCAGCCAGTGAAGATAGACTTTTCCCCATCGATCGGGATGAAATTGTATAATTCTCTCTTTATAGGCGGTAATAGCCTCCTCAACTTTAGGGTAGCGCATCCACCATTGATCAGAAATACGGGGTTCGATCGGGACATCAGCCCGTTCGGAAAATCCTATATTATTTTCGTACTGCTCATCCCCCACATAAAGGTCCATTGCTTTTAGTTTCTCAACCGCGATTTTTCGCGCTTCGAATCGGTCAACGCCAATAAAATCTTCCCCCGCGAGTTCATTGAGCGAAGCGTCGGGATTAAAGACATCGATTACCGGCAGGTTGTGACGCTGTCCGATTTGAAAATCCATTTCATCATGTGCTGGGGTGACCTTAAGCACCCCAGTGCCAAACTCGCGATCAACCGCTGCGTCACCAATAATGGGAAGTTCCGCACGGGGAAATGGTCGCCATGCGTGTTTTCCAATCAGGTGCTGGTAACGCGAATCCTCAGGGTGAACGGCTACGGCTGTGTCACCCATTAATGTTTCAGGACGCGTTGTGGATATTTCGAGAAATTTACCGGGATCTTCAACGAGCTCATAGCGCATTTTATAGAGGAGTCCTTTTTGCGGTTTCATAATGACCTCTTCATCACTTAACGCGGTAAGGCTCACGGGGCACCATTTGCCCATATAATTACCCCGGTAAATGTAGCCCCGCTCATAGAGCAGGACAAAAGCGGTTAAAACCGCGCGGCTGTAAGCTTCGTCCATGGTGAATACGGTACGGCTCCAGTCACACGATGCGCCCAGCTTTTTCAGCTGGTTTAGAATAATACCACGATGCTCATCGCTCCATTGCCAGGCTCGCTTGAGAAAAGCTTCGCGCCCTAAATCATAGCGTGTTTTTCCTTCTTTCCTTAATTCCCTTTCAATTCGGGCGTGGGTGGCGATACTTGCATGATCTGTTCCCGGCAGCCATAGTACTTTTTTACCCTCCTGGCGCGCGCGTCGCACGAGGATATCCTGGATCGTACCGTTCAATACATGACCCATGTGTAGCACTCCTGTTACATTCGGCGGCGGGAGAACAATACAAAATGCCTCATTGCTTTCGTCGGGTAAACCACGGAAAGCATCCGCATCGATCCAGGCCCGGGACCATTTCAGTTCAACCAGCTCGGGATCATAAGCTTTTGCAATTTCTGTCATGGGTGAGTATGTTAGTAAGGGATATCAGCGAAAGATGATATCACAAGGTGTCAAAAGAATAATAGGGTAAGCTTCTTTCATTATATAAGAGCACTCTTTGATTTGATGACAATTACTAATACCCTGTTTTAATTTACTTTAATAATATATTGTTAGGTGACGATTTTTCCCCTACACCATCTTTATCCATGGAAGACCCCCTATTTAGACGCATCAGGCAACACACCAGCCAAAAGCTCAATCATCCTGGTGACGCAAGTCGGGATGATTTGCTCGATCACTATAAGACCTTCCTGCGATTGGAAAATGAGATGATTTTGCGCTATCATCGAAAAGGGGATAGTGGATTACGAGTCGCACAAGCACGATCCATTGTAATCGATGTCCTGATTGAAAACCTTTATGAGCAGGCCATCGCGTCCTTTAAAGCACAACATGGAGAGCCTCCCTGTCCCGTCGCGGTAACAGCCCTGGGGGGCTATGGTCGCGCTGAGTTATGTCCGTTCAGCGACGTTGATATTATGTTCGTTTATCCCGATCGGGTACGCTCTCAGAATCTTACTCTTTTTAAAAAGACATTAACCGATATGATACTCTACATTTTATGGGACATTGGCTTAAAGGTGGGCCATTCTACGCGTACCATCAAAGATACAATAAGAGAAGCGAGGAATAGTATTGAAACCAAAAATTCCCAGCTGGAATCCAGATTGATTATCGGTTCCGATCAACTCTACCAGAAATTCAAGCAAACCTATAGAAATTACTGTCTTAAAGACTCACCTCAAGAATATATTCATATCCGCCTCGAGGAACAGAAGAAACGCCGCAGCCGTTATGGCAATACTGTTTTCATCCAGGAACCCGATATAAAGAACGGTGTAGGAGGTCTGCGCGATTACCAAAGCATCCTCTGGATGGCATTCATAAAGTTAGACGTCAATAGTATCGAAGAACTCGGCACGCATCAATACCTGCATGAGAATGAACTGCTGAAATTTAGCAGCGCCTATAATTTTCTCCTGAGAGTCCGCCATGAACTGCATTTTCAAAGCAATCGAAGTACGGACGTAATGGACCTGGAAAAACAACCCCTGGTTGCATGGAATCTAGGCTACCATCAGGAAGATATATTTCTACGGGTGGAAGAGTTTATGAGAGACTATTACAGTCATGCCCAAACTATATTCCATTGCTCTAAGATATTAGAGAGACGCTTAACCTTAACTCGAAATTACAAGGTCAGTTTTAAGTCATTGATCGAAGCGCATCAATATAAACGGAAAAAACATATCGATGGCTTTGTCCTGACCGTAAAAACCCTGTCCTATGATGATGATACTATCTTTGAAGAGAATGCGGAGCGCCTGATAAGAATATTTCGTCACAGCCAGCAATTTCACGCAGAATTAGACTTTGAACTCGAAAACCTCATTCGTTCATCATTGAATTTAATAACGAACAATGTAATAAATTCCCCCTCCGCTAACCGTAGTTTCCGTTCCATTCTGCAAAGCGTCGGTGAAGTATTCCCGGCCCTGAGTAAAATGCATGAACTGGGTGTATTAGAACGTTTTATGCCCGAATTCGCAGGGCTGACCTGTCTCGTTCAGCATGAGTATTACCATCGATATACCGCTGATATTCACACCCTCAATACCATTAGTGAGCTCGATCAGGTTTTTAAAATCGATAATCCGGTCGTTGAAAAATACCACAACCAAATTCACGATACGGATACGCCAGGCCTCCTCTACCTTATTCTGCTCCTTCATGATATTGGAAAGGGGAAAGGAATATCCGGGCACGCGAATCGCAGTGCCGAAATGGCTGAAAGTATGCTCGATCGTCTGGGAATTATTCCCGACCACCGCGAGCTTATATTATTCGTAATAGATAACCATTTGGAAATGGCGCGTTATTCGCGGCATTATGATATTGACGATCCTCAAACCGCGCAGGTCTTTGCCGAGAAAATAGGTGATCCTGATCGGCTGCGTCATCTCTATGTTCATACTTTCTGTGATGCGCGCGGGACATCCATAAATTTATGGAACAGTTACAAGGATATGCTCCATACCGCTCTTTTTAATAACACCCTTGAGATTCTCAGTGGGACTGAAACGGATCGATCGAGAAAAGCCCTGAGGAATGAATTAATCAATAATGACAAAATAAAAGAGATTGTAACCGATATCTCAGACGAAGAGATTGAAGCTCACTATAACCTTCTTCCCGATCATTATTTTAAGCACAATAATGCGGAAGAAATCGCTCTTCATCTGAAAATGATTAACAGTCTTTTGAAACATATCTCAGAAGCAGATTCCATCGAGTCCCTCTCCCCCATCGTGGAATGGCAGGACGATCTTAATTTGAGTATGACCGTAGTGCACTTTGTTACCTGGGATCGCTCTGGTCTATTTTATAAAATAGCCGGGGCTTTCAGCGTAGCGGGTCTCAATATTTTAAGCAGTAAAGCCTTGTCGCGCGATGACCATATTTCAATCGACACCTTTTATGTCTGTGAACCAGGTGGTGGAATTGTAGAAAACGACCGAGTAAAAATACTGTTCCAAAAACACCTCGATGATGCACTCTTGCACAATAAGAATCTCATGCCCCATATTATCAGCCAGAGGAAAAAATATACTAAACCTTCACTTATAAATAATGAGGGTAAATTACAGGTTCCTATCCCACCAAACGTCGATGTCTATCATGAAAGTTCGCTACAAAGAACTATTATTGAAGTGCATTCGAACGATGAAATTGGCCTTCTTTACCGTCTTGCCAAATCAATTTTTGATCACGGTTTCAATATAACTTTTGTCCGTGTCTCTACTGAACACAGTATTGCCGTTGACACCTTTTATATTGAGAATATCGACCAGTCCAGGCCCGACGATACAGCACAACTCCTGGCGTTGAGGGAATCCCTCAATAATATCGTTTCGCGTTTGACAGAAAAAATTAAGGTATAAGACCAGGGCCTTAGTCATTCAGGAATTTGGAGTTATTGAATTAATAGGATAATATTGCTAATGATCAAATTAAAGGAAGCGGTCTCCTCATTCTATCTTAAGTAATATTATTTTCGTTTCCCCGTGACGACCGCGGTTCGTCCCCTCACAGCTCGATATGAAAAATACTGAAAAAGGCTTTGCCGCACATGACTCGCTCTATCGCATAAGCAGCCTGGTCAGTCATACCGATGACCCCCAGGAAGCCCTTGAATTTATATTAGATGAAATTGTTCAAGTCCTCCATGCCACGAGCGCCTCAATTGCCCTGATTAATCCAGAAAATAAAAATCTGGAAATTGAAGTTTATCGGGGTTTGCCGGAATTCTCAAAAGAGTTACAATTGCGTCTGGGCCAAGGGGTTACTGGTTGGGTGGCGCTTCATGGAGAGCCGCTTCTGGTCAGCGATGTATCGAAAGATCCGCGGTATTATCCGGTAAAAGAAACGATTCAATCCGAGATGGCAGTTCCGATGGAAGATCAGGGAATTGTTATAGGTGTCGTTAATGTCGACAGCGAAAAACTCAATGCCTTTGACGAGGCTGATCTCAAAATGCTTACTTTGCTTACTAATGATGCCACCCGTGTAGTAAGCAAACTCTGGCTCATCAGGCAGCTGACCATTAAAGCAAAACAGCTCGAATTGCTGATCAATATGGGGCAGAAACTGGTTTCCAAACTCGAACTCGATGAGCTCCTCGATAACATCACTCAAGAAGCGCTGAAAATAATGGGATGTAAAGTCTGTGCCCTGTTTATGTTGGGAAAAGAGAGTAATGTTCTCACCCTGCGCTCAATGACCGGGGTATCGACGCTGTCGGATTATAAGGAGAGTTTGAATCTCGAGGATAGCGCAATTGGAACTTCCATCATGCGTAAAAAACAGGTCGAAGTCGCTGATTTACGCAAGACAGAAGAACATCATTTTATCCCACTCGCAAAAACAGAAGGACTCATATCATTACTCGCTTCTCCCATTATTTATGAAAACGAAGTCATCGGTGTGCTCAACGCCTATACCGATCAGCCATATCGTTTTAACGATGACGAAAAGAAAATATTCAGCACGCTTGCCAGTTTAAGTGCTGTCGCCATACAGAATTCTCGCCTTTATTCACGTGTCTTCAGCAGCGAAGAATCACTCCGTAAAAATGAGCGCCTCACCACTCTCGGGCTCCTTGCTGCCGAAATTGCCCATGAAATACGCAATCCACTTATGGTCATCAAACTGCTCTTTGAGTCGCTCAATCTAAATTATAACCCTGACGATATTCGCCATAAAGATAGTTCCATTATTGGTGAAAAACTCGTTCAACTCGATGGCATCGTTTCCCGTGTCCTAAGTTTCGCGAAGTCTAACGAGGGCATCCACTCACCTTTAATGCTGAATGATATAATCCAAGACACGCTTCATCTCGTGCGCCTCAAGCTTCAACAGAGTAAAATTAACCTGCACTATAGTAACGACGATCTATCCCTCCCAGTAGAGGGTGATAAAGGCCAGCTTCAGCAGACATTCCTGAATTTAATTATAAATGCAACTCAAGCTATGCCGAGTGGTGGTGAGATTCATATCGAATTGTCCAGGGGTGATCGTGAGAACATCCCTGTCGCTTTTGTCGAAATCTCGGATAGAGGAACCGGCATACCGCGGGAAATTCAAGAGGATATATTCACATTTTTTCTCAGTGGGCGCAGCGAGGGTTCAGGCCTGGGGTTGTCTATTGTTAAGCGTATTCTTTTAAGTCATCGGGGGGATATTGAGTTAGTCGAAAGTTCACCTCAAGGCACTAAGATGAAACTCTGGTTACCCCTGATAACAGATAATTACCAGTCGCCGATTTCCAAGTAATGATCAAACAGGAGTCCTCTGCTTGCAGCTCAAGGTGCTTCATTCAAAAAAGCATGCAGCTTTTCCGCAACTATTTCAGGTGACTCAAGATGCGCGGCATGACCCGTGTCGGGTATCACAGAATGCTCCGCTGACGCTATTTGTTTCTCCATCTCCACGGCAATGCGTGTAAATTTATGATCGGTTTCACCGGTAATTAAAAGCGTCGGGCAGGTTATCATTTTCAGGTTATCCCAAACAGGGTTCATCGCCCCTGTCCCCATTGCGCGTAAATTCTTGGCCAGCCCTGACCGTTTATTTTTTCGGCGCCGTTCCATCACCGCTTTTCGATAGGGTTCCGGGATATATTTTTGTGTAGCAATAATAGGTTTAGTCTCCCATTTCCTGGCAAATAATTCGATGTCATCAGACAATATATGGTGAGCAAGTTTATCGTCTTCTTTGCGGCGTATCTCCCTTACACTGCTGTCAGCAATTCCCGCTGTTGCTCCGATAAGAACGAGGGCGCGGACATCATCAGGCTTTGTTATTGTGTAATGGATAGCCGCCCTGCCCCCCATTGAATACCCTAAAATTATCGGCCGGGTAATATTTAAAACAGCCAGCATAGCGTCAAAATAATCAGCAAACGATTCTATCGTGTAATGCTTGATATCATGAGGTGAATCGGACTGTCCGTGGCCAAGAAAATCGGGCGCATACCAGGCCGTCATCTCGTTCCTTTTATCCGCTACTGCTGCAAAATCCTGACCACTTCCTGTAAAACCGTGAAGCGCAACGATCGTTGATATCTCAGGTTGACGGGATGGCCAATGCCAGATGCGATGCTTTATTTCCCCCGATTCGAAGGATAACGCTTGGGGTAAAGCCATGGAGGGAATCATCAATTATTGGGTATCAGTATTTTCCATACTACCCTTTAATACCAGTAGAACCTTCTTGTCTTCCCTGACATAAAGAATTGAACCACCCATCCTAATTGCAATCCCGACTTAATGAGGAGCGAATATCTCAAATTTCACTCTCTATTTTCAGTGGTTTTTCTATAAACATATACTCTTTTACCGGCTGCCCACCAATAAGATGTTCCTGAATTATTCTCTCTAACACTTCCGGGGTACAGGACCGGTACCATGTACCTTCAGGGTAAATCACGGCGATGGGACCGTTCTCGCATATACGCAAACAGTTTGCTTTCGTGCGGTAGATACCACCTTTTTCCGATAATTTAAGTTCACTGAGCCGCGCTTTAAGAAATTCCCAGGACTTTAATCCCACCTCTTTGTCGCAACACTCGGGCTTAGTTTGATCACAACAGAGAAATATATGTCGTTTAACTTTATCGACGCCGAAGGCACAGGCAATTTTATGCATTCTATTACTCATAGTTTCCTTATAGATTAAAATCCAAATGCGAAAAGTAAAAAACAACCTATATTCCCATTTATTATCGGTTCGCCTTGCTTTTTCAGCCGGGAACACTGAGAGATTACACTTGTAATAGGAATTGAATTTGACAAGTTGACGTTTCAATATTGATGCGTTCTTTTTTTCGTCGATGAAACTTAAAAATTCATACCTGGATGGATATCGCCATATAAATATCACGACTCGAAAGATAGAGTCTAAAGCACCGCTCTACCTGGGTTTTAAAACAGATACCGGAGATCTCTTTAAAGGACGGTGGATTCCCGATAATATAGCTGTGGTCTTTATCCCTCCAGGCCTGGACGGCGACATTACGATAGAAGGATTCTACGGCTTAACTTCAGAGCTTCTCTCCGGTAAAAAAGCAAAGTCTTTTTCTTTTTCCGTATATTTAAATCATAAACGGTTAAAAACTTGTACTTTATTCAATTACGGTAAATTTTCGTATAAACTCAGCTATCCCGGTAGGATTCTGAAGAAAAATAATAATCAAATTAAAATACGCTTAAATAAAGTCAGATTGAGATCCTTCTTCGCCAGTCTCGGGAGAAGCTATTTTTATTTTATAATGCCTGAAGTGATACGCAAATTCCTTAATAAATATATTAACGAAACAGGGAAGAGACGTTTAAAAATATCTAAAATATCAATTGGCGATTTCGGTTTAATTGATTTCAACGCGACGAAAGTTTTTTTGCCGGCAACTTCATTTCTCGATCACCATAGGACATTGGGGATTAATATTGCCTCTCATTTCAAGCATCAGAACGGAATTACGGAGGGAGCTCGTCTCGCCGCGAAAGCTGCCCGCAAAGTGGGCATCGCAACCAATCTCAACGAATTAAGGACTTACTGCGCCTCACCTTACGATAAAAATATTTTATCGGATCAATTAACAACGGACAATTCGTATCCCGTTAATATATTTCATATTGATCCCGGATCCATGGATAACATCTCACGAGTTCACGGCCACAAGATATTCGAAAAGAAACTTAATATTGGCTATTGGGCCTGGGAATTGAGCGAATTCCCTGATGAATATATTAGGAATTTCGATTACGTAGAAGAGATATGGACTCCCTCAGATTTCGCGCGGGATGCGATCATGATGAAATCACCGGTGCCCGTTCTCACTATGCCGCACCCTGTTCAATTCGAAATTGAGGGTAAGACCGAGAGGAGTGACTTTAATATTCCAGAAAAGACCTTTATTTTCCTGTGCATGTATGATTATGGATCCAATCAGGATCGCAAAAATCCGCATGCCGCTATAAATTCATTTCTCAAGGAATTTTCCGATAATAGCTCCGTTCACCTCCTGATTAAAGTGCACAACGCAAAAGATGAATTTCCGGATTTTATTAATTTAAAAGAGCAGGTATCAACTATGTCGAATATCTCTATCTTGAATGTAACTTTAGAACGTCAACAAATCTATGAATTGATAAAATGTTGCGACGTTTTTGTATCCCTGCATCGATCTGAGGGATTCGGTCTGGGACTTGCGGAAGCGATGTATCTTCAAAAACCGGTAGTGAGTACCAACTGGTCTGCTCCTGCTGAATTCATTGATGAGAATAATGGATGTCCCGTGAACTATGAATTGGTGAAACTTGAAAACGATGCGGGACATTACCGTGCCGGCCAGGTATGGGCCAATGCGGATACGGATCATGCCGCCTACCAATTGAAAAAATTATTTGAAGATGAAAATCTATATCGAAAACTTGCTCTCAATGCCGCTGACACTATTAAAGAAAAGTTCTCCTTTGACGCTGTAGGTAATATGATGCTCGCCCGTCTCAATGCCATGTTGGGGTGGTAAGGTTTATTTTCCTGGAGGGCCACGCTCCGTCGTGGCCGCTAGGAAGTTTGATCGATAATCTCAATTTTATTCTCATAGCAAAAATTTGTCATTTCCCGTATACTTCTTCGTCTTCGTCTGCCTCTTCGTCTTCGTCCAATTACCCTTGATTTGCCTCTATCTGCGATCACCCGGGGACGAAGACTCGGACGTAGACGAAGATCGAGTAATTATTTGGGACTCTTTGAACTCGACCATCTCAACGGACGCGATCAGCTATCGTCAAGGCTATGCGCGTCCCTCCATTTTATTCTCCTGTTTTATATATTACAACGACGGCCACGACAACGCGTGGCCCTCCATTTTTTTATCCTGGAGGGCCACGCGTTGTCGTGGCCGTTATGAAGTTTGAGCGATAATCTTAGATTTATCCCCCATACCGCTTAAAAATACTCATCCAGTTTTTGCCAATGTTGAAGCGGGATCGCTTCTGCCCGGGATTGAGTGGCAATTCCCACTGTCCTGAGATTATTTATCCAGGGTTCCAGTTCGGAAAAATCTCTGAGCAGGGTGCCTATTTGTTTACGTCTCTGTGTGAAAAATCCTCGGATTATCAGCTTCGTCTTTTTCTTAAAGACAAAAGGGATTTTTCGCCGAACGAGATTTAACAATACGGAATCGACGGCCGGAACAGGATAAAAGCACCGTTGCGAAACTTTATGTCCAGGTTTTGATGCATAGGCAGATTGAAGAAAAATAGAGGCAGCTCCGTAGTTTTTACCTCCTGGAACGGCTATCAATCGATCGGCGGCTTCCTTTTGCAACATCAGGACCATACAGACGGGAAGGGGGCCATCAAGGATGGCATCAAGCCAGGGAGTAACGATGGCATAGGGAAGGTTTGAGACTATTTTAAAGCTTTTCTCGGGTTCCGGTTCATATCCGGCAAGTGGATTTGAAAGGGCATCGCCCCGAACGAGAAAAAACTGCGATTCATATTCAGGGATCAGCGTAGACTCCAGATACTCGGCCAAGGTGGCGTCTCTCTCGATGGTGTGAACCTTCGCGCCTGCCGCCAGCAGGGCGTGTGTCAATGTCCCAAGACCCGGGCCGATTTCAATGATCGTATCACCTTTACGCAGATTGGAAAGTTGCAGGGATTTACGAACAATATTTCCATCAATAAGAAAATTTTGCCCGAGGGTTTTACGCGGTTTTATTCCAAGCCGCTCAACCAGAATACGGGTTTGTGAGGGTGTAAGAATACCGCCAACCATAATTACTCAATCATAGATCATGTATCGCGGTAATTAATTCCCCCGGCTCATCCAACCGCATAAGGGCTTCGCCAATAATTACGGCGTCGGCTCCCACCTCGCGCACTCTCGCGGCATCATCGACACTTAAAATACCGCTTTCACTGATTGCGATAATATCTTCAGGCAGTTGCGGAATGAGTTCTTCTGAAATTTTCAAGTCCGTGACAAAAATTGAGAGATCCCGATTATTCACGCCAACGATGCTCGCACCGCTCTGGATCGCTCGCTCCATTTCCCGTTCATTATGAATTTCGAATAAAGAATCAAGCCCCGCCAGTTCAGCTGCATCGAAAAGAGCCTTTATTTCATCATCAGCCAGCGCGCGTACGATCAGGAGTATTGCTCTTGCCCCTGCTTCGGCTGCCTCAATTACTTGAATGGGGTGAATAAAAAAATCCTTGCGCAAACAGGGAACCGGATCATCTCGTAATCCTAAAAAATCAGTCACCTCCCAGAGATCGCGTAAGTGCCCCGAAAAATATTTTTCATCCGTAAGCACGGAAATAGCCTCAACACCCGCATTGTAATACTTACGCGCCTGTTCAGCAGCACCAGCGTCAAGGGCAATTTCACCGGCACTGGGCGATGAACGTTTTATCTCGGCGACTATACTGAGCCCATCGGATGCCGTTAAGGCGTTCTGGAAAGTTAATCCCGGTTTATCTCTTACCGATAAACGCGATAATTCATCATTCCCTACCGGGCGGATGCGGCTGGCAATTTCCAGTCGTTTCCACTCCATAATTTCATTTAGTCTATCCACCCTTAAAGCAAGTTTAGTTATTACCGGTTGCCAAATATGATATTATAATTAGATAAAGAAAGAAAAATTTAAGAAACTGCAAACATGGATCAGATACGAGAATTAAAAAATACGGTCGCTCACTTGCGTGGACCCAATGGCTGCCCCTGGGATCAAAAGCAGTCTCACCAGTCTCTTGCCCATTGCCTCATAGAAGAGTGCGCCGAACTTCTCGATTCCATTGATCAAAATAATATGGAAAATATGTGTGAAGAACTCGGTGATGTTCTCCTGCAAGTGGTCATGCATGCGCAATTAGCTGAAGAAGCCAGCGGATTTGACCTGCAAACCGTGGCCGCAAAAATCAACGAGAAGCTCATTCGCAGGCACCCCCATGTTTTTGGGGACAAGCGCTTAAGTGAACCCGATGAAGTCTTGGCCCAATGGGAGGAAATTAAAGCAAGTGAAAGAAAAAATACCCCTGATTCTTCGAATTTATTTAAGGAATTACCATCCAGCCTGCCGGCGCTTTTATATGCAAAAGACGTATACAAACAAATCCAGAAGGGTAAGCTCGATACCGGGAGTGAACTCGATGAAGAAAAGTTAACTGAATTAAGTAAAAGTTTGAATGAAGAAGAAGCCGGAGCTCTTCTTTTCGAAATAGCAGCTGCCTGCAGGTTGGCAGCTATCGATCCTGAATCAGCGCTCCGACGCTACTCGAGTAATTTGATAGATAAAATTAAGGATGTACAGCGTCAAAGAAAGCTCAAATAACTTCTGCGAAGTCGATACCGCAGGGGGGAAAATGCTGGTCTATTTTGAAATCCGGCGCTCGAAAAAATCCAGGCATTTCAGATTGAATATAGACCCCATCAATACTGTCATTGTCACCATTCCCTGGCGCGCTTCAGAAAAAGAAGCTATTCAATTTCTGAAGAGTCACGGAGACTGGATCGATGAACATTACAAGAAATCAACGCGCCATGTGACACTGTTTGAATATCTTCATAAGAATAAGTTTATATCCTCTGCTTCTCAAAAACTCAGCCTTAACATCGGTTTTATTAAAGGGGGTCCCACTCTTTTATACGACGACTCCGCAGGTGCGGTAACCATTCGTTTCGATCCGGGTCACGATCGTGAAGAACCTATTAAACAAGTCCTTTATCCCTTTTCCCGAGACCTTATAAAAAAGCATGCTTTAAATTTGGCTGACCGTCACGACATAAATGTAAAACAGGTTACGGTGCGCGATCAGTCAACGGTTTGGGGAACCTGTACGGAAGATGCTCACGTCTCCCTGAACTGGAGGCTGATTCTCTTAGAACCTGAATTACATGATTACATTATCCTTCACGAATTAGCTCATTTAATTCATCTCGATCACTCTCATCTTTTTTGGAATCTTCTTCGCCATTACGATACCCGCGCCATTGCTCATGACCGCCGAATAAAATTGCTCTCAAATAAAATCATGGCTTTGGGACGCTGCCCGGCCAAGGTCGCCTAACGCACACCTCATTAATATTAACCCAATTTAGCTGTTAGCATTAGCGCTATCCCCTACTCTTCAACTAAATGGCGCAGACCGCATTTATCTATCATCCCGATTTCGAATTGCACGATACGGGAATTTCACATCCCGAAACGAAAACACGTGCCCGGATTGTCTATGAGTTCATTAAGAATTCAGATCTCTCCAATGCGATCGCATGGATTGAGCCGGAACCGGCTGAAGTGCGCTGGATCGAGACTAATCATAGTGTTGCATACAGAAAATATGTCAAAAATGCATGCGCATCGGGTGAACTTATAATAGATCAGGGTGATACCCGGTCTTGTCCAGAATCCTACCTGATTGCCCGCCTCGCTGCAGGAGCGGCCCTCAAGGGTGTGGATTCCGTCCTCAAGGATGGGCACCATAATGCATTCTGCTGTAGTCGCCCTCCGGGGCATCACGCACTCCACAGTGCGGCTATGGGATTTTGTTTTTTTAATAATATAGCAATTGCCGCCCGTTATGCCCAAATCGAATATGGTCTGAAAAATATTCTTATCATCGATTGGGATGTGCATCATGGCAACGGCACTCAGGACAGCTTCTATGGGGATTCCACCGTCTTTTTTTTCAGCACCCACCAATTCCCCTTTTACCCCGGATCGGGTGCCGCAAGTGAAATCGGATCCGGATCGGGAACAGGATTCACGCTGAACGCTCCCATCTCCGCCGGTGCGGGAATTGAGCGTTATAAAGATGCGTTTATTAATAAACTTAAGCCGGCAGCGGAATTATTCAAACCGGATTTAATTCTCATTTCCGCAGGTTTCGACGCGCATCACAATGATCCGCTCGCGGCCATCAACCTGGAAGATGAAGACTATGGCGAATTATCTGCTATGGTCCAGGAGATTGCGGCCAAGTATTGTCAAGGTCGTCTTGTTTCAATTTTAGAAGGAGGATACGATTTAGAAGCGCTTCCCCGCTCTGTCTACCAACACTTGCGTGTCCTCAATGGGTCGACACCCTGAATATGGAGTGGGATAAAAATATCAGCGGAGATAAGAGACCTATTAGTCTCAGGTTTATTAAAATATTATTACTTGCTTTTATTTGCCTTGGATTACCCCTGATCGGAGTGTCTCTGACGGGAAATTCTCTCAAACCTTACTTTCGATTTCCTCCTCCTGCAGCACCATCTGACTACCCGCATTTTTCTCCCTATCTGTTTTGCCTCCTTGTCGTTTTGGTTTCAGCGATTATTGGAATATACCTGGGCTTGAGAAAATCAAGCCCTGTCCTATCTCAGGAACACAATCGTAAAAAACAGCCATTTCCCCGTTGGGGGTGGATAGGAATTGCCGCTCTTGTCACATTTTGGATTTTAGCATGGAGTCGCTATTCCTGGTTCTCGGCATTTCAATTGTATACTTTTACCCCCCTCTGGCTTGCCTATATTATAGTAATCAACGCATTGATTCACTGGCGAATCGAATCCTCTCCCATGTTTGAGCGTCCGAAACTATTCTTTTTATACTTTCCTCTTAGTTCGGTATTTTGGTGGGGCTTTGAATATTTAAACCGTTTTGTCTATAATTGGCGGTACCTGGGCCTCGATGAAGTAAGCGTAGGTGAGTACTTTATTCACGCTTCATTGTCATTCTCCACGGTGCTCCCAGCTGTATTCAGTACGCAACAATTGCTACAAACCTACCCCTCCTTACAGAGCTATCTGGACCATTGTCCTCCCGTGGTATTACCCTGGGAAAAAGAGTTGGCCATAATTATTCTTTTTGCTCTTTCTCTAGCCTTTGTTTTCATTGGGCTTTATCCTCACATCGTTTACCCCCTTCTCTGGGCGGGCCCATTATTATGCTGGTTATCTATTAACCGGATATCGGGTCGCCCCATTAACCTTGGTGGGATAACCCGGGGGACCTGCTCCTACACATTAACCTGGGCTTTCGCTGCTTTAATTTGTGGTTTTTGCTGGGAAATGTGGAACTTCTTCAGCTTCGCGAAATGGGTCTATACGATACCTTATTTTCAAGCTTTTCATATCTTTGAAATGCCGTTGGCCGGTTACCTTGGCTATTTACCTTTTGGTCTGGAATGCGCAGTTATTATATCTTTCTTCAATGAATGTCTGACCCCTGAGTCGGCTTAAGTATTCCATAATTCACTTGCTTTGAGCTTCTTCCCGCGCCTTGACTTTCTTCCCTCAATTTCCAAGAAGTGTTGTCCCCTTAGCTGATCTCATTTATTGACTATATTGCTCCAAGATATAGTTTTATCTTTAAATTCTTGCAGATGATTGGTTAGCATATCTAACAAAGCATAAAGTAATATTTCTCAAATGACTTTTTACATCATTATTGACCATTCCAATGGCTCGCAAAAAGCGGTCGCTGCATTTAGCAGCATGAGAAAAGCTGAGGAATTTAAAAGTGAATCGGAGTCGAAGAGTATAAAAATTGATTCATACGAAGTCCCCAGCGGAGCCACTTTCAGCACGGTGATGATGTATGCCGCTCATAAAAAGAGTGAAGACGGCTCGAGTGATATTGCCGGATATTACTTCAATATTTACGACGCCGAAAATGATATAGGAAAAGACGGATTTATAGAACGATTGACGATTGATAAGAAAACCGAAGTTGGGACCGAAAAGCCAGAGGAAGAGATTGAATATAAATCATATAAAATAGAAGCCAAAAGGGACCGTCCCGCTCCCCCAAAGCAGAAACTTTCTCACAAAATTTCGGCGAAGCGTTTGGTGACATTCGAAAACTGGCAATTCTAAGCACCCTGATTATTTTAATAATAGTCGTAAATATCATTATCTATAGTGGATCTGATTTTGAATTCGGTGAGAATTTAGATTCCGTGGATTGGCTGCCTAAGACTGCTTCAAACGTTTCTTTTTATATAGATCAGCGGTTTTATGTATATGAGTTTTCCATATCCAAAAACGACTTCATAATTTGGGCTAAAGAAAATGACCTGCAAATTGAAGAATTAGATAAGAAACCCCTGACCATTACGCGTTATCTATTCTACACCGATACCCCCATCGAAGGCATGGATAAACTCAGCGAGGAAGAACAGTTTATAAAATGGGAAGCGATGACCAAAGCAACCATTGTTGAGGGATATTCGTTTGATTACTCAACCCCAAACAATTTAATAAATATTTCCGGTGGGTATGATCTCTCAGCAGAAAGAGTCTACTATATCTCGCGATAATAAACTCTATCTATCCCCTTCGCCCAATTCAATAAATAGATATTCCGGATTAATAAACCTGGGAATGTCTTATCTTCCTCCCTAAAATGGGTTCTCTTTAATCTTAAAATGATCTTCCCTCGCTTCACCTCTCATCAAGACTGCTCCCCATTTCTTTCCAAGAGAATTTTTGGCAACATTCCGGACAAAGGAAGGGACATAGCGCAGAGTCAAACCGCAACGGCGATGAGAAGATTGATTGGGAAGGCTGCCGTGAATAATAATGCCATCATGCAGTGATATTTCCCCCGCTTTCAGGACCAGATCTACGGCTTTTTCTTCCTCCGCTTCACTCACTTCTACTTCTTGATTGATACTTAATAAATTACCTTTCTGCAATGACTTCCCATGCGAACGCAGACCTGCTTTATGACTACCGGGGATGCACCGCATGCAGCCATTCTCCTGATTGCTATCATCAATGGCATACCAGGCCGTTATCGTAACCGGTGGTTTTAACCCCCAATAGGTGGCATCCTGGTGCCAGGCGACAAACTTGGATGACTTTTCCCCATCCCCGTATTTACAAAAACAATGTGATGCCAGAAGCAGAATGTCCGGACCAAGCAACGCTTCAATGCAATCAAGGATTTTCGGGTTCGAAGCAAGGTCCCAAATGAATTCTACATCACCGTGTCTTCCCTGTAATCCAATCTGACTATTCTCCTTTCCCTCGACCTTTTCTAATTCATCGAATTGCTGTCGATAACGGCCGGATCCGGCTTCATCAACAATAGGGATTCCCGTGAGATAACCGTTATTTTTAAAATGTTGAATTTGATCTTGATCGAGCATTGGTGATTTCATTTATGAAAAATCTAAAAGGGATTTCACGATAATCAAGAATTGAATTAAAAAAGTCGGGATAGTCAATTTACCCATCCCTACCTTTGCTGATATTCAGGTATCGAGACGCGCTCAATATACCATTCCCCATCAACTTTTTCCCATTCGAGATAGAATTTTATCAAGTCATTATAATCACCGTTTATATAATTTCCCGTCACTTTAACTTTAACGCCCATTTCGGCCGACACTTCGTTCGAGGCAAGAGTGAATGTACGTTCTCTTATTGAAAATGATATTGTATTCGATTAGGACCGCAGCTAAACAATGGACCCCGTAAGAAGATCGCGCCCCGCCACCATTTTACTTCCGAAAGGGAGATCAACAGCGCAATCTTCCAAAAAAAAATTCGCCGCTTTCCGTGCTTTGACCAGGGCATTGAGATTATTCTCCGACCCGGTTTTTTCATTCAACTCAAGAAGCGCGCCTAATCTTTTAGTAATTTTTCGCTCTTCACTCCGCGTCCCTGACAAGATTACAAATCCCAAGACGCAAACGAGTAATATCACTATAATGACATATTTAATAGAGAATGTCATGAAATGGAACAGGGGATACACACCCTATTTTAAATGGGCAACTTCGCTGAGATTCTTATGGCGATCAATGAACCATCACCCCAAATCGATGTCAACAAATACCCCTGTATGCTATTTGCCGATTCTATAAAATCGAAAATTAATCCATGAAAAATATCAAAGGTCGGACTGCTGAGTACTCACCCCTGTTTTAAATACAGGGCATTGCCATCGACCTATTCTTTCATCCCTGGAGTATAATAAGAGTCACTATACTTTTCTATTTTCCAATTGGATTCTTTTTGAATCATAGCAACTCTTTGATTATTCATTATCTTATCTGTTCCGAAAAGGGTGTCACTGCCCGGGGGATCAATACGAATGATTTGACGAATTTCCAGATTGGCTGTTTTACCATTTTTCCCGCGTCGGATGCTTCTAATTTTATACCAGGTAAATCGTACTTCTCCTCGTAATGCTTCGTTGCGCTTCTTACGTTTTTTAAAGGGGTCCAATGCCTCCCTGGTTGCTACTAACTTGCGGCCAACATTAACATTACCGTCAATGAGCGCGCCTGAATAATTTTTAAAGGCAATTACTTCCTGACGGGTATGCAATCTGATAACATTGAAAGCATAGTAACCCAGCGCAATAAAGATGATTAAATACGCTACTTTTCTAACCGGTTTTGGTATCATACGGTTTTTTTTATCCTATACCTGTTTAATAAAGTTTAATTCAACTATTAATCGTAGGATTAAAAATAAAAATAATATCTAAATATACCATAGTTTATACTTATTTTTACATATAATACCAGCATGAAATTTAAACCTTATTTTTTTTACAGGTTTTTGATAATAATACAGTTCAGAATACTTAAATTTTTTGAATGACATTTAATTTTTAAAAAAAAATAAAGGAACATCATATTAGTCCCCGTTTGTCGCTCCTCTTTCCTGGAGTGACCCCCAAAAATGGTATCATTAACAGAGAGAGGTTATCGGGATAAACAGATAACCTCATGAAAAGAAAAAGATACACAACAGAACAGATCATCGCAATACTGCGGCAAGCCGATACCGGAAAAACGGTAGAGGAAATCTGCCGAGGCAACAACGTGAGTGAACAGACCTTCTATCGCTGGGGTAAAAAGTATGGCAATTTGGAACTAGCCGATGCGAAGCGATTTAAAGAGCTGGAAAAAGAAAACACCGAGTTGAAGAAGATGCTCGCTGATCAAATGCTTAAGAATCAGGTAATGGAGGAAACGCTGTCAAAAAAGTGGTGAGCCCCAAGCAGAAGAAGCGAGTAGTAAAAGATGCGGCTGAGAGAGGGCTGTGCTCGTTGCGAAGGGCTTGTTCCTACCTCAGCCTCAGTTGGTCAACTTTCAGCTACCAGCCCAAGCAGGCCAGTAAGAAAGCTCAGCGGTTGGCCGAGCGGATTATAACCCTGTCCTGGGAACATCCCTGCTACGGTTACCGGCGCATCCGTGCCTTGCTCGTAAAGGAAGGCTGGACAACAAACAGGAAGTTTGTTCAGGCAGTACGACGTTCAGAAGGGTTGCAGGTAAAGCCACCTAAAAAGCGTAGACACCGTCAAGGGGTCTCTACGGGGTCGCCTACTAAAGCAACCGGTCGCAATCACCTTTGGTCCTGGGACTTTGTCCATGATCGCACAGACCATGGCGGTCCATTAAAGATGATGACTCTGATCGATGTACCGAGGAGCTGAAAGCGACGACACTCAAGCGAAGCGAAGACATATACGCGTGAATGTCTGGATATCCGGGTCGCTCGTGAACTCCCCTCATCGGATGTCCTCTCTGTGCTTAGCGAGGCCATTGAAAAGGAGGGAGCTCCCAGCTATATCCGTAGTGACAACGGCAGTGTTCCGAGGAGCGAAGCGACGACATGCGAAGCCATTCATTGCTCATCAAGTGCAGCAGTCGTTGTCCGACAAAAAGATCAAGGCGATATATATCGATCCGGGCAGTCCCTGGCAAAACGGTTTCATCGAGTCGTTTCACAACCGCTTACGCGATGAGTGTTTGAACCGTGAAGTGTTGCTCAGCGTGGCTGAAGCACAAGTTGTAATCGAACAATGGCGCCAGACCTATAACCATGATCATCCCCACAGTCGTTTAGGCTTTCAAAGCCCACAAGAGTTTGTCACATTCCTTTCAGATCTTGGCCGCGTTCGGGCTACGCCCTCACTTCGCCAAGATCTCTCATATACATCAATCCTAAAACCATTAATACCCGGGAACTCTCTCACTTAATAATTGGTACGAAAAACGGGGTCCAATCATTCCATAATTATCTCTTCCCGACACTCGCTGATGATCTATCGCTTTAACGATCAGCCGTTAATTGTTAATTAATCTTTTCCCTTTCTTAACAATGGGACAAATCGTACTTCTATTGCATTCAAGCTTTGCAATTGTCCTTTACGCTTCATGTAACCATGTAGAATTTGTCTGCGCACCGGACCGATGGGGATAACCATGCTACCCCCTTCTTTAAGTTGGTCTATTAAAGCCGGGGGTACTGTTTCAACCCTGCAAGCGACAAGGATCCCGTTGAAAGGGGCTGCTTCCGCCCAGCCATTATAACCATCATCCGCCAGGTAATGAATATTTTTATACCCCATAGCATCGAGGGTTGATTGTGCCTGTTGAGCCAGATCATCGTAGTACTCGATCGTAAAAACTTCTTTGACGATTTCCGCGAGGATCGCGGTCTGGTATCCACTTCCCGTTCCAATTTCCAGAACACGATGATCAGGTTGAAGGGTTAAGGCCTCTGACATCCAGCCAACAATGTAGGGTTGTGATATGGTTTGCTCACAGGCAATGGGCATAGCACGATCTTCATAGGCATACGCTTGCAGGTCAGGTTCAATAAACAGATGTCGAGGTACTTTTTTTAAAGCATCGATAACGCTGATATCACGCAACCCTCCCGTCCGGAATCGGGTCAACCTTTTTACTAAAGTTGCTCGTTGCTTGTCATAATCCATTCACTTTATATATTAATTCCCAATTTAAAATTTACCCAACCAAATATTACCAATTGAAGGAGTGATTACCGAATGATTCCAGGGGCTAATATGGCTTTCACTAATTTATCTATAATCAGTAATCAGGCAAGCCGACATGACAGGTCCCTGTAAAAGGCTGGATCTTGCTTTTTTAAATTTCTTTATTCTACTTCCAATCCTGCTTATGGCAAATACCGAGATAAGACCCAGTGGAGGCATTAAGGTAAAATGTGTTCTCATTTCGATGTATGAATTCGACTCCGATAAACCGGGTGAATTTCAATTTTTCCGCAAAGCCGAGCGTTTGCGCAAAACCCATGAATTTCCTCTCGGCCAAAACGATATATGGTCGAATGACGCCGGTCTCTTTGCTCTCACCATTGGCATTGGGGCAGCCAAAGCTGCCGCTACGACTATGGCATTCGGATTAGACCCGCGCTTTGACTTAAGTCAAAGCTACTTCCTGATTGCGGGAATTGCGGGTATTAATCCACGCTTTGGTTCACTTGCCAGTGTAGCCTGGGCTGATTATTGCATTGATGGAGACCTCGCCCATGAAATTGATGCGCGGGAAATTCCCGAGGACTGGTCAACAGGGATTTTTCCCCTGGGAACATTTGCCCCCTATCACCGGCGATCGAAGGAAGCCGGGGATCTTTTTCACAATGATGAAATGTATGGTCTCAATCGTAAACTCAGCGATTGGGCCTACACGACGACACAACAACTGGATCTTTCAGACCTTGATAATCCAGAGTTGGAAAGCTATCGCACCCGCTACCGTGGTTTTCCCGAAGCTCAACGCCCTCCATTTGTTCTCAAAGGGGACAATCTATCAGCAACCCGTTACTGGCACGGGAAAATGAAAAATGAATGGGCCGAACGCTGGGTTGATTTCTGGACCGAGGGTAAGGGTAAATTTGTGACCGCATCCATGGAGGATGCCGGCACTCTCCGAGCACTTGTCCAACTTGCCAGGACAGGAAGAGTTGATTGGAAGCGTATTCTTTTATTACGCTCCGCGAGCAACTTTTCAATGCAGGCCCCCGAGAGAATGACTCCTTCTCAAAGCCTCCGTGGGGAAGATGGCAGCGGTGAAAGCCTGTTCCCGGGATACCTGGCCAGCTTACAGTCTCTTCAGCGAGCTGGAAGTAAAGTCATCAACGAAATAATAGCCAAATGGGAACATTTTAATAACAGCCCGCCACAATAAACCCTGTTCTAAATAGTCGGGCTTGGGAGGGGCAAAATATATTTGGACCATTCCATCAGCAAGCGGGTATTAGATGCACGCATTCCAAAAGCCCCGGAGGGGTGCAGGTAACAATAAACGATTTTTTCTGGCTATCTAAGATTAATCCATTCTTAAATGCATTATGGCTAACGCGGTGATTTTATTGTGTGCGGGTAAAAGCGCGCGCATGCGTGATCAGGTTACGGATAAAATCCTGGTTCCTCTCCTCGGAAAGCCGGTCGTCAATTATTCCCTGGCCGCTTTTGCCAGAAGTGGGACCATAGATGTTTATATCATCGCTTATCGTGACCAGGTTCAACGTGTCGGCATCTCACAGGCCATAGAAAATGATCCCATCGCGGCATTGAATATTTTATGGGTTCAAGGGGGCAACGAACGGCAGCACTCGGTTTACAATGCCCTCTTACAGCTTCCGGAAAATATCGAATATGTATTTATTCATGATTGTGCCCGCCCCCTTATCGACAGCCATTCCCTCATTACCCTTCAGGAAATGGTTGAAATAGATAAAGCAGTTACCCTCGCCCATCAGGTAACGGATACGATCAAAGAAATCAATGCAGACACCCATGATTTTAGAAAACTTCAATTAAATAATATCGATCGCAGTAGACTCTGGGCCATGGAAACACCTCAAGTATTTGAACGAGAACTTATTACCGCGGCCTACCGCCATATGCATGAGAACGCTATTGAAGCGACTGATGACACAACAGCTATCATAGAATATGGACACCCTGTCAGTCTGCTGGAAAACACACAATCTAATCATAAACTAACGACCCCGGAAGATATTGCCATTATCGAAAACCTGCTTGATTTTCCACATAAGTCTTAAGCTCTACTATTCATCTTTCTGATCCCTTGAAGATTATAAGCATTTATCAGCAACTATGACTTTACCCTTTCGCATCGGTTGCGGTTACGATATTCACCCACTCGTTTCGGGAAGAAAACTCATCCTTGGAGGAATAAAAATCCCTTTTGAGAAAGGCCTCGACGGGCATTCTGACGCAGACTGTCTAACCCATGCTCTCGCTGATGCCATACTGGGTGCCGCGGGTCTTCCTGATATCGGTTATTATTTTCCCAATACCGATTCAGGCATTAAGGATATTGATTCGCAGAAGATATTAAATAAAGCGATAGAAGAGATTAAGGCACATGGTTACTATCTTGCTAATGCTGATATAACGGTAATTGCCGAAAACCCCCAAATAACTCCTTATATCAAGAAGATGAAAACAAAACTCTCAAATACCTTGGGGGTAGATGAATCGGCTCTCGGGATAAAGGCGACGACCAACGAAAAGATCGGTGAAATCGGAAGGGGTGATGGGATCGCGACACATGCAGTCTGCCTCATCATGGCTCAAGAGAAATAAGCATCGACCTTTGTCGGTGATCACACAAAGAGGCAGACGAAGACGAAAACGAAGATTGAGTACTTATAAGGGGACATTTGAACTTGACCCTCCTCAGCGGACGTGACGGAGCACGTCCCTCCATTTTATTCTTCTGTTTTATATATTACAACAACGGACAAGATGCATTGTCCTCAATTTTTTATTATTCTGGAGGGCCACGCTCCGTCGTGGCCGTTAAGAATTTTGATCGAAAATCTCAATTTTATTCCCGTGGCAATTAATATATGTCATTTCCCGTATACCTCTTCGTCTGCGTCTGCCTCTTGTAGGTTACCCCGCGATGATAAGACAACCTTTTGAGTCCTTCCGAGAATGGGTCATCGTAACACGTCGGAGGAAGGACTGGAAAAAGCTTTCAACAGTGTCTACGGTTGAGAGTGCCAGGAACTCCCGACTCCTAATAAGAGGAGCCGGGAGCAAATCGGAAGAGTTCATTCTGCCTCTGGAACCCGCGTTAGCGGAGTTCAAGACGAAGCCTGGGAACCTCCGATCTAACCTGGCTAATCTCAAACAATTGAAAGAGCCCGGATTATACCCCCGCGAGCTCATCTTGACAAGACCGAGATAGCCATGAATGAAAAAAAACACACCCTCATCGCCATAGATATAGCCAAAAACACCTTGCAAGTGCAAAGTGCAGAGCAAAGTTACGCTCTAAGCAACGACAAGTCGGGACTCAAAGAACTGCTCAAAGCCATAGGAAAGATGGATGCCCCCTTTGTGGTGTGCGAAGCCACAGGAGGCTACGAGCGCGCCTTGTTGAGCGCTTTGCATGAAGCGCAGATTGTGGTGTGCCTGATTAATCCTGCGCGCGTACGGGCCTTCGCCACGAGCGATGGCATCCGTGCAAAGACCGATAAGATCGATGCCAAGGTATTGCTGCGCTTTGCTCAGCAAAAGCAGTTGTCCCCAACAGCTCCCCCGACACCCGAACAGCAACAGATGACTGCTTTACTGGATCGACGCCATCATCTGAGCGAACAGCTTGGCCGCGAGAAGAACCGCTTGCAGAACAGTCCCAAGAGCATCCACCTTTCCATCCAACGCATGATCCGTTTCGTTGAGAACGAAATCGATCGCATCGACAAACAGCTGCGATTGCTCATCAACGAGAATGATCCACTGCGTGCGAAAGCCGAACTTATCGCTTCAGTCAAAGGAGTCGGTGAAGTGACGACTTGGACCCTCCTGGCTTATATGAGCGAAATGACTCATCTGGGCCGCAATCAGTTGGTCGCTCTTGCCGGTCTGGCTCCCTATAATCGTGACAGTGGCAAGACCCATTCTAAGCGATCGATAAAAGGAGGTCGTGCCAAAGTCAGAAAATGTCTCTATATGGCTGCTCGCACCGCGGCTCAACATAACCCCGTGATCAAACCTTATGTGCAGAGGTTAGTCGATCGGGGAATGCCTTACAAATGTGCTCTCGTTGCGGCCATGAGAAAACTCCTTATTCATCTGCAGTCCCTTCTTAAAAAACATCAATTAGCTCTTGCTTCATGACACAATTGCTTCGTCTTCGTCCAATTATCCTTGAATTGCCTCTTTCTGTGAACACCCGGGGACGAAAACGCGGACGTAGACGAAGACGAAGATCGAGTAATTATTTAGGGACATTTGAACTCGTTCCTCTCAACGGACGCGATGGATCACGTCCCTCCATTTTATTCTTCTGTTTTATATATTACAACAACAGCCAAGATGCATTGTCCTCAATTTTTTATTATTCTGGAGGGCCACGCTCCGTCGTGGCCGTTAAGAAGTATGTGCGATAATCTCAATTTTATTCCAATGGCAAATAATAGTTGTCAATTTCCGTATACCTCTTCGTCTTCGTTATCTTATTACCTTAAAATAACCGTTATCTTTAATCTTATTCTATCTACTGTTGGGATTATTTATTACTACTAGCGGCTGCGACGGAACCTGGCCCAATAGAATAAGAACAATTAACGCCTACTCCACTTAGCTAAATAGCTCATCTCGTGAAAAAAACCTATTAATCTCTTTTGTGGCATTATCCCGGCTATCGGAGGCGTGTACCACATTGCGCATTTTGTCCGTTCCCATATCTCCCCGTATTGTGCCTTTCTCAGCTTTTTGTGAGTCGGTCGGTCCAATCAGCGCTCGCATTCTGTCCACCGCATTTTCAGCCTCTAACACCATAATAATAACCGGACGTTTTCCCATGAAAGCCTTAATCGCTTCAAAATTGGGAACTTCATGAAGGTGGGCATAGTGCTCGTTAAGAATATCATTGGACAGTTTGACCATCTTACAGGCACAAATTTCAAATCCTTCATGTTCAAAACGCTGTAACACTTTTCCAGTATTTTTATTATCAATACAATCAGGCTTAAATATTATGAGGGTTTTTTCCATTGCTTTTGGGAAATAAGAAAAACGGGGTAATTACAGTCCTGTTACCAATTGACAAGATAAATTATAAAAAAATTCAGATTAACCTGAATTTCACCTTCTCATCATGGCTTATATTTATCGATCTGACGCTTGAGCTCTTGATCCAGCATGCTTCCCGAAACAGCCTCAAGGTTGTCACGGGCAAATATGAGCATTTTGTAGGCATCACGCTGATTGCCTGCATCACTCAATTGTCGAACAAATGGCAGGACGATACGATCATATACATCCATACTCCCCAGTTTCCCCAATTGCCTAATTATTACTCGATAATAACGCAGGCGGAGTGACAGAGGATCTTCGGCCATGCTCTCTAAAAGCCGTTCAGCTGCCTGTTGTATGCTGATATCTGCGCGATTGCTTTTATGCTTGATCGTCAAAAAATATTTCTCGCGTTGAGCGCGACTAAGCTCCCCTCGATTTTCCAAACTTTTTATAACGCGATTCAGGTATTGCGATTCCAAGTCAGGATATTCGCGGAAAGCGAGAGCCGCAAGTCGCAGTAAGGCTTCCACTTCGCGAGCATCGTCACTGACTATTTTCGTCGCTGATACGAGTATCTCCCATGCTGACTGGTTACGTTTTTCATAGCGTAACGCCGTTTCACTGGCCTTTATGGCAGCGTCTTCATCCTTTCTTTTGAAATAATCCAAGGCAAAGTTTGAGTGAATTAATGATTGCCGGTAGTAGTGGCTTCGGCGAAACCCTTCGCCCAGGAACCTGAGTTGATGATCGGTGATGTTTCCCCAGGTTTGTGGATCATGCGCGTAGCCGGTCACGTAGCGATTCTCGCCCTGCCTTCCACCATTAAATTCCCATACCCCTTCTTTTAGCATAAATCCAAACCAAGCATGTCGTCCATCCATGCCGGCTCCCCTGAAGACAAGCGTCGGTATCCCCTTTGCTTTGCCAGTTTGAGCGGCAAAGTAAGCTTGATCGACACAAATCCCGCCATAATTAAGAATGGTCTCAAGTCGATAATCTTTTCTTTTCCAATTAAATTGATTATTGGCTATTCGATCGAATCGGTAGTCAATCCTGTCATACACTGATGCGAAATCTTTGGGGTCATTGTGGATGTTTGACTGCACCCACCGGAAATCTTCCATGGCCGTGGTATCGACGAGAAATTTGAGCGCTTCTGCTGACATCTCTGTAATATCGAAAGCACATTGCTTTTTTTCATTGAGTCTTACCCAGTAGTCGAAGGAGACGT
This sequence comes from Opitutales bacterium, assembly GCA_965197745.1. Classification (GTDB taxonomy): domain Bacteria; phylum Verrucomicrobiota; class Verrucomicrobiia; order Opitutales; family PNEW01; genus CBDANS01. The sequence continues at coordinate 448,172 of CBDANS010000005.1, read as the reverse complement.
TCACCTTGGGCAGTTCGCGAGGAAGCACATTTTGAGGCACCTGGTAATGGGGCCAACCCGGTGGCGGGGGCACATCGTAAACAACCGCGATGGCGATCGCTAAATTTCGATATTCATTAAAAAATTTTCGGTTTTCCTTGTGCAGTTCACTCAAATTATCCAGGACTCCAGGAAGAAATTCATAGGGAGAGAGTAAATCGAAAAACTCGCGCGAAAATTCAATATCATGGAGTAAATTCCTCTTTAATGAAAGGGGAAGATGTTCTCCCAGGGGCCGCTGGTAAAGAGTGTAACGCTGGGCCATATTTGTATGTCCCAATTTAGCTTTATCGATCGCATCGATCCAATTATTTATGATATCCGCTTCGTTGGAGGAAAAAAGTCGTGCCCACCGTGAAAGGTAATACCAATTTTCAGCGGCCTGTTCACCGTTTTCATAACTTTCCAATGCTCTATCGGTTAAAGCCAGAGAGACACTTTCCCACCCTTCATCTTTAACTGTATCAAGAATATTATCGATACCTGAGCCATAGGGTGTATCGAAAGTTATCTTCGCCTCAGCTGATAAAAATGAAGCCCCGATCAAAAGGCACACTATCGCTATTCGCTGTATCATTTATAAGTTAATCTACCCGTTGAAAGCGGCTTATGATTTTTGTTCCCCATTGCCATAAATCCCTCATTCTTAAATTATATTGATTCTCTAACGGGAATATAACTGTCCTCATCCCCAAAAATTAACCGCGCTTCAGATGTAAAGCGCGGTTAAAGAATATAAAAGTAAGCGTTATATCAGGACACGCTGGAAATAGGCTGGTCCTGCGTGAAATCTAAATGATCATCTTCCACGATAACCTTGATCGGTTTGTTTTTCTTGAGGTCACCCTTTAAGATACTTTCCGCCAAGGGGTCTTCAAGATGACGTTCTACCGCACGGCGCAAGGGACGCGCTCCGTATTTCTCATCATAGCCATTATCGATCAGAAAATCTTTGGCCTCCTGGCTTACCTCAAGCACTATGTCATGTTCACTCAATCGCCTGGCCACTTTCACCAACTCGAGATCGGTAATCTTCATCAGATCGTCGCGGTTCAGGTTTCTGAAAATCACCATGTCATTTATCCGATTGAGAAATTCCGGCTTAAAAATGCGCTTGGACTCCTCAAGGATCTTGTCCTTGATTTTTTCGTAGTCACTTTTTCCACTTTTATCATCCACGCCAAAGCCGAGCGAACTCCCTTTCTGGATCTGCTGTGCGCCAACATTTGAGGTCATGATGATGATCGTATTGCGAAAATCTACAGATCGGCCCAGGCTGTCAGTCAATCTCCCGTCCTCAAATACCTGCAGGAGAAGTTGAACAACATCGGGATGAGCCTTTTCGATCTCGTCAAAGAGAACGACAGAATAAGGTTTACGGCGGACGGTTTCAGTCAACTGACCGCCCTCTTCATACCCAACATAACCTGGAGGTGAACCTATAAGTCTTGAGACGGAAAATTTTTCCATGTACTCGGACATATCGATCTGCACAATCGAGTCCTGGTCGCCAAACATCTTCTCAGCTAATATTTTCGCCAAATGGGTTTTCCCCACCCCCGTCGGTCCCAGGAACATAAAGGAGCCGATGGGACGGCGTGGATCTTTCAAGTCCGCCCGTGAACGGCGCAGCGCTTTGGCGATCACTTCGGTCGCTGAATCCTGCCCGATAACATCTTCCTGCAACTCCTGTTCGAGTTTGAGAAGCTTTTCCGTTTCTTTTTCTTCCATGCGGCTCAAAGGTATCCCGGTCCAGCCCGACACGACCTGAAGCATATCGTCTTCGTCGACGGTGATCGTTGTCTCCTCACGGGTCTTTTTCCAGTTTTCAATCAACTGATCGCGTTCGGCCCGAAGCTGTTTTTCATTGTCACGGTACTTGGCCGCTTCTTCAAAATGCTGCTTGCTTATGGAGTCCTCTTTCTTCGCACAGATCTCGTCGATTTTTTTCGCTAATTCTTCCACCTCCGGTGGTCTGTTCAATGAATCTATACGCGCTCGCGCTCCCGATTCGTCTAGAACATCGATAGCTTTATCAGGGAGATAACGCCCGGTGATATACCGATCCGATAGTTTTGCCGATGACACGATAGCTTTTTCCGTGTAGACAACTTTATGGTGCTCCTCGTACCTCGACCTCAATCCATTGAGAATCTGGATTGTTTCATCAACTGATGGCGCCTCCACCATCACACTTTGAAAACGACGGTCAAGGGCACTGTCTTTTTCAATGTACTTGCGATATTCGGATAAAGTGGTTGCCCCGATACACTGCAGTTCGCCACGGGAAAGCGCCGGCTTAAATATATTTGAGGCATCCATTGCCCCCTCGGCAGCTCCCGCACCGACAATAGTATGCAATTCATCGATAAATATAATAATGTTTTTGGCGCGGCGTATTTCATCCATCACCGCTTTTATGCGCTCCTCAAATTGACCGCGGTATTTTGTGCCCGCGACCATCAGGGCAAGATCAAGGGTTATCACGCGTCGATCGACGAGGAGTTCCGGGACGATGCCGGAAGCAATTTCCTGGGCCAGGCCTTCGACGATAGCCGTCTTCCCCACTCCCGCTTCTCCGATAAGAACAGGATTGTTTTTTGTGCGACGACAAAGCACCTGGATGACACGACGAATTTCTTCTTTGCGCCCGATAACAGGATCGAGTTCATTATTGTGTGCCAATTCGGTGAGATCACGCCCAAAGGCTTTAAGTGCGGGTGTCTTAACATCCTTTTTCTCGTCACCCGAGGCTCCCGTGGACGAAGTAACAGGTTCATCCTGTTCGCCTGAAAAGTTGGGGTCCAGCTCACTTAGAATTTCATTGCGGCAGCGTTCTATGTCGACATCGAGCGTTTTTAATACGCGCGCTGCTACACCATCACCTTCGCGGAGAAGACCGAGAAGAATATGTTCGGTCCCCACATAACTATGATTGAGTGCCTTTGCTTCCTTACCCGCAAGGGCTAAAACTTTTTTCACGCGGGGGGTGTACGGTATATTGCCAGATGGTTTCGACTCCGGACCTGTGCCCACCTGTTTTTCTACGGCGGTGCGCACGGTCTCCAGATCAAGACCCATTTTCTGCAAGACATTAACGGCAACTCCCTGCCCTAAGTTTATCAACCCAAGCAGGAGGTGTTCGGTTCCAACATAATTGTGGTGGAACCGGTCAGCTTCTTTCCGTGCCAAGGCCAATACCTGTTGTGCACGCGGGGTAAAATTGTTCATGGGTTCCATAGTGATTTATCGATTTGTTTATAGATTAGGAATTATTAACCAATTTGTCAAAGTTAAGTGACTTCAATTCGGTGAATTGCGCTCTTATGTATTTCGCGCGATATTCGTCACGTTGATTGGGATCGATTTCATCTTCAGCTGCGTATTGAATATGACCGGGGCGGCTTTCAATAAATAATCGATCAATTTGCCCACGATTATCTTCAGGCAGCACTTTCAAATCGATAGCCAGTCGCAACAGCGAAAGTAAATTCATCGCTTCCGCTGAACTCAGTAGATGGCTGTTTTTTAAAACGCCATAGGCGCGACTCATTTTATCAACAAGTTTTATCGGATCTTTTTCTAAAAGTTTATTCCGTGCATTATTTTCCTGTTCGATTACCGAATTAAGAACATTTACTAATCGTTTAATAATATCCTCTTCACTTTCACCAAGCGTTTGCTGATTTGAAATTTGAAAGATGCTCCCGCTGGCATCCGAGCCTTCGCCGAACACACCGCGTACCGCAATTCCCAGTTGATTGACCGCGCGAATAACTTTTTCCATTTGACTGGCGATGACCAATGCGGGTAAATGCATCATCGCCGAGGCGCGCATACCGGTTCCTACATTTGTGGGGCATGCTGTTAAATATCCCAAATCCAAAGAAAATGCGTAGTCGATTTCTTTTTCAAGAGCACTGTCTATTTCGTTAATTGTTTTCCATGCTTCCTTGAAACGAAAACCGCTGCGTAAATGCTGAATGCGCAAATGATCTTCTTCGTTAACCATCACCGCACACGATTGATCCTCGCTGATCACCAAGCCGCTTCCCTTTTTCGCATTGATCAATTCACGGCTGATTAAGTGACGTTCCATCAATATCTGTTTTTCCAGATCGCTCAGGTCATCGACAGAAAATTGACTTCCTTTTTTCATTTGAGGCAATTTCGCGATCACCCCCATGCAAGCGGACAAAACTTCTCGCCTTTGTGCCTCTTTGGCCCATCCGGGAAAGGGAATATCCGTAATATTACGAGCAAGCCTGACCCGTGTGCTCAATACCACGGGGCAAATTAAATCGGTGTTGTCAGTCAACTCCGCCTTCGCTTCCATTAGGGGACTAATTAACATTTTCAACTTTGCAAATGGCTTTTCTTCTCATTTTTCAGTTGCACAATTTCGTCACGGCACTGCGCGGCATCCTCATACCGTTCAGCATCAATCGCTTCCTGCAAATTCTTTTCTAAAAGCTGGACTCGATTGCGCCATGCTAAGCGTTCTGCCGATAGTTGCGGCACTTTACCTCGATGCTCTAGAGATTTGTGCATGTCTTGCAGCATGGGTTCTATTAATTCCTTAAAGTTTTCATAACAATCGGGACAACCAAACCTGCCGAGCTTTTTAAAATCGGTTGTGGATATACCACAGCTCTCGCAAACGATGGCATTTTCGGCATCGTCCTGGCTATCACCGCCTATAGTGTCGAGTAAGTTAGTCAGCGAAAAATTACTCGGATCGGTCATTTTTTTAGCTAATGCGCAATCCTCACAGATATCCACCTTGTGGATCTTATTATCAACGATCTGGGTAAGGTGAATCGTGGCTTCTTTATCGCAATATTTACATTCGGTTGGTTTACCCATTGTCGTAATTATATCATTTGCCGCTTATTTTAGAAGCACAAATAATCCTTCTTTTGCCTGAGACATGATTTTTGCGTTTTATATCCATTTAATATATATATACTACCGCATAAAACATGCCATCTTTTGAAATTGCCAGAAATAGGAAATCCCTACTGGCAGGGACATCTATTAATAAGTCGGCAGAAGAGGTGAAATTTAAAGCAGTGTTCCCTCAACAGTCACTTTTTTCCTGAAGGCCTCCATAAAGCGCAACGTGGTATCCCCCGGCTTTCCCTCGCCGATAACGCGGCCGTCAATTTCGGTTACGGGAACAATCTCAGCTGCCGTCCCCGTAAGAAAGCATTCCTCCGCGTTCCATAGATCATAACGGGTCAGTTCCGCTTCCTTGAGTGGAATCCCCATATCCGCAGCTATGGTGACCGCCACTTCTCGCGTGATCCCCTTAAGGATACCGGAAGAATTAGGGGTGGTGAAGATTTCCCCTTTGCGTATAATGAAAACATTGTCACCCGTGCATTCCGCCACGCAACCTCGGTCATTTAACATCAACGCTTCAACGAATCCCGCGTTCTGGGCATCCATTTTAGCCATGATATTATTAAGATAATTAAGCGATTTAATCATCGGGGGGAGCGCGGCCGGATTATTACGCCACGTCGCGACCGTGATCAATTTCATCCCCTCCTCATAGTAGGAATTCGGGTAAAGCTGTATTTTGTCGGCAATTATTATAATCTGCGGAGTTTTGCACAACTTGGGTGATAAGCCCAAATCGCCAACCCCGCGCGTCACCACCAGTCGGACATAACCATCCTTAAGATCGTTTTTCCGACAGGTCTCACACACCGCCTCTGACATTTCACCATGCGATAGAGGGATATTCAACATGAGCGCCTTGGCGGACATTTCCAGGCGCTCTATATGCTCGTCCAATTTAAAGACACAACCCCCGTAAAGACGGATCCCTTCGAAGACGCCATCTCCGTACAGCAATCCGTGATCGAAAACCGAAATTTTCGCATCCTCTGAATTTACATACTCCCCGTTGATATAAACCATCATCCGTCGTAAATTAAAAAAACCTTATCGGTCTAGATAGAATTATCCCGATTGTCTAGCGATAAGTAGTTCAGGATGCAGGATTCAGGATTCAGGATAGTGAAGCTTCGTCTTCGTCTTCGTCTGCCTCTTCGTCTAAATCTGAAGGGCTACGGGCTGTTGTGACTGATCAACTTCATTTTCACCCCTATGGGACGACGGCTGAAACTCGCAGTGCGAAGATGGTCTTAATGGTACAATCCTACCATTCTCTACGGGTAAAGCTTGGTGAGCCAGATTAATTATGCGTTGCAAGGGTGAACGACTGAGTTCTCTGTTTCACGTTCAATATTTGCGTGATACGCAAATTACGAAGTGACTTAGCGACAGGCAGGATGCGGGCTACAGGATGCAGGATTTGAGAGCGATCTTTATTTATTTATCCATTGTTCCTAGTTGATCCAACGCTTGTTCTTGGCCCACTTTGCATACCAGATCAAAAACGCTGCCACCACCAATGGCAGCAGAATATACATCGAGATCTCGAAGGGACCGAAGTCAACAGTCGAACCGGCCATGCCGAGGTAAGGAATCATGTGCACAATCATGCCAAGGAGTGACGCGATAAACAAATAGAACGCGGCCGACTTCCTGAGCAGAAGCAGAAAGCTGCCAAGCGCACCGCCGAAAACAGCTATTGCAAATGCTCCGGTGGCCCATGCCGGTCGCCCTTCAATTATCGCGCGCTGTGCCTCTGGCATTGCAGCGAGTGCGTCTGCATTCATTTGCATCAATAAATTCATGACGCCCATAACATTCCAGATCAGCGCGACAGCACCGATTGTCCAGAAACTCCAGTGAACACCACCAACGGTCTTATCGTTCATCGTATCTCCTTATTCCATGTTATTCTTTTGCCCAGGTAGCAGGTGTGACAACTTCATCCGCTCGCCCGGATGATTTTGCAAGAAGATATTTCTTAGAATAACGGAAAACTGGACTGATTGACATGGCCCAATCAGCTCCAGTGTATTGTTATGCATTGTCAATTCCCGCAGTCGTTACTCATTGAATATATTCCAAAGTGAAGTGCTAAAAATCGTTTTATTTAAAAAGAAGAGGTATCGGGAGAAACAGATAACCTTAATGAAAAACTGCCTCGGCAGAATTCCGGATCGGTCCAGAAAACAGCAAACCGTCACACTTCCAGCGTGACTACGAAAAGCTCCAGGCCTTCCTTTCCAGCTTCCAACCTGAACGATGAATCACGGGGAAAAGTCAGGGTCGTCGCATGGGACAAATTGAATTCTCGGTCGCCTACAACTGCACTACCGGATCCCGATTGCACGAAATATGACTCTTCAACCCCCTCCATCGTCCGTTCCAACCTCTGGCCGGGCTCAAGGCTCTCAAGGCGAATCGAACGCCACGCCCCGGTGAAATACTGTTTGGGATCAATCGATCTCTCCTGACTCAGATGAATTAGGGTGCATTTCGCCTTGGCAGCCATGGTCAACCCTCGACTTCGGTGGGTTTTTGAGCGGGAAGAACCCCGGCAACGGACGGAGGGAATACCTCGATGACCAACACTTCCAGATGGCCGTCGCCGACGTTCTTCATTCCGTGTCGGCCATCTTGTGGGGTGATGAGTAGATCGCCGGTCTTCATCTCTCGAACCTGATCGCCGTCAATGGAAGCCTCACCCTGTCCGGAGGCCACAAACCAGATCTCCTCGGTGCGCGACTGGATGTGGTCGGCCGACGCGGCGCCTGGCTCGAAACGATTGAAATCCACTGACTGCCAGCCTCCAAAAAGATGTTCACCGACCACCATCCGCTTCCAATGGATCAGGCCAGTTCCTCCATGCATGCCGTAGACCTCGGTAAAGCCGTCGGGTTGAGACACAATCACGGCATCCTTCATTGATCTCTTCCTTTGTCTAAATTTTTCAAAAACCCGAGTCGGCTAGCTGACTATCATCTCTCTATAAACCACGGCACAAGACCCCGTGAATGTCGATCAAATATGAAGTCGCTTTTAGGTCGGTAGAGACACACTACCGTTGAAGCCGACAAGAGTTTGTCAGATTCCTTTCCGATCTTGGCCTCGTTCTGGCTACGAAGGGTCAGTATCTAAATTTCTATTTGAAACCATAATGTTATAAATAAGCATCCTAATGATAACATATGTATATCCTGGGTTTTACCTAAATGAGGTGCGTTTACTCCTCAATTATGAGACCGTAGCTGTCTCCGCTTAATTTTCGGAAAATTCATTATTCGTTATCTACTCGCGTTTTCAAATTGATCGCTTGGCCCAGAAGAGAGGATTCCATACCAGCTAACATGATTTCTGTCACATGGCGAGCGGCTTGCGCATTGGAAAGTGGCGGTTGGGTACCCGCTCGAATGTGATCGGCAAAATGCTGGTGCATATTACCCGGATTGGCATCTTCACAATTCACCGGCTGAACGTCAACTGGCGCGTGTTCTCTGGTATAGGAGGTCGGTGTATGCAGACTGACTGCGGCACCATCTCGCCCCGGAATGGTGAACTTTCCTGCTGTTCCATGGATACTACCTTCTCCAGTACGGGCAGGATCACACCAACTGGTTTCCGCCGTAATGATGGCTCCAGTCTCGGTTTGCAAAACCAGGGTAGCGACATCCTCCAAATCTGTGGGTTTGTCAAATGTTGTAACGAAGCCAGTAACTTTAGCAAACGATCCTAAAATGGCCACCAAATGGGAGATCGCATAAACCCCCATGTCAAATAGTGCACCGACACTGACACGTTTAGCGTCAAAGAACCACAGGTCATCATCGGTTTCACCGAAGAGATCGCGAATCTCAGCATAGTAAATCTCTGGGCCCCCGTGGCTGGTTCTATAGCGTGCGCCTGATACTCTACCGATTGCGCCTTCTGTAATCATCTGGCGAATTTTGTAAACCTGACTGCTAAAATGAGGTAGACACATCACCGTATGGTGGCTCTTTTCAACAGCTTCCATGAAAGCGTTTGCCTCGTTCATGTCACCACACAGCGGCTTTTGCATCAACACATGCTTGCCAGATTTAATGGCCTTAATTCCCCAGGAAACATGGTGTGGATGAGGTGTTCCTACAACAATAGCATCGACCGAGTCGTCAGAGATAACCGCCTCATAATCCTGCGTCCAATTGGGAATCCCAAATACTTCACACTGTTGTTTCAGCCGAGACTTTTTACGACCACTAATCAGAACTACTTCGAAGTTGTCGTTTTGGTCCAGATCGGGCAGATGCAAGCGACGGACGATACCACCCGCGCCAATCACGCCGACTTTAATTTTTCTCATTAATATTTCCTTCCAGTGGGACCAAGGTGCATCAATCCCAAATCTGCAATCGAAAATCGCAAATCGAAAATTGATAAGACCCCTTTTGACCTGTCTTCGTCAAAGGCTTAAAGTCGAAAGTCAATTGTCAGGGATAAAGAAAAGAGATAGCCACCAGCTATAGTCCCGCATCTGCGGGACGACGGCTGAAGCTTGCGACGGCGGCTAACACTTAAAAGGCACCACCGGCACTTTGATATGCGCGTTGATATGTTGCATGGATTCTGGATTTTCCTCCTCTTGCTGAAATCCCCACAGCGTGCGTGCATGAGCTGCTTCAGCCCGATCGAGCACCGGCTGTTGCAAGGTGTCACGTTCATCGGGACAGAGATGCCGCATCAACGGTTGCAGATCAGGGGGCAGGGCCAGATACTCTGCATGGTTAAGAGGACGGCATAAGTGGTAGACATTGTACTTGTCTCCTGGGGCGAAGTCGTCGACGGAGAACCACCAGGGGCACCAGCGATTCACCACCGCAACCCTCTCCCGACCACTTGGATTGTGCCTGGCAGTCGCGTGCCAGCAACGCGAATCCTGGATATAGACAGACCCCGCTGGCGCGGTTACTTGCATATCGCCGGGAATGGGCGCGGTAACCGAAATACCATCGTTCGGACCCCGTGGATTCCGCTTGTCCTTATGCGAACCCGGCACGATCCACGTGCCCCCCGAATTTTCATCGACATCGGTTAGATACCAGATCATCACCAGGCACATGGTTACGTCGGGGCAGGGCTGGCGGATGCAACCGACATTATTATTGGGGTCTTTATTGCCGTAAGCTGAAAGGTCGTGGGGCCAGTCTGTGTGCCAGCCGCGCTTATCCGAACCTCGCATTTTCTTGAATTCGTCTGCTCCATTATTCTCGATAAATGCATCGTCGCTTTTTATGCAACGGTTATGCAACGACGCGATTCGAAGATGGTCATCGAGAACGTGGCGTGCCACAGCGGTAATTACCGGATTGGCGAGATGCCGGGCGTACTGGGGCATCCAGATAATGTTGTTGGGAGGTTTGGGAGGATGCCCGACCCTGCGCACTCGCCTTAACTCCACGTTGTTTGCCGCGGCCTTGCCGCTAAGTAATTCCTCGGCGTTCGCCCCCTCTTGATTAAACAGGTCTTTAATGCCCTGAATATTGCGGTTGGCAGTATCATCTGCCGCCATAACTTCCTCGCGAATGGCGTCCACCTCGTCGGATGGTATCACATGGTCGACGACACAGAAACCGTATCGATCGAGTGAATCGGCACACCCCGCTACCACATCCTCAACGGGCATCTTTACGGAATCGAATGCATAGGCTCGAGTGCGGGCGAGGTCTGCAGTGACGGCCTCGGGGTCGATGGTCAATGCCAGGAGATTGCGGGTCTCCTGCAGCTCACGTTCCAGTCGTGTAGCTTTAGCTTGCAGTTCAGAGAGGTTCACTTATTAGACCTTTTTTGCTATGGAACTGCAAAGAAGAATGGAGTCAAGCTTGTAGGTGTCACCGTTCAGTGTTCACGGTTCAGGGTTCGGGTGTCAGGGTGGAAGATGTCGTCCCGTGGCCGCGGGACTCGGGACAGGGTTCGGGGTTCGGGTGTCGGGAAAAGACTAGTGACCAGAAAGAGTCAAAAGATGACATGGGGATTGTCAGGGGTGAGCGAATCACAAACCCTGACAACCCTATGAAAAAACCCACGTCATCAACAAAAGAAGTTAAAACAAAAGCCGAAGTAATCAAGCTTGGGATTGATGTCCATATCGACCGCTATGTAGTGGTTATGATGGTAGACGGTGGCACCCCGAAAGCGCCCCGCCGATTCAGTCCCCCTTCGTTTCTAAAATGGATAGAACAGCAAGTAGTAAAGGAAGCCCAGCAGATAGTCAGCTGCTATGAAGCCGGACCGTTTGGCTACAGCCTGCATCGACAGTTAAAACAACTGGGGGTGCAGAACTACGTGATACGCCCGCGCGACTGGGACGAGTATGGGAAAAAAGTCAAAACGGACAAACGCGATGCCCATCAAATGGCCCTTTGTTTGGACCGCTATGTGAACGGTAACCGTGAAGCCTTCAGTGTGGTCTACGTCCCGAGCGAAGAGCAGGAGCGCAAACGCAGTGTGAGTCGACAACGCCAGAGTATGATGAGACAGCGCCAGCGGCTGGCCGCACAGGGTAGAAGCCAGGTCATGTATTATGGGGGACGACTGCGGGGGCCGTGGTGGAACCGCCGCAAGTGGGAGCGCTGCCGAGCGCAGCTGCCGCCCACGGTGTGTGAGCTGTTGGAACCGTTAAGGAGGATCATCCTCGCGATCGATGAGGAGCTCAAGAATCTAACCAAGAAGATTGAGGCCGAGGCTCCCGAAGGACTGCCCACTGGTTTGGGCAAAATGACCTGCATTCTCTTAGAGCGGGAGGTGGGCAACTGGCAGCGTTTCAAAAACCGCCGCCAGATCGGCAGCTACACCGGATTGTGCCCCAGTGAAGACAGTAGCAACCAGCGGCGTTTCCAGGGCCCGATCAATAAACATGGCAACCGTCGCTTACGCCATTTGCTCATCGAGTGCGTGTGGCGGCTGTTAGTGTATCAGCCCGACTATTACGCGATTAAAAAGTGGGAGCGTCACTTGTGCGATTTGAAGCTGACGAAAGCGCGTAAGAAAAAGATCATCGTGGCCCTGGCCCGGCAGTTTGCCGTGGACTGGTGGCGGATCCAGACCGGTCGCCTGGAAGCCAAAGCACTGGGCTTGCAACTTAACCCCATCAACCCTTAAGGAGGTGCCAACGAGAAGCTAAAAAAGAAACATTTTTGGAGCGGAGCAATGACCCGTACTGACCCCTGGTGTCTCTTTAAATAAGGATACCGTCCTTGAAAGATTGGGCAGCGCTTGCTCCTCTGATTTAGACACGTCTATTGGAAATGTCACAGGGTGCTCACTTTAAGTGATGCACGGATAGCAGGTTAATCCGAGTCTTAAGACTCGTGAACGATCAGAGGAGACGATCCTGAATTTATTTTAAACAACGAAACTTAAACAAGTTATGCACTGACATTTTTACACGCTTGACTATTTTCCCCATAGAAGGGGTCAGGCTTCGCATAAACGTATATTTATTTTTTGCTAAAATGCGAGGACTATGGTTTGACAAGTCGAAGTGGCAGCCCTCGCCAATGGCGAAGGGGATCATTTTTATTTTAATGATTAGCTGGCTTGCCAAGCCGTAGCCGTAGAGAATGGTACGTTTGTACCGTAAAGCCCGTCTTCGCTCGGTGAGCTTCAGCCGTCGTCCCAACTCGCTTACGCGCGAGGACTATGGCTTGACAAGTCGACATGGCAGCCCTCGCCAATGGCGAAGGGGATCATTTTTATTTTAATGATTAGCTGGCTTGCCAAGCCGTAGCCGTAGAGAATGGTACGTTTGTACCGTAAAGCTCGTCTTCGCTCTAGCGAGCTTCAGCCGTCGTCCCAACTCGCTTACGCGCGAGAACTATGGCTTGACAAGTCGACGTGGCAGCCCTCGCCAATGGCGAAGGCTGGTGGAGGTGGCGGGAGTCGAACCTGTTATAACCGTGCATCTACATTCATTCAATTTCAACTTGTTTCTCTAGTTGTTATTCCTAAGTACGTTATGAAATTTTAAAAATGCACTAAAATGCAGTCAAATACAGCAAAGTGAATGATAATTAGCAAATCTTTAGCAAACTTTAACTTTATATTTAAAAATTATATATTTAAGCTAACAGACTGTTATCCATCAATGTCCAATTCGGACATATCTGGAATTTAAAGGTCAGTATTTTTTTTGTCCGGCATCGATTTAACTAATTATATCAGGATAATTCCTGACAATCATTAAGAGAGCTTTTCCTGTCGTCTGTCGTTAAGGATTTTCTTCATTCTATCCCCTGTTTCTTCCTGCTTGTTTTTTGAAAGAAAAGGCATCCCCATATCCCGAAAGCGATCAGTTGCAATTGAGAATACAGTGGACTGAACCAATACTCAATCAAGGACTATGACATGCATTTCCTGCAAAGCTCAATACAGGTAATAGGGGTGTAGTCTCTTATAATCGAATGATCTTATAGGATAAGATAGGATAAAAATGTCCTTGTGAAACCATCTTTAAGTCATCGGCCAGTAGCATGACTGATTCCTCTATCCTATAAGAGTTCCGTCTTTGATCATCAGAATATCGAGGGGTCGATCGTGTCTCAGTTTAATATTTATTTGAAATCGGAATTTCCTAGTTAAGGTGATCGGGTTACGTAAACTGGTCCACCGAGAGAGTTAGTCTGGAGAGGTTAATGTTGAAGTTAAGTTGGTAGAGGAAGTCAAGGCTTGGGCGCAATGAGGGCGTAGCCCGAATGGAGCCCAAGCCTTCGGTATTAATGTCTTCAGCGAAGCACCGTGGGGTGATATTGCCGAGGCTGCGGTGGGGTCGGACATTATTGTAAAGCCAGCGCCAGTCCTCGATCACCACGCGGGCTTCGGTCAAAGTCCATAGCTGTTCACGGTTTAAACACTCCTCGCGAAAACGGGCATGCAACGATTCGATGTATCCGTTCTGCCAAGGGCTTCCTGGTTCGATATAGAGGGTTTTGATTTTCATCGCAGTTAGCCAGGCTCTCAATTCCTTTTCAATGAATGGCTTCGCATGTCGTCGCTTCGCTCCTCGGAACGGAACCGTTGTCACTGCGAATATATTGTGGCGGCCCATGACGGGCAAGCAGTTTTTGCATGATACCGCGCACCGTTTCCGCATTGATATGGCGATCAACATGGATCACTCGACACTCGCGGGTGTACTCATCGAGCACGGTCAACATTTTTAAACTGCCACCGCGGACCGTCTTATCGTGGATAAAATCCCAGGTCCAAACATGGCCGGGATGTTCGGCCTTGGTCGGCAGCCCGGTGGAAACACCCCTGCCCCGACGTCTTGGCTTGCGTTGGGGGATCGCCAAGCCCAGTTCGCGTCGTAGACCTTGCACGAGACGTTTACCCACCTCCCAGCCTTCGTCTTTCAACAGCTTCGTGATCTTCGGATAGCCCCACCTGGCATATTGCCGTGATAACCGCCTTACTGCCGCCTTCAGTTTCATTAACCAAGCATCCGGATGCTTCGCCTTATACGCATAGGTGGAACGGTGCAGCCGAAAGTACCGGCACCCCGCTCGCATCGAACACTGGCCCCGAGCCACAAGTCTCTCTGCCACTTGCCGCTTGTGCCCAGGGCTTACAGTTTTTTTTCGAGGGTCTCCTGCAGGATCTCTATCCCCAGCAGCTTGTCCGCCAGCATCCGTTTTAACCGCGCGTTCTCCTTCAAAGAGTTCCTTCATCCGCTTGGCCTGGTCGACATCAATCATCCCAAACTCACGCTTCCAGCGGTGGAAAGTCTGTTCGCTAATGTTGTTCTCGCGGCATGCTTCCAGGATCGTTTTCCCTTTGTCCGCCTGCCGCAGCATCCGTATTTTCTCTTCGGTCGTGTATCTTTTGCCTTTCATTGTCTGAGTCCTTTCTAGGTTACCCAGACTAACTTTTCAACTGTCCCAGTTTTCGTGGTCACGACCACTAGTCAATCCTCTTAAGTGATGCTTGCTCTCATCGCAAACGATTGTATTTTGCTTTCATGAAGACTAAAGAGTGTACACAGGGACTCCAGACTGAAACTGCTTTCAAAGTGCTGGCACGGGCGCAGCAACTTGAGAAACAAGGTAAAGACATCATCCATCTGGAGATTGGGCAGCCTGATTTTCCAACCCCAATACATATTTGTGATGCCGCTATAGACGCGATACGTGAAGGGAAAACCGGTTACAGTCCTGCACCGGGTCTGCCTGAATTGCGAAATGCCATTTCCGAGGCTACCGGCCCTCGACGTGGTATCAAAATCGACTCATCTAATGTCATTGTCGCACCTGGTGGCAAACCCTTTATATTCTACACTATTCAAAGCCTTGCGGGTAAGGGTGATGAAGTAATTTACCCTGATCCAGGTTTTCCCATGTATGCTTCGCTCATAGCCCACAGTGGAGCTACTCCCATTCCCCTACCCCTTCGCGAAGAAAAATCATTCTCTTTTGATCAAGACGAATTTCGCTCATGTATTAGCAAACGCACGCGCCTCGTCATCATAAATTCACCGCATAATCCTACGGGGGGCATCCTGAGCCGAGAAGATCTTGAGGTAATAGCCGAAGAATCCAAGAAGCACGATTTCTATATCCTCTCTGACGAGATATATAAAGATTTTCTCTATGATGGTAATTTTTTCAGCATCGCTTCCCTTCCGGGGATGAAAGAACGCGTAATCATCCTCGATGGCTTTTCCAAGAGTTATTCGATGACGGGGTGGCGGTTGGGATATGCCATCGTTCCTTCATTCCTCGCTGATATCTTTGAACTTTATAACGTCAATATCGCATCTTGCCCCTGCACCTTTAATCAATATGGGGCCTTAGCTGCGCTCAATGGCTCTCAAGACTGTGTAAAACAAATGGTGGAAGAATTTAAAAGCCGCAGAGACTACCTGGTGTCAGCCCTCAGCGAGATTCACGGTATTAATTGTCTCAAGCCAGCAGGTGCATTCTACGTTTTTCCCAATATTAAAGAGACAGGCAGAGATGCGGGTCAACTTGCGGACGAACTCCTGGAAAATGCAGGACTTGCAGTCTTAGCAGGAAATTCATTTGGAAATGAAGGGGAGGTTTACTTACGCCTGTCCTATGCTACGAGTATGACCAATCTTGAGAATGCCTGCGATCGTTTGAAAAAATACTTCGCTTAAACGATTGTTTTTTTGAGCGAAAATGCACTTGAAAGATTATGCCATGAGGATGCCCATCGGTGCGCCAGGCGCAGCAAAGTCTATTGTCCTGCCTGTAATCCTAATACACAGGGGGCTCATCGCCCTCCAGAATTCATTTGACTGAGTTTTCGAATTTCCTGTACCGCTACAGATAAAGTTGCAAAATCCATTTCTCCGGCAGATTTCATGTCATTAAGGATATTTTTGACATGGTCAGTCTCAACCCGGTGTTGATGCAACCAGTTATTCACCGCATTTTCCGCTTTCGATTTGCCGTCATGGACAATTACCTGTGAGGAAAGAATGCGGTGGAGATGGTATAGATCATCACGGAGTGTTCTCCTTGCGACGGCCGACCAGTGCCCGTCCACTTCCAATATTTCGATCTGGTTTCTCAACCAGTTTAAAGACATACATGACCCTAAATTGAAATAGATGGAAGCAATATGGGCGACTTTCTTTTTTGCATTTAAAGCAATTTCCACTATATCCAATGCCGGATAAATAGAATTCAAGACGGAAATTCTTTTTGCCACCTCTTTAGGAACTCCTACCCCAATGTATTCCTGCATCATCTCTTTGAATCGTGTTAGATCATCGTCGACAATTAAATCTGGGAGTATTTCAGTCAGGGTATTTATGCCATGATGATAATTCGCTATCGCCGCCGATATATTTTTTGAGCGCCTGGGAACATCCAGCAACCAGTGTGTTACTCTTCGCAAAAGCCGGCTTGTCTGGAACATCATGGAATACTGGATACTGGCTGGGACCTTGTTATCCAACGATTCAATCGACTCCCACAGCTCCCTGGTATTGTAGATTTCGCGTGCGATCGTATATGCCCGTGCAACGCTGGCAGCATCGGCACCGCATTCTTCCCACATTCGATAAGCAAAAGTCGCACCCATCCGGTTTACCATGCTATTGGTTACCCGCATCGCTATTATTTCACGACGCAAATTATGAAAAGGCATCAGATGCGTATAACGTTTTATCACGGGGGCCGGAAAATAGCGCTCAAGTTCTTCTGCAAAATAATAAGGGTCTTCGGGGACGTTTGACTTCAGCAATTCATCATCGAGGGCAATCTTACTGTAAGCGAGAAGCACGGCCAGTTCCGGGCGCGTTAAACCTTTCCCATTTTTTTTGCGCTCAATAATTTCATCATCCGAAGGAATGTACTCCAATGCCCGGTCAAGTTGGTTCTTGCTTTCCAGGATGTGAATGAGATGGGCATGTTCACTTACACGATCCGCAGCGTGGGCTTCCATCATGCTGATAGCCTGACTTTGGAGATAATTATCATCGAGGACAAGGGAGGTTACTTCATCAGTCATTTTGTTCAAAAGCAGGTTTCGATTTTTAACTGTCAGCTTTTCTTTCTGCTTTACGACGTTTAAGAGTATTTTAATATTCACTTCGCGATCCGAACAGTCGACACCCCCTGCATTGTCAACAAAGTCGCTATTAATAAGACCCCCATTGAGCGCAAACTCGATACGTGCAAGCTGGGTGAGGCCTAGATTACCCCCCTCCCCTACGACACGGCACTGCAGTTCATTTGCGTTGACACGCACACTATCGTTACTGCGGTCGCCGACTTCAAAATGGGATTCACCATGGGATTTAATATAAGTGCCGATGCCGCCATTCCAAAGTAAGTCAATGGGCATGCGCAAAATTGCTTTGATCAGTTCATGAGGGGTCAATGCATCGACATCCAGGGCCAGCATTTTTTTAACTCCCGCGCTCAGGTTAATCGATTTAGACTGACGGGAAAAGACTCCGCCCCCTTTAGAGATTAATTTTTTATCGTAATCATCCCACGTAGATCTCGGTAATTTAAAAAGCCGTTCACGTTCAACATAGCTCGTTTTCGGGTCCGGATGGGGGTCGAGGAAAATATGGAGGTGATTAAACGCCGCTTTTAACAATATATGGCGAGAAAGAAGCATCCCATTTCCAAAAACATCCCCCGACATGTCTCCCATCCCAATAACACTGAAATCGCTGGTTTGGGTATCAACTCCTAATTCACGAAAATTTCTCTTTACCGATTCCCAGGCCCCACGCGCAGTGATAGCCATTTTTTTATGATCATAACCTGCAGAACCCCCTGAGGCAAAGGCGTCGCCGAGCCAGAAGTCGTACTCCTGGGCAACCCCATTGGCGATATCTGAGAAAGTGGCCGTGCCCTTGTCGGCCGCGACAACAAGGTAAGGATCGTCATCATCATATCGCACTACCGCCTCTGGCGATATTACTTTATCCCCTGAATAGTTATCGGTTAAATCAAGCAGTCCGCGAATAAAATTTTGATAACATCCTACTGCTTCTTCCATTAATTTATTGCGATTCCCATCGAGGGGAGGCCTTTTGACGACAAATCCCCCCTTCGCCCCTACCGGGACGATGAGGGTATTCTTAACCATTTGCGCTTTCATTAAACCCAGAATCTCCGTACGAAAATCTTCTCTTCGATCTGACCAGCGGATGCCGCCACGCGCTACCTTGCCTCCGCGTAGATGCACCCCTTCAAAACGACGGGAGTAAACGAATATTTCAAATTGCGGTCGCGGTTGGGGTAATTCGGGTATTTTATGAGGGTCTAATTTAAACGAGATATAACTTTTAACGTCACCCTCTTTTCCTCGTTGATAATAGTTAGTGCGGAGAGTAGCGCTTATTAAATCATAAAAGCTGCGAAGAATCCTGTCTTCATCAAGACTCGCTACGGCGTTAAGTTCATCTTCAATTTTATTTATCACCAAACGCATATCACGATTTCGCCTCTTCTCATTATGCGCAGGGGAAAAGCGAATTTCGAAGAAATCGATCAGCAGTCTGGCCAATGAAGCATTTTCTGAAAGCACTCTTTCCATGTATGTCTGGCTGAAAGGCACTCCCACCTGCACTAAATATTTACAATAGGAGCGAATCAAAGTCGTCTGTCGAGAGGTAAGACGCGCACTGAGAACCAACCTGTTAAATCCATCAATATCCATGGTGCGCCGCCAGGCCTGGACAAAAGCATCTTCGAAAATTTTATTTACCTCTGCCAAAGTCAAAGTATCTGAGAGTCGATGTATCATTTCAAAGTCCTGAATCCATACATTTTTCTCACTCTTAATATTCACACGATAAGGCCGCTCACTGATGACTCTCAGCCCCATATGGCGCAGTATGGGTAGGGCATCAAAGAGCGGGATGGGGCCTCCTCGACGATATAGTTTTAAACCTAGATTAGATTCGGGATGAGAAACCTCCTCATAAAGAGAGAGGTGGAGACTGTCCTCGCTCTCCCCCAGGGCAACTAATTCCGCAACATCCAGGAACGCGACAGAGGGAGCGATATCTTCTCGATAAGCCGCGGAAAAACTATTGCCGTATTTTCTGAAGAAGCTGAGGCCCTTTTCTTCTCCATAGTTTTCGATCAAGGATTGATGCAGGGTATCCTTCCATGAGCGGACCGTGGCCGTTATTTTCTCTTCGATTTCTGAGACATTAATTTTTATTTTTTTCCTCAGTTCAGTTCGGACTATGATATGAACGCGTGCTAAAACTGAATCGGAAAGCCGAATGGCATGTTGGAGGGAGCATCCTTGAAGATCCTCCATCAAAATTTCCTGAACACGTTCACGTATTTGAGTATTATAATGATCGCGTGGGATATAGACCAAACAGGAGAAGAAACGGCCAAAGGGATCATGCCGTATGATCAGCTTTACTCTTTGGCGTTCCTGCAAGTGCAGGATACTGATGGATATGTCATACAACTCATTCAACGAGCTTTGAAAAAGATCGTCGCGGGGAAATGTTTCCAGGATATTAAGCAGCTCTTTGGCCGCATGACTGGAGGAATAGAGCTGTGATCGCTCCATCACCTGCTTAACCTTGTGCCGAATAAAAGGTATCTCCTCTACGCTGCGATTGTAGGCGACTGATGTAAATAGACCGATAATTCTATTTTCTCCCGTTAACTTCCCTTTCTTATTGAATATTTTAACGCCGATATAATCCAAAAAAGCTCTTCTATGAACGGTCGCGTAAGAATTTGCTTTGGTAATAATAAGGAGTTCTTTCGACTGTACCCGTTTTGGTAAAATTTCAGGCGTGAGTACTTTATTCGGTGACTGCTTATGGTGCCCATCTCGCAGAACACCCAGACCGGTTCCTTTCACCGGGTATAATTCAACTTTTCGGTTATTCTTTTTCAATCGATATTCCTGATAGCCAAGGTAAGTAAAATTATTATCAACCATCCACTCCAGGAAGGT
Source organism: Opitutales bacterium (assembly GCA_965197745.1). GTDB lineage: Bacteria > Verrucomicrobiota > Verrucomicrobiia > Opitutales > PNEW01 > CBDANS01. Next base: position 427,778 of record CBDANS010000005.1, on the reverse strand, counting down.
CTTACTTTCGGCAACTTCCATCAGTTCCAGGGGTGGCGGCTTGTGATCCAGGTCTTGACAAGTTATTTTTATTTTCTCGCATATCTTCGACCAGTCCTCGACCGCGGCCCTTACATCGCACATGGATGCTCTGATATCCTTTTCCAGGAGGTCGATCTTTTCTGGATTTGTTTCTCGATCGATCTCAACATGCTGAAAAGATTCCAAATGCAGGTTTTCACTTTCATCGTCACCGGCAGCGATCTCTCTTAGTTTGCCCCTTGCATCGCGACGAACCTTGAGGATAGGATGAATCGTCAAATGAATAGAGATCCCATGTTTGTTTAAAACCATCCCCAGTGAATCGACGAGAAATGGCATGTCATCATTAACCATCTCCACAATCGTGTGCGTCGACTCCCAATTATCAATTTTCAGGTCGGGATTATAAATACGGACCTTCGGTACTTTGGGCTCTCGCATCTGGGCAAATTTGAAATGCGCCAGGGCTGCACCACTCAACTGCGAGGGTTTTTTTTCTCTCAGATCTCCCTCGGATACCGACTTATAATACTGGTGTATATACCGCTCTGTTATTTTGAGATTCTTTTTATTTACCTTTTTTCTGGCTTGAGTGATCACGTCCTCAACCAGCACATTACGATCATTATTTAAAGAGGGTGACATAGATTTTTATCACAGTGTGTGCCCCATAAATGACAGGTGCTATCGGGCAGGGATTTACAATTAGGGAATTATATTAAAATTAGTCAGCTTGAGAAATAGAGAATATCATCGTAACTTCGGTTACTTCAGTATCTGTTGGTTATCCCATATTAGGGTTATAAGGAAACAGTAAATTGTCAGATCCTGACATGAGCAAATATAAAACTCCGAAGAGATTCGGGTATAATCTGTATTTTCAAATTTAACATTCATGCCATAAAACCAATAGCCACACAGAAAATACTCCTATTTTGATTTATTTATTAAGCAAGCAGTTTCAGTTTTAAGTCTAAATATCGCTCCTCATTGTCAAAAAATAAATTACAAATTTATCTCAAATAACGAAACTATTTGTATTTATGAATGCTCTCTATACTTGTGAAAAAGCCAGTAATATATTAACATTCCTAAAATGTTGCATCGCATGATATGGCCAATTGCCCTTGCTCTTACCATCGTTTATTCATCGGGCGGCAGCGCTCCCCAATTACCTGCGATCTTACCTTTTATAGCCATCGACAAAACAGCACACTTTTTCATTTTCGGCCTTCTCGCTACTTTGATATTTCGTGTTGTTAAAGACAATAAAATGCCTATAAAGCACGCCTTAATTGCGATATTAATCACTTCACTTTTTGGTTTGAGCGATGAATGGCATCAATACCTGAATCCCCACCGTTATTTCGAATGGATGGATTGGATTGCCGATACCTTGGGCGCAATCGTGGCGGTTATCGCTTATCTGAGCTTGCAACCCTATCGACGCTTGCTTGAAATTAATATTTATCCTGTAGGGAATAAAAAATCTTCCCTTAATATTACCTGACCGTCTTCAGGACATTCTTAAATTATATATCACCCGGTTTTTGCATCTGATTTAGAATATGAGTCGAGAGGATATAGAAAAGAAGGTAGCTGAATTACGTAGTGAAGTGATTCGTCATGACACGCTTTACTTTAAAGAAGCGAGGCCGGAAATTTCGGATCAGGAATATGATCGAATAAAGAAAGCGTTAACAGATTTAGAAAATCAATATCCCGAGATAGCGGATGAAAGCTCCCCCACCCTGGCGGTGGGCGATGACCGGATTGAAGGTTTCCAAACTTATCGTCATCGTCAACCAATGATGAGCCTGGACAATACTTACAGCCGTGAAGAACTCCATGATTTTGATAAACGAATACACAGACTCTTAGATGATGACGATCTGATCTATATCATAGAACCAAAAATCGATGGGGTAGCGATCAGTCTCTCTTATGAAAATGGAGAATTGGTCCGGGCTGTAACTCGTGGAAATGGTATTGAGGGTGATGACATTTCTAAAAATATCTCAGGTATTGATTATCTCCCTACCCGATTAGAGGGAAAACCTTATCCCGATGTTATCGAAATCAGAGGAGAGATCTTTATAACCCATGAAGCGTTTCAAAGTATTAACAAGGAACGCGAAAATGCTGACCTTCCTTTATATGCTAATCCAAGGAACCTCGCGGCAGGAACAATAAAACAGCTTAATCCCGGCATTGCCCGGAAACGTAAATTGGATATTGTCCTCTACGGCCTGGGTTACTGTTCACCCCTTCCCTTTAAACGGCAATGCGAGTTTCACGAATATTTAGAGAAATGGCATATGCCCACCGTTGAAAAATACTGGATCGCTGATGACATCGAAGCTGCCTGGGGATGTATAGAAGAACTCGATACCATGCGACAGGTATTCGCCTATTCTACAGATGGAGCTGTCATTAAGCTGGACGCGCTCAATCATCAGCGATCGACCGGGGCGACTGCTAAAGCACCGCGTTGGGCTATTGCTTATAAATTTGCCGCTGAACAGGCTGAAACTGAACTTAATAAAATTCACATCCAAGTAGGGAGAACCGGAACCCTTACCCCCGTAGCTGAACTCAATCCTGTATTTCTTGATGGATCCACGGTTTCACATGCCACTCTCCATAATGAGGATGAGATTAAGCGCAAAGATATACGCGTTGGGGACACCGTAATCATCGAAAAAGCAGGGGATATAATCCCCGCTATTGTCCGTGTTATTTCAAAAAACAGCGCAAAACGAAATCGCCCGTATTCCTTTCCCATAAATTGTCCCGCTTGTGCGACCAAAACGATACGCTTACCAGGAGAGGTTGCACGGCGGTGTCCTAACTTGAGTTGTCCGCCTCAAGTGCGAGGCCGAATCGAACATTTTGTTTCACGTCAATGCATGGACATAGAAGGTCTTGGTACCGCGGTTGTCGATCAACTTGTGAGTAGAGATCTGATTAAAAATATCGCTGATCTGTATATACTGAAGGTAGAAGACCTTTTGCCTCTCGAGAAGTTTGCTCAAAAATCATCCGAAAATCTTATTAAGGCCATTGAGTCGAGTAAAACGCGCGAACTAAGGCGTCTCATACACGGACTGGGTATTCAGCATATCGGGGCAACTGCATCCCGGGATCTGGCCCACTCTCTTCACAACCTGGAGAATATTTTTAAAGCCAGTGAGGTTGAGCTCACCGCCTTCGACGGCATAGGTGAAATAATGGCCAAAAGTGTGATTCATTTTTATTCTCATGAATCGAACAAAGAGATTATTGGACGCCTTACAAATTACGGATTGAATGTTAAAGAAACAGTATCCCCGAGCAATCAAACTGCCGTCCTCAGCGGAAAATCTTTTGTTTTGACGGGATCTTTACCTACCCTGACCCGAGATGAAGCATCGGAACTAATCGAAAACGCAGGGGGACGGGTAACCACTAATATAAGCAAAAAAACGGATTACGTTCTTGTCGGCGAATCAGCAGGCTCAAAATTAACTAAAGCCCAGGATCTAGGCATAAGCACAATAAATGAAAAGGAATTCAAGGCCTTACTCGAAAGCTGAAACCCCTCATATTCCGTGTTTTTGCAAGGCAATTTGCAGTTGCTTTTGGAAAACCTCTAAATCTTCAGCGCTTGGCTCGTAACCTTCCTGCGAGGGATTAAGGCCCAGCCGCCCAAACTGATCTATAAACCAGGCAGAACTGACTCCGTCGCTGAATTTAACGTTACCACTCACTATCGATCCCGGTTTGGTTATCCGATCGACATCCACTGCCAGCGTAGATCCTATATCATCTTTATCATCAAAAATTTCTGAGCTTATATTCGCTGCATGCACGCCCGTTTCCGATAAATTTTCAGGTGAATCCAAAAGCTGTTCGCTCCCAGTCTTACCCAGGGAATCATCTGGTTGGGATGTTGTGTCCTCCTCTTGCAAAGTGAGGTTTAGATCATCCACTAAAAACCGCACTTCCATATAGGTTAGCGAAAGCGCAAAGTGATCGTTCAAGTGAGCCTGGATATCCGACAACGATAATCCTTCATTCACCCATTTTTCCAGGGCCTGATGCTGCTCATTCGTCAGTTCCATTTATTATGGATTCTGATTAGTCAGCTGTTTTGTCAAGTAATCTACACTCCGCGTAACTGATTCATCCTGCTCCATAATATTCTCTACTGTTTTACAGGCATGAATGACAGTCCCATGATCTCGGCCACCAAAAGCTGATCCTATATCTTGTAATGAGTGACTGGTATGCAAGCGACTTAAGTACATCGCAATCTGTCGAGGAAAGGCGATATTATTGGGGCGACGCTTACTCATCATATCACTGATTCGCAGTTGATAGTATTCAACCACTTTTTTCTGTATCATCTCGATAGTGATCCGGTTAAGCACTTCCTCCTGAAGTATATCCTGGAGTAATTGTTCTACACGGGCAATATCCAGCGGCTTCTGAATGACTGAGGCACAGGCTACCCGGGTCAAGGCTCCCTCCAATCGCCGGACATTACGAGTGATACGCTCAGCCAGGAATTGAATTATTTCTTCTGATATTTCATACCCGCGGGCAGCCGCCTTTTTTGTGAGAATAGCCACTCGTGTCTCAAGATTAGGAGCCTGAATATCCGTCACCATACCCCATTGAAACCGAGACAAGAGCCGACTTTCCAGTTTGGAAATCTCACTCGCCTGACGATCACTCGTCAGACAAATTTGCCTTTGTGACTCGAAGAGATCGTTAAATGTATGGAATATCTCCTCCTGAATTCCTTCTTTACCGGCGAGAAATTGTATATCGTCAATGAGGAGGACATCAATGTTGCGGTAATTTTTGCGAAAATTCACGAGGTTATTTTCCTGGATAGCGCGAATATACTCATTTGTGAATTTTTCACAGGAAACATAAATAACTTTAGCACGCGCATTATGATCGACGATGTAATGAGCGACAGCATGCATGAGGTGCGTTTTACCCAATCCACTATCTCCATAAAGAAAAAGAGGATTGTAAGCTTTTGCTGGAGCTTTGGCTACGGCTACACTTGCCGCATGGGCCAATTGATTGCTCGACCCCACTATAAAGTTTTCAAATGTATTGGCCGGATTAAGGAAGAAATTTTTCCGGGCAAGCGTTTCCTCCAGTTGACGCTGGCTTTCTTTCCTGACAAAGGCTCGTGTCTCCTCTTGACGATCCTCCGATAGATTCGGCGACCGACTATTAATTTCGGGGATCTCATCATTGGAAACTTTAACAATGATATCCAATGAGCGCCCGACCAGCACCCGCGCTTTCTGACCGATTAAATCCAGGTAATTATCCTGAATCCAGATAGCAGAAAATTCATTCGGTGCGGCGAGCGTTAAAGAATTTTCATTTTCATCCAAACCATAGACGGGTTCAAACCAAGTCTCATAGATATCTCGGGGAAACAGCTTTTCAAAATCACCCTTTAAAGTATTCCAAAGATCTTGTTTTACAGAATGTTGCGACATTTTATCAGGGTATAAGAGAATTTATTCACAGATAAAAAATGAGGCATCGAACGGCGGGAATTGGAGGCTGAGGCGAGAGACAAAATGACCCCAAAAGTGTTTAATAGCGCATCGATCAGAGGGCCGCATAGCAACCGATTGAAGTTCCCTATTTATGTTATAAACCATTATAAATAAATTACTTATAATAATATACAGAAGATTAATTGAGTCGTTATCAAGTGCACCAAGTCAAAGTCCAAAAGTTTAAAACATTTGTGTTACCCCAGTGGAGAAATTCAGAATTTTCTATTGCATGAATGATTTCAAGTTCAAGTTTCTAACAACTTATTCACATTATAATTGCTGATAACTTTAGAAAAAAAATGTTGCCACATTAATAGAATCATCACTCGTGGAACAACCCTGATAACTATGCGGTTTTCAAGAGGGTTGCTCCTGAATCCGCCCCCAAAAAGTGCTCCAAGATTGCAATTCAAATCTCCTGGCGGCAACTTTTTTTTTAGAAAAAAAGATTATTTTTCCAATAATCTCATTTCAGTGCTGAGCCATATATTTAATCAGGCGGTCGTTAAATTCTTTCGCGGGATCGTGCCCAATGAGTTTGAGGGCCTGGGTCATAGCGGCAACCTCCACAAGACGGGCCAAATCCCTCCCCTGGCGGACAGGCAGTTCAATATGGGGGATTTTCATATCCAGAATATTATAATAATTTTCTTCTAATCCGGTTCTATTCTCTTCCATCCCCTGAGACCAATCGATAATGGTGACAACCAGGTCAATATGCTTTTCCAGGCGGACCGAGCGTATTCCGAAAAGTTCAGCAATATTTATAATACCGAGCCCCCGGCATTCCATATAACCACGATTTAATTTCGAGCTGGTGGCCATCAATTCCTGCTCGTTAATAAGTTTAACATAAACAACATCGTCAGCGACAAGGCTATGGCCACGCTCAATTAGAGCGAGCGCGCATTCACTCTTCCCCATCCCGCTCTCACCCCGCAAAAGGGTTCCTATTCCTTTAATATCCATCATCGTTCCATGCTCTGTTATCTGTGGGGCAAAGATTGATTCCAGGAGCAGGGTGCTTTTCACCATAAAATCACGAGAAGCGAGGCGAGTACGAATGAGTGGTATCTTAAATTCATCAGCTATTTTGAGCATTGCTTTTGTCGGAAGGAGATTACGTGAAATCACAATGCAGACTATATGTTTCCGTGCCATTTCGACTAAAACCTTGTATTGGTCATCTTCAGAAAGCTCGCGCAGGTAGCCCATTTCTCCCGCCCCAAAGAGTTGTATACGCTTGAAAGCCAGATGTTTCAAATAACCCGTTAATGCGATGGACGGGCGGTTTATGCTTTTATCCCGTATCAGCTTCTTAAGGCCCGGCTCTCCCGCGACTAAAGTTAATTTAAGCGATTCCTCAAAGGCATGCAAAAAATCTTCAATGGAGATGCTTTCTGTGTGTTTTGTTTTAGATTTCAGAGACATAAGCAGGATTAGAGATTGAAGTTTTCCCCCAGGTAAAAGCGACGGCTCTGGGGGTCTTTAATAAGAAAATTACTACTCCCCTCGCAAAGCACTTTTCCTTCATGGAGAAGATAGGCGCGATCAACGATGCGAAGCATTTCACGCACGTTGTGATCAGTAATCAAAACACCGATGCCTTTTCTTTTAAGTCCCACGATAATCTCCTGGACATCGTTGATACTTATGGGATCGACACCACTGAACGGCTCATCCATAAGCAGAAATTTAGGGGTTGTAACAAGAGCGCGTGAAATTTCTAATCTGCGTCTTTCCCCTCCACTTAAGGTAAAAGCCTTTTGAGAGGCCAAATGGGCAAGGCCAAGCTCATTGAGATGACGGGCTGTGCATTCCTTTCGCTCACTGCCATTCATGGGTAATGTCTCTACAATAGCTTTAATGTTATCTTCAACCGACAATTTACGAAAGACGGACGGCTCCTGAGGCAGGTATCCAATGCCCAATCGCGCTCGCTTATACATAGGTGTGCGCGTAATATTAAACTGGTCAAAAAATACCGATCCTTTCGTCGCCGGTATGAGACCAACAATGATATAAAATGTTGTCGTTTTTCCCGCTCCATTGGGTCCGAGCAAGCCGACAATTTCCCCCGCACGTACTGATAAATCCACTCCATCCACTACTTCGCGATTCCCGTATGTTTTCACGAGACCGTTAATCTGAATATATGATCGAGCTGCACTCATCTAATATTATGTGAATATCACGCGGAGTCTAATTACTCGTTATTGATAACTTCGTTTTCCGCGTTTTCTTCATTTTCATCACTAAATCCAAGGTCTGGCAGAGCATCGAGAACTACGGTAGGTCGCCCATCACTGAGATCATCCGGATTACTTTCAACAATAGCCATTCGTTTACCTTTCATTAAAGTGATGCGCCAACCGCTGACTGTTGCTTTTTGATCTATTATCTGGGGCGAGTCAGTTAGCACGATCATATTATCATCAGGCAACAGTTCAGCATGCCCCGCAGTCGCAGCGCGTCCCGCTTGAAAGATCTCTACCGACCCTATCGCTATTATCTTTTTTATTATCCCAATCTGACCAATTGTCGCTTCCGCATCTCCGGTACGATTCGTAGTGACTTCGAGATAATCACATTTCACAAGAAGATTGTTACCAATTATTCGCACATTACCGGAAAAATAAAATAAGTTCTGCTCCGGGGTGCTTTTCATTTCCAGGGATTCGCTATTAACCCAAGTCATAGGAGGGTAGCCCTCTTCACTCTTTATTTCATCCCCTTTCACAGAATTATAACCGAATATTAAAAGCGGAATGAAAATCGATGTGAGTAACCAGTTATTCATTTTAATATGTCCGTTAAAGTGTCCTGAAATTTAACGCGTACATTTTTTTTCACGACAAGCGTTCGTTTGGATCCTTCCCAATGCCAAATCATACCGGTAATGTGATAATTGGGGCCCACCATGCGTATGGACGAATTACTTAATGCCCTGTTACTTCGAATAAGCATAGTCGCTTCGGGACTCTCAATAGTAGTATCAAGCAGCAATGAACTATCTCCTGAAAAAACACGCAGCTTGAGATTTATAACATCAATTCTCTCCGTATTGATATAGCGGCCTTCATCCCCTTGAAGGTCCCAGATTTTATATCCATTCTCACCAAACATCGGCAATTTAAAATCAATGACTGGGGCGTCCGGGACAATCTGGGCGTACAATCCTATTTGTGTCACCATGGATACAAGGATGATCAAGCCTTTTTGATATTTCTGATAATTCATTTCTAGTTAAATTGCATATCAGTATGCATTCTAAAATAGTTCCTATCGTATCTCCAAAGGGATTAAGATAAGTTGGTGCATGACTATAAAATGCCCTGAAGGTTAGCAATCATATTTGAGAAGTCTTTAATTAATGAAAGGTAACCTAATAGTGAATATATGCATCTACTCGGGACGATATTGTCGAAAACATGGATTAATATTAAACTGTAGAAGCATTACAAGCAGGCGAGGGAAATGAACAGACCCAACCCATAGAGGGTGAGAACAAGGTAATAGGGTTTCCAGTTTTGCGTCTTATCATCCTTAACAGAGCCCCGTTGATAGAGCGCCACCTGTATCATTTTATAGTCGGGGGCTGCTTTAACGAGGCTTAAAATGAACCCACTGATATAGGTTATAAAGAATCCGATAACGTTCCACCACAGCCAGGATATATCGGGAGCATATTTCCAGAGAAGAAGATTGGCGATGAAACCCACGATAAAACCTGAAACCGCGCCAAGATCGTTGGTCCGACGAGTCAACATCCCGAGAAGAAATACTGCTAAGAGAGGACCGTTAATCAATGAACCGATTTTATTTATCGAAATAATGATCGAATCGGATATATCGCCTACATAAAAAGCAAAGGTCAGACAGATAACGCCCCAAAATACAGTGATGATTTTTGCCGTAATTATTTCCTGTTTTATTTTTAAATCTTTAAACATAAATCGTTGCACGAGGTCTCGCATTGTAACAGCACTAAGGGAATTCAAAGTGGAGTCCAACGATGACATCGCTGCGGCGAAGAGCCCCACCATAATCAGACCGATAATGCCATGCGGAAAATGACTGAGAACAAATAGAGGCACGGCGAGATTGTAGTTGGGCTCGCTGTGTATTACCCCGCCAACATCCATTTCGTTTGTAGGCAGAGAAGTTATAAATTCAGGATGAGACATTGCATAAGCTCCAATGCAGATACCTAAAATACAGTAAGCAAGAACTAGGGGAAATCTGAGCAAACCACCGAGGAATAGTGCGTATTTCATATCTCGTAGATTGCGCGTTGAGAGTTCTCTTTGCGCCTGTGTTTGATCACAGCCGTAATATGATAAATAGAGAAAGACCCCTCCTATAAGCATAGGCCAAAATGAAAAATCCTTTCCGTCACCAAATCCATGATGATAAAAATCGAGAGCCTGTAATCGATCTCTATCGAAATGCGCCATGGTGTTTGATACCCCTCCTAAAAGACTGACTGCGATAATAATAGCGATAATGACCGCGCTAACAATAACGATTAATTGTATAATATCTGATAATATTACCGCTTTCATGCCGCCAAGGACATCGTATATCACAGTCACACCACCAAGTAATAGCACTGCCCCCCAAAAGGGTATATCGAGACAGACCATCAACACTAAGGAAATTCCATATACGGTGACACCCGTTGAGAATGCCCTGAGAAATTGGAAGACAATACTCAGGACAGTCCTTGTCGCGAGACCGAAGCGCAGCTCGAGATATTCATACAATGAAACCAGGTTCAATCGTCGGAAGATAGGCAAGATGACGACCATGAGCCCTATCATGGCAAAAGGAACAGCCAGTTCGTATTGCAACCAGACCAATCCGCCACCAACAGAAAAGGCAACAAAGGCAGGAGCGCCGAGCAGGCTGTTTGTCGAACACTGTGTAGCCATCGTGGATAGGGCGATCGGTAAAGCGCCAAATGAACGACCCGCAAGGTAGTAGTCTTCATGGTTTTTTTGACCTCGGCCTATAGCGATGCTTAAGCCAACCATTCCCACGACATAAGCAATAATTATTGACCAATCCAAGAGATTTAGAGCCATGATTTTAAATGCGAAAAGTTAATTTATGAGATAATCATAATGACATTATTCTTAGATGACTGAAGTCACCATAAATAAAAGTATCCCAATCAATACTATTGAGATAAAGAATAATGTCTTAAATTTTCGAGCCGTGAATGCGAAAAAGATAAATCGATAACAGGGATACTCCCTGCTCTTCTTATCCTGAAATAGATGAAAATAAATGTCCGCTGAAAACAGTGTATCGATTCTTTCCTCTTAATCAGTTTAAATGCTTTAAATGCTTTAAATAAGGGGTGGACGACGAGGTAGAAAAACTTTACTCTTTTCAGTCGTATTTTAAGATTAAGTGGCTTAAGTCATTACATACTCTTAAAATCATCCAAAGGTTCGTTCTCGTATGGATACACTTCACGCATATTGGCGCATGGGATATATCGAAACTCCAAAAAATGAAGAGCGTTTCGATAACCCCTTCCTGCGCCTGCCACAACTTGATAACGATAAAGAGGCACTTATCGTCTATCGTGGAACATTATCTTATCTTCTATTGAATAAATATCCCTACAACCCCGGTCACCTATTGGCCGTTCCTTACCGAGAAGTGGCAGATCTCAGTGATCTGGAATCAGGGGAACGCAACGATCTTATGGATATCATTGTCAAAGGGAAAGAAATACTGTTAAAAGCGGTTAACCCTGACGGATTTAATATAGGTTTTAATTTTGGCAGCGCATCCGGTGCCGGTATTCCTCGACACCTTCATTGCCATATCGTGCCGCGTTGGGAGGGTGACACGAATTATATGCCGGTAATTGGACAGACGAAGGTTCTTCCTGAGGCCCTTAATGACACTTGGGGAAAACTGAAAAAGTATTGCTGATTATATAATAGTAATACCCCTAAATTAATGAGGGCTTATGTCTGAAAAAACCCTGTATTTTGATAATCCCCGCCAGCTTAACCAGTTATACTGTGCGCGGGAAAGTAATTTATCCAAAGTCGAGAAAATGCTGTCAGTGAACATAGTAACTCGCGAAGATTGGCTGCGCGTGAACGGTGATTCAGATAATATATCAAAGACCGAGCTGTTTTTTCATATGCTTGCAGAGGGACGGGCACAGGGAATAAATTTTCAGGACTCTGATTTTGAAAACATGTTAAAAACCGTAGCCAATGGTCACGGTCCTGATCTCAAAGATGTTTTTGACCACCCCTTGATAATTCGAATCAAAAATCGAAGTATCGTGCCCAAAACAATTAATCAAAAAAAATACCTTCAAGCTGTACTTAATAACGAAATCGTTTTGGGGATTGGTCCTGCGGGGACGGGGAAAACTTATTTAGCGATGGCTGCTGCCATTGATGCGCTGCTTAAAGAAGAAGTTGATCGCATTATCCTCACTCGCCCGGCAGTTGAAGCCGGTGAAGCATTGGGGTTTTTACCCGGTGATCTTACGGAAAAAATTCAACCCTATTTAAGACCCCTTTATGATGCGATGTATGCCATGCTTGGTCGTGAAGATTCCACTCGCCTCATCGAGCGCGGGGCTATAGAAATCGCTCCCCTCGCTTACATGCGGGGCCGCACGCTTTCTAATGCCTTCGTCATCTTAGATGAAGCGCAAAATACGACGCCTGAGCAAATGATGATGTTTCTCACGCGCATGGGAGATCGCAGTCGTATGGTCATCACCGGTGACGTAACACAGATTGATCTTCCCAGTTCTAAAAATTCCGGACTTAAAGAAGCGTCAAAAGTGCTAATGCATATCAAAAATATTGAATTATTTTATTTGCAGTCTTCGGACGTAGTTCGAAATCCCCTGGTCCAAAAAATCATAGAAGCTTACGAAATTCATCACGCTAATTCGATTGATCAGAATAGGGTTAATAGTAGTGGTAATAATTAATCCTGGCCCGATATAAACAGTCATGGCGCTATCTAAAGCATTCAGTAAAGCACGCTCCGCGATTTTCAGACGCAAGCAAACAGTTGGGAATAATTCTGGTTCTCGAGGTATTTTCGGCACCAGCCAGTTAATTTCCGTCGCCTTGTTATTAACTTTCGCGGTCCTTGTCATATTTGTCTGCTTCGTTGGTTTATCTCCGGCAGGACCACAAATTCTACCGGATCAGATCGCACGCATTCGTATCGTGGCGGAAACTGCTTTTACCTATGAAAGTGAGATTCGCACCGAGTCCCTTATTGACAGTCGAAGGCGGCGTGTCCCTCCAATCTACCGACTCGATTTCACTCCCTATGAAAAATTTGCCGGTTATATTGAACGATTAACTGCAGCCCTCGATGAGTTAAACAGAAAGATACATGAACTCCCGGCGTCCGAAAAACAATTTGCGATTGCCAACTTTGCTCAAGATTTCGAACCGAGAGGCTCGTATAATCTCGATCCTGAAGATTTATCAATAATCGACATCGAGTTGGATGATGAACAGCGCGCTGTAGCCTTTGAAGAGAGCCTGAAAATTATGCAGGATATTTTTCGGGAGGGCATTTATGATGCAGAACATTCTGAAATAAAACTACAAACCGGTAGATTAAGTTTTTTTAATATTCAAAAAGAGACTGGTCATATTGCCCAGGTTGAAATGCAATCAGAAGAAGACGCTTTGCGTTCCCTTCGCATCAATCTTCTAGCCTTAGATATTACCCGTGAAGCATCAGCTGCCCTCTACCGCTTATTGCGCAACGGTCTTACACCGAACCTGGTATACGATCCCGTGAAAAGCGAGGAGCGCATTCAACAAGTGCTGGCCAGTGTCGACCCGGTAATTGTTTCGGTTGAGGAAGGAGAGACAATCATTGAGCCCGGATCTAAAGTTCTCTCCTTAGATATTGAAAAGTTAAATGCCTATAGAAAATCATTAAATAAAATTTTAGACGCAGGTTTTAGCTTCAACTCATTGTTTTGGGAGCGTGTATTAATGACTTTTGCGGTCCTCCTATCATCAATTATTTGTATTAAAGCAAAAAGCCGACAATTAAGTTCACACAACAGAGAGCTAGCTCTCGCGGCGGTAGTTATATTGTTAAACCTGGCCATTATTCGACTCATATTTGAATTTGGTGAAATCGGAATTCTTAACCAGAAATCAAATACTTTGATTGCGATATTACCCTACCTGGCACCCACCGCCCTAGGTCCAATAATTGTCGCAATTCTAATTGGAGTAGGTCCCGGCATATTTGTCGCCTTAGTAATCAGTATTTTCAACGCCGTAATGCTCGGTAACGCCCTTCCCCTCCTCCTGATCACTTTCCTCTCTTCAATTGTAGGTATATATTATTGCCGAAATATTCAACTTCGTGCACGTGTCGTGAGAGCGGGCGCGTTTGCCGGGCTCTGCCTGGCATTATGCACATTTTTCTTAGGTTTACGCGACGCCCTGGACTTGATAATTATCGCGAAACAAATGTTTGCGGCCCAACTCGTAGGTATCGCTACAGGGATAATCGTCTTAGGTTTTTTGCCTATCCTCGAACAATTATTCAAATATACGACCGATATATCATTGCTCGAGCTTACCGATTATAATCACCCCCTACTTCGTCGCATGCAGGTCCTTGCCCCGGGAAGCTATCACCACAGTCTTATGGTCGCTAATCTCGCCGAAAATGGAGCTGCAGCTATTGGAGCAAACCCCCTTGTCTGTCGTGTTTGTTCCCTTTTTCACGATATAGGCAAAACGGTGAAACCCGAATATTTTACGGAGAATCAGCGACAGGGAATAAATCCACACCTTGTTCAAAATCCATCGATAAGCGCTCTTGTCATAAAAAGTCATGTCAAAGAAGGGATGCAACTGGCACAACAAAACAAATTACCAAAGCTTATTACCGATGTTATCCAACAGCATCATGGGACATCTCTTATCCAGTACTTCTACTACAAAGCCTTGAAAAAACAAAATGAACATACTGCATGGGATTTCCCAAACGCGCCTAAAGTCGAACTCGACAAAGTCAATGAAAGCACCTACCGCTATGACGGACCCAAGCCACAATTCACAGAGAGTACCATTATATTACTTGCTGACTCAATTGAAGCGGCAAGCCGAAGCCTGCGAAAAATTTCGCCCCAGGCCGTAAATGATTTGATCGATAGTATATGCAATGAAAGAATAGAAGGGGGTCAGCTCTCGGACTGTCCTCTTACTTTTGAAGAAGTAAAGGATCTTAAAAGCAGTTTCTCTTTCACCCTTCTCAATATGCTTCACACCCGGGTGGACTATCCTAAAAAAGAATCAATGGAAGAAAAAAAATCCGAAGAAGCAGCAAATGTTAAAACCACCCCTGTTACAGAATCCCCTTCACCGATAAGCCCCGCTAAACTCAGTAATGCTGATGCCCCAATCGAAGAGAAAGCAACGCAACGTTCAAGTCATTAATCGATGCAAGCGCTTGCAAAATCAGGCCACACAAGTTTGCTCACTCTTCCACTTCCTGGATAACCACATCCAGCCTGAAACCATACCTGACGGTGAGTTATCAGTAGCGTTTGTCGACGAAAAAGAGATAAGGCGATTGCATGAAAAATATTTCAATGATCCACACGCTACAGACGTTATTACTTTTCAAGGTGATCCCAAAATGGATTTTGCCGGTGAAATCTGTGTTAGTATCGATTTTGCCGAACACTATGTATCCGAAAACGGTTTTACCCTGGCCAGGGAAATTACCCTCTACTTAGTCCATGGATGGCTGCACCTCGCTGGCCACGAAGATAAAAGTGTAAATGGACGCGATGCCATACGCCAGGCAGAGAATAAAATTATGGAG
The DNA here is from genome assembly GCA_965197745.1 of Opitutales bacterium. Lineage (GTDB taxonomy): Bacteria > Verrucomicrobiota > Verrucomicrobiia > Opitutales > PNEW01 > CBDANS01. The sequence goes on along the minus strand of CBDANS010000005.1, from coordinate 412,311 downwards.
GCTTTAGATAAGTCGAATAAAATTCCCCCTTTTGCTATTTCTTAAATAAATATTTTGTTTTTAATCTTGTTAGAATATACAGACTGAATATCTCTTTAGATGTGAGCATTTTTATCCTTCAGTTGCTATGCTAAAAGCTATACGGAATGCCTTTGTGTCCGGGATGCTTGTTCTCGCACCCGTGGCGGTTACGATATATGTGATTCGCATCCTCATTGAGATGATTGGGGCTCCCACCACACAACTTTTCTTTTTTTTCATACCTGATGAAATTTTTGATAAGGCCATTCTATCCGCTTTTCTAAACTTTCTTGCTACTTTAATCGTCCTTGTTCTGATTACCCTCCTGGGATGGTTTTCAAAATATTTTCTCGGAAAATTCTTTGTCCGGATGACAGAGCGCATGATTACCAGTTTACCTTTTGCCAAAACGGTCTATAACACGGTCAAACAAATCATTGATACTTTTGTTCAGCAAAAAAAATCGGTGTTTCAGAAAGTGGTACTTATTGAATTTCCGCGCAAAGGAGTATTTGCCATGGGGTTTTTAACAGGGCATGGAAAAGGAGAAGTACAGGAAATGACGACCCAGGATATAATTAATGTATTCCTTCCCACCACTCCCAATCCAACCAGCGGATATCTTGTCATGGTCCCGAAGGATGAAGTTAAAGAATTGGAGATGAGTGTCGCCGAAGGGATGAAACTGATTGTTTCTGGTGGAGCGGTCGTCCCTCATTTTAATGTAAATAGCAAAAGGCAAGAAATGATAGAGGTGCGTAATCCGGAAATTGTCACTGCAGAGAATAATACAAAAACAGGAACAGCTACCTAAGCGATAAAGGACTGAGTGGTATGGCGGGGCGCCTTCTTTCAATTGAAGGATTCTTATTAAGTAAGGATACCACTGGCGAATCTCACCTGAAATATTACATCCTCGCTGAGAACCAGGGATTAATACTGTGTTTAAAACGCAGGGCAAGCAAGTCCTCAACTAAGGCGCAACCCGACCTCTTTGACTATGCCCTGGTAGAATTAGAACAACCGACGCAAAGTAATGTATGGTTCATTCGCGATTATCAGCTATTGAAACGTTTTCAATCGATAGGAAACGACTATCCCAGCTTTTTCTATGCTTCTAATTTTGCCCGCATCCTGACAAGAACGCTTAACCATGCTGATTATTCATCCAGCTCTTATAACTTATGCGCAAAAGCACTGGAAAGCTGGGAGTCTAATATCAGACCGGATGTCGTTTTTTTTAAATCACTATACCTTTTCGCTGGATCTGAAGGGTATCCGATAAAAGAGCATTGGTGGAATTCTCAAAGCGCCGCCCAACGTAATTCTGTCGCATCTGTCCTCAAACACCCGGTTAATGAACAGAGCTTATCGTCGCAGGAATTAGAATCATTAATTAATAATTTAAAGCAATGGATTACCGAGTACACGGAGATCCTCGTTTAACATAATATTCTCAAGTAGATTATTAAATGCCGACCTTTAGAAGATGGTCCTAAGTTTACAATTCAGGGAAAAATACAACCCTACCAATTTCAGTTTACAAGCAGACAATACGGCAAGTAGCGAACCCTCATAAATGTGCTAATGGGTGTGCCCCAATATGCCCGGCACCTTTTATCAGATATAATACATCGCTTCTGAATCAGGCTGGAGAAAATCCTGAAGCGTGTACTCATGCATATTTGCTTCCAGATTCCGGGCAATTTCTTCCCATACCTGTGACACTCTAAGGCCCGATTGTCCATTGCCTGTGAAGTTCATCTCCAGGACTTCACCTTCGATTACCCGGATCACTTCATAGAGCGTGATATCCTCGGGTTTTTTCGCCAGCGCATAGCCTCCCAGTTTACCACGGCGACTGATGATTACCCCCCCATTTCGCAATTCATTCAGAATTTGCACAAGATAGTTGGCCGGAATTTGTTCAGCCTTTGCAAGATCTTCTATATGAGATAGTTGCTGATTTCCCTGAGAACGCGCTAACTGGGCGAGCACCCGGCAGGCATACTCTACTTTTAAAGAGAGTTTCACAGACCCGAGTATTATATCTGGAAGCCCGGTAGCAATCTAAAAATCAATACTAATAAGGTTAATTAATAATCCATTTTTATTGCTAAATATTGCAAAATATATTCGCAATTATCCCAAGTAGACTTTACAAATTTACTATATGTCAGAAAGGGAAAAAGACTCCTCAAAAAAAAGGAAATCAGCGGGAAAAGCATCCGAATATAACGCTTCTAAAATACAGAAACTAGAGGGGTTGGAAGGCGTACGTAAGCGGCCCGATATGTATATCGGTGACACCCATGAACGGGGGCTCCATCATTGTGTAACTGAGATTGTCGATAATTCAATTGATGAATCACTCGCGGGCTATTGCGACGCTATCACTGTTACCATACATTTGGACGGTTCCTGCTCAGTGGAAGACAACGGACGGGGCATTCCCATAGATATTCACCCAAAATATAAAATACCCGCTCTTGAATTAGTCCTCACCAATCTCCACGCAGGGGGTAAATTTGGTAGAGGTGCTTATCAGGTTTCGGGTGGATTACATGGGGTTGGCGCAAAATGCGTTAATGCCGTCGCTGAACGATTTGATGTTGAGGTGCGCCGTGAAGGGAAAGTCCATCATATGGCTTTTGAACGCGGTAAGACGACTCAAAAAATTAAAGTCATTGGGACCACAAAAAAAACCGGGACAAAGCAAACCTTCATGCCCGATCCTCAAATATTTCTTACGACTCGGGACTTCAAATATGATATTCTTGCCAAGCGCATGCGTGAACTCGCTTTTCTAAACCCGGGCACGAGAATAGAATTAAATGATGAACGGGTAAATAAGAGCGAAGCATTCATATTTGATAATGGGATTACAGAATACGTCAGCTTTCTCAATCGGTCTAAAAACGTCATTCACCCTAAACCCATAACTATTTCAGGTAAGTCTCAAACGGTTGAAAAGAAAACAGATAGTTTTATTCTTGTAGAAATCTCCCTGCAATATAATGACGGTTATAATGACCAGATATACGCTTACGCAAATTCCATCCATAATATAGAGGGAGGGACCCATCTATCCGGCTTCCGAACGGGGCTTACCCGGGTCATAAATAATTACGCCAAGACTAACAATTTAATCAAAGACAAGGATGTCACCCTGACTGGAGATGATACACGCGAAGGGTTGACTACCGTGATATCAGTTAAGGTCCCCGAACCCCGCTTCGAGGGACAGACCAAGACTAAACTCTCCAATGGTGAAGTTGACGGGATTGTCCAAAGGATTGTAGGTGAAAAACTAAAATACCATTTTGAAACGAATCCCTCAATCGCAAAAAAAATTATTGAAAAAGTGCTCAACGCGGCTCGTGCTCGAGAAGCCGCTCGCAAAGCGCGCGAGACGGTTCGCAAAAGCGCTTTCTCGGGCGGAGGTCTTCCCGGTAAACTTGCCGATTGTTCAGAGAAAGATCCACGCCTCTGTGAAATATATATTGTTGAAGGGCAGTCAGCGGGAGGATCGGCCAAACAGGGTCGAGACCGCCGTTACCAGGCCATTCTTCCGATCCGCGGTAAGCTCCTTAACGTGGAAAAGGCGCGCATTGACAAGGTTTTGAACAACGCGGAAATCCGCAGTATGATCACTGCGATTGGCACGGGTATAGGCGACCATGAGGGGGAAGGTGCTTTTAATGTAGAAAAAGCACGCTACCATAAAATAATAATCATGTGTGATGCTGATGTCGATGGATCACATATAAGCACGCTTCTCCTTACCTTCTTCTATCGTCAAATGAAAGGCCTTATTGAGAGCGGTTTTATTTATGTCGCCCAACCACCCCTATATAAAATAAAAAGGAAGCGACGGGAACAATACATCGAGAGTGATGAAGAATTAAATCGCATTCTCCTTGAACTCGGTTCCGAGGACGTAACCCTCATTCGCCTTCGGGACGATCACAAAATCCCAAGCAAAACGGTAGATAAAGTCGTCGAGACTCTTTCCCATATGGAGACCCTTGGCGGTGGAGTAACGCGCTATGGTTGTCCTCTCCACCACTATTTAGATCAGCATATAAAAGCTAAGAAATATAAATTACCTAAATACATGGCGCGCGTTAGAACGGGCAACGAAGAGGAGTATCGCTTCCTCTATGATGATGATGAACGTTCATCCTTTTATACTGAGATGGTCATAGACGATGTTTATGAAGAAACGGTTACGCGCCAGATTCAAAAAAATGGACACCAAATAAACCAGCGTATTTCCGTTCATGAAGTTTTCGAGGCTGCGCAGATGTCAAAAATTCTCAAGAACCTGGCAAAATTGGGGTTGGATATCAACCAATTCACCCCCTCTAAAAAACCGCGCTATAAATTATTTGAAAATATGGGGGAGAAAAACGAGCAGATAATTGAACTCCATTCGATTATGGAAATTATTGGGCAGATTCGCGTCCTTGGCCGTCGCGGTCTAAGCATACAGCGTTACAAAGGGCTAGGTGAAATGAATCCAAAACAGCTCTATGAAACAACCATGGATCCAGAGAAACGGCGTCTCCTGAAGGTAGATATCACCGATGCGGCGCTTGCCGAAAGCACCTTCAGTATGCTCATGGGTGAAGACGTTCCTTCCCGACGTGCCTTTATTGAAGACAACGCATTGAATGTTTCCTATCTCGATGTGTGATGCGTTTCCAAAAAATAAGTCCATATAAAATATTTTAATTCCTCTCCATGTATACAGAAAATGAAGCCCCGATTACGACTAATATCACTGAGATTATGCAAACGGCTTACATCGATTATTCGATGTCGGTCATTATCAGTCGTGCTCTTCCCGATGCTAGAGATGGACTAAAACCGGTACAACGTCGCATCTTATACGCGATGCTGCGAGAAGGCCTCGTGCACAATCGCGCTTATGATAAGTGTGCGGGTGTCGTTGGCGAGGTTCTGAAAAACTACCACCCCCACGGGGACGCCTCCGTCTATGACACTCTTGTTCGTATGGCAGAAGACTGGGTGATGCGCTACCCACTCATTGCCCCTCAAGGAAACTTTGGTTCAATCGACGGTGACCCCCCCGCAGCTTACCGCTATACCGAATGCCGTCTTACCGAACTTACGGAGGAAATGCTGCGTAGCATCGATGAAAATACCGTCAACTTTGAACCGAATTATAAAGAGAGCACGACAGAGCCAAGTGTGCTACCGGCCGCATTGCCTAATTTACTAATGAACGGATCCACGGGTATTGCCGTAGGGATGACGACGAATATCCCTCCTCACAACCTGGGCGAGTTAATTGATGCCATTGGTAATATTATCGATAACCCGGGAATAGCTGTCGAAGAGTTAATAAAAATCATACCGGGCCCTGACTTTCCAACCGGTGGTGCAATCATGGGTATGGAAGGTATAGAGAAATACATGAAAAGCGGTCGCGGGATTATAAAAGTTCGTGGATCCATGCACACGGAGGAACTAAAAGGCGGCAAGGAACAATTAATTATCACGGAAATTCCTTATAACGTTAACCGATCGAGTATGGTTACGAAAATTGCCGAGCTGGTTCAACTCAAGTCACTTGATGGAATCAGCGACCTTCGTGACGAGTCCGATGAAAACACCCGTATTGTTATTGAATTGAAACGGGGAATAGTGCCGCGCGTCATTGTCAACAAGCTATTTAAAATGACCCCCATGGAATCCTCGTTTGGCGTCATCCTTCTCGCTCTTGATCAGCGCCGGCCGAAAGAAATGAACATAAAGGAAATGCTCATGTGTTATATTGAGCACCGCCGCGAGGTCGTCTACAGGCGAACAGAGTTTCGTCTTAATAAGGCATTAGACCGTGCGCATATCCTGGAGGGATATAAAACTGCTCTAACCAATCTGGATGACTTTGTTAAAATAATACGCGCCAGCGCTGACAGGGATGCTGCGAAAAAAAGTCTGATCGCAAAATATCCTCTTTCCGATAGACAGGCCAATGCCATTCTCGATCTTCGTCTTTACCAGCTCACGGGCATGGAGAGAGAAAAAATTGAAACTGAATACCGTGAGCTCATGAAGCGCATCAAGGAATTGAAACAAATTCTCAACGATGATAATGAGCTGCTTGGATTGATTAAAAGCGAACTACTCGAGCTTAAAGAAAAATACAACAATCCGAGGCGCACCCAGCTGATGGCCGCAGAAGGGGAATTTCGCATGGAGGATATCATTGCCAACGAAGGTTGCATTATAACCGTTACGCACAATGGGTTCATCAAACGCACTCCGGTAAGTTCCTATCGCTCACAAAGAAGAGGAGGGAAAGGGGTAATCGGGACTGGCTCTCACGATGAGGATTTTGTTGAAAATCTTTTTACGGCCAGCACCCATGACTTCATCATGTTTTTTATGAATAACGGTCGTGTCTATGTCGAGAAGGTCTATGATATACCAGAAGGAACCCGTGTTTCTAAAGGTCGTTCAGTGGTGAATGTGCTCACGATGCAGAAAGACGAAAAAATTGCAGCCATGCTTTGCGTAAAAGAATTTACCAATCAAGAGCATCTCATCATGTGCACGCGCAAAGGGATTTCCAAAAAGACCAATCTCCATCATTATCGGAATTATCGACGGGGTGGAATTATTGGTATAAATATAGACAAAGATGATGAATTAATCGGAGTAAAACTTACCCAGGGAGAAAATGAGCTTGTTCTCATTTCCCATAAAGGAATGTCCATTCGCTTTAAGGAGACTGATTTACGTGATCAGGGGCGGGCCACTCGTGGAGTAAAAGGTATAGCTTTGAAAAAAAGTGATTTTGTCGAAACGCTTGAAGTCGTTGACAGCGACTCAACCCTCCTCATCGCCGGAGAAAACGGCCAGGGTAAACGCACTAATTTTGATCAGTACCGATTGCAGCATCGGGCAGGCAATGGAATTATCGCCATACGATCTTCAAACATCGCAGGGGCTCTCAGTGTTCATGAAAATGATGAAATCATGATGCTGACTCAGTCTGGACAAGCCGTGCGTTCTCCCGTTAAAGACATACGCATCATTGGCCGCACGACACAAGGAGTCAAACTCATCAATCTCTCGAAAAGTGATAAACTTATCGGCATCTCGAAAATAGTTGAAGTCTTGGAAGATAATGCCTGATTAACGTTTCAAGAATTAGAAAAGCTCCTTTTGTTCAGCATGAGTCGAACGAGAACGACTTTGGTTGAGCAACCATGAAATGGTAACATGCTCAAAACCGGTGAGACTGCCAATATAGATAAGCAAAACTGCTGAAGCCAGGGCATCAAATAAAGCGCAATGGTAATGACATCGCCGGGGGGGACAATTTACCCTGGTAAACTTATGGAGTGAACTTTGTAAGCCGAAAAAATCAATTAAATCCTGCAGCTTGTGACTTTGCAGTTGGGGAAATAACTTAAAAGCAATGGCACAGGTATCAATCCACGGACCCCATTCGGCAATCTCCTGATCAGGATTCAAAAAATCCGGAGAATAGGTAGGATATGGCCATGCCATTTTGATCAGATTATTTTCTGTTGCCGCATGATGCGCGGCCAGGGGACCTGTTTTACGCAGGTGAGTAAAATTATCCCATTCTTCAGAAAATGGCTTTTCGTTCTGAGTGTCGCTATATTGAATTCCGTGCAAGCGTGACTCTTTAGCACGAACCTCGGCACTTGCTTTACATAATCGGGTTCGTGTCTCCGTAATCTCACCATGAAGAAGGGTGGCGACACCAAATTCTATGATACCGCAATCGCGGCTCCCTTCAAAATCCACAAAATGAATGGGCATTTCCGTCCAAAGCATCTTAATTTTTCCATCTTTCCGTATTCAACGAGGCAGGGCGAGCAGTATTTTATATTTATCTACCCATGACAATGGCTTCTTGCCATTAAATTTTATTATTGGTATCTAAAAATCAAACTTCAACGCAGTCAGATTGGTGTGAACTAAAATGAAAGATGATGACATAATAAAGTTTATAAAACTCTTAGCCAGGGAAAGTGGTTCAATAATTACTCAATATTTTGCCAATCCTGATCTACAAGTAGAATTTAAAAGTGATCAATCTCCAGTCACGGAAGCCGATCGCAAAGCTGAAGCGGTTATGCGAAATCTCATTGCTAATGAGTTTCCCGAACATGGAATTATTGGTGAAGAATTAGGCACGGTGAACGCTGATGCTGAATATGTCTGGGCCCTTGATCCCATCGACGGGACTAAATCATTCGCGAGAGATTGCCCTCTTTTTGGAACCCTAATCTGTCTTTCCAAAAATGGTCAGCCCCTCATCGGGGCCATACACCAACCATTGCTTAATCAATTGCTTATTGGCAACAATTCCATGGCTAAACTCAATGACCTACCCGTGCGGGTGCGCGATACAAAAGACCTGCATAAAGCGGATCTCCTGTGTGGTAATCTGCTTAATCCCGAAAAGCACCAGGATGGCGATAATTGGAAAAAATTAGTGAGCAGTGTTAACACCCTCTATACCTGGGGGGATTGTTATGGTTATCTGCTGCTCGCAACCGGTAATGCTGATATTATGGTAGATCCAATTATGAATTCGTGGGATCTCCTTGCGTTAATCCCCATCATCCAGGGTGCCGGTGGTATTATAACCGACTGGCAGGGAAGCGACCCCGTACTAGGCGCTTCGATTGTCGCTTCCACCCCACACCTTCATCAGCAAGTTATTGATCTACTGAATGATTAGTTGCCTACTAAGGCAATCTACTTGAAATCGGTTTAGGGACTAAAAAGTTCAATATCACGATCTATTTTTATTTTTAATTCTATAGGCACACCGCCTCGATCCAGTTGTAATATGCTCAGTTCGTTCAATGTCCGTATTTTTTCCGAGTACTGATTGGAACACCGAGAGTTCTGCTGCGCAAAGACCAGTACACGCGGTTGCTGCGCTACAAATAGGACAGTGATTCTCGATCAGCAAAAAAGAATTGTCTCCTTCTTTTCGAACTTCCGCCATATAGCCTTCCTCAGTTCGTATCTCCGCAAGACGATCCAGTTTCTTTATTAGTGATGCATTCTCTGGTATACGATTATTGTAATCTGAAATCTGATCTTTTGATCGTAATTTTATAAGTTTATCGATGCCTTTTTGGCCAAAGCTCGTGCGAATTGCGTTAATAAGATTAACGGCGAGGTCAGTATGACCGTTCGGGAAAAACTTGTCAGCTTCCAGGGTTAATTTCCATTGCTTAGCGGGACGCCCTACCCCGTTGGAATCCTCTTGAAATGTGACCAGCTTTTGATTGCGCATTTCATAGAGATGCTGACGCACAGCCATAGCGGATATATTTAAGGTTTCAGCCATGGTAATTGCTTCTGTAGGACCGTCTCTTTTAAGGAATTCAAGGATAGCACGCCGAGTCCGCATTTTCGGCATAGACAATTTCACTGATTTTGGCATTTTAAATAAATAAAGAAATTTCTTTACATATACAAGGATTTAATTATATTAAAAATCTCATCCACGGGGGCATAAATGATTGATGGCTCAAAATATATTCACGTCAGTTCGCTGAAAAAGCTGAAAAAAACTGAAGTGCTTGTCGTCCGGGGTGAGGACAGACCGGTGGCGTTATTCTGGCATGATGGCAATGTTCTAGCTGTGGATAATCGTTGTCCACATCTCGGATTTCCCCTTCACAGAGGCACGGTCAATGATGGCATTCTCACCTGTCATTGGCACCATGCACGATTCGATTTAAACAGCGGGTGTGCCTTTGATTTATTTGCTGACGATGTACCTTCTTTCCAAGTCAAGATCGTTGATGATGAAATATATATTGCAAAAGTAGCAAATGAACAACCGACTAAAAAATATTTCAATAAAAGGCTGCAGCGTGGCTTAGAGCAAAACATCGCCCTCGTTCAGGCGAAGAGTATAATCGGTCTTCTTGAGGGGAAAGTGAATTATCGAAAAATAATCAGCGAAATCGCTTTATATGGCAGTGCCAATCACGAAAACTGGCAGGATGGAATGACATCCCTGGTCGCGGTAGCCAATCTCTGGCCCTATCTCGGCAAGGAAACCAGAATTTACGCCCTCGCTCTCGCTTCAAGGCGACTCGCCTCCAACTGCGCAGGGATGCCATCAAGACGAGAACGACGTCCTCTGGATGGGAAACGGGTTGAAGCCGAACAGCTTAATCGATGGCTCAAACATTGGGTATTGGTGCGCCATCGCGATGGCGCTGAACGCACTTTGCTCACTGCGGCAAAGGACTTCCCTCAATCTGCAGTGATTAATAATATCGTCTTTGGCACTATTACAGACCGCATTTACTCTGCGACAGGACATACTTATGATTTTGCCAATAAAGCATTCGAACTTCTGAACGCCATCGGTTGGGAACATTCGGAGAAAATACTGCCGACGCTAACCCCTGGAATAAGCTCGGCGCGCGGAGAGGAAGAAAGCAGTGCCTGGCGAATCCCTATCGATCTCATTCCACACATTAAAGAAACTGAAGATGCATTAATTAAAACAGAATATAACGGGAAGAGCAAAGCTATGGCGCCGAACTCATTAAGTGATATTTTACTGGGTGATGATCCTTTAGCAATTCTCAAGACCCTCAAGGAATGTTTCACTCGCGGGGTAGCACCCACGGAAGTTGCCAAATATGTCGCTTATGCCGCTGCCATGCGGTTGGCTCATTTCCCCGAATCAAATGACATTAATGATTGGTTTGGACCCCTTCACACTTTCACTTACTCTAACGCTGTTTATCAGTCACTGTTGCGTTCGGCTAACAGTTATACGATTCGAGCAATTATTCACGGTGCCATGTCGGTATATATTGACCGATTTTTAAATATACCGAAATCTAAATTACCCGGACAGAACAATGATTTAGAATCCTTAAGTGCCGACCCCAAAGAGTTACTGGAATCTATTTTAGAATACCTTAACAGCCGGCAATCCTGGGATACTGTAACCTCCCTGGTAGCCCGATATATACGTCTGAACCACCCACATCAACAACTTATTGATACCCTCGCCATGGCTACCCTGCGTGAGGATCTTGATTTTCATAAATTACAGTGTCTGGAAGCCGGTGTCCGCCAGGCCCAATTATGGGAAGGGCTCCCCCAGGCAGAACACATTTATGTAGCAGTCACTCGTCATTTAGCGGCTCATTGCCCGACACGTAGAGCTGAAGCTCAAATGACACGTACCGCTATCAGATTGCACCGAGGCGAACCCATATATGAAGAAATTTAAATTCAAAAAGGGGTGAACTATAATTCTCACTCTCTTCTCAAGGTCGTTTTTATCTGCTGCGTGACACGGGCAATCGAATTTTCAGCAAGATAACCGCTGAAGACAGTACCGGGTAAAACCACAGCACGCTTACCCATTATCACTCCGGGCTGTAAAACACAGTTACAAAGAACCTCAGCATGTTCACCCACCATTGCGCCAAGCTTACGCATATTACTTGTGACGCGGTTGCCACCTGGTAAGACAACCGGCACGGGATCATGTAACAGGCGTAAATTGGCGCAAATAGCTCCCGCTCCAAAGTGGACATCCGAGCCTAATACAGAATCACCGATATAGTTAAAGTGCGCGGTTTCCACGCGATCCAAAAGCAGACAATTTTTATATTCACATGAATTACCGAGCACGCAATCCGACCCGACAATAACATTACCCCGAATACAGGTTCCCGCACGAACTTCAGTATGCGCTCCGATGTAAGCCGGGCCTTCAATGGCACAATAGGGGGGTAACCTAACCGTGGGATGGATGAATACCTGACCGCTTATGGCCACCCCTGGAGGGAAATCATGGCGTATTGACTGAGCCCTAAAATCAAAGTCAGCCAAGGCGGATTTAATATTCAAAACCCATTCCCAGGGAGTGCTGTCCGATAAAAAAAAATCCCCGAATGGCAGGGATTCCGGCAACCCAAAAAGTTCTTTCGCTTTCACTTTTTTTTAATGGAGCGAGCGAAGGGGCTCGAACCCTCGACATCCACCTTGGCAAGGTGGTGCTCTACCAACTGAGCTACGCTCGCACCAAATAATAATTAAAAAATTTTGTTTTTTACTTTAAAGTCAACAATGAACGCTCCCTACCCCATAAGAACTCAATAATCCAGAATACTGGATTTAAACTTTAGGGGTATTTCCTTTACCAATTTCATCAATTTCAAATGATTCATTTTCGTTTCCTGATGATACTCCCGTTCCCCTATTAGTGTCATCTTCCTTTTGCTTTTGAGAAGAGCTGTAATACGAATAATTACTGGTATAATAATTATAATCTTCCCCTCCCGTGTCCGGGACTTGGTTTAATATCAATCCAAGCATGCTCCCCTCAACATTTTGAAGGATTTGTTGAGCACGCAGAGACATGGAAGTCGTCGTCCTCTTATGCTGTACGACAAAAATAATGCCATCACAGACACTGGCGAGGACCGAAGCATCACTAATTCCAATAATAGGGGGTGAATCCAGAAAAATTTTATCATAGCGAGTGCGAAATTCTTTGAGTAAGGCAAGAATTGGTTTTACATGGAGCACACTAAGCGTGAAATGGGCGCTATGGCTGGCAGTTATTATATCCAGTTTAGGAACATTCGTCTTTTGAATTATAGATTTTGCTTTTTTTTCACCTTTTAAGATATCAATAAGCCCGGGATTACGTTGGGCTCCCATTAAGTTATGTTGAACCGGTCGATGAAGATCAGAATCAATTAAAAGAATTTTCAATCCACTATATGCCATTGCAGAGGCAAGATTGTATATGGTTGTTGATTTTCCCTCACCCGGACCTGCTGACTGGACAATAATTACATTGCTTTTTTCATCGCTTCCCGACAAATCGAGATTCGTCTGTATAACGCGATAGGGTTCAGCTTCGAAGGTATTGTAGTTTTCTGCAGTTACGAGCGGTTGATTTTTCGTGATTACACCCAGAACCGGTAACTGCAGCGTTCGTTCCATGTCTTCAATGGAACGAAAACTGGTATCAAGAAAATCAAAGAGAAACGCGCTCCCCAATCCGAGAACACTCCCAAATATTAAGGCCAAACCTATATTGACGATCCAATTGGGTTTCGACGGGCGTCGTGCAGGCACCGCTTCATTAAGGATTTCAATGGTACGCTTGGGCACCTGAAAATCGATTTCACGTTGCCTCAAGGTAATTTTCAGGGTTTTATATAAATTTTCTTCATCTCGGAGTTTAGTTACTGCTTCTTCAAAGGGACGCACCTTGCTCTCGGCGGAAAAAATTTGATCGAGACGGGCTCTCTCGAGTTGTTTTTCTAATTCAGAAACACGGGCTTGAGATTCAAAATAGGAAATCTCCAGTGATTCTTCGTAGCCCTGTAGAAGAGTGTCCAGCTGATCCTTAATTTTAACCATATTTTCAGCGGCGGCCATTAAATCGGGATGAGCTTCACCCAGCCTTCTATTCATCTGTGTGTAATTCTGATCGGCAATCAAATGTGCCTGCATCAGGTTCTGAATGTTGCTGCCAGGGATGAGTTCAGAATTAACAAGCTTATATCGTTCATTCAAGGGAACGGCTTTAAACCGCTCAAAGCGTGTCTTGCGCGCAATCGCGTCAACTTTTAAAGCAATGAGAGTGCGCTCCAGTTGCCGTAAGTTTTCGATGTCGAGTTGAATAGTCTGGGAATTTATGCCAACACCAGAAATCTGCAGTTCTTTACGTAAATTTTCGATGTCATCTCTCTGTTCTGAAACTACGTTTTCCTGCAATTGCAATTCTTCTTTTAATTTTTGAATAGCTTCCGTTTGGCCCGCAGTCGCAAATTCAATTCGGTCATCCGCATACGCCTGGGCGATAGCATTGGCAAGGATTGAAGCAAGAACAGGATCTTCCTGCACGAGCACCCCAATATCAATAAGCGGTGTCCCCGAGTGTGAGTCGACGTTGATCATTTTTTTTGAAAAAAATGTATAAGATTCATCTTCGGTGATGGCGCCACCAAACTGTTCACTGAGTAATGCCTGTATTTTAAATTTCCGAATTACCGGCATGAGTACTTTTTTACTCTGAATGATCTCAACCTGTTCCCGAATAAAATAGGGATCGAAATTTCCCGTAGTCTGTTGTCCGAATAATACCACCTCACCTTCTGGTTTCTCGACTCTTATGCCGGCAACCGAATTGTACCACTTGGGTTGACTCCATGTAATAATAACGGTGGTGATGAAACATATTGACAGGATCAGCGCAATAAGCGTTTTTCTGGCCTTGAGCATTCTCAGCAAATCAGGCAAAGAAAGGCCTTCCGGCAATGAACTACTGGCATCTTTCATATTCTAATTGCTTTAGGTTATAGATCCTAAATGAAAAGCGGGTCCAGCATGACCCGCAGCTGCGATTAATATCAACTCTATTCCGGAAAATTCAATAACCCCATTAAAATAATCCGAAAGTATAACGGAAATTGATACCGACACGGTGTCTGTTTTCTTCGCGCACCGGGTCATCTGAGGTGGTATTATCAAAATCATAATCGATGATAATAGCTAAATTATCAGATGGTTTATAGGTTAAGCCAAAGCCAACGCGAACCGTATCATCTTCGACATTGGGCCCCGCTGTCGGATCCCGCTGAAGCAACTCTGAAGCATTATATAATACCGATCCGGAAATGGTAAAGGCACCGCTAAAAGTGTGTTGAGCGTTAATGAATAAACTCAAAACTTCGTCGTCAGTGAAATTTAAAGGATTCGAAGTTTCGCGTATATCATATGTTACACCAGCGGAGAGAAACGATTCCTCCTGATAACGGTAAGAGCCGGTAAATTCACCATAAAAACTTGTATTATCGCTACTGCTAATTCGATCACGATCCTCTACTCCAAATCTTCCTCTTATATCTATCTTCTCATCGGGATTATAATTAATTCCTCCCAGAAAAAAAATCGAGTCACTGTTTTTTTCCAGGCCGCTCTGATCGTAGTTTATATCCTGATAACGAAATTCTCCGACAAAGGTCATCAATGGTGTATGATTGAAATTTCCTTCAACACCAATGAGGTGCTGATTGCGATCCAGAAGTTCAGCGAGACCATTATCATCATAGGCAAAGTTTGTATTTCTATACTTGAAAACAGCACCGTGCTTTTCTGAGAAATCGGCGTTTAAACGAACATTGAATAGGTTTTGATTTAAAGACTGGTTAGATTGTAATACGCCTACGAGTAATGATTCAGGGTTGTCAATGAGTGAGAGGGTATCATCAATTTGGAAATTAATATTCGGTGCAAACGAATGATAGACGTTAATTCCCAGGATATTATTAATAAGAGTATCATCGGAAGGACGATTATCATAAGAAAGAATTTCCAAATCGTAAAAACTGGATAGATAAGTTTGCTCGGCAAGTGATGCATTATACTTAATACGCGGAGCAAAACTTAAGACCCCGCTATCAATCTCATTCGCGAAATTCCCAAAAATATTGGAGTCATAGAAACCACCAGCCTGTAAACTGATCGTTAGTGGTGTGCCTTAATCTTGTTCCGGGATAGGAGCGTAAACGCCGTATAATAACGGGGTTATAAAAAGAGATATGAGGGTTACCGCTTTATGCATTAATGGCGAGTCAGTTTCAGGGTAAATTTAGTAGCTCTGGTTGATTTACTTAAAAACCAGCACGATGCGTCAATCAAATAATCATCGGTTAGTCTGGGTAGCGAGTGGATTGATGAGAACAAACATATTAACCGCTAATTGAAAAGGTATACGCAAGGGGAAATATTCAGGAAGTTTACCACGATCCAGACCCCGATAGATATCACCCCAGTGACGGGTCTCCTCGAACCCTCCCGTCAATTCCGCACTAGCGGGAAGGAGTTTACTGAAGTAGGGTTTGTCGAGTATTGCAGGTGAGAGTAGCAGCCCCCCGATATTCTGTCGCAAAAATATATTTACAAAACTGCCGTAGTCGTCAGGTTTTGCCCAAACTTTCTGCTGAGAATACCAGGCAAGACCCGCGGGTATATCAGACATAAAACCAAAACCCGGTCGGAATTTTGTTTTTAAATCGGTACGCGTGTAAACCATTACCGATGGGATATAGGGAGGATACTTAAATGGAACCCTCCGGGGCTCACTTAAATTATGAACTAAAGGCAGGCTATGAAAGATTAAAAAAATGGCGATCATACCCAGTTTTTCCCATTGATTTCGCTTTTTAGTACTTTCCTGCAAGATGAGGAAAAAACCACACCCAAAAACAATGATTAGTGGCGTTGTATAGTAAGCGGGTAGTCTCATTGAAAGCCCACTGTTAAAGAAAGGTTGTAACAGAAGCAGGGAAGCAACGGTCAATACGGCACACCAGCGCATCGTGTTCGTTGAACGCTGACGGAAACGATAGAGACATCCAGCTAGAAAAAAAGCACTGAAAATATAACCTCCCCCTTTCCAAATCAGTTCTTTGAAATTATCTTCGATTCCCTTAAATCCTTTGTTGAAGACTTTTTTTATTCGCAATGGTGGCATTTCAGGATCAAATTTCCTTTTTACTTCTTCAGGCTCAGCGGTTGGATCCCCTAATCGCAAGCTGATATTTTGGCCGGCAAGAGTCAGGGGTTTTCCCGTCCATTCCGTATTTCGCCAGAGCCACCACGAAATCATAATTGTAAATACCAGCACGGTTAGCCCCAGGGTTCGTAATAGTTCTTTTCTCCCTCGAAAAAAGATCAGGCAATAACCAGCAAAAATAAAGCCGACTAATCCTGCCGTGTATTCAGTCAGGAAAAGTAGTGCTAATATAAATCCTGTTAAGGAAAACAACCAGGGTTTAAATTTTTTCAAATGCTCGGGTGAGTCGTCACTTCGCGCATATTCAATATAGGTCCAAAGGATAAATAATATTAAAAGCAATGCCATCAGCACCACCACTCCAGATACAGCAAGGATGTTATCCCAAAGACCTAAAGAGAATAAAACGCCAAAATAGGCCACCCACCCTACCATTGGTGAAAACATGAGACGGCCTAAAAAGTAGGTAAGTAGACAAACGACCCAGAATATAATAACATTTATAACAAGAAGGTAATAATCTCCGTTAAAAGCCGGGTAAACACCACGGGCCTTGCTGAGTGGATCTTTCCATATCTTTTCCCGCATTGTTGGTGTCATTATTTTTAATCCTCCTGCAAGAATGAGGGGATATAATGGAGCTTGATATAAGTCTGGGTGCTGTTCATCAGCTGTATAAACATAATCGCTCTTTCTACTCTCGAGCAAAGCTACAGCTTGGGGGTAAATCACCGAGGTTGAAAATCCCTTACCCTCTGAAAGCTGTTTGCCGAGAACCGCCATTTCAATGACTTCTTCCTGTCCCGGGCCATTGTAGCGTTTGTATCCGTGATAAAAGGAATAAATAACGGTAATCGCAGCCAGGGCCACAGCTTGTGTTATCTTTTTTCCCAGACCTATATCGATCCAGTAAACTATTCGTTGATAAACATTTACCATAGGTTAATGATAACTTTCTAATCGATTAAAAGAAAGCTATAAGCCGTATACTTATTTCTCCTCAATGAATTGAGGCTTGTTCCTATAAAGCTCATGAGGGGTCAGCTATCACCCTCTCCTGCTTTTGATTCCGTTATCTAAGACATCGAGTTCCGGCCATTGCTGGAGTTTTCGGTGAAGGGTGCGCCGACTTATTCCCAGCAGTTTTGCTGCTTTGGTGCGGTTTCCCTGTACTTCAGCCAAAGCGTTTCGCAATAACCTCTTTTCATTCTCCTCTACGGACAAGGGATTATCCAATGCAATAGCATCAGCAAACCGATCATCCCCATGTATAAACTTTCGATCAAGATCATACTCAGTGACAGTGCCCCCGCGTTTCATTACGACTATATTTTCAGCAAAGTTGCGTAATTCCCGAATATTTCCCGGCCAGTCAAAGTGCTGTAAGACCTTCATTGCGCCAGGATCTATATTTACTGGTTCACTAGCATTTTCTTTAGTAAACTGGCGAATACAGTCCTGAAGAAGCAGCGGGATATCCTCTCTACGACTTCGTAAGGGAGGTAACTTAATACCGACTACATTTAATCGGTAGAAAAGGTCCTCGCGAAATTTACCGTCCTTCACCATCTTTTCTAAATTTCGATTCGTAGCCACGACGAGACGTATATTAATAGTTATGGGTTTGATACTTCCCAGGCGCTCAAAGGTTTTTGTCTCGAGAAAACGCAAAAGCTTAACTTGCGTCGACTGATCAATCTCGCTGACTTCGTCGAGAAATAGAGTGCCTTTGTCAGCCGCTTCAAAACGGCCTATGCGCCGATCTATCGCGCCCGTGAAAGCTCCTTTTTCATGACCAAATAGTTCGCTTTCGAGAAGGCTGGCAGGTAATGCCGCACAATGGACCACGATAAATGGCTGCCGCGCTCGGTCACTGTTCTGATGGATAGCCTGGGCGATAACCTCCTTCCCCGTTCCCGTCTCTCCTTCCAGGAGAACAGTTGATTTTGTGGGGGCAACCAGTTTTACCTTTTCTATAACCTCCTGTAAAGCCGTTGAATTTCCTATGATTCCTTCAAAATTGTATTTTTCGTCGAGCCTTTTGTGAAGGGCGACATTCTCTTCTTCCAATTCACGCGATTTCAGGGCTCGTTTTATTAAAATCTCCAGTTTCTCCAAATTTACCGGCTTAGTTAAAAAATCGAAGGCTCCACGTTTCATCGCTTCAACTGCCGTTTCCACATTCCCATATGCCGTCATCATGATCGTAACTGGATTCACAGGCATGTTTAAAGCCTTGTCGATGACCATCATTCCAGATTTTCCTGCCATCCTCAGATCAGTTAACACGATATCAAATTCCTCCGATTCAAGCAGATTAAACGCTTCATCGGCATTAGCGGCAAGATAGACATCATAGCTGTCATCTAATGCCTGCATTAATCCTTCACGGGTATGTTTCTCATCATCAACAATAAGGACGGTCGCTGGCATGGTTTCTAAATAGATTTCAATGCTATAATATTCAATCAGTGCAGACTGATCACCCTAAAAGATGGGTAATTATGTCCCACTTCGCAAGTGATTAAATATAAATAAGGTAAGCGGTTGGAGAATCAGCTCTCAAGCAATCGAAAGCGCCGATGTTTCTGGGGAAACTGCAAGGTAATTACAGTACCTATCCCTGACTGGCTATCGATACCAATTTGGCCACCGTGATCGCGCATAATTCTATGCGCAATCATCATCCCTAATCCATGTCCCCCTTTTTTAGTCGTAAAATAGGGTTCAAATACCTTGCTCATATTTTCTTCCATAATACCCAAACCGGAATCACCGATTAGAATATAAACGAACTCATCATCACATCGAGCGCGCACTTTCAATGTCCCCCCGCTAGCCATTGAATCGCGAGCGTTAGTAATGAGGTTGAAAAAGACCTGTTTCAACTGATTGCCGTCAGCCATAACAACAGGCAAATCGTCGGGTTCTTCAACATCAACATTGATGCCTGAATTACTCAGCTCTTCACCGAGGAATTCCAATACCTCTTCCAAAGATTTTAAAATATCCAGATCTTGAAAATCGGGAGGAGATGGTCGAATGGCCTCTAAAAACTGTGTAATGATCCCGTCGAGACGATTGACTTCTCCGCTACACACTTTGAGTTGCTTCCTGATTTTCTCTTTAGACGCAGAATCATCCAGTTTCTCAAGCTCACGATTGATAAGTTGCAGGTGTATCGTTAGTGAATTGAGAGGATTACCCAATTCGTGAGCAACACCGGATGCCAACATAATGATAGTAGAGAGTTTCTCATTTTCAATCTGCTCATGTGTAGAATGCCTTAATTCCGTGACATCAGATATAATGACGGTGTAGTTTCTACTTTCCGTGGAATCATTGTTCTCTTCCTTTATCGGCATCAAATAGAGACGAACATATCGTTTTTCGGGATAGCTGAGTTCCATATCCCGAGTAACCGCAGTTCCCGCCCAGTATTCACCGTTACTTGATATATCAAGAGTCCTAGCCAGGTCAGGAACGAGCTTCCATAGCACTGCCTGCCCCTGTTCTTTCATAGAAAAACCTATAAGTTCGCCGGCAGCGGCATTGGCGTATTCTATGATACCATTTTGGTCCATGACCATAATACCCTCGCGTATTGTATTGAAAACAGTTTCCAAAAGACTACGTTCACGAACCAACCGCTGAACCAGATTAGCGAGACTGATGGAGTCCAGGTCATCGAGGCGACCTAATGCTTTTTCTAATGCACTGGATTTAGTAGTTGGTGACATAGCCAGGTATTACTTGTCTTTTAACTCTATATATTTAGCCAGACGAAATTTTTTTTATGTATTTAATTCAACTGATAATCGTTCAACCAATTTCTCAGCTATTGATAATTTCCGGCCAGGCCCATAATTCGTTATTTCACCTGCAGCTGAAATTAGTGTAACCTGAGTGGAATCCGACTCAAATCCTGACTCCTTTTTTCCGACACGATTAGCGACAATAAAATCTGCGTTTTTTTCCTGGAGTTTAATTTTTGCATTGGCTTCCAACTTTTCTGTTTCCGCAGCAAAAGCCACTATAATTTGATCTCTTTTACGTGAGGCAACCGTCTTAAGGATATCGATAGCCGGATCCAGCTCGACGGTCAGCGACGCTCCCGTCTTTTTTAGTTTATGTCGGGAAAAATTGCTTGGGCGATAATCCATTACCGCCGCGACCATAATTAGAATATCGCAGCGATCAAAGAGGGAATCAATTTTATCAAACATTTCTTCACCAGAAACGACAGGGAAATAAGATACTCCATCAGGTGGCGTCAGTGAGACGGGCCCGCTGACCAGATCGACATCCCAGCCCCGACTCATTGCTGCTTCAGCCATGGCAAATCCCATTTTTCCACTCGAGGGATTACTTAAGAAGCGAACCGGATCAAAATATTCACGCGTCGGTCCTGCTGATATAAGACAATGAATATTGCTTGCTTTCATATATAATTGCTGAACTTTTATAACGATGGTTGAGGAAAAAACAAACAACGAAAAAGGGGAAAATACCATACCTCACCCTGCGAAACCACTCCAAAACCAGACTGACAATGAAAATATATGGCTCAATCTGGGACTGAATATCATTATTCCCTCCATAATATTAATGAAAGGAGGCCGGTGGTCTTATCTCCACCCTTCTATTATCCTCATCATCGCGCTGTTATTTCCACTGTCTTATGGAATCTACGATTTTTTCTTCCGTCATAAATATAATTTCTTTTCTATTCTCAGCTTTGCCAGTATTTTACTAACCGGTGGTGTTGGATTAATGAAGTTGGATAAAGATTGGATTGCGATAAAAGAAGCGGCAATTCCTTCCATCATTGGTCTGGCAATACTGCTTTCATTAAAAACCCCATATCCCTTAATTCGGGTTCTCCTTTATAATGAAAAAGTAATTAATATAGCGAGAGTTGAGATTGCGCTTAATGAACAGGAAACGCAGTCCTCATTCGCTAAACTACTTTTCAATACCACTTTGCTCCTATCATCGTCATTTCTCTCAAGTGCGATTCTCAATTTCACTCTTGCAAAATTTCTCATCCATAGTGAATCGGGAACAAATGCATTTAATGAAGAACTGGGACGCATGACCTTCTGGAGTTGGCCGGTAATCGTTCTGCCCTGTATGTTTATAACGGCATTGGCCCTCTGGAAACTATTGAGCGGGATAAAAAAATTGACTGGTTTAAAATTGGAAGAGGTATTCAGAAACTTTCCAGAAGAAACAAAAGCACAGTCATAATATTTCGTTGATATCCATCGAGCAGAAACGAAGCATTAGTATTCACCGTTTGTTTCCAGGGATCATCTATAACGCAGCAGTGTAGAGAATGCGGATGGAAATTTAAGAAAAGAAAACCGCTTTTGAAAGCAACCCCTCTTCAATTAATTATCACCTGTTTTCGATAGGGACGAATTCGCGTTCTTTGGGGCCGTGGTAGATTTGACGGGGGCGGTATATACTGGGCTTGGGTTCTTCTGCCATTTCTTTCCAATTGGCTATCCAACCTGGCATTCGGCCAATGGTAAAAATCACCGTAAAGAAATCAAGGGGAATGCCAATTGCCTTAAGAATAAAACCACTATAAAAATCTACATTCGGGTACAGTTTACGTTCAATGAAATAATCATCGCTAAGGGCAACGCTCTCGAGATGACGGGCAATATCAAGGAGGGGATCCTGAATACCCAAGCTTTTCATTACACTTTCCGCCGCTAAACCCAGAATTTTAGCCCGTGGGTCATAGTTTTTATAAACAGCATGGCCAAAACCCATTATTTTTTGACCCTCTTTAGCCTTTTCAACGAAACGGGATCCATCATCACCATCTTTATGTATATTTTCCAACATCTGTATAACTGCCATATTCGCTCCACCATGCAACGGACCCCACAAAGCGCTAATTCCTGATGCAACAGAGGTAAAAAGATTAGCCCCACCCGACCCGACCATACGAACCGTCGAGGTGCTACAATTTTGCTCATGATCGGCATGAAGAAGAAATATCAAGTCCAGCGCTCTAATCACCTCATCAGTTGCCGTGAACTGATTATGGATATCAGACATCATCATATAGAGAAAATTTGCAGTATAGGACAATTCAGTATTGGGATACATGAAGGGACGCCCAATTTTCATGCGATAGGCCATGGCTGCAAGGGAGCGCACTTTTGAAATCAAATGGACCGCTGTATCATCAAAATTTTCTAATTCCTTTTCTCTGTCGTTGCTGGACAACTCAGGGTAATAACAACCGAGCGCGTTAATCATCGCAGCGAGCATGGCCATGGGATGCGCGTTAGTAGGAAATCCATCAATTAGTTTATGCATCTTCTCGTGCACATTCGCACTTTCGGAAAATTTACCTCGAAAGACATTCAGTTGGGTTTGAGTAGGCAATTCACCGTATAAAATAAGGTAAGAGGTCTCGAGAAAACTTGAATTCTCCGCCAATTGTTCAATGGGGTAACCCTGGTAACGTAAAATGCCTTTTTCCCCATCTATAAAGGTAATTTTCCCGTTACAAGAACCTGTATTACGGTAGCCTTCGTCAAAAGCGATATAACCGCTTTTCCCTCGCAATGTCCGCACATCAACAGCTTTTTCTCCTTCTGACCCCTCCATCAATGGGAAAGTGAAGTTTTTGTCATCAATTCTTAAAACAGCTGTTTCTTCCTTATCCACTTAATTATTTTCTAAATTAATTACGGTTAAAATCAATGCCACAAAATTATATCAATGATTTTTTACGACCCAGTCGACGAAATTACGATAAATTTGCAATCCTTTTAACTGACTTTTCTCTGGGTGAAACTGTGTGGCAAAGCATTTACCCTGTGCGATTCCGCTAACAAATCGACTGCCGTAGTCAGTTTCACACCATATTATCTCAGGGTCCGCAGGAACGACAAAGTAGCTGTGAACAAAATAAAATTGATTTCCAGTTGACTGCAATCCCGCATTTGGTGGTCGATCACGAATAAATTCAACAACATTCCATCCCATATGAGGGACTTTATATTCAGAGCCCAGCTTGAAACGTTGCACCCGTCCTGAAAATAACCCCAAGCCAGGAGTGTCCCCCTCCTCCGAATATTCAAACAGAGCTTGTAACCCCAGGCATATGCCGAAAAACGGCTTATCAGCTCTAACCCATTCCGTAATCTCAATGTCAAAACCCGAGTCATGTAACATGCTCATACAATCAATAATACAACCCTGTCCGGGGAAAACGAGCGCCCATGCATTGCCTATTTCTTCAGGTTTGTGAACTAAGCGCGCGCGCGCGCCAACGCACTCAAAAGCTTTGAGAACGCTCCTCAAATTCCCCATGCCGTAATCAATGATCGCCAGATCTGGCTTCAATTCGCTCATTAAAAGTAATAAGAATTTTCTAGCAAAAATGTAAAATCAGAAAAAGAAAGTATAACTTCCTGCTTTTCTTAACCCATTCAGTTTACATCTTTAACTTTATTAATCCAATTTACCTTTTGTCGTAGGCAATTTACCCGCTTGTCGCGAATCGATGCGTGTCGCCATATCTAGAGTACGACCAAAGCCTTTGAAAATCGCTTCAGCGATATGGTGTGGTTCCTGACCATATTCAAGATTGATGTGGACATTAGCCCCTGCATTATTGGCAAATGCCTGAAAAAACTCTTTTAAAAGTCCAATATTAAAATCGCGCACAAAGTGTTCCCGGCATTCTACGCGGTAAACGAGTGTTGATCGACCGCCTATATCAAGAATGACACGTGCCATGGTCTCATCCATCGGCAAGAAGAAGAATCCATAGCGAAATATTCCCCGTTTATCTCCAACCGCTTCCTTCACTGCCTGGCCAAGGACAATGCCGATATCTTCGATTACATGATGATAGTCGATCTCGAGATCGCCCGTCGCTTTCAATTCGACATCGAAGAGTCCGTGCCGTGAAAATAATTCCATCATATGATTGAAAAATGGAACCCCCGTATCAATCGTTGATTTCCCCTCTCCATCGAGATTTAAATTAAGAGAGATGGTAGTCTCTTTCGTCTCACGTTTAATCTCAGCTATACGTTCTTCTGCCATAAATTTATATTTTCTAATAGAGTGCGCATCTGTGCATCGTCGCCAATACTGATACGCAAAAAACCCGCTGTCAATGGACTAGAGCTTAGAAAGCGCACCAGGATATTCCTGGCATAAAGGAAATCGAATAAGGATTGCGCTACTTCAGGACTCTTTATCCCCCCACTGCTGACAGGTTCAGTGAATATGAAATTCGCCTGGGACGGGTAGGTAAACCAGTTTCGATTTTTAAACTCACGAATATAGGAATCACGTAATTTGACGATATTACTGATCACCTTTTTATGATATGAAGCATCCTCAAGCGCAGCAATGGCACCTGCCTGGCTCAATCTATTGACATTATAACTATCGCGCACCCGGTCCATGAGATTGATAACCTCCGCCGCGGCCAATCCATACCCGACACGTAGGCCCGCGAGGGAGTAAGCCTTAGATAGAGAACGAGTGATTATCACATTGGGGTAATGCTTAACCAATTCTAATGCTGTCTCTTTAGCGAAGTCGGCATAAGCTTCGTCCACGACCAGTATACCTGGATAGCGATCCAGGAGATCGGCGATATCTTTTACGGGATGGACAACACCCGTTGGTGTGTTAGGTGATGATAAAAAAAATAAACTGGTTTCGGAACCTACGATGGCATCAAGAGGAAGATTCATCTCGCGATCATAAGGAATCGTCTTAAACTCCCCATTCTGAATTCTTGTTAAAACCGGATAGAGGGTATAATTGGGAATAGTGGAAGCAGCTGGTTGATCTTTACCACAAAAAGCGCGCACCACGAGATTCAGGATATCATCCGAACCATTACCCACAATTATCTGGTCCACATTTAATCCGTGTTTTGCGGCGATCACCTCGCGTAATGGCGTGCTTTCCGGATTCGGATATAAGGGTAATTTATCCAGCTCCGAGCGAATTGCCGCAGCTACATGAGGGCTTGGCGGATAAGGATTTTCATTGGTATTGAGCTTAACCCAACGATCATCCTGAGGCTGCATGCCCGGCACATATCCCTCGAGCTCACGGATGTGAGGCAGGGACAAATTGTAAGCTGTAACATTCCTGGTCATTTATGGCAGATCTCCTATAATATAATTAACCCTAATGCAACGCGGATAGCTTTAATTACCTTAACCGCGGTAAATCCATTTTTCCTACGGTTACTCGAAACGGATTTGTAATGAGCGCCCATGAGCATCAAGTTGTTCAAGCTCACTGAATGCTTCAACTACAGGTCGCGCCATGGCCAAACTACGCGGTGTATATTCTGTGATGCTACTACGCCGATAAAAATCTGAAATACAGAGACCGCTCAAAAAGCGTGCGGTACGGCCCGTGGGTAAGACGTGGCTCGGCCCCGCTGCAAAGTCTCCCAGTACCGTCGGGGTGTAGTCTCCTGAAAAGATAGCACCCGCAGTCCTTATTTTTTTTATCAATGGATTTATGTGCCGCTTACTGACATGAAGTTCAAGATGCTCCGGCGCCATGTAATTTGCGATTTCAACCGCTTGATCCAAATTTTTTACCAAAAGGGAAAGAGCTCCCTTTCTTAATACTGTATTAATGTATTGTTTGTGATTGAGATGACACAACTGATTTCTAAATTCAGCCTGAACGGCTTCAATTAATTTAATACTGCTTGTTGTCAAAAATACTTTCCCTTCGCCGGGCCCATGCTCAGCCTGTGCAAGCAGATCGGCGGCGATATATTTTGCGCGCGCGGTGCCGTCGGCAATAATCATGACTTCACTGGGTCCTGGCAGCAGGTCCAGTCCCACAATTCCATAAACCTGTCGTTTCGCTTCAACGACGTAAGCATTTCCTGGCCCATATATCTTGTCGACCGCTGGTATATTTGATGTTCCGTAAGCCATCGCACCGATAGCCACAACACCCCCTATACGGTAAACCTCCTGGATCCCATTTAACTCCAGTGCGGCGAGGACTCCGCTATTCACTGAACCGTCTGACTGTGGGGGAGTAAAAACCGCAATTTCCGGAACGCCGGCAAGACGCGCGAGGGTTGTCGTCATAACAACTGTTGAAACGAGCGGCACGGTGCCTCCCGGTATGTAGATTCCCACACGATTAATCGGGTAATAAATTTCCCCCACTTTGGCCCCATGTGGATTTTTTCCTTTCCAGTTTTTGGGAAGACTTTGCCGGTGAAAATCTTTAACACAGAGCATGGCATTTCTAATCGCCTTGCGCTGTTGGCCACTTATTACCTTGGTGGCTGCCTTCAGCTCACTGCGAGCAACTCTTAAGTTGGAGCTTTTTAAATTTGCCCCGTCGAGTTTCGCGGTATATTCAATGATTGCCTTATTTCCGCTTTTTTTCACCGCCTGAAGGATAGTGGCTACGGTAGCTCTAATCTGAGGAGCGTCATTAACCTTCTCGGAAAAAAGAGCCAGCTTATTTAAAAAGCCTGGCGAATTGTATTTAAGTACCCGCATAGGTCTTGATGTCTAATCGTTTGTCACCATTACGGGCAAACATTATTTTTCGGGTTGCGACGGATCAATCTTAACACCGCGCTACTATCTGAAATGTTCAGCAGACCGTTTACTTACCGTATCTTAATGAAGGTAATTCAAAAAGATCATCATCCATTGGATGATTTATGATAATTTCGGCAAAGATCAAAGTGTTTTTCTTTTTCCCATTTTCATAGCTTACTTGCTCACAAGGAAATCGGATTCCGTCGACAATAAATTCTCCTTTATCTTTGATCTCAATGCCTTTGTCATTAATGGTGGCAAGTAATTCCCCTGTGTTTATATCGAAATAGCGATCATAAAACATTTCATTGTCATATTGAAAGTGAAGGAGACAAGCGGTTTTACCATCTTTTTGCACCTTTCCTTTATTTGTAATATAACCCCCTATTTTTTCTATCCCATGGTAAAAATTTAAATTATCAAAAGTATTGGCGCGCATGCGTTTGAACTCAAGCATACTGAGTATACGAATCGTCCAATCGCTGTCATTTTTATTGTTGGAACGGCGAACCCATCCATCAATATTATTTATTGCCGTTGTCTCTGTGACCCCTTCTTTCAAGCGCATGACATCCAATCTTTGTTTAAAAGGTTTCTTGAGGTAAATAATGATTTCCCCCTTCTCCCCCTCACTATCCTGAGTAGTAAATGTACCGTGGAATTGAATCGTCTGAACAGCGCGTAAATTGACATCGCCTCCAAGATACTCTCTGGCCATTGCCAATATTTGATCGGTCGTCGGTTCTGCCCCCAAAGAAGACATAGGCGTAATCGACCCTGTAAGGAGAATTACCGCACAGGCAATTTTACTTATTCCGTGAATCATATTCTTAGATATAGACCCAAATAAAAGTAAATGGTTCTTATAAAATTAATTTATAAATCACCCGTCTTTAAGGATATAAGAGCCTGTTATTCCCATTCAATGGTGCTCGGTGGTTTGGAACTGACATCAAGGACCACTCGATTAACCCCTTCGACTTCATTAATGATACGAGTAGATATTTTTTGAATCAATTTATGCGGCAGGCGCGTCCAGTCCGCGGTCATCGCATCCATGCTGTTTACGATACGTAAAGCGATGACATTTTCGTATGTTCGTTCATCTCCCATTACGCCCACGGTGCGAACCGGTAAAAATACGGCAAAAGACTGCCAAACTTTGTAATAATAGCCGCTTTTAAACATTTCCTCGGTAAGAATGGCATCAGATCGGCGTAAAATATTGAGGCGGGGACGCGATATTTCACCGATTACTCTCACCCCCAAACCAGGCCCGGGAAAGGGTTGTCGCCACACTAACTCCCTGGGTAGACCCAGCTCCTCACCAAGTTCTCTCACCTCGTCCTTAAATAGTTCACGTAACGGCTCGAGGAGTTTAAGTTTCATCCGTTTAGGAAGTCCTCCAACATTGTGATGCGTTTTAATAAGGGCCGCAGGGTTACCATCGATAGGCACGCTCTCAATGACATCGGGATAAAGGGTTCCCTGTGCCAGAAAGGTTACATCTCCTATCGATTTCACTGTTTCTTCGAAAACTTCGATGAAAACCTTTCCAATTATTCTACGTTTACTCTCAGGATTGATGACCCCCTTAAGGCGTTTTAAAAAACGGTTTGAAGAGCGTATAATACGCAAGTTAGACTGAAAATTTTCATTAAAAATGCGTTCCACGTTTTCCCCTTCATTGATTCGCAACAGTCCATTGTCGACGAACACACAGGTGAGCTGATCACCGATAGCCTGGTGAATAAGAACGGCAGCGACGGAAGAATCGACACCCCCACTCAGACCTAATATGACACGTTCGTTACCGACAGTTTCACGAATCTCCCTGGTCATTTTATTAATATAATCAGCCATCGACCAGTCGCCGGAGCAGTGGCATATATTATACAAAAAATTGCGGATTATCTTTATCCCCTGCTCAGTGTGGTAAACTTCGGGATGAAACTGTAATCCATATAAATATCTCTCTTTATCTTCGATAACCGCAAACGTGGAATTTTCCGTGGATGCGAGCGGTTGAAAACCAGAGGGCAGACGCTCCATTTTATCGCCATGTGAATTCCAAACACGTATCTGGTCGCTCAACCCTCTTAGAAGCATGCCTCTTTTTTTAATTTTTAAAATACCGTGGCCGTACTCACGCTGTTCACTTCTCTCAACTTTGCCCCCCAAGAGGGCCCCCATCAACTGGATACCATAACAGATTCCAAGCACGGGAATGCCGATTTGAAAAATCTTCTTATCGGGCATCGGTGCGTTTCTGGAAAAGACACTGCTCGGCCCGCCGGAAAGGATGATACCCTCAACATTATCTTTTTTCAGCTGAGAAGTTTTTGTCTCGTAGGGATATATTCGAGAGTAAACTCCGCACTCACGAATACGGCGAGCAATAACCTGGGTGTATTGTGAACCGAAATCGAGTACCGCTATAACTTGTGTCATGGCTTAAAACTTCAACCGGGAATTATTAAAGCTGCAGGAGGGACATGTCGCAATCTCTGTTCCCTTTGTCGCGGTGTAGAGATGGCCACACTTGATACAATGAAAAACAACATTCGTGCGTTTAGCTTCATAAAGAATAACATCTCTATGATCATAATATAGCCATAAAATAAAAATAAGCGCCAATCCTGTAAGGACGCAAATAAGAATGAAAACTTCAAGATTTACACTAAACACTTTTTTATTTTACTGAAGTTCCAGCTATTCCTGCAGTATTATTTTATAATATTCGTGGCGTAGCTTTAATTGACGATTGCTTAAATAATTAACGCGTCCTATTCAGGACGCGTTCTAAGAGATAAAGGAATGGTTTAAAAACTCAGTTTTTCTTCTTCTTAGGATCTGTTTTTTTACTTTTCGTTGTCTTTTTAGAAACCGTCTTAGTTTTCTTTTTTGAGGAAGCTCCATCTTTGGCATCTTTCACCGCTGCCGTCTTTTTCTTTACCGTTGTCTTCTTCTTAACTGCCGTCTTTTTCTTTACCGCTGTCTTTTTCCTGGTGGATGACTTTTTCTCGGTGGTTGGTTTTTCTTCGGTGGTTGTTTCAGATTCTTTTACTTTATCAACAACGGGTTCTTTGCTTTCCTCAATCGCTGGGGCTTGTTTGGTCTTGGCTGCCGTTTGTTTTTTCGCTTTTCCTCTGCGCCTGGATTTTGCGTATCCCTCATCTGAAGCGTTTACCAGCTCAATAAGAGCAACCTCTGCAGCGTCTCCTACGCGCGCGCCCAGCTTGTAGATACGCGTATAGCCGCCGGCCCGATTGAGAAATTCGTTTACTCTTTCATTAAAGAGCTGGTTTACCGCTTTTTTATTGCGCAAACGGGAAATGGCCAGTTTACGCAGGTAAATCGCGCGCTCCGGTTGGACGTTCTGTGCTTTTTTTGCGAGCGTTATTATTTTTTCAATAAAAGGTCTAAGCGCTTTAGCTTTAGCCAGAGTTGTTTGAATTCTTCCATGTTCAATTAACGATGATGCCATATTTGCCATCATCGCGGTGCGGTGAGCTTTCGTTACTCCGAGAGTCTGACGATGCTTAAGGTGTCGCATCTATATCGCTAAATTTGGGATTATCAATTATACGTCGGTTCGGTTTTCCAGCAGCCGTTCATCGATTTTCATCCCCAGGGAAAGCCCCAGCTGTTCCAGTTTAGCTTTTATTTCATTCAGGGATTTCTTACCGAAGTTGCGGTATTTAAGCATTTCCTGTTCACTTTTCATCGCCAGTTCACCAACCGTGGTAATATTCGCATTATTCAGACAGTTGGCCGCTCGGACGGATAGCTCGATTTCGTTAACGCTCATGTTGAGCAACTTGCGGAGTTTATTCTGTTCTTCACTCACCTCTGTCTGCTCGCTTTCAAATTCGATATTACCTTCACTCACGCGGCCAAAAATATCGACATGATGCTTAAGAATAGATGCCGATTGCTTTAATGCGTCCTCCGGATTAATACGCCCGTCAGTCCATATTTCGAGGATGAGTTTGTCAAAATCAGTCATCTGACCGACTCGGGTATTTTCAACACTGTATTTCACCAGCTTTACAGGACTGTAAAGTGAATCAATAGCGATAACGCCAATCGGTTGATCGGGTTCTTTATTTTCTTCGCCCGGACAATAACCGCGCCCAACCTTTATTTCGAGTTCAGCCAGGAAACGTTTTTCTTTATCAATGGTGCAGATAATCTGGTCTGGATTTGCAATCTCGATATTTGCATCCTCTTGAATATCGGCAGCAGTAACGGTACCTGATTTCTCGACATCAATCAGAAGTTTGATCGACTCCCGCTTGTGGGATATAATGAGGACCTTCTTGAGATTAAGAACAATATCTGTTACATCCTCCACTATTCCATCGATGCTCTGAAATTCATGACTGACCCCGTCAATTTTAATAGAAGAGATTGCTGCTCCTTCAATAGAACTAAGTAAAACGCGGCGTAGTGAATTCCCGATGGTGTGGCCATAGCCCGTTTCAAATGGCTCGGCAGTGAACATGGCGTATGTGTCGGTCGCAGATTCCTCATCCTTCATCAAGCGCTTCGGTAATTCGAATTTTGCTAATCTAATTGGCATTGTACTGACCCTTTTTATGGGTTAATTTAGTAGAAAAAAACATAATGGGTCGGGAAGATCCCAACCCAATGATCGCTAACGGCTGTAATACTCAACTATAAGTTGCTCATTTATGCCAGGTTCCATCTCCTCACGAGTGGGAAGTCTATTGATTTCTGCTCGCAATGAATCTTCGTGGGAGGTCATCCATGCAGATGTAGCGCGCACACGCGTTTCATCAATACTGCGCGTTGCAAGTTGCCGGGAAGAGGTACTGGCTTTTACTTCAATCTCGTCGCCAGGGTTAACCTGAAAACTGGGTATATCCACTTTCCTTCCATTCACTTTGATGTGCCCGTGGTTTACAAACTGACGCGATTGACGGCGTGTTTTGGCGAAACCAAGCAGGTAGATAACACTATCGAGACGGGTCTCCAACATCTGCAGAAAGACTTCTCCAGTAATGCCCCGTTTTCTTTTCGCACGTTCAAAGGTCAGGCGAAATTGTTTTTCGGTCAACCCATACATATAACGGAGTTTCTGTTTTTCGATGAGTGATAATGAAAAGTCGCTAAATTTACGCCTTAAGCGCGGCCCATGAATTCCCGGTGGATGGGGTTTTCTTTCAAAAGCTTTGCTCGGAGGGAAAATTGCCTGACCAAAGCGCCTGTTTATTCTTATGGTTGGACCTGTATAACGTGCCATTATATTTTATTTTATAAATGAATGCAAAATAGTATCCGTTGAAACTTTTTTAGACGCGCCGCCTTTTGGGTGGTCTGCAACCGTTATGGGGCACGGGTGTCACATCAAGAATAGATACTACATTTAAACCGAGTGCCTGTAGGGCGCGAATAGCGGAATCTCGACCTAAGCCCGGTCCTTTGACATGAACAGCGACTTCTTGCAGGCCATGAGATATGGCTTTACGACCAGCATCCTGAGTGACAATTTGAGCGGCGTAAGCGGTTGATTTTCGCGATCCTCTGAAATTACATTTTCCCGCGCTCGACCATGAGATCACATTTCCCCGTTGATCAGTAAAAGTGACTTTAGTGTTATTAAAAGTAGCCAGGATATGAACAATCCCGTTGGTAATGTTTTTACTACCTTTGGCTCTGCGGACTTTTATATCCGACAACTCATCCCGAAGCAAATCATCAGCCGAAGGAGCTTTGGGTTTGCCCTCACCCACGTCACCTTCGCCAGTTTCCTCCAAAGCGCCCTGATTTTTAGCTTCGGCTTTAGAATCTTTACTTTCACCCGAATCATTCTGATCCCGAGCCGCCGTCTTATTCTTTTCCTCAGGGGTCGATTTATCTTCTGATTTATCTTCGCTCATGAAATGTTTTTATCTGATTCTTCAGCTCTTTTCTTAACCGATACGGTTTTTCGTTTTCCTTTGCGGGTCCGAGCATTACTTTGCGTGCGTTGACCACGGACGGGCAATCCTCGTCTGTGACGAAGACCGCGGTAGCAATTAATAGCCTGCAGGCGCTTTAAATTTGCCATTGCATCGCGGCGGAGATCGCCCTCAACGATCAATTTTTTTTCCGTTATGACACCGGCAATTTTATTGATTTCCTCCTCAGACAGCTCGTGTGCGCGTCGATCAGGATCGAGAGCGGTACTCTCAACTATATCTCGCGCGAGTTTGGGACCGATTCCGTAGATATATCTAAGGGCGAAATCGAGTTTTTTATTTCCTGGAATTTCTACTCCAAGTAAGCGTGGCATAATTATTTATAAAATTAACTGAAAATTAGATATGGGGTAAGTGGGCTAAAGTAATAAAAAAGAGGCAATTTAAAAGCTAAATTATTGCAACTGTCAATATTTCTGGTCCTTTAGGTGTAATTAAAATAGTATGCTCAAAATGAGCGGCAGGCAATCGGTCGCGCGTCAAGGCTGTCCATCCATCAGCAGCAACCTCCACCTCGGATTTTCCCAGATTAACCATCGGCTCTATGGCGAGGGTCATACCGGTTTTAAGCTTACTTCCAGTGCCACTCCGCCCGAAGTTTGGAATTTGCGGCTCCTCATGCATTGAGCGTCCGATCCCGTGACCCACGAAATCTTTAACAATGGCAAGGTCGCGCGATTCAATGTAACTTTGGACCGAGTGAGAAATATCTCCTATCCGATTCCCTGCCTTCGCTTGTTTTATCCCGTAAAACAGGGCACCCTCAGTGGAGTTGACCAAGTGTTCCATTTCCACGCTCACCGGCTTTATAAGTACGGTTTTGGCATTATCGCCTATATAACCGTTGTAGGAAACGACCACATCAATAGTTACATTATCTCCGGCCTTTAATACGCGTTTCATTGAGCCAATTCCATGGACTACTTCCTCATTAACAGAAATACAGGTATAGGCTGGATAGCTGCTGTTTCCAACACGGTAGTTATAGCAAGCGCTACTTCCTCCATAACCCTCGATCAATTCTTTACCGGCTTGATCGAGATCATAGGTAGAGACTCCCGGAGCTGCCTGGGTACAGAGCTTTTCCAGAACCTGTGCAGCCATTTGACAGGCTTCACGCATTTTCCTGATTTCCGATTCGCTCTTAATGGGTATCATTATAATCCAGTCCGTATTATAGTGCTATTGCCTTAAAATAAATGAGAGAAGTCGGTTTAAATAAATACGCTGATGCTATATTCAATAACATCTATTTTATTTAAACAAATACACGTTGCGCGAACCAGGCAATCATTCCACCGATAAACATAACGCCTAAAGCAATCCACAAGGTGCCAACACTCTTTAATTCTGTAGTATCAACAAGCTGGCGGGTGCGACCGACACTGCGACCCCGAATCCGGCCTTTTTTGAGAAACCCGTCGTAATGGCGTTGTAAAAGAAATGTTTCAATTTGTCTTAAGGTATCCAATAATACCCCAACGGTAATGAGCATGCCGGTGCCTCCGAAAAATTGAGCTACCTGATAAGGTATATTGTAAGTATAGAGAAGAAAATCTGGAAAAACCGCAATTATGGTTAAGAAGATTGCCCCGGCAAGGGTGAGGCGGGTCATTACATAATCAAGAAACTTAGCGGTCGGCTCACCTGGACGCACGCCTGGAATGTAACCACCATATTTTTTTAAATCATCGGCAATCTGGATTGGTTTAAACATAACGGACACCCAGAAATAGCTGAAAAGAAGAATAAGTGTCGCATAGGTAAAGTAATAGGGCCAACTGCCAAATACAAACAGCCCGGAAAAATCAGACATGAATCGCCAGCCGGTAGCCGCCCCGGCCCAGCTTGAAATCTGCTGAAAGAAAAGGAGAATAGCGCTGGCAAAGATAACCGGCATAACCCCGGAATAATTTACTTTCAAGGGAAGAAAGGAACTCTGCCCTCCATAAACACGGCGCCCGACTACACGTTTGGCATATTGGACAGGTATTTTTCTTTGTGCCTGGGTTATGGCTACAATGCCCGCAATAGCGGCAAACAGTAAGGCAATCATGAGAATCGCTTCAGGTATGCCCAGACTCTTTACCCCCACGGGTGCGAAAAACATGCGGTAAGTCAGCGCAGCAGAAGCAGGAAGGTCAGCGAGTATGCCCACGGTAATAAGCAGTGAAATACCCTGGCCAATTCCGCGTTGGGTTATCTGCTCTCCCAGCCACATCAGAAGAACGGTCCCGGCTGTCAGCAGAATTACAGAATTAAAGAGAAACCACCCATGATTAACCAAAACGATGTTCCCATATTCGGCGGTACTGAAGCCTGAAAACAATCGCTGAGGGTTTTCCAGGGCCGTAATTAAAAGGAACCCCTGAACAAGACATATACCGACGGTTGCGTATCGAGTGTATTGGGCAATCTTTTGACGGCCCACATCTCCCTCCTGTTGTAAACGAGCGAGCGTAGGAACAACAGCACCCATTAGTTGAAATATAATAGAGGCGCTGATATAGGGCATGATCCCAAGAGCGCAAACAGCACCTTTTAATAGGGCCCCCCCTGTGAACATATTGTAGAGTCCCACCAGTGAACCCCCTCCAGCCGCACTTTGATCAGCAAAAAAACTTTGTAAGGGTAGAGGATTCAGACCAGGAAGCGGTATATTTGCACCAATGCGGGCAATAAAAATTAACCCGAGCGTTAATAATATTCGCTGCCTTAGTTCCGGTATCTTAAGGCAATTGGTAAAGGCCGAAATCATTGCCTAATTTAAGCTTCTCATGCGACTACAGCGCTTTCTTATTTATCCTTCTTGTCTTCAGCTTGTGACTCCTGGACAGAGTCTGTTATGATCGCCTGACCACCGGCATCTTCAATTTTTTTTTGGGCAGAGGATGAAAATTTATCTGCCTCTACTTTCATTGCTTTTTGGGGATCGCCCTTTCCTAGAATCTTGACCCGCTTTGAATTACGACGAATTAATCCCGCTTTGATCAAAATTTCACGATTAATTACGTCAGCATCTTCAACTTTTGCCAAATCCCCGATATTTACTACCGCGTAGTTGTCCCTGAACATTATATTGTTAAATCCTCGTTTCGGGAGTTTGCGGTAGAGTGGCATCTGACCCCCTTCAAACCCGGGTCGAACACCGCCCCCGGATCGCGAATTCTGACCATTTGCTCCTCTTCCGGCTGTCTTGCCATGACCGGAACCCATACCGCGTCCGATACGTTTTCTTGCAATGTTGTCACCATCACTGGCTGGTAGATTATGTAATCGCATGATTAAACTAAATTTCAGATACGCTTATTCCGCTTTGCGTATCAGTTCTATCGTTTCTTTTGAACGCAATTGTTTTAAAGCTTTAAATGTCGCATTTACCACCGCTCCATGATTGTTCGAACCCAGTGACTTCGTCAGCACATCTTTAACGCCAGCTGCCTCAAGGACGGCTCGAACACCCCCCCCAGCAAGAATACCGGTTCCCGGGCTGGCGGGTCGAAGAAGGACGCGACCGCCATCATGGACTCCCACTATATAGTGAGGAATGGTATCCCCTCTAAGTTCAACCTTGGTGCGATTTCTATGGGCACTGTCAGTACCTTTACGGATTGCTTCGGGAACTTCCTTAGCTTTTCCATAGCCCACACCGACTTCGCCTCGGTGGTCACCAACTACAACCGTGGCAGAGAAACTGAATCGTCGGCCACCTTTAACCACTTTTGCACAGCGATTAATATGAACGACTTTTTCCACAAATTCGGGAGCTTCTTCTTCCGCCTGCGGGTTATTATTCTGTGCTTGTATACTCATTAAATTAATTAAAATTTCAGTCCTGCTTTTCGAGCTGAATCAGCAAATGCTTTAACGGTTCCATGATAAAGGCGGCCGTTGCGGTCAAAGACAACATTCGATATACCAGCCTCTATTGCCTTAGTGCCAAAAATCTGGCCTAGATTGGTCGCACCCTCTATATTGTTGGCGATCTTTTTCGCTCGGACTTCTTTGTTCAAGGTGCTCACCGAAACTAATGTTTTTCCCGCTTCATCATCGATGGCTTGAACATAAATGTGCTGATTGCTGAAATGGACACACAATCGAGGGCGCGATTCCGTTCCCTTAACTTTCTTGCGTATGCGCCAGATTCGCTTCTGCCTGAGCTCTTTTTTCTTTAATAAATCCATTATCAACTTATTACCAATAGTTTACGCAACTGTTTTACCTTCTTTTCGCCGTAAATACTGCCCTTCAATATGCACACCTTTACCCTTGTATGGCTCCGGAGGGTAATAGTGTTTTAATTGAGCGCAAACCGTACCGACGAGTTGTTTGTCCATTCCCTCAACTTTAATTTTGGTGTTATCCTCTACACTGATATTGATTCCCTCGGGAATCTCATAGTCTATGGGATGAGAATATCCCAGATTAAGATTGAGTAAATTACCCTGCAATGAAGCACGAAAGCCAACGCCACTAATTTCTAAATTTTTACTAAAGCCCTCAGTTACACCATGAACCATATTGGCAATTATGGACCGGGCAGTGCCATGCATGGCTTTGGCAAAACGACCGTTGTTGCCCGGGTTCACTAATATTTCATTGTTCTCCACTTTAATGGTCACTGATGCGTTAAACCCTTTTTCCAGTTTACCCTTCGGCCCTTCAACGAATACCTTATTATTCTCCACGTTGACGGAGACTTTATCGGGAATACTAACAGGTAATTTGCCAATTCTGCTCATAGGAAAAAGGGTCAAGTATTACCACACAGCACAGATCAGTTCCCCGCCTACTTTTTCACGGCGGGCATCACGATCTTTGATTACTCCTTTAGAGGTTGTCATGATACCAAGTCCAAGACCCCCTAACACTTTGGGGATATCATCATGCTGATAATAGAGACGCCGTCCGGGTTTACTCCAGCGTTGTATATCGCTTATAGCGGTTTTCTCATCAACATATTTCATCGTAATAATAATAGAGGGGTGACCTCTCTCATCTTTTCCCTCTGCGCAATTGCGGATAAAACCCTCACCTTTCATAATCTCGGCAATACGCATTTTCATCTTCGAATAAGGTGCTGTACACGTATCCTTGCGAGCGCGATTGGCATTGCGGATAATCGTTAAAAAATCACTGATGGTATCAGACATGATAAATAGAACAATCTAATCGAAAGCGGTATTAATAAGTTTACCAGGAAGATTTAGTAACTCCGGGAATTTTTCCTTCCAGCGCCATTTCACGAAAGGTAATACGTGATAGACGATATTTACGGAGGTAGGCGCGTGGGCGCCCGGTAACGGCACAACGGTTGCGAAGCCGAATAGCGCTTGAATTGCGGGGCAACTTGGCAAGCTTTCTTTGGGCTTTATAAAAATCCTCATCTGTCGTATTGGCGTCGGCCAGAATACCTTTGAGTTCAGCGCGTAGAGCAGCATATTTTTCTACCAGGCGCTGGCGCCTCTTATTGCGTTCAATCATTCCTTTTTTAGCCATAGTTCTTTTAAATAAAATAATTATCAGTTGCTGCTGCTATCACGAAATGGAAATCCCAAAAGTGATAGCAGTTCCCTTGCTTCCTGGTCGTCATCAGTCCCCGTTACGATAGTTATATCCAATCCCATACTACGTTTCAGGGTATCCGAATTAATCTCTGGAAAAATTGTGATGTCGGTGATCCCAAGCGTATAATTTCCATGGCCATCGAATTTATTGGAAACGCCTCGAAAGTCGCGAATTTCGGGTAATGCAATTCCGATGAGCCTGTAAAGAAACTCGTACATTTGATTACCGCGAAGCGTGACCTTTGCCCCTAATGGCATTCCCTGTCTGACTTTAAAGTTAGAGACGCTTTGTCGTGCTTTAGTAATAATGGGTTTTTGCCCGGCAAGCAGAGCCAATTCACTCGCCGTATCATCGATGGCACTTCTTTCAAGGTCTGCACTTACAGCGGAATTTATGACAACTTTATCAATCGTTGGAATCTGGTGCTTATTAACGTAGCCCCGGCTTTTCATCAACGCAGGGACAATCTCTTCTAGATAATATGATTTTAAAACGGGTTTTGACATAGCTCATTGACGTCAACCCTAAGGGGCAACGTATTTAAGGATATTGAGCAAAAAATGCATGATTTTTCAGGTGTCTACTCTGGTTTCAAGACAAATTTAATATTATTTGCAGTAAAAAGGGTTTATTATACGGCAATAGATGATTTTCAGGATTTTTATTTGCTCTTTACCTGCTTTGCTCCCTGACGTGAGTCCCAGCGTTCAGCTTGCATTACATTAGAGAGATGAAAGGGCGCCTCGCGTTTAATAATACCACCCTCAGGATTGCTCTGCCCATCTGCAGTATTAGCTTTTTGATGTCTGGTCTTTAAATTAATTCCTTCAACCAGAACACGTTCCTGGCTGGGAAAAACCTGCAGCACCTTCCCCCGTTCACCTTTATGGTTACCAGCAATGACTATAATTTCATCACCTGTTTTTATTCGTTTTTTCATTTTATAAAACTTCCGGGGCCAGGCTTACAATTTTCATAAAATTCTTTTGGCGTAATTCGCGGGCAACGGGTCCAAAAATTCGAGTGCCGCTAGGGTTACCCGTGGCATCCAGAAGAACAATAGCATTGCTGTCGAAACGTAGATAGCTGCCATCGGATCGACGAATAGGAGCTTTGGTACGAACGACTACGGCTTTTACCACCTCGCCTTTCTTTACTGTAGCTGTGGTTGTGCTCTCTTTAATATTCACGACAATGACATCCCCTATCGAAGCGGTTTTTTTCAATTGCCCCAACCGGCGTATCATTTTCGCACTTTTAGCTCCGGTATTATCGGCTATATCAAGTTTACTTAAGAGCTGTATCATGGCGGTGCTTGTAAAGAGAGTAGAGGGATAATCGCTATTAGCTTATAACTTCTTGCGCTTGTTCTATAACGCGACTGATCCGCCAGCGTTTCAGTTTACTCAAAGGCCGAGTTTCCATTATTTCCACTTTGTCCCCCACCCCACATTCATTCTTTTCGTCATGGGTATGGACCACCGTTTCACGCTTTATTTCTTTGGTATAGCGACTATGCGGAATTTTATAGGCATACGTTACTTTAACCGTCTTATCGCCTGACCGGCTCGTGACGACACCTATAATATTTTTTCTTTTATTTCTCGGTTTAGATTCCATATTGTATAAGTAATAAATTATTTTTTATTTTCAGCTGCTCGCATCTCACCAACTATCGTTTCCAGACGGGCTATATCGCGTCGCAAACTGCGTATCTCACTAGGATTTTCTACCTGACCCGTTTCTTTGTGCAGGCGCATATGAAGCATCTGATCACGCGTATCACGGATCTTCTTATCAATTTCTGAAATATTCAGTTCGCGTATTTCTTTAGCTTCCATGGGATAAATTACATTAGTCCTTCCCTGCTGATAAAACGACATTTCAGGGAAAGTTTACCATCAGCGAGACTCAAGGCCTCACGCGCGGCAGATAACCCAGCTCCCGAGACTTCAAATATAATCGTGCCTGGTTTGACGATACTGACCCATGCTTCGGTCGGACCTTTTCCCTTACCCATACGGGTTTCCGCAGGTTTATGAGAAATTGGTTTATGAGGAAATATGCGAATGTATACTTTACCTCTACGCTTGAGATGCCGATTGACGGCGACACGGGCAGCTTCTATCTGAGACGAGGTTACCCATCCGAGTCCCAGGCTTTGAATACCAAATTCGCCAAAGGCAAGCGTGTATCCACGTTTTGCGTTGCCGCGCATACGACCCCGTTGAGATTTTCGATATTTTGTTCTTGAGGGTATAAGAGCCATAGAAATTTAACCGCTTAACGGATTTTCATCTTGTTTAGTGCACATCCAGCATTTCACTCCTATGACACCACAAACCGTGCTTGCTCTGGCGGATCCATAGTCAATGTTTTCTCGTAAAGTATGCAAGGGAACCCTACCTGCACGCTGGGATTGTGTCCGGGCGATATCTGACCCGCCCAAACAGCCGGCAACTTGAATACGAATGCCTTCCGCTCCGAGGCTCATTGCGGTTTGTACCGCTTTTTTCATCGCCCTGCGAAAGGAAATACGACGTTCCAATTGTAAAGCCACATTTTCAGCCATTAACTGAGCAACCAGATCAGGCTTTTTTACTTCCTGAATATCAAGCAAAATTTCTTTTTGCAGCAACTTGTGAAGCTCATCCTTCACTTTATCCAGTTCCTGACCTTTTCGTCCAATGACAATTCCTGGTCGCGCCGTAAAAAGTTTAATTCTTATTCGATTGCTGGCGCGTTCGATGAAAATGCGAGGCACTGCCGCATACTTTAATCTATTATGCAGGCGATTACGGATTTTATAATCCTCTTCGAGTAATAATCCGAATTCTTTCTTTTCGGCATACCACCTCGACTCCCAGTCGCGTCGAACTTGAAGACGAAAACCAATTGGATTTACTTTTTGTCCCATATATCTATCTTATTGTTTATTTTCGTTATCCGAGAGGATAATTCGAATGTGACTTTGACGTTTTTCTCTTGGTTTAGCCGTGCCCCTCGCCCCTGCTTTAAAACGCCCGAGGGCGGGACCTTCCTCCACCACCGCCTTATTTATGACGAGCGAATCTGATGGTAAATTGTGATTATTTTCGGCATTGGCCAAGGCTGATTTCAACGTCTTAGCGACAAGACGAGCAGACTTTCTCGGAATAAACCCGAGCATTTCCAATGCTTCATTAGCTTTCCGCCCTTGAATTTCGCGTGTAATATCGCGCATTTTCTTCGGCGACATTCGAGCATATTTTGTTAGCGCTTGAACTTCCATGGTTGAAAAATTTTAAAAAAAGTGAATTT
The DNA here is from genome assembly GCA_965197745.1 of Opitutales bacterium. GTDB lineage: Bacteria > Verrucomicrobiota > Verrucomicrobiia > Opitutales > PNEW01 > CBDANS01. The sequence continues at coordinate 370,240 of CBDANS010000005.1, read as the reverse complement.
CGATATAAATCAGGATTTTAGTATCAATGGCCATTAACGATTAAATCATATTGCCTTTTTAGTATGTGGATTATGGGATCTAAAGGTGCGGGTGGGTGAAAATTCACCCAATTTTTGGCCAACCATATTTTCAGTGATATGAACGGCAATAAAGTTTTTGCCGTTATGCACCTCAAAATTGAGACCAACAAATTCCGGAGTGACCGTTGATCGACGAGACCAGGTCCTTATCGGTTTGTGTGAATTCGTTTCCTGGGCCATTGAAACTTTTTTCCAAAGACTGGGATCAACGAAAAAACCTTTTTTAATAGAGCGTGCCATAGTTATATATTGATTGTATATTAATGCTTCACTTTGCGACCATTGCTTCGTATGAGGATCATACGATCGGATGCCTGTTTACGGCGAGTGGGAAAACCTTTGGAAAGCTGACCCCAGGGTGATACCGGGTGACCCCCGCCTGAAGTTTTAGCTTCTCCTCCACCCATGGGATGATCAACCGGGTTCATCGCAACGCCACGGACTCGAGGCCGGCGACCTTTCCAACGATTTCTCCCTGCTTTCCCCAATGAAATTATTTTATGATTGGAGTTTCCTACTTCACCTATTGTCGCCTTGCAATCTGAGCGGACCATACGCATTTCACCACTGGGCATTTTAAGTGTGGCGTGCTCACCCTCGACAGCCACGAGTTGAGCAGCAGTGCCTGCTGAACGCGCGATTTGTGCGCCCTTACCAGACTGCAATTCAATTGCATGTACTTTTGTCGCGGGAGGAATCATTTTTAAGGGAAGATTATTTCCAGAATCAAAAATAGCTTTAGTCTCAGTACTCAATAAGGTGTCGCCCACTTTAATATCATTAGTGGCCAAGATATAGCGCTTTTCGCCGTCGGCATAGACAAGCAAAGCAATATTTGCGGATCGGTTGGGATCATATTCAATGGCTGTAATCTTAGCGGGAATATCCAGTTTATCCCGTTTAAAATCGATTTTCCGAAAAAGGCGCGCGTGACCCCCTCCCCGTCTTCTCGAAGTAATACGTCCATAACAGTTCCTTCCCCCTGTCTTTTTTTGAGCCTTGGACAAACGCTTTTCCGGCCGCTTTTTATCGACCTCGGATTTATTGCTGACGTGAAAACGCTGGCCGGGAGTTAGCGGTTTTTTATTTATAATAGCCATGATTCAAATTCTTTGCCGTTTACAATACTTGTAATTGCTCTCCCTCTTTAAGCGTGACAATAGCCTTTTTCATACCTCCCTTTCGACCGAGCTTTCCGTGGCGCGTACGATCGCGTTTTATTTTGGGTTTTACATTTAAAATATTTACCCCTGTCACTGTAACGGAAAAAACTTTTTCCACGGCGCGGGCCACATTGGTGCGAGTGGCCTCAGGAAAAACCTTAAAGGTATATTTATTGGCCATCGAGGTAAGCTCAGTTGCCTTTTCGGTAATTACGAGTTCCTGCAATATTTTATCGGTTTCAAACATTATGACGGTTCTCCCTGTACCCGAAAAAGCACCTTATCGATGCCTTTCTTACTAAAAATGATTTTGTCATATAGAGCGAAATCGAACGCGTTTACGGTATCGGCTTCAGTGACCGCCAGACGTTCAATATTGCGCGCTGCTAATTTAGCTGAGTCACTAAAATTATCATCGACAATAAGCACTCTGCCCTGAGGGGCTATTTTCCCGATGATAGAATTTAAAATTCGCGTCTTTGGTTCCTTCACCTCGAACTGTTCAATGACATTTATATCCCCATCGACAGCCCGTTCAAAAATCGCTCGCTGGAACGCGAGATCTTTCATTTTCTTATTTATTTTCTGGGTGTAATCACGCGGACGTGGTCCAAAAGTAATGCCACCGCCTCTCCAAATAGGAGATCGACGGCTGCCTGCTCGCGCTAATCCCGTGCCCTTCTGACGCCAGGGTTTCTTACCAGAACCACGAACTTCAGCGCGAGTCTTAGTCGAGGCGTTACCCTGACGCCGGTTCGCTCCGTGGGCTAATATTACCTGCTTAAGCGCCTTCAATCCCTTGTCACCTTTAAGTTCAGGAATATCAAAGTTCGTTTCCTTACTCTTACCCCCGTCGGTAGTGTAGACTTTAAGTTTCATCGTAGCAGATTGTTAATTTTTAAGCGGGGTTTTGGATTTTTTAGCGGTTCTAATCATAACCTGGCTTCCATTCGAACCGGGGAGGCTTCCCTTCAAGAGGAGGACATTCTTCTTTTCAAGAACTTTGACAACCTGTATATTTTGAACGGTACGTCGAACATTGCCCATCTGACCCGGCATTTTTCTCCCCTTATAAATTCTACCTGGCCATTGGCATTGCCCGTAGGAGCCCCCACGTCTATGTGTCATTGATCCGTGAGTGGCATTGCCACCAGAAAAGTTATATCGCCGTACTACGCCTTGAAATCCTTTTCCCTTAGTGACTCCTACAATATCTACTTTCTGACCTTCCTCGAAGCCCGATACCGTCAATTTGTCACCCACATTAAATTCAGGGGACTCTTTAAACCTTACTTCACTAAGGGCGGCAACAGGGTCAACCTTGGCTTTTTTAAAATGGCCGATCTCACTTTTATTTACATTCCTGGCATTTTTTGCTCCGTAGCCGATCTGAATGGCATTATAACCGTCAGAATCAGATGTTTTTACCTGAGTGACATAACAGGGACCTGCCTCAACTACGGTCACAGGTAAAAGACGGTTTTCGCCGTCGTATACCTGTGTCATACCGATTTTTTTACCAATTAAAGTATAGTTCATTTTTCTAAGCGGCAGGGGAAGAAGACTACTTTATCTGGAGTCGTCTCCATTTTTCATAGCCCTGCATTAGTAGGGTTGAATATTTAGAAAAGCAGGTTAATACATATATCGAGCAAAGGGGAGATGATGTTAAACATTAATGGTGATGTCAACCCCCGCAGGGAGGTTAAGTTTTTTAAGTTCATCGACGGTCTGTGCGGTGGGATCGATTATATCAATGAGCCTTTTATGGGTGCGCGTTTCAAATTGATCCATGGACTTTTTATTGACGTGTGGTGAGCGATTAACCGAAATTTTTTCTATTCGAACGGGCAATGGCACTGGCCCCGCGATACGCGCGCCGGAACGCTTAGCAGTATCCACAATCTCTGAAGCCGATTGATCGATGACACGATAATCATACCCTTTTAGTTTTATGCGGATTCTCTGGTTGGCCATAATCTTTAACTTCTTGCTGGTTCCCGGGAGATGGTTTCGACAATATTCTTTAATAAGCTAGCTGGCACCTGCTCAAAATGAGATGGCTCCATAGCAAATGACGCTCGGCCTTTTGACAGTGAACGCATATCAGTGGAATATCCAAACATTGTCTCAAGAGGAACATGTACGGATATTATATTCAAATTATTTTTTGATTCAATCCCTTGAATTTTACCACGGCGGCGATTGAGATCACCCATAATATCTCCTTGATATTCTTCGGGAGTTGTAACTTCGACTTTCATGATCGGTTCCAGAAGGATCGGTTTAGCCACTTTCATCGCTTCTTTGAAGGCAAAAATTCCCGCCATTTTGAAAGCCATTTCAGAGGAATCAACTTCATGAAAGCTGCCATCTACGATTCGCACTACCCAGTCGATAACCGGATACCCGGCAATAGTCCCATTATTCGCTGCTTCATTAATACCCATGATTGTCGGTTTAATATATTCCTTAGGGATCACGCCACCCACAATTTCGCTGATCACTTCAACCCCTTTACCCTTTTCATTGGGTTCCATTTTTATCACGGCATGACCATATTGGCCACGACCTCCAGACTGACGGATAAACTTACCCTCCCCTTGAGCCACCTTTGTCACGGTCTCACGGTAGGCAATCTGTGGTTTCCCGGCATCAGCCTCTACTTTAAATTCGCGGAAAAGACGATCGCGAATAATTTCCAGATGGAGTTCACCCATGCCGGCGATGATCGTTTGACCCGTTTCATGGTTAGTGGAAACGACAAATGTTGGATCCTCCTCGGAGAGCCGCTTCAAAGCTATAGATAGTTTTTCCTGTTCCCCTTTACTGTTAGGTTCAATTGACATTGAAATAACAGGTTCGGGAAAAGTCGGCGGTTCAAGTCGCAGTTCATTTTTTTTATCACAAAGGGTATCCCCGGTAATAACATCTTTAGCACCAATAATTGCACATATGTCACCGCTATACGCGGTATCTATGTCTTCACGGGAATCCGCTTTCATAACCATGAGACGACTGATGCGTTCCATCCTCCCTGTTCGAGGATTGTATTGCGAGCTCCCTTTCTTGAGAGTCCCTGAGTAAATACGAATAAAGACTAATTTCCCGACATAAGGATCAGTCATTAATTTAAAAGCTAAAGCAGTGACCTGTTCTCCGTCATTGGGTCTGATATCGAGCTTTGTCCCATCATCTTTATGTCCAACAACAGGAGGTAAATCAAGGGGATTGGGTAAGTAGTCGATAACTGAATCAAAAAGCATCTGAACTCCCTTATTTTTAAAAGCACTCCCCGGTATGACGGGGAGAAATTTCAAGCTTAGGGTAGCTATACGTATTGCGTTCCGAATCTGTTCTGTCGATATCTCATTTCCATCGAGATATTTTTCGGCGATATTATCATCATAATCGGACAGGGCTTCAATGAGGGCGTCGCGATATTTATCCGCTTCATCCGCATACTCTGAAGGAATCTCAGTTGAAGAATAATTTACCCCTGAAGGATCATCTTCATCATAGATCAATGCCTCCATGGTTATTAAATCAATAAGACCCTTGAAATTTCCTTCGGCACCGATCGGTAAAAAAATGGGGTGGGCGTTGCCGCCCAGTTTATTTCTAATATCATCGACACAATTAAGAAAATTAGCTCCTGTCCGGTCCATTTTATTTACGAACGCGACTCGAGGGACAAAATATTTATCCATCTGGCGCCAAACTGTTTCCGACTGGGGTTGAACGCCAGCGACAGCGCAGAAAATGCCCACCGCACCATCTAAGACGCGAAGCGATCGTTCCACTTCAGCGGTAAAATCAACGTGGCCTGGCGTATCAATAATATTTATCTGGTGCTGAATATCAGCGAAAGGTCCGGTCTTTGTATTCCAGTTGCATGAAATGGCGGCAGAAGTAATCGTGATGCCACGCTCCCGTTCCTGCTCCATCCAGTCAGTAATCGTGTTGCCATCATGAACTTCGCCTACTCTGTGGACTACACCTGAGTAAAATAGAATGCGTTCCGTAGTCGTTGTTTTACCGGCATCTATATGTGCAGCGATACCGATATTGCGCGTATACTCCAGTGGGAATTTACGTTCTGTAGAATTAACAGCAGATAGTTCTGAGACCAAAACCATAGGACAAAAAAAGTTACACAAGCTCTACCAACGCAAATGAGCAAATGCGCGGTTAGCTTGAGCCATACGATGGGCATCTTCTTTTTTCTTCACCACCGTACCGGTATTATTATAAGCGTCGACTATTTCAAGTGCGAGCGCATCTTTCATCTTTACCCCTTTTTTGTGGGCTGCAGCATCACGCAACCATCGGAAAGCCAGACTCTGTTGACGCTCATAGGGTATCTCCAGCGGTATCTGATAGGTTTGACCGCCCACGCGGCGACTTTTAACCTCCAGCTTTGGTCTGGCATTTTCCAAGGCCCCCAGAAGTAAATCAATGGGATCGCCTTTCCCCAGCTTTTCACTTACACCCTCAAAAGCTCCGTATACAATCTTCTCTGCGGTTGTTTTTTTACCATCGTGCATGACGATATTAATGAAATGACTGACCAGAGTACTATTATACCTGGGATCGGGAGATAACGATCTCTTCTCTGCTCTACGTCGTCTGGACATGGTATATTAATAAGTAGCCGTAAAACGTTTAAACCGGTTTATCAATTAAGCAGCCTTGGGGCGCTTCACCCCATATTTAGAACGGCTGCGTCTGCGTTTCTCCACCCCCATGCAATCGAGCGCGCCACGTACAATATGGTAACGCACACCGGGAAGGTCCTGTACTCGGCCACCGCGAACAAGCACAATATGATGCTCTTGCAGGTTATGTCCTTCGTCAGGGATGTAAGCGATCACTTCTACGCCGTTAGTCAACCGCACTTTAGCTACTTTTCTGATAGCCGAGTTCGGTTTTTTTGGAGTACGGGTCATAACCTGTACACAAACTCCGCGCTTAAAAGGATTCCCTTTTAAAGCCTGTGCCTTTGACTTGGATTTTACACGTCTGCGCGGATTCTTAACTAATTGATTGATCGTGGGCATGTTGAGCAGCTTTACTTCTTATAAAAAGAGCAAAAGGTATTGTTTCTTAAGAGGATATCAAGATATATTTTTAAATATTTGATAATTTTCCATTATGCTCCCATCCTTGCATCGGTTGCTTAATGGGCTCTTAAAATTCAGTTTTGCTACCATTGCGTTCAAACAACCTCTTCTGTTTCGGTCTCACTTTCTACTAATTCAGGCCCCAGGGTGTCGATACGCAATCGCCGGTAAACAGGTAACCCTGTTCCCGCAGGGATGAGATGCCCCATTATTACATTTTCCTTAAAGCCCTTTAAGTGATCCACTTTACCCAAAGTGGCAGAATCAGTGAGGACACGCGTCGTCTCCTGGAAAGAGGCGGCGGAAATGAAACTTTCCGTTTCGATCGAGGCCTTGGTGATCCCCAGAAGGACGGGTTCCCCCTCTGCTGGTTTTCCACCCGCTTCGACGATCCGCTCATTATCCCGCATAAATGACTCCTTGTCTACCTGCTCACCCCAGAAAAAATCACTATCACCGGGATCGGTGATACGCACCTTTCTCAACATCTGACTGATGATAAGCTCAATGTGTTTATCATTAATGGATACGCCCTGCAGGCGATAGACTTTCTGAATTTCACTCAGCAAGTATTCCTGCACCGTATTCGGTCCCAGAATTTCAAGAATTTCATGTGGATCAGCGGATCCTTCGGTAAGGTGCTGACCTTTATAAACAAGGTCTCCTGGTTGCACAATGATATGTTTGCCATGGGGAATCAGATGCTCTTCTTCGATTCCTGAATCCTCATTGGTTACGATCAGCTTTTTCTTGCTCCGGATGAGTCCTCCCATGGAAACAACGCCATCAATTTTAGCCATTGCCGCGGCTTCCTTTGGCCGGCGTGCTTCAAAGAGTTCAGCCACACGGGGCAAGCCGCCAGTGATATCCTGAGTTTTTGATGCCTGGCGTGGTGTCTTGGCGAGGAGAGAACCCGGGGTAATGATATCCCCCTCATTCACCTGAACCTGGGCTCCTGTTGGGATCGCATAGGTAGATAATAATTTACCTTTTTTCAAAGCAGTACTGGATTTACTCGGTACCGCATTTGCGGGCGCCTCACGTATTTCAATCTGAGGGTTCAGGTCTTCCTTATGCTCAATAACTACCGTGGCTATCTGTCCCGTAGCAGGATCAAGCTCTCTCTTAACCGTAACACCGGGAATCATATCTTTAAATCCAATCATTCCTCCTTTTTCTGAAAGAATAGGCACGTTGTGCGGATCCCAACGAGCAAGTGTTTCGTTGTCTTCAATCGCGTCACCATCTCCCACTGATATAACTGCACCCGCTGGTATATTATAACTCTCTAATTCCTTATCATTTTCATCGACGATGATAATACTGCCCGTCTTATTTAAGACTACATTTACTCCTTCACTAACCTGAACCATACGAAGGCTGTGGTATTTTACAGTACCGGCATTCCGAACCTGGATTTCATTGCTCTTAGAAATCTGACTGGCAATGCCACCTACATGGAATGTCCTCATGGTGAGCTGGGTCCCAGGCTCACCAATTGACTGAGCCGCGATGATCCCGACCGCTGTTCCAATATCAACTAATGAATTAGTCGCTGGATTGATGCCGTAGGCTTTTGCCGGAAGACTGTCGTAGCGGGTATGGGTGAGCGGGCTCATTACTTTCACCCTTTCTATACCTAACTCTTCAATTCTTCTCGCTTTTTCTTCGGTCACTAATTCACCGTTACTTATAATGAGTTCATCAACATTAGATGGATTATAGATATCCTCGCTTGCGCACCGACCAACTATGCGGTCGTAGAGGCTTACAATTTCATCATCACCTTCGTAAATAGCAAATTTCACAATGCCATCCCGATTCTTGTCATCCTCACAGGTGATAATCACATCCATAGCCACATCACAAAGCTTACGCGTTAGGTAACCGGCATCAGCCGTCTTAAGAGCAGTATCAGCCAACCCTTTTCGCGCGCCATGTGTTGAAATAAAATATTCGAGGACCGTCAGGCCTTCGCGGAATGAGGAGAGTATGGGTCGTTCAATTATCTCTCCGGAAGGTTTAGCCATAAGCCCTCGAGTCCCGCAAAGTTGTCGCACCTGCACGCGACTGCCGCGTGCCCCTGAGTCCATCATCAGGTATATGGGGTTCACTTCATCTTTACCCATGTTTTCCTGTAATCGATCGTAAACCGATTTAGCGATTTCATCAGTCGCGCTTGTCCAGATATCGATAATCTTATTATAACGTTCGCCTTGGGTTATAATGCCCTTGCGATACTGCCTTTCCACCTCTTTAACCTGGTCTCTGGCTCGATCGACAATCTGGTCTTTATCATCGGGGATAATCATGTCTTCGGTCCCGATTGACAGCCCCGCCGTCGTGGCAATTTGAAAGCCCAGTTCTTTTAAAGCATCAACTACTTTAACCGTTTCCAATCTTCCGGCACTCTTATAAGTGTTGAGAATGAGATCTCCAAGTTTTGACTTGGCTACCGCAAAATTTATATAACCAATTTCATTGGGCCATATTTGATTGAAAAGCACCCGTCCAATGGTTGTGAGAATAACTTTTCGATCCTTGTTTCCGTAAACCGAATCCTTTCCATAATCAGGATTTAAATACCTTATCCAATCGTGCTTTTTAAAGGTCCCATCAATTTCGGCTAACTCTACTTCAAAAGCGTTTGCCAGAAGAGGTAATGCATTAATGTCTTCGGGTTCTTTTCTCGGCTCAAGTGTCAGATAGTAAGCCCCGAGAACAACATCTTGTGATGGAGTGAGAACCGGGTCTCCACTGGATGGAGAAAAAATATTATGCGTGCTCATCATGAGCAGTTTTGATTCAAGAATAGCCTCTAGAGATAGGGGGACATGGACGGCCATCTGGTCTCCGTCGAAATCTGCATTGTAGGCGTGACAGACAAGCGGGTGCAGACGAATGGCGTCACCTTCAATGAGTACCGGTTCAAAAGCCTGTATAGAAAGACGGTGGAGCGTAGGTGCACGGTTAAGCAATACGGGATGGCCTTCTGTAACTTCCTCTAGGATATCCCAAACTTCGGGAGAACGTTTTTCGATCATTTTACGTGCTCCACGCACAGTATGCACAAAGCCCAGTTCTTTTAATCGACGAATGATAAATGGTTCGAAGAGAACAAGTGCCATCTTCTTAGGTAAACCACACTGGTTCAATTTTAATTCGGGCCCGATGACAATTACCGAGCGGCCACTATAATCAACACGTTTCCCTAACAGATTCTGGCGAAACCTTCCCTGCTTCCCTTTGAGCATGTCACTGAGGGATTTTAATGGCCGATTTCCGGCACCCGTTACGGCGCGCCCATGACGACCATTGTCAAGTAGCGCATCGACGGCTTCCTGTAGCATGCGTTTCTCATTGTGGATAATGACATCAGGTGTTTTGAGTTGAAGCAGATTTTTTAACCGGTTATTTCGGTTAATAACTCTTCGGTATAAATCATTAAGATCACTTGTCGCAAATCGTCCTCCCTCCAGGGGGACAAGGGGTCGCAAATCGGGAGGTATCACGGGGAGCACATCGAGAACCATCCAATTAGGCCGGGTCCCGGAATGAATAAATCCCTGCACCACTTTCAGTCGTCTCGAGAGCTTCTTTTTAATCTGTTTAGAACGCGTGTTATGCAATTGTTCATGCAGCTCTTCAACAACGTTATCCAGATCCATATTGGACAAGACTTCACGAAGCGCTATCGCTCCCATCATCGCCACGAAAGAATCATCCCCATACTCCTCAACGGCATGTTGAAATTCCTGTTCGGTCAGGAGTTGTTTTTCCTCAAGCGGTGTTTTCCCGGGATCGGTGACCATGTAATTTTCGTAATAAATTACGCGCTCAAGGCTACGTGCGGTCATATCCATGAGTAGGCCGAGTCGGCTCGGCAAGCTTTTTAGAAACCAGATGTGCGTGACCGGTACCGCCAACTCGATGTGGCCCATACGTTCACGACGGACGCGGGAGACAGTAACTTCGACTCCACAACGGTCACACACTACACCCTTAAATTTTATGCGCTTGTATTTACCGCAGGCACACTCGTAGTCGCGAACCGGACCAAAGATACGCTGACAGAATAATCCTCCAGGTTCTGGCTTGAATGTTCGGTAATTTATCGTTTCCGGATTTTTTACCTCACCCCGCGACCAGGACCGGATAATATCCGGTGATGCAACAGAGATAGAAACGCTATCAAAATACTGATCCTTCTCAAACCCTAAGAATTCTTTTACTTCTTGTACACTCATAATTAATGTTCCTTCCTAAAAAGGTTAAGCTTCATAACTAAATGGCGATTCATTACTCAGCCTTACATCAAGGCAGAGACTCTGCATCTCTTTCATTAAAACGTTAAATGATTGTGGTGTGCCAGCCTGCAGGCTATTGTCGCCTTTTACTAACTGCTCATATATTTTAGTGCGCCCTGCTACATCATCGGATTTTACGGTCAGCAGTTCCTGCAAGGTATAGGCGGCACCATAAGCTTCGAGCGCCCACACCTCCATCTCTCCTAATCGCTGACCACCGTATTGTGCTTTTCCTCCCAACGGCTGCTGGGTGATTAAGCTGTAAGGGCCAACCGCGCGGGCATGGATTTTATCGGCCACGAGGTGGTTGAGCTTCATCATATAGATATAACCGACGACCACCTCCTGATCGAAAGGTTCTCCTGTCCGACCATCGAAAAGACGGCTTTTACCGCTGGCAGGTAGTCCAGCTTCTATCAGATATTCACGGATGCGCTCTTCAGATATACCATCGAAAACCGGCGTTGCGACTTTTAAACCCAACTTTTTACAAGCCCATCCCAGGTGCGTCTCCAATACCTGGCCGACATTCATACGACTGGGGACCCCTAAGGGGTTAAGGCAAATTTCAATAGGTGTGCCATCTGGCAAGTGAGGCATGTCTTCCTCAGGGACAATCTTGGCCACAACCCCCTTATTGCCGTGACGGCCGGCCATTTTATCACCCACTTGAACTTTCCGTTTTGTGGCGACATAAACTTTTACCTGCTTTATTACACCTGATTCGATATCATCACCCGCTTCTATCGAGTCAATCTTGCGCTCGCGTTCATCATCGAGATCGCTGAATTTAGTCTTAAACGATTCAATGATTTCAACGATCTTGATTCGCACCGGTGAAGGATCGATTTCAATCGTTTTATAAACAGAAGCGAGACGTCGGAGTAATGTCTTTGTGATCTTTCGATTAGCGGGGATAATAATCTCCTTTGATTCACTATTCGTTACATCGAGCGGAATTTTCTCACCCAGTAGAATATTGGATAGCGATTCGGTCAGACTTTCGCGTAATTTATCGTTTTGGGTGCGATATTCTTCGTTAATTTTCTTTATTTGACGCTTCCGATCGGCGGGACTGAGCTTTTCTTTATCAGCATCAATCCGGCTGGAGATTTTAACATCCATGACTATACCATCGACCCCTGAAGGGACAAGAAGAGAGGTATCTTTTACATCGGCCGCTTTTTCACCAAAAATAGCGCGTAAGAGCTTCTCTTCAGGAGCTAGTTCGGTCTCACTTTTAGGGGTGATTTTTCCAACGAGAATGTCTCCGGGTTTAACCTCGGCACCGACGCGGATGACACCGTCATGATTCAGATGGTGTAGCGCCTCTTCCCCAACATTTGGAATATCTCGCGTGATTTCTTCAGGCCCCAGTTTGGTATCCCGAGCCGTTACTTCAAACTCCTCAATGTGAATAGAAGTAAAAATATCATCTTTTATCATCTTTTCACTGATGAGAATGGCGTCTTCAAAATTGTAGCCATTCCATGGCATAAAACCCACAAGGATATTACGCCCAATAGCGAGCTCTCCATTATCAGTACAGGCACCATCAGCAATGACTTGACCCGCTTTTACCTTATCACCTTTCTTTACAATAGGCCTTTGAGTGAAACAGGTTCCGGCATTGGATCGCATAAATTTTCGTAAATTGTAAACATAGATACCAGCACTGGGATCACTCTTCGGGTTTCGTTCAAAACGAGCGGGAAGGGTCCCATCCTTGCATGTAACAATCTGGTGTGAATCAACCATCGCAACCACTCCCTTATCAACCACCACTTCTACCGTTTTTGAATCCTTGGCTACCCGTTCTTCCAAACCGGTTCCCACGAAGGGGGCTTCAGTCTTAAGCAAAGGGACTCCCTGGCGTTGCATATTTGAGCCCATGAGAGCGCGATTGGCATCATCATGCTCTAGAAAAGGGATGAGCCCTGCAGAAACTGAAACCAGTTGTTTCGGGGAGACATCCATGTAATCGACTCCTTTAGCGCTGACTTCGAGAAAATCATCACCTTTGCGCACGGTGACACTCCCTATAAAATTACCCCTATCATCGACTTCGCAATTGGCTTGGGCAATAACGAGACCTTCCTCCTGATCTGCTGTAAGGAATTCAACCTTATCGGTTACGCGTCCGTTCTTAACAATCCTGTATGGGGTTTCAATAAAGCCAAATTCATTAATTCTCGAATAAGTACTCAGTGAATTGATGAGTCCAATGTTGGGCCCTTCAGGCGTTTCGACGGGACATATACGGCCGTAATGAGAAGGATGGACATCCCGCACTTCGAAACCTGCCCGTTCACGGTTGAGTCCTCCCGGCCCAAGTGCTGATAGGGCGCGCTTATGCTTTAGCTCAGCAAGTGGATTAATCTGATCCATGAACTGGCTGAGCTGACTGCGCGCGAAAAAGTCGCGAATTACGGTACTGAGAGCCTTGGGATTAATTAATTTCTGAGGGGTAATCGAATCTACACTTTGATCATATAGCGTCATTCGCTCTTTAACCAAACGTTCCGTTCGGGCCAGACCGATTCTGCATTGATTCATGAGTAATTCTCCCACTGTGCGAATACGTCGGCTGCCGAGATGATCGATATCATCGACAACTCCATCCCCTCTTTTCAGACGCACCACATAGCGTGTGGCTTCGACCACATCTTCAATATTTAGAATACGTATCTCCAGATCGGTATTGAGCCCAAGTTTCTGATTCAGTTTGTAACGCCCAACGCGGCCCAGATCATATCGTTTGGGATCTTGAAATAAACGTTTCAGCAAAGCCTTGGCATTGGGTACTGTCGGTGGCTCTCCTGGTCGAAGGCGTTTATAAATATCTTTGAGGGCTTCTTCTTCGTTACGCGTTGGATCTTTTTTAAGACAGCGAATAATCGCGCCCTCATCTTCCGAAGTGTCAATTACACGCACACTGATAAGCCCACTCTTTTCTATAGAGCGAATGATCGTTTTCGTAAGCGGCTCAAAAGCACGGGCAACGACTACGCCCCGCTCGGCATCGATGACATCCTCGACGAGGACCAAGCGACTGAGATTATCCATATTCAGCGCTTTTTTCAGATTTATTTCATCAATCTTGTAGAAAAGGTTGAGGATATCGAAATCAGAGCTGTACCCCATAGCTCGTAAAAGCGTAGTAATTAGGAACTTGCGGCGTCTACGCCGGCGATCGAGGTAGACGTAGAGAAGATCATTATTATCAAACTGGGTCTCCAGCCAAGTGCCGCGATCAGGAATGATGCGGAAACTGTAAAGCAGTTTACCGCTGGTATGCGGTGTGACCTCAAAACAAATGCCGGGAGAGCGATGAAGTTGACTCACAACTACACGTTCAGCTCCATTAATGATAAAAGAACCGCGCTCCGTGATCATGGGCATTTCACCCATATAGATCTCCTCATCTTTAATCGCGTCCTCCTCCTTGAGACGCAACTTTACATAGAGTGAAATAGCATAAGTGACTCCCTCTCGGATGCACTCCAATTCCGATATTTTAGGTCCAGCCAGACTGTATGAAATATACTGTAAGCTGGAGCGGCTATCATAACTCTCGATAGGAAATACTTCACTAAAAACTGCCTCCAAACCCATCGCTTTGCGCTGCGTTGGAGAGACGTCCGATTGAATAAAAGCTTCAAAGGATTGAATCTGATTCTCGATGAGATTGGGAGGGGCTATTACCTCTCGTAATTTTCCAAAGTTAATACGTTCTGACATGGGTGCTTGAACTTTTGAAGGTTAAGATATTACGAATTATGTTGAATCATAGAGCAACCGCTCCGATTCGTCAGGATGTGCGAACGGATTCTATTACTTAATTGGGGATTGATAGGTATTACCGATCTACGTGTTTATTTGATCTCGATTTCGGCACCGACAGCTTCCAGTTTCTTTTTTAATTCCTCTGCCTCGGCTTTGTCGACACCTTCTTTCACAGGCTTGGGTGCGCTTTCTACCAGTTCTTTTGCTTCCTTAAGTCCAAGACCGGTAATCGCACGCACCTCCTTAATGACAGCAATTTTTTGCCCGCCAAATGATTTGAGGTTCACTTCGAATTCAGTCTTTTCCTCCTGTGCGGCCGCTTGTCCGTCAGCAGCTCCAGGGGCGGCGGCAACTGCGGTCACGGGAGCAGCAGCACTGACACCCCATTTATCTTCCAATTCTTTAACCAGATCTGAGATATCCAACACAGTCTGATTACTAAGCCATTCGACGACTTGATCTTTATTTATTTCTGCCATAATTTCCTCCTTGAACTGTTAGCACTACCCCTCAATGGGTGTAGTATTTAAGAGACCTGTTCTCCTAACCTGTCCTCAGGTGATAGATTGAATTAATGTATGCTTATGTGGTTTTCGATTTATTTATTATGTGAAATTATCGGTTCTGGTTTAATGTTCGTGATCGTTGAATTTAAGCGTGGATTAAGCTTCAGCAGTCTTCTCCTCTCGTGTTTTAGCCTGTAGAACATTCAGCAGACTTCTGGGGCCCGCCTGAAGGAGCGTCACTATTTGTTGCGCTGGGGTGTTTAACAAGCTGAGTAATTTTGCTTTTAGGGCTTCAGCGCTTGGTAGACTGGCCAGTCTTGCTATCTCTTCAGAATCAATGGCTTTTTTTCCAATGATCCCCCCTTTAACTTCAACCTTTCCTTTTTGCTTAAAAAATATATCGAGGACCTTGGCCACACCGGGCGGATTGCTACCGCCTATTACCAGTGCAGTAGGGCCATCCAACCAACTTGAAAATTCGGGATATTCACGCTCCTTTGCGGCAATATTGAGGGCGCTGTTCTTCACAACATGAAATTCTGCTTCATGTTCCGCAAGTGAGCTCCTCAATTCTGCTGTTTCCAGCACCGTGATACGATGATAATCCGCCAGAAAAGCGTATTCAGACTTATCGAGGTGATCACCTGCTTCTTGAACGAGGTATTTTTTCTCTTCTCTCATGGGTTTCGGGGAAAAACGATAGTTTAATAATCTTATAAGTTTGAATATACAGAGGATTCCAATTTTATTCCCGGGCTCATTGTTGAGGAAAGCGTCACCCCAAGCACATATTTCTCCTTGACCCCTTGAGGTTTTACCTGCCCTACAGATTCAAATACTTTGTTAACATTCTCCGTGATCTGTTCATTGGAAAAAGATCGTTTACCCACAACGACGCCGATATTGGCCTGTTTATCCATTTTATACTCAACGCGACCGCCTTTCTTTATAGCTTCTACTGCACTTTTAATATCATCAGACACAGTCCCGCTTTTAGGATTAGGCATAAGGCCACGAGGGCCAAGGATACGGGCAATAGTACGAACTTCTTTCATCGCTTTGGGTGTGGATATAGCGACATCAAAATTCAACCATCCATCTTGAACTTTTTTAATAAGATCATCTTTACCCACGAAATCAGCCCCGGCATCCAGAGCGACCTGTGGGTCATCAGTAAACACTAAAACACGCATTTTTTTTCCACTCCCGTTGGGTAGATCAACCACCCCACGCACCATCTGATCGCTCTGACGAGAGTCTACCCCCAGATGGATCGAAAGCTCCACGGTTTCGTCAAATTTTGCTTTTGGCATCTTGCTCAGTATATCTACCGCATCACTGAGAGAATGCGTTTCCTGTGTTTTAAATCCCTCACGGGCACTGCGATATCTTTTGCTAAGCTTAACCATCTGCTTTTACTTTCATCCAATTAGTATATGATTCAATCAAGCACCTCTATCCCCATACTGTGAGCCGTTCCAGCGATAATGTTGATAGCCGCATCCTCATCAATTGCATTCAGATCATTCATTTTTGTTTTTGCAATTTCAGCTAACTGTTTGCGTGAGACCTGCCCCACCATTTCACGGTTAGGCGTTCCCGACCCTTTCGCAACACCCGCTGCTTTTTTAAGTAAAACGGCAGCAGGGGGAGACTTTAGGATAAAACTAAAAGTACGATCAGCGTAAACCGAAATTACCACGGGGAGAATAAGGCCCGCTTGATCCTTGGTCTTGGCATTAAATTCCTTACAAAATCCCATGATATTAACTCCCGCCGCTCCCAGCGCAGGTCCTACCGGGGGCGCGGGATTAGCTGCACCTGCAGGTAATTGTAATTTTACCACATTTATGATTTTTTTAGACATTTTTTAAATTATTCGCTGGAACGTTCCACTTGCCAGTATTCGAGTTCGACTGGAGTAAACCTTCCGAATATTGAAACCGATACCTTGAGCTTGCCACGCTCGGGATCTATTTCATCAATGCGTCCGCTTAAATTGAGAAATGGGCCGTCTGTGATTTTCACTTCTTCACCTGCTTCATAATTGACTTTAGGCACTTCTTTGACCTCGGCTTCCTGAACCTGTGAAAGTATACGTTTAATCTCATCATCCTTGAGCGGCATGGGATTATTACCACCGACAAATCCGATTACACCATCTACTCCGTTAACAAAATACCAGGGTTTCTGTAAAACCTGCCCATCATCATCATAGAGACGCATTTGAATAAAAACATAGCCCGGATAAAATTTCCGAACTTTCTGTGTCTTTTTGCCGTTTTTAACTTCAGTAATCGTCTCTGTCGGCATCAGCACTTCCTGGATATAGTCCTCCAATTCTTCATTGACGAGATACCGATCCAGATAGCGTTTTACAGCCGGCTCTTTATTAGAGAGCGTCTGAACGACATACCATTTCGCATCAGTATTTTCTTGAGTAGCTATCATTCTTACAAGTGTCGGATCAGCCGGTGACTCCAAATTCGGGGCGAACCAGCTTGGTTAAAAAGGTAACCCAATTGTAAACAGAAAAATCGGCCAAGGTAATATAGAGACCAATAAGGATCGTGGCAATAATAACCACCACCGTTGAATCTCTGAGCTCCAGGCGTGAAGGCCAGGAAGCTTTCTTAAGCTCCTGTAAGGTCTCAGTAAAAAATATTCTGACTTTTTTGAATGGATTGACCATGAAATTTTTGGCAGGACAGGAGGGGCTCGAACCCCCAACCTACGGTTTTGGAGACCGTTGCTCTACCAATTGAGCTACTGTCCTCCCCGTAAAGGTTGAAATATTTTATCCGAAAACCGTCTCCTTTTGGGGTTCCCGGCTGTTATTAATAAGCAAATAATCGATTATTTTACAATCTCCGTTACGCGGCCCGCGCCAATTGTTCGACCTCCTTCACGTATTGCGAAGCGTTGACCTGTTTCCATCGCGATCGGCTTTTGTAAATCAATAGTGACACCCAGATTATCCCCGGGCATGACCATCTCAACTCCTTCAGGTAAAGAGCAAACTCCGGTTACATCCGTCGTTCGGAAATAAAATTGGGGGCGATAACCATCAAAGAATGGAGTATGACGGCCTCCTTCATCTTTGCTTAGCACATAAACTTCAGCCTTCGCTTCAACATGGGGTGTGATGGTCCCGGGTTTAGCGATAACATGGCCACGCTCTACTTCGTCCTTTTCTATACCTCGCATGAGAATTCCGACGTTATCGCCAGCTTGTCCGTGATCCAGTGTTTTGCGGAACATTTCCACTCCGGTGCAAACCGTACTGGTGGTATCAGTGAGGCCTACAATCTCAATCGTTTCACCGACCTTGACTTTACCACGTTCAATTCGCCCTGTCGCGACGGTACCACGTCCAGTTATGGAAAAAACGTCCTCAACCGACATAAGAAATGGTTGATCTATATCACGGACGGGTTCTGGAATGTTTGCGTCAATAACGTCCATCAACTGAGCGATGGACTCCACACCCTCAGGTTTGCCCTCCATGGCAGCAAGCGCTGAACCGCGGATTATAGGAATGTTGTCCCCATCAAACTCATACTTATTTAACAGATCTCGAATTTCCATTTCAACCAGTTCGATTAACTCATCATCATCGACAAGGTCTACCTTGTTAAGATATACAACGAGACTGGGTACGTTAACCTGCCGGGCGAGCAATATATGCTCACGTGTTTGTGGCATAGGCCCGTCGGAAGCACTGACTACTAATATAGCACCATCCATTTGCGCGGCACCCGTTATCATATTTTTGACAAAGTCAGCATGCCCCGGGCAATCAACATGAGCGTAATGCCTATTCTCCGTCTCATATTCAACGTGAGCTACAGCGATGGTGACAATTTTAGATTCATCACGCACCGTCCCGCCTTTGGCAATGTCTGCGTAGGATTTAAATTCCGCCAACCCCTTTTCAGATTGAACCTTGAGTATGCCCGTCGTGAGGGTGGTCTTGCCATGGTCGACATGACCGATGGTTCCCACATTTACGTGCGGTTTTGTTCTTTCGAATGTTGCCTTTGCCATATACTTATTAGCAGATTGTGAATGTTAATATATTGAGTTAGTGTGAAAAAAGCATGAAATGGAGCCCTCGAGCGGATTTGAACCGCCGACCTCGTCCTTACCAAGGACGCGCTCTACCAACTGAGCTACAAGGGCGCTAAAAGGTAAAGGTGTCTGACGAAAGGAAGAGAATTGGGTAAAGCGGGAGAATCTTGAGATTTAGTATTACCCAGTCAACCATTTTTAATGATATATTTAATATTTATACATAAATTCAGGGATAGCACTCTATTTCGAATCATTTTCAATCAGTAAATATCTAAATATCCAATTTAAATATAAATTCACAGAGAATTCATCACTTTCTCCCCTATCTTTTCTAAAAACAAGCCCCAAACCTGATATTTTCATGATGTTTGATAGGAAACAGCCATAATCTCAATCTCATGATACTGATACTGCCTTTAAATCATTATATCGTAAATTCGCGAAGACAGGAGCTAAATTCAAACGAATTTATACATAAATAGCTGATTAATATAAACTTATGTATATATAGTGCTGACCGCACCCGCAAAATTAGAGTATGGCTCAGATTCTGCCCATTTTCACAGCCATCTTAGTGAAAGTCACTGAAATCCCTAAAATAGATTTCTGCTGCTGAATTTTCTGTGCAGACAACGTTCATCCTTATAATTTCCTTTTAAAATATCCAATGGTGGCATCGTATAATAAAATTGTGCCTTTTCAGCAAGGACTAGCCCATTTCACATGCAAATTGATTATCTAGCAAATCACCCAGAATTTATTCGCACTATTGCCACCTGGCATTTTCAGGAATGGGGTTCTATTAAACCGGAAAAAACAGTGGAATGGCGCATTGAAAATCTGCAAAAGCAGCTAAACCCGCAATCCATTCCATTAACATTTGTGGCCATCGCTGAATCATTACCCGTGGGTTCGGCGAGCCTGGTTGAGAATGACTTACCAATACGTCAGCATTTATCGCCCTGGTTAGCTAGTGTCTATGTTCCTTTTGAGCAGCGAAACAAAGGGATCGGATCCGCCATCGTAAATCGCATTGTGAAAAAAGCGCATACCTTAAATATCCCAATTCTTTTTCTTTTTACCTTCGATAAAGCAAAACTTTATTTACGTCTTGGCTGGAAGGTTCTGGAAGAGACACAATACCTGGACTATGATATCACCGTCATGAATATCGAAACGCACACTGTCGAGATTGATGATTCAGTTGAAGAAGGTCATTGAAGACATATAAATACAGTTGTCAGATAGCTCAACTGGTAGAAGTTGATCTATTTTAAAGCGATGGGGATGGAAAATTCAGTCAACCTGGCGCGTCAATATGTTGATCAATCAAACGCGCATAATTTGGATACTATTTTATCGATGTTTGACGAAGAGGCCACCTATCACTCTTCACAGGTCGGGACTTTCAAGGGTAAAACTGCCATTGCCAACATGATGAGTAATTTTTTCGCACGCTTTCCTGACGTAAATTGGAAAGTTTCTTCTTATCATCCAGCTTCTGAAGGAGGCGTTGAATTTGAGTTTACAATGTGCGCCTCTGATATTGATACGGGTGAGAAAATTGAACGACGGGGTCTCGAACGCATTATGTTTACAATCGACAATCTCATCACGCATATTGAAGTAAACGTCCTCTCAGATTAGCTGGAGTCAGCCAGTGGGAACCAGCAGACAAAATGCAAATTGATCAGTTAATTGTCTTTGCCGGACCTACCTGTGGGGGGAAAACGACATTAATAGAAGGACTGTATAGAGGTAATTGTTCATCATTACTAAACGATTTAAATATAAATCATCCCTCAACATGGATTACTGTAAATGCTGGTAAACTGGATAAATTACGCGAAACAAAAATAGATCTATTGATGTTTCACTACGATATTATTTATCGATTCAAATCTAATAAAAAATTCGAGAGCGACAAAACCCTGGATATCATTGAAACTTCAAATAATTATAAAATTTTAACCCTTTGGACACCCTCTGAAACACTAATCTCACGCCTTAAATTACGAAAGATTCAGGTTATGAACAAATGGTTCAACTCAGCGAATATATTTAGAGAATACAGACTGTTACGTAAATGGTGCAGACTGGGTCGACTCATAAATCAATTGCAAAGCACCCCCAATGGCCTGGCCTTATTTTATATAAAGTGGCTGGAATTTTGTCAGAGATACGATGATAATTCTCATTGGTTTTTAAATACTTTAGAGGATAAGCCTACTTTACGCCCCATCAATGACTGGTATCATACCTCTGTTTAACGGCTTTAATGGGTTGCAGTATTTATCACCTTCCTCAATCAAGTTTGGGGGCATATTCTATTGCCATCATGAATCAAATTCTTTTGGCAGGAGGCTTTTCTCAGTTTCCAGTCTAAGGTCCAATCGCAACTTTATAATAACCCGGTTCCAGTCTGGCACCAAAAGCAGGTTCCGAAATATATGCTCGCATGATCGCGTCTATTTTTTCAATTCCGGATCCTTGTAATAGCATGGGCTCCCCTAACGCGCCCAGTATATCTATTGTCACCAGATATTCTAAAGGTGTCCATAATGGCATTTCGTTTAATGCCCCTAAATCCTCTGGCAAGGTCTCACTCCTCACCAGTCGATCACCCATCATATCATAAACTTCCATATAAGCTCTGCGTCCAGAAATCCAATTCTCAGGCTGCTTCTCTTCACCAAAAGTTGAAAAAAGATCCCAGTATTTATACTTTAAAGAATCTCTTGCCCGTATAATTGTTGAATTTCCATTTCGTATATCTGGTTTAAGGGTATCATCACTAATCTCTATTTCGGCTGAATAAGAGGGGAACAAGGGAGCAATATCTACTTCCAGGGTAAAGACATCGGTGTTGCTCGCGTAATTCCAGGACGTCGGCAAAAAGAGAGGGGCCGAATCATACAACTCTGCTTGCTCACTTAAAAGCCGATTGTTCTTTTTTACCTCGGCACTGTGGTATTGGACAGACGGTGCGGGAAATATAATTTTATCATCTGAAGATGATTGAACATGAAATGCTAAAAATCCCAATAAATGAAAGGATACACCAATAATTATAGCAACTTTTGCTATTCCACTTAAGGGTATTATCTTCCCTTTAGAATTATTAGATAATTCACCCATCTATCCTGATACCGTTAATTTGGAAATATGTCATACTCCCGTTTTTTTTCTTCGGCGGCGATTTGCACGCTGGAAAAATAAGGTCGAACCATATCGAGAATTTCGAGCAATTGCTGCACCTTCACATTTTTATCAATTTTCACAAGAAGAATAGAATTAATTTTTTTTTCATTCTCTTTTGAAAAATTGATCAACCTGTTTTCGAGGGACACGAAACTGAATATCTGTCCCTCAAAAACTATCATATCATTTTCACGTACCGTGAGCACCGCAGTGGTAGGCACTCCCTCTAACTCCTGAGATACGGCTTCGGGTAAATCAATATTGAGACCTGGGGCAAATATAAATTTAGAAGAAGAAAGTACGATAAACAAACCAATAAGGCATAAATCGATAAAGGGCACGGAATCGAAATGCCGGCTCGGCTCTCTAATTTGAGACTCAAGGTTAAGCGGGCTGGTTATCATCCGGGGATTTGGATTCTACGATGTCCGCAGCCTGTTCCGGCTCGATTTCTTCTTCTTCGGGAAGATCGTGTAAAAGAAACTGCATTATCTCATTTCCCACATACTCCATATCGTGAACGAGTGCTCGCAAGCGCCCATATAGAAAATGATGCGCAAGATATGCGAGAATAGCAATGCACAGACCGGTTGCAGTTGTGATCAGGGCTTCACCAAGTCCTCTGGTTAGAACCCCTTGATGGGCATAAGCTCCCTCAGCCTGAAGAATAACAAAAGTCTTGGTGATGCCGATAATTGTGCCCAGCAATCCGAGCAGAGGTGAAATACGCGCAATAGCGGCAACTGTCCCGATTCGTTTTTCGAGCAAGGGTATTTGAACTAGCGCCGCTGACTGCAATGAAGAGCGCATACGTGGCTCACCTTGATCATAATTGAGAAGCGCTGCTTTCACCATATTAGGAAGTGGACCCGGTGTTGTATCACAAACCGTGAGCGCTTCAATAAGGCGTCTCTTCCGTAAGAGGTTTTTAATTCCCTCAATGAACTCACTCGAGCGTATCTGCCCTTTGTGCAAATAAAGTATTCGCTCAATAAAAAGGATAAAGGCAAGTAAACTCAGGGCCAATAACGGCCACATGATGAGTCCCCCCTGCTCTATAAATGATGGGTAAAAATTTTCCATAATCAATATTATGCTTTTTAAATTGAAAAGATTTAAAATTTAAAGCTGAGTGCAGTTTTAATGAGGGTGGCCCGTGACTCTACAAGAGCTGCATAGTTTAAGACTAAAGCGCTTTCTATTTATAATATGGAGGAGAATTTTTGTATTTTTGCTTCTGCCAGAGTCAGTCCTGGCAATTCATAATTAAGAATAAGTTTATAAATCTCTCGAGCATCCTCATAACGCTCTTCCTTTTCAAAAAGCATGCCAAGTTCAAAGATACTTCGAGAGATCCAATAACGCCCTCGCGCTTTGAATGATATATTATTTGATGAGTCTAAAAGAAACCGGGTAATAATTTGCCAATAGATTTCCTGTGCTCGTAAATCGTTTTCCTGATGGGATAAAGCAAAACCACATTTAAAACCCGCTTCGGCACCGAGATCAACGGGGAGGTTAGGTAAATCAACGAGCCGTTCTAGAATAGCTATGGCATCATCAACTCGCACCGGATTCTGGCTGCCCTGAGCGAGCAGACTATCGGCCAACGAAATTTCTGCGCGGTATCGTTGAGGATGGCTATAGTATTGGCTGATCAATCCTTCGTATATTATTTGGGCCGCACCAAAGTCATTTAGCTTGCGTAATATGTCTGCCTGTCTCAACCGTGCATGAAAGATAAAATCTGGACGCGGATAATTATTGATGAGGCGTTCGAGGATTGCCACTGCTTCCTGGTAAGTGGAATTCATTCCGCGTTGCTCGGCGTAAATAGCCGCTTCCCATAGCGCAATAGGTGCATATTTGCTCTCGGGATAACGATCGACAACAGCAATTAGACGCTGTTGCGCGTCAACGGAACGATTTATGGCCGCGTAATAGCGCGATTCAAAGAGATAAGAAAGAATTGTAGATTCGTTACCGGGATATTGATCGCGCAATTGTTCAAATATTTCCCGTCCTTTAGCCTCTTCTTCAATAATGAAGAGGGCCTGCCCTTTAATGAGTAAAGTCTGGCTGATTATGTGATCGCGTTGAGACTCAGTAATGGTGTCAATTGGTATTTTCTTCAGGGTATTTAAAATACGGTCAGCTAGTGTTGGAGTATCCTCGGCCTGTCTTACTTCAATAGAGAGTTGGGCCTCCAGCCACATAAGGCGAAGCTTCAATTCAGGGGGTATCGGTGCTTTGTTCGATTCCACTATAAGATTATGAATTCGGTTAAAAGCCTCACTGATTTGCCCGCGACTTTTCATCTCGCTTATTAAATTCCACTCCGCTTTCCATCGATTCAGAGGATGAATGTCTTCGCTTGTTTTTGCGCTGTCCAATAGCGCCATCGCCGGTTCGATTCTGTCGGCCATAATGGAAGCCATCACTTGTTGAAAAAGAAACCTGCCGTGCGTAATTCCCTCAGGTATTTCCGCTCTAGCCAAGCCGTAAGCTTCAAATGCTTTTTCATAATCATGGTTCATATAATAGCAATCTGCCATCAATGCCGCCAAGTGCCAACGGTCTGAACCGACGGGTAATCCTGACCGTAAACGGTTCAAATAGTCAGCGGCGGTGCGATATTGGGGAGGTTCACGTTTCCAAGCAATATAAGCCAAAAGACGAATGGCGCTCTCTTTTAAAATTGACCCCGGGAACTGTTCAAGAAGGCTGTTAGCATCATTCTCGGCTAAATCAAATCGGTTGCTATTAAGATACATTAGCGACCGAAAATAATATAGTTCATCTAAAAGCGGATGTCCCCGGGTCTGAGCAATAAGTTCATCAAGCAATATTTTGAAATCATCTGTTGGCGTATTTTCCAATGCTTCACGCGCTGCCAGAAGAAGCCCTATTTTTTGAAGATTGCGGTTCTTGCCCTCGCGCAACAGATCTTGAAAGGCGATGTTACCTCGGTCACTATCTACCCCCGCGATCAACCCGAGCAGAAGTAACAACTGATCTTCGAGATCCCGTTCATCTACGGAAATATATTTCAACTGTTCTTCGAGAACACGAATGGCTTCCTCCTTACGACCTAATTGCTGTAAAGCCGTAGCATAAGCTCGGGCGAACTGGTAACCGGCACGTTCCCCTTTTGAAGTACTGAGCTTTGCTTTCAGATCAGCGACAAGGGATTCATCTGCTGAACCTGATACTAACCTGCTGCGATAACTGACAGCCTCAAATTGGGCCTGTTGCGCTTCGGTCATACTACTGTCTCTGGCCAGATCAAAATACTTTATCGCTTCACTTTGATCTCCCCCTGCTTCTTTAATAAGGCCATATAACACGTAATACCAGGGATGATCGGATTGGCCGAGTTGACTTAAAGCTATCTTCACGGCAATGGCATCAGCGCCAATTCTATCGCCACGTTGAAATGCCAGCAATCCCTGGCGTAAACGATAAGCGTGATCCGTTCTATCGGGAAATGTTTCCAGGGCTCGACCTGCTTCCTCGTATCGACCTTCACTGATAAGCGCTGTAACAAGATTTAAAATTATCTCCGGCCGCTTCTTAAAATCCAATACCGGATCGTCCAATGATTCGTGATAAAGACGCGCTGCGAGTGAAGAAAATCCGGCTTTAAGGGCATCATCGGCAGCTCCTATTTTCCATTGTAAAGCACCAATCTCTTTAACCGAGGCAGGGCCGTTTTCAGGGAATAGAGGTACTTCTTTTTCTCCCGGGTCGGTATTGCCCCATGCCCAACTCCATAGGACATTACCTATGAGTATGAAGATATGCCATTTTTGTATATATTTCACCTGAATATGTATAGACCTCATAGCAATTATCTATAAATTTATGCAAACACAAGAGGAGGAAAATGCCCCACTCTTCTATATCAATGGATCCTGATTTTCTACGCGCGGTTTCACCACTCTATCTGATAAGCCTGATCACATCATTGGCTTCTCGATTGTCTTTTTCAAATTAACGGCTAGACCCATAGCATATACCTGCATTGAGAACAATGATTAACATTTCATTTTCTTCGTTTTGAAAGGTAAACAGTCAATAAACTTTATTGAGGAACAAGCATCATAGAATATCTACTGATTTCTCCTTACAAATAATGATGGCAAATTAATGAATCACGATAGATAAAGGACAATCGGTATCATCCCCACAGCAATAAATACTTTATATTTTAAAAAAACATCATTGATCTTAATTTAGCTTTATCCTTTTGAATATTTTTACTTTTTTACGAACCAGGTATCATGGAACTATTCAGCCCTAAAGAAACGCACCAAGAGGAAACCCGGGCTTCATTGGTCCCCAGTTGCGTAAAAAAGCTGACGGCCCTCGGAATTACGGTAAAGATAGAGGAAGACTTAGGTATCGCAAGTAACTACGCCAATGATGATTACGTGGATGCGGGAGCAATTATCATAAAGGATCGGGAGCAGGCCTTTGGCACCGCGGATATTATCTTTCGGATTCGCAAACCCCGACTTGAAGAGATCGATCAGATGAAGTCGGGAGCGCTCCACATCAGTTTTTTAGATCCGTTCGAAGAATCAAAACTGCTAAAGGCTATGGCTTTAAAAGGTATCAATGTCATCAGTATGGAAATGGTGCCGCGAACAACCATTGCCCAGAAAATGGATGTGCTGAGTTCCCAGGCTAACCTTGCCGGCTATTATGCTGTTATTAAAGCGGCAGAGCGACTGAATAAAATCCTACCCATGATGGTAACACCGGCTGGCACTTTATCCGCCGCGAGAGTTTTCATAGTTGGTGCTGGTGTCGCAGGGCTGCAGGCAATTGCCACCGCCAAACGTCTGGGCGCCAGAGTAGAGGCATTCGATACCCGGCCCAAAGTGGAAGAAGAAGTAAAATCACTGGGCGCGAGATTTATCAAAATTGATTTAGGAGATACGGGGCAAACGAGCGAAGGTTATGCTAAATCAATTACTCCAGAGCAGCTGGAACTGCAACGTGAGGGACTGAGTAAAATGTGTGCCCAAAGCGATATCGTCATCACTACGGCCAGAGTGTTTGGACAAAAAGCTCCGGTTATCATAACCAAAGAGATGACATCGCAAATGAATCGGGGCAGTGTCATCGTTGACCTCGCCGTAGCATCAGGAGGAAATGTTGAAGAATCAATAGTGGATCAGGAGTACATAACTGAATCGGGTGTGATCATCATTGGCATTAATAATCTCGAGGGGCAGGTAGCCCACGATGCCAGTTACGTTTACGCTTCAAATCTCACGAGTCTTATTGAACATTTCTGGAATGAGGAAAAGAAAACACTCCTTTTGGATTTAAAAAATGAAATTCTTAAGGCATCCCTTCTCGCCTACGGGGGTCAGATTATTCACGAATATTTTAAAGACAAATTATGACCATTACGTGCCATCTCCATTGAGTATTTTTGTGCAGATTCAAAAGATAACCTAAAAAGCTAAATTAATTTTTTACCTATGACTTTAATTCTATTGTTCTTCATTTTTATCCTCGCAGCCTTTCTCGGCTTCGAATTGATCAGCAAAGTACCTTCACAACTGCACACCCCGCTGATGTCTGGTTCCAATGCTATCTCGGGAATAACCATCGTGGGAGCTCTTCTCGCAGCGGGCTCTAATCCAGAGGGTACCGTCGCCATGATTTTAGGTTTTATCGCCGTGATTTTTGCCACCATCAACGTGGTTGGCGGCTACCTCGTTACTGATCGGATGCTGGGGATGTTCAAGAGTAGGGACACAAATAAAAAATGACCGAGTCCAGTCTTATAAATCTCGCTTATATTGCAGCCGCTATACTTTTTATTTTCGGCATAAAAATGCTGAGTTCTGCGGCCACCGCGCGCCGAGGTAATTTAGTTTCTTCTCTAGGTATGTTCCTTGCGTTAGTCGTAACGCTGCTCGATAAAAACATTCTCAGCTACACCTGGATTATTTCAGGAATTGTTATTGGCGCGTTTATTGGCAGCCTCGCAGCCAGGTTGGTTAAAATGACAGGGATGCCTGAAATGGTCGCTCTTTTTAACGGCTTTGGCGGATTGGCCAGTTTGCTTGTCGGTTGGGCCGAATACGAGAAAATTTTGGTCGTTAGCTGGGCGGAATATCAGGGAAGCCCTTACTTCTATAAGAGTGTTATTTATCTGGCAATTCTAATCGGTGGTATCACTTTTACCGGCAGCCTTTTAGCTTACGGTAAACTTTCGGAAAAAATCAGTAGCAAAGCCATCGTATTCTCAGGTCAATTATTAGCTAATATATTCATTCTGGTCGTCATTGTAGTCTTGGGGATCCTTTTCATTATCCAGCCGGAAAACGAATATACGTATAAACTATTTATTGCCGGTATCACACTCTCTCTTCTTCTCGGCATACTTGGAGTGCTCCCTATCGGTGGGGGTGACATGCCGGTTGTTATCTCTTTATTGAATAGCTTCTCGGGAATTGCCGCCGCCGCCGCCGGTTTTGTTATTCTCAATAATGTTCTCATCGTTGCAGGGTGCCTCGTCGGTTCAGCTGGTTTTATCCTCACCATCATCATGTGTAAAGCGATGAATCGTAATCTCCCTAATGTCCTCTTCAGCGGATTCGGCGCAAATATTCAAAAAGAGACTAAGGGTGAAGAAGGTGAAATGAAACCAATTAGCGTTGAAGAAGCCTATTACGTGCTTGAAGCAGCCAATAGCGTTGTCATTATTCCAGGTTATGGAATGGCCGTGGCACAAGCTCAACACGCGGTAAAAGAGCTCGGCGATATATTAGAGGAGAATGGGACTGAAGTGAACTTTGCTATTCACCCTGTTGCCGGTCGTATGCCGGGGCATATGAATGTGCTTCTCGCTGAGGCCGATGTGCCCTATGAACAACTTCAGGAAATGGAACAGATTAACTCAAATATGCATAATGTAGACGTAGCTATTGTTATCGGAGCTAATGATGTCGTCAACCCCGCGGCCATTGATGATAAAGACAGCCCCATCTACGGGATGCCAATTATTAATGCTCATGAAGCTAGAAACGTTTTTGCCCTTAAGCGGGGTGCGGGAGCAGGTTTTTCTGGATTGCAGAATCGTCTCTATTTTATCGATAAAACGAGAATGCTCTTTGGAGATGCTAAAAATACCGTAAGTGCCCTTGTCGCCGAGCTAAAAGAAACCTGAGATCAATTGTAATTTCAGATTTTTAAGAAGATGATTATAAGCGCTTAATGCGAAGGTGTTGGTGATAGTTATAAAACTGTCCGAATAGCT
This sequence comes from Opitutales bacterium, assembly GCA_965197745.1. Taxonomy (GTDB): domain Bacteria; phylum Verrucomicrobiota; class Verrucomicrobiia; order Opitutales; family PNEW01; genus CBDANS01. The sequence goes on along the minus strand of CBDANS010000005.1, from coordinate 340,717 downwards.
GAACGTCTGTCTTTAACCAAAGTTCCACTGTGGCAAACACCGCGAAGCATCAGGCGGTCTCTCCAATCTTCGGAAGCGTCATAAATAGCTGCTTTAGTATCAACTGTTGAGATCAGGACACCCGCGCGATTGCGAATCAAGCGACCTGTGATCACACCGTCTGGTTCGACAAAAAAACTGGCCCAGTCGCTTTCTTTGGCCGACGTATTATTAACACTTATCCACATAAAATTACTTGCGGCGCGCGTTTGCATTGTTGACGGAACGATGATGCCCAATCGGTTCATGTTCCCATCAGCACAATAATGCCTTCTGCCTATATAAGCCAGTGATTGCTTCCAATCTTTAGGAGACTCGTGTCCGTTATGATGAGAATTAAAAATAACGGAAACACCTCTTCGCTTATACTCGCGATAGAGCTCAGGATAGCGGAAATCGTGACAAATGAGAACCCCGCATTTCAACTCTTTTATCCTAAATTCACAAAAATGGCTTCCCGGACTGTAGTGTTCTAAATCTCCTGTTTTCTCTGATTTATCGCCAGTGCAGAACATTTTATCGTAGCGGTCGATGACATTACCATGGGCATTAATAATATAAAGACTGTTATGCGGTTTGTGTTTGCCATTCAATCGATGAGTTGATCCGAGAATCACCCAAAGTTTTAACTTTCCCGCAAAGTTGATAATTTTTCGGGTGCTTAACTTAAGTTGATCCCAATCAAAATCATCGTAATTTCTAAAATCCGAACCGGCATATCCTGATAGACATAATTCTGAAAAATGAGCCACATCCGCGCCTCGCTCCTTGGCCGTGCGCATTTGTCGAATTACGTACTTCTCATTCCGACAAATATCCCTATCAACCGGAAACTGGCAGGTTGCGATTGTCAGTTTCATCAATTCAAATTAATCTCCCTCCTCGTAATAATCAGTTTCATCCATCTTGAAATACTTCATTGTCGGTTTGATCGCCCATTTGCCAGTATCCGGATAATGGGTAATGTCAGCCTGAGGGTTATCTGCGATGACATAATAAACCAGATCTGTTTCGCCGGTGTTGATTATTTGATGGGCCTCACCCGGGGGGAAGATAATATTGTCCCCTACTTCCAGTGACTCTTCTCCGCTATCTGACCTGATGCTACCACCCCCCGATACAATGATATAAAGCTCCCATTGAATGGCATGCTCGTGGTATGGAAAATTCGTAGCATGGGGTGGCATACGCACTAACTCCACCTCAAAAGGATGTCCCCCACCCCAGGTCCCTTTATTGAGGATACACCCTAACGCCTCCGATATGTGCTTCCTGAATAAGTGGTATTTTTTATTAGGTGACTTTCGCTCTTCTTCAATAACTTCGCTCAATTTTATTCGTTTCATCACAACCTGATTATATTACGCTCACGCCCAGATTTAAAGTCAATGACATTAGCCCATTTACGCGATACCGAGCAGTCCCATTCGTTTTATTTCCAGGCATGCACCACGACTCGCCCCGTATGGGGAGAGGGGAATCCCCGATGCTTCTTGAATGAAATTACTTTTGTTTTATTAAAACCTACTGACTTTAACATTGCTTCTACGCATTTCACATTTGGCCCCCACCAGCTTGTGGGGTCAGCATTTGTATTGTTATCTGGATAAAAGACCATAGAGGGTCGACGATTATTAAGATTATCGACATAGGTCTCAAGGATCAGCCTATCTTTAGTCACGCTCGCAACATGCTCCAGAGCCTCAAAGGGATTGCGTAAATGGTAGAATACACCGAGAAACAAAACTAAATCAAATATCCCCACATTATCTGTAGAAAGATCATGAACGGCTAGATCCCTATCTTCTACTTTTGATTTCAGAATATTACGCGCTAACTTAAATCCTTCTTTGCTTCCCCATCCTTTGCCACTCCAACTGTATGAGTCGACCGCCAACACCCGACCTGCTCCTCTTCGCTCAGCCTCAAAAGAAAAAAATCCGTCCCAGGCTCCTATATCAAGAACTGATTTTCCGCTTAAATCATCGGGCAAGGCCAATCTTGATAATTTAAATAGCGAATCATCCTTCCCAGGAGTAATTACCCCATTACCTAAATCAATCCGATGAAACCAATCAATTTCCTTAATTTTGCGCTCTAAATCCATAACTGGCTATCAGCTCTTACTTGAGGCGAATTTCATAGTCAACGATGGAGATTTTTTTAGATCTGCATAGAAATCCTGCTCTATTCCTTTATTAATCACTATTTATTCTGATATTTAGTTCGCAATTAATTCAATCCCCTCATAGAATGCGCGGTTCTATCTACTAATTGAATATTTATATTTATAATAATAAACTACGGAGTATATAATGAATTATAATGCAGTGAACAAGGGGTTTACCCTTGTAGAAATAATGATTGTCGTTGTTATCATTGGCCTCTTAGCCGCAATGGCCATACCCGCCTTCAATAAAGTTCGAGAATCATCGCAGTCAAAGACTATCATCAATAACCTTCGCCAGCTAGCTTCTGCCGCTGATCAGTACTTCATCAAAGAAGGTTTAACATCAGCAGCTTCTGCCGATCTCATCGGATCTGATCTCTTTATTAAATCCATGCCGGCCGCGGTAGCCGGAGAGAATTATACTTTAATTTTTCCAATTTCTGCTGGTTTTACTTCACTCACCGTTACGAAATCCGACGGCACCTTAGTTACTTTCTACCAATAGATTGCAGCTATTTATTTATAAGCAAAAAACCGCCCCAATTATGGGGCGGTTTTTTAATGATATTATCAACGCCATCAAAGAAAATACTAGATTTGTAAGCAGAATTTAATAGATAAAGCTCTATTTAGATGATATTCTAAGCTGGCACCACGAAAACCTGATACTATGACCGGTCCTCAATAAGCAATGGAGCCTAAAACGAATATCCAGTTAGCTCTCCAGCATCACTAGGCTGGGCGTCTGCAGCAGGCTGAGCACCTCTATCGCCAGATTATTTCCACTGATCCCGATAATGCAGAAGCCAACCATTACCTTGGCATCCTGGAATTTCAGTATGGGAAAAATAAAAGCGCTGTTCAGTATTTTAATAGAGCTATTCAATCCAATCCCAATATCCCTCCACTTTACAGCAACCTGGGTAATGCCTATAAACGCCTGCGCCTGTTTGATGATGCTGTTGCCAGCTATAAAAAAGCTATTTCGCTCAGACCTGACTCCGCTGAAATGCGCATTAATCTTGGTGCTACCCTTTGGGAAATGGCTTGCATCGATGAAGCCATTGCCAGTTACAAAAAAGCTATTTCTCTCAAACCAGACTTTGCGGAAGCGCACTGTAATCTGGGACTTTTATACAAAGAATCAGGCCAATTGAATGAGGCCATTGCCAGTTATCACAGGGCCATCTCCTTTAAACCGGATTATGCAAAAGCTCATCGGTATTTATCTTTCGCCATAAGACACGATGAGTATGACGATACTATCCGAGCGATGGAGACCGTTTACGCTCGGACTGACAATACAACTGAGCAAAAAATGCATTTAGCCTTTGGCCTGGGAAAAGCCTATGAAGATTTGAAAGATTACGATAAATCCTTTAGTTTTATTTTAGAGGGGAACCGATTAAAGCGCGCATCATTTCAATACTCAATTGACGAAGATAGAGATTCCTTTGCTCAGTTAAAAAAGGTGTTCTCTTCAGCCTTTCTTGCTGATCATTCTAATAAGGGGAATCCAGACGAAACACCCATTTTCATCTTAGGGCTACCAAGATCAGGGACAACGCTCGTAGAGCAGATCCTAGCCAGTCATTCAGAGGTTTATGGCGCAGGTGAATTGAATGATTTATCTTATATCACCCGCGCGCTCAGTTCTGAGAGCGCGGAGCAAGATTTTCCAGAATGCGTATCAGATCTTAACGAAAATGAACTTATTAAGTTAGGTTCAGATTATCTTGAAAAAATAAGGAATTACTCTGCCAGCGCAAATTACGTAACGGACAAAATGCCCAATAATTTTAAAATGATTGGATTCATCAGAATGATCTTACCTGGGGCTAAAGTTGTTCATTGCATGAGAGATCCAATGGACAATTGCTTATCTATATTTAAAAATTATTTCTCGGGAACGCATAAATATGCTTATGACATGACTGAGATTGGTCAGTATTATAAGCTTTATCTGGATTTGATGAATCACTGGCAAAAGACCATTCCCGGTTTCATCTATAATGTCCGGTATGAGGCATTAGTATCCGAGCAGGAGGAACAAACAAGAAAGCTTCTTGCTTATTGCAAGTTGCCTTGGGATAAAAACTGTCTCTCCTTTCACAAAACGAAAAGGGTAATCGCAACCGCAAGCACTATCGATGTCCGTCGTCCTATATATAGCGATTCAATACAACTCTGGAAAAAATATGAGACACACCTCGAACCATTGCGAAGAATTTTATTCGAGTAAATAAATTGCCTTAGTTATATTTTAAATTAACTCAGAACAAAGATGCCACCTGATCGAAAGTCCACGGTGCAGACTGTAACTCCCATTCAGTTAGCACTTCAGCATCATAAAGCCGGACACCTCCAACAGGCCGAGCGAATTTACCGTCAAATACTTTCCGCTGACTCTGATAATGCTGCGGCTAACCATTACCTTGGTATAATTGCGCATCAGGTTGGGAAAAATGACACTGCTATACAGTATATCGAAAAAGCCATAGCAGCCAATCCGAATATTCCAGAAATGTATTGTAATCTAGGCAATGCGCTTCGCGATTTAAGTCGATTTGATGAGGCTGTAGCCAGTTTCCAAAAAGCCATTTCCCTTAATCCGGATAATGCAGAAACACATAATAATCTTGGCAATATACTCAGAAATATGGGTCAGCTGATTGAGGCCATTACCCATTATCGTAAAGCTATTTCCTGCAATCCGAATTTCGCTAAAGCACACTGCAACCTCGGCCTCGCTCTCAATGAGTCGGACCAACATGATGAGGCCATTGCCAGTTATGAACAAGCTGTTTCCCTCAAACCAGCCTTTGCTGAAGCTCACTGCAACCTTGGCATTGCGCTCAGTAAAAAGCGTCGGCTTGATAAAGCTATTGCCAGTTTGCAAAAAGCTATTTCCCTCAAATCCGACTACGCACACGCACACAGCAACCTGGGCAATGTATTCAGATCTCTAGGTCGTCTGGATGAGGCCGTTGCCAGTTACGAAAAAGCCATTTCCATACAACCAGACTTCGCTCAAGCACATTTTCATTTATCCACTGCAAGAAAACACCATGAATATAATAATGCCATTCGAGCAATGGAAAAATTGTACGCTCGTAGCGACATATCATCCAAACATAAGATCTACATCGCATTTGGATTGGGTAAGGCTTTTGAGGATTTGAACGATTACAACAAATCGTCTAATTATCTTTTAGAGGGTAACAGGTTGAAGCGAATGTCTTTTCAATATTCGATTGAAGGACATAAAGAGTCATTTGAAAAAATAAAGGAGGTGTTCTCACCCGATTTTTTCCCGAGCCACTCACATACCGGAAATCCTGACGAAACACCCCTGTTTATTTTGGGGATGCCAAGATCAGGGACGACACTCGTGGAGCAGATCCTCTCCAGTCACTCCCAGGTATTCGGCGCAGGTGAACTATGTGATTTATCTTATATGACAAATATTTTCTGTTCTAAGAGAACGGGAAAGAAATTTCCCGAATACCTGTCAGAACTGGATGATGATGAGTTTTTAGCTTTAGGATCAAGCTATATTGAGAGAATACGAAAACACTCTGAGGCTTCGGTCTCAAAGCACATTACAGACAAAGCACCCTATAATTACAAAATGATTGGCCTCATCAAAACAATTTTACCTAAGGCAAAAGTTATTCATTGCATGCGGGATCCCATGGACAATTGCTATTCAATTTTTAAACATAATTTTACTGGAGAACATAAATATACATATGAATTGAAGGAACTCGGGCAGTATTATAAACTCTATCTGGATTTGATGGATCACTGGAGAAATATTATTCCTGATTTCATATATGATTTTAGCTACGAGGAATTAGTTTCCGACCAGGATGAACAAACAAAAAAGCTCCTTACCTATTGCGGTTTACCCTGGGAAGAATCCTGCCTGGATTTCCATAAAACGAAAAGGAAAGTAGATACGGCTAGTGCCGTCCAGGTCCGTCGACCTATGTATAAGGATTCAGTTCAACTCTGGAAAAAATATGAGAACCAACTCGAACCCTTGCGAAAGGCATTGTATGAGTGAAAATGCACCAATATAATTGGACTTCATACTATTTTCCAAAGGTAAGATAAATTTTCGATAAATCGCTCTAAAGAGATATTTTCAACGATAAGGGGTTTTTATAAATGATAAAAACCTATTGATATTTTAATATTGTAAACATCAATCTAACTTAAAATTTACGCCACAATTCTAAGCCAATTTTGCAGACAAATAATCAGTTTCAGTTAGCACAACAGCATCACCAAGCCGGGCGACTGCAACAGGCTGAACAGATTTATCGTCAAATCCTTAACACTGACCCAAATAACGCAGATGCTTGTTATTTTCTTGGTGTAGTTGCACTTCAGTTAGGGAAAAATGATATTGCCATTCAGTTTATTAAAAAGGCAATTCAGATTATCCCCAACAGTCCAGTAAGTTACAGCAACCTCGGTGTAGCTCTCAAAGGTCTGGATCGGTTAGAGGAAGCAATTGCCAGTTACAAAAAAGCGATCTCCATCAATCCGGATTTTGCAGAAGCCCACTGCAACCTTGGCAATGTGCACAGAGACCTGGGTCAACTTGATGAGACAATTACCAATTACCATAAAGCCATTTCCATCAATCCGAATTTTACGCAAGCTCACAGCAACCTTGGAAATGTGCTCAGAGACCTGGGTCAATTTGATGAGGCAGTTGCCAGTTGCCGAAAAGCCATTTCCATCAATCCGCACTTTGCAGAAGCTCACAATAACCTGGGCATCGTCTTTAAAGTTCTGGATCGAATAGATGAAGCAATTGCCAGTTACAAAAAAGCGATCTCCATCAATCCGCGCTTTGCAGATGCGCACAACAACTTGGGCATTGCCCTTAAAGACTTGGATAGTTTAGACGAAGCAACTGCAAGCTATAAAAGAGCGATCTCTATTAATCCGGAATTTGCTGATGCTCACTGCAACCTTGGCAATGCGTATATTGAGCTAGGCCAACTGGATGAGGCCATTTCCTGTTATAAAAAAGCGATCTCGATCATGCCAGACTTTGATCTAGCGCACAATAATCTTGGTAATGTATATAGAGATATGGGTCGAGCAAATGAGGCCATTGACAGTTATAAAATGTCCCTATCCTTCAAACCGGACTTTGCGGAAGCTCACAACAACCTGAGCATTACCTTCAAAGACCTGGGGCGTTTAGATGAAGCCATTGCCAGTTGCCGAAAAGCGATCTCGATCAAACCAGACTTTGCTCTAGCGCACAACATTCTAGGTATTATATATAGAGATATGGGTCGAGCAAATGAAGCTATTGACAGTTTTAACATGTCCTTATCCTTCAAAACGGACTTTGCGGAAGCTCACAACAACCTGGGCATTACCTTCAAAGACCTGGGGCGTTTAGATGAAGCCATTGCCAGTTGCCAAAAAGCGATCTCTATCAAGCCAGACTTTGCTCTAGTGCACAACAATCTTGGTAATGTATATAGAGACCAAGGTCGAGTAAATGAGGCCATTGACAGTTATAAAATGTCCTTATCCTTCAAACCGGACTTTGCGGAAGCTCATCTTAATTTATCCAGAGCAAAAAAACATCAAAAATATGATGACCCCATCCGAGTCATGGAGAATTTCTACGCTCAAGATGATATATCACCTGAACAGAAAATGCTTTTAGCCTATGGGTTGGGAAAGGCTTTTGAAGATTTAAACGAACACCACAAATCATTTGATCTTATATTAGAGGGGAACAGGTTAAAGAGAGCGACCTATCAATACTCAATCAAAAAAGAAATAGAGTTCTTTAATAAGATAAAGACAGTTTTCTCTCCCGGTTTCTTATCAAGTCAATCTCATACCGGAAATCCTGATGAAACACCTATATTCATATTAGGGATGCCAAGATCGGGGACGACTCTGGTTGAGCAGATCCTGGCCAGTCATTCACAGGTATTTGGAGCTGGTGAACGGAAAGATTTATTTTCCCTGGCAAATTCTATTCGTTCTAAGCGGACAGGGGGGAAATATCCTGAATCAGTATCAGATCTTGAGGAAGAAGCGCTTTTTGCGTTAGGATCCAGCTATATAGAGAGTTTAAGAGAACACACTGAAAATAAAAGGTACATTACGGATAAAATGCCTTATAATTTTCAGCTGATAGGGTTCATCAAAAAAATATTACCGGGTGCCAAAGTTATTCATTGTATGAGGAATCCCATGGATAATTGCTATTCAATTTTTAAAACAATTTTCGCGGAAAAACATTTTTTTGCATATGAAATGAACGAGCTTGGACAGTATTACAACCTCTATTCGGATTTGATGGATCACTGGCGAAAGAACATTCCCGGTTTCATATATGATTTCAGTTATGAGGGTCTGGTATCCGATCAGGAAGAACAAACGAGAAAGCTTCTATCCTATTGCCAGCTGCCCTGGGAAGAATCCTGTATCTCATTTTACAAAACGAAAAGAAGAGTAACAACCGCAAGTGCCTTCCAGGTCCGTCAACCCATTAAAAGCGACTCAGTTCAACTTTGGAAAAAATATGAGGCGCAACTCGAGCCCTTGCGTAAAGTATTATATGAGTAAATGGTATTGCATAAAATAAATTAGTTTTATTATTTAATCACCTGAAGAAGATCTCTGGAATTACTCCCTTTCAGACTCTTTAGCTTAGAATTGCAAATCCCGCCGGGATAGCTCAGTTGGTAGAGCGACGCATTCGTAATGCGTAGGTCGTCGGTTCGAATCCGATTCCCGGCTCCATTAAAAAATCAGATATAAAAGATAGCTGTAATCGAGGAAGGTTTTCTCGATTCCCACTATAGCCATGTTGAAATTCAGGTATTTGTTACAGGTTCTCGTTTTTTTCTTTTTGCCACCCTATCTGCTTTCGTCGGTAACACCGCGAACCTTTGAATTTTTATCTCCTGTTTACACCGTTGATCGCATTTACAGATCAATGATGGGGCCGCAAAGCACCGCTGAATTCTCTATTCTCGAAAGTGATCCTCCCGAATTACTTTGGATCACCGGGTATCGCGCCAGTATAGTTGGAATGGATGGGTTAACACCCATGCCCCAGGAATTCATGTGTCACAGCAACCTGAATTTAGATATTCGGAACCATAGAAAACTGTTCCATTGGCAGAAAAACGCGGCCAACCGTTTTTTCACTCTTTCACAAGGTCAATTCGAAATAAAGTTTCCGGGGGGATTTGGAATTCCCATTTATTCCAACGAGATTTTTTCTCTCACCACCCAGGTGCTCAACCTCAATATTGAAGATCGGCAATATCAGGTCCGTCACAAAGTAGTCATAAATTACATCTATGACCGCGAAGTCGAAGGTGCAATGACCGCACTATTTATGAAATCGGCAAATGGACTGGTTCTCCTTAACGGTGAAAATGGATATTACAATGTTGAAATGCCGAATAAAACAGTTCATGGCGAGGGGTGCCTCATTGGTGAAAGCGCGTCCGGCAATGTGAGAACGGATAAATATGGACGCGAATTCACCGGTCACTGGGTCTTAAAACCGGGGCAGCAAATAAATAAGACCTTAGTAACAAACTGGATGAATCTTCCCTTCGACACGACTATGCATTATGCCGCGGTTCATCTTCATCCTTTTGCCGAATCGCTGGAACTACGTGATCTCACTGCAGATAAAACAGTATTTAAAAGTATCGTTTCCGGGTTTATTGATAAAATAGGCATTGATTATGTGGACTTTTTGTCCAGTAAAGAAGGAATTATGCTTTACAAGAATCATGAGTATGAACTAGTCAGCGTTTATAATAACACGACTCCTGTCGATCAGGATGTTATGGCCGTAATGTATATCTACATCTTAGATAAAGAATTCGAAAAGAAATAAAATGTACGAACAGTTTTTATTAATCCAAAGTTATTATTCCTGGTTTTTCCCCACCATGACATTTATCTTTGGGTCGATTGTGGGAAGCTTTCTTAATGTTTGTATCTATCGTATCCCCATAGGGAAATCAGTTATTCATCCCCGTAGTTTCTGCCCTGTATCGGGGGAGCCAATAGCCTGGTATGACAATATTCCTATAATCAGTTTCATTATTCTGCGTGGCAAAGGCAGGAATTCGGGACAGCCGATTGGTTGGCGTTATCCTCTGGTAGAAAGCCTCACAGCCATACTCTTTCTTCTGTGCTGGCTTGCATTTTCACCAGGCAAAGCACTCTGCGGAATGGTTTTATGCTCCATTCTTATTTGTGCCACATTTATTGATTTCGAATACATGATCATTCCTGATCGTTTTACTATAGGCGGTATGGTCACAGGGGTAGTCCTTGCTTTTGCCGTGCCTGAACTACATGATATATCCGAAAATATTTTTCTCATTGCCAGTCTCCATTCTGGAATAACAGCGATTACCGGCGCATTTATCGGTTCGGCATTAGTATTGTGGATTGGTCTCCTTGCTGAAACGGTTTTGCGTCGCGAAGCCATGGGTTTTGGTGATGTGAAATTTCTCGGTGCCATCGGCGCATTTTGCGGCTGGCAAGGAAGTATCTTTGCCGTTTTTGGCGGTGCCGTTATCGGAACCATAGGTTATATTATTTATAAACTAATCGCGGTTATTTTCAAACTGCCTCCCAAAGGTGAAAATCACCAGGATACGGGTGAAACCGAAGTATCAACATCTCCCGATAGTGATGACGAAGAAAAAATAAGCGGTCGCGAGGTTCCTTTCGGTCCTATGCTGGCCCTTGCCGGGCTCCTCTATTTTCTTTATTTCCATAAGCAGGTTGATGCCTACTTTTCGGAACTCGCACTGGTTATATTTGGACCTTAAACGAATTTAATATCCGAGGAACTTTAACTTAAAAGGGGAACCATCCCTTTATTTCAAATAAGGGTATTTAATCAGCCTATTTTTTTCGACGAGGTCCGTAACTGCGAATGGGCCGGTTGCGCTGAGCAGAAGCATTGCGCAGGCGATATACGATGCGCGCCTTTTCAAGATCATAGGGGCTCATTTCCATTTTTACCGTGTCACCCACTGTAATTTTGATAAAATTCTTTCGCAATTTACCAGAAATATGAGCAAGAACTTGATGATTATTCTCCAACTCGACACGAAACATGGTTCCGGGTAAAACAGCTACAATCTTACCTTCGACTTCTACTATTTCTTCGTTTGGCATTAAATATTTAAAAATTGCGTTCCCTTAAAACACGGTTTTGACATCTCATCTGAGACTTTATTTAAAGGTATAGTCAAGGATTTATAAATAAATTAAATTCAATTGAACAATACTCTGCATGCATGAAAATAAACATAATGGATCCGAACACGCTCTCTTTCAGAAGATCTATCCTTCTCAACTCGTGCGGGATGACATTTTTTTTATGAAACTTGCCTACAATCAATCTATCGAAGCGTGGCATCATGATGAAGTCCCTGTGGGGGCCATTATTGAACATGATGGTGAAGTCATAGCTTCAGCCTATAACCAGGTAGAAGCGATGAGTGATCCCACCGCGCATGCTGAAATATTGGCCATTACCCAGGCAAGTAAACATATCGGTGATTGGCGATTAAACGGGGCCACGCTATTTGTCACAAAAGAGCCTTGCCCGATGTGCTCAGGCGCAGCCATTATGGCGAGACTTTCACGGGTTGTCTTTGCCGTAAGCGATTTTAAAATGGGCTGCTTTGGTGGCGCTACTGATATAAATATCTTACCCGACTTTAATCATCACCTCGAAATCAAACGGGGTGTCTTCGAAAATGAATGTCGCGAATTGTTACAAGCATTTTTCTTAAAAAAAAGAAATACGAAATCTGATCACCGCAAAAAATAAATACGATCCGCTTTTAAAATCCAGCTATAACAGATGTTAGAAACACTAACAGAACGCCTGGGAAATGCTCTGCGCAATGTGCGGGGTGTAGGCAAGTTGTCTGAAAAAAATATGGAGGACACATTAAAAGAGGTACGGGCCTCTTTGCTTTCCGCTGATGTACACTTCCGGGTGGCCCGGGAATTTACGGAAAGGGTGTCATCGGAATGTCTTGGGCAAAATATAACCCAGTCGGTCACACCAGGGCAAATGCTCGTCAAAATAATTCACGACGAACTCGTGCGACTCCTGGGGGAAGGAACCACTGACCTCGTCGATAAACACCCATTAAAAATAATGCTGATCGGTTTGCACGGTTCAGGTAAAACCACAAGCAGTGTTAAGCTTGCACGGTATCTGCATAAAAAGGGTTATACTCCCCTTCTCGTGGCCTGTGATATTTATCGTCCCGCGGCAATCGATCAACTCGAAACGCTTTCACGCAATGAGAATTACTTATTTTACGGTGAACCTTCAGGGAAAGATGTGGCGAAAATTGCCGTGAAGGGACTTGCTTTTGCCAAGAAAAATAATGCGGATGCTATTATTTTCGATACGGCAGGGCGCTTACAATTAAACGATGATTTAATCGGTGAATTAATGCTTTTAAAAAAACGCCTCGTGCCGGATGAAATTCTGCTCGTTGCCGACAGCGCTCTTGGCCAGGAGGCCGTTAATATTTCCAGGACATTTAATGAAGCGGTCAGTTTGACCGGAATTGTTCTGACCAAACTTGATGGAGACGCGCGTGGCGGCGCAGCACTCTCCATGAAAGCGATTACCAATGTCCCCATAAAATTCATGGGACTTGGAGAAAAAGTTACAGAGTTTGAACTGTTCCATCCTGACCGCATGGCGTCTCGTATCCTCGGGATGGGAGACGTCGTGTCTCTGGTCGAAAAAGCGCAGGAGACTATTGACGAAGAGGATGCTCTGCGCATGGCCGAAAAAATGCGCAAGGCAGATTTCAATTACGAAGATATGCTCGCCCAATTTCGCCAAGTCAAAAAGCTTGGTTCACTCGGATCAATTGTCGACATGCTCCCCGGGATGAACAATGTGGAAATTGGAGATAAAGAAGAAAATCAACTTAGCCGCACTGAAGCTATAATTCTATCCATGACCCCCCAGGAAAGAATAAATCCGAATCTCCTAAATGGAAGACGTCGCATGCGCATTGCCGCCGGTTCAGGGGTAGAAGTTCGTGAGGTTAATGCCCTGATCAAGCAGTTTACGATGATGCGTAAAATGATGAAAAAAATGAAAGGCGCTAAAGGCAAAAAAATGCTGAATAAAATGCAGTCTTTAGGGGGGAAATTTCCCGGGATGAGTGGCGATATACCCGGTATGAATATTTAATTCACCATTAATCTTCATAAGTCCTCAGGCTTAATCAGGATTAAGGAACAATCTGAATATCATCGTGCTCAGATTAGATAATAGCTTAGTGGGTTAAGTAACCCCCATCAGTCACCCAGGTAGTTCCAGTCACAAATTTCGCTTTATCAGAGCATAAAAAAGCTACGACTTCGGACACATCGTTAATCTCCCCCTGCCCAAGAGGCGTTGTTTTGACAAACCGTTTGTCCACCTTGATCGCCTGGGTTAATTTTTCCTGTTCCTTTTGAGTATCCACCCTGATATCACCCGGGGCAACGGTCACGACGCGAATGCCATTTTTAAAAAGTTCCAGTGCCATTGATTTTGTTAACGCCGTAATTGCTGATTTAGTCGCTGAATATATACTGCCCCCCTCCATCGCGGCAAAGGCGAGAACCGAAGAAATATGAATGATTACACCTTTTTTCTTTTTCTTCATCAGCTTTGCCGCTCCTAGAGAACAATGGATCAGCCCTTTTAAATTAGTATCTATAATGCGATCAACAAATTCTGGAGTGTTATTTAGAAAAAGGGAAAGGGCGGGTGGACCGGTTATGGCCGCATTATTTACGAGAATATCAATCTTCCCAAGAGCATCCGTGGCTTCCTCAATAAAGCGGTAACAATTTTCCGATTTAGATATATCAATCTGAAAGGGAAAAACTTTTCCGGGATATTTATCAGCCAGCACTTTTAGAGGTTTCAGATTGCGTTGCCCAACAGCGACGCTCGCGCCCTGAGCCACCGTCGTTTCCAAAATAGCTTTACCAATATTATTTCCACCCGTTAAAATAATTGATTTCCCCTGTAGAGGAAGAGAGGCATTCATTTTCGGCATTTTCTGTATTTAATTCCTTGTCTTGAATTGAACCGTTAATTTTACCATTCGAGCGACGCGTTGACTTCCCCTGAGGAAAGCTGAAATAGCAATTTTTGAATGGTGCCTTACAATTTTCCCGCTATTGGCGCGATCGCCAATATGGCTTCCCCTTTTTTAATCGAGGCTTTACGGCGCAGAAACACAACCTTTCCAGTCATCTCTGCTTTAACTTCTTTCCTTCTTGAATTACCAAGTGGGTCTACATATCCCAGAATTTGATCTTTCTTTACCGCAGCCTTTAATTTCACGCTGAGATTCAGGATTCCGGTGACCGGAGCCTTGTGATGAATTTGTAAAAAGGTTTCCTCGGCTGTCTTACTGGTTCTTTTTTTCTGATTACGTAATTTTCTCTTCTTTCCTTTTATAAATCCAAACCGTTTTAAAAATTCAAAAAAGCCATCTTTGATGATCTTGATGTCTTTCTCCAAAATACCACCACCACCTTGCCCTTCGGTATAAATGAAAGGGATATTTGATTCGTAAGCAGCACTGGCTGTTCGCCCGGATATATAGGGCGCTGCCCAGCACCAGTATTCGTCAAAACAGGCAGCCATCTTCTTCTGAGCTTCATTTACTTTTCGGTCCGGATGCGTCATGTATCCGACCCAGGGTGCGATTTCATAGAGAACACCCGCGCTGTGAAAATCAAAATAATAATCGCTGTGTCGTATTGCTTCTTTAAGAAATATATTAGCCAGGCGATCAACGGGACTCCCCCCGGGTTTCCCCGGAAATGATCGAGCCAAATTTTTCCCATCAGTGGGGTGACATCTTAACCCCGCCATAAAAGCAGCTTCGTTTAATACCGGGACTATAACTACTGTTCCCCGGAGTTTTTTCGGCCTCCAGGATCTGACCAGGGACATTAAAAAAGTTGGGCCTTCATACTCATCGCCATGCGTTCCTCCATTTGCTAACACGACCGGGCCAGGTTCACCTTTCCAGACATAACTCTCAAAACCAACTTTTTTAGTTCCTATTCGCCTATGATGAAAACCTGGAGATAAATTTTCCCAAAAAGATTCTCCCACCTTTAATATCTTCTTTGGCATAAACAGGATTACTTGAATTTTCAGTTATTCACGGGATGTTTATGAAGTTCCGTATTCAAGCCTTGATTGAGTGTATCTCGCCCTCGCACTAAATAATAATCACGAGGAAATTTCACACCCGTCCTATAATCTTCATATTCCATATTATGCGTTTCACAATCGCTTACCATATAACGAAGAACCAGAACACGATGCCATCTGTCTGATCTATTTGGCACCGAGTTATGGGGTAACATCGTATGATGAATGGCCATCTGCCCGGCCCGCATAATGTATTTAACTTTAACCTCATCAATATTTTCGGGTAAAACTTTGGGATCGATTTCCTCATCAAATTCCTCAAATTCCTTATCTCTATAAAGTTTTGGTAATGTGCCCTTATGGTGCCAACCGGGGATGATTGCCATCGCACCATTATCGTCATCAATATCATCAAAAGGCACCCACACGCTACCCGAAAACGGCCCCGATATATTCCAATAGGGAGCATCCTGATGCCAAGGTACTGGACGCCCCGTCTGTGGTTGCTTGCATAGAAGGTGTGAAGCCCACAGAACCAGATCAGGTCCGATATGTCGCTCTAATAGATCTAATAATTTAGGTTCTGTAGCCAGATCACAAATCCACTGTTCGCCCAATTGATGAGTCCCAATCATCATGTCTGGTGAGAATTTGGAATAGAGTTGCCCAATCATTCGCTCCATTTGCTCGCGACAATAAGCGATGGCTTCTCCTGTAAGAAAATTATCGAAAATAAAATAACCTTTCTTCTCATAGTGCGCGTGTTCCTCGTCACCATAGTGAAAATCCTTATGAATCAGGGTTTCGGGCTTTTTAATCATTGGGGAATCTCCATTTAAGCTATTATCAAATGCTTAATTATTAAGGGTAAATTGTAAAGTCAGGTTATAGCCCCCGTGCTTAAAAAGTTTATAGCGCCACTGAATCGATCAATCGCAAAAATGGGATCAAATTTTATACCCTCCCCTCGTGATTCTTCGAGCACACGAGCAGCCAGATACTCTCCAATTGCAGGTCCCATTTTAAAGCCATGTCCTGATCCTCCTCCGGCAATCCAGAGATTTGAAAATTCTGGGTGTCTATCAATGATCAAATCCGTATCCGGACTATTTTCATATTGACAGACACGCGCTTCTAAAAGCGGGGGCGTCCCTAATTCAGGAAAGCGTTCAGCCAGCTGTCGACGTGCGTCTGCAATGCCTTCAGCTGAGGGAATTCGATCGCCGTTTGTGGGATCAAAATCCGGACCTGGTTTGTCAAAAGCGATTTTAAAGCCTCGGTGTTCATTCCCAGGAATTCCATAATATACCTTTTCACCAATGTCACACCAGACAGGCATCTGTTCTTCGAGAAATCGACGATCGCCAGCTGGAGACCCAAAATAATGAACCTCCTGGCGACTGGGCCGGATGTAGGGCCCAAGCCAGTCGGGGAATAGCTGCCCCAGCCAGGGTCCACAGGTAAAGAGATACTGATCTGCTGCGAAACGGGAGCCATCAACAAGTTCCAATGATTCAAATGCGCCCTTATGATTAGAGACAGGGTTTACCGTAGCCTGCCTGTATTCACCTCCCGCCTGGAGAAAACCATTAACTACTATTTGACAGGAACGACGAGCGAGTAAATAGCCCGCTTCTTCTTCATAATAGACATGCTTTACAGCATTAAAACTTACTTGTGGAAATCGTTTAGAAGCCGCTTCGATCGACAGTTTTTCAACCGGCAGTTTACATTTCCTCAAGGCAGGCAGACAAACCTGCATCGAGGAATCATCATCTCTATACATGCGTAGAAGTCCTGTTGGATGATAGAGCTTACACTGCCAGTGACTTTCCCATTCTTTCCAGAGTTTCAAGGATCGGGCTACCAGTTCTACATAATGTGTTTTTTCACCATAACCGGCTCTGAGCACACGGGTATCTCCCCCTGAACTGGATCTCGAATTTCCCGGTCCCCATGAATCGAGCAAGGTGACACGCGCGCCCTTCTGCAAAAGGAAGAATGCGGTCCAGGAGCCAAAAGCTCCCGCTCCAATTACCGCAATATGAACATTCTTAGCCATTTTCCTGAATCCCCTGTATAATCACATCAAATATATCCCATCTAATACATAAGGTCCTACAAATCTTTTTCTCTTATGTTATTTTCGAGATAAATTTATGAGGGGTAGTGCATAGAGAAAATGACGTCCAATACGAAGCGCGCTCTGCTCTTCCCATTTGGTGCCGATACGCCCATGTAAGTTTTTACAAAGCGCCAATCCTGGTCCAGGTGGTCTCGCGGTGGAAGAGAATTCACAATTTATCATAACGCAGAAATACGCTCTCAGCTCTAATTATAAAATTAATTTCACTAAGATGCTTGTAATGATTTATATAAGTTAAATTTCCTAACTTTAATAGTCGGCAAGCATTTTCTCCCACATTTTTTCATTCATCAGAACTTTTGTTAGAAATTCACGTTCTTCCTCCAACGTTACTACTGCCTGATGGTCTGCCTTAAAGGAGAGGATAAATTTTGTGCCTTCTTCTTCCTTACTCTTTACTTCAATATGCCCACCGTGGTGATACACTATAAAATAGCAGGCCATAAGGTTAATCCCAAATTCCTGCTGATCTGCTCCACGCAAATAAAAGGGATCGAATATTGAACTTATTTCATCTTCAGGTAAACCGGGTCCATTATCTTCAATTTCCAACTTAACATTGTATCCATCTTCGTACTCAGGATCAATTTTTTCTGCTTTGATGTAAATGTCACTGCCGGACGGTAAATTTATTAATTCATCTTTAAGCAATAACTCAAATAAACGATGAAACTTTACGCTATCCACGTTCAAGAGTGGCAAATCATCAGCAAATTCCCGGGTTATATTTATCTCTTTTTTCTTCAGATCATCACTTAATTTCAATTGGACATTTTCAATTACATCTTTCAGGGATAATTGTTCATCTGGAAGAGTAGAGGTATTTTCTGCAGCGATACCGAGGTCATCTAATAATTTAATAATTCTCAGTACCTGGTTTTGGACGTGTTCGTAGAACTCCTTCCAGAACTTTGGATTTTGTAAATGATCTATGTTAATATTTTCCTCTTTCAGTCTCATCGGCGCTAAATCGAGGAAGGTTCTAACGGCAACCATAGAGTTACGCACATAATGACCTAATCCCGCGGCAAGAATACCGAGACTGATGACACGGTCTGTAATGACCATATTATGGAGCGCAGAAAACTTCTCTTGCATCAGACGATCTCTTTCTTTCAGCACCGCAAAAAACTCAAGACCACGCATTAAGGTTAATTCCAGTTCGCGTATATCCCACGGCTTAGTGACATATTTATATATCGCTCCTGCATTGACCGCATCGATAGCGGCATCAATGTCAGAGTAAGCGGTTACGAGAATGCGGATGACCCGGGGTTGTAAATGCCGTGCCTTTTCTAATAATTCCACGCCTTTTTCACCCGGCATTCTCTGATCTGTAATGAGCAGCCCTATTTCCCTATTATGCTTTTCAAATATCTGATAGCCTTCTTCCGCATTCACCGCGGTGAAAATTTTAAATTTATCTTTAAGGGCGCGCTTAAAATTTTGTAGAGATTTTTCTTCATCGTCTACATACAGAATAGCGAACTTTTTATTAACTGTATCTAACATCATTTAAATTAATTAAAGTCTTTCTACGTCCCAGCGCTGAAAATGCGAGAGAAGTATCTCTAAACTATCATTATCTGTTTGCCTTAATTCTACAGCTTGGGGATCAAAAGGGAGTAAAATTTCAATACCCCCTCCTTCTTGAAATGTTGGATTGATCGAAATTGTGCCACTATGGTGATAGATAATGAAAAAAGCAGTGAGGAGACTGAGACTTATGCCTGGCTCTTTATCTTGCGTAAAGACCGAAAATAAGCGCGCCATCTGTCGGTCATCCCAGGAAACCCCTTTTTCATAAACCCTGATCAATGTCCCCGGGGTGGCCCCCTCGTTTGAGCATTCTTTGGCACTTATACACAGGGTTTTGCCCTGCTCAGAGAAAGAGACCAACCCCGTTAATAATCCACGAAAACATTCCTCTATCATTTCAGATTGAACTTCCAGTTTGGGCAGATCAGAACTTAATTCCACCTCGATGCGTTTGCCTGAATCAGCTGCAAGTTTTGTCGCCAATTCCACGCTCGGATTAATTAAATCTTCCAGGTTTCTCTTTTCGTATATTTTTGCACTCCTTTCTTCGGTGGAAGCTACAATTTCTTTTACCAGTCCCAGAATAGATTTACTTTCTTCCTTTACCAGTAATCCTAAATCAAACCAGTGACCCAGACTGTCATTTATAACTGAATATGTCCATTCCTCTTGAAGTTTCGTCGGTATAAATCCGACAAAGCTCGCTAATGCCATTAAAGTATTATTGAGGTTAATCTCCAAGCCCGCAGCAAGAACCGAAAAACTTTGGACCCGATCAGTTATGATCAATCGCTGCACGACACTCATTTTTTCTTTTAATAATATATCGCGTTCTTTTTGCACTGAATAGAATTCGATAGCCCGCTTTAATACCGCACTCAACTCTCGTGTATCCCAGGGTTTTACCACGTATTGATAGATAGACCCTTCATTGACGGCATCAATCGCGCTGTCCAAATCAGAATAGGCCGTGGTTAGTATTCGCATGATGCCCGGATATGCCTCAAAAGCTTGCCCTAATAGCTCCACCCCTGTTTTGCCAGCCATGCGTTGGTCTGATATAAGAACCGCAATTTTCCCACCTTTTTCTTCAATGATGCTCCAACCTTCTTCAGCGCTTGTCGCTGTCATAATTTGAAAATCTTTATCAAAAGCTTTATGGAAATATTTCAGCGCTTTTTCTTCGTCGTCGACGAATAATACGATGTTCTCTTTATAATTGTATCCTTGATGCATAAAATCAGTTCCTAATTATCGGGTGGGAATTCAGTAATGATTTCCGTCCATTCACCCTCTTCACTTATAGCCCGAATGGATCCGCCATTATTTTTCACGATGGTATGGCATATACTTAAACCAAGGCCCATCCCTTCGCCCACTTCTCGGGTCGTAAAAAAAGGATCAAAAATGTTTCCCAATACGTCCGGGTTTATACCGTTACCATTATCCCAAACACTAATTACCGCGTTCTCATTTTCCCTCTTTCCTGTAACTTTTATTATTGGTTTTCGTATTTTTGATGTCTCTTTTACTGCTTTTGAAGAGTTCATCAACAGGTTTACCAGGACCTGAATAAACTGAGTCTTGGACGCATAAATATTACATTCATCACTAATCTCCCTTGTTATGGAAAGCCCATTAAACTCATGCGATAAAAGACGGACCGCGGTATCCAAAGCTCCATTCAATTCAAATCTTTGTTGTTTGCTTATGCTACTGGGATAGGCGAAATCACGTAAATCCGAGACTATATCTCTAATCCGCTTCATTCCTTCATCGATATCATCCATAGTCTCAATCAAATCATTATTTTCTTCTGCAACGGATTCTCGTCCCACCTGCAACGCCGTTAAGGTGTAATTAAGCGGATTATTTATTTCATGTAACAGCCCGGCGGCAAGACTGCCGATGGCATTCATTTTTTCACTTTGAACCAATTGAGATTCAGTATTTTTCAATTGGTTTAAGGTATCCTCCAATTCAATATTACGTTGGCGTTGGTCTTTCTGTAAGGTGGCAATGCGCAACTGATTGGCAATTCGCGTTCTGACTTCAATTGTACTAAATGGCTTAGTCAGAAAATCGTCCGCTCCCTCCTCCAAAGCTTTTATTTTTGAAGCTTCATCGATGCGCGAAGTAAGTAAAATAATTTTTAAGTCATTCATTTTGCTCTCCCGCAAAGTTCGGCATACCGCCAATCCATCACGACCGGGTAACATCCAGTCAAGGAGAAGCAAGTCAGGATTATGGGTCTGCGTCAGTTTTATGGCCTGTTCCCCATTGATCGCTTGCAGCACACGATATTCTTCAGCGAGGGTTGTGACCAGATAGCGAAGCATATCGGGTTCATCATCAACGACAAGAATAGTGAAATCTCCACTGCCTACAGCTGGCAACATGCTATTATCTGCGGTACTGTGTTTTTCCAAAACGCGATTAGCGGATTGAAAAACCTGCGCGAAAGGCTCGTCCCCGGGTAATTCGCTATTTTTAGAAATTTCAATTTCTTCTGCAGTCTCTATTAGAGGGAGATCAATCGTAAATGTTGTCCCCTTCCCCGGTTCACTTTTAGCGGTAAGACTACCTTCGTGCTTTTCTACGAGATCGCGAGCGAGGGCCAGTCCAATACCTACTCCTTGAAAATTTCTTGTTGTCGCCCCATCAACTTGATGAAATCGCTTAAAAATATGGGGTAAATCTTCATCCGCAATACCGATCCCGTCATCTTCCACTTCGATTAGAGCCCGTTCATTTTTTGATCGTATTCGGAGAATTATTTTTCCGCCGCTTGGAGTAAATTTTACGGCATTACTGAGAAGATTAAGGAGCACTTTTTCCATTCGATCGGGATCGGCTTCGACCAGGACCGAGTCCTCTTCTACATCAGATACTAACCTTAAGTTTTTAACCTCACTTAAATGCCTGACTGAATCTACTATCCCCGGAATAAATACATTCAAATTTATGGATTCTTTGGAGAGCGTGAATCCCTTTTCCTCCAAACGCATGATATCAAGTAATTCGTTAATTAGCTTAAGGAGGCGCAGTGCGTTTCTATGTGAAACGAGTAAAGATTCATGAACTTTACCCGGTAATTTCTCACTCCGGCGCAATAAATCTTCTATTGGTGAAAGTATGAGGGTAAGCGGTGTCCGTAATTCATGACTGACATTGGCGAAGAATTGAGACTTCAACTGGTCTAATTCTTCCAGTTTCTTATTCCGAATATCCAATTCGTGACGAAGGAGAAATTCCTGGAATCGATTATTCGAATAAAAATGACTCGCAGTGGTACATATCAAGCTAGTAAGAATCAAAAAGTAAACATTATTGAACAGGATGTCATAATTAAAAGGCCCGGGGACTGTATAATTATGAATAAGGCAGGTTAATAGATACATACCAATAGAAACAACACATACCAATAAAGTTTCGCCAACAGACCATGGTAAAAGCACGGCAACACCGAGAATAATTAAACTGATACCTGCGTAATATGGCGACACCGATCCCTCGGTTAAATAAATCATCCAACAAAAAGAAAGGTTCAACATTAAGACCCAAATAATACCAAAAACTTTAATATAATTGCGCCCTGTTGAGGTATAGAGGAGGAGGAAAATAATAAATGCCAAAAAACTTATAAGCAGCCTGATTTTAAAAAATGGCCATAAAAAAGCATTATAAACATAATAGTCTAAGGCCGCTCCAGCGGGCATACAAAAATAGGATATGACACATCCCGCTTTAGTATGACGTAACCGTAAGTCAGTATCGGTTTTTTGGTACGCTTCGTGAAGAAAGGAATCGGTAATAATATTTTTCACGGTTTATTCCATTTTACGAACATCAAGAAAAACATTTATCTTAGTATCATCCGTAATCACATTACCATTAGTATTTGCTGGAGCAAGGGCCTTCATCTCATATTCATCGCGGTAATTAAGATGCCACTCAAGTAAATGTTCCATTTGATGGCGGTCCGGATTATCAGGATGAACATTAGTAACGGTCAAAAGCCCTCCAACTCTGACCCAATCAAAAAATAAGGGGACCAGCTGCTTACAGGTCTGATCAGTAAAATAGTCAAAAAGGCCGGCACAATAAACCAAATCATAGGTGGGCGAATTACCATTTTCTTTTTCATACACTTCTTTGAGCAGAGTATCGATCGACTTATGTATGAATTTAACCATCGGCTTATGAGAGCTTTCACGAATGACTCCTGATATTTTTTCTTCCACATAATCGATCGTTTCTCTGTTGAAATCCAGTAAATGAAATACAGCGTGGTTGGAAATTTCTTCATTCCGAATAAATCTCTGAAGTTCCACCGCTGGACCACAAGCGACATTAAGCACGGTAAAGGGGCGTCCTTCTTCGTTTACTCTAATCGCTTCAGCTTTCAGGCGATTCTCCAGCATTTTTATTCGATTGCGATGAGCCTCCGGTGCTGACGCATGAATATGGTAAGCATGAACTATTCTTGCATAGGTATTCAGATCGGGGGTTTCCGATTCCCCTAGCATCATATTCACCATTTCATAATCTCCAGCATAGCCCAGTGGTTTAGTGTAGGTGCGATGAACAAAGGGGGAACACATGGTTAAGGGGTGCAGTTCTCTTCGCGCGAACGATTTATGTGTCATTACATCTTCATAGGGAACGCGCATAGCCTCCTCTTCAAATTTTTCATATAATGATGCAATAATCGGCCTGAGAGGATTTTCGACTTCCTCGTAAAACTCCTGTCTCTGTGAATCAGAGCTATCGGTATCTCCCATTTCGAGTAACCCGGTCTCTGCCTCATCAAGCCATAAACTCAGTTCTTCGAGAAAATTTCTAATTGTCCCAACAATCAGTTGATAAGAAGGCCTCAGCACGTGTGAATCCTCCCAATCATTAACAAAGCGTTGGGTTTCCTCTTTTAGGCCTTCCCCCGTTCGCAATCCAGAGAGGTCAGACCAGGCATCTATTAATGAGGCAGATATAATCACCATTAATCCTGTGGGTACGATGTTATTAACGACAGCTTTACCATTATAAATTGTTCTTTCTCCTCGAAGCACTTTTACTCCTCCGAGGACTTCGCTTAATTGGACGATTGAATAAGGATTGTAGACTTCAAATACGACTTTAGTTCGAGTAATGTGGACTAATGTGCCACGACTGGCTAGTCCCTGGCTGTTTTGAAAAACGACTATACTGTCAATTCCAGAAAGAGTTGTTTCCACTATATTATAAAAGGCTGAAATGAGATACACGGTTTTAATTTCATCAAGCACAAGTATAGGTCTGTAAGGTTTCATTCGATTATAAGAGATTAAAGATGCATGCTTTTTTGAATCACATGGTTCAGCGTTCACAAATCAAATAAGCGCCTCATCCATTACCGGTATGGCAACTATTTTATCCAGCAACTGAGTTGCCAGTTGTGAGATTGAAGATTCGGTTAATAGATCAACTGAGGAGATCTCAATTCCAAGGTTCGATTTAAAAGCCAGTCTTATTTCTAGCGTCATTAGTGAATCTATGCCCAGGTTTTTGAAACTTTGATGATGATCAATTTTATCGGCGGGGATATGCATAACAGTCACCAACTGCTCAGAAATAAGTGTTTCAAAGCGTTTTTGCCTTTCACCACTACCAAGATTGGAAAGTTCCTCCACCATACATTTATATTTCTCAGTTTTTTGAGAATTATAACCGGCAAGATCACTTTCTATCAATGCACTATAACGAGAGGAGTCCGCACCGTGAGGATAAGCCATTGCCCACTGTTCCCAATCTATGTTGAAAACCCCCATTTGAATCGGATTTTCATCAAGCAATTTTTCGAGCGCCTCTAAAGCCTGGTCCGTAGAAATTCCGCGGATTCCAATATTTTTTAAATGTCTTGCAATATCAGCGTTACGAGCAACGACCCCAGTCTCCTCCATAACCCCCCAATTTATAGTTAAAGCAGGTAAGTTTCTGGCTCGACGGTAGTGTGCGAAAGCATCGAGAAAAGCATTAGCTGCGACATAATTTCCCTGACCGGTATTACCAATGAGCGAGGAAACTGAAGAGAAGGACACAAAGTAATCCAAATTTAATTTTTTTGTGTTCTCGTGTAGATTTAAAATACCGGCTACTTTAGGGGCCATAACCTTGCGAAGGCGATGCTCATCAAGATCCTTTAAATACCCATCATCGAGCACCATCGCGCTATGGAAAATGCCCCGTAAGGGGGGCATTCCTGAATTAATATCTTCGAAGAGTTGTTTTACCTGCAACCCTTCGGTGATATCAACATCAGCTACTTTCACCGAAGTCCCCTCCATCTCTATTTCAGTAATAGCTGCTTTAGCTTCTTCCGTTACTGCACCGCTACGACTAATAAGAGCTAGTTGATCCACGCCTTTCTTCGAGAGCCATTTAGCCACTTCCAGTCCGAATCCACGAGTTCCGCCGGTGACCAAATAAGTCCCGTCTTTTCGAAGAATTTCTCTTTTATGAGCTATCGTTAAGGCGGGGACTTCCTGGTCTTGCATGGTTACGACAATCTTACCGATATGCTTGCTCTGCGACATATACCGGAATGCTTCAACCACTTCAGAAGCGGGAAATATTTTGGTTGGTAATGCCCAAAAATAACCTTCTTCAAAACCTCGATTTATGTCCTTCGAAAGCCTTGTGATTATTTCCGGCCGCTCTTTAAGCATGCGGTCTACATCTACTGAAGCAAAGGTAAGATTACGATTAAAGGCGCTAAGAAGTAATGCATTATTGTCGGCAATGTCCTTTTTCCCGACCTCTATAAATCTACCATAGGGAGCAAGAAGGGAAAAACTTTGATAAAAGCTATCTCCAGACAATGCGTTAAGAATAACGTCAACACCCTTGTTCTCGGTAATTTTTCTTATTTTCTCAGTGAAGTCGAGGGAACGTGAATCTATCACATTATTTATCCCTAAATCCTTTAAATATTTTCGTTTCTCATCATTCCCGGCAGTGGCAAATATTTCCGCGCCAACCCATTGTGCAATTTGTACCGCTGCCAAACCCAGACCGCCTGTTGCACTATGAATCAAAACTTTTTCTCCCTTTTTCAATTGTGCTATATCGATAAGCCCGTAATAAGCGGCAAAATACCCTATATAATTCAGCGCTTCTTCCTTTCTTAATTTTTCTGGTAGAGGCATGAGGTAAGTGTCTGAGACCGTTGCATAAGAGCGAAAACTACCAGAGATGGGGGTTACAACTTCATCTCCCACTTTAAAATTATCAACACCCTCACCCACACTCACAATTTTTCCTGCAATTTCCATACCTAAAGTTTCACCAAAAAAAGTGCCTTCGATTGCTTTAGCGTTTATATGTCCATATATTTTTAAGAGGTCCTTGAAATTTAGAGCTGTTGCTTCTACCTGAATTTCCACTTCGCCCGTTGAAGGGGCCAGACGTGAACATTCTTCGAATGCGAGGCTGTCTATTTGACCTGGAACTTTTAATGAAAGGGAAACGGGATATTGAGTTGAGATAATTTTCGTCTCTTTATTTTGAGGATAATTATCTATATCAGCGTGATTCAGCTTTTGGACGAATCTCTTACCCAAACGATAGGCGACATTTCGATCTTGTGTCTTGGAAATTATCTCTGCCACGAGTAAATCAACATCGCTAACTTCATATGCCTTATCAAAATCAATAAGCTTGGATTTTATAATCGGCACTTCATTTTCTATTAATTGTCCTAAGCTCCAGAGAGGCGCTGCATATAAACCAGTTCCAGAATCGCCCTTAATTACACATTGTGAATCACGCGTTACGATTCCTAATATTACCTCTTGATCAGCATTCCCCTGCGTTAATGCTTCTACTAAATTTATTAATGGCATGCATTGGCCAATAACTTTGTTAAAATGTAAATCATTATCGACAACACTTTCACCCATGCCCCAAAGATATAGAATTATATCATATTGTTCTTCACCTAAATCGGCAATAAGCTGTTTTCGGTCTGTCGCCATATTTTCTCGTATGACGTAATGATTGTTTTTTATTTTCCGATATTCCCGCCCTCTTGTAATCAGGGTGTAAAATATCTCCTGAGAATCGAAATGGTTGAGGAGTGAATTTTCGATTTCTCCTCGATCGCCAAAGATAAGCCACCTCTTATTATTTATTGGGGCAGGATCAATCATTTCAGCTTCTTGCACCCAATTAATTGCATAATACTGGTGCCTCCTCATCTCATTACGCTCCGCAGAAATAGCCTGACATTTAACTTTCTCGATCTCTACAAGGATATTACCCTCATCGTCTAAAAAGTTAATATCCGCTTCTAAAATATTGTTAGTGCGACGGGTAATAGTTCCATGGGACCAGAACCTTCGACCGGGAGTTTGATAAAATTTTAATCGCTCAATAGATACGGGGACAAATGGACTTTTACCTCCGATCATGATCAACATCGTTTGGAAAGAGGCATCAAGTATTGTGGGATGGAGTAGATAGTTATCGTTATTTTCTGATAAGTCCTGATGGGATTCTGTTTTTATGAGGAAATCGTCAGAGCCTTTCCATATTTGTTTCACTCTGCGGAAATAATCTCCATAACTAAGCCCTCTCTTTTCAAGCATATCATAAAAATCCTCGTTGCTCATTTCTTCCCGACAAAGACTTTGAATCTTCTTCAAACTAATAGCAGGTTTCTCATCTTCACTTTGCCCTGATAAGATCTTGCCTGTAGCATGCAATTTCCAATCTGCACCGTCTTCATTGAGGCGACTGTGAACGGAGTAAGTCTTTGTTTGAGGATGATGATTAAAACAGAGTTTCTGTATCTTTTTCTCTTCAGCCACCAACATGGAATTGAATTCTATGTCTTCTAAAATAGCCGATTGTTTATCGAAGAGTTTCTCATGAATCGCCAGTCCCGCTTCAACATAGGCGGCACCCGGAAATACCACTTTGTTTTCAACACGGTGGTGTTTAAGATAAGGGAAGAAATGTTCATTTATCTCTACTTCCCAAATCGGCTCAGGTGATCCGAGATCGATGTTTAAAAAAATATGTCCTGGCTGGCCCAACCGGTCTTCTTTCGACTTATTCGACTCTTTCCAATACCGCTCTCTTTGCCAGGGATAAGTGGGCAGCGAAATGAAACGCCCCGTTTCAGGCAATATCTTCTGCCAGTCGACAGAAAATCCCAGCGTATATAAATGCCCCAGCGAATCTAACATTTGGAATAATTCAGGGGTATTACGATGAAGAGAGGGTATGACATTGCTCTGACTATCATTTTCCAGGATGCATTCCTTGATGAAAGTTCCGAGCACGGGATGAGCACCAATCTCCAGAAAATTCCTATACCCATCTTTGATCATCGCATTCAGCGCTGGAGCGAACTTAACGGGGTAACGTACATTCTTCCACCAATAATCTGAATCCCACTCACTCGCCGCGATATATGCACCTTCAACTGTCGAGTATAAGGGCAGGTGATTTTCACAGAATTTAATTTCCCCAAGGCAATCCCGCAATTCATCCTTAATAGCCTCCATCTGGTAACTATGATAAGCTACATCTACCTTGAGAAAACGATTGAATATATTTTTTCCCTCAAGCGAAAAAGCAATTCTTTTTAATTCATCCGTCATACCTGTAAGGGTAATTGCCGTTGGGCTGTTAATGGCCGCAATCGAGACCTGTTCATAGGAATCAATTACCTCGGAAATTTCATTTTCAGATAATCCCACCGCAAGCATGGAACCCCCACCAGTGAGAGATTGCTGCAGTCGACTGCGGTGATAACTTACTTTGATCGCATCTTCGAGCGTTAGGGCGCCCGAAATGAATGCGGCGCTAACTTCACCTACGCTGTGGCCTATCACTGCGTGGGGTTTTATACCCCATGATTCCCATAGCGCAGTCAACGCGACCTGGATTGTAAAATTTAGCGGTTACGCTATCTGCGTTTCTCCGATGCGCGATGATTGTTCATCTGCACTTAAATTTTCTTTTATCGACCATCCAGCATATTTTTGAAACACAGAATCACACTCATCTATGGCATTTGAAAACACCGGTTCTCTCTCCATCAATTCTCTCCCCATTGCCCACCACTGGGGCCCCATACCGGAAAAAACAAACACCAGTTTCTGGTCATCCCCGTGTAACGCTCGTCCTGTTGATACACCCTCGCTTAAATCACCCATCGAAAAGGAGAGCAATTTTTCATGTAGCTCTTCCCAGCTATCGGTTAAGATCGACAGCCGTTGAGAGTGATGGCTTCGCCGCTGACTGGCGGTATAAGCAATATCAGCGATTGAAGATTCAGTAGCGTGTGCCGACAGGTAAAATGCACATTTCCCGGCAAGATCCTTTAAGGCATTTTCACTACGCGCAGACAAAGGTACTAAAAGCGGCTTATTGAGACCATTATCCGAGTTGTGTTTAGATTTCTCTTCACTCGAAGGTTCCTGGAGAAGGACATGAGCATTCGTTCCCCCATAGCCAAATGAATTGACCGCGGCGTAAGCGGTACCATTACTTGACGGCCAGGATTCAAGTTGGGTGGGAACGCGTAGACAAATTTCACCAAAAGGAATCTTGGGGTTTGGTTTCTCGAAATAAAGGTGGGGAGGAACTGCTTTATGTTTAAGTGTCAATGCAGCTTTGATCAGACCTGCAATACCCGCTGCGGCTTCTAAATGACCAATATTAGTTTTCACAGAACCCACCAGACATTTATTATCAGACGACCGTCCCTCCGAAAGAACTGCCTGCAAAGCTTTCATTTCAGCAATATCTCCCGCCTGAGTTCCAGTCCCATGAGCTTCCACATACTGTATTTCGCTGGGTAAAATGTCAGCCCGTCGATAGACATCTTTAATCAAATTTTCCTGCGATGTGGCATTCGGTAAGGAAATCCCCGATGTTTGCCCATCCTGATTAACACCCGACATGCGAATGAGAGCATATACTGGATCTTTATCTCTCAGGGCATGCGATAAGGGTTTAAGCATGATGATACCTGCGCCTTCTCCTCTGGCATAACCTTCAGCCCGCTCGTCGAATGCCATGCAGCGAGAATGGGTGGATAATAAAAACCTGCCTTTACTCATTACTATGGGATTTTCTGGCCTTAACATGACATTTACGCCACCGGCAAAGGCCAATTCAGATTCATCATTCCATATACTTTGACATGCGTAGTGGGTGGCTACCAGAGAGGAGGAACAGGCCGTATCCATTGTAACACTGGGACCTTTAAGATCAAAGGTATAAGAGATCCGATTCGAAAGGATTGTCATTGTGGAACTTGTTCCGGTATGTGAATCTATCAATTGTCGATTTAACGATCCAAGTTTGAGTAGATTATTATCCAAACAGAAACCCCCTATAAAGACCCCGGTATTTGTCCCTGCCAGCGCCTCTGCGATGATGCCTGCATCTTCCAGTGCTTCCCAGGTTACCTCTAAAAGTAAACGCTGCTGAGGATCCATACTTTCAGCTTCGCGGGGAGAAATGCCAAAAAATAAAGGATCAAACTGGTCGATTTTCTCACTCAGAAATCCCCCCTCCTTAGCATAGGTTTCACCGGGCTTATCAGGATCAGCATCGTAAAATCGCCTCATATCCCAGCGATCTGATGGCACTTCCCCAATAGCATCTTTCCCTGTGCATAATAATTCCCATAAAGCTCTTGGGGTCGAAGCGCGCCCGGGAAATCGACAACCAATGCCAATTATGGCAATGGGTTCTTTCTCATACTTACTCATCAATCAATTTTCTATCTTCTCAAATTCGTGCTCAATCGGCTATCTATACCCGGCGCCTCCTGCTGGTGCAGATATTTATTTTCCAATTGAATATCAACATCTTAAGCAATAATTGTGGATCCCTTGCCCGCCGCTCTTTTCAGCTATAATAATTATAGTAAAAAAAATGTAAACCACACAGATGAGCGTGCTTTACATTTAGAATTCATATACACGGTAGCCAATTCTGCAAGCAAAGTTTTTATCGGCACAATCCCGCAATACAGATATGAAAAAAAACAGCACACCTTATAATACATAGAGAAGTGTGCTGTGACCGAATTGAGCCAACCCTAGTCGGGAATTGATTCTTAGTAAATCAACCCTGACTGTATAATTTAAAACCGCATGGTCAGCTCAACAGCGAATGTTCTAGGGGCCCCCATGACTTTTTGATCAAATCCAAAGTCGGATAAATCAAAGACTTCAGTTAAATATACGGTGTCGGTTAGATTTTTACCAACGAAAGCCAACGCGTATCGTCCATTCTTTGTTTCGAATGCTACTCTGGCATTCAACAACCAATAACTATCTGCTCCAATACGACTCGTATTCGACGAATCAAAAAACATATTGTCATTAAAATTAAAATCCATGCGTGTCGTAATGGAACCAAGACTACCGAGAGGGAAGGAGTAGCCTACAGCTCCGTTAAATGTCACATCCGGTGCTGAAACGAGTTCATTACCAGAATAGTCGGTGCCATCACCGACAATAAAATCTTTATATTCTGTATTAAGAAGCCCTAATCCCAACCGGGTCCATAATCTCTCCACGGGTTGTGCCTCTAATTCGGCATCGAGCCCGTAGATTCGGGCATCTGAAGCATTCTGCAATACCTGTCTGGGGACATCACCAAAATTCCTCAGATTAAATACCTGTAAGTTATCGTAATCATAATAAAAAGCCGTGGTATTAAAATGCAGCCGGTTTTCGTAGAAGGAAGACTTAAATCCTACTTCAAACGAATTTAAAAACTCAGGTTCTACGGCCGTAGCTTCTCCAGGAAAAAAAAGGGCCCCCCCATTAAAACCACCGCTTTTAAATCCGCGGCTGAAACTCGCATAAAACATATAGCTGTCACTCGGTTTATAAGTGATACCAATTTTTCCAGAAAATACATTATCATCAATTTTACTCCTGAAAGCATCAATTAAAGGGATGCGAAATTCCGGTTCAACAAAAGCCGAATTAAGGTTGAAAGTTCGCTCCTCATAGGTGTAGCGCCCTCCAACTGTTAATGATAATTTACGGTTTAAATTGTAGGTAAATTGACCAAAAGCGGCAAAACTGGTAGTCCCTTGATCGTAATCCTGCTCTACGAGGAAGGGCCCGTCCGTTGGACTTTCGAGGTTAAAAGGAACACCGAGAGCACGCAACGATCTTAATATATCGAACTGATTTTTGGAAAACAAATCTTCGTCAAAAAAGTAGAGGCCAGTGATCCATTCGAGACGATCAGCACTATTGGGAGTCAATCGAATTTCCTGGGAAAACTGCGAGACATCACTGAACCAATCGATTTCAATTAACTGGTTAGGACTCGCATCTGTTTCCTGTAATATTAATTTTTCCGTTTGTTCATATCCTGTTATCGAAGACAATACAAAATTCTGAGATTCCCAATTTGCAGTTACAGATGCGCCAAAGGAATCGATATTCTCCTGATCATCACGGCTGTATGAACCGGTAAGAGGATCCGCACTTTCGATATAACCTAAAGCATCAGCCCCATCAATCAATCCCCCACTCTGATATTGACCGGAACCGGCACTATTGCGCCACCCATGAACATTAACAAGAATATCTAAACTATCGCTCGGCGAAATACTCAACAGAGCTCTTGCGGCCCAAACTTCAATTTCATTTTCATCATTACCATTTAAAAGATTTTAGGTATAACCATCGCGATTATTAGAGACAAAAGACACGCGTAATGCTGATTTATCCTTGACCACAGGCACTTCAAAGGCGGCTTCAATACCTATTTGGTCATAGCTGCCATAAGTGACCTGGGCATAGCCTTCCTTTTCTCCCGTTGGTTTTTTGGAAATGAAATTAATGGCGCCACCGGTGGTATTTCTCCCATACAATGTTCCCTGCGGACCGCGCAAAACTTCAATACGTTCAATGTCGAAGAGTTGTATAACCTGCCCCGATGGTGAATTTAAATATATATCATCGGAATAAACACCAACCGCGCCGCTAGAGTTCACATTAAAATCATTTATCCCGACACCCCGTGAAAAGATGAGCGGGTGGGACGAGGTAAAACCGGTTTTATTATACTGTAGATTTGGTGTTTGGGAAATTACATCTCTACTCGTACGTATCGCCCAATCTTCGATATCATCAGTGGCATAAGCGCTTAAAGAAATTGGCACCTCTTGAATCTTTTCCGGTTTTTTCTGAGCGTAGACAATGAATTCATCTATCTCAACAATCTCTTCATCGGGCTGCTCTCCTCCCACAACGCCAAAATGGAGAGTCACCATAATTACAAAAATTACGGGAAATGGACGATAACCAAAAGCTGGTTGCAGCATCGAATTCTTTGATGTATTAACCGTCAGCGCCTGAAATTAAATTACATAGTATAATAATTTTAAAAAAAATCAATGAAGATATAATAGCGCTATACAATAACGCTTAACAGAATTATGACTTCACAGAGGTTAAACGCAATCCCCGGAAAAAAGTATAACATTTAATAAAACTTCGGGCATGAAAATAATTGTGAATGAAAAATCATAAATACATTTCTATATTCACGATAGATTTAATACCTATAGCCCTAGTCTTAATTATCATCAGATTTATTAAAAGAGATGGAGGCGCGGGCCGGAATCGAACCGGCGTATAGGAGTTTTGCAGACTCCGGCCTTACCACTTGGCTACCGCGCCTCTAGGATAAAACAAGCATCATAGAAAATAAATAAAGGTTAGGATCTTTCAAGAGATTTTTTAAATCTCTATAAAATTGCATTCTTTGAATAACCTGAATCAATTTTTTCAAAAATCGGGCTAGACTTGTTGATGCCGCCTTTTGCATACTTGTCCAGATATGGCGGCACAAGTATTTACGATTGCTAATCAAAAGGGTGGTGTTGGTAAAACGACAACTGCGATCAATCTCGGAGCGGCTCTCGCGGAAAAAAATATTCCTACACTACTCATAGATATTGATCCCCAGGGTAATGCCACGAGCGGAATTGGCATCGAAAAAACTGCGGGGAAAAGCATGTATGGGCCACTTGCAGGTGAAGACGAAGCCGCTGATCGGATAGTTGATACCAGCATTAATAATTTATATCTTATACCATCAGAAGTTGATCTTGCCGCTCTTGAAATAGAACTCAGCCAGGAGGATGACTACTTGATACAATTGAAGCGGTGTATCGAACCATTGAAAAATTCAGATAAATACAAAGTAATCATCATAGATTGTCCCCCGGCTCTTGGACTGCTCTCCATGAACGGTCTGGCCGCGGGAGACTACCTGCTTATTACCCTGCAATGCGAATATCTCGCCATGGAAGGTTTAGGCCAGATCCTTCAAGTCGTAGAAAGATTAAAAGAGGCTAAGGTCAATACCACGCTGAAAATCGGCGGTATTATCATGACTATGTACGACGGTCGCACAAATCTCAGCCGACAGGTTGTTATCGAAGTAGGTAGTCATTTCGTGAATGAAGTTTTTAATACGGTCATACCGCGTTCTGTTCGTTTGAGCGAAGCGCCAAGTTTCGGACAATCGATCCTGCACTACGATCCACACAGTGCCGGAAGTCTCGCTTACAGGGATCTGGCAAGTGAAGTGATCGGTAGGTTTAACTTAGGTTAAAACCCATAATTTCGTGTCGATAACGGAAGTAATTCCATATTTACATAATTCATATTTCTCAAACTTCATTGATATTAGCGCTTATTTCTTATAAATTTTTGAGGAAAATAGTATGAGTAACATTACTCCTATTCAAGGGATTCTCGGTTATCAATTTAAACGCCCAGAACTCCTTCAACAGAGTCTTACCCATCCTTCATACCATAAGCAATATCCTGAAGAAGGAGAGCACAATCAGAGACTCGAATTTCTCGGTGATGCTCTGCTCTCAGCCATTCTTGCCGATGCGCTGTATAAGGCCTTACCTGATTCGAGAGAGGGAGTCCTCACCCAAAATCGGGCGATTCTCGTAAACGGAACTTATCTCGCAGACCTTGCATCCCGATTGGGAATTGAACCATTCATTCGGTTAAGCGAGAGCGAGAAAAAAAATATTAATCGCTCCCGCAATTCAATATTGGAAGATGTAATTGAAGCCATAGTAGGGGCCATTTACCTGGATAGTGATTGGGAGACAACCTCGAAAACGGTTCTTGATTGGTTTGGCAATCTGAGAGAAAAAGGAGAAAGTATATTCCTTGAATATAACCCCAAAGGTCAACTGCAGGAACTTGTGCAACCTGAATTTGGTAATGATGCTATTGAATATATTACAACTGAAGAATCAGGGCCCGATCACGAGAAGTTATTTAAAATTGAAGTAACGGTTAATAAAGAAAAAATGGGTGAGGGAACGGGATTCTCTAAAAAAGAAGCGGAGGAAAACGCCGCGCGAAACGCCCTCATCCAATGGTCAAAGAAGGGCGAATCAGATCCGAAATGAAATCCGCCACTCTCATCCAACCACACACGGCACTACACTTAAACGGCATCACCGAAGCTGCCGCTCCGTTTCTTTGTGGAAATATCATAAGAAAGCATCCCGCTCCGGTTTATATTATTTTTGTTCATGATTTAAAAACTGCAGAACAATGGTCTGAAGATATAGAATTATTCAATCAACTTATAGGCGATGAGATTACTCTAAGTATTAAAGTTCTTCCGGCTCTTCCGGAAAATGTTGATGAATTGAAATTAACAGAGTTGGAATTTGATCGGTTTGCTACTTTGACAAGCCTTAATGAATTTTATGACGCTCCATTGAACGATATACGTCTTGTCGTCATCACTACACCACGCGGCTTTTTTCAACCATCACCTACGCGTGAAACCCTTGCCTTAAGTGAGATTCATCTCTCCGTCGGTAAATTTTGTCATTTTCAGGAGTTAGCCGATAAACTGGGTCGGGAACTGCAGTACGATTGTGAAGTTCTCTGCGAATCACCCGGTCAATATGCTATCCGTGGTGGAATTATTGATGTCTATCCCATCAACGCAACAGAACCTTATCGTATTGATTTTTTTGGTGATGAAATCGATGAAATCCGAATCTATAATCCCACGACACAACGATCAGCAAAAAAAATTGAAGAAATAACTATCGCTGCCCTGTCCTTGAATAATACTCCGTACCGCGAACGGCATATATTCGATTACCTGGGCGATCAAGTGAATTGGATTTTTTGGGAACCTTCGAATCTCCATCGGGAATTTCCCTCGCTCTTCAGTTATCCTGAACGCATGCCTTCTTCCCTCCCTACATTTCAGGATCTATTTGAACGCCGCGATCCTTTTCTCGACCGCTGGTTCGCCCTCACCGATCTCGATACCGAGGATCCAATTTTCGGCTCGGATTGCATCCGCATGATTAATTCATCTCAACCTTTAAGCAATCACAGAACTTTCTCTCTGGAAGGTCAATTGGGACTTGACCGCGTCGAGAGTGAAGAGGTGGCACGTCAAGATTTCCTGAAACAGGTACTCGAATGGCAAATGGAAGATTATACCATCTACGTTATTGCTAAAACCGAGGGAGAAGAAAAAAGGTTACAGGAAATATTATCACAAAGTGATCAACTGTCTGAACTCAAACCGCATTATCTAAGAGGCGCCCTTCATCAAGGCTTCATTTTTAATTTCTCTTCTGACCATAAAGCAACTAAATGGGAGAATATCAAAAGCCGTCGGGGTATTGTCGTTGTAACCGATAGTGAAATATTCGGTCGCTATCGCCGGCGTATTGCAGGAAATCGAAAACGTCAGCTGCCGGTAAAGGCGCAAGTAGACCAACTTCTTGATTTTTCTGAACTGGCTGAAGGTGATAACCTCGTTCATTTACAGCATGGCATATGTATCTATCGAGGCGTCACCCATATGGATCTCGGTAATAAGAAGGAGGAAGTCATTTCCCTTGAATTTGACGATGGAATAATTCTTCACCTGCCCCTTCATGAATCTCACCTGCTCACTCGCTATGTAGGTCTTTCCAAAATTCAACCCACCCTCGGACGATTAGGAACCAATCGATGGGAAAAAGCCCGTCATGCCGCTGAAAGAGCAACCCTCGATTTCGCCGCAGAACTTCTCAGTCTTCAGGCGCAACGCAGCCTCGATAAAGGTCATGCTTTTGCTCCCGATACAGAATGGCAACAAGCATTTGAAGACTCATTTATTCACGAGGAAACGCCGGATCAGCTCTCTGCCATTAAAACCGTAAAAAAAGATATGGAAATAGGGCAACCGGCAGACCGACTAATCTGTGGCGATGTAGGTTACGGTAAGACGGAAGTCGCCCTGCGCGCTTCCTTTAAGGCTGTAATGGATGGCAAACAAGTCGCTCTCCTCGTGCCCACTACGATTTTGGCCCAACAACACTTCAATACATTCCGTGAGCGAATGGCCGACTATCCTGTTGTCGTTGAAATGCTGAGCAGATTCCGCACCCCACAGCAGCAGAAAATAATTCTCAGGCAAGTTATCGAGGGAAAAATTGACATTCTAATCGGCACCCACCGTCTCCTGAGTGGAGATGTGTATTTCAACGATCTGGGTTTGCTCATTATTGATGAAGAACATCGTTTTGGAGTTAAACATAAAGAAAAACTCAAACACTTTCGTCAAAGTGTAGATGTGCTAACGATGAGTGCCACTCCCATACCTCGTACCCTCTACCTCGCCCTCATGGGGGCGCGTGACTTAAGTGTCATTGATACTCCTCCCCTAGATCGACTGCCCATTGAGACAATAGTAAAAAGCTATAGTATCGAGCTGGTTAAAGAGGCGATTAATTATGAAATGACGCGAGGCGGCCAGGTATTTTATCTGCACAACCGCGTGCAATCCATTTACTCAGTGGCGAAACGGCTACAGGAATTATTGCCCGATATCCGAATAGCGGTTGGTCACGGACAGATGCCAGAGAATGATCTGGAAGAGATAATGACCCAATTCGTAGCTGGAGAATACGATGTTCTTGTATGTACCACTATCATCGAATCCGGCCTGGATATACCCAACTGTAATACGCTCATCATCGAAGGCGCGGACCGTTTCGGTCTCTCTCAACTTTACCAGTTGCGCGGTCGTGTGGGTCGTTTTAAGCAACAGGCTTATGCTTACCTCCTGCTACATCGGCATACTCAGTTGCTTGACCATGCGCGCAAACGCTTATCGGTAATACGACAATACAAACAATTAGGGGCCGGATTTAAAATTGCGATGAGAGATCTTGAGCTTAGAGGATCGGGTAATTTACTTGGCTCACAACAAAGTGGTCATATTGCCGGCGTTGGTTTTGAGCTCTATTGCCAACTTTTACGCCAGAGTATTTCGCGCCTAAAGGGAGATACCGCAGCCCTCAATATTCGCGCTAATGTTCGGCTCGATTTTGTGGTCATTGGAGAGGGGGGTCAGAACACCGTTGAATCCCCAAAAGAAGCATTTGATGTGCTTAAAGATGAGGAACTTAAGAAATTCAGAATCCCATACATCACGGCCTATATACCGAGAGATTATATTTCTGAAACACGCCTCCGAATTGATTTTTATCGTCGCCTGGCACTGGCCGATTCCGAACATGCTGTAAATGAGATCAGCGATACGCTTAAAGACCGATTCGGCCCCATCCCTGAATATGTAGAAGCCTTGCTTTTAACCACGGTTATTCGCATTTTGGCGGAACACACCGGTATTCTTACAGTCGAATCTGAAGGTAATCGTTTAAAATGTTTACTCGCTTCTGGTAAGCATGATAATTTTATCAAAAATGGAAATCAGTTTCCAAGATTGACGTCACGCAACCCGCTATCAAGGTTGAAAGAAATTAGATCATTCCTGATTAATCGCTACCCTTGAGATATAAAATGAAGGTCAATGCCTTTTACCTGTTTATTCTCCTTCTGATCAGTTTTGGATCACCATTGGTTGCGCAAAAAATACATCCAATTTGGATCCCTCCCTACCAGAATGGAATCGCTGCTGTCGTGGAAGAGAAGATCATCACCTATGAACAATTAAGGCGAGAGATGGCACCCCTCATTCCTCAGATTCGTGGAGAATCAAATTCTGAAGAGATGTTTCATCAGCAGATGTCTCAGCTCTACCTGGAAATCCTTCAAAATCTGGTCGATCAAGTGCTCATGGTCGCAGCTTTTCAGAAAAAGGAACTACAAGTGCCCAGGTCGGTAATCGAGAATGAACTCGATAGAATAATAATTGAGGATTTTAACAAAGACCGACATTCATTTCTCAAACATTTAGAATCACAAGGGAAGACGATTCGAGAATTTCGCAGAGATTTAGAAGAGCGCATTATTGTGAGTTCAATGCGAGGGGAAATGCGCAAGTCACAGTCTGAAGTAAGCCCTGAAAAAATCGAGGGGTTTTACTATGACAACAAAATTCTCTTTTATATAGAAGAGAGTGTGCATCTTCGATTAATCATGCTCAAACCATTTGCCGACGAAAGTCCCGACCTCCTCCGTCAAACAGCCGAAAATATTATCGTCGAATTGGAAAATGATGACAGCTTTAACGAACTCGCTTCAAGGTATAGTCAGGATTCACGTCGAGATCGTGGTGGAGACTGGGGTTGGATAAAGCGCGCTGATTTGAGAGACGAATTAAGCGAGGTCGCTTTCGATTTAAAACCCGGCGAACACAGTACCCCTATTTCACTTGGAGGTCAGATATTCATTCTCTACGTAGAAGACAAAAAAGACGAAACCATTCAGCCGCTCACCCAGGTTAGAGATCGTATTGAAAACATTCTTGCCAATCAGATTGCCCGACATGCCCAAAAGATATGGATCGAGCGTTTGCGACGAGACGCTTTTGTAAAGTATTATTAATTCCCTGACAAAGGGTAACCCCCTGTATCCACTATCGAAGGCAGATAAAATCAGCGGGTGATTTTTTCACGCGCTTTATCGATAGGAACATGCGCCAATGAACTTTGCCAGTACCCCTGTGGAGCGGCCCATTTTATCGCATTGTATATTACCTGAATTACCATCTTATTATAAAAGATAGGGTAGGTTTCATGACCGGGTCGAAAATAGAAAATTTTACCATTGCCTCGACGCCAGCAATTGCCACTGCGAAAGACCTCTCCTCCTTCAAACCATGAAATAAAAACCTGCTCGTCGGGGGGTGGTATATCAAACGGTTCACCATACATTTCCGTATTTTCAATCTCCAGGCAGTCATCTATTCCTGCAGTTATGGGATGCCCCGGATTGCATACCCAAAGCCTCTCTTTTTCAGCTGCTTCTCGATACTTTAAGTCGCAGGTGGTCCCCATGAGATTCTTGAAAACCTTTGAAAAGTGGGCGGAATGCAGAGCAATGAACCCCATACCTTGAAGCACGCGACTCTGCACGCGTTTTGCAATCATATCCTCAACTTTATCATGAGCCATGTGTCCCCACCATAAAAGCACATCCGTTTTGGCTAATCGCGAATCAGTCAGACCGTGCTCAGATTCCTCCAGGGTGGCGGTTGATATTTTCAGCTCACTGTCACACGATTCTAATCCGGCCTTTATTGTTTCATGTATACCCTGGGGATAGATCGATTTCACCGCTTCATGTTTCTTCTCATGAACAAATTCATTCCAGATAAGGATACGTAAATGACTCATAACTCAATGTATATTATTTAGTGGTGAAAACTTACATTTTTGAAATCTTGCGAATAGCTTTACCCACGACCGGAGTCAAGAATGGAAAAAAAATTCTTTGCTTCAGCCTTGTCGATGACAATTTGTTTCTTAAGATCACCTTCGGTATTAAACTTCACCTCCGGCCGAATAAATGAATACCACTCGACGGTAACCTTATCTCCGGATTTTAGATCTGAACTTTCAAACATGTGCACCTCCAATTTTGGATCGTTATCAAGTGAAAAAGTAGGTCGCACCCCATAATTAGCTACCCCATTGAAACCGGCGACGGCATTGTCAGAGTGGACTTTCACGGCATAGACACCGTAACGTGGCTGTAATTCCGGAGTCCAGGATACATTAATCGTAGGAAAACCCATTTTACGCCCGATCTTCAGTCCCGACTCAATTTGCCCATAACTGAAATAGGTATAACCCAACATTTTATTAGCTGCTGCGATCTGACCATCAATTAGATTTTTGCGAATGTGCGTACTACTTATTGCTAAGCCATTTAATTTTAAAGGGGCTTGTATGAACACTTCAAGGTTGTGTTTTTCAGCTTCGTGAAGAAGGAGACTCGCTTTACCACTCCTCCCCTGCCCAAAGCGAAAATTTTCACCTACATAGATGGCCTGGAGCTCAGGTAAATATTTTTTTAAATAGGGGATAAATTCATTCGCTTTAATAGCGGCAAAGTCAGAGGTAAATAATTTTTGAATAACCAGATCGATTCCCAGCTCTCTTATTTTTTTTACCTTATCTTGCTCACTCATGAGAAGGAGGGTGGGTCGATGGGGATTGAGAATACGACTGGGATGGGGGTAAAATGTGAGAACTCCAGATACGGCACCGCGTTGTCGGGCGGACTGTATGGTCGACTCTATGATGGCCAGATGGCCCAAGTGGAGACCATCGAATACACCGATGGCCAAATGCAGTGATTTACCCTTTAATTCTACTGCCTTTAAATTTTCTACTATTGCGGGAAGCTTCACAAAACATGGCTGGGCACCGCTTGGTAACCAGGAATAAGCAATCGCTGAATTTGCTCGAGAGGTAGGGCTTCAAATTCATCTAACGGTAATGCCTCATCGAGGTTAAATTTATCGGTAGCGACTCTTTTAAGTCTCAATAAGTGGGCTCCACAGCCAATTTTTTGCCCTAAATCATTAGCAATGGTACGCACGTATGTGCCTTTACTACAACTTAAGGCAATGTCTAACTCGGGAGATTGCCACTGCAGAAGTTCAAAGGAATTTACGCGAATAAACCGAGGTTCCCTTTCTACCGTCATCCCCTTTCGGGCCAGTTTGTAGAGTGGCCTGCCATGAATTTTCTTCGCTGAATACATCGGAGGTGTCTGGTATTGATCACCGAGAAATAATTTCATATAGGCTGACAATTCCTCTTGGTTCATTTGAGGAACCGCTGCTGTGGCGATCACCTCACCTTCACTGTCATGTGAATCCGTGGTCTTCCCTAATAAGATAGTCCCCTCATACGATTTATCTAAACTCATCAAATATTGTGACAGCTTGGTCGCTTTTCCCACAAGAATGATAAGAAGGCCCGTCGCTATTGGATCCAGCGTGCCGGCATGACCAATACGTTTCATCTTAAGTTTTCGCCGTACATGATCCACGACATCGTGAGAAGTCATCCCATGGGGTTTATCAATGAGGAGAACACCTTCAAAGGAGGTTGGTTCAATATTCATGATTAAAATGGATGCAATGTCAGGAGAATTTTATTTTGATCCTTCTAAAAAAGGGCGTTGTTATCACTCACCTTCGGGATCAAGCTCGTCAATAAGAGTGTTCAGGCGAATGCCCCGTTCAATCGAGTCATCGGGGATAAATTCCAGCATAGGCAGATATTTCAATACTATTCTTTTCCCGATTTGATGTCGGATATCAGAAGCATGCCTGCGCAGAAAACTTTTAGCCTCTTTCTCATGATTATCTTGTCCTACAACAGAGTAGAAAACGCGTGCGTGTCTGAGATCAGGTGACACCTCGACTTCTGTAATCGTAATATACACGGCCTCAGTCTGATAACGGGTGTGGAGTAAATCACTGATTTCCCGCTTAACCAACTCGCAAACTCGAACTATTCTCTGCCCCATAAGCCCTTACCTTCCCGATGAAATATATCACTCCTAATTCGCTATGAGGATAGCGTGACACTCATGAACTGGAGTAAGTTCAAAGTGATGGTTGTATCTTCTCAATCTCGAAACATTCAATTATGTCACCTTCTTTATAGTCAGTAAAACTATTAAACCCTATACCGCATTCAAATCCGGCGCGCACTTGGTTCGCGTCATCTTTAAAACGCTTGAGCGTATCAATAGTACTTTCAATCTCAATATTACCATCCCGATAAAGACGGGCATGGCAATCACGAGTGATACTCCCTTCGGTGACGAGACAACCAGCAACAAATCCTTTTGCCACCGGAAATACTTGCCTTACCTCAGCAGCACCCACTTTATTCTCACGCTCTTCAGGTTCAAGAGTATCTGCCATCGCTTCCTTCACGACATCGATTAATTCATAAATAACATCGTGAAGGTGGAATTTAATATTGTGGTGCTTGGCAAAACTTGAAACCCCGCTTTCTAATGTGACATTAAAGCCAACGATCGCAGCTTCCGCGGCACTGGCCATGAGAACATCGCTTTTACTAATAGCTCCAACGGCCACCTGGACGATTTCTACATCAACTTTATCGCTTTCAATTTCTTTTAAACTATTAGCCAGGGCCTCGGCCGTTCCAGAAACGTCGGCTTTAACGACGACCCTGTATATTTTCTTTTGCGTTTGCGCGATTGCCGCAAATAGGGATTCCACTGATGCTGGAGCTTCCGGAGGAGCAATTACCTGCCCCATCTTTTTCAGCGCTATTTCGTTTTCTTCAGCGGCACTCTTGGCGTCTTTTTCATTTTTAAGGGTAATGAATGGGGAACCCGCTTCAGGCGCTCCAGACCATCCAATAACTTTAAGGGGTGACGCCGGGCCGCCATTTTTAACATTCTTCCCTGAGTCATCGGTTAGAGCCCGCACTTTACAATAGTGCGGTCCACAAACAATTGCATCCCCGATTTTAAGCGTTCCTTTTTGGACGAGAACCGAAGCGGTAGGTCCACGGCCCTGCTCTTTCTGCGATTCCAGTAAGACGCCCTCAGCCATACTCTTAGGATTAGCTTTTAATTCCATTATTTCAGCCTGAAGAAGGATCATATCCAGTAATTCATCCAAATTCTCTCCTTTAAGCGCTGAAATGGAGACGGCAATAGTTTCACCACCCCAGTCTTCCGAAGCTATTCCACGATCTTGCATTTGCGTTTTTACCCGATCAATGTTGGCTCCCTTCACATCGGTTTTGTTTATGGCAACGACAATGGGGACTCCTGCTGCTTTAGCATGACCAAGGGCCTCATCTGATTGAGGCATGAATCCATCATCAGCGGCCACGACGAGAATTGCTATATCTGTAGTATTGGCCCCACGCATGCGCATATTGGAAAATGCCGCGTGACCTGGTGTGTCGATAAAAGTAATTTTATGCCCCTTGTGTTCAATCTGGTAAGCTCCTATATGCTGTGTAATTCCTCCGGCTTCACCAGCCACGACATTACTTTTCCTAAGGGTATCAAGCAATGTCGTTTTGCCATGATCAACATGACCGAGGATACAGACAACAGAGGGTCGAGATTCAAGAAATTCACTCTCATCCGGTTTCT
Organism: Opitutales bacterium; assembly: GCA_965197745.1. Lineage (GTDB taxonomy): Bacteria > Verrucomicrobiota > Verrucomicrobiia > Opitutales > PNEW01 > CBDANS01. The sequence goes on along the minus strand of CBDANS010000005.1, from coordinate 296,138 downwards.
CGATAACCGCTTTTTCTTTTTTAGATACATCCACCGCCTCACCTCGGTGCCGCACTTCCAGTAGATAACCATGTTTTTCCGCAATTTTCCTCGCGACATCCTCCTCAATAAGTTGATTCATCGAGGCAAAAATATTCATTTCCATAAGTTCAGAAATGAGACGAAACGGTTTCATCTCGAGTTGACCTGCAAAATCACGCACCACAATAGGGGGTTTGACCTGCAATATGGGCAAATCAGCAATCTCCTTATCTCCTGTTTCCGTCTCTGCTTTCTTCACAGTGACCGGCACCGGAGGAGCGAGTTGCGGTGGATTCAATGGAGAAGGCTTATTATTTACCGGTGAATCAACAATGGGACTTTCAGGAATTTTAGATGAAGGCTTACTCGTGACTTTAGTTGCTGTTTCTTTTGTTTTTTTCCGATCATCCTTCTTCTCGCGCTCACGCTCAACGTCTTCTTTACTTTTGACGATCGCACCCTTTGGAAGGGTGGGTTTATCGACTTTCGCGGCTTTCACTGAAGTCTTTTTCCCCGCTGTCTTCTTTTTCTTAGGAGAGTTAACTACTGCCTCTTCAGCATCTTTCTCGTATTCTTTTACAAGGCTTTCCGCTGAAATATTATCAATACTGCTCGAAGCACTTTTAAGATCATAGCCGCGCTTATTCAGGAGTGCGATCAACTCCTTATTCTCCATTCCAATCTGTTTTGCCAACTGATAGATACGAACGCTCATTTATTCTAATTATTCGTCACCCCGTGCTTTTGCGATATTCAGATACTTTCTCGATAATCATGGCCGCTTCCTCTTTGCTGAATCCAGTATCGATAAGGTCATTCAATTCTACACCGATAAATGCTTCGGGACTGACTATACCCATATTGACAAGACCTTGAGCCGTTTCATCACTTATGCCGGAAACATCATGCCACCCGGCAACTGCAGCTTCAACGCGGGACTCAAAACCATCGTCCAATTTTTGTTCCTTGGCGATATCCAGCTTCCACCCAAGCAGGCGGGAAGTAAGTCGGGCATTCTGTCCTCTGCGACCTATAGCCACTGAAAGATCGTCTTCCGACACTTCAAAATTAATACGGCGATTAGCTTCGTCGATTTTTATATTTTTCGGGATGGCCGGCTTAATAGCTTCTTCCAGCATGCGAACGGGGTCACTGTAATAACGAATAATATCAATTTTTTCTCCCCCCAGTTCTCGCACAATACTTTTTACGCGCGCTCCTCGCGCTCCGACACAAGCACCCACCGGATCAACTTTAGGATCGCTGCTGTTCACTGCAATTTTTGTGCGATAACCAGGCTCTCGAGATATCGTTTCTATGGCCACCGTTCCATCCGCGATTTCCGTGACTTCAAGTTCAAAAAGTCTCCTTACAAAACGCACGCTGGCGCGACTGAGTATAAGCTCTGGGCCTCGATTGCTATGATCAATATTAAGGAGCAAACATCTGATCCGCTCGCCGGGGGCATAATCCTCTCCCGGGACTCGCTCCTTGGGGGGTAAAATAGCTTCGGCCTTACCCAGATCAACAATGAGGTCACCGCGCTCACGCCTTCGCGCCACACCGGAAACGATATCGCCGATCATATCTTTATAATCGTCATAAATGCGTTCCTTTTCAAATTGCCTTAGCCTTTGCATGATCGTTTGACGGGCGGTCTGTGCCGCAATGCGCCCAAGATAGGCAGGATCTATTTCCTTTTCTATAAATTCGCCAACTTGAATACTTTCGTCAAACTGACGGGCTTTCTCAACGGGAATCTCAGTTTTGGAGTCACTGAATGAATCGACCACCAGTAACTTTGCCCAGGCTTGCAATTCCCCTGTCTTAGGATCGATCTCGATTTTTAATTCCTGTCCTGTGCTATCTCCCCTCGTAGCAGCCCCGCGTATAGCGTTGACGATCGCGCTGATCATATCCTCGCGTCCAATCCCTTTTTCTTTCTCCATGTATTCAAGAACTGAAAGGATTTCATTACTCATCGGGCATAAAATAATAGTGATAAAAAAAAGCGGGTCGAAACCCACCTTCGTCATGTTAAAAGGCATTGAAACGCATCAATCTAATTACGGTCATTTCCCTTGTCAAGTCCCCTCTCGAACGCTGAAATTACATTTAAAGTACGGGATTAAATAATAAAATTTATATTCGCTATATTGACAGAATTATATGACCTATTCACGCACAGTTTTGTATTTTATAATTAAAATGAAACCTTGATTTGAACAATCTGTCTCTTTTTAAAATTACGCTTTAATAACCAGATTCCATAAACACGAACACCACCAGCATCAATGGCCGTAAATTTGACCGAAATAAATGATCGCGTGCAAGAGTCCTCAACCTGGGTAAAACTCCTGCAACAGGAAATCAGTCGTATCATCATAGGACAGCAATATTTGATTGATCGACTTATCATCTCACTTATCGCCAATGGTCACGTCCTTCTCGAAGGGGTCCCGGGCTTGGCCAAGACCCTTTCGATCCGCATCCTGTCCTCAGCAATTCAAGCCCACTTTCAGCGTATTCAATTCACCCCGGATTTATTGCCTGCAGACATTATTGGCACGCTGATATACAATCCCGGCGTGGGCGAATTTACGACAAAGAAAGGTCCCATCTTTGCCAACCTCATCCTCGCTGATGAAATAAATCGCGCTCCCGCGAAAGTGCAGAGTGCATTGCTTGAAGCGATGCAGGAACACAATGTCACGCTCGGTGAGAATACTTATCCTCTTCCCGAGCCATTTCTTGTTCTCGCTACCGAGAATCCCATCGAACAGGAGGGCACCTACCATCTTCCCGAAGCACAGGTTGATCGCTTCATGCTAAAGCTTAAAATTGAATATCCCACCCGTGATGAAGAACGAAAAATACTCGACACCATGGCGACAACGACACCCGACCTCAATGTCAATGCGGTTATCGATCCCCATAAAATTCTGGAGTCCCGTAAAGTCGTGAATGATATTTATATCGATGAAAAAGTAAAAGACTACATCGTGGAAATCGTCCTCGCTACACGCCAGCCTGAAAACTATAAGCTGGAAGAAATCCGTGACTTTATTCAATATGGGGCTTCACCCCGAGCGACCATCAATCTTACGCTCGCAGCCAAAGGCTGGGCTTTTCTCCAAGGTCGGGGCTACGTCACACCTCAGGATGTAAAGACGATTGGAATGGATGTGCTGCGCCATCGTATCATCGTCAGCTATGAAGCAGAAGCGGAAGAGGTTAAAAGCGAAGACATGGTCACTAAAATTTTTGACACCATACCTGTTCCTTGATCGGGACAGGTAAACTTAACAGGTGCAAATAATCGCTTGAGCTTTATGGACGAAAAAGCTGAACGTACGCGCCAGATCCTGCGGAAGGTCCGACAAGTCGAAATACACAGTCGCCGATTTGTTACAGAATCACTTGTTGGCGCCTATCACAGTGTATTCAAAGGCCAGGGAATGGACTTTCAGGAAGTACGAGAATACACTGCCGGTGATGATGTGCGCAGCATCGATTGGAATGTGACCGCAAAGATGAACCGTCCCTTCGTAAAGCTCTACCGTGAAGAACGTGAATTAACCATTATGCTCCTTGTCGATCTCAGCGCATCGGGTGATTTTGGCTCAGTCGAGGTCAGCAAAAGGGAACTCGCAGCAGAGCTGGCGAGTGTCCTCGCTTTTTCCGCGACACGTAATAATGACAAGGTAGGTCTGCTTCTATTTACTGATCAGGTAGAAAAATTTATACACCCGGCAAAAGGCAGGCAGCATATTTTACGAGTGATTCGAGAAATTCTGTTTTTTGAACCCAAACATCGAGGCACTGACATAACCGAGGCATTAGATTACCTGAACCGGGTAGTAAGACGCCATGCTGTGACCTTTCTTCTCTCCGATTTTCTGACTGAAGAATCCCTGGAATGGATACGCCCCCATACCGGAAAGCGTGATAACCTTTTTAAAACCATGTCTCTTGCTAATAAAAGACACGATTTAATATGCATCGATTTGTCTGACCCTCGAGAATTTGAACTGCCAAGGGTTGGTATAGTTACATTAGAAGATGCTGAAACCGGTGAACAGGTAGAAATCGATACCCTTAATCCTAAAATCCGAGATCTCTACCATTTTCAAAATCATCGCCGTTACGAAGCTCTGCAACGTGGCTTGAGACAATGTGGGATAGATCATTTTTCCGTTTCCACGGCCAGGCCCTATATTTTTAGCCTGCGCAATTTTTTCCAAAAACGTGAAAGGCGCCGATGAAATTTACATCCCATAGACGTATACTAAGCCTTCCATCATTCACTAATTTCAAGGTGTGGCTATGCTTGATTTTTTGTCCATTTATACTGCTCGCCCAAGTCGACAATTCATCGATACCTCCAACCCAGACAGCAAGCAATAGCGCTCAGGAAGAGACTGCCCTTGAAGAAGCTGAAGATATTCGCGACATTCGCGACCCCGTAAGAATACCCTACCCCTGGTTACCCTACGCAATCGCTGCTGGAATAATAGTTGGGATCCTCGCATTATGTTACCTCTTCTACCAATGGTTTAAAAGAAGAGATGCAAAAAAAGCCAAAGAAACAAGACTCACTCCCTACGATAGGGCATTAAAAGATTTAAAAAACACACGTCCTTTAATGGAGAACGGCCAGGACAAAGCTTTTTCCATAGCGGTTTCTGATGTCCTTCGCCACTATCTGGAGGGGCAGTTTGCGATGCCTGCACCTGAACGCACAACGGAAGAATTTCTCACCGAAATTTCGGGACACATTCTCATAAAGGATTCACTCGCCGATCACTTAACCGGATTTCTTCAAGACTGTGATCTGGTAAAATTCGCCCGCCAACCTCTTGGATTAGGACAAATGAAAGGACTCTACGAGAAGGCAGAAAATTTTATCGAGGAAAGCTACGTAAAAACCCATATGCGGGCAGCTATGTTGGGACAAGAGGCCCACAATATAAATTCTGATTCCCCTTCAATTGCCAATTCGCCATCATGATTTTTCGGTTTGAATCGCCTGAATTACTTTGGCTTCTTCTTCTCATCCCCCTCTTATCGTTTCTCCGGGGAGGCAGAGGAAGTTCTGCTGCAGTAAGATTTTCCACAATCGCACTGGCACGTCAGATCTCGATGTTAGTGAGAAGCCGGCCGGGAAGATTTATTGCATCCTTACGCCTGCTCGCTTTAACCGCTCTAATTCTGGCCATGGCAAGACCACAGTTGGGAAGCGGATCTTCAGATATAGAAGCGAGCGGTATCGATATCGTTTTGGCTGTCGATCTTTCATCTTCAATGTGGGCCCATGATTTTAAAATTAAGGATAAGCCCAGAGATCGCTTGACGGTGGCAAAGAATGTAATGGAAAATTTCATTAAAAAACGCCCGAATGATCGTATCGGGATTATCGCCTTTGCCGGCGAACCCTACCTCGTAAGCCCGCTCACCCTCAATCATGGCTGGTTATTGCAAAATCTTGAGCGCCTGGAGATTGGCTTGATTGAAGATGGCACAGCCATCGGCAGCGCTATTGGTATCAGTGTAAACCGACTGCGTGCTCAATCCGCAAAAAGCCGAATTGTCATTTTATTAACTGATGGAGCAAATAACCGAGGTAAAGTAGCTCCCATCGCCGCGGCCGAGGCCGCCGCGGCCTTTAATATTAAAGTCTACACTATTGGAGCCGGTCGTGAAGGGCTTGTTCCCATGCCGCAATTTAACCGATACGGTAAGCCTATGCGCGATCGAAAAGGTAAATTGAGGCTGGTCCAGTCCAAGTCTGACGTTGATATCGATACTTTGCGTAAAGTCGCCGCTAAAACCAAGGCAGAATTCTTTCGAGCGACAGACACAAAGTCGCTCGCATCCATTTATGATGAAATTGATAAACTGGAAAAGACGGAAATAAAACTAAAATACCGGGCGACTTTCCATGACATATTCATATGGCCGGCCCTGGTCTCTCTCTTGCTCATCGGCCTTGAGCAATTACTCAGCAATACCCGTTACCGAAGATTACCATGACTTTCGCTTCCCATCCCTGGATTATCGTTTTCCTTCTGGCACTGCCCGTGCTGGTAATTTTCTTTTATCGCTCAGAAATGAAGAAGCTTAATATGCTATCTCATTTTGCCGCTTCAAATTTACTAGCCAGCCTGGCAGATTCCTATAGCAGTAACAAACGTAAGGTAAAAGTCACCTTAACCATTGCCGGAATCCTCTTTATCATGATTGCTCTGTCGAGGCCCCAATGGGGGCATCACTGGCAAGAAACAAAGGGGCGGGGAATCGATATCCTCATCGCCCTCGATACATCAAAAAGTATGCTGGCCGAAGATATTAAACCGAATCGACTCGAGCGTGCGAAGTTTGCCGTTTTTGATCTCGTAAAAAAACTGGAGGGTGACCGCGTAGGACTTATCGCATTCTCCGGCCAGGCATTCCTCCAATGCCCATTGACCCTTGATTACGATGCATTTAACCAAACACTTGAAATTATTGATACGGGGACAATACCTGTGGGCGGAACAAATATAGCATCTGCGATCAGGGAGGCCTCAGCCTCATTCGCCCATGATGACAATTATAAGATACTGGTAATGATCACCGACGGCGAGGATCTTCATAGTAGTGGTATTGAACTTGCCCGTAAAGCAAGCGCGGAGGGTGTTAAGATATTTACGGTGGGAGTGGGGAGTGCTGAAGGCGAACTGATCCCGGTAAAACAGGCAAATGGGGAGGTCGATTTCCTTCGCGATCATGAAGGTAACGTTGTAAAATCTAAATTAGACACGGCAACGATGATGGATATTGCAAATGCGACAGATGCGTTCTACGTCCCTCTGGGAAGTACCGGTCAAGGTCTTGAGTTAGTCTATGAAAAAGGTCTCCAAAGTATCCCCAAACAGGAACGTGAAGCGCGATTGAACAAAATCCCGCAAGAGCGTTTCCAATGGCCATTAGGCTTGGCATTGCTTGCCTTCTTTATTGATAGTTTACTGGGAACGAGGCGGCACAAAAGGGGATCCCGGTCGATTTCGTTTATCGGAATGGCAATGCTCCTATTCACCCTCTTGTTGGCACAATCATTACCCCTTAGCGGTTCACCACAAAAAGCGGGAGATCTGTATGAAAAAGGTGAATTTGAAAAAGCTGGAAATGAATACCGGGAATCAATCGACAAGAACCCTGAAGATTCAAGGCTTTATTATAATTTAGGCGCCAGTCTCTATCGTTCTGCCGATTACGATCAAGCCCAAGAGGCTCTTGATAAAGCACTGGCCAGCGAAAATTTATCGTTACAGGAAAGTGCTTTTTATAATCTTGGGAATACCCATTATCGCATGGGAGAAAGTCAACTGGAGAATAATCCTCAAGAAACGATAACCCTCTGGGAACAGGGCCTGAAAGATTACGAAAATGCTATCAATCTCAATTCCGAGGATGAAGACGCGAAATTCAATCACGCGTTTTTGAAAAAGCGCCTCGTAGAATTAAAAAAACAGCAGCAAGAACAAGAGGATAATCAGGAGCAGCAAAACGAAGATCAAGAGGAAGAAAATCAAAATCAAGACCAACAAAATTCATCACCTCAGCAAGAGGATGATCAGAAAGACAATAAACAGGATCAAAATCAAGAGAACGAAACAGAGTCACAGGAGCAAAAACCAGAAGAGGATAATCAGGAGCAAAACTCTCAAGATAGTCCCGATAGCGAAGAACAGGAGGAACCCTCTCAACCTGAACGAATCCCTGGCAGCATGACTCGAGAAGAAGCGCGACAATTACTTGATGCTTTAAAAGATGGAGAAAAAAAGTTGCCCGCAGCCTTTCTTGAAAATCCGGAGGAACCTATGCCTCAAGAAAATGAGATCATCATGGACTGGTAATGAATTACTCTCCAATATTATCAAAAATTTGTTTTTTAATAATTGCCTCAGCCTCGTGCTTATGGAGCGCTCCATTACAAGCGCAAAACGTTGTCGTCCGCAGCCGATTCGATCCACCGGTTATCCATTTGGGGCAAACGACAAATTATGAAATCATCGTCATCGGCACGCAGGATGTTACCCAGGAATCGATAAGAGGTAAACTACACAGTGTAGATGGTCTTAAGATAGACAATACACCTTCAGTGTCTCGTGGGATAAACATTGTTCAAGGAAGACAGACGGTACTTATTACCTATGCATTTAGCGTGCAAGCTGAACACGAAGGGACATTTACGATTGATCCATGGCTAGTGAATATAAAAGGGCGCAATTTTCAGGTTCCTGAATCACAACTGAAAGTCGTTCCACGCGGTAAGGAATTCGAGGAATCAATGTTTCTTAGATTGGATCTGCCTAAAGAAACCTACTATGTCGGAGAAAGCATCCCCAGTAATTTAAAAGTGTATATCCGCCGGGATATTCAAGCTCGATTACGCGCCTATCCGGAAAAGAAAGGAGATGCCTTCACGCAAAGTGATTTGAGAGAAGAACCCCTGGGCTCACAGGAAGTTGTTAACGGACAAATCTATCGTGTATTTAATTGGCCGCTTAATCTCACTGCAATTAAAGCAGGTGAAGGAATACTAAGCTATCACCTTGATATGGCGGTCGTGATGCGAGGTAAACCCTCCCGCCGCAGCCCATTCGACAGTTTATTCGATGACTCATTTTTTAATCGGGGACAATATGAAGATACAACTTTATTTACTGGAGATATTAAATTGACAATTCTCGATTTACCGAAAAAGGGGAAACCGAAAAACTTCTCTGGGGCCATAGGGACCTTTGCTCTCAAGACTCACGTATCGACATCTGAGGTCGAAGCAGGTGAACCTATAACCCTTAAGATGGTTGCTACGGGTGAGGGAAACTTTGATCGTATTGCCGCACCTGAATTTTCGGATGCTGATAATTTCAAACGCTATCCCCCAAAATCCGAATTTACTCCAAGTGACGAGATCGGCTACCGAGGAGAAAAATCATTTGAATACATCATAATTCCGCAATCAGAGGAGGTAGATGCTATCCCCGCTGTCGCTTTTAATTACTTTGATCCTGATTCCGGAGAATATGTGGATTTAAGCACCAAGTCGTTTCCTATAAAAGTGCTGCCCGCTTCCACTTCCAGCGCTGTTTCTCCCACTGCCGTCATGGCACAGCAAACCGCGCAAACAAACGAATCAGAGGGGATTAAAACACCGGCTACCCTCTTGCCTATTCAGCTGTTGCCTGGTAAATGGGTCAATAAGATATCCCCCGTATACAAAGAACCGACATTTCTCATCAGCCAGCTTCTGCCCGTGATCATCCTTAGTGTCATTGCGGTCATTCGTCGAAGACAAATTCGTTTGCAAAGCGATGAAGTATTTGCCCGTCATGTAAGCGGAAGCAAGTCCGTTCGCAAATGGTTATCCAAAGCAAGGAAAGCGGTTGCCAATAATGACGCGCCCGCTTTTTTTGAAGCGGCACAACGCGCGCTTCAGGAAAGTGTAGGAAGACATTTTTCCAGCCGTCCGGAGACTCTCATTTTGCTGGAAATCGATCAATATTTATCCGAGCACAATGCCTCCGACGAATTGCGAATGAGCTTGCGCCAGTTTTTCAACGCTGCCGACGCCATCAAATTTGCGGATGGCATAGACGAAACTGAGCCGCTTGCAAAGTGGGGGAAAAACTTAAGCAAAGTCCTGAACAGTATCGAGGCCATGGGATGATAGTAATAAATAGAACGATACAGATAGCGTTGATGTGCCTCGTAATTATTATTGTCTGGCCGCAGAATTATACTTATGGAGCAAAGCTGGAATCTCTCTTTAATCAAGGGAATGAAGCTTACAGTCGAGATAACCTTGATGAAGCAATCATGCTTTACGAGGAATGCCTGAATATATCTCAATCTGCCGCGCTTCACTACAATCTGGGTAACGCCTGGTATAAAAGTGGAAAAACAGGTAATGCTATATTGCATTATGAGAAATCACTGGCCCTGCAACCGGGCAATCCAGATGTTCAGGCAAACCTGAAATTTGTGAGGGAAAACTCAGACCTCACTTCACCGGAATATCACTGGATCACACGTATTGCGATTGCTCTTTCGCTTTCCACATGGTGCTGGATTTGTACCGTCAGTTTTTGGGCCATGATAGCGCTCTATCTGCTACCGCGCCTCTATGGTGTAAGCAGTACCGTCACTCGCATGCTGATGGCTACCGGTGCAATATTTTCATTGATTTCCATACTGGCTCTTTATGGTTACCAAAATAAAAATAAAGAAGTAGTGATTCTCAACAATGATACTACTCTAAGAGTTGCTCCCACGGAGATCAGTCCATCTACGGCATATGTCCAAGCGGGTGAATTGGCAATTATGGAGCGAGCCCATCAGAATTTTCTTTTCTTAAGCACCCCTCAGGGTAAATCCGGTTGGGTCCTGCTCGATGAAATTGGAAAAATATGGGAGTAATATAAAATTCATATTTAACATCCCCATGCCAGTGAATGAAGCTACGACATATAATAAACTGCTTGTTGAATTAAAACGCATCTATCTTCTTGGCGGTGCATTGGGTCTTATGCACTGGGACGAGCAGGTAAATTTACCCAAAGGAAGTTCCAGTCAGCGTGCCGAGCAACTATCCGCCTTAGCCGACCTTGTCCATCGGGAATCGACACTGCCGCAAATGGGTCAGTGGATTGAAGAATTGGAAAATAATACTGTGCAGTTTAGCAATCAAGAGCTGGCTGTGCTTAAAGAGGCACGGCGTAATTACGACCGAATGACAAAACTGCCGGCTGAATTTGTTGCTAGAAAATCCGCCCTGGATAGTAAGGCCTATCATGCGTGGGCGGAAGCGCGTGAAAAAAATAATTTTAGTCTCTTTGCTCCTCTTTTAAAGCAACAGGTGAACAGTGCCATCGAGGAAGCCCAGTATATTGGCTACACCCGTGAAAATGCCTATGATTACCATATAGATAATCACGATCCCGGTTTAAATGCTGATATCATTAACAAGCTTTTTAATGCTCTTAAAAAGGATCTCATTCCTCTTGTGCAGAAAATCTTAAAATCATCAACCAGGGCAGACACTTCAATATTGAGAGAATTCCCCAGAGAATTGCAGGAGGATTTTTTACGCGAAGTTACCGCCGCGCTCGGCTTTGATTACGATCATGGCCGCATCGACCAGGCCCTACACCCATTTTGCGGGGGAGATGGCAGCGATACGCGCATGACCACACGCTATGAGGCTAATAACCCGTTAAGTTCGCTTTTCAGCTCTATTCATGAAACCGGACATGGAATGTACGAACAGGGCTTACCTTCCGCGCATCTCGGGACTGCTTTGGGTTCGGCGGTTGGTATGGCTGTCCACGAATCCCAAAGCCGACTTTGGGAAAACCAGGTGGGGCGGAGCAGGTCGTTCTGGGAATATTGGGAACCTAAATACCGCAAACTTTTCCCTGGTCAACTGGCAAAAATTTCGCGTGAACAATTTTATCTCACCCTAAATGCGGTGGCTTTGAATCCGATTCGGGTCGATTCCGACGAAGTCACTTACAACCTGCATATCATATTGCGATTCGAATTGGAAAAAAGACTATTTTCAGGTGATCTCACCATCGAAGACCTCCCTGCTGAGTGGAATCGCTTATCCCTGGAGATAGTCGGATTGAAACCAAGGAGTGACAGTGAGGGAGTGCTTCAGGATATCCACTGGTCTTCCGGGAGTTTTGGATATTTCCCCAGCTACTGCCTCGGCAATATGCTTGCAGCCCAACTTTGGTTTGCCGTGCGCAAGGCACAGCCCGGTCTCGAAGAGGATTTTCTCAGGGGTGATTTTTCCACACTCCTTAATTGGTTAAGGATAAATATTCACGGTCACGGAAAACAATACGACACGCTCACTTTAACACAGATGGTGACAGGAGAGGCCCTTTCTCCGAAAAGTCTGATCAAATATTTGGAAGAGCGCTACTTACCCCTCTATCTATAGCCCCTGATTTGAGCTGTCCTTCGAACGATGGAATAATAACTCCGTATATCTGCTCAAAGCATTCTCGCCCCCGTAAAAAAGCCCAACCATGCGAGGCATAGCAGAAGACCAAACCAGTTGTGAATTTTTTCAGGGTAACGGGCCAGTGCTACTAAGCCCGTAAAAGATCCCACTAGAGCAAAAGCTCCGGCAGCAGAAGCAGCAGCTATAGCCCAGGCATGGGGTTCGCCGTGTCCGACTATCAAAGACAGGGTGAGCAATGCCCATGATGCAATGCCCAAAATTAGGGTGAAGATGCCTAAATTTTTAGATATTTTTGCGTCCATCATATTGTTTTGTCCTTAGAATAATCCATTTCATAAATGATGAAAGATTAAAGACGAAGAAAATGTATCTTAGCTGGTCAATAATTTACGTAACAGATCATCTACGATTTTAGGGTTAGCTTTGCCTTGTGTAGCCTTCATTACCTGTCCTTTCAAAGCATTTATGGCATTATCCTTACCTCCTTTGAATTCTTCAGCGGGCTTCGGATTCTTGCTTATAACATCACTGCATATTTCCTCCAACTCTTCCGTGTCACTCGATTGTATAAGGCCCTTCTCATTTACTATTTTTTCAGGGTTCTTACCCGTTTTAAATGTATCGATGAAAACATCCTGAGCAATCTGTTTTGAAATAGTGCCTTCATCGACCATTCTCGCCAGACAGGCAATGTCTTCAGGAGTCACTTTACAATGTTTAAGGGGAAGTGTTCCATTCGTCCCCGACGCGGAAAGTTCGCGCAACAGATCATTCGTGATAAAATTAGCAATCGGTTTGGGTTTATTGTATAGGGTCACCGCTGCTTCAAAAAAATCACATAATGCTTTATCGGGACAGAGCACTGAAGTTACGGTGTAAGGCAAATCATACTTTTCCATGAAGCGGCGCTGCTTGTCATAAGGCATTTCAGTAAGTGTAGCGCGTAATCGTTCAATCGTATCCTCTTCTATTTTTACCGGCATAAGATCGGGATCGGGGAAATAACGATAGTCGTGCGCCTCTTCTTTTGAACGCATCGGGGCAGTTATTCCCCTTTCCGCATTCCACAGACGTGTTTCCTGAACAATTCTGTCCCCCTTTTTCAAGGCATTGATTTGGCGTTCGATCTCAAAATCCAGACCATTGCGGACACCAGATATAGTATTCAGGTTTTTCAGCTCAACTTTTTCGCCCAATTCGGTATCTCCTTTCAGGCGAATGCTTATATTGGCATCACAGCGCATCTGCCCTTTTTCCATATCACAGTCTGATATATCCTCATACATCAAATTCATGCGCAATGCTGTCAAATAGGCAAAAGCTTCCTCCGCACTGTGTAAAACCGGTTCTGACACAATTTCTATAAGGCATGCCCCTGACCGATTGAAATCCAAAGTGCTATCGTATTCATAATGCGTTGATTTACCGGCGTCTTCCTCCAAATGGATGCGCGTAAGATCCACCTTGCGATGTTCACCCATTGTATTGCGCGATGGACCGGGTAATTCTATCTCTACCGCTCCCCTTTCACAGAGCGGTTGGTCGTACTGGGATATTTGATAATTTTTAGGCATGTCGGGATAAAAATAATTTTTTCTATCCCATTTACAGAGATGAGCGATATCACAACCAAACATCAGCCCTACGATAATAGTTTTTTCAACAGCTCCTTTATTCATTACCGGTAAGGTGCCGGGCATCCCCATAACAACGGGGTTAGTCAAAGTGTTAGGCGGCGCCGCATAACGATAGCTTACGCGGGTAAACATTTTAGACTCGGTTTTTAATTGAACGTGTACTTCAAGCCCAATTACTGCTTCATACTCCATTGTAACAATAATAATAAAATTCTAATGAGTGACGATTAAAAGATTATTAAATAAAATTCAAAGCACGGGGTGCTGCAGATGAAAATCGTGGTGGCTTTCAAATTTATGGGCCAGAGAGAGGATATCACTTTCGTGAAAGGGTCTGCCAATGATTTGCAACCCGATGGGTAGATTTTCCGAATTAAATCCACAGGGAATAGAGAGGCCGGGTAATCCTGAGAGATTGAGTGATATTGTGTATATATCACTTAGATACATCGCGAGTGGGTTGTCAGAACGTTCTCCTATTTTGAAAGCGACAGTTGGAGACGTAGGGGTAATCAAGGCATCGACCGATTCAAAGGCTTTCATAAAATCCTGCCGAATAAGAGTACGCACTTTTTGAGCGCGGAGGTAATAGGCATCGTAATAACCGCTACTCAATACGTAGGTGCCCAGGATAATACGTCGTTTAACTTCCTCCCCGAATCCCTCAGCTCTGGATTTGAAATAAATATCTACCGAGTCGGTAGCCTTTTCACTCCTATGGGTATAGCGAATCCCATCGTAACGGGCGAGATTTGACGAGGCTTCCGCTGTAGCGATGATATAATATACAGGGACCGCTAAATCGGTGTGCGGCAAGGAGACATCAATTATCTCACAACCTTCATTTTTATAAAATTCTATGGCATTCTCTATTGCTGTTTCTACTTCTTTATCCAAACCTTCGCCAAAATATTCCCGTGGGACGCCTAGTTTCAAGGGATCGGATTGCTCTCTAAGGGCAGCGCGGTAATCGGGAATTTCCGTGCTTATAGAAGTTGAATCCAAGGGATCATGTCCGGCAATGACCTGCAAGAGTATCGCGACATCTTCAACGCAACGACCGATAGGTCCAATCTGATCCAGTGAAGAAGCATAGGCTACGAGCCCATATCGTGAAATTAGCCCATAAGTCGGCTTCATACCAACAACTCCACAAAGAGAGGCAGGTTGGCGAATGGATCCACCAGTATCGCTACCTAAAGTTACTACCGCTTCTCCTGCAGACACAGAGGCGGCACTGCCGCCACTGCTCCCACCGGGAATCCGTTCCAATGCCCATGGATTAGAGGTAACTTGAAATGAAGAGTTCTCCGTTGACGATCCCATGGCAAATTCATCCATATTTAAACGCCCCCAAAGAACGGCCCCCGCATTTTTAAGCTTCGTCGTCGTTGTCGCATCATAGGGAGAGATAAAATTTCCGAGTATTTTACTCGAACAGGTAAGCTGTTCTCCTTTGACTGATATTACATCTTTAAGACCAACGGGTATCCCTTCGAGGGGTCCACAGGATTCGCCGCGAGCACGACGTGCGTCACTGGTTTTAGCCTGTTTAATCGCATTTCCCTCATCAAATTGAAGAAATGCTTTTACTTTTGGGTCAACAGCCTTGGTGCGTTCAATTATCGCCTCTGTCAATTCAGAGGAAGAGATTTCACCATTTTCAAGCATGCCGCTTAAATCAATTGCTGTCTTATAATAGAGTTCGGACATTTTTTATATATATTGATATCTATTTACAATATACCCTCGAACTTGTGAAGGTCACTGGCGTCCTTTATTACTCGACTATTTTGGGCACGACAATTTGATTATCACGCTCAGCCGGTGCGTTTTTCAGCGCTTCTTCAACTGTAAATCCTTCTACTCCCTTATCTTCAT
Source organism: Opitutales bacterium (assembly GCA_965197745.1). Classification (GTDB taxonomy): domain Bacteria; phylum Verrucomicrobiota; class Verrucomicrobiia; order Opitutales; family PNEW01; genus CBDANS01. Next base: position 280,580 of record CBDANS010000005.1, on the reverse strand, counting down.
TCCATACATTATATACGGGAAAAGCATGGGCCATCGGTTCAACCCCGCTAACATCTATTTTGTTGATCCGTTCAAAATAGGTCAGCACATCTCTGAGTTGGGCGGAAAACTTCTTTTTTTCTTCATCCGTTAATTCCAGGCGCGCGAGATTCGACACATAGTCGATATCAATTCTTAAGGGGTCAGCCATGCCAATGGGGTTTTGATGAGTATCAACCTAAAGGCAAGATCAAAGGATTACGGAAGGGGTTAACTCGGAGAGGATATTTATGATCGAACACTGTAATCATTACCTTCAGTTATCTTACCTTGAATGGCCTCAAAGACAGGATTGACCTCATCATCAGTTAAGGTTCGGCCCAAAGAGCGAAATACCAGTGAAAACGCGATGCTTTTCTTGCCATCTGGAAGTTCTTTCCCCTGATAGAGATCAAAAATTGTAACCGACTCTAATTCATAATCACTGCCAACGCATTCTCGTGCGACGTTCTCCAGATCCAACCTAACTTTACCAGCGAGAACTTTTTCATCGACAAGGAGAGCAAGATCTTTCGTGGTGGGCGGAAATTGGCTAAAAGGCTGGTGATAAGGCTTCTCTCTTTTCTGTTTTAGAAATTCAGGTTGGATATATATTTCACCCCCAAGGATAGTGCCTATGAAGTCCCATTTTCTAAGCATGGGATGACTGACAAGACCAACCCTCGCTTCGTATCCGTTAATGAAATCACCGGTTGTCGCCGAATGACCTTCCTGCCAGGAATTTTCTCCAACGAGCGGGATAAATGATTCTTCTACACAGTTAATTCCGGATATTTTTAAAATATTGCGCACCGTATTTTTCGCATGATGGAAATCAGGTGCTTCGCGAGCAAGCCAGGTTTCCGGCATCGGGGTTTGAACTACAAGAAAAGCTACAGAAATGAGTTCCCACACTGAGCCGTCTCGCTCTTTATATACCCGCCCACTTTCAAATACCCGTCTCAAATTATTTCCACGGGACTGATTAAGCTTCACGTTATCAAGGAGCCCAGGTATCAGGGAACTTCGCAAATGGCTTTGGTCACTTGAGAGAGGATTAGCTATTTGCAAGCTGTTGGCGTCAGTTTGAGTATACCAGTGCAGCAATTCTTCTTCACTGCGTGTGCTATAGTTGGCACATTCATTGAAATTCTGGCCCACTAAATAATCGGACATATCGTTTAAATTTACGCTGATGGAATCATCTTCGCGCATCAGTCCTGGGGTTACAACCTTAGCTGCAGGAATGTTATTGGTTCCATAAATGCGAAGGAATTCTTCGACCAGATCAACACGCCTTTCGAGATCCAGTCGGTAACTCGGTATCCCAACATTCCAGGTTTCGCTCCCATTTTCCGTCTCATGAATACTTACGTTGAGTTGCAGCCCTTCGAAAGCTTCTTGAATAAGCCCATTTTCAACTTTGAAACCGAGCCGTTGACACACGAATTCTGGCGAAATTTCAATTTCCCGTTCAATCATTGATGGTTCGCCTTTAACAAGGGGTGATCCCGCTAATTCCCCACCGGCAATTTCCTCTATCAAATCGATTGCACGTATGGCGGCATACTCAGCGCCGCAAGGATCGACACCGCGCTCGTACCTGTATGAGCTGTCAGTAGAGAGACCGAGGGTACGTGAGGTGCGCCGGATATTGATGGGATTAAAATAGGCTGCTTCCAAAACCAGATCCGTTGTATTCTCATCCACTTCCGCTTCTATGCTTCCCATTATACCACCAATCACCAATGCCCTTTCAGTGTCTGCAATTACCGTCATATCCCACAGTAATTCCCGCTCATGATCGTCGAGCGTAATTATCTTTTCCCCCTGCTGAGCAGGTCGGATAATCAGTTGGCGTCCGCGTATTTTAGATGCATCAAAAGCATGCAGAGGATGTCCGAGTTCGTGGAGAACGAAATTAGTAATATCGACAACATTATTAATAGGACGCAGTCCCACAGTTTTAAGCAATCGTTGCAACCAGTCGGGGCTGGAAACAATTTTCACATTCTGAATGGAATAGGCACGATAATGGGGACAGTTTTCCACAGTATCGACGCGAACCGTGTCTATAAGGTTATTCCCGGTATCGCTGTTACTTGAACTTGCTTTTACTTCAGGATAATAAAACTTCTGGTGAAAAAAAGCGCCCAGTTCACGCGCAATACCGATATAACTTAGGCAATCTGATCGGTTCGGCGTTACTTCAATGTCGAAGACAACATCATTGTTTGTAAATACTTCATTTATGGGCAATCCGATCTCCGGACGATCTTCCAGAATGAGCAAGCCCATATGTTCATCACCAAGGCCCAATTCTTTGGGGCTGCACATCATCCCTTTAGATGTAATTCCGCGCAATTTGGATTTTTTTATTTTCAAACCGCCTGGTAATTCAGCTCCGGGAAGGGCTACCGGGACTCGATCGCCCACCTTATAATTATCAGCGCCGCAGACAATCTGCCGGTTGTCTGAATTGCCACCCACAGCAACTTCACACACACTCAGACGATCAGCATTGGGATGCCTTTCGCTGCTTATAACCTCTCCCACAACAACCTTATCCATTTGGGGCAGTCCCCTATTTTCAACGCCTTCAACTTCAAAGCCAATAAGAGTAAGCGCCTCTTCAATTTCTTGAGGAGACTTATCCAATTCTATATATCGACTGAGCCACTCAAGGCTTATTTTCATAGAGGTTGAATGTTAGTGATTTACTGGTAGATGGGATTCGGATTTACGCTTCAAATTGCTTGACGTTTTAAATCATAAATTAAAATCAATACAGATTCATACCCTGACGTGTCATGAAAACTGCTTAAGAAACCGATGGTCATTATGGTAAAAGTAACGGACATCATCTATACCATAGAGGATCATGGCAATGCGTTCGATTCCCATGCCAAAAGCATAACCCGTCCATTCATGGGGATCATAATTAACGGCTTCAAATAGAGCGGGATCTACCATGCCACACCCCATAATTTCTGTCCATTCAGCTCCCACTTTGGCTAGATGGGCCGAATAGAAATCAACTTCAAAACTGGGCTCCGTGTAGGGGAAAAAATGCGGCCGGAATCGGAATCGCGTATTTTCTCCCAAAAGGGACTGAATGAAGTAATCAAGGACAGCCTTGAGATCCTTAACCGTGACGTTCTTGTCAACATAGAGCCCCTCAATCTGTGTGAAATTAGCGCTATGGGTTGCATCCATGGTGTCGCGACGGAAAACCCGTCCCGGCGATATAATTCGAAGGGGTGGATCTTCCGCCATTAGTGTTCGCACTTGTACCGTTGATGTATGAGTCCGCAAAACATACCGCTCATCATCACCTTTTGACAGGTTTCCAGATTTAAATGATGGGGGAAGGTAATAGGTATCCTGGACATCACGAGCTGGGTGGTCCGGCGGAGTATTAAGGGCGTCGAAACAATGGAATTCGGTTTCGAGCTCGGGACCCTCAGCAACCGTAAAACCTACTTTTCGAAAAATGCTGCAGATTTCCCGTCGCACCTGGCTAAGGATGTGATGAGACCCCGGTCCATCATCAGGACTGGGAAGCGTGGGGTCAACCTCAGCACCCAGACTTTTCAACAATTCATTTTTTTCAATTTTTTCAAGTGATTGACTGAGTAACAGCTCGATTTGCCTTTTTACTTCATTGATACGTTTCCCAAATTTTGGGCGCTCTTCTTTCGGTAATTCACTTATCCCTTTTCCAATTTGCGTGAAACTACCTCTGGGGCCAATCAATCGCGCTTTAAAAGCTTCAAAATCAGCGCGACTATGCAGTTCATTAACACCGGTCTGCACTTCATCTAGGATAGCTTTAAGCTTATCTTCCATGGTTAATAGGGAAGAAGGTAATCTAACTACAGTTAATAACTGCCCCTCTATCCGAGATATTTATAATGGGACAAAGACCCTGATGATTACAACGGACTTTAAGCAGCTTTATTTGCCTTTATTGATTTTTCTACCAGAGCCTTAAAGGCAGGTTCATCATTAATAGCAATTTCCGATAGCGATTTACGGTCCAGTTCGATACCTGCTAATTTTAAACCATGAATAAATCGGCTGTAATTGATATCATGCGCTCGGCAAGCGGCATTAACTCGGACAATCCAAAGTTGCCGCCAGGTGCTTTTCTTCTTTCGACGGTCTCGATAAGCAAACTGACCGGCCCGGTCCACCGCTTCTTTAGCATAGCGGTAGAGTCGTGATTTATTGCCCCAATAACCCTTAGTCTGCTGAAGGGTCCGTTTGCGGCGTTTTCGCGTTGCGACAGATTGTGTGCTTCTAGGCATGTTTCTTTCTCCTGCTCTTCAGGGCAGCCAGGTCGCCTTTAATTGTAATGAGTGATGATTTACCCAGCAAACCCTAAAAAATAAATGCTTACATAATATAATTTTCTAAACTTAAATATTTAATGATTTCTTGATAACTGAGTAATAGGCTTTCGAGACCGGTTTATCCTTCGAGTTCGCGCGTTTTTGCTTTACTGATTGCTTACTCAAATTGTGACGCATACCCGGGCTGCGACGCATGATTTTGCCACTCCCTGTTACTTTAAATTTCTTGGAAATAGATTTACGCGTTTTATGCATAATATATATATATATATAATACCGGTTATTCTTAAAAAGTGAACTGCTTATCACATCGGTGTTCCAGTCATTTGGAAGCACCCATAGAGGCAGCAGGAAATTAACCCAAATGATTTTACATCGATTGACAATTAAAAAAGAAGCAAAAAACCCCGATGGACACCTTTGTAAAGCTCTCAATCAGGTTAGAAATAGATACCCAAGCTTTGCTTCAGATTAATTGATCCATGGTCGATCATTCAATCCCTCTCCCTTCATTTCAGTCTGATGGGATAAGATTCTCTATCAGGTGTGAATATATTCTATTATAGTGATTATGTGATTCTGATTGCCTGTAAAAATGTAAAAACTGTGATTTTTTATTTGTAATATCGCGGGTGGATGACCAATCTGACACTTTTCAATTTATTTCCACCCTGCTAATACAGCTTATAATAGAGCTGAATTCATTACCACTTTAGTCGAAATTTTTAGTCATCCCTGTAATAAACACTATTTAACTAAAACTAACTCATCGTATGAATATAAAATTATTAGCCGGCATATCTTCACTTGGGCTTATGCTAGTATGCACCATTGGGGCGCAAGTAAGTCCGATAAAGAAAAGTGAAGACAAGATTGAAAAGGCGCGCACCATAGTTGGAGAATGGGTAACAACCCGCCAGATTATCTCCAAGGAAGATAACGATTGGCGTGAAAAGAAGAGTGTCATGACTTACATGATTGAGCTTCTGAAAAATGAAATTGAAGCCCTCAATATTCAGATTGAAGAGTCGGAAGAAGAAGCGACTGAAGCTGATAGAGCGAGAGTAGAGCTGGAAGATGAGGAAGCTGAATTGCGCAGCGCTTCAAAAGTGGTCGACAATGTTGTTACTAAGTACGAAGAGAAAGTTAAAGCTATTGCAAAATCTCTTCCCGACCCCCTGCAGAATAAACTGGAACCGCTCTTAAATCAAATTCCGGAAAATCCCCGCAAAACGCGACTTTCCGCTGGAGAGCGTATGGCCGTTATTATCGGCACGCTTAATGAAATAGATAAATTTAACAACAGCATCAATTTATTTGGTGAACTCCGGGAAATGCCTACGGGTGAAACTACCGAGGTGAAAACTATCTATATTGGATTGGCCCAGGGCTATTATGTTGATAGCAACGCTAAATATTCAGGTGTTGGGGTGCCCTCTCCGGAAGGATGGCAATGGGAAGAGAATAATGATTTAGCTGCTGGTATCAGCCGTTCGATTGCCATCTATGAGAATACAATCCCTGCTGAAGTCTTTATAAACTTACCGGTTACCATTAAATAATTTATCTAATTCCTGAATTCTCATAATTATGAAAAAATATCTCCTTTTTATAGCACTGGTATTCACTACGATTTTATCGGGACAGACATTTGAGAAAGCCAGCAAACAGGCTGAGGCCGATTTAAAAAATTCTCTAAGCGAACTTGCCGATTTGAGGAAAACCGTAGTCGACGAGCGCATACCCCTCTCCAATGAACTTAACACCTTGGAAAGTGAAGCCATTCAAAAACGCCAGGAAGCGAGTCAAGCCGCGCGGCTCAGGGATAACCGTAAAGTGGACCTGCGTGGATATGAAAATAGAATTGCCCGCCTCAAGGATAATAATAGTTACCTCAGCAGCCTGCTAGGTGACTATATCAGGCGTTTTGAAACGCAGATCCATATTGGAGAACTGCAACTCTATGAAGATACGATAAAAACCGCCAAGCAGTCTCAGGAAAATATTAATTTAACGGGCACTGAAAAGTTTGAAAATCAATTAGAAGTAATCGACCTGGCTTTTGAGCGAATCAGTCAAATTATTGGTGGTAACACCTTCCAAGGTAAGGCGATTATGCCCAACGGTCTCTATGAAGATGGCAATTTTGTGGTCATGGGACCCATTGCTTATTTCGCAAGTAATGAAGGTGTTGCCGGTCTGGCAGAACTGGCGCTTGGCTCAGCCAATGCTGTCATTCAGGATATTGGTGAAGAACACTATGAGAATATATCCAATCTGGCTAATACCGGCGCCGGAATTGCACCCATTGATACGACGCTTGGTGATGCCCTGAAAGTTGCAGCTACTAAGGAAACCGTGATCGAACATATTAAGAAAGGGGGTATCGTTATGTTCCCTATTCTTGGCTTGGCCACCTTTGCTTTATTAATCGCTATTTACAAATGGATTGAGCTCTCGAAAGTAAAACCCGCCCGAACCGACGATGTCACTACCATCCTGAATAGTATTAAAGCCAATGAAAATGAAAAGGCTTTGGCTCATGCAAAATCGGTTCGCGGCCCGGTGGGTGGAATGCTGACGGCTGCGGTTGAAAACGTTGATCAGGAAAAAGAGGTGTTGGAAGAAGTGATTTACGAACAGATTATCACCACGCAGCCTAAACTGGAACGCATGTTACCGCTTATCCATGTTACCGCGGCTACCGCTCCCCTCTTAGGTCTTCTTGGAACTGTCACGGGAATGATAAAAACATTCAGATTGATCACGGTATTCGGAACGGGTGATGCAAAATCCCTCTCAACGGGTATTTCAGAGGCCCTTATCACCACAGAATTTGGACTCATCGTTGCTATACCTGCACTTATTCTTGGTGCACTCCTGAGCCGCAAAGCAAAAGGGGTGGTTGCCAGTATGGAACAAACGGCTGTAAGTTTTGTCAATGGAGTGGTCCATAAATAAATAAATCAAAAGCCGCTTCTCATGCCTAGTAATGTTCAGTCGGAAATTGGCCTAATTGATTATATCATAGGGGTATGGACCCAGGGTGGTTGGGTCATGATTCCCTTGCTGGCAGTGACCATATATATTTACTATCAGGCGACAGAGATGATTGTCCACTTGAACAAAGCCCGGTTAAAAGACAACCCCATTGAAATCTGGCTACCGTGGGTCCGAAAACCGGATACCGGTAAAGGGCATATAGGCGATGTCATACGCTATGTAGTCGATGAAGGTTATGAACCGCAAACCATCGTCGATAGAATCCAGGATGTAAAAACGCAGACTCTACCAGATGTTAATCAGAGAATTGTCACCCTCAGCGCCGTTGTCACGACCGCGCCATTAATGGGATTGCTCGGCACCGTAATAGGAATGCTAACAACATTTAAAGGTTTGGCAGGTAGTACCGGTCAAACCGTTGATCTTGTCGCCTCGGGTATCTCAGAAGCGCTCATCACCACTCAAACCGGCCTCATGGTAGCGATTCCGGGTCTTATCATGATTTCCGAAATCATTAAACGGCGTAACCTGTATGTCGCCTTCCTTGCCCAATTAGAAAATAACGCCATCCAGGAAGGCATCAAATCTAAAGCAGCTTAAATTGAATTAAAAAGCCGCCATGCCCAGAAAATCCACACTTTTAAATCAAGAAGAAGAACAGTATGAGTTAAATATATCACCACTGATTGATATGGTGTTCATTCTCCTCATTTTTTTTATCGTCACCACCGTATTTGTTGAGGAGCCCGGGGTAGAGGTTAGAAAACCGTTTGCCATTTCAGCAAAGGATTTGGCGAAGAATAGCATTCTCATTGCCATCACTGATTCGAGTAAAGTGGTCTACGGGGGTAGAGAAATTGGTATTGGCGGTGTACGCCCCATAGTTACTCGACTTACACAAAAAGAACCAATGCCCGTGATTCTGCAAGTTGATGTATCCGCGGCTGCCGGCACCGTCGTTCGCGTTGTTGACGAATCAAAACTGGGCGGTGCTGAACGTATCAGTATCTCAACAGAATTATAAGGTCTATTTTTATAATCACTATTTCATCAATTTAAGCATCATCGCATGGCCGATAAAAATATTAACACCGTTCCTGAATTGGGGGGGAATCCCAGAATCGCGGTAATTGGTTCTGTTGTTATTTCGTTTTTACTCTTCATGCTCATACCGCTATCGCAGATGCTTTCCTTTCAGAAAGACAAAACAGATATTACCCTCTCTGAAATGATGTTACCTCCCCCGCCCCCCCCACCTCCGGAACCGCCGCCTCCAGAGGAAGAGGAATTTGAAGAAGAGGAACCGGAAATGGAGGAAGAGCGTGAACCACCGACCCTTGAACAGCTTGAACTTTCTCTGAATACGGATTTAAGCACGAACTTTTCAGGTGCTTTCAGCATTCCCGCGTTCGAGATCGGGGCAAATCTTGGCAATCTTTTGTTCGATTTGGAAGATCTCGATGAAATTCCACGAGTCCTTACGTCGGTTCGCCCCGTCTATCCAACATCATTGCGGCGTATTGGCGCGGGGGGGAGAGTAGTCATTATGTTTATCGTGGATGAATCAGGAACGGTCCGTCTTCCGCGTATAGAATCTTCAACTGACTATGCCTTTGATAAACCGGCTTTAGACGCAATCAAGAAATGGCGCTTTACGGCAGGGATCAAGGATGGGAGAAAAGTAAAAACCAAGATGCGTCTACCTATTGCATTTTCTGTTCGTTAATCTGTGTCGTAAATCCTAATTATGAAAAAATCTATTATTTTATTGATCATCGCAATATTTAGTATTTGGGGGATTCTCAATGGACAAAGAAGACGCCCAAAAAATCCCCTCGCAGATATGTACGAAAATCCATACTGGCAACAAAGATTCGTGGGCGATCTTGCGTTCGTTGTCGAAAGAGAACCTAGAATCTCAGTGGAAGAACGTGATTTACTTTACCAGATTAGAGACCTTTTACCCCATCGTGCCGGAGAAGCGATAGAAATACTGGATGAATCACTTACCACTGAATCGAGCGCTGCCATGACCTTCGTCCTGGGTCAACTCAATCTCCAGATTGGAAACTTACAACAAGCCAAACTTCATATGTTAGAGGCTGCTAAAAAGTACCCTAACTACTTACGGGCACACAAAGCGCTATCTATAATAAGTGTCAGATTAGAGGAAATTGATGACGCCGTAAAATATCTCACGAAATCCATTGTTTTGGGTGACAATGAAGGGCGCACTTACGGGCTCTTAGGCTATTGTTACCAGTTACAGGAAAAAACGCTCGCTGCTGAGCAAGCCTATTCTGTAGCGCTCATTGCGGAGCCTGGAAATTTGGATTGGAAAAACGGTTTAGCGCGAAGCCTGCTTAATCAGGGAAAATACAAGGAGAGTAGAGATCTCTTTGAAGAGATGCTTCGATTGAATCCAAATGAACCTGATAACTGGGTGCTTCTCTCGATCAGTCAAGCCGGTCTTAAAGAATATGATGAAGCTGCCGCCAATATATTAATTCTGATGAGAACGGGTAAAGCTCCGGCAGAGAGCCTGCAATTGCTGGCAGAAATTTACTTGGAAAAGCAAATGCTCGAACCTGCCCTGAAAGCCTATCTCGCGGCAATTGATAAAAACCCCAAGCAAAAACTCGATGGACCCCTGCAAGTAGCCTATTCTTTAACTCAAGAAGGCTCCTATGACAAGGCATCGTCGCTGGTTAATAAAATAAGAAGGGTCTATCGTGGTCGGACTACTGACGAGGAGGAGTTAACGCTCATGACATTACAGTCGCAGATAGCGATTGCTCAGGGAGAGGGAATAAAAGCAAAAGCCACCTTGGAAAAAATTGTAGAACGCGACCCCCTGCGCGGACCGGCACTGATTACCCTGGGCACCTATTACGGTGATAATGGTGAAATCGAAAGAGCGATTTTGATGTTTGAACGAGCACAGGAAGTGGACAAATTTCGCGCAGAAGCGCTCGTCGCCCATGCCCGATTGATGGTTGCCAACAATAAATGGAGTAATGCTACCGAATTATTACGCGATGCTCAAAGCGCAGATTACAAGGATTTTGTTCAAGATTTACTCGAACAAGTAGAGCGTATTCGACGCGCCGCTGCCAGGAGTTCCTGATCGCAGGTGAATGCATTGCATTTCTATATTTTAATACACGGTCACGGGGCAGGTTCACACTTTATAGTTGTAAGCTAAGTTTATAATTAGATCGGTGTTTTCTCTTTTCCTGAACACACGCTTGCTTATTATTGTAATCATACCCTCTGAAGCGGTGCCTTTAGTTGTCAATTGACAAACTGAAAAAAATACAATATTTTCAATCTCAGCTATTGGTATAATAGAGTAATGCCTTGGTTCCGCTAATTACCGGAATTAGTAACTTTAAGATAAGGCTCAAGATCTTAATTATCTATCCCTTTATAAAAATAGCAATTTAACCCATGCGCGCTATCAGAATCAAATCGGGTTTTTCGCTCATTGAGATATTAATTGTTCTCGCCATAATAGCCCTCCTCGCGGGTATTGTGGTTGCGAACTTCACTGGCATTTTTAGTGGCGCCCAGGAAGATACGGCTAGAACTTTCGTCAGAAACAGCCTTGAAACTCCCCTCTTAAAATACCGTATGGATATCGGGAGATATCCCACTACCCAGGAAGGGCTGGAAGCGCTCATAAAGCCGCCTGCGGCTAGCGCTCAGCGTTGGAAAGGACCTTACCTAAAAGATTCCACGATACCTTTAGATCCTTGGGGAACCCCCTATCAGTACCGCTATCCCGGAACTAAGAAAAGTGATAGTTATGACCTTTATTCATTCGGCCCGGATGGAAGTGAAAGCGGGGATGATATAGGTAACTGGTAGTCATTGATTACTTTATCGCTAGTTTAAGAATCAAACCCAGTGGAGAGAGGGTTTATCAGAATATATAACGTATCGCTCGATCTCTAAAACTCAGCGTTGAACTTTATATTTCGGTAAATGCTTTTCCTGCGTAGATCGCTCATTCGTAGCCCCCTTATAAAAAATTTAAAATGAAAAAGGGCAATCAACTACACGCTTTCTCGCTCATTGAATTGATGCTTGCGATGGGCATCTTAGCCCTCATTACAGGTCTGGTGATAACTAACATTGATGCCATATTTGCCGGTCAAAATGAAAAAACACTACCCCAACTTTTAAAAATTGCTGTTCGGGATGCTCGTTATATCGCCGCGATACGAAAAGAGATCGTCTTTTTAAGTTTCGATGAAGAGAAAAAAGAAATCATCATCATTAATTCTCAGGGAAATGTCTTATCGTCATTTGATAGCGGTAAAAACGTGAATAACAGCAGTCATCAGGTTACTTTTCACCAACTATTGCCGGATAGGGGTACTTTTTTTTCAAGTTCTCAGAAACCTAAAAGCGAAGCGGTTAAGAGAATTGCCTTCGACCCCGATCGGTCATCTACCCCGTTTATGGCGACCCTGGTCTATGAAGATATAGAATCGACACATCAATTCGACCCATTTTCTGACCTCGAGTTAGTAAATGCTGAAAAATGAAAAAAGTCCCCACCCGATACCAGTCCGCTTTTTCCCTTATTGAAGTCACTCTGGCTTTAGCTATTTTTGCGCTCGCCGTAGTTGTCATCACCCAGGCTTTCGTTAACACCATGGTAAGTTTAAATACTATAGGAAGTGAATCATTACTTGAAGCTGATATAAAGTTTGCGCGTTCACAGATTATCAAAGAAACGAATCGCGATTTACTCGAAGCTGGCGGTCAGATGGAAACTTTGTCTTCAGGAACCGTCTACTGGATAGCAACAATAGAACAAGCCCAGGTCAGCGATCTATTCTATGTCACTTTATCGCTAGAGCTTCAATCACCGGATGATAACACAACTAATGTCTTCACCCAAAATTTGATTCTATTAAGACCTGAATGGTCTGACCCCATAGAGCGATCGGCAATAATTGTAGAAAACTCTGATCGGTTGTTTTCAAATCGTTTATATAACTATTAATTCATGTATTCTAAACGACGCATAAACGCATTTACGCTGATAGAAATACTCCTCGCCCTTGCCGTAGGAAGTATGCTGTTGACCGCTGTTTCCGTGTATCTCGTTTCCCTAGCCCATATCTGGTTTATAAAAGGAGATGATCATTTTTTTGACCAGCATGTAGAAGGGGTGATTTATTTTCTCAATAAGGCTCTCAAACAATCAGAAATTTCAAATGATTATCAGACATCTTCTATCACTTGGAACCGACCACCCGGTTACAGTGAATTTGATGAACCTCTCCTTACTTTTAATCTGAAGGAAATACCCGCGCTCTTAGCAATGCCCGGGCGTGATTATACTGATTTAACCTGTTATCTTTACTTTCAGAAGAGCGACGGCCTGTATCTTCTCTGGTATTCAAATCTGCGGGAAATTGAAGACATAGACGATGTTCATCGCACTGTCCTATCTCCTCTCTTAAACAGTATCCGTTACTGTTATTATAAAACCGATGATGATAAGTGGGAAATTCTGGATTCTCCTGATCTTGATCAAAGGAGGAAACCCATTGTTCCTGATTTCCTTTTATTGAAATTTGAACATGACGGTGAATTTCGCGAAATGCCTCTTCATCTTCCATTACACAGTAAAAATGTCTCTATATTTTAAAAATAATTACATTTCGGCTTCTCAGAAAAACCGCGCCAGTATTCTCGCCGCGGTCCTGGGGATGATAGCACTGGCTTCATTCGTTGTCCTCGCCTTCATGGAAGAAGCGACTGCTAAAATAAAGTACTCAGGCTTATTTCAGAACCGTGATGAGCTGCGCGTTGAGGCCCATTCCCATCTCCAGGCAGCGATGGCCGTATTACGCGAAATTCAAGAAATAGACAGAGGGCTCTACGCTCCCGTCCAGGGGTGGAGTGATCCTATTGGTTACGCGCAAATACCTGTAATCAGTGATCTGAAAGTTGGGGTGAAAATTGAAGATGAAACCGGTAAAATTTCACTGGCTCAAGCCACGCCGCTTATCTTGAACACACTCTTCGAAGAGATAGGTATTCCTTTCTCCGAGGCAGAACCTTTAACGGACTGCCTTCTTGACTGGATTGATAACGATAGTCTGACACGCCTGAATGGAGCTGAGTTGGAATATTATAAACGCCAGAATCCATCTTACAAGCCAGCCAATACTGCTATAAAAAATTGGGATGAACTGTTTTTAATAAAGGACTTCGATTCCTATTTTTTAAATGAAGACGGGACTCCTAATCAATTATTTGATCAATTCAAAAGTGCCGTATCCCTCTACCATAATGAACCTCTCAATCTTAATACTGCCACTCCCCTTGCCCTTGCCGTAGTTACTCGGGTTGAAGGATTTGATACTCAAGCAATATATGATTATCTTAAAGGTGACGATGAACAGGTTGGGACTGTAGACGATCAACTGATTAATTCACGCTCCCACCTATTCTATCCTCAAGGCCTTAATCCTCGCAACAGTATGGCCGGCCTATTGGCACAAGTCTTAAAAATTTCTATTCAAGTAAGTCGTGGTGATTCCAGTTTTCTTCTTACGGCAATTGTCTCGAATCAAAACACTTCCACTACTTCTGAAAGTAATAGTCGAGAACAGGATGTTAAGGACGAAGGGAACACAACGGATGGTCTCAATGACCAAGATAAAAGCGGACAACTTGCCCTTAATAATTCAATGATGATTCTCCTCCTTACTGAGAATAGTAAAATATAATCGACATCCTAACCCTAAAAAGTGTATTAATTACTCTTCTGTAATGATTAGCGTATTACATAATCTCGAATTGAAGCTGGGAAACGACCCTTCTGAACGGGAAATATTACTTGTTCCGGGGGAGGTTTTTTACTGTCATTCAGTAGCGTTGCCTTCCGGAATTAGTGAGAGCGAAATCGAACAGTTTGTCGAATTATCACTCGAGGGACTTTCACCCTTCCCCTTGGAGCAATTGTCGTGGGGTTATTTGCATGATGAGAAATCACCCACAATATTAATTTATGCTGCTTATCGACAAAGGCTGGAGAATTTAAAAATCGAAGAGTTAGAGAGGTATTATCATGTCTTACCTGGTTTTATCAGCGCATGTGACAAGTCTTATGCGGACCCGACCATTATATTCTTATCTCATGAGAATTCACTTTCTGCATTAGTGTTCAATCCCCAAAGCACTTTACCAGTCAGAATCACAACGCTTCAATTACCGGAAAATAACATTTCAGAAGATGCCCTCTTTGAAACGAGGCAGATGCTCATATCCTCTTTGGGGGATTTAAACTATCACATTGAAAGCTTTATAAATGTGGTCACTGGCACCTTTGTAGATTCTGATAATGAAGTCCAATTCGAACATCGCATTCTGCCACAAAAAGAGAATGCCGAATTAGGAGACAATGCGACCACTCCTTATACTGTAAGTGAAAATAGATTATGGGAGGCTGATATACGTGAAATTCCATTCAAACAGAAAGAGCGCAAAAAGCGTAGTTTTTCTCGCCGCGTATGGCACTCGACGCTGGCTGTGGGTATTGCCGCTGCACTATTTTTGCTTTTACAAATTCTGTTTATAACCGCGAATCTCTGGATCAACTTCAGGGAGAATGCAATCGAAGAAAGGGATGGCTCAGTTGCGATTATTGAGCAGAAAAATAACCTTCTCCTGCGCATCGAACAAATAGCACAAAATGAACTTAAACCATTTGAAATGCTCGCGGCATTGAATTTAAAAAGACCGAAATCGATATATTTTACCCAGGCTGTTGCCGATGGTTACAATAAGATCCATGTCGATGGTGAAGCCAGTAATGTTGAGATCGTTAACCGCTATATCGAGCAATTACGCACTCTGCCTCATATTTCTGATGCTAAAATTGAAAAAATAGTTTCCCGGAGCGGCAAGGCCCCTTTCTCACTGATCGTCACTTTTAATACTTCGCCCTTTAATTCAGATAAAATCGTAGCTGACGCACAGCTGATACCATAAACAGACTGCATCTTATCCATGTTTAAAAAATTATATAACAGGATGTCTCTTAGAGAACGCACGCTATTAACCGTGTTTCTATGGATTATTGCTTTTGTCTGGGTGGGTAGTCTGATAAATGATTTTAAAATCCTTTTCGGAAACTTCCAAAAGACCGGTTATAAATTAAAATATCAGGCGCAAATAATTAAAGAAAAAGACACGATTGAAACACAATTATCACGCGCTCTCGAACGTCTCGATCCCCAGAAAACATATTCCAGCTCACGATTAGTGGAAAAACTGGACAACATCGCGCGAAATGAAGGCCTGAATTTTGATATCAACTCTCCTTCGACACAAGAAGGCGATATTTTTAACGCTCATACCGTGCGCATTCAATTTAAACAGGGTGGTATTGAAGACCTCATCGAGTTTGATCGAAAAATTAAAGAAGAATCCCCCTATCTCGGATTAGAAAGGATGCGTATCGTATCAAACAAAGCTAACCCGAGTATGCTTGATGCACAATTTCTCGTCTCTTCCTTTGAGCTGAAAAATAAATCCTTCTAGTGTAATAACACCTGTTTAAGGTATGATGACCCTTAAACCTAATATCTTACTGCTTACTTTGGTAACTTCTTGTTTGCCTGTGTTGTCTATTTCAGCACAGGAACAAGATTCTTTGCCTCCCGAGGAATTGGAATCGGTGGGTATAATTCGTATTAGCGATATGGGCGCGAATGAAGTCCTCGACATGCTGGAACGCTTTACCGGGAAATCGGTTTTAAGGCAGCAGAATCTGCCTAAATTACAGATTAATTTCAGCAGTCAAAGTGCGATGACAAAAGCTGACGCCATCCTCGCCATGGAAAGTCTTCTCAGTCTAAACGGTATCGCCATTACTGAAATTGGTGACAAATTCCTTAAGGCTGTCCCCTCAAATATTGTCGCTACTCAGGCACCCAGCATGATTAAGGAAACTACGCTTGACAGCACTCCGAGCCAGAAAATTTTTTCAAAATTCTTTTATCTGAGTTATTTGACTACGGAAGAGGTTGTCCCCGTTATTCAACCATTGCTTACGCAAGGCGCACCAATCGCCTTCCCTAAATCAAACGCCCTTCTTGTCACTGATCCTTTAATCAACCTCCAGCGTATTGAAAATGTGCTGTCGAAGGTGGACCAACCCTCGGAGTTGAAAGTTGAAATTCTATTTTTTACATTAAAGCACGCATCAGCTACTGATGTCGTGAAACGTCTTCAGTCCATGCAAACGGGCAGCCTGAAACGCCATCTGGAAAATAATACAACATTCGAGGCTATCGAACGCAGCAATCAACTGGTTATTTTTACCCACCCAAGTAATAAGAATCTAATCGACGACCTCATTTCCAAGTTTGATGTCGATGTCGCTCCGATCACCCAAACTGAGATACTGGCTCTCAAACACGCTGATGCCACTGAGGTTACCGATCTCATTGAGCAGGTCCTCACCGGACAGCAGCGGTCAAGAGATGAACGCAGTGATCGTGGAACAACGAGAGGGCAAAGAGCCGGGCAAACAGGCGCATCCACTCGTGCTGATATTCTTTCGAAAATTAATACAAAAAATCTTCAATTCAGTGACTTTCTTACGATCGTTGCTGACCCTCGCAGCAACTCTATTGTCGCTTCTGGGACTCCTAATGACCTCGTATATTTACGCGATATTGTAGATAAAATTGATACGCTCTTAGCGCAGGTCCGCATTGAAGTAGTGATAGCTGAAGTGACCTTGAGCAATGATTATGTGCGGGGCATTGACGCCTTCAATATTGATTTCAACCTGGCGGGTTTAGATGAAATAAATTTCGGTGTCCAGGGTCCGGGGACGACAAGACTGCCTCAGGCTTATTCAGTCAGTGGTTCGTTAAAAAACTTTTCCATTGAAACTATATTAAACACGGCGCGGCGAAATACAGAAGTTAAAATCTTATCTGCACCTACACTGGTCACAACCCATAACCAGGAAGCAACAATAAACGTCGCCCAATCCCGCCCTGTCATCACAGCTACCCAGTCAGACAGCACTTTGGGTACTTCAATTCGCAGCAATGTCCAGTTTCGCGATATTGGAATCGAATTAATAGTAAAGCCACTTATCGGGCCCAACGGTATTATCCAAATGGAAATTGATCAGAAAGTTGAAAGCGTAGTGGATACGGTAACGATAGACGGAAATGATCAACCGATTATTGGAAAGCGACAGGCAAAATCATTTATCAGTGTAGCGGATCAGGAGTTGGTCGTTTTAGGCGGACTACAGCAACTAGATAACACCGAAATTCGAGGACGCATGGCATTCCTGGGTGAAATCCCCCTCATTGGAAAGCTATTCCGGTCCAAAGCAGATGAACAAGTGAAACGAGAACTGCTTATGTTCATCAGACCAGAAGTATTATTGACCACAGATGAAGCCAATCGAGATGCAGTAGAACAATTAAACCGTCTTTCGAAAAATGTAGAAATTGAGGGATACTTAGACACCGGTAAAATCGGAAATAACAATCCCGAGGATGGAAGAAAATAATGAAAGATTATGTGACAATATTAGTATCAAAAATATATACCACGGCATGCTTTTCCGTGGGGGTACTGCTAACCATGTGCCCATCTGACCTTCTTCATGCGAGCGATTTGATTGAAAACTCCCCATTTGTGCCTGCTGATTTTACCCGCTACGCGCCCAATATTCATAATCTGCGTGGAGCTTCAAATATACCTTTGTCACGGAAACTTGAATTTCGGGGGGTTTTTTCCCTATCCAATCAGTATTACTTCAATATTTATAATACCATAGATAAGCGAGGAGATTGGGTTAAACTTCGAGAGCCCAATGCACCCTATCGGGTTTTACGTTTTGAAAAAAATAATGACTTAATTGAGATAGAGTATAAGGGCCAAACCGAGAAATTAACGCGCATCAGGCCCTCGGGGGAGACATTACCGGTGATTACTGATCAACAGAGAAATGCCGCAGGTTCTGTTGTCAATAACGCCGCCTTGAGACAGGAAAAGAAAGCCATAACGAATAGAAGTACACCTTTACGCAGGCGTGTAATCACCAAAAAGCAAAAATAATTTTTATTACTGATGATCGCTCATTTAAATAAGAATCCGCTTGAAGATTTTACCGTAAAACTGGAACCGGACCAGTTGACTTTACTCGAGGAATCTCCACGCCAGAACCGGCTACCTCTATTATCTCAATATATGGGTCAGACTGAAAGCCAGTTAATAAACCATATCGGTAACCTCTGTAATCTTGAAGTAATTGATGATTTTGATCCTCACCCGGAGGCGACAAAATTAATACCCCTACGACTCATTCATGAATACCAATGCTTACCATTTATTGGTCGCAATGATGAAGAATTAAACCTAATTACTCTTTGGCCCCCTGACCACGCAATGGATGATTGGATTTTCGCGGTCTGCGGAAAACGCCCCCAATGGTATCTTGGCCTGGCCAAAACAGTCACAAATACCATCACCCAGAATTTCGGCGTTGGCTCAAGCAGCTTAAGTGATACCGGCTTAAATGAAAGTGATAACAGCGGACGCGAAATAGAAGAAAATGAAGATGAGAATGCGGCAATTATTCGTTTCGTGAATGATATTATTCGTACTGCGGTGGAAGATCGCGCAACGGATATTCATGTCGAACCGCTTAAGGAATCACTGCAAATTCGTTATCGGATTGATGGAGAACTTATTGCCATTCGCATGCCTGATAATCTCATCAATTTTCAAGGGGCAATCATTTCTCGTCTTAAAATTATGGCAAAACTTAATATCTCTGAGAAACGCCGCCCTCAGGATGGACGCATAAATTACAGAGCGGACGACAATGAACTGGATATTCGAATTTCGACTATGCCCACGATGTACGGGGAAAGTGTAAGCCTCAGGTTGCTTAATCAGAAAAATCAACCCTTGGGCTTTCAAGATTTGGGCCTTTCGGCTGAAGGGCAGAATGTTATCAAGAAAGTTCTCGATTTGCCCCATGGCATAATTCTAGTCACAGGTCCTACCGGTGCCGGCAAGTCGACATCACTGACGGCATTTATTCGGGATATTAATAAGCCCGAAAATCGTATTATCACGATCGAAGATCCCGTAGAGTATGAAGTGGCCGGTGTTAATCAGATACAAGTGCGCCCTGAAATTGGCCTTAATTTCGCTGGTGCTCTCAGACATGTCCTTCGCCAGGATCCCGATATCATTATGGTCGGGGAGATTCGAGACCGCGAAACGGCAGAAATCGCCATTCGCGCTGCACTTACCGGCCACCTTGTCTTCAGCACCTTACATACTAACGATGCATCAGGCGCTCTGACCCGTCTAATCGATATGGAGATCGAACCCTTCTTGATTGCCTCGTCAGTAGAACTCATTATAGCTCAAAGACTTATAAGGCGTCTATGCGAGCAATGCAAAAAGCCTGAAATACTTGAACGAGGATATCTGGAGAGTTGCTTACAGACCTTGCAAATTCAACCCACTCCTGAAGATTTATCGGCAACAATTTACGAACCGCTGGGTTGTGAGATCTGTCATAACCTAGGGTATCGAGGGAGAATTGGCATCTTCGAAAATCTGCGAGTTAATGATGAAATACACGAAATGATCATCCAGAAACAGACTTCGAGACATATTCGTCAGCAAGCATTAAAATCGGGTATGATTACCTTACAGCAAGCTGGCTGGGACCAGGTTAAACAGGGGAATACCTCTCTTCACGAGATCATGAGAGTGTCAAAACTCGGTGATGAATGAAGATATCTTAATCCTGGATTCTTCATTATCTATTCAAATTAATGCCAACCTTTTATTACAGAGCTATTGCTCCTGCCGGTGAAACTATTACGGGCGATATTGATGCTGTCGACCGCAGGCAAGTCATACAAAAATTAACATCCCAGGATATTAAACCGATCGCGATTACACTTCTCGATCAGGCGGCCAAAAAAGATCTCTCGCATTCAAGTAGCTCATTATTTCGAGGTCGCATCCTGAAGTTTATACGTCCGTCATTCAGGTTTTATTCAAAGCAGAAATTATCTTTGAATTTTATGCAAAAATTGATGGAACTGCTTGCCAGCGGCATGCCTCTTGGCGACGCGGTTCGTCTTTTGGGGCAACGCTTGAGTGATCCGAATATCAAAGTTCTTTGCGAAAAAATTTGGAGAAATCTCAGCGAAGGTTATACCCTTTCAAAATCAATGGCTGAGATGCCAGACATTTTCAGTGAGTCCAGTATCCATCTCGTGGAAGCGGGAGAGGCAACCGGTAATCTAACGCCTATCCTTAAAAAGATCGTCGAACAAATGGAGGAAATAGCTGAACTGCGCCGTCGTATTCTAAACAGTTTGGCATATCCTGTGTTTATTTGCATTATCGCCATCGCGGTCGTCGCTTTTTTTCTTTTTTTCCTTCTCCCTAAAATCCGAACCATGCTTGAAACTTTGGGGGGGGAATTACAGTTGTTTGCAAAAATTCTTATCAATGGCGCAGATTTAACCTTAAAAGCAGGTCCTTTTGTTGTATTTTTTACCGCTCTATTAGCGGTAGTTATTCTGCAGTGGAGAAAAAAACCGATAGGTCGTAAAAAAACCGATTACTGGCTTCTCCGCATTCCTTTTATTGGTACTATTTTCTACTATTCTGAAATATTCCAGTCTTCCAGTCTGATGGCGACCCTCATAGAGAGCGGAATCAATACCACGGAAACCCTGCGCCTTTCTGAAAAATCATTTTCCAATACACAGCTCAGAGCCAAATTTAGTGAAAGCCGTCAGCAGATCCAGGAAGGCGCATCCGTGGCTTCAGCTTTTCAGCATACAGATTTTATGCCTGATATCGCATTGGACATTTTAGCGGTTGGAGAAAATACCGGGAATTTAGTTAACAGTCTTCGCGAAATTACAAAGATCTACCGGAGAGAGCTGACCCGGTATTTGCAAATTCTAACCGCGGTGATCTCTACGGGAGCACTTATCTTTGCCTTTCTTCTCGTTACTATCATCGCTTTAAGTATTATATTTAGCGTTTTTCAAGTCAGCAATACTTTGACGGTATAAAATTTGGCCGCTTGTGATTCTGCCCCCTCTCTGACTTTGCCCTTCTCTTCCCAGAGAACCGACTGCTTAACCGGCACGGAGATGAGCGTCTTTCTCGATGGCTCGCTTTATTTTTATTAGGCTGCTGGCAGCTCTCTTCTTAATTTCATCAAGTTTTCCAGGTTCTTCCACCTCTTCTTTAGCAAAGAGGTAAAACTTTATCTTGGGCTCGGTACCGCTACCCCTCACGGCGTAAGAGTAACCATTATCCAGCTCAAACATATAAAAATCCTGCTTGGGAATTACTTTGCCATCGGCATCTTCTATGTGTTGCCTCCCGAAATCTGTAAACTTAACGACCTCATATCCTTCTATATTTTTAAGTGGATCAGAACGATAAGAATTTAGAATTCTTTGTATTCGAGCGGCACCGCTTGCGCCTTCATAATATATGTTAAGCAAGTCTTCGAGATAGTATCCGTATTTAATATAGAGCCTATCTAGATGTTCAACGATACTTATGCCCTCTTTTTTTATAGCAGCGGCTAATTCGCAGAACATTATGGCCGCCGCATTCGCATCCTTATCCCGAACACCATCAGTCCCAAGAAAACCATAGCTTTCTTCGCCGCCGAATATATAAAAAGTACTGTAACGCAAAAGAAGTTCGGCCCGTTTGTGATATGTGAGGGAATTGTAATCCAGAGAAACACTTTCAGTCTCATGAATATTTTCTACCAGTTGATCTTCGTAAAACTTCAACTTCTCCCCTATCCATTTGAATCCAGTGAGCGTATTGATCACTTTTAAACCGTGACTTACAGCTATCGCCTCTTGGAAAGGTGTAGTAACAAAAGTTTTTATAAGGGCTGCCTGATTGCTGCCATTTCCAGGAATCAGTCCCATCTCCTTTAATTTCGTGATACGGTAGTCCGCGAGCAATGCTCCAATTATATTTCCACTGAGCAGCACCATTTCTCCCTCGCTCTGAGCTACAGCCACGCCCATTCTATCAGCATCCGGATCAGTAGCTAAAACTAACTCGGCCCCTGCTTCTACAGCCTTCTCCATTGCCAGCCTGAGCGCCTCCGGATTTTCCGGATTGGGTGATTTTACCGTGGGAAAGCGAGGATCCAACTTATTTTGTTCTTCAATCGAAATAACTTCGATTCCGTACCGCTTCATCAGGGGAAAAGAAATGACGCTTCCCGTTCCATGGATAGGAGTGAAGACTACTTTGGGCCTATTATTTTCCAGGAGGTCCCGATCGATTACATTTTCTTCTAATGCATCCAGATAGTCATGATCCAGAGAGTCTGGCAGGGTGACTACACGCTCCATATTTTTATCCGGATAAGTCGAGATTTCATCCAGTTTAACGTCATTGAAAAAATTAATAATCCCATCAGCGTGAGGTGTAACCACTTGCGCTCCATCTTCAAAATATATTTTATAACCATTATCATGGGGCGGATTATGACTGGCGGTAACAACAACGCCACATGTAGCTTTGAGATAGCGCACCGAAAAACTCAACTGTGGCGTTGAACGCGGCCCATTAAAAATCTCTGCCCGACCACCGAGTGCTACCCATGTTGAAGCGACCAGCTCACAAAAGTGACGCGAAAAGTATCGAACATCATGAGCGATTACAATACTCGGTAATTCATTATTTGAGGATTTCTCTTTTAAAAAAATACGGCAATACCGATAGAGTCCGAGAGTAACGCGGATTATATTAAAATCGTTTAGAGCGGCCGATCCAACCGCGGGATGTTGAGGCGCACCGAATTCGGAGGGCTCTCCTTTTTCTGCTCGAGTGACAATCTCTCCAATAGTACGCCCCCGCATACCCCCAGTCCCCAATTCCAAATTTTTATAAAAACGGTTGTTAAGTTCACCCCATTCTTTTTTTTTCACTAACTCTTCAATACTCGCTAACACCCAGCTTGGAAGAAATTTACTGTTGAGCCAGGTTTCAATGTTCTGAACCGCAACTTCAAAGAGCTTGGATTGATCACGAGCGGAATTTATTTTTTTTACGATATCCATAGGTCGAGATTTCCCTATCTATTCAGATAAGTATCCTCTTTTAAAAAATACAATGACTACGACTATTAAGGTGAAATCTATTCGTAGACAAATCGAATGTTCAATCAATATAGATCGGATATTTGATCATTATTGAACAGGTAAATTTCAGATATGCTTGACAATCGATCCCTGGATTGAAATTGAAGAACAATTACTAAAACAGAAATCGTTGATCAGACGAGGACTTAAACGCTGTGAAGCTCAGCGCTTTGAGGAATCCTCAAAGCGGAATATCATCTCATCGGGACGAGTGTAACCGAGTTTTTCTCTTACGATGCGTTCAAGAAACTCCGGGTCATTAAGAATACGATTAAAATATTCTTCTTTGGATTGAAATTCAGTCTGAGTTTTTAACAGGCGCTGTTCATACTGGTATTCACGTTCTTTAAAATGATCGTATTCGCGCCACGTTTGCAGAAGCACCATAACTAGAGAAAATACGACCAAACACAGTACCCCTGATAACAGAAATAAAAACATTCGAGGTAACCCATTTATTTTCATCGCTAATCCGTTCCTTCAAAATTCATTTTAACAGTTCAACGGACTTATGAAAAGAAAAAAGCACATTGCTGTTTTATAATCTCTCATTTTCTGTTATAAACATAGCCAAACTATATTAATAAATAATGTACCAGCGTCATTACGGTTTACGGGAGATGCCTTTTAATATCAGTCCCGACCCAAAATTTCTTTACCTCAGCTACACCCATCAGGAAGCTTTGTCTCATTTGAAATATGGGATTGAGGAAAAGAAAGGATTTATAGTCCTAACCGGAGAAGTGGGATGTGGTAAGACCACACTCTGCCGCAAATTATTAAATGATATAGATACTAATCGCTACGAGACTGCCTTAATCTTGAATCCTCGTCTCAGTGAAACTCAACTTCTTAAAGCCATACTTATGGAGTTGGGTGAAACAGAAAAAGCGTAAACAGGCAGTCGTATCGATCTTATCGATCACTTGAACCAGGTGCTCCTCGATCGTATTCACGCGGGAAAAGACATCGTGCTCATTATCGATGAATCTCAAAATTTAGCTTTTGAAACGATGGAGCATTTACGCCTGCTTTCCAATCTTGAGACAGATAAACAAAAGCTCCTGCAAATCATTATGTTGGGTCAACCCGAATTAAAAGCTAAACTAACGCAAAACCGATTGCGACAGCTTAGGCAGCGTATACTTGTCTACTATGAACTCAACCCACTCAATTTTGATGATACCCAGCGCTACATTCATCATCGCTTAACTCTCGCGGGAAGTGAAGGACGCCCGCGCTTTACGAATTCAGCTTTAAAAAAAATATACAACGCAAGTCGGGGTATTCCCAGGATGGTTAATAATATATGTGACAAATCGCTTCTATCTTCCTATATTAGATCATCAGATGATGTAACTTATTGGGATGTTCGTCGGGCTATAAAGGAGTTGCGAATAAAATGAGCCTTATTAATGAAGCCCTTAAAAAGGCACAGCAGGTGCAAACCGAAGGTAAGGTATCTTCTGCAACCGCGCCCCCGTCACCGGGTTCGCCGTCCTCAACACTAACACCAACTCCTTCAGGGCAACCCGATTTATTTAAAGTGCTCATGGGAGTCATGATATTTACTATTATCATCGCGGCTTTAGTGGCATTTCTTGTCATCAGTATAATAGATAGAAATTCCACAGGAGGACAGGTTGTCGTGGTCCCACAACCTCAGGATATAGATGCTTCATCAACGCAGTCGGGCTCCACTAATGAGACCGCAAATGCGCTGACCCCTCCTTCCATTGGAGCCGGGGGAAATAATCTTCCTGCTATCAGTTTTAAGTCGCTTCATGACAATAAAGACAGCCAGCAAGCGCCTGAAACCCTTACCCGTTCTCCATCCATCGCCGATCCCTCATCTATAGCAGAAAATGCTAATACCTCCAGCACCCAGTCTGTTCCCGCTTCTCCTGGGGCGCCACATACACAGACTCCTTCTCAGGAGGCCTTAACTTCGCATAACGCGTCAACTCATTCTTCAGCAGAAGGGATGATCAATGGCCCTAATCCAGTGAGTATAGCCTATGTAGATCAGTTGCAAATTCGGGGGATCAGAATCTCAGGAAATAACAGTAAACTATTGATGGGGAACAAAGTATATAGTATTAATTCAATTATAAATAAGGAGTTGAAATTGAAAATTAAGGCTATTAAAACTAGAGAGCTAATATTAATTGACGATGCCGGATACACCTACACCAAACAATTCTGACGAACAGCCGAATTCACCCAGTAATTCAGATTCGGGCTCATCAGAAGAACAACGCCCTAAAATCAGCCTTTCATTACGTAAGAAAGCTTCTGGTGAGAATCCACCCGAGAAGGATCCTCAATCGTCTGATTCAGAAAATCCTGAAGAGGAACCCCCAATCTTCCGCTGAGAATGAAAGCGAAAAAACGCCTGAGGAAGCTGTTCCCGAAAAAAAACCCAGTCTTTCATTAAAAAAGACCCCTCCGGCGGAAGAAAATAAAGTAACCCCGATTCCTCCCCCTGAAGAAGACGTTAGTGCCAGCCCACCCCCGGTTGAAACTACGCCAGATATTGAGGAAAATATCGAGGAACCCATCGATGAGGAGATTGAAACGGATGCGTTGGTTCCCGAGAGTGAGGAGCCCGAGCCGCCGCCAGAAGAAACGGCAAAGCCTCCACCTCCGGTAGCTCCACCGAAAGCTACTGTCCAAGCACCACCTCCCCCTCCTGTTGCACCCCCATCTGCGGCACCCCCACCCGCACCTCCGGCCAGGACAGATTCAGAAGATCCGGGTGGCCAGGAATCGGGAGCAACTGCGCCAAAAAAAGCTTCAAATTTTAAGATACTGTTAAAATTAGGGACCGGTTTTATTCTTGTTGCCGCACTATTAGTAGGCGCAATCTATCTCATTGTTTCTGCTTTTACTTCCACTGAAACTACTGAAGAAACGACCGCTGAAAAAATCACCCCCCCCGCTCCTACTAATCCCATTCAAAAGGCACGTTCCGTAGCTGAAAAAATTGGCGGCATTCACATGGATGCTGAATCCCCGCTTTCCGAACTTGTTGATGCCGAAGAAGCGAGCCCGCCTTCTTCCTCGGACGAAGAGCCGGGCCCATCAATCATCAGGCACACTCGAGAGAGTACCACTGAAGATGAAAGCCCGGTTGCACAGGTCCCCCCGGAAGAACCCGAGTTATATGAAGCACCAGCACCAGAAGTGCCGGCAGAAACAATTGCTCCCGAACCCGTTGTTCAAAAACCGACTCCTGATCCAGCCGTTGTAGAATTTTTAAATAGTCTTGTTGTCAAGGGGGTAAAATCCAAAGGTGAGCGCCCCATGGTGCTTTTGAATACCTCTGTCTTCAGCATAGATGCAGTTGTTAATCACGATTTAGGGATTCGTTTTATTGCCATTGATAGCGAATCCAGATATTTAGTGTTTATCGATAAAAATGGGGTGCGCTATCGAAAACCCTACTAATAATTGCTGATTCACCAGAGGTGACTTTCGCATTTATTATAGATAAATATTTTAGCGCTCACTTTGCTTATGCTACTGTGAAATACGGTACTCGGTAAAATCGCTCACAGGATAGTACCCAATATTCATGTAGATGTGATTGCTCGTTGGATTATCAAGGTCTGTAAATAAGGTACAGAATTTCTTCCCAGATTGAATAATACTTTCACTTAGTGACGCCACCAGATTACTGGCATATCCGCGGCGTCGATATTTTTTTGGGGTATAAACCAGGTTGACACTCATGCCGTTCGGTGTGCTCCGGGTAGTGCCCGCCATTGAGACAGCACTGCCATCTTCCCAGAGAAAGAGATTTCTCTTTTCAATTGTATTTGACAAGAGTTCTTGAGCAATATCTGGAGAATCACTCTCTTCAATCTCACTGAGCATAGCGGTAAACCAACCATTCAGGAATTTCATATCCCCCCTCTCAGCCAGACGCATATTTCCAGGCACTGCTTTAGGTAAACTCACTTTATCTATACGGTATATGCGCATTCGACGATTGGCGGCGACATGCGCTTTTGTTTTATCCGCCCAGATATTGGCAAACGCTTGCGCATCTTTCGCCGGCCCCATTACTCCGGGTATAGGTGTTATATGAGAGGCCAGGTAATTTGCAAATAGGGTTATGACCTCTATTTTAGCGCGTGTAATAATTAAATTGCGCGGGGGGATATAGAGTGCCGCGCCGATCACCATAGCGTTCTCTACTCCCGCCGCTAAAAAAGCTTCATTGAGAATAATATCATTTTTCTCCAAGCGTGATAAAATACCGATTATTAGATTGTTTTCGTCTTCGTTTTTTAAAAGAAAACCTCTAATATGTTGGTAATAGCGATTCGGGGAGTCGAATAGAGCTATTTCCATATTATCGAGAATCGGTCATTCATTGTAAATCGACGGGGAGTTGATTGAGCCGTTCGCGAAGCTTATGGGTGATTGTTTCAGACTCTTCGCTCTTAAAATCATTTCCAATAAGTAACCTATCTTCTATCCCGAAATCATCCACCAGAACGCAATACTCCTTATTTATCATAAGCCCCATGAAACTCCCTGTTTTGGCAAATACCAAATCACTGCGTGATGGTGAAAATTCCCCAAAAAGCCGATTAAATAATCGGGGCTGCATGGTTAAAAACCGATTTCCCTGGTGATCTAATTTGAAATCACTTTCCCCATAATATCCTTCATCACTTCCGATAAGGACGGCCTGAGAATACTTTAGGGGATCTCTAGCTAAGGGAAACACTTTGATATCCAATTGCTCAGCTACCTGTGGTGATACTGCAATTACCATAAGCCGTGGGTCGACAGTGAGGAATCCCACTTGAGAGATCGGTAGCTCCCGGTCATTGACCGTCAAAATACCGTCAACTTTTGACAGGCTTCCCACGATTTCCGTGACATAAAACGGAGTGTCCCGTGTATGGATGAGCGCGTAAATGTCTTTTCCCTCGGTAATAAATATCGACTTTGCTTCGTAGCGCCGACTACGCGAACCTATAATGCTACGCACCTCAGTATCGAAACTGACGAGGACACGGTTATCGGTAAAATCGCTAAATATTGAATTAAGCGATCGCGGTTGCATCTGTCGCATTTCTTCCTCAATGCGCGTGGATTGCACCGATAGATTAGAGACACCATCTGCTAACTTCGCAGCCTGCCTTTGGATTACCTCTTTTTCCACTCTAATCGTGTCAATGTCAGCTTTCGCAGCCACAAGATTCTGTTCCAGTAATCTCTTTTCCGTTTCATAAATTTTCATTTCAGTGAAAAGATTCTGTTTTTCACGTTCTATAGCCAAATGCTTTTCCTGGGCTGACTGGAGTTCATTTTCTTTCTTTTCAATATCCCGTTCTCTTGATTGAAGTTGCTCTTGTAGAAGCTTGACCCGCTCATTGCTCGCTGCAGCCCGCTCTCTTGATAAAGTGAGGTTTTCTAATAGATTTGCGTGTTCTTTTTTCGATAAATTCAGCTTCTCATTCGTGTCCATGTAGCGTTTAGCAAAGTCTTCCTTTTCTAACCCTAACCGATGCACAGCTTCTTCATTCTTTTTTAAACTATCGCGGGTATCACGTAAGTGGCTTTCAAGATTATCTTTGTCAGATTCGAGTTCCTCAATCGTTTTACTGCTCTCCCCCTTTTCATTTTCCAGGGCATTTTTCAAAACCTCAATCAGGTCTTCCTCGTGTCGATCTCCCCTGCTTGCTTCCTCTATGGCAAGCGCAGGAGTATCTTCTTTGGGCAGATCAAATCGGGCCAAAGCAAGTAAACTAATCAAGAGAAAATCACTAATTATCAATAGAAGTGCTCGACTCATGACCTGAATGTTCCTCTTTCAGAATTATTGACCGACGAAAGGAACGAACGTGAATTACTTTTAATAACGCCACAAATATTATGCCGAAGAGGGTCGATGCATAGGCAGCAATCAAACTTGCCTGGACAATGTCCATGGCGAGCAATATGAGCGATAACACCGTGCCTCCAAGTCCAATGTATAATCCGAGGTCAAAAAGATGGTCCTCGTTATCGAGAAGCTTTAGCTTAAGCTCGGGTGATGCTTCCTGCTTCTTGATTTCTGATACTTTTATCACCCCTAGAATATATATCGTAAGTTGAAGTAGAAAAAAGATAAGGAGGATGAGGATAGTGATTTGGTCGAGCATGGCGGTATCAACGTTTTTTGATTTTAAGGATTCTACTTTGTTAACAAATTCAAAGACTAATCGCAACTTCGCTTTGGGTTCCGAACCTATATCCAGCAAGGCTGGTTCTATCAGCACCCATATTGTAGTGGAAAAAAATAAAGCTATTATCGTATTACGTAATAAGAGCAGGGATCTGATTCTATTTACTTCTTTATAGCGATCACTCTTTTCGAATAAACTGCTGACCCCGAGAGCGAGTGCAAATCCCGAAAATAGAATGACGATCATTTTGAGATAGATGGCTGCCTGTGGATGTTGATGGGTAAAACTCAAGAGAGGCGCCTGTCTTACCCAGGATATAGGTTGATCAATCCACTGCACAAAAGCCGGAGGTCGATATAAAGGCTGGCGCGATTGCATGAGCCGTAAGACCGCACCCCGTCCTAAGGGCAATGTATATAACATGTCACTGAGCCCCGCTTCATCTCTATCATTGATATAATCAACAATTCCGGATGGATTTTCGGATAGTAATATGAGAGCGTAAAATTGGGGAATAAGATCAGGAAAACGGCGAAAGAGAATCGCAGAATTTTCAACTGAATCAAAATCAGTAAATAGTCGCGTCAGTGTTGTAAGTTGTAACCAGTTAAATCGTTTACCTAGCGTCAACATATTCAAATAAAATATTTCTAAACGCTCCACCTCGCCCTCCTCTCTATTCTCAACGGCCTCATCGAGCAAAGGTTTCAGGTTGCGCAGGAAAGTTGATGAATAGTGTCCTCCCTGAACAAGGAGTGCCGTCATCAGGATAGTGGCATCCAATGGTTGACCGGCAGGAGAACTGACAGGCATAAAGTGCGTATAACTGGTTAGTCCGCGCGTTGATAATAAGGAATGAACCAACGCATTATTGCTGTAAATCAGGTAGTTTAAGAGGTGCTCCCGGTTATTCTGGGGAATGAGTAATTTTAATGATTCACTGTCTTTATCACTTACCGTGTCAGTATTAATCATCTTCAGGAATTCTTCAAAATAGGGCGCTGGACCTCCTGAAAAACGATAGTAGGGGTTATTTTCTTTTAAGGCTTTAAACCTTTTGCGGGATTCTTCAGTATCGGGAAGTTGATCATCGGCGGACCAGAGCAGAGCAGCCGGACCCACTTGTCCGCCGTCCAGAAAGCTTCCGGCGAGATCTTTAGTATTCTCAGTGTCTCGCCCTGCTTCCACCAGAACGCCAGGAGCTATTGCCTTAAAATGAACAGGGATGCCCGTTCCAAAAAGAGCGAGAAGAGAAGACAACACGAAAAAAAGGAGGCTTTCCAATGGCGATGAATTTTTAAACATTTTATAAATAGATTATTCCGAATTGGCTGCCTGGCAAACCCTCATTAGGCTATAAAACATTCAATGGAAATTGCATTGAAGCAGCAGTTGAGACCGGGGGTTTTAAAGTTGAAAACAAACAATTCGAGATTAAGTTAATATTTTAAAAATGATCTTACGCGTTACACATTACGGTGAGCCCATCCTTCGCAAGAAGGGTAAAAAAATCAGAATATTTAATAAAGCATTAGATAAATTAGCAGCTGATATGCTTGAGACGATGTATGCTAATGAAGGAATTGGTTTAGCCGCACAACAGATAGATCAGGATAAAATGATATGCGTTGTTGATCTTCCGCTCTCTAAAGATCTCAGTGATGAACCCTATACCTACGACGCTAAACAACCACCCCTTGAGCTAATTTTGCCTCTGATTTTAATCAACCCTGTGGTTAAAATAAATCCTGGTGAAACAAGCATTTACGAAGAAGGTTGCTTATCTTTTCCAGAAATTAAAGGCGATGTTATTCGATCTGATAATATGGAAGTTACATTCCAGGATTTAAAAGGTGCTCACCATAAAATACAAAGCAATGGCTTTCTTGGACGTGTTGTTCAACACGAAGTAGATCACCTCAATGGAATCCTCTTTATTGACCACATGGATAAAGAAATGATAAATGAATTAAAACCCGAGCTTAGAAAATTGAAACGGCAAAGCCGTGAATTTCTAAAGAACGAAAAAAGTATCGTATAATTATTTACCCTCACCCTTCACGAGATAAACATTCAATGGATTCAGGCCGGTGTCCTGGCCTCTAAATCCGATTAAGGAGGTAAAATAATTTCAGGGTGAATGGCGTGGCCCAAAGCATCCATCGCTTCAATGATGCGAAACCCTGAAGCGAAGAGCAAATTTTTATCTAATTTCACTATTCGCTGCTCACGTAACGCCGTGGTCTTTTGCCAGAGAGGATGATTCTCGATAGTTTTAATAATATGATCACCTTCGTTTTGTCCCGATTCCTCTGGGGGTAATGCTAAAATAATTACTTCCGGGTCTGACACCGCTATCTCTTCCAGCGAATTCGATGCTGATTGCATGAAGGCTTTATTGGCAATATTAATCGCCTCGCACTGCTTTATAAATGCTTCAATCCATGTATTATGATCAGCAGTGTATAATTGTTCTGAATCATATAGAATTACAACACGAACTGGATATTGCTCAATTCTTAATGTCGATATTCTATTTATAATCGAATCCCGCTTATTCTGTATTTCAACGACAAGGCCCAATGCGGTTTCAGGTTCTCCAATTATTTTTCCAATCATGAGCATATCGTGCAGAATTATATTCATCCGCGTATGCTTCATCGCTATCGCAACCAACCCTGATTTTTCCATGCGCTCGTAAAGGGGTTGAGGGCTGAGAACCGTCCCCAAAATAAGATCGGGCTGAAGTCGCAACAGCAAATCAAAATCAGGATGATTGGGGTCTCCAATTTTTACCTTATTTTGCGCTTCTCCGGGATATTTACACAACCGCGTATTGGCAACTAAACGATCAGAAACGTTCAAAGCATATAGGATTTCTGTAATATTTGGTGATAAAGAAATTATACGCTTGGGAGGAGCGGTGACTTCTACAGGACGATCATATCCGTCGCTGTAAAGGACTGGAAAGTATTCATGTGAAGGATTTGTCGTATCTCCTATCCTCGATCGATCGAAGCGAAATGGTCTAGGTATGACGATCAAGATCAGACATCCGAGAATAACGCCAATAAGGTAATACTGCAATCGCTTGTCGATCTTTGCCTCACGGTATTTTGAATATTGCTTATAAGATATCACCTTAATATTTTAGAGAGCGGTTATTTGTTGGCTGCAACTCATCGATTGCGGCCTGGACTACCACTCTAATTAAACCGTTTTGGCCTGAAATGCGGCGGCAATCTCCAGATAGTTTTCAGCCCACTTCGGTAATTTTTTTTGTTCTTCGTCACTCAAGGGACGTACTACCCTTCCCGGCACACCAAGGACAAGGGAACCTGGTGGCACTTCCATTCCCTGTTTGACCAAAGTGTGAGCCCCAATAATAGAATTGTGACCAACGACCGCGCCGTCGAGAACCGTGGCATGCATTCCTATGAGACATTCGTCATTAATGGTGCAGGCATGTAACATGGCTAAATGGCCAATCGTAACATAGCGACCAATTACCACCGCTTTATCATCTGCCAGATGAATGACGGAACCATCCTGCACATTGCTACATTCACCAACTTCAATGTAATTGATATCTCCTCTCAACACACATTGTGGCCAAATACTTACGTGTGGCCCTATTCTTACATCCCCAATGATTACTGCTTCCGGTGCGATGTATGCGCTTGGGTCGATCTGAGGATCTTTTCTCAGAAATTCTTTAAGACTGGGATTCAGCGACATCTCCAAATTTCCTGAGAGAATACTCCTTTATTTCTCAATCTCATGGTTTAGACTTCAGTTCACTCTTAAAATATTTTGAAGTTCAGACTCTAATTGGTCATCGGGAATAAGAATTTCCGAGCCCGTCGCGAGGTCCCGAATTTTAACTGACTGTGCTGAGACTTCCTCGGCACCATAAATCAGCGCAATACGAGCTCCCGACTGATCAGCAAGTTTAAACTGTTTGCCAAAACTGATATTTTTCAAGGGATAGTCCACACCGTAACCCCGGTCACGCAAAATCTTAATAGAAGCAAACGCTATCCTCCGTTCATTTTCTCCACCTATAATTGCATAGATATCCGGAGCATCAAGATCGGCAGGAACCAGTTTTTTTTCTTCGAGAAGATCGGTTAAAGTTACATCACCCATTCCAAAACCGGCCGCGGATAAAAGGGGCCCACCGAGTCTATGAACAAGGTGATCATAACGCCCTCCTCCGGCAAGAGATCGTGTCTTGCCGGACTTTTCATAGGCTTCAAATACGAACCCTGAGTAATAGGCTAAGCCGCGAACGATCCCAAAATCAATCTGGATAAACGGCGTTAGTCCCATCGCATTCAGGTTGTCTATGAGTATATTCCAATCAGCCAGTCGAGCTTCAACTTTTTCTTTGATCTCTTCATTTAGCGATTGAGAGAGAAAAAAAGAACGAAGTTCATCCAAGTTTCGAATGCTCACCAGAACCTCGAGCCTGTTCAGGAAATCTTCAGATGCTTGATTAAAATGGATCTCGAGTTTTTTTAACGTTTCATCCCTCTCCACACGCTCAACTTTATCAATAATGGTGAGGACCTCAACAGCTTGATCCGCATTAATCTCATATGCGGACAGGAAATAAATCCAGAGATTCCGATCACTGAGGCGGACAACTACATCATCAGAGGAGAGACCAAAAGTGGTGAGAGCATGGATGCAGAGCGCAATGAGTTCAGTATCAGCTCCGGCATCAGATTCACCGAATATATCCGCGTTGAATTGATAATGAGCGCGCAATCGCCCCTTTTGAGGGCGTTCGTATCGAAAATTCTCACCGATACAAAACCATTTAATCGGTTTTTTCAGGCTCGCGGCACGTGCCCCTACGAGACGCGCAAGGGAAGGGGTTAATTCCGGGCGCAGGGCAACCTTGCGCCCTCCCTTATCGGTAAAATTAAAAAGTTGTTCAACGATTTCCTCGCCACTTTTCTCAATGTAAAGTTCAAGCGGTTCGAGTAATGGTACGTCGTATTCAGAAAACCCAAAGCTCAATGCGGCCTGTTTCCATAATTTAAAAATATGATTACGAACAGCACATCGTTCAGGATAAAAGTCACGGAATCCCGGTAGACTTTCGAACATGCGGTATTTTCCATACATCCGGTAGCACAAGTCGGCCCGGAGTGATATTAAATAAGATTATCGAGGTTGATACCTTTAAGCTCGGCTTTGAGTTCTTTACCGGCTTTAAACTTAATTACTGCTCGATCGGGAATAATTACATCCGTTTCAGGTTTATTAGGATTACGTCCGATTCTGGACTTTCGCTTTTGGACCTCGAACACACCGAAATTCCGTAATTCGACATTTCGCCCCTGGGCGAGAGCCGCAGCAATGGTATCCAATGTCTGTTGTACTACCTCTCGGACCTCTTTTTGTGGAAACCCGGTTTTTTCGTAGATAGAAAGAACGATATCTCTTTTTGTTAAGTTACCTGACATATTTGATGCCGAGGGTTGATATTCCAGTAAAAGTTATTAATTATCTGATACTTCTGTAAATATCAAAGAATTATGTCAACCCATAAATAATGAGCGAAAAGGATCCTAATAACCCATTGGAAGAATTACAAAAACAACTTCAGGATGCCATGCGTAATCCTCAAGTGATTTCAGCTTTCAAAAAGTTCAGTGACGAGCCTTCCCCCGCGGTAGACAAAGAGAAGAAATCTTCTGAAAATGAAGATACAGACAGCAAAATATTGCAGCGGATACATGAATTTAATCTGAAACCTCGGGAAATCCGAGATTATTTGAACCGATTCGTAATCAAACAAGAGGAGGCAAAAAAAGTGCTCTCCGTTGCTATCTGCGATCATTTCAATCATGTGCGTCAATGTATTGAAAACCCTGAACTCGCAGAGAAGGAATATCAAAAACAAAATATCATTCTATTAGGCCCCACCGGCGTAGGTAAAACTTATCTTATGCGGTGCATCGCTAAACTGATAGGGGTTCCTTTTGTTAAAGCGGATGCCACAAAATTTTCTGAAACGGGCTATGTCGGTCATGATGTTGAAGATCTCGTTCGTGATCTTGTTAAAGTTGGCAATGGGAATGTCGAACTCGCGCAATACGGCATTATATATATTGATGAAATTGATAAAATCGCTTCGGCCAGCAATATTCAAGGGCGTGACGTCTCGGGACGTGGTGTACAGATTAACCTTTTAAAGTTGATGGAAGAAACCGAAGTCAACCTCTTCAGTCCGACCGATATGATGGCTCAAATGCAAGCCATGATGGAGGTTAGTCGGGGTGGAAAATCGCATAAAAAGAATATTAACACGCGGCATATCCTCTTTATTGTCAGTGGAGCCTTTGAAGAATTAGGTAATACCGTAAAAAAACGCATTGAGAGCAGCCAAATAGGTTTCGCTACAGCACAGGATCAAGAGGAAAAATCCAGATTCGACTACCTTAATGAAGTGGAAACCACAGATTTTATTAAATATGGGTTTGAACCGGAATTTATCGGACGCCTACCCGTTCGCGTCACCTGTCAAGCGCTCGAAGTAGAAGATTTGACAAAAATTCTCACGGGATCTGAAGGAAGTATACTCGAACAGTATCTGAGTGATTTCAGAGGTTATGACATAGACTTCAAAATAACCAGCGAAGCGATTGAAGAAATTGCACGACGTGGACACCGGGAACAAACGGGAGCTCGTGGACTTATGACTGTTCTTGAAAAGATTTTTCGAAGTTATAAATTCGAATTACCTTCTACCGCGGTCAAAACATTTGAGGTTACCTCAGAGACGATTACTGAACTCCAGGATTCATTAAAGACACTACTCAAGGAAAATCAACACGCACAACGCGAGGTTTTGCGAAGGGATATTGAAGATTTTGCTCTTCGCTTTCATCAGGCACATGGACTTAAACTGAAATTTGATGATGAAGCTTGCGATGCACTCATTGACGCTGCCACTGATCTTGATAAAACTATCCGCGCACTATGTGAGGAAAAGTTTCGCGATTTTCAACACGGCCTTAAAATTATTTCCCGCAACACAAAAGAGGAAATCTTCACCATCACAAAATCCATAGTGGACAATCCCGATAAGGAACTCTCGCGTATGGTTGTTGAAAGTTTTCGCGAGCAGCAGCAGAGTGATTAATCCAGGTCAATATTCAGCAGTCTGTATTGCTCAAATTAGTCGTAAATGTAGAACCTGCAATTACAGGAAATCGAATTTTTGTAATATGCTTATCATTCATTCTTACTCCTACTGAAACATGCCCGAGGGTGCCGACATCAAAAAGATGTTTGCTGGGATCTCCCGGCGGTATGACTTGGCCAACCATTTTCTCAGCCTGGGGTTCGACTATTATTGGAGAAAAGTACTGGTAAGAGCCGTAAAGGCCTGTCGTCCTGCATGGGTAGTTGATCTGGCTACAGGGAGCGGTGATGTCGCCTTCGCGCTTCAGAAATCACTGGGTGACAGCGCTCACATTAAGGGGATCGATTTCTGTGAACCCATGCTTGATAAAGCCAATGAAAAAAAATCTAAAAAGGAGGGGTTAAGAAATATAGAATTTACCCATGGCGATATTCTTGATCTGCCCTTGGATGATGATAGTGTTGATGTGCTGACGATAGCTTTTGGTATTCGGAATCTTGAGGATAGAACCCGGGGACTAAGTGAGATGCGCCGAGTATTGCGTAAACCAGGTGGAACATTACTTATCCTTGAATTCACTCAACCGTCACTCTGGTTCCGTCCCATTTACTATTTATACCTTAAACTTATACTTCCAAAGCTGGCCGGCTTATTAACGGGACAATCAGATGCCTACCAATATCTGGCAGGAAGCATCGAGTCTTTTCCCTCAAAAAGTTTTATCAGCAATCAGATTAAGGATGCAGGGTTTAATAATGTTACCGCAAAAGGGCTTACATTTTCCATTGTTGCTATCCACCGTGCTGAAACTTAGGTCAATGCGCAATCACTTCCGGGTGGATGTTCCCTTCATTGTATTCCATCTAAATGAAGCATAAATATCCAAGTCTTACCAATCCTCCGGAAAAGCGCTCCTTACTCATTTATGATGGTGAATGTGAATACTGCAGACGGTGGATTGCGCGTTGGAAAATTACTACCGAGGGACAAGTTGAGTATCTCTCGTACCAGGAACTCGGGGAGCGTTTTTCTGAAATTCCACGCGAACAGTTTAAAGAGGCGGTCCATTTCATCGAACCTGATGGAAGTGTATGCTCCGGTGCTGAGGCCGTTTTTAAATGTCTCCACCTATCGTCGAAAAAATCGTGGCTGTACCGTCTTTATTGCAAATTTTCACTATTTGCCCGGGGTTCAGAAAAGATCTATCAGCTGGTATCGAAAAATCGCTATTTCCTATCTTTCTGCTCACGTCTTCTCAGTGGAAAAAACAGCGAACCGTCTACCTATGTATTCTCTAGCTGGGTTTTCCCCAGGGCTTTAGGGGTAATTGCCGCTATCGCTGTCATTTCCTATTGGGTCCAGGCAAAAGGTTTAATTGGAAGCCAAGGCATACTGCCCATTTCCGCTTATTTTCAAGGGTTAGAAAACTATTTAAATGAGATCCAATTTGAAGGCTGTAAATTTTTCTATTTACCCACTTTATTCTGGTTTAATCAAAGCGACTTTGCCATCAACGCGGTCTTCTCCTTCGCACTGATTGCTTCCCTTTGCCTCACGCTTGGCCTTTTCCCCGCTCTGTCGGCACTCGCTCTATGGGTATCTTACCTCTCTCTGCTTATCGCCGGGCAAGATTTTCTCAGCTTTCAGTGGGATATCCTGCTTATAGAAATGAGTTTTTTGACCATTTTTTTTTGCCATTGGAAAATGATCGATCGCCTGCGATCTCACTCCGATCCGACCCGTCTCGGTCGTTGGCTAATCTGGTTTTTACTATTTCGACTTTATTTTGAATCGGGTGTCGTCAAACTTCAAAGTTATGGTCTCGACGAGGTAAATACCTGGCGCGATTTTACCGCTCTTAATTACCATTATTGGAGTCAACCGCTGCCAACGGGGATCAGTTGGTATTTCCACAACCTGCCGCCCTGGTTTCACCAGCTATCCCTCTATCTACTCTATTTTACAGAACTGGTTCTGCCATTCTTCATTATTGGTCCGCGCCGAATTCGCAATCTTGCATTTTCAGGGATGACGATAATCCAGTTGTGTATAATTCTGACCGGTAATTACGGGTTCTTTAATCTTTTAACAATTATTCTGTGTATACCGCTTATCGATGATCAGAGTCTCCCGGAATTATTGAGAAAAAATCTTCGCAATAACTTTAGGAAAAAAGATTCCCGGCACTGGATTCTCAGGATTCATCGAATATTCCTGATTTCAGTTGTCCTCGTTACTATCCCGGTCAGCGGTTTTCAGTTAAGGCAAAGTTGTGAAGACACACGTAAGCCAAGAAAATCCAGAAAATGGATGCAAGATCATGATTATTTCCGAAAAACATATTTTCAAATCAGCCATTTTCATACTATCAACGCATACGGCCTCTTCAGGGTCATGACCATGACACGACCCGAAATAATTATTTCAGGAAGTGATGACGGCATCGAATGGAAAGATTACACTTTTAAATATAAACCTGGTGCTCCCCAACTACGACCCTTTTTCTGCGTTCCGCATATGCCACGATTGGATTGGCAAATGTGGTTTGCGGGATTATCTTTCGAAAGATCACGCACCCTTCCACCCTGGCTTGGGCGCTTTCTCCATGAATTATTCAATGGCAATATCGAGGTAAATACTCTTTTGGCCGATAATCCTTTTCCTCAAAACCCACCGCAGTTTTATCGTATCCAACTCCATCACTACAGTTTTACCGATCGTATTACACGCGAGAATACTGGCTCCTGGTGGAATACTGAATTACTGGGAGATTATACCCTCCAAGGAAGAGTTAATACGACCAGCAGCCATTGAATTTAAAAACCATCATCGTAAGCTTTTCTATTCACCGTCAGGCTTATGAAGCTTATCATTTGTTAGTTGCCATTATTTCAAGAATTACTGTAATGAAAATTATACAGACTTACGATAAAGTCCTGGCTGCAGAATGATGTCTAAAGCTCTCATCAAGATTATTGTTAGGGCGATATGGCTTCTTTCCATACCGTTAATTTGGATTGCGCTATCTCATTTTGGAGCACTGAGCTTTTTGAAAACAAAGCGATGGACTGGCGTTTTCGACTGCGAGGTGAGATTGACGCTCCGGTTAAATTAATTTATGTCGATCTCGACGCTGAATCTTTCCGTAAATACCTGGGAGAAAGACCATGGCCACGCAATGAATTTGGAAAAATATCCGAAATATTACTGGTCCTGGGTAAAGTTAAGGCTATCGGCTTTGACCTCGTCTTATCTAAATTTAACGCCTCTGTTTTGGTGCCTCAGGAACTTGTTAATCAGGATGTCGCGGAGTTTGCTCGAGTCACGAATAAATACCCGAGTATAATATTAGCTACCGCTTACTCCGAAGGTGATCGAATGCCTTTGATTTATAAAGGTGATGACGATCTGGAGAATTTTGATTTTCCTGAAACCCCTCACCCTCAATTTACAGCGCGTCGCGGAATTAATCAAATGGGACTGATCGGTTACGATCAGGAAATCAGTGATGGTATCACTCCAAGGTGGGTTCCCATGTTTGCGGAAGTATCCCAATATGGTCTTAAATTTACTTATTACCAGATTGCCCTTCAATTAGCACGTACCTCTTACGGATTGCCTCCGGAAGCGATTAAACGAAGCGAAGACCTTATCGAATTAGTGAGTAACGAAGGGGAGACCCTCATGAGTATTCCCTTATGGGGCCAACAGATGATGGAAGTTAACTGGTTTTCAAAATTCTACTCCCCTAAAAATCCGCGTTATAGCATGTTGCAAGTCGCCCAGGCCTTTGCCTTTTACTCTGAAGGCGATGAAGACCAGAAAGCACAGGCTGTAGAATTCTTTCGTGAATTTAATGACGCCATAATACTTATCGGGCCTACCGATCCCCTTCTCCAGGACCTGGCACCCAGCCCCATGGATGACTATCCGGTCCCTAAAGTGGGAGTTCACGCAAATGTCCTGAAGACCATTTTCTCAGGAATTTATATCAAACGCATTC
The DNA here is from genome assembly GCA_965197745.1 of Opitutales bacterium. GTDB lineage: Bacteria > Verrucomicrobiota > Verrucomicrobiia > Opitutales > PNEW01 > CBDANS01. The sequence goes on along the minus strand of CBDANS010000005.1, from coordinate 239,616 downwards.
CCGATTGGGTTAAATATTTTATTACCCTCGCCCTCACTCTTTTTGTCTCAATGATGGCAACTAATACGGGGAAACATAGCCGAGATCTGAAACTCACCAGTGGTATTCTTCTTTTTGGGTATATCGTTCTCGTATTCTGGTATTTTTCTCATAATCATCTTGTCTTGCCCCTGGTCGCCCCAATCGGTGCATCGCTCACGACAAGTTTGATCGGTGCATTCACCAGCTGATCATCGAGGAAAAGCAGAAAGGCAGGATTAAAAACCTTTTTGGGACTTATGTATCACCGGAAGTGGTCCATCAGATGATCGAGTCTGAAGAGGAACCTCAATTGGGTGGCCGCTAGGAAATAATCACTGCTTTTTTCAGTGATATTCAGAGCTTCTCCACTTTTTCTGAATATCTCACTCCAGAAAGACTTGTTGACCTCATGAATGAATACCTTACCGCTATGACCGACATCGTTCAAGAGGAGGGCGGGTCTCTCGATAAGTACATCGGCGATGCTATGTGCGCGATGTTTGGTGCCCCGCTCCCGATGAAAGATCATGCCAGCCGTGCCTGTATTGCCACGCAAAGAATGCAGCTTCGCCAGGCTGAGTTGCGTGAAAAATGGAGGGCTGAGGGCGATACGTGGCCCGATATTGTCTTTACCATGCAGTCCCGTATCGGGCTCAATACAGGTTAGACGCTCATTGGTAATATGGGTTCACTGAAACGGTTTAATTATACGATGATGGGTGACGCCGTAAACCTTGCTGCGCGTTGTGAAAGCGGAGCAAAAAGTTATGGTGTTTTTACTATGATCACCGAAGACACTAAGAAAATGGCGGAAGAACAAGGTAACGGCTGCGTTTTTCGTTTCCTTGACCGCATCATAGTTAAAGGGAGAAGCCAGCCCGTCGGAGTATACGAGGTCGTAGGGTTCAGCAAGGATATGCCGCAGAAAACATTCGACTGCCACGAAATATTTGACAAGGCAATGAGTAGCTACCTCGATCAGGATTTCAATAAGGCTATAGAATTATTTGGGGAATCTTCAGAACTGGAACCGAATATTCCGAATGTTACTCCTGGCGTCAGCACAAATCCGTCACTGATCATGAAAACCCGCTGCCTCTTGTTAAAATTATCCCCACCGGGTGATAATTGGGATGGCGTTTATACGATGACATCAAAATAAACGCGGATATATCTCAATCCCTTCTAAGATAAGTTATTGGTTTTTCTTCAGCTTCGTCGTTTACCCCAGCCCTGTCCCGAGCGATCATTGAAGCCCATGATTCTACTACCGTATAACATGGGGTGAAACTTAATGACCGCAGAAGTATATCGTATTCAACGATTATTTCAGCGCTGTTTACCCTTGGATATAAAATCTGAAAATTAATTTGTCAGCGTGCAATATCCGTCTGCTTCAGCACGCGCAAATGATGTTGCTCAAGAGCAGCAGTAGCAAGTTCGTTATCCTCTAAATGAATGGCAAGTGCTGATTTTCCATGCGGCCTGATTATAAAGGAGTAGATGTAATGAATATTTAATTCCGCTTCCAAAAGGGCGTATAACACCTCCCTTAATTTAGTCGCGTCATCAATCTCCACGCCAATCATCTCACTCGATGTGAAAGAGTACCCTTCCTTATCAAGCAGTTCACGAGCTTTCTCGGGATAATTTACAATGATGCGAAGAATCGTGCAGTCAGTCGTATCCTGAGTCGTTAAAGCAATGACTTGGATGTCATGTGAACCAAGCAGATTGATCATTTCATTTAATCGCCCTACTTTGTTATCAGCAAATACCGAAAACTGTATTATTGTGTCTCCATATGACGACTTCATAAGCTTAGCAGCCATATCGTTTTTCTACCACTATTCCAGACGATTGAACATATTAAAGTACACTCATTTCCCGTCATTTCTTTATTGAAAAAGAGGCCCTATATTTTGCTCGACTATTGAAAATTGAACCCGGTGCAGGGTCGAGATGCTACCTCATGGGGCTGTATCCTATATATCCTGTTTTTTATATATCCGGCTGTCCGCTCCCCGTGAACGCAATGCCACAGTAATATCTTCATCATGGACTGCCAATGTCGGCTTATGCTTTCTCACCCGCTTATCTATGTGTGACAGGACCATCCTCTGGGAATATTCTATGTCACTCTATTCATATTGATACCTTTGCCATGAAGGTGCAATTATCGGTCGCAAGACCCTGAAATTTTCACTGTCAGGTTAAAATAGCCTTTACATTGCTTGAATAACTGATTAATCAATCAATGAAATATGGCTGAAAAGAGAAGCAATCGCCAAAAACAGAAGGAACGCACACGTGAAGCGATACTTGATGGTGCTGAGAAGACTTTTATTTCCAGGGGCTTCGATGGAGCTTCGATGAAGCATATAGCAGCAGCTTCCGGAGTCACGCAAAGTCTTATCCACCATCACTACGGAAATAAAGAAGCGTTGTGGTCCGCGGTACGTGAACGTTATTTTCAAAAGGTATTTGAAGCATTACGACCCGGTCTGAGCGCTGCGGCGCGCGGGCATAATTTCCCCTATGAATTCGCGGACCACTACTTTAATTATCTCAGAAGCACACCTGACTTCATACGACTGTCAGCGTGGATCATAGCAGAAAGGGAGTTGCCACCAGAAGAAGCTACGGGAAAAGCGGGACAAATAGTCAAAATCATCGAACGCGAACAAAAGCTGGGGCGATTAAGGGACGATTTACCGGCAGAGATTATTTTGAGTCTGTTATGGGCATTAATTGAAGGCTGGTATCTGGGCAGGCACCAATATGCCCATCGCTTGGGTCTAAACTTAGATAGTTCTCATTGGGATAATCGCTACTTCGATGGATTGAAGAAAATTCTTTCGTCGAGTTTTAATGGGCACAAGCGCGAATAACTTTCCTCATCATAGACATCCCAAGAGGAGGCACCCCTTAAGATCAGACGACAGCAATGAGTAATGAGTTGAGGGTAACAGGTCGTGATAACTAATGGCTGCCCGGCTAGGATGGACGCTTCGCTTGTGTCGTCGCTATAGCGCTCCTCGGAACGAATCTACGATTCTCATCCTAGCCTATTCTCATCTCCTTACTACTTTAAATAACCTGTTATGAGCAAGAGAACGCAGTGAGCGCGTCGTATGGCTGCCCGGCTAGGATTCGAACCTAGACAAACAGAACCAGAATCTGTCGTGCTACCATTACACTACCAGGCAGAATAATTAAAGGGGCTTCATAGAAGGCGAGGGACAAATAATTTTCAATCTTCTTTTTAAGGGTCAATGAAAGTGATTCGTATATAAAATGGAGCCGGCTGCCAGATTCGAACTGGCGACCGTCCGCTTACAAGGCGGATGCTCTACCGAACTGAGCTAAGCCGGCCATTAGAACTATCAATGTTTTTATTTTAGTTCAGACCATTAATAGAATCCTAGGAAAAATGTCTAATTGTTATCCTCAAAGCGAGTTAAATTTAACCGTGGAGCATTCTCTTTCGGTATCTATCATTCATTCGTAATTTATAGAAAATATTCAAAATTATACTTGGCAAAGTTGTCATAGGCATACATTTTTCACTACTTATTTCCGGATGGTGGGATACCCAAGCGGCCAAAGGGGGCAGACTGTAAATCTGCTGCGGTTTCGCTTCACAGGTTCGAATCCTGTTCCCACCACCATTTTATAAGTCTTTATTAAGAGGAATTTTATGAATGTTTTAATTCTGTAATAGGCCTAAATTACAATAATTATTACAATAGATTCGCCAATATCCAAGTGCGATGGAATACAATAGTAACTCAAAAAAATAACCTTAGTGCCTAGGAATGACAGATTTTAAACTTACATATTGGTCGTGACCACGAAAACTGGTCCACTTGAAAAGTTAGTCTGGGACACCTAGAATGGACACAGACAATGAAAGGTAAAAGCTACACAACCGAAGAGGAGATACGGATGCTGCAGCAGGCAGACAAAGGGAAAACGATCCTGGAAGTGTGCCGCGAAAACAACTAGGCGAACAGACCTTCCACCGTTGGAATAGTGGTTTGGGATGATTGATGTCAACCAGGCCAAGCGGATGAAGGAACTCTTTGAAGGAGAACGCGCAGTTAAAGCGGATGCTGGCGGACAAGCTGCTGGGGATAGAGATCCTGCAGGAGACGCTTGAAAAAAAACTGTAAGCCCTGAGTACAGGCAGCAAGTGGCAGAAAGACTTGTGGCTCGGGGCCAGTGTTCGATGTGTGCAGCGTGCCGATACTTTCATATGGACCGTTGCACTTATACCTATGAGGCTCAAACATCCGGATGCTTGGCTAACGAAACTGAAGGTGGCAGTAAGGCGGTTATCACGGTAATACGCGAGGTGGGGCTATCCGAAGATCACGAAGCTGTTGAAGGACGAAGGCTGGCAGGTGGGTAAACGGCTCGTGCAACGTCTGCGACGTGAACTGGGCTTGGCGATTCCTCCACGCAAGTCAAGGCGTCGGCGTAGGGGTGTCTCCACCGGGCTGCCGACAAAGGCCGAACATCCCGGCCATGTTTGGACTTGGGATTTTATCCACGACAAAACAGTCCGCGGTGGCAGTTTAAAAATGTTGACCGTGCTCGATGAGTGCACCCGCGAGTGTCGAGTGATCCATGTGGATCGCCATATCAATGCAAAAACTGCTTGCCCGTCATGGGTCGCCACAATATATTCGCAGTGACAACGGTTCCGTTCCGAGGAGCGAAGCGACGACATGCGAAGCCATTCATTGAAAAGGAATTGAGAGCCTGGCTAACTGCGATGAAAATCAATACCCTCTATAGCGAACCAGGAAGCCCTTGGCAGAACGGATACATCGAATCGTTGCATGCACGTTTTCGCGAGGAGTGTCTAAATCGTGAACAGCTGTGGACTTTGACCGAAGCCCGTGTGGTGATCGAAGATTGGCGCTGGCTTTACAATCATGTTCGACCCCACCGCAGCCTCGGCAATATTACTCCACAACGTTTCGCTGAAAACATCAATACCCAAGGCTCGGGCTCCATTCGGGCTACGCCCTCATTGCGCCCAAGTCTTGACTCCCTCTACCAACTTAACTTCAACATTAACCTCTCCAGACTAACTCTCACAGTGGTCCAGTTTGTGTAACCCGACCAACGGGTTAAAGAATATTCTGGCTTCAGTGTTTTCATATCTTGTGCAACAAGATCAAATAACTCCATAGATTTATGATAAGCTCCAAAAACTTTTAATCCACTTTTCATATATCTTCACTCCTCCCTCGACACCTGCCCCTCGACACTCGACTATTTCTTATTTCATCTTTGGTACTATAAACGGAATATTTTAATATTTATTTATAGCTCAGCGAATGAGATGAATCGTCCTTCAGAATTTACTTTCTCCCAAACAAATTAATCATGTACCCGCTCACAAAAAATGCAAACGCCACCAGACTGATCGGTGGCAGCCCGCCATGCCAGCTGGATGGGTTGAGCCAACCTTTGTAGCCCATAAAAAACAAGTGAACTGCACCGAGTATCATCGCTACTAGGAGGAATTTCCGTGTGGTAATAAATTGGATGAATGCCTTGTCTTCTCTCAGATGGGTTAGAAAACTCAGGTTGTAACCCCAGAGAATGACAAAGGCTAAAACACCACCGAGCATACTTATGCCTGCCAATAGTGTAAGCGAACCGTCTTGATCAAAAAACTTTCCGTATATTTTTGGATTAAACAGCATGAAGCTCATTAATGCATGGATGAGCACTAGCAAGAATCCGCTCATACCTAAAGCATTGCGGGCATTGAGCCAGCTTTCAGGAACTTTTAATCCCAGGTTTTTCAACGGTCCCAAACTGAAATTAAAAGTCAGCAATATAAATGCACTTAGTGAGACCCCTTTATTTAAAATAAAAAAGGGGAAATCTTTCCACGGTACCGGACCGACGATGTGGTAGCGAAGTATCGTATATCCAATCGAAAAGATTAGCGTAATCGCAATGATCCGACTTGCCGAGTTTTTATGAATTTCTGAATGATTAATCAAAATATTATTAAATAAATCTCAATTTATCAAAATACAAATTTCGAATAATAGCCAAACTACAATTTCTAAATAACCAAACTGTTTTCGATTATTATTTTGTGTAAATTGGTTTTTTGGCTACTGGAATTTATTTGTGGTTTGTAACTTGTTATTTTGTGCTTAAATTCATTTCACCTTACTCTGATTTCTTATCGCCTTTGATGAATGGCACCGCTTCCTGCGGAGTCTCTGCGAAGGAAATAAGATTGAGATCTTCTTCACCGATCGTTCCTTCACGAATCATTGTATTCGTGATAAATTCGCTCATTGCGTCCCAGAACTTGCCACCCAGGACGACGAGAGGAAAGGATTCGATCTTCCCGTTCTGTATGAGTGTAAGCGTCTCGAAAACTTCATCAAGCGTACCAAATCCACCAGGCAGAACGACAAAAGCGGAGGAGAGTTTCACCAGCATCATCTTGCGTACAAAGAAATGTTCAAATTCAACAAACTGATCCACATAGGGGTTTGGTTTTTGCTCCCTGGGTAGACTGATATTGCAACCGATTGATCTGCCCCCCTCATCTTTAGCTCCGCGATTGGCTGCTTCCATGATTCCTGGACCTCCTCCGGTCACCACGGTATAGCCATCGATCGCCAACAGCCTTCCCATCTCGCGAGCCAGTACATAGCTAGGATGATCGTCTGAAAAACGGGCAGATCCGAATACTGTCACACATTTTCCTAAATCCTTAAGCTCGGCAGCTGCGTGAAGCGTCTCAATGAAAACCCGACCGGCGCTAACCAGTTCTTCGTCGTAAGATCTAAGGGCACGAAGAAAATTACGCTCTTCGTCGTGTCGTATGTCGATAAATTGGCTCATGGTGGGACCGGATTGATCGGTAAATTGTCAAAAGAAAAATCATGAAATTCAAATGACAAAAAGACAAATCACAAATCTCAAATAATATTTAAATTACAAAATCTAAATTACCAAACGGTATTAAATAATAAGGAATCAGATATTCTTTTATCCTTTTTGTCGTTTTGGTTTCTCAATCATTAGAATTTATTTGTATTTTGTCATTTGTATTTTGGGAAATTTATATTTCCCCGCATCTTCTGCGTCACGACACAACGGAAACCCGTGTGATTAGAACTGGATCGTGGGTCTGTAGCCATACGGGCACTCGGCCTGAATCCGGTACAATAATTTTCGCTGCATAAGAATGATCCGCCTTTAACAATGCGTTTTGGAATACCGGGTTCATTAGGATCAAGGCTATGTTCTTTAATAACTCCTGTAGGGTTTTCTTTAGAGCTGACTTCATAATACCGGGGATGATACCAATCTGATACCCATTCCCAGACATTGCCGGCCATGTCATAAAGACCGTATCCGTTGGGTGGATAACTGCCAACAGGTGATGTAATACTATGGCCATCGTTGCCACTGTTTTCGTAAGGGAAATTCCCTTCCCAATAATTCATCACTTTATTCTCAAGATGCTCGGGTTGATCTCCCCATGTGTATACCTTATTATCCAAGCGACCACGTGCTGCGTACTCCCATTGTGCTTCGGTAGGCATCTCCTTACCTGCCCATTTGCAATAAGCCATTGCGTCATCATAGGTCACATGTACCACGGGATGATTCATTCTCTCTTCGATACTGCTTTCCAGTCCTTCGGGATGTCGCCAATTTGCACCTGGTTTATATTCCCACCAGTTATATAAATTTCTCATGTCAACTTTGCCGGTGGGTTGTTTAAAAACAATCGATGCGGGAATAAGCATCTCAGGTAGTGCACCCGGCCAATCTTCCGCTTTGGGCTTTTGTTCTGAATAGGTAATGTAACCTGTCTCTTCCACAAACTTCGCGTATTGTTCGTTTATCACGGGAGTCATATCTATCCAGAATCCATCGAGCTTCACCTCATGAACAGGGCTCTCATTGTTATAGCCGCCATGCGGCATTACCTTATTCCCTGTGTCATCTCCCATCATAAAAGCGCCACCTGGAATCCATAACATACCTGCAGGGCTTTGAATGTTTTGCGGATGGTCGACCGTTTTAGCTGAAGATTTTTTTATATCCTCACCTCCAGTATGCAGTACAGAAAGCAGCAAAGTTAAAAACCCAAAAGTAAAATAAGAATAAGGATTATATTTCAAAATGTCTGACTATGAAACCTAACGGAAAAGGGTAAGCAAAGTTGAGAGTTAAGTGTTATGAGTCAAAGAAAAACAATTGAATTACAGTTATCAGTAATCAGACGTCACTGATGTGCCCCCAAAAATCGTATCATTTACAGAGAGAGGTTATCGGGATAAACAGATAACCTCAATGAAAAGAAAAAGATACACAACAGAACAGATTATAGGAATACTTCGGCAGGCCGACACCGGTAAAACGGTAGAGGAAATCTGCCGCAGCAACAACCTAAGTGAACAGACCTTCTATCGCTGGCGTAAAAAGTATGGCAACTTGGAACTGGCCGATGCGAAGCGATTTAAAGAGCTGGAAAAAGAAAACACCGAGTTGAAGAAACTGCTCGCTGATCAAATGCTCAAGAATCAGGTGATGGAGGAAACGCTATCAAAAAAGTGGTGAGCCCAAAGCAGAAGAAGCGAGTAGTAAAAGATGCGGCTGACAGAGGGCTGTGCTCGTTGCGGAGGGCTTGTGCTTATCTCAGCCTCAGTTGGTCAACGTACAGCTACCGGCCCAAGCAAGCCAGTAAGAAAGCTCAGAGGTTGACCGAGCGGATTGTAACCCTGTCCTGGGAACATCCCTGCTACGGTTACCGGCGCATCCGTGCCTTGCTGGTAAAGGAAGGCTGGGCAACAAGCAGGAAGTTTGTCCAGGCGGTACGACGTTCAGAAGGGCTGCAGATAAAGCCACCGAAAAAGCGTAGACACCGTCAAGGGGTCTCTACAGGGGCGCAATCACGTCTGGTCTTGGGACTTTGTCCATGACCGCACAGACAATGGCGGTCCATTAAAGATGATGACTCTGATCGATGAATATACGCGTAAATATCTGAGTATCCGGGTAGCTCGTCAACTCACCTCATCCGATGTCCTCTCTGTGCTTAGCGAGGCCATTGAAGAGGAGGGAGCTCCCAGCTATATCCGTAGTGATAACGGCAGTGTCCCGAGGAGCGAAGCGACGACATGCGAAGCCATTCATTGCTCATCAGGTGCAGCAGTGGTTGTCCGACAAAAACATCAAGGCGATCTATATCGATCCGGGCAGTCCCTGGCTACCGAGCGAAGCGACACCTCAACGAGCCAAAGCGAGAATAACAAATGGTTTCATTGAGTCGTTTCACAACCGCTTACGCGATGAGTGTTTGAATCGCGAAGTGTTGCTCAGCGTGGCTGAAGCTCAAGTGGTAATCGAACAATGGCGTCATACCTATTAATCATGAACATCCTTACAGTCGTTTAGGCTTTAAAAGCCCGCAAGAGTTTGTCAGATTCCTTTCAGATCCTGGCCGCGTTAGGGCTACGCCCTCACTTCGCCAAGATTTCTCATATACATCAATCCTAAAACCATCAACACTCGGTAACTCTCTCACTTAAAAATTGGTACGAAAAACGTGGTCCGATCAGTAATGTAAAGCTTTGTGATCCATGTGCCTCTACAGGTGAGCGACTGTCTCACACTTCTGATCTGAGATCGAGGGAGCGGCGAAGTGTGGCAATCAATTCTTGCTGGAAGCCCTCATCGTTGTCTCTGGACCATAAAACCGTTGTACAGTGATTTGTGTCGAAGTGGGTTGATATCTCGTCGAATTTTTCTTTTTTGCAGATATAGATTACGGGCTTACCTAAACCTTCCGCGTATCCTGCTTCCCAATAGGCGCCAGGATTGTCGTGCGTTAGTTCGGCAATGACGAACGCAGAGTCTCTGATTTGAACGCGCATAATGTGTCATCTATAATCCCCGCCCGCGAGACATCCTTCATATTATAGAGTTCGTAGCCGATACCTTCTTTCAATGTAGGTTTCACAACGTTCTGAACAAGGTCGTCGAGATCGTCATCGCCAAACTTCATAGCAATGAAACCGTAGTTTCCATCGAACCTGCCACGTTTCTCCGCTTCGTACTTTTCCCATCCTTCAAGAGTTAGGTTAACGTTCCTGAGAGCAGAAGCTGCTGGGTGAATTTTTCCGTTAGTACCATCATTGAGAACTCCCTTTTCCACCAATTCCACTATCAGCTTAAAGGCAAGATCACTGCTTGGTGCACCGATCTCACTGTGCAAGTCGCCAGAGAGTTCAGGAATAACATTTCTTGATTCAATAATTTTATCACAAACGTATCGAATAATGTTCTGCGCCTGAACTGCAGGACTAAGGAATTCACTCATTGTGTTGTCTTTCTTTTCGGTGTCGTTAAGGAGTTCTTACTTTTTTGTCACACCGAGCGCGGATGTGCCCAAGCTTTGGCCATGTTGGAATACATGCTGGAATCCAGCACGTATCTGTACTCGAAATAGAGATAACACTCAAGTCCTTTTCTCGAATCCATGTATGTACCACCATTCACGAAGCAATTTTTACGCGGGAGAATGTGTTGAACTTGAATCAATGCCAATGATATTACATGAATTCGTTCAGGTACTCTTTAAGGATTGCTTATCCACGGGATCCACCCTGTAAAGCCCGCGGCCACGTCGTGTTTAAGGACCGCATCCAATATTGGGGCCAAGTTCCCTGTGTTCCAGCCCTATCACAACGGGGTTTTATCGCAGTTGCACAGGACCAGGAACACCTTTCAGTCAAAGAGTTTCGCATCCCCGCTTGCGGCCGAGTGCGCTTGCGATCCTCCTCTTAGCAATTCCAGGGGTAAAGGGTGATCGTCACTAACGCGGCCCTTTTGGATCGACTCGACATAAGCCTTGCCCAAGTCGGCCAGTATGAACCATCGTTTGCCGCAAACAACGCTACCCCTGGCCCCCATGAACTCCCACTTTAACAATCCCTTGAGTTCCCCCACATGATCACCAAACCAGAACAAGAACCCGTTGCCTGCGCTCCGAGAGATGCAAAGCGGATCGTATCCCACCAGGGCATCGAAAACCACACTCGACTCTTTGCCAGAGACTTTCATCACGGCTATGCTATCGGGGCCAGGGCTCATGCCGATCAGGCCTCCCTTCCTGACGTGTTGGCGCAGTTGGATCAAACTTGGAAGGTATTTCGAGTCTCCCTTGAAAGGCAGGAACGGGGCAGAGTTTATCCTCAAAAGGTGAACGCCCCTACGGTGGAGCTGAGCTAAAACGGATGTATTCATACTTTTGACAACAGAATTGAGAGGGATTTACCTTATCAGTTGGATTGTAGACTCGGCTCATTTGCGTAATGTGCATTGTGAGGCGTGTTTGTTTGATGCGTGTGATGTGAAAGGGAGGGGTTTATGCTACAAACTGAGCTTCCTTTCTGGGACTCTATCCCGGTCGTTTCTCCCGCGATAACGCAGGTCACGACCGCGGCGCGGCGCAGGTTGTCCGAAATATCATCCCTGAATTCGCCCAAGTACTCACTTCTGGCTGAGTTCTTGTCTTCTCTCAAAGCATCATCAACCACCGATTGGAGCAACGTGGGGTTCATTGTCCTTGAGGCAGCATTCCAAACCAAAACACCACTTGGTTTATTTGCGAAATGCGAACAGTACTGCTCATAGCACCATCCCTTTTCAGCGTATGGACTGGAGATTACGATCATGCGTCCTCCGAGCGTGGAGAGCCCCGGCCGGACTGCTCGGATCAACTCGGTATCGGATCTGATCTTGGCTCCCTCCTCCACACCAAAAAAACAAGCCTCATCAATTATTGAGCATACCAAAGTGAAGCCCCTAACGGTTCTGAAATCGCCGGCCATGACCCGCACAGAGATATTATTTATCAGGTCAAATCCGTCTCTTGTCTCCTCCGCAATTTCATTCTTGAGGATGTCTGTTTCAAAGATCGAGCGCAGGTAATTCTTGATGATTCCGGCCTGTGCCTTGGTCGGGGCTATGATCGGTAAAATCCCTTTCTCACCTTTGGCCAATTTTTTGTCATGCTCTGCCAAGATGGCCTCGAATGCTCCAACAATGGAAATGACACGTGACTTCCCTCCTCTTCTACCGATCAGAAACAAAGCTGTTTTAAAACCTCCAGGTTCAAACTGGGGCTTTCGCTCCCAGCCGGTGCAAAGGCAGATGAGATTGGCTTTGTCCTTCGTTGACTTCATATCCTATCCGTAAAGCACCTGCAGGGCGGTCAACCAACCCTGCCATGAATCCAAATCGCCCAGGAAGGGCTTAAAAATGTTCTCGTCCTCAATGGCCTCGATGATGTTGTTAATTCGCATTCTGGTATGCCTTCAAAGTTATTTCAGTGGTTGCCTTATCAAGTCCCAGCGTCTTGAGAAGCCCTAAGTAAGCATTGACCGCCTAAACATAAGATCCGCTCTCAAGTTCACCCGTCTCAACGGCAATCACTTCCAGCGTTTCGATGTAGACAGATAGAAATGCAGCACGGTCACAAAGTGATTTTTTCATTACTGACACCGCATTGGAATCACTGACGAATTCTTCATATCGACTCCTAATCGTTCGGACCGAAGCCATTCTCAAATCTGCCTGTGTCCATAACTTAGGCACATAGGTTACTGGCAGCCGTCTTCTGGGCGTGGGCGTGGCTTTGCTTCGCTTCTTCGATTCCTGTTGTGATTTCTCCATAGTTGGCCCTTACGGGCCCCACGGCGGCGTACCAAAACACCGCCTTTCAGTCAAACCGTTTCAACCCTCCTCGTTACAGGAATACAAAATACCAGGCCTCTCCGGAGGTGGAGGTTCGGGTTCAAAGACCAACACCTCAAGCTCAGGCCAGATCGTCTGCAGATGACGCAATATTAGTCCCTCATTGCCACCCTCTGAAAATACTATGGCAGGATTCCCATAATCATCGAGAAACATAGCGTTGAGAGTGTCGGCCAATACCTTATTATCCGAACTCACCCATTCCCCGTCTGGCCCAAATATAAGAACCTCGTCACATACCTTAATTACTAGCATCTTCTTCCTTTGTTATGTTATCATTATTTCACCCTCAATACAGGACACCAGGGATCTGCGGAGGCGGAGGTTCGGGTTCAAACACCACTACTTTAAGTTCAGGCCAGATCTCTTTGAAATGGTCCAAAACAGCCCCCTCCACGCCACGATTAACAAACGCCATTTCAACTCCGCTTATCTCATCGTAGGGAATCATCCCATTAAGCACGGAAGCCAGCACTTCATCAGAGCTTACCCATTCCCACTTGCGTAGATCAAAGGTGAGCACCTCATCATCTATCTTAATTACCAGCATCTTCCTCTTCCTCTCCGTCATCAATAACAATGATGTCATCCGGCTCAAACACGAACCGCTTCGCACGCTCCCGCAATTCCTCCTCTGTCAAATCGTCAATGTTATCTTTCTCAAGTGGTTGTTTTGGCATATATTTCCTTTGTTATGTTATCATTATTTTACCCTTAATAAACAATTCCCTCCTCTGATTCGGGCGGGGGGTCGGGGTCATAAGCAATGACTTCAAGATCGTCGTCCCATATCTTTTCCATGTACCGCAGCACGAAGCCCTCTGTCCCACCCTCTTCCATAAATATAACTTCGTGCGACATCCGCCCTTCGGGTAACATGTTGTTGGCAACGGCTTCGAGCACTCGATCAGAACAGACCCATTTACTCTGCCGCCGATTGTAAGTCAGCACTTCATCCTCAATCTTAATTACTAGCATTACTCTTCCCTTTCTTTCTGGGCGGGTCATACACAACGTCCCGAACTCCTTTACCATCGCTGACAAACCGGCTCCTAGCTTTATCTCTTTTTCTTTTAAGTTCTTTAGGTTCTTTAGGCTTTGATACACGCTTCACGATGCATCCTCTTTGATAATCCAACCCTTGGCATTGCGGTTCTCTTTTAACCACGTCGAAAGTGTATTCGGGGAGCAATGGAGTTCCTCGGCAATGCGATATTGTTTCACACCTTGGTCAATCTTGTCCCGGATCTCATTGCCACGGCCGTTCAAAATCCGACTACCCCTTCTACGACCGAGAACCACGCCCTGAGCCTTTCGTGCAGCCAAAGCTTCACGCGTTCGCTCACTAATTAAATCACGCTCAATCTCCGCGAGCATCGAGAACATAAAGAAGGTAACCTTAGTCCCTACATCACGCTTGCCATCCTCCAAAACCAAACCCTCCTTAACGAAATGCAGCGAGGCCCCACTGTCTTTTACAAAGAATTCAACTAAGCGGCATATCTGGCCAACGCTCCGGGCAAGTCTCGATAATTCACTGAAGATTATTACATCGACCTTACCCTCCAGTACCGCATCCTTTAGAACATCAATACCACGTTCCTTCTCACCCTTGCGACTACCCACCGTCGTTTGCAAAACGCGGTCTATTTGCCAACCCTGCTTATTGGCGTACTCATAGATTGAAGCTTTTTGCCCCTGGTAATCCTGGCCCGTTGTCGATACCCGGCAATAGCCCCACACGATCTTTTCATCCTTCATCTATTTTTCCTTTCGTTCTATAAATCAATTTTGATCCTGGTCGGAAATATCAGCTTCAAGGTTTTCCGTAAGAATGCTAATTTCTTGCAACGTTTCTATAACTTCCTCTAACGCTGCCTTTGATGGTGGTTCATTATAGCGAGCGTAAGAAGTCATCGACTCGCTAATGTGCAAAGCGTGATGCTGAATTGATAGTGAATCCGCTTTGATTTTTTCCGCTATGCTTAGATCATCTTTTACTTTCATCTTATTATCCTTTCTTTGGGGGAGCATCTGCGTGATTCCTTTGATTCCCTTTGAATTATCTCATTTCTTAAATAATTGTAGTTCTGCACTATATTGTGATAAAAATATTAAATAAGTCAACCCTTTAAATCAATTTTTTTATTGATCCAAACGGTCGTTTATTTGCGTTATACGAGAATCCTCAAAACGATGCATCCGTGGCAGTCTCCGAGACTCCGCACCATTCCACCGATCCGCCCAGGCCACCGGGGTACAGGAGTGCTTCGCTATGGCATTACTACGTTCCTCGGTACGTCACGCCGTCGATGGTTTAAAGGATTCAACATAGCCATTCTGCCAAAGGGCTGCCAGGGTCGATGTAGATAATATCGATCTGGTTATTTAGGAGTGCTTCTCTGACTTTTTGTGCTACGAACTGCGAATCTTTATCGGAACGGATGCATGGGGGGCTGCCATACACTTCAATAGCTTCGACTAAGACTTGCAACACGTTTTCGCTTTTGAGCGAACGAGATACCTTTATGGCCAGGCATTTACGAGTATATTCATCGATCAAAGTCATCATCCGCAGTTGTCCTCCGCGATCGGTGTGGTCGGCAACAAAATCCCAACTCCATACATGGTTCGGCTTTACTGCTTTGGTAGGGAGCCCAGTAGAGTGCCCTCGTCGTCTCTGTCGGCGACGAGAGGGTTTCACTCCAAGCCCTTCAGCTCTTCGCACTTTTTGCACGAATTTACGGCTTACCTTCCACCCCTCTTTGTCCATTAGGGCACGAATACGACGATAGCAATAACGCGAATGTACCTTTGAAATTCTAATGATTCGTCTCACCATTGTCTGAGTACCATAAGATTCTCGCTTGCACTCGTAGAGATAAGTTGAGCGATGGAGCCGAAGATACCTGCAGGCCCGCCGCAGCGAGCAAAACCCTTGCCCTACCACATGCTTGACCGCTTCTTTCTTATGCGACGAGCTTACCATTTTTTTTTATTCACTTCCTCCAATACCCGATTCTTTAACATCTGCTCGGCTAACATCTTTTTCAGTTCCGTGTTCTCGCCTTCAAGTTCCTTTAGCCGCCTCGCATTGCGTAGGTCCATCTGCCCATATTTTTTTCGCCAGCGATGGTAGCTTTGAGCACTGATGTTGTGCTCACGGCAGACTTCCTGGATGCCTCTGCCGCTGTCTACTTCGCGCAGGATTGCTATGATCTGCTCGGTGTTGTGTCTTTTCTGTTTCATTCGTCTTTCCGTTCTTATTTACGGAAAGACTCTCACTGGCAATGGTCCAGTCCTCGGCAGTCACGCCACCTTTGTTAACCAGATGTCAGTTCCTTCTAATATAAACTCTCTTAAAAAATTATATCCACTAGGAGCTACTGGTGTTTCCCCTATTATATAAATCCCGATGGAACTCCATCAGTCCCTGTCGGCCCAATGGGGCCAGTTAAACCCTGAATCCCTTGAGGTCCTGTTGGACCTATTAGTCCCGTTGCGCCAGTCGGGCCGTTACGTTACACGTCTCTCGGGCCGGAAAAACCCGGCCCTCCGGAGGCGACGTAGCCGTGGCTCTTACCGCCTGGATCGAGGGCGACCCAGAAGGCATACAGGCTGCCGTTTGTCAGCCGGAATCGGAACCGGGCCGGCCCGCCACCGGCCGCTGAGAGGTCCGCGGCACCCCGCCACCGGATCGGCACGCAGGTTTCGTCTCCATGTACCGGAATGCATCTTTCCATTGAATAAGGTTCGATAACCCGGCCTTCCCGGTCGAGGGCTTCGACCTGGAGCTCACCCTCCGGGGCCTCCACATTGACAAAAAGATGGCCGCCCTTGAAGGTGAGTGGTCGGGTAATCAAATCTCCGGGGGCATCGCCGGCATCCATGGAGACAAAGCCGTCGCGGCGAGTCCAGGCGACGTGGGTGCTGCCTCCGGCATATATGTCGCGGGCACCGGAAGGGGCGATGCCTGAAAATCCTGAATAGTAGAAGTGCAGCCGATCCCGGGCGATAATGCATCCCGCAGCAGGTCTCAGGTATGCCCGGTCCCAGTCCCCGTCTTTTTTTGTGGCACCGATGAAGACCTCCCTGTCCGGCCGGTACCAGTGGAATCCATCCCGGCTGTAGCCCAGCTTGATCTGAGTCAGCTTTGGGAACTGCCCTTTTCGGCAGATGTCGTTGGGCGGGCCATAGAGGATTGCAAAAATTCCCAGTATGAGGCTCTCATAGGGCACCACCTCCAGCATGTACAGCTGTGTCGGCTCCTGGACCACCCACTCTGGATCCGGTAGGTCCAGCCTGTCGGCCCCGACCCAGAACACCTGCCCTTCGGACAGCCCCGGAGCGGGCTCATCGAGGCTCCTGACCTGACTCAGGGCCTCTTCCGGCGTAGCCTCCCGAAGACTTTGAAACTGCCAGAACTGATCCCTTTCGATATAAGCCCGGCCTCGTTTGCCTTCATAGTCGCGTTTGAGGTTCAGCACCCATTTCCGTCTGAAGGGATTGTAGTGGAGGGTCGTGCCGTCGGCGCCTCTAGCCGTGAACTGTGCCGCATGTTCCCAATGCACGCCATCACCCGATTTCAAGAGCCAGTTTTCGCTGGTTCTCTTGCCCTTCTGATTCTCCCAAGGAAAAAATTTCTGATGGATCTCACTTACCTCCCAGGGGACTTTCCCGTGAAACACGTATAGGTAGGCCTTGAATCGCTCCGTAGGATCCTGCGCATGGAGATCCAGGAGCGGGCAGAAACTGTCCCGGGAACGCATCGGGTAGTCGTTGGGAAGGATCACATTCGTACCGGGCAGGATATCCAGGTCCGGCCGCTCCCAATGCAAACCGTCGTCGCTGAACGCCACCGCCGTGTGTCCCGGATAGGAGGCCAGGTACCAGAGCAGGAACTTCCGGGTTACCGGATCGTAGGCGACTCCGTCGTCGAAAGGACAGGCCGTGGCCGCGGGGCGCTCCTGTTCAGCCGCGGTCACCGGAACCAGTATTGGATTTTCCTCATATTTTTGCGCCGGGTGAAACACCCGTTTCAAGGTAGTATTCTCAATCAAGAAACCATCGACAAATAGCTGCCGGCCCACGTCGATCGGTATCACCGATGGCGGAGAGTCCAGATACGGAACCGGCATTGGCTCGCGGGATGACGGATTCATGTCACGCGGGGGCCATTCCTCGGGTAACCGAATTCCATTGTAAAGCACAGTATTCATCGGACAAATTGTTCAAAAGTATTTTTTTACGAGGGAGGTAAATAACTGAAACTGCGGATGATTGCATCTCCTAAAATGCTGTAAAATACAGTTTCATAAGGAACTTTATGACAGTTGTTCTCGTTGAGATACTTTAAGATTGCTTCACCATCCTCTGGTGGAAAAAATAATTGCACTTCACCATCAAAACCTGAACCCAGGGAGAAATTAAAACCGGTTATTAAAATTGTCCCTTGTCCCAAGTCTGCTTCTGATCCAGTAATGAGCAGTTCTTGTTTTCCCTGGTCGCTATCATTATTATTGTCTGCCAAGAGAGAATGGTTTGTGAGGAAAAGAATAGTGATAAGGATAATAAGGTGGTGAAGAATGTTTTCCATAATGCCATCAATATTTAGCTGGATTAAGCCGGACACGGCGAATGCTCGTTAGGGAATTGGACCTTCAGTCTGGAGCCACTACCTTAACTTGTAAATGATGAAGCAAAAGGCAGTGTGAGGGGCTTTTCTCCCTAACCATTTGCAAGCCACAGTGAGTAGTGAGAGCGTTTTGATGGGCTGGGGTATACCCTAGATATGCCTTGAAGAGTTACTCAATCGTTACCTCTTCAGTCGTCACTGCGATGTCATCACCGTTCTCGTTAGCAAAGGTAGCATTGATGCTCTGTGTCGGTTGAGGGGTATTGTCCGATTTGAAGTTGTTCTGCGTAATCAGGGTATCAAATCCCGTTGTCGTCGATCCGCTCTCTGCTACCACGACCGCAGCTCCGTTCGTCTGTGCTAAGTCTCCTCCAGTGATCCGCAACCCGGGGTTGCCCGCGGGTATCGTGAAGGATCCCTCTCCAAACAAGAGGTGCGGTACCGCATCGCCGTCAGCATCGATATCACCGACAGTTAAACGTACCCCGATCGGTACCCCGCGCGCATCGACACCGACCTTGCCGGTGCTTCCACTAAATACCGTGTTCGATAACTGCATCCCTCCCATGCCCGTGGAGTTGATCACTTCCACCAGGGTTACGTCCGCCTGGGCGTCATAGATCTGTCCCTCGGGGAATAGCGCCTGGTTCACCGCGTTGATCCTTCCCACGGTGAAGATGCTGAAGAAGGAACTGGAGTCCGCTCCATCGATCACCACACTCGGCTTGCCCGTCACATACTCTACGGACTGGTTATAGCGCGGGGGTATGGCCGGTGGCAGGAAGGTGGCAGCGTCCAGGTTTACGGTAAAGGATCCTGCGCCAGAGAACTCAACCTGCACAATGTCCTCGGTTTCATCCATAAAGGAGACGCGAGTAATCTGATCCGGTCTGGCCTGTAACTGGATGGTTTCTCCGGTGAGTAAGATTTGGTCGAAGACGTTACCATTAGGATGCTGGATGTTCTCCCCGGCGATATCACCTGTTCCGTCAAGCACGAGGGGCACGGCCGGGGCTGCGACGGTGATGACGGCGGCATCACTATCCACACTAGCTCCCGATACCTGGCTTACCCGCACCCAGCAACTCGAATTCTCGTTTACTTCTCCTTTGTTAAAGGTGCTGGTGGTGGCCCCGTCTACGGGGTTAGAGGTGTCGCCACTGTTACCAAGATACCACTGGTAAGTAAGGCCGTCGCCACTGGCGGTAACCGATACGGTAACCGAGGTGCCGGCTGGCACTTCCTGGCTCGCCGGCTGGGTGGTAATGGACGGGCCTTCTACCGGAGGGGCCCCGCCAGTTCCCAGAGCGCCGATCGGCGTAAAGCCAAAGTCGTCTATACCTGAATGGCTAAATACATCATCGTTCAAATCGGGATCGTCCTTAAAAACAAGCCTGCCAATGCCGCCTGGCGCTCCCAATTCCACCGCGTTGAGGGTAAAAAAATTGGGTTTAAATTGCGGATTAAGACTCGATTCAAAATTAGTGAAGGTCCCGATCAGGTTATTATTAGTATCGTAGACTTCAAATGAGCCATCGGGATCTTGCAACTGTACTCTGACTACATTCTGTGCGTAAAAATCTACTTCATAAGCCGGGGTTTCAAAGGTGACCGTGAATTCCTCTCCATTTCGAATCGCATAACCTTGCGATTGCGAGTAAATTAATCCACATGCACACGAAACAGAGGCTACAATCTGGCCCCCATCAAAGGTGGCTGAATTGGGAGATGTTCCCATTGTAATAGGACCCGATAAACCATCACCGACTCCAAATTCCTCAAACCGGGTAAAGACGCTATTATTAGAAGGCTTATCTGTGAGTGTGTAGCCAAGATCATCGATAGAAAATTTACCTGAAACATTGAGGATCTTCACATCTTTTATCCCTTCAATAAATTCCAGGTCAGTTCCATCAAGAAAATTGCCACTGTCAGCGACAAAGCTTTGCAATGGGGGGTTGGCGTCAGGGCTGATGTTGGCCGGCAGTCCTTCAACCTCACCATTTTCTGATATTACGGTAATAACTTCAGGTAATCCACCGGCTGCTCCTCCTTCTGAATTAACTAAACCTCTGATCTCGATTTTGCCACCGCCTGTTGATTCAGCTGCGTAAAATTCAATCGTATTAATCCCTCGGTTGCTTATGATTCTTCCTTCCTGGCCGGGCCCAAGAGTTAAAGCTTTCGATCCTGAGTGTAAAAGTGTCGGATCTTCTAATGTCTCTATCGTAAAGCCGAGAAACTGGATGTCATTCGGTGGTTCGCCGAGTCTAAAATCTCCAGTTCCTTCGACATTTTCAAAATCGAGAAATATTTCCTGGTCTTGAGGCGCGGCTTGAATAAATAAGGGAATGGTCAGCAATACCGAGGTTACAGTATCAAGCTTTTTTAGGTTCATTTACTCTCCTGGTCTCAGTTGATATGGCTGATAAAAAAGGGAATGGATCTAATGGTCTATTTCAATCATATAATCACTAAGAATCGAATTATTAAAAGGGATCAGTAAAATGACACGCGAGGAATATGAATGTTCTTTTAATTAGATCACGTGGTTGAAAGCATTTTTATACTCTTCAAGGGTGGTCGAGACCACGGAAACTGAGCCCCTTGAAAAGTTAGTCTTGGTAACCTAGAAAGGCCTCCGGGTCCCGGGTTGCATCATACCTGCTTGAGGTTGTTATGCTCCACTATCCTCTAAACCCCTTCACCACTTTTTTATTTTCCGATGTCACGCCGCATCGGTTTTGATGTCCCGGTATCCCTATCCTAACTCCGAGCTCTCTCTTTGCTTTTACCCTTTGGAGATCTCTACGCCTATGCATCATTGTTTTGAGGCTACTTATTTTCATCCTTTTGGAGCTAGTCCCGGTGGATGTTGTTTTTGAGATGGGGTTGCGTCGCATTGAGGCCTTGGAGCGTCGATCTATGCCCTCAACGTAACGTTTTCTTATAGAAAGCGTTATATTGTTCAATTTCGAGGTCAAAAGGCCGTGTGTGGCGAATTCTCCGAGTTTGCTACCATGTGGGATTTTGTCCCGTGGGGACCGGGTCCCAACGGTTAATCACCCCAAAAACTTCGGTGAGAGTTATCGCATCGCCATGGGTCAGGAATAACTCTCCCCGAGGATTCTATCCTCAAACGCTCCGTCCTGCTTTGCCTCATTGTCACATCGTTCTTTGTCTCCTCGATAACCTCACGCTCCGCGAGCTCCCTGATGCAATCCTCAATAATCTTTGGTTAGTCATTCATTGTTAATCCTTTTTTGACTCGTGTCTTTAATTCAAATATCAGTCCGGGGCGTTCCTTCGTTACACCAAATTAGAAAAAGTATGGTGTGCCCCACACCTACTTATTATTACGTGTTCGTAAAATTCACGGTGTTCAATTTTTTGATTAATACTCCCCCTGGGGAAAATTTTTCCAAAGTTAATGTCTTTGAGGACTTCTTTCGACGACGTTGTAAACAGGCCGTCGTCCACGACCCTCCCGCACCCTCGTAAATTTCCATAAATTTCTGGTCTCTCTGGGGAAGGAAAAACGGGCATTATTACCGCTTTAACCCAGTGGAAAATGAAAATGTGATACTGGGTAACATCTATGCTAACCAAGTCTCTTACTACATAACCATATACTGTTTTTAAAGCGTGCTCACATCCAATCCCTATCCTAAAAAGGAACTTATTACTTAACTGACCACTTCCTTTTTATATCAGGGTAAATGCATGGGCAAAAATTGAGATATTAATAGGGGACTTTTTATGCTCTACTTTAAACAGGTTATTGATGAGAAAAAACAATGTGCCAAGGTCATGGTTATCTCCACTTATCTTTGGGGTCGGGCTTCTCTTTGAGATTAGGCATAATGGGCAATTCCGAAGTCTCTTTCTCATTTATTTCCATCAATGGCTAAAAACCTTATGGCCGTAGAGGGATGAGAAATACCTCTAAAGTCAATGGACCCCGGAAGGGATTAGCGGGAAAATCGCTATAAATGATAACGCTAATAGCAAGGACTATTATACATTAATTCTGTCTTATTAATAACTATCACATAAAGGTGGGGATATCCACATCGAGTGGGTCCGCTTTCAAGCCGGGATTCTTCGTTCGGGTCTGCACCTTGCGCAACTTAGTTCCCGGAGGGAGTAAAAACCCCGTATTCTAATCGTGTGAGGAATCCAGCATCTTAATTAAAAAGTTCATCCTCTGGTCCTTCTGGTCGTGACCACGAAAACTGGTCCACTTGAAAAGTTAGTCTGGTCCAACTAGAAAGGACACAGACAATGAAAGGCAAAAGATACACGACCGAAGAGAAAATACGGATGCTGCGCCAGGCGGACAAAGGGAAAACGATCCTGGAAGCATGCCGCGAGAACAACATAAGCGAACAGACCTTCCACCGCTGGAAACGTGAGTTTGGGATGATTGATGTCAACCAGGCCAAGCGGATGAAGGAGCTCTTTGAAGGAGAACGCGCGGTTAAAACGGATGCTGGCGGACAAGATGCTGGGGATAGAGATCCTGCAGGAGACCCTCGAAAAAAAACTGTAAGCCCTGGGCACAAGCGGCAAGTGGCAGAGAGACTTGTGACTCGGGGCCAGTGTTCGATGCGAGCGGGGTGCCGGTACTTTCGGCTGCACCGTTCCACCTATGCGTATAGGGCCAAGCATCCGGATGCCTGGCTAACGAAACTAAAAGCGGCAGTAAGGCGGTTATCACGGCAATACGCGAGGTGGGGCTATCCCAAGATCACGAAGCTGTTGAAGGACGAAGGCTGGCAGGTGGGTAAACGTCTCGTGCAAGGTCTGCGACGTGAACTGGGTCTGGCGATCCCCCCACGCAAGCCAAGACGCCGGCGCAGGGGTGTCTGCACCGGGCTACCGACAAAGGCCGAACATCCCGACCATGTTTGGACCTGGGATTTTATCCACGATAAGACGGTTCGCGGCGGCAGTCTAAAAATGCTGACCGTGCTCGATGAGTACACCCGCGAGTGCCGGGTGATCCATGTTGATCGCCATATCAATGCGGAAACGGTGCGCGGTATCATGCAAAAACTGCTCGACCGGCATGGGCCGCCAAAATATATTCGTAGCGACAACGGTTCCGTTCCGAGGAGCGAAGCGACGACATGCAAAGCCATTCATTGAAAGCCAATTGAGAGCCTGGCTAACTGCGATGAAAATCAAAACCCTCTATATCGAACCAGCAAGCCCTTGGCAGAACGGATACATTGAATCGTTCCATGCCCGTTTTCGCGAGGAGTGTTTAAACCGTGAACAGTTATGGACTTTGACCGAAGCCCGCGTGGTCATCGAAGATTGGCGCTGGCTTTACAATCATGTCCGACCCCACCGCAGCCTCGGCAACATCACTCCACGGCACTTCACTGAAAACCTCAATACCGAAGGCTCGGGCTCCATTCGGGCTACGCCCTCATTGCGCCCAAGCCTTGACTTCCTCTACCAACTTAACTTCAACATTAACCTCTCCAGACTAACTCTCCCGGTGGACCAGTTTGTGTAACCCGACCACTTCCTTATTCCTTGAAACGGTTCTGAAGCAAGTAATAAGTGATTAAGTTATCACTAAATCCTGACTTAAGAATAAAAACTAAGATGGTAAAATTTGAATTAAAAAAAGTCATCTTATGGTTCTCGCTAACGAACCTTAAGCATTAAAGCATGATTTAAATCTAGAATACGAAAAAAATATTATAACCTTTTATCTTATCCCCTTATTAACCCTACACCTACCATTTGATGTATAGTTTTAATCCTTTTCAATTATAATTTATTTCACCAATACATCATCTTTATCTACATCAATTATAGGATCTAACATCATATTTAATCTATCCACAAATCTATTACATCTAAATTACACATCACTAATTACATCACTTATCGAATCTAACGTCATATTTAATTTATCTCAAAAACTGCTACACCCACCATTTGATGTATACCTTTAATCCTTTTCACCAATACATCACTTATAGTGATCTAACATCATATTTAATCTATTCAAAAAACTGCAACATCCACTCTACTCTATGTAACATCTCAGCAACACACCATTACCTATAGTATTTGTATAACGCTTTCTTTCAAATTATAGCAGCTAACATAGTAATGCATCCATTTAGAACCCAACATGATAAATATATTAAATATCTTAACGGACATAAAAAAATAAAGATTTAATAGAATTTCACAATCCAGCTATACACTGTGTCGTATTTTAAATTCATACTCCTAGCAATGGCTGCAATATTCTTGTTCTGTTTATACCGTTCTAAGACTATTGGCAAATACATCTGTCTTTCCCTTTTTTTGTATCCAGGATCACGTTTCTTAGGACGACCACCTGGATTGCCTTTTGATTTCTTACCTCGCTTAGTCTCATAAGATCTTATCTCCTCTGGGGTGGCATCAGGATTAATTAAGGTCGCAAGCTTCACACCGTGCGTATCACGTTGTAAACGTCTATAATCTGCTTGGGTGGGCCGTACTTTCCAGTTTGTCTTACTGTTGTAATCCTTGTTTCGGATAAATCGCGTAACAGACTCCGCAACGAGAACGGCGTCTTTTGCAAGAGCATATTCTGCTGCTAACTTGAGGCCATCACGGTCTTCCTTCCAGCCAGAAGCTACTTCTGATATTATCTTAAGAACTACAAATTCCGGCTGCTTTAACTCATTCTTTAAATTCTCACCCTGATCGCTGAGGTTTTGGGAACTTTCTTGAACATTCCCGGAGACCCGGCAGTAAATAACCACCGGTTGACCTCGTTTTAGTCTCCTAATGTCAATTATGTAGTCATTGGCAATACCTGTCTTATCAGCACCCGGTTCAAATAGCTCTGGATCCCTTTTCCTAAGACTTTCTATTGCAGAGGCAACTTTATGATTGCTCTTTTTATTCATTTCTCGTGCAGGTAACTCCCGATTTAAAGATTTGGGAAATGCAGATCGGGAGACGTAACTTTTCGTCCCGTCAGCTTAGTCCCATATTTATTATCTTTATTTACTATATAAACTGCTTAGATTTTTAGAGTGGCTTGTTTATTAAACAGATATCTACTTAAACCGCTTATAACATGGAAACGATATGGAATCCCTTCGGGGTGGATGCCACTTATATTCTGCTGCCCTCCCGTCGACTTCCATTCCGCGAAAATATTGTCTTCTATCTTAAAGATGCGAAGATCAGGATAATCACCCTTGACTCGTATCCATATAACGGCACCGCGATTACCTTTTGTTCGCGTGCTTTCGGTTAAATCAGGATTAAGGGCAAGGAATTCCTTGAGGCTCTCATCACTGTCAAAGTCTATGGCTACGACACCGTTTGATGGTTGACCAGTAAGAACCGCAATATTCCCCTTGTTAAGTTCACGTTGCCATCCCGTAGTCTGCGTATCTTTCGATGATGTTTTCTGCCACTCGGATTTGCGACACCCTTTTTTCTTATATGGAACAGGCAATAGTACCGCTTCTGACCCCAATAAATAATATATTTCCTGAACCTTGACAGGTGTTATTTTTGTGATATTACTTTTTTTAGTTTTAGTTGATTTATGCCCTTTTCACCTGCCAGCGGGAGGGCTTTTTAGTCGGCATGTATCATTCATTGATATCCCCCTTTTTCTTCTTAGATGAGGGCACATTATTTTTATCCGAGAGGGATTCTAAGTAGGCCATCAAGCTGTCATAGCTGATCAACCGAATACCCCGCATGGCACCGCGTTTTTTGAGAACGACACTTTTTACGGGTGGTCGATTGTCATTGGCTGGGCCGGGTATCGTTAGCTCGTTTAACGTGGACCGTGAAAGTCCAGTGTGAGGACAACGACGACTCGGTTGTGGTAACCGAATCCATTCAGGGCGATTATTCGAGGCAGTCTCGGTCATAACTACCGCCTCTTCTTTAACGGTCTTTTTTCCGCCGTTAGTCGGATTTTTTTCTAAAATTTTCATAACGCAAACCACTATAAATGATTTGCGTTATTTTGTTGGGTATTTCGGACGATGTTTTTTAAATTCGTCCGAATTAAAATAATTCCTCTTTTTTCTCAGGACGTCCTCTTTTTAAAGCGGTTTTTAAACCAAGTCTACCTACACGCTTAGCAAGCGTTGTTCCTTTTAATTTTTCTCCTGTAGCTTTAAAGACAGCCGCTGCCAAATCCTGATTTTTCATTTTATAGTAACCTTTTTTTATCCAGTATATAATTATTTCCCAGGCCACTATATTTTGCTTCTTTCCTGGTTTTTCATTGGCCTCATTTAGCATATTAATGAAAGCATTGTCCCGTAAGAGTTCTGCCTCGCCTTCTGCACTGAGTTGAATCCCAGTATTTTTTTTTAAATCTACGATAAATCCCTGGCGCGCTTTTTCTGCCCATTTCTTTTTATCAGGCTTATTTTTTGCCCTATATAGGCCATCCATGGCATTGAACAAATTAGGATATTCTTTTCGAAGTAAAGCTGTTGCCACTTCTTCACGATTGCTGTGATGGTCAACTGATCTAGATTTAATGGTAATAGGTGTACCATCCCCCAAAGTCTTTTCAGTAATTAAGATTTCTGGTTTTTCTGGTTTTTCTGGTTTTTCGGGTTCATCATCATCATACATGGACTTTATAATAGTATCATAATCCTCGGGTTTAATATCGGGGAAGTATTGCCTAAGCAAATTTCGTTGTTCCTCAAGGTATTCTTCCTCCAATTCTCTAAAAACATGTTCTGGTAATGATTTTACTCCATCAAATTGCATGAAAAATTTTTGCTGGTTTTTGTAAATTTTATTTATGATATTTTGGGCTTTGTCCTTATCTTTAATTTTTATATTTCGTCGTAATAGCCTTTGCCATTTATTACTCACAAGTTCATCAACACCGCTATCCTCTATTATAGTTTTAAATTTTTCCTTAGAAAATTCAGCATTTTGTTTTCCACCCTCGATGTAAAAGCTTCTTCTGCAATAATTATCGTTATTAGCAATTTTGACTTCATTTATTCGATATTTACAAACAATACGATCGAATTTTTCAGGTTTATTCAGCTTTTCTATTTCTAAATAACTAGTGGTAAATTGAACACCGTGAAGTACCTTCCCTAACTCAGGAACTGGAAGGGGGATTTCAGCTTTTCTTAAAATTGGTAGTTCTAGTGGTTCCCATTTTACTTCAATAGCCCAATATGGTTTGCCCGTTTTTTTAGATTTAAACTGACAAGCTGAAATAACTTCCCCTCGGGTATCTTGCTTATTTAGCATGTAAAGTAATACGCTACTGACTTGTAATATCTGGAAGAGCATTTAGGGCCTTCCGCTTAGTTGAGGCCTCTATATGGGTATAATTTGCGCTGATAGCTTTAGAATCATGCCCGATGATGTCCATCGCTACTGCTTCGGAAACCCCCGCATTTTTTAACAAACTTGTCGCCGTGTGCCTTAAGCAATGGAATGATAAAGCATTGCCCTTGCGTTTTCCGTCACGTCCATTTCTCGAGGCATCATGTGACCGTGGAGGAGCCAGCCCCGCACTTACAAGAATGGAATAAAATTGATTTGATAATGATCCAGTGCGTCCCTGTTTATGCGTAATTGCAAAAGCGCCCGGAAATACAGGACTCTCTAAATTATCCTGAGCAGGTAATGACAAGTAATACTCCAATAATAGTTTTGCCATGGGCAAAATAATGCGTCGGCCCGTTTTACTGGTAGTGAGTGCTATTTCTTCCCTGCGCACGTCCACGGAATTCCATGTCAGGCGTGCTATATCACCGAGTCTCTGTCCGGTGTAAATACCGGTAAGTATGATCCCCTGCCATTCAAAATTAGCGACTTCGAGTATTTTTCTTAACTCCGGTAAGGTGAAGGCCCGTCTTTCGTTTGCAGTTCCACTTTTGCGTTTTATTACAGGAACTAGTGCCGCAGGATTGGATTCAATCAAACCTCGGCGCAGGGCATCCTGCAACGCGGCCCGAATAATTTTTAAATGTGTATTGGCACTCGATATACTTAATTCTCTTGCTATATGATCACGGTATTGAGTCAAATCATTGATCGTGATAAAAACGAGATCTTTATCCCGTTTTTCGCCAATGGCATTTAGGAATCTTTTTATAACGCTCTGGTAGCGACGCAAGGTTGCAGGTGCGGTTTCTACATCTTTTTTCTCAAGCCACTGTGAAAAAAATTCTTCTGCTGATGCAGTAAATAGGCGATCGCCATGTATATCTTCATAGGCTTCAGAAAGCAATTTCCTTACCTGGGCTTCAGTTAATGTTTGCTGATATGCTGACTCGAGTTTATCCGCTATCTTCTGCGCTCTTCGCCTGTCTGTCTCCTTGGTGCTTTTCTGCCTCTGCTTACCGGTGTGATCGGTGTAACAGGCAATCCAATATTTAGAATTGGGAACCTTTCTTAACGAAGCCATATTACAATTAATATTACAATAACGTGGAGTGTCAAGAATGACGTAGATTGTTTAAATGCTTAAATTAAGCGGAATACGGCACTAAATATTCACCGCATTGTAATCACAGGTTCGAATCCTGTTCCCACCACCATTTTAATGATCAACAACTTAACAATTTTTTATGGTTAGATAATTTGGATGACATATGCGGAGTAGAATTTTAAAGAATAGTAAGCAGATTTTATAATAAAATAAAACGAACGTTTAACCCGCATCACCCCCCCTTTATTAATTTCGCCGTTTTTTCCGTTGTAAAACGAACACCCCTATGGCGATCACGGCAATCGCTGCACAGGTGAGGGAAACAGGCCACCAACGCACAATAATAATACTTGAACCACTTGTTGGTGTTACGAGGGGTGTCGGTTGCTTATCATTTTCACCGTGATCAAGAACAATTGATAATCTTGATGCTCTCCGTATAAATATCGAATAAAGAAAGTTTTTGCTGTAAATGGGTTCGTATTTTGCCCTGATCAAATCTCTGTGGCTTCCATTTTGATGGTCTCCAATCACAGGAACCCCTAAATAAAATTTATGGGGATCCAATTCATCCCTGCGATCAACGTTTAAAATTAACAGCGTATTTAAAGATCCAGGTGCAACCTCACCTGAATGCGGCGCAATCTTGTGTCGCACTGAAATTTTAATATCGTTATCAACTCCAATCAGGTCAAAGGATGCCTGGGCAATTTTACATTCCCATTTTTCAGTAATTAGATCCACATTTGAGGGAGAAAGGACTGAGTCATACATATAAGTGGCAAAAGATAATTCGCTATTTGCAGTGACAACGGGCTTGATAAAATCAGCTGAAGCTGTTCCGGGAATTACGATCAATAAAAATGCGCTATTGATTAGTGCGTATACCGAGAATAGACAGGGTGAAAAGCTGTTAGTTATCACTCTCATTATATTTTCCATTATTAGTTAATCGGTTTTGGCGTGACCCATAAAATATGTATCATTCATTGAGTGAGTTTATGGGGACAAACAGAATAACCACAATGAAAAGATAGAAATACACAACAGAACAGAACGCAGCGATACTGTGCAAAGATGATTAAGGAAGTCTGCAGAGGCTACAACCTGAGCGAATGGACCTTCCATCACTGTTGCAAAAAGGATAATATCGGGATGATGCGAAGCGGATTCGACAACTCGTTTCATAGCCGTAAACGCTCTCATATACACGGTTCGAATAACGGGGTCCGATCATTTAGCGTTGTCATTTAATTTAATAAGACACCATATTCTGGAGTATTTCATTCTAATAGAGGTCCAATATCCATTTCACCATGCAATGAATTGACAAATAAATGCATAATATAATTATTGGCTTTTTTAATAATAAATTGTAAAAATTCACAACTAGGGTATTTAATTCTTCTAATCAGGATGTATTTATTATATTAATAGATCTTATACGCTACTTTTCCCAATCAGACTTTATTGCACATGAACATTAACACAGAATATCTGAACAGTCCTGGCTGTAAAAAAATTTTTCTTGTCGCGCTGATCCTATTAATAGCCGGTGGCAATGTAATTTATCATACCTTTTATTACAACCGATATGAAATTGCAGAAAATTTAGAAACGGTAGATTGGCTGCCCCAGTCAGCTAAGAATATTTCATATTATAAACGCGACCAATCCTATGTATACGAATTTTCTATTGGCGAAACTGATTTTTTATTATGGGCCAGGGAAAAGGATCTAAAGTATGAAAAAATAGAAGAAGGGCCTATCGCGGTGGCCAGATATAGCTTCTTCATTGATGCTCCTAACGACGATCATGAAAACTTGAGTGAAACAGAAAGCTATCAGGAGTGGATGTCTCAAAATAAGGTTTTCATCAATAATGGTTATTTCTTTGAAGGGGATCCCGATGCTAATGAAAATAATAATTCAGGAAGCTATGATGCAGAAGCGGGAAAAGTTTATTATAAGTCATTATAATATAATTCGAAATACGCAGTTCAGACAAAATGTACAGTTCTCGTCACAAAGCGTTCACAATAGTTGAAATTATGGTTCTAATAGCGGTAATCGGATTACTCGCTACGCTCGCCGTGCCTTATTTTCGAAGTGTTCGTGAATCTGCCCAGAATAGTTATCTCATAAATAATTGGCGTGTATTTTCTGATGCCTATGAACAGTACGCCAAGGCACAAGGGGATTACCCTCCTGATGCAAATCGTGGAATCGTTCCTAACGGAATGGCTGAATATTTAAGTAATACTATCTGGAAGGAAACGACCCCGATGGGTGGTAATTGGGACTGGGATGTGGACGGATTTGGCATTAATGCGGGGGTCAGTTTAGTCGATGCGAATCTTGGGATATTGCAGATGCAGAACATAGATTTTGTCATAGACGATGGTGATTTGAGCCTTGGCATTTTTCAGCGTGTCGGCGCCACTCGGTATTGTTTGATTATGGATAAATAATAACTGTCAATCACCATTACGCAGTGAGTCATTTTGCACTTAAGAATTTTTGACAAGAGAGTTAATATGAGTTCTAATTACATAAACTCATGACTTTTTATATCGTCATCGCGAATTCCAACGGAAACGATAAAGCAATAAGTGCATTCAGCAGCAGGGCTAAGGCTGAAAAATACATCAGTGCGTCGGATATCGAGAAGACCAGAATAGAGCCCTATGAAGTCCCTAAAGGGGAAACCTTCAGTACCGTAATGATGTACGCGGCCCATACCGCGACTGAGGATGACAAGAGTGAAATTAACGGGTATTTTTTTAATATATATGATGCTGAAAGTGCCATTGAAAATGGCGGGTTTGTAGAGCGATTAGCCATAGATCAAGAAGATGAAATTGAAGATAAAAATGAAAATGAAAATGAAAATGAAGACTTACCCGAGCCCGTTGAACAATTTCAATCCTATAAACTGGAACAAAAAAAAGTATCTCGTCCTGAAAATAAATCATCCGTTCTTGAAGATATGCGTGAAGCGGTGGCCAACCCGAAATATGATTGGTTTGTGCTTATCGCAGTGGTCGTATTAATAATCTCGGGCAATATCATATACCATATATATTTCTATAATAACTATGATTATGCGGAAAATGTAGATTCCGTTGATTGGCTGCCTAAATCGGCAAATAATATCTCTTATTACAAAGACCGCTTAACTGATGTATATGAGTTTTCTATCAGCGAGCCAGAATTTTTAAACTGGGCTAGGCGAAGCGTTTAGAAATCAATAAGATTGAAGAAAAACCCTTTAGAATAGCTCGCTATCGATTTTATTCAGATCTACCAATCGAAGGTTTGGAGGACATGAGTGAAGAAGAACAATACCTGGTGTGGAAATCTATGACCGAAGTGAATATTGAAAATGGATACAATTTTAAAGTTATATCGGATGATGAAAATAATAAAATCTCAGGGGGGTATGATTTAACAGGGAACAGAGCCTATTTTAAATCTATATAATTTTAATTTTACATTTTAACCTAGAGCGAATGAGAATCCCAAAATCCAGAGCTTTTACCTTAGTGGAAACGATGATCGTGGTAATTATTATCGGGATCCTGGCGACCATCGCCATTCCATATCTGAGGAAGACGCGCGAATCTGCGCAAAATAAATATCTTATAAACAACTGGCGGGTATTTACCGGTGGATTTGAACAATATGCCCAAACCGAGGGAAGCTACCCGCCTGATGTTGGTCCGGCGGTTATTCCTAACGGCATGAATGATTACCTCGGTAATACGGTATGGACGGAATCCACCCCGGTGGGAGGCAGTTGGGATTGGGATGTCGGTGTTTTTGGAATTACAGCTGCTATCAGCCTGTTAAATAGCAATCTTGGAATCATTCAAATGCAACAGATTGATGACACCATAGATGATGGCGACCTGAGCACGGGTCTTTTTCAACGTCTCGCAGGCAATCGATACGCATTTATTTTAGAATTATAGCCATCAAGTATTGACTCTGCTTCAAGGCTAAAGGATCCCGCAATCAGGGAAGGAATGATAAGTTAATCCTGTTAAAATCAATCTAATTAACAGTTGTTTCTATCACTATAAAGAAAACATCCTCCCCATCTTCATTGATGAAAGAAGCGCTTATATTTTGAGTGGGCTGAGATGTATTATCAGATTTAAAATTGTTCTGTGATATTAAGGTCTCGAAACCCGACACGATCGAGCTTCCTGGCGCCACAATTATGGGCACTCCATTGCTTTGCTGAAGGTCCCCTCCGGTTACCCTTAAACCAGGATTAGCCGCCCTGATCTTGAATGAATCAGCACCAATTATCAGGTAGGGGACGGCATTACCTAAAGCATCGATATCTCCCACTGTTAAGCGCACTGCTATGGGTACATCGCGGGCATCAATTCCCACCTTACCACTGCTTGCCGTAAAACGCGCATTGGCACATTGAATGCCTCCCATGCTGAATGAGTTGAACACCTCTAACAAGGATACATCCGCTACGGCGTCATACTCGACACCTTGAGGAAATAAACTCTGGTCAACGGCATTGATCCTGCCGACCGTAAAAATGCTGATAAAAGTACTTGCGTCAGCTCCTTCAATCATAATGCGAGGACTCCCCTTAACATATTTAATCTCCTGATTGTATTTCAACGGTATGGAAGGAGGTTTGTAAGATTCAGGGTCTATTGTCACTGTCATCAAACCACTACCGGAAAATTCAACCTGCACGATATCATCGTTTACGTCCAGGAAAGATACGCGTGATATCTGGTTTACGTCTGCACGGACTTTCACTCGATCACCGGAGAGCAGTATCTGATCAAAAATATTCCCATTGGGGTGTAAGATATTAGTCCCAACAATTTCTCCTGAACCTTCAATGATCAGATCATCGGGCTCCACTACCGATTCACGTCCAAGGAACGGTTGAGCGATAGGAGTAAACCCAATATCGTCTATGGTGATAGAATCAAAACCCGTAGCTGGCGTCTGTAGCGGGGTATTAGTATAGGTGATTTTTCCTATACCCCCGGGAGCACCTAATTCCTCCGCATTTAAATCGATAAACGTAAACGGGACTTCCGATTCAATAGAGATACTACGCGGAATATCCGTTCGCCTCGTAAGGAAATTATCATTGGAATCGAATACCTCAATTATCCCGTCACCGAGAATGAAAAGCGCGGCGTAAAACTGAACCTGGGCTGCGGGTGTTTCAAAAATAATAGTTCCCGTCTTTCCATTGGGGATTACCCATGCTGCTTCAGCGAGGAAATTTAAGGCGACAGGATAGGTATGATTAAAGGGAGTTAAATTTGATGATTGTCTATCGAGAACACTTTTTGCAATACCACCCGTAAAAGTAGCGGTAACAGGGGATTGTCCAATTTTGAAGTTTTCTGGGTTCTTATATATAGTATTATTAGTTAATACTTCAAAATCTTCAAACACGGTATTATTCGGTGGTCCAATAACATGGGAAAATCCGAGATCATCGAGAACAAATAATCCCGAGACATTTTTTATTTTTATTTCCTTAATACCGTTGGTAAAGTTCAGATCCTGAAGATCCTCTATATCACCACTGAATGCGACAAAGCGCTGTAAAGCTGAATTCGTAATCGTATCAATGCTGCGTGGCAGATCCACAACCAGGCCCAATGGATGCAAATGAAATGCATTTTTGTCTCGGAGTTCGATCCGACCTGCACCAGTGGTCTCAACTGCATAAAACTGCAAAAGATTAATGCCTCGGTCAAATTGGATAATCCCTTCTTCCCCTTCCTCCAGCGTTATCGCTTTTGTCCCTGAACGGGCGAGGCTAGGATCATCTACAGTTTGCAACTTAAACCCAAAGAAATGGACACTTGTGTCCGGTTCACCTATGCTGAAATCATCTGAAGCAGCAATATTTTCAAAATCGATAAAGAACTCGAGATCCTCAGGCTCGGCCCATAGCGAGAGACTGAAAGCGATACAGATAATTAATGATAGAAGCTTTTTCACCACCATAGAGAGAGACAAAATCCGACCCCCTAATCTAATGCAGATCCCTATTCTTGCAAGACCAACCCTGGAATCAAATGCAGAATAGACGCGAAAGGTGACTCTCAGCTATAGCTGAAATGACCCTAAGACTGAAAGGTATTTGCTTCCTCTATTAAGGTATCGCTTTTATCAATCATGGCATTGATGATTGCCTCTACGGCCCGTCTCCCGAAATCCAGATTAGATTGCCGAGGATCTTCACCCATGATGCCGATAAGTTCAGCATCTTCTCCTTTGGGTAGAAGTGATAAATCTACAAGATCCGGATATAGGGCCATAAGAAGAGATGTCTCCCATTTCCCAGCGTGATCCCCTCCCCACTCCTCACCATCTTCGACTGGGCAATCAAGTTCTTTGACTTTGTCAGATACGAGCGCCGCTTCACTCGTCGCAAAAACACGAACGGGGCTTTTACGCATAAAAACTTCAGCTGTAAAATTCGCATATAAGGGAAGCGGTCCATGCCCGCACATGACAAAAATCGCTTTAAACCCTAAATTAGCTAATTGGTGATAGATATGAAATAAAAGATCATTATAAAAATGGGCCTGCTCTTCAACGGTCCTGCCACCCATCGAACCGAAGGTAAAATCTTCTGGCGCCAATCCCATTTTTTTCGCAGCGGATGCCCGTGTCGCAGGATTCGCTTCCAGCAATTGAATCTCTCGATGTTCACCCCACCAGAGAGGTGGCATGACAATACCCCCACCCCTCTCAGCGGCCAGTTCACATAGCGATTTAGCTTTAAGCGCATCTAACCCTACTGGATTGTGTACCCCATGCCATTCGATGGGCCCAAGCGGCAAATAAGCCAGCGGTTTAGCATTGCGCGCAGCTAAAATTTCGTGTGGAAGCATATACTCATAATTTATCTTTGCCATTAAAGTTATCCTTTATTTCATCTTTAAATTTACAGAGGTCATAATATCCGTTGCTTTGTTCATAAGCTGTTCACTCTCTAGAATAAACTTAATTTCTAAAATCATATCATTATCTACAAGTTTTATCTGCAATGAGTGTTCAAGCTTCATTTTCATCAAAAATAATCCTCTTGAATTCTTATAATAAATAAGCACTTTGTGGATTATTATTATTTTACCATCAGAAAATTAGATTTCGCCTATGCAGGAAGCATCATCATTTGGCACCCTGAATTACAGTATTTGTATTATCTATCTTGGGGTCATGTTTGGCATTGGGGTTAGTTTCGCGAAAAAACAAAAAACTACTGAAGATTATTTCCTCGCCGGACGTCGGATGCCCTGGTTCATCGTAGCCATTAGTATGTATGTCTCGCTTGCCAGTGCCGCTTCCTATATGGCTCTTCCCGGCATGGCCTATATGGAGAACATCTCCTTTATTGCATTGGGGGTTATGTATGTCGTTGCCGCCCCCTTCCTGATCTTATTATTTTATCCCTTTTATCGAAAACTCAATGTTACTACTTCTTACGAATACGTTGGCCGGCGTTATGGCCCGCTGGGAAGATACGTAGCTTCCGGCTTATTTATCCTCCAGCGGTTAAGCTGGTTGGGAGTTGTCATCTACTCACCTGCCCTTGCCCTATCAGTAGTTACCGATATCAACTTATACCTGGCTATCATCCTCATGGGGCTTCTCGCAACAACCTACACGGTGCTGGGCGGGCTCTCCGCTGTCGTGTGGACGGACGCTTTGCAATTTGTAATTCTTGTCGGTGGCGCCATCTGGATAGGGTTAAGCTTACTCCTTAATGTCCCCGAAGGTTGGACTGGGATTATCGAGGTGGCACATGCGTCGGGTAAACTGGATGTTTTCAGTTGGAAAATAAATCTCTTTGAAATGTCTCTTCTCGCATTGGCTATTACATCTTTTATCACCGCGCTGCAGGATTTTGGAACCGATCAGGTTACGGTGCAAAGGCTTTTATCGACTAAAAACTTTCTTGGTATGGTCAAAGCGACATGGATTAATTCGCTCATTACTTTGATCATGGTGAGTTTATTGACCTTCTTGGGGCTCGGTATGCTTGCCTATTTTCAACATTTTCCCGATCAACTATCGGCAGGCATTGAAGGTGATAAATTACTTCCGTATTATATTATTCAACAAATGCCGAATGGTGTTTCGGGTCTCCTTATCACCGCCATTTTAGCAGCAGCAATGTCAAGTATGGATTCTGGCATTAACTCCGTGTCTACAGTTATCGTTAACGACTTTGTCAAACCGTTAAGGAGCCATGAAGCCGATGAGCACATGGATGTTAAATTGGCGCGCATTCTGACTTTCGGCCTTGGTGCTTTAGCGGTCACTATTGCCTGTTTCGTATCCTCGATTGGGCATATTTTAAAAGCAGCCAGCATCTTAACCAGCCTGTTCACCGGTCCTATTTTGAGTCTTTTTCTTCTGGGAATTTTAATGAAGCGTGCCACCTTACGCGGATGGATCGTCGGTACAGTTGTCAACATCCCCGCTATACTTTGGTTAATAAACGGTCTGGAGGTACACTTCATTTATTATTTTCCATTCAGTTTTGGCATAAGTTTTATTGTCGGAGCTATTGCCAGTTTGTCCATGGGTGGTCCTGAGGGATCGAGGGAACTGACTATCTGGGGAAGACCCAGTCTCTGATCTAGTAATCGCACTTACTTCTATTCTATTCAGTACTGGATTTTAAAAAAAATATTGATTTTCTCGAAAGAGTCGTTTTTATGGCGATCTTTTAACCCGTAAATACAAAATCTATGTCCCAGCACAATAGTTTTAAAAAAGGCGGTGGAAGGTCTTTAAAAAAGCGTAATGTTCTTAAACGTTTTGAACGCGTCCTCCTTCTTAAAAAGCGCGGCCAATGGAAAGACGGTGAAGCCGTGTCAGGTTTAATAAAAACGAAACCGGAAGATTAAATGCTACCGAGATGAGTATCTATTGCCGCCCTTCCGTTCAGGAAGGGTTTTTTTTTCATCATGCGATTATCCACGAAATTAAATAACCATGAGTTAACATATTGTAGCGTTGAAACTCATTTATTGATCTTATGAAATAGAATCATGGTTATGATCCGTACTGTTAAACCCGAGATTCTTGACATTCTCCCGGAAAATCATCCAGACGCTCTCCACAATCGGAGAGACCTGTTACTCTTTAACCATCTCATGGGAAATTTTCGTTGGTTTTGTCGAGAACTTAAAAACCGGTTGAACGAAAATGACCGCCTGCTTGAAATAGGTGCGGGGCTCGGTGAACTGGGGCAACACTTACACTTTAGTCTCTTAAATAGAAGAAAAGTCTCCATTGATGGTTTGGATCGGTGGTCTCGCCCCCCTCGTTGGCCTGAATCAGGGACTTGGCATCAAGTTGATCTTCGATCCTTTAACAGCTATAATCATTACAGTATTGTCTTAGCCAACCTCGTCCTCCATCAATTTCAAGACCATGAATTACAAAAACTGGGTCGGTTTATTGGGGAAAAAGCGAGGCTTATTTTAGTGTCTGAACCAGCCAGACGCAAATTACATATCCATCAAGCCCGGCTGGCCCGATTGTTCGGCACCAGCTATGTAACTAACCATGATGCCAGGGCGAGCATAGAGGCAGGGTTTCTCGGGAATGAGTTACCATATCTCTTAGACTTAGACCCCACCCAATGGATCTGTAAATGTAAGATTGGATTCCTTGGCCAATACCATATGATCGCTGTTCGCAAATGAACCCTATAACTATTATCGGTGGTGGCCTGGCAGGGCTTTCCCTCGGCATTGCGTTGCGAAAGCGTAATATCGACGTTACAATCCATGAAGCAGGTATATTCCCCAGACATAAAGTTTGTGGCGAATTCATTGCCGGAGTGAAATCAGACACGCTTAAAGAACTCGGGATTACGAGGCATCTGGATGATGCCTGTCTGCATCGTCATACCGCTTGGTTTCTCAATGGCCGTCAAGTAAGAGATGATATGCTTCCGCGGCCAGCTATGGGCATATCACGTTACCTTCTGGACCACCGGTTAGCTCAAGATTTTGAACGCCTCGGCGGTATTCTTCATACCCATCATCGCATTCGTGATTTGGCCGTTGAGAAAGGTCAGGTATGGGCGGCAGGAAGACAAATAACACAGAGTAATTGGATAGGAATTAAAGTACATAGTCTGGATTATCCCCTCGCCAGTGACTTGGAGGTTCACCTGGGAAAATATGGATATGCAGGTGCGTCATCGGTGGAAAATGGCCGCGTTAATATTTGCGGCCTTTTTCGCCGCAGATCTGAGATTAAGGTAAAAAAACAAGATCTACTATTAGCCTACCTTGAAGCCTGTGGGATGAATAACATGGCTGGAAGATTGGCAAAAGCAGAAATCGACGAGGATAGTTCGACGGGCATTGCTGCGATCGACTTCAATCACTGCCATCAATCGGATGAGAGAATTTATTTAGGTGATCAGTTTACGGTAATCCCACCTTTTACCGGAAATGGGATGTCGATGGCTTTTGAAGCCGGCGCCCTTGTCGCTGAGCCGCTTAATGCCTACGCCCTGGATAAACAATCCTGGTCGGAGACAGTAACTAAAGTAAACAGATTATTACTTAGAAAATTTCGTTTACGGTTGAAGGTGTCGCGTATTATGCATCCATGGCTTTATACCCCAACCCTTCAGAAATTTCTCTTCGGTCTAAGTCGAACGCACCTTTTACCCTTTCAATCACTTTTTAAAATTTTACATTAATTCATGTATCTTCAAAGCTTAGCAAATGCGGTCCCTCCCCATGCATTTACGCAAGAGAAGTGCTGGGATATATTTATTAACTCGGAAACACCTAAGCGCTTGAAACAGCGCTCCATCAATATCATCCAGAAAGTTCTGCTCAACGACAACGGTATTGATAAACGCCACTTTGCTCTTCCCGAACTGGAAACACTCTTTGAATTAGACGCAGAATCGCTAAACCGCGCATTCGAACGTGAAGCCCCCTCCCTCGCCAGCCGGGCCTTAAAAAAGGCCCTTGATAAGTGTAAGACTGACGCTAAGGAGTTAGATGCCCTTTTCATCTGCACATGTACCGGTTATATTTGCCCTGGAATAACCAGTCATGTAGCGGAACAAATGGGAATGAACAGTAATGTTTTTTTACAGGACATTGTAGGTCTGGGTTGTGGAGCGGTTATTCCCACTCTCCGGAGTGCCAGTTACTTCCTCTCGGCCAATCCTCAGTCTAAAGTTGCGGTCATTGCGGTAGAAATATGTTCGGCGGCATTTTATCTGGAGAATGACCCCGGTGTGCTGGTCAGTGCCTGTTTATTCGGTGATGGAGCGTCAGCCAGTGTTTGGTCGATGGCAAATAATACAACCGGACTCTATTGTAACGATTTCGATACGCTGCATGTCCCTGAAAACCGGGAAAAACTGCGCTTCATAAACAGCCAGGGAAAACTTCGCAACCGTTTACATAAAACCGTCCCGGATCTGGCCAGTGATTCCGTCTATGAATTATTTCACCGGCAAAATGGTAAGCATCATAATATCGCAAGAATTATATCACATGTGGGTGGGAGAGATGTCCTTGAAGCGATACAGTCTGCGCTTCCTGAATACCCATTGCAGGAATCTGCTAAAGTTTTAAAAAACTACGGAAATATGAGCAGTCCATC
The DNA here is from genome assembly GCA_965197745.1 of Opitutales bacterium. Taxonomy (GTDB): domain Bacteria; phylum Verrucomicrobiota; class Verrucomicrobiia; order Opitutales; family PNEW01; genus CBDANS01. The sequence continues at coordinate 199,000 of CBDANS010000005.1, read as the reverse complement.
CGTTCTTTTTGCGCTCGATGAATATCTACAAAATAACAAGGTGGAAAATGATCTCTGGCTCACCGCCTTTGGCGCGGGATTCTCGTGTCACTCCTGTCGCATCAGTCAAAGATAAGCGGGATTCAACCAATACCCCGACCGTCTTTAAAGAAGACAAGGAATTCGTTAATCGAATTGAAAACCCGGTACGCCAGTTTGCGTATTTCATCCGAGGGAGGGATAAGGTCAGGGATCATGATGGCAAAAGATCCCGCCGCGTGTGCTGCGCGGATTCCGTTTTCGGAATCCTCTAAAACGACACATTCAGCTGGCGAAACTCCCAGGTTTGCGGCAGCTTGAAGAAATATTTCAGGGGAAGGTTTTCCCCTCTTTACCTGATCTCCACCTATAACAACAGAAAACCGCTCATACAGATCCAGTGATCTTAAATTCCTTTCGGCTAATTCACCTTTTGTCGATGTGGCAACCGCTTTGCTTATCTCCTCCTCTTCAAGAAAATCCAATAATTGGATGAGCCCCGGTTTAATCGGTATCGGGTTTTCTGATATTATCTTATGGTAATGATCCCAGGTAGAGGTGTAAATCTCTTCAACACTACATTCTTCATTTAATAAACTTTTCAGAATAGATTTTGTATCCTGCGAGTTACGCCCAATAATTTGGTGATAAATATCCTCCGTCATTTCCACGCCAAGTTCCTCGGTAGCAAGCTTCCAGGCCTGAAGGCTTAGTCTCTCTGTATCGAGCATGAGGCCATCCATATCAAATATTATGGATTGTACAGATTGCATGCGTGAATAGGGGGGAGGTTGAGATTTAAAGAATTTACTGTAGAAATATTATCAAACAGCAAAACTAAATAAATACCAGGATCTACACTATAATTCTCTCCTGATATTAAAGTGCCACTTCGAGAAAAATTGCGGAGTTGATGTTTTTTTCCAAATAGGGGTAGGACACATATCCATGGCCTGCGACTCCCCATTTCCGTCCCCATGAATTCTTAAAGATGAAAAGCAGGTCTTCACGGCGACCGGATTCACAACGGTAACCAACAAGGGTGACGGCATGAGCATAATTTTCGCGTGGTTTTTGAGCGCGAAGAATGGGCGCATTCTCCAGCGAATTATAGTGCGGCCAACCCATTCCGATGACCACGGGAACACCTTCATTTAAGGAATGAAGAATACCGTCTATTTTTTCAGCGTTTTCCCGACCGGTAATTACAAATGAATAAACTTTTCGCCGGTTCTGTGCGGTTGCTACGAGTTCGGGCGGCGGCTCTTGAATTTTCGCCATACTTTTACCAAAGGTGTTGGGCATCTGCTCCTGGAGAGGAATACCATAACTCCTCAATGCCTGAACGACTTCAACCAGATTGAATCCTGCATCGGCATCATTGGGATCATCTTCCTTTACCGTTCTCCCATTGGGTGATGCCTCGGAAACAGGGTTATAGCCAAGCGTTTTTCGAGTAGCCCAAATGAGGTATTCCTCTGATAATTTTTCCGCCTCCCCGACCACCGCGGCGTTCTGATACTCCAGCGCACTGACCACCGCAAATACCGAGCAACTCGGACGCCTGCCCTGGGACTTGGATATCAATTTCATTTCACGAAATCGCGATCGAAGATCGATTTCGGATTGTATTTCCGGAGGACGACCGAAATTTTGCAGGATACGATCTGAGACCAATTGCTGGGGTTTTGGCTTCTCTTTTTCAGCCGCTGCTTTTGCTCTCGCGGCCAGCACCTCTTTCTTGCGTTCTTCAATTTTTTTGTTGTAGGCCTCTTCCAATTCGGCACTATAACCAGATTTTTTTTGCAACACGGGACTGAGATCGGCGAGAAGCACCTGGGCAATGCCTTTGGAATGTTTGATAATAAGCGCTTTCGGTGTCACTTTCTTAACTTCAACATCTAAAAAAACAGCTTCACCAACTTCCATTCGATCTATAGTTTCATAAGCCAGAACACTTTCCATGGCAATGCACCCAAGAAAAAACAGTGAAGATATTTTAATTTTCCTATACATTACTTCCTACATTATTAATTATATTATACTTGAATCGAGCTCTGTGAAAAGATGAAACGTGAATTTGATTTATTCAGATTGAAATAACCACGATAACTACCTCCATGTTGATATTTTTGCAATTATCCGATGTCTGCTGAATCTTATATTCTTGGTATCTCAGCTTTTTATCATGACAGCGCGGCTGCCCTTTTAAAGGGGGGAAATATTATAGCGGCTGCCCAGGAAGAACGCTTTACGAGAAAAAAACACGATCATGAATTTCCCCTGAATGCAATTGATTACTGCCTTCACGAAGCGGGGATCACAACCGATCAATTATCGGCAGTCGTCTTTTATGAGAAGCCAATTTTAAAGTTTGAACGTCTCTTGGAAACTTATCTGGCTTATGCTCCATTAGGATTTAAATCCTTTCTCATGGCTATGCCACTTTGGTTGGGTCAAAAGTTACACCTCCCTAAAGAAATCGACAAGGGTTTGAAAAATAAATATGACGGCCCAATTTATTTTACCAACCATCATGAATCTCATGCCGCCAGTGCTTTTTTCCCCAGTCCTTACGATGAAGCCGCGATCATAACCTTTGACGGTGTTGGAGAGTGGACGACAACAAGCATTGGTTGCGGCCGTAATAACACTATAGAACTGCTTAAAGAGATAAAATTTCCTCATTCTCTCGGCCTTCTCTATAGCGCTTTTACTTACTACACGGGTTTTAGGGTCAATTCAGGTGAATATAAAGTAATCGGCTTAGCCCCTTACGGGAAAGCCAGGTACGCGGATCTGATTTTTAAATATTTAGTCGACCTGAAAGAAGATGGATCCTTCTGGCTCGATCAGAGCTATTTCAATTATTGTGCCGGTCTGACTATGACCAACAATAAATTTCATAAGCTCTTTGGTGGACCACCGAGAAATCCTGAGTGTGCGTTAAGTCAGCGCGATATGGACCTGGCGGCCAGCATTCAAAAGGTTGTGGAAGAAATTATGTTAAAAGTAGCCTTCCATGCCTTTGCCCTAACTGGGCTCCAAAATCTTTGTATGGCAGGTGGTGTGGCCCTGAACTGTGTCGGCAATGGTCGCATCCTTCGAGAAACGCCTTTTCGCAATGTTTGGATTCAGCCGGCAGCAGGAGACGCCGGTGGCGCTCTGGGCGCAGCGCTATTCGTACGGCATCAAGTTAAGAATGAACCTCGAAAGATAAATAAGAGAGATTCACAGAAGGGTTCTTTTATTGGTCCCTCATTCTCAGCGAGTGAAATTCAAAACTTTTTACGTCTAAGCAAAGCCAAATTTACCGTATATGAGAGCGAGGATGCTCTCGCCGATACTATTGCTCAGCATATTAATGAAGGCAAAGTAATTGGTCACTTTGCGGGTCGAATGGAATTTGGCCCCCGTGCTCTGGGCAACCGCAGCATCCTCGGTGATCCGCGCAATCCTGATATGCAGTCAAAAATGAATCTTAAAATAAAATTCCGGGAATCCTTCAGGCCCTTCGCGCCAAGTTGCCTGAAAGACTACACCGCAGAGTATTTTAATTTAGATCATGAAAGTCCTTACATGTTATTAGTATCACCCTTAAAAGAAAATCGTCGAATTAAATTAAATAAGGAGCAGGAAAACCTCTATGGTCTGGATAGACTTAAACAGTTACGCTCTGATATCCCCGCTATTACTCATATCGATTATTCAGCGCGCATTCAGACTGTTGATGTTGAAACTGCTCCCCGATTCTACAAAATTATAAAGGCCTTTCAGAATTTAACGGGTTATCCAATTGTCGTAAATACATCATTCAATATAAGAGGAGAACCTATTGTAGGAACGCCTCAAGACGCTTACCGCTGTTTTATGTTCACCGATATGGACGTTCTCGTTCTGGAGAACTGTATCTGTTTAAAAGAGGAACAACCCAATATGGATGGAGCGGACGCATACAAAGCTCATTTTAAGCTCGATTAATAATAAGTTAATTTACAAACTTTTCCTCTATTCAAGTGATATAAATATGGTCCGAAGAAAATCGATCGTTTCTGAATTATTTATCTTTATAAAAGAACATAAGGCATACTGGTTGGCGCCTATTATTGTTATTTTACTCTTAACCGGTGCTTTAATAATTCTCGGCAGTTCTCAAGCCGCACCGTTTATTTATACCCTATTTTAATTATCGTATAAGGATGGCTTTTGCAAAGATTAATTTGAAACCAAGCCCTCGCGATCTACGAATATTTGCTTGCAGCATCTTAATCGGGTTGGGAATTTTGGGGTCATTCTTTTATTTTTTTCATGATAAAACTGGCATCGCCTTTTTTATTTGGGGATACGGGTGTCTCTCCTTTATTTTTTGTATTACCGGAATGTCCGTGGGTTTACCATTTTACTGGGCATGGATGGGAATTATGTTCGCTCTTACTCAACTGCTAGTATATTTATCTTTGTCTATAATCTTCTTTTTCATAGTAACTCCCCTGGGCCTGTTCGCCCGTCTCCTCGGCCGAGACAGACTTCGCTTGAAAAGAAAAGAGGCCCACACCTATTGGGAGAATGACGTCCCCGGACAAAGTAATGAGAATTACGAACGTCAATTTTAGTTATCTTACCCACGCTAAGATATACTAATTGAGTTAATTCTCATCATTAATCTCGTATCCCGAAGGCAAAGAAAAATGATCTGCTAAAGATTCGGCAGTGACAAGCGCCCCATTGCCTGTAAAATGACCATCGTGTGGCAAAAAGAGTTGCTCCCCGCGCGCCTCCGCTTCTGCAAAAACAGCTTTAAGATTTAAGAATTGAATTTTATTCTTTTCGCAAAAGGTGTTGAGAATGCCTGAAAAGGTGTCGTCGTAGGGTAAGCCCGTATAAATATAAATTAATACGAATTTAAATTCATGGCGTTTCGCAAGGTCTTTAATCTGGAGCAGCGCCCGGAGGTGAAATTTCATGGCTTGATGTAAATTTGGATTATCGGCAAAGAGCGGGAGTGATCCCCATCCAACTTCTAAATAGGGGTCATCGTTTGATTGATAATTGCCGGGTATTTCATCTTTCTCACCTTCGAATGGGCCGGGATTGTGAGGATTTGCTTTTGCTTCAGTCCTTGTCGTCGATTCAATGGATAGTTCACTCCCTTTTTCCGGATATAAGGACACTCGTTTATTCTTCGTCAGTGAATCGATGAAAAATTGTCCACTTTTGATTACATAGAACTCCTTGAGGGCATCTTCCCAATTACTCAAAATCCTTTTACGCCTTTCCTCTACCTCAAAGTATCGCGTTGAATGATCGCCTATGGGGATTTTCAAAAAATTGTGTCTATCCGTTTCATCTAAATTAAGGATCAGGTCATTAATATCATTATTTAAGAAGAATAGGAAAACCTGCTTGGGTCGCATGAGGACACCATCATGTTTGAGAATTTGATATTCACAGTGAATGCCAGCCCCCTGCTGTCCAAAATTTACCACGGGGACCTGTGTCAGATTCTCCATTTGGCTGCTTACCGTCGCTTCTTCTTCAAGTCCATGCCCATAAATGATAGAATCACCCAATAAAATAATGTCTGCTTGATCGCGATCTTCTGGATTACGATAACCCATTGCATCAGTCTTATGCCACCAGCGAAAATCGTTAAAATACATTTCCCGTTCATATCCCTTTCGCATTCTCGGCGTTTTTCTCTCTTCATCATAACGATAAATACCCGAACCTGTAAGATGATATCCATGCCCCAAATGATTGGCCAGATTGACCGGAAGATCATCCAGGTAGAGGCGCAAGGCCGCTTCTAAGATTCCCAAAATCAGGAGAATAGTTATTGCGGTCAGAGAAAAGACCGCCCGTTTTAGTTTAAACCATTGGGTTAACGAGCGCTCAAACTGATAGGGTTTCTTTAGTCCATATTTATTAAATAAACAAAATATCCCTTCATTTAATTGAAAAATTAATTTAGTTAAAAGGAGGATAAATAGGATGAAGATAGTTAACAGCCAATTGGCCAGTGACCACCCCATCATTTTTTCGAATAATAGAAATACCAGTGATAAAATCAGAACCAAACATAAACTATCGACAAGCCATGACCCAATTCTTCGTATAAGTCGCATTGGCGTAATATTCATGGTCCTTTTTTATATATAAACCGGTCAGAAGGAGTAAAACGTGCTGTATTCACGAGCAATGTCCTTGAGTAAATAAATTTTTTTGCTAATTAATTTGTACCCATGCTTGATAATGTCAGATATTCAATGAATAAACTGACATATAATTAAATATGTAAATTCAAATATAAGCATTTTAACTAATAATATTTTTGATGAAAAAATACGCCATCATTAACGGACCCAATTTAGATCGATTAGGTACTCGCCAACCGGAAATTTACGGAGGTGAGACCCTAACCGACCTGGAATCTTATTTAAAGAAAGAAGGTGATGCTTTAGGAGTTGAACTAATTTTTTTCCACTCCAATCACGAAGGGGAGTTAATTGAAAAATATGCGCAATTAGCAGATGCAAAAATTGATGGGGTCGTCTTCAACCATGGGGGCTTAACCCATACCAGTGTAGCATTGCGAGATGCCCTGGCGGGCAGTGATTTACCCGCCGTTGAAGTACACATTTCCAATATCTATGAGCGTGAAGAATTCCGCCACCTGTCCTATACCGCACCGATAGCAAAAGGTATTATTTCAGGATTAGGATTTTATGGATATGTGTGTGCTCTGCGTTATTTAGCGGGAGGGGCCAAAGAAATTAAGGGATTTAGGGAGTCGAATTAAATAAATCCATAACCCTTCAAACCCCATAAACACAAATGAAGGGTGATGCAGGTAGCTATCGCTGCTCCCAGATCATCGAAAACTACCCCTATGCCTCCTGGTAATTTTTGAAGTTTTTTTATCCCTATAGGTTTAATGATATCAAAAAACCGGAATAGGACAAATCCTGCAATGATATAAAGCCATAAGAACTCCCTGTGCATATACATATAGGGTTGCAGTCCAAGATAACACAGTGGCATGGCGACGAATTCGTCGAGAATAATTTCACGGGGATCGTCCTTAAACATTCGCTCTTCAGCTTCACCGCAAATTTCCGTCGCTAAATATGCAGTAAAGATAAAGGCGATCAAAAACCCAAAGAGAGTCAGGGGTAAGAATAAAACCGTAAACCAGAGAACTCCTGCAATGGATCCTACAGTCCCTGGAGCTTTACCCCAGTAACCAAGAGGACCCAGGGTAGCAAGATTCTTTATTACATGCGATGGGAGCATGCGAGTCCAGGTTAACCGTTGCTTCATTTATCAATTAGAAGATCCAGAAAAAAGAGCCCCATATTTTATCATATAGACGATTCCTGAATAGAGGGTAAGGACTGCTGACAAGACGAATAAAATCACCCCCAGGGTATGACAATAAGTTGAGAGGATGATAAAATCTTTATCCAACCATAAGCTTATGTCGTTTCGAATAACTAAAGAAAAAAGGAGAACGGCGATGCTGATAATCTGGACCACGGTCTTGTGTTTACCCGATATTTCAGCAGCTAAGACAACGCCATCACTTGCCGCTACCATTCTCATACCCGTGACGAGAAGTTCACGAGAGACAATAAGGAGAACCAGTATAATTGTCCAATCAGGCAGGATGTCCAGAGCAAGCAGAGCGATGAACATACCCAGCATTATTATTTTATCCGCTAAAGCATCCATCAGTTTTCCCAAATTGGTGACTTGATTCAGTTTACGGGCCAGATAACCATCTAACCAATCCGTTAATCCGGCAAAAATAAATAGGATAAATGCGAGGGTGGATTTACCGGGAAAGTTGAGGAAAAGTAATACGACTATAATAAAGAGGAGGGGCACACGTGAAAGGGTCAATATGGTTGGCAACTTCATCCTCTATTGCTGCGTAATTGCAAATGCCACGAATATCTTACAAAGAATTAACTAATTAGATTAATATTTTAACTCGCAAATATTACTAGTTAATTTATTCATGGGGCAAACTTAAATGAAAACCGCGATATACCCAGGCACTTTTGATCCCGTTACTAATGGCCATCTCGATATTGCTGAACGGGCAGGTAGAATTTTTGATAAGCTCATTATTGCCGTTGCCTCTAACTATGAAAAAGAACCGCTTTTTTCATTAGAGGAACGCATCCAATTGGTTCGTGATAATTTGTCTCATAAAAATAACGTAGTGGTGTGTCCCCTTCCTGGATTACTGGTTGACTATGCTAAAGAGATGGAGGCTAAGACCATTGTTCGCGGTTTAAGGGCTGTTGCCGATTTTGAATTTGAGTTTCAATTAACGCAAATGAACCGCCACCTCGATGAAGAGATAGAAACAATTTTTCTCATGCCGCGACAGGAATATATTTTCACCAGTTCTAAACTGATAAAGCAAGTTTCTCGCTTTGGGGGTGATATCACAAAACTTGTCCCTGCAAACGTTTCGCAATCTCTCAAGGAACGTTTCAATTCTTAAAAATCAAACGATCTCGGCCCACAAGTCTCGGCGGGGTTATCGTTATCGCATGCTTTAAATTACAGCAGCTTGCCAGTTATTATACACGCTCACCATAAAGCTATCTGAATGTCAGTAGAAACTAACAGTACCCGCACAGGGAATAAAAATCTGAGAATCATTTTTCTCACAATTTTTATGGATCTGGTTGGATTCTCTATAATCTTTCCTCTTTTTCCGGCGATGCTTGATTATTATTTAACGAGAGAAGGGCCAGACTCTATTGTCGGCTATTTGGTCTCCGTGATGAAAGATCTTTCGATCAGCGGCAGCGGGGACACGAAGTTTTTAACAACCGTCCTCTTTGGGGGAATTCTTGGTTCTTTATATTCAATCCTCCAGTTTATCTTTTCACCGATACTAGGGCAGTTATCTGATCGTTATGGTCGTCGGCCAATCCTTATCTTTACCATTGCTGGAACCACCTTAGGCTATTTGCTATGGGTATTCGCAGATTCTTTCACCCTCCTGCTTTTATCGCGTATCATTGGAGGAGTCATGGGTGGAAATCTGGCCGTGGCCACCGCCGCCGTCGCCGACATCACAAGTGAAGAAAATCGTTCCAAAGGGATGGCACTCGTCGGTGTTGCATTTGGAGTAGGTTTTATTATTGGACCTGCCATCGGCGGCTTGTCCTCCCTCATCGATTTGACGGCAATATACCCCCGTCTCCTCGCAACCGGGATAAATCCATTCTCTATACCCGCATTATTCGCGTTCGTACTCGCCTTGTTTAATCTTTTCTGGGTCATCGCCAAGCTGCCGGAAACACTTCCTCAAGCATATAAAAACCCCAGTGTAAAAACAGGGCAATCCTCACGAAGATTAAGTGCCCTGTTTTCCGTTAATAATGGAAGTGTAAGATTGGTGTCCTTTATCTATTTCATCTTTATTATAGCATTCAGTGGGTTGGAATTTACGATAACTTTTCTTGCCCTCGAACGTCTCAATTATAGTCCCGCGGACAACACTAAATTATTCCTTTTTATAGGTTTTATCCTTATTGCGGTTCAAGGTGGGCTCATCCGTCAGATTATTCCCGTGATTGGTGAAAAATCACTTACGATTTGCGGAATGCTATTCGGAATATTCGCTTTTGTATGCCTGGCTCATTCACCCCACTGGCAACTCTTCTACTTTGGACTCGGTTTACTGGGCTTGTCCGTTGGATTTACAACCCCTACGCTAACGTCACTAGCATCACTTTATTCAACCAAGTCAGACCAGGGACGTGATATTGGATCATTCCGCTCGGCGGGATCGCTGGCCCGGGCTTTAGGCCCGCTTTTCTTTGCATTTCTCTACTGGTACCTGGGATCAAAAACGACTTACCTCACAGGTGCAGTGCTTCTCATCTTTCCCATTTTTATGGGAACGCAATTGAAGCAGCCTGAAAAGAAGACTGAATTATGACGCGAATATAAATAAACCTTTAAAAGAGTCATCGGGAAGCCTCTAAACAATTCATATTGATTCGGCTTTCAGCTCACGCGTCATAAGGTTAAATAAAGCTGTTTCAGCTTCTTTTCCATTATAAAGCACCTCGTAAACTTCTTCCAGGATAGGCGCTTCTACCCCATTCTTTTTACATATCTTATAAAAGCATTGTGTCGAGGAGTAACCTTCTACAGTCGCAATCTTCTTGTCAAGGAGAGAGCCTATTGTTTCACCTTTCGCGAGAATTTCCCCAAAAGATCGGTTTCGGCTCCACAAACCATTGCAAGTTGCAACGAGATCACCTACTCCACTCAGTCCGTAAAAAGTCTCTTTACGGCCGCCCAGTGATGTGCCCACGCGAACCATTTCTGATAGAGCCCTGGTAATAAGCGCGGCCTTTGCATTATCTCCCAGGTGGAGGCCATCACAGATTCCAACAGCGATGGCATAGACATTTTTCAAACAGGCCCCCAACTCTACTCCGGTCACATCCGGGGAAGTGTAGACACGGAGATTTTCATTGCTTATGGCTTGCTGTATTGCTCTCGTCAGATCGTTGTTACTGGCCGTGGCGAAAACAATGGCGGTCGGTTTACCCGCCGCGACTTCCGCCGCGTAGTTGGGACCACAAAGAACACCGTTTGCGAATTGAGGGAAGATTTCTGCTACAATTTCTAATGGGGTATTGTTAGTTCCTTCTTCGAGACCTTTACTTAAAGCAATGAACATTTTAAGTTGTAGGGCCTGATCAATATGTTCTCCCACCTGCTTGCAGACCCCCCGCAAATATTTCGATGGACAGGCAAGAATCACTGCATCCGCTTCCATCAGGGCAGGTTTAATTTCACAGCCTACTTGAATGTTGAAATCAAGTTTATATCCGGGCAGATATATTTTATTTTTCCTCGAAGTCGCGATCTCTGTTGCCTGTTCAACTCGCCGTGACACCAAGGTTACAGTGTGATCAAAACGCGCTAAATGGATTGCCATTGCCGTTCCCCATGCGCCTGCTCCCAGAATGCAAAAATTCATCACGGATATTTTTTCTGGCGAACATCTTCGGCCCAGGCTTTGACCGCCTTCATCGTAGCCTTGGTTAGATTGACATAGGGTTTGATAAATGGAGGAATCTCCCCCGGGGTCAGTCCAAGAAGATCAGTCGACACCAAAATCTGTCCATCACAGTGTGGTCCGCTGCCTATGCCAATAAATGGAACCCTTAATATCGCAGTCAGCTCTTTACTCAGTGCTTCGTCTATATCTTCCCCCACGATGGCAAAGACTCCCGCTTCTTCCAAGGCCTTGGCATCGTCGATCAGTTGTTTTCTGCGCTTGGGTGTTTTCCCCACTTTATAATAGCTTCCCAGCTGGTGTATGCGCTGAGGGAGGACACCAATGTGGCCCAGAACGGGAATACCGGCATCGACTAACTTGGAGACCTTAGAAGCAATGTTTTTCCCGCCTTCAAGCTTTACGCCTTCGACCCCCGCTTCCTGCATCAGGCGCCGACAGGATTCGAGGAGTAGGTCCATGCTTCGATGGGCTTCTGGAAAGGGCATATCAGCGATGACAAGGGCATTAGGACGCGCACGCATAACGGCTGCCGCATGATGTAAAATCATATCAAAAGTCACAGGGACAGTGGATTCAAACCCGAGAAGACTGATCCCCACAGTGTCACCGACCAGAATGAGGTCGACACCAGAACGGTCAAGGATCCTGGCACTGATATTATCATAAGCAGTAAGGGCAACGATCGGACGTTCACCCTTAAGTTTGCGGATATATTGAGTGGTAACTTTCATGTCTAATAAGGATAGGACCTCTATCCAGCACCATGCTATAACCTTATTTAATTATCTCCTATAAAAAATATCTATAGCGACAACTCAATTCAAAACTTGCCAAAACGCCAAATGAATTTAGTCTGATGTTACCAATCGCGTTTGAGGTCGGTCATTACATTAAGTGAAAATTGGTTAACGACAATCACACGCAATGATAAAGTGGTATTTTAAATGGAGATTCAAACGTTCGCAAAAAGCGGACACTTACAGGATTGATAAGCGACTTTACAAGCCATTGTTTGGTCCAGGCTTTTTGGGTCATTTACAATCATCGCGGTTTTGGGATAAAAATTTAGGTAAATACGAAACGCCTTATCGCCGCCGCCGTTTCATTTTATTCAGTATTGTCATTATTGTCATTGGCGTTGGATTTTGGATTGTCATCGAAAGCATACAAGCTATAAATCTTTTCTGACTAAAATACGGCGATGGTATAGCACCCGTCAGAGCTTTACTCCAGGCGAATCACACAAGTCTATTGACAGCGATGTATATAACCATACTTTTGAGCGTTTTAATTTATCCTACTTAATGTTTACCTGGCTACAATCTATTACCCGAAAATACGGTAAATGGATGTTTCTTCTTCTCCTGGCCCCTGTCATCGTGGCTTTTGTCTTTACGGTTACTCCAGGTCGAAGCGGATTGAAGAGCGGGATGTCCGTTCGCGAATTGGATTATTTTGGTTATAACCTGGCCTCAGAAGTGGATATGCAGAAGATCTACCGAGGTGCTGAAATAAGCGCCTGGATACAGTCCGGACGACGCCCCTACAAGAAAGAAATGATTGAGGATCTTGCTTTCAATCGAATCGCATTTCTCGCTCTTGCTGATGATCTCAGCGTGCCAGGGCCCAACGAGAAACAAGTACGTGAATACCTTACTTCACGGCGCTCATTTATGGATGAAAATGGAAAATTCAATGAAGAGATTTATTTGATTTTCAAAAATGTTGTTCAAGCTGATTCAGGGTTTTCCGAAGAGCGTGTAGCCCAGATTTTAGCGGAAGATTACCGCATTGATAAAGTTCAAGAGGCCATTATTGGTCCAGGATACATTCAGCCATTTGAAGCCTTAAAACATATCGAGCTGTTAAATACTCTGTGGACTGTCAACGTAGCCACCCTTAACTACGCAAGCTATAAACCATTCATCTTAATCGATGAGGGAAAGCTGAAAGATTTCTACGAGAAAAGTAAATTCCGATATGAAGTGCCCCGTAGAATTAAAGTATCACCCATAATATTTTCCCTGAGCAATTTTCTTGATGAGGTTGAATCGCCTGAAGAGAGTGAACTCGAATCTTTTTATGACCGTCAAAAATGGCGATTCAATAATAACGAAGAAAAAAATGATGAGGGTAATGATAAAGAATTAACCTATTTAGATGTTAAAGATAAAGTCAGAGAAGCTTACTTACAGGAAATAGCTGGGCGCATGACTGCCGAATCGGCGGATGAATTCACCTTTCGCCTCTATCGCGACAAAATTGAGCGATATTCTGATCTTTTTAATGAGCTGGTTAAATCGAAAAAAGGGTTTAAAGCTGATCTCAAGCTTTATGCAAAATCTGAACCGCCGACTGACACCAAGATTCCCCGACAAGCCTTAATCAATGCCTTCAGCCTAGATGAGAATCGTTATTTTTCTGATATTATAAAAACCTCGGACGGAACTGCCGTTCTAATCTTTGAAAAATATATAGATGCGTACATTCCAACTTTTGAAGAGGTCCGCGAATCAGTTCTTGATAGCTACGAGGAAACGGAACGGAAGCGGATGTTTATGGAAAATGGTAAGACTCTGAATACGGTCTTCAGCGACGCCTTACTCAAAGGGCGATTATTTTCAGATATAGCTGAAGAACAAGGACTTAGTATAGATATTTTTGAAAATTTTACCCGGCGGGAGCCACCGGAAGGATTTAATATTTCACTATTCAGCCAGATTGAGAATCTCTCACCAGGCGAAATTTCACCCATGGTCTTCCTTGATGAGAAAGGGGTGTTTGTCAGCCTCCAGGCCAAAAAAAATCCCGAGGCAAATAATGAATTGACCAATCTGAATACGACCATTGAACAGATCGTAAGCGCCACTAATTTCTACAACGGACAATCATTGATATTTGAAATAAGATCAAATGAGTTGGAAAAATCCCAGGCTTTATAGAAGACTGTCTGTTTAGCCGATATTTTACACGAATAAATCTATTTGAAAAGATCGTCAGGATTCCCGATTTCATCCCGTTGAAGGTGTAATTCACAATTTATGGGTATTTGCTTTTGGAACCATGTTAATTGCTTTTTAATTAACCTCTGCGTGTTTTCTGTTATCGCAGCCTCCAGTTTTGTGATCTCCCCGTTATCTTTAAGATAATTAATTGTTTCACGATAACCGATAGCTGAAGATGCGCTCGGATTCTTTTCGATACCCTGGGTAAGGAGATGACTCACTTCACTAACGAGACCTTCTTCGATCATCTTTTTAACGCGTAATCGCACGCGCTGAAAGAGATCATCACGATCACGGTTTATGATACACACTTTTTTATCGAATGATTCAAATGGTGGGTGAAGTTCTTCGAATTCTGAACTAAGCTGCGCCACTGTTTTTCCTGACGCGAGGCAACGTTCCAAAGCATTAATCACCCGCCTCGGGTTTTCCAGATCAAGGCCACCGGTACCCTTGGGATTGCAATCTAATAATGCTTTTGTAACCCCCTCTAAACCCTTTACCCTATGAAGATCATTTACATGCCGCTTGAGCGGTGGGGGGATATTAAGTCGGTCCACGACCGGTGCAAAAAATGACTTAAGATAAAACCCACTCCCCCCCACGATAAGCGCATTAATTCCTCTCTGGTGAATATCAGTTATCACTCTCTGCGCCATTTGCTGGTATTCGTTTATAGAATAATGTGCGTTGATCGAGACTTGATCGATTCCGTGGTGGATCACACGCTGTCTTTCACCCACCGATGGTTTAGCGGTGCCAATATCCATTCCTCGATAAACGAGCAGCGAATCACAAGAAAGGATTTCGGCATTATTTGCTTCTGCCCATGGAAGTGATAGCGCTGTTTTGCCAACAGCACTGGGGCCTATAATAAAGTGCAATGTCCCGGCCATGAATATATTTGTAAAATTAACCTGCTGGAGGACAACTCCGGAAATAGGATTTTACTTCACAGAGGCCCACCCGGCATTGGGTATATATCGATCCCCTTCATTAAACTGATTTCAATCGATACCTCTTATTAATTCCGAAAGTTTATTTGAGAGATGAACGGGGATTTCTTCAGGCTGGTCCGCATGGGCAGCCACACAATTGACTAAAGCGCTGCCCACGACAACGCCATCTGCGCAGGAAGCCACTTCCCGGACTTGATCCTTGGTAGAGATACCAAACCCCACGACAACCGGCAGGGTCGTGTGTTTTTTAATTTTCTTAATAGCCTCCCTGATGTTGGCCGCAAGCGAACTCCTCACCCCTGTGACTCCCTCAAGGGAGACGTAGTAAATAAAGCCCGTTGCAGATTCAGCTATCAATTCTATTCGTCGAGACGGGGTAGTTGGCGCTATAATAAAAATATTCTTCATTTCGACTTTACCACATGCATCGAGAAGATCACCGGCTTCTTCCGGTGGCAGGTCGAGGGTAAGAAGCCCGTCCACGCCTACTTCCCTGGCCCTGTTCACATAATGTTCTGTTCCCTGAGAGTAGACTAAATTATAATAGGTATAGAGAACAATCGGTATGTCCGTGAATGATCTCACTTCCCTGATCAGCTCGAAAACTTTTTCCTGTGTCATGCCCGAATTAAGCGCACGTTGGGCCGCGAGCTGATTGGTAATTCCATCAGCAAGGGGGTCGCTAAAAGGCATAGCCAGTTCTAAAACATCTACAGCTCCTTTTGTCAGTTCCTGGCAGGTTTTAACCGAGGTATTGAAATCTGGATCGCCAGCGCAAAGATAAGCGACGAAGCAAGCTCTATTTTTCGCGCGCGCTGTGTCAAATGCGTGGGCAATGCGATCCATGGTGGGTCAGCCTAGATAAGAAGTATCTACTCCCACAAGTCAAAAGCTCACTCCGGGGGTGACCCTGCTATACTCTCATAAACGACAGGCACAATCATCGCAGGTCTTCGATAAAGGATTTTTTCCGACTTAATCAATCAGTCTTGGGCAATGTCGTATTATTCTTTTCAGAGAGAATAAGACTCTCTATCTCATCGATTGATTCCCTCCCCGACAAGTATGTTTTCATCAGGCCTTTTCCTTTTACTTCAATTTCACCGCGTGGAGCGAAAGGATATTTATCATGTAATTTATTAAAGGTCGTTTCAACGACCTGAACCATGCCGGGGATACAAAGTGTTTCCATACGGCTGGCAAGGTTAACGGTATCGCCCCATAAATCATAAGTGAATCTTGTGTGGCCAATTACCCCCGCGACAACCGGACCGGTACTCATACCTAATCTTAGTTTAAGGTCTAAGTTGTGTGATTTATTGAATTTATCAATTTCATTGAGAGTAGAAATAGCAAATTGCATACACCTTTCCGCATGATTATCTTTATGGGGTGGTAAGCCCCCCACGACCATGTAGGCATCCCCTATTGTTTTAACTTTCTCCAGATTCATTTCTGTGACGAGTTGATCAAAGGATTGAAAAATCTCATTCAAAATCTTAACCAATTCATCTGGACTGATATTGCTCGAGAAGCGTGTAAATCCTACGATATCAGAAAATACTATGGTTACCTCATCCATCGTTTCAGCAATATTTTCTTCGTCTTTCTTTAAACGCTCAGCGACACTTTCCGGCAATACCCGGTAAAGAACCGATTCAGATTTCTGCTTCTCAATCTCTAACTGCTGAAAAAGTTCTCTTTCTTTATTGCGTAAATATTTACGCTCGAGGCTGGCATGAACGCGCGCCCTTAATAAAGTTTCATCAACCGGTTTCGTTATATAATCTTCCGCGCCGTTTTCTATACATCGAATGACACTATCCATTTCATCGAGAGCGGATACCATAATTACCGGGATAGCCCTTAATTGCTCAGTCGATTTAATATGCTCAAGGACCTGATACCCGTTGAGGACAGGCATATTAATATCTAACAAAACAAGATCTACATTCTGCTCACTCGCGAGGATATCCAGAGCTTCCTGCCCGTTTTGTGCTGTAATAAGACTGTTATATTCATCCTCTTCAAGGAGGGCTAAAATCAAGTCGAGATTATCCTCCAGGTCATCGACCACGAGGATATCCATATCAAGTAATTCTCCTTTATCATTCGTTTCCATCGATATTACGATAACTTATGATTCATAAATAGATTCCGAAAAGCAAAATTATCTCTATTTACTCCCTGTATATTATCAAGTTATTTTCCCATGAGTGAGAACTCCGGGACTACGATTAGTTTTCACAGAGTAAAATATTACTGAGAAAATGATTTCATAATAAAATGGTGGGCCCTTTTTCCGGCTTAAACCCGGTTATTTAAGGCCAACAAATGCCTGATAAAAGCTTCAAATTCAGCCTTTTGAAAAAATATTATCGGCACGGCTCCTGATCCACTTACGATCTTCCGGGGTGAGATCTTTGGCCGTAACAACAATTACCGGAATATTAGAATATTTCTCTACTGAGCGAAATTCTTTTAAGAACGTTAGCCCATCCATAACCGGCATTATCAAATCTAGAAAAATAATATCAGGGATAAACGACTCCAAGACTTTAAATGCTTCAACTCCGTTGGATGCGGTTTGTATGACATTACTATTTTCATTCAACCATGATTTCATTAAATCCTGATAATCCGCTAAATCGTCAATGATTAATATTTTTCTATTTACAATTTTATCGGAGTTCAATGACCTTTGAATGCAATTGAGAAAATCAGATTGAATGACCGGTTTGGTCAAAGCGTCTATGGCTCCGAGGGAAATCGCTTTGTTTCGATTGGTATCTGAGACCATGCTGATGATGATAACGGAGATATGAGAAATCTCCGGTTTATTTTTCATCTGCATCAGCAGTTCCAATCCATTGATCTGAGGCATCATTATATCCAAAGTAACAAGATCCGGTTTATAATCACTGATGACCTCAAATAATTTTTCAGGTTCTCCACACTCCCGGTAATCAGCCCCCATCTCTTTAACATAATTTCCAATAAATTCACGAGCATCCGGATCGTCATCTACTATCAAAATACGTTTCCCCGGAGAAACAGGCAGAATATTTTTTAAAGCCTCTTTTGAATCGGTATTACTCGTTAATGCCCCAATCCCATCCTTTGCCAGGTAAATTTCTTTACCCTCTGTTGTGTTATCAACCGCGGGTGTCTTCTCATCATCCCCTTTGAGAGCTTCAGTTTCTTTCGGTGTTTCAACATGTTTCTCTACTTTTTTAACGATTTTTTTTCTGGAAGAATTTGACGCAGGAGCCCCCCCTTCAAAATCTATGAAAAAGGTGCTCCCCACACCCTCTTCACTCGTTACCCCCATCGTTCCACCGAGCTGTTCAATAATATTACGAGATATAGTCAGCCCCAGGCCGGTTCCCCCAAAATCTCGTGTCGTCGTATCTTCCGCCTGAGAGTAGGCCTCAAATATAACATTTATCTTTTCCGGTTTAATTCCAATACCGGTATCTACAACTCTAATACTTACTTTTTTTGATTCCGCATCTTCCAAGACGCAATGCACGGTAACCGATCCCTCACTGGTAAACTTTACGGCGTTACTAACCATGTTGATTAATACCTGCTTTAATTTGTGACCGTCTGTCTCCATATTAATCTCGGAATCCGAAATCACACTTTTTAATTCTAACCCCCTGGCGTCACTCTGAGGTTGCAGCATTTCAACTACGTCTCGTATAACGATGGCCAAATTTGTTTCTTCGATCACAAAATCCATCTTGCCCGTCTCAATTTTTGAGAGATCGAGGATATCATTGATTAAAGATAATAAATGCTTTCCATTCTTATTTATCTTTTCAACTCGATTGATATCTGTTGATTCCAGATTACCCTTTCGGTTTTTCGTGAGAATACCGGAAAAACCGATTATGGAATTAAGGGGGTGCGCAGTTCATGGCTCATATTAGCCACAAATTCGCTTTTTTGTTTATGCGCCACAAGCAGTTCCTGATTCGCATCTTCCAATTGAACAGACTGATTCTGCACCGATTGATAGGTAGTGGCGTTAACCAGTGAATTCGCGAGCACTTCAATATGATTGGATATATGCTGACGTGTTGCTGTATCTACTTTACCCAATCCCGCCAGAATAACGGAACCGAGATATTTATCCTGAAAAAGGACTGGTATTCCAAAAATATTTCTCAATTTAGCTTTCGTAAACCCCAGGTTTATTTCGGGCAAGGTGTTCGCATCCATATCATCTATATTAATCCACTTCTTCTTGCTCATCAGTTCTTGAGGAAGCTTCTTCAATAATTCATCGTGAATAAAACTGCGCAAAAATTTTTGGTCCACGCTTTTCTGTGATATTAAAACCAACTCTTTCTTTTCATCATCAAAAATATAAAATAAGCCAAACTGACTGTTCGAGATAGCCATGAGATAACCCATTGCCGTATCGGCGATGGTATTGATATCTATCGAGGCGATATTCGAGAGAAACTCACTAAATTCTTCCTGCCTTTCTACAGCAAGAGAAAGTTCCCTGTTCTGTTCTTCTAACTTGGCCCGAGAATCTTCGATATTTATCTGCGCATCTTCCTGTTCCGATATTGAAATTTGGATTTTTTCAGCCATCTGATTAACGGAAACAGCAAGAGTCCCCAGTGAATCCTTTGTCTTATCATCCGATCGCGACTGGTAGTTTCCCTGGCCAATTGAATCAGCAACGATGGACAGTCTTTGCAGTCGGCTTTTCCGATTCCGAAAATCCATCATCACCAGAAACAAAACGATGATAACAAAACTTGAGAGAACTAATCTTGGATCAGCTTCAACCGTTTTTAGCAACGAGGGAAATATGTCAATGAGTAATGATACGAGGAGAAGAATAAACAATAAGCTCCCGAAAGAAAACTGAGGTAATAATACTTTCCTTTTCATTATTTATAAGTGATGGGCTCTACAGCGAGATAGTTTTTCCCTATTTTCGAATTCAACCTTGTTACTATAATCTATTACTGTGCGCCGGATTTATTCTAACCTTCAATTTAGCTAGCCTACAATTCTATAAATTTTTCCTCATGACTATCTAGTGTTTTAACGTTTCCTCAAAAAATATCAAGATACAATCATGGATAACGCAGTTTTGCTTCGTATTTAACCGTGAAAATATTAATAATAACAAAGGGGAGAAATAATAATCCCTCATAACCGGAAGCATTACTCAGGGACTTCAGGATGCCATGAGAATGCACGACGCCAATATAACTAATGATGGTATCAGGACAAAACGCTCAAGCTGAAACAGGTCAAAGATAAAATTTCCATTAAACCGTTCGCGATTTTGTGACATCAAATGCATTAATAAGTGACTCTTTGAGTTGAGAAATAAGTATGGGCTTTGACAGGTAATCATTCATTCCCACTGATAAACATTTTTCACGATCAATATTAAGGGCCGAAGCTGTAGTCGCAATAATGTAGATATCTTTTTTATTATCACCACAATCACCTTTGCGAATACGACGTGTTACTTCCATGCCATCAATTCCAGGCATTCTCACGTCCAGAAGTATTACCTCATAATCATTTTTACTGCTCATACTCAATGTTTCCTCCCCATCCTCCGCGAGGTCTCCCGAGTAGCCGATTTCTTTAAGCATTTCAAGGATGAGGTGCTGATTAACCTGGTCGTCTTCAGCCACGAGAATTTTGAGAGGATAGTCTATGGATAGACCACTGGCATCAGTCGAGTCCGAAGAGGATACCGTTTCCGTTTCTTCTTTGGGCGCTGAAGCGCCTAGGACTTCAATATTAAAACAGAAAGTGGAACCCTCATTGGCTTTGCTTTCAACCCATATATCGCCACCCATTTTTTCACACAAGCGCTTACAAATGACAAGCCCAAGACCTGTTCCTCCATATTGCCGTGTGGTCGAAGAGTCAACTTGAGAAAAAGGTTTGAAGAGCCGATCGATTTTTTCCTGGGGGATACCAATTCCAGTATCTTTAACCGCAAATTCTAACATCCACCTGTTCTCTTCCGTGACGTGTGATGTAATATTAACCTTAATTTCACCTTCACTCGTAAATTTTACGGCATTGTTGACGAGGTTAAGGATGATCTGATGCAAGCGGTGAGAATCACCAATAAAGTAACCTTCACTCGAATCGTCTATATTATAATCGAGCGTAATACCTTTATCCTTGGCCTTAACAAGAACGAGATCGAGAACTTCGAGGAGAGTATCTTCCAGTCGGAAAACGGTATTTTCCAATTCAATGCCGCGTGATTCAATCTTTGAAAAATCAAGAATATTATTTATCAAATCGAGAAGGGATCTACCACTTCGATTTATTATCTTGAGGTAATCCCGTTGCCCTGATTCCATTTCCGTCCGTTCGAGAAGATCGGCAAAACCAAGTATGGCATTCATGGGAGTTCGAATTTCATGACTCATCATTGCAAGAAAGTCACTTTTTGCTTTATTCGCTGAGTCCGCAGCTTCTTTAGCCTGTTTTAATTGTTCCTCTGCTTCTTTGCGGGCGGTAATATCATGGGCCATCCAAATGACCAGATTTTCACTGTTTTCGTAAGGATTAATGGGGGCCAACCGTCCTTCAAACCAATGCTCCCTATCCTCAAAGAGCAATGAGTATTCAATGACCTGCAGTTGCGCACTGTTGATTGTTTTCACCAATGTTTGATTAAATAAATCCGATTTTTCACTCGGGTACAAATCTTCAAAACGGTGCCCAATCAAAGTATCTTCCTGCCCGTTAAAAATGCTGTCCGGCGAGGCAAATACTTCAAGAAAACGGCCGTTACCTGATATCACAAATGCACTGTCGGGCATCGCATTTATGAAAGCACGCAAGCGTTGTTCATTGGCACGAATAAGATCTTCGCGGTATTTGTGCTCCGTTAAAATAGCCGCGAGAAACATGGCGGTGGCTGAAAGAACACCCAGGAAAACCCACAAATAGGGAGGGGGTTGAGTATGAAATTTAGTGGCGTCCGGGCCGACAACATCTTTCAGCTCCCAGACCGCAATTAAAGATATAATGATAATTCCCGTAGTAGCCCCGCGCTGGCCAAACCGAATAGCGGACCAGGCGAGGATGGGAAACAAAGCCAACTCCAGTGGATATTGCAGGGTGTCAATGGGAGCCCAATTACGAAAAACCATGAGCGATATAAAAATCAGGGTAATAAGCCATCCCAGGACCTCAGCGGCCTGACGGTTAGTCCAGGTGATATGCGTGTGGGAAAACCAGACTAAAAGAAAGGGCCCTACCACAATCATCCCAATAGCATCACTCAGCCATCTTATTAACCAGATACGCTTAAAGTCGTACCAGAATTCGGGATTTAACTGACACAATAAAGATGAACTTATAATAGAACTTAAGAGGGTGCTGAGAAGCACCGCAATAGCCATGAAGTAAAGCACATCATTTATGCGTTCAGCAGAATCCTGAAAGGAACAGAATTTCTTTAAAACGTAGATGGCAAAGGTCGTGCTCAGGGTATAGGCAAAAGCCACACCGAGTGAATATATTATCCCACTATCCTGTAAATAATAGACGAGGAAAGAGCCCACGGCAATGGCGGGAAGATAACGATAACCAAAGAGGGCAATAAGAGCGAAGGAAAACCCAGCGGGTGGCCATATGAGTGGCGCATAATTATCCCACAATGCCAAATCCAGTCCGATTCCGGCTATGGCACAATAGATAACAACAACGCCTAATAGTTTTGCCATGAAAAGGCCCCACTCGAGAGGCGTTTCAGGCAATGCTTCTATATTCGATCCGTCATCCATGTATACTGTATAATAAAATAATAAGAACCTATATTAATGGTTCTTCCCTGTTAGGATATTATCGATAATTAGATTATACTATAAATACCTAAAAAGAGAATTTATAAAATGGCATTGAGATTTAAAAAAAAAGATCAAAAGTTACCGCAGGACTAAGGTCCAATTATCATTTATTGAATGATAACAGTCAATGAGTAAATGGTCTAGCGAAGAAGAGCAAAAGAATACTATTATCATTCACATTCAAAATACAATAATCTTTATTAATGAACCATTGGTAATCACATTGATTTGTTTTAAAATTAATATATATTGAACGACTTACTTTTATATTATGCCAATTTACGTTTACGAGGTGATTGTCGATGATGATTCCGAAGGAGAAATCTTCGAAATTGAGCAGCCCATGACGGCCGAACCTTTATCAAAACATCCGCTCACAGGTGAACCCGTAAGACGTATTTACCTGCCCCCAAATATTTCTAAAAAATATACTCCTTGGCAAACCGCAAATAAACTCGAGAATAAAAATGTGGAAAAAGCAGGTTTCACAAAGTATGAACGCGATAAACTGACGGGAACTTATCACCGAGTTGCGGGTAAAGAAGGTCCCAGTAAATTTAAGACCTGAAAATATCCACAGACTTCTATCGCGCTTTTCAGCGCGATCATGGATCCCTTCAACCCAATGGGAATGTCGCGTCTTTTTTCAAAAGAAAAGCGGCTCCACCGTCATGATTATTATTCCAGGGATGGCTGATTGCTTTTTTCATTAAACACCATGTATTGGAATATTGTGAAAGGAAACGGCTGATTAAATCCTCATTTTCTTCCCGCTCAATACTACATGTGCTATAGACGAGACGACCCCCAGATCGAACAAATGCAGAAGCACATTCAAGCATCTTTAATTGTTCATCAGCTGCGCTTTTTATATCGTCTATGCAAAGTCTCCATTTAGCGTCGGGTCTACGGCGAAGCACACCCGTATTACTACACGGGGCATCAATCAAAACAGCGTCATAGCTATTGGGCATTCCCCACGATCTTAAATCATCAGGTGTTGTTTCCAAAAGATCGGCTCCAATAAAATCGCATCGGATATCTCGGGATTCTACTAAATTCTTTTTTAAGAGGTCCAGTCTTGGACCTGGCAAATCAAGACAAACCAGCTGTCCCCCATTCCCGCTAAGTTGCTCTCCTAATAAAATACTTTTTCCCCCGGGTGAAGCACACAGGTCGAGAACGGTTTCATGGGGCTGAACATCGAGCAAGGCAGTCGGCAAACGGCTGGCGGGATCCATAACATAAGCCCTACCGGCATTAACCAAATCCTCAATGGGCGCCCATTGATCATTCTTAACGAGAAAAAAGTCTGGCCAGTTGGTGGGAGACAAAGATCCTTCCAGTTCTCTATTCTCAGATTCAGTGATGCGAACGTAAACAGGGGATGGACGCTGGTTCCAATTAAGCAGGTGTTTCGTTTTATTCAGACCAAACTGGATTTCCCAGCGTCGCACTAACCACTCCGGGTGACTATTGAGGAGTGACAAATGTTCAATCGTATCTATTTCTGAAGCCTGTGTTGCCCGGATAACAGCGGGAAATTTACGCAGGACCGCATTCACCATCCCGCTTTCTTTTAAACTAACACAATATTTAGCCTGTTTTACCGCATGATGAATTATTTTAGGGACTAAAGATGAGTCTGCTAAGAGGATTTCAGTTGCTCCGATAAAAAGAATTGACTTTAATAGAGGTCTGGGCTCCTTTGATAATAACTTGCTTAGCGCAAACTCAATTAAACGTAAATTTCTCAGCATACCAAATAGCAGATAATGGCAACGACGTCGTTCTATAACGGAAAGATCGGAATAGTGACCTGCGATGAGCTTATCCACCTTAACCGGTTTTATGAGGTAGGATTCGCTGATAATTATGGCTCTCTGCCATCCGCTTTTGGATGAATTAGAAAAATTTCTCATATTCCGGTTAAATTCAGCTCATCCCCTTAACTGGAATTCTGATATAGCTCCAGGCATATCTCTATATTAGACAATGTATCATTATGAATAAAGACGATATTGATTTAATTATCCAAAGACATCCTCAATTAGAGTCATCCAGGGGAAAACTTGAGGCCATGCAACCGGGAACCTACTGTATTCACCGTAGTTGGGGGTTGGGTAAAATTACAGAATACAACAACCCGGATAATAAACTCATTATTGATTTTGAGGACGGTAAATCCGCCCATCCCATGGATCCTGTATTTTGTATTGATCGCCTCGATATATTGTCATCTGAAAGTATAATCGCACGTCATCGCGAAGATCCTGAAATGGTTGAGGAAATCATTAAAAAAAGACCGGCCGACCTGATTGTAGAAATTCTATCGATCGAATCAAATAATGCCGCCACTAATTCTGAATTGGAGAAACAGTTAAGCCGCTTGCTCGGAGAAAAACGCTATAAGAAATGGTGGACCTCGACGAAAAAACTTCTCATTAAGGATCCTCGGATCGCGGTACCGGCAAAGAAAACCGCCCCCTATATTTTGCGTGATGACCCGGTAACCCCTGAAGATGAAATCCTCGAACAATTCTTCTCTACTAAGGCGCCTAAAAAGAAAATATCCCTGGCCGAAAAACTACAAAGCCTTTCTGTTTCAAACGAAAACCTTAAGCAACATTTACCTGACGTCCTTATAAGCCTCACCGATGCCATACGAGGAACGCTCCATCTTAATTCAGGTGAACGGTTGCAAGGCCTCTGGGTGCGCAATGATCTCGCCCGATATATTCACGAAGATGTCGAAACTTTGGAGCCGACCTCAGCCTCCATGATTTACGAAAATAAAGATCTCACTAATTTAGCTACCCAAATCCCCTCCAGTTATTTTAAACGATTACTCGACCTCATCACTCGCTGCTACCCGGATGATTGGAAAAAAATCATGCAGGACCTGCTCAAAAACAGTAGTGGCAAGTTTACCAGTGAATGTATTAATTTCCTCATTGATAAAAATGAGGAAGATAAATTACGAGAAACCTTACAACGGTGGTTAAATGAACAAACACTTAAAGGACCGCTTCTCCTCTGGATTGTTAAAAACCGTCATTCTCCTAAGTATCAAGCGATGTTGGAAAATCTGATGACGCCGCGTCTCCTCAATGCCATATTTTATGCCATAGATTATGAAGCTTTACAAACGGCGGGCAACCGGCGTGTTCCTCTCGGTGATTTTTTAAGTGAAGATGCTGAATTAATACCAGAATTATTATCCTCGGCTAACTCCGAAACAGCGGGAGATCTTGCCACTACCCTGATGCTTAATCAGGGTTTTGAAAATCTCACTAAAAATTCTCTCCTGGCACGATTTATTAAGCAGTTTCCCACAGTCCAAAATCTATTGACCGACATTAAAGTCAGTAAAGAACAAGATTACCTGCTCGTTTCAAAAGATAGTTTTGAATCGCGAAAAAAGGAATACGAAATACTCACCAACGTTAAGATCCCGGAGAACACAAAGGCCATTTCAAGTGCGCGTGAACTCGGAGACATACGCGAGAATTCTGAATATAAAATGGCCCGCCAGGACCAAGACACCTTGCTCAGTCGAAAAGAGCAGCTCGAGATGGATCTTTCTCGAGCTCAGATCACTGATTTTTCTGACACCCCCACCGATGTCGTTGGTGTCGGTGCTGTTGTTGAGTTACTCCAGGCTTCAACCGGAAACACCGTCAGTTATTCTATATTAGGAGCATGGGACAGCAACCCGGAGAACAATATTCTTTCCTATGAAACGCCGCTGGGACAAAGCCTCATCTCCAAACGTCAAGGGGACACCGTTAAAATTAATATTGATAACAATGAAGTCGAGTGGACGATTAAAAAGATTTCTCGATATATTGATTTAAATTAAGATCCCCGTAATTCCTCTTTGCATAAAAGAGTAATTTAATTTAGTAATTACGAGTAATCCCGATTAGTCAGGATGATCAGAAATCTTGACCTCACCCGTTTTTGATTGGATATATTGCCGGGTGATAGATCCAAGGGACATACTCAAGCTGCTGGGAGATTCAACACGTTTACGGCTGATTAATCTCCTCTTAAAAGAAGAGCTTTCTGTCGCAGAGCTGCAGGAAATCCTTGATATGGGACAGTCACGCATATCGTCACATTTAGCGCTTTTGAGACAGGGTGAAATAGTCGTTGACCGGAAAGAAGGCAAACGTACCTATTATTCCCTGAATGATAACCTCATTGATCTGCAAAAAAAACTGATCGCCTCAGCCTGTGAATCTATGGCCGGCGTAAAAGAAATGAGGGAAGACCAGATTAACTTGAGACGTGTTCTGGAGAAACGCCGCAAAGCCACCGAGCGATATTTCAATGAAATAGCCGGACGCCTCGGAAAAAAATATTGCCCGGGCCGCTCTTGGGAAGCAATTGGACATTTTCTGCTTCATCTTACACCCCATATCGATATCGCTGATTTGGGTGCGGGTGAAGGGATGATCGCACAACTACTCGCACGTCGAGCGAAAAAAGTAATCTGTATCGATAACTCGCCACGCATGTGCGAAGTGGGGACCCGGTTAGCGGTTAAAAACGGCTTTAATAATTTACAATACAAACTCGGTGATATTGAACAGGTCCCTTTAAAGAATTCCTCTGTTGACCTCGCCTTATTAAGTCACGCTCTTCATCATGCTGAACACCCCCCTCAGGCCTTGAATGAATCATACCGGATATTGAGACCAGGTGGCCAGGTCATAATAATAGATCTGAAAGAGCATAATTTTGAAAAAGCTCATGATCTCTATGCCGACCGCTGGTTGGGCTTTAAGGAAAATACCCTTTACCAGTATTTAAAAAAGGTAGGCTTCAAACAGGTTGAAGTAAACGTGATCACCCAGGAAAAGGAAGAACCCTATTTTGAAACGATACTCGGAAGTGGATTAAAACCTGCCAGGTCCTGATTATTGATCCACTCCTTATTTGCAAAATAGTTTTGGGGTAAAGATTTTATTTTATCCCCTCACCCATTAAATGATGATAAAAATCACGCAATGTATCATAAATTTCGTCGGGCTCACCCATTTTGAGAATATCTTCGGCAATTTTTACGACATCGGATCTGTTCAATTGTCGGATTAAGTATTTTATCTCGGGAATAAAGCTTGTTGTTACACTGAGCTCATCGGCACCGAGCCCCACCAGGAGGATGGTATAAATAGGATCGCTGGCCATCTCTCCACAAATGGCGACAGACAGTTCTTTTGCGTGGGCCACATCGATAATATTTTTTATGGTGCGTACAACCGCAGGATGATTGGGTTCATATAGATGAGCAATACTGTCGTTAACACGGTCAACCGCGAGCATATATTGGATGAGATCGTTAGTGCCTATACTGATAAAATTACAATGTTCGGATAAGATATCGACAGTGCTTGCGGCGCTGGGAATTTCGATCATGATGCCCAACTCAACATCTGGATTATATTCATGATCGTTATTCTTTAATTCTTCCTTACATTCATCCAGAAGGCGATTGGCGTCACGAAGCTCAGCAACACTACTGATCATGGGATACATAAGTTTGACTTGCCCGTGAGCTGCCGCTCTAAGAATGGCGCGCAGTTGACACTTAAAAATCTCTGGATTTTCGAGGCAAAATCTAATGGCCCTAAGCCCCATAAAGGGATTGCTCTCTTCATGTAAATCCGCGCTCCCTAAATGCGATATTTCACCTCCCGTGAAAAGAGTGCGAACCTTGTCGCCACCCAGATCGAGGGTGCGTATAATAACCAGCTTCGGGCTGAGGGCGGCCACGACCTTTCGATAGGATTCATATTGTTGCTCCTCGTCAGGAAAATTGATGCCACTTAAATAAATACCCTCTGTTCTGAAAAGCCCTACTCCGTCAGCCCCACTTCCCTTTAGCCGCTCGGTGTCCTCAAATCCTTCAATGTTTGCTCTAATCGCAATCTTATGTCCATCACGCGTTTCGGCAGGTAGGTCGGATTCCTTTTTATAGACTTTCTTGATCGTTTGTCGTTCATGCTCGATTTGACCATATTGATAGAGACTTTGTTCGCTAGGATTAATGATAACGATGCCATTATAACCGTCGATCAGCAGAATATCATCGGTGTGAACGAGTGATGATATATTGTGTAACCCTACCACCGCAGGGATTTCCAGAGATCGTGCCATGATCACCGAGTGACTCGTGCGACTTCCCCTATCTGTGGCAATACCAAGGAGATGGTTTTTTCCCAAGCTGGCTGTATCAGAGGGTGATAAATCCTCAGCTACGACAATTTTTTTCTCCGTAAGTTTGCCTTCGACCAGATCCGAATGTCCCAGAAGATTTCCCAGGAGTCGACGGGTAACATCGCGGATATCAGCCACGCGTTCCTTTATGTATTCATCATCAATATTAGCAAAAGCGGTAATGTATCGATTAGATATTTCTTGAAAACAATGCTCTATGTTTAAACTGGTTTCCTCGACTTCACGTATCGTCGCGTCGAGCAATGCCGCATCTTCGAGAACAAGTTGGTGGGCATCAAAAATACTGGCTTCATCTTCTCCCAATTTTTCTGCAATTACAGTCCGTATGGAATTTATCTGCTTTCTTGTTTCCATGATGGCCTGTTCAAATCGCAATACTTCTCGACTTCGATCCTTCTCCGCGACCTCATAAGTCGGCACTTCCAACTCTTTCTGCAAAAAGGTAAAGGCTTGACCATGAGTCACTCCCGGTGAAGCCGCGACTCCTTTGATTGTAATCTCTTTTTTTTCGTTAATAGCCATGCCCAGGACACAGATTAATTAAAAATATCACTGATAACATAGTTCCCAATGAAACTATTTTACCACCAGCCGTGTTAGTTAAGACTCAAATAATTGAGCTTTCAACTATAAACGCAGATTCGCCCCACGCCCTGTGTATCGAATCATATATCGCTTCGCGATTATATGAGTTGGGTAACAATGCAAAACAAGCGCTCCCCGATCCACTTAGCTGGCACGCCAATTTATAATCTTTTCGAAGGGTATCTATAATAATGGGTAAATCGAGAAATTTATCAAAGACAACTTTCTCCATGCTGTTAAAAAGAATACTGGATATATCATCATTATTCTTTTCCCAATTTTTCAGCTTTGTTTCGATTTCAGATTCTGAAGCAAATAAAGAATTACCCTTTACTCTAAATTGGCGATATGCCCATGCTGTACTTATACCGTAATCAGGACTAAAGAGGAGAAGGGGAAGACCTGACATTTTTGTTGTTATATCCGTGGGCAATGTTTCTAGAATTTCACCGCGACCGCGAATTACCAGGGGTTTATTATAAAGAAAGAGGGGGCAGTCGGATCCTAAGCGAATTGATATTTCCAGCAATTTGTTCTCACTGAGCGGTTTTTCCGCAAACATGTTTAATCCTTTAAGCATTGCCACCGCATTACTGCTGCCACCCCCTAATCCCGATCCTATAGGAATTCGTTTTACCAATTTTATTTTAAAACCACAGGGCAAGGGATTATGAACCCGGTATTCAGACGCTGCGCGCAGGATAAGATTTTGTTCCCCACAATCGAGATACGGATTATCACACTCCAAATGGTCCGTTTCACCCTTATTGTGCGGCGATAACCAAAGTGTGTCGCCATAGCGCAACGGCGCTACGAGGGAAATAAGATTATGGTAATCATCCGAACGTTTTGAGGTAACCGCCAAGAGTAAATTTACCTTGGCAGGTGAAAATACCTCAATGCTTTTTAAATTCTCTTTGGGCATAGACCGTAAAAAAGATGGTCCTATGCATAAGCACAATACCGATCAGAACTCAAGGAGTGATCGTAGTAAAAGCAATAGATAGCAAATCTCGAATCCTCTTATACTCCTGCACAGGGTAGACAACAGACATTTCCCCGGAATGGTAGATGTCTTCCTGCTGTCGCTGCACTCGATAGCTTCGTCTATCGAGGTGTCGGGATGTTCGTAATGACAAAAGTGATGGAACGCGCGGTTCCACCTTAACACTTAAAACTTAACACCCATGGCACGCCATAGTCCCGCACCCGCGGGACGACGGCGGCTAAAACTGATCGATAGATCACTCCTCATTCAATCGTCAACTCTTCAGTCGTAACCTCGATCACATCCCCGTCTTCGTTGGCGAAGGTGGCATCAATGCTCAGTGTCGGCTGAGGGGTGTTGTCGGACTTGAAGTTGTTCTGGGTGATCAGGGTCTCAAACCCAGTCGTTGTCGAACCACTCTCCGCCACGACGACCGCAGCGCCGTTGGTCTGCAAGAGGTCTCCTCCGGTGATCCGCATCCCGGGGTTGCCCGCCGGTACCGTGAAGGACCCATCTCCAAACAGGAGGTGGGGTACCGCATCGCCACTGGCATCGATGTCACCTACCGTTAAGCGTACCGCGATCGGTACTCCACGCGCATCGAAGCCGACCTTGCCCGTGCTTCCACTGAACACGGTATTCGATAACTGTACCCCTCCCAGTCCCGTGGAGTTGACTACTTCCACGAGCGTCACGTCGGCCTGGGCATCATAGACCTGTCCTTCGGGGAACAGTGCCTGGTTAAAGGCGTTGATCCTTCCCACCGTAAAAATGCTGAAGAAGGTACTGGAGTCCGCTCCATCGATGACCACGCTCGGCTTGCCCGTCACATATTCGACGGCCTGGTTGTAGCGTGGGGGGACGGCCGGAGGCAGAAAAGTGGCCGGGTCGAGGGATACGGTAAAGGTACCGTTACCTGAGAACTCTACCTGCACAATGTCTTCGTTTTCGTCCATGAAGGAAACGCGGGTGATCTGTCCCGATTTGGCCTGGAGTTGGACGGACTCTCCGGTGAGTAGTATCTGGTCGAAGACGTTGCCGTTGGCATGCTGAATGTCTTCACCGGCGATATCGCCTGAGCCGTCGAGAACGAGGGGGATGGAAGGTGCTGCTACGG
Organism: Opitutales bacterium; assembly: GCA_965197745.1. GTDB lineage: Bacteria > Verrucomicrobiota > Verrucomicrobiia > Opitutales > PNEW01 > CBDANS01. Next base: position 167,155 of record CBDANS010000005.1, on the reverse strand, counting down.
TGATAGCCGCGGTGTCGCTGTCAGCGGTACCACCGGCGTTTGTTACCTGTACCCAGTAGTTCGTGCTCGTGGTAAGCGCACCGGTAATAAGCGTGTTGCCGGTGGCGCCGGCGACCGGAGTTGCGGTGTCACCGCTGTTGCCGGTATACCACTGGTAGGTAAGGTCATCACCGCTGGCCGCCACGGATAAGACAACAGCGGTACCAGACTGCACTTCCTGGCTCGCCGTTTGGGTGGTAATGAAGGGAGCACTCGGTCCACCTCCGCCATCACTTGGAGCTCCTATCGGTGTAAAGCCTATATCATCAAGAACAATTTCAAAAAAGGATCCACTTATCGTGATTTGCGCGCTATTGGTATAAGTTATTTTCCCTATTCCTCCGGGTGCTCCTAAAGCCTCGGCATTGAAATCAAAATAGGTAAAAGGGACTGGAGAAGTAATAGAAATGCTCTGGGGGATATCTGTAGTCGAAGTTAAAAGATTGTCCTCGGTATCAAAGACATTGATCTCACCATCTCCCAAAATAAAGACCGCGGCGTAAAACTGCACTTGAGCTGCGGGTGTTTCAAAAGTAATCGTCCCCGCATCATCATTTGTCACAACCCAGCCACCTGCCCCATCCACATTAGCTCCAATGACGATAGGTTTTATCGGGTGGGTGTGATTAAAGGCGACAAAACCCTGGTTAGTATCAATCGGTCGAGCGATGCCGCCGCTAAAGTTGGCTGTTACTGGAGATTGTCCTAAAGTAAAATTTACTTTGTTAGAAAATGCTGGGTCCGTATCTACATTTTCGAAATCTTCAAATACAGTGTTGTTCGGCGGACCTTCGACATAGGTAAAACCAAGATCATCCAGGGCGAATTGACCGGAGGTATTTAGAATTTTGATTTCTTTAATACCGTTGGTGAAATTAAGATCCGCAAGATCATTGGGATCCCCGCTAAAGGCAACAAAACTTTGCAGCAGAGGATTTGATCCCGGGCTGATATTCGTCGGCAGACCCTCTACCAAACCGTTATCTTGTATCTGAAAAGCGTTTTTGTCCCTGAGTTCGATACGCCCGGCGCCATTTGTCTCAGCTGCATAGAACTGAAGAAAATTTACCCCTCGTTCAAAAATGATTTTACCTTCAGCTGCCCCGGGTGCCAGCATCGCTGCTTTACTGCCCGAATGATAGAGGTTGGGATTCCCCACCGATAGTAAATTAAAATTGATAAAACGGACAGTGTTTGGCGATTCACCGAGAATAAAATCACCTGAACCTTCAGCGGTCTCAAAATCAATAAAGTTATCAAGTGTCTCCGGTTGTGCATTGAGCAATCCGGTGAGTCCGAAGATGAGCGCAATATTAAGCATATATCTATCCATTTTTGATCTATTTTATAACGTTTAAATATTCCGTTGAAATATTGTGAGTATTAATAACAATCGTTCTGCATTTTAAAAACAACCAGAAACAGGTTTAAATTCAATAATTTACAATCACTCAAAATTGAAGATTGTTACAGTGGAAATGACGAATACGGAAATTGCAGAACAGATACGTGAAGATGGCTGGGGACTGTTAGAAGGGGTCATACCCGAAGATAAGGCTTTGATTATGGGTGATGAAATTCTGGAACTGTCTCGTAATAACAGTGTTAAAGATAACCCCAAGGGGCACACCTCGGCTCCAGGATTTATAAATCATTACCAGTCATTCACTCCTTACCTAGCTGACCCTCGATTGAAGGCAGTCGTGGAAACGCTCCTTGGTAAACACGTGCGCATCTCTTTCACCACGGCAATCGTTAATGAATCGGACAATGTACGGGGTATCTGGCATTCAGATTGGCCATTTAATGCAAATAATGTAGGCCATATTTTAGCTCCCTATCCAACGGAGGCCATTTTTCATCTCACAACTCTATGGTTTTTCACTCCCTTCAACAATGCAAACGGTGGCACGCTAATCAGACCGCGCAGCCATAAATTACCCACGAATCCCACGCAAAAGGGTGAAGATAACAATCGATTGAAATCATACCCCGACGAGGTGCAGGCAACGGGGTCGGCTGGAAGCGTCTTAATTTTAAACAGTCAGATATGGCATGCGAGAGCGGTAAACAGAACTGATAAAGCACGCGTCGCCATCGCCGTCAGATTTGCACCCTGGTGGTTAAACCTGGATTTAATTAAACCAAATTCCAAAGAGCGGACGTTGATTGCTAAAGAACATAATTTAACGGAAAAAGAACAGGCGGCAGTTACGCATGAAACCTACGATCACTTACCCGATAATGTGAAACCGCTCTATCGCCATTGGGTGCAAACGGAATAGCACAATACTTCAATCGATACCCCTCCTTTACCCTGGAATGATAAAACGTTGGTTCCTTAATCTAAATTCTATCTCAACTAGAACGCACCTTTGCATATTCTTGAATTAAACAATGAAACAGTTATTCGTTACAGGACCCCGCCAGGTGGAATTCCAGGAAGTGCCCACCCCGGAATGCCCGCAAGATGGCATTATCGTTAAAGCAAAAATTACCGCTGTGAGCACCGGTACTGAAATTCGCGTCTATCGGGCAATTCCCGTGGATAAAGAAGGGAAATTTTTGCATACCAATTATCCCTATGAACTACCCTGCGTTAATGGATACTCAATGGTCGGCGAAGTCGTGGAAACAGGAGCGAAAGTGAATAACTTCGCGGTGGGTGATCGTGCCTTTGTCGCTCAGCCCCATGGCGAATATGCGGTAGATCTGGCGAAGGATGCGGTTAAATTACCATCGAGTATCAAAGATGAGGAAGCCGTGTTTTTAAGTCTGCTTCGCGTCACCCAGACGGCAATACGCCGAGGCAATCCCACCCCCGGAGAAACAGTGGCTATCGTTGGTCAGGGCGTTATCGGGCAATCCACCCTTGCCTTATGCCAGGCTTTTGGCCACCCCTGTATAGCCATCGACCAGCATGAATCACGTCTGGAGATTTCCCGAAAATTGGGAGCCGATCTTGCCATCAGTCCCCATGAAAAAGATTTTAATCAGCAAGTGCTTGATTTTTGTGATGGAAGAGGCGCCGATCTTGTCATTGAAGCCGCGTCAGTCTGGCCTGCTATTCAAACCAGTATGGAAATTGCCCGTCCAGGAGGTAAAGTCGTGGTCGTCGCCCGTCACACTGACATGCCGAACTTCAGCCCCGTTAATGACCCCTACCTCGGAAAAGATGTATCTTTGGTTTCTTCCTACATCGCAGATCCTGAAGGACAACGATGGGATCATAATAATACAATGATCTTAAATTTAAAACTCTTCGAAAAGGGAAAGCTCTCGCTCGCTCCCATAATTACCCACCATTTTCCATGGAGCGAAATAGGTGAAGCCTATCGACGCCTGGATGAAGGCGAACTTGATATGGTCGGAGTCATAATTAACTGGTCGTGATCACATCCGGCATTACCGGTTTATTCTGGTAAACACGGGACACCGTTAGCAGGCATCGGATAAAGCATCCAAGCTAACGGTATTAAAGCAAGGATGATTAGAATAATATTTCCTTTCCTCACTTAAATAACTATTAAGATGAGCTCGGTATTTTTTCAGCCAGATGGTCGATACATGCCTGGGTTAATATCGGCAATGCCTCACGGCCGAATGGACTTACCCACACTTGATAGATATCCTCTTCTCCTTTTTCCCTGGGATAGAGATAACTCAAAGCAGTGCTATTAGTCAGATTCATGACTATAACCGCATGACGAGAGAATCTTTTTCTCAAATCGATCTGGAAATTCGAATAACACTCATTGGTTTGTCCAATAAAAATCGCCTGACCGACACGCCAGACAAAAACAGGTGTTTCAATCGTGTTTTTCCCATCCAGGATTCTAAGGCGCGCAATTTTTCGCCTGAGACGCTCACCCATGACTCGATCGTCACAGCTTTTCAATTCCTTTTCAATTTCTTCGACTGCAGGTTGTGGTTTTACCGGAAGTTCCACTGAAAAGGTAAAGCTTTCGAGATCATCGGGCATACTATACATTTCCGTGTTCCAAATAGCCAGCGGTGCTCCCGATTCTACTGCTTCGCCGAAACGCATCCTCTGGCCAGCAGGTAACATGGACTCCAGTGCACTTAATACGGAATAGCCCAATTGTCTGCCGTGGCGATCGGCAACGGATGTATCTCCCGTATACTGTAGATTTGGGGCCAGTTCACCTGATGCTCCCTGAAGAAATAGGCTGTGAGCACCGTCAGTTTGTGCCTCAATTAATTCTCGCGCCGCACCAACATAATCGGGGGAAATCAATCGATTTTCCCACGCCAGTGTTGTTGGATGGCAGGCATAATTAAAAATGACCGCGAAAATTTTATCATCTGAATCCCGCGTAACCCTGCCGACAAGAAGCGTATCGTCCGCGTCATTTTCAGGGTTATATCCACAGATAATTCTGTTCTTATCTTGTTTGGGATCCGGCAGATCGCGGTTCGACGCGAGTTTGCAGGAACCCATCACCCAGCTGATACTGGCTGGGCAGGTATCGTTATGTGCTTCCAGTGCAGCTTCCGTCGTTGCTTCGCGTATTTTTTCCAGGTACGGTTTTATTAAATGTCCGCCTGGTTTGTTTGCATCTGAAGAACTGACTGAACACGCAGCATGGGTATGACTTAAATTGAGCATCACCCTGGAAGGGTCGAGATTCATTGCATCGAGAACGGATTCCCTTATATAGAGTTCGTCTTCAGTGTCTCTAAACCAGCCGGCATCCAAGGCGATAAGGACCAGCGGGGCATTTTCGATACGGGCGCTTATTGACAGAACAGTGACACAAAGAGGGCGATGAATCCCCTCTGCAACGTCATGCGACGCCGCTCCCCATTGACGTGCATAAATCCCGATTGGAGGCGTAATATCCCGTCTAGCAACACCAATAATCCCTTTAAATCCGAAGGGTTCTACACACAAAGCGTCAATACTTTCCGTTGAATTGTCAGACTCCATTTATTGATTCTATAAGCGGCTAACAGGTCTATCCGCTTTAAGTCTTAAAACGTTTATCTCATTACGCTGTCTTCGATCAGTCTTAATAGCAAATTAGGCTGCCTGTTCTGTGAAGTCTGGTGGTTTTTAACACGCTTGTTCAGGTCAATATCCACGGTGACGATTTCGTCGATAAACTCAGTTGCCGAGGTCTTTAGAAAAACTTCTCCGGTGGGATCGAACCCCATCACCGTCCCGGCGTGGTTCGCGACAACATTACGAGGATCCACTCCCGTCGTATAATCCTTTTCATAGGAATCGAGGTCCTTCAATCCGGTTGTTGAGGGGCCCACCGCATTATTGCAGAGAACAAACACGTTATGGTCATCCGCTCTTGCCCTGTGTGGTTTCCTCCAAAGATCCTGCTGTACCTGAATCTTCTCGGCGCAAAATTCCGGGGTTAACTTATTCGGCCATATGCCCGATCTTCCGGCATGCGGGGCGAGAATGAGATCAACCTTATTGAGGGCATGGATGAGTGCCATTTCTGGAAAACAATTGTCATAGCAGATGGTAATACCGAATTTAAGTTCTCCGATATCAAATACCTCAACGCTCTGACCGGGGCCAAAAAAATTATATTCGTCCATCGAAAGGTAAATTTTCCTTTGCAAGCCCAGATATTCACCTCGGTCGACAACCAATTGACTGTTGTAAACATTACTTCTCGTTTTCTCAGCCATGCCCACACAGATACAAATATTTAATTCCCTGGATAATTCCAGGATGGCTTGACACAGTGGTCCGTCCGGGATCGGTTCGGCGTTTTCCATCATCGTCGGATGCCCTCCATGACCCGTAAGCATTAACTCCGGGAGGAATACCATGCGTGTTCCCTCTTCATGGCCAGCGCGACATGCCTTAATTACCCGCTCAAGATTTTTTTGAGGGTCAATGAGCAACGATTGAAGTGAGGCAACGGTAACTTTAATAATACTCATAATTTATTATTTTTAAGTAAGATTTATATTCATTCTATGAGAAGCTCAAGATAAGTGTTCTGGCAAGCGCTCGATCTTAAAAGTATCATGAAAAGACCACATTAGTCCATGACAGTGCCAGAATTAATAAAGAGGCTATCAACAGGCTGGGCTGAAAACTTTTTGATTGAAGCCTTTTTTTCTTTATCAGCGCCCCACCCATACCCAACACAATGCCAGCAATAAAGCCACAGCCATGAGCCAGGACATCTGTTTTAATCCCCCCAGCGCCGAGCAGCGCGAGCAGGACAAGGCCTCCCACAAGAGGAATCATACGCCTCCGTAAGGTGGGTGCATTAAAAGGGTGAAACCCGGTAATAAGAGATAAACCGACAAGGATTCCCAGCGCGCCGAAGATCGCGGTTGAAGCACCGATAGCAAGATGAGGGGAAGGAAAATAAATATACACGCTCAAGGCATTCCCCAACATTCCACTTAATATAATTAATAACCATCCCAGGCCGGATCCCAGCATACGGTTCACAAAAATACCGAAAAACATACCTCCTGCAAGATTGGCAGCGAGATGACCAATATCGGCATGAAGGGTCAATGCCGTTATTGTTCGATACCACTCTCCCCTCTCCATTACTGCGTTCACATCCAAAGCGGCTTTACTCATAGCCCATTGGGGATCATTTTGCTGACCCAGGTAAAAAGTTATGAGGATCAATATATATACAGCTATAACATGGAGGTCAGATTTTTCTTCCCCCTCTACCGGGGCATGAGGCTTAATCGTGCGATTTTCATTTTTATATTTTCTGAGCTGTTTAAGAGCCTCCGGGACCTGTCTCTCCTCCACACAGAGATGATAACTTTCCTCCTTGCGAAACATCCAATAGGATAGACGCATGGATAATATTACCAATGCGTACTCATTAGCCGTCTTATAACTGTCATAGACTCCCACCTCTACCAGCTTTTCAAGCTTATGGCCGGTTGACTGAGTCTTATTACTCATGGGGCTGCATTAGCCTCGGCAATATTAACTATTCCAAGATTAACTCGTGAAATACTCACGCTGCTTATCGGATATGGACAGACCCACCTTTTCCATCACCAACATCATGTCTTCCCAAATGATACGCTTAGTGTAATTTGAACCGTTGCGGAGGATGTAAGAGGGATGATAAGTAACGAGTAATGGAGTACTTTGAAAATCGAACCATTTGCCGCGTATACTGCCTAATCTCCGTTTAGGATCAGGGCCCAGAAGGCCGCTAACCGCGGTGTTTCCCAGTGCCACTATCACTTTTGGCTCTACTATTTCCAGCTGTGCGCATAGATAGGGTAAGCAGAAAAGCATCTCATCCTGCGTGGGAGGTCGATTTCCATATTCAGCCTTCATTTCCGGACGCCAATTCATAATGTTACCGATATAGACATCACTCCGTTGCAGCCCCATGGCCTGAATAATTTTCGTCAGTAATTGGCCCGCTGGTCCGACAAAAGGCTCACCCTGAATTTCCTCATCCGCGCCCGGAGCCTCCCCGCAAAAGAAAATATCGGCATCTATATTACCGACGCCGAAGACAACATATTTCCCCTCTTTTACATGCTCGTTACAGACCGGGCAATTGAGAACACGATCCCGCAACCAGTTCCAGCGTGAGCGCTTATCGCCAGAAGGAAGTTCTATACTGTCAGGAGAGGGTATCGTTTCATTTTCATCAGCGGATGGTTTAACCATTCTTGTCGAATGATCTTTCGTTGGAACGGCCGAATAGTGTTCGACCTTCTTTTTCAGACTTTGAAGCGTATCATCGGCGACATAAACGGTTTCCCTTCCCTCTGCTTTAAGCTGTTTCAACTCACTTACAATAGCTTCTATTTCCGCGCGCATACTCAATGTCTTTTTAACATTATCAGATTTATTTCAGCAATCATTTTATAGGCCAGCAGATTACTCTTTATTTAAAAGTTTCTCGACATATTTTGCCAATAAATCGAACTCCAGATTTACGGTGTCGCCACTTTGACGCTCTTTAAAATTAGTGACCTCCAGGGTGTGAGGAATTAACCAGACCGCAAATCCAGTTTCATCTATTTCTGCTACCGTAAGGGAGACCCCGTCAATAGCGATACTGCCTTTATATACTATATAACGCAGAAAATTACGGGGTGGCTCTACGCGCAAATAGTGATCTTTGCCGCGTTGTTCAAAAATAGTAACCTTGCCTGTTGTATCAATATGTCCCGTAAGAAAATGACCCCCCATGCTGCCGCCAAATTTTAAACTCTGTTCCAGGTTTACACTGAGATCATAATTATAGTCACTGATCGAGATAACATCACTCCCAGAACGTTGAACCTGATTTTGTGATGGAATTTCTTTCAATAAATCGAATGAGGTCAATGACACCGTTTCTGCAAGTAAATCAAATGTGACAGAATTTGCGTCGAATGCCGTTACCGTTAAACAGCAGCCATTAACGGCTACACTGTCACCGATAGCCATCCCCGATTGAATCTTTTCAGCGCCGACTTTTAATATCCAAGAGTCTGTATTCTCATATAACTGGAGTACACGCCCTGTCTCTTCAACGATACCGGTAAACATACAGCTAACATCTTAAAACTACCTAAGCTCGACACGCAAGACCGAGGTTTCATTATCTCGACTGATCAGGAGAACATAATCATGGCGGTTCTTCTCAGATACGATTGCTTCAAGCATCTTTTCAGCAGTGGCGTAATCGGAAAGATGGTTTCCATCAATCTCTTTTATCCAGTCCCTTTTCAGGAGCCCGGCGGAAACAACGGGACTGTTATGATTTACAAAAGAGACAATAACACCTGACATATCGCTTCTGGGAACCCGGCGCGTGATAGCATCACCTAATACAAATTCCCGAATCGTAAAACCGAGTTCAGGATAATATTTTCGCTGGGCCTGATTATAGGGTTTTGGATGACCTCTTACCGTTAATTCGAGCCTTATTCGTTCCTCTCCGCGGAGCACCGTCAATGCTATTTCCTCGCCCGGTTTTCGATGCATTATTTGACGCTCGAAATAACTTTTGACAACCATATTAGGTTTAAATTTAGGCAGGGTCTTACCATCTATGGCGACGACAATATCTTTTTCCTTAAGACGCGCATCTGACGCGGGACTGTTATCAAGGACGGTGCTGATAATCACTGCGCCCTGATCTTCCAAACCTATAAACCGTGCAACTTCACGATCGACTGCTTGCACTCCGGCCACCCCAATCCACGGCAGGGGATCGCCAACTTTTCGAGAAGGGATACGACCAGCGTTTTTAAAAAAATCATCGGCAAGGAGAAAAGTTTCACTCTCACGAGCGTTGCGCATCCTGACTAAATATTGATCCGACGGCATATAGAGATAACGCTCATGAGCCAGGGAATTGTTAGCCCATCCGACAAAGCGACCACCCGCATCAAAGACAGGTCCTCCTGGAACCGATAAAGGGGATTGAGAAAATCCCATGGCCAGCGGTAAATTTTGTATTTGTGATAACCGACCATCGAGTAAATAAGGTTCAAAATTAAATTCTTTATCCATTACCCCAATGCCCCAAAGGGTATGACCGATACCAGGCATCGTACTCTCGAAGCGGGAAATAGGCGTTAAGTGGGGACGGGCTTCCTCGGCTGCCCTAAGATAGTGCCAGCCATTGAGATAGTCATGGCCGAGATACTCGGCATCAAACCCATCTTCGTCTCTGCCGGGAATGTATATCTTGAAATCTTTAAATTGTTCAGGGGGCAGCCAAAGGGGCACCGCTCTTTCTAATAAAACGATTACTCCGTCTTCATCCAGGACCAGGCCCGCATTGTTTGTTGGCTGGCGCTCAATCTCCCGTTGGATAAAATATTCAACGGCTACGATACTATGAACACGCTCTTCAAAAAGTTCGTCAATATTGTCAGGAAAGGGATTCCCCATTGAGAAGCTAATAACCCCACATACGCAAAAGGAAAATAAAACAGGAGCCAGTTTAGTAAATTGTTTCAAACTCCAGTCCTCTTATAAAGATTTAAAATTCATAATAGAAAATAAGATTAATCGTCGTTCGCCACCGATCACGGTATACTGCCCACGCACCCGAATCATTTTCCTAAACATATTTTTATTACGGTTTAAGAACGAAATACAGCACTTTACGGGAACGCCAGATCTCAAGAAGCACTTTATCCGGATTATCCTCAAATTCTTTATAGATAGCTTTCAACTTATTTAAGGAATCGATGGGAAGCCTGTTTGCCGTAGTTATAATATCGCCACGACGCAAGCCGGTGTTTTCAGCAGGAAAGGCAGGTTGAATTCCAATTACGCGCACCCCGTCTTCGGATGGAAGTTTTTTTTCTCGAGCCACAGCGCGAGTTACTTTTTCTACGCTCATGCCCCAATTATCAAAAGCCCACAATTCACCAACACGGCTCTCCAGCGTCTCGGTCTTAACTTCAACCGTAGAAATTCCTGCAGGACGTTTTATTTCTAACTGAATTATTGAACCGACCGGATAACTGGCAATTTTATTGCCAATCGGTGGTAATTGTTCTGGAAATCGACCATCAACTTCTTCCCCGTCAATAGTGAGTACGATATCACCGGGGCGAAGGTCTGACTCGCTTGCGGGCGAACCCGGGTCAATACTGTTTATAAGCACCCCCCTGTTAACTTCGAGATCATAAAAGGATTCCAGATCCTGTAGCGGTCCAGGCACGAGCCCAATGTAACTCCGCACAATTTCACCATCCTCCAACAAGCCACCCATAACAAATTCTGCAATCGAAGCGGGAACGGCGAAACTAAGATTATTGGCCCCCAGGTAACTCCGCGTATTGATGCCTATTACCCTGCCCTTTTCGGTGACCAGCGGCCCCCCGCTGTTGCCGGGGTTAATCGCGGCGTCCGTTTGAAGCCATGTATTAAAATAACCCGTCTCGTGACCACGAATCAGATCCGCACCCTCAAAATACCGGTTAGTATTCGATATGATGCCGCGAGTTACGGTCCTGGAGAGCCCATTTGGCGTTCCTACGGCGTGAACGGTCTGACCGGGATAGAGCTTGTCTGAATCTCCAAAAGTGGCAAAGGAAAAATCCAGGTTACGCTTATGAAGCTCATCCAAGTCGAGCTGTATTAGGGCTAAATCAGTCCAATGGTCCCACCCTATCAGCTTTGCCTTCACCCGCTCGAGGTTCGTGAGGGTAACTGAGATTTCTTCGGCATTAGGACTCACCACATGCGCATTAGTTAATATATGCCCTTTTTTTGACATAATGACTCCCGAACCGACCCCCCTTCTACTGCGCTTAGCTCCTGCGGAAAATGTCGCTTCGCGCACATCAATCCGGACCACGGAATTGAGTAAGTTCTCAAAACTTACACTCCCGGTCGCGCCGGCACTCACTACCGTCAGGCTGCTTGAAATAATAATAAACAGTATACGGCTCAGTTTATCCTGTAGCCAAAAGAGGTTCGTTTTAACCATCTTCTCTTAAAAGTTCAATACGGGCTTATATTGTGTCAATGGAGAATGCCAATCGTTCCCTCAAAAGGCGGAGAGGACAAATCTGACTGTATCTGGAATATAATCTCAGGAATTCAGCCTTAGAGCCTTAGAGCAATAGTATCGCTCCTTTCATCGTATTTTAAATTGCACCATCTATTAAATTCTCGCCATCTTAGCTTGACTTGCCGCGATAACTCACCCACCTTTTTCCGCTTTATTCATCAATCCGGGAGATGCTATCGCATATGGCTGACGATTACAAAGATACGCTCAATCTCCCAAAAACGAATTTTCCGATGCGGGCCAATCTTGTCGCCCGCGAGCCAGAGAGGATTATTCATTGGGATAAGACTGGCTTGTACCAAGCCATTCAAAAAAAGAATGCGGGCGGGGAAACATTCATCCTTCACGATGGTCCGCCTTACGCCAACGGCGATATCCATATGGGACATGCTCTCAATAAAATCCTCAAGGATATCATCCTTCGCTATAAGTCCATGCGAGGTTTTCGGACTCCCTATGTTCCCGGTTGGGATTGTCACGGCCTGCCTATTGAGCAACAAATTTTAAAAAAAATCGGCTCTAAAATTCACGATATGGAACCGACGAAAATACGAAAACTCTGCCATGACTATGCAGCTGACTATATTAATGTGCAGAGAGATCAATTCATTCGCCTGGGTATTCTCGGTGAATGGGAAAACCCTTACACAACCTTCGACCCTGCCTTTGAGTACGGTATATTAAGTGTCCTTCGTGATCTCGTCACCCAGGGTCTCGTGCGCAAGGGATTTAAAAGTGTTCATTGGGACCCCGTATTCAGAACGGCTCTGGCTGAAGCAGAAATTGAATATCACCCGCGAGAATCAGATTCGATTTATGTAAGATTCCCCTTGCGCCATAGTGAAAATTTTCCCTCGGTCAAAAACCTCGAGAATGTCTCACTTGTAATCTGGACAACGACCCCCTGGACCTTGCCCGCAAATCTTGGGGTATGCCTTCACCCCAAATTGGATTATGTTGCCCTCGAGCACGCGGGGCAAGTTTCCATCGTTGCTAAAGGTTTGATGGAATCATTTCTTAAGGACTGCAAAATTGAAGAAGCAAAAGTCGCTGCCACTTTTCATGCCAGCGAATTGGAACGGGGAATATGCGATCACCCAATCTTTCCGGATCGAGAAAGCCTGATTATGCTCGCCGAACATGTAAATCTTGAACAGGGGACAGGTTGTGTGCACACCGCTCCCGGGCATGGTCATGATGATTTCGAAATCGGAAAGCAATACGACCTCCCGGTCATTGTTCCCGTCGATGAACGCGGAAAATTCACCGGGGACTATCCCGAGATGGAAGGCCAAAACGTCTTTGAAGCCAATCCCGCGATTATAAATAAATTGCAGGAGAAAGGGATCCTCATTGCTGCGGGTAAAGTAACTCATGATTATCCCCACAGTTGGAGAAGTAAAAAGCCGATCATTTTCCGAGCCACTGAACAATGGTTCATGGAACTGGAGTGGAAAGAGGTTAGAAAAAAGAGCCTGGAAGCCATAGACAAATCCGTGAAGTGGTTCCCGAGCTGGGGTCAAAATCGCATACGCTCAATGGTTGAATGCCGACCGGACTGGTGCATTTCACGCCAACGCGCATGGGGCGTCCCCATACCTGCTCTTCGCTCTAAAAAAAGCGGCGATTCTATTCTTGATCTACGAATCATTGATAAATTTATGAAGGACGTCTCGGTAAATGGCACTGACATGTGGTTTTCTGAACCGCTTGACCGGATTTTACCCGACGATTTTATCTATGAACCTACAGGAGAGGACAGTCCCGATGATTTTGAAAAAGAGTTTGATATTCTTGATGTCTGGTTCGACTCAGGGGCCAGCCACGTAGCTTGCCTCGAACAGGATGATAGATTATCCTCGCCAGCAGATCTCTATCTCGAAGGGAGTGATCAACACCGTGGATGGTTTCAAGCCGCCCTCCTCACCTCAATTGGAGCCAGAGACCGAGCCCCCTTTAAGGAAGTCTTAACTCATGGTTTCATTCTCGATAGCGAGGGAAATGCCATGAGCAAATCCAAAGGCAATGTAGTATCTCCACAAAAGCTTATTAATAAGATAGGCGCGGACAATCTCAGACTGTGGATCGCCAGTGAAGATTATCGCAATGACATAACGGTCTCGGATGAAAGTTTCAAACGGGTATCTGAAACATACCGCTTGATGCGCAACACCCTGCGCTTCCAGATTTCAAACCTCTATGATTTCCACCCTTCTGAGAATGCCGTGCCGCTGACAAAACTACTGCCTCTTGATCAATGGGCACTTTATAAGACGGCGGCATTAATCAAACCCGTGACGGTGGCTTACGAGGCTTATGAATTCCACAAAGTTTATCAGCTTTGCAATAAATTCTGTTCGGTCACTCTTTCATCTACCTATCATGACATCTTGAAAGACCGGCTCTACACATTGGATGCGGTGTCGCATGAGCGGCGATCAGCGCAAACCGCGATCCATCTTATTTTTGATACCCTTACTAAATTATTAGCTCCAATTCTGGTGTTCACTACCGATGAAGCCCACGCCTACGCACAATCCAATGAGGATTTCCCCTCGGGTTCTATCCACCTGGAGACCTGGCCAGAAGCGCCCGAAACATGGCAACATGCACAGGCAGGTCAAGACATAGATAAGCTATTGAAGACGCGTGACACCGTAAATGAAAAACTTGAATCACTACGTAGGGATAAAGAGATCGGACAATCTCTTGATGCTACTGTTATAATAAGAGGAGATTCTAAAAATGAAACTTTCCACCTTCTTCAAAGTTATGTTGAACATCTACCGGAACTTTTTATCGTGTCCCAAGTCTATTTGGAATCCGATGATAAAAAGGATGATTCTTTAACGATCTCAGCCAGTCATGCTGATGGCTCACGATGCCCGCGGTGCTGGCGTTGGGTAAAAGAACTTAATACAACCGAAACCCATGGAGAAATTTGTCCTCGCTGCATGGAAACAGCAACCAACATCATAAAATAGGCAGATCCCATCATGAAAAAAACAAAGAAAAAAAGTAAGCCTAATAAAAAGAAATCTAACACCAAACGCGCTGGCACAAAAAAAACAGCTGCGGCGAAAAGAAAATCATCCAAAAGTCCTTCCAAAAAAAAGGTGAAGGTAAAAAAGAGTGCTAAAAAGGCCTCTTCTGTAACCGCCAAAAAAACTAAAAAAGCGGCGTCCACAAATAAACCCCTTAAAAAGGTCAAGCAAAGCGAGACAAAAGTGGATTCGACCACGGCCCCGGTTAAGGCAAGGGGTAGACCCAGAAAAAAAGGAACTGTTAAAAACAAGGCTATACAAAATTTAGCCCTGGAGAAACTGGCTCGTAAGCAAAAACACACACCGGCAATATTTAAGCTTCCTTCAAAGAAACATACACCCATCGTCTTTTCTTTAGAAGAAGTACGAGATGTATTGAAATACCGTCAGGACGAGCCCAAGACGGACCTTAAATCTAAAACTAAAGGGAAAAAGCCCAAAAAGGGGATTGATTTAATAAAGAAAAAAACGACGGTTAAAGTACGCGCGAAAACAAAAAACCGCAAGGTGGGGGCTGCTTCCCTGACCGATATCCTGGGATTCAACCCTGCTCAAAAAGGCAAGAAGAAATCAGAGGATCTTGAGCCGTCCGCGAAAGTTCCAAAAAAGTTTCAAAAATACTACAGTATGCTCCTCGATCTTCGAGAGCATGTACAGTCAGGATTGGATCTTCATACCCAGGATACGCTCAAGCGTTCAGCAAAAGATGACACCGGTGACCTTTCCAGCTATAGTCAGCACATGGCCGATGCCGGTACCGATAATTTTGACCGTGATTTTGCTTTGAGTCTGGTCTCCAATGAGCAGGATGCGCTCTACGAAATCAATGAAGCGATTGAGAGGATATTAAACGGCACCTATGGTATCTGTGAAATCACCGGACAGCAAATTAAACGCGAACGCTTAGCCGCCGTTCCTTTCACTCGTTTCTCAGTTCAGGGCCAGGTAGAATATGAGAAAAACAATCACAAGAGTGTCCAAAGGGGTGGCCTGTTCATAGATTCGAATGTAGAGAATACGGCTCAATTCACAAACGAAGACACTGAAGATTAAACTTGAGAGACCCGGATCACTGCTCGATAAGGCCAGCGCTTACAGGTTGTTCTTTACCCTTGTGCTTGGGATTTTTGGATCAGACCAACTGAGCAAAGCATGGATCATAAATCACCCCGAACTGCCGCTTGGCAGTTATTGGCCCAATGGTGGCTTTGAAGTTATACCGGAATTTTTTTACATTGTCCATATAGGAAATCCGGGAGCAGCCTGGGGTCTGTTTGGCGGCTATGGCGTCTGGTTGGCCTTACTTGCCTTATTGGCTTTAGCCGCCATTTATTATTTCCGGCATGAATTAATGCTGCAGCGATTAAGTATGCAGATAGCATTCGGGCTACTTTGCGGAGGAATCCTCGGTAATTTATTCGACCGGGTCCTGCACGGTCATGTTGTTGACTTTCTCGATTTTCATCTTCCGGGTTATCGATGGCCCGCTTTTAACTTTGCCGACAGCAGTATCTGTATCGGGATATTCGCGTATTTATTGATTAGCTTTTCGGATATTCGAGACAAGGACCGCGCGAAAGAAGTGCCGGATTTGGAATAGCTAATTTAAATATTCTGTAAAATCCGAAAGAGGCTTTCCTCCCTTTTATAAGCTTACATTGATTGGTTCAAATGCATCCTGTCAAAAATTTGTAATATAATGGCACAATTTACCGATTAGGACTTAACCCTATAATAGGGTATAATACTAAAAGTTTCTAAGGTAAAAAATATTTAAAAATTAGAGCACCTTGTTTTTACAATTGAGATTTAGAGAAAAATAATTATTCTTATGGGATTAATTATCGTTCCGCTCACGTTGATGGTGAGAACGGTAAACAATGTGTTTTTAGATCTAACGGCAATAAAAATGAATATCACAAATTCACTCAAAAAACAGGCATTAACACTGATCGAGGTTATGTTGGCCTTAAGCGTGCTCACCATGCTTTCGTTAACGATCCTTTCCTCGGTTTTGTTGAGCAGACGTCTGGCAGAATCTAATGTTTATGAAAACACCGCTCTTACGGTCTCTCAAGGATACATGGAGCAGATAAAAAGCATGCAATATAGCGACATCACCGACTGCATACTTTCGGGTGATCCACTACCTTGTAAGAGTGTTTCCATCCTGGCTGCAGGTCCGGATATCGAGGAAGACGATCCGCTTGTAATCGGTGCGGAAAATGACAAGCAGGTTGCTATCGACTTAAAAGATGATGGCGCCGGAGGCTTTAGAGAAATCGTCATGCAGTATAAAGTTACTCCTACCGTTACCAACTGCGAACCCGCCATAGGGATTAGAGCCCTTGAAATTACTTTGAATTACCAATATTTAAGTCCGGAAACAGGGTCTCCATCCTGGAAAAGCGGCTCGACTCGATTCGTCAAATCATGGGTCCCAACCTTCTAACAGGCAATATTTATGAAACTAAAAATTACCACTTCTTCATTGGACGAAGGCTTCACCTTAGCTGAAATTCTTATCACCATGACTATTTTCGCAATGGTCATGGCCGGCGTTTCCAGCTTCTTCTTCCAGACTAATACGATGCTTTTTGCCAACACCCAAAAGCTGCTGATCAATCGTGATATCCGGGGAATTACAAATGAAATGACCGATAACGCCAGAAGCGCCAATCATTTTACGATGTATGACAGTTTCTATGACGATTTTCGTAACCCCACAGCGCCGACAACAGGGGCCGATTATCGATAGCGTGACGCCGAAGCCGGTGATTGCGTCGTTTTTATATTTTATGGCGTTGATCCCGCGCCCTGGGACACGACTTCACCGCCTATTATAAGGGTCGTTGGCTATTATCGTTCCATCGATGATCCCGTTGCCAATACCGGCCCCATCCGGAAATTTGACGAGACCATTACCGGCGCGGATCAAAACAAAGAAATCGAAGAATTGATACCCGCTATCTCAACCGTAGGTACTCACGAAACAATCGTCGAGCTTTCAGAAGGCTTGGCCAACGAACGGCTCTTTTACAATTTTAGAGAACGCAGCATTATGGTAAACGGACAGATTTATCATGGTAACGATGCCAAACGAGTCACCGATACATATAACTTTACTATCTCACCAAGAGGATAAAATATAATGAATAATAATAATACAACTACTACATTGATTAATAACAGACCGAAATCCTTTATACCTAAAAAAGGTTCGGCCTTGGTAAGCGTCCTTATCATAGGCGTGGCATTTTTTATCGTTATCGGGGTCACTTTGAAATGGGGTCTTACCGAAAAGACGATAAACAAAAGACACATCATGCGGAATGAAGCCAAAAACGCGTCCGAAGCGCTCGTCGAATATGGCTTCGCTGAAATGGTAAAAAAGTTTACCACCTCTTCTTCCCTGCCCATCAATTATCTTCAAGCAAATCCACTGGATCTGGCCGATTACTCGTTTGCGGCTTTATATGCGGGCACCACTATCGATACAGCCGCTGGGGAAATATATGGAGGGCAGGTTATTGAATTCCCCCTGCCACCCGGTGTTTATGTCGATCCCAATGATCCGGTCAATGAATTTGATCCCTTAAAAGGTAAACTCTGTCGCGTGCAGGAAGTAACAATTTATGGGAAAGCAGTGGCCTACCCTCTATAGGTAAAAATGTAAGTGCCTACACCACACAGACGCTTCAAGTGCGCGATGCTCCCTTACTCAGTCACGCCGTTTTCTACAATATGGACCTCGAAATGCACTCCGGTTCGTCGATGGATATCAGTGGTCCTATTCATAGCAACACCGACATCTGGGCGCAGGCAAAACCGGGTAAACCGCTTAACCTGCACAATACGGTCACGGCCGGGGGAAAAATCCTGCACGGCTATAAGCAAACCGGTCTCCACGGCTATACCGGCGACGTGAATATTAAAGACGGCAGTGGTAATTTTGTAAGCATGTATGAAGGAGGGCCTACCTCCGCGGATGAATCCTGGCTGGACAACCGCGATCCCGATTGGTCAGCGCTCGCCGACCAGACCTGGGACGGCAACGCCCAGGACGAAGCGCATGGTGTGCCAACCCTCAATCCACTGGAAGTCATGCCTTATGTTCCTGATAACCCTTCAACTGACAAAAATGATCCTGACGGTAACGAAACAGAAAATTATGCTTACTCCATTATTGAACCGGTCCTTCTTAAAGCAGACCCTGATTATAAAAGTGATAATGTGCGCGCGCAAAAATTTTCTTTTAAAGCAGGATTGACATTTGAAATTACGGGCACCCCGCGTGTCGACGCCACTTCGACTCCCGCCGATTATGATATCAAAGCTTATCGGTGGAAGCGCGTTGATGATGATGATCCGACCAGCGATCTCGATTTTGACGGCAACGGCGATCCTCAAAAAGTTTACTTTACGAAGATCCCGCCCAATGTAATCGGTGGCATATTATGGGATAATCCCAATATGACCTCTCCTGATACCATTGACCCTCTTAAAGATGCCAGCGACCCAGTGGTCAACCATGTTGATGGGTATTCCTATAGCGGTGGTGACGTAAAAGGCGGTATGTTCGATCAACGAGTGGACAGCACTGGGGTTTGGCGCCCTCGATGTAATCAGCCTCAATGTCGGCACCGGTGGGCTCAAAGATGCGATCGAAGACAACGACGCGGATGATTGGGCTACGGCCGATGATACGGCTACACCCGCCAAGTGGTGGAACGGGGTGGTTTATGTTCAATTCCCCCATACTTCTAATGCCGCTGCTGCTGCTGCCGCAAACCGTAACCATGCTGACCAGCTTGTTATTGCTTCCGATCCTCAAGTGGTACTGCAAACGATCAATGCCAATGAAATTCCCGACCCGAAAAAGGATAGTGCCGCTTCAGCAGCTTTTATCGAGGAGAGAGGGATGAACCTCGCGACCAATTCACCGCTTTATGTCAGGGGGTCTTTCAATGCAAACGGTGTGGCCCATACTAACGATTCAACGGAACCGGACGATGCCACCCCTTCTGATGAACCTCCGGCGCTCCTCGCTGGTGACGCGATGACCATCCTTTCTTATGACTATAGAAAAAACGTAAGACGTAGTGATGATAATGTGTCTTCCTCAACTCGCCCGGCAAAGAGTGCTTCTGGTGCAACATACATAGAAATATCCGCTGCTCTTATAACCGGTCTCGCACCCACCTATCCCGACTGGTCCGTTAACTATGATGGTACAACTAGTGGGGGACTTCATAATTACCCGCGTATGATCGAGTGGTGGAGTGGTGGGACCATGACCATCCGTGGTTCCCTCGTCTCTCTCTTTCAAAGCGAGGTGCACCCGCAGCCACGGCCCACCAATTATACCAGCTATTACCGGTGGCCTTCACGTGACTTTGGCTTTAACCGAAACTTCGCTGAAGGACGTTATCCGCCCGGAGCCCCTATTGTCCGCACCTTCCGTCGCACGGCATTTAAAGACCTGACCAAGGATGAATACGATACGGCGATAGCTAATCTGTTTTAAACGACAACGATTAACATTTAAAAAAGGGCCGGGACGAGAGGGCTGTAGAACTTGCTCTCTTATCCTGGCCCTTAATTCTGTACCCGCTTGTTAAGGGAAAAATAATCAATCACTTATACCCTTATCCATTATTGACATATGAGTATTTAAACTGAGATAATACTCGGTAAGATGAGACCAGTAATACGCGAAAAGCTGATAAAAGTTCTTCTTTTCGGAGCCGTGCTTTTTCTGATTTCAACCATAGCACAAGCTCAGCCTAAAGAGCCTAAGTACGAAGGCCCGATTTACCAGAAACCCGGTAGACCGATGGCCACCTTCGATGTTAAAGTCCGTAGTTTTGACGCGGATGGAGATATCATTAAGCGGTATTTTATCACTTCACCCTACTTTAATATAGAAATGAAGACCCCCACAGGTTGGTCCCGGAAGAAAGATCCCGATACCTCGATCAGCTATTATTTTCGAGGCAATCCCCAGACGACATTCTTCATAAGCCTCTATTCAAAAAAAGATTTCATGCCTAACATCGGGCCCGAACATATTAAAGGGTATATCGAAGGCCTGAAGTTAAGACACAGAAACTCAATTGAGATTCTAAATGATGACGGGAATTACCGGCCCAAAGTTCAGTATACATGGCCTTTGAGTAAGCTCAATCGCGTGGTTAATTACACAATCACCGACCCGGGAAATGGTAATAAAACCAAACATTATGAGTACTTTTTACTCGTCGGGGATTACCTGCTTGTCTGAGGGATCTACGGACCCGAGAAAATCGTTGATAATGTCGCGCGAAAAAGCTTCGAAGCCTTATTTTTTAAAACCGCCCTGGTCGGTAAAGTTCGTTAAGCGTTGTTAATTGATTATTCCCTGCCCGGCTTCGAGAGACCGGTGGGGATCCCATTGCGCAGGCAGAGGACTTGAAGATTTTTAATTATCTTCGTCTTCGTCTAAAATATTCTGATAAATTGAGATAGGAATATTTTACTCAAAATCTTTTTTTTGTGCTTCTTGTGCCTCTTGCCTGTCGGCCATAGTCCCGCCACCGCGGGACGACAGCTGATGGCTATTAGTTCCTAGACAAAGATTAATATTATTTCATGGCACCAGCGGTGTGTTACTCCACATTCTGGACCTGTTCGCGTATGCGCTCAATCTCGTTTTTACAATTTAATACGCGATTAATAATTTCTATATGGTTTGCTTTACTGGCGACAGTATTGATTTCGCGGTTGATCTCCTGGAGAATAAATTCCAGTTTTCGCCCAATTAATTCTTCATCGTGCAAGCACGTTTGAAACTGTTCCAAATGACTACTGAGACGGGTGATTTCCTCTGAGATATCACAGCGATCGGCGGCCAGTGCAATTTCCTTAAGCACACGTTCATCGTTGATCTCTAATTCAAGTCCTGCCTGGCTTAATCGCTGCATGAGGGTCTCGCGATATTTTGGTACTACCTTGCTCGATTCACTGCGAATTTCGTTCACCAAGGTTGCAATAATATCAATTCGGGTCTTTAAATCTTTGGCGAGGGTAACCCCTTCATCACGTCGCATGGCACTGAGCTTATCTAATGCTTCGGACAAAGCTTTTTCAATGAGGGTCCAAGCCTCCTCGGTCGAGGGGAGTTCCGTTCTCACAAGGTGAGAGCGGGTGACATCAAAAAGAAGTCGGGCATCACGTTTAAATGACACTCTCGTTTTACCGGCCAATTTTTCCATCTTGATTAAGGTCGCCTTCACCGCATCTTCATCCCATGACAAGGCATTCCCTGCCGGAAAATGCTGCA
Source organism: Opitutales bacterium (assembly GCA_965197745.1). Classification (GTDB taxonomy): domain Bacteria; phylum Verrucomicrobiota; class Verrucomicrobiia; order Opitutales; family PNEW01; genus CBDANS01. The sequence continues at coordinate 145,229 of CBDANS010000005.1, read as the reverse complement.
CTTGGACCACTGCGTTTACTCTCCCCCGTTTGATCGTTTGACGAATCCGTTGCGAGAGTTTGTATTCCAGGCTCTGCCACTCTTTTGGGAATGTAGATGATAACTCGAAGTTCCGCCTGTTCAATGAAGTAAGTTCAACGACAATTTCCAGTTGATCGCCAGTCGCGTTCCCACGACCAAAGCCGGTCATACTGTTCATGACTCTCCTTTTTTCGGGCCTAAAATATATTCCTTCGCGTGGTCCACATCTTTGTCCCCTCTCCCGCTCAAATTAATTATCATTATTTTTTCCGAGCTCAATTGGGGTGCGCGTTTTATGGCATAAGCAACGGCATGGGTTGATTCAAGAGCCGGGATGATGCCTTCGCACTGCGAGAGCTGCTGGAAGGCCTTAAGCACATCCTCGTCGTTCGCATAACCATAATCTATCCGTCCGCGATCATGATAAAAGGCATGTTCCGGACCGATAGCCGCGTAATCCAAACCTGCGGAAATGGAATGGGTTAATTCAATTTGCCCATCGGGATCTTGCAAGATATAAGTTTTACACCCATGAAGGACCCCCACTTTACCGCCCTCAAAACGCGCCGCGTGATCGCCAATTTTCACGCTTCGCCCCCCGGCTTCAACCCCGGTTAACCTTATCGTTTCTTCCTCAAGAAAATCGAAAAAGAAACCGATGGCATTACTCCCACCGCCGACACAGGCCACCATTTCATCGGGCAGACGACCCTCTAATTTCATAATCTGCTCCCGCGTTTCCTTTCCGATAACACTGTTAAAATCACGAACCATCATCGGATAGGGATGGGGGCCAAGGACAGATCCCAACAAATAGTGCGATGTGCGCACATTCGTCACCCAATCGCGAATCGCCTCGTTTATAGCTTCCTTAAGCGTTTTCTGACCAGCATCGACCGCCCGGACCTCGGCTCCGCAAAGGTGCATGCGGAATACATTGAGGGCCTGACGCTCCATATCTACAGCACCCATATAAATGACGCACTCCAGACCAAATTTGGCGCAGGCTGCCGCGGTCGCGACTCCGTGCTGACCGGCTCCGGTCTCCGCGATTATGCGCTTCTTGCCCATGCGGCGAGCAAGCAATATCTGGCCGAGAACATTATTCATCTTGTGGGCACCGGTGTGCAATAAATCCTCACGCTTCAAATAGATTTTCGCCCCGCCCAGCTCCCTGCTCAATCGATCAGCATAATACAGAGGTGTAGGACGGCCGCCATAATTACTTAAATAAAATTCCAATTCGTTCACATACGCTGCATCCTTACGCGCTTCTTTATAAGCATCTTGCAATGAATATAAAGAAGTCATCAATGTTTCCGGTATGTACATTCCACCGTAAGGACCAAAATGCCCATCTTTGTCCGGTAGTGAATAACGAGATATTTTTTCGATATCGGATGCTGTTTGCATGATTAAAATTCGCGTTCTAAAATTGCTCGTTCACTCCCGTCGCTTATAATTCAATGAACGAATCAAATCCGATTTTCTCATAATACCTGATTTGATCAAGTAGTAATTGAAGGATGCTTATGGCAAAAAATAATGATCACTAATCATTGTAGTTAATCTCACTCCGAAGAATAAAACTAACGGTGTTTAACCGTCACCAATGTTATGTCATCTCCCTGTCCCACCACACCTGAAAACCGTGTTAAACTATCAAGAATCCCCTGATTAAGCTCATCCGCTGGCCGCCCATGCAGGGTTTTAAGCGTATCGGCAAGTCGCGGCGATGAATACTCGGTTCCATCCCAATTCGCAGTTTCGGTTACGCCATCGGTGTAAAAAAGAAAAATATCATCACGGACAAAGGGCACTTTTTTATCAACGATAACGGACTGAAACAATTCCGATGGAACCATGCCCAGGGCCATGCCCTCGGACCCAATCATCGTCGTTTTAAACAAACCCTCCTCCACGTCACGATGGCAGTGAATGGGTAACTCGTGGCCGGCACGGGCAAGAATTATTTCATCTTTATCGGTATCGATGATTGCATACAGTATTGTCACAAACATGTCTTCGCGGATATCTTCAGTCATATCACGATTTATTTCTGAAAGCACACGCGAGGGAGAATCATATTGCCGCGCGAAATGGCGCAACTTGCTTTGACAAATGGCCATCAATAATGACGCCGGAATTCCCTTCCCCGAGGCGTCAGCAATAGCCACTCCAATTCTGCTTTTACTTAGTTGAAAAATATCATAAAAATCGCCTCCCACTTTTTGTGCCGGTAAATATCGCGCGTCGAGATCCAGCTCCGCTATTTGTGGATATGTCTTCGGTAAAAGCATACTCTGAATACCGCTTGCCAGTGAAATGTCCATATCGAGCTTGTTCTTTTCCAATTGAAGATTCATCAGATCGGCATTGTGTATGGCGAGTCCGGATTGTTCAGCAAGGGAGACAACAAGAGAGAAATCCATTTCACTAAATGAAAGCCCATCCGCACGATTCGCCACTACGAGGACACCCATAATATCATCTTCGCAAAGAATGGGGGTAAGAATAAGCGACTGGATGATTAGCGACGGATCATCGTGAGTAATCACGCGATGATCTCTCGACGCATCTGGAATAAATTCACCCTTACCGCTCTCCGCTACCGCGCCGATCAACCCCTCACCCATTTCGAATTGTTCTGAACGTAAAACCTGCTCGATAAATTTTGCGCGGGTTGAAATTTTAACTTTCGAACTTGCAGGGAGAGGACGCTGTGGAGGGAACAGTCCCTCAACCGCTACGCCACGCAATTTATTGTCTTCCGTTTTCTCAAACACACAGGCGCTAAGTGCACCCGTGCTTAATATAGCGGTGTGCAATATGCGCTGATAGAGTTCATCTCGGGTAACACCTTCCCCGATTGCCTCCACCATATTATGCATAAAATCGAGAACAATCTGTTTTTCCTGAGCGAGACGTTGCTTTTCTTCGTCCACGCGCAAATAGTTGCTGCGGGCTACAGAGTAGAAAAACCAGCCGATGATTCCTCCAATTATTAAACCCAGCAAAAACGGTATCATCATATACCCTTATAAAGGGATTGAGGGCTAATCAACCTGGTTTTTTAAATAGGCAACAACATCCTGAAAACGGGATTTGTTTTTTTCGTCGATCTCGATGAGATTCTCGTGCGCCTGGAGAACTAATTTTGCGTTTTCAATTTTACCGTCATTGCTGGCGTTGAGGCTTTGCTCAGGAGAATCGAATTCCATGGGAAAGTCACACGCATCCACGGTGGCTATTCGATGAAGCCCCAAATTACGCACGAGTTCGAGATTGCGGGTCCCTAATCGACAAAGGACAAAACTGCCTGGAGGATCTTCTTTCAACACCCTTAACGTTGCGCCGGCTATTATCCCGAGAAATGTGCTGTCCATCGTTGTGCAGTCGGCAAAATCAAGTATGAAATTATGTTTCCCAAGTTTCGCCATTCGGTTGAAAAAATCACTCACCGGGGCCGAGTTGAGGTAACTGACACGTCCCGCTATTTTTAAAACCACGGGTTCAGAGTAAGCGCTTACTAAGAATACTGGCTCAGAATTTTCAGCCATTTTATATGGGGGTACCTTTAGGGCGACTGAATAATGCTTCTTAAAACATATTGAAGAATGCCTCCGTGTCGATAATATTCGATTTCCCCAGGGGTTTCAATACGAACAATGACCTTAATCGTATCAACGGTGTTGTCCTCACGGCTGATTTGAAGAGAGAGATCCTGGCTGGGCTGCAGGTCGTCGTCGAGATCGAGAATAGAGAATGTTTCAGTACCTTGAAGATTGAGGCTCGAAATATTATCGCTTTCTTTAAATTGCAGCGGGAGAACGCCCATGCCGATAAGGTTACTTCGGTGTATACGTTCAAAACTGCTGGCAACAACGACCTTCACTCCAAGCAGGCGCGCACCCTTCGCCGCCCAGTCACGAGAACTGCCCATGCCGTAATCGTTGCCCGCAAATACAATCAAGGGGGTATTTCTTTGAGCATAAACTTGGCAGGCATCATAGATGGGCATGATGTCACCCTCGGGTAAGAGTTTTGTGAATCCACCTTCCCTTCCTTCTGCCATAAAATTCCTGATGCGAACATTGCCAAAAGTACCACGAGTCATTACCCGATCATTGCCCCGGCGGGAGCCGAAGGAGTTGAACTGCGTGGGTTCAACCCCTTGGGCGATGAGGTGCTGACCGGCAGGACTATCTTTCCCGATGGCGCCCGCAGGTGAAATATGATCGGTGGTAACAGAATCTCCTAATAGTGCCAGTGGGCGCATAGCGCTGAACGATTCGATCTTCCCTGGTTCCAATCCAAAATTTTTAAAAAATGGGGGTAGTTGTATATAGGTGCTGTCACTGTCCCACCCATAAAGGGTACTGCCCGTCACTTCAATTTCGTCCCACTGGGGATTAGCATCAAGGACGTGCGCGTATTTTTCTTTAAACATATCCGGATTGAGGCCTAGCGTGATTTGATCCTGGATCTCTTCCTGGGTTGGCCAAAGATCTTTTAAGTAGACCGGATTGCCGTCCTTGTCTTCGCCCAACGCCTCGGTCGTAAGATCGATATCGATTCTACCGGCCAGGGCGTAGGCAACGACAAGTGGAGGTGACATTAAAAAATTGGCTTTTATCGAGGAATGGATTCTCGCCTCAAAGTTTCGATTTCCTGAAAGCACGCTTGCTGCGACAAGATCACCCTCTTTTATCGCAGCGTCAATGGGTGTGTCGAGCGGACCACTGTTGCCGATACAAGTGGTGCAGCCATAGCCGACAAGGTTAAAACCGAGTTTGTCGAGATATTCCTGCAATCCGGTTTTATTGAGATAATCAGTAACCACGCGAGATCCGGGAGCCAGGCTGGTTTTAACCGTTGAATTTACCCCCATTCCCCTCTCAACGGCCTTTTTTGCCAGAAGGCCGGCAGCCATCATTACGTTGGGGTTGCTCGTGTTCGTGCAGCTTGTTATAGCCGCGATCAATACCGTCCCATGTCCGATCTCGGGTTCGCTTTCGCCCTTGTTTGAGCCATTGAGGTGGACCGGCACCTTCGTGGAAAATGATTCAGGGGATCTCCCAAACCCCCCACTGTCACTATCTCGCGTGAATAAATCTATAAAGGTATCTTTTAAATGAGGCAATTCGATACGATCCTGGGGACGCTTCGGTCCTGCGACACAGGGCATCACGGAGTCGAGGCTGAGATCGATTACTTTAGTATAATCGATTTCCCCCGTTTCGGGGATACCAAACAATTGCTGCGCTTCATAATAAGATTTTACAAGAGCAACATGTTCATCGGTGCGTCCGGTCATGCGCAGGTAATCCAGGGTCTTATCGTCAACAGGAAAGAATCCGATCGTGGCCCCGTATTCCGGTGCCATATTGGATATGGTAGCCCGATCTGCGACCGTTAATTGACTCGCCCCACTACCAAAAAATTCGACAAATTTACCGACGACTTTTTCCTCACGTAACAATTCAGTAATGCGCAGCGTAAGATCCGTAGCAGTAACTCCCTCATTCAATTTTCCTGACAGGTGAACGCCTATCACTTCGGGAGTGAGAAACGAGACCGGTTGCCCAAGCATCCCGGCTTCTGCTTCAATTCCTCCTACACCCCATCCAACAATTCCCAAGCCATTAATCATTGTTGTATGCGAGTCGGTCCCTACCAGTGTATCTGGAAAATACACTGTTTGATCACCTGTATCACGGGTAAAGACGAGCCGTGCCAGGTATTCCAGGTTGACCTGGTGAACAATCCCGATTGAGGGAGGGACAACGCTGAAGGTTTTAAAGGCTTGCTGACCCCATTTTAAAAACTGGTATCGCTCCCGGTTTCTTTCAAATTCAATCTGCAGGTTGGCAAGAAACGACTGGGGAGTACCCGAACGGTCCACCTGCACGGAGTGATCGATAACAAGATCAACAGGCACTAATGGTTCGATCAGGTTAGGATCATTCCCTAAAGCCTTTACCGCGTCACGCATGGCGGCGAGATCGACGAGCAACGGAACTCCCGTAAAATCCTGTAAGACGATACGCGAAACAGTAAAGGGGATTTCAACTAAAGCAGGTTGGGAAGCAGTCCAATTTGCCAATGACTCAACGTCTTTTTCTTTAATGTTTTCACCATCGCAATTGCGCAAAACGGATTCCAGGACAATACGTATTGATACCGGCAATCTTGATATATTACCCAATCCCGCTTCTTCCAGGGAGGGGATAGAATATAAACAACCCTTGCCACCCTTCCCTCCATCAAAAGATTTTAAAACGTTAAAAGGGTTAGGCAATGTTCTACTCATCAATCACCGGTGCTGAATAATCAGATTGAATGGTTCAACTTATTGTTCTCGGCGATGAGCCGAATAAAAATTAAAGAGAACTATATGATCAAGCGCTTAGCGCAGCTTTTATTTCATCAAATGGCGGCAGGTTATGGGGATCATCACTCGACCAACTGTAAACAATATCGCCATCTTTATTTATAACGAAGGCGGATCGTTTAGCCACTCCTTTGAAACCAAGAAGATCTTCATACATTACATCATATGCCGCGCAGACTTCCTTATTAAAGTCACTGAGGAGAGGGATAGTAATTTTATTAACCTGAGCCCAACCTTCCTGCGAAAAAGGACTGTCGACGCTTATGCCATAAACGCTGGCTTCAAGAGATTCATATTCACCGATACCTTCACTTACCGAGCACATCTCATCCCGACATACGTCGGTGAAAGCCAACGGAAAGAAAAGGATCACCGAATTCTTTTTCCCAAAGTTGTCGCTTAATTTGATATCATCCAGTCCCTCTGCGGATTTAGATTTTAGAGTAAAATCGGGTGCTTTTTGTCCTTTTTCAAGTGCCATTTTTAATTGCTTTATCTTGTTTTTATTCGCTTAGTGTATGAGCTTTAAACATTTGAGACCGGAGCAAAAATAAGCAAGAAGAAATCGAATTGTGACCACCGATCATATATTGACCCTGGGCTACCCCTCTTAAATTTACGATGAATCTAACCCTCGTTTTCGAAGTCACAGGCAAAGACGCAGCCTCGGCATAAACGATTTCCACTCGATGACGGCCAGTCCCAGATGAGCAAATTGAATTTAATAAAACGCAATACCGACCAAATCATAACCGAGGATGAGCTGGCCAAACGCTTTGAGGAAAAGGGTCCCCTTCGCGTGAAGTTGGGAGTGGATCCTACTCGACCCGACCTCACTTTCGGTCACTGGGTGGTATTTAACAAGCTGCGCCAGTTTCAGGATCTTGGTCACGAAGCTGTTCTCATAATCGGTGATTTTACCACGCTTATCGGCGATCCCTCAGGCCAGTCCTCTTTGCGGCCGGTACTGACCAAGGAAGAAATTAAACAAAACGCCGACAGCTATCTTCATCAGGCCTTCAAGGTATTAGATGAAAAGCATACTACGGTGAGAAACAACAGCGATTGGTTTAGTAAAATGAGCTTTGAAGATGCCTTGCACCTGGCCAGGAAGATGACGGTGGCACGTATGCTCGAGCGCGACGATTTTGCAAAACGGTATGAGGGAAATGCACCCATTTCTATCATCGAATTTCTCTACCCCTTAGTCCAGGGTTATGATTCACTCGTTCTCGATGCGGATGTTGAAATCGGGGGAACCGATCAGCTTTTTAATATGCTCGTGGGACGTACCTTGCAAAAAGAAGCAGGCAAGCGTGAGCAAATTGTGCTTACGATGCCTCTCCTCATTGGACTCGATGGCGCGAAAAAGATGTCCAAAAGCGAAGGCAACTTTATTGCTTTTAACGATAGTCCCAGGGACATATTTGGTAAAGTCATGTCTATTGATGACAGTGTAATGTGGGATTACTATCGATTATTGCTCAATGCCGAGGACGAGGAAATCGGGCATCGCAAAGGGGACCACCCCATGGACGCAAAGAAAAATTTAGCGCGGCAATTGACGGCTGAATTACATGATGAGGCAACTGCTGAGAATGCGCTCAATCAGTTTGAAAATGTATTCAGCGAGGGGAAAATCCCCGATGAGATGCCTTCTTTTTCCTGGTCCTCACTATCCGATAGTGAAACTTCACGACTTATAGATTTACTGGGAACGACTAAGCTATTTCCCAGTAAAAAAGAAGCGCGTAGACTGATCGAACAAGGCGCGGTAAAAATTGACGGTGAACGTTGTCAGGATCCTAATACCGAAATTCATCGCCCTGAAAACGAAACAGTCATTCAAAGTGGCAAACGCACTTTTTTAAAAATAAAACAATGAACTTCAGAATAATTAACTCACTAAAAAAGGAAAATAATGGCCGGTGAAAAAATCGAAATAACTATTGAAATTCAACCCGACTCCCAGGAGATGTTAAACACCATCAAGGATAAATATCAGTTGCCCGATGTTTCTAAAACTATCAGATGCCTCCTGGACTACACGGCAAAAGATGGCGATTGGGACACGATATTTAACGTCGTTCGCTGCAGGAGATGTTAAGGCTCCCAGCAATTACGGCGCGGTTTTCTTAAGAAAAATCAAAACCTCTGTATTAATTGGATGATCCGGCGTGCCCGATGTCCCGGCACTCTTCATAATAGTAGAAATCGGGATCTTGGCGATTAACCAACCGTTGAAAGTCTTCAATGGGCAAGAGGTAGTTAACATTCATTGTCGGAAGCCGGAAAAAATCGGTGTCCCTGGAAATATTTTCTGCGCAACCATAGCACCTGAAATGCCGCGCGGTTTTATAAACCTGCTTTACTAATACTTCTACACGTTCATCCCAAAGTCCGTTTGGATAGGCAAAATGGTGAGGGGTAACACCCAGATTAATTTCTATGTCAACCATCCCCTGGACCAGTTCACGCATAACCTGCGCGTCGCCTTCGGATCCTTCGGGTGCGGTTGTGAGGTAAAGATGCGTGCGCGTGTGCGCGCCGATTTCCCAGCCGGCTTCGATCAGCATTTCCAACTCTGGCCAGCGCATGCGCGCTACACTCCACATGTCGGTAGGCAGAGTGGGATCGCCATCGGCAACGCCACTGATTGTATACATTGTCGCCACCTGACCACGCTCCCGCATAACGGGCAGGGCGTTAATATATGAGATCATCGAATGGTCATCAAAATCGATAACAATGGGTTTAGGACCTAATTCCTCTTTTCCCATCTGCCACTGGTATAATTGATCATGCGTGATAGTCGTGAATCCCTGCTCCGCCAGGTAATCCATATGTTGGATAAAATCTTTAAGATAAATTTGTCCTGAAAGGACCCCCTCCCCTGTTTTACGTTCTCGAATCGGCATGTCCTCAGACAATACCTGGTGATAAGTTATCGCGGGTATCGTATCCATTTTTTTTTATAAGCTAAATTACCTGGTTAAATCGATTACTAAAGATGAATAAAAAAAATAGCTAAGCTGAACAAGCGTCTCAATCCCAAACTTTTTCCCAATGACCTGTTTCAGCTGACCGGTAGAGAGCAAGCGCTGTGCGCAATTCACCTAAGGCCTGTTCGGGTCCGGCGTCCAGGGGTTTGCCATCTAAAACAGCCCGTGCAAAATCTTTTAATTCAGGTCCAAAAGACTGGGGATAGCCTTGTGCTTCCATCATCTTCTTTCCTTCGCGGTTGTCGGTGTCATAGAGGATTATACTGCCTTCCAAACCCCCTTCGATATGGATTTCTCCTTGTGTTCCCGTAATACGAAACCAGGTGCTCGGCCCCATTACGTTTTTCACCATCATCGCTTCAAAACTGGCACATTTCCCAGACTGGAATCGAAATACAGCTTTGGCCAATGATTCCCCTTCCATCTCCTCAAGGGGGTTATCCAGCACGCCAATAACTTCATCAATTTCTCCCAGCCACATGCGTAAAGGGCGTATCCAATGGGCACCACCGTCGATGACTATGCCACCACCGGTGCGCGATTTTTCAAAACGCCATGGTTTTTTATCTTTAAACCAGTAATCATTAAATTCCATTTCATAGCCAGCCCGTGCGGTAATAACATCACCAATCATTCCTTTGCGAATCAATTCTTGAGCTTTAACTATCTCTGGCCAGTACTGCGTGTTTTCTGCTACCATAAAAACGGTACCCGCTTTTTTAGCCGCTGAAAAAATACGTTCGCAAGCCTCTAAAGTGGGTGCTATGGGCTTTTCCAATACAAGGTGTTTACCTGCTTCTAATGTCTGGATAGCCGCACTCTCGTGAAGATCGTGGGGTAACATCAGGTCGACGGCGTCAAAATCTCCATCCGCGAGTCCATCCTCTAAAGAGGAGTAAACCTGGGCTCCCGTTTCTGCCGCAATAATTTCCGCTTTTTCTCTCAAAGTATCAATCGCGGCGGTAATTTGTATTTCCGGTGCATGTTCTTTTATCCCGTTAAGGTGATAGCGGGCAATGGCCCCACAACCGACAAAGGCAAGTTTTAAGGTTTTAGGGGTGCTCATCGTATCTTATTTACTGCCTGTCTATTTAAAATTCAATTTAACTTAAAAATACAAGTTGTTTTCTTATCAGCTTCTTCTCTTGTATAATTCCATCGCGTTATCACAAAAGATTGCTCTCACCTCTGAATCCGAAAGTTTATACGCCATGCAGGCAAATTTTAAGGCGCGAAGAGATTCTAACCCAACCAGAGTAAATGCTTTCTCCATTTCCTTCATCACTGGACTCGAATCGTCATTCCCGTCCATTAACCAGATAAGCTTATCATTCACACCGATGGCTTTCCCCCGTAAATGAGAAAAGGGGAAATCTGATCCCCACATAAGCTTGCTCGGGCCAAATTCATTTAATATCGCTTCTGCCGCTCCTGATTCACAGGCACAGGAGTTATCGAAAAAGACATTATGGAGTCCGGCAATACCGTGTATTCCGTTAATCGTGTGACTCGGATTAAATCCGCGGGCATTATGGGCCAGCACCATTTGCATATCGGGATATTTTTCGCAGTAGGTTCGTATCGTCTGCTGATTCGTTATATCGGCCAGTGACTGAGAGCGAACCATATGCATGACTATCGGTAACTTCGCCTCGTGGGCGACTGCTACCGTGTGTTCGGGGAGAAATTCCGTCATAAAAGAATCCTGCGTCGGGCGTCGTGGGGACATCAGATGGTAGGGTTTAAGCGAGACAGGATTATATCTTTCGATGTCTGATCGTAGCTTGTCCGCTGTCATATCCGGATGGATAAGCACACTTGAACCGCTGTAATTGTCCTTGGCTGCTTCACGTGCGGCAAAGTGATTGCCTTCGTCCATTCTTTCTCCCGCCAGCGTAGTGGGGAGTACCATCGCCCCAATAATTTCCCGACCCGGCACTAACCATTCCATATGAGAACGATAGGTTTCCATGTCCGCCACTTCCGGGGTGTTGGTTAAGGTCTGACTGTGTGCGGCACTGTAGTCGCTCCGCAAACCGAGGTGCATGTGCGCGTCATATAGTCGGTCGGGAGTAAATGATTCGAGTTCCCGTTTAAAAAATTCGCGATCCCCATCGGTAACCCTGAAAGAGGGTGACTTCATAATTAATATTAGTTAAACGGATATAGAGGTGGGAATTTCCCGCCCGCTAACTACGGGACGAGTACGCTCTCATTATATTCTACAGTGCGTGCTTGCGGTCCGCCAGAAGGAAATTGAGAGACCCACTCCTGGGGATTGTAATTGCGTTTAACAAAACACTGGTAATGAGAGGGGAAAACCTGTTCCAGCCCAATCTGTTGTGCAAGTTTCACACATCCATCATAAAATGGAAACTCTCCTTCCTCTGGATGACAGGTTACCCACCCGATTTGTGGGGCTAAAGCTTTAACCGGTTCTATTAAGGCATCATGTTCAGCGAAATTATTGATAGGGTCTCCTGTGAAATAAATGCGCACGCCATCCCCTTCAACCACAAATCCGATGTGGGTCACGTCGGGCGGATCGATATTATTGGCAGGATCCCCTTCGGGTGGCTTGGCATTAACGACATGGATATTCAAATCCCCTATGGTTTGTGATTGACCAGCCTCAACGGTTATAAATTGATCACCGCCTATACCAATCTCACCCACTCTGGTTCTACTTTCAGACGGTCCTACATAAATTGCTTCAGGAGATGCTTTTTTGACACGCGCCAGAGTTTCCGGATGGGTGTGATCGCCATGGTCATGGGTGAGAAGAACCCCTTGCACGGGCAGTGAGGATTCATCCAGAGGGGGGGTGGCATGGATGAAAGTATCCGCGGGACGATCATGCGGAAAATAAGGATCCAATAGCAATAGCGTGTTGCCGGGTGATTTTATAGCAAATGAACTCTGGCCAAACCAATGGACAGCCAGCTTACCTGAAGGGACATTATAATCGACAAGTGAATGCATGAAGAACCTTTCAATATTTTTTTGAGGAGATGAATTTTTGTTTTAGCGGTCTTGCCAAGTCAAGAGATGTTTTGAGCTGTTATTAACATAGCCTAATTTTAAAAAAACAACGCCTCCCCCAGAGCCATTTCGGGTTCGAGGAACTTAATGGAGAAAGGGTAAGTCACATCACCACTACCAAAATTAGCAGCTATTTTTCCCAGATGCGCCTCTTTCATTACGGTCCAATGGAAATACCGATCCTCCGTATCGTATTTCCAATGCACACCAATTTCCGCATCAGAAGCATTACTCATCTTCCGCCCATGAAATTATTTCTTGTCCGATTGAACCCCGCTCTGCTTCGCGCATGCGTCAAAACTGGATCGATGCCAGGCGAGAAGTTCGCGCCCTTCACCCTCTCTTTCGGCAATATACCTTATTTCCACTTTTTCCAAACCCTTCACTAACACTTCGGGTGGATAAGCGCTGATAAATTGCCCAATGGATTGTCGCATGGGCAATGTCCGCGAATAGGAAAGATCGCGAACGGTGACATAGTCAGGCCATTTAATTTTATTATAAGTATCCCCTTCCAGGGAGTAATCATAGACGACTCTACGGCTGGCTTTAAAGAACGTGGAAAATGATTTTATCAGGCGACGGATTGAAGCCTTGTGGAGCCAGAGATAGAGAGGAAGATCACTTTCCAACCACGTCGAAACCTGATTCTCAAGAAAATCAACCTGTTCGGAAGTATAACCGAGAATGAGCGTTTCACTACAGGTCTTGGCGTTCTGTGAAGCCCCCATGTAGCACTGCGCGTAGAGTTTACCCTTCAACTGCTTATCACTCGACTTATCGGTAATCGGGCAGAGGATTATGATTCTGCAGGGATAACGTTCGGCAAACCGCATGGCGATTTCAAACTGAGCGAGGGCTTCCCCAACCGAGGTTAAACGCCCAAAAAGTATTATGAGATTCATCTGTGAAGCTCGAAATTCAGAGAGAGCCTTTGGTCCGTCATCATCATTACTTTGCCACATTTCTGACAGTCTGTCCGTCACGTCGGCCACCGGTAAGGGCACGCCAGGTAATGATTCGAAGGGAGATGATGACATGGAGGAGGACATTAATATTATAAATTAATTATCTATTTTCAATAAGCCGGGATGAATCATATACCAATGGCTATTATAATTTCATTCAGGGGCCCGCCTTGCGCCAGTCATGATTATGCTCAGCAAGCATTGCGTCGGCCGATTCAGGGCCCCATGAGCCGGCTACATAGTTATCAAGCCCTTTATTGCCGCAGCCTTCCCAGAATTCGATGACAGGAGTAATGATTTTCCATGATGCTTCAGTTTCGTCTCTGCGTATGAAGAGTGTGCTGTCACCGATCATTGCATCTAAAATAAGGCGTTCGTAGGCCTCTGGCGTATTAGACCCAAAGGTAGTTGCGTAACGAAAATGCATCTTCACCGGTTGCGTGCGTGTTTCCAGCCCAGGGATTTTTGCATTCATGAGCAGGGTAATTCCCTCGTCAGGTTGAATACGAATGACCATTGTGTTCGAGGCGACCGCATAACGCTCGTCTTCAGTAAAAAGAATACCGGGCGGGCGTTTGAATTGAATGGCTATCTCGCTGACGCGTCGCGCCATCCGTTTACCCGAACGCACATAGAAAGGGACACCTTTCCAGCGCCAGTTATTAATAAACAAGCGCAGGGAGGCGTAGGTGTCGGTATAAGATCCATGGGGTATACCATCTTCCTCGAGATAAGCGGGCACTTTCTTTCCATGAATCAGCCCTGCAATATACTGGCCGCGAATGGCGTCTCCTCCCTCCTTATCAAGTTTAAGGTGTTGAATAGATTTTAATACTTTTACCTTCTCATCGCGGATCGCTTCGGGATCAAGAGAGACCGGGGGTTCCATCGCAATGAGGGAGAGAAGTTGCATCGTATGATTTTGAATCATGTCCCGCAGGGCACCGCTTTTGTCATAGTACCCTCCCCGACCACCGACACCTATTTCCTCGGCCACCGTGATCTGAACAGAGTCAACATATTCACGATTCCAAATAGGTTCAAAAATAGCATTGGCAAATCGCTGGACGAGTAGATCCTGCACGGTCTCTTTACCAAGATAGTGATCAATGCGGAATACTTGGCTTTCCGAAAATTCCTGTCTGATGACATCATTGAGTTTACGCGCTGAATCCAAATCGTGCCCGAAAGGTTTTTCTATGATCACCTTCGATGACTTTTCATTATTTTCACTTCGGGATGCCAATCCACTCGCGCCTAGATTCTGTAAAACAGGTTCAAAGACAGAGGGTGGTATTGATAAATAAAAAAGTAACTGAAGTTCCCGCCCCGCTTCTTTTTCAATAACGCTTATTTTCTTTTTCAAACGCTGATAAGTTTTAAGATCGTCGTAATCACCGCTGAGGTAATAAATCCGGGCGCTGATCCTTTCCCATACTTCATTATTCAAGGGGCTTCTTGAATAGCGCTCAATCGAATCATTCGACATCTTCTGGAATCCTTCATTCGAAATTTTTTTGCGCCCGATACCGATAAAGTAAAAGTCCGCTGGCAAAAGATTGTCGATGCTGAGGTTATAGATTGCGGGCATCAATTTGCGCGCGGTTAAATCTCCCGTAGCTCCAAATATGACAATGACCGTTGGAGAAACGCCACGGTATTTGCTCAAACCCTGAAGAAAAGGATGTCGAGTGGATTCCGTCATCTATAATTTATTACGGGCGATAGTATTTGGAAAATAGTGTAACATTTTCAAAATGATTTATAGTGTAATCCTCTTTTTCTCCATGCCTCATTTCCACAATGTCAAAGCGAAAAGTGTCAGGAGGACTGCTAAGCCCTTGCATATAGGCCCGACAGGTTCGCCTTAATACCTTCTTTTTATGATGGCCGACACTGTGGTACCCCGGCACAAGCGCTCCTTTCCTGCGTGCGCGCACTTCAAGAAATACAAGAACCTCACGATCCCAGGCAACAATATTGATTTCGCCGTGTCGGTATTTCCAATTGATGGCCGACACTGTGGTACCCCGGCACAAGCGCTCCTTTCCTGCGTGCGCGCACTTCAAGAAATACAAGAACCTCACGATCCCAGGCAACAATATTGATTTCGCCGTGTCGGTATTTCCAATTGCGACAAATAATACGATATTTTTTTACCCTTTTCAGGTAATCAACTGCTCGTTCCTCTCCAAATCGTCCAATCTCATGAGCGGTTATCGGATCCTGCGGTATCCATGCATGCAGAAAAGCACTAATAAACTTCAGCATTGACAAGAGGGCCATTCACAAGCCATTAATGGTTAAGCAATTACTTATTTGCTTGATTGCCAACCTCTTATTCCCGATTTTTTATATTTGTTATTACAAATAATTTGAATTATAATTTTATTTAAATTATACCCGAACGTTTGCCGAATATATTAATATCATATATTTATAATATTAATTTGAAATAATTATATTATGGCTACTATATCCCAACCCGGTTTATCGGGGACCCTGAGAAGAACACTCCTTCTCAAAGTCATCTCAAAACCTCAGCCGAGCAAAGAAGACGTCAGCTCAGTTATTGAACTGACTGCGACCAAAGTTGTAGAAGGGCTGCAGGCTCAATCCATGACCCTTTACCTCCTTGAGGGCACCGATATTGCCTTTAAGCATGTTTACTACTCACCCACGCTTTGGGAGGGCGATCCGGATAAAGAGAAAGAGTTTACTGATAAACAAAATAAACTGCTCGAATTGAAAATCCCCTCGGGAACGGGTATCGTCGGCCAGGTTATCGATTCGGGTGAACCCGCTTTCTTCTCTCTCTCGGAAAACGGTGAAGCCATGTATTCCATGGCGAAAGACACAGGGTTTGAGGTCACATCGATGCTTACCGTGCCGTTGAAAGCGAAAAAAGTAATTGGCGCGATCCAGTTGCTTAATAAGGAGCCCGACGCGGCAACCAGAGAATTTGGTGACGATGACCTTCAAGTCGTGATGGAGGTAGCCGAGTATTCTGCGCCCCTCATTCAGCGCATGCTGGATCCAAAGTTTGAAATCGATGATACTGAAACGGCAAAGTTTATCGCCAAGTTTACAAATTGTAGTATCATCACCGCAGAAGAAGAAATTCAAATCGATGAAAAACTTCTCGAAGTGGTTGGTGACGCGGTTATCAAGCGCGAGGGGGTCTTACCCTATAAACGCCTCTCTCCCACCAGCGTGGCGGCCCTCATGACTAACCCACTCGACTACCCCAGGCGCGAAAGTTTTGCTACGGCTACAGAATTATTTATTGAAGAAGTATCGGTAGCTCCCGCTTCTTTTTTTGATAGTTTGCTTAAGAAATACTTTAAAGATGATGGAGGCCAACTGGATCCCGGTGAAATGGGAGAAGAGATGTCAGAGTTAGCTGATGTCATTGGATCGACCTATGATGCTGATGGTAATGTGGAAGGAAGCCTTGGCGATGATGAATTAGGTGATGAGGAATCCGCCCCTGTCATATTACTCGCCAACCGCGTCATTGAAGACGCTTATATTTCAGGCGCGAGTGACATCCATATCGAACCCATGGAAAAAGAACTTCTTGTCCGCTACCGAATAGATGGTATTTGCCAGGAAAAACTGCGTCTGCCAGCAGCAGTGTCAGGTTCACTCGTCGCCCGTCTCAAAGTCATGAGTGATCTCGACATCGCAGAAAAACGGCTCCCTCAGGATGGCCGTATCGTATTCAAGCATTACACCAAAAAGAATATTGATGTTGATTTGCGTGTGGCTATAGGGCCGATGAACTTTGGAGAAAAGGTGGTTATGCGTATTCTTGATAAATCCAAAGCCGCCCTTCCCATTACCGCTCTAGGTTTCTCGGACTATAACATTGAAATGTACCGGCAATGTATTCGCCAGCCTTATGGGATGCTTTTACACTGTGGTCCTACTGGGTCCGGTAAATCAATGACTTTATTCTCCGCGCTGCAGGAAATCGCCTCTCCGGATATTAATATTCAAACGGCTGAAGACCCGATTGAGTATACCCTTGCAGGTGTAAATCAGATGCAGATGCACAAGCAGATCGGTCTTACCTTTGCGGCGGCCTTGCGCTGTTATCTGCGTATGGACCCCGATGTCATCCTCGTCGGGGAAATACGTGACCAGGAAACCGCTGAAATTGCGGTTGAGGCTGCACTTATGGGTCACTTGTTATTAAGCACCCTCCATACCAATGATGCACCCAGCACTATTGCTCGATTCACTGACATGGGTATTGAGCCTTTTATGATATCCGCTTCACTTCTTGTCGTATGCGCCCAACGATTGGGTCGCCGCGTTTGTAAAAACTGCAAAATCCCTTACGAACCCGAAGGCAATGAGAAGGAGATAATCGAGAAGGCTATTGAATGGAGCGGTCAGATTTTCAAAACACCTGAAGATGGATGTCCGACTTGTGGCGGCGTCGGTTATAAAGGCCGCATTGGCATACACGAACTGATGCGCAATAATGAAGATATCATAAAAGCCATTAGTGATCGCGCGGAAACAGCGACAATTAAACGTATTGCGATGCGCACCGGCATGAAAACGCTGCACCAGGACAGTATGCTGAAAGTGAAGGATGGCACTACGACGATGATGGAAGCAATAGCCAACATTCCGCCGGATATGGTTACTATCGAAGGAGGCACAGAACTTGAAGAACAGCCGGAAGAAGTTGTCGAGGCTGCAGTATAAGCATTTACCGCGATAGCTATTAAGATAAGAAGTAAATTCTCGTTATCTTCTACTCCTCTTTCCCCACCTGCCTCGATTATCGAAGTTAACATTCTGGAACCGCACCTCCGTGGCGGGTCTTCGTTTTAAATTGAGAAGCTTTCCTTATCTGAGTATTTAAGGGGCCAAGGTTGATTTTTACATACAGGGCCCAATTTATATCAAATATTATTTAATGGAGGGAAACAGATATGAGTGAGATGAAAGTTGGTGAAATGTTCAAATTAAATGGTAAAGTTGCCATTGTTACCGGGGGCAGTGAATGGCTTGGTTATGATATGGCTTCGACCCTGGCAGAGTATGGCAGTGATATTATTATCACTTCTCGCACTCTAGATCGCGCGGAGAAAGCAACGGGAAAAATCAGGGCAGAATATGGCGTGGATACACTGGCTCTGACCATGGATCAATGTAGCCATGACGAAGTCAAAGCGATGGCCGAAAAAGCGCATGGGTGGAAGGGCCATATAGACATATTGATTAATAATGCAGGGGGTGGGAGTGGAAAAAGCACCGGCTATCTATTCCAACGATCGCCTGATGACATTATTCAGATGATTACAACGAATCTCATAGGCACCCTCTTTTGTTGCCAGGAGGTAGGGCGTTTCATGGCAGAACAAGGGAGTGGGAAAATTATCAATATCGCGTCAGCAGGTGGACTTGTCGGTCGGGACCGTCGTATGTATGAACGTAATAATAAAGAACAACAGCCTGTTGATTACGCATCAGCCAAGGCGGGTGTCATCGGTATGACTATGGATCTGGCGGGGCTGCTCGCTCCCAAGGGGGTTTATGTTAATGCCATATCGCCAGGCGGTTTTGACAAAGGGGATTTGCCGGAAAGCTTCGTCAATGATTTTGGCAGCGGGACGATGCTTGGGAGGATGGGCCGTATGGGGATGGACCTTAAAGGAGCCGCTCTTTTTCTCGCCTCTTCTGCTTTGGACTATGTCGCTGGACACAACCTCGTAGTGGACGGTGGATTTAGTATATTTAAATAAGCATTTTATCACGCTTAGCTAAATGGGCTGGAAAGAAAAAAGTATTCTTATTGCCGGCTGCGGCTCAATCGGCAAACGGCACGCGCGCGTCCTTCGCTCATTGGGACTGAAAGACATCCGTGTTTGCGATCCTTACGAAGAGCAAATCAAAAGCCTCGTTAATGAGGGCCCTGTCAGTGAAACCTACAGCTCTTACGATAAGGGCCTCACTTCAAACCCCGACACGGTTTTAATAGCAACACCCCCGAAACAACACATCCCCATGGCTATTCAAGCCCTGAATGCCGGTATTCATGTTCTCAGTGAGAAACCCGTGTCCGATTCACTTGAAGGTCTCGATCACCTGGCCCAATCCATTGAACGCAGTGGGAAAATTTATATGGTTGCTCTCTGCTTCCGTTATCATGAGGGACTGACAAAAGCTAAGGCTTTACTTGAAAAAGGTCGTATAGGGAAATTAGTTTCTATTTGCTGTCGCATGAGCGAAAGTTTACCCGAAGCACGTCCTGATTATAAATCGTTATTTACGGTCAAAGAACTGGGCGCCTACGATTTATCGCATGAGGTTGATCTAGCCTGCTGGTTTGCGGACTACCCCGTAACCGAAATTCAAGCAATGCACGGAGTCTACGGTGGTATTGGTTTTACCGCGCCCGATATGGCTCAATTGAATTTACGCTTTGGTGAAAAATGCATGGCAAGTGTTTATCTGAATTTTTTCAGCACCCCCCGCACCCGATTGACCGAACTTATGGGGACTAAGGGAACTATTACTGTTGAATTCGGCAGTTGGGACCAGTCCACGGTTTCGATTTTTGAGAGAGGAAATGATGATTGGGAACACGAAGTTATTCCTACGGAAAGAGATTTTATGTTCCGCAGCGAGGACGAGGAGTTCCTTCGGGCTATAACGGATAACACCGAGACCAACTGTTCTCTTGAAGAGGGAATAAAAAGCCTGAAGATTATCAGTAGTGCCCTGGAAAAATAATCTGATAATCATACGCTCATCATGGCATGTCCTATTAAGTTCATCCGGAACTTTGTGAATGCTCGAATCCATATGGCTCTATTTGAAAATAAGAGAATACCGTTAATATCCAAATAGGTGAACGAGTCGTCGAAGAAGTATTCATGAAAATAATCGCTCATCGTGGTGCTTCTGGGGATGCTCCTGAAAATACTCTTGCTGCTATTAGTCGCGCCTGGGATTTGAATGCTGATGGAGTCGAAATCGATCTTCGACTCAGTGCTGATGGCATTCCCGTCGCCTTTCATGATGCTGATTTGAAACGTATTACAGGGTGCGATCTATCGGTTTGTGAACAGACCCTTAGTTCGCTCTCCCTGTACGATGTCGGACAATGGAAAGGCAAGAAATGGGAAGGTGAAAGAATCCCCACATTTGACGAGGTATTGTCCAGGCAGCCAACTGATAAAATTCTCCTCATAGAGCTTAAAGACGGTATCAAAATGGTACAAGCGATTAAGCCGGTGTTTGAATCCCCAGCGTGTCAGGAGAAAAACATCTGGTTGATGAGCTTCGATCTCATGACCCTGCGCCTGCTCATGAACGAACATCCCTCTTCTCAATCGCTACTATTAGTCAGAGATCCTATTTCCGATCCCTCTAGCGAGCTCTCCGGAAAAATTGATGATGCACAGGCCGCAGGGGCTGCGGGGCTGGGTCTCTCAAATGCCTGGCTGAAATATGAAAAATTGATCAATCAGGTTAATATATCCAATCTGCTCTTATCAGTATGGACCGTGAATAATACTCTTGAAGCTCAATCCTGGGCTTCTCTTGGGGCATTTATGCTCACAACCGATTATCCCGGGCGTTTTATCGAAAAGCATTGATTTGCCGCTTTTATACCTTCCCTGACAGTTGCAGGTATGCTTAAACGCCAATTTTAAATGATAAGAGTCTATTATTAATAATTTTTTAGTGGAATAAACACCATATTTTGTCTCGCATCTATATCTATTCAGGATTGGCTTATGCAAATCAAAGGGCTTAATGTAATCTGTCACAAAAATGAAAATATATTTTTGGGGAACACGCGGATCCTTACCAACATCATTTACTTCTCATAAATTAAGAGGAAAAATTATAAAAATCCTCAAATCTGCCCGTGGAGAGTCACTGAGCAACGATCGAGAGATAAATGAATTCATAGAAAAAAAATTACCATTCTCGTTAAGCAACACCTATGGCTGTAATACATTGTGCGTAGAATTGTTAAACCCATTAGGCGAATATATTCTATTAGATGCGGGAACGGGTATCCGTGATTTCGCAGAATCATTTGTTAAGAGTGGTAAATCAGGAAAGCGAAACACATTTCATATATTTATTACCCATCTGCATTGGGACCATATACAAGGATTTCCTTTTTTCACTCCAATATATATACCGGGCAACCGTATAATTATTCATGGATATCACGAGACCATACCCGAAGTATTTAAATACCAGATGTCGGCGCCGACTTTTCCAGTGCCTTACGACAGTGTGGCTGCCAGTATTGAGTTTGATATTAAGTCGCCCTGTGAACCCTTTAGTGTGGGAGGATTTGAAATAACTGCTATAGAACAAAATCATCCGGGGACTTCTTATGGCTTCCGATTTTCAAAAAATGGTAAATCCGTAGTCTACTCGACAGACTCCGAGCACAAAGAGGATGCTTCTCTAGAAGACTATCGATTCATAGAATTTTTTAAGGATGCCGATTTAGTCATCTTTGACGCTCAATATTCACTGTCGGATGCCGCCTTCAACAAGGCTGACTGGGGTCATTCAAGCAATATTCTTGGCGTTGAACTTGCCATGCGATCGAATGTAAAACATCTCTGTCTCTTCCACAGCGAACCTACGGCGAGTGACGAGGATCTGGACGTGTTTCATACAAATACCAGGGCTTATAGTGAAATGTATGGAAAATCACAGGCCAATGAAAACAATGATCACACTCTACCCACGATATCGCTGGCCTATGATGGGCTTGAACTGGAAATTTAGCAATCTATGGGCAGTCAAGATGGATAAAAATAATTACAGTTTACCTACGAGCATAACTAAAGAAGCGATTAATCATCTTCCATTAAGTCGCTTTAATGGGCCAATCCAATTTATCAGCGATCCTAAAGAAGCAAAAGCGGCGGTTGCTGCATTGAAAAAAGAAACCATCCTTGGATTGGATACTGAAACCAAACCCACATTTCGCAAGGGAGAATACTTTTCACCAGCCCTTCTCCAGCTGGCTGGAGCAAAAACAGTTTATCTTTTTCAATTAAGAGCATTAAACGGGCTTAAGTCTCTTACCTCATTGTTATCCAATCCAAACATCATCAAGGCGGGAGTCGCTATTCATGATGATATTCGCAAGCTCAATGAGATCGATACTTTCAAACCTGCCGGCATTATAGAAATCAGTGAAATCACCCAAAATCTGGGCATCGTGAACACGGGACTTCGTAGTCTCGCCGCTATTGTCCTAAAGCTCAGGATATCCAAAGGAGCCCAGATTACTAATTGGAACCGCAAAAAATTAAGCGAAACCCAAATAAAATACGCGGCGACAGACGCCTGGATCAGTCGCGAAATTTACGTCCATATTGCTGAGTTAGAAGAATTGAAACGGAAGGCAGCATCCGCGGTAAAATCGAAGAAAAAAGAAACAGGCAAACCGAAGAATACAGACGGGGACGAAAATACTGCGTCATGAATGTTATTCTATTCTTTTAATAATTATTGATGGTCTGCGTTGAATGAAGGTGCTGGGAATTGATATTGGCGGGACGAGGATCAAAGGATCCATCGTAAATACAGATACGGGTGAATTATTGGAAAAGCCTCATCTTGTTCCTACACCTTCATCGCTAAAACCTGCCCCGATCGTCGACATAATCAGTGACATTGCTGATCATTTTCAATGGAAAGGACCTATAGGTTGTGGATATCCTGGAGTGGTAAGACAGAATGTAACCTATACGGCGACTAATTTCGATAAAAGCTGGATTGGTATTAACCTGGCGCAGAAAATTAATGAAAAAACAGGTGAGACAGCCTGGATTGTCAATGATGCCGATGCCGCAGGTATTGCAGAAATGACAATGGGAGCAGGTCAGAATCAAAGAGGCGTAGTGATTGTTTTAACCATCGGCACGGGCATAGGCTCGGCACTATTCACTGATGGGTATTTATTACCCAACACGGAGTTTGGCCTGATCATTATCAATGGTGAAATTGCCGAGAAATCGATTTCTTCCGTTTCGCGCGAACGTGAAAATATATCCTGGAAAGAATGGGCCCAATTATTCGATTACTACCTTCACTACTTAGATACCTTGTTTTCACCGAAACTCTTCATTATTGGAGGGGGAGGTGCCGAAAACCCTGATAAATATATGCCTTATATGAAAATAAAAATCCCCATAATAACCGCTCAATATCGCAACAAGGCTGGAATTATAGGGGCTGCCATGGCTGCCGCATCTCAACTCAAATAACTTTCATCAACAAAACCAAACTGCCCATTCAATACAGATTTGTTCTGTTTCAAATAGTATTCCTTCACCCCTTATCATAAGCGGCTGGAGAATGTATCAAGAAATATTACGAGAGCAATTAACCCGATCGTCGACGCTTCACTTTGACAGGAATTTTTTCAATTTTCTTTAACAGCTGATCTCGATAACGACGCGCCAGCAGCAGCGCTTTTCGCTTACCTCCACATTTCAGATCGCTGAACAGTTTTGAATAGGTCTTCCTGTTTTTATAGCCTCTCACAAACCAACCATGCGTGGATCCAGAGTCAATTCTGCTGATTCCTTTGTTCTGCATTGTTTTTTTTGTCATAGAGAAATCGTTTTCAACGTTTAAATTAAACCATTCAACCTAAAGCTTCAAAGGCATACTTAACTAACGCCATTATCCTAAAAGATTCAAGTTTCAGTGGCTGAAAAACAGCGATAAACATTCCCTGGGGTAAAAAGACTTACTCCGGCCTCGCTTCATCTATAGGAAACGAATCGCTCTTAATTGATCTCACCGAATGAGTTCCGGGTTGCATGGCAGGGATAACGGGGAATAGTAATATCACTTTCAACTCCCCCATCTCTATAGAGGCTATTCAGGACACCCCGTAAACAGGTATCAATCGAGTAGCGAAAATAACCTGTCAATTGGTGGCCTTGAGAAAATGCTGCCAGCTCTCGTCAAATTCAGGACCGATGACAAAGCTGATAAAGGGTCTCCATTTAGGCCGTATAGGCTTTCCTCTTAATCGGAGACCCGCTTCGTGTGGAAGCCGATTACCCTTACGGGTATTACAACGAAGACAGGAAGTAACGATGTTTTCCCAACTGGTTTTACCGCCACGATCCCGGGGGATGACATGATCTAAATTTAAATCGCGATGAGAAAAACCGCGCCCGCAATATTGGCAGGTATGCTTATCCCGCTCAAACAGGTTTTGACGGGTAAATTTAACCTCCTTCATAGGTAATCGATCGTAATAATTCAGAATGAGGATACTGGGAATGCGGATTTTATAATACACAGTATTTACACATTCGCAATCATCCTTTGGCGGGTGAGCCACGGAATAATCAATCCATTCATCAGACTTTAAAACATGGAAATCATCATCGGTGGAATGAATTACCTTAGCGTTGTCTTGAAAGAGTAATGCGAATGCCCGCTTGACACCTACGATATTTACTGCCTGCCAAAGCCGGTTTAAAACAAGAACGCGCTGGGATAAAGTAAATTCCATGGTGAAATCGTGGTATGTGAAGATCGATTGGCAATGTCAACAAAATCTCTGAATCAGGCTCTTATCAGTCACATATTATTGCGGTGAAAAGATTTAAGCTACTTTTAGAGCATTATCCAACACCAAAACTTGGGAGTATCCTATTTGAGAATTACCTTACCCTGTCCCGTGATGATTTCACCTATCAAGCAGGCTTTTTGCTTTTTCTGCTGACAGTACTTTATCACCATCTCAGCGGCTTCCGGAACAACCACCAAAGCCACACCTATTCCCATATTAAAAACTTCGAATAATTCCTTGTAATTAATATTTCCGTATTCTGCCAGTGATTTAAAAATGGACGGTCTCGGCCAGGATTTTGTGTTTACTACCGCATCACAATGATAGGGGAGTACTCGGGGTATATTTCCAGTGAATCCGCCTCCCGTTATATGAATGGCTCCTAATACAGCATTTCCTTTTCGTTGGGTTGAATGGAGCGCGCGGTTAAATTTCCGATAAAGTTCTAATAATAATCCGCCATAGTTGAGATGCTGCTTTAAGAGAGCGGACCCAACACTCTGGCGACTGCCGGGCATTAAGTCCTTGGGCTTTAATCTTAGTTTATTAAAAAAAATTTTGCGGGCCAGGGTATAACCATTGGTGTGTAAACCGTTCGAAGCCAGACCGATTATCCGGTCCCCCGGTTGGATAGGCTTTCCGATAAGAATGCGATGCTTCTCCACGATACCGACAATTGTCCCAACTAGATCATATTCACCTTTATTGTAAAAGCCGGCCAGTTCACAGGTTTCACCCCCGATCAAGGCACAGTTGGCAGCCTTACAGGCTTTGACAATCCCTCTCATTACCGACAGATAAGCATTCTCCTCGAGTTTTCCCGTCCCAAAGTAATCGAGGAAAAAGAGCGGTTCTGCACCCATTACGGCAATGTCATTGACACAGTGATTGACGATATCATGCCCTACCCCTTCGTGTTTACCGGTCATAAACGCAACTTTCAGTTTCGTGCCCACAGAGTCTGTACTGCTAACGAGGACCGGGGTTTTATATTTCGATTTGGATAAATCAAAGAGGCCTCCAAATCCACCCACAGCGCCTAGCACTTCCGGTCGTGACGCTCTCTTGCTGTCACTTTTGACTGATTTCAGCAATCGGTCTTTTAAATCGATATCCACGCCTGCTTTGGCGTACGCTTTTTTTTTACTCATTACCGCTTACTCTATTCGGGATATCATAACTGCGTCCTCTATTATTTTCATAAAAATTGATATAGGCCTGGTTGAGAACATAATTGCCACCCGGTGTGGGATAATTACCGGTAAAATACCAGTCGCCCTTATGTTCGGGTATAGATTTGTGCAGGTTTTCAATCTTCTGAAAAATAACGGTGACCTCGCCCTTCCACTCAAGGTCTTTAGATTTGATCAACTCTGCGATTTTCCCTGAAATTTCATCCGCGGTATAGGGTTCATAAATACGCCGGACGTGGTTTTTTATTTTTTCCGGTGACTCATTGGCCTGGCGTATACAATCCTGGTAGACTTCAAGGATGAGATCATGCTTCCCCTGTTCTTTGAGGAGTTCAATGGTCGCCTGAAAAGCTATAAATTTGCTCAACTCCGACATATCGATGCCATAGCAGTCTGGATAACGGATCTGTGGGGCTGTGGACGCTATGACAATCTTTTTGGGATTTGTTCGTGATAATATTTTTATAATCGATTGCTTCAGCGTAGTCCCTCGCACAATAGAGTCTTCCAGACATACTAAATTATCATCGGGTTTAACGATCCCGTAGGTGACGTCATAGACATGCGAAACCAACTGGTTTCTTCCCGTTTCCTGACTGATAAAGGTGCGCAATTTTATATCTTTATGAGCGATCTTCTCTCCTCGCGGCCAATTTTTCATTATCAGTTTATCGAGCAGTGATTCGTCTAAATTCTCTAATGTTTTCGCTTCTAAAATAGCTGATCTAACTTCATGCCTGCGTCTATTGTGAAGCTCATCCATAAGTCCATAATAGGCAGTTTCTGCGGTGTTGGGAATATAACTGAACACGGTGTTCTCAAGTTCATCATCAATCTCGTTCATTATCTGAGCGCTGAGCGCTGCGCCCAATGCTTTGCGTTCAAGATAAATTTCAGGATCATTGCCACGACTGAAATAAATGCGTTCAAAAGAGCAGGATAGCTTCTTCTTAGGTTCAGAAAAGGGAGATTCATAACTGTCTCCATTGCTTTTTATAACTATAACGTGCCCGGGCGGGGCTTCATGAATAGCTTCCTCCGATTGCTCAAATACGGTCATCAGCGGCACCCGTTCTGAAGCAAATGCAATTATTTCTTCATTCTTAAAATAATAACAGGGGCGAATACCATGGGGATCACGCATCACAAAGGCATCGCCATTGCCGATGAGACCGGCAATAGTATAACCTCCATCCCAAAGTCGAGCTGCCTGGCTCAATATTTTAGCAACATCAAGATCCCCACTTATTATATTGGGGATATCTTTCCCCTCCGTTCCGGAATCACGCATCTCGCGGTAAATTCTTGTGTGCTCTTCATCAAGATAAAATCCTATCTCCTCGAGGATCGTCTGCGTATCCGTATCAAAAATTGGATGCTGTCCCCGTTCAATGAGACTGTCATTGAGCATTTTAGTATTCGTCATCGTAAAATTGCCGACCACCATCAGGTTTTTTGTCGGCCAGTTACTGCGACGGATGTAGGGATGAAGGCTTTCCATGCTATAACTACCCGAAGTACCGTAGCGGAGGTGCCCGATAAGGGCTTCTGCCCCAAAATCAAAGTGTTCTTTTATCGTCTGTGGGAATTCTGGAATTATAATACTCTCACGAACAAGGTGATCATAGCGTTCCAGCAAACGGGAAAATATCATATCAAGTGAATTGGAATTCTCTTCCCGCTCACGAAACATATAGGGCTGCCCTGGAATGACATTAAGTTTTACCGCACCAATTCCGGCCCCGTCCTGCCCGCGGTTATGCTGCTTTTCCATCAAAAGGAACAGCTTGTTAAAGCCATAGAGCGGCGTCCCGTATTTATGCTCAAAGTATTGAAGCGGCTTCAGAAGCCTGACCAGCGCGATACCGCATTCATGCTTTATATTTTCACTCATGGTATTATCGTTTAATTATTGTTCCTCGCTCATGGTATTAAGAATCGCGCTTTCCCAGACACCGCGCAGATCGGATGTGTCCCATGCGATTTCGTTTTCTACCCCATGAAATCGCAGATTCAAAGACGGTTCCACAGTGGCATGGCCCAGGAGAATAGCTGGGACTTGCTCATCGCGGGCGATACCCAGGATTGAATCCACATCCTCAGGTTTTACCGCAATAATTATGCGGCCCTGGCTTTCGCCGAATAACTGGGCGTCAACACGACGATTCTCCGCTCCCCATTCCATTTCGAGTTGTGCCCCGAATGTCCGGTTCTGGTCAAATAGCATTTCAGATAAGGTAACGAGGAGTCCCCCCTCGGAAATATCATGGGCCGCGATTACCCGGTCTTTCGCTATCAACGATAAGAGGTGATGGTTTAAGCGACTTTCAGCTTCCAGATCAAGCATCGGAGCATCCCCCGTCTTTTGTTGATGAATTTGCTTTAAATAATAGCTGCCTCCAATTTCATGGGTGTGTCCACCGAGGAGGAGGAGGGCTTCGTCTCCACGCTTGAGAAATTGCGTTCTAATCATTTTTTTATCGTCAACAATTCCAGCAATGGAGACCACGGGAGTTGGATCGATAGCGCCTTTATGATTTTCGTTGTAAAGACTTACATTGCCACCAACTACCGGCACATCAAAAAATGAACAGGCATCGGCCAGACCGCGCACGCACTCCTTAAACATATAAAATACGTCCGGCTTATAAGGATTTCCAAAATTAAGGCAGTTAGTCATGGCAAGCGGGCGCGCTCCACTGCACGCCAGATTGCGAATGCACTCCGCGATGGCAATCTGTCCGCCGCGGTAAGGGTTCAGGTAACAGTAGCGGTTGTTGCAATCGTTAGCAATCGCGATATATTTTTCCAGACCGTCATCAAGGCGTAACCTTACTATAGCGGCATCACTCCCGGGAATAACCATCGTGCTGGTCATCACCATGTGATCGTATTGCCGCCAGACCCAGTTTTTACTGGCTATGCTGGGAGTGGAAAGTAATCGTCGTAATGTATTGTGCACGCCAGTATTATCGAGGTCAGGGAGTTCCCTCTCCTCCCAGTTTTGGGTTTCTTTCAAATGCAAGGGTTCCTTCGATTCCCGTTTGTATACCGGGGCATCATCGGCGAGAGATTTGGCGGGGATAATGGCGATTGGATCACTGTTTTGTATTAATACTAAATCCTCACCCTCGGTTACTTCACCAATGATCACGGCCGGTAAATCCCATTTATTAAATATTTTTTCCAGTTCCGCTTCACGACCCTTTTGGGCGATGACGAGCATACGTTCCTGGCTCTCCGAGAGTAAGATTTCATAGGAATTCATTCCACTCTCCCGTTGTGGCACCCGATCAAGATCTATTTTCAGACCGGAGTTGCCGCGGCTTGCTGTCTCACAACTGGAGCAGGTTAACCCGGCAGCACCCATATCCTGTATTCCAACGACTAAACCCGGGACTTCCATCATTTCAAGACAAGCTTCCAGGAGCAATTTTTCCATAAAAGGATCTCCTTTCTGAACCGATGGTCGGTCAGCCGCGCTCTCTTCAGTAAGTTCTCTCGAGGCAAAACTGGCGCCTCCAAGACCGTCACGACCGGTGGCTGGACCAACATAATACACCGGGTTACCTGACCCCGTGGCACTCCCCCGTTTAATTTGATCATGCCGGACAACTCCGAGGCAAAGGGCATTAACCAGCGGATTTCCTTCATAACAGGAGTCAAAATAGACATCACCCCCAACCGTTGGTATGCCGATACAATTGCCGTAGTGCGCAATACCTTGTACCACTCCGCGAATGAGACGTTTGACGTTGGAATCATCCAGCTCCCCAAAGCGCAGTGAATTCGTCAGCAAGACGGGTCTGGCGCCCATGGTAAAGATATCCCTGATAATTCCTCCCACCCCAGTAGCTGCGCCTTCAAAGGGCTCAACCGCGCTTGGATGATTATGGGATTCAATCTTAAAAGAAATGGCCCACCCATCGCCAATATCAATTACCCCGGCATTTTCCTCCCCCGCTTTAATCAGGACCTGTCCAGATGCGGACTGATCAGATTTTTCTGTGGGAAAAGAGGACAGAAGAAGCTTGGAATTTTTGTAGGAACAATGCTCTGACCACATGACGCTGAATATACCCAGTTCCGTTAAATTGGGTTCACGCCCGAGGATGCTCAGAATTTTTTCATATTCCTCAGAGAGCAGCCCTAAATCTTCAACGTGCTTAGGGGTTACAAGGAGGTTTAGAGCGGGGTCGGGGTTAGTGAGCACAGTGTGCGAAACAGGCATAGTAAATTATTTCAATTAATTGTGTAAAAGGAGATTTCAAGTTAATAGCCATAGCCGTCAGATTAATTTTTCTCTCACAAAGTCCCGATATTTAATGCTCTTAGACACTCATCAGATTTGTCGTAAGCATTGCATTCAAAACATTAATACCAGCCTGAGAGGGATGAAAGGATTCAACGGCCCGTTCGGGATGAGGCATCATTCCAAATATATTACCCGCTCGATTACGAATACCGGCGATATCCCCCATCGAACCGTTAGGATTATTCGAGGGCTCGCTATATCGAAATAGAATCTGGTGGTTGGCTTCCAGCTCACCCATTCCTTCGGGATCAATACGGTAATTGCCTTCCCCGTGAGCAATGGGGAGTTGTATTCGCTCACCCAGTTTTTCACGATTAAATTCACTCGTTGAATTTTCCACTGCAAGATCTACGGTAATACAGCGGAATTCCAGACAGTTATTGCGGATAAGCGCTCCCGGTAATAATCCCACCTCACACAGAATCTGAAATCCATTACAAATACCTATGACGATTCCACCGTTATCGGCAAAGGAGGTGAGCGCACTTATGATCGGTGAAAATCGGGCAATGGCGCCACAACGCAGATAATCTCCAAAAGTAAATCCACCCGGCAGGACAACTGCCTCTGCATCACCCAGGCTGGTCTCCTTATGCCAGACCATTTCTGTGTTCAGTCCCAGCGTTCGGGATATCGCGTGATAGGCATCCCAATCACAATTTGAACCTGGAAACTGAATAACAGCTACCTTCATTAATTGTGGAAAATGTGAATTTATCTCAGGGTGTCGATCATGTCGAGCCTCTAAACGGCAAAAGCTAAAATAAATAATCCTTAAAACTTATGATTATACTTTTCACCACCAATCCTTATAGCATAACTGCTGAGTAAACTTTTATATGCTTAAGAATCTTGCCTCTCAATCAGACCGGGATATGCTTGCCTTAAATAAATAGCCTATGAAATACAAAAAATAGAATGCTGGAAATGGTTGGTCGGGTGTTAAGATCAGGTGGGTCACAAGAAACTTTGTCTTCCTCCCCGTCGCTTAATTAATTAATATATAATTGGATTCTTATTGTGCGAAAAAGATGAAGCGGTTAGCCGACAGGTAGAGCAATCATTTTTTGATAGACTAAAATAGGATGGCAGTATCACACAAAAAGTTAGCTTCATGGTACCTCCAGGTAGCACAAAATCTGGAAGCGGGTATAACCCTCGCCGAAGCAATGAGGATGGCTGGAGGACTTCCCTCAAAAGACATATCCAAAATGGCCAGCGAATTGACGGCTGGGAATTCTATCGATGGGATGCTCCAAAAATCCCCACGATGGCTTCCGCAATCAGACCGTTATTTAATATCCGCTGCGGGATCGAGCGGTCGGCTTCCGGAAACGTTGCACAAACTTAATGAAAAACATCTTCAAGCTTCTGAAAATATTTCAAAAGCGGTAATTGCCACAATTTACCCACTCGCGGTGCTTCATTTGGGCATGTTTCTATTTCCCGTTCTTGATATGGTAGAATTCAATGCCGATTCGGGTACCAGCTTGCACCTGGATCAATATCTTTCAAACCTAACCCCGATTATTCTGCCTTTCTGGATCGTCTTGGCCGGGATTATCGTTCTCCTTAAAAAAGGGAACCCCTTTATTAAAGGGATCATGCGCTGTATACCCGGACTGCGAGGCTTTCGAAAATCTCAATCTCTGGCTGACTTCTCCTTCGCCCTTGAAGCGTTTATTAAAGCGGGCGCTCCCATTGACGAAGCCTGGTACGGTTCCGGGCTGGTCTCAGGCGATCCTGCTCTAACCAGATATTCTTTAAAAATCACTCAGGAAATAAAAAAGGGGAAGCTTCCTGGAGCCGCACTCGAAACATCCAATGTCTTTCCGCGTGATTTTATTGCCCTTTATCAAGGAGGAGAGCAAACAGGTAAATTGGATGCCAACCTCGGTCGCATTGCCCGTCAATATCAGGATAAAGCCAATAAACAACTTGCGATGGTTAGCTTCTGGTATCCGAAATTACTTTTTTTGATTCTGGCTATATTTATTGCTTATAAAGTAATCGGTTACTACTCGCAGTATTTTGAATTTATTAACAGCATCATTGAGTAAGCTATTGTTGTTCGTTTCAGAGTCAGTAAGATTGGTTGTTCGAACACAACCGGATCTTAGACTGAGGTAAGTAATCGATCTTCGTCCCTGCCTTTCTCTTTATCTCGAAAACATCCTGGGACGAAGATTATTCTACCCTAATTTTATCGTAGCATGCATGGATTCAGCATGGTCAGAAGCTAATTGTCATTCTTTCTGCACGCTGTATTTGCCGGGACCGATGAACATCAGACTGAAAAAGAGGAACGCCATGCTTAATGGATGGGAGGTGATGCTGCCAAAATCACTGCCGATAGAAAAATTCAGCAAGGTGGCAACAGCCATCGTGAACCCGAGAAAAAAGCAGGATGGTCGAAAGAGAAAACCTATAATCAAAAGCGAGCCCCCTAGAACTTCCGAAAAGGCTGCCATAAATCCCCAAAATACAGGAGCGAAATCGATGCCCAGATAAGTCATTGCAGATCCCACTTTTTCCAGGACCTCAGTTCCTCCTAAAAATTTGGGAACACCATGGATCATCATGATAATCCCCAGCGAGACACGAATAGTCAAAAGGCCAAAATCTTGTCTTTGAAAAAAGCGCTTTATGGATTCTACATTCACCGAGAGTAGTATTTAATCAGGCTAAATATAAATATTGTTAATTAAATATCACTCAGCAAAACACAGCTACGGTGAAATTCGAGCTAATAATTCAGAAATAAGAAGCGTGCCGGGGAACAGACATCACCTCGCGGTGGCGGGGCCGGGGCCGTCAAGCAGCTCTCTCCATTCTCGTGACAGGATCTAAAGCTATATTAAATGAACGGGGTCGACATCGATAACATCGATCACGTCAGGATCCATTTTAAAATCACGGCGCAATGCGAGAAGACCTGGAACCACTTTTGAAACATTCGATACGAAATACCAGACCTGAAAACGATAATGGTTTTTTATTTTTTCAATTGGTGAAGGCGCCGGTCCCCTGATCTCTATTCCATGGGTTATTTTCTTTTCCACCAGTCTTGCCCAATGCTCGGCAAAGAAAGCAACCTTTTCCGGATTTGTCCCCCGAAATGAGTGATGAATGAGATGCCTGAACGGAGGGTAATGGAACTCACGCCGATGCTCCAGCTCTTCAAGATTAAAACCCTCGAAATCTGATTGACGCGCATACTGAATAGGCTGGCTGTGAGGGAGAAAACTCTGCACCACTACCTCGCCGGAACGGTCCCCACGACCGGATCGACCCGCGACCTGTACCAGTAATTGGAAGGTTCTTTCACTGGCACGAAAATCAGGGATATGAAGAGAAAGGTCGGCATCGATTAACCCCACCAGCGTCACATTCGGAAAATCCAGCCCTTTAGCAATCATCTGCGTCCCCACGAGGACATCGATCTTTCCTCTGCGAAAATCTGTTAGAATTTCCCGAAATAGATTTTTTTTCTGCATTGTATCCGTGTCCATACGCATGATGCGGGCGCGTGAAAGCAATAACTGCACCGCTTCCTCTACTTTCTGAGTGCCCTGACCACGCCAGCGTATTTTTATTGAATGACATTGTGGGCAGCTTCGGGGAGCGTCTTCTGTATGGCCGCACAGATGGCAGCGAATTCTCTGATCTGTCCGGTGATATATTAAGGGTAGACTGCAGTGCATGCATGTAGCTACATACCCGCATTCGGGACAAAGCATACTTCTGGAATACCCTCGACGATTGATGAATAGTATCGTCTGCTCTCCTTTTTCAAATCGTTCACGCATCTTATCCGCGAGGAGATGGGAAAGGGTCATAGATCCTTTGCCACCAATGAGCTCACGTTTCATATCGACAACATGAATGATAGGGAGTTTCCGGTCGTCCACACGATCAGGCAGAAGGTTAAGCCGGTATTTTCCCTGATCGACATTATAGAGAGACTCAAGCGATGGGGTGGCAGAACCGAGGAGGCAGGTTGCGTTATTGATCTTTGCCCGGTATACCGCGACATCGCGACCGTGGTAACGTGGCTTATCATCCTGCTTGTATGCCGGTTCATGTTCCTCGTCCACAATAATGAGACGCAAATTATTTATGGGGGCAAAGATGGCAGATCGTGCACCGACTACGACGCGGGCATCACCACTGGCTAGCGCGTGCCAGGCATCGAGTCTTTCCCCGTCGGAAAGGTGACTATGCCAGACCACCGTCGACGCTCCGATCTCTTCTTCCAGACGGGAACGCAGTCGGCCCACCGTCTGCGGTGTTAAGGCAACTTCTGGAACAAGAAAAATCACACCGCCACCGAGATTAAGGGTGCGCTTTAATGCCTGAATATAGACTTCGGTCTTACCTGAACCCGTTACGCCATGAAGTAGACTTACATGAAATTTATGCGCTTCAATCCTTGAAACAATATCTTTAATCGCGGCTTCTTGCTCTGGATTGAGGACGAAATTCTGTGCCGACACCTGTTCGCCCAGGGCAAGATCATCATCATACGCGGTGCGCACTATTTGTTTTCTTGTCTCCTTGATTATCCCTTTTCTGATTAAAGTATCACAACTGGAACTCGCTATCTTCAGTTGTTTTAAAACTTTCGCTTTCGGTTGTGGGTTCACCTTAATACGGAGATGCTCGCAGAGCGCTGCCTGTTTGGGGGCGTGCTTTTTTAGTAATTCTAAGGTTTCTTTGCCTATCTCCTTACTAAGCCCTATGTAACGCCGTCGCATCTCTCTTTTTCCACTGCGAACTACCGAGGGAATCATTGCTTCGTATACAGTATCCGCTGAGGCCGCGTAATAATCCTGGATCCAATCGGCGAGTTCCAATAAATCCGAAGTCAACACTGGTAACGGATATATTACACTGGATATTTCCTTGAGTTTACTGAGGGGGTAATCTCCAGGAGCTTCCAGTTTTTTCACAATACCAAGCTCTTTGCGTCGGAGCAGAGGAACGCGCACAAGGGATCCCAACGCTACCTGATCGACCATCTTATCGGGCACTTTGTATCCCAGTACTTTGTTGTACCCTGTGAGCGGAGCAACGGCCACCGATCGTCCATCCCTTTTTATCATATCATTTTTGATCTTCCAAAATTAATTCCTGAATCGTCGCTCCTCTTTATCATCTTTTACCGGGTTTAAATCTTCTTTCTATTACAGGTTATTACTTGCTCTCAATCTTGGATGGCTTATTGTTTATTTAGTCTCATTATTAATAAGCGCTTCTATTGAAACCTAATAAATCCGAAATGATTGAAAAGTCGAGGTCCACCTTTAAGGATTTCCTCGCTAAGAAAAGCCTTCGCGTTACCAACCAGCGCATGGCGATATTTGACGCCGCTTTTAATCATGAGGATCATTTTACAGCGGAAGAATTGCTGGACACCTCTCGCGACATAGATCGCTCTGTATCCCGCGCTACCGTCTATCGAACATTACCTATATTGACTGATAGCGGGTTGGTAAAAGAGATTGATGTTGGTCGTGACTACAAATTTTACCTGGCTAAAATGGGCCAGAAAACCGAACAAGCTCAGGTGGTGTGCCTTGACTGTGATAAAATATTTGAAATAGATGCCCCTTTTTTAGAATGGTATGGCAACACCGTATCGGAAAAACTGGGTCTTGAGCCCGAAATGCAACGTCTGCAGGTACATGCACGCTGTTTAAAAATTAAATCGTTTAATGCATGTGAAAATCAGCACGAAAAAACGGCTTAATACCCTGAAATTTGGAAATGGCTGACAATTATGATTTTGAGATAGGTTTTTTTGAAGGGGTCTATCGTCGCGATCCGAAAAACACCGATGTCATTGAAATTCTTGGTAATTTCTATACACGGGGCGGTCGTTTCCGTGAAGGATTAAAAATGGACCGTAAAAATGTTCGGCTTCAACCTGATAATGCCGTGGCACACTACAATCTTGCTTGCAGTCTTGCCTTATTAGATCGTAAAGCGGATGCTGTTAAAAGCCTGCGCGATGCTGTTCAAAAAGGCTACAATGACTTCGCATGGGTGATGAAAGATCAGGATTTAAACGGGCTGCATAACTACAAAAAGTTTAAAAAGCTCCTGGAAGAGCATGAAATTAAAACATGAACGGTGATTGAGTTTGCCTGGAAATAGCCATGTCTTCAACGATGCCAGTGATAGAACCGATGATATTCCAGCCTGATGAGGGGAGGAATAAGGGTTCCCTGTCGCCCATCCAGGAAGAGATCCTTAAATTGAAAAGTGAACGCAATGCGATCATCCTCGCCCATAATTATCAGGTTGAACCCATACAACAGGTTGCTGATTTTGTCGGAGATTCTTTGGGATTATCGTATAAAGCAGAAAAAGCTGACGCCGATGTTATTCTTTTCTGCGGTGTTCACTTTATGGCTGAAACAGCAAAGATCGTTAATCCGAGTAAACGCGTTATTCTTCCCGATCTGGAAGCCGGATGCTCGCTCTCTGACTCTTGTCCTGCAGATAAATTAAGGGCATACAAGGAGGCCAACCCCCATTTATATGTGGTGGCTTATATTAATTGCTCAGCTGAAGTTAAAGCGCTCAGCGATGTCATTTGCACCAGCGGAAATGCAGTGAAAATTATTAGTAAAGTCCCCGAAGATCGTGAAATTCTATTTGTTCCCGATCAGAACCTGGGGCAATGGGTCGCAAAAAAAACCGGTCGTTCTATGCGATTGTGGCCGGGGAGCTGCTATATCCATGTATTGTTTACCGTTCGCACCCTGGAAAATATAAAAGAGCAATTTCCCGGTGCCCCTGTTGTTGCTCACCCGGAGTGCACGGCAATGGTACGCGATATGGCTGACGAAGTATGCAGCACGGAAAAAATGATTGGATTTTCCAGGGATTATCCGGCTGACACGATCATTGTTGCTACGGAAACAGGAATGCTTCACCGGCTTCAACGTGAAGTTCCTGATAAAACATTTATCGCCGGCCCTACCGATCGCTGTGCTTGCAATGAGTGCCGCTACATGAAAAAGAATACCATTGAGAAAGTGCGCGATTCGTTATTAAGCCTGGAACCCAAAATCGAATTAGATGAAAAGGTTCTCAACGCAGCGTATAAGCCCATTAAGCGGATGCTCGACTGGAGTTAGTTCATTTATCCCAGCGCGATCCAAAAATAATCTCTATTGTCCGCCGCGCGCCGTTTCCGATTTCCGGCCCCTCACCGGTGAGAACAACAGTCTCTCGACAGGAATATTCTTTTAAGCGTTCAGCATTGAAACTGACCAGGTCCATTTCACCTTTATTTTCTCGTGGATGGGGATTATCATAGCGTGGTATCCAACTAATGGGTAAACCCCACGAGGTAAATTGAATATCCCATCCGGTGAGCGTAGCGGAAGACAGCGGACGTCTCAAAAGCTCAGGATAGTGGCTAATAAAATGAGGTGTCTTTGCTGAACTTATTCTCAAAGTATAAGCGACAGGTAATGTTTTGATATAATTTTCAATACTATTTATTTCTCCGCTTTTGTCCTTCATGTAAAAATCATGAGGATCAAATCCCATAAGATTCATACCATTGTAGTTGCCGTGGACATTTTTATCGGGAAAACCATTTTGCTCATACCATTCATCAAAATTATCACTCAGGCGTAATCCCATTTCAAAATGAAGGTGCGTTCGATCGGGAGGTATAGAGTAACCACTCGCCGAATTACCCATAACTCCTAATTTATCTCCACCCGCCACGTTGAATCCAATTTTAAGTTTCGCATTTATACTGTTTAAATGGGCATAAAGGGAATAAATAGCGGGTTGAATATCCGGATGATCAAGGACGACATATATTCCGTAATTACTATGACCGGGATTACGATTTATATAAACTACTCGCCCATCCAACGCTGCTAAAATCGGGTCTGAAGGGTCTCCCCTTCGATTACGTTTAAGAGGCGCAAGATCCAACCCCTCGTGAAATCGCTCGCCTTCATTGCGGACACAGCCAAATAAAGCTGATCGTGTTTTTCCCGATTCAGTGGGCTGAACATACGTTTCAGGATTCTCCCCGCGCGCGAACGCGGAATTAGGGGTCGGCCAACGGAAGGGAATCTCAGCCCTTAACGGGATTCGAATACAAATAAATACCGCAAATCCGAAAACAACAGGCCATAGATTAAATCTCATCATTTTCTCTATCACCCACACAGGACATGAGTAATAGTCATACTTTTTAAAAAGCTATCGCCGAAGAGATAAGCTTATTCAATATGCAATCAATTGACTACGTTTTCTGGCTTACCATCAAGAAAAGCGCGAACATTATCAACGGCAATATTTAATAAAAGTTCGCGGGATAAATTGCTGCTCCATGCGATATGGGGTGTGAGGATACAGTTTTCTACCTTAAGAAGAGGATTGTCGCTGCTGATGGGTTCCTGTGAAACGACATCGACACCGGCTCCTGCTATAATGCCTTCATGTAGTGCGTCAGCGAGGGCCCGGTCATTGATCAGAGGCCCGCGTGCGGTGTTGATGATATATGCTGTCGGTTTCATCGTTTTGAGCAGAGCCGCATTCACAAACTCATTATTTTCATCGGTTAAATTACAATGCAGGGTAATGAAATCGGCCCCGGCAAATAATTCTTCGATGCTTTTCCAGGCAAAACCGTCGTAATCGGGTGGATTCGTTTCAAAAATATCTGCAGCCCAGATTTTCATTCCCAGGGCATGGGCAATTTCGCCTACCTTACGACCAATCCGTCCGTATCCAACTATTCCCAGGGTAAGTCCCGTAAGGGCTAGAACATCTTTCTTCCAGTAGGTCCAATCCTCGTTGCTGCTCCATTCCCCACTTTTGACAGACTGATTGTGTATCCCGACATTGTTGCTTAATTCAAGGATAAGGGACGCCGCATGTTGGGCGACTGAATCCGTTCCATAAATAGGGGTGTTCGATACCGGGATATCCCGTTTCCGGGCGGCTTCAACATCGACTGTGTTATAACCCGTACCTAGGACGGCAATAAAGCGTAACTTGGGTAATTGCTTGATCGTTTCAGCGCTGATAGGAACTTTGCTCGTAAGGATAACATCGGCATCTTTAGCGCGTTCAATAAGGTCCTGATCCTCTGTCCGGTCATATAAGGTCAGTGTTCCCAGCTCCTTAAGCTTGTCCCAGTGTGCGGAACCTAGATGCATGGTAAATCCATCTAATACAACGATATTCATAGTTTTTGGTTCTAAATGTTATCTTCTGGGTGACAAGTTATTTTTGATCTCATATAAGGCTACCCACTTATCGTATAATTTTTCTATACTAATGTGTCATTTAACACAATCATTGACAGGTTTCTTATCGCTATCATTAAACCGTTATTTCTTGTCCCCTAACATAACACCGGTATTTATTTACACCCTCTCAAGACAGCGATGATAAAAGATTCAGTTTTGTTGTCATTTAAAAATGTCCACAAAAGCTTTGGAAACGGAGCGTTTGTTCTCGAAAATATCGACCTGGATATATCTCGCGGAGATTTTGTCAGCTTCATCGGCCCCAGTGGTTGTGGTAAGTCAACTCTACTAAGGTTGGTCGCGGGCTTAAGTCCGATTTCTGAAGGCACACTTTTGGCTGAGGGTATGACCCTGGATGAAGCGAGAGACCAAATGGCTTTTATTTTTCAAGAGGCCACGCTTTTACCCTGGCTGACGGTAATTAATAATATACATATACCGTTACGGCTGAGTAAATGGAATAAGCAAAGAAGAGAGGAGGTCGCCAACCGTATGATCGACTTCGTTGGCCTCTCCCCAGTAAGGACTTACTACCCAAGGCAGTTATCGGGCGGAATGAAAATGCGTGTATCCATCGCCCGCGCGCTGACCCTATCACCAAAGATAATACTGCTCGATGAACCTTTTGGCGCTCTCGATGAAATGACCCGGGATCATTTAAACGAAGATCTATTGTCCATACGCGCTCAGGATGAGTGGACAGCTCTATTCGTAACGCACTCGGTGCCTGAAGCGGTATTTCTCTCAACTCGAATCGTCATACTGTCCGCAAATCCCGGTCGTATCAATGAAATCATCGACATTGATTTCCCCTATCCACGAGAACCGGAACTTAGAGAATCCATGGCTTATCAAAAAAAGGTCGCCGAAGTTTCACACCAGCTCAGATCCGTAGAGAGATAAATGATGACTAACCAATTAAAGTGGGCACTCCCTGTCATTACCGGTATCATTGTAATCGGTATCTGGTATGCGATCAAATGGGCTAATGATCTTCCCCACTATTTGTTACCCAGTCCCGCTGAAATTATTGAGGCCGGGTATGCGGAAAAATATACGCTTTTGAATGCGGCGAAGGAAACCATTGTCGGAGCCGTAATAGGCTTTCTTTCCGCTGCCGTGATTGGTTTCACTCTTGCTCTTATCCTTTCATCCTCACCATGGATCAAAGCATCGCTTTACCCCTGGGTATTGTTCATCCAAATGATACCTGTCATTGTTATGGTCCCTATCTTTGTCCTATGGTTGGGTCCTGGATTACCCAGTGTAGCGATCATCACGTTTATGATCAGTTTTTTTCCCATTGTCGCAAATACGACGCAGGGGCTCATCTCTACGGATAGATACATGGTTGACCTGTTTACGATGTATCGTGCCACTAAGTGGCACGAGATGTTTCTCCTGCGAGTCCCTTTTGCCCTCCCCTACTATTTGACGGGATTAAAAATTGCAGCTACCCTCGCTGTTATCGGCGCGCTCACCGGTGAAATATTTGCCGGCAGCGCCTCAGGAACAGGGGGGCTTGGTTTTATGGTAGTTGTTTACAATTCCCAGTTAAAGATCCCCGAACTCTTTGCCACCGCAATTGTCGCCTGTGGTTTAGGATTTGTTTTTGTCTCGCTCGTATTAATTTTAAGCTGGTATCTCCTTCGCCATTGGCATGAATCCATCGTTCAGAAAGACACCTGACATTTCCCAAATTCTACACTGAATGCCTATCGTCATAATCCTTCATATAGCAATAATGAAATGAAAACGCGTGTTTTGTGCTGCGGGACATTTGATTTTTTACATCCCGGTCATATTTATTTCCTCAAAAAAGCAGCGGCCTTGGGGAGTGAGCTATATGTTGTTATAGCACGCGATGAAAACGTGATAAAAATAAAAGGAAAATATCCAATCCACTCTGAAGATGAACGTATGGAAAAAATTGAAGAACTTGGCTTTGTTGATAATGTCAGGTTGGGATACCCGGGGATGAATTTCTTAAGAGTGGTGACAGAAATAAAACCGGATATAATTGCCCTTGGCTATGATCAAAAAACGCCCCCCGGATTGTTAGATTCACTTTCCCACTGTAAAATTATTACTATCGACGCTCTCCACCCGGATAAATTCAAGTCTTCACTTTATCGAATATCAGATACCGGGAAATAGCTCAGGGGTAGCAATTTATTCAATATCCACATTGTTCCCTACCACTCGTTAGCATCATGCATGCGCAATATCTCGTAATGTTCTCGCTCCAGTTCATCGATAAAACGACTTGGGTTTAACCGCACGGAAGGCCCTCCATGCTCATTTATCATAGGATACGAAAGGTAGAGTTCATCTCTGGCTCGTGTAATGCTCACATAAAAAAGCCGCCGTTCTTCGTCTAAATTATTTTCCTCAAGCGCTCGTTTATTAGGGAAAAGACCCTCGGCTAATCCAATAATAAATACAACTGGGAATTCCAGGCCTTTAGCCTGATGCACGGTAGTGAGACGGAGCGCTTCGAAATCACTATCAAAACCCCGATCACTCATTTCAGTGTTGAGAAGGACAAGCTGAGCGAGCAACTCGGTCATATCATCGAAGCGCTGTGCAAATCCCGCTAAACTTTGCAGATCATCAACCCGATCGGTCCAATTGCTATAGAGATTGCGGATGTAACTGCTATACCAACCTTCAATCAGTAATTCAACGATTTCCCTTGGCGGTCTGTCATTAGCCGCTTCGGTCACATCTTTTAAGGTGAACGCCAGGTCTTCCCATTCTTCTCTTGCATCCACCGGCACTTTTTTTATGAAATCATCAAGTATTAAGGCTTCAATGGGGTTGATCTTTTTCTCAGCCGCATGCGCTAAGAGGAGACGATGCAGACGCCCTGCCGTTTTCTCACCTATTTTTGGCAAGAGGCATGTAAAACGCTTAAACGCTGAAAAATCCTGCGGGTTATAGACAAACTCCAGTTGCGACACTAAATCTTTAATGTGAGCCTGTTCAAAGAATCGTACCCCGCTTGTTATGACAAAGGGCACGCTTGCTTTTGAGAGTTCTATTTGCATGTCAACAGCATGATAATGAGCGCGGTAGAGCACGGCCATGTCAGACAGCTGGTAGCCCTGATCGAGCAGACCTTCCATACGCTTCATAATAAATTGCGCCTGCTCCCTTCCATCCATGACCGGTACGACAAAAGGGATGAGACGTGAAGAGCGCACGGCGCGGAGTTCTTTGTGATAGCCTGTTCCAACCGGTTGCGCGGAGAGAACACCATTAGCCAGTTTGAGAATTTCCGGAGTGCTGCGGTAGTTAATTTCGATTTTATGTATAACCGTACCGGGATGACGCTCAGCAAATGTCATGATGTTTTCAAAATTTGCTCCCCGCCAGGTATAGATACACTGAGCATCATCTCCCACTGCCATAATCCGGTGATGGGAACCCAGGATATCAATGATCTCGGACTGAATTTTATTGGTATCCTGGTACTCATCTACAAGTATATTTTTGAAGCGACCCTGATACGACTCAGCCACATGTTTCTCCTGTCGCAATAGCTTGAGCCAGCATTCGAGTAGATCGTCGAAATCGACTACCTGTTGCTTTAATTTACGGTCCTGGTATAATGTGTAAAATCGATTAATAGCGTCAGCGAGATGCTCGAAATAGGAATAGCGTTCTTCGATAACAGTATCAATTGAAAGTAAAGTGTTTCGCGCTAAGCTGATAATATGTGCGATTACCTTCGCTTTGGGATGATCCTTATTTCTGAAAAAATCTTTATCCTCTTCTCGGATCGTATCCCCCAGGAGGGACTCGGAGTCACTCTGATCGAGAATGCTGAAATTGCGTTCCAGTCCAATTGCCTTGCCGTGAATTCGGAGAGTCCTTTGTCCGATATG
Organism: Opitutales bacterium; assembly: GCA_965197745.1. Classification (GTDB taxonomy): domain Bacteria; phylum Verrucomicrobiota; class Verrucomicrobiia; order Opitutales; family PNEW01; genus CBDANS01. The sequence goes on along the minus strand of CBDANS010000005.1, from coordinate 101,506 downwards.
GTGAAAAGTGCCCCCCCAGAATTTATGCATCGCTACACCGGTTAAATTTTCCACGCGGCCAAGCATTTCACGAGCAGCCTTATTCGTGAATGTGAGTAGAAGAATTTCACCGGGACCCACGCCTTGGGAAAGAAGCCAGGCAACACGATAGGTAAGGGTTCGAGTCTTCCCGGAACCGGCACCGGCCAAGACCAAAGCCGGGCCCGGTTCGGCTGTCACGGCTGCGTACTGGTCCTCGTTTAGTTCAGATCGAAAATCAATCGGTGAAAAATCCGTAAGGCGCTCATTACTTGAACCTTTTAATTCCATATATAGCTCAATAAATTCGCAAGGACCGCGCCGAATGCAATATATAATTATGAATTAACTTCACATTGCCGCTTTTTAAAAGCGACCTCCTAATCCGCAAGAATGACCAGGCTGTCGCGGTGCACAATTTCAAAGCGCTTACGATTAGGATAAAGCTGCTTTATCTCCTTCGTATCTTTGCCTGAAATGCGGGCTATCTCTTCACTGCTGAATTGGGATACTCCGTGAGCAATAGCGGTCCCCTGCAGGTTTTCAATAGTAATGATATCACCAGCTGAAAACTTGCCACTGGACCCTTTCACCCCTTTGGCAAGCAGACTGCGGCCATCATTGCACAGGGCATCGCTGGCACCCGTGTCAATTGTGACTACACCTAGAGGGTGTTCAAAAAAAGCAATCCATCGTTTTTTTGAAGCCAGGGGAATTTTACTCGGCACAAAAAAAGTCCCCGTAGCTTTCCCCTGTAAAAGTTCGGCAAATACATTGGGGTTACGTCCACTGCCTATGTAAACGCCACATCCTGATTGACTCGCTATTTTCGCAGCCTCTACCTTGCTGCGCATGCCCCCTATGGAGGTTTCACTTTTTGTGTCTCCGGCCATTTCTTTAATATCTGCGTCTATCTTATTGACTACAGGCACAACGGCACCCGATCCCTTGTGGTCGATGAGACCGGGGGCAAGACCGAGAATAACTAAGATGTCCGCTTTAACTAAACTTGCAACTAAAGCAGAGAGCACATCATTATCGCCAAACTTAAGTTCTTCAGTACTGACCGAATCATTTTCGTTTACGATGGGAACGACATCGAGAGAAAGAAGCTTATCAAAACTGTTTTTAACCGCTAAATGTCGATTGCGTTCACGTACGTCTTCCCGTGTTAATAGTAGTTGTGCCGCCGTTACATTATGGGGGTCGAATCCGGACTGCCAGGTTTCAATAAGAATGGACTGCCCGATAGCCGCACAAGCTTGAAGCGTGGCAAGATTCGTGGGGCGTTTTTTAAATTTTAGTTTTCCCATCCCCAAGGCGATTGCCCCCGAGCTGACAATTATTACATCCACCCCTTTTTTTCGTAAAAGCGCTATTTGCGCGCTCAGCGCACGTATACGATCGACATTCAGTTTGCCGATACCAGAAGTGAGCATACGTGTGCCGAGTTTGACAACAACACGCTGGGCATTTTGCAGAAGAAACTGCATATAAAGGGGCGAATAGTTACTGGTGATAGAATAACGGCATGAACCCAACCAAAAACACCAAATACCTATATTCCATCAATTCATAGGGACATTAATTCTTTTTCCTTATGCGCGAGATGCTGATCGATTTCAGCAACCTGTTTATCGGTCACATTCTGGATTTCTTTTTCCAATCGTTTCAATTCATCCTCGGATATTTCTCCTCCCTTTTTCATCTTTTTTGCTTCGTCAAGTGCTTCATGGCGTGCGTGGCGCACACTGACTCGCCCTTCCTCGGCCATGGTATGGGCGACCTTGGAAAGTTCCTGGCGACGCTCGCGGCTCAACTCGGGTATAGGTATCCGGATAAGGTTGCTGGTGACAACGGGATTAAAACCCAGATTCGCCTTTTGGATGGATTTTACGACATCGTTAACAATCGATTTATCCCAGGGTTGTATTTGAACAGTACGCGCGTCGGGAGTCGTGATCGCCGCCACTTCCCGCAATTGAACATTAGACCCATAAGCTTCCACCTGCAAATGTTCTACAACACTAGGAGAGGCCTTCCCTGTGTGCAGCTTGTTAAATTCACCTAAGGTGTGTTCGACCGATTTCCCCATCAGTTCACGCGCATGTGCGATAACAGTTTCAATGCTCATATCTAATAAATAAATTCTGGTTACTTAACGAGCGATCCTATCTTTTTTCCCAAGACCGCCTTTTTAATACTTCCGGATTTACTCATATTGAATATAAGAATTGGCATCTTATTGTCGAGGCAAAGAGAAAATGCTGTAGAGTCCATAACATCCAACCGTTGCTTCAGCGCTTCAATGAAGGAAATTTGATCATATTTCTTTGCATCCGCATTTTTCACCGGGTCTTTATTATAGATGCCGTCAACTTTAGTCGCTTTCATAATGACGTCTGCTCCAATTTCACTGGCGCGCAATGCCGCCGCTGTATCTGTAGAAAAATATGGGTTACCAGTCCCCGCGACAAAAATAACCAGGCGCCCTTTTTCAAGATGTCTTATCGCTCTTCTCAGGATAAAGGGTTCAGCAACTTCGGGCATGGGCAGGGCACTTTGCACACGAACGGGAACCCCTAACTTTTCCAGGTAATCCATAAAGGCCAAACCGTTGACAATCGTTGAGAGCATGCCCATGAAATCCCCGGTTGTCCGGTCGACACCGCGTTCTTCGCCTGAAAGGCCTCGAAAGATGTTACCACCGCCTACGACGAGCCCAATTTGCACACCCATATCATGCACTTCTCTTAATTCCGTACTGATTTTTTTCAGTACCTGCTCATCAATAACATCACCGGTGACAGGATTGCGCAGCCCTTCACCGCCTAGTTTAATTATAATGCGTTTAAATTTCGGATTAGGTTTCGCGCTGGTCTTCTTTCGCATAAAAACCGTATCTAGCCTGAATTTTAGATGAAGGTCAATCCCACGCTTGGCAATTAATGTGCTCAGGTGGAATTAAAGAAATATATGCCAGGGTCTTGACGGATATCGCCACACCTTTATATACCTGCATTGAATTGCCCGGTGGTGTAATGGTAGCACATCTGGTTTTGGTCCAGGTAGTCGAGGTTCGAACCCTTGCCGGGCAGCCAATCGCTGCTGCTTTAAGGTGGACGAATACCGTCATTACCACGCTTGAATCATTTCCTATCCAAAAGATCGCTACCGGAAATATAAACAGGTCTTACTGCTATATACCACCTGGGGATGTCAAAATGGCCTGGTGTTTGATAACAAAGAGAAAAGCTGAGAAATAATTGATTCTTATCTCAATTCTAACTCGAGCAGAGCTTTTATTATTCACCCCGTGGAATTCTTCATCAACTCTAATTTAACTCTGTAGCCTTCTAAATTGGGTTCGTTTTCGATGACCTCCTGAACCGCTTTTTTGTCGCGCCGCGTAGCAGGAAATATATCTGCATTGGCAACGCGTAGTGCAATTCGCGCCGCTACACTGCTTCCAGCCCGTAAATTGATAAGATCGATTTTGTCAATGGTATCATATCGAGTATGCCCAAATCCTCTCCCACTTGGCCCTCCTTCAGGATCTCCTAAATTTCCTGTTGGAATGCCTTCTTTGAAAAAAGGAAAGTGATCTGAGTACGAGTTTACATGTTGTCCCACAGGTAAATCAACGGCCATTTCATCTCCTGCCTGACGGAAAAATGGTTCCAACTCAGACCAGTTATGAAGAACCACTCCTTTGCGGCCAGGTCCGCCGGCAGCATCCAAATTGAAATAAAATCTGATTTTATCGAGCCCCTCCCGATGGGATTCAACATAGCGATAAGAGCCGATGAGACCAACCTCTTCTGTGCTGAACCCAATAAATCTAACGGTACGTTTAAGTTTTCCGCTGGCGTAAGAGGAAAGCGTTCGTGCTGCTTCCATGACCATAACCATACCCGAAGCCGGGTCAAATGCACCCTGAGAAATATCATGACCGTCAAAATGACATCCGAGGATGACCATTTCCTCAGAACTGTCATTACAGGGTAAATCGGCTATAGCGTTCTGTGAAGTCATCGGGTTATTAAGGTCCGTGGTACGGACCAGAAGCTCAACACTTCCTTTCCTCTCCATTAATCTTGTGAGGTATTCTCCATCTTCTTTGCAAACTGATATGCCGGGTATTGGAGCGGGCTTATCGTCCTGTAAGCTGCCTGTTTCTGGACCTACCCCCGGCAACTCGCTGATAAAGATAAAGACACTGGCGTTTCCAATCACACAGCGCTCATATTTTTCCTGGCGATGCACCCATCTTCCAAGATCTCGCGGAGAAGCACTACTGGCGAGAACGATGCGGCTTTCAATTCCCTTACCTATACACTCAAAATCCGTTGGTGTGCCACATCCGACAGAGACTAATTCTCCCCGCACTTCCTTCGCTGGGCAATAGGGCAATGATATGCAGGGGATCTTTTTTTGTATGGGTTTCAGTATTTCCAATGTCGCTTCACCTCGCGTCCACCCGGCGTAAGGATAAGACTCTAAATGCGCATCTTTAAGACCATAACGGTCAAAAGTCTCTGCTATAAATTCCGCAGCTTGGCGTTCTTCGGGTGTTCCCGAAAAACGTGCCCCGAAATCGTCACACAATACGGTCAGGTTATCCATCACCTCCGTTGAAGTGTATATGTCACCAGTTATCTGACGGTCTATTTCGAGATGAGGATTCTTTTCACTCATTGCTTCCTTTTAGGATATTCAATCTATAGGACAATATTATTATCATTTCATACTGTTCACTTCTTTAAAACCGCAGACCTCTTTGACCTAGCATCCCACGGTTATCCGGTGCGATAAAATCTTTATCCGGTGAGCCGACCAGAACCCCGTTCTGAACCCAGTCTTCGTCACCTCCGTATAAATTAGGAATTAATAATCCCTTGAGATCTGCTAACGTTTCAGCATACTGCGTATCTTTAGATAAATCTGTCGTTTCCCGGGGATCATTTTCGATGTCAAAAAGCTGTGCAATATTTCCCGTTGCATAATAAATGAGCTTAAAATTTCCCGCGCGAATCATACGCGCTGCATATTCTCCCTCGAAATGCTCGCCGTAAAGATAGTCGCGCCGTTGATTACTCCAGAGAGATTTACTTTCGACGGTTTCAGGTATGGGAAGTCCACACATCTCGAGTAAGGTCGGCATAATATCGCCAAACTCTGCGATTCTATCATCTTCAGATCCGACTGGAAAACGGTCATCCCCCGTAGACGGAATAATGATGAGCGGAATTTTAGATGACATTTCGTTAAAGGGTGTCATGGTCCATAGCCCATGCTCACCATTCATGTGTCCATGATCACTGGTAAAAACAATTATTGTGTCGTCCAGAATACCCTCTTCCCGTAAGATACCGATTAATAACCTTATTTGATGATCGATGTGAGTGAGTGTTGCGTAAAATGCGCGCCGTGCAAGAACCTGCTCCTGCCAGGACGCGCCGACTAGTGCACCCAAGTTTCGAGATCTTAACGAATTGGGTAGGTGTTCCACATCGCGCGACCAATCTCCTGTAGTCGGCTTGTCGATTTCTACATCCCGATAAAGATCCAGATATGCTTGTAATGGGGTAAGTGGTGGATGCGGCGCGGAAAAGGAAAGATACCAAAACCCGGGTTTTAGTGGGTCGCGTCGTGATATGACACGCGACATCTCACGCACCGCCCAGTTGATCGGATGACAGTATTCGGGAAGATGCCAGGGACGTGATATCCAGTCATTGTGTGCCATCCCCCCCGCGTATTCCATCCCCGCGTATCCTTGATTCGCGAGGAACCGTTCATAATCATCGGCTTTAATCCCAAATTGATGTCGTCCCTGTTCTTCTAACAGCACCTCATCAAATCCGATCCGGTTGCGTTGAGGATATACATGCAACTTTCCCACACAATAAGCCTGATAACCTCCATCCCTGAAACACTGGGCCATCGTAGTGGCCTCCGGCATTGGATTTTCCTCATTAAAGATCCTGTCGCCGTGTGAACGCGCGGTCATCCCGGTCATTAACGAGCGCCGGGCCGGTATGCACGATGGGCATGCTGAATAGGCATTAGTAAAGGTCACCCCATTGTCTCCCATCTGTTTTAAAGTCGGGGCAATTACCACCGGATGCCCTGCTTGCGGTGTGAGCAGCCCACTCCAGTGATCCGTGCATATAAGGAGAACATTAGGCTTTTTGGCCATAACCTGTTTGCAATCCGATCGTTCTACCATGTCAATTGAATAATCGTTCTCGACTTTTTTATTTGTCATTGCGAGAAGTAACGCGACGAAGCAATCTAGGGAGATGTCAATACGTGACCGGCATTCCCCTGGAGTGGATGGTGTCGCTGCGCTCGGTAGCCACGGTCGGCTCTGATAGCCTTCCTCGCAATGACAATTGGAAGATTCCCGAATTTAAAATATAATAGGGATAGCAATTCCTTCTTTTCTTGATTTCTTGAGTTCCAAATTCCATTTAAATTAGAATATTAAGATAAAAATATTGAAGATGAACTGGAAAATTATCAGATTAAATCCTGAGTAATAGATAAACACATCAGGATCAATTTAACCCTGCCATGCAAAAACGAAAATTTGGAAATACCGGGTTAGAAGTCACCCCACTGGGTTTTGGGGGCGCGCCCATTGGCTTTCTCGACACGGATAAGGAGCGATCATCTGAAATTCTTAATCTCCTCCTCGATTCAGGGGTCAACCTTATCGACACCGCAGCTGTTTACGCTGGTTCTGAAGAAATGATCGGTAATACCATTAGTAAACGCCGTGATGAATTTATTCTCGTCAGTAAATGCGGAGGTCAGATACCTGAATCTGATGATCCCGCCTGGTCCCCTGCGTTGATCACCAAAACCATAGACCGCTCTTTGCTAAGGCTGAAAACGGATCAACTGGATGTCATGCTCCTTCACAGTTGTGATTTGGAGACATTAAAGAAAGGGGACGCCCTGGCTGCGCTGGTCAAAGCTCGTGATGAAGGCAAGATCCGTTTCCCGGGTTATTCCGGGGACAATGAAGCGGTTGCCCATGCGGCCACACTTGAAGACATAGCGGTCATTCAAACCTCCATCAACATCGCTGACCAAGTCAATATTGATGGTCTATTACCTAAAGCGAGAGAAAATAATAAAGGAGTGATGGTAAAACGCCCGATTGCAAATGCAGCCTGGAAAAATTTGAACGACCAACAGGGAATGTATAAGAACTATGCAAAAACCTACACCGAGCGCTTGCAAAAAATGAAACTTAATCCAGCCGATCTTGGTTTCGAGGGAGCCCCGGAAATAATCTGGCCGGAAATTGCTCTGCGTTTTACAATCAGCCAACCGGGTGTTCACGTTGCCATTATCGGGACAACGAACCCTCATAACACCCAGTCGAACATCCAGGCAGCTGAAAAAGGCCCTCTTCCCGATGATGTCGTAATTAAAATTCGCGATACTTTTAAGAATGCCGACCCGGTCGGCTCTTGGACGGGTCAGACATAAATGGATAGGATGATACTATCTTCGATTGCCGATTGCTGATTTAGGGGATGTAAATCTACGCCCCAGGTACGGAATGCGAAAGGCGCAATAAAACACGATGCAGGAATCAAAATTCTCTTATCATATTCGCTTTACCTCTTAATCGCTTTATCCCCTGTCGCGTAAATTTCTGTAACTGGCCGTATCCTGCACCTTGCCGACATATGAATCACCATGCGAATGAGGAGAACATTGGGCTTTTTGGCCATAGCCTTTTGGCAATCCGATCGTTCTACCATGTCAAATGAATAATCTTTTTCGTTCTCGATTTTATTTTTCATTGCGAGAGGCAACGTGACGAAGCAATCCCCTGGAGTGGAAGATGTCGCTGCGCTCGGTAGCCGCGGTCGGCTGATAGCCTCCCTCGCAATGACCATTGGAAGATTCCCGAATTTAAAATATAATAGGGATAGCAATTCCTTCTTTTCTTGATTTCTTGAGTTCCAAATTCAATTTAAATTAGAATATTAAGATAAAAATATTGAAGATGAACTGGAACATTATCAGATTAAATCCTGAGTAGTAGATAAACACATCAGGTTCAATTAAAACCTGCCATGCAAAAACGAAAATTTGGAAATACCCGTTTAGAAGTCACACCGCTGGGATTTGGAGGTGCCCCTATAGGCATGTTGGATACGGAAGAAGAAAGAACGGCAAAAGTACTGAATCTTCTCCTTGATTCAGGCGTCAACCTTATAGATACCGCAGCTGGCTACTATGGGTCTGAAGAAATGATCGGTAAAACTATCAGTCAACGTCGTGATGAGTATATCCTCGTCAGCAAATGCGGGGGGCAGATACCTGAATCTGATGATCCCGCCTGGTCACCTGCGTTGATCACCAAAACCATCGATCGCTCTTTGCAAAGGCTTAAAACCGATCGGTTGGATGTCATGCTTATTCACACCTGCGATTTGGAGACTTTAAAGCAAGGGGATGCCCTAGCTGCGCTGGTCGAAGCACGCGACGCCGGTAAAATTCGATTTCCCGGCTATTCCGGAGACAATGAAGCGGTTGCCTATGCCGCGACCCTTGAAGATGTAAAAGTCATTCAAACCTCCATAAACATCACCGATCAGGTCAATATTGAGGGTCTATTACCTAAGGCGAGAGAGAATAATATAGGGGTAATGGTAAAACGCCCCATTGCTAATGCCGCCTGGAAAAAATTGAGTGACCAGCAGGGGTTGTACAAAGACTATGCCAAAACCTATACCGAGCGCTTGCAGAAAATGAACCTCAATCCCGCTGATCTCAGTTTCGAGGGGGCACCGGAAGCAGTCTGGCCGGAAATCGCCCTGCGCTTTACGATCAGCCAACCGGGTGTTCACGTTGCTATTATCGGGACAACGAACCCTCAGAACACCCAGGCGAACATCCAGGCAGCCGAAAAGGGTCCTCTTCCCGATGAGGCCATTATTAAAATTCGCGACGCTTTTAACAAAGCTAACTCCGATGGCTCATGGATAGCCCAGGGGTAATCAGAATCGCTTCCACGCATAACCGCATTCCCGCTTATTCGCTTCCACGCATTCCCGCATATACCCCTCTATCCCTGCCGCACAAATTTCTGCAACTGGCCATCTTCCTGTACCTGGCCAACATATAAGTCCCCGTGCGAGTCCTTCCAGATACCGTGAGGACAAGCTTTAAATTCACCTGGCTTGTCACTTCTTTTGGCGCCTCCCCATTGGGTGATAAGTTCGTGATCTAAAGTATAGATACCAACCTGCTGCTGCAGTTCAGCGAGATAAAGTATATCCTCTTCAGGATCAAAGTATATCGTATCCGGTTGCAGGAGCCCCGTCCACTCGCTTATAAAATTTCCGTTTTTATCAAAAATCTGGATCCGGTTGTTTTCACGATCACAGACCCAGACGCGGTCGTCTTTATCCAGGCGGACACAATGCGAAAGCGCAAATTGGCCGGGCCCTTCTCCCCCCTCGCCCCATGAAAGTATATAATCACCATCAGCTGAGTACTTATGCACCCGGTGATTGCCGTAACCATCGGAAATAAACAATTCACCGGTTGATGCTACAGCCAGATCGGTGGGTTTGTTAAAGGGATCACCATCCCTCACGGCTGGCATCCCTGGTCTACCGATCGTCATTATCAGTTCACCTTTATTATTAAATTTAAAGATACAGTGATTATCTCGCTCGATACAGAAAACATTGTCGTCTCCATCGATGTAAATACCGTGCGCATCTATTAATACATCCTCTCCCCACGATTCGACGAATTCACCTTCGCGGTTGAATATAACAAGGGGGTGTTTACTCCGCGAATAAACAAACACCCGGTCCTGGGAATCGCATGCCACGGCAGGGATCCAACCCCATTCCCATCCATCGGGTAGTTTGCCCCACCCCTCTTCTACTTCATATGTATATTTACCGGTTCCAAAAGCCATCTTCTTTATCCCCCTTCCTTTAATTTAACCTACCGTATTCAATCTGCTTCCAATTATACAAACTATTATTCAAAAATACTAATCCATCACGCGTTGCAACCGCATCACCTGTCGAGCGTGATCAGAGAGGCTGTCCCAGAGATCGCGGGGGAAATTCTTCTCCGTATTATCATGCAGCCATTGATTGAATAACCAGGGTCGGCTGAATCCCATGCTGAGTTCATCGCGAGAATGATCTGAGACGTTAGGTGTTCCACGGTGGAAAATGCGGGGATCACATAGCCAAACTGATCCGCGTTTCACATTGAGACGGACAGGGTAGTACCGACCCTTCCTCTCAGGACCCTCTCCAAATATATTGTCGAACCACTTCCCTCTTCTCCCCTCGATCTCCTTATAACAAACCTCTTCATCAGCGATATAGTGACTTGAGGGTATCACTTCGATGCTGCCGTTATCCTCAGTTGCATCTACGAGCGGAATTCTAAGAGCGACATTTATTGCCGGTGTCATCAAACCGGGAAAGATCAATGCCACGTCGCGATGCCATTTTTGGTACACGGATCCTGGGAAAGGAGTATTCGAGTCAAAACCTTCACAAACATAATCGTCTCCTAGTATTTTTTCAAAAAATTTCACGAGTGCGGGATGACCAAAAATCTCCTCGTCAACAAAGGGGCATTCAAAAGGAATATGGATGCAATAACGGTTGGGACCTCGGTTGGGATTGTTCCCTTGTCTTTCAATCTCCCGGTCTCGAATCGGGACCCACGCCTCATATATCCGGTCTAGAGTTTCCGGGGGGATCAGGTCTTCAAAAACAACGAATCCGTTAATTTTGTATTCTTCTACAAGTTGGTCGACATTATACTCGGTTGCCACGCTCATATCATTACTCTTTTCTAATCATAAAAGATTTTCATCCCCTTAATCTATAATCCGTTTCCAGCGCATCACCTGACGCGCGTGATTAGATAAACTATCCCAAAGATCCCGTGACATATGTTTCTCCGTATATGCATTTGTCCAATTGCTGTTAAACCAGGGGCAACTGAAATCAAAACAAAGTTCATCCCGAGTGTGATCTGATTTGTTGGGTGTTCCCCGATGAAATGCACGGCCGTCCTGCACCCAAAGTGAACCTTTTTTTAAATTCAACCGCACTGGGTAGAAGCGGCCTTTACGTTCCGCGTCTTTTCCGAAAACGTTGTCAAACCATTTATTTTTTCGCCCGTTTACTTCTCTCTCGCATAATCCTGGACCGGCCAGATACTGGGTTGAAGGGATGACTTCAAAACTGCCATTCTCTTCAGAGGTATCGACCAGTGGGAATTTTACTCCAATATTATATGCGGGTGTCATCAAATCAGAAAATAGCAGGGGGGTATCGCGATGCCATTCCTGGTAATCGACACCGGGAAAAGGGGTGTTGGAATCAAAACCGGAACATACATAGTTAGGTCCAAGCACTCGCTCGAGGAATGCGACAATTGCCGGATGCTCAAATATAACCGGATCGACAAAGGGGCGTTCAAAGGGGACGGTAAAATTGTAGCACTTTATTAATAGATCAGGATCATGTTTTTTGATCTCCCCATCACGGTAAGGGATCCACGCCTCGCGTATACGGTCGATAACATCGTGAGGAATCAAGTCTTCAAAAACGGTAAAGCCATTAATTTTCCATTCCTCTAAATGTTGCTCAATGTCATATTTGATCGCTGTTTGCATGCTCATTCAACTCAATTCTGTATTTACTCGTTCACTCATCCAGAATGTTATTTTTTCTCTTTCATAAGTAAATACTTAACTATTTAAACCCGGATACTAATTAAATAATGCTGGTAAGGATAAAGGCATGCGCAATGATAAATTGCGGCGCCAATTACACTGGAAATTGTTTTTCTCCAAGCGTAAATCCGGGAACCGGTTTAATATGGATTGGATAGCTATTTGCGCTTCAAGACGTGCAAGAGTAGCTCCGATACACACGTGATGTCCATATCCGAATGCCAGGTGTTGATTATCCTTTCTCCCGATGTCGAGTCGGTCCGGGTCTGGAAATTGATCGGGATCCCGGTTTGCCGCACTCATCATCAGTAGCACCGCTTGCCCTCTCTTGATGTGCTTACCACGAAGTTCAATATCTTCAGACGCTAAGCGGGTGTTCAATAATATAGGGGGTTCGAACCTGAGAAATTCCTCCACAGCCGTTTCTAACAGTGACGGGTCACACTTCAGTTTTTCCCGTTCTTCGGGGTGTTGAAAAAGTAAGAGGAGCCCGTTACCGATTAAACATACGGTAGTCTCATGGCCGGCCACGAAGAGAAAAACGGCCATCCCCAAAAGCTCTTTTTCATCGAGAGTGTCTCCGTCCTCATCAACTCTGGCCAGAATACTTATTAAATCATCTTTCGGTTCGCGACGTCGGTCGGCCGCGAGCTCACGAAAATATTCAGCGAGTTGATTATAACTTTCGTTAGCCCGGTCGGCTATTTTTATCATTTCAGGACCCATGCTGCCGACAAAGGCAGCCATATATTCGGTGCATTCACGAAATTTATCCTGATGGTCAGCGGGGATACCCAACAACTCACAGATCACTGTTGCAGGTAGTCGAAAAGCATAGTCATTGATCAAATCTATCCTCCCTTTTTTCTCTGCTTGTTCGAGTAAATTATTAGTGATTCGCTGGATGCGCGGGCGCAACTTCAGTGTAACTCTAGGAGTGAATGCCTTGCCCACCAGATTGCGGAGCCGCGTGTGCTTAGGGGGATCGGTAAAGCCCAGCCAATTCGACACATGTTCCCCTAAAGTTTGATATTTATTTCGCAGTGATTCAGGGAGGGACCTCATATTAATTGACGCGCGGTCAGAATTGAGTCGCGGGTCTCGGTAACTCTTCAAGACATCATCGTAACGGGTAAGCATCCAACCTTCAATACGCTCATTCCAATGCACGGGATCCTCGGTGCGTAAACGGTGCATGAGTGGGTATGGGTCGCTCAATCCCCATTCACAAAACGATTTATAATCTTCCAGATCGGTAATAGCAGTACCTGGCATATGCCTTCCTTTTTTCCCACATTAAATTATGTAAGCTGGATTAGATCTATCGGTAGCAGGGCAATCAGAACTGGCACCTTAAATCTTAATATCCTTAAAATCTTCCTTTAACTTTTTAAATCCCGAGACTATCACTTCCTGTTCATTAACCGTTTGTATAATGCGAGCGCCGCGTTTGAGAATGGCTTCCGCCTGTTCGCGATTCGAAACAGGGGCACCCCACCATTTTCCGTGCTTTGCACAGGCCTCTGCCATAGCATCCATTGCTTTTTCAATCAACGGATGGTCAGATTGTCCGAATATACCATAACTTTGGGAGAGGTCTCCCGGTCCAAATAATAGCATATCGATGCCTTCCGTTGCCGCAATCGCATCGATTGATTCAATTGCATTTTTGTTTTCGATGAGGGCCGCGACAAATGTTTCGCGAATCGATTGCTCAATATACTCACCCCGGGCCTGAGTGCCATATACCGAATCCGTGCTACCACCGGCTCCACGAAGACCCATAGGGCTGTACTTGGCGTCGCGGACAATCGATTTTGCATCCTCCCCATCTACGACTTGAGGAATAACTAAACCCGTGGCACCTGCTTCGAGCGGTTTAATGATACCCGTATAACCACATCGCTCAACGCGAACAATGGAATCCATATCATGAGCCCTAGCCGCCAGTATCATCTGAGAAATTTCGCTGTAATTAAAATCGCTGTGTTCATTTTCTATCCAAACGCCATCAAAGCCAACTGTGCCCATCATATCTACCATCTTCCAGTGCGGCAAAATCCACGACTGAGTAATTACGACGTATTCACTGCGTTTTAATTTTTCGAGTATCAAGCTCCGTCTCATTTCAGTTCTCCTTTTAAAAGGTTATTTCTCAGTTTAGACACGATCACGCATATTATAGCCTTCTAATTCCGGAATCTGGGTCAACCCCATATAATCAAGACCCCCTGCGCGCAGGGATCGATAAATAATGTTATTTACCGGATAGTATGATTTCACCCTTCCAATTTTTGGGTAATTCTTTGTCGTTGGAAAGTAAGTTGATCTGGTTAAGAAGAAATTCAGAGGGACCATCTCCTTCCGGCCGGCTGTCAATGGTTCTTTGAAAGCAGCTTTTCGCTTCATTAAACTTTCTCTCTGAAAATAAGGAAAGGCCCTCCGCGTAATATTTCTGCCACTCCGGCTGCGGCTCCGCTCCATTACTTTCTCCCAGTATTTCAAAAACTTCCACCGCTTTTTCTTTTCCCACGAGAAGAAAACTTCCCATCAGTCGCATTTTATACTTGTCTGATAATTGATTTGCCGTGGTTTCAGACACGACTATGTCGGTGCCCGTATATTTATTCAGTCCCTCCAGCCGCGAAGCCAGGTTCACTTCATCGCCGATGACTGTGTAATCAAATCTTAAATCCGATCCCAGGTTTCCGGCCAGGCAACTGCCGCTGCTTATTCCAATGCGGGTTCGTAATGGATACCCGTATATTTTTTTATCCCGGGTTGATTCTATCATTCCCAATGCCGCTTTGACTGCATTATTCGCCTGATTCGGATCTTCGAGAGGAGCGCCCCACACCGCGAAGACCGCATCTCCGATATATTTTAGTATGGTCCCATTTTCTTGTAATACATGATTACTGGTCAGGCTGAAATAAGTGTTTAGTATTTCAGATATCTCACCGGGGTTAGAACTGTCTGATAGCGTTGTAAATCCTTCAAGGTCGGTAAATAATATCGTCACTTCTTTCAGTTCTCCACCGGGCGTATAATCGACATCACTCTCCGCTGCCTGTTGAGCCATGACCGGTGAGAGATAGGCTGAAAAGGCTTTTTTAAGCCTTAGTTTTCTTCTCGTTTCCTGGTAGTATTTTGTCCCTACCGCCCAGATAAAAGCAGTCATTGTCTGAACCCCCGCTGGAACCAACCAGCTGTAAAATGTCAGGGTTTGCCAACTTAACAAAATAGAAGAAACGGCGACACCAATGCTTGCCAGAATAGTGACGATGATGCCAATTCTCGGTGTCAATAATACTAATAAAAGACTGATTAATATCCCGTATACCGCGACAATGGCGGATTCCACTCCGTGATCCAGGCGGGTCAACCAATTACCTTCAATAATATTGGTCAGGGCATTAGCATGAATCTCAATCCCATTGGCAGGAGGGAAACCCAAAAGGGAATAAGGGGTAAAGAATGTGTCTTTAGTTGTTCCCGTAAAACCCGTAATATATCTTGAACCTATAAAGACAATTTTGTCTTTAAATAAATCTCTGCTTTCTTCTTCTTCTAAGTAGGCCTTATAAAAACTGATCGAATTAAAGGAATCGGGGGGACCTAAATAATTTATCCACCGCTCACTCAGTCGATCTTCTTCCCGTTCGTTTAAACCGGGATCGAGAATAGCGGCCGCTTTCCAGGTCGCCGATTCATGGTCGGTGGTGCCGGTTAATATTAAACGTGGGTTGACCGCATCCAATTGCAGCACCCCCCAGGCTCGAGAGGCACGTCGAAAACCTGCTTCGGGTGGAATAATAATTACCTGGCTCGATAATAACTCTCTCCTCTGGGTTAAACTTCCGGCGAGAACAACGGAACCATTACTGGCAAAAGCCTGCGCCAGCGCAGTGTCGCTGCTTTCATCGGAACTGAGCATCTCAAAGATGATATCATAAAAAACCAGACGCGCCCCCTGCGCTGTAATTTTATTAAGTAACTCGGCATGCAAGTGTCGATTCCAGGTTTTGTCATACGGTTGATCAAGTTCATGATGCGATTGTTCATCCATATAAACAAGGACCATGTCTTCAGGGGGCTGCTGTCTATTAAAGAGAAATAAAAAATCATAGCTTCTATACCTTAATTTATTTCCCACCGGGAGAAAGATGAAGAGCAGTCCTACACCGACAACAAGAAGAACGCCCTAGATATATTTAGCCCATTTATTTCTTAAAAGGTTCATTAAGTATTGTGAACGCTTTATAGATTAAGATCGAACTGGACAAAGAAAGATATTTCTCGTGGTAACTCTAAAAATGAATTTAAGGGATTAAGACGGTAATTCTCATCCGTTAAATTAAGGATTCCTGTCGTCAATTTCCACTGTTGTCCGGGTGCTCGATAACCGAAAAAGGCATCAATCTGGAAAATTTCCTCATCCCCGAAATCGGGTAAAAACCCTCGATTCTCCTGGTTCAGCCACTTGCCCTCTGCTTTTGCGTGCCAGCCTGAGGGATGATTCATGATCGCAAATAGATTTACCTGATGTAAGGTGGAGCGGAAATTAAATTGTGCGTCGGGGATTGAATCAAAATTCTGGTCGAGATCAGAGCGCATATATTCATAACGCACGCCCAGTGACCACGCCTCACCGATGAGGCGGTTCAAAGTCAGGGTCAGATTATCCTCCTCGTAATTGAGAATCTCCCGGATGACCCCTGGCTTGAAAAGCATGCTTCCGGTATCATTGAATACGCCGTCAAAGCGCTCGACATCAGCTTCGCGAATGGCGATATGAAGATCGAGATAAGTTTGGGCATCAATATTAATTGTGAGGCCTAACCCGGTGACTTCAAATTCGGCCGCAGGTACCGCGCCCACCGCGGATTCGGAGATAAGGGAGCGAAACCCCTGGGTAAAACCGGATATCTGGCTGGGCTCAAGACGCACACTTTGATCAAAACTAAATCCTCCTAGCGATTGGCTGTAAGCACTGCGTAAACTGATCCGATCATACACCTCCCAATTCATGCCAATCTTGGGTGAGACCAGTTCATCCCCCAATTCACCACCGCTGACAGGGGAAGTTAAAAAATTAAAAGGATATTCTATATCGTCGTAGGCGACCCCCGCGGTAATCGTAAAATCATTGAGCAGCTCCCAGAGTGAATAGATATAGAGATTAGTCCGGGTGAAGTCTTCTACAAATCTTAAGTCCGCA
Source organism: Opitutales bacterium (assembly GCA_965197745.1). Taxonomy (GTDB): domain Bacteria; phylum Verrucomicrobiota; class Verrucomicrobiia; order Opitutales; family PNEW01; genus CBDANS01. Next base: position 84,512 of record CBDANS010000005.1, on the reverse strand, counting down.
GGCGGATCGTCAAAGAAGGGTTGCTGTATGGGTGTAATCCCATTGAGTCTATTCTCGACTTCAAAATCCCCATCCTGGTAGCGCAAGCCCGCAATTAGTGTCACCTTGTCGAACTGGAATATCTGATTTATCTCCGCTGAGTAAATCTCCAATTCATTGCGATAAAATAAATCCATATCGGCGGAAGGTAAAACAATGTTATCGCCCGCATCATTGGTGCTGAGAATGAGTTGAGGGACCTGGCGATCTCTAACCATCAGGTCATCGGTAAGTCGTCCAAAAAGAAACAGGGTATCGACACCCGGTGACCAACGGTGATGATAACCGGCAAAGACAAGAGGCAATTGTTCTTCTTCAAATTGAAAATGCTCCCGTAGTTGGGAATTATCCTGCACCTGTGAAACATCACCTCCGTCAAAATCCTGAAATTTTAACTGCAGAAACAGGGTGCCCTGCGATGTGAGTTGATGCTTGAGTTGGGTAAAAACCTCAATGCGGTCAAATTCATTGTTAAGGCGAAACCCGTCAAAAGTATGATAGTCAAAATCTACGGCATAACTGGTATTTCCGAAGAGACCGTATTGCGTAAATTGTTGGCGAAATTCTCCATGGCTTTGATAGGTGCTATGCGCATTAAACCCTAAGCGTTGCCTCTCAAAAAGAGGTGTGTATTCCTGCTGAGAGACATGTTGAGAAAGAGTACCCGCGCTCGCCGGTGAGAGGAGATTGGCCAAGAGTAATTCATTGGCCCACGGCGTTTCAAACCGGAGTTGGAACCTTCGCGGATCGCGCAATGCATCGTAACTGTTCGCCAGGAAGAGGTGCGCGGAGTAATTTGTATAATCATTCTGCACGGCGCGATGCGCTTCACGAATACTGATTTCTCGCATCCCCACGTTATTGTAAATAGCCGCAAGATTAGCGCCACGGACGGCCTGATCCCCGTCGAGTAGAAATTTCGATCGATAGAGCCTTCGGTTTTCATTAAGGGATATAGACCGTTCCAAGTCCTGGACCGCGACATTGTAACGGTTTATTTTTTGATTCAAGAGCGCGGAAAAAAGCCAGGGTGTGGGATCATTGGGGTCGAGATTTTCGGCCAGCATTAATTCATTGGCGGCGAAAGAAAATACCCTGGCATCAGAAAACGCCTTTGCCAGATAGCTGCGCAATAATGACCGATCGGGTTCGATCGCCGCTGCCGTCTGTAGATCCTGCATCCCTTCATCGAGATCATTGCCTCGGATCTGGGTAAGCCCCCTTTCCCAGCCAGGCATTGGCCAATGCCCCATCAAGGATTATAGCTTGCTCAAATGTTTCACGGGCTTCAACAAGCTTATCGTTTCCTGCTAAAAGAAAACCTTGCAGGGCGAGGATTTGCGCATTCTCCGGCGAAAATTCCAAACCTTTCTTAAGAGATTCATTGACAGCCTCCAGTCGGCCGAAACTGAATTCAAACTCGGCAACTCTCCCCCATCCAAAGCCAAATGAGGGGGAGAGTTCAACGGCGTTTTGCGCGGCTTTCAAGGCAAGATCTAAATTGCCATCTGCCTGTATAAGGTAAGAACGCGCCAACCACTGGGAAGCCGATTGTGGCTCGGGATAGGAACTCGGTTGAACCCCTTTTACCGCTGAAATTAATTCTTTAAGGGCCAGAGCCAGGGAGTGATCGCCACCCGCTTTTATGATCAGTTCTTCCGCTTTAGTAACCTGCCCCGTCGCGAGGTAGAGCCCGGTCGTGTAAAGACGGCCCCCTGCGCTTTCAGGTTTTGCTCCGGTTGCGAGATAATGGGTAAGCGCTTCCAGTAAATTACCCCTGCGGTATGAATCCAGGGATGCGGCCAGGATCTTATTTTCATTTTGCGAGAAAGAAATTTCATCTGCATCAATTATCGCCGGATAATATAAACACCATTGAATAATGTTTGTCGCATTAATGACTGCTGTTTTTATCGGTGGTAATCCTCTTTTTACTGTTCCCTGTTCCCCGCTTACAAGCGCGATCGATCCCTGGGAATTAGATAAGTCAACCGCCCCGTCGAAAATTGTCATCACCGTGCTCTCGGACGGATCAAGATGCAGTTCAAATTCTGTGCCCTTAATCGCTCCCGTTGCGGTTGGGGTTCCAAATTCGTACTCTTCAGGTTGATTGCGACTGAAAAAATAGAGCGCGCCTCTTTTTAGATCAATACCCGGCTTGCCTGTTTTTGTTTTGGGTGGCTTTAAGGTAATGGTCGTGAGTTCATTGATTCGCATGATGCTCTCATTGAGAAGACGAATCGTGGCGCGACTGAATTCACCAGTCCGCACGCGATCTCCATAGTTAAGCTTTTGTCCAACTTGCTCTTTGATCCATGGACCTTCCTTCACTGAAAAATCAACCTGATTTTCTATGGAAACAATGACACTGCTTTCTTTTTGTCCGAAGACGAAGAAAGGAAATATTCCCAACAACAGGGTAACAAGTAATATATTTCTCATCCTTTAATTAGCATCGTTGCCGACACAACTATCGATCAATTGATTCCTCTCTATTAACAAAATTAAGCATGCGCCCTTTATATTCGACTCGGCTCCCTACACCGTTATACTCAATCTATATTTTTATTAATTATCTACTATATCTATTAAATTTGCGACGGAATAATATTTTATTTTTCATATAATGCGCCTTGTATCGGTATTTCTTTTTACTTTTTTAATTCTTGCCCCGTTTGTATTTATTGAAGCTCAAGAAGTTTGGACCTTGAGAAATCCCCTGCCCAAAGGTGAAAACCTGTCTGGGATTACTTATGGAAATGATACTTTTGTTGCCGTTGGTAACACAGGTACAATCTTAACTTCAGTTAACGGTCAGAGCTGGGAGGAACAGATTACCGGCATCACGGGGAATAGTGAAGCAACGTTAAAAGATGTGGCATTTGGAAACGGGGTTTTTGTCGCTGTCGGTATTGAGGGCACTATTCTCATCTCGAGAAATGGAAAAGACTGGGGAACCCGAACTTCAGGAACAAGAATTCAATTAAACGGCATTGGCTTTGGCAATGGGACTTTTGTCGCGGTCGGAGATCATGGGATAATCTTAACCTCTCGGGATGGTCAGAATTGGGACCTGAGTATTGTCACTGATGCCAGTCATGAATATCATGACGTTACCTTCGGCAACGGGACATTTGTCGCTGTTGGTATGGGTGGCGTCATTATATCTTCGACTGATGGTGACAATTGGAATTCTCAAGTATCGGGAACCGCGAACTTGCTATTAGGCATAACTTTCGGCAATGGAAATTTTGTCGCGGTTGGAGAGAACGGGACAATTATAAGTTCTGGCAATGCGGTCAACTGGGGTATGCGAGCATCGGGCACTGCTCTATCATTATATGATATCACCTTTAATAATGGGAATTTTGTTGCGGTTGGTGGTGGTGGCGCATCTTAAGCCAGTCCGTAGTCTTAACATCGGCCTCTATTCAATTCTGGGTACCCCAGGATATCGCGAATGGGGATGCCTTATTTAGTATCGCTTTTGGAAATAATGCCTTCGTCTCCGTTGGATTCGGGGGGAGAATTCTCTCTTCACCTAATTCAGTTCAATGGACCGATCAACTTATGGGGACAACAGAATGGTTATTGGGCACTAAATACTTAAACAATACCTTCTATGCCGTTGGACTTTCAGGGACCTTATTAGCATCAGGGAATGGCAGGACCTAGTCTGCTCTGAATTCTGCTACCTCTGTATCACTGTCCGATTTAACTCTCGGCAATAATAGATTTGTAGCAATAGGTGGAAAAGGTACCGTGATTACCTCAGCTAACGGCATAAACTGGACTGCGGGGAACACGGGGACCGAGGCCAATTTAAATAGCATCGCTTTTGGCAATCAAACTTTTGTCGCCGTCGGCAATGGGGCAATCATCCAGACCTCAATGAATGGTGTCGATTGGACGACAGTAGAAGCAGCTGATAGCCCCAGTAAACTTGAAGGTGTTGTTTTTGGTAATGGACGCTTTGTCGCGGTGGGTCGCGGTACTCTCGCAACGGCAAATCCGAAACGGTCTATAATGACTTCCACCGATGGTATCAATTGGACTGAACATGACCACAATGGAACCGGGTTGAGTGATGTCACCTTCGCAAAAGGTCTATTTGTTGCCGTTGGCGATAATGGAGACATTCAAGTTTCGTCAAACGGCATGGATTGGAATTCATTTCGAGCTGGCAACGCGAACTACCAGGGAGTTAGCTTTGGCAAAGGTTTATTTATTGCCGTGGGCACTTTTGGTGCCATCGCCACTTCTCCTAATGGGATGAACTGGATCGAAAAAAATTCCGGATCTTCGAAATTTCTTTTCGATGTTACCTCAGGCGCGGATATCTTTGTTACAACCGGAGCTACCGGAACAATACTAACATCCGGCGAATTACACGCTCCCCTCTTTACGCGAGCGACCCGGGGTAGATTTGCAGATCGTATTCGCGTTTTCTGGCAGGAGGTTAATAATGCATCGCGCTATAATGTATTTCGTCATACTGAAAATGACAGGAGCAATTCTATTCTCATTCAGCGCGAAATCAATACACCCCTCTATGATGACTTCACCGCTGAAGCAGGCGTTATTTATTATTACTGGATAAAAGCAGTTAATCCTATTGAAACCAGTAATTTCAGTATTGTCGCCCGGGGTTACCGACGAATATTTTCTGACCGTATAAACAGCTGGGGAAGGAATGATAACGGGGAAACGAACATCACCCCGGATTTATCCCAGCTCACAGCTGCTTCCAGTGGGGTTGGTTTTAATCTTGGGTTAAACCCCGATGGAACGGTGTCAGCCTGGGGGAGAAATGATCGCGGTCAGATTTCAGTTCCGCCGGGTTTATCTGATGTCGTGGCTGTCGCGGCTGGCTTCTTTCATAGCTTGGCTTTAAAATCGGACGGCACCGTTGTGGCCTGGGGGTTTAACAATGCCGGCCAGGCAACACCACCCGATGGTCTTTCCGATGTCGTCGCGATTGCTGGCGGTGGGGTTCACAGTCTGGCATTAAAATCAGACGGCACTGTCGTAGCCTGGGGGAATAACCGGTTAGATCAGACGGCTATTCCGGAACTGGTTATGAATGCGATAGCTATAACAGCGGGAGCTGGACATAGCCTGGCGCTACAATCGAATGGCACCATCATAGCTTGGGGCGATAATCGATTTGGTCAGATTGATGTGCCCGATGGTCTAAGCGACGTGATCGCCGTGGCCGCCGGCGCGCGGCATAGTCTCGCCGTACAATCAGACGGCACTATTGTACCTTGGGGTGATAATAGTTTGGGGCAATTGAATGTTCCCAATACCGATCCGGCTCTCGATCTTCAACAGGGAATGTGAAAGGGTCTATCAACTCACAGTTTAATGCCGGCTCCGTTACTTCCATCGCAGCTGGTCTCTACCATAATATCATATCACTCGATGATGGAACAGTTGTAGCCTGGGGCTTTAATGAAGATGGCCAAACGGAAGTGCCGGAGGCGCTTTCAGGTGTCACTGAAGTAGTTGCGGGAGCTGAACATAATCTCGCCCTGCTCGGGACAGGAATTCCACTTATCTCCACGATAGGGCCCGGTGATTTGGAACTGGATCCGGGTTCAACTGCAGTTTTTACCGTCGTTGCCGAAGGGCAGGAACCGTTGAGTTTCCTATGGCGAAAAGATGAACAAATTATTGAGGGCGCGACAAGCAATGCCCTGACCATTGACAATGTCCAAAGTGCGGACTCGGGTAGCTATACAGTGGAGATCACTAATGCTATAGGATCGGCATTCAGTTCGGTCTTAACCCTGGTCGTCGATGGAATGAGCGGTCCAACCATCCTCAATCAACCGAAAAGTCAGAGAGTCGATTTTAATACAGTGGTTGAACTATTCGTTCAAGCGGAAGGAAATGACAGGACCTTTATCTGGTATAAGGGTGAGCGAGGGGATACTTCTAACCTTATTTCAGGTGACGGTGAAGATACGGTTGAATCGACTGACAACCAGAGCACCCTGGTCACCGCCCCGCAAAACGTTACGGGTTTTTATTGGGTTCGGGTAACCGGAACGGAAGGAATTACTGACAGTGTCACAGCCATTGTATCAGTAAAAGATGACATTGATGGTACACCCGATGCCGTAGCGCTCGACGGAAGTGGTACGGTTGTCGGAAGTAATATTGTCCACTCCAATGGGAATATTTTCGACCAGATACTGCTTGAGGGATCCCTGCTTACCCTACGGGCCGATCCTGAACAGATAACCCGCGCGTCCTTTCTCGATGAAAATGAAGATATCGTTCAGGTAGAATTTTCTGGTGAAGGGACCCTGACCATTATTCTGGATGCTGACACCTTTGAAGGACCTGCACCACCTCGTAAATATAATCAACCCGATGTTAATTATGTTAAGGGCCGTGCAAGCATTGTCATTGAAGGAGCGGATGATAGCACATTCTTCAGCATATTTTCCGTAGGCCGCCCGAATTCCGTAAATCAAAGTCTATTCCCTGAGGAAGAAGTTTACGATGCCCAGGCTGATGTCTCAGTCGTGGAAATTATAAATTCTTCAGGTATGGGAGGAATCCTCTGTGCCAACACAAATTTTAGTGCCTCGACAGGAAACATCGGTCTTATTGCTCCGGGGATGCCGGTCTCGATCAGGGTCTTGATAGGTGATATCGATGCCCTGGGAGATGCCGTGCCGCACCTCCTCTTCGGTGATAATTCATTTACCGTAGCGGCGTCTAACCCGGGAATGCGAATCACCGGAGGCGATCTTGCTCAGACTAATGAGCTACCGATAATCATTGCCTCGAGCGGTTCGACAACACCGGGTTTCGAGACCTTGATTACCCATAACAATGTAAAGTCGGATGGTACCACTCAGCCCACGCAAAGTATTGATGCCGCATTCTCAAACGCCGACGGTGATGAAATTACTGTCACCGTAGAAGAATTAACGATCGAGTAGGTTTGCGGGAATGCGTTTATGCGGGTATGCGGTAATGTGAGCAAGCGATTGTCAATGGTCGTTTGATTCAAGTTGTCATTGCGAAGAAGGCGAAGCCGACTGTGGGAAGCCGACTGTGGCAATCCAGGGTTATGTCGGTAGCATAATGTTAGCCGCCTGGATTGCTTCGTCGCGTTGCTTCTCGCAATGACAAGTAAAAATACAGAATAAACCTGGCGGTATCCACTTATACGCATCCACGCATTCACACATCTACGCATTACCCCCCTCACAAATTCTCAATAACCACAGGCTCGATTGAATCTGCGGGTTCGAAATCAAATATCTGCGCGTAAAAATACAATTCCGCTTCCGTCGCCCGCTTGATATTCTTCGCTTGTCGAAAACCATGTTGTTCACCTTCGAAAGCTAAATAGGCCACCGGTATTCCTTTTTCTCTCAAGGCATCTACCATCATCTCCGCCTGGTTGGGAGGAACGATTTCATCCTCTAACCCTTGGAAAAAGATGATCGGTCTTTCCACTTTTTCTAAGTGATAAAAGGGAGAGCGATCCCGATACAATTGAATGGCATCGGGGTACGGACCAATAATCCTGTCCAGATATCGGGATTCGAATTTATGCGTTTCCTTTGCTAAAACTTCTAGATCGCTTACCCCGTAGTAGCTCGCGCCTGTTTTAAATACTTCACCAAAAGTCAGCGCGCTCAGTACCGTGTATCCACCCGCGCTGCCCCCACGAATAGCGATACGCTCATTATCGACAAACCCTTTATCCGCAAGATAGCGGGCTCCATTCTCACAATCGTTCAAATCAACTACACCCCATTGGCCATTCAATCGCCTCCGGTACTCCGTGCCGTAACCGGTACTCCCCCCATAATTTATATCGAAGACGGCAAAACCACGGCTCGTCCAGAACTGAATCCGACAGTCCAACACGGCATCGGTTGGCGCCGTTGGCCCCCCGTGCATGATAACAATTAGCGGAGGCAGCACCTTTGCTGGACCCGCAAAATCTTTATTTTTTGGCGGGTAATAAAATCCATGGGCTGTTAAGTTATCATTCGTCGGATACTCGATGGCTTGGGGGATCGAAAGATAGTCAGTATCAATTTTCAGTGAACTGGAACTACGCAGGGCATCCATTTTATCGGTTTCCAGGTCCATCATAACCACGGATAGCGACGTCGTAGGGGACCCGCCGATAAAGACCACTATGTCATCACCCACCTGTAAATCTTCAATAACTGTGAAGGGAGACTCAATCTTCTCCAGCGATTTATTAATGGTATCGAGCCTTCCCAGGTGCCATACCCCATCTTGAGTATAAGAACAAAGAATAGTTTGCTCCGATTGGAAACCATACTTAGCCATGCCAAAAACCCATTGAGGTTGCCCGAACTCCGCTTCCATTGAATAGAGCGATTCCACCCTGCCCTCCTTATGACGATAGAGATTCCACCAACCGCTACGGTCTGAAACAAAGTGAAGGGTATTATCCGGAGACCACTCCGGTTGAAAAATGGACTCCTCTTTCCCACCCGCAATTGAAATGCGTTCTTCCAGGCTGCCCTCTTTTGAAATAGCCGCCATTGATAGATCAGTGCCATCCCAGGGCATATTGGGATGGTCCCAACTTAACCAGGCAAGGTTCGACCCATCCGGGCTTATGCGAGGTGAGGAATAAAAGTCACTCCCTGATACCAGGACTTCAACCTTATAAGGGGGGTCTAAGAAGATACTGACAATGGCGTTGACTGGCTCGCGCTCTTCATCGCGATGGTCCTCACGCACACATAGCAAACGGTTTCGCGGCCGATCATAAGTGAAATCTGCATAGCGACAATTCTCCTCCTTTGACAGGGGAACAGGGTCCTCATCAGCTCGTTTACAGTAAATGCGTTGATCATTAAAATGAGTGAAGTAGATACTCCCCCCAACAAGATGATAGGTCCCACCCCCATATTCGTGTACCCGCGTGCGAGCATTAAAGGGCTCGGGTAATTTATCGCTTATTAATTTATCAGATTCCCTTTTAACGATTACGTTTCGCCCACTCTCTTCGGGTCGCCCTTCAATCCAATAGATAGAACTGCCCTCCAGCGCCACTTCAGAAAGACGCACGCTTTTGGCGAGAACCGTATCCATCGTTATCGGTGACTTCCACGACCCGAAGGGACTCACGCTCTTTTCGTCATGGGATGAATTATTCATAATTGTCTGATCAAATAGTTAGCCACAAGAAGCAGAAGATTCACAAGACAAAGTAGAATTCAGGATGCATGACTACAAAATTACCTAATAGAAAACAGCCAGGTTTATCATGTTTCAATCGACAATCGGAAATACTTAACCCCCTAGTAACTAATTTTAAATTCCTAATTCCTAATTCCTAATTCTTAATTCCCCACCGGCACACCTGCTCGCTTGCCTTCGATGGGAGACATTTCAGCTTCGGGGTATTCCCTTTGAATCAGGTCGTAAACCAGCTTGCTCCTGCGCACGCGCTCGCGGCTTAAATTCAATGCCACGGACTGTATATGCGCGCCTGCGGGATAGATATCAGGTGAATTCCGAAGCCCCAGCTTAACATGAAGAGGACATGCATAGCGAATCATGTCAGGCGTTTCATGATGCCTGACAAAGCCGCCAAGCCCATCGGGCGCTTCCGTGTAAATATCGAGCGGTGCGGTACTGGTGCTGCGTATCGCGCTCAACTGCCCCACGCTAAGATCGGTCGATACATTAACGGTATCGGCCCCAATCTTTTCGAGGAGTGCCACCGACGCGGGATTAGCCGGGGCCATGATCGCGGAAGATTTGATAATCAGATCTTCCGGCAATTTTTTGCTTTTCCTTAATTGACCGACGATGTCAATCAACCCCCAATCAGAAATGAGAACACTTCGTATTCCTAATTCAACTGCGCGATTAATATCATCCAGTCCGTAACGAATCTGCTCCGCGCCCCGACTCTGCCATTGAATTATTTTCCCCACGGGCGCATTCCATAACCCGCCGATGTCAAAATTCGCTCGGGGAGTAGTAAAGAGACATACCTCAATATTGTGGTCGATCCCTATATCCACCATCTCACTGATCTCATCATCACTGAGCATTTGAATTCCGCTTCCCTGGCTGATCCGATGAACCGGCAACTTCAAGCGTTCCTTTTCTTCAATCACCACGCGAAACGCTTCGGGGCCCTCGGTGCTGGGTATTTCTATTCTATATTGTCCGCCATCGTCGAAGCGTTTTTCAGAAATATTTACTTCATCCGCATGTTCAAGACCTAAGGATTGTAGTTGCTGTATCGATTGTTCCATCCCTTTGCTTTATAAAAATAAAGCGGTACTTCAATTATATTCTCACTCTCGTAATTTGAATTATGGAGATTATGTGAAAAATGAATTGAAGTTCAGGTGGAGCGGGCTGTCCCTAGCACGCTTCTTTGTAATTTACTTAACAAAAGAAACGCGCTACGTCGCGTCCGCGGAATAACCTTTAATAGCTGTACCCCAATACGGCCATGACGGAGCATGGCCCTCCATTATTATCACTTTGATTCATAAATTTGGTGGAACGCGGTGCCTGCCGGCCATAGTCCCACGGCTGCGAGACTTTGGACGACAAGCAGTCATCGCGTTCCACCTTAACACTTAAAACTTAACACCTAACACTGATCGATAGATCACTTTACTGATCGATAGATCACTCTATAGCTTCTTAATCCTGTCCTTCTCCGACACCCCTGAGAGGACTTCGATATTGATCCCGTCGGAGAGTCCCGTAGTAATTTTCTTCTTTTCAAATTCCTGGTCGCCATTTTCTATCTCAACAAATATATTATCCTGTTCAAAGATGAGATTGCTTTCTCGCACGGCGAGAACGTTCTCCCTTGTATCGAGAACAATATCCGCATTAGCACTGTAACCTGCCCGGATAAAATGATCTTCCGATAATGTTACCGCGGCCCTGATTTCAAATTGGATGGCCCCTTCTTTTTCTTCACCTTTGGGTGATATGTATTCCAGCAGTGCTTTAAATTTTTCTGTATCGATGGCACCAATGATTAAAATCAATTCCATGCCGGCAGTTATTTTACCGACTTCGGATTCGTCGACAAACCCCACGAAAATCATAGACTGCATATCCGCGATGAACATGATCGTTGTTCCATCGTTGAAAGTATTTGTTTCGGTGACAAAACTTCCCTCTCTTACAGGAACGTCGAGGATCATACCATCTACTGTAGAGGTAACTTCATTCGTAACCAGGCCTTCTTTTTTCGACACACCCTCCCGGATCAACTGAACATTGTTCCCTGCTGACTCCAAACGCTCCTCAGCGAGGTTAAATTCGAGAACAAACTGGTTATAATCAAATTCGGAAATGAATTTTTTCTCGAATAGCTGTTCCTGCCTTTCCATTTCACGTTTCGCATTTTCATAATTTATGCGCGCCGTATTAAGCTGGGATTCAGCATTGTTAAGATTTACCATATCAGGAATTATCCTGATCTTAGCGAGCTGGTCACCATTGTTAACAATTTCACCCGGTTCGACATAAAGCTTATCCACCACCCCCGAAACCTGTGACTTCATTTCAATTTCTCTCCTTGGGGTAATGGTACCTGTGGCCACCGCCTTTTTAACTATATCTGTGTAAAAAGGGGTTTCCGTTTCAAAGATAACATCCTTCTCAACCGCTTTTTGATAAAGAAATACAAGGGTTCCCAGGAAACTTAATACTAAGAATGCAACTATGATAAAGACGTAAATTTTTTTCATCTGCTAAGTTTATTTATAGCTTATTTATTTATACCTGATTGCCTCCATGGGGCTGATTAAGCCTGCTTTGCGCGCAGGGAGGATACCGGCAATAACACCGCCAATCACAATGACTAACAAAGCTAAGGCCGCAGCCTGTAAATTGATCTCGGGACGGGATATCAAACTCATATTATCGCCAATCATCCCCAATAATTTTCGCAATATTTCAATTAAAGCTATACCCAGGAGTAACCCAATATAACCGGCAATAGAGGTTAAAAATACCGACTCCTGCATAATCAAACTGACAATACTGAATGGTGTTGCCCCCATCGATTTTCTGATGCCTATCTCTTTAGTCCGCTCATTGACGACAATTATCATAATGTTACTCACCCCGATAACACCTGCTAACAGGGTGCATAAACTGACAAACCAGATAAAGACACGTATACTTTTAGATAGTCCTTGAACTTTTAAAAACTCCTTATGGCTATTAAAGTACCCAAATGCTGCTAAATCTTCTGGATGAACTTTATGCCGTTTCATTAACATCGATATGATTTTGTCACATATCTCGTCTCCATAAACCGATGGTTTAATTCCCATCGCATACCACCCAACTCTATTTCCTTCATTAAAGGTCTGTTGAAATGTCGTGAAGGGTATCATTATCGAATTCCTGTCGCGTTCCGTCCAAAATTCATAGGGAGCTTCGGTTTTCAGTATGCCCACAATTGTAAAATGTATCCCGTTAACAGTTAATGATTTACCAATGAAATTTTCTCCTCTTTTAAAAAGAATCTTGATAACATTCTCACCGACCACGGCTACTTTCCTTCTTTCAAGAAGATCCAGATCGTTAATAAATCTCCCTTCGACAATGGTGATAGAAATGATATTTATTATATCCGGGTCTTCACCCATTACGTGAAATTCCCCTACTTTATTCTTATGCTTAACTATTTGATTTCCCCTGAAACCACCCAACTGAATTTTGGGCGCTATATATTCTATATCCTCGAAATTCAGTTTTATTGCTTTCGTATCTTCATCAGTAAATTGTATTTCACGACCGGGGCTCATTCCCTTGTAAGCTTTGGTGGTCATATTAGACCAAAGATAAACGCTATTGTATCCCCAATGTGCGAATTCTCTATTCATTCCATTGGCAAGACCCTGTCCCGACCCCAGTAATAGCATAAGCATGAGAATACCCCAGAATACCCCAAACATTGTCAGGATAGTCCGTAGCTTATTTTTCCTGATCGTAATCAGGATTTCCTGCCATTTGTCATAATCAAACATTTTTCCTATCTTATTCTTCTCTAAGCGCCTCAACGGGTTTAATTTTAGCGGCTAATCGGGCCGGGAAAAACCCGGCGAGAGCCCCAGCGAAAACAAGAAAAATTGTAGCGGTAATTACCGTTTTAAAATCAATTTCGGGATTTCTGAAATACTCCGATTGCAGGTTGAATTTTTCGAACCCCCAGCTGGCAAATTCAACGACAGCGACTCCGGCGACCAGCCCGACATAACCAGCGAGGAGGGTAATGACTAATGATTCCTGTAAAACCAGGCTAATAATTGATCCCGGAGTAGCGCCTATCGCTTTCCTGATTCCAATCTCGCGTGTTCGCTCATTAATCGCAATCATCATAATATTGCTCACTCCCACGATACCAGCTGTAATCGTTCCCACTCCGATAATCCAGATGAAAAATTTTATACCTGATATCATGCTTAAAAATTTTTGCATTGTCTCGTTATTATTGGAAACATCAACCGCTCTGGGATCTTCGGGAGAAAACTTATGGTGTTCAACAAGGATGCTTGTTGTCTCTTTCTCCATTAACCGGGTGTCTTTCAAACTGGTAGTGCCGGTAGTGAATAAAATTTCGTGGACCTTATTAGACCCGTTATAGACCATTTGTGCCGTTGAAATCGGAACATAAATGATGCTTATTTCAAAACCTCTTCCCTGGTCTTCAAAAACCCCAACTACTTTATAGGGTATCTGATTGATCTCGATCCATTCTTCTAAAGGCTCTTTATTTTTAAATAATATCTCTACGACATTCGCGCCAATAACTGCCACTTTTCTCCGTTCTTTTAGATCAAGTTCATTAAGATACCTGCCCTCAGTAATAATCGTGTTCTCATAATATATATGGGCAGGATGAGTCGCACGCACTGTAAATCTTGCTTGATTTAATTTATACCTGATAGGATATTCACCTGAAAGAAAATAGCGCGCGGTGATGTGCTCAACTCCCTGAACATTGCTTGCGATCTTTTCAAAGTCTTCATTTGTTAATTGAATTTTCTTACCCGGCTTCATCCCTTTATAGGGTATGCTCGTGGTCCCGGGGGTTATTTTAAAACTATTCATCGCGTCATCACGAAACTGGTAGAGCACCCCATTGAGAAAACCCGAACCGGCCCCCAAAAGAACAACAAGTAAAAATATCCCCCAGGCAATGCTGAACGCCGTAAGAAACGTTCTCATCTTATTTTTTTGGATGGTGGTGGCTATCTCTTGCCATTTGTCCAGGTTAATCATCGTTAAATGCTTTATTATATAATTTATCTGAGTGCGTCAGGATTCCCGTCATTTTCAATCTGTCCGTCAATGAGATGGACAATCCTGTTTGTCTCTTTGGAGATATCATGTTCATGGGTTACAATAATGACCGTAATCCCCATTTTATTCACTTCTTTAAATAGATCCATCACCTCGGAAGAGGTCTCGGAATCCAGGGCGCCGGTCGGTTCATCGGCAAGGATCACTTTAGGTTTGGAGATTAATGCCCTGGCAATAGCTACTCTTTGATTCTGCCCTCCGGATAACTCACTGGGCAGGTGCTCAGCCCAGTCTCTCAATCCCACTCTCTCCAGGTATTCCAAAGCCAGCGTGTTTCTTTTCTTTCTCTTCACATTTTGATAATACAGTGGCAATGCTACATTTTCCATCGCGTTCTTAAAGTTTATGAGATTAAACGACTGAAAAATAAACCCGATGAATTTATTCCGGTAATAAGCGGCCTTATTTTCCGTGAGTTTTTCCATTATCGTTCCCGCCAATTCATAGTGTCCTTCGTCAAATCCGTCTAATATTCCCAGTATATTTAAAAGCGTTGATTTCCCCGAACCCGAGGGCCCTACTATTGAGACCAGCTCGCCTTCATCAATATTGATGTTGATCCCTTTCAAGGCATGCAATTCCTGGTGACCTATCTTGTAGATCTTGCGCACTTTTTCCAGTTTGATTAACATCGTTTGCTCTTTCAACCTGTTTATCTATGAGTATTAATTGGGAACTTCTTCAGAAGATTCCGGAGATGTTGTTATGTCCACACGCGTCGGGACTGTGTTGAGACGATCCAAATCCTGCCAGACAAAGCCATTTCGTTCAAGGATTGACCCATCGAGTCGAGTGAGCTGGACAACCGCACGGATTGAGTCGAAGCGAGCGTCAAGGTGGCGCAATCGTGATTCATCCAAATCTTCCTGAGCTTCAAGCACGATGCGGAAGGTGGAGACTCCCGCTTCAAATTTGGCATGTTCTTTATCGAAACGCTCTTCATTGACGTCTACTGATATTTGATTGGCTTCCAGCCGCTCCTTACCCGCGGCAACGGCGCGCCAGGCTGAACGCAGATTGCCTAACATAACCTGTTCTATATCATCGAGACGTACTTCTTCCTGTTCCAGAACTCTCTGCGTTTGCCGATGACGGGCACGTTCTTCACGATTGCCCCAGGGAATGCTAAATTCAAGACCCGCGCTCCAGGCGTAGCCATCACCGTTAAAAGCATTACTGTAAGAGCCCGATCCATCCGAATCACGGCCACGATAACCACCGGCGAGTGTAAGGTCCAGATCTGGAAGCCGGCTATTACGCGCTACGGTGACATCAATTTCACTCTGGTTGATGATCTCTTGCTGGATTTGCATGTCTAAATCGAGTTCACGTGCGTTTTTATAGGTTAGGTTAAAGTCCGGGACTCTAATTTCCGATTCGGGAAGTGAGTCAACAACGAGGGTTGGATTATTTGTTCCCAGTTCACCCATGCTCGAATATAACCGATCAGATGCATCGTCGATAGCTTGTGAGGCAAGTATAACTGCTTCACGCCGTGAAGCCAAATTAGCGCTCGCCTGGAGCACATCTACCTGGGTAGCCAGGCCTAAACGTTCTTTTTCTTTTGTTTCTTCCAATAATTTCTCGGCGACTTCGATACTCGACTCCTGTAATAATTTACGGGCTGTGGCATAAGCAATTCTCCAGTAATTAATTTCAATATTGGCCAATACATTAAAGGCCCGCCGTCGCAGTTCCAGGATGGATTGAGAATGAGCCGCTTTCGCCCGGGCGATGGGCGCGAGATTAACTTTTCGCCATGCCCCACTGAGCAAGGGTTGTTCTAAACTTATCGCTATTTCCGATAGGAAATCGGGGTTGATAATGGCAAATGTAGAATTTGTCTCAAACCGGTTCATCCAAGTACTCAATTCGACTGTTCCACCCGTAGATATTTTCTTATCCACCGCTACGAAAATACTTCTATTGTCGTCCTCTGGTTGGTCCGCACCATCCAACGTACTCTGAGCCAATGGACTCAGATTTTCATCAATGTTGCTCCGTATACGGATGGCGGGATCGAACTGCGATTGGGCCAAGGTGATATCATCCTCGAACAGGCCCGATTGATAGCGTTCTATAATTAATCCAAGATTCTGTTCCAGGGCGCGATTCACCGCTTCCTGCAGTGAAAGTTCACGCGGAGTATCAAGTACCTGTTCCGCCCCTGCTGCGTTTAGAAGCAGGCACATCAGGACCATAACGATAAAAAATCGCTTTAAAAAATGAATGCCTATGAACGGCAATAGGGTCATACTCGATTTCAATGGGAAAAGCTTTCGCGGAAATATAATTATTTGAAGATCTGCCCATAACCTTGTTCTTGGTTAATGAATAAATAGCATCCTGAATTGAGGTAGTACAGTCATGGGGTAACGTGATTTTGGGTTGATTTATTCCTAATTTGATTAATTAGCAAGTCTTATCAAATTGATTTCATTATATTTCCCATTTTCTTTCCTGGAATCAGTCCCATCACCATGGGAGCGTGATGGCTGAATCTTCAAGTATAGTAATCTTATTAACCTCTTCTAGCACTGTCCCTGTATTGTGCTAATCGAATAATATGAAAATTGCTGGCTTAGCTGAAGTTGAATTGATTTAATATTTGCCATCCGCGCACGAAATCATCTCTGATCCAACTTAACTTAAGATAATTTTACCCCGGAATGACCTGAAACCGCATGAAAACTATCGTTCAAATATCACTCGATCTTACTAATATAGAAGAAGCGCTCGAAACCGCGGAAATGGCGATGCGGGCTGGTGTAGATTGGCTTGAGGCGGGAACACCGCTAATTCTCGCAGAGGGCTTACATGGGGTTAAAGCACTGCGCGAGCGTTTTCCGGAAACCCCGATTGTGGCCGATCTCAAGACTATGGATGGGGGCTACCTGGAAGCCGAAATGATGGCAAAAGCTGGTGCCACACAAGTGGTGGTGATGGCAAAAGCGCATGATGAAACAATAATACGTGTTGTTAAAGCCTGCCAGGATTATGGAATTGAGGTGATGGGTGATAATTTAGCCTGTGCTGATATGGTAGGAGCAGCGCGACATCTCGAGGAACTTGGGTGTCACTATATTGTTCATCATATCGGCTACGATGAACGTGGTGGAATGAACGAACGTGGAGAAAAAGCGCCCAGTCCACTCGATCAGTTACGGGAAGTCGTAGAAGCAGTCAGTGTCCCCGTCCAGGCCGTAGGCGGCCTGAGCATCGAAGAAGCGATGCGCACCCCGGAGTACGGTGCCCCGCTCGTCGTCCTCGGCGCGCCCCTTACCGTTGATGCCGATGCTTTTAAAACAGCTTCCGGTGACGTTGAAGGATCATTGAGATTGATATGTGAAAAAGTTCATAGTTATAATAGTTCAACCTCTTAAGAGGAGCTATGAATTCACCCGCAGTAGTTAACTACGAAAATAAACCCGACTGTGTAGAATTGCGTGAAGTCCCCATGCCCAAAATTGGTGATGAAGATGTTTTACTGGAAGTTCACGCAGTCGGGGTTTGTGGCAGCGATCTACACCAGTGGGCGGCTCAACATAGCTGGGAAGTGAACTATCCTGTTATTCTCGGGCATGAATTCGGAGGTATAATTCGCGAATGCGGGTCGCGTGTGGATAGATGGATAGAGGGTGACCGCGTGGTCAGTGAGACCGCGGCTGTTATCGACAGTGACAGTCCGATGACCCGGCGAGGCCTTTATAACCTCGATCCCACTCGTAAGGGTTTCGGCTACGGTGTCGATGGCGCAATGACTAAATATGTCCGGGTCCCGGCCCGATTACTCCATAGAGTGCCCGACAATTTGTCCATGCAACACGCTGCGCTGACCGAACCCTGTTCCGTCGCTTATAATGCCATCGTCGAAAATACTCATGTTAAACCGGGTGATCGCATCGTTGTGCTGGGGCCCGGAACGATCGGCGTTCTATGCGCAGCAATAGCACGGCTGTGTGGAGCGGAAGTCGCGATCGTCGGCTTGGAAAACGATAAATATCGATTCCAAGTGGCTAAAAAGTACGGCTGCGATATTATTGTCGGAAGCGCTGATGACTGGGCCAGACAGCGTGATGGTCTGGGAGCTGATGGCGTCATCGATACCGCCGGAGTTTCTGTGACTTTAAAGGCTGCTCTCGACCTTGTCCGTCCCGCAGGTTGGATTACCAAAGTGGGTTGGGGAAAGCAACCGCTGGGTTTTTCTCTGGACCCACTTGTCGCCAAAAACGTAACCCTGCAAGGAAGTTTCAGTCACAACTGGCCTGTCTGGGAACGTGTCATTGCCTTGTTGGCATCGGGACAGTTAGATATTGAGCCCATCGTCGGAGGCATCTGGTCTCTGCATGAATGGCATGAAGCCTTTGAAACAATGCATAGTGGTCGCATTGTAAAAGCCGTCCTCGATCCCAAGATCGATTAGTCGCCCTTCATGTCTGAAAAATCAGATAAACCGATCTTTTCTGTCAGTGAATTTACGACCTGGCACCAGACATTCGAAGAGGATGTGAAGCTTTATCATGAATTAGGGATTGAAGGTATTGAGGTCTGTGAACGTAAACTATCAACAGACTATGAAGAGGCACGCGAACAATTAGCGCTTATTCGAGAGTGTGGTCTTAAGGTGACCAGTGTGCAGCCACGTGTTCATGCCCTCTTTAAAGATTTTATGTGCCCGGACATTGATGACCCGAGTGAACGTCATCAACGATTCCGTCAGACCATAGACTTATTTTCCGGGGTTTTCCCTGATGAAGAGCTCATATTAGTAACGATAACGGGAAGCGCGCCTGATATGGATTTTCAGTCAGCACATCGCACCGCGCGCGAAATGTATCCTGAACTGGCAGATTATGCCGCAGAGAAAAATGTGCGCATCATGTATGAACCTTTAAGTCCGGTTCTTATGAATAATGATACATTTATTTGCACCATGCATGAAGCGATGGATCTGATCGAAGATGTCGATCGATCTAATTTCGGGCTCATGCTGGATTTCTACCATCTGTGGCGCGAGCCGGATATTTATAAACGCGTAGAAGCATTGGGGGACCGATTGTTTGGCGTTCACCTGAGCGATTGGCCAAAAGGGGAACCGCGGCATCCCGGCGACCGTCGCATTTGCGGAGAAGGGATAATCAATTTCCCCCGCTTGTTAGGGGCCATAGAAAAAACCGGTTACCGGGGCGCTTTCTGCCTGGAGATTTTTTCCATAGATGACTTGCCAGACTCATTATGGTTGGCTGACCCCGCTAAAGTCATTAATAATAGTCGTAAGAATTTTGAAGCGGCATGGGAGAATCGGCATTGCGATTAAAGGACAAAGTAATTATTGTCACCGGTAGCACTACGGGTATCGGAGAGGCCATTGTTCGTGCCTGTGCTGCTGATGGCGCCAAGGTCCTCGTGCACGGCCGCAATAAAGATCGTGGTGAAAAAATCATCGCCAGCCTGGGAAGTGATGCAGTTCTTCACATCGATGATATGAGTGATCCCGATGCGCCTCAACGTCTGATTGACGCCGCGATTGACGCTTATGGCAAGCTCGATGGTATCGTCAATAACGCTGCCTATATTAAGCGAAGCAATCTCTACACCACATGTGTTGAGCTTTTCGATAAAGTCATGGCCATTAACGCCAGGGCCCCACTGCTTATGGTAAAAGCAGGAATAGAATATTTAAAACGGACAAACGGAGCCGTTGTAAATATCGGGTCAATCAACGCCTATACCGGAGAACCCAATCAACTTGACTATAGCATGGCCAAGGCGGCATTGATGACTCAATCCCGTAATCTGGCTAATTTACTGGCTTCCGACCTAGTGCGGATTACCCACTTTAATGTTGGCTGGGTAATCACTCCGAACGAATATAATCTTAAAATCTCAGAGGGGTTACCGGAAGGTTGGTCCGATAACCCGGTACCCGAGTACGTCCCCACCGGTAAAATGACACGTCCGGAAGAGATAGCGCAACATGCCGTTTTCTGGCTTTGTGATGACAGCAGGCCCATTACCGGCAGCGTCATCGATCTTGAACAATATCCCGTAATCGGTCGCATCCCTCTAAAAGAGGGTGACCAGAAAAAAGATAATTAATATGCCCAAACTAGCAGCATTCCCCAAAGCGTATTTGGACGAGTTGTGTATCAATGGTAAAATGTCGCTCAATGAATGGATCGATTTAGCAGCGACACTCGATGTCGATGGATTGGAATTCTATACAGGAATTATCGACTTGAAGGATCCGAAAAAGTGGGCCGACTACCGGAAAATGGTTGAGGACCATTCGTTGGAGATTCCAATGATGTGCTGCTCACCCGACTTCACGCATCACGACAAAGCATTTAGAGAAAAACAAATAAATCTGGAAAAAGGCTGGATTGATATGTGTGCTGAATTTGGTGGCTCCTACTGCCGCGTTCTCTCCGGCCAACGACGTCCCGAAGTATCACGTGAAGACGGATTGCGCTATACGGCAGACGCCGTTAATGCATGCATCCCGCATGCCTCAGAACGCGGTGTTACCCTTATTCTTGAAAATCATTATAAGGATAATTACTGGACCTACCCTGAGTTTGCCCAGTATATCGATGTATTTTGCGATCTCGTCGATCTTATTGACTCACCTCAGTTTGGGGTCAATTACGACCCGAGCAATACCCTCATCGCCGGTGAAGATCCCTTGGAACTGCTTGATCGTGTTAAACACCGTGTCGTGACCATGCATGCGAGTGACCGTTATGTCGCGGAAGGCACATTGGAAGACCTTCGCAAAGAAGAAAATGTTGAAGGTTATGCCAGTCGTATGCGACATGGTGAAATTGGTGAGGGGCTAAATGACTATGATAAGATATTTTCAATGCTGCACGATGCTGGATTCGACGGGTGGATCAGTATAGAAGATGGGGTTGATGGAATGGATCAAATGCATCGGAGTGCCGCTTTTTTGCGAAAAAAAATCAGCCAACACTGGTCTTAACCATAACGAGAATAAATGATAGTGCTCAAGGCTTTGTCAGCTAGTGTAAGCTGTAGAAAAGTATACGCGATAAGCACAGACCCAATTTCACAGTGCCATTGTAATTCTCATATTTATTAATATATACACACTAATGGCTGAAGACATCCCCATCGAAATTATTGCTATTTATATTTCACCAGACCATGACTTCAAGGGGCGACATGGTATGGAGAGAAATGAGAATCCAGTTCATTCCGTAGAAAGTGTAGACTGTGTTGCCGAAAAAGGGCTGATAGGAGACCGCTATTTCGACTTTCGTGAAAGTTATAAGGGTCAAATCACTTTTTTCAACTGGGCGATATATGAACGGATACGCCATGAATTTGATAAACCCGATCTTCCTTCCAGTATCTTTCGTCGAAATCTAATTTTAAAGGGTATAAATTTAAACACCCTTATTGGGCAGGAGTTCAGCATTCAGGGAGTGAATTTTACTGGCAGTGAAGAATGTGCTCCCTGTTATTGGATGGATAAAGCCGTTGCCCCCGGCGCTGAATTAAGCTTGAAAGGTGAAGGCGGTTTGCGCGCGCGTATACACAGCGAAGGAACCTTGACCCGCGGAAAAACTCTACTCACCTTAAAATAAAAAGAGGCGTCTTTTTTCACCCTAAACAGGATCGCTCTCCTCGGTAAATAACTTTTCGGTAAAATACAGTGCTAATTTATTAATTACCGTTGCGTCGGGATAATCTGGATCCCCCGATAACTCAATTCCTGATTCTACTTTTCCCGGGCGTATCAAGATAAAGGGGTAGTAATTGCTTATTTTATTTCCGGAAGACGATTCCAATGAATAATTTAAACCTGCCCCAATATCAGATTCTCCGTCAATTGACGCTGGCGCCTTGCGATTCATGTAATAGCTATTGGATAATTCGACAGTCTATATAGCTATACGGCATTCCTCTCAAAGACTTAAGTGCTTATGGCAATAAAAAATTATCCGCATCCACTGTGCTGTCATGATATTTATATAAGAGCATATCTATTAAATATTTATAAAACTATGTAATGAGTACCACGAGCCACAGAAATGACCCATTATGTTAATCTCAGAAGGCTCTAAGAGATATCGGAATTTAATAATATTCGGTGAGCGCGGTGAAGGTATAACCTGCTTATATGTAATTGAGGATACGTGCTAATTGGTTTGAATATATAAATTAATAGGACTACTATGCATTTGATAATTTAATTAGGTCCATCATTTCATTATACATATTAGCAGTTGTTTATATTATGATTCATAAAATAGCAGATTCCTCAGAGCAGGGCAGCGAGAGAACAGCTTTAACCCGAAGCGAAGTTCAGTATTATGATACCTTCGGGTTTCTCATCCTGAGAAAGCATTTTACTCAGGATGAGATGAAGACAATCAAAAGTGAATTCGACCACGCTGTAGAGTTGGAATTTAAAGATAAACCTTTTGAAAAAGATCTTCTTACTAGTGAACGCGCCCAGTGCCTATCGTTCTCAGATTCAACCACGCCTACTATATCAGTATTATCTGAGGACCCGCGTTATTATAAAATAGCTGAGCAACTCTTGAGCGGTAAAGTTATAGGAAACCAATGTGGAGGGTGCCTCTACGTAGGTGATACGCGTTGGCACCCCGACCGGGTTCCCGATGGTCGGTATAAAACGGCGGTGATTGATAAGCCAATGGAATACAGCCGGTATTCAAATCACAATTTTGGGTGTAAGTTCGCCTTGTATTTAGAAAAAGTTGATAGTGACACGGGAGCCCTTCGCGTTCTTCCAAGAAGTCATAGACAACCCTTTTATGGAGAGCTCCGAAAAATACCGGGAATTACCGAAGCAGAAAATGTTCGCAACCTTCCAGGATTTGTCTGCGCCACAGAGCCGGGGGATGTCCTGATTTTTAACCACAGTTGCTGGCATGCCAGTTTCGGTGGCAAGAGCGGAAGACCGATGATTGCCGCTGGATACTATGCTTATCCACGCACCGAGGATCAGGCCCAGGAACTTCGTGAAACTTACATGCATAGTAAAGTCCTGAGCAAAAATTATTCTAAAGAAGGAAAGGAACCTGAGCCTAAATCGGAATATGATAAGAACCCCATTCAAAGCCCCCTGCGCGCAAAATGGCTGGAATACAAGCGGGAGTTTGGCTACTATGACTGTGAAAGTGGATCCCTGGAAGAAGAATTAAAAACGGTTTAAAGGATATTAATTAATGATACAACCAACGATATTTCCCACCCCGCAGACGGGCCCACGCGCATCCCTGAACAGTGACGAAATTCAGTTTCTTGATTTATTTGGATTTGTTGTTCTCAAACAACTATTCTCTGAAGATGAGTTTAAGACCCTCAACGAGGAACTTGAAAAGGCAAAGGAAGTTACTTTTTCAGAGCTCCAATTTGATCCATCACTTCCTTCAAGTGAACATCTGCAGACGATTCAACTTTCCAATTCCTATTCCCCCTTTCTTTTTAACCTTTCAGAAGACGAACGATTTTACGGAATGGCAAAACAGCTTTATGGTGAGGAGCTCATTGGCCATCAATGTCATGCCAGTTTATTTGTCGGAGATACGCGCTGGCATCCCGATCAGCCCCCCATTAACCCTTATCCTAATCACCGTTTCGGTAGCAAATTTGGGATCTATACCGATACCCTTACCGCTGATTCCGGCGCGCTGCGTATTATTCCCCGTAGCCACAAGCAGCCTTACTATGGAGACCTGAAGAAAATGCCAGGTATCAGTAATCCCGATAACATCGAAAATTTCCCGGGCCATGCATGTGAAAGCGAACCGGGTGATGTTGTTCTTTTTAATCTCAGCTGTTGGCATGCCAGCCGTGGAGGGAAAGCGGGCCGGACTATGCTGGAGGTTGTATATTATGACTACCCCAAATCCTCCGATCATATTGAGCAAATTCGAGGCCAGGTTAAATGGTCTCAAGAGATGATGAAAGACCGCACTGATGATAAAAATGCCAAGCCCGGTTATCGAAATGAATGGTTTTTAAATAGTGGAAACAGACAACTCCGTGCCAGTTGGATAGAACGGATGCGCGAATTTGGCATCACCGGTTAAATTGATTTCAAAATTCCGGTTTTCGCCGGTATTATTGAAACTATCGACTGCTGGAACCCTGAATTCTATTTAGAGAATTCAGTCAAATCGGTTCCAGAAAATCGGCAAGAGACGCATTGGCTTCTCGAACATGACGACAAAGAAATTTGGATATTTTCTTTAGCATCACCAACCCAATCTCCAGATGCTTATCAACGATATAATCAAAATCAGTCTTTTTTAACTTTATAATAATCGCATCAGTTTGTGATACAACACTGGCAGAGCGTGGAAAATCGTCGATAAGGGACATTTCCCCGAAAGAATAACCTTCAGACAAAGTGGCCAGTTTTACATCTTCACCCCAATCAGAATCTTTTACCACGCCCAGCGACCCTTTGATAATATAGTATAGAGAATCGCCAATGTCTCCCTCTGAAAAAACCGTGGTTTCCGGTGCGAGATTAATCAGCTCAACATGCTCAGAGACAACAGCCAGTTGTTCTTTATTCAATTCTGAGAAAAAAGAGACATTGGATAATCGATCAATTAAAAATTTATCAGACATGATTATATACTATTAAAATTTAGAATGGGTTCAATTAAATTCTCTCTCTTAATAGCAGCTCCCTGAATTAAGAATAAGGATAAATTCGGGCAATGCTATGAGAACTTAACAATATCCCGTAACCGACAAAGGATTAAATGGGTTCCAGAAATTCTGAAAGGGTTGAATTTGCTTCACGAACACGCTGGCAAACGATTTGCGCAAGTCCTTTTAACAGGATCACCCCTGGAGTGACCCCCAAAAATGGTATCATTAACAGAGAGAGGTTATCGGGATAAACAGATAACCTCATGAAAAGAAAAAGATACACAACAGAACAGATCATCGCAATACTGCGGCAAGCCGATACCGGAAAAACGGTAGAGGAAATCTGCCGAGGCAACAACGTGAGTGAACAGACCTTCTATCGCTGGGGTAAAAAGTATGGCAATTTGGAACTAGCCGATGCGAAGCGATTTAAAGAGCTGGAAAAAGAAAACACCGAGTTGAAGAAGATGCTCGCTGATCAAATGCTTAAGAATCAGGTAATGGAGGAAACGCTGTCAAAAAAGTGGTGAGCCCCAAGCAGAAGAAGCGAGTAGTAAAAGATGCGGCTGAGAGAGGGCTGTGCTCGTTGCGAAGGGCTTGTTCCTACCTCAGCCTCAGTTGGTCAACTTTCAGCTACCAGCCCAAGCAGGCCAGTAAGAAAGCTCAGCGGTTGGCCGAGCGGATTATAACCCTGTCCTGGGAACATCCCTGCTACGGTTACCGGCGCATCCGTGCCTTGCTCGTAAAGGAAGGCTGGACAACAAACAGGAAGTTTGTTCAGGCGGTACGACGTTCAGAAGGGTTGCAGGTAAAGCCACCTAAAAAGCGTAGACACCGTCAAGGGGTCTCTACGGGGTCGCCTACTAAAGCAACCGGTCGCAATCACCTTTGGTCCTGGGACTTTGTCCATGATCGCACAGACCATGGCGGTCCATTAAAGATGATGACTCTGATCGATGTACCGAGGAGCTGAAAGCGACGACACTCAAGCGAAGCGAAGACATATACGCGTGAATGTCTGGATATCCGGGTCGCTCGTGAACTCCCCTCATCGGATGTCCTCTCTGTGCTTAGCGAGGCCATTGAAAAGGAGGGAGCTCCCAGCTATATCCGTAGTGACAACGGCAGTGTTCCGAGGAGCGAAGCGACGACATGCGAAGCCATTCATTGCTCATCAAGTGCAGCAGTCGTTGTCCGACAAAAAGATCAAGGCGATATATATCGATCCGGGCAGTCCCTGGCAAAACGGTTTCATCGAGTCGTTTCACAACCGCTTACGCGATGAGTGTTTGAACCGTGAAGTGTTGCTCAGCGTGGCTGAAGCACAAGTTGTAATCGAACAATGGCGCCAGACCTATAACCATGATCATCCCCACAGTCGTTTAGGCTTTAAAAGCCCACAAGAGTTTGTCACATTCCTTTCAGATCTTGGCCGCGTTCGGGCTACGCCCTCACTTCGCCAAGATCTCTCATATACATCAATCCTAAAACCATTAATACCCGGGAACTCTCTCACTTAATAATTGGTACGAAAAACGGGGTCCAATCAATACCCTCAATTGAGCCTCAGACGTCCCGGAGAAGCGGTAAGTCCCGGAGAAGCGGGAAGTCCCGGAGCTGTTCAGAGTCAGGGGGGAATGAGCATAGATTCCATCCTCTCCAGAACAAAGCAATCCAAAGAGAGTCATGAAGAAAAATTCCGTACTGAAATAGACGAACGGGAGAAATCTTTACAGGAAAAAGAAGTCCATTTGGATGAACGTGAGCGGTCATTACAGGAATCTCAAGCAGCCCTCGAAGATGGCGAAAGAACATTGAAAGAGAATGAAGCTTTGCTCTTGGCCCGCGAGATGAATTTACGAGAATCCCAGGCCCTTTTAACGGCACGAGAAAAGCTCCTTGGATCACAACAAAGCAGCATGCAGGAAGAAGGGAAAATGGAAGAGGGAACGGAAAAGGCATTGCAGCAGCTTCAGGCTGAATTTGATGAGCGCGAAAATGCTTTAAAGGAAAAAGAGGAATTTTTGGAAACAAGTGAAAACACTTTGCTGGATAAATCACAGAGTTTGCAGGAAAAAGAAACTGAACTGGAATAGCTCAGAGACGAATTAGAGAAAGCAAAAGAAGGTCAACAAAGTGAGGAAGGGGCTTCAAGCGATATACAGATGTCGAAGGATATAGAACCCGAATTGTTAAAGTTAAAAGAGGAATTGGATGCCCGGGAACAGTCGATGCAGGAAATGGAAGCGATGGTAAAGGAGCGGGAAGATTTTCTCGAAGCGAGTGAAAACACGCTGTTCGATAAGGCGCAAGGCCTGCAGGAAAGAGAGACAGAATTAGAGCAACTCGCGGCCGAACTGGAATCCAAGGGAGTGTCTGTGCCAAGTGCCAATCCCGAAGAAGATATTGAAGAACCGCCGGAAAAACTTTAAGTTGCCTCACCTTCGGGGAATTTAGAATAGCTAGTTAGATAGCCGACCTGCCAGCCTTCGCCCAGGCAATAGAGTGCCTGAAGTTCTATGGCGATTCGATTGCTGTTTGCTGGCCTGCCAGTCCCGCCACCGCGGGGGGCGAAGTTAAATGAAATGACGTTTCAAGAACGACTTACCGGATCCGGATTTTAAATACTTTTCAAAGACTCTTGCTGTCTTTTCTTCCGCAAACGCGAAGTAGCAAACTAGGTGCCATGGTTTGAATCGTGCGGTGTGTGACGACTTACCCGAATTATGATCGCGTAAACGGGATTTTAAGTCATCAGTAAGACCAACATAATGCTGTTTTCGATTATATATGCTTTCGATTATGTAGATGTAAGTCACAGACAAATATCTCGTTTTCGTATAAGCGATAGAAAATTAAATCCTTTAAAGTTATATCCTAGATCATTTATGACGCCAATCAGATCTAATTGTACGATCGGCATTAATTCGATAAATTAAAGCTACGATGTAAACGAAATGCCCGCCTCCGTCCCGCAGTCACGGGACTACAGCGCGCAGCCTTCGCCCAGGCAATGGAGCGATCGAATATTTAATGGAGTTCGTCTGCTGATTGCTGGCTTGCCAGCCGTAGCCCAACGGGCGCGTTGATGAATATTGAAAACTAACATAGATGAAATTTTCCCTCCATTTTTACACGAAATGCCCGCCTCCGTCCCGCAGTCGCGGGACTACAGCGCGCAGCCTTCGCCCAGGCAATAGAACGTTTGAAGCTCTATTGAGTCTCGATTACTGATAGCTGGCCTGCCAGCCGTAGCCCACGGGGCGAAGGCTGGTGGGAGATGGCAGACTCGAACTGCCGACTTCTTGCGTGTGAAGCAAGCGCTCTAACCAACTGAGCTAATCCCCCATAATATGGGACGGTATTTATGCCGCATACTTTCTGATGCGTCAATTCAGGAAAAACATCGCTTCTTATATTGATCACTATTGGATATATTAAATAAATAGATTAATTATTTCTTCTTCCCCATGTCTCAATCAATTGAATTCCATAAAATAGCCCGGCTTCCATCGCCGGGAGACAATGTAGCGATTGCTACCAGAAATCTGGAAGCTGGATCCATAATTACCCATAAGGGTGAGTCGTTTTCCCTCGAATATTCTGTTCTTCTCGGCCATCGTTTTGCGGTAGAAAAGATTGCCGTGGGAGAGCCATTACTTTCATGGGGTCTCTCTTTTGGAATTGCGGCCAGGGATCTTGCCCCCGGCGATTACGTGTGTAACGCAAAGATCCTTGTAGAACTTGAAATAAGAAACCTCGGTATAAAACTTCCTGAGAAACCCAATTTTAAGGATGAAGATGCTCCTTACGTTCTTAGCGAAAGCCAATTTAAACCTGGCATTCAGATAAGTCGTCACACTCAATCACTCACTTTCCATGGTTACCGACGATCTCATGCTAGAGGTGTAGGCACAAGAAACAACATTGTAATCCTGGGAACGACATCACGTTCTGCGAGCTATGCCCGACAGTTAGCTGACCGTTTGCATGGTTTATCCGATAAGTTTAAGAATATCGATAGGATAGTCGCTGTCGCTCACACCGAAGGGGGCACCCCTTCACGCCCTAATAATCTCGACCTTCTATTGCGTACCCTGGCGGGTCTCATTGTCCACCCTAATGTCGGCGCTGTCCTTGCTGTCGACTACGGCACTGAATCACTCACTAATCAGATGCTTGAAAAGTATATGGTATCAGAAAATTATCCTTTCCATGAAGTGCCCATGAATTTTTAACGATTAAGGGAAGCTTCCAGAAAAACCTGGATAATGGTGAAGCGATAATCCGGGCATGGTTACCCCAGGTAAATGATACTACCCGTACCGAGGAATCGGCAGAACATTTAAAAATTGCTCTTCAGTGCGGAGGGTCGGACGCCTTTTCAGGAATCTCCGGTAACCCCCTCGCCGCCTGGGTCGCGCGTGAAATCATTCAATATGGAGGATCAGCTCAACTGGCGGAAACACCGGAATTGATCGGAGCAGAATCCTATGTCCTGAAAAATGTAAAGGACATGGTAATCGCGCGACGTTTTCTTGAAATGCTTGAGAAATACAAAGAATTCTCTTCCTGGCACGGGAATTCGGTAGAGGATAATACCACCGGAGGCAATAAGTTGAGAGGGCTCTATAATATTTACCTAAAATCTATCGGTGCCGCTAATAAACTGCATCCGGATGTCCGTTTAGATGAAGTTATAGACTACAGTGAGAGGATGAACGCTCCGGGTTATTACTTTATGAACAGCCCGGGCAATGATCTCGAAAGTGTCGCAGGTCAAGTCGCCTCGGGCTGCAACATGATATTTTTCGTCACCGGCAATGGTTCGATTACTAATTTTCCATTTGTCCCAACCATAAAAATCATTACCACGACCAAACGTTATGAACTTTTGTCACACGAAATGGATGTAAATGCCGGAGCTTATCTGGACGGTAGCTCAATGGATGAACTGGGACGTCAAATGTTGAATTATACCGTGGAGATTGCCTCGGGAAGATTGAGTAAAGGGGAATTAGCCGGACACTCCCAGGTTTCTTTCTGGAGAAACTGGCAACAAGTGGACGGAAGTAATCTTGATCAACTGCTTCATCGTCCTTCACCCGATGGTAAGCCGATTCCCATCAGGACAAATGATAAAATGGCACCCTCATATTTTAACGGCATTCGCTCTGGAGATGGATTTACCATCGATAATATTGGTCTTATTCTCCCCACCAGTCTTTGCGCCGGGCAAATTGCCAAAATTGCCGCTGTGCAGTTAACAAAAAAACAGTTTGGCTTCGACAAAGGATTATCGCGATTTGTCTCGCTCGTCCACACCGAGGGTTGTGGTTTAGGTGGTGAATCTGCGATTAACCTCTACAAAAGAACACTGATTGGCTATCTCACCCACCCTTTCGTTAAATTCGGACTTTTACTCGAACATGGATGCGAGAAAACACATAACGATTTTATGCGTCACTCACTCCATCAACGCAATCTCGACAGTGATAATTTTGGTTGGGCCAGTATTCAACTAGATGGCGGTATGGAAAATGTATTAAAGAAAGTGGAGGACTGGTTTACCTCGAAAATATCATCTGACAATTCACTCGCTTATGAGCAGGTCGGACTGGACGCATTGAGCATAGGATTTCTCAGTTCGGGTCCCGTATCTGAAAATTCCGCAATGGGCGTCGCCAATTTAATTCAAAATCTCGTCGGAGCAGGATCCACAGTAGTCGTACCTGAAAATGCTGCATTCATTAAAAATGATACGTTTCGTGAAATGATTCTGAGCGATCAACCGCTGAATCCTTCCCTCGCCTATGGGCAAAAAGTTGAGAACCCGGGTTTTCACCTTCTCGAATGCCCGACGAATCACTGGGTGGAATCTTTAACCGGTTTGGGTGGCACCGGTGTTGAAATTATTGTCGCTTGCATCGGAGAACATCCTATGCAAGGGCACCCCATGATTCCCGTGATTCAAGTTACTGATAAAAAGGAAATTCATGCTCAGTTTGCAGAAGATGTCCATTTAACATTCGATAATAATCATACGCGCAATGCGGAGGCTCTGCTGAACCTTATCATTGCTGTTGCCTCGAGAGAATTCACTCCAACTTTATTTTCGCATGGGAATACCGATTTTCAAATGACAAGAGGGCTGCTCGGATCATCCACTTAAAAGCGGCATGTTTGCTTCTTTACTTGAACCATAGCATGAATTATTGATACAGTATTCAGTCCTGCGAACATTTTCTCTATCACCTCTAAATCCGATACTATATGAACCCATTTCTTGATTCTACAGATGTAGCTGATAATGGACTTGAGCTGCGCAATCGCATGGAGCGCGACGGTTATTTATTTATTCGCGGATTGATGCCTACAAACAAGCTCGAAAGCCTGAGACTAAAACTGTTGGAAATTGCGCGCCATGCGGGGTGGGTTAAAAAAGACGCGCCACTGGATCAGGCCATTGCCGACCTCAATGGATTTTGTGTCGAGCCGGAAACTAAGTATAATGAAGTTTATCTTCAAATGTATAAACTTCAGGAGTTTCAAGCAATCTATCACTGTCCCGAATTAATCGCTTTATTTGAAAGACTCTTAGACGACACCGTTTTCTTACACCCGAGTGTAATCGGCCGAACGATCTTTCCTCAACGGAATGCCTTTACGACACCAGCGCACCAGGATTTCATTCCCATTCAAGGCAGTCCCGATACTTATACCGCGTGGATACCTTTGTCTGACATCCCGGAAAAAATGGGTGGGCTTCAGATTGCGTCGGGTTCTCATCGTCATGGAGTTTATGAACATCGCCCTTCGCTCGGCGCGGGTGGAATGGAGGTAATTGATCCCCTCGAAGGCACATGGGTAAGTAACCCATTCAAACAGTCGGATCTCCTTATATTTCACAGTATGGTCGTGCATAAAGGTTTGCCGAACCAATCGGACCAATTGCGCTTGTCATTAGATGGCAGATACCAAAAAGTCAGCGATCCCATTTCGCCCAAAACCCTGGTCCCTCATGGGGGATTAGCTGAATGGGAGGATATCTATGCTGATTGGCCAACTAAGGACTTTCAATATTATTGGAAAAAATGGGATATGAAAATCAAGGAATACGACTATAGCTATCATCATAAACGTGATGTAATGGCTTTTGAGATGGCTGAAAATGGTGATCCACAAGCAGTCTCCACATTGCAACGAATCATCGCACGCGATAATGATGGCAGATACCAAAAAGTCAGCGATCCCATTTCGCCCAAAACCCTGGTCCCTCATGGGGGATTAGCTGAATGGGAGGATATCTATGCTGATTGGCCAACTAAGGACTTTCAATATTATTGGAAAAAATGGGATATGATCCGGCTAAACGCAGGAAAGCGAAAGATCTTCTTGCGAAACTTGAAGCCATGGCTGACGTTCCCTGATCCTGCCCATTGCTTGAAAATTTCTTTGTTTCACTGCCTCCAGATTTTTGCGCTATGAAAATTGATGCGATTGAAATGGCGCATGTCGCCATGCCTCTGATCTACCCCTTCAGGACAGCCTTTGGGAATAACGACACCATCGATTCCGTTTTTGTCCGGCTTTCATCCGGGGAGCATTATGGTTGGGGGGAATCCTCTCCCTGGAAATTACCTGCTTATTCCCCTGAGTGCTGTAGCGCTCAATTTCTAATTTCCCGTGATATCATGGCCCCCTTATTATTGGGAAAAGAGATAGAATCCGGTGACGACCTTCAGCACCATTTATCAGGATTAAAGGGAAATTACTTTGCTAAAGCTGGATTTGATCTCGCCTGGTGGGATTTGCACGCGAAAATGCAAGGGATCCCTCTTTGGCAAATGATTGGCGGGAAGAACGCGACCATTGAGGCCGGGGCTGATTTAGGTGTCATGGAGACGATCGATGAATTGTTTCAGGAAATGCATTCTGCTCAGGGACATGGATACAAACGCGTGAAATTGAAATTTCGCCCCGGGTGGGATCTCTGGATGATTGAAGCGGTGCGTAAAGAATTTCCCGATACCATCATTCATGTCGATTGCAACAGCGCCTATACATTAGATGATCTCGATATCTTTAAAGAACTGGATCACTATAATCTCGCGATGATCGAACAACCGCTCATGCATGACGACTTGCTCGATCATGCCAAGCTGCAGGCAGAAATTAAAACTCCAGTCTGTCTGGACGAAAGTATTGTTTCAACAAATAGTGCGCGACAGGCTATTGAATGTGGAGCTTGCCAATGGATTAATATAAAACCCGGTAGAGTGGGTGGAATTACTAATGCTGTAGCAATTAATAAAATTTGTCTGGATGCTGACATTCCCTGCTGGATAGGCGGTATGCTCGAGTCGGCAGTAGGCGCTGCCCATTGCGTCGCTCTCGCGACACTGCCTAACATGAAATATCCATCGGATATATTTCCTACTGACCGATTTTATCATGACGATTTAGGTGAACCGGAAATGGTGCATTCCGCTCCTTCTCAATTTCAAGCCACCATGAATCCGGGTATCGGCACTGAACCCAAAGCAGAAGCATTGGACAAACTATCCTTAAACCGTGCTTCACTTGTAGCCTGATGAACGAATATTACGTTAGTAAAGCATTCACTCCACTCCATGGATTTACTCACGGTATTGAGGGACCTGCCTGTGACTGCAAGGGTAATCTCTATGCCGTTAACTATGCCCGTGAGCATACTATTGGGTGTGTCACACCGACGGGTGAGTGCAGTATTTTCGTCGAACTTTCCGACAGCAGCATCGGCAACGGTATCCGCTTTAATCAGGCAGGTGAAATGCTAATTGCCGATTATACAAATCATAACATTCTAAAAGTTGATAGCGTGACGCGGGAGATATCAGTTTACGCGCATGAGCCGAATATGAATCAACCCAATGATATTGCCATTGGAGCGAATGATATTGTCTACGCCAGCGATCCTAACTGGAGTGAATCCTGGGGACAGATATGGCGTATAGATAATGAGGGGAAAGTAAAATTGCTGGAAACGTCAATGGGGACAACGAACGGTATTGAGGTAAGCCCGGACGAAAGTATTCTCTATGTTAATGAGACGGTACAGCGTAATATCTGGGCATATGACCTCTCACCCGGAGGTGAAATCAGCAACAAGCGGTTGTTGATTCAATTTTCTGACTTTGGAATGGACGGAATGCGCTGCGATAGCGAAGGTAATATATACGTCACACGTCATGGCAAAGGAACGGTAGCCAAAGTTTCGCCACAAGGTGAAGTCGTTGAGGAGATTCAACTCGCCGGCAAGGAATGTACCAACATCGCATTTGGTGGGGCAGATGGGCAGACTTGCTATGTGACCGTAGCAGATCGCGGAAATATTGAGTGTTTCCGCGCTGAATCGTCCGGCCGCAGTTGGGAATTATTTAAGCGATAAGCTCCAGGCAGGTTTCGGGGTGTAACTGCCGGAAGGGCACAATCCGTCTTAGCAGATTGATAGTTTGAGCGGTTTATCGGTTAAGATTATGAGAATGATGTAAAATCTATCATTAAGATTTTCTGATCCCGATTTCTGTCCTGAATCCTGTTTAACCCTTACAAACTTAACTGCTTTTTTTGTGCTTCGTTCGCCAGGATTTTATATTCCGATCAGCTTCGGCAATTTGGGCTGCAGTCATACTTCTTTTAATTTTTTCAATGTCACTAACCACATCCGTTTCACCGGATAAATAAGCAATTCTCAACCACATATAAGCTTTAACATAATCTTTTTCAATCACATAGCCTTCGGCATACATGGATCCCAGATAGGATTGAGCTGGGGCGTGTCCCTGCTCCGCTGCCTGGGTGGTCCACCTGATCGACTCGACATTATCGACCAGTACCCCCTGGCCTGAAGCGTACATCACGCCCAGATTTGTCTGCGCCTGCGCGTGTCCCTGTTTAGCCGCTTTTTTGTACCATTTAATGGCTTTCATATAACTTTGAGTAACGCCATCGCCTTTTTCGCACATCACGGCGAGCTGGTATTGGGATTCGACATTCCCCTTATCGGCGCTCGCTTTAAGGTTAGAATATCGCTCATTCTTTGCACCAAACGCCGTTGCCGCGATTAATAAAATGGAACTATATAAAATCCAGCTCTTCATCATTATAATTAAGCTTAATCTCTTGAGCTATATAGGGTTAACCTTAGTTCAGTAAGTAATATTACAATAATATCTAAAGTGATGCTATTTTTTGAGTATGGCACATATTTTAGACAATGATTAGAATGTCAATGTTTCGTTGATATTCGTTTAATTTATTATTATATGAGCTAAAATTTAAGGAATTCAGCTATCTTAGGGTGATCCCCATAATAATACATTGCCGTATTTACAATGCCCCTTGATTTACCCCTGATTTTCTGAGCCCCAAATGACAGGAGATATTAATTATTTGCCAAGGACAAATCCTGTCATTTCAATGAATG
The DNA here is from genome assembly GCA_965197745.1 of Opitutales bacterium. GTDB lineage: Bacteria > Verrucomicrobiota > Verrucomicrobiia > Opitutales > PNEW01 > CBDANS01. The sequence continues at coordinate 48,967 of CBDANS010000005.1, read as the reverse complement.
AAAACTTAACTTTTAACCTATACTGAGGAGAATATAATGAAAATTATTGCTGTTGGATGTGAATATACAGGTGTGACTACTTTATGTGATGGTCTCATCGCATGGGGCAATGACAGAGGAATTAATTTTCATCTCGATGACCATTTTACAATCCCCGATCGTCAACACTTATCTCCTGAAGATCGAGCAACCATAGTGACCCTGTCCCCATCCCTTAAACAGCGGTGGCAGCAGATGCAGATTGTTTACCATGTCCGCCTTATAAATATGATCGACCATATATTATTAGGGGGATTTCACATTGAAGAAGAAGTCTACGGCCCACTCTATCACTATCCAGGATTACCGGTAAACGGTTCTCGGCAATTTGAGGTGGAAATGCCCGATAATAGTATTCTCGTCCATTTTACAGCCAGACCGGAAGTAATCGAGGCACGCATGGACGCTCAACCTCATGATTATCCAATAGTCAAAAAAGATGACATCCCGATGATCCTCGAACGTTTCCGTGAAGAAGTTCAAAAATCCTGGATTAAGCAGAAACTGGAGATCGACACCTCCGACTTGCCACCTGATCAACTCGTTAAGACCTTCCTTGAAAAAGCAAAACCCTTTATGAGCACCCGCGACCTGCTCACCCTAGCGAACGGGTAAAAATAAGCATTATCGATATTTCCACCTCCGTCCCGCAGTCGCGGGACTACAGCGCGCAGCCTTCGCCCAGGCAATAGAGCGATTGAATATTTAATGGATTTCGATTGCTGATAGCTGGCCTGCCAGTCCCGCCACCGCGGGGGCGAAGGCTGGTGGGAGATACTGGATTCGAACCTGTTTAGAGCGTGCATCTGCATTCATCTACTTTCATCTGGTTTCTCTAGTCGTTATCTTTAAGCACTTTACGAAATTTTTAAAATGCGCTTAAATGCAATTAAATACAGCAAAATGAATGATAATTAGCAAATATTTAGCAAACCTTTACTTTTTATTTTAGAAGGGAATTATATATCTGAGTAACCAAAAGTAATGTATATTAAAATTTATCATCGATTAACTTTTCTATCATTTTTTCTTTCTATTTTGTAAGATCGCCCAACATCAAATGATGCATTATGTATTAGTAATCGCTCAACTGCATATCATCCATTTGACACAGCTGAAGCAGATGGTTCCTTATCCAATTTATGTATCGCTTCATGGTCACGTCGTAGAAGGTACTCGTTATTTACGTAAAGACGTATCTTAGCGGTAGTAGGTCTGGAAGAATCACGAATAATAAAATGTCCAATATTGAGATATATTTCCCGTAACACCCACCAAAGACGCGTTAACACCTAACGATGCAAGATTAGCCGCTACATTACCCGCTCCGCCAAGTGCCTTGTAAGACTCTTGTACCTTAAATGCACGTTTATCCGGTTTTTCCGACTTAAGAGCTTCTTGGGAATTCATAATAATTATCGAAGTGGGAGCAAGAGGTCAAAGTTCTATGATATTTTTAAGTGCTTTATTTTAATCCAATCTTTAATGAAATTAATATGCTGGTCGAAATATGCATCGTCCATCCACATTCTTCCGAGTCTTTCGGTACTTTGTGATTGCACGCCTAAAAGCCATATATGTCTAATCGGAACGAATATCTTTGTTGCTGCAAGCTCTTCGTCACTTAGCTCTCGTTCCTGAGTATAACCTTTCAAAAAAGCGTTCCAACGTTTTGTCCTTTTTGAATTCGCTTCTTTACTCCAATTGCCAATCGTTGTTCTAGTACACAGAAAAACAGCAATATCATAAGCTCTCCATCCATATCCAAAACAATCAAAATCAAATAACGTCATTTCATCGTTTTTGTTAAAGAAAACATTACCACCATAATGGTCGCCATGACATATTCCATATTGTGGTTTGGTTTGAGGTAGCAACTTTTCAATTTCAAGCTTCAGCGATTGCCCAATTTTACATAGATAATTAAAATCTTTTTCTCGGTGTTTGAGTAATGGTTCTATGTGGCACAGTGGATCATCAATTAAATGTATTAGATCAATGTGGAATCTTTCATATTTTTTATCCAACTTATCTGTCACATTATGTATTCTACCTGCTAAACGACCATATAATGAACTGCGCTTGTCGTTCATATTACGAGGTACATTACCATCAGCACCTGTAAATAACACAGCGTATCGAATGCCCTCAGGGGCATTTATCTCAGTAATATATGATCCATCCTCTCTTTGTATGGGGACAGAGACCGAAATCTCGTTTTTCTTGAGATAGCGTAAAAGATCAATTTCTGCATCGATCTCTTTTCTCGATCGCCATCTGTGAATATATACACGAAGGTAGTAAGTTAACGAATCAGTCTTGACAACATAAGTGTCATTTACGCGAGAACAAAAGAGATGGCACTCGATTTTCCCTTTAAATGCATATCTATTTAACACTCCTTCAAGCAAGGCATCACTAGATAATATAGATGTATTAATTGGAATTGTTTGAGACATAATAAACAAATCGGTCTAACCCAGCTCATAAAAAGTTCTTAACAATCGCTGTCGATTGAGAATGTTAAGCCGTGGGTGATAGTAAGAAGGGGTCAGGTAACATGAAAGGGAAACCCATCAATCTGGTATAATAGAAAAGACTGTAACAATACCTAACCGAAGGAACCCCTAAAGATGAAAAATAAAATATATGTGGGAATAGATTACCACAAACGTTATTCGATTGCAAGTGCCGTAAGCACTGAAGGAGAGCAACTGAAAGAGCCAAAGATCGTAAGCAACTCTGCAGTTGGCTTTGAACGGTTCTTCGACTCACTGAGTAACCCTGGGGAAGTGGTGTTGGAGTGCTACTGGAATTGAGACCGCTTGTATGATCTGTTGGAAGAAATGGAGGTAGTTGAACGGGTGGTGTTGGCCGATCCCTACAAGATGCATCTGATTGCCAAAGTGCAAATCAAGAATGACCGGGCTCGATGCCCGCAAACTGGCTGAACTGTTGCGCGGTAACTTTATCGTAACGGTACACATACCTTCTAAGAAGCGCGGCCGTGAGCACAAGCAAGGGTTGCGTCAGCGTAACCTGTTTGTATCGTTCACCTGCATGCATCTACTTTCAACTGGTTTCTCTAACACTGCTGTCTCAGATCTAGTAAAAAATGGGAGCAGATCATATCCCGATATTCTACCTTTGTAAATGGGACGATTTTTTTGGGGGATTATATACAATAGTGCCCAACCGAGTGCAGAGGTTACCACACTACGGGGATGCTGGCTATGGAGCACAAGCGACTGTACGTCGGGCGATGTACTAAATGCAACATTCCCTTTATCTTAGTGAACTCAATAGCTTCTGGTGCTCCACCCATTTATCGCCGCACAACTGATGGTTCCAGACTATCTGTTCACCCGTCTCCGTGTCAGTAGTGCCCTCTTCGATGGAGGTAGGATCGTCTGGATCAGCTATCGCCAAATCCAATTGGCGTTGCGTCACCGCGCAGAATATCTCCTTTCTGGTCCAAACACCAGTTGACCGGTTTTGTGTACTTCGTATCCCTCCACCAAACTTGGCTCCAGAAAGGTCCGCCCTATCTAGTCTTGCCTTCGTCAGATTGGCTGTCCCGATAATTGACTTGGACATATTTGCCTGCTCGAAGAGGGAATCCGACATGTCAACGCCGAGGAGTTGAGTGTTTACGAAACTCGTATTTTGAAATATAGCTTGTGACATGTCGGCACTGTTCATAATGGCCTTGTCGAAGATTGCTCCGATAAAATGCGACTTGCTATTCACTTTCGACCCAACCATCGACGCACCTGAAAAGTCTGCACCGTTACCAGCGGAATACGCCAAATTTACATTGTCCAGAAGAGCTCCTTGAAGTTTAGCCTGAGAGATGACGGCCCATCCCAGGTTTGCACCGTGAAGATCCAAACGAAACCTTTTTTCACTTTTGTTAAGCATAGGACAAGAAGCGTTCTCGATTTCGATACTCTCGTCGCTACGGTGAATGATGATATCCAAAGCGGTCTGTATGTCTTCTCGAAGCACCCGTTCCGGGTTAGTCTTCAGGGGTGGCGGATTCCTTACAAAGGCGCAAAGTAACTCCATGACCTGGATGTGAAACTGTTTTGGGTGGTCTTCCGCAAGCCGCTTCAGCGAGTACATACCGCCCAGACGTGTCGACATCGTCTCGTTACCGAGCATATCGGAACCCTTCTGGTAGCGGTCAACTAGTGAGTCCCGTCGCGCCAAAGACACCTGCTTCTGAGCAACATCAGCTTGCATCTGCGATGCCTCCGCTTGGCGATCAGCGCTCCTTGACCGCCATGCTAGAAATCCTATGCCGAAGATGCCCAATAGAATCGATCCCAAGTCCCGTATAACACTGCTATTTTGCACTATCCAATTCCAAATCATCGTAACACACTCTTTCGTAGGTCCTTACGCAACCATAACTGGGTACAATAGAGCCCCAAAGCCTTGGGGTGTCCTCGGCACTATTGTATATAATTCCCATTTTTTAGTCGTTGCACTTCAAATAACCTATTTGATTGGCCCATTGTCCCCTCGTTTAATAGGCTTTTTACTCTAAAAGTAACCGGTGTGATTAGGTTATCTTGAAACTAAATTATAAAATTCAGCAAAACGATGCCCAAAAATAAGTCAAAAGCAAAGCGTCAACCAGTAGCAGTCCTAACAAAAGATGAGAGAAAAATAAGTAAATTATTATCAAAGATAGACCGTTCAAAAAAACCCTGGGAACAAACTGGATTAAGTGATGACAAATTAGAATTTCTTATTGAAAAACTTACTCCAATAAAGCAATTCGAAAATCAGACCTGGAAAGCTGTTAAAACTTTGCGGAGACAAAATGAAACAATCTGGCGGACTTTCTTGTATGGAATGCTTATTTGCGAAATTCAAGAAAGAGAGCGAAGAAACCTTAATTCTATCTGTCCTGAATGGAAGGATGAATATTATAAAAATATAAGGAAGAAATTAATAGCTGCCGTATTAGATTCTAAGTATAAAAGAAATCGAAGATATCATAGAGTAACCACTGTGGATTCAGATTTTAATTGGTTGGAACCCCATACTATTTATGAATATGCGGATGCAATTGCTGTTAATTTTAAAACGATTGAAAGGTTTTTAAAATCAATAACTGCGAAACCTTCCACACCTGCCCGAGGTCCTTATGCTCAGCAATATTCACCTACTGTAGGACTTGAGATTTTTAAAGCATGGCTTACTAAACCGGGTTGGCTTACAGTTAATACACTGAAAGAAAGTTTTCCAGTTAATAAAAAAAGAAAAATAAAACAACCGGGTAAAGCAGGGCTGCGCTGCCAATTAGGTGTGGAATTATTAAGACAATTACACTATGGTGATGGTGACGAAAAACTGAAGGAAAAATTTAGAAGCATAATCCATGCGAAATTACCTGGCTGTAAAGACGCGTGGCTTAAAGATCTAGAACATATAAAAGAGACTTCTGGAATTGTACCTTTTCCACACATTCTACCTATTAACTGATGGAGCTCTAATAATATTTCTTCAGTGATTCCTTAGTGGGGACTTTAGATACATTAGAAGAATATATTGGATGTTTTAAATAAAAAGCGGGGACTTTACTTTAAGATGTCGATTAGATGATCAAGATACGCTCCTATCGTTTGATAACAAAAACGATTGTGTATACTCATCATCATAATGATCAGTTGGTAGATGCTGCAAGGCTCCTGGAAATCCTCTTCGATGAAAGGTCCCGTCCGAGCTTACGCTGGCTTCGAGAACAGCAAAGAAGGAGAACCATACCCTATATCAAGATAGGGCATCTGGTAAGATTTAATCCAGCTCTAGTACGGGAGGCCCTAGAGGAGAGAAATACGGTAGTTCCCCGTTAATGTGATAATTTAAAATGTCAGAAGATCAAACAAAAGAAAATAACGAGAAATATATCCAGGCCCCTTTATGCTTATTGGCGTACCCAGGCAGTTTGTACGACATTATTAATGGCATGCTATACATTGGGATCCATAGGGCTCGCCTTTTTTTATCTAAAAATCCTGAGCAACATTATGAATTACCGGATAATGAGCATTTACCTAAGGATCATGATAACACCAATCGAGAACATCAATTGCTTTGCGCTGCTGCATGTATGTCAGGGCTAATATTATCTTCAATGGAAGGTAGTGAAAAAGAGATCAGGGAATACCAGGAGTTTATCGATGATTTTGAGGTAAAATTTGGAAATGACGCTTTAGTCAGACACAAGAAAGCTTTGTGCATAGATGTAAGAGACAGAGGTGCGCTCAATCCTCGTGAATTTGCTATTCTTTCAGCTATTTATTCCTGCCTGGGGCAAAATGATTACCGCCGAATCACCAGTGATGAAATTCAGTGCCGTGCAACAGGTTGCCGATCAAAAGAGATTTTTGACACTTTTGAAGAGCGACCGGAGCCTTCTTCAATTAAACAAGTACGAAAGACTGTCGAAGATCTTTTTTTAAAAGGTTTTTTTGGCAGATTTACTTATCGGAATCGTGAGACCTATTATTCTCACAAACTTAGTGAAGATGAGTTAAGAGAAAAAGTTTTCGAAATGAGAACAAACCGAATGAGGAAGAAAAAATCCATCAAGGCTAAGGATGCGGCAATAAATAAAAAAATAATGAAATTAAAAATGGGATAGAATTTTAACCCCCTTTTAATGAATCCAACGCGATAACTTTTAAATAAAAGAAGCAATATTTTCGTGAAATCCTTTATCCATTTTAAGCGGTTAACATAAGGGCAACTGATGGGCAACATACGGGCATCATAGGGGAAAGTTGAGGGCAACTTTAATAGAGATATTCTTAATAGAGATTGTACGCATAAAGATACTATGAATAAAGATAGATTTAATAATAAGGGTTGTCGTGGCCGACAACTGCGGAAAAAATTCATTAATGTGCTAGCAATTAATGCAATCAAAGAGGTCTGGATTGAGTATTGTGCAAACTTTGAACCGACAGATAAAGAAAAGAGAATACGGCTATCACTGATCGCAGACTATTTAAGAGAAGGCGGTGAAAAGGACGACATTGTCGAGGCCTTGGAGGCCGATTGTGAAGTCGATATTATAGAGCTTTGTCGGGATATAGATCTTAAGGGATTTTTATGACGGCTAAATTATTCTTTTTTATCTGGGAGGTAAATATTTGAAATCAAATAGATGCAATGGATGTTGCATAAAAAGATAAGGGATCATGAATTCATCAAGCAAAGTCTTTTAAGGGGTCTGAGAGCCTCGAGAAAGGCCGTTTGCATCTTAAGGCAGGGAATGGTTTCATAACGAAGAGTAATCGTTCCTTTAGAGCCCATTTAAAAGTGTTCGTTTTAAATTGTTTTGCTGTTAAGCGTTGCTCGATTGTAAATATATTTTCTGGTGAGTAAATTAATAGTGAGACCACCGGTCGATCTGGTGATTAAAAACATAATAATAAAAACCTCAAAGGTAATCAGCATGCTTTTGATCTATGATCATTTTAATATTTGAAATGAGCTGTCCCAAGCAGACACAGACAATATCTTTAAGGAACAGATTTTACCGCGGCAAAATATTCTAAAAGATAATGCTTACATTTCTACGCTCGATTGCATGTTATCAAGGCTGGGGGGAACTTTTTGAAACTTCGAAGCTTGATTTGACTTGCCTGTGAAGGGGTCTGAGAGCCTTGAGAAAGGGCAGTTACATCTTAAGGCAGGGTAAGTTTCATAACGATGGGTGATCGTACATTTTAGAGCCAATAAAATGCGTTTCGTTTTAAATCATTGTTGCTGCCAATTCTTACGATCACCAAGCCCATGTATTTATCGTACGCTTTACCGATCACTGTCTATCTCAGGAGTTGTAGATTGCTTTACCCAAGCTTCCGGGGTACGTCTAAGTTTGAAACCTTTTTGGCCCCATTGACAGATTTTATCAAATCATACAATATGATTTCCCGTTGTTTCCAAAAGCGAACTACCCCGAATATTTTTAAATGATGAACCGAAGTGTCTTACCCTTTCTGATTGCGCTAATCTCAATGTGCGCGGTGTCGTCAACGTTCGGCACTGCTGAAGTTCTGTCTTGTGAAGACCACTCTATCAAAGCTCGTGCCGTACGCACACCGGAAGACATTCAGGCGTTCGTGCAATGTGCTTACGAGTTTGTCCAGGAAGTGGGATTTGATGAAGCCCGTCGGGCCTTTCACGAGGACGTTCGTTGGAAAAGCGGTCCAATCTATGTTTTTGTCGACGAAGTGACAGTGGTGAGCGATCAGCCTCGAAGCTTTGTCTTCCCGCCCGACCCTTCGAGAGAAGGGCAGCCTTTGGGCTTTTTCATCGACTCCTTCGGTAACAACATCGACCTGGAAGCCTATCGTATCGCGACCCACTTCGGTGAGGGTTGGCTCTACTACTCCTTCCGCAATCCGGACACCGGCTACGATGAGCCGAAGGCTTCCTACGTCAAGAGCATAGACTGGAACGGGACTCCCGCTGTAATTGGCGCGGGGATCTACCGGCGCGACATCCCGGGCACGTGCAACAGTGAAGAGGTCAACGCCATGTTGCTCGATAACGATCCATCCAACGAGAGACTCAAGGAGTTTGTTCGCTGCGCCGCGATGGAGCTTGAAATGAAAGGCTATTTTGCGATCAACACTTTGACCACGGATCCGCGATGGAAACACGAATCAATCTACTTATTTGCCATTGATACTTATGGCTACACGCTGTTTAGCGGAGATCCATACAGCCAGGGGTCGGGTGTATCTGAATTGAAAGGAACGGTCGAAGAGCATGATTTAGTGAGCGTTGCAGAGGCTTTCGGAGAAAGCTTCCTGTATTACACGAAGCGCAATCCGGCGAGTGCAATGGAGGAGCGCAAGGTGACTTTCGTTAAAAGGATCGTATCCTTTGGACTGCCGATTCTGATCGGGGCGGGCTATTACCTGGATGAGGGTCCGTAAGAGGCCGGGCAAGCTTGCGCGATAACACCGGGAACTCATAAACTCTCCCTGAGAACAATTGAGAGCCCTGTCATAGTGCTGGCTGGTTTACTCTTTGCGGGGTGAATTTTTTGAAGCATCACCAATGATTTGATTTGCCCGTGAAGGGGTCTGAGCGCCTCGAGAAAGGGCGTTTGCATCTTAAGGCAGGGGAATTTGTTTCATAACAAAGGTGATCGTACATTTTAGAGCCAATTTAAAAGTGTTCGTTTTAAATTGTTTTGCTGCCAAACTTTGCCCTTTGTAAATATATTTTCCGGTGAGTAAATCGATATATGGACTAGGGGGTCGGTCTTCTGATCGCACCCCCCCCGCCCCCTGTAAGCTGATTTGCTCCCAGATTGGTTTATTCCCAAATTAGCGGACACCGGCGATGTCAGACGGTGAATGTTTTCTTGATAGGGATACTCTGAATTATAGGGCGCAGTGCGTATAGCAATAGTATGTTTGGTTCGCCTTAATAGAGTTTTAAACTGGGGCTTACCCCTTAATTAGCGTTTGTTTAAGACCGTTAGGAATTTTATGTATAAATTTAATATGTTGAATATCAATTATTTACAAATCAACTGGACATAATGACGATTGTGCGGTTCACCTTCTAATATCTCCTTTTAGGGCCGTCCCTTTATGTCCGCGTACACTGCCGCCAATAACGGTCTGCTCAGGCAACCTTCGAACGACCAGTCACTCTTTTTTTATGTGTCCGCAGGTTGGCCTTCATTGTGGACAAGCTAAAACAACCCTTAATCAAAGGGTAGATCGATAAAAGAGGGTCGTGGCAATCGTCCTACTCTTTTTTATTGATCTACTTTTCAAAAGTGAGATTAAGGTAATTTTTAGACAGCTGACAGCATCAATGTTAAACACAAAAAAAACGCCCCCTCAGATTCAGAAAGCTCAAGAACCCTGTGCGTGGAATAGGCAGGCAACAACTGTGAACTGGCAGTATGTCAGCAGTCCCAGGAAACGGCAAGCCGAAGAAAAATGTATAGTTTTGACAGTTTCAATCTGACGGCAGAAAAACGATCCCCCGTTGTCCACCCAAAGTCCTGCAATTCGAAATATGAAGCTTAGGCAATTGCCCGCCGAGAGTCTTACCCAGTCAACTGCACGGCCCTTTCGAGCGTTACCCCGCTCAATCTCGCGGCCAATTCGGTCACCAGCAACCTTCGGTCTGCCATATCCAGATTGTGCATCTTTTCCCGTTCCGCAATGAAATCAGTCGCGGCCTTTTCAGCTTTTGCCATGTCGAATGCCGTACGGCCGGATGTGGGAATCCAGGGTCTCAAATGAAAGGCAATTCCGAGTGCCACCATGAGATCCGTCGCTACCGCTTCAGATTTTATCCCGCCGACTGCCTGTTGGATGGGTATGGCGAACTTTTCCCCGCCTAAGTATTTTGCTATTTCGAGTGCCCGGAACTGTGGGCTTACCTGCTTCGGGTTATACACGTTTTCCCATTTCCTCCTGGTAATACTAGGTTGTTTTCCCTTCTCTGACATATTCTAATTATCGTCTAATGAACTCCCCGCGTGGAGCGTTCACACTTCCCAAAACAAATCCTGTCGCAACCCGTTTAATCGCCCACTTTAAACGCAAGCCGGTGCCTCTCACTGCCTGCATGGACATTAAAATAAACCATCCCTGATCGTTCATACGGAATTTCTATCCATAAAGAGCCCCTCACCTTTTCACCCGGGTTAAGCTCTCTGGCTTTCAATATCTTCGAGGCATATTGATGCCTAGACTCATCAGCTTGATTCCTGATGTTACTTGATCGTTGCTGGCCTTCAACCTGTGCTATCCTCCGTTGTATTGCAGCGACTCTGGGATCATACGTTACCCCCGAGTAAGTTCTGCTCCCATAAATGGTATTAACGCTACCATAATGGACCGTCATTCCTTGAGCACCAGCCACTGCGAGGATAGTAGCTATACTATTCCAAAATTCACGGAATCGCTCCCGGTCAGCAACCTCCTTGTTTAAATCCCCTAACGTATTAATATACAAATTCAACTCGTCCGCGGTAACCGCGGTTACATGGTCAAACCCAAACACAATGGGGGCCGTAGACCCGTTCTCGACTTCTATCGTAAATCCCACTCTTGAACCTGCCGCTTTTTGTAAACTGACCATTGATACCTTGTGCGCGCCCTGGGACACTACACGGCAGTGATTTTCTCCTTGCTTATAACTTTTTTGGTATTCCCTGTCGGCAAACGGAGTAATCTGCCGGGTGGTCTCATAGCAGCCGGTTAAGAGAAATCCTGCTATCACAATCCAATACCAATAACCGTTAAACATGGTATAATTAATTACTTTCTCTCTTATGAGAATAGCAACGCCATTTTTCTTTACCATCCCCAAACGGGAAGCGGACAAAAAAACGGCGGTCACGCATAACCGCTCTCGAGTTGATGCGCTTCTCGGTCCCCCTATCACCGCCGGATTAAACCACAAACAGTGAAGAAAAGTTTCCTTACTCACGAGGCTTCGCCCTTAACCCCGCCATGGTGTGAAAATTTATGCACCGGTTCAACCTTATGGCTTAACTCTTTCTGCTCGCCCGCATCCACGACCACGACGCACTTGCGTTTTGCTCTCACTTTCACGGCAAAAATTATGATAGAAAATCGTCGCGGTGGAAACTCAATATTTTCAAAACTTAACCACTGCCTATAGGCCACACCATCAAAACGAATCCTTCAGCCATTCTGCGCACGTTCTATACGCGAACATAATCGCTGTTTTAAAAACAGGCGATATACTGCAGCTGCATAGCGTCTGGGGTTTAATCCTGCATTAATCCCGAAGAACCGCAGCTTCGTTAATCAGTGTCGGTCTTATTCTATTGTTATATTTTCCAAAGTTACAGGAATCACAACTCCGTCCTCATTGACGAAAACAGCATCGATACTTTGAGTGGGCTGAGGGGTTCCATCGGACTTGAAGTTGTTCTGCGATATCAGGGTCTCAAACGCGGGAACCGTCGATCCACCATCAGCGACCACGATCGAAGCACTGTTTGTTTGCTTCAAGTCTCCTCCGGTGATCCGCACCCCGGGATTGCTTGCTGGCACCGTGAACGAACCTTCTCCAAACAAGAGGTACGGCACCGCATCGCCATCAGCATCGATATCACCGACCGTTAAACGTACTGCCACCGGCACTCCTCTTGCAATCACCCCGACGTTGCCCGTGCTTCCACTGAAGACCGTGTTCGACAACTGCATCCCTCCGATTCCCGTGGAGTTGATTACTTCCACCAGTTTTACGTCCGCTTCTGCATCATAAACCTGCCCTTCGGGAAATAATTCCTGTAAAGTCGCGTTGATCCTTCCCACCGTAAAGATACTAAAGAAGGTCGTGGAGTCTGCTCCCTCTATCACCACGCTTGGTTTGCCGGTCACATACTCTACTTCCTGGTTATAGCGTGGGGGCAAAGCGGGAGGTAAAAAAGTAGCCGGGTCTAAAGTTACTGTAATGGTACCAGCACCAGAAAACTCCACCTGCACAATATCCTCATCTTCATCCATAAAGGAGGTTCTCGTGATGTGCCCCGGCTTCGCCTTGAGCTTAATGGATGGTCCGAAGAGCAATACCTGGTCGAAGATATTACCACTAGGGTGGCGAATACTCGGGCTATAAAACATACCTGAACCACCAAGCACTATGTCTCTAATATTGTATGGAATGAATTTCTCTACTGTAATTACAGCATAATCCGTGTTGTTAGTCTCATCGTATTCTTCAATCTGCTTATTTGAGTCGAGAATATATCCCAGGTAATAAATACCTGGGATTGTATTCTTTGGTATAATTAATTCATAAAAGGATCCTTCTGAGGAACCCGCACTCATGCTATTTGCTTTAGAATATACCAATTGTGTATCTCCAATTGTAATATTTTCATCCTTTGATAAATAGAACCCGTGAATGAATTTACCGGTGTCTTCACCTCCCCTGTTACTTCTATCGAAATCAACATGGATCGTTTTACCCGCTATTACTGACTTTCTGTCTACACCAACAAAATCAACGGCCAAGTCTGGTAATCTATCAAGCACTAAGGCTTCATCATCTGAACGGGGGTCTTCTACTGTAATTACAGCATAATCCGTGTTGTTAGTCTCATCGTATTCTTCAATCTGCTTATCAAAGTCGAGAATATATCCCATGTAATAAATACCTGGAATTGTATTCTCTGATATAATTAATTCATAATAGGATCTTTCTGAGGCACCCGCACTCATGCTTGCACTTGTAAAATATATTAATTGAGTATCTGAAGTTGTAATAATTTCATCCTTCGATAAATAAAACCCGTGAGAGAATGGGCCAGAGTCTTTATCCCCCGAGTTACTTCTGTGGTAATCAACACGGAGTAATTCACCTGCTACTACTGACTCACTGTCTGCACCAACAAAACCAACAGCTAAGTCTGGTAATTTGATTGTCTCAGAAAAATCAACGCGTAAGTAATAATGACCTGTATCTCTATAAGCATAAGGGTAGACGAGGACGGTATATGTTCCTGGATCGAGTACCCACGTAATTAAGAAATTATCCCCTAACCCGCCATCTATGCTTGAGAGTTCAGGGCCCCTTGATGTATCACCCTTTAATATTCCAGCGGTATTGATAGCACCTGTTGTAAATACAGTTATTGTTCCAGCGCTATCTAGTTCAAAACGAAAATAATCAAGATCCTCTCTTGTCTCAATGTGACCCGAAATATAACGACCAAGTTTTATCGTGGTCGCAGTGTCGCGCGTATCTCCATGGTCATCGGGTGAGGTAGAATCAGAAATGGGTCCCACTACCGTAATTTCAGCAAACCCTGTGTTGTTAGTTTTATCGGATTCTGCAATTTGAACATTAAAGTCGAGAATATATCCCAGGTAATAAATACTTGGAATTGTATTTTTCGGTATAGTTAATTCAAAATAGGATTCTTCTGAGGAACCCGCACTTATGCTTGCACTTGTAAAGTGTATCAATTGTTTATCTAAAGTTGTAATAATTTCATCCTTCGATAAATAGAGCCCGTGAACGAATTCACCGGAGTCTTTATCCCCCTGGTTACTTCTATCGAAATCAACACGGATCGTTTCGCCTGCTGCTACTGACTTTCTGTCTGCGCCAACAAAATCAACGGCTAAGTCTGGTAATTTAGCGGTCTCAGAAAAATCAACGCGTAAGTAATAAGAACCTGTTACTTTATTAAGGAAATTGCTGACGGCGATGTAATATGTTCCTGGATTGAGGTCCCTCGTAATTAAGAAATTTCTCCTCGAACCACTGTCATCATTTGTCGCAACAACGTTACCTGAATTATTCTGTAAGTTTCCTGAATCATTCTGTAATGTTCCAAGGGTATCGGTATCACCGGTTGTAAATGCAGTTATTTTTCCAGCGCTATTTAGTTCAAAACGAAAATAATCAATATCCCATTGTGTTTCTAAGTCGCCCGTAATAGGGCGACTAAGTTCTACCGTGGTCGCAGTGGCGCGGGTATCTCCATGGTCATCGGGTGAGGTAGAATCAGAAGTGGATTCCGCTGCCTTGATTAAATCATAAACAGCACCATCAATGGCTAGAGCAACAGCATTATATCCATTTACGCCAGCTACCTGAATGCCGACTACATCCCAATCAACGGTTCCATCTGCCAATGTAATTAACCCGTATACTGGGCCACCACTATTTCCCGGACCGGTGGAAAGATCAAATGTTTCATAAGTGCGTATGGTATTATGTAATCGATCCGTTAATCGGGTTGGGTTTCCGAATATATAGAAGACAGCAGAGCTCCCTTCGATACTGGTTGTATGCATTGTTTGTTTTCTTGGATCAAAACCGCTGTAGTCAAGGTCAGGATAACCGACGATCATTTTGTCAGAGTTATCGGTAATTCGGCTCCTGCCCCATCTCGCATGACCCCCATCGGCGACATCTTCATAAAATATAAGTGTAATGACATCGCGATTTAATTCTTCTCCTGAAGAGAATCTTTCACTGTTTTTGAACTTTTTTTTGGCTTCTGCATATTCGCTAAAATACTGGTATGACCGCGCACTCATATCATATGATTGATTTGATGGAGAATGGCGTAAGTTCCATTGGAAAAGGCCCGTTTGCCAATCCAGAGTCTTATAATTGAAAAACGAGTGTGCAGCGGAGAGAACGACCTTTTGCGATATTGCCACACCTGAGCCTATCTTACTTCCTGAAGAAACTTTTCCCACCATGTTAAAAGGGTATTCATTGATCTTATCACTGGGTAAAGGAAAGGACACATCATGTGCGTACAGACACTGCAGTATGCTTGAGACTGATACGATTAAAGCAATCGCAGTGAAAAATATGCGCTTATGAAGCATCACTCACCTGGGTGGTTGGTTCTCCAACCTAACCATCATCAAATTATAAGCGAGATCTATAATTGGAATTATTCATGGCGATTAAATGCCAAAAAATACTTAAACTCCCTCTCCTATTGTGTGTTAGTACTTTACAGGGAGGATCCGTTTCTTACAACCAGCGTACAGGAAGCAGCAAGCCGAAGAAAAAGGGTAATACTCACAGCTGACAGTATCAATCAGACACAACAAAAAACTGCCCTAGCATATCTTCGGTTAGCTCATTGATCATTACCTTAACCATTGCGCTCCAGGAAATGGGTTTTACCCTCAACCGCATATTTCGTGGAGGCCTGACTGATAGTGTCGAAGCCAAAACGGTTGTTGATTTTGTCCATCGCGAAATGCAGTCGCGCCAACTTCTCATCTTCGCGAAAAAAGAGTTCGAGATGGTTGTTGGCATCCATTTCAACGGTGTGCAGCCCGATCCCACGTATTTTTTGCCCTTCCTGTAGAAACCGTAAAAGCAGCGGCTCAGCGATTTCCAAGCACGCTTTCAATACATAAGCATCAAGGTTGGTCAGCCCTTCGGTCACAAAGGTGAAAGGGATCCCCTCCCAGGTGTTGTCCTGAAAGCGAATATAGCCTCCATACTTCTGTGCCTTCCGGTTATAGCCCCGCATCCGGTAACATAATTGCGCTACAGCCTTAGCGATTTCTCCTCTTAATCTTGAGTTCTCGATCGTCCAGCCAGAGAAGGTGTGCATGTAGGTAATCTCCTGGGGAACGTGATCGGTTCTATCCGTCACCTTTGCGCAATCCTTACCACAGACCGTTTCAAAAAGCATCTGCCCAAAGTAAGCCCCAAAGAGCTTTTGGAAAACTCCCGGTCCCCGTTTTAAAGCGTCGTAGATGGTTTCCACCCCTTCATGCTTAAGTTTTTCAAAACGCCTGCGACCGATCCCCCAGACTTCATTCAAGGAAATCGGGTAGAGAAAACGGGCTGCCTCTTCGGTGTTCACCACCACCATCAGCCCGTTTGGTTTCCGAAGATCGAGGCGAGCTTGGCGTAAGTCTTTGAATAAGCGATCCCCACCGAGGCGGTCAGTTTTGTTATGCGGTAAATTTCATTCTTTACCCGTAGGCTGAAGTCGACGATTTCCCGGCGATCCGCAGAAGTTATACCGACAAAGTGGGCAATAGTCAGTATGTGTACTTTGTCGTGCAAACGAGGGATCAACGCTACTTCAACATCGTTTTTGATGCCCCAAAAATTACCTGGTGGCTGGTTATCGAAATAGAAGATCCGATGATTTTCCATGAATGAGGGAATGGCGGTGTAGCGAATTCGAGTTGAGTCTGGACTTCACCTTGCTGGCAAGACACAGTCCCCACCATGTGCGGAAGCTACACCTTGACTGCGAAGCAGGAAGAGTTGGGGCAAAGATTTCTTCTCAAGCAGATAGCAGAAGAACTGATGAAAGAGCTGAAGCTTCGCTACAACATTGCCCCGAGCCAAAAGATGCTGGCGGTGAGGCAATCACCGGAGCACGGTGAGCGGGAATTAGCGGCGTTCAACTGGGGGCTTGTGCCCTTTTGGGCTAAAGATCCAAAGATCGGTTACAAAATGATAAATGCCCGTTCCGAAACGGTGGCGGAAAACCTGCCTACCGTGCAGCGATAAAATCCCGCCGAGCGGTTTCTACGAGTGGCGGCGAGTGGAAAAGAGCCGGCATAAACAGCCTTATTATATTGCGATGGCTTCGGGTGAACTCTTGGTCATGGCGGGGTTATGGGAATCCTGGAAAAACCCAGTAGGATCGAGTATTGTGTCGTGCAGTATTCTTACCACCTCGGCTAATGAAATCATGACCCCGATTCATCACCGTATGCCGGTGATTATTGACGAAGATAACTATGACTCCTGGCTCGGTCCTGGAGAGAATCATCCGGAAAAGCTGAAGTCACTGTATAGACCTTACCCGAGTGAGCCATTGATTTGCTACCCTGTCTCGACTCTTGTGAACAGTCCAAAAAATGAAGGCCCCGAACTGTTGATAGAAATAAATTCTTAGATGTAGTAGTATTCATATCAATAGTATTTTACCTTTACCCGAAGAACTGAACCCGTAAAGAATTAGTCATACATGGGTGGAAACTCTGATAAAAATTGGAGGAAGAACAACCAATGAAAAGCAAAGGACAACGCTATCATAAAGGACCGATCAACGATGCCCTAAGGCAGGTTGAAGGCGGTCGAAGAATCGTCGATGGGTGCCGAGAGTTAAGGGTGAGCGAACAAACCTTTCACCATTGGAAGGGTAAAGACGCGGGCCTAGGAATCAGTCAATTAATACGGCTGAAACAACTTGGCGAAGAGAACACTAGTTTGAAGAAATGGGTAGCTGATCTGAGTCTGGACAAGCACATGCTGTAGGAAGTAATCGCAAAAAAGTTGTAAAGCCTGTGCGCAAGAAGGTGATTGCTGAGTGGAAGCCTATGAGGTGAGCAAACGCCTGGTGTGCAGGCTGATGCAGTTGTCTTGGTCGAGTTATAATTACGAGCCTGTGAAGAAGGACGCACGCACGCTGATCATGCGCATCCGTGACCTCGCCGCCGCGCGGGTACGCTACGAGTATAGGCGAATCACGATGTTGTTAAAGCGGGAAGGCTGGTCGGTAGGAAAGAAACGTGTTTATCGTCTCTACAAGGCCGAAGGGCTGAAAGTGCGCACCAAGAAACGTAAGAAGCGTGCCGCGCAAAGGGGGGTCTCACTACCCGCGACTTCAGCTGCCCAGGAGCGCTGGTCGATGGAATTTATGAGCGATCGACTGGCCAACGGACGCTCCTTCCGTATTCTCACCGTGGTCGATCAGTATACCCGAGCTTGCCCACTGCTTCTGGCCGATACCTCCGTCGGTGGGAGCAAAATCGCTGCAGCACTTGCGAAAATCTCTGAAGGAATCGGACTTCATCAAACCATTACCGTCGATAATGGCCCCGAGTTTGCAGGCAAAGTAATGGATGAATGGGCTTATGGCCATGGCATCGAGATGGATTTGATCCGGCCAGGCAAACCCGTAGAAAATGGCTATATCGAAAGCTTTAATAGACGCTTACGCGATGAACTTCTTAACACGGAGGTATTTTATACGCTGTCTGAAGTGAGAGAAAAACTTGAGGCTTGACGGCTTGATTATAATACTCAAAGATCTTACCGCCCTGCCGGATCTAACACTGGCCCTGGTACAGTAAACGGGAGCAGGTCAACGCCGATAATGGGTCAATATTCAATGCTGATTGACAAGTAGAGGGCAGATCTTGGTGAGAAACAACCTAATCTAGAGCATCATTGACGAAGTCTTGCTGGCGCTCATCGGCACGGCGTGGACGTCTTCTGGTGGTGCCGACGAATGCTCCATTCGCGTGCAGATCATCGACGTGCAACACAGGGCTATCACAAATTCGGTCCAGGAGATTTGCTTGACGTGGTTCGAGTTTGACCAAGCGACCGAGGACGTTGAGCAGGTTCAAGAGTTCCGTCGTGTACTCTGCGAGCCATGCGTCGGGCTTGATGTTGTTAAGGCGAGACGGTGTTCTACGATCACCCATGATGGGTCTGGAACGGTCAAAGCGCCGATAGCTGAACCATTGGATGAGCACTTGTTTGCCGGATACCTGATACTCCCATACTTCGTTCGGGACGTTCTTGACGAACCCTTGTCCTATGTGCAGTTCACGGGTGGCGGCATCATAGTTGATACTGTTCGCAAATCGGGCCGGTTCGGTTGGAATGCGGCCGGCCTTCGGTACAACAGGGCGTTCGTCCTCTGATAACAGGCGGGGAGCTTTCTTAGGCCGTCCCTCGCTGGAATCGGAGAAGCGTTCTCCGAAACAGTGGAGCCAAATGACTTCGCGCCCAATGCTTATCGCTTCCCGGAACAGTGAAGCGTCAGCTGTCATTGGGAAGCGTATACCGGGCCGAAGGAGATCCGACCGGAAGCAAGTCGTGTATGAGGGATGTGCGGCGATGGCTGCGAAGTAGGCCATAAGGTCCGGGGCTTTGATCTTGATGTCTAGAGATTGAGCCAGCTCTTGAAGTAATGCGGTCTTGATGTTCGGCTGTTGTGCTGTTCTATCTGCCCAAAGAGGAAATACACGACCTCCAAATGATCCCTTATAGTGGCATAAGTCTGGGATCGCTGCAGAGAATGTGACGCCCGGACCGGCGGTTATCGGACTTTGCTGCAGTGCGGTCATGTATACCTGTTGGGCCGAGTGGTTTTCCCAAAGAGTTGGATTGGGCCGATTGATAACTCGCCCGTCCGGAATGATCCATTGTCGATCGAAGGAGCGGTAAGCGTAGCGAATGGGGCAGATAACTGCCGCGGTGTCGGATGCAACAGACACGGAGCGATACTCATGACCGAATAGACCTTGTAGAAGGGGCTTGTTAACGTGCTTGTCTCCCGGCTTGCCGTCTATGAGATGGGGATGAAAAAGGGATTGTTTCGTCTCCGGATCGGCTTCGGATCGGAGCAGCTCCCATCGCTGCTCTAGCGAAGACCGATCCGGCGCAATAATCCAAGTTCGCCCTGGCATGACACCGGAGCCGTCGTAGTTGAACAGGTCGGCAAGAGGGGCGTATACGGCCCATTGTCCAGTGGCTTTGGGCAAGAAAGGAGCACGGGGATCAGAGGGGCAGTCGTTCCACTGGTCGTCGTCGAGCGAGATCGCAGCTAGCGCTTTAAACTTGCCATTCCGGTTACCTGCCGGCAACACGCGGTAACAGACTCGGGCCGGGTCAGGGGAACCTTGGTTTGTTTTCCTAAGTGCCATGACGATGCAGATGGTTTGTTGTACACCCTGGAAAATTCTTGTGGATACCTTTGGCTGGTGCCCCTCCGGCGAACAATCGATCACCCAAATCTCATCTGCGTCGCGGCGGAGATCTGCGCGCATTTTTTGAAAGCCTGGTCCGTTCAAAAAACCCGCAACGGAGATAAAGCAGACGATGCCCTTACGGTCAGGGTTTCGTCCCTCAATTCTTGACGGTTCGGCATCACCGAAGACCTTCCAGGTGGCCCAGCGCCAGAAGTAGATATATAGGTTACGAAGATGCTTGGTGTGCACGCCAAGCTTCCAGCTCGTTGGGGGCATCCACTCGTGCAACGGTGCGGTGGCCTCGCTACCCCTTGTGCCGCTCTCAATCCAGCCGCCGAGCCCTTTCGTTTTTTCCTTGTATGGAGGGTTGCCGATGACGACAGTAATTTTTTCTTGACGTTTGATCTCGTTCGCGCGTCTGCGAGACTCGCCTATAGGCAAGAGTATCTGCGGGAGATACTCCTCTTCGGCGTACGCGTTTCCAAGCGTGTCGGTCACAAAAAGCCGGATCGCGGGTGTCGCGTTGCGGTTGTCGATGAGCGAGAGCAATTCCGCATGGATGCGTAACTGTGCTACGGCGAAGGGGCCGAATTGGAGTTCAAACCCTATGAGACGGGATACGGCAGCTTCTATAACCGCAGGTACAGCCCCAGGTCCCTGATCAGCTTCGGTCGTTTCCGCAATGCGGTGAAGGACGCCAAGCAGATACGTGCCTGTTCCAGCGGCGGGGTCCGCCACGGTTACGTCGGGGGAGGCGATACCCTCCCAGATACCGAACCTTCGATCCGACTGCAGTGCGTCGTCGACCAGCCTCACCATGGCGCGGACCACTTCCGGAGGCGTGTAGTACGAACCCGTCTTCTTGCGCAATTCATTGTCGTAGACGCTCAGAAAGTGCTCGTAAAAATACAGCCAAGCCTCCGGATTGTCTTTGCTAACCGCAGACCAGTCAACGACGTCAAGCACGCGCACGAGCGTGGCGAGAGATGTCTTTAGAGTTTTCTCATGGTCGGCGGCGTCAGTGAGGAGCCGAAGGGCAGAACCGATGAGCGTATTGGTCTGGCGAAGTTCCAGAGCCACTCGACTGAGGCCGTCCATAAGGGAAATATTGCGTGCTCGAGCCATCAGCAGACCAAAGGTGACCGCTTGAGCGTAGCCATCCGCGAATGCTTCGTCAGTTGCACTGGGAAAAAGGAGCTTCCGCCAATCCGTTGCAAGATTGGTAAGTGGCGCGGACCCTCTCGCCAATTGTTCCGCAACCTCTTCACGAAGTAGACGACAGAGGCGAGCGGTAACCACAGCGAGTTGTGCGACGGAACGGGGTGCCTGTGGATGCCACTGGAAAAAATCGGCGAAGAGTGACACGAGGCTATCTGGAGACGCCAGTTTGCTGCCCGACGTTGCAATGTCGCCGTTCAAACGAACGATCTGACCGGAAAGTTTGCCGTCACGCCAAAGACTGAATTCATTTCCATCCGTATAGATCAAGTTGGGCAGTGTCTGAAGCTTTTCCCATTGATCCTTGTCGTGTGAGTCTTGGAACCGACGCGGGTCGGCTTCTTTCCCGGGTGCCTTGACTTCGACAAACCCTACGAGGGCTTCTTTCAGGGTAATGGCGTAATCCGGGCGGGTCTTGAGATCGGCAAGGGACGTTTCGCCGACGGCCACAACGTCGCTCGCAGAGAGGCCAGAGAGTGCGGCAAGGTCTGCAAAGAGGGATTCCAGCGGTGCGCGGAGTTGGTCCTCCGGTGAGCCGGTCGCGCTGGGGTTTGCAAGCTTAGATTTAGCTTCACGGCCGAAGCTGGAAATAGCATCTTGTAGGGTCATGCGCGGAGGCCATTGTGGAATGGGCGGAGAGAACTGCCAAGGTACGAGAGCTTCATTCGGTGGTAGCTCAATCAAAGATCAAGCTTGTTTCTGATAACCAGTCCCCACAGCTCCAGACTGTCCTCGTGTTCAAATCTTGCAGCTCCGGCGCGCACCAAAATCTTTCGGAGTTCATCTTCTTTGAAGCCGCCGAGGCGTTTGCTTATCTTTTGAAAACTGCGTTTCTATCATTTCTTATGTTGCAACAGGGCCTGTTCCGCCATGAATTCAGTTCTTAGCTCCCACTTGAGTTTTTTTCCTGCAAATGAAACGCCGCGATAGCTGTAATGACCGCAGTAATCGCAGAGATGAATATCGTCTGTCTCCCCAGCTATGTTGAAGATGAAAATGTAGGCAGTTTGACGACGCAGTCAAGCAATTTTCGGAGATCGTCACTCCACGTTGTGTCACGGACAAGTCTGAATTCGTCATGGAACAAGCCGCGCATCCAAAGTCCAATGATGTCTTCGGTGATACCCACACGGTCAAGTTGGATATTCTCAAGGTATACGTCGCTGTTTGTCTGCGTATAAGAGCGGAAGAGATACACAGAACGTTCTCCGTTGATCTGCTGTTCGAGTTCGGACGGCATAAAATCTTGATCGAAGTTAACCAACCTGATCGGACCCCGTTATTCGTACCAATTTTTAAGTGTGAGAGTTACCGAGTATCAATGGTTTTAGGATTGATGTATAGGAGAGATCATGGCGAAGTGAGGGCGTAGCTCGAACACGGCCAAGATCTGAAAGGATACTGACAAACTCCAGTGGACTTTTAAAGCCTAAATGACTATGAGGATGTTCATTATTGTAATTATGACGCCATTGTTCGATTACCACTTGGGCTTCAGCTACGCTGAGCAACACTTCACGGTTCAAACATGAGCGCTTCGCTATGTCGTCACTACGTTCCTCGGTACATCGCGTAAGCGGTTGTGAAACGACTCGATGAAACCATTTGTTATTCTCACTTTGGCTCGTTGAGGTGTCGCTTCGCTCGGTAGCCAGGGACTGCCCGGATCGATATAGATCGCCTTGATGTTTTTGTCGGACAACCACTGCTGCACCTGATGAGCGATGAATGGCTTCGCATGTCGTCACTTCGCTCCTCGGAACACTGCCGTTGTCACTACGGATATAGCTGGGAGCTCCCTCCTCTTCAATGGCCTCGCTAAGCACAGAGAGGACATCCGATGAGGTGAGTTCACGAGCTACCCGGATATCCAGACATTCACGCGTATATGTCTTCGCTTCGCTTGAGTGTCGTCGCTTTCAGCTCCTCGGTACATCGATCAGAGTCATCATCTTTAATGGACCGCCATGGTCTGTGCGATCATGGATAAAGTCCCAGGACCAAAGGTGATTGCGACCGGTTGCTTTAGTAGGCGACCCCGTAGAGACTCCTTGACGGGGTCTACGCTTTTTCGGTGGCTTTACCTGCAGCCCTTCTGAACGTTGTACCGCCCGAATAAACTTCCTGCTTGTTGTCCAGCCTTCCTTCACCAGCAAGGCACGGATGCGCCGGTAACCGTAGCGGGGATGTTCCCAGGACAGGGTTACAATCCGCTCGGCCAACCGCTGAGCTTTCCTACCGGCCTGCTTGGGCCGGTTGGCTGTACGTTGACCAACTGAGGCTGAGATAGGCACAAGCCCTCTAAAACGAGCACAGCCCTCTCTCAGCCGCATCTTTTACTACTCGCTTCTTCTGCTTTGGGCTCACCACTTTTTTGACAACGTTTCCTCCATTACCTGATTCTTGAGCATTTGATCAGCGAGCAGCTTCTTCAGCTCGGTGTTTTCTTTTTCCAGCTCTTTACATCGCTTCGCATCGGCCAGTTCCAAGTTGCCATACTTTTTACCCCAGCGATAGAAGGTCTGTTCACTTAGATTGTTGCCTCGGCAGATTTCCTCTACCGTTTTACCGGTATCGGCTTGCCGCAGTATTGCGATTATCTGTTCTGTTGTGGATCGTTTTCTTTTCATTGAGGTTATCGGGTTATCCCGATAACCTCTCTCTGTAAATGACACCATTTTTGGGGATCACTCCAAATCTAAAAAAATGGCGCCAATAGAAAATGACATGAATAAAAAGGAATTTATTTCGAACGAAGAAGCAATAAGGTTTGCTAAAAAGATAATTGAAGGCCGTGTGAAACTCCAAGAAAACATAAAGATAGACGTTAAGAGTGTTTGGGATAGAAAAACTGTAACATTTGGAATAAATATACCTGAAGGAGTAGAAGGGCCAGATTTTGCTGCACAACTTGTTTTGGATGCATATACTGGTGAATTAATAGGTGGAATAGTAGGTAGTCCAAATTAATTGCATTAATAGC
Source organism: Opitutales bacterium (assembly GCA_965197745.1). Lineage (GTDB taxonomy): Bacteria > Verrucomicrobiota > Verrucomicrobiia > Opitutales > PNEW01 > CBDANS01. The sequence continues at coordinate 24,475 of CBDANS010000005.1, read as the reverse complement.
TATATATTACTAAAAGGTTCAAATTTATATTATCTACGTTCTTTCACTGGTCAAGACCACGGGAACTGAGCCACTTGAGAACTTAATCTTGGTGAGGTCTTATGCTTTTAGCCCAATTGGGATACGGGATCCGATAAGCTGGGTTTTTGCTAGTTTACCTCGTCGTGGGTGATGAATTTCGTAGAGCATGTCTTGTAGTCTGTTCGGCCGAGACTCGTTGTACAGGTAAACGGGCTTTACCCCGATCGAACGGCAGGCGAACAAAGTCGGTGCTAAACGTGATGCGCACCATAAGATTACAGAGCGGTCCGCGATGATAGCCGTCACAAACAAATAAAATAAGAATGCTGTCTACTGAGAATTCAGACTAAGAGTTATATATGCAAATTCTTGAACTCGGGCACTGGTTAATGATACTTGCAATTGAATCTTCATTGTATTTAGGACTAACATCCAGAAGTTACCGATTGTTACAGTTAATTATATTACCCTATTGATGTTAAAGCAACTTATGTTGATTTTAAACTACTTATAAACTCTACGTTTTCCTTGACGCTCGACGTCATTGTAATTTAGATTGTAATCTATGGCCTCAGTACGGAAACTTCCTAACTCAAAATACTGGATTGCCTGTTACACTGACCATACGTCCAGGCAACGTCAAAGATCCACCAAACAGACGGATCGAAAGAAGGCGCAGAAAATTGCTGATCAGTATGAATCAGCTTATAAGCGGACATTGACCGAAAGCCAGGCCAGGCGTGTCCTTTCTGATATTTACAAGGATATTCACGGTGAACACTTGCTAAAGGTCAGTATTGAGGATTATTTTAAATCCTGGTTGTCAGGAAAGGAGATTGAGAACGCACGTAGCACCTATCTCCACTACCAAGGAACGGTTAAAAAGTTTCTCACCTTCTTAGGGCCCGAGAAATCTTCACGTGATCTTTCATATCTTTCAAAAACCGAAATTGTTAATTTTCGAGACAATGTTGCAGAAGACCTGACCGCAGCTACCGCCAATCAACACCTGAAAATATTAAGATCGGCCCTTCATCAAGCCTGGAAAGATGAGCTTATGCAGGATAACCCGGCAGCACGTGTGGCCACTATAAAAAGGACAGTCCGATCGACCACACGACGTGGTTTTACGATAAGTGAATTAAAAAAAGTACTCACCGCTGCAAATGAAGAATGGAGGGGCATCATCATTGCCGGTTTGTATACAGGTCAGCGACTGGGAGATATAGCCCGCCTCACATGGGCATCAATTGACTTGCAGCGTGAGGAATTAGCCCTCACCACTGCAAAGACAGGAAGACGTATAGTTTTACCAATAGCGCACCCCTTGAGGGATTATTTGCTGAGACTTCCCGCTTCTGATAAACCCAGTTCGGCCCTTTTTAAAAGGGCATACGAAAAAGCTGAAAGACATGGGAACGTGGTAGGGTTATCTCAGCAATTCTACGATATTCTTGTGAGTGCAGGTTTAGCTAAAGCCCGAAGCAAAAACCCGCTTAGTCGTGGTAAATCTGTAAGACGTAAGACTAACGAATTATCGTTTCATAGCCTACGACATACTGCTACAACTTTGATGAAAGATGCGGGCATACCGGAAAGTGTGGTCAGGGATGTTATAGGCCACGCAAGTTCGGCGGTGTCTGCGATTTATAACCATGTTGGGACGAATGCGAAGAAGAAAGCATTAAATGCTCTCCCAAACGTATTTGAAGAGTGAGCTTGAATAGCTAGTGGGGCAGATGAACAGTTATAAGAAGAAGAGAATATACTCTCTCTATTCTTATGGTCTTTTATTATTTTTGTTTCTTTTTCAAAGGAGGTTTTTCCCGGACGAACGCTTTCTCTCTTTATTTTAGATTCGTCCGTGCGTCCACCTGCCCCTAATAGAGTTAAAAGGACGGACGGACAAAGGGAAAACGATCTTGGAAGCATGCTGCGAGAACAACCTAAGCGAACAGACCTTCCACTGCTGGTAGCGAGAGATTGGGATGATTGATGTCAACCAAGCCAAGGGGTTGAAGGAGCTCTATGAAAGAGAACGTACGTTTAAACCGGATGCTGACGGAGAAGATGCTGGGAATAGAGATCCTGGCAGGAGACACCCGATAAAAATGGCAGATGTCGCCGCTTACGCTCGGTAGTAAGCATCGGTTACCAGCCGGCAAGCGGCAGAGAAACTTGTGGCTCGGGGCTGGTGTTCGATGCGAGCGGGGTGCCGGTAATTTCGGCTGCACCGTTGCCCCCTATGCGTATAGGGTGTACCCTCTTGATTGACTTCGGTGTCTAGGGTCACTGAACTGCGAAGCGAAATGACGGACGCCGAACTGGAGAGACTACCGCGACGACAGGAGTCGCAGCAATGACCGTGAAAGTAGTAGGGGGTCCAAAGTGGTCGTTCACCAGTCATTGTCAACGGCATAGGCTCGAAAGTCGTGTTGTCCTGTTCTCACGGAAGTGTAAGTGTAAGTATAGGGATGATTGTTGTCGATCGCTAAGACCTTACTTACTATGTATAAACGAGCCCCGCTCACCCATTCTGTCGTTATCGGATGTGATGGCGTCCAACCTCACCGATACCCCGTCGGTGATCTCTGTAGGTGAAACGGTTAAACTCACCATGGGATTGTTATTGGGGACAGCGATTGAAGCGGAATCGACGACATCGGTCCTGAAGGTGTAGGCACCAAGTGCTGTATCCAAAGGAATTAGAATATCACGTGTGATCGAATCCGATCCCTCCATAATACTTTTTGCAGCCGTCCCGATACTGGGAAAAGTCCCTGTATTACCCGTTTTATCCCCTGTTCCCAGGTCGCGGATCGTCGCCGATGAGAAAGTGCCATCGTCACCCTCGTAAGTGCCAGCGCTTTTTGGAAGCCCTTGAAGCAGATCCGTAGGGCCCGCGTATTCATATGATCTATGCCATGTTCAAACATGTGCAGTTGACCGCTGATGAGATCGCGAATTTAGGGTAAGAGGAAGCGACGTAGGCGAGAGCAAAGGGTCAGCAAGTTACAGAGGACATGATACAGCGCTACCAGCAAAACAAGGAATTGCGGAGTGTGAAGCTGAATTCGGCGTCGATCGACATCTCAATGAAGTTCAGTCATTGGATCGGACAAAGACAGCACAAGATCAGGTACCAGGTGGATGCCCAATATTTCCGCATATGGGTGTCGGATGATCGTAGGCCCGATGTTGATATCGAGTTGGATAGCCTCAGTAAGGGATTCCAATGGTCTTTCTGGTGGAGTCGGATGAGGGACACAAGGATGCGATCCTGCTACTCGACGAGTCGGGTTTGCACTTGCACCCAACGACGCAGCAGGAGCTTATATCGTTCTTCGAGAATCTGGCTGAGAACAATCCGATGATTTACACCACGCACTCGCCGTTTTTGATTGATGGTAAGCACATCCACCGTGTTCGTCCAGTTACGGAAGATAACACCGGGCATTCGATGATCAGCGTCGATAGCTGGCCTAAAGACTGGGAGACAATCTTCCCTTTGCAAGCAGCAGCGGGTTACGCGATGGTACACGGGCTATTCCAACACAAAAAATGTGCTGGTGAAGGGGATATCAGATTACCTGTATCTGCACAGCCTGAATCTCCACTGTCACGCGCTAAGGCGACAAGATTTAGCTAAAGATATCTACATAACGGCTTGCAGGGGAACGAAGCTCGTTGGACACATCGCGTCATTGTTTCTCGGGCAGGAAGTGCAGCCGGTTGTCTTGCTATACGGTGACGATGCAGGTAGAGCACGGCAGGATGCACTGATGAAGGAATTATATGCAGGCCATGAAAATGCCATGTTAATGTTGAACGAGGTGCTTGGGCAGGAGGAATTCACAATTGAGGATCTCATTGGTGAAGCGACAATTCTACCCTTGCTGAAGAATGTCGTTAGCAATAAAATCAGTCTTAATCAGGATGATCGCAGCAAAGGCGGTCTGGTGGATAAAATCGAGAGCGCCGCGGGACGGCATAGCGTCAAGTTGACAGATGGCTGGAAGCCGGAGGTCGCTCGCTGGATCGTGGTGACATGGTCAACAACTGAGCCGCAGGAGGTGCCGGAAGAGATTCTGAATAAGGCGGAGGCATTATTCAAAGAGTTGATAGGCCGTTTCAAGGGTCTAGAGCCATAGATCGAAGCATTGCGTGCAGGGCACCGAAACCTATCTCCGTGATCTCGAGGGTCTCCTTCAATTGTACTAGCAACGACTTGATTTTACAGGTTACCCTGTGAGGAAGTATAAAATGTCAGCTAGCTATTGGTTCTTCATTGTCCTGGTTAAGGTGATCAACTTTTTGCGTCCAAAGCACCTTGTCCTCAAGGATGGTCTGCATGGGGGTAGGCCCACAGCACATTTTACCCTGTTGAGTGCGTTCATGGTTATAGTGATACAGCCACTCGTCGAGATCTTTTTGTAACTGCCCTAAAGTACGGTAGATCTTCTTACGGAAGGTTACCTGATAAAACTCCTGGAGAACCGTTTTATGGAAGCGCTCACAGATGCCATTGGTCTGGGGATGCTTCGCTTTGGTTTTGGTGTGATCAATATTATTGATCGCCAGATACAGCTCGTAAGGGTGACTGTCATGTCGTCGGCAATACTCGGTTCCACGATCGGTAAGCACCCGCAACAGTCCCATCGCGTGTTGCTCGAAAAAGGGCAAGACCTGATCGTTAAGCAACTCTGCGGCGGTGAGCGGGGTTTTCATCGTATACAACTTCGCGTAAGCCACTTTCGCATAAGTGTCGAGGAAGGTTTGCTGATAGATGCGTCGACCCCTTTAAGCGTGCCAACATAGAAGGTATCCTGGGCACCCAGATAGCCGGGATGGGCGGTCTCAATCTCCCCGTGCAACTGATCACGCTCTTTCTTCTTCTCCAGGGCCGCCAACTGTCTCTCGGTTAAGACCAACCCTTCTTCGGCCATTTTCTTTTCCAAGGCCTTCAACCGCAACGGGAAGGTTTGCAATTGATGGCTGATCCACACATAACGCACTCCGGCCGGTGAGATCACCAACCCCTCTTTCCTCAGTTCGTTGGCCACCCGCTGTTGTCCCAGCGCCGGGTTTCCTTCGCGAGCGTGACCACCCGCTTTTCAATGCTCTCGTCAACGCGGTTTTTGAGGTTCGACTGGCTGCGACTTTTATCCAGCAGATTCTCGATTCCCCCTTCCTCGACCGCCGCTTTATACCGCTAAAAGGTATCGCCACTGAAGCCCATCACCTGACAGGCCTTTGAAACGTTGCCTGGCTCTTCAGCTAAATTTAATAATCCTACTTTATTTCTGATCATTTTTTCGTTTATTCTCATTGGGGTTACTCCTGTTTGGGGCAGCCCCCTAGGGGGCTGTTGTTGTTGTTTAACTTCCCACACAGAGTAACCCTTCTCTTGCTTCTGTCAGATCTTATCGTTACTAATACACTTCAATACTGCATTTCATGTCGATTGTCTCCTTTAAATCGGTGTTATCCATTGCGGTGGTTTGGGTTCATATACCGTAATGATGATAAGTAATATGACGAAGGGATTGGACGTGCGTAGAGCAGTTGCCTAGTTACGCTCTGCCTTCTGCTATGGATCAGTCCATTTTTAAGCGTGACCATCAAGCTATCTATTGGGGCGGTGTCTCACCTGTTGCCATTGCGACTTATCGATCGATGGATGGCCTCGCAGCTCTTGGTGATGAGAGCATCGATCTTCCTCGTCTCCTAGTCGAGAGATCGGAGGTAGTATGCTGTTCGGCCAATGGCCAGGGACATTCCTATCGACTGGGATGCGAATATCGGTTTCAACAGTCATCCAAGTATTTTTTGACATCCGCTCGCTCCATTGGTCTTTGCTCGACCTCAAAACGGATCTCTAGGGCGGACAGGGAAGGCTGCTGTATATTATCGCCCCGTAGCTCGCCTTCCAGTCTTGTGATCCTGTCGCTCATTGATCCAATGAATAGCTCACTGGTCGTCCAGACTTCGTCACAAGGACGCACATCTCCGAAATCAATGGTGATCTCCCACCGGTCGTCGAGCTCTTTTACGCGAGGTTCTGAGCTTATTTGAAGCTGTGATGCAAAGCGGGACGATTGATGCAGAGATTTTAGCCATACGGTCACGATATGGGCGCTTCGGTTGATGGGTACAATCCCAGACGCAATCGGCGTTGGCTTTAGTCACTGAACCGACGAAAAGGATCCGTTTCCCAACCGTCCCACTGCAGTTGCGTAACCGGAGGCCCAGAGGCTTTAAAAAAGCCCTCTCAAAAATGTAGTTAATAGCATCCTTAGAGTAGTTATCATTCCTGTAGTAGTCCCGGTAGTCAGCCAGGCCCATTCTAACGGTGGGTCGAGGTTCTTCAAATGTGCTATCAGGGAGTGGTGGATTAAGAATTAATGTGTGTACAGAGTGAGGCGAAGGAAGTACCGTACGCCTATCTAAGTCCGCCCACTCAAGAACAAGTTGGGGTGTGCCGCTCGAGACTCGCATTTCACCCATTCGCGCGATCTCATCGGGAGTGGCGACCGCCGTGCTGCTACTGTCTCTCTTGTAGACGGCATTGGCGTAAAGATTGCCAAACCCTTTCTTTAGGTAGATTGGGCATGCTTGAACTGGTATTTCAATGACGCCAATTTCACCGTCATTGGTGGGGAACGGTGAGTATGAAAATTCGACTGGCCGCTGGGTCTTCGAGTTTACAAATTGATGTAATTGGGCGTCGTCCAGGTGTGCATTTACTCCAATGACCTTACTGCGTCTCCCCTTGACCTCGTCCACTCCGATCAGTATGTACGCAGTTGTCTGACGTCCGGTATTAGCAAAAGCGAGGACGTCCTTGAGTAATTCACCCTTGTCGTCGTCGCTTGCTCCTTCAAACGCGTACTGATCTCGCTTAAAATCGAGTGTAGGCCCCTCCTCTCCGTGGAGTAACTGTTCTAGGAGATTGAAATCTAAAGACACAACAAAAGCTGCTTGCAACGACTTGAAAACGCTCTCCGGCCCACGCAATTGTTATTGATCCCATAAGTAAGGGCAACACTTCGGACCATTCCTGTCTGTTCCTCATGCCTATTTGCATGCTCCAGGCACGCAAGGTTGACCCAAGGCACGTCTTTTTTCATGCTTCACTCCTCTCCGACTCCGACGGGGCAGCTTTATTTTCGCCCCACACACGAGCGATGGTGCCCTTTATCTTTTCCTCAAAACGTTCGATTAATTCGCTGTTGGCTGTGACTAGGGCATGCTCGGCTTCGAGCACAGACATGATGTCTTGCTGCGTAGCAAGGGGGGGGATGGGGATTTGTAACTCCCCAAGGGACTTGTTATTAATTCCAGCTTGTCCAATCCACTTGTTTGCTCGTTCAAGAAATTTTCCACCTCGCCAAGCGGTATAAAGACTCAGAGCAAGGAAACGTGGATCGCACTTATCGCTTTGAACACGAATGCGAGTCATGTGGTTGGAAAAGCCTCCCCCTATTTTCTCGGTGATGAGACAAGTCTTCCCCACAAGCTCCTTGCTGTTAGTGTTGTTGAATAGTACATCGCCGGGGACGAGTGCATAGTTCTCTCTTCCTCGAAATTCATCCTCGCTAATACGTTTCAAACCATCCCAAGTGAAATAACCTCTATCAGTCACATTCATAGGGCGAATGTGGGGCACGCCTTCATTGTCAAGTCTAGATTTGCCGCTTGCAAAACCAGCCTTTATCTCTTGGACAAACTCTGCGATCTTCACCATTGGCCACTCGGGGTTGACAACAACATGCGGCCTATAGTTTTCGATAACGGCGCGAGCGCCGTTGATGACCTTCTGGTAACCCTCGATCTCGGCGACTATCTCCTTCTGTACCTCCAGCGGCGGGAGAGGGATTTGGAGTTTATTAATGTCACCCTTGTTGATTGAGGTAAACGCTGCTCCTGTGTTGCCAATTATCTCCGCTTCTAAGCCCCGCAAAATGTAAAAGGCATAACTGGTAAGCAATCGGTTCTTTGTAGGTCTGATTGCGGCGAGACCTCTGCCTATACAAATCCGCTGGGTAGCAAGGTTGACAGGACCAACAGGAGCACGTACGGACATAAGAACGTCGTCTCTCTCGGCAAATCTCCGTGCATCGTTGGTCCACTTTATAGGTTCGCCGATGAACATTCGACCAAATTTAACCTTGCCCTGATAGAACGGCGTTCCAATGCCGACATTGTTATAAGACTTTCCAGGCGGTGATTGTCCAGCGATGACGTCTGCTACTTCACCTAAAGGTACAATTGGAAAGAGTGACGAGCGCACGCCATTTTCCCGATATTTTTCCCCACTCAGGTTATACTCCCCATTCGCCGCGATCTTTTCTTTTTCGACGATGAGCCCATTTATCGGATGGAAATCGTCCACGGATTCGCGAGCCCGTAATCTATACAGATATTCACCAATCTCAGCTACGACCTTTGGTAGGTCGTTCTGTTCAACCGGCCGCCGCTGGGCTCCTAGATCGAAACCGTCGCTCTCTACCTTAAAGAAGGCAATACGGGTAGTCTTCTTCGCCAGCGACTTGTCGAGGATGAGAATGGAGGTTTTAACACCCGAATAAGGGTTGAACACTCCTGCTGGAAGGGAAATGATGGCGACCAGGTAATCATCGACGAGTTTTTTGCGTAAATTTTTGTAAGCGTTTTCGCTATTGAAGATGATTCCCTCGGGAACGATGATGCCGGAGCGGCCAGAAGAGGGCATCAGGTGCTCGGCGATGTAGTCGACAAAAAGCGCCTCGCTCCGTTTGGACTTCACCGTGAACCGATTGTGAGGACGGATGCCACCCTTCGGCGACATGAACGGGGGGTTGGCGAGAATCACGTCGGCGTATTCGTTCCAGCGATCCTCGCTGTTCAGAGTGTCATATTCGAAGATATGCGGGGCAGTAAATCCGTGCAAGTACATGTTCACCAGCGATAAACGCACCATGTCGGGCGAAATATCGTAGCCCTTGAAGTTTACCGCTAGCTGGCCCTTGTCGTCCGGTGTTAGCGTGCTAACGCCTTGAGGATCGGTGTTGGCCGCGAGAATGTGCTTATAGGATGAAATCAGGAATCCTGCCGTGCCACACGCGGGATCCAGCACCGTCTCTTCCTTCTTCGGGTCGACAATCGAAACGATAAAGGCGATGATATGACGTGGGGTACGGAACTGCCCGGCGTCGCCCTGTGAGCCGAGGACGGATAGCAGATACTCGAAGGCGTCACCTAGACGCTCGGAGTGATCATAGGTGAACTCGTCGATGATCTTGAGAAAGGAGCGTAGAGTCTCCGGGTCGCGATAAGGTAGGTAAGCGTTGTTGAAGATGTCTCGAAACAGCGATGGAATCCCGGGGTTCTCCGGCATCCTGGTGATAGCCTCCGCATAGAGGTTCAAGGTCTCGTGGCCGCCGAGGCCGGTACGCATTAGTTTGGGCCATCCGTAGCGGGCGAAGTCACCGGCGAAGAAGCTGCGTTTTCCGCCCAACTCCTCGCTTTCGGCATCTATGTCACACATGAACTTGTAGATCAGTGCGATGGTGATCTGCTCGACTTGGCTCTTGGGATCCGGCACCTTGCCGACCAGAATATCGCGGGCGGTATCGATGCGGCGCTTGGTTTCGGTATCCAGCATGGAGAGGGCCCTACGCAGCGAATTGATTTAGGGACACGTAATCTTTGACGTATTCCGGGATGAGGTTGCGATACTTCTCCGGCACGGCGCGGTAGTCGCCTGAGGAAAAGGACGGGTTGGTAGCCAGATCCGAGAGTCGCTTGCCATCGATGATATCGCGTACCTGATTGTTCGTCGCATAGGCTTTGAAATAGCTCTTGATGGCCGGGATGGCATCGGCCTCGCCAGGTTTGTAATCGTTTACGAACTTTGCGAATTCCTCTTCCAATAGCTCATCCTTGGATTTGAAATGGGGAATGAGACCGAAGACCTTCTCCAGAATCTCGCGCAAGGTGAGACGGCGGTCCACAGCAGCGGCTTGGCGCAACTTTTTAAGCGTGTAGTACTCCTCGGGTTTATCGAATACCTCGCGGTTGACATAATCGATAACACGATCCCACTGGCCGGCCTTCACAGCATCCGCGATAGTTTCGTTCTTGCGCACGGTGTCCTCGAACTTCTCAAAAAACATCCGGTCGATTTTCATCCCTTCGTAACCGATAGTCTCTACGCGCACTGAGGCGATGATGTCAGCACCGAGGTTTTCGTAAACGCCTGTAGATTCAACTGGTCCGTTACCGTTGTCCCTATCAGTCGTTTTAGACCGGGGCAGCTTCAGACGCTCGTCATAGTTGTAATCGATCTCGAAATACTCGTAGTTGCCAAAAAAGTCGAAGAGCTTGAATGCGGTCTTCTGCGGCTCGGGGACACTGTCTTTGCGGCTATTATCAAGAAGGTTGTCCAGGAAGTCGTGCTTGCGGGTCCCGCGTCCTTTGATCTGGACAAAATCGGTGGGTGAGAAGATGGGACGGAACAGACCGAGATTCAGAATATCAGTACAGTCGTAACCGGTGGTCATCATGCCGACCGTGACGCAGACCCGGGCTTTACTAGTCCGGTAGTCGGACAGGAAGTTGGCCGAGCCCAGAAGATTGTTATTGGCGAAGTTAACTGTGAACTTCTGCGCATCCTGGATTTGAGAGGTCACCTGCACAGCAAAGTCGGACTGGTACTTGCCCGGAAACATCCGATCTGCAATCTGGTTGAAGATTTGCGCGAGCTTAGCGGCATGGTTCTGACTGACGGCGAAAACAAGGGACTTTCCGATCTCACCGCTGATCGGGTCACGAAGCGCGTTCTCAAGAAAGCTCCTACAGAATAGCTGGTTAGTGGCTTCAGAGAAGAAGCGCTTCTCAAACTCACGCTGCTTGTAGGTTTCCTCCTGATCCTCACCTGTATCGTCGGTGAACGAAGCGACGAATCCCTCTTCAGATAAGAGTTGGGTAGTCACCTCGGTACGAGCATCGACGACGGTCGGATTGATCAAGAAACCGTCTTTTACGCCGTCTAGCAGTGAATAGCGAAACGTGGGCTGCCCGCTCTCACAACCAAAGGTGCGATAGGTGTCGAGCAAAAGGCGTCGTTCGGCCTCACGCGGGTCACGCCTCGCGGGGCGAACATCATTGCTGGTATTTTTCAGATAATCGCGGGGTGTAGCGGTCAGGCCAAGCTTGTAGCCCACAAAGAAGTCGAAAACCGCGCGGGCGTTACCGGCGATCGAGCGGTGCGCTTCGTCTGAAATCACCAAGTCGAAATCGGTCGGCGAGAACAGCTGCTGATACTTGTTGTTGAACAAAAGCGATTGAACCGTGGTGACGACGATCACGCCATGCTTCCAATTGTCACGGTTCTCCTTGTAAATAACCGTCTTGAAGTCTGCCCTAAGCAGATCGGTTAAGACTTTATGCGCCTGTTCTTCCAGTTCCAGTCGATCGACTAAGAAGAGCACACGACGGACATTTGCCGAGCGCAAGAACAACTTGATCACAGCAGCGGCGGTAAGCGTCTTGCCAGTGCCTGTCGCCATCTCGAACAAGAAGCGGTCGTGGCCATCCTGCACCGCCCGCTGCAACGCGTGGATTGCTTTAAGCTGATAGACCCGCAGGAAGCGTAATTTGTTGGCTTGGATATAGCCGGGTCGTTCAACCTCATTCTTCCAGGCAGCTTCAGAGGCATAGTTTGGACGCTGGGTCAGGACGATGTAGTCGTCGCCGACTCGCTCATTGATTAGCCGTTGCGGATCGGGCGAAACATTCCGGTACTCGGATACCGAGCCCGGCGATGGGAATGCTGTGATGATGTAAGGGTTGCCGCGCTTCAGATCCCAAATGTAATGCAGGTTGCCGTTTGAGAGGATGATAAAGCGGCAATTCTGCGCGTTGGCGTATTTGCGGGCTTGCTCCTTGCCAACGAGCGGGTTCTTGTCCTCTGACTTGGCTTCCAGGACGAGCGGTTGTAACGATAGTATAGCCGCAAAAGAAAATAAGCCGCGATAAAACCCAGGATATAGGAAAATCCATACCAGCGAAGTCCAAAGTTTTCGCTGAAACGCAATATAAAAGGGTCTAAATCATGCACCCAGTAATCCGGCGCTCCCTCTGGACTTGTCGCTGGCACCCTATGCTTTAATTAAAATGATTTTTAAGATGCCGGGCGGCGCACGGTAGCGGGGTTAGGACTGCGGGAGAGACGTGTTTTTTCTTCGGATGTATTATGCTCATTACTCTGCGCTTTGCTTCGCGCCAGTGCCCGCATATCGACAGCAATATCGGTTTCTTCATATATTTCACGACCAAGAATATGCTCTACGATATCTTCCATCGCAACAACACCCGCAGTAGATCCAAACTCGTCGACAACCACTCCCAGCTGTTGGTGATTTTTTAGAAACAGCTGCAGGGCATCTGCCGCGTTTGCGGTGTCAGCGACAAAGATGATTTCCCCTTTCAGTTCGGCTACGGTCACACTATCACGATCATCGGCACGGGCCTGAAGAAGATCGCGCCTGCGAACAACACCAACGATATTATCGATCGTCTCATCGTAAACAGGGATACGCGCAAAGGGTATATTTCTATAGTCACTAAAGACGTCCTCGATGGTAAGATTCTGATCCATGGCCGTGACCACGGTACGCGGAGTCATAATGTCGCTAATCAGGATATCGTCGAGGCTGAGAGCATTATGGATCATATCGCGCTCATTGCGAGAGAGGGAACCTTCCTTCGCGCTTTTTTCAGCAAGGAGGATAATCTCCCGCTCCTGTTCAGCGGTGCTCATGGACGGCTTTTTGCGAACGATCAGGCGCACTGAAAGTTTACATAAGAAGGATAATGGAATCATGACAATGCGCACAAAATGCAAGGGGTAAACAAGATTTGACAGGTGCTTACGGTAAATTATACCCATATTCTTTGGTATAACTTCAGAAAAAATAAGAATCGCAAAGACCAGTCCACCCGAGATAACGCCTACCCAGAACTTATCAAATAATTTAGCTGCGTAGATACCAACAAGCGCCGCACCCAGGGTATGGGCTAAGGTATTGAGGGTAAGAAGAGCCGATGTTGTCTCCTCGATATCATTCTTGAATTTTTCGAGGAGTTGGCCTCGTTTAGGATAACTTACCTTGAGGTTTTCGACTTCTGCAGTAGTAGTACTGAGGATAAAGGCTTCCAATAAAGAACAAAACGCGGAAACTCCGAGAGTAAAGGCTATGGCGACTATCAATGTGGTCATATCATTCTGCATCACCCTATGGGCGCGATGCGGGGGGAGACATAGCCCTGGATGCGCCTACATCGTCGTCGGCGAATCAGGATCTCCAGTAATGCGATGTTAAGGTAAAAATGGTGCATGGTGTTCATTAACCGCGGTAGTGATACTATACGCAGAAGCCAAACGCTACGTATAATCACCCCAGGGGTATTATCAGGACTAAACGATAGCAATCCCTCTTAGTTGAGAAATTAAGGAGCCATTACGACTCTCAGAGTTGCTTTTCCGTAACCCGAACCCGCCATTAAAACGATGTCGGTAACAGTTATCTTTCATTAAATCGGCTATCTTCTAAGCTTTTAATATGTATGATTAGCCGAACATTTCAAGAATTACTTTCAGATCAATAGTTAAATTCAATTATCATGCAGCTATAAGGTCTTAATCCTTGACCTCAGAATATCCGACACCTTTAAAAGGGCCAAACTTACAGGCGATGAGATGACTGAACTGAAAAAATCTCCACTCCACTCATTTCACGGTGAAAATGGCGCGCGTTTTGTACCCTTTGCGGGTTGGGAAATGCCGGTGCAGTACACAAGTATTCTCGAAGAACACCGCGCGGTACGCGAATCGGTCGGTCTTTTCGATGTAAGCCATATGGGTGAAGTGAAGGTAGCAGGTGCAGACGCGGAGAAATATTTAAATTACCTTGCGACCAATGATGTCGCGCGGCTCATCGACGGTAAAGCGCTTTACAGCATGTTGTGTTATGAAAACGGTAACGTCGTCGATGATGTTATCATCTACCGTTTCAAAAAGGACGCTTTTTTTCTATGTATCAATGCCGACAATACAGAAAAGGATGTAAAGTGGATGCTTCAACATGCTGAGAAGTATCGTTGCGAAGTAAATGATGTCTCACTCCAATACGCTCTCCTCGCCTTACAAGGTCCCGAGGCCGAATTATTATTAAATACGCTCACGACAAGTGACCTTAATGATTTAAAACGATTTTGTTTTATTAAAGACAAAGTTGATGGTGTTGAAGTAATGATAAGCCGAACCGGATACACGGGTGAAGACGGATTCGAAATTTATTGCTCCATGAAGGATGCCGGTACCGTAGCGCGCGCCCTGCATAAAAGAGGTAAAGTTTATGGGCTCAAGCTTTGCGGTCTGGGGGCTCGCGACAGCCTTCGCCTCGAAGCCGGATTGCCTCTCTACGGTCACGAAATCAGTGAGAACATCTCTCCCTTGGAGGCTGGACTGGGTTGGACCGTTAAATTTTCTAAAACTGATAATTTTATCGGCTGCAGCGCACTCGAAAAAGAAAAAAGTAACGGTTCTCGAAGACAAATAATATTTTTCAAGTTGAATGATCGGCGCATCGCACGTCACGGCACGCCGGTCTACTTCGAGGGGAAGCAGATTGGTGAAGTCGTATCCGGGACGATGTCACCGATGATAAATCGCCCTATAGGATCAGCTCTCATCAACGTCAGTGAAATAGATACCGATAACCTCTATGTCGATTTGCGCGGAAACAAGATAAGACTTGAACGCGCTAAACCACCCTTGCATAAAGAGAAAAGTTGATTGATCAATCCAGACTGTCAAATACATGAACAAGATACCTACTGAACTTAGATATACCAAAGAGCACGAATGGATAAGAATAGTTAATGGAACAGGTATTATCGGAATTACCGATTATGCTCAGGAAAGTCTCGGCGATATAACTTTTATCGAATTACCATCAACCGGAAACTCACTTAAACGGGGAGACACTTTTGGAGTAATTGAATCCGTTAAAGCGGCTTCCGATCTTTATATGCCGGTCAGCGGTGAAATCCAGGAAATTAACAGTGAACTGGAAGGCGCTCCCGAACTGGTAAATGATGAACCCTATGAAATGGGGTGGCTGATAAAAATAAAAATTCAGGATGAAGTCGAATGCGAGTCCCTTCTCTTCGCTTCTGAATACGAAAAAATCATCGAAGATTGAGACAACGATTCCGAGACTCCAAGGGTTTTAAAATATATTTTTATAAATAAAAAGCAGAGGCCCTGATGCCTTAATTTCTTTTAAGGGTCTCGGGAACATGAAGGGCAAATATTAATACCGCGAGAAGGCCGGTGGAAGATACCACCCATGTCGCTACCTGCATCGTAGCTAATGCCGCTACTGCTCCCACGATGAGGGGCGCGCTGGTACCTCCGAGATCACCGATAAACCGCCAGAGACTGAGAAATTCAGCGCGAGAATCTTCAGGAGCAAGATCGGACCCCAAAGTCAGCATCGATCCTGAGCCAAGACCGTTTCCAAAACTGATCAGGATAGCGACCGATAAAAGCGTAGTAAAGCTATCAGTGAACGGTAATAGAACCAGACCGATAGTCTGGATAAAAAAACAGGGAATTATCGCATGTTTTCGCCCACGCCGGTCCATAAGTAATCCGGCCGGATAAAATAAAGACATGTCAACGGCTGCGGCGATACTGACGATTAAGCCAATGGCTTCTACATTAAGGCCGAGAACTTCAGCGGCGTATAGAGGAATAATTACCACCACCCCGGAACGGATCAATTGTCCAAAGATCTGCCCTAGTCCGGCAGTTATGAGGATGCGGTACTGCGTTGCTATCGTTAAATATAAAGGGTTACCCCGCGGGGATGAAGACTTGAAGGCTGGTAATTCTCTTTTTGCAACAAAGGCGACGACAATGATAAATATTAAAGCATAGACCGCACTGAAAAGAAGAAAAACGGCACGTAGCCCGAACGCGGCCAAGATCTATCCTATACAGCAATCCTAAAACCATTAACACCCGGCAACTCTCTCTTAAACTGGTACGAATAGCGGGGGACGATCAAGGGGTATATTGTCGTCTCACTTGATGAAAACAAAGTCGCTAACTTTGTAAGAATCCAGCAGGGCGCTAGCTTGCATGCGGACGAGCATCTTCTCTTATATCGTTATCGAGGGGACCTACGTCTCGGTGCGGAATCATTTATGTTTCAGGAAGGCGATGCAGATCTCTACTCGAATGCACGCTATGGCGAGCTGAAAGTTGACGAATCCGGCGCTAGTGTGCTTATCGGCCTGGCGGAGATGAGTTCAAGCCCTTGCCAAGGAAGTAGAATACAAGTAAATAGTCAAAAAGGGTCACGATGCTACACAAATAGGGATGTGTTTGTCGCCGGATTGACAAAGTGCATTCTTTGTATACCAACGCGATCAGCGTCTGTGTGCGTTTGACAAAAGAGGGGCTGCTTGGGGAAAAGTTAAATCCATGATGCTTCTGTTACTGAATCAGAGACAGAGGATCAAACTTTGTGGACTGTACAAGCGTTATTATGTTCAGTTTTAAGCGATTAAGCGAACAAGTCACAATTCCTCTATTTTATTAATCTTATCGAACTAATTGATCGCTCAGTGGGACTATCTGCCAGAAGTGATCCGCTTCCTCCTTAGTCACTAGGTCGAGATAGTATTTGCGGATCACTGATTCAGAGTTACCCGCTTGAAGGGCGGCGTCTCCCACCGAACGGAAGGACCCCACCGTCATCGAAATATAGGTATGACGAAGGACATTATGAGATAGCTTGCGCTCTTTACGGACATGGACCCACATGTCTCTGAACCTCCTTGTTGGAATGATGGGGTAGCGGGCAGGAGGATACTTCTTCAGCCAGAGGCTTAAGTTGGGTTGGATTTTAATGGCACGTTTATCATTAACTTTAGAGACATCCGGTTCGATAAGAATAACCCCGGTGTCCGTATGGATGTGCTTGAGTTTGAGTTTACTCATTTCACCGTGCTTCCAGTCGGGTCTGATTCCTGCAAACAGGGATAATGAGTAGTAGGGTACCATGCACCCGGGCACGCCCCACCAGGATCCGTCCCTGTTCTGCTTCCCACTATAAGTTTCCAGCCATTCCATCAGATCGGCTGCTTCATTAGCAGAGAGAATCTCCGCTGTACCCCTGCGTTGCTTTATTTTATACTGAGGAACTTCCAGGATCGGGTTTTCTCCCACATATTTTTTCGACATGCAGTACTTAAAAAATGTACTTAAGTATCCACGGTAGTTATTCCAACTTTTAAGGGAGAGCGTTGCTTTTGAGCGACCGTGTCGTGTGTCAAGGTAAGTATTAAGCTCTTCAGCTTGAATTTCATTAACGATCCGTCCTGCGAAATAGTACTTTAACTTTTTCATCTCCAAGGCAATAGCGTGCTTCTGGCGATAGGATATGATTCCGCGCTCTAATTCTTTGTATTTATGATCGCAATACTCTCGAACAGCCTCTTCGACAGTCATTGTCTCAGCAGCTTTTTTATAATGTGCTAAAAAGTAGTTAACAGCGAAGGTGAGAGGTTTATTGGACTTGGCTTGGTTGAGGCGATTAATAGCTAAAATGGCCTCTTTGTTCTGCCCGTGGGTCAGGGTTGTCCAAACGGTCTGCCCTTCGGATTGTTCGTTTAAATAACGGATAGATAACTTTTGACGCTCGGCGACAGCATCGTTTCGGGACTTGAAATTTTTCCGAATTTGCTTACCATTTAAGGTGCCGGATAAGCGCCAGGCTTCTGAGCCACTAGGGTTAATAAACCTGGTAATCTTAAATCTCTGTTTTGCCATTTATATTAAAATTTGCTAATCATAATTAGCAAATCTTGGCAAAATGTCGATAAATAATGGTGGGAGATACTGGATTCGAACCAGCGACCTCTTGCGTGTCATGCAAGCGCTCTAACCAACTGAGCTAATCCCCCGTGAGGTCAAACAATAAAATCCAAAATAGCTTTACCCTTGAGGCAAGTTAAATATGGGTGAATTTAATAATATAAGCATTCTAATCTTCGCCCTTCGGTGAACACCGGTAAATTATGTTTCAGCCCAAAGCGATATATTGCGCGAACCAAAGCACCGCTCTATATATAATCTTCCAGGCTGAAATCCCTCTTCTCTTCACGCTCAATCAAGGCAATCCCGTGCGGACGATTGCGCCGAAAGGAAAAATATCAATGATTCTATTGACTATTGCTTATAGCGATACGACGACAGCCTTGGTTTGGGTATAATTGTTGAGAACCTCGTGACCCATTTCACGGCCCCACCCGGATTGTTTGTATCCGCCGAAGGGTAACGCTGCATCGAATACATTGTAGCAATTGACCCACACCGTGCCCGCGCGAAGTTCAGCGGCTGTCCGATGTGCTTTAGAAACATCACTCGTCCACACCGCGGCCGCCAATCCGTATGCGCTATCATTTGCGTGCTGCATTAGCGGTTCACCTTCTTTGAATGGTTCAACAACCACGACCGGGCCGAATATTTCTTCTTTGACGATTTTCATATCATGGTTCGTCTTGGTAAAGACCGTGGGTTGTACAAAATATCCGGACTCACCGACACGATTGCCACCGACAATTTGCTGAGCGCCTTCTCCAACACCGGAAGCCATGTAGCCACAAACACGGTCTAATTGCTCTTCTGAGACCAGCGGCCCCATTTCAGTATCCTCCGCTAAACCGGGTCCTACTTTAATATCATTGGCGTGTTTTGAGACACCATTGAGTACTTCATCGAATACATCCGATTCGACATATAAACGTGAACCGGCACAACAGCATTGGCCATGGTTGAAAAAGATGGCGTTTGCCGCACCTTCGATAGCGGCATCCAAATCGGGAACATCTTTGTAGAGAACATTGGGTGACTTTCCCCCTAATTCTAACGTGACCTTCTTTAAATTCCCTGCCGCTGCTTGGACGATCAGTTTACCTACTTCTGTGGAGCCGGTAAAAGCGACTTTGTCTACCCCATCGTGAGCGGCCAGGGCCGCGCCCGCTTCCCCAAATCCCGAGACAATATTAACCACCCCATCGGGCACACCGGCCTCGCTTAAGAGTTCACCCAGACGCAAAGCGCTCAATGGAGTCTGCTCGGCGGGTTTGAGAACGATGCTATTGCCGGTCACCAGGGCGGGACCCAGCTTCCATGCAGCCATAAGCAGGGGGAAATTCCAGGGGATGATCTGCCCTACAACACCGACAGGTTCTCTTACCGTAAAAGCATGAAAATGCGCTCCCGCTACGGAAATAGGAATGGTATTGCCTTCAATTTTTGTCGCCCATCCAGCCATATAATGAAAAAGATCGATGGCGAGTGGTAAATCAGCGACACTTGCTACGGCTTTGGGTTTACCATTATCGATCGATTCCATTTCTGCAAACATATCAGCATTTTCTGCGATAAGATCCCCTATCTTCCAAACGATTCTCCCTCTTTCTGAGGGCGTTAAGTTTCGCCAGACACCTTTCTCAAAAGAGTTCCTCGCTGCATTCACAGCGCGATCGATATCCTCCTTTTCACCTTCGGCAACTTGAGTAACCTCTTGCCCGGTGGCCGGATTATACACCGCAAACGTTTTACCGGAAGCAGCATCGACCCATTGACCATCAATCAACATCTGTTTGGGTGAAGACAGGAAAGCCTTTGCTTTAGGAGAAAATTCGATTTCGGGAAATGCGGGTTCTTGTGTCGCGATCATATCAGATTCCTTTCTTATTGTGAGTGTATCTATTTAAAATTCTATGTTACTATAGGGCTACAGAGTGTAATTTTCCAATTAAAATCAGTAATAGATCTGAAATATTACAAAATAACAGGGTCAGGATACGTAAATATAGTTTTATTTCTGTGTGCCTATATCGAGCGTACGAGAGAAAAAGGAAGTACCAACGCTAAAGTAGGGTCTTTTTTATAAAATCTACCTGCACCTAAGGTAAGCTGGAGTAATGAACCAAATTGTTGCCAAAAGTGTCTTCAGCTCTTTAATAACGAGCCACACATATGTTGCAGTATTTGAAGATTAAGAATCTGGCCCTCATGGATGAGGTGGAGCTTGATTTTGATCGCGAATTTATAGCCGTAACCGGGGAAACAGGAGCGGGGAAAAGTATTTTACTTGGAGCCCTCGCACTTCTCTCGGGAGCCCGGGTCGATAAATCGATTATTCGTAAGGGAGCTGATAATTGTGAGGTGGAAGGGGGGCTTTACTTTGAAGAGTCTGCACGGCTCGACGCTCGACTCGAAGCGCTTGGACTGCCTCCCTGTGATGAGGGTAGCCTCATTCTGCGTAGATCTATCGTTCGTTCAAAAATGCCTAAGATCCAGATCAATGGCGTTCTCACAACCCTGGGAAATTTACAGGAATTAGGTGAATGCTGGATCGATTTCCATGGTCCGGGCGAACCTCAGAAATTATTAAAAGAAAAATGGCAACGAGAACTACTCGATCGCTATGCCCTCGTGAGCGATGAATTGAACACCTATCGGAAAAACTACGGGGAGTGGAAGCGGTTAACGCGGGAAGCGGAAGAACTGCGAAATCAGGAACGGCTCAGTTCCGATGAAATTGATTTTATGCAAAATCAAATCCACTTCATTGACCAGGCAGACTTGAGTGAAGATTCTATTGAAGCATTGGAACGCGATTTTAATCGTTTGTCTAAAGCGCGCGAGCTAACCGAACTCAGTGCGCAAATTGAATCCACGCTTAGAGGTGATAATGGAATAATCGGACAGCTTGGAATGCTTTTGCAGGCAGCGCAGGAGCTTGCTGAAATCGATGGGGAATCCCATACCTTGGTCGACCGTCTTGAGTCTTCAATAATTGAATTGGAAGATTTGAGTGACAGTTATGAACAGGTAGCGCGCAACTGTGATTTTAATGAAGAAGCCGAACATGATATCCAGGAAAAAATGAATCTTTGGCTCGAGCTCAGTCGTAAATACAGCAAAAACATAAAAACAATTTTGCAAAAACGCGAAAATCTGGCCCACAAAATCTCAATGCAGGTGACATCGAAGGGAGCTATAGAACGCATTGAAGAAGAGGCGAACAAAATACATAATAAACTTATCAAACAAGCAGAATCATTGCGATTAATACGCCAGAAAGCGTCCAGGGAACTCAGTAAAAAAGCAAATAAACTTATTGCAGTACTCGGCTTTAAAAAAGCCGCAATTAAAATCGAAGTTGTTCGTGAAACAGATTTAAAAGAATATGGAAATAACTCATGCCAGTTTCTTTTTTCTTCCAATCCGGGTCAGGATTTGCTGCCGTTGAATAAAATCGCCTCCAGCGGCGAGATCGCGCGTGTCATGCTTGCGCTTAAAGCTGTCCTCGCTCAAGTGGACGATACCCCTGTTTTAGTTTTTGACGAAGCTGATGCTAATGTCGGGGGTGAAATCGCAAATGTCGTCGGAGCGGAACTTGCTGCGCTTGGTAATCAACACCAGGTTTTCAGTGTTACCCATCTTCCACAGGTGGCAGGAAAAGCCAGTGGACATTATATTGTCACTAAGGACCAGGGAAACAATTCTACCTCCATCACCATAAAGCCGATTCATGAAAACGAGTCGGAACGACAGATCGAACTGGCGCGCATGCTTGGCGATCGCCACTCGCAATCTGCACTCGATCATGCAAAGGAATTACTGCTGCGCTAATGCCACTGTCGATTGAGCAAGAATACGTGAAAGCGATTAAACGGTAAAGCCGATGCCCATCATCCAGCATCCTGGATCCTGCATCCCACATTCTGCATCCTGTATCGTGCATCCTGCATCCTGCATCCTGCATCCTGTATCCCGCATCCTGCATCCTGCATCCTTTCACAAACCTACTCTATTACCACACTACCTTTAGTTGGTGATAAGGAATCGATTTCATAGGCTTGGCGTTGACTGATCTCCTCCTGCCTTTCATTTTCTTCCTGATCTTTAGCGCTGCCCAGGAGGGCTCCGATCGCTCCACCTGCAGCGGCACCGATGAGTGCTCCATTTCCCGCTTCATCGCTTTGATGTCCGATAACTGCACCGACTACGACGCCCGCCGTGCCTCCGTAAGCAGTCCCTCTTTTGGCATTGGGTCCGTAAGTTTCACACCCGCTTAATAATGCTATAGCCGCCCCGATTAGCGCACTGTAAATTAACGTTTTCATGGTATTTATATTAAACACCACAAAATGACAAAAGTTCAGATTTTTTTGCAGGATAATCCCGGTAATTTCCCCATTACCTCTTATATGTAATTCCGCAATTTCACTTACCCCATCTTATCACAGCCATGCAAATCCCATGACCATTCTATCCACTGATACCCGCACGGCTACGCCAATATTCAAGAGGCAGCGACCCCGCTGCGATACCGATAAACTGGCTTATCCAAAAAGCTAACAACCAATAAAAGGCGCTGTCCATAAAACCGTATGAATGTAAACCTACTCCAAGCATGTTGGTTCCGAACCACGACCAACTGGTGATAATATTACCGGCAATCGCTAAGACCATAAGACCGCGATGTTTCACCATCTTTCCCCAGTAAGCATGCAGCGCTAATGCGTTCCAGATTACAATCAGGAATGCACCATTTTCTTTAGGATCCCACCCCCAGAAACGACCCCATGACTGGTCCGCCCATATTCCTCCTAAAACAGTGCCGACAAAACTGAAGAGCAAGGCAAAGCAAACGGTCCCATAGACCATTCTGTTAATCGCATCTGCTGTAGTTTTATTAAGCCCCTTCGTTAACAGTCCACGACAGACAAATATAAGAGCAAGAAACCCTGCTAAAAATGTAGCGGAATAACCTATGGTCACTGCTACAACATGAGTAGCCAGCCAGAAGTTTGAATCCAGAACCGCCTGCATCATTTCGAGTGTATCGCCACTTCCGCCGAGGTGATGGGCAATAAGCAAGGTGCAAAATCCAAGTAATGCCGCAACCGCGCTTCCAATTCCATTTCGGTAAATATGTTCAAGGATGATGCTTAATAACACAGCTCCCCAACCGACAAACACCGATGATGAGTAAAGATTGGTCACTGGTGGTCTCCCTTGAATATACATTCGCGCGAGCAGTCCAAAGGTATGCATAACGAAGACAAGGATCAGCAGCCAATATGCGGAACGACCGAGGGTATCAGGCCAGACAAGCCAGGAGATACACACCATAATAAAAATAAATACATAGATTGTCAGACTGAGATAAAATGGTGAAAAATAATTAAAAATATATTCGAATCTTAAGCTTCCCCACCCTGCATTGCTACGTTTGCCGATAAGTGTTTGCAGATCGGTAAGCGCGGTATTGAACGAATCCTCGTTTTCAGAACGGTAGGCGTCGATCAATCGGGCATAGCCCAAAACAACGTCATCGATTTGGCCAGACATGATTGTCTCGACCAGACTATGTCCTACGGTTTTCCAGCCATCGGGACCAATTACTACCTCTCCTGGTGGAATCGTGCTGAAGGCTGCTGTTTCCGAAAGACTTCGATAACGTTGGGCAAAACTCAGGAAATGGTTGAGGGCTGCTTCATCATGATCTTCTCCTGCTTGTTTTTGATTAAAGGCCCTGATCCCTCCAGGCATTAATCCAAGGTAAACCTGATATTCCTCTTCGATAGTGGATACATACTCGGGGGCTGTTAAACTATGCGATAGTTGGTGATAGAGTATAACGTCTTGTCGTAATTTGAGAATGGCGCGTTCATAAGGGGTGCGCAGTTGAGCTTCAGGATTAGCGAGTAGTGACTGTCTTTCAATTTCTTCGAGATGGGGGGAAAGTTCATTAAAAGAAAAATTAAATTTAAAATCGGCGGCTTCTTCCTGGGATATATTAAAAAGCCCTAAAACATCGGGATGGGAGATATAAAATAATTTGTAATTATCAGCCACATCCGAACGCATCGTGAGATCCATTAACCATTCAATAGCACTGATGCGTTCGCCCTTGTCATTTTTTATTTTATGTTTCCCATGAATGATGAGCAACGCATTGCGAGCGGTAGTATCCATCGGTTTAATCCGTCCTTTATAGAGGATCGGGAGTTGGGCAAATCGCTTGACCGCATAGCCGCCACCATATCGCGGTGGCATCAAGCCGCACCCGATGTAAATAATGCCCAATGTTATGAGACTTAGAGTTACCGCTTTTTTCATCATCTTCTCTTACTCCTGAATGTAAAAAGCCCAGACCCGAACTGATAGATCAAACCGATGGCAATCATTCCACAGGAGATGTAAGGAACTAACCACCCGGGGTTATTGACTACTTGAAACATCGAACTTTTCTCCGTCTGCTTGTCAAAAGCGGCTTGGAAGAAGGTAAACTCTCCGTAGCGTAGTGGA
>CBDANS010000004.1:0-215400 GCA_965197745.1 Opitutales bacterium | reverse complement strand
CAAACTTGCAAAGCCAAACAATATCATTGTGGACTCCTGGTGGATGTAGAACTCGATAATAAGACCAATCCCGACTCCAAAGCCAAACAGGAAACAGTTTCTAAGTCTTTTAACCACTTATGTTTCATAATTAATGGTTGTTGTCTTGTGTTAAGGTTATAAACGCGTTTTCTTATTATAAATAATGGTTACGGCCACGACGGAGCGTGGCCCTCCAGTGCTATTATTACCGCCCCACCGGCTCATTCTGTAATATTTTCTTGTGGTTTTGAAAGATCTCGCTTCGCTTCGGTAGTGCCTCTTGTGGCTATAAAGATAATGCCATGCAGGAAAAGACGACAGCAACGGATGCAGAAGGTGAAAGCGCACCGAATATTCAGCATTTAGCTGGCTGGCGCTATGTGGCGTTCTGGCCTTTAAGTGTATTGCTTCGTTTATGGGGCGCTTCCTTGCGTTTTAAAATCACCTCTGAAAATCATCGATTGATATGCAGGTCTGATATCCCGGCGGTGGTTATCATCTGGCACAACTGGCTCTTTGTCGCTTCGGAAATTATCAGGCGTTACCGCTATCACCGGCTGATGTACGGACTGATCAGCGCAAGTGGCGACGGTGCCTGGCTGACCGCTTTTCTCTCCTTTGCTGGACTTAAGGCGGTCCGCGGTTCCAGCAGCTACCGCGCCGTCACTGCGACCCGTGAGCTCGTCAATCAAATCACTTCAGGCAACGACATCGCGATTACCCCCGACGGACCCCGTGGTCCGCGCTACCAGTTCAAACCGGGCGCCGCTCTCGTCGCGCGCCAGGCGAAATCACCTGTCCTTCTTATCACCGGTAAGTTCCACAACGCCTGGCGCCTTAAGAGTTGGGACCGTTTTTATCTCCCCAAACCTTTTTCTGTAGTCGAATTTCAATGCCGTTACTACGAAGAACTGCCCGAAACAAAATCCAATGATGATGTGGCTGAATTTCTAGGGAGAAGCCTGATGGAAATTACCGATGATCAATCGGAATGAAAAGCGCGGTCGCGCGTTGGATATAAGTCGAAAGTCTAAAGTCAAAAGAAACAAGTGTTAAGTGTCAGGTGGAGCGGTGTGCCCCAGCACGCTTCTTTATTTAGTAGCTAAGATATAACGCGATAGGGACATCGCGTTCCACCATTTCATCTGGAGGAACGCGCTCCGTCGCGTCCGTAACCATTATTTAAAATAAAAAAAATAAATGATTCTCAATTTTAAGCGGCCACGACGGAGCGTGGCCCTCCAGAGTTATTTCTTTCCGATCTTTCCGTTCTTCCTGTAAAATTTCTCTTTTATTTAAAATTCCCTCTTGTGCCTTTGAAAAATGTCGCCTTCGGCTCGGTAGTGGCTATCATAAAAAATATATGCAGAAGGGATCAACCGTCGCTCTGCTAAGTAGAGCTATGGTGTGACAGGTACTGCTTACTACCCGAATCACTTTAGTACGTCAGTTATTTCTTGCTTCCGACATTAGTATTTCGATTTGAACTAGGGCGGCTTCTATCTTAAACTCAAGTGCTTTTTGGCCATAGGCAACGCTCGCGTGTGAGGGGTTGCCGGTGAATCCCATTTCATCATAATTGCTGCTCGGCTCTAACTTGGCTTCTCGAATTAATGTTGCATCGATAGCCAGAAGTATCGAAGTAGCTACCAATCCTGCATGTTGACCGATATCTTCTGGTGTTTCACCTTGTTCCTGTAACCAATCTAATATGCGGCTTCCCCCGTAGTAGTATTCGGACACGTAGTGGACACGAACATCGGTATCGGCCCATTCCCGGTTGAGCATCTCAGCAACCGCTTCCAATCCGGCTTGATTTTTATCACTGTCACCAAGGAGGATGATATCTTTAAACCCATTCACCTTAAAGCTTCGCGCCGCATATTCTGCCACCTTCATAAAGTACTCGTTAGGCAATGTTATAGTGCCAGGGTAATGCATATGACCGGCAGGTTGATCAAGATCTCCTTCAGGCACATAAGCGAGTACGGGAGCGACTAATGCATTGCCAAGCCTTCGGGCGATTTGTTCGGCTGTGTGTCTGACGATATAATTATGCTTCCCTAAAACCAAATGTGGACCGTTCTGTTCGGTGCCACCAGTGGGAAAAATGATCGAAGTATTTCCCGCCTCAATTGCATCCCGCACTTCAGTCCAGGTAAGCTCCTCCAGGAAGACGGTGTCGGGAATCTTCTGTGAAAGAGAAGCTGCAGGAAAAACGAGTAAAATCCAAATCACCGCAGTAAAGTATTTCATATTCATGATGGGTAAAAGAGTCGAAAGTCAAAGGTCTAAGGTCGAAAGTCAAAGGGGAAATGCGTGAATGCGTGTAAGAGGTAATGCGGAATTAAAGTTAATCAATGCGCATTCGTAATCAGTATTCTGCAATAAATAATTGTCGAATCTCCGGGTTTATCCATAGGGAGGGCCACGCTCCGTCGTGGCCGTGCGTATTGCTAATATTGATTATTCTATTGTGTCATCGCGAAGGACGCGAAGCCGACTGCGGCGATCCAGGGGAATGTCTGTAGCGTAACATTATCTGCCTGGATTGCTTCGTCGCGTTGCTTCTCGCAATTTCAATAGGGAGTAATTCAGTGACGAAGACGACGACGAACACGAAGACGAAGAGATGTATTATTATTTCTCCTTCCTTTTATTGTCCCTAAGCAAATTAAATTCGGAGTGATACTTCACCGTTCCCGAAACTCCATCGCATCCACCGGGCATTAATTCCTGCACCATGAATACATCATCAGGCACATGATAGGTTAGTCTTAATCCTTTGGATCAAGCAGGCAGGAATCCAAAACGCGGGTAATACTCAGGGTGACCAACCACGAATACAATCTTGTGTTCGTATCGCCTACACGCGGAAAGTCCCTCTTCAATGAGTTTAGAGCCAATCCCTTGTCTCTGGTACTCGGGCAGAACGGCTATCGGTCCCAAACCCAGCGCTTTCACGGTTTCTGCTTCACCACCAATTTCAACGGGGGTAAATAAAATATGCCCGACTAAGTGTCCCTCTTTCTCAGCGACCAGGGAGAGGTTAGGATCGAAGGCGCCCTGTTCCCGGAGAGCGCTGACCAATCGCGCTTCTCCATCCGATTTAAAAGCGCGACTGTTGATCGAGAAGATGGCTTCATAGTCGGCTGCAGTCTCGCAACGTATATTAATTGTGGTCATGATAATCTTCGTCTTCGTCTGCCTCTCCGCCTTCGTCTTAAATTGAGTGCTTAT
The DNA here is from genome assembly GCA_965197745.1 of Opitutales bacterium. GTDB lineage: Bacteria > Verrucomicrobiota > Verrucomicrobiia > Opitutales > PNEW01 > CBDANS01. The sequence goes on along the minus strand of CBDANS010000004.1, from coordinate 212,139 downwards.
TAAAACGCGTTTATAACCTTAACACAAGACAACAACCATTAATTATGAAACATAAGTGGTTAAAAGACTTAGAAACTGTTTCCTGTTTGGCTTTGGAGTCGGGATTGGTCTTATTATCGAGTTCTACATCCACCAGGAGTCCACAATGATATTGTTTGGCTTTGCAAGTTTGATGCTTTTGTGTGTTCTTTTATGTGCTATTCCTGAATTAAAAACGTGGCTTTTTGTTTTCAAACAAAACTATGTGATATATGTTTTGAGAGTTGAGAATATTGATGGTCTCGATCACTTTTTTGCTCGAGATATGCAAGGCGAATTTTTATACGACATTCAATGCTCTACAAAAGATTATAAACGCCCTCCATACGATGTTGGAACTGTAGTATATGTACGTGGTAAACGTGGCTGTAAGAGGAAAGGAGCTTATCAATTACTCGTTGATTGCTTTGTTACCATACCATGATCAGAAATAGAACGCTTAATGACTCAAAATGACAACTAAATCACAGGCGAGGTTTAATGCACTGATCAAAGCAGCGTGCTCTAAAGATTTGCGACCAAATCCCCAAAAATCGCGTTCGGCCAATCCCGACGATTGTAGCGATATTCAAACTCCTTCACATATTTCTGGAGATGCTTCTTCGAAACGTGGACGTGCGTCCCGCGTATCGAAAGCTTCAAGCGCGCCCAGAACCCCTCAATCCCGTTAACATGAATATCTCCCCGACTATATTCGCCATCCCCGTGATTAACAGTTCTATGCCTATAACCAATTTTATTAATCCCATTATAAGATCGGAGTTCATCAGTATGCATTATGCTTCCTTGTTTCACGTTTTCTTTAACAATGGGTTGAAGGACGTGTTTGCGAACATTAGGAACAATTTTAGTCATTATTTCGCCGTTACGTTCAAGCATCCCAAAGACCACCGTTTTATTAGATGCACCACGTCCACGCTTGCCCCCAGAATGTCTCCCCCAAATATAGATTTCGTCGGCTTCTACAATACCTTTCAAAGTATTTTCACCGTCAACGTCCGCCATATATTTGCGAATTTCGTGCGCCATACGCCATGCGGTTTTGTATGGCACGTCAAGTTGCCGACTCAGTTCCATTGCTGCAACACCATGCCGAGAAGTAGAAAACAAATACATGGCGTAGAACCACTTATGGAGAGGAAGGTGGGTATTCCCCATAAGTGTTCCAACACATGGGTAAAGATGATGACCACAGTGTTGGCATACATATCCACGATCTCTTGTCATGCGATAAAACTTACTAAAAGCGTCACATTTTGGGCAGTCAAGCTCTGTGCCACCATAGCGCTCAACCATAATACGTTGCAAACATGCTTCATCGTTAGGGAATTGCTTTTGGAATTCATAGAAACTTTTCATATTGTCCTTAATTTTGGTTTAATTAAGGGTAAATATAACACACAATTAAACTTGTGTAAAGGTTATAAACGCGTATTAAATTGTAATTAATATACGGGACGATGACGATAATTATTATTTAACCTGCTCTCGATACGCAACAGACATCTGCCTGGATTGCCACGCTTCGCTCGCAATGACAATAGGGTGTAATTCAGGGACGAAGACGATGACGAACACGAAAACGGCGATGTCACATTATAGTTCCAGGCACCATAATAGTTGAATCTCCTCGGGTAAATCTGGATATGCATAGCGGTTGATCGCTCCGAGGTTACATCCTTGTCGTTCATAAAACCTACATGCTGACACATTATTATTTTGGGTTTCAATTTTTAACAAACGACATCCCTTATCACGGGCCCAATCAGCAGCACCGCTGAACAATAGAGTGCCCACCCCCTGGCCACGATGATCGGGATGAATCCGGATGTCCCACAGGGCGGCCTGATCATCACGATTTTCAAGCATATAAAGTATACCTGGTGTTTTCCATGCGACTACCGCGCCCCCAATTCTTTGAGCATTATCAAAGGCTGATAAAACACCCCAATGGGTTGTATCCATGGTCTTCGCCCATTGAAGGGGGCCTTTCACCTTCAATCAGATCCGGGTCCTTTATATAGGGATCTTCGATTTCCTCTTCTTTAAAAAGGACCCCACCCAGCCCATTGTTAATCGATTCTATTCGCAATTGAGATTTCACTTCAAAGGCAATCGACACTTCGCCATAGGCAGCTAAAGCAGATACCGGTTCTTCGATAATCTCGATACTCATAGGGGGAAATGTGAGTCGAAAGTCTAAGGTCGAAGGTCAAGGGAAACAAGTGTTATGTGTTTATTCATATAATTCGAGGATGATTAGTCATTAAAATCTTCGTCTTCGTCTGCGTTAGAGATAGCCACAATAGGCACAAAAATCACAAAAAGAGAAAGCGTACTAGGACAGCTCGCTCCACTTATTTATTTCATGTTTGTTGCAAATGGAGGGACGCGCTCCGTCGCGTCCGCTAAAATTTTAAAAATCAATTATTTTCTTATTTTATATATTGGTTACGGACGCGATCAGCCATCGCTCCGTCCCGCAGTCGCGGGAGGCTATGGCCGACAAGCATCCGCGCGTCCCTCCAATAAAAGATATTAGACTCCCAGCAAGTTACTTGAACCTTATATTTCATCATACCAATTCCAAAACTTCGTTTAATGCCGAGATAGATGTTCCATTCCATTCTTCACCATCTATCATATAGGCATCCTCGTGCTCTTCATCGGGTATACGAATATGGACTGCTTCCATCCCCACTTGAGTGGCGCCGGTGAGTTCCTGATTGCTCCCATCCCCGATGAAAAGGCAATCGTGCGGAGAAACCTTTAATTTTTCACAGGCTAAATGATAAATTCTTGGGTCCGGCTTCATAAACCCTACCGAAGAAGAAAATATGGGGATATCTATAAGTAGATCAAAGGGTGTTTCCGCCCATAAATCGGGCGCTTCGGAGGTGCAATTAGTTATCAGACCAATCCTGTAACCCATGGTTTTTAAATCCTTTAAAGTCTCTAGTGCGTCATCACGTGGGGCCATCGCACGAAGTTCAAAATCAGCTCTGATCTGTACCGCTGACTTTATAACCTCTTCACCAGGGTTACCTCCAAGTGCTTTACAGGCATATCGGATAAAAGCTTCGGTGTTGGGATATACCCCGGTTGCCCGTTCATGGAAGGTGCTGACCGTTAGATGGACAAAAGCTTCAGATGGAACCGAAAGGATAGTTGCCATTCTCTTCAGCACTCGCTCATGCCCAACGAGAGAGAAATTATCTACAAGCGTCCCAAACAAATCAAAAATTATCGCTTTGTATTTCATGGGGATAGGGTCGAAAGTCAAAGGTCGATTGTCGAAGGTATCAAGTTTTTATTATTAATAATTAATAACCACCAATCGCCGTCCCACGGTAGCGGGACTATGGTCAGTAAGCAAGATGCACAAAAAATGAAATGGAGGGATGCGCTCCGTCGCGTCCGCTAAAATTTGAAAATTATTTATATTCCTATTTTAAATATTGGTTACGGACGCGACGGAGCACGTCCCTCCATTAAAATACTTTAGACATTAGACCTTCGACCTTCGACTCCCCCCTTTTCACACACAGCTTTCGAGTACCAATTCGACAAACGGTTCCCATCCCCACGCCGTGAATGCAATTGGTCGAACCTTTCGGACAGCTTGCATCGCTTCGGTTGGAGATAAACCGTCCTGCTGCATGAGGAAATAAGAGAGAAAGAGGCCGGTTCTATCTTTCCCCGCTGAACAGTGAACGATAACTCCGTGCCCCTTCCCTATTTCACTCTTCGCAAAGGCATAAGCTTTAGGCAGAGCGGCCAGACAAGTCTTTTCATTACCGGGAATGGGAGGAGCGTAGTCTGAAAAAGGGGTGCAAAGGTAATTGATACCCTGGGCTTGAAGTTCGTTGGGATCGCACAGTCGACCGTCGTTCACGGAGAGGATCGCTCCAATGCCACCCTCACGCAAAGAAGCAAGGTTCCACGGCTCAGTGTCGGGACCGGGCCGGCCGGCGAGCTTCTCCGGAATAAGCCAGAATATTTTATCCACAAATTTTTTTAGAATAATTCCTACGTTATTAATTTTACCTGGGTAATATTTTAATCAGGTAGATAGCTCTTGCTGTTCCCATCGAACGATGTTGATCACCATAATTTGTGATCCAACCGCCATCTTCGGCCTGGCTTTCCAATAGTCTATCGATTGATATTTTCAATAAATCATCCGCCCAGTTACCGACACGAAGCGATGCGTAGGCAATATCAACATAATCAATGGGGTCTTCTTTTCCCTCTGATGTATTAGAGATCAAAAACTGTTTACATCCCTCGGCAATAGCCTCGTTTACTTTTGAATCCTCGCGAAGATGGTAAAAGATAACGATCGCCATCCAATGGGGATGGGCGTCTCTGTTAAAACACTCACCGTCCCATCCCCCTCGGAGAAAATCAATTGCCTCGTTAAAATTAACCTCAGCTGTTTTATTTATCTCCATCAGCTGGCAACATATGGCAGAGGTCAACCATAGTTGATTTTCGTGTTCTCCAGGAACCATCCAGGGCGGAGGGTCGTATTTTAATATCGCTTCTGGTTCATCCCAGGATCCGTTTTTATTTTGAACCTTTATTAAAAAATCAACGGTCTTCTTTACACATTCCGAATCCTTTTGATTAAGCCAGGACAGCCACTGCATCGCTACCCAGGTACAGGAAATGGTGGAGATGGGCCCTTTCATATCACTATCCATTCCCCGCCAACCACCGTCCTTATTCTGAAATGGCTGCAGCTCTTTCAGCGCTTCATCCTCAACTTCCGGATTCACAATGGCATTAGCAATAGCCTTCGTATGGTCCGACCCGTTTTCATTAATAAAATCCAGTCCTCGCGAAATTCGTTTATCTCTCTCTATATCCGATAGCATGGTATTTAAATAGTCAAAGGTCGAAAGTCGAAGGTCGAAAGTCGAAGGTCAATAGATAAATGCGTATCGAGAGCGAAGCCGACTTGCTTTGCATGGCTCTCTATCATTCGACCTTAGACTTTCGACTCCTCACAATTTGTAAATATAATCTACATCCACACAAACGATATTTGCTGATGTTCGCATTTCGTGCTATGGTTGATGCACTTAAGTGATGAAAAGCTCCATTAAATATCCAGCACTTTTTTTAGCTTTTGCAATTACGCTTAGTTCCGTTGTCATCGCGGAAACGCAACCGATAACAATTCGCGGCTTTGTAACCAATATTGTTTCTCCAACATCTTTTGAAATTGAAGATTATCGTATCGAACGCGATCCGGATCTGATACTGGAAATAGAGAAAGCTGATAGTGCGCTATCTGTATATGTCGGTCCCGTGGATATACGTATTGGCACAGAAGTTAGGATCAACGGTTTATACCATGAGGAAACAGGTATTGTAGAGGCACAATCGATCATGATATTCCTCGAGGAATTTAAAAGAATTAAGCGCACCGCTCTTCTCGAACGTCCACCAAAACTAGTGAGAGAATCTGACGGATGGGTCGGTCGTTTTTTCGCCGATGGTCAACGTATTCAGGTTCGACCATCGACAGAGGTGGTTTTCAAGCTGAACAAGTCTGAGAGAATAGCTTTAAAAAAAGAAGCTCGGAAAAAAAGAAAAGGGGTAAATGAGCAGCAAGAAGAAGCGATGAGGAATTATATTCGTCCCCTGCAATCCCTCGACGAGATTGGACCGGATACATTCATGACTTATGAAGGCTACCGTGAGGATGACGGTAGTATATTCGCGCTCAAATTGGAATTCATGCGCAACGAGCTGTTAAATAGGGAAGTTAAATTAGGGAGGACACTTACCCCAAAAATTCGAGAGCCGAATTATGAGAAACTAAAACCCGGTGTGCTTAGTATCACGAGAGTTGGCGCTTTTAAGCTCGTTCCCAGCGAAGAAGCACAAGCCTACATCCGCCGAATAGGTGAAAGTTTAATTCCCTACTACCAACGATCATTGGCCGACGACGATCCGAATAAGATTCCATTCAAGTTTTTTCTCGTCAAAGGCAAGCAGTTCAATGCCTTCTCATTACCTAACGGGGTTATCGTAGTATTCTCACCGATCTTCGAGTTGCTGGAAAATGAAGCTCAGTTAGCTTCAGTCCTGGGACATGAGATAGCTCATGCTATCCAGGAACACTTACGTCGTCAGCGCGATCACCGCAGGGGAGAACTGATAGCTATCCGTATCGGGGCCATCGCCGCCGCTGCTATGGGGGTGAACGTAGTCCCGGATGTTCTTGATATGACTGCTAATGCCATTCGCAACGGATACTCCAGGAAACTTGAAAATCAGGCAGATCGCATTGGCCTCGAATACATGGTCGCCGCGGGATATGATCCTCGCGAAGCCCCCCGTGTGTGGAAATTAATGGCAGAAAATAATAGTGTCCTGATATCTCAATTGTTTTGGGGTAGACACGACAACCACACATTACGGCGCAGTTATTTAATGGCCGAATTGCGCAACAACTATGCCGATTTAAATCCTAACGATATCAAACGAAACGAGGACGAATTTCAGCGGATGGCGCAAATCGTTGAAGGCACAATTAATAAAAAGAAAATTAAGTGATATCATTGAAATCTTTTTCGGGAAATGAAAGCCATCTGAGATGCTTGAATTGAGCATTTCCTTTTTGAGGAAGGACTAATAATCAGCCCCTAAGCCGTTCTCCCCACGCTCTAAACCTGGCTTAAACAATCGCTAATTTGACCCACATTGATATTTCCGGCTTACTCTAGCTTGAATGTCCTAACTATATCGGTATTAAATCAATTTTATGAATACCCAATTTAAAGTTAACAGAACAAAAGCGGCGCTGCTCAGGGGTGAATCGGTCGTCCTTGCGGATATCAACCGGGTATTTAATCCGGTCGTTGTTGAGATGATTGCTCAAGCCGGTTACAGCTGTGTGTGGATTGACATGGAACACACGCACCTCAGTCTTGATGGACTATCGAATTTGATTATAGCCACACGCATGGCAGATCTTGATGCTATTGTCCGCATCCCCCATGGACCTTATAACCAGGTCATCAAGCCCCTGGAACTGGGCGCCGGTGGTTTGATCTGGCCGCATTGTAAAAGCGCCGATGACGCGCGTCATTTTGTTAGCATGGCAAAATATCAACCGATCGGGATGCGTGGTATGGGTTTAGGTCGAGATTCTCACTACGGTAAGCTTGGGTTGAAAAAGTATGTGGAAAAGGCCAACGAACACACCCTGCTCGGAGTGATGATCGAAGATAAAGAAGGTGTCGATAATGTCGACGCTATTGCCGCGATCGAGGGAATAGATTTGTTATTTGTCGGTCATGGCGATCTCTCGCAAAGTTACGGCGTGGTCGGTGAAGCTGATCATCCGATCAATCATGAAAAAATATTGGAAGTCTATGACAAAGTCGGCGCAGCCTGCCGCACCCATGGCAAAGTTATGGGGACCCCGGTCGCACCGAACGAATCAATGCGTAATGTCGTTGAGAAGGGAGTTCGCTGGCTTAACTGTATTCAGGATCTCGACGCGCTTAGAGACGGTTATAGCAGCGCGCTGCAGGCCACTAATAAAATTTTAAAGGAATCAAATAATTAAATTACAATCTCGAGTAGAATGATAATGTTCAAACGACGTCTCTTGAAAATGTATATAATATGAAAAACAAGAAAAAGCCCGCTCTCCATTATCCACACCCGGCACGCTCGACGATAACTGCAATTGCGATGCTGTTATTATTCAGCAGCTCACTTTTTTCCATGGGCAAAGCGCGTAAGGAAGCTGAAGAAATGAAAGCACCCGAAGTCTGGGTGCATCGCGGTTTTGATGGGTTTTCCCAGGGTCAATTCGAAAACGCGGGAAACAATCTCTACGTGAACGCCAAGGGGGAGATTGAGATCATAAACCATTTCGATGTTAACCGTGACGGTTATGTCGATATCGTTCTCGCTAATTCTCACGATAGAGTCGAACGCGGTCCCACCTGGGTCTATTCACTCGAGAAAAGTTCGGGTGAGAATTGGAAACGACACCAAATGTCCGCGGACAGTGGATTGATGAGCAAGGTCATCGACGTGGATGGAGATGGCCATAACGATTTAGTAACAATGATTGGTCACAATGGAGTCACTTCCGAATTGCCTTGCTATATTTATTGGGGAGGGCCCGATGGACCGGAAGCGAGCCGCACCGATCTTCCGACGATCGGGGCCTTTGATGTAGTAGCCGTCGACCTTAACGGTGATGGACGGCTTGACCTGGTCATGCCCTCCGCGTGGAAGGACAGTCACAATCCGGCAAAACCACGGTTAACTCACGTCTATATACAAGGAGATAACCGCAGCTTTGATGATAAGGGTAAGGAATACGGAATGATGGCTACAGGAGCCGTGGGAATCGCAACAGGAGATCTGAACAGTGATGGTTACTCGGATATTGTTTTGGCCAGTTCCCGGGTAGGAAAAATCGACCCCAATACCGAATCGCTGTTATACTGGGGAACAAAGGATGGTGTAAAGACCGAGGAACCATTACCATTACCTACCTATGGGGCAAGTCAGGTCATCCTTGAAGATCTGAATGGAGACGGGAACATTGACATTACTTTCAGCGGTGGTGGTCAAGTTCGCGTCTACTGGAATGAAAACGGATCGATAGACAGTGAAAACCCGGTGATTATTAAGGGGACCGGGCTCACCTCAGAATTCAGCGAGAAAATAATTCGCGCCGCCATTGCCGATGTCAATGCCGATGGGATCCCTGATCTTCTTGTCGCGACCACCGATGGTATTCAAATCCGTTCTGGCGACAACCTGGAAAAGGTGAAATCAACTGTTAATGTGAAAAATCCCCGTTGGATAACAGCTGCCGATCTCGACGGAGATGATCTTCCTGAACTGATCATCAGCAAGCACTTCGAGGGAAATGAATATAAAACGAAGTCTCCTATCTATTGGAATGGACCTGACGGTTATTCCGATGACAACACGAGCTGGGTTCCGACTAAAGGGGTAATAGGGAACACTGCGGGGGATCTCAACGGGGACGGAGTACCGGAAGTGATATTTAACAATGTTAATGATGGCCATGTCAGTAATGTGCCCTCTTATGTCTATCTTGGAAACGCCGAAGCTGAGTACAGTGTTGAAAACCGCATTATACTGGAAACTAAACATAGTAATGTCGCACTCATTGCTGATTTAAACCTGGACGGATACCCGGAAGTCGTGTTCAGCATTCCCAATGCTTTGCGCGTATACGCGGGAGTGCCTGAAGGTATCAGCCTTGATAAGTTTACCGATTTACCCACGGGGGGGCGTGCACATTTCGATGTCGAAACCACAGATTTTAATCGTGACGGTTATCTCGATCTTCTCGCAGTATCGATAGTGTATGAAGTCCAGGATGATCCTGAAAAAAGATCGATCATCTTTTATGGATCCGAGGATGGATTTTCAGATTCACGCACCGAGCGTTTAGAAAATTACGGTTTCAGTGCCGCGATCGGGGATGTTAATAAAGACGGCTACATCGATATTGCCTTCCATGATTTTCGGAATCAGTTATTGATTTACTTTGGTCAAGCTGATGGTTTTTCCGAGAGCAATGTGCAATATCTTCCCTGCGCCGCTACGGGAGATGCAGTAAAAATAAATTTTGCCGACCTGAATAATGATGGCTGGTTGGACATGATTGCGAGCATCCTCGGCACCCGCCTTCGCCATAAAGATACCTTCCGTATTTTTTATGGCGGCCCTGACGGTTATGATCCAAAAAATATTCAGGAATACTTTGGCGCCTACAGTGCCAGGTATACGGGTGTCGCGGATTATAATAATGATGGCAATTTGGATCTCATGGTCACAGCCTATGCAACACCTACGACACGCGTTCCACCCGCCCAGTTATTCTGGGGTAACGGTAAAGGACTGGACCTTGAAAACCCAGTAAACTTTGAAGCTTACGGGTCGGGTGACGTTATTCAAATTGATTTAAATCGAAACGGCTGGATCGATATCGTCCTGGCGTGCCACCGTGATGATATCGGCCACCAGGTTGATTCGTTGATATACTGGAATGGTCCCGATGGGTTCTTTGCGAAAGCGCCGACACGGCTTCCCGGTTTGGGCCCCCATGGGATGTATTCCTATGATCACGGTAATGCCTTCACGCGGAAGCCCGAAGAGCATTATTTTTCACCACCCTTCGAGCTGGGTAATAGAGAGGCGAGCAACATCCATTGGGAAAGTGAAGAGACAGAACTCTTAAAAATTAAATTCCAGCTCCGGTGGAGTAAAACGAAAGCGGGTCTTGAGGCTGCCGCCTGGAGGGGCCCGGATGGGGACAACACCTATTATAAAACATCCGGTGAAACGATTGAGGAAATTCCAAGTGAAGCCCAATGGCTGCAATATAAAGCGACATTTATTTCACCCTATGGGTGCGGTTCACCAAAATTGAGTGAAGTTCGGATCGATCTCTAGAAAATCTACTATAAGGTTGAACATGGATTAATGAGAGGTACATTGATAAGGCGCTTTTAATCCTTTCGCTATAAATTCAAATGAGGAATGAAATTATGAAATATAGAAATCTTCTAACGGTTCTAGTATTGTCACTGGGGCACTCCCTGGCACTCAATGCAGCCCCTCAAGATCTCAACACGTTCTTTGATTTTGAAAATGTAACGGGAGAAGGAGCGGAATTCATCATCGGTGAATCACCTAATAGCATACGAGTGATCGGCTTTGATTTGTTGTCCGTCGGCAATCCCGCTCTTTATCACTCAGGGAGTAAAGCCCTGATGCTTTCCGCCGGGGTTGCAGAAGGGAAAATCCTCTTTGAACGGGGCGTTAATTCTCTCCAATTTTATGCGGTGGACACCGGAGGTGGGGGTCGTATCGAATTACGCGATAAAAATTTTGCCGTCTTGTCCCAACAAGGGACGGTCACAGGCTTACCGACTAACATTAGTCCCGGCGCGAATCCGCTATTACAAAGTTTTGTCGCGTTCAGTGGAACTGCTGCAGACCCCACTGACCTTGATTTTACTAACGGTATAACAGAATTAAAAATCATCAACGCCACCGGGCAAGTCGCTATCGATGATCTTGGCTTTTCTTATGTAGTGGGACCACCGGATAATACCGTATATGATGATTTTGAAGGATTACAATTCGGTAGTCCCGTCTTCGCTAACCGGGCAAATTTTACCCTCGGGACATCTCCCGTATCCGCTACTTTCACCGGTGGCCTTGTCCAAAGTGCTTCCGGGTTAACCCGCTATAATCACACCTATCCTTCTCTCTTCTTCGCTGGCGGAACTTCTGCCGGACAAGATGCTTCGGCTATCTGGGCAATTGAAAATGAACTTGTAGGAACGATTACTTTTGAAACACCTGCAGCGCGCGTGCAATTTTATGCGGTCCGTGAAATAGAGGGAGATGCATTGATCGAAGTCTTCGACACCAATGATAACCTGCTTATTTCCACTACAGATATCCCGGATAATATCAGTATTGAATTTGAAGTCCCCTTCACCTTTTTTGACTTCAATGCGGATGTACTGGGAGCACCAGGAGGGATTGGAAAAATTACCTTTTCCAACAGTCCTGCCATTTCTTCTATAGCTGGCAGTTTCACTCATATCGCCATCGATGATTTTGGTTTTACTCCTATCGGCGCCTCCAGCGGCAATGGAGGAGGTCCCAGCGCTCCCACGGTCACGACCCAGCCCGCGAGCCAGGAGGTGCAGTCCGGGACCGCTGTTGTTTTATTCGTAGCCGCCAGTGGCGATGATCTTACTTACCAGTGGTATACCGGTAACAGCGGTGACACCGCAGCTCCCGTCGCCGGCGCAAACGGCAGCACGCTGACAACCGGTGCGCTCACCATGAGCACGAACTACTGGGTACAGGTAGCGAACGCCGGCGGCACTGCTGACAGTGATACCGCGACCATCACCGTAGCTGCGCCCTCCGTACCCCTCGTCCTCGACGGCTCGGGCGATATCGCCGGGGAAGACATTCAGCATGCCAACGGTAACGTCTTCGACCAGATTTTACTCACCGGAGAGTTCGTCCAACTTCAGGCCAAACCGGGACAGATCACCCGCGTTTCCTTCATGGACGAAAACGAGGACATTGTGCAGGTAGAGTTCTCAGGCAACGGTACCTTTACCGTAACCCTCGACCCGGCCACCTTCCTGCCCCCAGCCATTCCTCCGCGCTACAACCAGACCGTCGAGTACGTGACGGGCAAGCCGAGCGTGGTCATCGACGGAGCGGACGCCAATACGTTCTTCAGCATCTTTACCGTGGGCAGGATTAACGCCTTTAACCAGGCACTCTTCCCCGAAGGTCAAGTCTATGACGCCCAGGCCGACGTGAGTCTCGTGGAAGTAGTCAACTCCACGGGACTGGGAGGAGTGCAGTTATCGAATGCCGTGTTCAGTGGAAGCACGGGCAAGGTCGGCTTCGACGCGCGCGGTGTGCCGATCGCGGTACGCTTAACGGTAGGCGACATCGACGCCGATGGTGATGCGGTGCCCCACATCCTGTTCGGAGAAGGGTCCTTCACGGTACCCGCGGGCAACCCCGGGTTGAGGATCACCGGGGGCGACTTGTTGCAGACAAATGGCGTTGCGGTCGTCGTCGCGGAGAGTGGTTCGACAACGACCGGGTTTGAGACCCTGATCACCCAGAACAACTTCAAGTCCGACAACACCCCTCAGCCGACCCTGAGCATTGATGCCACCTTCGCCAACGAAGATGGGGATGCGATCGAGGTAACGACAGAAGAGATCACGATTGAATAAAATCATTGCCGAATGCTGATTTTCGATTTTCGATTGGGAATAGCCACAAAAAGAGATTTTATAAAATTGTCATTGCGAGGGAGGTGAAAACCGACCACGGCTTCCGAGCGCAGCGACATCTTCCATTCCAGGGGAATGTCAATATGTGAGCGACATTTCCCCGGTATGGGCAAAGTTAAGGTGACGACTGAAGAGTTAACGATTGAATGATGCACGATGCAAGATCCAGGATGGTTAGACAGTGATCTCATAAATAATAGCCATGTGTCAGGCAATTAGGTGGAACGCAACCTGCGATGAGCTCAGTCGAATCGTGTCCCTGGCGCGTTTGAGAATGTCGCAATTGAAGAAGCGTGCTAGGGAACAGCCTTCGCTGTATAGTGACATGCTACGGTCGTCAAGCACGCTTCTTTAATTTCGACATTAGACTTTTGACAACGCGCAATCGCGAATACCTAATTACACTCGGTATCGACTAATCTTTTAAAATAATGCTCCGGAAAAAACGTCATGTTTTGACTGCCACTATTGGCATCACTATAGTCGTCATTACCGTGGCATGGATTGTTCTTAAACGTGACGGGAAGCTAAGTCCGCAATCACCTTACACGACTGAGGGTAAACCAAAGTCACCTAATTCTCCAACCGAGGATAAATCCAGTCAAAACCGACTGCGGATAACGAATCCGATTCGTGAGACGTATGATAAAATTAAAAATGCTCCGGGTTCCGAAGCGGCACGCAACACTATTGACACTTTACGTAAAACATTAATCTCAGATGCTTCCGATTCGAACATCCGGGCTATTATACAGTTTCTAGAGTCAGGAATAGATACAGAAACGGGGTTCAGTTTCCACGTTGATAAGAGAGGTTTTTTATCTGGATCCCCTACCCTGCGCGTTATGCTATTGGATGTATTGGGCATTGTTGATCCCGAGATCGCGGCTGATTACGCCAACGATGTATTCAGAAGCAAAGATTCACCTGACGAATGGGCCATATCACTGCGCAATGTTGCATGGAATAATCCTCAGTCCCGCAGTATCCCCCTTCTTAAAGAAAAATTACATGAAGCGTTGACCCATGACCCCTGGCGGGAAAATCCGACTGCCGGTTACCTGCATAGTTTTGATGTTGCCGTTTACACGCAATCAATGGACAACCTTCCAGAATTTGCCGCCATGCTGGACCAGGATAATCCCAAAGCCCTGGCTCATGCCGCATTTATGGCAATGGACAAAATGGTCCTCGTTGACACCCGACAATCTCTAAGTATTTTACTGGAACAACCCCGTCTATTATCTGACCACCCTGATACACGGGCAGGATTTTTTTCGCGCGCAGCTATTACCGATAGCCGTCAGAAGGAAATCGTCGAAACCTATCTATCCAATACTGACACTACAGTAGAAGAAGTTGAAGTTTTCGTCGCGTTATTCCCAAACTTCAATTTAATTATGTCCAATAATTTGCTTACTGAGAACCCTTCATATACATTAGGGGAAATGGCAAAAATTGATCGTTCCAGTTTAGGACAAGCTGAAACATGGTTGAATGATAACCGATTTCAACATTTAAGACCACAGCTTGAATTACTCGTAAGCCGCTTGCGTGATAATGTCGCATCAGCGGAAAGAGGTGGATTTTAATGTCTCGGAATTAATTACCGTGAATATTTATCGAGAAATAACAGCGTACCGTCGATTGCACCGGTTCTTTTTAATCGTTGCTGTAATCTCCATGCCATTTTTTTTACCGAAGCTCCTCGCGCAAAGAATTTCTACCCCTTTACCCGACAATAAGATCAGTGAATACCCTTTTAATATGGTGGGGAAAGTATTCTCACCCTCGATTATAACCGCTGAAGCCACCGGCGTCGCCATTTCTGAAAAAGTTGTCCTCACTTCAGCTCACTTGTTTTATGATGAAGGGAACTTGAAATTTGCATCGGGCTCTTACCGTTGGCGATTACAGCATTCACTTGCCAATATATTTGAAGCCCCGGTTGGGGCACAGTCATACCGTATTTTTTCCGACTACGCTAAGGCGACGCGCCTTTTTGATCCTGGCAGACGCAGCTCATCATTTGAACAAGTTAATCTCGATGCCATCTGCCTTATATTTTTTGAGGATGTCGCTAATGGTGGACACACTGCGTGGGGCAGCAATCTTATCACGGAAAGCTCGGAAAAAATGATAATTGGCTATCCCAGTCTGGGCTACAGCAGTACTGACCCCAGACGCCATACCATGCATTCAACCAGTCTTTATGGAAGTTTGGCCAATTTTAAATTAGTTAACTATAACGACCGTTTAGATAATTCCAGACGCCTTTATAAAACCGACGATCTTTTCACCGGTCCCGGTAATAGCGGTGGACCTGTTTATGGTCATATCACTTTCCCCGACGGGACTAACGATTGGGGTGTAATCGGCATTGTGGCCAGTGAAATTCCTGACGAGTATTTATTTGTTGTTGGTATCGACGACGCGGTTTCACTATTAATAAAGTCAGCGGAATCCGATACCCAACTTCCTACATCAGATGATCATGGAGATTCTCGTGAGACCGCTACTGTGGTTGCCCTTAACAGCGCGATACCCGGGATCATCGAAACAGCAAGTGACCTTGACTATTTTCGGATCGAAGTAGAGCACCCGGGGACGCTTTCCGTATTTACTTCCGGGAATACTGACACCGTAGGCATCCTGCAGAATGCTTTGGGAAACATTATTTTCATCGACGATGAAAGCGGTTCGGGCAGCAAGCGCACAGGCACGCTTGCTAACTTTACGCCTGGTAATACAGATGCGATTGAAATCATCGATGATAGTTTCATCCTGCAAAACGAATTGGGTAACAAGGTTGCCATTGTCAATGAAAGCAGTTCGGGCAGTAATTTTCTTATGTCAGTCGATCTTGATCCAGGAACCTGTTACCTCATGGTCAGTCACTACAAAGAAAACGGCCTCGGCCCCTACACCCTCTCTGTTGAATTCACTGAACCCAACAGTTTACCCGACTTAGCGGTCAGCTCAATAAATGTCGCCAGCACATCAGTGATCTCCGGTGAGAAAGTTCTTGTCGATTTCTTCCGGAGTAATTCAGGGCTTGGACCAGCCGTTGAATATGAACACGGGCTTTACCTCTCCGTAGATGAAAATATAACAACCAAAGATACGAACCTGGGTAATTTTACAGAGTCAGGATTACTTTCCGGTATATCTGAGGGTAATTTTTTCGAGGTTATTATCCCCATGAACCTTAACCCCGATACGTATTATTTAGGGTATATTGTCGATCCTTTTGAAAGAATAAAAGAAAGCGATGAAAATAACAATGCAGGTTTTACTGAAATCATTGTTACCGATATAGAAATAGATGAAAATGACCAACCCCAGGGAAAAGATAATATCTTAATAAAAGGATGGGGGAATGTGGTTGGGGAAGCAATTCGTCATCCCAATGGCAATTTTTATAACCAGGTGTTACTTACAGGTCCGTTCGCCGTAATGCGATCAGTAGAGAATGAGATTATACGTGCCGCTTTTATAGATGAAACCGATGATATCGTGCAGGTGGAATTCTCCGGTAATGCCGTGGTTACCATCACCCTTGATGCTATCACCCAACCCCTGCCCGCCTATCCAGAGAAATATAACCAGAATGTATTATACGTTAAAGGGCGGCCACGCATAACGGTTGAAGAAGCAGACGAAAACACCTTCTTAAGTGTCTACACGGTGGGACCGACCAATGCGGTAAACAAGGCATTATTTCCGGAGGGAAAAGTCTACGATGCAATGGCCGATGTTTCTTTAATAGAAATAAAAAATTCAACCGGTTTCGGTGGTATTCAAAGCGCCAACACACGCTTTACGGGATCCACGGGGAAAGTAGGCATTGACGCCAACGGCGTGCCCGTAGCAGTCCGTGCCCTGGTCGGTGAAATTGATGCCTCTGATGAGGCGGTGCCTTATCTTCGTTTTGGGGAAAACTCTTTCACGGTGGAAGCTCCAAACGCTGGCTTGAGAATAATTGGGGGGGATTTGGTTCAAAGCAATAATGCTCCCATTATTATTGCTCCAAGCGGTTCAGAAACGCCGGGGTTCGAAACACTGATATCTCAAGATAATATTAAATCTGATGGAACTCTGCAGCCGAGACAGAACATTAGCGGTGAAGTGTCCTTTTCGAATGCCAATGGTTGGAAAATCAATGTCATCGTCGAAGCTGTGACCCTTGAGTGATCCAATTGCTGACGTTGAGTTGCGAAGGTGATGATAATCTATTAGCTTTTGAATGCGAAATGCCCATCCTTCGTTCCGTCCAGCATTTGCGGGAAAACTATGGAGGGCAAACTTTGCAATGCAAAGTTTGGTGGAGCCGACCGGAATCGAACCGGCGACCTCTACAATGCGAGTGTAGCGCTCTTCCGACTGAGCTACGGCCCCTTTTATCCATTAGTAAAAAATCCTAATTTAATTTTATTAATAACAAAAGTTTTTTTTAATAATAGACGATACTGAGATGTGCGTTCAGCAACATGTTACGCCATAGCTCGAAGAGCAACGGCGAATCGCCAATGGTACCGAGGACGAAGTCCGACATCTTCCAAATCGTCTATCCTCTCTCGATACGACTCACGGTCTGCACGATGCGAAGGCCAAGAACGCGTGCGAGATTGAGATAAAATTTGGAAGCGAGATAGGGTGAGTACCGTTGGATTTTCTCCAGGGATTCCCAGTCAATGGCAAGCATTTTGGCATCGGTGATAGCTCGAACATCCGCCGTTCTTTTATTTTGGTGCACGAGGGCTATCTCTCCAACCGCATCACCGATAGTGAGTTTAGCTAGATTGGTATTTACCTTATTGATTAATTTGGATACTTCAAGTTCGCCTTCAATGATGATGTACATAACATGGGCGAGTTCCCCCTCGCGCATTATCAAAGTTCCCTTCCGGTATTCTACAAGGTGTGAGAGGAGGATAAATTTTTTTATCTGCCATATGCTCATACCTTGAAAAAGGCGGCATTTTTCCTGGAGCGTTTTCTGCAGTTTTATTCCCAGCAAATCCCAAATCGTTATCAGTCGCGTGGTCGAAAAGAGAGCGGGGGTTAATATCATATCGGCGACCACAGCGAGCAGGATAACTACGGCGCTGAGCGCTCCAAATTGCTTCACGGGAAGAAAACTGGAAAAGGAGAGGACAAGAAAACCAACAGCGAGGCTGATGGAGGTGACCATAACGGGCAGGATTTCGATGCGGAGCGCCTGTTCGAGCGCTTTTTTTTCATCTTTAAGCACTTTGAGTTCACGATTGTATTGCACCATCAAATGGAGCGTGTCATCGACACCGATACCAATAGTGATAGCCGCTACCATGCAGGTGCCGAGATTAAGGGGTATCTGAGCCAAACCCATGAGCCCGAAAATAACCGCAATGGAAAAGAGATTTGCCAAGACGGCGAGACACCCGCAGCGCAGTGAAAGAAAGAGAATCGTAACGATGACAAATAGTAATATTGTAATTGAACTAAGAGAGGTCAGCTGCCCTTTTGCAATATTGTCCACGGCCGCGGCGACAAGAACCGACTTGCCCGTCACCGAATAAACAAGAGGACCGAATCGCCCACTATCGAGCAGATCCCGAATATTATCTACCAGTTGGTTAAAATGGGTGCTGTTACCAATATTAGTTCGTATCGCGATATTGACTTTGGCATAATCATGAGTCACGTAGGGTCGCAGATCACTGCTGTGGAAAAAGATCAGGTATTGCGCGATAAGAGCATTGTTTTCAGGAATCATATATTGTTCGGAAGCGCCTCCCTGCATCTCCCGGTTGACAAGGCAAATGTAGTCGGCAAGGGACACGACATTATCGAGTTCTTCCATCGATCTAAGTTCCTCACTGAGATCTTTAAGACGTTGAAGATTTTCACTTCGCTTAAAATCACCCGCATTACCATTGAGGGTGATATTTATGACTTTAGATCCGGATAACCGCTCGGCCACAGTATTGATATTCTGAACGACCTTGGAGTCCTCACGTAAGAAAGCAGGTAAATCATTATTTAATGAAATACGCTTTGCAAAAAAAAGACAGGGTAGCGCGATAACTACAAATAATGAGATGATGACTGCCGGGTGCTTGATCAACCCCCGCATAATATTAGAGGCGAGTTTTTCCGCATATAATCGCGCAAAGTTAACCACGCCTCGCCTCGATTTGCTCGAAAACTGATTTTGAAATATTCGAAGATAGGCGGGGAGAAAAAAGACTGAAGCCAGAAACCGGCACATCATTCCCAGAGAAGCGGCAATACCAAAGTGACGCATGGCAATTATATCCGTTAAGCCTGTGGCGGCAAACCCGAGGATAGTGGAAGTTGCGGTTAAAAATAATGTGAGCCCAATTCTATGCGCAGTTTTCAGCATGGCTCGTGGCCCTTCATATCCACTTCTTCGCGATTCAATAAATTCCGCAAGAATGTGCACGTCCTCCGTTGCCCCCACCACGATAATGAGAGCTGGAACAATATAATTGAGCATATTGATTGGAATATCGAGAAAGGCGAGCAACCCGAGAGTCCAGATCGTGCTGAGAATCGCATTACTTACGGGGACTACGGCTGCATGAACATTCTGCAAAGCCACTCCAATAATTAAAACAACCAGTAACGCGGAGAGAGGAAGCAGGTAGCGTTGATCTTCAATGATAAATTGTTTCATCTCCACCTGCATGGCAGCAGTACCCACTTGAAATACCCGGTCAAAATCACCGCTGAAATCTTTAAGGGTCTCTTCTATTTGCATGTAAATGTACCGCTCAAAACTCCATCTTCCCATCTCCATGCCTTCGGCTACCTGATCAATATTTTCAGCGCCGTGCGGAGAAGCGCTTTCCTCGAGGTAGAGCGTTAGAAGCGTTGCATTGCCATCAGCAGAAATTACCCGGCGGCGCAAGAGTGGATTGCTCACCGCTTCCTCCTTGAGCTTTAATAGTTCGTCGGCATCCTCGGGAATGATATCGAGAATGGGTCCTGTCTCTAACCACCCATCCTTGTATTTTATATGACTGATATTAAATAGGCTCTCTAACCTTTGCACCCCACCCAGGTTGGATAGTGTATCATATAATTCTTCAAGCCGTGTCAGACGCGCGTGCGTGAATAATGCTGCGTCCTCAATATATACAGCAACAACTTTATCCGAACCGAAAGCTGAACGTATTGAATCATATTCTTCCCGCAATCTACTCTGTCGGGGAAGCAATTCATCAGCTGAAACCTCTAAGCGGATTTTATCAAGCTGCGATCCCGCTAAGATCATTAAGACCGTAATAACCACCAAAACCGGTGCGGTATACTGATAGCTGAACTTTATAAGTCTCCACACCGGGGAGCGTCCTCTTTATTACAATACAATGGTATACGGATGGCGCACGAATTGAAAAATTTAAAGCAGGTGAAGCTTGCCTCTGATCGCAATTAATTATGGCTCAAGGTTTGCCAGGATAGTGGCTTCATCATCCCCGTTCCAATTTTTTAATCCTTCAGGGGTGAAATACTTTTTCTCCAAGGATAAATTGTATTTCCCTTTCGTGATAACGAACAACGAGGAGGTCTTTTTAAGGTGGTGCACCATTTCCATGTGAGTGGGCACCAAGAGGTTTTCCGCTTTTTTTTCGAAATCGGAAAGGGTTAAAGTCTTAACCAGTTTTCTCTGGTGATCATAGTGATCCACCCTTTGCAGAGTGAAATCCACATGTGTAATCCAAAGCACTCTCTTTGAATAGTTTGTGAATTTTTTTTGCCTCCTCGTCTTGCACTTTGGCCTCGATCACGTAACAGACGACACCGTTTAGCCGCTCATCCAACTTGCGCTCGTAGAGGTAATTTTTTGGTGTACTTTGCAGAAGATCTTCATAGGCAAAATCCGAATCGATAAAATTACCTTTTTTCCCGCTGCCGCTAATACGTTGAACAGTATTCAGCGCAGGCATGTAAAGGTATTGTTCGGTTTCGCTGGGAGAAATATGTATGCTCAATAGTGATACTCCTTTCACCTCCTCCGGATTGATCAGACGCAGCAATATTCGTCGGGTGCCATTATTATCAATCCGCACCAAACGAATGGCTTCACGCGAAATAATATTCCCCTGCTTGTCGAGACTCACCATTTTAAAAATCTCGATTTGTCCCCTGGTCGTAAACTTCTCCCTTTGCTTTTCTACGATACTGCGACCCGACAAGCTGGAGCCGCGAAAACCAGTACCTAAAAATATCAGAATAGCCGCGCTGATCACCGTCGGCATCGAATATTTCAGGTATCTCAGTTTCATTTTATTTCCCCACAGCCAGAAAATTGACCTGGCTTAAGATATTAATTAGACAACAGATTCGGTAAGTTACAATACATTTCTTAAATTTATGAATGAGCTCCAGATGATCTTTAAATCAGTTGCCTGGAGTAGCAGTATTTTTAACTAAATTATGTGGACTATATTGTTGGAGGGCAGTTTGTTGGGCTTGAGGAGAAATATCACCTCGCCTTCCCCTTTACGGTCGAGAGCGTAAATCAGTCTTTCTCAAACCAGAATTTGTAAGAACCATTAATGATCTCTTCGTAGGTAACCGATTGCGTTAAGGTGATACCCGAATATTTCCAAAACCTAACGAGTAAAGTCAGGTTTATATTCCACAGGGAAAAGAATAAACATAGAATGATAAACAGATTTCTTAGCTGTATCCTGGCCTCAGTTAATTGCAGAATATTACCGAGTCCGACCATGGCAAATAAAGTAGCGCCTTCAAAAGCGCGAGCTCCAAACGACGCGCCAAATGTCCAGTCATGCCAGGACGCATTTATGTAGACCGTCGCAAGTAATGCCAGGGTCCAGGTGGTGGCCTCAATGTTCCTTGATTTCCAGATCCAGTAAAAGAATCCGAAAAGAGCAATAAGGATTAAAGGAGTCCAGTAAACCCAGCCATGGTATGAAGAAAAGAGAACCTTCCCCAGCGCGGGCGCTAACCAGTTAAACCCTTCGTCACCGTAGGTATATGGAAGATACTGACCATAAAGCACTTTCCATGCATATACTTGAGGGAGTAAAGCGAGAGTGCCAACGATTAAAAAAATAATAATAAAGGGTATTAATTTTTTATCATGATGTAATAATTTCAGGATTACCACAGCCGGGTAAACGAGATAAACGGCCCCTTGCAGCCGCGATAAAATGACCGTCGCACTGAACATCGCTAAAGCTGTCCATAGAAAGAGTGAATTTGTCTTCTCCCTGATAGTGAGCGTGACCCAATAGCAACCGGTAATAGCAAAAAACGAGAGGTTGTGCGTCATCGATAATTGAATATTCTGGTAATAAAATAGGGAAGATGCCGACCAGGTAATGGCGACCGCTAAAAAAGCGTTCTCACTATTAAAAAAACGCCGGCAGACTTTGTATGCGAAAAATAAACTTAATCCCCCATATATCCACTGACCAATCATTATGAATAATTGATAAAACGGTCCGTACCCATCTTTCAGCAGACTTACCCCGAAAAAATTTATAACCCTCGTAATCGTCGCCCCCACAAAATACCACGGAGCACTGCTCATTGCCCATCCGACCGGATACTTGTTGGGTAAATACCCACTCTCGGTGAGGGGCATGGATAAAGCATGTTGCCGTGTTTCTTCGTCAAAGGTATTGCAGTAAACAATATCATTGGAGAAATCAAAATCGCCATCGACGATGAAAGATCTCAACCAGTAAAAATAGAAAGAATCATCCCAACCTCTGATCGCACTTTGATAAGGCGATTGAAACAGACCCCCGACGCGATCAATAAAAAAATATGAGGAGATACCAACGAGAGATAATCCCAAAATAAATTTAAAAATGTTTATTTTTATTAAATCAAACATTACCCTGGCGCATCTCCCGTATGAGATAGAATACCTCTATCTTCAGCTGGATAACGATACCCTGACTAATAATGAAAGATGAAAGTGCTACCGCCAAATTGAAAGCTTGTCCTCCATTGACGATATTGCCATCGGCATGCCTTACAAATCAAATGAAATCAGGCAAATGGGAAATGGGCTCTCATTATGTTCTTCTCGCCGGTCCGTGGCGATTGAAGGCGCAGGTGAAAGCGCTGAGATTTCCAGCCACCTTTCCGGATTTATATTTTCTTCCAGGGCAGCAAGGGATGGCTCCAATTGTTCCAGGCTGCGGGCTCCAATGATAGGCGCCGTAATTGCGGGATGGGCCATTACCCATGCCACTGCTAAGGTTACGGGATTCACCTTCTTCTCACGACAATATTCAGTATAACGGTCCGCTACTTCATAATAAAAAGGGGCACCATACCTGGTTTCGTACATTTTATTTTCCAGGAGTCTTCCGCTATCCGGCTTCTGACCAACACCATATTTACCTGTAAGCAGACCACCACCCAACGGACTGTAGGGGATGACACCGAGTTGTTCAGACTGGCATAAGGGAAATATTTCTACTTCTGCCTGCCTTTTCGTAAGGTTATACATGGGTTGAACACACACAAAAGGAGCGAGCCCATCACGGCTCGATATCCCTAATCCTTTTGCTATTTGCCAGGCGGCCCAATTACTTACGGCAGGATGAAGAATTTTACCCTGACTAACGAGATCATCCATGGCTCGAAGCGAATCTTCAATGGGGGTATCATTATCAAAACCATGAAAAAAATAGAGGTCGAGATGGTCAGTATTTAATCGCCGAAGGCTTTTTTCGACGGCGAGAATAATATTTCTACGGGATGACCCTCTCTCGTTTTCACCCGGTCCGGTGCGACCATATACTTTACTCGTAATTACTACTTCATCCCTGCAATCAGCTATTAATCTACCTAAAATTTCCTCCGAGAGCCCTTCGGCGTAGACATTTGCGCAATCGAAAAAATTGATACCCAAATCGCGACAACGATGAAACATCTTTGTCGATTCTTTCTCGTCGGCATCCCCGCCAAATGACATCGTCCCAAAACATAGAGAAGAAACTTTTACTCCCGTTTTACCTAATAATTTATACTTCATTCCAAAGCCTTTATGCATTCCGGCAATATCTGTCAAATTATACGTGATTGAAGATTAATCTGGAAAACATTTTCCACTATCCATCACAATCGTTTGCAATGGCAGAAATATTCATTAAAATCTAAGCAAGAGCAGTCGCTGTTATACCGTTATTATATTGCTGTCTAATTCAGAATAATGATAGGGATTTATTATGAGTAGTCCAATAAAAGTACTTGAATGGGTTAATGCGCGCAGAGATTATGGTGTCGATATCCTTCGCATCTATCTCGGCATCGGCTTATTAGTTAGAGGAGTTATCCAATTCACATCATCCGGGAGGTCCACAACCTCCGACTTGATATTAAATATGGATAACAGTTGGGGTGTCCCCGCATTAATCTTACACTACGTGATGATCGCCCATTTATGTGGCGGCGCACTGCTCGCCGTTGGTTTGCTGACGCGTATATCGGCATTTGTGCAAATTCCCGTTCTCGCTGGCGCTGTCTTTCTCATTCACTGGCATGAAGGCCTTTTTTCTCTGGGTCAATCTCTCGAATTTTCTGCTCTCGTTCTTTTTTTACTCATTTTATTTTTTGTTATAGGATCAGGCCGTTTATCTTTGGATTACTACGTTTTTGGCGAAGGAAGGAAAGAAAAGGCCTCCTCCCCTTCTCCTTGAATGTGCGAAAGGGGCAACTGGGATAATTCGCAATAAGCTATTGCCCCTGTCAGAAAGAACCGTTCTCTGACCTTAAATACCTGCTGTGGCGAAGCCTCGCTGATATTGTCTTCACCGCCCGGATTCCCTTTATTGAGCATGTAATACTTGAGAACTGATGGGGAAGCAATATCCCAATGACATTGCAGATTCCTTCAATAATTACTTACTTAAATCAGTTATTTTCTGCCTGTGAACCCGTTAATAAATGAAAAATAAAAATAATAAAATATCTGAAAAGTCTATGGTAAAAGCCTATAATAACCACGAATTTATAAATAGCGCAATCGCAAGGTCGATTCGGGTCCAGTGTGAACTATTAGAAACCGAACAGCGACTTCAGAAGTATGGCGTGCATAACACCATCGTTATGTTTGGCTCATCCCGAATTCAAGATCCGGAACAGGTAAACCGTGATTTAGAAAATATTAAAAAGGAAATTGCTAAAACTGATATACCTACAAAGGAGCAAAACAATCGCTTGCACAGAGCCGAGCAACAGAATGAAAACGCGAAATACTACGATGCCGCTCTAAATTTGTCTCAAACTTTGACCGAGTGGTCGCACACCATTGAAGACCCGAATAATCGTTTCTACATATGTTCCGGAGGCGGACCGGGAATAATGGAAGCAGCAAATCGAGGGGCTACATTTGCCGCGGGAAAATCGATTGCTTTGGGAATAAGTTTGCCCTTTGAACAGGATTTAAACCCTTTTATCACGAAGGAACTTGGGTTTGAGTTTCATTATTTTTTTATTCGCAAATTCTGGTTTCTCTACCTCGCCAAAGCTTTAATTGTATTTCCAGGCGGTTTCGGGACTTTAGATGAGCTGTTCGAAATGCTTACTTTACTTCAGACCCGTAAAACAAATAAATTCATACCCATTGTTTTATTTGGTTCTGAGTTTTGGCATGATATCATAAATTTCGAAAACCTGATTAAATGGGGTGTTATTTCTGAAGAGGATTTGTTGCTATTCAAAATTATAGATTCCGTTGAGGAAGCAAAAGATTGCATAGTCCATGAAATAAAGAATCATTATCTATAATAAACCGGGCTTTCACTCAATTTGAATTAATTGCTATTTACGAGAATTACACTTTCATTCATGGTCATCGCTGATAAGCATAAAATAAAACTTTTCGCACATACCAATTACGCGAGGTTAATCGACAAAGCTAAAGAAAGCCATGCTCAAGGGCGCAGCCCTCGCGGAATCAGCGAAGAGGACATCTCGTTGGCGCGCCTTTATTGTTATGCTTTTCGCCGACATACAATCGGAGCCTTTCACGCCACGCGTGATTTACTGGATCAAAAGCCAGCGAGCAGCAATGAAGTCGCCATGGTGCATAGACACAACGCTTCCGCGATGCTGACCGATTTAGCCAATCAGTCGATGGATCCGGTTCCTGAAGATTTCCGTGCGCTTATATCAACCTTGCATCGTTACGATACTTTGATCCACCGCGTGATTGAAGCGATGGTCGAAGACGCTTCAGCCAGCAGCAATAATGAAGTAGACCAGCTTGCCCAACGCTTTATTGAAGTAATGAACACCATCCGCAATTGCAATGGCATCGAACTAACCAGAGATAATGAAGTTCCCGAACAAGCAAGTTTTATTGTTCCCAACCTCGGTATAACCATCGTCCCGCTCATCTATGGTGACTATCACAGTTGGGCTCTGGCGTGGTTGGGTGATGTCGAGCGCTGTGATGTGCCAACTCATTTACACCATGAAGGGGTGGAAATCCATCTCGGTTACAACCCGATGCGAGGCTATACGATACTGGGTGATTATTACGCCCTCGTTGAGGAGGGATACGCCATGCCTATTCCACCAGAAACACGGCACGGATATGTAAATGACTCCCCCCATATGCATAACGTCCCGTTTATTTTCGGTTCACTGAAGCATGGCGGGTGGGGTGTATTTCTTGACGTAGAACCACGCCCCTATGATTTTAAAACGATGAAAGAAGTGCGTGTTCAGAGCAGGCAGATGAATCAGACAATTTTTTTAGAGCGCGAGCTAGAGAAAGCTGCTCATCGCCACGGAAATTGTCATTATCGTATAATCCCGGCCTCGGCAACAGCCCGAAATGGTGTCGGGGGGTTAGAGTTATGTGTAGGGCGCACCACTCAAAGCGGAATGGCAATGAAAGAACGAAGCTTTAACGCGGTCTCAATTGTGCGCGGCTCGGGTATGATCAAGATGGCTGGAATAGAACAAGCCATAGAAGCCCATGATCACTTTGGTATTCCTTCAGGCATCGAAGCGACACTGAGGGCAACCGGCAATGAGCCTCTGATCTTCCTCGATTGTCAATTAAAGCCGGACGGAGAATCTCTATAAAATGACTGTCTTAATAACCGGAGGTGCCGGTAATCTCGCCTGCCAACTCACATTTGAAATGAAGGGTTTTAGCAATCAGATTATCCTCATGGATATTGCCAAAGAACCCGTTACCCACACCGCTGAAAATTGCGTCTATGTTCAGGGAAATCTTAACGATAAAGAACACCTTCGCCAGATTTTACAGCGGCATCGTCCCCATTCAATTGTCCACTTTGCCTCTCTTTTAAGCGGTAGTTCTGAAATGAATCGTCAAATGGCCTGGGAAGTAAACATGGATGGCGCCTTTGCCCTCTTTGAACTCGCTCTGGAATTCGGAGTCGAGCGGTTCTTTTTTCCCAGCTCGCTGGCCTCTTATGGCGGCAAACTGCCAAGTTATCTTACCGAGGACACGCCCCAATGGTCAGATGGTCTTTACGGTGTAACTAAATTGGCCATCGAACGCCTCGGAGTCTATTACCATCGCCAGCACGGACTGGATTTTCGCTGTCTTCGACTCCCCGTCGTCGTTTCACCCTTCTCTCCTGCTGGAGCTGCCAGTTCTTATGCCTCGCGGGTGTTTGTCGAAGCTGTCGAGCAGAGACGCTACACCTTTAAAGTCAATCCTCATACCCGTGCTTCATTAATGTACGTGCATGACGCCATAAACGGAATTAGCGATCTATTGAAAGCACCCCCTGAGCAATTAACTAAACAGGTCTATAATGTCCACGCTATATCACCAACCGCTGAGGAAATCGCCCGTGCGGTATGCAAACGCGTTAAAGATGTAGAGATTTATTACGAGCCCAGCGAGGAGGTCGATACGATAGTAGAAAACTGGCCGGATGAAATAGAAGATACCTCAGCCCGCAGAGACTGGGGTTGGTCACCTAAATACGGTCTCGAGGCAATGGCGGATGATATGATAGTTCGGCTGACCAAAAATCATTAAGACCTCCCCTAATAAATTTCTGCCAAACGCTCGCGTAATTGAAGTGCGATGTGAAATCATCTCAACCTTCAAAATATATAATGTCTAAAGTTGCGAAATACGATCAATGCCATACTCTTTTAATAGAGAAGGTTGAAATAACATTATCCTAATTGGCATATTACAACTCAGGGAGGGAATAATTTGTGAATCGCCTAAAAAATATTTTCCGATGGCTCAATTCTCATAAAGAATATGGGTTTGAATTTATCCGCATTTATTTAGGCCTCATTCTTTTATTGCGGGGGTTAATTCAGTTTACCCCTTCCGGTCATCCAACAACCGCCATATTATTGGATGCCTATGACAGAAGCTGGCCTTCCTGGATTCTCGATTATGTTATCTTCGCTCATTTATGTGGCGGTGCTTTTCTCACTCTTGGGCTTCTTACCCGCCTCGCTGCGCTCATCCAAATCCCCGTCCTTTTGGGCGCTGTATTTTTTGTTCATTGGGAAGAAGGGCTTATCGCTCTAGGCCAATCATTGGAATTTTCCTCCCTCGTACTCATTCTACTCATACTCATTTTCGTTTATGGACCGGGTTTGTTATCACTTGATTATTACATGTTTGGGCGATCAGAACTGGATGATAATGAAATTGAAGCGGAAGAACCCACTAAAAATTAACGGCGTTGTTTATTGCTACCCTGAAAGGGCGTAGTATCGAAACACTTCGTCTCTGTTCGAGTCCCTACGGCCGTTTACTGCCTGTCAAGGTGTCTGATTGTGAGGTAAATGTAGATGCGCGGCAACCCAACCCGGATTGCCATTTTTATAACGGTGACAAGAACAAAGATTAATTGATGAGCCCAATGTAACGCTAAATTATTTCCCTTTAAAAAGTATCGCCCTTCCAACCCCACATACTGTGATTGACGTCTATAAACTTAACGTAAACACGATCTTTTTGAATATTGAGTTCGGACTCAATCAATTTACAGAGGACGCGGGAAAGTTCTTTTGTTTTCTTAGCCGGCAGTCCCACACTGGTTAATTCAAGAAAGGCTACCGGGTCCCGGGTCCCGGCAAAAATCATATGAGCTGATGGCTTAATCGTTATCATCACTAAATCTTCCGGTTTACCCAGTTCTCCCGCTACTAACCCGGATGACTTATGAAGAATGTTATGGCGATGGTCTTCGTCTACATCGATATTGGTGTGAATTTTCAGGTGAGGCATATTTTAAGTTATACCCGATTGGTATGGATGTCGAGCCCAGTGGGATGACGCATAATGTTCCGGGCATTGAGCTGAAACAGTTCGGGAGCATGATCAGTTCTTAGTTGATGCAGTGCTAATCTCATCAATCAGAACCTGTTCATCGACAGTGGGCTTCTCCAGAGCTGTTAAACCCGGCAGAAAAAAAAGCGGACCTCCGTATCACTGAACATGGAAAAGGTCATCACGGGGTGGATTTTTAAAATCCCCTGTTTTAAGATCTACTTCCAATAACAGATCGGGAGCATCGTTTTTCGGACTGTTCACAAGTGTAGAGATCGGGACGCAAGTCATATGTTTACCGGGGAAAGGTTTAAACAGTGACTTCAGTTTTTCCGGATTTTTTTCTTCAGGGTCGAGCCAGCAATCATAGTTCTCCTCGCCAATAATAACGGGCATGCGATGGTGGACCGGTTCCATTATTTCATTTGCCGAAGTAGTAAGAATACTACACGAGACAATGACCGATCCCTCCGGGCTTTTCCAGTACTCCCATAGTCCGGCCATGGCAAAAAGATCTCCCGAAGCTGTCGAAAAATAATAGGGCTGTTTATGCCTGCTCTTCTCCTGTCGCTGCCACTCATAGAAACCGCTCACCGGGATGAGGCAGCGCCGGGATTTCATCGCCGCACGGAAGGCCGGTTTTTCCGCCGCTGTTTCGGAACGGGCGTTAATCATTTTGTAGCCGATTTTTGGATCCTTGGCCCAGAAGGGAACAAGCCCCCAGGTAAACGCCCCGATTTCTTTCTCCCCATGCTCAGGCGACTGTCTTACGGCCAGTGTTGTTTGACTCGGTGCAATGTTGTAACGGGGCTTGAGATCCTTCATTAGTTCTTCCGCTATCTGTGTAAGAAGAAACTTTCGCACTAATTCTTCCTTCTTCGCGGTTAAGGTGTAGCGCCCGCACATGGCAAATTACTGTGTGTCGTCGGCAGGATCAAGTCCAGCCCCAACTCGGTCCGCTATCGTCTTTGTCTTATTCATGAAAAATCATCGGATCTTCTATTTCAATGACCAGCCACCAGGATATTTTTCTGGTGTCGAAGACAATGTCGAAGTAGCGTTGACCCCGCGTTTGAACGACAAAGTGCAGATGCTCGCTGGTGCCGACTTTATCAGTATAACTTCTGCGGACGGCCGTGATTCTATGGTCTTCCCCCGTGGGCAGCGTAAAGCTTAACGGCGTGACACGCCGTTTGATATCACCGGTTTTAAAGGCGGCAAATAAAGCCGTGACATTGATTTTCCTCACTTGCGTATTGTGCATGCTTGACCTTATTAATAGTGAACATATGTTCATCTATTAACGATGCAAGCATTTACCCAAAAAAAAGCCAATTTTTTTAATACCTGGCAGTCCACCGGCGACTATGACTTAAAGCGCAATGTCCACCGGATGACCCTTTATAACACCGTTGCCTCCGCTCATCAGCATCCCGGCAATCAGCGAAAGCGGCTGTATCTTCACATGGACATGGACTGTTTTTACGCCCAGGTAGAGCAACAGTGCTATAACCTTTACGGCATTCCCCTGATTATCGGTGGTTGGCGCAAGGGCAATGGGATCATGAGAGGGATTGTCGCCACTTCCAGTTATGAAGCGCGTAAATTGGGAATTAAAACAGGGATGAGCGCCTACGAAGCCGGTCAGATCTGTCCCTACATTGTTCCCCTGCAGGTCCATTACGAAAAATACCAGGCGATTTCCCGTGAGATTAATGCCGTGCTGAGCACCTTTGCCTATGAAGTAGAGGCTTATTCCATGGACGAGTATTTCCTTGAGGTAAGTTTTCTCCTCGAGCGGGATCGTCGGGAAATCGCCGCCTTTGGCATGCGTTTAAAAAATGCCATCTACGGCAAAACAAAACTGATCTGTTCGGTGGGGATTTCTTTTTCAAAGACCTACGCCAAACTCGCCTCCGACCTGCATAAACCTGATGGCCTGACGATAGTCCTGAACACAGAGGAGGCTGCCCGATTTCTCTACCCGTTTCCCCTCGATGAGGTTTGGGGAATCGGGCATAGGCGTTACAAAAAACTTAAGAACGAGGGTGTCGAAACGATCCGGGATGCCGTCGAGCGGGGACCGGGAGTATTCCAAAAACTCTTTGGAGCCTATTTCGGCAAAATACTTTTTGAAACAACCTGCGGCAAAGATTGCGCGAAGGTGATGGACACCTCTGAACACATTCCTCGGGAGATTACTTACATGCACACTTTTTCTGACTGGACGGTCGAGATCCCGAGGCTGAGGGGAGAAATCGCCAAAGCCGTTCGGCAATTGTGCTATCGCATGCGGGGCTATAACCGGAAGGCAGAGAAGTACGGAGGGTATATCCGCTTTCAGGACAACACTTGGGAGGGAATTTCGTTTAGCTTTGCGACCGAAGGGCTGACAAACCTGGATGATTATGTGCTGAAGGCCTGCCTCGAAATCGCCAAGCCGTTATTTGCGAGATTCCTTCGAGAAGGGCATAAGATACGCGGGATCGGACTCCATACCGTTGAAATGAATGAAAACAACCAGCTCGAACTTTTCTTTCGCGAAGACGAGAAATTAGCTCGGATGTATTTTGCCATGGATAAGATTAACAACCGCTTCGGACTCGACACTATCATGCAGGCCTCCATGAAGTACGCCGTTGAGGGGAAAACTCATTTTCTGGAAAGGAGTGGTTAAAGAAGTGAAAAGTTCTTGCTCTCCATCCCTATCCTTGTTGTAGAGCAAGGACGAAATGGCCAGTAACCTTCCCTTTCGCATCAGCACACTCATCTTTGTCCGCAATCATGTGGGCCAGTTGCTTTTAATACAGCGCAACAAAATGCCTAATCAGGGATTGTGGAGCCCCATCGGCGGCAAGCTCAATATGGATCTGGGGGAAAGTCCATTCGAATGTGCTATCCGCGAGGCTCACGAGGAAATAAAACTTGAGATCAGCGAAAAAGACCTTCATCTCTTTGCCATCATCAGCGAGAAAAGCTACGAAGGGACAGGTCATTGGCTGATGTTTCTCTTTGATTGTCTTCGTCCGATTCAGGACTTGCCCGATACCATTGAGGAGGGGATATTCGCTTTTTTTGAACCGGAAAAAATTAAGGAAATCCCCATCCCGGAAACGGATCGTGACAGTTTATGGGATATCTATTTTCATTACAGACAACGATTTGTAGCAATGAGAGCAGATTGTATTCCCGGAAAGAAATTGGAAATAATCATTGAAGAATTGCAATAGATAGTCCATTATCTGTCTCTTGCAAAAAAGGCGATGTATGCCTTTTTAATTCTCATCTTCTAATTTCACTCCTCATTGTACCCGTTGAGGATAGAGTAACGAAAATATTATGGAAAATACGACAGAATCGCTGGATGAATCCGGTGTATGCCGTTTCGCGAGCGATGCTATCAATGCCCGGCTGACCGCTGAAGAAAAAGCAGCGTTTTACCGCCAGATGTTGCGTATACGTCATTTCGAAGACCGCTCACTTCATTCTTATCAACAGGGTAAAATCGCAGGATTTCTTCATCTCTACTCCGGGCAGGAAGCCATAGCCGTGGGCGTTAAATCGGTCATGGATAGGGAAGACCACCTGATCACTGCCTATCGCGATCATGGCTACGCCCTGACCTTAGGTATGAGCATGAATGAATGTATGGCTGAGCTATATGGAAAATACACCGGATGTTCGAAAGGCAAAGGCGGATCCATGCATTTTTTCGCTCCCGATAAAAATTACTGGGGTGGCCATGGTATTGTTGCCGGGCAAGTCCCCCTCGGCGCTGGTATCGCTTTCGCTCTGAAATATGAAAATAAAAAAGGATGCTGTCTATGCTTTTTGGGTGATGGTGCAACTAATCAGGGACCCTTTTACGAATCTCTCAATCTCGCCTCACTATGGGATCTCCCCGTTGTCTATATCATAGAAAACAACCGATATTCGATGGGCACGAGTGTAGAACGTCACTCCATTGGCATGCCACTGGCCAAGCGTGCTGAAACCGTCGACATGGCATGGGATACCTGTAACGGCAATAACCTTTACGAGGTTCGCGTGAAAACCTTTATGGCCATGAAACGCGCACGTGAAGAAAGCCGCCCCACCCTGTTGGAGATGGATACCTACCGTTACCGCGGTCACTCAGTCTCAGATACAGGTTTAAGTTATCGATCAAAAGAAGAAATCGAAGAATATCGTAAAACAAAAGACCCTATTACCTTATTTTATCATCAGCTGGAGAAAGAAGCTGTAATCGACGAGAATATGGCTAAAGCAATGGAAGAAGAAGCACACAAGGAAGCTGAAGATGCGGCCATATATGCTGATGAAAGCCCTAATCCACCCACTGAAGAACTGACGCGTGACGTCTATTGGGAAGAGGACCATCCTGAAAGCAAGACGTCGCAGGGTACTATATTCTTTGAGTAATAGTCCCCCAGAAAGAATCAATTATCATGATCACTTTGATCCCTGTATAAGCCATGCCCGTTATTCATTACCGCGAAGCCCTTAATGATGCCTTAGCCGAAGAGATGGAGCGAGATGACCGCGTTTTCATCATGGGAGAAGAGGTATCCGAATACAATGGCGCCTATAAAGTTACTAAAGGCTTGCTCGATAAATTTGGCTCCACCCGAGTGATTGACACCCCTATTAGTGAGTCTGGGTTTACAGGATTGGGAATCGGTGCAGCCATGATGGGGCTTCGTCCCGTCATTGAATTCATGTTTTGGAGTTTCGTCTATGTCGCCTTTGATCAGGTTTTTAATAATGCCGCTAATATACGATATATGTCCGGGGGATTACTCAATATTCCTCTTGTCATCCGTGGTCCGGCAAACGGAGGGACCGGTGTGGGCGCGACCCATTCGCATACACCGGAAAATTTTGCCGCGGCGACACCCGGATTAAAAGTCGTCAGTCCCACCACCGCTTATGACGCTAAAGGCCTTCTCAAAACGGCGATCCGAGACAATGACCCCGTCTGTGTCATGGAAAATACCCTCCTCTATGGGATGACATGCGAGGTGCCGGATGAGGAATACCTTATCCCCCTCGGCAAGGCGGATATTAAAAAGGAAGGAACGGACATCTCCCTCATCGCTCACGGTCACGCGGTCTATACTTGCTTGAAAGCCGCGGAGATATTGGAAGCTGAATATGAGATCAGTGCCGAGGTTTTAGATCTCCGCAGTCTACGTCCGCTTGATGAAGAGATGATATGCAACTCGGTGAAGAAGACTAATCGTGTAGTCCTTGTTGAAGAAAACAAACCTTATTGCGGGACCGACGCTCAAATCGCCTATATCATCCAGGATAAAGTATTTGATTCTCTCGATGCTCCGATAAAGCGTGTCTCCGCGATTGATGCTCCTCAGATATACAGCCCCGCTTTGGAGAAAGAACAGATCCCCTATCCACAACGTGTGGTGCAAACGGCTTTGAGTATTTTGTAATTCTTATTTTAACCCAAGATAAAACCCCTACCCGCCCGGAGAATAGTTTGTCCCAATTTTATCTTCCAATTTGAATAAATTCACTGGCAATAAGAGATTTCTGGCCCCTTAATTTGATTATCCCTCCTTCGTCGTTTACCTGATATGGCTGAGATTATAGAAATGCCGAAACTCAGTGATACCCAGACCGTGGGTACATTGGTTAAATGGTTGAAAAAAACAGGAGACAAAATCCATGAAGGTGAATTGATTGCCGAGATCGAAACGGACAAAGCCACGATGGAACTGGAAACTTTCACTCATGGCATTCTCCTGGTCCAATATGTAAGTGAAAGTGAAGAAGTGGAAATCGGCGCCCCGATCTGTGCGATTGGTGAAGAAGGAGAAAATCCACCTCCATTACCCGATAAAATTTCCAAGGTCAGCGCCTCAGCAAAGGATGCAATAAAACCCGATGCCGTCGATGAGTTGAGAGACCCCACGCTTGAAAAACAAGCGGTCAAAGAATTGGAAAAGACATCGCAACCTGATTCCCCACCCTCTCATCCACCCATAAAAGATACGAGTGGTGACCGGATAAAAGCTTCTCCCCTGGCGCGAAAAATTGCTGCTGATAAAGGTATTTCCCTTGAAGCCATAGTGGGAACCGGACCCGATGGCCGGATCTTAAAAGCTGATATTTTAGCGGCAGAAGGAAGAGGGATTTTACCGCCTGCGGCTGCGAGTTCCTCCCTTCCCGAGACCTCTCGAGAGACACCGAACGCCTTAGAGAAAAGCATTCCCATCTCAAATATGCGGAGCGTCATCGCTAAACGTCTCCTCGAATCCAAGATTACGATACCTCACTATTATCTGGAGATAGAGATAAATGCCGCGCCTCTTCTCGAGATGCGCGCTTCCCTCAATAAAGGACTTGCCGCAATGTCCCCTGAAACAGGAGGCATAAAACTTACCATTAATGACTTCATTCTCAAAGCCAGCGCTAAAACCCTGCAGCAGGTGCCGGAGGTCAACGTCTCATGGATGGTAAAGACCATTAAGCAACATGGTGGGGTTCATCTCGCCGTGGCCATTACCGTGGAAGACGGCCTTGTCACTCCCGTTGTTCGGGACGCCCACCTTAAGAGTATAAGTCAAATCAGTTCCGAAGTTAAAGCGCTCGTCTTGAAAGCCAAAAATAAAAAACTCAGCCCTGGTGATATGACGGGGAGCACATTTACGGTGACCAATCTTGGCATGTATGGTATCACCAGTTTCCACGCCATCATTAATCCCCCTAACGCAGCTATTCTCAGTGTCGGCACCATTGCTAAAAAACCTGTCGTTGATGAAAAAGATAATATTTCTATTGGCCAGTACATGACTATTGGCTTCAGTGGAGACCACCGCGTGGTTGACGGATCAGTCGGGGCACAGTATTTATCGTCGCTCAAAGACATCCTCGAAACTCCCGCCCTAATGATGGTTTGATAAAAATTGCATCATAAATTCTGACCTTTCGGTTGTGGGTGATTGCATTTTATACATCGATGATTCTAGGTCGTGGCGGGGAATTCATAACAGACGTGTCTTTATCTCGACTTATCAGACGACCACCTAATATATATTTTCTCTACCCAAAACCATACACGGGTATAGTTTAATCACTACCCGTCTTCATGAACGCAACTGAACAAACCACGGCAGTAAACGATATATCGAATTGGGCATTAACCGTTCGGCTCTTAAAGTTTAGCTGGCAATACAAATTACGTTGTATTCAAGTCCTGAGCTACCAGCTGATCATGCTATTCATGGGTCTGAGCGGATTGGGACTCACGGGATTAGGCATTGATTATCTCCGTTACCAGGTTGTGCCTGATACGGATCCACCTCACTGGCCCTTTGGGCTCGAGCCACCCGCTGAGCTCGCGCCATTGTCCGTAATTGTGGCGATCGCTTCTATTATTCTCGGTTTCGCCCTCTTTCGCTCATGCTTAAATTATCTCTATACCATGTCGATGTCCAAACTGATCTATGTTGACATCGTAGCCACCTTGCGAGCGTTGGTTTTCGAAAAAATGCAAAAGCTCAGCTTTCGTTTTTTTGACGCTAATGCCAGCGGAACGATCATCAATCGTGTAGCCAGTGATGTCGGTGCTTTGCGCAGGTTTATGGAAGGGGTTTTTATCCAGAGTTTCATTATGCTCCTCTCCCTCGTTGTTTACCTTGTCTACATGCTCAATATCCATGTTCCCCTCACCTTCGCATGCCTGGCAACAACACCTCTGCTCTGGGTGATCTCGGCAATATTTTCTAAAAAGACCCGTCCTCTTTACATGGAAAACCGCATCCTCATGGATGATCTGGTAATGACCTTTGTCGAACACAATCAAGGGATAAATACGATTAAAGGATTTAACCTTGAAGAAGACAGTATCGAAAAATTTGAGCGGACCACTGCAAGTGTTCGTAAACAAAGACAGAAGATATTCAATAATGTCACCATCTTCACTCCTTTCGTTGGATTACTCACCCAGTTCAATCTGGTAATTCTTCTAGGCTATGGGGGCTATCTTGTCGTGAACGGTGAATTATCCATCGGTACCGGCATCGTCGTCTTTGCCGGTCTCCTGCAGCAGTTTTCCGGTCAGATAGCGAATCTCGCCGGGATCGTCGATAGTATACAGCAAAGTTTAACCGGTGCACGCCGCGTTTTTGAAATACTCGATGCCCCGATAGAAGTAACACAGCCCGAGAATCCCCACCCTCTGGAACAAGCCAGGGGTGCTATCCGCTTTGAGCATGTTCATTTCAAATACCATGAGACCAATGTCGTTTTAAATGATGTCGATTTTTCGGTTGCTCCTGGAGAAGTCATTGCCATTGCCGGGGTCACCGGATCTGGAAAAAGCGCGCTCATGAGTTTGATCCCGCGTTTTTACGATCCCAACGAGGGTCGCATTCTTCTTGACGGTCACGATCTAAGAAACCTGCGATTGGAAGATATTCGACATAATATCGGCCTCGTCTTTCAGGAGAGTTTCCTCTTCAGCAATACCATCGCTTCGAACATTGCTTTTGGTTATCCCGATGCGACACGCGAACAAATCGTAAAGGCGGCAACGATAGCTGCCGCCCACGAATTTATAGAAGAAATGCCCGATGGTTATGATAGTATTATCAGTGAAAGTGGAGTTAATCTTTCCGGAGGCCAGCGACAGCGATTGGCCATTGCCCGCGCACTACTCTTGGAACCTACCATTTTATTGCTCGATGATCCAACCGCAGCTGTCGATCCGGAAACCGAGCATGAAATACTTGAAGCCATCGAGAATGCGATTCAAGGCCGAACCACCTTTATTGTCGCCCATCGTCTCAGTACCCTGCGCCGAGCCGACCGTATTATTGTCCTTGATAATGGAAGTATTGTTGAGATGGGGAAGCATGATGAACTTATGCGCCAAAAAGGAACCTATAGTCAGGCCATAAATATTCAGGCTATAGATCCAGCGAGCATGAAACTGTTAAAAGCAGGACGGGGAAAACAAGAGGGGGTATTATGAGCGTCAGGCACGATTTGTCCTTTGCGAGAGCTGAAAAATCGCATGCAAGGGAAAGAGAGCAGCGACCTTTAGAGTTCAAATTAATCAAGCGCCTCTTCACTTACACTCGACCTTACGCGCTAAAGCGAAACATACTTTTTTTCCTCGTCATCCTGCGCGGCGCCCTTATTCCACTCCTGGCGTTAATGGTGGGGATCACGATTAACGGCCCAATTACTAATAAAGATCCGGTCGGAATATTGCAGTATGCAATCGGTTTCGGCGTTTTTGCTATTTTTGTTCAAATAACGCTTGTTTATCGACAGAAGCTTGCCCTCGAATTAGGGGAATCTGTGGTTCAGGACTTGAGAAACCTGCTCTTCAGGCAGCTCATGCGTATGCCTATGAGTTATTTTAATAAAACCCGCCTTGGCCGTATTATCAGCCGTTTGACTACCGACATTGATACCCTTCGGGTAGGTGTTCAAAACGTGTTATTCGTCACCATCGTTGGGTTAATCCAAATGCTCTGTTCCGGTATCTTTATGGCTTATTACAATGCTGTCCTTTTTTGCGTAATCCTTATCATGACTCCCATCCTCTGGATCATTAACCAGTATTTTCATAAAAAGATAAGTATCGCATCGCGCGAACTGCAGGAAAGCTTCAGTCGGGTGACTGCTTCTCTCGTCGAATCTGTCAAAGGCATTCGTGTCACCCAGGGTTTTGTTCGCGAAACCCTCAACGCCGGCATCTTCAGACGCCTGGTTCAGGACCACTCAAGCTATAATCTTAAAGCCAGCCGGAACACCGCTATTTACATCCCTCTTCTTGAACTCAATTCCCAGTTTTTTATCGCTTCCATCCTCATGATCGGAGGTTACGGCGCCTTGAATCCCAACTGGAATATGCCGGTGGCAGATTTAATTTCGTTTTTCTTTCTCGCTAATCTTTTTTTCAGTCCTATTGCTCACCTGGGTTTACGATTTACTGACGCTCTCTCTGCGATGGCGGGGGCCGAAAGGGTATTTCGTCTGCTCGATGCTGAACCGGAATGGTCGGATATGCACGATGCAAAACGTCTCGACTCGATAAAAGGAGAAGTCGAGTTTCGAAATGTAACTTTTGCTTATGAACCTGAAATTCCCGTCCTCCATGACATTAATTTCAAGGCTGAGCCGGGACAGACTATCGCCCTTGTTGGCCATACCGGAGGCGGGAAAACTTCAATTATCAATCTCATCAGCAAATTCTACCTGCCCACAGCGGGAGAAATTTTAATCGATGGGATGGAGATAAGAAAAATCAAGAGCGAGTCCTTACATCAGAAAATGGGGATTGTCCTTCAAAACAACTTTATGTTTAGCGGAACGGTGTTAGACAATATCCGCCTGGGAAAACTGGATGCTACCGATGATGAAGTCATTGAAGCTGTTCGTCAGTTAAACTGCCTCGACCTGATCGGTGCCATGTCGGATGGTATCAGGACTAAAGTTTCGGAAAAGGGCTCCGGTCTCTCCCTCGGTCAGCAACAACTCATATGTTTCGCGCGCGCATTCATCGCCAACCCACGCATTCTCGTCCTCGATGAAGCCACCAGTTCAATTGACATGATAACAGAGTCCCGCCTGCAAGAATCAATGGCTACCCTGTTCGCCGGTCGCACCAGTTTCGTAGTCGCCCATCGCCTGAGCACTATCCGCAATGCAGATCTCGTCCTGGTCCTTGATCATGGTCACATTGTCGAACGCGGCACTCATTCTGAAATTCTTAACATCGAAGGTATTTATACAAACCTCTATCGGCAGTTTATCGAGTCCGATATCGACTGATTTTTCAGTAGCCGAATATTCCTGTAATCTTTCCGAATCTTTTTTGGAAAAATTCTTCAATATCATCACCCAGGTGTGTCAGGGATTGGTTGGTCTTTCCTTCACCCACGAAATAGTTATCTTTCCCCTGGTTATCGAAAAGCGTTTCGGTGGAATTATCTTTTTCCTTTTTTTCTAATTCCTTCATCGATTGCAGTGAACTCTTTTCAATCGCGTTTTTGATTCTCTCTTCATCCAGGTCTAATTTTAAAAAATTTATTATATGTTTAAAACAAGTAGAAGGATCATTTCTTAAATCTTCATATTTTATAAATAAATGGGGGTGCTGACTGGTAGCGCTCAGCCAACTGGAGACATGTTCCGGCCATGTGCCCATATTCATTTTCTTCCATCGGGGGACCCCCATCGTCTTTATAAATTGTTGAGCAAAAGTTTTAAGATCAATGGGCCGGTTTCCTGTGATTCCTGAATAGCGGCTGTTACTGAGCAATACATCACGCGGATTTCTAATTATATAGATAAATCCTTGTGTCTCTTTATAACACGGGTGTTTGGGACTATAAAGAAAATGTGATTTTACAAATATCGTCTGCTTAATTTCCGTATTCAATGCTCTACCGGTAGAGAGTAATTTATGAATGTCCGGCATTATTTTTTCAACCTCCATGCTCTCAGTAACCTCGGCATAAAGATAATTGTAGATCAAAAACCGCAAATAGGTATTCCCTGATTTCGGATAAGAAGCTAACCAGATTACATTCATATAATATTCGTTATTACCTTAATCTAATCAGTATTAATAACTGAATAGCGGTTATAATTCCAAGCTGATTATCAGGGATTAACCTTTATCGTGACGAACAATTATTGTATCCATTCGAAAGGATAATTTCATGGTGAGTCCGATAAATGGCAGGTCACAGGGTGATTTCTAAGTGCAAGATTAATCACTTGGCCCATAAGACAGGCAAAAATTCTCAGCGCCTCAATAATTTATAGCCTTTTTACTGGCAGGCATCGCAATCTTCGCCGTTGCGCATCGCTTCTATATTGCACGCCTTTTTCTCTTCATCCGTATATTCACGGGAATTTACGTCATTATCATCCATGGCAATACTTACATTTTTTTTCACATTTACCGTGGCTTTTTCAATG
The DNA here is from genome assembly GCA_965197745.1 of Opitutales bacterium. Taxonomy (GTDB): domain Bacteria; phylum Verrucomicrobiota; class Verrucomicrobiia; order Opitutales; family PNEW01; genus CBDANS01. The sequence continues at coordinate 170,985 of CBDANS010000004.1, read as the reverse complement.
TTTGAAGCGCCCAATGTCCGCAGGTAATAGGTCGTTTTCAGCCCTTTATGCCATGCCGCGCGATACATATGTGATAGCGTTTTAAGTTCCGGTTTACTGAGAAAAAGATTAACAGACTGTGACTGGTCTATCCATTTCTGCCGGCGGGCCGCGGCCTCTATTAAATAGCGGTACTCAATGCCAAAGGCGGTAAGGTATCTGTCCTTCAATTCTTCCGGGACGTCCTCGATGTCAGTTAATTCACCGTCGAAATACTTCAGCTGGTCGAGCATCTCCGCATTCCAGAGACCGTGTATTTTAAGATCGCGGACGAGATATTGATTCAGGACAATGAAATCTCCCGATAAATTGCTTTTTACAAACAGGTTTTTATAGGACGGTTCAATACAGGGTGATGTCCCCATGATATTAGAGATCGTCGCAGTGGGAGCGATGGCGATAACATTGCTGTTGCGCATTCCCTGCTTCTTTACTTTTTCGCGCAGGGGGGCCCAATCCATCCGGCTGTCTCTGGGCACATCAATTATGGCTCCGCGTTGTTCCTCGAGAAGGTCAATGGTATCCTGTGGGAAACTCCCGCGATCCCACTTTGATCCACGATAGGAGCTGTATGTTCCACGTTCAGCGGCAAGTTCACTCGATGCTTCGTAGGCGTAGTAGGCAACAGCTTCCATGAATTCATCATTAAAGGCAATGGCTTCGTGCGATGCGAAGCTGATATTTTTTTTGTAAAGAGCATTATGTAACCCCATCACGCCAAGACCAATAGGTCGGTGGCGATTGTTAGAGGTTTCTGCCGCCTTGGTCGGGTAGAAATTTATATCGATAACATTGTCGAGGGCGCGTACCGCTACTTGAATAGTTTCACGTAATTTTTTATGGTCAAGTTTACCGTCATCCTTGACATGAGAATCAAGAACGATGGACCCCAGATTACATACCGCCGTTTCATCGTCACTTGTATTGAGCGTGATTTCAGTGCATAGATTTGAACTGTGAATGACCCCGACATGGTCCTGGGGGCTTCGCACATTGCATGTATCTTTAAATGTTATCCATGGATGACCTGTTTCGAAAATCATTCGCAGCATTTCCTTCCACATGTCGATCGCTTTAACTTTTTTGCTGAAAATTTCGCCGCGCAATGCTTGAGCTTCGTAGTCAAGGTAGCGTTCTTCAAATTTCTTGCCGTAAAGTTCGTGTAAATCGGGAGTGTCATTGGTGCGAAACAGTGTCCATTCCTGGCGCGCTTCCATTCGTTTCATAAATAGATCGGGAATCCAGTTGGCCGTATTCATATCATGGGTACGACGCCGGTCATCTCCCGTATTCTTACGTAATTCCAGAAAATCGGAAATGTCATTATGCCAGCTCTCCAGATAGGCACAGCCTGATCCCCGCCGCTTGCCGCCCTGATTGACTGCGACAAGTTGATCATTGTGTAATTTTAAAAAAGGGATAACCCCCTGGCTTTCACCATTTGTTCCTTTGATGTAGCTCCCGGTACCGCGCACCGATGTCCAGCTCCCCCCCAGGCCTCCGGCCCATTTTGATAGAAAAGCGTTTTCCGCGATACCACGCATCATGATTGATTCTATGTTGTCATCAACTTTGTAAAGATAGCATGAGGAAAGCTGTGAATGAAGCGTGCCCGAGTTAAAGAGGGTGGGCGTTGATGAACAGAAGCGACGACTTTTATAAAGTCCGTAAAGGGCAATTACTTTATTTTCGCGATCATCCTTTTCCAAGGGGAAAAGCCCCATCGCCACACGCATCCAGAATAATTGTGGTGTTTCCAGACGGCGTGATTTTTTCAAAGTTTTATCAACTATAAGATAACGGTCATAAAGTGTCTGGATTCCGAGATAATCAAAATCAAGATCGGCCGAGGGGTCGAGTGCGTTAGCCAGTTTATCAACATCGTAATCGATTAATCGTTTGTCGATCCGCTCTATTTCTATTCCGCGATGAAGGAATTTCTTGAAGGCTTTGCGGTGAAAATCTTTCAGTGATTCAATTCCATCACGAACGATGTTCCAATCGAGGACTTCTTCGTAAATGAAAGAGAGCAGAATACGTCCGGCAAACTTCGCGAAATCGGCATCTTTTTCAATAAGTGACTTAGCATTCAGGATGATCGTTTTATTTAATTCCTCGATTCCCATCTCGGGATATAGGGATCGGCGCAGTTCAGCCTCGATCTCATCTTTATTCAGACAAAGATCGAGCCCGATGGAGGCAAAATCCACGCGCTTTCTCAGATCAATACCATCCCAGAAAAAAGTTTCATCGTCAGACCGCTTGACCAGAATCATGGATTCCTGGCGCACATCTTCATCGCCGACTTGCGCCGTATCTTCACGCAACTGAGCACGATGATAACGGTAGCGAATATAAGTTTCCGCTACTTTGAAATGCCCCTGCCGCATGAGTTCCTCCTGCACAAGATCCTGGAGGTCTTCGATATGGATAAATTCAGGGTCGAGACCGCGAATGTGTTCGGTCACTGCTCGGGCAATATCAATAGCAGGATCGGAATCAAGTTCACGCGAGAGGAATGCCATGCGCACGGCAATTTCAATTTTATTTTCATTCCAGGAAACGACCATCCCGTTGCGCCGAATTACGCGGACCTTGATTGTTTCAATACCTCCCTCTACTCCACCGTTCTTTCCGTTTCCCGCTTCCGAAACTGACCGTTTGAAAACAAGACTCTTTGCTACATCGTGAGCATTACTTTCGATAAGCGCTTTTTCAATTAGGAGGTATATATCATAGGGTGAAAGTTTGAGAGGATCGCCTTCTTCCAGTTGTTCAGCCAGACGCTCGCCCACGACACGCGCAATAAAGGCTACGAAATTCTGGTTTTTTTCATTAAATATATCCTCATCCTTTCGCGACAAATGCAAATCCGTCAGTGCGTTGCCGATAGTTTCGGCGACTTCAGCAAGGTCAAAATCAAGATCCTTGCCGTTCACATTGACCTTAATCTCCGGCTGTAGGATACGCTCTTCAAGAATCACATCGCGCCAATTGAATTGTGGTTTCTGGTCTTTGGGCGTATTGGCAAAACGCTTCAGTTCTACGTCTTCATCATGGGTAAAGTGGCGAATCATCTTCTTAATTTTTCGGGTTCAAATAAGTGAGGGCAGAGTAGTCTATAGCCATAACATAATTGAACAGGTAAAGGTGAAAGGGGGTATTACAATTCGTCGTCATCACCCGCTTCCAGAGCGGATGATTTCTGATATTCGGTGACACGACCTTCGAAAAAGTTTTGCTCCTTCTTAATGTCCATCAATTCAGCCAGCCAGGGGAATGGATTCTTCACTCCCGGATTAAAGGGTTTCAACCCTACCCCCTCCATGCGGCGATCGGCTATGAAGTCTATGTACTGGATAAACTCATCTGCACTTAGGCCCACCGCGTTAACAGGCAGGCAATCCAGTATAAATTCTTTTTCCAATTTCACAGCTTCAGCCATCGTTTCGGTTAATTCCTGCTTAAACTCCGGGGTCCAGACGTCTGGATTTTCCTCCACCAGGTCCATCAGTAAATAGCGCTGAAGCTCAATATGATTGGATTCATCACGCAGGGTGTAACGGAACATCTGCCCGATACCGGGAAATTTATTCTGGCGGTAGAGAGCGAGTATCATCCCAAATAACCCGTAAAATTGAGTCCCCTCCATACACTGGCCGAACAGGAATATATTTTTAGCTAATAATTGCTTGTTTTCGGTTTTTGTTAGATCAAGGTTTCGCCGCAGATCCTTGGAATTGCTTACGACAAAGTCATTTTTTCGCTTTATTGTCTCTACATCATCAAACATCGCTTCTGCTTCATGGGGATTGATTCCGAGAGAACTGAGCATGTAAATAAGCGAATCAGCGTGAATATTTTCTTCGTGGGCATGCCTGCCTATCACCATTTTGAGTTCCGGCGCGGTGACCGCTTCCCTGACAACATGGAGTAAATTGTCACCCACGATGCCCTCAGCCGCGGAAAAGTAACCAATTCCCATTTTTATGATCCATCGCTCAATATCGGAGATTTCACTGGAGCGCCAGTGCTCGCAGTCTTTTTGCATGGGAATATCTTCAGGTTCCCAATGATTGGCCTTCATTCTTTTATACAGTTCGTAGGCCCACTGGTATTTTAGAGGGAGTATATTGAAATACATCGTCTCACGACCATTAATGATCTTTTTAGCCGCGAACGCTGCTTCAGCCTTATCGCGGTCCAGGACGAACGTCTTACTACCAATTGTGTAAGTAGTTTGCATGAGTGGTGAAAGAACGGTTGAAGATTATCCCCAGGCTGGGACTACAGGGTATATGAACTGCAGCCACGGTTACTGGCTGCATTCATCCAATATAAAGAACAAGTGATGCGTCGCAATGGTGACGGCCCCAATAGAAAGGCTATATTTTTGAAATAAATTCTTTTAAGGGTGGTTTTTATTGAGAACGGCCACAACATATTGGGGAAACCACTTACTAACAACACAAGATGTAGTGTCAATAGTTTTTGATTAATAAAAATAAACTTTTTTTTGTTTACGATGAAGCTTATACGCATATTCGGGGTCTCGATTGACTGATTTTCTCCTTTTTTAAGATTATTCGGTAAGGTCTAATTATAGGTATCTGCAATTTAATTGCAGGCAGCAAGGCAGAGTTATTATTTGTTACTGACGCCTTGTTCAGATATTTATACACCGCTTCAAGCCTTTAAAAATCAACTTATTAACACTATTCACATCTTATTGTGATGCAGAAATGTAATGCTTTGTGAAAAACCTGCTCAAAGTTACACGGTTTAAAGCAGGGCGTTGAAAGTCGTCCGCTCTGTGCAATTGTTAATACATAGAAAATACTGTATCCCCTTGTATCAGGATCTTAAAGACCTCCATAATCAGGCCTTCTTACCGTTCTTAACCTGCCTTGCATATCGAATAATTTCTGCAACTTTTACCGGTAGTGTGTGATTAATAGGTTGTGAACCCGCAGAACCTGCAAATTATATCATGGCAGGGACTTCAACCATGCCTGGATTATTATACTATGGCTGAGAAAGAGTGCTCAACGGAAGCTGATATCGACTATGAACTGGAATTAGTAAAATATCAGAAGTTATTTAATAATAATGAGTTACACTTAAATAGCGATTCAATAATAACTTATGTTTTCCTTTGATTTCCCGGCGTTGCTTCAAAATGTTTGGCAGGAATGGGCAGGAATCATACTTTTTTGGTGATCTTCAGCCAGGAATCGGCCAAGAATTTTTGAATAGATTTAATGTCCATTAAGTGACCCTTGTGATGAAAAACAATAAATTTATGCGCCCAGTAGAGACAAGTCCAATCGCAACTGGACCTCTAGTTCTAATGACACCTCCAGATTTCCTGAAGAAGCAGATTCACAGAAACTCAGGTTTCAGATCAGTTGTTCGGGTTACAGGTAAAAAATGCATTATTTAACTGATGGTTTGAGGGTTCTTTTTATTTAATACATTCCCGTATGTAAATTTCTCTTTTGGCTCTTCCTTTGCCGCTAGCGGGGTAGGTATTTGCATTAGAAAAAGTAATCTGTATTTGAGTATGAAGCTGTACGCCCCAAAACCGAGATGTTGCTCACAACTGCAAGCAATGAGTTTGCTAGCTAACCCACACTCACCGTTTATGCAGTACGGCAGACTCCAGCAGGGATTAGTCAACTCCGAGGTTACACTGTTGCCTCTTCCACGAGTTTCTCCTGGAGAGATATCTACGGAATGTATTCATAGGGTAAACGGGACCGAGGATCCGTTCTTCAAATGATCCTTGTTAGCTGTTACTGGACTTCACTGCGCACCCCTTATGGCAATGGCGCTGATGGCGATGGAGCCGACTTCACGCTTGCTACTGGCTTTCCGGAAAGCACAACCAAAAGACAGCAAAGAATGCTTAAAAAAGCTCTCCGCCCGACCAGGATTAGGACAAGTACAGAATGATGATGAAGTCTCAAGTTAATATCATTTCAGTCCTACTCGTGCCAGGGGTGCTTTGGCTGGTTGTTTTAAGACTGAACCGTAGAACCCTGAAGTTTTCATCGGCGCATATGCGGAGGCTATCGACGTTGGCTCTATCAACAATCCAAACTGCCTTCGCTCAAGGACAAACTCTATGCCTTACCAACAGATTGCACATACCCGCAAAGGTAGCAATTAACAGCAAGATATACCAGCGGGATGGAGCATGAGGTCACTTCGATCGCTGATATAAAAGAGAAAGAGGTTGCAATGGCTGAGGGAACCGGGCTCACCCATTGATCTGCTAAAGATTCTCTCGTTGGCTGAAAATTCTGAGGCAGCCGATACACTATCCATCCAGGCTTTCCCGGCGAGGTACGCAACCAACTGTTCGAGAGCGGTGAAGTCGATGAATGGGCAGTCTCTGTCCTCCCTTCGCAAGAGGAACATGAGTTAGCAGGCGAAGTGAGACGCTATCCACAGGTAATGCAGGGATCCAAAATGTCCTGCCACTTCAGAGCGACGAGATATTATGTACAACCCGGAATTTGCTCAAGCATAACTGAAACGCTCTGATTGACATGGGAGGTTATTCGCGAGATCAAGCAGAAAGCCAGGTTCCATTCAAGCGTCGGGGTTACTGGAAATTGCAATAGTATCAACCATACAAAATAATGGATATACTTTGTAAGGTTGGTGAATGCCGACTCAATACTGAAGCACGTAGATTAAACATGATTAATCCCATCATCCTTTAGCTTCTCTTCCTTAACCATGGCTGTCTTTGCTAGCTTACTCGGTCAACTGCTTCATCCCAGTCGATCGAATTATGTTCCCGGCATGATATCTGCTATCTTCCATTGTCCATTAACGTAGAGGAATGCGCACTTGTCAGCAGGCACCCAAACAAAGGGTTCTGTATCCGGATCGGTATGTATGCGCGAATCAAAGTTCAACGGTGGGGAAAGCGCATTAAAATCCGTGGTATCATCCGAATACCACCATGGAAGATTGTCCTTATTCGTATAAAAGATCGCTTCCCCAACAATCATAGGTTTTGCATTCTCTCCAAACAAGTAACGCCCTACTTCTATGCTCTCTTCAATCCATAAAACATTGGTAGATTGGTAGTGCTTATCTACTGTAAATACTCTTAGACCTTCCCTCCTATCCTCTAGATCAGAATCGTCTTCATTGATATTAGGATCGATATAGTACATGGAATCGACCTCGGCTTCAGTTAGGTTATCGATCTCTGCCGAATTTATCCGATTGAGCCGGTCGATGAAGTTGTTTAATTCATCGGTGACTTCCACATACTTTGATGAGGCCTCGATAAACGCTTCGATGAACTCCCGAGTCAAAATAAGGTGATGAATTCCATCCTCTTCAACAATGCCGTAGTAGCCAATTTCATATGAAATCTTAGGACCATATCTCCTTCCTAATTCATGTAGAAAGAATTTTAATTCCACTACACGTCCACCCACGTAAAATTTATAAGAATCTGTCGGAATAACCTCGTAATCATAAACAGATTCATAGAGGTTATTGACCGTCCAGATTAACCTGGCCCTGTCGAGATCCTCATAATCGCCATCTTCAAAAATAAGGGGGAATTCGCCCGTGCCTACCTTCACCCGCAAATCCTTTCGATTGAGAGTCCTGATAGATAGAAACGCTCCTCCAAGAACCATAATAGCCAACAAGAGGATGATGGTAACTTTTTGTCTTTTTTTCATGGTATACATTGATTGAAGGGATTACTCGGATTGCTGCTGCGGAGGACAGTAGCTTGGAACCTGGGATGGGCAAGCCGTTATTGGACGCAATTGGAAGTGTTGATTTAAATTCGCTCCCCCTGATGCATTAAGGGATAGAAAGGATGGGTGAGATTTACAGGTATATCAAAAAGTAATAGGACAGTTCCCTCCACCGGATTACCGTCTGACTGCGCTGCCCGGATAAAGGGTCGAACATCCTCTACTTACATGCCCAGCATCGTCCAGTAGGACTAGTGCTCGAGGCTGTGCAATCCGTTCATGTCCCAGCTTCTATTCCCTGCTGTTATGAGGTTCTCATCTGCGTTATAGATCGCTTGTTGTCGATTCTTCCGGTTAATGCGATTGAAACTTGATTGACAGCAACTGCATTTCTCACCTGCGGGGCTTGAGCACTATCCAAACTGCAATTATCACCAGAACTAAATCTCCCAGCCATATCCAGGTATGCTCCCGTAGATTTTCTGGAGAATCCGCCCTGTAACCAGTTTCAGGCTCTTCCTTGGATCGTTCTTGTTTATAGGCTATCTGAGAGGGGAGCTTATTCGGCTTATCCAACTCAGTGGAACTCGCATTCAGTACCTGAGCCTCTTCAGGCAGAGCTAAAGGCCATAATTGAACTAATTTTTTCGGATTCATGTAATGACTAGCGACTTTGGGCTTGTCTAAGGTAATCGCCTCCAGCGTGCGGGCTGCAGTGACACCAATACTGTCAGATTTCATGGTTTCGTAGTCTACTAAGAACCTAATAAAGCTTTGGCCGGGTTGCAGCTCGCTAGCTGGAACCTTGTAAGTATATTTCCGTGTTTCCCCACGTTTGGGGTGATCCTCGATTATTCTTTCGAGCACAGGTTTGGCGCGCATCGCTCTCCGACCATAAGCCGCCAATGCCTCCACTGCAGCATCTCGCATGCTGGCGGGCACTTCCTTTGATCCCGCCAATTCAATGAGCGTATCCAAGGCAACCTCCTGTGTGAACTTAGCCAGGACTTTGGCTGCTATAAAATAAGTATATTTCGACTGCACCAGTTTCAGGGCTAATGCCACAAAACGGTCGGAGTTGAATCCAACTTGCGCCATACTTTCGTAGGGTTCGGCTACTAGGATTCTGTTTTCTTCATAGGCCTCTATAATAATCGCTTCAATCTGTGGATTCGGGGGTGCTAAAAGGGGTAAGGCGTCCACAGCAGATCCACGAACTTGTTTATGATCATCCCATAACGCGGCAACCAGGGCCTCTTGGAACGCGGCTGAATCTTCATGGGAAAATTCAGGGAGGAGGGAGACATTCCTCGCTTTGTCCCATTGAAGCTCGTGCATAAGCCTGCCTGAAGATTCTGCTGCCATTAGCCGAACTATCATCGAGGATTCATCTCGCAGGCTGATCGTGTGCAGTTCAAGCAGCATCGAGAGGTCATCGAGAACTTTTTCTGGCCCCTCACGCAACACCTGTTTCTTCTCATCCGCGGGAAGTGCTATATACTCCTCAAGGGTAACGCCATGAGCTTCATTTTGATCTGCTATGAGCATTGGAATGTCTTTTGTCTGTGCCCTCTACGGATCATAGCGATGTTGGTTTCACCTGCAGCTTGCGTTACTCAGTCGGTTCCAGTTTCGGTGTTCTTTCAGGGGGCACAACAGGTGCATGCATCTCCTGAGGGAGAACGCTATTTCTAATGGCCTGAACTCTTGATTTTAAAGCTTGCAGGCCAATTTCATCTACCGGTTTTTTCCTCAGTCCTTCATTTAGCGCTGCTTCAAGTTCCTGAGCCATTTGCATATCCATAATCTGATAGGCACTTAATTCATCTTGGCCCTCGGCAGTTTCAAAAGGCATTATCAGGTACAGTAAATGGGAGCAGGTCAAATACACGGTAACTCTCTCACTTAAATTGGTACGAATAAAGGGGTACGATCACTTCATGCACCAGTTAATCCTTCCCTAAAAGGTAAAACACTTGATAATTAGAGCTTTAAGGTATAAACTCATAAAAACCAAGGCAGAGGGAAATTCAGCAATAATTATTAAATACTGCCGATTTAATCATCAAGTAACGAAAGAAGAGATTGCCACATTATATTGGAAGCAGCAATTTCCTTCGAAATATTAGAAAATTGCGATTTTCAACGATTATGAATATTCATATGGGAGATATTGGATAGAAATTAATGCTATTTCTAAACAAAAGAGAGTAAAAATAATGAAAGCACAATGGGGATCCAGTCTTTGTATATTCATATTTTCAGTATACCAATTAGCTAATGCTCAAAGTACTGATATTACCGCCAATGTTAATGAAGACGGCGATGGAATCGAATATATTTATCGCCGCACGGTCACTTCAATCCGCCCGCCCATTCCTGCGAGTGCGAGGGATCGAGATGAATACTTTCCTCCTTCCTGGTCTGACGACCCGGAGGAAATAACGGCGAAGATTCCCTATCTATGGGTTAGTTATCGCACAGGTTCGACGGGGAGTTGGAGCGCGTTCTCGACGCCAAAGCCGATAGAGGTAACAGCGAGTGGATCCTCAGACAGAATTTTACCGGGTGCTGTTACGACTACGGGTAACGCGGTGGTGGATGCGAAAGCGAATGATGAGCAGGGGGCCCTCAGATCTGTAATCATGAGCGGGATAGGAGAAGTGCAAATAGAAGTGCCTTTGGAGGAGGAAGTAATTTTCTGCTCTTTTACCATCATTCCATCGGTGAGCGTAAATTCCGAGAATCCCACCAGATTGAATGTTGCCGGAGCGGTTTTAGATTTTCAATGGTATGCCAATGAGGACAATATCCCGAGCGGATACATCAGAGTCCTGGACGGTGACGAATGGATTAACACGGGTATCTATTTTGGGCTTGAGCCAGGCGGGAAAGCAAAAGTACCGAAGACGCTTACCTTACGTTTGGATAGCGAAGCGGGTATTTGGGATCTTTATTTGGATCTTTATATTTATGAAATACTATGGCTCGCGGACTTAGACTACGTTGCCGGAGAAAATAATATAATCATCACCCTGGGGTCTGAATTTTATACGACTTTAGGAAATCTACGTATAACGAAAAGCAACCCACTTTTTGAAGATGTCAATAAAGATGGACTCCCCGATAGCTTCGAGCGTGAACACGGCTATACTCCGACCACGAACAACCGACAGGCCCTAATACCAGGAGGAACGGAGACCTTACTGGAATATTACTTGAATATGCAGTAGGCAGAGCTGTTAGCCGTCCATTGACGCTTATGAGATGAATTTCTTAACACCGAAATATTATGTATACCGGCTGAAGTGAAAGAAAAACTTGAAGCCTTTTACAGCTTGATTATAATACTCAAAGACCACACAGTTCTCTGGGCTATCGGCCTCCGGCCGAATACGCCCACAGAGCCATGTCTAAGCAAATTTAAACCCATACCACCCTGCCGGAACTAACACTGGCTCTGGTACAGTAAACGGGAGCAGGTCACACCCGGTAACTCTCTCACTTAAAAATTGGTACGAAAAACGGGGTCCAACCATGAACTTCTTAACACCGAGATATTTTGCATATCGACTGAAGTTAAAGAATAAAAAAAAGTTGAATCCTGGCGGCTCAATTATAATATCCAAAGATTACAGTTCTCTGGACTAATCAAATCAAAACTCTTACCATCCTGCCGGATCTAACACTGGCTCTGGTACAGTAAACGGGGGCAGGTCAATATATAAATGAAACCATGCACAGCAGTATTTCGCTATTTTTGAGAAAATAACGTTATTAAAGAATATGATCCTCAATGAAACTGATCGCATTAAAATGTATGTGGCTTAACAGGCTTTTAATTACCACCGGACTTTTCAACCTGTTCGTGTTTTATTGTGAGGGACAAGAAGGACTTGAATTAGGGCGAATTTTACAAAAAGAGATGCCCCCTTTGCTCAAGGAGAGCAAAATTATTCTAAATGTCCGCCCGCGCTATGAAACTGCCGATCAGGATGGCCGTGATGATTCTAACGCTGTAACGTTACGTACGCGGTTGGGCTTTAAAACTGGTAGTTTTAACGGAATTTCTGCCTTGATAGAAATGGAGGATATTCGGGTGATTGGATCGGAGGGTAATTTTAATCCCTACCCACAACCAGGCCGAACGGTAATTGCCGATCCTGAAGGAACTGAATTAAATCGAGCTCAAGTTAGTATTACAGGATTTGATACGACAACAATAATTGGTCGACAACGGATCATCTTGGATAATGCCCGTTTTATCGGCAATGTCGGATTCCGTCAAAATGAACAGACCTATGATGCGGTCACGGTAACAAATCAAAGTATACCCGATTTTATTTTTTATTATGGTTATATCGACACGGTGCATCGTATTTTTGGAGACGATGCTCCCCAACCCGCGCAACGGGAATTTAAATCCAGTTCACATTTGATCAAAATGGATTACAAGGGCCAGAAATCCACTAAACTTACCCTTTATGCCTATCTTCTGGATCTCAATAATGCTGCAGCTAATTCAAGCAATACCTATGGAATGCAGTATTCAGGTTCGCGCAAAAGCGAAAATGAAATGATCCTCAAATGGCATGTCGAGTTTGCACATCAGACAGATGCCAACAATAATCCATCAAATTACGAAGCCAATTATTTTCATGTTACCGCATCAACCTATAAGTGTTTGACATTGGGTGCCGGTTACGAACTTTTGGGTAGCGACAACAACCAGGGTTTTCGTACCCCATTAGCCACTTTGCATAAATTTAATGGATGGAGTGATGTTTTTCTCTCTACCCCATCTCAAGGGCTGGAAGATATTTATTTGATGGCAGGAATTTCTTTAATGAAAGATCTGCCAGCTAAAATTACTGGCCATTGGTTCACAGCTGAGGAAGGTAGTCAGGACTACGGCTATGAGATAGATGCTGTCATCTCCAGAAAGATGAATAAGCACTGGTCAATACTGGCGAAATACAGTTATTTTAACGGTGAAAATGGTTTTGCAGATCGGCAGAAGTTCTGGCTGCAGACTGATATTAAATTCTAAAATAGGGCTGTTTAACAATGATTTGGATTCTTTTGATAGAAGAATACCACATCTGAAAAGTTCCTATAGAAAACTTACATCAACTGCAACAACTGATTAAAACACTGATCGGGCTCCATTATTTGTATACGTTTAAGTTAAAGAGTATCGGGGATTAATGGTTTTAGGGTTGATGAATAGGAGAGATCCTGGCCACGTTCGGGCTACGCCCTCACTTCGCCAGGATCGGAAAGGAATCTGACAAACTCTTGTGGGCTATTAAAGCCTAAATGACTGTAGGGATGTTCATTATTGTAGGTCTGACGCCATTGTTCGATTACCCATTGGGCTTCAGCCACGCTGAGCAACACTTCACGGTTCAAAGACTCATCGGGTAAGCGGTTGTGAAATGACTCGATGAAACCGTTTGTTATTCTCGCTATCGCTCGTTGAGGAGTCGCTTCGCTCGGTAGCCAGGGACTGCCCGGATCGCTATAGATCGCCTTGATCTTTTTGTTGGATAACCACTGCTGCACTTGATGAGCAATGAACTCACTGCCGTTGTCACTACGGATATAGCTGGAAACACCCTCTTTTTCAATGGTCTTGCTGAGAACAGTGCGGATGTCCTTAGAGGTGAGTTGACGAGCTACTCTGATATCCAGACATTGACGCGTGTATTCATCGATCCGCACTCCGCGACTACAATTGATGCCCTGTTTGTTTGCTTCAAGTCTCCTCCGGTGATGCGCAACCCTGGATTGCCTACAAGCACAGTGAAGGAACCCGTACCAAATAATAAATGCGGATGCGCATTTCGCTGGCGTCAATGTCTTCTATCGTTAAGCACACAGCGATCGGAACTCCTCGCGCATCCAAACCTACCTTTCCTGAGCTTCCGCTGAAGACCGTATTTGAAAGTTGCATCCCCCCCTATTCCGGGTGGAGTCGATCACTTCCACGAGGATAACATCGGCTTCAGCATCATAAGCCTGACCTTCAGGAAATAATGCCTGGTTCACCGCGTTGATCCTTCCCAACGTGAAGATACTGAAGAAAGTGCTGGAGTCTGCACCGTCAATGACCACTCTGGGTTTACCTGTTACATACCCAACCTGCTGGTTATAGTGCGGGGGTAACCTCGGAGATACGTAAGTCGCTGGATCTAAAGTTACAGTAAAAGTGCCTTTGCCTGGGAACTCCACCTAGACAATATCCTCGTCTTCATCCATAAACGACACTCTCATGATCTGACCTGGCTTCGCCTTGAGCTTGATGGATGGTCCAGTGAGCAGGATCTGGTCAAAGACGTTTCTATTGGGATGCTGAATGTTCTCCCCGACTAAATCACCCGAACCACCTACGATAAGTTCATTATTAGCTTCAACTTCGATCACTTGCACGATATGAGTGGGTCCGAATTCTAATGGAAAAGTTTCCCATCCGATTCCTCTGACTTGTAGTGCAAACATACCTGATGCATGAGGTACATTGAAGAAGATATGCCAAGATCGATTGTTGTTGAATCGATAAGTTCAGTGGCGTCGCTAACAGTAATGTTGTCTATAAATTAACCTGCGTCATCATCTATTTGGTAATAGCAAAAACCACCTCTAGTGTAGGAGCAATTAAAACGAATTATTCCCTAAAATTGCCACTGCTCATTAGTGCGAATCCTTAACGTGGCAACATACCATGAAACACACATGTATGAGGGGCCACGATGAGCAGTAGAGTCGAGGGGAGGCGCGCTCTGCCGTAGGTCGAGGGAGTGGCTGTTTCCGGCGGATTTCGCCCGTTGTCTTAATCTCTTTTATAGCCGAATGGGAGATGAGGCCCCGCTTGACAGGAGATTGAACGCGGTTCTCTCCTTGGGCGCTCGCACCGGCCATCGAATGGATCAACAGGTTGTTCAGTCAAAGGGGTTTTCGATCCGGAGATCCTTTCCCTCCACATCAATATCCACCGAGTCGTCGACTTCCCATGTTACGAAGACGGAAGCGAAAGAGGTGTGATTTCGTGAACCGGCGTCAGAGGGAGAGATGCGAACCAATCGGTGCACCCGATCTCGGCTAAGAGATACCCATAGGCAAATTCATTCTCTACCAGGAAAGTGACCGATTTGATGCCTGCCTCATCCTCAGCCTGAAAATCGGTAACTTCAGTCTGATAACCCTTTCTTTCTGCCCACCGGAGATACATGCGCATCAGCATGGAGGCCCAATCTTGACTTTCAGTTCCTCCAGCACCGGGATGAATGGTCACAATGGCGTTGTTTCATCGTGAGGTCCCGAAAGGAGGGTCCGGGTTTCCATGCGAGAGAGAATCCTTTCCAGTGCCTCGACTTCCTCCTGCAGCTTCGCATGGACCTCTTCCCCTTCTTGTTGCAGTTCCAGCAAAGCTTTCACGTCGTCCAGTGAGCTTCGGCAATACCGCGTAAGCTGCAGCGTGTTTTCGAGACGACGGCGAGGGCATCAACCTGGGATCTCGACTGAATCTGGCCTACACCCTGGAAAGGAACTGGTCGTGACCACGAAAACTGGTACACTTGAAAAGTTAGTCTGGGTAACCTAGAAAGGACTCAGACAATGAAAGGCAAAAGATACACAACTGAAGAGAAAATACGGATGCTGCGGCAGGCGGACAAAGGGAAAACGATCCTGGAAGCATGCCGCGAGAACAACATTAGCGAACAGACTTTCCACCGCTGGAAGCGTGAGTTTGGGATGATTGATGTCGACCAGGCCAAGCGGATGAAGGAACTCTTTGAAGGAGAACGCGCGGTTAAAACGGATGCTGGCGGACAAGATGCTGGGGATAGAGATCCTGCAGGAGACCCTCGAAAAAAAACTGTAAGCCCTGGGCACAAGCGGCAAGTGGCAGAGAGACTTGTGGCTCGGGGCCAGTGTTCGATGCGAGCGGGGTGCCGGTACTTTCGGCTGCACCGTTCCACCTATGCGTATAAGGCGAAGCATCCGGATGCTTGGTTAATGAAACTGAAGGCGGCAGTAAGGCGGTTATCACGGCAATATGCCAGGTGGGGCTATCCGAAGATCACGAAGCTGTTGAAAGACGAAGGCTGGGAGGTGGGTAAACGTCTCGTGCAAGGTCTACGACGCGAACTGGGCTTGGCGATCCCCCAACGCAAGCCAAGACGTCGGGGCAGGGGTGTTTCCACCGGGCTGCCGACCAAGGCCGAACATCCCGGCCATGTTTGGACCTGGGATTTTATCCACGATAAGACGGTCCGCGGTGGCAGTTTAAAAATGTTGACCGTGCTCGATGAGTACACCCGCGAGTGTCGAGTGATCCATGTTGATCGCCATATCAATGCGGAAACGGTGCGCGGTATCATGCAAAAACTGCTTGCCCGTCATGGGCCGCCACAATATATTCGCAGTGACAACGGTTCCGTTCCGAGGAGCGAAGCGACGACATGCGAAGCCATTCATTGAAAAGGAATTGAGAGCCTGGCTAACTGCGATGAAAATCAAAACCCTCTATATCGAACCAGGAAGCCCTTGGCAGAACGGATACATCGAATCGTTGCATGCCCGTTTTCGCGAGGAGTGTTTAAACCGTGAACAGCTATGGACTTTGACCGAAGCCCGCGTGGTGATCGAGGACTGGCGCTGGCTTTACAATAATGTCCGACCCCACCGCAGCCTCGGCAATATCACCCCACGGTGCTTCGCTGAAGACATTAATACCGAAGGCTTGGGCTCCATTCGGGCTACGCCCTCATTGCGCCCAAGCCTTGACTTCCTCTACCAACTTAACTTCAACATTAACCTCTCCAGACTAACTCTCTCGGTGGACCAGTTTACGTAACCCGATCACGCCTCTTCAACCCGTTCAAAAAAGCGATACCCCGTGGTGTGATCCGGCGTCTGCTTCACTCGCAACGGCTGGGACAACTCACTGTGTGCGTTCAACCGCCTCTCCGACGCGCGCAACGTCCAATCCTCGTAGCGCATCAAACACAAGACGGCCGACAACTGTGGCTGGGTGCAGCGCTGCGGCGAAAATTTATGCCTGTCGGGTGCGATCACCTCTTCACCTACCTCTACTGCTACTTTTACCAATGGCACAAGCCCTCCTTCGCTCATGCTTGCCCCATTTAACTCTTTTTCTCATTTGTACCAGAGCTTTTCAACAAAGCCAGAAACGGTCGAAAACGGCCCCTTCAAGAGCTGTAAAACACTCCCCTGAAATGACGATAATGGGGCTCGGTAAGGGTAACTTTTTTTACAAAAGTTACCAAACCTCTGTCACCGGTTACCAAACCTCATGTCACTTTTCAATGTTTATGTAATTAATAGATTAAGGATTTAGTCAAAGTTACAATGATAGTTACAATAGATTCGCCGATATCCAAGGATAACGCAGACTAATATTAATTACTTTTCCCCTGATAATTTAGGTGGCGGGGGGGGTATAAAAATACACATCCTTCACAATCGAAAATCGATTAGCCCGTATGCGGCGGAGGTGATTTTTCCGCGAGGGAATACGATAAACCTTAATGGATTATTCGATCGTCACTTCTTCGGTTGTCACTGTTATCTCATCCCCATCCTCGTTAGCGAAGGTCGCACCGACACTCTGAGTTGGTTGCGGGGTGTTGTCGGACTTGAAGTTGTTCTGAGAGATCAGGGTCTCAAACCCGGTTGTTGTCGATCCGCTCTCTGCCACTACGATCGAAGCACCGTTTGTCTGTTCTAGGTCTCCACCGGTGATGCGTAAACCAGGGTTGCCCGCTGCTACTGTGAACGATCCTTCACCGAACAAGAGGTGCGGTACTGCATCGCCACTGGCATCGATGTCACCTACTGTTAAGCGTACCGCGATCGGTACTCCACGCGCATCGAAGCCGACCTTGCCGGTGCTACCACTGAACACGGTGTTCGATAACTGTACCCCTCCCAGTCCCGTGGAGTTGACTACTTCCACGAGGGCCACGTCGGCCTGGGCGTCATAGACCTGTCCTTCGGGAAACAGTGCCTGGTTAAAGGCGTTGATCCTGCCCACCGTGAAAATGCTGAAGAAGGTATTGGCGTCCGCTCCATCGATGACCACGCTCGGCTTGCCCGTCACATACTCAACGGCCTGGTTGTAGCGTGGGGGGACGGCTGGCGGCAGGAAGGTGGCCGGGTCGAGGGATACGGTAAAGGTACCGTTGCCGGAGAACTCTACCTGCACAATGTCCTCGTTTTCGTCCATGAAAGAGACGCGGGTGATCTGTCCCGGTTTGGCTTGGAGTTGGACGGACTCTCCGGTGAGTAAAATCTGGTCGAAGACATTCCCGTTGGCATGCTGAATGTTTTCACCGGCAATATCACCCGTGCCTTCAAGAACGAGGGGTAGGGAAGGTGCCGCTACGGTGACAACCGCGGTTTCACTATTCGCGGTACCCCCGGCGTTAGTAATCTGTACCCAGAAGCTGGTGTTCGCGGTGAGAGCGCCCGTGTCTAACGTGCCGCTGGTAGCGCCGGCGACGGGACTTGCGGTGTCACCGCTGTTGCCGGTATACCACTGGTAGGTGAGATCGTCACCGCTTGCCACTACCGATAGAACGACAGCTGTACCTGACTGTACCTCCTGGCTCGCGGGCTGGGTGGTGATGGTGGGGCCTTGCGTAGGAGGCGGTCCGCCCGTTCCGCTTCCCGGGGCACCGATCGGGGTGAATCCGAAATCGTCGATACCATTACGGGTAAATACACCAGCGTTAACATCTTCTTCATCACTATAAACAATCTTCCCAATGCCTCCCGGTGCTCCCAATTCATTTGCATTAAAGGTAAAAAAAAAGGGTTTAAATGTCGCTTCAACAGACGTCTCCAAATTTGTTTCGGTTACGAGCAGGTTATCATTAGTATCGAAGACTTCAATCGTGCAATCGATTTCTCCTGTCTGCCCCAATATAGGTTCACAATTTGCATAAAAATCCACCTCATAAGCAGGCGTTTCAAAAGTGATGGTGAATTCCCCTCCTGACGTCTGGACAATCAAAGATTGGTTACCAGAATGAACTGCGAAGCCGCCGCCACTAGCTCTAATTCTACCTCCAACACCACCAGTACTGGTAAAAGTAGCGGTATAAGGAGAAGTCCCAATAGTAATAGGTTCCAGTGCACCATCACCTACCCCAAATCCTTCACTCGACTCAAAACGGGTATAGACCGTATTATTGACAGGTTTATCCGTGGGCGTGTAGCCAAGATCATCAATGGAAAATTTTCCTGTAACATTGAGAATCCTTACTTCTTTTATACCTTCAAGGAATTCCAGGTCCGTAGCATCAAGAAAATTGCCGCTGTCAGCGAGAAAGCTTTGCAAGACAGGGTTGGCTCCCGGGCTGATGTTAGCCGGCAGTCCAACAACTTCGCCATTATCTCCTATCACGGTTATAACTTCAGGAAATCCACCAGCAAGTCCTCCCTCGCTGTTTTTATCTCCTCTAATCTCGATTTTGCCGCCCCCCGTTGATTCGGCCGCGTAAAATTCCAAGGTATTAATCCCGCGAAAGCTTATAATTTTCCCTTCCTGACCGGGCCCAAGGGTTATAGCTTTCGTTCCTGAGTGTAATAGCGCGGGATCTTCTAAAGTCTCTACCGTGAAGCCGACAAACTGGATGGTATTCGGTGGTTCACCAAGGGTAAAATCACCCGATCCTTCGGCATCTTCAAAATCGAGAAATACTTCCTGGTCTTGAGGAAGGGCATAGAGACTGGCCGGTAAACAGAGCAAGAGAATAAGAATCGTAAATATTTTTATATGTTTTCTTTTCATATTGTTATACCGATTAGAGTGACTCCAAAGATGTGTAGAGGAATTTGCACTTTTGGCGCATTATCCTTTACCGGTTTGGTTAGTTATTTAATCTAATCATTATTAAATTAAAGTTGAGGGCTGTTGTCGATAATCGATCGAGGTGGCAACCTTGGATTACTTAATACTGGTTAAACCAGTTCGGTTTGGGATATGAACCGGTCGTAGTGGTAGGAAGCACCCTGTCCTGAGTCACTTTAAACATTACAGATACCCTTATTTAACGACCATTCAATGGATCTTATAATCTTTGCGCTAAATAAATGCCGGGACTTTGATCATTTAAGGAAAAAGGGTTGGGTCCAGGCGTTTCTTTCTCCATCACCCCAACACTCAAAACGCAGATAACGAGTCAAATCGGATACATCCACTTTAATCGAACCGCTGTCACTCCAGGCAATGCGTTGCCCATTTAGGGTTATTCCTACGATTCTGCTCGCATTTTCACATTCTATGAAAACTTCGGGTCCTTCCACTTGAATGGTTTTAATGACAACACCGGTAGAACAATAAAAGCGTCCATTTCGTAAAGACTCTATAATGTTTTCAGGGCTAGATGAATCAGCATAAACAACATTCCATCCAACTCCGACATCAACATTTCCCGGCATGAAATGAGCATCATCATGGGCAAAACCCCATAGGCGACGTCCTTCAGACAGGAGCATATCCCATTTGTTTGTTGCGTAAGGGCTGCCAGTGCACATCCCCGCCACCGCGTTAAAAATTTCCATACCCACATAATCCGTCCATTGCTGCAATAGTTCAAGTGGACAAAAATTAAAATTATAATCCAGGTTTGGATGGGCAACGACGATAAAACCCTGAGTGGAATTTACATCGTCGATCACGCGTTGTCGGTCGGCATTGGGTTCAATCAGGCGGTCACCATTTACGTGAACTAAATGCTGACCATTCCTCGTAATTTCATTTCCCGGTATGAGCACGAGGCCCTTATTGTCGATTTTTTCATAGGTTGGATAGTCGGTGAATATGTCATGATCGGTAATTGAGAGAAACTGGTACCCGTGGTCAGAATAGGTATTAATTACCTCCTGCATATCGCATCTGCCGTCACTGTTCGTTGTATGCGTGTGCAAATTTCCTCGAAGCCAGGAACCGTCATTTAAGTTTTCGTAGGGATGAGTTATCTGCATAATAGGTTTTCCTCGATTAAAATATTAAAGATCCGAGATCGTTTTAAACGTGAACCGTGAATTTTATAACTTGCTTTAACCTGCATAAAATAGACATGACGTGGTGATTCGGATTACAGGTCATACAAACCCTGGAACAAGCTCAACAGTTTTTCGTTAGGTGAAAAAACCGGGATGCGTTCAAGTGGAGCATCGACGGTGACAGTGGATCCACCAGCCATAGTCTCACCTGTCCAGGCATCCACCCACCGACAATCGGCTGGCAAGTAAACCTCGCGCTCCCTGGCTTGATACTTGGTGATCGGGGCTACGAGAAGATCCGGTCCGAAGAGAAACGCGTCTTCTATCTCGGCCGTATTCTCATCGTCATCGAAGTCGAAAAAGAGCGGGCGCATGGGTGGAATTCCCCGCTCTGATGCCAACTTCATTTGATCCATCACGTAGGGGCGCAGTCGCTCTCTTAACATCATTGCGGCCCTGATGTATTTGTAAGAGTCGCCACCTACGGTCCAGGCCTCGTTGTTATGGCTATGACCATGCGAGCGAAAAATGGGCGTAAAAATGCCGTATTGGTACCAACGTATCATGATCTCATGAAAACGGTCGCTCGCAGTATCGGGTGTGACAAACCCGCCAATTTCTGATGCTCCCCAAGGGATGCCACTCATCGACAGGTTGAGCCCCGCCATCATGTACTCATGCAGGTGCTCGAAGGAACACATGATATCGTGGGCCGCGGGCGAGGCGCCGTAACGCTGAGAACCTGCCCAGGAACTGCGGCAGATGGTTACGACCTCGTTTTCTCCGGCTGAAAGCAGACCCTCGTAGATGTTCTTCTGGTGGGCGATGGGATAGTAGCAGTTTGCTTCAATTCCCGGTCCGATATGATAGAGCACCTGTTCGTAATCTTGTATCTGGTGTAAATCGTCACAGGAATCAAGCCAGAATGTTTTTATACCGATATCGAAGTAATTTTTCTTCCACTTATCCCAGAGATACTTTCCAGCTTCGGGATTAGTCGGGTCGTATGAGTACTTCTGTGGATCTTCACCCGGTATTCCGCGGAATCTGACGGTGTCCTTCTTGCCATCGATGGAACCGGTAAACAACCCCTGCTTTTTCATAGGCTCATAATTTTCGCTCGTTTTGTCGACCACGGGCCAGGGCGAGATCATGATACGAACGCCCATCTCATCGAGCTCTTTAACCATCGCCTCTGGATCGGGCCAGAACTCCGGATCAAGCTTCCAGTCACCGGTGCAATTCCAATGAAGGTAATCAATAACCAGCACCGAGAGGGGAAGGCCAAGCCGCTTGAACTCCCGCGCCACCTCCAGAAATTCCTCCTGGGTTTTGTAGCGGTTCTTGCACTGCCAGAAGCCAGAAGCCCAGTAAGGCAACACCGGTGCGTGACCCGTCACCTCAGCGTAGTGCTCCATGATCTCGGCGTAGGAATCACCGGTCGTCAGGTAGTAGTCGACCTGTCTGCAACCGCGAGAGATCCAGCGTGTCATATTGTTGCCAAATTCTGCCCGCCCCATCGAGGGGTTGTTCCAAAGGAACCCGTATCTTTCGCTGGAAACGAGGAATGGCACGACATGTTTCACATGGCTCTGGTAGAGGTCGATGACACAGCCTTTCAGGTTCACCCGCCCCGTGGCATTCAACCCCATACCGTATAGCCTTTCCCCATCCTTCGCCGTAAAGTGCGTTTCCGTGTAAAAGAGGCCGTCATCCCGAGGCTGGAAAATGCGCGTTCCCGGGTTGTGCGCGGGGGCGACATAGTCATGCTCACTGAGGATGCAGGTTTTTTCACCGTCTCCTGTGTGGCGAAAAAACTGCAGGTACCCGGGCTGCGTTTTTATATCGCTTATCGATGCCGAGATCTTTCCGTTTCGAATAGTAGCTTCGGCGTCGTTGATAGTGATCTTTGATTCAGAGGGGGCAACCTTTTCGGTCAATGCCCAGGCAGTATCGATAATGGTACCACCTGCAGTGACACGGACCCGCAGGCCGTCGGGACCCCACGGTGTAATGGAAATCGTTTCACCATCTCGATTGTGAAAGAGGGAGTCTCCGACCTGCTCTACTCTACCGGCTACTGTGTCTGACATCGTTTTTTTTCTTTTCTTTGCATCAGTTTTAAAAGGAGTCAAACTCTTTGACTATGCTCAGGGTATTCAGGGCTCAAGTTTTAGTGATGGAATGATATAAGATGTGTGCATCCGTTGGTTCGCGTGGCTTCCGTAGACGACCCTCCTCAGGTGTTGCCCGTCGTCAGGTCAGCTATGGCCATTTTGTAGTAAGCGGTAGGGGTAGGCCCTTGGAGAATGGGGTCCTTTACCTCTTCGAGCCAACGCAAAAGTCGCTCGTTGAGATCCTTGCGTACCTGTTTGAGTCGAGAATCCGACCCGAGGTTGCTCAGTTCATAGGGATCCGTGTGCAAATTCATAGAGCTCCATTACCGGGCGTTCCCGCAATGCGCCCTGACCGAGTTGAAAGGGCGTTTCCGGAACACGGCTTGGGGAAAAATTACGGATGAGCTTGTATTGTGCTGTGCGGACACAACGTGCCTCGACAAATTTACCATCCGCTTGCATCATGGCAGATACCGCATTACGCGATGGAACTGCTTGCTCATGGCGGAAGAATTCCGCAAAGCTCCGTCCCTGCACGTTTTCCGGACACGGCAAATTGAGCAGGTCAAACAGGGCAAATGAAAAAGTGTCAGGCTGTGTATTTATAGATTTCAAATTAGAAAATAATATCACACTGTTATTGAAAACTGAATAATCTATAAATACACGGCCTGACCCCTGCTATGGGCTTCCCCTATTCCGGCTTCCAGGTAGCGGCGCTTAATTTCGAGCCACTCCTTACCCGAGGCGCTCGATGTTCGCGCACGGAAGACTTCGCGCAGACTGCAATTGTATTCATCGAGATCATGGAAGTATTCACCTTCAGCATAGACGAAGTGGCCAAAAGCATCTTCGGCAGCCTTGCGCCGGCAGAACATGGTATCGGCATGATAAATACGTTGTCTCTCCCAGCATGTAGTACTGGCCGGTGCGCCGGGTCGTTTTAACAATACGTTCACACCAGTCGAGAATTTCGTCACTGTCGGGCACGCACATAATCGGCACTGCACTGTAGACATGTTTACCCGCCTCCATTGCCTGGATGCATTGAGGCGCATGAAGCCAGGGTTGAGTGATGATGACGACCGCATCGACGTCGGTCTTAAGCAAATCTTCAAACGATGTGTACTTGTCGCGTGGATTAAATTTATTGTCCCATTGCGGTTTTGAAGCGACATAATCCATCCTTTCAGGTTCACGGTCGCAGAGGGCGACACGGTCTACCCCGGGATGACTTCGATATAGATCAGTAAACGCTTTACCGAACTGTCCCAGGCCGACTAAACCGATACTGATGCCCATCGCATTAGTCAAAATGTCAAAACGTCTGTTATTATTCGAAGATGAGTAAATGCGAATATGCGTGAATGCGGATTGATCCTGACGGTTACAATTATCTTTTACTGACACCTGTGCCGAGGGTGAGGCTCGATATATTTCAACTGTGAACGTTGAACCGTGAACCTTTTAACCTAAAAAGCGCTTCGCGCTTCAGCGCAAGGCGCAGGTTTTGTTCCTGGGAGTTGGCTCGGCATCGCCTTCGTAGATCGGTATCAACGACTGAGTGATGGATCGCGTCTCTTCAGTCCAGGTTACCCATTGAGGATTTTCAGTGATACTACCGGCAACCATACTTTTAACATCATCGGGTAAACTGTCGTATGCCGGCCAGTACCAGATGGTGAGCACGGTTCTCCTTTCACCGGTTTGGTTGGCATGAGCGGAGTGCAACAGGCGTGAGTCACCGATGACTACATCACCGGCTTTGACCGGGACATCGACTTCGCCCTCGGCAGGCTGCAAGGTTGGATGATCGAGGTCGGTGGCGCGACGAATTTCGTCGTCTTCGTGAGCCGTTCGTGGCACGTCATGCAGGACGTGACGTTTCAAGTGAGAGCCTGGAATGACGCGCAGACAACCGTTGAGCCGGTTGGTATCGACCAGGTAGTACATCATAAAATACTGCTGTGGCTTATCCGTGACACTGATGGGATGACCCCACATCATGCAATCCTGGTGCCAGTAGAGCGGCGGGGAATGCGGTGGTTTACTGATGACAAAACCGCTCCAGACTTTGGGGTCGTTAAATTCCAATTCGGCCCAAACTGCCATCGCGCGCGGATAAGCGATGAGCTCAGCAAAAGTGGGATGAGGAAATTTATAGTAAGAAATGATACAGCCCTGGGAACGGTGATCCTCGAAGTGAGCGGGATCCTCCTGAGCGGTTGTCCATTCACTCATGGCATTCAGTTTTTCAACCATCTCGGGTTCGAGAACATATTTAAAGACGCAGAAGCCCTCAGTAATGAGTTGGTTAAGTTTTTCCGGAGCAGCGATCGTGACCTGTAATTTTTTTTCCATGCCCTTATTGGTTTTGAATTCCTTTATGAATAACCAAAAGGGTGTGTCAATTTCAGAATTAAGATTGCGTTTTGGGGAGAGAATTAACCACGAATAAACACGAATGTAATTTAAAGAGAATTTGATTGGCCACAAAAGGCACAAAACAAGATTGTTAATTAAGAAAGATAATTAAGTATTATCAGGTGAAACAAGGTACTTAATCGCAATGTCATCCCGCGGTTAAGGGGCTGATACGGATAATCCCTTACCCTTTTTTTAAATCAAGATTTTAAAAAAGCGGTAAGGATCAGCCGAGGCTCAGCTATTGCTGAGCAATTGCGATTAAGCACCGTGATTCACCTGATATATTCCAAATTATAATCTCCGCGATCTCTGCGTCTCTGCGGTTCATCAATTTTAAATCCTGAGTTCCTGAGTTTCAATTTTCTTTCTTGTGCCTCTTGTAGTTAATTTTTTTCAATCGACAATCGACAATCGAAATAACCTTCGACTCTTTCTTTAACAATGACGACAACTGCACAATGGCTTCCAGTTGAAGCTGATTTGAAATCGATTCTCGAGGAGTATCCAGAGCCACTCGATACGCTAGCTAGGGGGGAGGTGCCCGCTTTCATTATGCGAGCCGCCACGTTGACACCATCACCGTAGATTCGATCACCATCTACAATCACATCGCCTAGATTAATTCCGATACGGTAGTTCATACGGCGATCTTTAGGTATTGCTGCATTGCGAGCCCTTAACTCTCCCTGTATCACAGCGGCACATTGAACTGCGTTCACCGCGCTTGTAAACTCGGCGAGAAGATTATCACCGGGAGAATCTATCACATGGCCTTTATGTTCTTTAATTAGCCGACTCATCGCATCACGATAAGTGTTGAGGGTTTTTACCGTCGCCTCTTCGTCTTCCCCCATAAGGCGACTGTAACCCTCGACGTCAGCACTGAGTATGGCCGTTAGCTTGCGTTCCATAACTGATCGCTCCCTCTTAGTGTTCTATCCACACGATTCAGAACAGATCAGACTATTACTTCAGCGTTTTGTTGTCGATCAGCGTTAGATGAGGGATGTCGGGCTATGCCTTGTATGTTACCCCTGATAAAAAGGGAGGGCCGGGGTATGCATAAACGCATCCCTCATCAATCGATAATCCATAAACCTGTATGCGGCGGAGGTGATATTTACAGCTTAGCATTCTCGAGTGCTGTAAAGCCGTGACGGCGCTTTTAGGAGTGGGGGTATACCCAGGGTAACTAAGAATAATACAGAAGCGGTTAAGTGGTATCGCAAAGCGGCTGAACAGGGAGACGCTTCAGCCCCATACAACCTTGGGGTGTACTATTACAAAGTTGATGATTATATTGAGGCCTTTAAATGGTTTAGAATCATTATGACAGGAGGAGAAGATTTAGGAGAAAAAGAAAAAGCGGCAGAAAATATATTGAAAGAGTTAACTTCAAAGATGACCGGAGCACAAATCGCCGAAGCTATGAGACGGAAAACAGAATGGGTTAAAAGCAACGGCTGAGGTGAAAAATGCGGGAGGTTGATGTGCTAGGATCTATTGGGTTCTTCTGAATTTTCTTTTTCGATCCATTCATGATATTTTTCAGTAAACAATGGTATTTCACTCATCCCTGGACTTGGTGGCTCTGGACCATCACCTTTTACTCGAATTGGTTCAACATTCACAAAACTGGGACGTATAAATCCATGATTTGACAAAGAATTTCGCCTCAGTCTTTCACTTAAAATACTAATTAAGCTTACGGCGCAGGACGAAAGCGAAAAGAATAGAGGTCCGCGTCTTTGCAAACGAAACGTAAACGGACGGGTTGTCCTGACAACTTGTCTAAGTTGGGCGAATTATTCCAGTTTACTTTGCGTTCGATGGAATCGCCGAATACCGGTAGACAATCCGCCAGAGTAAACCCTTCTATGGGTTCACCCGATACATCTTGGATTTCTACCTGGACGCCGCCCGCTGCGGAGCTCGAAAAATTAATTACCATCTCGTCACCATCGAAAACAAGCGGTTTGGTGAGCAGTTCACCGCCACTGAGGGGGGCATTAACCGAAACGAATCCATCGATGCGCAAGGTATAGCGGCGAAGATGAGTGCTGGTGCCGGTCCAATATCCCTCGGTGGCATAGAGAGACAACTCATTCGGGGCGTCTTCAAACCTCGACTTTGTTTCAACCAGTTGCCAGGCAATGTACTGGTTACCGTAAGCCCAACTATCCTTTCTCTCGATGCCCGGTCGCAGAAACGCTTCATCCCATCGCTTGAAAGTTTGCCCGTCTCGGCTGGTCATGAATACAGCTTCGGTAACAGCGCTGCTGAAATGAAGTTCATGCTCATTTCCTTCAGTGTCGACATCCGGCCCCGCTCGTTGACGGCGTTCTAATAAATCCGGCAGTGCTCGTGTTGATTCCGTCCATCCTCGATTGATAAAGCGGGTCGGAAAGCCAATGAGAATGTGAGGCGCCCGGTAGTAGGGTTTAATCTGGTTGGTGTATAAATGATCGGGACGCGCGCCTGGGTATTTGAGTCGAACGGGATCGACCCAGTTCACAAAGTCTTTCGAGGTCATCGTCATGATGTCACGACGGTCATCCGGCCAGTAGCGAAAGTAGAGACGGTAAACTCCGTTAATAGCATCCCAGAAAGCTAGGTTCTGCGAATCGAAATAAACACTTTTTACCGATGGTTCAAAAATTTTCATTTCGCTTTCTGAAATAATTTTTTTGTGAGTCATTGCAGTCCAATGAATGCCATCAGCAGACTTAAAAACCATTAATCCCTCGAAATCACCGGATACGCGGACAGCTTTGTAACGAGCATCTGGTGGTGCATCTGGATTTGTGTCTTTAAACACCGCGGTATGTCCGGCGTCGACGGCATTGAGAAATATCGGACCAAACACGGCGCTGTCAGAATCACGCGAACCTTCATCGACCGAAGGGACGGAGGGAGCCGTAACGGTGATGACCGAGGTATCACTGTTAATATAAACTCCTGCTTTCGTTGTTATCTGGACCCAGAAGTTTGTGCTCTCATTGAGAGGGCCGGTATTCAGTGTGTTGCTGGTTGCACCTGCGATGGGCTTAGAAGTGTCACCGGGTTTGCCGATATACCATTGATATTTGAGACCGTCACCTTTTACGACAATGGAAATAACTACCGCGGTAGCGGACGGCACTTCCCGATCGGTCTGGTTGTCGGCCCACAAAATATTGTTTTTCTTTGAGCCGTTGAACTCAATGAGACCCAATTCGGGTTTGCGCCAGTGAATACCGTCGTCACTTTCCGCGTAACAATAGGTAATAGGGTGAGGGGTGGTTAATTTCCCATCCGTGGTGGTATACTGGTACCCCAAGTAGTATAAGCGATAAAGATCACCGTCTTGGAAGATACTGTGATT
Source organism: Opitutales bacterium (assembly GCA_965197745.1). GTDB lineage: Bacteria > Verrucomicrobiota > Verrucomicrobiia > Opitutales > PNEW01 > CBDANS01. Next base: position 142,264 of record CBDANS010000004.1, on the reverse strand, counting down.
ATGGCTGCCGTTGCCTTCCCAGGGTTCATCGTGCACAATCACCACCTCCTGCGGCGTGGGATGATGTAAAATTATTCGGGCTCCACCGGATAGCTCGTCGATTAAATAATCATCGACAAATAACTCCAGACGTGAACCAATATTAATTGGATCCTGAGCAAAACTGGAAATGACAAGATAGGCAGATAGAAATATAATTGAGAATAATTTCATGGTGTAATATACTTACTTGATTGAATAAAGTGAATTGACACTCTCGAGTATATCTAGAATCACCTTCTAATCAAAACGATTTCTAGAGGCAACGGCTATCTATTGAACCATATTGAGTTGGAGTGTTGGCCCATTAAAGCATGCTGGGTTTTCATCCCATAGATCACCAAAGATGCAGAATATCGATTCCATAGATACTTGAAACTGCTATAACTGCATAACGCTCATATTCATACTGGCTCTTTCCATAGCGGTTCGCTACAACCGCGAGCTTGCGGGTCAATACTTCAACGAGAAAATTACCTTTCCCGCATGCTGGTTCAAAAAAGCGAGAATCGATACGATCTGTCTCTTGCTTAACAAGATCAAGCATAGCATTCACTTCCTTATTGGAAGTATAAACTTCCCCGTGCTCGGCCATTCGCTGGCTCGAGATTACCAGCTTATTGTTACTTTCCATCTTCCTATCTAGCCCTGGCCTTACTCCTTACAATATATGTTGTGACCGCCAATTATTGATCCCAATGTGGTATATTATTATTTCATTTATTAATTTAAAGAGGAATATTATTAACCAAAATTTACATGTGTAATTTATGACGATAATAATCCATTTGTGTGTAATTGAGACCAGCAAAATAGAAACCGCTAATATTTGAAATTCAGTTTGAGATAAAAATTATAATCAAGTCATTGTTAATGAGGACTATATAAATTTAAAATCTATGATATCTTAAATTGAGTTTTGTCGATTAAGTCTATTAAAACATTTTTTAAAAATAGTTAATGTCAACTGTAACCAACTCTGGTCCAGTAACCTATGAGAGCGACTTCAGCTGGTATGAGCACTCAGCATACGAAAAAGCCATAGCGGGGTTACCTATAAGGGGGGAACGAGGCCGAATTAAGGTCCTACGCGTGCAAGAAAAGTGTTTCCCCGAGAGGCTAATAAAAGAGGTTAACTTATTGTGGAAGAACGGCTTGAATCCAAAGCAGCTAATGGAAAAGCACCTTGATCATTCAAAACAAAAAGATGGTCGCGCTGACGACAAAAAATGGCCTGGGATTTCAGCAGTAATTGTTAATGATGACCCGCTTAATAACTGGGTATACGTTATTGAATTTCCCGATGGTAGTCAGGGACTATTGAGGAGATTAGGAAGGATTGTTCTGAAGAGAACCCAGCGGGTGTGGATCAAGCTCACCGATAGGCCGGGGTTTTATGATCCGTTGGGAGAGTATGACCGGCGCGGAGAAAGGATCGCCTGAATTAATTTGATACACGCTTAGCGGTTGCAGTCATCCTCCTCGATTGTTTGCTGCAGCTTAGAATAAGCGGATTCTGCTTACGCTCGGCATCAGCGGGGGTCGCGAAGCGGCCATCCGACTGCATGCCGTTGTTCGAAATAGCTTTTCATATGCTATTTTTCTTTCTTTGGTTTAGACTGGATTTGATTCTATCGATGAATGTTGGGAAAATCCTTATGTGCCCGTTTCAGCAGTGCATCGGGATCATTCTCCATCACATAAAGTTTCAACCGCCACCTGCGTTCAGAAGGAGGTGCAACGGCAGGTAGCCACAACGGATTATTGTGCATGCAGTCATGCCATGCCTGTTCCATGTAAGTTGCCGAGTCATTGGTCAATGCTGCAAGATATTTTCCATCTCTGGAAACAGCTCCTATAACCGTTGTTACATACTTGTCCGGGCTGTAGTTGTCTTGCCAGGCTGTCGGAGAAACCTCCGGAATCTCCTTCCAGGTGTCAACATACGACTGTACCCATGGCGGATTATTGCGGAAATCATCTGCAACACGGCTGGGAAGGTTACGGCGTTCAGTTTTATCGAGGAAAACCCGTCCTTTTTCGGTGAAAATGAAACATCGCTTTATAAAATCAGGGTATGGATCCGGTTTGCTGCAAAATCCCGGAGCACGTTTGAGTTGCCAGCACAGATTGAGATTTACATTATTCTCAGGCAAACTACCGATATCCTCTTTTTCCAATTCCATACGGGCGGAGAATTCCAATGCTCCGGGTTCGGGCGTAACAGTGGTAATAACGATAACATTCGGATATTTACGGGAACGATGCCGGAGTTCTATTCTGCTGCCATCGAGCGATCGTGCCTCAATAAGATACACATCCGATTCATAGCACCACGAATCGCAGATAAAATCGGGTATATTCGGAAATGTTGACATGACCACGAATCTACCTCTCTCGTCAGGAGGTCGAAAAACTTTGGAGTCATGGATATGAAACGGGATATACCGTTCACTGAATTCCTCACCGACATCGATAATAGGAAGAGCGTTTATTTCTTTTACCTGATCATGCAGAGAATCATCACTACTCGAAAATGCCAATAAAGAAAAAAACATTGAAAAAGTTATTGCAAAACAGCGTCTCATATAAATTCTGATCGGGTTACGTAAACTGGTCCACCGAGAGAGTTAGTCTGGAGAGGTTAATGTTGAAGTTAAGTTGGTAGAGGAAGTCAAGGCTTGGGCGCAATGAGGGCGTAGCCCGAATGGAGCCCAAGCCTTCGGTATTAATGTCTTCAGCGAAGCACCGTGGGGTGATATTGCCGAGGCTGCGGTGGGGTCGGACATTATTGTAAAGCCAGCGCCAGTCCTCGATCACCACGCGGGCTTCGGTCAAAGTCCATAGCTGTTCACGGTTTAAACACTCCTCGCGAAAACGGGCATGCAACGATTCGATGTATCCGTTCTGCCAAGGGCTTCCTGGTTCGATATAGAGGGTTTTGATTTTCATCGCAGTTAGCCAGGCTCTCAATTCCTTTTCAATGAATGGCTTCGCATGTCGTCGCTTCGCTCCTCGGAACGGAACCGTTGTCACTGCGAATATATTGTGGCGGCCCATGACGGGCAAGCAGTTTTTGCATGATACCGCGCACCGTTTCCGCATTGATATGGCGATCAACATGGATCACTCGACACTCGCGGGTGTACTCATCGAGCACGGTCAACATTTTTAAACTGCCACCGCGGACCGTCTTATCGTGGATAAAATCCCAGGTCCAAACATGGCCGGGATGTTCGGCCTTGGTCGGCAGCCCGGTGGAAACACCCCTGCCCCGACGTCTTGGCTTGCGTTGGGGGATCGCCAAGCCCAGTTCGCGTCGTAGACCTTGCACGAGACGTTTACCCACCTCCCAGCCTTCGTCTTTCAACAGCTTCGTGATCTTCGGATAGCCCCACCTGGCATATTGCCGTGATAACCGCCTTACTGCCGCCTTCAGTTTCATTAACCAAGCATCCGGATGCTTCGCCTTATACGCATAGGTGGAACGGTGCAGCCGAAAGTACCGGCACCCCGCTCGCATCGAACACTGGCCCCGAGCCACAAGTCTCTCTGCCACTTGCCGCTTGTGCCCAGGGCTTACAGTTTTTTTTCGAGGGTCTCCTGCAGGATCTCTATCCCCAGCATCTTGTCCGCCAGCATCCGTTTTAACCGCGCGTTCTCCTTCAAAGAGTTCCTTCATCCGCTTGGCCTGGTCGACATCAATCATCCCAAACTCACGCTTCCAGCGGTGGAAAGTCTGTTCGCTAATGTTGTTCTCGCGGCATGCTTCCAGGATCGTTTTCCCTTTGTCCGCCTGCCGCAGCATCCGTATTTTCTCTTCAGTTGTGTATCTTTTGCCTTTCATTGTCTGAGTCCTTTCTAGGTTACCCAGACTAACTTTTCAAGTGTACCAGTTTTCGTGGTCACGACCATAGTCCAACACGTTATTACGTTTCTAATAAATATAAGCTTTGTAAATTTTGGTTAAAAATAACAACTAGACTTAGTTTACAAGATTCTTATCAGGAGATTCACAAAATTGTATTAGATCGAATAATCTATGAACAAAATCCAATGCTAATAACATCTCCTTCCCTCTGGTCGGGTTACACAAACTGGTCCACCGGGAGAGTTAGTCTGGAGAGGTTAATGTTGAAGTTAAGTTGGTAGAGGAAGTCAAGGCTTGGGCGCAATGAGGGCGTAGCCCGAATGGAGCCCGAGCCTTCGGTATTGAGGTTTTCAGTGAAGTGCCGTGGAGTGATGTTGCCGAGGCTGCGGTGGGGTCGGACATGATTGTAAAGCCAGCGCCAATCTTCGATGACCACGCGGGCTTCGGTCAAAGTCCATAACTGTTCACGGTTTAAACACTCCTCGCGAAAACGGGCATGGAACGATTCAATGTATCCGTTCTGCCAAGGGCTTGCTGGTTCGATATAGAGGGTTTTGATTTTCATCGCAGTTAGCCAGGCTCTCAATTGGCTTTCAATAAACTCGGAACCGTTGTCGCTACGAATATATTTTGGCGGCCCATGCCGGTCGAGCAGTTTTTGCATGATACCGCGCACCGTTTCCGCATTGATATGGCGATCAACATGGATCACCCGGCACTCGCGGGTGTACTCATCGAGCACGGTCAGCATTTTTAGACTGCCGCCGCGAACCGTCTTATCGTGGATAAAATCCCAGGTCCAAACATGGTCGGGATGTTCGGCCTTTGTCGGTAGCCCGGTGCAGACACCCCTGCGCCGGCGTCTTGGCTTGCGTGGGGGGATCGCCAGACCCAGTTCACGTCGCAGACCTTGCACGAGACGTTTACCCACCTGCCAGCCTTCGTCCTTCAACAGCTTCGTGATCTTGGGATAGCCCCACCTCGCGTATTGCCGTGATAACCGCCTTACTGCCGCTTTTAGTTTCGTTAGCCAGGCATCCGGATGCTTGGCCCTATACGCATAGGTGGAACGGTGCAGCCGAAAGTACCGGCACCCCGCTCGCATCGAACACTGGCCCCGAGTCACAAGTCTCTCTGCCACTTGCCGCTTGTGCCCAGGGCTTACAGTTTTTTTTCGAGGGTCTCCTGCAGGATCTCTATCCCCAGCATCTTGTCCGCCAGCATCCGTTTTAACCGCGCGTTCTCCTTCAAAGAGCTCCTTCATCCGCTTGGCCTGGTTGACATCAATCATCCCAAACTCACGTTTCCAGCGGTGGAAGGTCTGTTCGCTTATGTTGTTCTCGCGGCATGCTTCCAGGATCGTTTTCCCTTTGTCCGCCTGGCGCAGCATCCGTATTTTCTCTTCGGTCGTGTATCTTTTGCCTTTCATTGTCTGTGTCCTTTCTAGTTGGACCAGACTAACTTTTCAAGTGGACCAGTTTTCGTGGTCACGACCACCCTTCTGCCCAAACTTATGCACTGGGGTAACCTTAAGACTGATTTCTCGCTCGCCCGCATCCAACTCCACGACAGACTTGGCAAACTGCTTGCCATCGCGGGAATGTTCTTCTCTCTCTTTCACAGCGAATGATTATGACAGAAAATCGACGCGGTGCAAACTCAATATTTTTCAAACTGACCCACTACCGGTGCAACCCAAAGTCCGCTCAACCCACTCGCTGCTATTCTATACTTGCACGGATTGTAGATTAATAAGCTCACGTGCGCTACTTATCTAAAGGTTTAAATGCGACAACCGTTTGCTCTTTATCTGCCGGTAGGATTGAGAAATACTTTTCCCCCTCCGATCTGCCCACCAGGCTTCGGTAGTGATCAAATAGCACCTGGTCGTTCGATTTATGGCCCAGCATCGCTGCTGTTTTACCCGCATCACTTGTCAGCGCATAATAGTAGCTGCCGAAGCTGTGGCGCATCGCATTACTGTATTTTTCCCCCCACTTGGCGAGGCCCGCTTGTCTGGTAAGTTCTGCAAAGCTTTTAAAATAATTGGTTGGTGATATACGCCCTGTCTTTTGATCACACCTCTGCAGCCACGCCACACAATTGTCCATTAGATCAACCACCCTTAACTGGCGCTTCTTAGCTATCTGTGGCCCAACCGTCAGTAACTTGCGCTCCAGGTCGATCGCCGACCAGTCAAGCCGCGAGATTTCAGTGCTCCTTAAACCTGCGAACAGTCCTAATGCGACCACAGGCAAAAGCCCCTTTTCTTCATCGGTCTTTGCCGCATGCAATACCAAGTCTTCCGCTTGAGTGACTTTGAGAATGACAGGGGGCTTCCAGTCTATTTTAGGCATAGGGATTCTCGTCACGGGATTATCGATCCGGTAGCCCTGGGTGACGGCATAGTTAAAAAAGGAGCTTAAGCACAAGCGGTAGTTTATAATACTCCTCATCGAGAGGGCACTGAGGGTATTGAGCCACTCCTCTATTTCCGACTGTGAAATCTCTTTGACCAGTCGTCTCCCAAAGCTTCTTGAAAAGATTCCCATCCGTGAGCGGATATCATTAATGGAACGGGCGCGCAGGTTCTGTTTCTCCTTTTCTTCAATCATTATTGCCGTCAATTCCAACACTGAGATATCACCGGCAAGGGGATGCAAATGGATCTTTGCAAACTCCGCTGCCTCTGAGAGGGTAATGTCGAAACCTTCAAGTTTTTCGAGCGCATTGAATGCATCCCTTAATTGGTTATAGTCCAGGTTATAATGATGCTGCCCGTATTGGAGCAATTGTTCGTGTTGTTCTTTTGCCCATGCAAAAGCGGCATCTTTATGCTTGAACTGTTTTCTGATTCGCTTGCCGGCTAACTTCGAGGGAATGAAGACCTGGTAGGAAAATCCGTAATCGTCACCGGCGTTACGGTTGATGACTTCCCTTACTTTGATAGAACTTTTTTTGGGGTGTTCCCAGGAATTAAGGGGACTAAATTTTTTATGTTTTCCTTCAGTTGCCTGCATCATGTACACTAATGCCTCAATCATGCTTACTTGCAAGCAATTTTGTCAATAATTGGGAAGGAATATTATAAACCATTGGTATATATTATAATAGACGGGAGCTGATACCGATATCGCTCTAATGCAGCAAATAGGGGTCGGGAATGAAGCTTCATTAGCGATTCTCATTAAAAAATGGAAAAACCCATTGATTAATTTTTTCTACCGCTCGCTGGGATCGGTTGAGCAGTCAGAAGACCTCGCTCAACAGGTTTTCATTCGCCTCTATCGAGCGGCCCCCAACTACCAACCCAGAGCCAAATTTTCTACTTTTCTATTCCATATCGCGAGACGACTGCTCATCAATGAATACCGCCGCATGAAGCGTAAACCCCTCGAAACGGTTGACCCCGCTGAACTAACGGCAATCGATTCGGGCCGAGACAATCTCAATATAATGGAAATTGAAGAAGCCTTCACCCTTGCCTTATATGGCTTACCGGAAAATCAAAGGACAGCCATACTTTTACTGAAACAACAGGAATTAAGTTATCTGGAAATTGCGGAAATTATGGAGGCAACCGTAAGTGCGGTAAAATCCTGGGTCTTTCGCGCACGTCAGTACCTTAAAAATGAATTAAAGGATCTCCTGTGAGTGACCAGAATACAGATTACAACGACAATAAAATCGATGCATTGCTCGCTGCCCGGTCAGTTGAGGCTACGCCCGATTTCGTGGAGAGAACGTTGAAGCGCCTCAAGGATGAGATTGGGCTCATCGAAAATGATGACAAGCTCGACCAGTTGCTGGCAGACCACCCCATTTCAACCTCAAGCGAATTTATCGATGATACGCTCAATAAAGTTCGCAGCGTAAAAAAGACCCGTTTCTTGAGCGCATTGCAAAGTATAGCGGCTGCGGCAGTTATCGTTGTTACTTTCTTAACCCTGTATTTCGTTAATTCTAAGCAGACCGATGGTGATATTGGCAGCCAGGTGGATGCTACAAAAGTATTACTCCCTTCGCAGTTCGTCATAGATGATAGGGATGAGCCCACCATGAACGAATTGTTTGTCCTTGCCGAGTCTCTCAGCGATGTAAACTTTCTCCTCGATAATAATACCTTCGAAACCCTGGAAATCTTCATCCAGTAACTGAACCCTGTTTTCTATCTATTCTGCCAGGCAATGAATAATAACCGATTAAGTACACTGATGAGAAGAGGGTTTATCCTTGTCGGATTAATGCTTTTTAACACCCCTTTTATCATCGCCAATGATCAACAGGATGAAAAATCTGTAAGCAAGTTGTCTCCTGATTCCTCACCCACATATGCTAACAATTTCCGCGATCTTTCACCTCAAGAGCGTCAGAGAAAAATCAATGAAATGACTATGCTCGATCGTTTCCTTAGATTACCCCCTGATAAATTACGGCAAATCCGGCTGACCATTGAGAAGATTGAAAATATGCCACTGGAAGAAAGGGAAGCTTTACGCAATCAAATACAAGCTTTCAAGAAACTCCACCCTAGACAACAAGAGGATATGCGCAGACGCTTTGATAGTATGTCCTTAGAAGATCGTGAGCTTATGCGCCACCACTGGCTTGGAATGACACACGAAGAGCGTATTAACGAACGAAGAAAAATGCAGCATATGTCCCCTCAGGAACGACACCGATACCATCGTGAAATTATTCACCGGGCTCGGGAAAATCAAATTCAAAAACGTCCCCCCATTGAAAGTTCGTATGAAAAAGAAAAAAAATCGATTCCCGGGAAAAAACCCGCGAGGGGGGTCCCTTTGTCACACCGAAAGATGAATATTAACGCTCCCTATTAATTACTTGCTCTATCATTTGCGATTTTCTATACTTATTAGTCAAGTATATCGTAAATGGGACGCAAAAGCAACGCCAGAGAGCGTATCATCGCAGCTGCTAAGAGTAGCTTTTGGAATAAAAGTTGTGGTTCGGTTAGTGTCGATGCTCTCTGTCTGGAAGCGGGAGTGAATAAAGGGAGCATTTACCACTTCTTTAACTCAAAATCGGCCATTATTCATGCTGCAATTGATGCCTGGTGGAAAGAGTTGCAAGTACTGGTAATTGAACCCGCTTTTGATCCTGAAGTCGCCCCCCTGGACCGAATTGAAAACCTTTTTCGCAATCAATACGATTATCAGAAACAGAAACAAAAGGAAATAGGACGCGTTCCTGGCTGTCCATTCTGCAATCTTGGCATCGAATTAAGTGCGCAGGACGAATCGGTACGAATAAAAATAGAGGAGATATTCGATCGCTATAAAGTATATATAGCATTCGCTATAAATGAGGCCAGAGAAACCGGTGAATTGAGCGGTAATCTCAATGATATTGTCGATGCTGTATTCAGTTATTTTTGCGGCCTTATTTTACAAGCTAAAATTCGAAATGACCCGGCGATCATTATCAATTTATTACCGGCATTGCGTAAAATTATCGTTGATTCAGGGAATAATTCACCGGGCATATCATTCTAACTTTTAGCGATACCTGTTATGAACCGTGATAAGCAGACACCCTGTCAGTGTGATAGAAAATAGCGTGTTCACTGAATTTTTAATATTAACCCAAAGCATAGGATTTTGGCTGCTATAAAAAGCCAAATGGGCTCATGCCCAAGTGATAATAAAGCGACAGTTAAAGTTAGGTTAGTTTAGAGAACGGCTGACCTTACTCCCTAAGCCACCTTCCCCCTCCCCCTTGGAAGGTGGCTTTTTTTTTCTCTATAGTGAGATATTGAAAATGGGCTTAACGATGGACGCGATGATTGAGTAATAACAGGATCATTAAAGCCGGTGCCACATTGATGCTTGAGCTACGCTCCACTGGTATTTTCTGGCATGTTCACGGATTAAAAATGGCATATCCTTACAGGTGGTGAGATTAAAGGCCGGTGACAGTAATTGTTTAATCGCATCAAGCGGTTGACCTGACTCCGGTGTAGCGCCTAACCAGTTTTCACGGGGTGTAAAGGTATCCAACCATGTGTGAGGGGTTGTTATAATAAGTTGTCCACCTTTTTTAACGAGTTGAGGAAGGCGTAAAAGCAACTTCCTTGGATTGTTCATGCGGCAGAGAAGGTTCGCGGCAAGAACGACGTCAAAGTCACTGAGATCAGGCGGTAGCGCGTGGGCATCAGCAACCTCAAAGACAACACGCTCCCGGTTTATATGCGATGATATTTCAGCGCTGGCAGGCCCAGTGATATTGCCGGTTAATTTTATAGTGTAAGGTAAACTTCCTTCTTTCTTTAAGAAATTCGCGGCACGGATAAAACTTTCCGAGTAATCGAACCCGAGAACTTCCACGCAATGATTGGCCAATTCAAAACTGGCGCGACCTACCGCGCATCCCAGGTCTAAGGCTCGTGCCTGTGGCGATAAATTCTCAAAATCGACGCATTCGTTTACACAACGGGAGGGAAAATTCAAGGCTTCAATCGGCCCGAAATCATAAGGTAATATTTCAGAAGGATTGCCATAGTGGAAAAGTAAATACTCGTTTAATTGTTGTTCACTTTCGTAGACATTCTTATCCATCGTGACATCTGGCATATTCGCCCGTTAACAACCCTCGAGAAACTGTAGAGATTTAAGCAATCCAAACTTTTCGCCATCTTCGCTCCCGTTAAAATTGGCATCCTCCAGTTCCACCGAAACACACCCTTGATAACCACTCTCTTCGAGGAATTCAAAAGCTTCACTCCAGCGCATCACCCCATGACCCGGTATGGTGTAGCGCCAGGCTTGATTTCCAAAAGGGATCTTATCGGTAAAAGCAGAATCCTGTTCGTGGCCATATTCATATAATCTTTCTGCCATTAATTCCGTATCCTTTCCGTGAAGATGGTATACCCGTTCGATGAATTCATGGAGAAACCTCATGGGATCAATACCCATTCGCAAAAGATGCGAGGGATCATAATTGACACCCATGGTAGGAGAGGGAATTTCATTGAAAAAAGCACGGTAAGTTTCGGGAGTAGTGCAAAGAGCACCCGGCCCCGGCCAACCTTCAATCACAATACGGCCGTCAGATTTTTCTAATACCGGCACCAACTGGGAAAAGCTATCAACCATATAACTAAAATTATCCTTACGCTCTTTATTCGGATCTGAGGGGAGCATAACAACGAAAAAGTTTTTCACTCCGTGAGCGCAGCAGGTTTCAATGTATGCATTGTTGAGAGCAACCGCTTTATCTCTTTCTTTACTTTCAGATGAGAGCATGCCCTGCCATTCCGGAAGGGTGACGGTTCCCACTTTAAGCCCTGCCTTGATCACGCTCTCCGCAATTTCATCTCCGTCTCTGCCCAGATCAACAGCCCCGAATCCAACCTCCTGAGCCCAGGTTATAAGCTCGTCTAAATTTTTTTGCCAGGGGCTGTTTAAGCGGCAAAATCCAATATTAAAGTTTCCTGTTACGGTTGTACGCATCTTCTACTTTTTATGTTTCAAGAGTTAATCATATTCAGAGAAATGCACTTGAATGCAAGCAATACAATGGGAAACCTCTCGTCATAAAAAATACTTCTATGCCGGATAAGCTATTACGCAAAAAAGCTATTCAGTTTATTTATCCGCCAAATTCCTGGCAATGAGCGGTATAAATTCTGGCAGCCATTTCCGGCCGTTGATCTTACCAATACCGTGAAGGTGTTGTGCCTCCTCAATGCTTAAGGGTTTTGCTGTGGCCATCTCCTTTAAAGTACGCGTGGTAAAAATATAATGGGGAGGTAGTTTACGCGGCAGAGCAAGCGCTAGCCGTTTTTTCTTCAATGCTTCAAATAGATTAGGGTCGAAATCACCTTCAAGCTGAGGGGGGAGATCATCATGCTTGCGGTACGATGGATTGGCTTTCAGCACATTCGGCCAGGCAAGCTTTACACTCTCTTCCCCTTTCATCACCGCGTCACCCAAGGGCGTTAGCGTAATTAAGGGATATCGCCCACCGGTTCGCCTTAATAACCCCGCGCGAAACATATCGTCAAACAGACTCCTTAAATATTCAGCTCCCTGTTCCTGGAACAATCCATAGGTTGATAATTGGTCGAGATCGTTTTGTAAGACTTCAGACCGTCGGCTTCCAATTAACATTTCAATGATGCGTGTTTTGCCAAAGCGCGGCCGCCATTCCCCGCTTCGCGTGCGGTATGACATGCGGGCGACCCCGCTTAAAGTTTTTTGCAAAATAACTGATTCCTCATCGCTTGGATCGCGAATACCTTCAGGAGCAATTAACTGACAGCGATCACAACGCCCGCAAGGCAGGGCATTGTGCTCTCCAAAATAATTTAAAATCCACATCTGCCGGCATTCAAGGGCCTGGGCGTATTCCAGCATCGCTTCCAATTTTGCGCGATCGCACTGTTCTTTATCCGCGAGGGCTTCAGCATCGATCTCCAGATCATGGGGCTTTATTTCAGGGTTCAGCAAGCGGGTTCCACGAATGCGCTGACCCGGTATATCGAAACGCTCGATAGTGCCATGACGCCATAAATGGACTAGCGAGGTCCCAACGGCCATAGAGTTGGAACACCCCATTTTTTCGGACAATTCGTTAATAGAAATAATCACTTCACTGCTTTCATCAGCCAGTTGACGCAATGTGGCATAGAGATCGACAATAAATGCCTTCCCCGGATTGTTCCCATCGATAAAAAACTCCTGGATACGTCGATCATTGTGACGGAAGAACAAATCACACACTGCCGGTAATCCATCACGTCCGGCACGTCCCGCCTCCTGGTAATACGCTTCCACGCTACCAGGCATTTCAAAATGAGCGACGAATCGAAGGTCGGCCCGGTCAATGCCCATGCCAAAAGCGTTAGTGGCGACAACGATGTCTGTGCTCTTGTTTAAAAATGCCTCCTGCGCCGAAGTGCGCGCACTATCATCCATTCCACCGTGGTAGGAAGTGTGAGCAATATCCCAGGACTTGAGTTGCACCGTTACCTCTTCGACCCGTTTTCGGGTCGCGCAGTATATAATGCCCGTTTTATATTTATCAATAAGGCCACTGAGATGAGCATACTTATCGGCGTTTTTACTCGCTTCGGTAACGCGAAACTCAAGGTTGGGCCTTTCGAAACCGGTGATAAACTGCCGCGGTTCCTTCAAGTGGAGCGCGGTGAGAATATCGGCACGCACTTCCGGCGTGGCGGTGGCCGTAAAAGCTGCGACAGGCGGTCTACCCAGGCGCTTTACCGCCTCGCCCACCCGTAGATAGTCAGGTCGAAAATCATGCCCCCACATCGACACACAATGCGCTTCATCAATGGCAAAAAATAAAATATTAATGCCAGCCATCGCGCGGGTAAAACGCAGGTCGCGAAATCTTTCTGGCGCGATATAAAGGAGCTTGATTTTTCCCGCGGACACGTCATCTAAAACACGCCCTTGTTCACTGGGGGTTATGCTGCTGTTAATAAATGAAGCGGCGATCCCCTGGGTGTTCAGGCTATCAACCTGGTCTTTCATTAAGGCGATGAGAGGTGACACCACCACGGCGACACCGTCCTTGATTAGGGCCGGCAGTTGGTAACAGAGTGACTTGCCCCCACCCGTGGGCATAACAACAAGAACATCCTCACCGGCAATGAGCGCATCTATAACTTCATCCTGGCCGGGTCTGAACGCATCGAATCCAAAGTACTTCCGTAATGCTGCTTCAGGATCCATATACACCGAATTTAGATGCCTTCATATTTGAAGCAAGCATGGATCTGCCATTGCTCTTTTCTTCTCACCCTTATACCTATAATCGTAATCTTTTTCTAAATCCTAATCCCTTTTTTTATAAACTGCGCATTCTCGGGTATGCGTTGAAAAATAAACGTTGGGAAAATCTTGAAGCATTTAATCAATAGCCCTATGCCTTTATGGACATATGAAAGTTGTGTCTTTCGGAGCAGTCTTGTGGGATGTACTCCCGCGAGGTATTTATTTTGGGGGCGCCCCCCTCAATGTCGCCTCTCATTTATCTAAACTTGGAGTCGAAGCATATATGGCTTCGGCCGTGGGAAAGGATTTCCTCGGTGATGAAGCGCTCGAAAGGATGAAGATAAACCGGGTCAACACCCAATTCGTGGAACAACATGACGATTTACCAACAGGCACCGTTAAGGTCATTCTCGATAATAAGGGCAATGCCTGTTATACTATTCACGAAGACGTAGCCTGGGATCGAATCGTCTTAAGCGATGCACTGCTCGAGATTGTCCAAAAAGCTGATGCTATTGTATTCGGTTCGCTTGATGCCCGTTCAAACTCAAATTTCGCAACACTGAATCGTATGCTCAGTGAAAAGGGGCCCACCAAGATATTTGATGTCAACCTGAGGGCACCCTATGACAATCTCGATCTTGTCTTCACCCTGGCGGAAAAAACGAATATTCTCAAACTTAACGAGGAAGAACTGGAAAAAATAACGGAGGGTTCTATCAAATCCTCCGGATGTGAAAGTCTTATCGATACCCTGGTCGAAAAAACACGGGTGCGCCGTGTGTGCGTAACGCTGGCGGAAAAGGGAGCCGTTTATTACAATAATGGCCGTCTCATAAAAGGAAGCGCAAAGGCCCCGGAAGTACGGGATACCGTGGGGGCCGGTGATGCCTTTATGGCCGCGTTTACATACGGCGTTATAAACGGTGATGCCGACCGGGATCCGGAATTTATTAATCGCTGCTGTCGTCTCGGCGCTTATGTCGCATCCCAGGATGGTGCTATTCCCGATTACGATCCCCAGGAAATTCTAGGTTAAATTTACCGCGGATTAAGCGGATGAATTCTGATGACCGCGGATCAAGCGGATGATTACTGATGACCGCGGATTACACGGATGGTTGCGGATGTTGAGTAATGGAGTGATGTTAAGGCGACTCCCTACACGACGGAATACTTTATCCCCATATAGAAAAATATACGTGTAATCTGCAGTAATATACCCGTGTTATCAGCATAATCCGAGGTATTTTACCTCATCCCGCGTTCAGAAAGGATTGCATGGGCGGCATTGTGACCGGGCGCGCCGGTAACCGATCCACAGGGATGGGTGCCCGAGCCGCACAACCATAAACCTTCGACTGGTGTTTTATAAGCGCCCCAGGAAGGCAGGGGGCGGCGGTAGAGCATTTGATCCAGAGTCATGTCCACATGCCGAATACTTGCGTTAGTAATGCCGGTCTCATTTTCGATGTCGAAGTTAGTATATAGGCGTTGCCATTCGATCAAATCGCTGAATCCGGGCGCATAGCTTTCCAAGGTGTCGATTATATTTTTCAAACTTTCATCCCTTAACGCATCGTTGGACATTTTCGGTTCAGGCGGACCATATCGCACCCAGGCGCCAAAGATGTGTTTACCAGGTTTAGCCATGTGCGGTATGTAAGCGGTAGGCAGTTGCAAGCTCATCACGGGCTGACGAGATGGTATTCCTTTCTGGGCATCGAGCCAGGCATTTTCCATATAGGATAAACTAGGGCTTATTCGCATTGAAGCGAAAAGACGGGGATCATCAGCCAGATCATCGGGTACCGCGGTAAAAGGCGGTGCTGCACTAATCACTGCATGGTATTTCATATAATTAGCGCGTGTCTTTATGCGGGTAACGGTTTCGCGAAATCCGCTGTCAAGTTCATGCGGATCTATGAGTTTAAGAAAAGTGCGTTTAGGGTCGGCGTTAGATACGACCAATCGAGCGGTGAGTGTTTCACCCCCTGACAGGCGCACCCCTTTTGCCTGGCCGTCTTTGATTAGTATTCTACCAACCGGGGATTCAGTGCGGATCTCCGCGCCATAGCGGCAAACGGCATCGGCTAACGCGGCGGTTATCACCCCCATCCCTCCGTCGGGAATCCCTGATTTATTTTCAACACCCGCTCCTTCGGATGCGCTTTCCATAACCTCAGCGAGCAGCGACCCAACAGCTGTGGGGTAACCAACATCATCGGATCGCGCCATGGCACAGCGAACTTTTTCCGTTTCAAAATAATCGCAGATGACATCCCAATGACTGCGCGTCAACATTGCTTCCAGCGCTGCTTCAAACGGAGTTCCCGAAAACCGATCATAAAGCGCTTGATGCGTCGGTGGGGGTTCGAAAAAAATGGATTGCATCACATGAGTTGCTGATTCCAGAAATTGATGATAAGCCAGATACCCCGGTCCTTCACGGGGCCCAAATCGCTCAAGATCTCGCGCGGTTTTTTCTATATCTGCCCGGAGGACGCAATAATCACCATCCGGGAAGGGTAAAAACATCCCCGGATCGGTTGGCACTATCGTAAAAGCATCAGCGGGGATTTCGAGATCGCCGCAGATTTTTGGTCCGGGACCATGGGCGGCATAGGAAAAAGTGGAAAAAATAAACCCGGGAGTGAGTTCCTCCGAGACGCAGGCCCCACCTATGCGGTGACTGCGTTCGACAATAAGGACATCGAGACCCGCTTTCGCGAGGTAACCGGCACACACTAATCCATTGTGACCTGCGCCAATAACGATGACATCAGCGTTCCAGTTATTCATCAGATATTCCAGGTATTGAACTCGATTTCACTTAAATAACCGATAATTTGAAAATACAGGTGACCGCTAAAACGATGAGCTCGAAATTGATTATATTTTCTAATCTCAACCTCGTTAAGCAACAATTATTGTTCCCCTCCCCGGAGATGACAGTCGGATCGACAAAGCGGGAGATTAAACTATGGGATTGGTATTAAAATAAAAAAAATTTGCCAAATATGAAAATAATCTCCCATCATCAAGCAATCATGCCCCGATTTAATTTAACACCTCAACCATAAGGAGATCCCATGAACCTTGGTTTTTTTATGATGCCATTGCATCAACCGGCAAAAGATCGCACTCAATGTTTCGACGAGGATCTGGAATTTGTCGAACGGGCTGAAGACCTGGGATTCGTGGAAGGCTGGGTGGGCAATCACGAATCGCTACCCTGGGAGCCGATTGCCGGTAATGAGATCTTCCTTAGCGCCGCTTTTCAACGAACGAAAACCATACGCCTGGGACCGGGTGTAATCATCATGCCCCACAACCATCCGGTTAAAGTGGCCTCCTCCATAGCATTGCTCGATCACCTCTCTCATGGGCGCATGTACTTTGGTTATGGGCAGAGCGGCGTTCCCACGGATATGGAACTTTTTAATATCACCGACCCGAAAACACAGGGCCTGATGACCGTTGAATGCCTGGACATGGTCCTTAAGCTCTGGTCCACCCCTCCACCGTTTGAATTTCAAGGTAAGTTTTGGACAATTAAGAATCAAAGTGTCGTTCCCGAACATAGCATCGGACAATTGCTCAAACCGCTGCAAAAACCCCACCCACCGATCGGCACGAGTATCGTTCGCGGCCCCTCGATCGGGGCCAAGATGGCCGGTGAACGCGGGTATATGCCCTTGAGTACCAATCTTGTGGCACCTCGATTTGTTAATGCTCACTGGGAATCCTATTGTGATGGAGCCAGGGAAGCGGGTAATCCAGAACCTAAAAGTTCTATTTGGAGGGTTTGCCGTAATATATTCATCGGTGACTCGGACGATGAAGCCTTTGATTTTGCCTGTAACAGCGCATTGGGAGACTCCTTTATGTATCTGCGAAGCCTTTTTGTGCACTATGATATGCTCGACCTTATGAAAGCCGATCCGGACACGCCCGATGACCAAGTCGATCGTGAGTACCTGATAAAAAATCTCTGCATCTCTGGCACCGTAAATACCGTCACCCAGCGATTGCAGGATTTATATGATTATCTCGGTGGTTTTGGGACTGTTCTTATGATCTCCCATGACTGGGATGATAAAGCAAAGTGGGTTAATTCGATGGAGCAATTAGCAAAAGAGGTTATTCCCGCGCTGCCCACACCCAATTAATACTGATTTTAATTCTCTATTAAAGGGGAAAGACCCTTAACAAATTTGAATAAAGGATATAAAAGATGCGATTAGCCACATTTGAAGTTAATGGTCGTGAGAGCTGGGGGGTGGTTGTCTATCACCCCGCACATAATGAAGATTGGATCTTCGAACCCGCGATTGTGGAAGAAAAGTTCAAGATTTATTCATCACAAACTTCCAGCTATTTTTACCAGACTCCGATATTTCTCAAGTCAGGGGAGTGGCCCAAAGATTTGGTTTCTTTTCTCGCGCTCGAAGACGAGGGCATGACTGCCTTAAAACAATTAACCGATTTTTTAATTAAATTTATAGCCGTATCGGACCAGGCAATTTTGGAAAACGCAGGGTATTCGAGAAACGCAGTCACATTAAAAGCGCCGATCCCTCGCCCCCGATTATACTGGGGCTTAGTTCAGAACTGTCCGACCTTCATCCGCAATGATCCTTTTCGAAAAATAGTAAATTTATTCCCTCAAGGTCATCAGCGACCTCAAGGTAGCGTTATCGGGGCGGATGAAACAATGATCATCCCCAAAGACACACCGCCCTGGGGATACAATGTGGAATTTGGTATTATCATCGGGAAGAAGGGCCGTTACATCACTGCTGATAAAGCCATGGATTATGTCGCAGGGTTCACCGTCGTTACCGATGCCTGTATCTTTGGCTATTATGCTTCCATTGATAAAGTATGCAAAGGGAAGGCTAATATTGGTGCTGAAGATTGGTTTATGGGAGCAACCGCCTCCTGGGGAGGTAAAAAAGCGGATACCATGTGTCCGATGGGCCCCTACCTGGTTACGAAAGACGATGTGAGCAATCCCTATGATCTCCTTGTTTATACGAAAAAGTCCGGCCTCTTGCGTGACCGCGCGCATACCGGGGCGCTTTTACTGGGATTTGAACGAACGCTTGAATGGTACACTTCCTTTGCCACCGTGTTTCCGGGTGATGTCATTCACATCGCCACGATGGGTGTTGACGGCATGCCCTGCCCGGAGGATATGGAATTCGAACCGGACGATAGAATCGAGACGGAAATTGAAAGGGTTGGGCTTTTGCGCAACAAAGTCGTCGTTGTCGGTAATAATGACTGGCGGGATAAAGATCATCCGACAAAGAAAGTTCATGCCTCACCTGCGGTCAGGGCGTTGATTAAAAATGGAGGGGACAACATAAAGTCCATTCAGGATTGGAATATTAAGCGTGCCGGTCATTTCTGGACGGTCTTCGGCAATTATAAAAATGTCACAAAAAATGAAAATATAAAAATGCTCCCGCACCCGCGATTTCTCAATGGCCCTAATTCCTCATTGGGTGTATCTCCTTCAAAGGTGGAGTTAACGCCACGGGCAACTACCCTGCATCTGGGAATTGAATTGGCTCTGGTTATAAAAAAAATAGCGAGTAAAATCAAAAGTGATAAAGCGGATGATTTTATTCTTGGCTACACTCCCCTTGTCTCAGTCAGTGATTATTCCTTTCAAGAGGATGTTGTCGAGCCAGCTACGCATCAGGAGAGAAATATTCCCGGCGTTTACGGTAGATGGGCCGACGGCTATAATGTAATATTAGATCAGCCGGTGAAACGGAATAGTGGTGAGATTAGAAATCTCGCGATGTCACTGGAAATCGACGGTATTGGGAAAATAAAGGGATCGTTGGACGAATATGTTGTCTGGGCGCCCAAAGTGTTGGAGTTAATAACTAAATTCATCACTCTATTTCCAGGAGACATCGTTACCCTGGGCAGGGTATCAGAACGAATCGAGATCAGTGCAAAAGAGGCTGCGCGAAAAAAAATAAAGGGTAAGGGAGAGATTAAATCACTGGGTAAAATCGAATTCTCTTTTCATAAATTACAAAAAGACTATTTGAATACCGAGCGTAAAGTAATCCTCTAATAACTTTTAATTATGCTGAGGTGAGAACTTCAAATTCAATTTTAAGAGCCGCCGGGTTGACTCTCATTGAATACTGAAAACAAAGCAGATACCGATTTTAAGGATTATCCTATAACTCCGGTTCCCTTTACGGCATTCCAGGTTAAAGACGATTTCTGGTCACCGAGACTGAAAATCAACCGTGAGGTGACTCTTCCTTACGATTTTAAAAAATGCGAGGAAACGGGACGCATTGATAATTTTGCCATAGCGGGCAAACTTAAGAAAGGCTCATTCCAGGGACTGCGGTTTAACGATTCCGATGTCTTCAAAGTGATGGAAGGCGCCGCATACTCACTGTCACTGCAGCTCGATCCGGAATTAGAAAAATACCTCGATGAATTGATCGATAAAGTTGCCGCCGCACAGGAAGACGATGGTTATCTTTTCACTACGCGAACCATCGATCCCAATAATTCAGCTGTAGACACGGGAGAAACGCGCTGGTCGTATCTCGAAAAAAGCCACGAACTTTACAATGTCGGACACATGTATGAGGCTGCGGTAGCTTATTATCAAGCCACCGGCAAAAGCAATTTTTTAGCTGTTGCCCTAAATAATGCTGATCTTATCGACAGTGTTTTTGGTTCCGAAAAAAACTGTGATGTTCCCGGTCATCAGGAAATTGAGATCGGACTTGCTAAACTGTATCGCGCAACAGGGCATGAAAAGTATTTAAATCTGGCAAAATATTTTCTTGCCCAACGCGGTAATGACCGGGATCGCGATATCTATGGAGAGTACTGTCAGGACCATATCCCCGTACTCGAGCAGGAAGAGGCAGTTGGTCACGCGGTACGAGCGGCTTACATGTATTCGGCTATGGCAGATATTGCGGCCCTGACAGCCGATAGTGATTACTTAAAAGCAGTCGGTCACATTTGGGAGAATGTCGTTTCAAAAAAACTATATCTCACCGGCGGTATTGGATCACGACATGAGGGTGAAGCTTTTGGCGATGATTACGAACTGCCCAACGACACCGCTTATAACGAAACCTGCGCCGCGATTGGCAACGCGATGTGGAATCATCGGCTTTTTCTTCTTCATGGGGAGTCAAAATATATCGATGTCCTGGAGCGTATTATTTATAATGGCTTTCTCTCCGGCATCTCCTTCAGCGGCGACCATTTTTTTTATCCAAATCCACTCGAATGGGACGGCAACTTTGCCTTCAACATAAAGAAAACATCACGACAGCCATGGTTTCACTGCTCCTGCTGTCCCACAAATGTCGTTCGTTTTCTTCCTTCTCTTCCGGGATACCTTTACGCGCAGGAAGACAATGCCATTTTTATAAATCTGTATATTGCCAATAGCGCCACCATCAAGCTGGAGCATCAATCGGTAAAACTGAAACAGGAAACACGCTACCCCTGGGACGGTAAAGTAACATTGATTTTAGAATCCGTTGCCGAATCGGAATTCGAAATACGCTGCCGCATTCCGGGATGGACGCAAAATCACCCGGTGCCCAGTGACCTCTATACCTATAAGGAGCAGAGTGAAGAAACAGTGTCACTGAGTGTTAATGGTAGATCGGTCCAGCTGGAAATGGACAAGGGATATGCTTGCTTGAAGCGTGTCTGGAAGAAGGATGATACCATAGAGCTGAACCTGCCCATGCCAATTCGGCGCGTCTTGTCTCATAAAAATGTTAAAAGCAATAGAAATAAAGTCGCGATCGAACGCGGGCCCGTTGTCTATTGCGCTGAGGGAGTAGACAACAGCGGGATAGCACTGGATTTAACTTTACCCGATGACGTGACTCTGAGCTGCGAACATCGATCAGAAAACCTGAATGGCATATCAGTGATCCGGGGAATTAACAGGGATCGGGAGATAATGCTGATACCCTATTATGCCTGGGCCCATCGTGGAGAAGGGGAAATGGCGGTGTGGTTGAATCAGGAATAAAGCGCTTTTAACTTTTTCAGAATAAAGTATACGGCTTACGTTTTCAAAAACGCCACGTGTGCTGGAAAATTGCTTTCGCCGGGAAAGGAACAGTCAGGCAGCTCGCCCGCAGCACTTTTTATATTTTTTCCCGCTTCCACAGGGACAGGGTGCGTTGCGGCCTATTTTCGGACCCTCTTTTCGAACGGTTACTACCGAAGGTTGTGCTTCCTCTCCTGACATACCGTCCGCTCCGGCCAGAACGCGCCTTTTTTGTTGAATATTCGGAAGAGCCGTTATGCTCGGCGCTGCAGCACCCGTGGGATCTACGGGGCCCCGAGTCTGTGCCTGGCGCGAGAGGACGGAGAGCATATTTTCAAATGCTTTAATATTCGTCGCCGAATGGAACAAACGGTGGCATATATCACCACGGATACTCTTCATCATCTGTTCGAAAAAAGTAAAGGCTTCACTTTTGTATTCGTTGAGCGGATCCTTTTGCCCGTATCCGCGCAATCCCACGCTCTGTCTCAACTCCTCCATTTCAGTAAGATGATCCTGCCAATGCTTGTCCATCGGGCCAATGATGACATAGCGTTCGAGCGCTTGTAATGCTTCGGGGTTCTCCACCGACTCTTTGGCAGCATAGGCCGACTGAATTTTTTCCAATAAATAAGGCGCCAGTTCTTCAGCTTCCTTTTCGTGTATGTCCTCATGCTTAAGCGCCACGGGAAAATGAGTATTCAGCCAATTGAGAAATCCATCGAGAGAATCCTCATCATGTTTGGGATCGTAGAGACCTGTTTCATCCATACGGAAATCGATTTCATCCCCAATTAATTCAAAAATTATATCTTTGGGTTTTTCACTATGAATGGCTTCGTTACGCAGTTCGTATATGACTTCACGTTGCCGATTGAGCACATCATCGTACTGCAAGAGTCGCTTGCGCACTGAGTAGTGTTGCTGCTCTACGCGTTTTTGCGCATTTTCAATTACCCAACTCGGTAAAGGCACCTCCCCTTCACCCACTGACTTTTCCAAAAGTTTTGCAATATAACCGGAATTACCGAAGAGACGCAGAAGATCGTCTTCCAGCGATATGAAAAACTTCGAGGCACCAGGATCGCCCTGGCGCGCGCAACGCCCACGCAATTGACGATCAATGCGTCGAGACTGGTGGCGCTCAGTGCCGAGAACATAGAGGCCTCCAATATCGGGTATCCCCTCCCCCAGCTTGATGTCCGTTCCGCGGCCAGCCATATTCGTGGCAATGGTCACTGATCCTCGCTGGCCAGCGCGCGCCACAATCTCGGCTTCCTGCTCATGTTGTTTAGCATTGAGAACGGTGTGGACAATATTCACTCGCCGGAGCATGCGGCTTAACACTTCTGAAGCTTCGACTGATGCGGTGCCGACTAAGACGGGTTGCCCATTATTATTGGACTTCTGGATATCTTTGATCACCGCATTATATTTTTCACTGCGCGTCTTGTAAATAATATCGTGAACGTCCATGCGCTGGTTCGGCTTATTGGTGGGTATCACCATGACACTTAGTTTATAAATGTCGTTAAATTCCGAAGCCTCCGTTTCGGCGGTACCGGTCATACCGGCCAGTTTATTGTAGAGCCGGAAATAATTTTGAATCGTTATGGTGGCAAAGGTTTTCGATTCACGCTCCACCGTAACGCCTTCTTTCGCTTCGACGGCTGCGTGTAAACCATCACTCCACCGGCGGCCGGGCATGGCGCGCCCCGTATTTTCATCGATAATTATTACCTTGCCCTCATTGACCATGTATTCGACATCACGTTCGTAGAGGGAATAGGCGCGCAAGAGCTGGCTGATACAGTGAATTCCTTCGCTCGTCGTTTCAAAATGGTCCTGCGCTTTCGTCTTCTCCTCATCTTTTTCTTTCCTCGAGAGATCATTTTTATTGTCAATTTCCATGAAAATGCTGGGAAGATCAGGAAGGACAAATGCCTCTTCATCGTCCGGTCTCAGGAGATTACGGGCCTTTTCCGTAAGATCGGCTTGATGCTGCTTTTCATCTATGACGTAATAGAGTTCTTCCTTAATCGTATAAAGATGCTCACGATTGAAATCACCGCTCATTTCCAGATCGTATTTCTCGAAATTCTTGCGTATATTTCCGTCCTCCATGAGACGTAAAAATTGTTTGTTCTTTGGGTTGCCCATTTTTACCTGGAGCAGTTTTTCATAAACATCGATAGATTGTTCATCGCCGTTTTTGAACTCCTGGGCAACTTCACTGACAAGATTGTTACAAAGAACGGATTGCTTTTTAACCAGGCGTTCAATACCCGGCTTAAGCTCTTTAAAGGGCATCTCGCGTTCACTTTGGACAGGACCCGATATGATAAGCGGGGTGCGCGCCTCGTCGACAAGGATGGAGTCCACTTCGTCAACGATGACAAAATAATGATCGCGTTGAACCTGGTCCTCCTTGCGTGTAGCCATACCGTTATCACGCAGGTAGTCGAAACCGAATTCGCTGGCTGTGCCGTAGGTAATGTCGCAATTATACATTTCCCTTCGCGTGACCGGATCCATGTTGTTTTGAATACATCCTACGCTGAGACCGAGGAATTTATAGATATAGCCCATCCATTCCGAATCACGCTTGGCCAGAAAATCATTCGTCGTAACAAGCTGGCTATTGCGGCCGGTTATGGCATTAAGATAGAGTGGCAGGGTGGCAACTAGCGTTTTCCCTTCCCCTGTGGCCATTTCCGCAATTTTATTATCATTCAACGCCATACCTCCAATCAATTGCACATCAAAGTGCACCATGTCCCAAACCTGTTCGTGATCACACACCGTAATGGTCTGCCCCACAAAACGGCGTGCCGTGTTCATAACCGTGGCATAGGTTTCGGGGAGAAGTTCTTCAAGGGTTTCACCATCGGTGTAACGCTTTTTAAATTCAGCTGTTTTACCGCGTATTTGATCGTCAGAGAGTTTTTGATACTCCTCTTCAATAACTTTTATTCGCTCCACCACAGGCCACAGCTTTTTAATATACTTGTGGTAATGCCGCCCCGCGAACTTTTTAAAAATTTTAGATAACATCAGGTATAACTTTTAAATTTACTCTATAGGTGATCGCTCCCTTACTTAACAAATAAGACCCTTCTTTCTTTCACATCAATAGCTCGACTTTATGGCTTAACCGTCAGCGATTGCTTAAAATATTCTATTGTTTTTTTGAGTCCGGATTCAAAGTTCTCCTTGGGTTCCCAATTAAGAAATTTTTTCGCCAGGGAAATATCAGGTTGGCGTTGCTGAGGATCATCCTCGGGGAGTGGTTTGAAAGAAATTCGGGACCGACTCCCGGTCAATTGAATAACTTTCTCTGCCAGTTCCAGCATTGTAAATTCATCGGTATTACCCAGATTTATGGGTCCTGTCGTATCTTCCTGTTCCATCATCCGCACCGTACCTTCAATAAGGTCATCAACATAACAGAAAGAACGTGTCTGCTGTCCTTCACCATAAACCGTAATATCTTCACCACATAATGCCTGAATAATAAAATTGGAAACAACACGCCCGTCATCGGCGCGCATACGGGGACCGTAGGTGTTGAATATGCGTATTATTCGAATATCTACATCATTTTCCCGGTGATAATCAAAAAACAATGTTTCTGCGCAACGTTTACCCTCATCATAACAGGCACGCAGACCGATAGGATTGACATTCCCGTTGTAATGCTCCGGTTGGGGATGGAGCTTGGGATCACCATATACCTCCGAGGTTGAAGCCTGTAGAATGCGCGCCTTAACTCGCTTCGCTAAACCCAAACAGTTGATCGCTCCCATTACAGAAGTTTTCACCGTCTTGATCGGGTTATACTGGTAGTGGACAGGGGATGCCGGACAGGCAAAATTATAAATCTGATCAACTTCTATCTTGAATGGGTCGACAATATCGTGACGCCTTATCTCAAAATTAGGGTTGTCTATAATCGACTGAATATTGGCCTTTATCCCGGTAAAATAATTATCAAGGCAAGTTACTTCATGGCCATCATAAAGCAAACGCTCACATAAATGACTTCCTAAAAAACCGGTACCCCCTGTGACAAGGATTCGCATATAAATATCAGATTACTATTGTTAATTAAAATTTTAAGCGAAAAGTATATCGAAAGACTTCTTCTTTGAAAAGCTGTAATCTGAGTAGTTCCCCGTATTTATATTATGAATGCGTGATAGAAATTAATACTGCCAATATTATGCCGCTTCACATTTCCGAAGGTATCACTGCCCGTGATAAGTTTGGGTAAATTTATTCTCTCTCGCCTTCTTCATATTGATTGATCCATGACTTGTGCCAGGAATCAAAGTCAGAAGCTTCAAGATGCTCGCGCGCTTGTTTCATGAGATCGAGATAAAAATGAAGATTATGCAAGGTGAGCAACGTACTGGCGAGTATCTCTTCAGCAACGATGAGGTGCCTCAAGTAGGCACGCGTGAAATGCTGGCAAGTGTAATTTTGCAAACCCTCAACGAGGGGACGACCGTCTTCCTTAAACCGTTGATTGCGTAAGTTAAGGGTCCCATAAGGGGTATAGACCGTACCGTGTCGCGCTGCGCGGGTGGGAAGAACACAGTCGAACATGTCAGCGCCCAACGCGATCATTTTTAAAAGCTGGGGCGGAGTACCCACACCCATCACGTAGCGTGGTTTATTTTCAGGCAGAAGAGGAATCGACCAGCCCACCTGCTCGAATATATCAGGTTCCGCTTCACCAAGAGCGACGCCTCCCACTGCATAGCCCGAAAAGTCAAGATTGACGAGTGCCTGAGCGCATTCCCGACGTAAATTTTCAAAAACGGAACCTTGTACAATACCAAACACTTGATGCCCGGCATCATAAAATCCATTTTCTCTGGCGATAGTTAAACAGTGTTCCGCCCATTGCAGGCTTCGATTAACAGCCAGCCGGCAATCCTTCTCGGGACAGGGATAAGGCGGACACTCATCCAGAACCATCGCAATGTCTGCACCCAGACTTTGCTGTATGTCCATAACCTCACGGGGACCGAGAAAAAAAGGATCCCCATTTAAATGGGAGCGAAAATTGATACCTTCATTTGTAATCTTTCGCATTTTAGTGAGACTGAAAACCTGATACCCGCCACTATCGGTTAAGATTGGGCCCTCCCAGTTCATAAAACGATGAAGTCCGCCCAGTTTTTTTATCGTTTCTGCCCCGGGCCTGAGATTCAAATGATAAGTATTCCCAAGTATAATCTGACTGCCAATTTCACACAGTTGAGCGGGGGTCATGGCTTTGACTGTCGCCTGCGTGCCCACGGGCATGAAAATCGGAGTATCGACAACACCCTGTGTCGTTTGCAAACGCCCGCATCGCGCTGCCGTCTGCGTATCACGGAACAGAATCTGAAAAGTATCCTTCATAAATTTAACCGTCATCACTCAAATACATTTCTCCCCTTTTTCCAGTTTATTAACTTTCAATTCATTAAGCTGCTGCAATCATTCTCTGTGAGGCTTGACTACATTTTTCATCAGCAGCAAGATATCCCATTTAAAAATGTTATTAGTCATCGATAATTTCGACTCATTTACCTACAACCTGGTGCAATATTTTGGCCAGCTCGGGGTAAATCAAAAAGTAGTGCGTAATAACGAACTCACGGCGAAGGAGGCGTTGGCCCTCAACCCGGATCGTGTCGTGTTTTCTCCGGGCCCCTGTACCCCCAATGAAGCCGGCAACAGTCTGGAAATAATCGACGCTTTTGCCGGCAAGATACCCATCTTCGGTGTCTGCCTTGGGCACCAATGCATAGGACAATACTACGGTGGTAATATCATTATCGCAGACCGTCTCATGCATGGTAAAACATCTCCTATTATGCACCGTGGAACCGATTTATTTAAAGGCATGGAATCTCCTTTTGATGCGACGCGTTACCATTCCCTTCTCGTCGAACGCTCTTCTTTGCCTGATTGCTTTGAAATCACCGCGGAGACTCCAGAAAATGAAATAATGGGAATGAAGCACCGTGAAGAACCCGTCTGGGGCGTTCAGTTTCATCCAGAATCACTCGCCACCGTTAATGGCATAAGGATACTTGAAAACTTCCTACAATTTTAGTCTTCTCTAAATTCGCAGCACCCTCTCCCTCCATGCAATGTCCCAAATGTTCAGCCAATGACACTCGGGTCGTCGATTCAAGGATCGTAAAAAATGGACGTACTGTCCGCCGCCGAAGACATTGTCCGGAATGCGACTATCGTTTTAACACCATTGAAGAAATACTCCGTGAAGGTCTTGTTGTCATTAAAAGAGATACACGACGAGAGGACTTTGATCGCAATAAGGTTTTAACCGGGATTCGGCGGGCTTGTGAAAAACGCCCGATCGACCTGGAACAAATTAATATGCTTATCTCTGACCTTTTCATTGACTTGGAAAATGAATTCGATGAAGAAATTCCCAGTCAAGTAATCGGTGAAAAAGTAATGAACAAGCTAAAGAGCACTGATCAAATTGCCTATGTCCGATTTGCCAGTGTTTATAAAGATTTTCGCGATATCTCAGAACTGGCCCAGGAGATATCAGACCTGGAGAGTAACAATGAATAATTTGAACGAATGGGTAAAAGACCATTACCTGCATACGCTGCTGGGATCGACTGCTAACATTGATCCCTATTTCGAAGAGCAAATTAAAACGGCTATAGATTTTTCTCTCACCGGTTCAATTGAGTGTTCCGCTCCCCTGGATAAATTCGCAAGGGCCGTTATTCGTTTTCTCCAGGTCCACGATAAAACATTGGCATCACGAGGGTTTCACCACCTTGATTTGAGCGAAAAAACCCTGGATCCTCTTTGGTTGCGGGAAGAACTCATCCGCGCGATCAAACTTCTCGCGGGCTATGAAAAGGCGTTGCTTATTATTTCCGGTCTTCGATCAGCACTCTGTCCAAGGGGAAAATACTGGACCCATGGAATCCAAAATCGCTATGAGGGTTCACTAAATTATATCGACGAGCTCGCAGCGCAGAAAGTAGATTCATCGACTACCCTCAATCTCATCTATATCTGATGACCCTCCTGGAATTTTAGACCATGCCTGAAGAAAAAACCCTTTTCGAAAAAATTATTGATCGCGAACTCCCAGCGAATATTGAGTACGAAGATGAGCAATGTATCGCCATCCGTGACATTAATCCCCAGGCGCCAACACATATCTTAATTATCCCTAAAAAGCTCATTACAAGAATCGGTGAAGCTGTTGATGACGATGCTGAGACCCTGGGGCATCTCCTGCTTACGGGACGCGACCTCGCTAAAAAACTGCGCCTCGATCAGGGTTTTCGCCTGGTAATCAATAATGGGGCCCATGGCGGCGAAGCGGTTCCCCATCTGCATGTCCACCTTCTCGGCGGTCGCCCTTTAACCTGGCCCCCCGGGTGAAAGCATTACGCTTTCACTTTTGCTTTCTCAGCATGGAATAGTCATCAAGCGAAACTTCCCCTTTTTTAGGGGCCGTGTTCTATCGTGGGCGCTTTAAAGTTTGAGATTAATGATCATCCTATTTAGCCGTTTATAATCATAACGGCCACGACGGAGCGCGGCCCTCCGGAAAAAGGGAAGCGATGACAGGTTATAGACATAAAGATTCTTTGAGGAATAACTCACGATGATTAAAAATAAATCTCGGATTATCATCATTGGAAACGGTTGTTCAGGTAAAACGACACTTGCCCGGAAGTTAGCTGGTATTTTAAGGGTTTCCCATATTCAGCTGGATGCCATTCATTGGAAACCCGACTGGGTATCAAGACCTCGCGACGAATTCAGACAATTAACGCGAGCAGCAGTTAGCAGTGAACAGTGGGTTGCCGACGGCAATTACAGCGTGGTACGCGATATTGTCTGGGATAGAGCTACCGCTTTAATCTGGTTAAATTATTCTTTTCCTCTCGTACTATGGCGCGCCGTATCTCGAACTTCAAAACGGGCGATATTAAAAGAAGAACTCTACTCCGGTAATCGAGAAACTATCAGGCAGGCTTTCTTAAGTACGGATTCAATGATACTTTGGGTTATAAAATCGCATCACAGTAAACGAAAACGGTATCCGCTAATTTTAAAAGAACCTGAATTCGCGCATCTTGAAGTCATTGAGTTGAAAAATCAAAAAGAGGCAGATGTGCTTGTTTTAGGTATTAATGATCAGGTTGAACCGTAACTATAGAACAAGAATTCTTGTCATTTTCCCTAACCAGAATCAGCATTTCCTGTTATGAGCTTTACCCATCCGATATTGACCTGCAAAGCATCGGAGAAATATGAAGGTGAATTGCTCGTAGGCGATGAAACCAGGGAATGGGAGGCAATGTCAAAAGCGGGTCGTGCACTGGGTGATTCTGTATTGAGGGATTTTCAGGAGATTGCCTCTCTTCCTGAATCAATACGCGTCCTGGTGCTTGCCGGTAAAGGTCACAATGCCGGTGACGCCTTGATCGCTTCCGAGGAAATACTGTGTCAATACCCCGAAGCCCGGATCAGTATATTATTTGTTTTCGGCGATAGTAATCTAAAAACACTCACGCAAAGAAGTCTGGATAACTTACTGAAGGCTGGTGGTGATCAGGTCACTTGTGAAACCTGGAATGACGACCGACCCGCGCACAACGAATCATTAAGTTTTGATATCTGCCTTGACGGCCTGCTTGGCATGCAGTTTAAGCCTCCATTGCGTTCACCCGCTGAAAATGCCATTCAATGGATAAACAATCATTCACACATCCGTCTGCGCGCGGCAGTCGACCTTCCCAGCGGACTCGGGGATGAGCGTGCTGATTTTGTATTTCGCGCAGATTTCAGTTACGCTACGGGAATCGCCAAATCACCACTATTTGAAACTCATAATTCAGAAAATGTTGGCCGGATCCGTTATCTCGATATCGGTTTTTTTGATACATACACTCATCCGGTTGAAGGCGAGTCTGTTCTTACCGCAGAAGTCATAAATCCCCTGCGTGGACTGCGTAATCCAGTAACCGATAAACGCTCCTATGGGCATCTATTTATCCTCGGAGGGTCTCGTTCCATGCCGGGCGCTATTCAAATGAGCGTCAAAGCAGCCCTGCGAAGCGGTGTCGGATTAGTGACCGCTTTTGTTCCTGAGTCCGTTGCTCCATCCTTTGCGGCGGCAACCCCTGAAGCGATGTGGGTGCCCTGGCCGGAAACGCCCGATGGCGGTCTCGCTGCAGAGGGGTATTATCTTCTGCAAAAAAAAATAAACCGCGCCACGGCCCTCCTTGCGGGTCCGGGTATGGGCACCGAAAAAGAAACCCACTTTCTTCTCCAACGCGTAGTTAAAGAAACCGCCTTGCCCCTTGTTCTAGATGCTGATTCTTTACAGGTTGCGACCCTTAATGAAGCGCAAAGCCGCCCAGGCGATTCAGGTCCCATTGTTCTTACTCCACACCAGGGTGAATTTATGCGTATCGCTCAGAGTAAGACAGCGGAATACAATTCTAAAACGCTTATGGAGTATTGCCAGGTTAACAATGTGATTACTTTACTCAAAGGTCCTGTTACACGGATATGTGACGGTGCGCGTATTATTCATAGCACTTTTGGCGGACCGTTGCTCGCGCGCGGTGGCAGTGGTGACATCCTCTGCGGTATCATCGGAAGTATGTTAGCCCGACCGGGTACCGACCCCCTGGACGCAACTTGCCGCGCGGCCGCACTGCACGGCATGGCTGCGGATGCGCTGGCTCGCGATAGAGGCCATGTTGCCGTCTCAACGACCGAAATTTTAGATTACCTGGCTGACATCCTCAGGAAATAAATTATATAGATCATCCTTGAAAAGATTGTATCGAAAATGGTCGAAAACCTGGATCAAAGGCGTGCACTTTTCATCTTAAATGGGTTACCGACAATTGGGCCCGTCACCCTTAAGCATTTGCTTGAATGCTTCGAAAACGACGCTGTCGGTATCCTCAATGCAAGTCGAAGAGACTTGATGCAGGTGAATGGTGTAAGTGAAGTAATTTCCGGCGCCATTACTCAATGGCAGGAGTACTTTGATCTTATAAAAGAAGAAGAATTACTCAAAAAACATAAGGCCTCATTTGTTACATTCCAGGATGATGACTACCCCCCGATGTTAAAAGAAATCTATGATCCCCCCATCGGACTCTATTTTCTGGGTGAATATCGTATCGCTCAACCCTCTATCGCTATTGTCGGAACACGGCAGCCCACGCTTTATGGAAGAGGAGTAGCAAGGCGGCTGGCCCGTGAGCTTGAACAAGCCGGTTTCTGCATTGTCAGTGGGATGGCCCGTGGGATAGACAGCCAGGCGCATGAGGGCGCGTTGGAAGCTAATGGTAGAACGGTTGCCGTCTTAGGCTGCGGAACAGATATAATATACCCACCTGATAATCTGGAGCTTTACCGCAGAATAACGGAAACAGGCGCAATAGTCAGTGAATTTCCTTTTGGACGTCGCGCTGACAGACAATCTTTTCCCATGCGTAATCGGGTCATCTCTGGAATATGCCTGGCCACCATCGTAGTAGAAAGTAATGTAAATGGCGGAAGTATGATTACCGCTCGATTTGCGGGTGAACAAGGGCGACATTTATTCGCGGTACCCGGTCGCATCGATCAAGCCTCCAGCCAGGGCTGCCATCAACTTCTGCGCGATGGCGCTACCCTCTTGAATTCAATAGAAGATGTCATCGATGAATTACGTTTAAGTGGACAACTTGAACTTTTTTTTGATCAGGATTCGGCCCATAATTCCACAGGCAATGATCCCCTAATCGGGCTGGGCGAAATAGAAATTAAAATTGCCCACTGCTTTGAAGATGGGTCCATTCATTTTCCCGACACGGTTACGGAACTGACTCAGTTGTCACAGAACGAAGTAGCCAGCGGTTTAATGATGCTCGAGCTTAAGCGTGTGCTGGCAAAACGGGCAGACGGCGCTTTCGAGAAGGTTTATTGATGAAATAGCCAGATAAAAGAGTAAGGCGTGGACCTTAAAGGTTTATTTATCGAATTGCTTTAAAACATCAGAATAGAGCACGGGTTTATGAAAATATGGTATGCCTTCACTTTCAAGCATCTCTATTTCCATCTCATTTAAGTAAGCAGAAACGATGATAAATTCAATCGATGGTGACTGCGATTTAACTTCTTTGATTAACTGGATACCTTCCCCATCCGGTAGATTATGGTCGGCTATAATCAAGTCGATGTTCTCACCATTCAATTCAAATAATGAACGGGCTTCCCGAGTATTATAGGCCTGCCAGACATCGTGTCCCATGGCTACCATCTGCGCCGCACCAACTTCACTGAGCTCTTTTTCGTCTTCAATAAAAAGAATTTTCATCGCGATAATATTCTTTAAAAATCTAACTGTTCATTCATCCTGAAGAAGAACCGGATTTTTTGGAGCATAGTGTATTTATTTTAATTAATATCAAATCTTTTTCCGGTTGTAAGATGACGCAGGTTTTAAGCTAAATCTTACTTCCCGTAATTTTGGTGATGAACAACCATAGGGAGAAACAAAATCAACTTTATATTGGAACCATTTTGCCTCAATGACATTGATCCCGTTTAACGTTTGACCTCGTTTCTCATAATATGAATCCGCTCCCCCCGGGCCCATCCACGGGGCACTGAGTAACTGTTTTTTATCTGCAGCCCAACGTATTTGAAATTTCAACCGGGCCGGATATTGGACATCGGCGTCCCATTGAATAGTATGCGGAATATTCTTCACCAGCTTAAAGCCTGGAGAGGTATACGTTTCTTCAGGCTTCCGCGTATAGCCGTTTCCAAAATCTCGACATGTCATACCGTGGGGCCCCGCGGCGGGCAAACGGGTTATACGATCAGGATCAAATCCACCCGCATTATTCCAGTAGATGAAAGACAGGGTTTTATGTGAAGCTTCGTCACGATGATTGGCAATGGCAACGTCAAGCCACCCGTCGCGATTAAAATCCATAGCCGTAACACCGGCGGAGGAATTCGCTGGAAACTCCACAGTATGATCCAGATCCAGGGTTCGGCCATTGCCCCAATGTAATGTTGCGGGGACAACACGGGTGGTGGGCGAGGAGTAAGCCGAAGCTAATAAATCCAAATGGCCGTCTCTGTTAAAGTCAGCTACTGCCGTATCAATCACGGATATTCCTCTTTTAAAAGTTTGCGAGTTCTCCAGTGAGTACTCGCCAGCGTTACTATACATGACCGTAAAATTTTCTTCCCGTCTGACACGATGCGATGATTGGCTTATAATCAGGTCCAGCCAACCGTCGCCATTCAAGTCCGCGGAATTTATTCGTCCCGGAATGGGGCAGGAAATTTTGAATGTCTTATCTTGAGAGTATCCTTTTTTACTTCCCACATAAACCAGGATAAAGTGACGTTTATCGCTGAACAATGCGTCGATAAATCCGTCACGGTTAATATCCGCGAGATGTACGCCAAACCCATAATTGGCGATACGCTCTGAATGTGAGGGTGAAAATCCTTTTTTGCTCCCATAGAAAATGGTTGTCGCTTTATTTAAGGTCTCGGGTTCGGTGTCGTAAACGACCCCGTTTGTTACAAAATCGAGATAGCCGTCACGATTAAGATCAGCCACGTCCATACTGGTTATTACGCTGTTAACATTAGCTATATCGACATATTGGGAAGCTGAGGGTCCTTCCTCACTGCCATAAAATATACGCGAAAAGTCGAGGTCACAACCCGCTAAAATAACATCCGTGAATCCATCCAGATTAAGATCAACCATACAGCTTTCATACGTTTCGTGCCGGGGTAAATCAATGCGCCGATTCACACTGTAATTACCTTCACTATTGCCGAGATAAATAAAACTGTCAGTTCCTGTTATACGGCCACTTCCACAGTTGTTAATCACTACTTCCGGTAATCCGTCATTGTTTAAATCTCCATAAGTGTTGCCAATGGGATTACCGGTTGGTAACCAGCTGGCATCTTTCACCGAAAATCCCGCTGCTCGATTCCAGAAAACAGCCGAATTGGTGTCCGCAGTATAGCCATCATTACTGCGACTGACTATGAGATCCATCCGCCCATCGCCATTAAGGTCGCCCGCTGTTACCCAGCTAAGATTTCCGAGAGCTATAAGAGTCTCTACCTTTTCAACATCACTGCTCGAACGAATTTCAACGCCACTCGCCGTCGCCACTATTAAATTATTTTTTCCATCTCCATTAATATCCGCGTCGGCACAATGCGCTACCTTGCGACCGATGATGACACCCGTGCCCAGATGCTGTTCTTTGGTGGAACCATCATTTTCCGGTTTGATAATAATATAGTTTTCAGCGTTGAACTTCCCATCGTCATTCCAGAATATCCTTCCTTCATCATTACCGGAAAAAATGATATCTTCTCTATGGTCATCATTCAAATCTGCAATCAGCACGTTTTCAACATCATAGGTGGGAAGTCGCACAGGATTTTCAGTCTCAATAGATTCTTCATTGCCCCAATAGATAAATGAATCCGTATGTTTATTGTAAATATGCCTTTTATTTGCCAATACCAGGTCAGCATAACCATCGTCATTCAGATCAGCTGTTGCCATACCCATCGTCCCGATACATGCGATCTGATATTGCTCGGTAGCGTCCTTGAAACGTCGGTCGCGGTCGGCTATATAAACATGGGCAAGAATCGGTTTTGCAATATTATGACGATCCTTCCATGAAGAGGGAAAAATCAAATCGAGTAAACCGTCACGATTTAAGTCGAGAATCGCGACATCGTAAGCGCCAATCGTAGGTAAATCAGATCGCTCTGATTCTGGACCATTGGGTCCTCCCCAGTAGACATGAGAGGCTATCTCACTGTTTATCCCATTATCCCCATTGGCCACCACCAGGTCATTATAACCATCTTTGTCGAGGTCGACGATTGTACTGCTATAGCCGCTGATACCTGAAAGATCCTCGTAATTCCAATCTTTATCCTTCGCCGGATCAATACTGAAAATTCGCGTCGGACCTCGCTCACCATGTTCTTCGGAATTAGCAAACATGATATCAGTGTATCCATCATTATTTACATCCCATCGGTGAATGGTTTCGATAATGCCATTAGCATTAACATAGAGATTAGCTCCTCCGTTATCGAATTGGCCCTTTGAAAAATCATCAAAGCCGCCATGCACGAGCACATTATTATCTAAGGGTGCTCCAATTGCCGTCGCCAAGGTTAAAATGACGGCAATAAAGGCTGTCACCAACATGCGGTAGGGCTCCTGTATATAAAAGAAATTCGGTTTTACCATACTCAATAATTAACGAAACCTTATTTCTATGTCCATCCCCGGCTTCGCGGAATCTTTAAGAACTTAATTCCAGGACGGACTGGAATTCCTGACTGTCAGTTCTAAAAAGTTTTCTCAGAAAAAGGGAGCGATGGACAGGAGTTGGCCCTTCGTTCAATAATGCAGCCTGATGTCGCGTCGTTCCGTAGCCCTTATGGCGGGCAAATCCGTATTGAGGGTAGAGGTGATCGAGTTCCAACATCAATGTGTCACGCGTGACTTTAGCAATAATCGAAGCCATCGCGATGACGAGTGATTTATCATCTCCTTCAACCACCGCAACATGACTGTAGGGAAAAGGCCGCAAAGGTCTCCCATCCACTAAAATGCAATTACGCTCGTGGCGTTCATCGGTATCTGTTATTATATTATGAAAAAGATTATCCTCGTTATCAATTGAGGTAAGGGACACCGGTTCATCACCCACAGAGGCAATTGCTTCAACCGCTTTTTGCATCGCGATGCGTGTGGCACCAAGGATATTATGCTTTTCAATGTCTTCAACCGTGGCGATACCCACTTCAGTCTTAATAAACCCTTTTCTTTTAAGCAGATTAAATTCCGCAAAAAGGTTTTCTCTTTTCACTGAACTTAATTGTTTGGAATCTCCAATCGCATGAGCTTCTCGACTGCACCATTCGCTATCGTAAAATTGTTCATCAAGACAAACCGCAGCGGCAACTACCGGTCCCGCAAGAGCCCCCCTGCCACTTTCATCCACACCAATGAGCCGGTCTTTATTTTCCAGCGCTCTACGGTCGAATTCCAGTAAGCGGGTCTTTGAAACTTCATTAACCATAGCAGATGATCTGACCGTCAACACCCATATTACTCATCTTTTATAGATGTATCTCTAATCCATTCTCTTGCCAGAGAAAAAATTAATTGTGAATAACTATTGATGAATTAATTGTAAATTGATACATGCCTATCGGCAACGTATGGCGCTCATCGTGCTTCACCTTCGTTCTTGATAATTATGTGAATAGGGGTTTTGCTTCTATATTGTTCAGGAGAAGAAGAGATATTAACAAAGTTCTGCACAACATTGATTAATCATGGGCAACACTTTCGGTAAGTTATTCACATTATCCACATGGGGAGAGAGTCATGGAGGAGGTCTCGGCGTGGTTGTTGATGGCTGCCCCCCTGATTTACCATTATCGGAAGCGGACATCCAAAAAGAGCTGGACCGGCGACGTCCCGGACAAAGTAGTATCACAAGCACACGCAAGGAAACGGACATCGTAAAAATCGTTTCCGGTCTTTATGAGGGGCGGACCCTCGGAACGCCCATCGCGATGACAATCCCTAACAAGGATGCTCGCCCGGATGCCTATGATGAGATAAAAGAAAAATATCGACCCTCTCATGCCGATTACACTTATGAAGCAAAATTCGGCCGGCGTAATCATGAAGGCGGTGGCCGGTCATCAGCGCGCGAAACGGCGGGGCGGGTTGCCGCAGGGGCCATCGCGAAAAAAATATTAAAGACTATCCTCGACGTTGATATAATTGCTTACATTACGCGTATTCATGATATCGAATTGTCGCCGCTTGAAAATTTTCCCAGTCTTGAGGAAGTCGAAGCAAGTCCGGTGCGCTGTCCGGATGCAGAGACCGCGGATAAAATGATTACGCGGATTAAAAAGATACAAAAGAATGGCGACTCGGTCGGTGGCATTATCCTCTGTCGTACCCGCAACCTGCCCGTAGGGTTAGGCGAACCGGTCTTCGATCGTCTGGAAGCTGATCTCGCCAAAGCCATGTTATCTTTACCCGCGACTAAAGGTTTCGAGGTGGGCAGCGGGTTCGCCGGAACTTACCTCACTGGTTCAGAGCACAACGATCCCTTTGAAATGCGTGATAATAAAGTTCGCACCCGCACAAATAACTCCGGCGGGGTACAGGGTGGGATTAGCAATGGTGAAGAACTCTACTTTAAAGTCGCTTTCAAACCTACCGCTACCATTCTTCAAGAACAGGACACCGTAAATGTAAAAGGTGAAAACACGGTTCTTAAAGCGCGTGGCAGACACGATCCCTGTGTTGTCCCACGCGCGGTGCCGATTGTAGAAGCCATGACGGGCTTAGTTCTCGTTGATCATTGGATGCGCCAACAGGCCCAATGCGGCACTTTCAAATTTAAATAAATCATGTTCGACGATGATTCCCATTTATATATTTTTGGGAGCTCCCGGTTCGGGGCGACGGGATATAGCCTTCGATCTTATCGAAAACAGTAGTGAAAATCACAAAGGTAAAACTGCTGTTTTACTTGCTGAAAACGAGAAGCCTTCTTCCTTTGATGAACAAATTCAAGCGCTCCCCGATGTAGCTTTAATTTCATGGCGTTTTACCTCAGAAGGGGAAATAATCGCTGATCATTTACCTGAAGACAGGAAGAGAGTTTTTTTTATTACCAGCGGTCGCTTAAATCCTGTTGACCAGATAGAGTCGCTCAGTGCGTGGATAAGTAAAAACAACCTTGAAGTCGCGCGTACCCTTTGCGTCGTAAATTGTGGTCTTTGTCAAAATCAATCATCCTTAAAAACATGGTTCGAAGCCTGTATTCATTTCTCCGATGTCGTTTTGTTGAATAAACGCGAGACCGTTCCTAATAACTGGGTCAGGGATTTCATCCAGCACTACGAGAAAAATCACTACCCCTGTCTCTTTGAATTTATAAAAAAAGGTCGGGTATCAAATCCAGCCTACGTGCTCTATCCTGAATCGCGAAGACTATCGCTCATCTTTGATGACCTGGAGCCAGAGCCTGGGAGCACCCTTCCTGAAACTATTATCGAGGGGGATGACCTTTACGAGGAAGATCAGCTGGTTGAAGTCGATCCCTACCTGAAA
Source organism: Opitutales bacterium (assembly GCA_965197745.1). Lineage (GTDB taxonomy): Bacteria > Verrucomicrobiota > Verrucomicrobiia > Opitutales > PNEW01 > CBDANS01. Next base: position 103,277 of record CBDANS010000004.1, on the reverse strand, counting down.
AGATTACCCAATGGTCGGCGCGCAAAATTGATCCCTGATATTTGTGACTACCTCGAATGAATATTAAGCCCCTGTCACGATATCGAAGTTGAAAAATTTCAACGCATATGGATTATATTTATCGCTGATTATTTAACTACCCCCACTACCTCTAAAGTAATTAATAAAATTTTGTTTGTAGAGATTGTCGCGGCTAAATAATCCCGGTGTTATTTCCTCCTTTTCATCAATAATATTTTCTAGCCACTTTAGATCATTTGGAGAGACTAGTTGAATCATTGATAAAAAACGCTTGTCTACATCATTAACAAAATTAGTAGGTGCAACTAGTAATGTGCCTTTCGGGTATCTGATTGATAAATAGCTGATTTCTTTAATCATATAATCAGGGATGGATATATATTTTGCTTTAGGATAATGTTTTATCAAATCTTTAAATATATGACTCCAATTATGTCCGTAGGATTCACCATCAATCTTAGGGTTTTTAAACTCTAAGAATCCCTTCGCCATACATTCAATAGAATGATAAGCACTGAAATATGCAGGGCGCAGTAAATTAGCGAAATAACAATATCTTGAGGATAGATAATACTCCGTATGGTCGTGACCACGAAAACTGGTACACTTGAAAAGTTAGTCTGGGTAACCTAGAAAGGACTCTGGTCGGGTTACACAAACTGGTCCACAGGGAGAGTTAGTCTGGAGAGGTTAATGTTGAAGTTAAGTTGGTAGAGGAAGTCAAGGCTTGGGCGCAATGAGGGCGTAGCCCGAATGGAGCCCGAGCCTTCGGTATTGAGGTTTTCAGTGAAGTGCCGTGGAGTGATGTTGCCGAGGCTGCGGTGGGGTCGGACATGATTGTAAAGCCAGCGCCAATCTTCGATGACCACGCGGGCTTCGGTCAAAGTCCATAACTGTTCACGGTTTAAACACTCCTCGCGAAAACGGGCATGGAACGATTCAATGTATCCGTTCTGCCAAGGGCTTGCTGGTTCGATATAGAGGGTTTTGATTTTCATCGCAGTTAGCCAGGCTCTCAATTGGCTTTCAATGAATGGCTTTGCATGTCGTCGCTTCGCTCCTCGGAACGGAACCGTTGTCGCTACGAATATATTTTGGCGGCCCATGCCGGTCGAGCAGTTTTTGCATGATACCGCGCACCGTTTCCGCATTGATATGGCGATCAACATGGATCACCCGGCACTCGCGGGTGTACTCATCGAGCACGGTCAGCATTTTTAGACTGCCGCCGCGAACCGTCTTATCGTGGATAAAATCCCAGGTCCAAACATGGTCGGGATGTTCGGCCTTTGTCGGTAGCCCGGTGCAGACACCCCTGCGCCGGCGTCTTGGCTTGCGTGGGGGGATCGCCAGACCCAGTTCACGTCGCAGACCTTGCACGAGACGTTTACCCACCTGCCAGCCTTCGTCCTTCAACAGCTTCGTGATCTTGGGATAGCCCCACCTCGCGTATTGCCGTGATAACCGCCTTACTGCCGCTTTTAGTTTCGTTAGCCAGGCATCCGGATGCTTGGCCCTATACGCATAGGTGGAACGGTGCAGCCGAAAGTACCGGCACCCCGCTCGCATCGAACACTGGCCCCGAGTCACAAGTCTCTCTGCCACTTGCCGCTTGTGCCCAGGGCTTACAGTTTTTTTTCGAGGGTCTCCTGCAGGATCTCTATCCCCAGCATCTTGTCCGCCAGCATCCGTTTTAACCGCGCGTTCTCCTTCAAAGAGCTCCTTCATCCGCTTGGCCTGGTTGACATCAATCATCCCAAACTCACGTTTCCAGCGGTGGAAGGTCTGTTCGCTTATGTTGTTCTCGCGGCATGCTTCCAGGATCGTTTTCCCTTTGTCCGCCTGGCGCAGCATCCGTATTTTCTCTTCGGTCGTGTATCTTTTGCCTTTCATTGTCTGTGTCCTTTCTAGTTGGACCAGACTAACTTTTCAAGTGGACCAGTTTTCGTGGTCACGACCATTGGGATGATCGGGTAGAGGGCAGGTGGATACTTCTCCAGCCACAGACTAAGGTTGGGTTGGATTTTAATGGCACGCTTTTCCTTAACTTTCGAGACCTCCGGTTCGATAAGGATAACCCCGGTATCCATGCGGATGTGCTTGGGCTTGAGTTTGCTCATTTCACCATGCTTCCAGTCGGGTCTGATTCCTGCAAACAGGGCCAATGCAAAATAGGGCACCATGCACCCGGGGTCTCCCCACCAGGTCCCGTCCCTGTTCTGCTTGCCCCGATAGGTTTCCAGCCACTCCATCAGCTCGGCTGCTTCACGAGCAGAGAGAATCTCGGCGCTTCCCCTGCGATGTTTAATTTTATACTGGGGAACTTCCAGGATCGGGTTTTCTCCTATATATTTTTTCGCCACGCAGTACTTGAAAAAGGTGCTTAGGTATCCACGGCGGTTATTCCAGGTTTTAAGGGTGAGCACTGCCTTTGAGCGACCGTGTCGTGTGTCGAGGTAAGTATTCAACTCAACAGGTTGAATTTCATTCACTATCCGCCCCGCGAAATAGCGTTTTAGCTTTTTCATCTCACGAATAATGCCCTGCTCTTGGCAAAATGAGATGATACCACGCTCCATTTCCTTGGATTTATGATCGCAATACTCTCGGACGGCTTCTTCGATTGTCATTGTCTCGGCGGCTTCTTTATAATGCTCTAAGAAATAGTTAACAGCAAAGGTGAGAGGCTTATTGGAGTTGGTTTGCTTAAGAAGATTAATAGCTGCAATGGCCTCTTTGTTCTGCCCGTGGGTCAGCGTGGTCCAAACCGTCTGCCCTTCTGATTGTTCGTTTAAATAGCGGATCGATAACTGTTGACGCTCGGCGACGGCATCGTTTCGGGACTTGAAATTCTTGCGAATTTGCTTACTATTTAGGGTACCGGATAAACGCCAGGCTTCTGACCCACCCGGGTTGGTAAACTTGTTGATTTTAAATCTTTGTTTCGCCATCTAGATCATGATTTGCTAACTCAAATTAGCAAATCTTGACAAAATGTCGATAAATAATGGTGCCGAGAGAGGGACTCGAACCCTCACACCCTTGCGAGTACTAGATCCTGAACCTAGCGCGTCTGCCAATTCCGCCACCTCGGCATATTTTATAACCATTACTATGAATTCCTTGCGGAGAGAAATGATCAAGACTGCCTTTTTCACATTTGAAGTCAAGTGTGTGTATTCAATAAACACGGTGTTAAGGAGAATGATCAGCCAATCGCCATTGGGCCCAACCGGCCAACTGATAAATTTTAATCGCATTTTTTATACTCGCTCATTTTTGGATTATACAAACAATAATAAAAAAGGAATAAAATGATCCAAATCACATCCCCATCAATACTGACAGAATCTCAAGTCGAGCATTTTAACACCTTTGGTTTCATTGTTCGTCGAAATGTGTTCACTACTGACGAAATAAAGACGATTAACGAAGAATTTGATAAACAATATAAAGTAGTGTTAAAGGAAACGAGTGCCCGTGAGGGAGAACGCTTATCCAATGTTAACTGGGCAAACCGGCATCCCAACACACCCTTTCTTACCAATATACTTGAAGATCCTCGCATTGCTGATGCCTCTGAAATGCTTATGGGAAAGGGCGCCGTTCCCATCCTATCCAATTCCAACAGCTACTCCCAAAACACGAGCTGGCACCCGGACTTCGTAGATCCTGATTTTCACATGCTTAAAAACGTCATTTATTTGCAAGCCACTACAGCTGAGAAAGGCGCGTTGCGAGTGATTCCCGGTTCCCATAAAAGTCCCTATCACGATGAACTCACAAAAATAGGATTGCGCGGCGGGTCGGGTGATGCATCGTTTTTAAAAAAAGGCCGGTCTTGAAATTTGCGATATCCCCGCTTTTGTCTTCACCTCGCAACCGGGAGACATGATTACTTTTAATGGCCGCACCTGGCATGCAGCCTGGGGTGGTTATTTAGACCGCAGAACATGCACTTTTAATTTTTTTAAAAATCCTCAATCCGCTGAAGAAAAGAATTCGGTGCAAAATTACGTGGACATCATGAAGAATAGCAGGATACGTAATAAAACCTTTGGTCCACAATTTCATCCCTCCTGGGTTGCGAATAATGAGAACAGTTCACGGCGAGAACACTGGATTAACTGGTTGCGCGAGTGGGGTTACTTAGACACACAAAATATTTAGCTGAGTAAAAGCTCTCCGGGGGTTATCTCGAAATGACGACAGGATATGGGATAGTAGTTACAGCGCTTCTTTAGAAACGATAATAATACGCTAGTAACCGACCCGGCGTATGTAATCGTACATCGATTGACTGCACTCAGCGATGCTTAAAGCATCTTCTCTTCCCGGCTGCGGCTCACCCGGGCAACCTGTGACCCAGCGGTTATAGTTAATTTCTTTAAGTATTCCCGCAATCGCCGTGAAATCACAGGCTTCTGCTTCCCCCACAGCGCACCAGTGCGGATCATGGAAACCGTTATCGTGTTGGGTGTAGGAGGAATAGTCCTGCAAATGGATATAATTCAGTTGATCCTTGTAGTCTCGAATGGCTTCGACCGGGTCATAGCCCCAGAGTTGAGCATGCGAGACATCAATGCATAGTTTAGCTTTGTCAAGGTATCCCATATAGGTTTTCCAGTCCTCAGCGCTATCGACTAATAAGTTGGTATGGATATGATAACTCAGCTCTAAATCGTATTGCGCGGCATAGTCGGCCCACGTCTCAGCACCTTCTGCCGCTGCCTTAAGATCATCATCATTCACCGCTTTTCCTTCCGGTTTGGAACCGTTCATGTACATAAAACAATCAGCGCCGATTTCAGCAGCAAATTCCATACGACGTTTGTTTCGTTCGATGTTTTCGGGATCGCGGTTATCGGGTGTCCCCTCTGCCGTCAATATTGCCAGGGGCATGTCGGTATTTTTACAGATACGCTGCACCCGTTGCGGTGTACCCAGCCAATTAAGCGGCAAGCGGCCTTCCCATCCATCCCACCCTGCTCTCTTGAGGGCCTCTAAGGCTGGTTCTAATTCCGGGTTCTTCCAGCGCAGGGTACAGTAACCTAACTTAAACGACATGATTGCCCTTGGTAAATTCTAATTACAGTTGTGGATCGTTTCCTCTATAATAAAATTGGACTAATTCATAGTTCCAGTATTTTTTCAAATTTCGCAACCATCATTAATTTAAATTCAAAAGGCATATGGCCACACCAGTAACGATAAAAGATGTAAAAACGATTTTGACCCAGCCGGAAGGTTCACCGCTAATTGTTGTCAAAGTTATCACCTCTGAACCCGGCCTGTATGGATTAGGTTGTGCCACTTTTTCTCCGCGTTTTCACGCCGTCCATAAAACTATCGAGGATCACCTTCGCCCCTTCCTCATCGGAAGAGACGTTGATAGGATTGAGGAGATCTGGCAGATGTCGATGGTCAACGCTTACTGGCGCAACGGTCCGGTCCTCAACAATGCCATTTCCGGGGTGGATATAGCCCTCTGGGACATTAAAGGCAAACGCGCGGGCATGCCGGTCTACCAATTATTCGGGGGAAAATGCCGGGAAGCGGCAGCAGTTTACACCCACGCGGACGGAAAGGACAGGCTTGAAGTTGAAGACAGTGTGAAACAATTTATCGAGCAGGGTTACAAGTATATCCGTATTCAGATGGGCGGCTATGGAGGTCAGGCAGCGAATTTTCACAAGCCTGATGGCGCGCCCGATGGCGTTTACTATGATCCCCGGGATTACAGTCGGAAAGCGGTGGGGATGATTGAGCATATACGAAATTCCGTAGGGCCAGAAATAGAACTCCTTCACGATATTCACGAACGTTTACAGCCCATTGACGCCATCGCTTTTGCCAAAGATGTAGAACCCTATAAGCTGTTTTTTTTAGAAGATGCGCTAGCTCCCGAAGATATTGAATGGTTTCGCCATATGCGAAGTCAGTGTTCCACTCCCCTCGCCATGGGTGAGCTCTTTTCCCATCCCCTTGAATGGACTCCCCTTATCCAGGATCGTCTCATCGATTTCATCCGTATGCACATCAGCATTATGGGTGGACTTACACCGGCTCGAAATGTTGCCGCTTTTGCCAGGATCTACGGCATTAGAACTGCCTGGCATGGTCCGGGTGATGTCTCACCTGTCGGCCACACCGCCAATCTCCACCTCGATCTTTGGGCTCCCAATTTTGGAATTCAGGAGTGGTGCCGCTTCAATAATTTAACCTGTGACATGTTTCCCGGCATACCTGAAGTCCGTGATGGCTATTTGTATCCCAATGAAAACTCCGGTCTCGGCATAGACATCGATGAATCGCTTGCGGCCAGACACCCTTGTAAAGATAGCGACATTCAAGGGCAATGGTGGACACAGGCCCGCATCCCCGATGGAACACCGGTCCGTCCCTGAGCTTCGAAGACAGATAAACTGCGGTCATCACGCCGTCGGAGTGAACCTACCGGTGCGAAGGGAAAGACCGTCATCATGCAAGCGTATCATTTTTCTATTGATAGCCTATCTTTTTATCTCTTTCGCTTCGTCAGATTTGCAGCGAAATCCTGAACATAGAGATGATCGAGGATCTGAATAGTCAGAATAAAAATCAACATCATGTTCAGGCGCCGCTTCAGTTGGCAATCGAAGAAAACCAATCGTGTAAAAAGACGGCAGCATTGAATCATGCGATAATTGAAAATACCGGTTTTATTAATCGCCGAATTGCTCAAGTAACGATCGATGAGCAAATCAAGAATGGGATAAAGGCCTTTTTTTACCCACAGGGGCGGGGCGCTAAATGGCCATTTTTCATGGCCGTAAATCTCCTCCGTTACCTCGGTCTTGAAGGCTTCTCGTAATACATATTTATCCACCCCGTTGTGGATCTTGAATCGCTCGGGTATGGAGCGAGCCTTTTCAAAAAGGGTGTGGTCAAGAAAAGGGGTGCGCCCTTCAATAGAGTGCGCCATTTCCTGGCGATCACCAATAGTCGTCAGGATATAAGGCGCGAGCATTGATTTAATCCAGAAGTATTGAATCTTTCCGTTGTTGGAACAATCATTGGTCTGTTCCGGATTAATACGCCGCACGAGACGGTCAATAGGAGGACATTCCGACAGCTGCATTCGCTGGCGGGGGTGGAAAAGGATGCGTAATAATAATTGCCTTCGCCACGAGAAAGATTCCGCATGCTCGGGTAATGGCAAAAATCCAATCGCCTCAATAATTTTGCGGACATGGGAACCCTGGGGAACCTTTAACTTCCTTAGCCGGTTTTCCATCTGGTGGCTAATAGCGCCCTTGCCGGGTTGAAAACAAACATAACCCAGAAAAATCTCATCCGAGCCTTCTCCGGTCAAAACCACTTTGACATGTTGTTGCGCCAGACGCGAGAGGAGGAACTTGCCAACACCATGAAAATTGAGAAAAGGCAATTCAGAGCCCCACAGACAATCCTCCATGTTCTGCATCAGGGTGGAATGATCGCAGGTTATGGAATGAAATTCCGCTCCAATCTTTTCAGCCATGTCTTTCGCCAATCGAGATTCATTGAATTTCTCGTCCTCAGGAAAGGTAATGGTAAAGGCTTTAATTGGACCGGAATGCTGACGAGCCATGGAGGCCGCGACAACCGATGAATCAATTCCCCCGCTCAGGTATACGCCAACCGGAACATCCGCCCGCAAACGGAGCCGCACCGTTTCATCAAGAGTATCATGGACAGTGCGGGTATAGTGCTCTAAACTTTTGTCATCTTCGATTTCAGCTTCGGGTTTAAAATCCAAATCCCAGTATTGAAGCACCTCATGCCGCCCATTTTCGAGATGCACCTGCATCAGGCATCCCGGTGGAACTATCTGAACCCCTTCAAAAATGGAATCGGGAAAGATTCCGCAGAGAAAATCTCTGACCGCTATCGGATCGATCTTGGCTTGAAGGCATCCGGTTGCGAAAAGGGCTTTCGCCTCCGAGGCAAAGACAAAATTCCCTTCCTCCCCACTAAAATAAAGCGGTTTAATACCAAATCGGTCTCGAACCGCAATTAATTGGTTCTGTGCTTTGTCGAGCAAAAGAAACGCGAATTCTCCGCGAAGGAAGTGAACGAATTCCATCCCGTATTCCATGTAAAGATGAAGAATCACTTCGGAATCACTTTGCGTATTGAAGGTATGGCCGAGCGTTATGAGTTCATCGCGGAGCCGTTCGAATTCGTAAATCTCGCCATTGCAAACCAGCACCAATTCTCCGTTTCGGGCATAGAGGGGTTGGTCTCCGGTTTCAAGGTCGATGACCGATAAGCGCGCATGGCCCAGCCCAACGGGAATATCAGGATCAATATAAGTTCCGCTCCCGTCGGGTCCTCGATGATGAAGGGTATCGACCGCCTCCTGTAATATATTTTCCTTAAGTGAAAACCCCGTGAATCCTACAATGCCACACATATTTTCCGTTTCCCCTTACCCTGATTCAACCCGTTTTCTTTTCATTACTTATAATCCTCGGGTCGAGTAAATCTCGACCTCAGGAACTGTATTCTAACTATTCGAGGAAAGCAGGAATAAAATACAAAAAATCACATGGATCCTGAAAATTCATAGAAAGACTGGAACCGCTATAGATAATAGGCGTAATTGATAGGATCGATCCACGTCGTCGGGTGGGAACAAACCCCCGCAAATTAATTCCACCTTGAAATTTATACTTCACCCTGTCTAAGTCATTCTAAATTATACCAGTTATCTATGACGACTCTGAATTTTAGAGCACGGGTGCCTGTATTTGATGCCAACGTCAGGGTTGGAGACCGCCCTGAAGAAGTTTGCCCCTGCCGTAACCGTGACGAATTACTTGCTGAAATGGACCGACATGCTGTTGAGCGAGCCCTCGTTTACCATGCACAGGGAGAACACCGCAGCCCCATAGAAGGTAACATGGATCTTGAAACCTGGTTGGGAAATGAGGGGCGGCTGCAACCGTTGTGGTCGGTGCTCTCATCCGAACACTCACTCGATCAAATTAAAGATCTACACGCTAAAGGAAGGGTCAATTGTGCTCGACTGCATATACACGATACTATCCATCAATCGGGTTTGACCTTTAAATCATGGGGTTACCATTCCCTTCTCACCTGGTTCAGTGAAAACCATATTCCCCTTTGGATCTCCCTATTAGAAACTGAAAATGAAGATATCGTAACTACCCTACAGGATTATCCCAATCTCGTAACGGTGATCGTAGGTGCCCATTATCGTCATGGATTATGGGTGCGCCCCGCGATGAAAGCACTCCCTAACGCTTACCTCGAATTGAGTCGCTACGAACCCCTTGGAGAAATCGAAGCCTTACGGGATGAATTTGGGGTCGAACGATTGGTATACGGTTCGTATTACACCCGTTATATCATGGGGCCGATGCTTTTTTATCTTCACCATACTAATTTGAGCGATGATGAATTGAAGCTTGTCTGCTCAGGTAATCTCGAACGCATTTTAGAGAGCGCAGGTAAATCATGATTGATGGAGTTAAAGTTATAGATTTTCATGGACACGTCGGCCGATGGGACAAATGGGGCAATAATTATAGTCAGGAGATTATGCTTCACGCCATGGACTCTGCGGGGATAGATATATCCTGTCTCTTTAACACATTCTATCCTGACGGGACCACCGGCAATGATAAGGCAGCCGCGTTCATCGGCAAGTACCCCGATCGTTTTATCGGTTATGCCGTCGTCTCGCCGGAAATGCCCGAAAGGATGGTCCCGGAACTCAATCGAGCCATTGATGAGTTAAAATTTCGCGCAATAAAAGTCTATCCGCCATATACCACATGCGAAATTTATAAGCCCCCCTGGCATCCCATTTATGAATTCGCCCATGAACGCGGATTGGCCATACTTTTTCATACCGGTGTCGAATGGCAAAATCACACGCGATACCTGGCTAAACTGGCCCCCGATTATCCCAATGCGAAATTTGTTGCCGGGCACTCTGGTAATGTCGCTGAGGAACGGGCTGACGCCATCGCCGGAGCACAAGCCCATCCCAACATCTATCTGGAAACCTGTTCAACTTTTCGCACGCCGGGGGTGATTGAGCAGTTGGTGAATGAAGCGGGCGCCGATCGGGTACTCTATGGCTCGGATATCCCGGTTATGGACCCACGCGCGCAAATAGGAAAAATCATCACGGCTGAGATTTCGGATGATGCTAAACGGCTCGTGCTGGGGGGAAATGCCAGTCGGCTGTTAGGTCTTGATTAAATTTCAGTTTGTCCACGCTCGCCGCAGTCATAGGAGTGATGGTGTCTACTAAGAGACCCTATTCAGAGTTACTGGTATTAAAATTTTACTTTTTCTTGTTGTGGCAGTCATGGTAATCCGCATTTCCTGATTGGAGTCACCTTATTATAATCCACTTACAAAGGTTTTTTTGTGTCCAGTCCTGAAATATGTTTCTATACCGCCACCGAATTGGCCCGTCTCCTCTCTTCAAAGAAAATTTCCGCAAGAGAAGTAATGAATGCTCACCTGGCTCAAATTGACCGGGTAAATCCTAAAGTTAATGCCATTATTACCCTCCTTCCCGAGGAGGCAATTAAACAGGCTGCCGCCGCTGATGAAAGACTGGCCCGAGGTGAATCCGCAGGGCCACTCCACGGAATTCCTGTGGCACATAAGGATCTGGTCTCAACGAAAGGAATACGCACTACATCAGGATCTCCCATTTTCAAGGATTTCATTCCGGATGAAGATGCTTTGATTGTCGAACGTTTAAAAAAGGCCGGTGCAATCACCCTCGGAAAAACGAACACCCCTGAATTCGGTGCCGGTTCTCAAACTTATAATTCTGTGTTTGGAGAAACCCTCAATCCTTATGATACCACTAAAACGTGCGGAGGAAGCAGCGGCGGTGCCGCCGTTGCCCTCGCTTGCGGGATGCAACCGATTGCCGATGGAAGTGACTTAGGGGGATCGTTGCGCAACCCCGCTAATTTTTGTAACGTCGTTGGGTTTCGTCCTTCACCGGGGAGAGTCCCCGTTTGGCCCACGCTTGCTGGTTGGTATCCACTCGCCGTGCAGGGACCCATGGCGCGCACCGTTGAAGATGTTGCTACCATGTTGAGTGTGATCGCAGGACCGGACCCTCGCTCCCCCATCGCCATAAGCGAACCGGGTCATACTTTCACGCAATCCTTAAAACGAGACTTTAAAAATGTGTCTATCGCCTGGAGTCGCGATCTGGGTGGGCTTCCAGTAGATCCCCGAGTCACTGAGGTGATTGACGGCCAACGGCACGTGTTCGAGACACTCGGTTGCGATATCATCGACGGCGAACCCGATTTTTCAGGAGCGGATGAGGCCTTCATCGTATGGCGAGCCTGGAAATTTGAATTAACCTATGGAGACTTAATCGATGAACACCGAGAGCAGATCAAAGAAACCGTAATTTGGAATATCGAAGAAGGTAAAAAATTAAGCGGCTCGCAAATTGGAAAAGCAGAAATCATGCGAACCGAACTTTACCACCGGGTAAGAGAATTCATGCAGCATCACGAATTTCTCATTCTTCCCGTAAACCAGGTTCCTCCCTTTGATGCAAAGCAACGATATATTACTGAAATCAACGGAGTAAAGATGGATAACTATATCGAATGGATGAAATCCTGTTATTATATAACGGTTACAGGATTGCCGGCAATTTCAGTGCCCTGTGGTTTCACTTCTGATGGACTCCCCGTTGGCGTTCAAATCGTGGGTCGTCACCATGATGATCTCGGTGTATTACAGTTGGCTTACGCCTTTGAGCAGGCTACGGAATTTTGGAAGAAAAAACCTGTTATTGCGTAGTGAAGTATCTGTTCGTGTACCCGTATTCAGGCAAATTACATACCTCCGTGAGGATGCTATGCCCTTAACCTTTTTTCGCCAATTTTATAGTCATTAATGTAACTTCGAAATCTTTCTGAAAATTCAATGAAAAAAGGTATGCCATGCTTAATTACCCTACTCTTAGCCAGCAGTATTGCGGGAATGGGTGGAGGTGTGGTCATTCCTGCAATGCCAAAAATCCTTGAGCATTTTCAGGATGTTCCTCATGCGGGATTGTTGGTCAGGCTTTTCCTTACGACACCGGGCCTGTTTACCGCCATCGGTGCCCCTCTCGCCGGATTCATAGTCGATAAATATGGACGGAAGAAACTTCTACTCTGTGCTATCTTTTTATATGGACTGGGAGGCACTACCGGTTGCTACTTGGATTCTCTTTATCTTTTAATGATTGGAAGAGCCTTATTGGGCTTATCCGCCGCAGGGACAATGACCACCTGCGTGACCCTCATAGCCGATTATTATGAAGATGAAAAACGCCATAAACTAATGGGGTATCAATTTTCTTTTACCAGTTTTGGTTCTACGCTCTTTCTGGCTTTGGGTGGTGTCCTTGCGGAAATTCATTGGCGTGCTCCCTTTTTTATATACGCCATTCCCTTTCTGATCTTTATTGCTGCTGCTATTTTCATCAATGAACCGCAAAAAAAAGAAAAAGAGCAATCAATCCAGAGCGAAGAGCCCAAAGAAAAGTTCCCTTTCTTAATACTCGGTTCTATTTACGGACTCATCTATATGACGATGGCTATATTCTATCTCAAAGTAGTCCTCTTTCCCTTTTATATGAATGAAATTGAAACCACGAGCAGTACTAAAGTGGGTTTAGCTCTCTCATCAGCAATCTGTATCAGCGCTTTTGTTTCTTTACGCTACGGTTCTATTAAAAGCCGATTCAGCTATATTCATATCTCCCTCGCTGTTTTTATAATCGTTGCCATTGGCTACCTCATCCTCTATATTGCGGGAAGTTATTGGGTTGCGGTTATCGGACTCATTACCACGTCCCTGGGTTTCGGTTTATTTGCGCCTAATGTTACGGTATGGGTAAACGCGGTTACGCCTGAGATTTATCGTGGCAGAGCGGTGGGGGGAATGACAACCTGCATATTCCTCGGCATGTTTTCTTCGCCGCTTATCGCACATCCGCTCACCCTTTACTTTAGCATGGCTGAAACTTATGCCGTAGCCGCATTGTTTCTCTTAGGACTTTCAGCAACATTTATACTTTACAGTCTGAAAAAACGCCCCAGTTGAAAAGTTTATCTGATTGTCTTTAACCAGGTAAAGTATTATCCATTCGGAGTTCCCTTCTCTCAACTTTCGTTCAAATATATTTGAAACCTCAAATAGTAAATGTGCATAAAGTATCCCCGCTGCTACCTTCGTGTTTTCTTATACCTCACTGCAGGTTTAATTCCTCTACTCATATGGGGGAAACCACGCGCACGTGATCTGGGTATTCCTTTTGACGGTGTTACCGGACAATGGAACGCGATCACCGATGTTGCCGGAATAGAGGTCGGACACACTACATTAATAAAGGGGAAGGGTACTCTAAAAGTGGGAAAAGGTCCTGTTCGCACCGGTGTTACTGCTGTTCTACCACGCGGTAAAGCAGATTTTGAAAAAGTTTTTGCGAGTATTTATTCTTTAAATGGCAATGGGGAAATGACAGGGAGCCACTGGTTGGAGGAATCCGGATTTCTTGAAGGGCCGATCATGATAACCAATACGCACAGTGTCGGTACTGTTGTTGACGCAGTCGTGGCGTGGTCACTCAAAGCTGATCCAAATGGGTATCCGGTTAGCCTACCGGTTGTAGCAGAAACCTGGGATGGACGCCTTAACGACATAAATGGTTTTCATCTAAAACAGAAGCATGCCTTTCATGCCTTAAATACCGCACGGTCGGGTCCACTGGAAGAAGGCAATATTGGAGGAGGGACCGGGATGGTGGCTTTCCAGTTTAAAGCTGGGATCGGAACAGCCTCACGTCTCCTCCCTGAAGACGAGGGAGGCTACACTGTGGGAGTTCTAGTCCAGGCGAATTATGGCCGTCGCTCTCAGCTCGTCATCAGTGGAGTGCCAGTAGGTAAAGCTATTACCGACCTTATGCCGGAAATGCACAATCGGAAAGATAAAGACGGATCTATTATTGTCGTCATGGCAACGGATGCGCCGCTGCTCCCTTATCAACTTAAACGCGTAGCTAAACGGATAACCTTAGGGGTCGCTCGAACCGGCGGTATTTCAATGAATTCTTCAGGTGACCTGTTTATTGCTTTTACCACGGCGCGATTACATCACGACGAGGAAGATCGCACGATGAACGCATCATTTTTAAAAAATAACAATTTAAATCCTATTTTCGAGGCGACTATCCAGGCAACGGAAGAAGCCATCAGTAACGCATTGATCGCTGCCGAAACGATGGCGGGTATTAATGAAAATACAATTTTTGCACTCCCCCACGATCGATTGCTTGATTTGTTGAGGCAATATAACCGTTTGAGTGATGCGGATTCAAATAAAGATAAAAATTAATTCTCTTCACTCGGGTATTAATTCATTGACTAAGGTGCGCGGTGATCGACGAGTTCTCTTCGGCATGAGCTCAGGGTCTTTAATGATATTCATAATGTGATCGCACGTGAAATGAAAATCAAAGTCGGATCTAGAAAATAGAAGATTTCCTTAATTGAAGAGACGAATCCTAATTGGAAAAACCTGAGTGGAGACTGGTATTCGTAGGGACAATGACTATTCGCCTGGATTGCTTCGTCCCGCGGCCGCGGGACTCGCAATGACATAAAAATCTACAGTGAATATGTTCTAATTATCCTCTTACAGTATACCCTCTATTGTCATTGCGAGGCTGCCTGTCAGCCGCGGCAATCCAGGGGGATGTCTGTTGCGTATTTTTAGTCTCTGAATTATGAGGTTTACAGCTCAATCGAACGTTCGCCACTGTACAAGTTATTAAATATTAATCATGTTTCTAAGCGGACGCAACAGAGTGCGACCGCGAGTTTTCCATTTAACTCTGCTCACGCTGATGTCTGAGTCGAATCGTCCTTCGCTTTGGTCATCGTAATTCCGGTAAATCCATAGATGATCGAGACAATAGGGGTGATCAGATTTAAAACACAATAAGGCACATAGACCCAGGGAGCCACGCCCAGTGTAGCAATCATTGTGGCACCGCAGGTGTTCCAGGGGATTAGAGGCGAGGTCAGCGTCCCACTGTCTTCGAGGACGCGAGAAAGATTTTTTGAGGCAAGTCCGGCATCAGCATAGGCTGTTTGATACATCCGCCCCGGTAAAATCAGGGAAAGATACTGATCAGCTGCGACAACATTTGATCCTATACAGGTAGCCACCGTGGCGGTAACCAGAGAACCTGTTGTATGCGCTTTCTTTAAAATCGTAAACGCGATCACTTTTAACATACCCGATTTTTCCATCACACCTCCAAATGATAAGGCGCAAATGATGAGCGATACGGTCCACAGCATACTTTGAAGCCCTCCACGGTTGAGCAATTCATCAACAGACGGTACTTCGGTTTGCCCCCTGTAGCCGGAGTGAGCAATTTCCAGGATATTACCAAAAGAGACATTTTGAAAGATCATCGCGATCAAACTACCCAGGAATATGCCACCGAGCAGAGCGGGGATTGCCGCGATGCGCAAATAAACAATTAAAACTACGAGCAAGACAGGGGTGAGAAGCAGCCAGTGAATAGTAAAAGTTCTCTCCAGGGTTTCGAGGATGACGCTCACGTTCGTTTGCTCCGCCTGTCCCACACTGAGATTCAAGCCTAATATCAGATACAGGATTAGCGCGATTAACAATGCCGGTAATGTCGTGAAAATCATGTGCCGGATGTGATCGAACAATTCGGCATTTCCTACAGCGGCAGCGAGATTTGTGCTGTCAGAGAGGGGAGACATTTTATCCCCAAAATAAGCGCCTGAGATTATGGCTCCCGCAGTTATCGGTAAGGGTAAACCTAATCCTTCACTTATCCCTATGAGGGCTACACCGACAGTCCCGGCCGTTGTCCACGAACTACCGGTAGCGAGTGAAACGATCGCACAAATAATGCATGCGGCAAAGAAAAAGTAAGTGGGTGAGAGTAATTCCAGTCCATAGTAAATCATCGTAGGCACGATGCCGCTTGCGATCCAGGTGCTGATCAACATACCGATTAGCATAAGGATGATGATGGCTTGCATCGAAATCATGATCCCTCCGATGATGCCGTCCTGGATAGCTTCCCACTTATGTCCAAGCCGCCAAGCCATGATTCCCGCTATGATTGTGCCACCGATTAGCGGTAAATGGGGGTTTTCACCTTTTAGTTCGATAATATAATAGCTGAGAAAAACGACGAGGAGAACAACCGGTAGAAGCGCTTCCCATAATCTTGCGGTGCGTGTTTCTATGGATTCCATTTGAGGCGACTGTGGCATAATATGAACATACCCGGGGTAATGTTTTCGCTAAATAGTTATTCCCAATTCTAGCTTAAGGTTTAAATCAGTAAAGTAATAATAAACTGCATTTATAATCGCAATTAAGGATGAAGATCGAGTTGGCACAGCCCCGGTTCCTCTTTGTGAATTTCACAGAATCCTATTGTAGTAGGAAAAAATAAGCTCAATTTTTTCTGTTATAAAACGCCATAAAATGTAAGGTATTATTGCGTGGGTAAAATAATTGAGGAGGAATCAATAATGAGCACAATGACAGAGATTGAACCCCAAACCGTGCCTCTCTGGCTTGATGGCGCCCCGGGAACAATAGATACGGGGAAAAAAGAAGCTGTGGTCCACCGAGGCGACACAAAACTTGATCGCGCCATCCATAATGTTTACCTGCCTTCACTGACTGTATATCTGCCCCCGGAAGACATTAATACAGGAACGGCCATAATAGTCTGTCCCGGCGGCGGTTTTAAATATCTCGCGATTGATAAGGAGGGACACAACGTGGCAAAATGGCTGACGACAAAGGGGGTTGCTGGCTTGGTTCTCAAGTATCGGACTACTCCGCACGATCGCAGTGTTGCTTCACTGGATGGCCGACGGGCAATGAGAATAGCGAGAAGCCGGGCAAAAGAATGGAAGATAGATCCTCAGAGTACGGGATTTATGGGGTTTTCCGCGGGTGGTCATATCGCGTCAGCACTCTTAGATGATAAGGAAGCCAATAGCGATGATCCTATTGATCAAATCCCTTCACGCCCTGATTTTATGTGTATGATTTATGGAAACGATAAATCAAAAGTGACACCCGAATTTCCACCTACATTTATCGTCCACGCCAACGACGAGCCAGGGGGCGCTGTTAATATCAGTACCGACTATTTTCAGGCTCTACGTGCCGTCGGGGTCCCTGCCGAAATGCACATTTTTGCCACCGGCGGCCATGGTTTTGGCCTGGGTCTAAAAGAGGGAAATTCTCATAAGTGGCCGGATCTATTTATCAACTGGATGAATAGTCTGAATGGTGCAGGTGAGATTGATTAGATCAGGCTTCCTTTACCTGTATTTCTTCCTGCATCAGGAGTAAATCGATATCCTCGATATCAGGCGGCACGGTTGCGACACATTCCTCGATAGAGGTAAATCCCATTTTAACCTTTTCCATGCTGTCTTGGTGTAAGGTTCTCATATCGTTTCTTATCGCTATCCCTTTGAGCTGACTGGATTCCAAACCCATATTAATCCCGCGTACGAGCTCTTCATTGGCAGCCATTAATTCGTGTATGCCCAGCCGTCCGCGGTATCCCGATCCGCCGCAGTTGGGACAACCCGATTCTTTTGGTTGAAATACATCACCACTCCATTTGATGGCACGTTCTAAAATATCTTTTTCTTCCCCTTCAACCTTATAGGTTTGTTTACAGGATTCACATAAACGGCGCAATAATCGTTGGGCGCATACACAAAGGAGAGAAGACGAAATCATAAAGGGCTCCACCCCAATCTCCGTTATTCGAGCAATCGCACTTGCCGCATCGTTAGTGTGCAGCGTACTGAAAAGAAGGTGACCCGTTAAGGCCGCTTCTACTGCAATCTGCGCGGTTTCCGCGTCTCGAATTTCTCCAACCAGTAAAATATCCGGGTCCTGCCTGAGAAAAGATCGAAGCGCAGTGGCAAATGTCACTCCTATCCTGCGATTCATCTGCACCTGGCAGATACCGGGGAGGGTGTATTCAATCGGATCTTCAGCTGTTCTTATGCACACTCCGGGGTGATTAATTTCATTAAGGGCGGAATAGAGGGTCATTGATTTACCCGAACCTGTAGGGCCGCAGTGAAGGATCATTCCATAAGGCCGTTGAATAATACTCCGATAAATATCGAGGTTATGTTCGGAAAAGCCCAAGTCCTCCAGCGGCAGGGTTGACTTCTGCTTGTCAAGCAGACGCATCACACATCCTTCGCCATAATTCATAGGAGATGTGGACATGCGAAGATCAACATCGATGCCTTTTCTATTAAAATTTTTAAATACTATTCTCCCATCCTGGGACCGCCTGCGTTCCGCAACATCCAGGTTTCCCATTACTTTTAAACGGGCAATAAGTGAGGCCGCTATGGTTTTGGGAACGGTGAGCCTTTCTTTACAAACACCATCTATGCGCACGCGAACCCGTGTCTGTTTTTCAAATGGTTCAATATGGATATCACTTCCGCCGGAAAAATAAGCGTCTTCAACGATACGATTAGCAAGAAGAATAACCGGTGCCGATTCTTCGCTTTCAAGATCACTTTCTTCAATTTCTTCCCGGTCAATATCAAATTCCATGCCCAGGGCTTCAACGACATCGCCGAATCCAACTTTGGCGTCCATCTTTGGCTCATTACTTTGGCCGAATTTGGCTTCTATATCCTCCGCTAAGGCGATGAGAAAGTAAAAGGGTTTTTTTGTCGCCCCTTCTATCTTGGCTCTCAGTGTCGGGTTCAGCGGATCCGCTGTGGCAATGGCAAAATAACTTCCTACCTCCCCCAGGGGTAATATATTGTTCTGACTGCAAAAATCGAGATCAACAAATGTGAAACATTGGTCAGTGACATTGAAATTGGCCGGATTAAATGGCGAAAGATTATAGGCTTTAGCTTTCGACATGAGAAGGGGGTAAGGTTCAACCTGATAATTATTAACTAATATTTTTTCTACTTCAGCTCCTGACAACCCCGTAGATTCAATGAGCTCGGAAGCCTGTGTGTCATCCAGGCTTCCATAATCTCTCAAGGATTCTACCAATATGAGTTGTGTTCTCGCTAACATGATTATTTATCCGCTTTAACCATTTCTTCTTTATCTGCTTTTTCTTCTACAGCTTCATCATTCTCTTTTTCTGCTTTCTCTTCCTCATCTTTCTCTTCTTCTTTTTCCAGACTTTCTAATGTTCTGGTCAAAATTGTTAAATCCGCAACGTACCAGAAAATATTGGGGGTTAACCGTTTTTCCCAGTGTTCAATAACGGCAGGGCTCAGATAATTAGCGGTGGCGACAAAGAAAACATCAGAAATAAAATCCAGGGGGATGCTCATCGTAGCCCAACACTCCCCGAGTTTAAAATCGGGCAGAGATTCTCTATCAATATTATAATTAGTAATATTACAGAATCCTAAATGATGTTCATCAATGTGAAAATCCAGAATCTTCTTTTCTTCTAAAAGTTCGAGATCCCAGATTAATATTTTTAAGAGGCTTGCGCGTTTAATTTCACCCTCTTTCAGGTATTTTTCCAATAAGGGAGCTGCCTGCTCAATCATCTCAGGTTGGGCAAGTTTACGGCGGACGAGCTCTTCACCCATTAATTGATTAGCTCTCTGGGCAAGGGAAATAATAGGATCCATAGCGCTAAGCTATCTAGCTGTTATCGATCGTATTTCGTAAGTTTTAATAGCGTCAAGCTATTAACGATCCCCTTCAAAGAGCTTAATAATTCCGTGCGAAGTCAGAAGTAAAGGTGGGATTGTCACCGACTACGCTTTGAAGGTCTTCATCATAATGAAAATCATAGTCCCCCAGGAAGTTTACATTTTCGGCGACAATTGATCCAAACATCTCGCCGCCCGCTTGCATATCTACATCCGCGCGGGGAGCGTAAATCGCTCCATAAAAAGCAGCAATGCCGCCGATGGTATAATTGGGGGTATATGATCCCGTGTCTGTCGAGTAGACAACCATATTGCCCGGATCTCCCAGGTTGCCCGGATCACCGGAAAAATTTTCAACCTTACCACCGCTATGCAGGGTGAAGTCATCATTGATATACAGTTTCAATTGCTTGCCGTCGGCGACCTTCAGCGTTCCATCGATATGCACGTCATCCTGCACCACCAGGGTCATGTTTTCGGTGATCGTCAGGGATTTTCCATTATCGATATGCAGGTCTCCCGTTATCAATCGGGGCTCGCTCCCGCTCCGGGTAAGGTGTCGCTTCCTCCCGGAAAACTGTAGACACTGGTCACTCCTGGCGGGACCGGCACATCCAGAAAAGTCGGTTTAAATCCGTCGGCTATCCGGCTGTCATCGACATTGGTTTCCGGCGGGGTGCTCACTCCGTAGACCTTGCCATTCTCCCCGATAGTGTGAGGTTCTACCCAGGTGGATATATAGCCGTAGACTTCACCCTTGGCAAACTCATCCGCTATTACTTTGCCTCCCACCAGGGTGCCGCTGTCGTTGCGGTTGAAGAATGGATCGTAAATCCCCAGGTTCACTCCCGGATCAGAGGTGTAACTGTCAACGGTCACCGTTCCCGTGGTGGTGAAGGCGATGTCATCATGAGTGGTGATTCCGTTGGGAAAAACCTTACGCTGCCTCAGGTCAGAATAAAAACTTTCCTGCAACTGCTCTCCATTGGCTAAATTTAAGTATACGATGCTGTAGATGCGGGGTGGGTTTGGTGATTGATCCAAATGGTAAAGATACATTGTCGCGGTATCGCCGTTGCCCATATCTATATTGTATAAGGAGCGAATCATCCAGGGAGGGTAACTAACCCAACCTGTCCAGTCGTCTTCATTGAGCGTCGAGATGGCTAGCTCTGCTCCCGCGTGTGTTACATTGATAACGTTTCTCCGATTGAAATTTCCTTCCGCGATATTTAACTCGGTAATGGTCGAGCGTAAAAAGCTGGCCACGATAAAACCGAAGATGCCAGCGACCATCAGCGCTATCATCACAACGGAACCTCTAGTATTTTTTCTCATCAGTTGCCGATACTCAGGTTTCGCAATGAACAGCGCGTCGAGACCGCATAAGTATTGTTGTTCTCCAATCCATTCAAGCGCTCAAGCGTGCCTTCCATGTGTATTTTCTTTGTATCAATATTCTTCGTCGTAGCATTTCCCACTTGCGTGTAATAGGAAAAGCTCATGGTTTCCACGCCGCGCATGAGGGTCGTTGTTGCAGCGCCCTGGGTCCGTGTAAGCGTCTTATTGATCGAATCGTAATCGTATTCCACGTTATAGATTGGGCCTCCCAGATAAGTACGTATTGCTATTATAAAATTCGCCGGGTCACTGTAAGTAATAGCATGTGCTTTACTCACATCACTGGTGAAAGTGTTGCGCGCTCTTTTTGCATTAACCACCATATCCGAATAATTGTTTAAGCTGTAAGAGCTCTTCATGATCGTGAGCAGAGATGATGAAAGAGCAGTCAACACGATCGATCCCAGAAACAAGACGATCGTAACTTCGATGAGCGTGAAGCCTTTGTCTTTATAGTGCTTCATAATAGTAATCATTCATCCCACCTTTAGAATAATAGTTGACCAGTTCACGACTGTGCATTCTCCCCTTTACGTCTTCCCAGGTGACCGTAAATCGAATCTCTTTCACATTAGTGAATGAGGGGTGATTTTGCACCGTCCGTGTGCAGGTGTAATTCTTCAATGGAACTTCTGTAAAATAACTATTGGGATCAAATGTTCCACTGGCGGGTAGACTGATAATCGCGTTCCAATTGTAAGTCTCTATTTTATCCAGCTCACTTTGCAGCAACTCGGTGACAAAATTGGCATGCTGCACTTTTTCAGACAAGGTCAGGGCTTGTCCTAACGCACTGAATGTACCTGCCAATACTACTGTCAATACTGCCGTCCCCATCATCAACTCGATAAGCGAGTATCCGCTGATTTTTTTATGAGAACCTTTTATTGAACTTTTCGATTTTAGCTCTGCTGCATTACTTATACCTACCACGAGATTTTTAAGATTAGACATATAAATATATGCTGTCCAGTGTAAAAAAGCTTTTATAAGTAATATTTATAATTAATCTAGGGGTATTAACTTACCTAAATTACAGGATTATAGGCTCTGAGACAAGTTTTTTCCGGAAAATTTCTGGCTAATAGTAATAATACCCTATTTTAACCCCATTCGTCAGTCATTATGCCTCTATATGACCCAATCACATAATATATTGAGAATTAATTATTATAAAATTATCCCAGCAATTCTTCTCAGATTTTTAGTCACTGTAGATGACAAACAGAGATTGATAGTTGGGGAGATAAAGCCATCCTTACATTGCAGTGATCCACGCTTCAAAAAGCAGCTTTTGGAACTGCGAAAAAGCCCAAGTTCAATAAAGTAGAATTATAATTTTTACCCTGAAACTATAGACAAAGGTAAAGAGATGGATGCTTTAATCGTTGTCGATATGCAGAACGACTTTTGCCCCGGAGGTAATTTAGCGGTCCCCGAAGGAGACACCATTCTTCCCGTAATTAATAAACTTTCACAGGGGTTTGAGCATACTATCCTGACACAGGACTGGCATCCCCCCGGCCATCTATCCTTTGCCTCATCACATCAGGGAAGAAAACCATACGAGATGGTAAAATTAGATTACGGTGATCAGATTCTCTGGCCTGATCATTGCCTACAAGACACCGCAGGTGCACAGTTTCATTCCCGATTAAATGTGCCTCGTGCAGAACTAATCTTACGCAAAGGCTTTCGCAAAGAAATCGATTCCTATTCTGTCTTTTTCGAAAATGATCACCAGACACCGACCGGCCTTGCTGGATTTCTTCGCGATCGTGATATAAAAACTTTATATTTTGTCGGACTGGCAACGGACTTTTGTGTCCACTGGTCAGTAGTTGACGGTCGCAAACAGGGTTTTGAAATATATGTTATCGAAGATGCTACTAAAGGTATTGATACCAACGGTTCAATGGCAGATGCAATGAATAAGATGCGAGACGCGGGAGCCAGGTTTATTCACTCCAAAGAGGTATTGTGATCACCTGTTGTCCAGTAACCATTCTTTGCTATATAATGCCCTTATGCTTTCCAGTATTTTAGACAACGATCTCTATAAATTCACGATGCAACGTGCCGTGCTGCAGTGCCATCCCGAGGCTGTGGTATGCTATCATTTTATCAAACGGGCTAAGATAAAACCACTAACTCCTCAATTCATAGAAAGGCTCAAGCTGAGAGTCGAGGAAATGTCTGCGCTGGCATTAACACCCTCCGAGCGAACCTGGCTTTCTCAGTTCAATTTTTTTAACGGCGATTACTTGGATTACCTGCAAGCATTCCGTTTCGATCCCGGTGAAGTCGATCTATTATTAACCGATGCAGGTCACCTTAATCTTAAGGTTCGAGGAATTTGGGCGCACACCATTCTTTGGGAGGTTCCCCTTCTCGCAATGATCAGTGAAACCTATTTTGAACTTATTGATACTCAGTGGTCTGATGATCGCGAAGCTTATTATGATAAGACTCTTAAAAAAGGACTCAAATTATCCAGGGCAGGATGCCTGTTTGTAGACTTCGGGACTCGACGCCGGCGCAGCTATGCATTACACGAAGAAGCCGTTCGTGCTTTTTGCGATCTCCCTCATTATCTTAAAAATGTAATGAGTACCTTTACCGGGACAAGTAACGTCTATCTCGCTCGAAAATCCGGTATTCAACCTATAGGCACTATGGCCCACGAGTGGATCATGGGGCATGCCGGACTTTACGGTATTCGTCACGCCAACCAGCATGCCTTCGAGGCATGGCAAAAAGTTTTTGCTGGCCAACTCGGTATTGCACTCACCGACACCTATACCAACGCGTTATTTCTTCTCGATTTCAGAAGCGAACTTGCCGAGACCTTTGAGGGCGTACGTCATGATAGTGGAAGCCCTTATATTTTTATCGATGATATCCTGGCCCACTACGAGAAACACGCCATCGACCCTATGACAAAAAAATTGGTATTCAGTGACTCCCTGAACGTGGATAAAGCGATTGCCATAGAAAAATACATCAACAGCCGTGTAAAAGCATCTTATGGCATCGGCACCCATTTCACCAATGATATTGATAACAGTCCGGCTCTCGATATCGTTATCAAAATGATCGCCATCAATAATATCTCCGTCGTAAAAATCAGTGACGATATCGCTAAGGCGACGGGCGATTTACGATCCGAGCAACAGGCGATAGCGCTCATTGAAAAGGCAATCGGGGCAACGCTATCGAGGCCGATCCCTTGACCCGGCAATATTAGAACACAATTTTGAACACACGCCCATCGTTGGTTCGCGCTTCACCCCGCCCCGTGCCTGTGACTTTGCTATGATCGGCGATGACTTCCATCACCAGGGTTGAGGCAGGTTTCTCACTGGAGAGCAACGCATAAATTTTCGAACCCGGATCGAGGCTTATTGATGGGTAGATCACGCTCCCCCGGGAACCGCCGATCCCTGCGCCGACACTGAAGCGCGGATTCGTGGCAATACTATAAGGCCCTTTTAAGATTTCCCCATCAGGTAAATAGACGCGGATCTCGCGCTTATTGGCGTCAACAAAGGCCTCTGCTTTTTCACCACTTTTAAATTCCACCATTTCCATGGTGGTCGAGCAGCCAGATAAGCAGAATAAAATAATAAAATATAACGCGTTTAATATAGGTTTCACTCTTTTGCAGAATTTAAGTTATAGGTGGTAATGAGTTTTAAAAATAATAAACCCCGAAAATTAACTATCGTTGTCTCTTTAACAATCTATCTATCAGCGTTATAATAAATATTTAATGACTTTCTACTTCCTCTCAATTATTTAATTCCCTCCCCTTTTTTATGCTCCTTGATCCCGGAAAAAGAGAAAACCCGTTTTAGTTACGGATTTACATTGCAATATAAAACACTAAAGACCATAGTCTGTCTTTTTTGTGTTAAAAGCACAACTCCGAGCGAACAATAATTGTAAATAAGTTGGGCACCGATGGCTCTATTACCCTTTACGAGTAAAATTATTGCCGATGTGGGGATTAGCATGGGCGATGAGGGCAAAGGTAGACTCATTTATGAAATTATCGATGAGCTCCGCCAGTCACACGGTGGGAGCAATGGCGTTGGCGCCGTGATGAAAGTAAACGGGGGCGCCAATTCAGGACACACCGCCGGCGGTCTTAAATTAAATCTTCTGCCGGCTGCTGTCATTGATCCCGAGGTGCCCTGTTTAGCAATTGGCTGCGGTGTTGTTGCCGATCCGCGAAAGTTCAGGTGGGAGATTAACCCGCTTGAAAAGCGGGATTATAATGTTCTTGCCCGACTGCTAATCGATGAACGCACCCAAGTAAGCGATCTCAGTCATCGATTGCTCGACCTTTCTTGGGAAGATTACCGTGTCAATGTCCTCAAAGAGGACGCACGTGGCAGCACAGGACGCGGGATCACCCCCGCTTTCATCGATGAAGTGGGTCAAAGACAGATTTATTACAGTGATTTTAAGGGCAGCAAAGATGCCTTTGCGCACAAGCTGAAACAACGCGTCAACCGCGTGCTTCTCACTATAGAACATGTCTGCCAGGTCAGTCCTGAAAATTGGGACCGTTTTTTTGATGTTCTTACCGATGCTGAAGTGCGAGCTAACGCGAGTAGTATCGAGGCGGATGTATTCCCCGAAGATGAATTTGATTTTCACAAGTTTAAAGGGTCCACACCCTTCAGCCTTGATAATGACACCCTGATCGATGCCTATTGGGAAGCCGGGTCCTCGTTCCAGGATAATATCGGTGATGTTCGTGAAACCGTTCTCAGTGAGCTGAAAAATGGTCATTACATCATTGGTGAATTCGGCCAGTCCTACTGGTTGGATAAGCGCCACGGATTCCCCCCCAATGTTACCGCTTCCCACACTTTCACTCCCGAGTTTTTCCAGTCAGCCGGGATCCCCCTGCAACCGCTACACACCATCGGTGTTTGCAAAGCTTATGATACGAAAGTCGGCACGCATGTCTTCCTTACGAAGATTCCCGATGAGCACCCGCTGGCTATTAAACTTAAAGATCTGGAATTCGGAACATCAACCGGCCGCCAACGCATGGTCGGCTGGTGTGACGCCGTGGAAAAAGGGGATGCTCTTCGTTATGGTGGTTACCAGGATCTTATGATTAACAAGCTTGACGCGCTCAGTTACAGCGGACTATGGCAGGGCGGAGAACTGCTCATTTGTACCGCTTACCGCGATTCAGATGGAAAACTTCTTCATCAACTGCCTCGTGATGATGCTCAACGTCGTCTCCTTCAACCCGTCTTTGTTCAACTTCCCGGTTGGAAGGAAGATATCACCGGTATACGACAATTTGAAGATCTTCCGGAAAACGCTCGCCGCTACATAGCCGTGCTCATGAAGAGTATAGTGGATGTCGCTTTCCGTGACGGTAAACGCACAGAAACATTGCCCAATCTTCGCTATATCGGTGTCGGGCCTGACCCCTCGCAGATCATTCGTGACGTACCCCGCATTGAAAAACTTCTCGCCCTCGCCGGATCCTGAGCATTTCTTTTTCATTCTCGATCGAGAATGGACTGAGTGAGATGATGGCTGAGAGGTATTAAGATAACCAATAAAATCTTCGTCTTCGTCTGCCTCTACGTCTACGTCTACGTCCTCTAAATAAGTATAAGTAATCATTTTCTTATTCTCAGCGGCCACGACGGAGAGTGGCCCTCCATTTTTAGTCTTTTCTGGAGGGCCACGCTCCGTCGTGGCCGTTTGGAGTAATAATTAATCCAACAGGATAAATCTTAAATTATGACTGCAGGCGCAACGTCGTGCACACCTCCATACATGAATCACCCTCATGGTAAATCTTGAAGACTTTGCTCTTCAACGGGCAGCTCATAATGCAGCGCTTCGATTATCTCACCTATGAGATAAATAGTGCCCGTTACCACTAAAGTGTCACCCTCATCTCCTTCGGCACAGTTTCCGGGAAAAGGGAAAATGTCTTTGACTTCAGCGCGCCGAATTTTTCCTTCGTAGTCCTTGGGTATATATTTTTCCAGTATCTCGAAGGTGCATGCTCGCGGTTGACTGGGTCTGAGGAGGACTATTTCTCGGGCATAGCGGGCGACTACCGGCATTAACACTTCGGCACGAAATTCTCCCAGTGTTCCCGCAAGGATTATGGGCTTACACCCTGTCTCTTGAACCAGGTTTTCCAGATTGTCCGCAAGTATCTCTGCCCCTTCGGGATTGTGAGACGAATCGAGGATGATCGTTTTCGAATCAACCTGATGCCGCTCCCAGCGACCGGCCCATTCGACCTTCTGTAGCCCTTTTTCAATTAAGTCATTAGAAATGGGAAATTTTTTCCGCAGCAATTCACAAACGAGTGTGGCTGTTGCCGCGTTATAACGCTGGTAAGCTCCGTAAAGGTTGGTCTGGGGGTATCCCCTTGCCTCGGAGCTAAAACGCTCCCGAATACTGTAAACGGCAGCACTGCGCTGTCGGGCAATCTCACGGATTACTTTTTCCGCTTCATCCGGTAGTAGGCCAATCACCACCGGTCTGTTAGCTTTAATAATACCCGCTTTCTCTCCCGCGATTTTTTCAATGGTGTCGCCCAGGATGTTAATATGATCAAGACTGATTGAAGTAATCACCGTAATCTCAGGGTGGACCACATTAGTTGAGTCGAGTCGACCGCCTAATCCTGTCTCAAAAATACCAATTTCGACGGCCTCACGATTAAAGTGGAGGAATGCCATCGCGGTCATGAATTCAAAAAAAGATGGATGGTCATCGGGATTTACTTTCGCCAGCGCGTCGGCAATCTCTTTTAGTTCATTGGTATAATGAAGAATCTCATCGTGACTGAGAATAGATCGATTTATTTGAATGCGCTCCCCTTGAAATACGAGGTGGGGCGATGTGAAAAGCCCGGTCTTTAAACCTGCGTTTCGATAGATAGATTCAAGCATTGCGCAGGTGGACCCTTTCCCGTTTGTCCCCGCTACATGAATAATCGGGAATTGGTGCTCAGGATGGCCCAGGGTTTCCGCCAGCAGTTGCATCCGCTCAATGCCATACTTGGCTCCATGATACCTCAAACTGTAGAGGTAGCTCTTCGCTTCGGGATAATTATTGAAATACGCAGTCGGCATTGCTCAGCTCAGGGGAGTGAGTAAAGTGTCGGCCGAATGACACTTCAATTAATTATTTCTGCCGTTCACGGGTTCTTTGCCCAGGTAAAAAGCGTGCAGCAATGATATAAGCCGTTCGCGTATTTGTGGGCGTGGCACAATCTGATCGATCAACCCGTGTTCGAGAAGAAATTCAGCCGTCTGAAATCCTTTGGGTAATTCTTCTTTCGTGCCTTCTTTAATTACGCGTTTTCCGGCAAAACCAATGAGGGCGCGTGGTTCCGCGAGGATGACGTCACCGAGTGAGGCAAAACTTGCCGAGACCCCGCCATAAGTGGGATTGGTGAGGATTGAAATGTAAGGCAGACCGGCTTCATTCAATTTGGCAAGAGCAGCACTCGTCTTTGCCATCTGCATTAAACTGAGAATCCCCTCTTCCATGCGTGCGCCTCCGGAAGCGGAAACAATGACAAGTGGGCATTTAATTTCTGCCGCCCGCTCAATGGTTCGGGTTATTTTTTCCCCGACTACAGATCCCATGCTCGCACCGCGGAAACGAAAATCCATAACACTGAGCGATGTCGTAATATCGCCAATTTTACCTATCCCGCTAACCACCGCTTCGAACAGGTTCGACTTATTCTGATCTTTTTTCAGCTTATCTTTGTATCCTTCAAAATTAAGCACATCGACAGAGGTCATTTCCCGGTCGTGCTCCTGGAAGGTATTCTCGTCGACTAGCGTTTCTATTCGCTTGGGCGCGCGGAGCGGAAAGTGATAGCCGCTTTTTGGCACAACCATTAAATTTTTCTCGAGTTCTTTATTATAAATAATTTCGCCGGAAACAGGACAAGAGGTGTAGAGATTCTCGGGAATATCCTTTTTGTTCTTAACGACGACCGTCGAGTATTTCGGTTTACTAAATAATGCCATGGTCAGTTTATCGGTTAATCTATTGCCGGATAGTTACAAAATTAATTGTTCGAAGACTCTATCTATAGAGAAAGGAAAATAAAAATACGTTCAGATTAAATTATAATTGGCCCTGGCTATTGACCGTGCCCTAAGGTCAGAACGTAGAGTTCTTCATAGCCCGCGCGTTGAAGCACGGCACAGCAGGCATTAAGGGTGTTTCCAGTAGTAAATACATCATCTACGACGATTATTTTCCTGGTTTTGATTAGAACAGTCTTTTTTGATAAAGAAAAGGCATTTTTAACATTTCTCTCACGCTGACCGCGATTTAAACGCGTTTGCGATGCCGTATCGACATCTCTCTTTAGAGCTTCAATTACCGGTGAGCTATTCGTCAGCTCAGAAAAACAGTCGGCGATTAGCCGGCTTTGATTAAAACCGCGTTCCCTTAATTTTCTTCGATGAAGGGGAACCGGGACAAGAACGGAATGCTCAAGGTATTCTAATATATTCCGATCCTCGCGTATGATTTGTTTAATATCATCGAGCAAGTAAAACGCCTTGTTGTATTTTAATCGCTGAATAATTTCGCGCCCCAGGCCACGGTAGAGTAAAAGACTTCGTCCTCCCTTAAAAATCGGTTTGAGTTCCTCACAGTGAGGGCAGTTGCGCAGACTCATAACGAGACCGTAATAGGGTTGCCCACAGGTCGGACAATAAGGAGCTTTTACCCGGTAAAGTTCACTCGCGCTTTCATCGCTGATGTAACGATAGATTCCCTCGCCAACCGGATTACCCGTTACGACACAATTTCGCGGATAAATGAGATCGAGCAGGCGATCAGTCCACAGACTTATTTTTAATCCCACGCCCTTCATGAAAATAGCGGGACCCTAATGCTACAACAAATAATCCCATAATAAAAGTTGGGAAAACACCGTCGATTACGGTCTCACTCCCCCAGATAAAAGGTGATGCTTCATTATTTGTTTCCACTAATTTATGGTATACCGCGCGGAAACACACCCACCCGGCGTGTAACCCTATACAAGGCAACAATGATCGGGTTTTTAAAAAAAGGATATTTAATATTAACCCGACAAAAAAGAGATTGATAAATTTAAATAACTCGAAGGTCGTGATCACGCTAAGCAATACCCATAACCCAACGTAAAACCCGCTACCAAGGGAAACCGTATCATCAATCCATAGACTGCCGGGTACTTTTTTGAAATGGAGTGCCGCGAATAGTAATGCGCTTACGATCACGGCAATGATTGGGCTTATAGCCGTATAAAACATTCTAAGGACAACTCCTCGAAAAACTGTTTCTTCGACGAACGCTACTAATAACCCACTCATTAACCCCATTAATAATACGGCAAAAAATTCACCCGAGATAAGCGATAATTTTATATTTAATCCCACCGTAAAATTCTGGACTATGGCGACGATGGCAAGCGTCGCCAGACCCACCCCAAACCAGTTTATGGCTGATCGCCATTCACGTCGATTAGATGCGTACCCCAGAGAGGACCAGGAGAGAAGTCCGCAACGTTTTAGAAGCCAGGGTAAGAGCAGGATAACAGACAGCCAACGCAGGCGGTCAAAATAACGGGGGAAATCTTTATCCGCAAGGTATAGATTTAACTCATTAGGGGACGCTTTAGCCCAGGCCACGACTCCCCAGTAGACCCAGGGACTGATAATCGCAGCGATAAATAGAGTGCCCAATAACACGCCGGCCAGCAATCCCACGCCACGCCATGATTTTCTCTCCGGGGACAAGCCAAAAAGGAGGAATTCACGCTCGCGCCCTATATGCATAAATCAAAGTGTGCCTTTTGTCCCGCTCTCAAGTCAAGCGCCAAGGAGTTCGTATTAACTCTACCTCTCCTTGTTATCACGACTTGTCTCACCATTAAGATCGTCACTATCTAAAATTAATTAATCTTACCATAAATAAATCAGTTCTTTGACCTCTTTCATTTATCTTTTCTTCATTGAATAATAGCTGTGCTTCACTTAAGAAACTTCGCAAATCATTTAAAAATTAAAATACCTCTCATGATGAAAAAGCTTCGTTGGATAATAACGCTATTATGGTCTTTCTTTTTGACCTTTGGGGTTTGGGCCCAAGATGGAAAATCAATCGATGATATTAAAGACGAATTGGTTGAATTAAAAAAGATCATGGAAGCACAATCAAAAAAAATCGACCGCATAGAAGGTTTATTAAGGCAGATGGAGGCCAGGCCATCAGCCAGGAACCTTACACCACCGGTTACCGACAACCCCGAGATGCTATCAGTGAAGAAAAAGCGATTAGAAATCGGCGGGGAACTGGAATTGGAATTTAAAACGAGCGAAATAGACCGGCGACCCGATGCCGTAGATCTCTTTAATGGCAGCTACCGGCAAACCTTCGATATGGATAAGGCCGATATTTACATGAAGGTCGTGTGGAACTATGGATTTTTTATGAAATAGAATTTTTTGAAAGCTTTGCCCATGTCGACACCGCTTATGCGCAAACCTACCCCATCGGCGGAGCCGCTTTCTGGCGTGATGAATTTTCTCAAATTCGTTTCCATGGGATGCACAGCTTTGGGATGAATCATAAATGGCTCTACTGGGATGCGATGCTCGGTAATAGCTATAATGTAAACGACACAGACAATGCATTGAGTGAGAACTTAATCAAGGCCAACGAAATCGTGCAGGATGACAACGATTTCGAGCGAGGCCGCGACAGTCCCCTGCAATGGGGTTTAGGTCTGGGTATAACGCCAAACTTAGGTTCATTAGGTATGCTTGACGCGCGGGTCTGGTATATAAACGGGGAAATCAATGAGAATGAAGTAAATTCTGGACTGAACATGATTCTCGAAGAATTTTTTGATGCCAATGGTCTCATCCATCCTTCAACCATTGACACGGAAAAAGAACAATTAGGCTTTCGTGCTATTTACAGTAATACATTCAACAATATAGGACTGAAAGGCATTTTCGAGTATATCGATGCCAAGGACAGTTATATAGATCGCGATACCTGGTATAGTGAACTCTCATTAAAATTTAAACTACCTGGTACATCCTTCGGAAATGCACAATGGTTCACCGGCCTTCAACCCTTCATTCGTTATGAAGATTATGATGTCGACGACCGCTATGACAACCAACTCGCGGCTCCGGTAACCTGGGACCGCCAGCGTTGGTTACTTGGAGCTAATTTTGATTTAATCAACTCAACAAGGTTGCGATTCGAATACATGGGAAATGATGAAACTATCGGGCATCAATCAGGTTCCAGGTTAAATGATGCTCCGATTGGGGATATTACCAATAATGAATTTCTTATGCAGTTAGAACTTAAGTTCTAATTATAAAGCCGAGGTCTGATTTATTTATAGATCCTTCCTCTTGAATATGCTTTCATACGATTATGATTCTCAATTTAACAGTCCCTGGTGTTCTATCGTTCAGTGTTAACCGCCGTCACTTCTCTATGGCGTGCCAGGGGTGTTAAGTTTTAAGGGTTAAGATGGAACGAGGCACCTGCCAGCCATAGTCCAGCTACTGCGGAAAGTCGGTTGGTCCCCAACAAGCTTCTAACTTACTACACATATAAACGCATGGGGGCAGCGCGTTCCTACTTGATAATGAATTAATATCCGGGGAGGCGACGAGGACTCAGACGAAGACGAAGCTTTTTATTAAAGAGCGTCCGACATTTCCCTGGAGTGGAAGATGTCGGGTAAATACCCTCGGTAGCCACTGCTGACAAGCAGCCTCGCGATAACAAAGAGAATCAATTGAAAATGGACCTCAACCTGTTTGATGTATATTCTTACCTAAAACTCTTCACTCTTCACTCTTCACTCTTCACTCTTCACTCTTCACTCTTCACTCTTCACTGTTCACTGTCTTAATCCTCTCTTGGTAAAGCGGTATAGAGGGTTAGCCCCTCCATGGATTTTTCTCTCTCCGGAATTATCAGGCTCGCGAGGTATCCCACGATGAAACAGACGACAAATCCAAGAAATGCGTAGAGATAAAAATTGATCGGTGTGTAGTATTTTATAAAAAATAGAGCTATTGCGCTCGTGATCGCTCCAATAAAAGCGCCGATTCCCTGTGACCGTTTTGTAAAAATACCCAGGGCAAATAGCCCCGCCAACCCACTGCTGAATAGTCCAAGGATTGAAGTGAAAAAGAGAGATGCGGACTTGATGTCAAAGGTTACCATGAGTAAGGCAACCGCAGTGGCAAATACGCCGATAATTAAAGTGGCCCAGCGAGCGAGATTTAAACAACTGTGCTCCGAAGCGTTTGGTTTGAATCGCCTGTAAAAATCGGTGACAAAAGCCGTGGCCATCGAGTTCATCCCGCTGTCCAGGCTGGACATCGCCGCGGAAAAAATAGCGGCAATCAACAGCCCCGCAAGACCCACGGGAATTTTCTGTGATATAAATAAAGGGAAAATCGCATCATTCTGCATTCCCAGGTTAACATTTGAAGGGTGGGAATTGTAAAAGACATAAAGCGCGGTTCCCATACAGTAAAATAATAAACCGGTAGGAATAGTCATCGCTACGTTTAGCCATAACCCCTTGGCGGCCGCCTTTTCATCCTTTGTTGTAAGATACCTTTGGATCATCGATTGATCAGAGGTGTACTGAATTAAGGTCCCAAATCCACCGCCAACAACAACTACCCAAAAGGTAGTCGCAGTTATATCCCACTTCAGATAAAAGATGCGGAATTTATCATCAGCCATTCCCGTTTTGAACATCTCGATAACACCGCCATCGATATGAAAGGAAATTATCACGAGAGCCACGATGATCCCACCAAAGAAAATAATGACTTGAAATACATCCGTCCAGACCACCGCTTCTATCCCGCCGAGCACGGTATAAAAGGTGCTCAGCAGTCCCATCGAAAGGATACACAGATAAATATTAATGCCGGTGATCGTGGAGAGAACGATGGCGGGTAAATACAACACGATACTGATTCGTACCAATTGAAAGACGATAAACTGTGCGCTACCGTATAAGCGGACCGGGAGGTTAAAACGTTTTTCTAGATATTCGAAAGCGGTGACGATGTTAAGCCTTCTGAAAAACGGCAGATAAAAGTAGATAGTAACTATGGGAACAAGTAAGAGTCCGATTACTCCGGGATAAGAAAACCAGTCTGTGCCATAAACTAATGCCGGTAGAGAAATATAAGTGAGCGCGCTGAGCCCAGTCCCCATGACGCTGAGTCCTGAGGCCCACCAGGGCACGCGGCGGCCGGCAAGGAAGTAATCATCCGTTCCCTTCTCCCGCTTTGAAAAATAAAGCCCCATGTATACCAGGCCTATCATGTATAAAATGAGAAAGGTGTAATTGATAATCCCAAAGGTTGCGCGCGCGCCAGTGTCATGTATCATGAGCTGGACCTTGGGTGTTCTCCTGCTGGGCCGAACCTCACCACTCGTCAGGGCTATCCCTCCTCCCCATGACACCGCATTAGTGGTGACTACACTTGTAGGGATCTCATCTTTGATTAACCAGGTGTCGGTAATCGTGTGATAGACGAGAAGGTCGGGAGAAAAACCAGGGTGATCATCCCCCAGAATCTGACCAAGGTATTCTCCCGTGGCTCCACCAAAGACGAGGATGTGCGATTGCCCGTAAGATAACCCAGCCGCTGACGTTACCGGGTGCGGAGCATCGGCAATACGCTCCCATTGCTTATACCTTAGCGAATAACGGTATCCGTCCGTCAAAGGTTGGGTCTTAATATTACCGTCTCCCGCATCAATCTGATCTTCGCCTCCGATGATATATAAATAGGTTCTGTCTCCCTCATTCTGCGCCGTAACAATCGCCTTCCTCCGGGCGGGTCCTTCCCAGGATTCTAATACCATCCATTGAGCTTCATTGTTGCTTAGATCAAGAGACCAGAAAACGTTTGAAGGACCGGCGCTTGCTCCACCGATCTGGCCACCTGCCACGTACAGGGTATTCCCAATCTTTGCTGCATCGGTATGGGATATCGGGTGCGGCAACGATGGAAGCGTTACTTGCTCAATCTCCTGAACTTCGGGTTTCCATGTCAATTGAGTGACGGTGTTATAACTGCTCGCGGCATCGCTGCCGCCAATCAGGATCAGGCTGTCTCCGGTGCTTACCGATGCTCCATAAGCGAGCGGTTGATTAAGTTTGAATCCGGTCAACCACTCCTTCTCTTTGTTTTCAGGAGTTAAAATATATATAGCATCATACCAGACTTTTGTTCCCCCCTCCCACTCGGGTTTATCGGGGAAATTTGCCCCCCCGGCAACGATCAGAGCGCCGTTGCTGACACCGGCAAATGCGCCCCCCAGGCCAACCGTGTTCGGAAGCTCGGGGAGTTCCTCCCAAGTGATGGCTTCCGGTTTCTGTGCTTCACTTTCAATGCACCCCGTATAGGATAGAGTTACGAAAAAAGATAACAGAATTATTAATAGGTGTTTCATTAGATTTAAAAGACGGTGCCTTTGGACTTAAACGCTGTCCAGTATAAAAAAACCCTGTCATCTAGCGCCAGGGAATCGTATATCTGACCTGCCTGTTTTCTGTAACTTTATGATATCAGGTGATATCGATGACCTTGACCCTCGTTTGAATATTGATAAAAATGTTCCATCAACATTTGAACATTCCAATAAATAGTGAACATACGCGTTACTAAAAATCTATCGATCGTGTTACTCCTGGTCGTCCCACCTGCCCTCCTTCTTGCCCAGTCCCCGCGCTATAACAAGCGTTCGAATCCTGTTCCCACCACCATTTTGTAAGATATTGTTTACCTGTATCTTATGGATTATAAGGTTCAGGATATAGTCAAAGTTACAATGACAGTTACAATAGATTCGCCGATATCCAAGGATAACGCTGACTGAAATTAATTACTTTACCCCTGATAATTTAGGGGGGCGGGGGGTAAAAATACACATCCCTCATCAATCGATAATCCATTACCCCGTATGTGGCGGAGGTAATTTTCAGCATAATAATCTCAGGTGCTTTATACGATTTTAGGGGGTCGCGTCCAATGGTTATCTGATCAACGATAAGACTTACTCACCCTTCAGTTGCTCCCAGGTCTTTGGCTGCCATTCCCGCGCCAACCGCTGGGCTTCGGCAACTTATAAAGCAGTCATCTCCTTTGCCAGTCCGTCTCTTGCTAATCGGGAGTCTTTCGATTTCTCTGTATTACTTCGTGAAGCGACCAAGTTAAGCCACTTATGGGCTTGTACATAGTCTTGGGGAACACCTCTGCCGTTGAAATACATCACTCCAAGGTTGAATTGGGCACTGGCGTTCCCTTTCTCTGCCTCCAACCGCAGTTGTTTCCTCTCTGCTTCCTCAGCCGCTACCACTGAGGCAAATACCAACACCAGAATTGCAGTGTTTAGAACGTATGCTTTGTGTCTCATCCTATATAAATAAACTAAACCGTCTCGTTTACGATCCATGGCTTTTCTGTTTGCCACACAATCAGTTCCCCTCAATGCAGGAAGAGATGGTCTACCGGGTCAAAAAGAACTTCCAACAGCAATGTTCCTTGGATGCGAATCGGGGGATTAATTTCAAAAAAATGGACCGAAAATAGCGAAATGGAGTCAAGTGTATAATTCCCGAGATTTGTTATTAAATCTGGCATATGGCGGATAAAGAAATTCAAGCCCTTTATAGGGGTTGTTTGGGTAAAAATTCGCTTTCACACCAATACGGTGTCCATTCCGGTTTCATAATGTCATTAACTTGAGTAATGTCTATTTTTATTAGCAATTCATGATAACTAATGAAGATTTGGAAAATAAAGGGTGAGTTTGATGTTGTATTTTATCTCTCAAAACAATGCTCCGCTGAGTGAGTAAGGGGAAGAGAGCACAAGACAGTCTTAACGAGATCTATTACAGTTCAAATTTATTCCATCAAATGGAAAATAACCTCGCCATATGGAGGGGTGTAAATAGTTACATAGAGAACATTCTACCTCAGCAACGATCACACAACACTTAGCGGCCATTCGAATGCTCTTCAACTGGCTGGCTGTACCGTTTAATCCCTAAAGCTCAGTGAGCAGCCCAGTCCGAAAAACGGTTCTGTGAGTTTTTATGCCAAGGTCAATTTTAATCGAAAGAGGGAATATAAATTGACCCGAACAATAAATATGTTCCTTACGGGGCTTCTTTTTTTTATCACCCCATGGGTTGCTCAAGGTTGGAACAGTACTGGACACAGAATGGTCGCGTTGATTGCATGGGAGCAGCTTGACGCGCAGGCACAAACCAAAGTCGTAAAGATCCTAAAGAAGCACGAGCGCTTCGACAAAGATTTCGAGGGCCACATGTCGGAAAAAATCGAAATGTCTGACCAGGCAACCAGAGACATGTGGATCTTCGCGCACGCAGCGACATGGCCGGACATTGTGCGAAGATTCTCGGGTGAAAACCGCGATAAGTACCATCACTCTTACTGGCACTATATCAACGAGCCGTTGTTTTTAAGTTGCGACGACAAAAAATACTTCCAAAAGGATCCAGACGATCCCGCTGCGGGATACGACATTCCCGTTGACCTGGACAAGGAATGGTCTTCGGGAATGAGACTTAAAGATCTCAATATTATCCAAGCGCTCATACGCTCAACAACTCGTATGAAGCGTCCAACCGCATCATCAAGAGAGAAGGCGATAGAGCTGTGCTGGATCTTCCACTTGGTCGGTGACCTCCATCAACCGCTGCATTCAACGGCATTATTTTCTGAGCACGGCTTCCCAACTGGTGATCGTGGTGGCAATTCGATTAAACTCACTACATTGGGTAATTTGCACTCTCTATGGGACTCGAGGGCAGGAACAGGTAAATCGCTATCTATTCTCAGAAAGAAAGCTAATAGCTGGATCGCTGACCATAACTTGTCGACATTGGGTAAGACGGCCTCTCGGGACACATATATTGAGAATTGGCTCAAGGAGAGTTACGATGCTGCCCGGGAATTTGTATACGCTGAAGAGATTCTCAAAGCGATATCAGAGCAAGAGGCAGAACTTCAAGGGAAGGATACGCTTGAAAACGGATCGGCTGAAATTCCTATAAGCCAAGACTACAAAGAGATGGGAACAATATTAGCTAAAGAACGTGTCGTGCAAGCAGGATATCGATTGGCTGCTGTTATTG
Organism: Opitutales bacterium; assembly: GCA_965197745.1. Taxonomy (GTDB): domain Bacteria; phylum Verrucomicrobiota; class Verrucomicrobiia; order Opitutales; family PNEW01; genus CBDANS01. Next base: position 64,821 of record CBDANS010000004.1, on the reverse strand, counting down.
AAGATGTCATTAACGATTAAAGATTTTCTCGATCAGTTAGAAAAGATACCTCTTTAGACACAGTTAAGAAATAAACCTAAATAGATTGAGGTATCGAAGAATAAAGCAGGTGATCTTGAAATTTTAATTTTAGTGAAAGGGAAATAAGGTATACAAAGAAGTGATCACTGTGAAAAGGCTAGTCCCTGCTCCTAACTCCAATACTGAAAATCTGTCATTTACGTCGAATGGTATTTGCTCAATCGCTATACCATAGAAAATGTCGATGTAGGTTATATATTTTCTGCAGGGGGGTGATCATATTCCTGAGAAGCAGTGTCAAATGGATCTTTTACATTCATATTGATTTACCAGCATATTGCCTTGTTATTTATCGGCACAGCACATTTTGCATAATTTTCATAGCTCTGGTTATTCATAATATTAATTAAATAAAATGGTTTTAGATAAAACATATTAAAGCACAATTTTTAATATATCGGAAAGCTTATTCACAGAGTAAGTCTGGCCGTAGTCTATAGGATTATGATGGCTTAACAGCACTGATCTAACTTTAGCCCCAGTCGCACAACCTATGTCCTTTTCTTCATTCCCTACATAGACAACCTGCTCGGGTCTGTGATTGAATTGTTTCATCAGCGATAAAAGTCCTCTAGGATTAGGTTTTCGAATACCGACATCACATGAACTTAGCACAATGTCGAGATGGGCAGTCAAATCGCCTAGATCTTCTAGCAGAAAATCTCGAGGCATTCCATATGGCACATCTGATAGTACAGCCGTATTTACACCAGCTTTATTCAAATTAATAAGAGTTTCCAATGCCGTCGGTTCGGGGATTGCTCTCCTTTGGAAATACGCAAAGAAATTACGTTCAAAATCCAAAACATCGACGCCGAATACCATAGCTACTTTCTGGACAATCTCACCTTCATTAACCTCAAATGTGCGGGGGTTAACGCGTGTGTTGTAGAAGTTGAGAATAGATATAGACAACTCCATGTCTGAAGATGTTGCTTCGACACCTAAATTTTCGAGTGCAGTATTGATCGCTGCGCGATAACTCTCGCTCCAATTTAGTGGAACACCATTGTACGAAACTAGTGTCTCACCAACGTCGAATGCAACTAATTTGCCCCCATTCATTACTATTCATATATTATCCCTCACCACCCCATCTGCACTGATCGGACCCCATTTTTCGTGCCAATTCTTAAGTGAGAGAGTTACCGGGTATTAATGATTAATGGTTTTAGAATTGATGTATATGAGAGATCTTGGCGAAGTGAGGGTAACGCCCGAACGCGGCCAAGATCTGAAAGGAATGTGACAAACTCTAGTGGGCTTTTAAAGCCTAAACGACTCGATGGAGCCGTTTGTTATTCTCGCTTTCACTCGTTGAGGTGTCGCTTCTTCCGCTTTGGGCTCACCCCTTTTTTGACAACATTTCCTCCATCACCTGATTCTTGAGCATTTGATCAGCAACAGCTTCTTCAGTTCGGTGTTTTCTTTTTCCAGCTCTTTAAATTGCTTCGCATCGGCCAGCTCCAAGTTGCCATACTTTTTACCCCAGCGATAGAAGGTTTGTTCGTTTAGGTTGTTACCACGGCAGATTTCCTCTACCGTTTTACCGGTGTCGGCCTGCCGAAGTATTCCTATAATCTGTTCTGTTGTGTATCTTTTTCTTTTCATTGAGGTTATCTGTTTATCCCGATAACCTCTCTCTGTAAATGATACGATTTTTGGGGGCACATCAGTGACGTCTGATTACTGATAACTGTAATTCAATTGTTTTTCTTTGACTCATAACACTTAACTCTCAACTTTGCTTACCCTTTTCCGTTAGGTTTCATAGTCAGACATTTTGAAATATAATCCTTATTCTTATTTTACTTTTGGGTTTTTAACTTTGCTGCTTTCTGTACTGCATACTGGAGGTGAGGATATAAAAAAATCTTCAGCTAAAACGGTCGACCATCCGCAAAACATTCAAAGCCCTGCAGGTATGTTATGGATTCCAGGTGGCGCTTTTATGATGGGAGATGACACAGGGAATAAGGTAATGCCGCATGGCGGCTATAACAATGAGAGCCCTGTTCATGAGGTGAAGCTCGATGGATTCTGGATAGATATGACTCCCGTGATAAACGAACAATACGCGAAGTTTGTGGAAGAGACAGGTTACATTACCTATTCAGAACAAAAGCCCAAAGCGGAAGATTGGCCGGGTGCACTACCTGAGATGCTTATTCCCGCATCGATTGTTTTTAAACAACCCACCGGCAAAGTTGACATGAGAAATTTATATAACTGGTGGGAATATAAACCAGGTGCAAATTGGCGACATCCCGAAGGACTGGAAAGCAGTATCGAAGAGAGAATGAATCATCCCGTGGTACATGTGACCTATGATGACGCAATGGCTTATTGCAAATGGGCAGGTAAGGAGATGCCTACCGAAGCACAATGGGAGTACGCAGCACGTGGTCGCTTGGATAATAAGGTATACACATGGGGAGATCAACCCGAGCATCTTGAGAATAAAGTGATGAATTATTGGGAAGGGAATTTCCCTTACGAAAACAGTGGCAACGATGGCCATAGTATTACATCACCTGTTGGCAGTTATCCACCCAACGGATACGGTCTTTATGACATGGCCGGCAATGTCTGGGAATGGGTATCAGATTGGTATCATCCCCGGTATTATGAAGTCAGCTCTAAAGAAAACCCTACAGGAGTTATTAAAGAACATAGCCTTGATCCTAATGAACCCGGTATTCCAAAACGCATTGTTAAAGGCGGATCATTCTTATGCAGCGAAAATTATTGTACCGGATTCAGGCCGAGTGCCCGTATGGCTACAGACCCACGATCCAGTTCTAATCACACGGGTTTCCGTTGTGTCGTGACGCAGAAGATGCGGGGAAATATAAATTTCCCAAAATACAAATGACAAAATACAAATAAATTCTAATGATTGAGAAACCAAAACGACAAAAAGGATAAAAGAATATCTGATTCCTTATTATTTAATACCGTTTGGTAATTTAGATTTTGTAATTTAAATATTATTTGAGATTTGTGATTTGTCTTTTTGTCATTTGAATTTCATGATTTTTCTTTTGACAATTTACCGATCAATCCGGTCCCACCATGAGCCAATTTATCGACATACGACACGACGAAGAGCGTAATTTTCTTCGTGCCCTTAGATCTTACGACGAAGAACTGGTTAGCGCCGGTCGGGTTTTCATTGAGACGCTTCACGCAGCTGCCGAGCTTAAGGATTTAGGAAAATGTGTGACAGTATTCGGATCTGCCCGTTTTTCAGACGATCATCCTAGCTATGTACTGGCTCGCGAGATGGGAAGGCTGTTGGCGATCGATGGCTATACCGTGGTGACCGGAGGAGGTCCAGGAATCATGGAAGCAGCCAATCGCGGAGCTAAAGATGAGGGGGGCAGATCAATCGGTTGCAATATCAGTCTACCCAGGGAGCAAAAACCAAACCCCTATGTGGATCAGTTTGTTGAATTTGAACATTTCTTTGTACGCAAGATGATGCTGGTGAAACTCTCCTCCGCTTTTGTCGTTCTGCCTGGTGGATTTGGTACGCTTGATGAAGTTTTCGAGACGCTTACACTCATACAGAACGGGAAGATCGAATCCTTTCCTCTCGTCGTCCTGGGTGGCAAGTTCTGGGACGCAATGAGCGAATTTATCACGAATACAATGATTCGTGAAGGAACGATCGGTGAAGAAGATCTCAATCTTATTTCCTTCGCAGAGACTCCGCAGGAAGCGGTGCCATTCATCAAAGGCGATAAGAAATCAGAGTAAGGTGAAATGAATTTAAGCACAAAATAACAAGTTACAAACCACAAATAAATTCCAGTAGCCAAAAAACCAATTTACACAAAATAATAATCGAAAACAGTTTGGTTATTTAGAAATTGTAGTTTGGCTATTATTCGAAATTTGTATTTTGATAAATTGAGATTTATTTAATAATATTTTGATTAATCATTCAGAAATTCATAAAAACTCGGCAAGTCGGATCATTGCGATTACGCTAATCTTTTCGATTGGATATACGATACTTCGCTACCACATCGTCGGTCCGGTACCGTGGAAAGATTTTCCCTTTTTTATTTTAAATAAAGGGGTCTCACTAAGTGCATTTATATTGCTGACTTTTAATTTCAGTTTGGGACCGTTGAAAAACCTGGGATTAAAAGTTCCTGAAAGCTGGCTCAATGCCCGCAATGCTTTAGGTATGAGCGGATTCTTGCTAGTGCTCATCCATGCATTAATGAGCTTCATGCTGTTTAATCCAAAAATATACGGAAAGTTTTTTGATCAAGACGGTTCGCTTACACTATTGGCAGGCATAAGTATGCTCGGTGGTGTTTTAGCCTTTGTCATTCTCTGGGGTTACAACCTGAGTTTTCTAACCCATCTGAGAGAAGACAAGGCATTCATCCAATTTATTACCTCACGGAAATTCCTCCTAGTAGCGATGATACTCGGTGCAGTTCACTTGTTTTTTATGGGCTACAAAGGTTGGCTCAACCCATCCAGCTGGCATGGCGGGCTGCCACCGATCAGTCTGGTGGCGTTTGCATTTTTTGTGAGCGGGTACATGATTAATTTGTTTGGGAGAAAGTAAATTCTGAAGGACGATTCATCTCATTCGCTGAGCTATAAATAAATATTAAAATATTCCGTTTATAGTACCAAAGATGAAATAAGAAATAGTCGAGTGTCGAGGGGCAGGTGTCGAGGGAGGAGTGAAGATATATGAAAAGTGGATTAAAAGTTTTTGGAGCTTATCATAAATCTATGGAGTTATTTGATCTTGTTGCACAAGATATGAAAACACTGAAGCCAGAATATTCTTTAACCCGTTGGTCGGGTTACACAAACTGGTCCACAGGGAGAGTTAGTCTGGAGAGGTTAATGTTGAAGTTAAGTTGGTAGAGGAAGTCAAGGCTTGGGCGCAATGAGGGCGTAGCCCGAATGGAGCCCGAGCCTTCGGTATTGAGGTTTTCAGTGAAGTGCCGTGGAGTGATGTTGCCGAGGCTGCGGTGGGGTCGGACATGATTGTAAAGCCAGCGCCAATCTTCGATGACCACGCGGGCTTCGGTCAAAGTCCACAGCTGTTCACGATTTAGACACTCCTCGCGAAAACGTGCATGCAACGATTCGATGTATCCGTTCTGCCAAGGGCTTCCTGGTTCGATATAGAGGGTTTTGATTTTCATCGCAGTTAGCCAGGCTCTCAATTCCTTTTTAATGAATGGCTTCGCATGTCGTCGCTTCGCTCCTCGGAACGGAACCGTTGTCGCTACGAATATATTTTGGCGGCCCATGCCGGTCGAGCAGTTTTTGCATGATACCGCGTACCGTTTCCGCATTGATATGGCGATCAACATGGATCACCCGACACTCGCGGGTGTACTCATCGAGCACGGTCAGCATTTTTAGACTGCCGCCGCGAACCGTCTTATCGTGGATAAAATCCCAGGTCCAAACCTGGTTGGGATGTTCGGCCTTGGGCGGCAGCCCGGTGCAGACATCCCTGCGCCGACGCCTTGGCTTGCGTGGGGGGATCGCCAGACCCAGTTCACGTCGCAGACCTTGCACGAGCCGTTTACCTACCTGCCAGCCTTCGTCCTTCAACAGCTTCGTGATCTTCGCATAGCCCCACCTCGCGTATTGCCGTGATAACCGCCTTACTGCCACCTTCAGTTTCGTTTGCCAGCCATCCGGATACTTCGACCGATACGCATAGGTGCAGCGGTGCAGGTGAAAGTATCGGCACGCTGCACGCATCGAACACTGGCACCGGGCCACAAGTCTCTCTACGACTTGCTGCTTGTGCCCAGGGCTTACTACCGAGTGTAAGCGACATCTACCATTTTTTTTCGAGGGTCTCCTGCAGGATCTCTATCCCCAGCATCTTGTCTGCCAGCATCCGTTTTAACCGCGCGTTCTCCTTCAAAGAGCTCCTTCATCCGCTTGGCCTGGTCGACATCAATCATCCCAAACTCACGCTTCCAGCGGTCGAAGCTCTGTTCGCTAATGTTGTTCTCGCGGCATCCTTCCAGGATCGTTTTCCCTTTGTCTGCCTGCCGCAGCATCCGTATCTTCTCTTCGGTTGTATATCTTTTGCCTTTCATTGTTTGAGTCCTTTCCAGGTGTCCCAGACTAACTTTTCTAGTGTACCAGTTTTCGTGGTCACGACCACTCGGCTTACTCATCCTCAATTTCTCTTACCCGCCAGAGCTAATCCCTTATACAGGATAAATCATGGCAGCGTTGGTAAGTACACCACCTCAAAAGCGGAAAAACTGAAATTACCTAAAGCTCAGGGAATTCTCGGCTGATTGTTGGGTGCGGATGTAAATAAAATCCAATGCTAGGGTTGTTGACTTTATACAAATCGGTTATGGATTTGGACGTTACAGTAGAGATAGAAAAAACAACTCGGTCAAAATTGATGCTTTATTAGATCGCGTCTAAACTGCTCCCTTATATCCTTCACACAGTCTCCAAACAACTTCCGAACCACCTTCCCACCAACGAGCCCCGTATAATCAGACCGTGATTGTTTGCTTATGTATTTTTTTTCCAGAATGGGTGAACCATCTGGTTTTTTAATTTCTAGGTCGACTTCAATGAAGCCTAAATATTTCATGGCAACCGGAGAGAATCCCATTTCGAAATGAAAATCGTTTAGTGATCCGGAGACCGTATAGTCGTCCTTGGGGTTGAAAAAAGTGGATGCTTCTTCACTCACAGCTTCGAAGATGATTTCCAGAATATCCTCGGAAGAAAGATAAACACGAGTGGGAACACCCAACGCATTCTCAAGGCCAAGTCGATTTGACCCGACGCTTAGTAACGGACGGTTATCTGCAAACTGAACCGGCAAATAACTTGCAGCCCTTTGTTTGCGAGCTCGAAATGAACTAAAATCAAGCATTTTGCTTTTGATCGATCCATCCACTTGGGGTGAAAAAGTTCGAAACATCGATTCCAGATCACCGACAGGAAAATCTACCGATCCGCTGAGCGCCTGATAATAAACTGCCATCGCTGAGGGTTCGTATTCACGCATTAAGATCAATCGCAGTTCCTCAGGAGGGTGTGTACTATAGTAGGCGGGGCGCTGATTAGCCGAACCCATCGCATTTATCCGTTTCCAGACCGAGCCCCCTGCAGTGGGATCAAAACCAGCAAGCGCGGCAAAGAATAGCCCCACGAAATCAGCTTCGCGTTCACTTCGACGGCTGTATCCGCGAAGAATGTCTCCGGTTACATCCAAAGAAAGTTCGGTTAACGATTTATTATAGAAGGGGCTTTCTATTTCTCCGGAAAGCTCAAGGGCGATTACCGCAACATTCGCTAGAGTACCCCAAAAAGCCCGATTCTTATCCTCAATCTGATGATTGCTGGCAAGGTGAGCAATTTCATGGCCAACGACAACTGCAATATCATCATCACTTCCTAAATGATCCAACAGACCACTAAACACCGCTACTTTCCCTCCAGGCAAAGCTACAGCTTGGACTTCGTCCGGCGAATCGATGACAATAAATTCCCAATCAATTCCAGGATACCGAAGGCCAGCCCCCTCAACAATGCGTTCTCCAATTTTATTTACTTTCGCGTTTATCCCGGGATCCTGAACTAAAGCATAATCCTGTTTAATTTTCTGAAACAAAAGAAGCCCTTTTTTCGTTACTCTATGATTTGGATTTAGGACATCTGGTCGTGACATTAAACGGGTGGCTTTGTTTTTTTCTTCATGGGTTTTAGGATCCTGTAAGTTGACCGTAGACCCAGGAACAGTGACTTGCTCGCTTTTTCCGAAAATGGAACCTGTCGCTAGAGCCAAAAAGACAAATAGTAACCTGTAGATGAGATAACCTGATGTTTTCATGGAATTGCTGCTAGGCATATAGGTTGTTGAGGTGAGTTTCTCCCAAAGTTTGGCAAAAGCAAAGGGAGAGAGGAAGCCTAAACGACGATGAGAATGTTGGATATGAAATTTTTGTACTTACGCGTCGATTACGCGAACCATTCTTGATTTAAGCATTGGAGTTTACGCTCATACACCATGGGCAAAATGAATTTTCGCCAGAAAATATCAGTTCAGGCAAGAGACTCCTCCAATGTTATGGACTTCGTAAAGTTGGCGAAATAACCAACCAGGACGCTTTATATCAGGCAAATTATCTCATCTTTTAAAATTACATGATTCAATAAATTTGGGAGCTTATAGGGGTGGTCACGACCACTCCCTAAGTCTACTAGGTGCTTATCGTTTAATGTGTTTTATAGTGATCTTACGTCCAAAAGAGCTGTTAAAGTTTACCCCCCTTTCTTTTTCCATTTCATTACGCAAATTCATGATCGTTGTATGGCTAATACCTAAACTCTTTGCTATGTTCTTTAGTGTTACCTCAAGCCATCCAGCAGTACCTGCGAGAGCACCTTGTTGGCATGAATTATATCGACTATGACTGTCCCAGGCACAACGGATCCGCAGAAAGCTTCAACAGTCGCTTACGGTGTGAATGCTTTAAGCGTGAGTTGATATACACCTTGACTGAATCCCGCGTGGTAATCGAACAATAGCGTCAGACCTACAATGATGAACATCCCCACAGTCGTTTAAGCTTTAAAAGCCCACTAGAGTTTGTCAGTTTCCTTTCCAATTCTGAAGTTAGGAAATGAAAGATGAATCAAAGATACTTACTATTGATGTTGCAGACTCAATCTGTGATGCGTCGATTGCATTATCGAAGCAGACAGCAGGAATTGAAACAGATTCTTGGCATAATATTGAAGCATCGATAATATATGCAAAAATAGTGATCAGTTATCTGAGTGTTCTGCGATTTATACCTAAAAGTAAATACTATGGTCCAATTGGTGAATTCGAAGTCTGGGACTTATCATCACCAGCATCGATTACAAGAAGTATTATTGAAGCATATTTCTGTTTGTTTTACATATCCGTAGAAGATGTAAGTAATGAAGAAAAAGAGAAGAGAAAACTTCTTTGGCTATACCATGAGAAAAATGAGAGACTCAAAATGCTTAAGACAGCTTTACCCCATTCGAAATATATCGGTGAAATATATGATGACAAAGAGCGTCATAAAAATAAATTAGTAACCCAAGCTTGGTTCCAGAAACTTAAACCAGGACGACAAAAAGAACTATTAAATAAAGATGTAAGCAAATTGGATGGAAATATAGAGATATGCATAAAAGCAGGAATCAATGAAAGTTATTACCGATCAATCTTTAAGTATCTCTCAAGTTTTGCACACACTTCACCACTTTCAATTTCTCAATTAGACTCAATGAAAATAAATAAAAACGAAGGAAAGTTTTTATTCGGCCACATTGCTAACATTGCATCTGGCTTCTCTGCAATTGCTCTAGGAGATTTCACTAAGCTCTTTCCAGAGCAATCCCTTTATAACTCAAAGATTACTGAATATATTTCTATCTGGAAAGAAGTAATGCAGTGGGAGGGGTCTGAATATTTTGGTAATTCGTAGGCTAATAGTGACCTGCTCCCTTATACTGTACCAGAGCCAGTGTTAGGTCTGCTAGTGGTAAAGGTTTTGGTTGATCTGCCATGTGTATACCGGGTCCTTTTATGCTAATGTTTGCTGCTTCTTTGGCTCAAAAATATGTTTCATTAAGTTCAACTACATTATTAAGAAAATCAATATTATCATTAAATAGCTTCCGTATTTGTTTACCCATCCTCTAAGCACACTTATAGGTAACCCCTAATTGCCATACTTTTTTCCCCCAGCGATAGAAGGTCTGTTCACTTAGGGTGTTTCCACGGCAGATCTCCTGTACTGTTTTACAGGTATCGGCTTGCCGGAGTATTGCTATGATCTGTTCTGTTGTGTATCTTTTTCTTTTCATTGAGGTTATCCGTTTATCCCGATAACCTCTCTCTGTAAATGATACGATTTTTTGGGGTCACTCCAGAGGCATCGTTAACTCGAATTTATAACTAGACTAGATATTGTGATTCTTCTCCAAATAACATACCGCCTAATATTCATTTCCCATGATATGAATTCTCTCCCGCAAACTGAATTGCATGTCTAGGATTAGATGTATCAATATGGTCCTTCATTTCATTATTTCCCAACCTTTTATTTTTTGATGAAAGGCAATGTCGATCATGAACAACAGTGACGAATCGGTTTATTTGATAAAACTATATTAGCTTATTTTTTCGAAGAAATATGCTAAACTCTAATTTTCCGGACTTTTACTGTCATGAAAATCCAGATTCCTTTTGCAGTTATTGGACTGAACATAGTTAGCTTTAATATCAATGCTTTGGAGATGCATTCTATTGAGATTCACGCGATCAACTAAGAGTAATCTTCATAATCCAGTATATGTCGCATATTATTGCTGAAGTTTAATCACCTTATTACATTCCCTAACTATTTCTTTACAGGTCGAGCTATATCCTAAATGGTCTTCAATGAACCGAGTCAGAACCATACGTACCCATCCCTTTTCAGGTAATGCCTCATCTTTAGTATTTGGAAACTCATTCGTTCCTTGCGGGTCAGTTCCATCTCGAAGGAAGACGACCCTGTAGTTGTACTGGAATGCATTGAATAGGGTATGAAAAAGACAGGACTTAAAACTGAAACCCACGGCAATAAGGGTATCGATGTCGCAGGCCTTCAGAGACTTATCGAGGCTGGAGCCAATGAAAGCGCTCTGGCCTGGCTTGCCTATGATCAGATCTCCTTGATGCGGCTTGATACTTTTAGCCCAACTAGGTGAAACAGGATTGGAAATGCTGGGTTCGATTGTTTTACCACGGCGCGTGTGATGAATCTCGCAGAACATATCTTGAGAGTATTTCGGCCAAGCTACATTGTACAAATATACGGGCCTTATACCGATCGCACGGCAGGCAGACAATGCTGGAGAAATGGTTGATTCAATCACAGGGTTACAATCGGGTCCGCAATCGCCATCACAATCAATAAGCAATAAAGCTGCCTTCTGTGGAACCAATGTCAGAGTTGTATAATCATATTCTCGGGATCGGTCTCCTGTGAATCGAACAGGCAGGTGAATATTCATAATTTACAGGTCTAACAAACGATTGTAATCAGGTACTGACCATACCAAGGATTAATGTAAAGGCAAGATAAATGCCAAATACGGCTTCTCGCGTTCCATAGGTTCAACTGCAAAACTCATCGAAAGCTTTAATTGCTGATTTTCATGAGATTCATCACCACTAACTGAACGCACCTGATAACAGCCAAGCTTCTTCGCACGTTTTATTGCTCGCTCCTGTAATGATCGACCTATACCTAGTCGTCGGTGAGTATTTTTTACGCCAAACGCGATAATTTTGGCTTCTGTTAGTGTTCTCCCATTGAATTTCACTGGTTTATGTTCACGATCATTAGGACCAATATCCCACACCACGAACATGAGAAACCCAACAATTTTCTCTTTATTTAACGCTACAAAGAAATACCGAGAAAACTGTTCAAAGAAAGAATCAAAAGCCCAACTGAATTGATTTTCATCTGCTATGGCTTGCACTAATTCTTTCCAACGCAGATGAGATGGCGACCATTCATCTATAAGAAAACTCATAATGATAATTAATCCAAAGTATATTAATAAACGGCTAGCACAACATGAATTTTAATCGCTTCTGTCATTTTTTTTCGAGTACAAATGGGAAATACTTACGACCCATAATAATACAGTATTAGATTTAATTAAATTTATCTGAATTGGGTTAAATCTCTCTTTAATTTCATATCCGAATATTTCTAGCTTTGTATTAAGAATTCTAGTATTTTGATAGATACAAATATCTAAGAATTATCTTAGTCAGTATCAACTGCACCTTTAATAGTCATTAGGTAATCATGGGAATATTTCCCCCAAATAAGTTAGAGTTGGTCGTGACCACGAAAACTGGTCCACTTGAAAAGTAAGTCTGGGACACCTAGAAAGGACTCAGACAATGAAAGGCAAAAGATATACAACCGAAGAGAAGATACGGATGCTGCGGCAGGCAGACAAAGGGAAAACGATCCTTGAAGTATGCCGCGAGAACAACATAAGCGAACAGACCTTCCACCGCTGGAAACGTGAGTTTGGGATGATTGATGCCAACCAGGCCAAGCGGATGAAGGAACTCGAGAAGGAGAACGCGCGGTTAAAGCGGATGCTGGCGGACAAGCTGCTGGGGATAGAGATTCTGCAGGAGACCCTCGAAAAAAAACTGTAAGCCCTGGGCACAAGCGGCAAGTGGCAGAGAGACTTGTGGCTGAGGGCCAGTGTTCGATGCGTGCAGCGAGCCGATACTTTCAGTTGCACCGTTCCCCTATACGTATCGGGCCAAGGCATGCGGATGCTTGGCTAACGAAACTGAAGGGGCCAGTAAGGCGCTTATCACGGCAATACGCCAGTTGGGGCTATCCGAAGATCACGAAGTTGTTCAAGCACGAAGGCTGGCAAGTAGGTAAACGGCTCGTACAAGGTCTGCGAGGTGAACTAGGCCTGGCGATCGGCCCTGTGCAAGCGAAGACGCCGGCGCCGGGGTGTCTGCACCGGGCTGCAGACAAAGGCCGAACATCCCGGCCATGTTTGGACCTGGGATTTTATCCACGATAAGACGCTCCGCCGTGGCAGTCTAAAAATGCTGCCCGTGCTCGATGAGTACACCCGCGAGTGCCGGGTGATCCATGTTGATCGCCATATCAATGCGCAGACGGTCCGTGGTATCATGCAAAAACTGCTCGACTGGCATGGGCCGCCACAATATATCCGTAGCGACAATGGATCGGTTCCGAGGAGCGAAGCGACGACATGCGAAGCCATTTATTGAAAGCGAATTGAGAGCTTGGCTGGCTGCGATGAAAATCAAAACCCTTCTATTTCCAACCAGCAAGCCCTTGGCAGAACGGATAATACATCGAATCGTTTCACGCTCGTTTCCGCGAGGAGTGTTTAAACCGTGAACAGCTATGGACTTTGACCGAAGCCCGCGTGGTGATCGAGGACTGGCGCTGGCTTTACAATAATGTCCGACCCCACCGCAGCCTCGGCAATATCACCCCACGGTGCTTCGCTGAAGACATTAATACCGAAGGCTTGGGCTCCATTCGGGCTGCGCCCTCATTGCACCCAAGCCTTGACTTCCTCTACCCACTTAACTTCAACATTAACCTCTCCAGACTAACTCTCCCAGTGGACCAGTTTGTGTAACCTGGCCACCTTGTCGATTCTGCCAAAGAATGGGATCTGATAATCAATAACAATCTGTCTCTTAAGATCCGTGAATTTAGAAGCTGTATCATTGACCTCGGCTACTATAATATCAATGAATTCAGTTACATCGAACATAGATGCTATTATACTCGTTCATTTACGATTTGCGTCTAACAACTTTGCGTTGATTTTCTATTCTAAGACATCATATGTTATGTAGAATATTTTTGTAAGTGAACATTCAAGTGTTCTTCAATTTGCATCAGACGCATTATTGGAGATGTTAATGCTGCACTTTGCTTTTGTGCAAATGATCTCAGTTCATCAATACACTTTTGAAATTGGTTGTTGATAACTAATTGCAAGTCGACGTCAAACTGTTGTTGGAGTATATCGTGTATTTTGTGTATATGCGCCATTTGGTCGTATCGCTCATTAGTTTGCTTCTTTACAATCGGTGACCAAAGCATGAAAACGTGTTGATAATTTGAAAACGCTTGCCGAGCGTAACTAATGTCCTTTGTAAATTTTTTCACAAAGCGATCAACATTGTCCGGTCGTTTATTTTTGACGTATTGTAATCCGGTAACTAAGTGAGTCGCGACCTCGCATACGTATAATATGCGATTTGACAAGTCAATTCCGATTACATCGATTTCGCCCTGAATTTCGGGAGTCTTCAAATTGTATTGAACGAACTCGCACATTCGGATGTGAAGCAAATATTCACCGACAAGTTCTTCACCTGGAGTTTGCATGGATTACGAGTGTTGAATTGCTTAATATTAAGTCCACTTAACTTATTGTTTTATACATCGTCGTAATACTGTATATAGTCCTCTAATGTCCGTGTGAATAATCCACCTGAACTCGCTGAACTATTTGAGAGCTAGCATAACAATCAACAATGTTGTAGGTAAATATTAAAGATTAATATTTACTCTATCATCTTCTCTAAAGTTGTAACTGAAAAAATCGCTGTACCTTCAGTACCGCTGAGCTGAGAGTACATTCATAGATTGGATTATTTGCATAAGTGAGTACTAGGGTGAAAGTTCTAGCTGAATAGAGACGTGATAACCTTTAATTTGCTCAGCTTGTCTTAGCAAATAAAAATAATAATGTTTTCTAACAACCTCAATTAACAGGAGAGTCAATATTAGTAACTAATATTCGCTATAGAAAATTTAAAATTTACTCCGATTATTTACAAAGATCATTTTGAAAATGCTTTGTATGCATCGTCAAGAAAGTTACGAAACGTTTCTGATTCTATATCGAAACCTTCCTTTATGCGAATTATTATACGATCAGTACTATCATTCAAACTTTGTATTAGTACAGAACTAGGCAGATTAATCTTTTCCGAAAATGATTCTTTATCGAATTTCGCTATTCCCAGTCTATTTGCAATTTCATTTACATCGAATTTTCCAGGTTTAAGAAGAAAATTGAGGCGAAGAATACCCGGGTTTGTATTAACCGAGAGCCAATTATAGTTATTAACCCTATAAGAAACATAATACTTTTGGTTCCATTGAGGTCCGTCAAATTCAAAATTATCTTGAAGAGTTTTATCAAGTTTAAGAAACATTTCTTTAGTGTTTGGACTGCATCGCTTTTCTAGATGCCACTCCTTACCATCTACTAACCAAGGGGTGCCTTTAGGTCTAGTTTTTCCTGTTTCTGAAAATCTTTTTACAGGATGTGGAACAATTACAGTAGGTTGAATTAATAATCCATCAGGTTGCTTAAATGCGTGAACTTCTATGACGGAAATATCAACGCTGTGTTCTCTAAGCCAAAGCGCAACCGTGCCAAGTTTTTCTCGAACAGAAGATCCTACAATGATGAGCCGTTGATCTTGGTTTATATTTGGAATCTCATCTCCTACTGAATTATTGCAAAACTCCTCATATAGAGAATTAAAATTGAACTCTGGGTCACCAATTTTTTTGAGGAATATTCGTGCCTGATTCTCGAAATCCTCAAATTGCCATTTCGATATATAACTAGCATAACGAAGTGATTGAACATCTACAAGGTCCTTAAGATGACCACGTTTAAGTTCTATGATTACAGCATTTCCATAAGGATCTAATGCCAATAAATCTAATTTATCTTTGGTGTCTGGAATTAATACCTGTCGACCAATTAAAAAAAGATATTCACCTAACAACGTAGGATCTGAAACAATCCAATCCTCAATATGTTTTTCAAGTAAATTTTCTTCCTTTATACGAGTCTCGGGGATTTTAGTTGGTCCCTTTTCGGTTATTTTCCAAATAGGCATCACCGTCTCCTTTTTTTTAAGATACTTAATATCTATATTTCTGGTTTCTTACACTTAGAAGTTCTTGATGCTATATTCTATCAAAATTAAAAGTTAAATCATTAGGTTTTACATTTTATGAATCCTAAATAGACTGCTTCTCCGTAGAATTATTAGGCGCACCATTATTTATTTCTTTTATATTATCTTATTTATTAATGTCCCTTAATTGTGATAATGCTACTGATAACCAAATCAGTATTATAAAAAATGTAGTGGTAATAAAAAATAGGAAATTATGTAGTTAAGTTGTCAAGATGTTAATACAATCAAAGCCGTTCTCTGTGACCTGCTCCCGTTTACTGTACCAGAGCCAGTGTTAGTTCCGGCAGGGTGGTATGGGTTTTAATTTTCTTAGACATGGCTCTCTGGGCGTATTCGGCCGGAGGCCGATAGCCCAGAGAACTGTGTGGTCTTTGAGTATGGTCTTTGAGTATTATAATCAAGCCGCCAGGCTTCAAGTTTTTCTTTCGCTTCAGCGAGCGTACAAAATAGCTCGGTGTTAAGAAGTTCATCTCGTAAGCGTCCATTGAAGCTCTCAATATAACCATTCTCTACGGGTCTGCCTGGCCGGATAAAATCCAGCTTGATGCCATGGCCATAAGCCCATTCATCGAGTACTTTGCCGGCAAACTCGGGACCATTATCGACGGTAATGGTTTGGGGAAGACCGATTCCTGCAGCGGCTTTCATAAGTGCTGCAGCGACTTTGTGCCCACCGATGGACGTATCGACCAAAAGCAGTGGGCAAGCTCGGGTGTATTGATCGATAACGGTGAGTATGCGGAAGGGGCGGCCGTTGGTCAGCCGATCGCTCATAAAGTCCATCGACCAGCGCTCCTGGGCAGCTGATGCCGCGGGCAGTGACACCCGCCTTTGCGCGGCACGCTTCTTTCGTTTCTTCGTGCGCACTTCCAGCCCTTCGGCCTTGTAGATACGATAAACGCGTTTCTTTCCTACCGTCCAGCCTTCCCGCTTTAATAACACCGTGATTCGCCGATACCCGTAGCGCACGCGCGGCGGCGGCGAGGTCACGGATGCGCATGGTCAGCGCACGTTCGTCCTTCTTCACCGGCTGGTAGTTATAACTCGACCAATACAACTGCATCAGCCTGCACGCCCGGCGTTTGCTAACCGCATAAGCTTCCACTAACCAGTCAGTAATCGCCTTCTTGCGCACAGGCTTTATAATTTTTTTGCGATAACTTCCTGCAGCATGTGCTTGTCCAGGCTCAGATCAGCTACCAGCTTCTTCAAACTCGCGTTCTCTTCGTCGAGTTGCTTCAGTCGTCTTAATTCGCTTATTCCCAGGCCCGCGTATTTACCCTTCCAACGATGGTAGGTCTGTTCGCTTACGCCTAACTCTCGGCACACTTCGGCAATCCTTCGACCGCCTTCTACCTGCCTTAGGGCATAGATGATTTGTTCTTTATTATAACGTTTGCCTTTGCTTTTCATGGGTGGTTCTTTCTCCTATCTTATATTAGGTTTTTCACCCATGCCAGACTAAATCTTTGCTGGTCCAGTTTTACGGGGACAGGTCAGGTGTTAATAGTTTTAGGATTGATGTATTGGAGAGATCTTGGCTACGTTCGGGCTACGCCCTCATTCCACCCAAGCCTTGACTTCCTCTACCAACTTAACTTCAACATTAACCTCTCCAGACTAACTCTCCCGGTGGACCAGTTTGCGTAACCCGACCACTGCCCCTCCCTTTAAAAACGTCTATTTGCGGAGGTTATGACGTTATTTGACACGGTTATATATAATATCTAGCGATTATTTTGTGAACTTAAGTCATTGACCAAATTTTCAATCTAAATATAGAGAATAACGATGGCTCTAGTAAATTGTAAAGAGTGTGGCCACGAAATCAGTAAGAATGCTGAGGTTTGCCCAAATTGTGGGGCAAAAGTTAAAAAATCGTCATTGGGTGGATGCCTTCTTTTAGTAGTTCTTGGTTTTATTATAATTGGCTATATTGGATCCACTTCGATTCCAGACACGACAAGCACTCCTTCAACCACGGCGTCAGACAGTAGTAGTTCAGTAAAATCATCACCAGCACCGAGCCCTAAACCAAAGGTAGAATCGCAGCTCCTATTACTTGACTGGTCTTGGCATAATAAACGTGATTACGCGATTGTAGAAGGGCAAGTAAAGAATATATCTTCGCAGTCTCTTAAAAATGTTCAGGCAGTAGCGCAATTTTATACTGCACAGAAAAAATTTATTACATCCGACTCGACGCTGATCGATTACAATCCAATATTACCAAATCAAACATCACCTTTTAAAGTCTATGTTAGGTGGAACCCTGAGATGAAATCAGCAAGTATAGATTTCAAGACCCTTATGGGGAGAACGATCTATTGGGAAAAAAGGTAATTAAATTGAACCGCAGTAGTGATACCCTTATAATTTAAGACTAACAATTTAAACTTATTTGTTTATCTATAAAATGAAAAGATTACAGACATTTTTACATTCCTTTTTTCATACTAAATACGTGCATTAAGTGTATCTTATACTTATTAAAATTAAAAACGCTTATTTGCGGCGGTTATGACGTTATTTGACACGGTTATAGGTGGTTATTATTCACTGACCACTATGCGATGAAAGAAAATATGCAAGACACTGACCTTGGTGAAAGAAATACCCAACTGGGTTATGACCTGCTCCCGTTTACTGTACCAGAGTCAGTGTTAGGTCTGCCAGAGGTAAGGGTTTTGGTTGATCTGCCTGGTGCATAATGGGTCCTTTTATGCTAATGTTCGTTGCTTTATTTGGCTCCATAAGAGGTTCCCTACTTTTCCACGATGCAAAGTAATTAGCATACGATTTATTAACTGACCTTCGCTCTGCCGCCGCTACCTTTTGGCGACCATTTAACTCCATGGTTAAATAAAAATGCGAATTCCACTTATCCATTTAAATGAGTTTTTTAACTTCATCCCATTGGATATCCTCAAAATTCTTTTCCTCAAAATGTATTCGATTAGGATCTATTAGTTTTAATAACTCAGCTGCATGAGGGTATTTTATATTATCCTTCAATTTTTCTCCTTTAGGGTGTATCACTAGTATCTGGTTCTTACTATCAAGTCTTAACCAGTTTGAAAGACGTGAATTTATTCCTCTGTCACCAAATCCATATCCACATATTATTACATAATCAGTAGTCCAAAGTAACCGTGTATATTCAGCAACCAAATCACTAAAAATACTGTAAGAGTAATCCTCAAGTTTGTTATGAGTGCCAGCTAGTATGACAATTTTATCTGTCGGTCCATGACCATCTAAAAATTTATGTTCTTCAAATCCATCCATTGGTATTGCAACTAAATGTCGTTCAACCCCCCCATAAGCTTTCCAATTTATTGAACCATGCAATTTTAATAGATGAAATGGTTCGTCTGCTATAAAGCATCTTGGATCAAATATTTTAACTTTATCTTTTGAATTAATTTTAAATCCATCACAGTAAGCAATCTCTTCATTTTTTAAAAAAATATCTAATAGAAGATCATGATTTAAGGTAACGATATTGCTCTTATACTTTTCATCCTGCATAGCATCGCTTAACCACTCGTAACCTATTGGTTCACATAAATCCCATAAACAAAATTTAACAACGGTCTTTATATATTTTTGTGCTAGATATAGCATTTCCCCCCAGAACTCATAGCCCCTATCATAATCTTTAGCCTTCTAAGCAAGACTTGTTTGTATGTCATTAAAATTTGTATTGCTACAAATCCACAAACAAAGGTGAGTAATAGTCGGCTGGACTAAGCTGGCCATTACTCACCTTTGTTTCAATCAATGAAATCCCAAGTAGCTTTGATATCCTGAACTGGTAATTCGGTCCCATCAGATTTGTAATTGAATGATGAAGTTAGACCATCCCAATTGGGTGCTGTTACAATGGGAACCCCGTTGGACTGCAATAAGTCTCCACCGCCGATCCGCAACCCTGTGTTGTAGCCGGTTATGGTGAAGGACCCGTCACCGAACAGGAGGTATGGCACTGCATCGCCACTTGCATCTATATCACCTACGGTTAAGCGTACCGCGATCGGAACCCCTCTTGCATCAATGCCGACTTTACCCGTGCTACCACTGAAGACTGCATTCCCCATCTGCACACCACCCATACCAGTGGAGTCGATCACTTCGACTAGGGTCACGTTTGCCTGTGCATCATAGACCTGTCCAGAGGGGAACAATGCTTGGTTAACCGAATTGATTCTACCAACGGTGAATATGCTGAAGAAAGTATTGAAGTTCGCCCCTTCGATTACGATGCTCGGTTTGCCCGTCACGTATTTCACTGCTTGGTTGTAACGTGGAGGTAAAGATGCAGGTCGAAACGTAGGCGGATCGAGGGTTACGGTAAAGGTGCCTGCGCCTGAAAACTCTACCTGCACAATGTCATCGTTTACATCCATGAAGGAAACCCTTGTAATCTGACCTTGCTTTGCTTTGAGCTTGATGAATGGTCCAGTGAGCAAAATTTGGTCGAAGACGTTACCATTGGGGTGCTGAATATTCTCTTGAACTATATGACCTAATCCTCCAAGCACTAAGTCTCCGTGATTGTCTATAGAGGGTTCCTCTACCGGAGTTTCAGTAAAATCAACGTGAAAAGAATATTGACCTGTTTCATTATTGGAGAAATTACTGATGTCGACGTAGTATATTCCAGGTTCAACTATCCGGGTAATAAAGAAATTTTTCCCTGAACCATTATCATCATTTGAAGTAATAATGTTTCCTAAATCATTTCGTAATTCTCCAAAGGTATCGGTATCACCTGTTGTAAATGCAGTTATTGTTCCAGCACTCCTTATTTCAAACCGAAAATAATCAAGATCGCCTTCTATTCCTAAATTGCCTGAAATAGAGCGATTAAGTTCTATCGGGGTCGCAGCGCCGCGAATATCTGCATGGTCATCAGATGAGATAGTTGAACCGTCAGTGGATCCCGATGCTTTGATTAAATCAGAAACAGCTTGGTCAATACCTACGGCTAAGGAAGACTCGCCTGTAGATCCACCTACAGTTATACCCACTACACCCCAATCAACAGTGCTATTCGCAAATCTAATTAGCCCGAATACCGGACCCCCACTATTACCCGGACCGGAAGACAAATCGTAGGTTTCATAAAGTCGACTTCTAGAACCAAATCTGTCATTGTAGTTTACAAACTTATATCTAGCAGGACTTCCATCAAGACTGGTTGAATGCATTGTGTCACTTCTCGGATCAGAATAGGAATATCCTAGGTTAGGGTATCCGACGATCATTTTATCAGAGTTATCGGTCATTTCATTGGCACCCCATCCCGCCCAACCACCATCGGCTACATCTTCATAAAATATGAGAGTAATGACATCGCGATTAAATTGCTCCAATGTATATAATCTTGGATCATCAAATTGGTCATTACGTCTGGCTAAAGCATAGTCGTCAAAATAGCGGTAAGATCGCGCGATCTTATCAATATATAAATCGGCTGGAGTATAGCGGACCTTCCATTTATAAAAGCCCGTATCCCAATCCAAAGTCGACCTATTGAAAAAAATATGTGCTGCCGAGAGAACAACCTTT
This sequence comes from Opitutales bacterium, assembly GCA_965197745.1. Classification (GTDB taxonomy): domain Bacteria; phylum Verrucomicrobiota; class Verrucomicrobiia; order Opitutales; family PNEW01; genus CBDANS01. The sequence goes on along the minus strand of CBDANS010000004.1, from coordinate 43,553 downwards.
TGCGATATTGCCACGCCTGAACTAATAGAATAGGAATCGTAGGTATCTCCTCTGGCAACTCTCCCTACCATGTTAAAAGGATATTCATGAATCTTATAATCAGGCAAAGGAAAGGACGCATTATGTGCGTGAACATAATGCGATATACATAGGATTGATGCGATTAAAAGTATTCGATCATATAAAATCATTCGTATGGTTGGTTTTTCTTACTCATTAGCTATTTTCTGATTGATGAGGCTATCTTTTATTGAAATTTAAATAACCATTAATAGTAATTACATAAAAAGGTTAAAAAAACTAAAAACTCATGAGTGAAAATTAACGAGATACAGCCACTCTACAAGAATCAATAGCCCGACTATCAACATAGATGGTGGCATTAGATCTTATGGTTAGATTTTTGCTTAACGAATGTTGAACTAATTAATCTTATGAAGAGGTTAACTAGCAGGTGAAAGATCTTGGGAATGTTGTAAAACTCTCTTATACCTTTAACGAAAATGAGAAACAGAAAAACATCCATTAAATTCAATAAGTGGTGTTGGTCGTGACCACGAAAACTGGTACACTTGAAAAGTTAGTCTGGGTAACCTAGAAAGGACTCAGACAATGAAAGGCAAAAGATACACAACTGAAGAGAAAATACGGATGCTGCGGGAGGCGGACAAAGGGAAAACGATCCTGGAAGCATGCCGCGAGAACAACATTAGCGAACAGACTTTCCACCGCTGGAAGCGTGAGTTTGGGATGATTGATGTCGACCAGGCCAAGCGGATGAAGGAACTCTTTGAAGGAGAACGCGCGGTTAAAACGGATGCTGGCGGACAAGATGCTGGGGATAGAGATCCTGCAGGAGACCCTCGAAAAAAAACTGTAAGCCCTGGGCACAAGCGGCAAGTGGCAGAGAGACTTGTGGCTCGGGGCCAGTGTTCGATGCGAGCGGGGTGTCGGTACTTTCGGCTGCACCGTTGCACCTATGCATATAAGGCGAAGCATCCGGATGCTTGGTTAATGAAACTGAAGGCGGCAGTAAGGCGGTTATCACGGCAATATGCCAGGTGGAGCTATCCCAAGATCACGAAGCTGTTGAAGGACGAAGGCTGGCATGTGGGTAAACGTCTCGTGCAACGTCTGCGACGTGAACTGGGTTTGGCGATCCCCCAACGCAAGCCAAGACACCGACGCAGGGGTGTCTCCACCGGCCTGCAGACAAAAGCCGAACATCCCGGCCATGTTTGGAGCTGGTATTTTATCCACGATAAAACGGTCCGCGGGGTTATGCAAAAACTGCTCGCTCGTCATAGGCCGCCACAATATATCCGTAGCTACATTGGATCGGTTCCGAGGAGCAAAGCGACGACATGCGAAGCCATTAATAGAAAGCGAATTGAGAGCTTGGCTGGCTGCAATGAAAATCAAAACCCTCTATATCGAACCAGCAAGCCCTTGGCATAACGGATACATCGAATCGGTGCATACCCGTTTTCGCGAGGAGTGCTTAAACCGTGAGCAGTTATGGACTTTAACCTAAGCACGCATTGTCATTGAGGATTAGCGCTGGCTTTACAATAATGTCCGCCCCCACCGCAGCCTCGGCAACACCACCCCACGGCACTTCGCTGAAGACCTCAATACCGAAGGCTCGGGCTCCACTCGGGCTACGCCCTCATTGCGCCCAAACCTTGACTTGATCTACACATTTAACTTCAACTTAAGCATCCCTACACTAACTCTTCCGATGCTCCAGTTTGGCTAGCCCGACCACTCTCTCACTAAAGCGGATACAATAAACGGGTTCGATCACTTCTCATGTTACATTTACGCACATACTGTAAAGAAGACCACGACGAGGTTTGGAATCTGCATAATACTGCTTTAAATGAAATAGGAGCACATGCAGGCAACGGGTCATGGGACGATGATTTACACAACATAGAAAAGGAATATATACACAATGGCGGTGGATTTTTAGTAGGTGAAATTGATAATGAAATTGTCGCTATGGGTGCATTGAAAAGAATAGATAATTTTAGAGCCAAAATCACCCGCATGCGCGTAAAACCTGAATATCAAAGACAAGGATTTGGTCAGGCCATTCTTAAAGAGCTTGAACGTCGAGCAAAGGAACTTGGTTATCAGATACTGCACCTTGACACAACTGTTAAACAAACCCCAGCTCAAAGACTATATGAACAACACGATTATACTGAAGTTCATCGAGGAATAATTGAAGGATTTGATTGTATCTTCTACGAGAAGAAGATAATATGAAAATTTAATAACTGAAAGTATCATATATAATTCAATTTGATTATATGTTCATTCATATATTATAAGCTTCAGGCTTTGTTTTCCTCTACCAAATTAACTTCAACCTAAACATCCTCAGGCTAATTCTTCTGGTGGATCAGTTTATGTAATACGACCACAACCCACGAGGGGGGATTGTGGTTATGGTCTAACTTCCCAGACAGAGTTACCCTTCTCTATCTTCTGTCAGATCATATCATAACTAGTACACTTATGCATTCTTTATTGGCCATTGCTGAGCTTTCTTGGTTGCTGATTTAAGTTTAACTTGATCATCCTTTGAAAAATTAGGATTTACCTCATAAGGTTTTGCCAACTCTTGCATAATTTCATTTTTTCTATCGCCAAATATACCATCTAATACTTCATTGTCGTAGTCGAAAAAACTTTGATTTTGTATTTTGCACATAAATGCAATCTGGGGATTGATTTTTTCTGGAACTTCCTTCGAAGCATCTATTAAAACTGGTCCAAGCCAAGACCAATCAGGAGCATTACTTATTGAAACATCGATTTCATTCCTGGGTTCAATAAAAACCAACCACGACAGTGACCAAGGATAATCTTCGTCAAAGCAATTTGCGAAATCCTTTGATGATAATTTTTTAAAGTATTCCTTTGATAAATCACATATATATTGTCTCACAAGTTCAGTATCAATATGTTGGCTTTCATATGGACACCACCAATAGCATAGAGCATTTACAAATTTAATATTATTAGGAAAGGAGTTACGAATTTCAGAATAAATCCAAGTCTTAAATCCTGGGAGTTGTGGGAATTTATTTCGTCCATAATTCCATAGTTCTATGAAACCTGGTTTATCATGATAAGCTTTACTTCCCATTTTCACCCGAATTAATTTATATAAGCTACTCAAAAGCGGTAATAAATTATCTTCTTCAATACGATCACCATAATAGACTAAAATCTCACTAAATATTTTAGATTCAAAAATATTTTTAGAAGCATCATTAATACCTTCACTATTACCCGAGTTGATTTTTTTAATTGTTTGCAAAACTGATTGATCGCGGATGTGGTTTTCTAAAATTGATTCAGAGAAATAACGTTCTCCGTAATCAATGGGTGCATCTTTATTTTTAATCCCCTGTATTGTTTTGGTCGTAGGATTATATATATTACTAAAAAGAAAATCAGTTGCAGGTAATATCTCACGCATTAATATTGAAACTATAGTAGAATCGAAATTCGAACGCTCTATTATTTCATTCCAGTTTTCTTTCAGATTCTGTATTTTATTTTTACTCAACCTATTTTCATGGTCATCGGAACTATTAGGCGATAAGGATCGAATTTCCTGATAATGGCGGTTAAGAAATGAAAATGCAGGGGTAGCAGTTTCGCGCAATGCTGTAATAATCAACAGTTCGTTAATATCAACTTCACCGTGTAATCTTTCCCATGCATTTATTGTGCGTCTTAAAGTTCTTTTCAAGTATCTGGGTGTAGACAACAAATCAACGAGGGAATCCTGCCAACTCGTTGTTTGATATAAACTAATCGGACTGGAAATAGCATCAGGGCCCTCCCTATCTTGTCTAAGGCTATCTTCATAAGAAATTGGATGGATATCATCAAGATAACTATCCAGACAAAATTTTCGAACCGTACTAATAATACGTAATGATTGATCAACATCTAGATTAGGAATACTTTCGCTGTATTCACAGAGTTTTGCAAAATCAACTTTACTTGAAGTATCAGTTGTCAATATAAATGAGATACCTTCAACTTGCTTTAGCCTAAATAAAAGTGCTTCTAGATCCTCTGCGTTAAATTTTACGCCGTTCCTGTCAGTATCCTCAATGATAATAATGAGACGTGCCTTGACGGCTAGTAATATTAGAGAAATCTTTTGCAGTTCGGTTAATGGATCTATTGATGCATCAAAGGCTGTTAAAAATGCATCTACATACCTGTTTAATTTTGATATAGCTTCAATGTACCTTGCAGGTATCCTATAAATAGATAAACAATCAACTCGCTTTGATAGAGATACTAAAGTTTGTTTCAATATAATCTCTTGAGCCTTAGTAGAATCTTCAAATCCCCAACAATTTATTTTCACGAACCATAGTTTTTTATTTTGATTATCTTTAGACTTTCCCTCTATTAGCTCAATCAAACTGGATTTTCCGCTGCCAAATTTTCCAACAATAGCCAAGGTTGTACCGATACCTTCATTAATTTTTTCATATACGCGGTTGGCTAGATAGTTAAATTGGAATAGATCCTGATCCGGTGATTTAATTGGTTTCTCAATTTTGATCCACTTTATTATTTGAGCATCACTAAGTTCAAGAATGGTTGATGCATTTACATTAATATCTTTTGACGGTGGTGAGACTAAATTATTAAAAATTTGGTGTATCCATAGAATAAATCGCTGTAAAATAAATATGAGGACATAAGATAATGAAATACAAGCGACTTGACGGTAAGTAGGGTAAATATTGTCAATCCCCTGCGAAGTAAGTCTGGTAATTAAAGGGGTTATAAGCAGCGCAGTGAGTACTGATATGATAAATGGGGGATGAGTAATAAAAAAACTGAAATGCCAAAACTTAACTCTAGATTTTTGATTTAAAATTATAATTCCAAACAAAAAGAGACCGTAATATAATATAATCAATACATCATAATTTGAGTCAGGAAGATTATATTTATATCTATTGAAGAAAATAGTACCGTATTGGAAGAGAGCAGCTGATATTAAACCACCTATAATTGAGTATACTACAATGAGTAGCCATCTTCTTAGAATATAGTAAAATCGCATTTTTTACTGAGAAATTAAATGTGGAATCCGGTCAATGTCTAATATGATTCCATTACCTAGGATAGACCCTCTAGATTGGCCATACTAAGGGCTGCATGCCGAAGGTTTATTTGTTTCAAGTCTGATAGAGTGACTCTGGGTGGGCCCTCTTAATCTAATTCACCGCTAATAAGACGATTTTCTGACAAAAGGAAGGAAAATTATGATGAAGAAATCGCGACACAAGACCGGGCAGATTATCCGGATATTAAGCGACGCAGAGACTGCCAGATAAGCACCGATGAAGTCTGCCGTGAGTGGCAGTGACCAAAAAAATCGTATCATTTACAGAGAGAGGTTATCGGAATAAACAGATAACCTCAATGAAAAGAAAAAGATACACAACCGAACAGATTATAACAATACTACGGCAAGCCGATACCGGTAAAACGGTAGAGGAAATCTGCCGAGGCAACAACCTGAGTGAACAGACCTTCTATCGCTGGGGTAAAAATATGGCAATTTGGAACTGGCCGATGCTCTAGCGATTTAAAGAGCTGGAAAAAGAAAACACCGAGTTGAAGAAGATGCTCGCCGATCAAATGCTAAAGAACCAAGTCTTGGAGGAAACACTGTCAAGAATGGGGTGAGCCCAAAGCAGAAGAAGCTAGCAGTAAAAGGTGCGGCTGAGAAAGGGCTGTGCTCGTTTTAGAGGGCTTTTGCCTATCTCAGTCTCAGAGTTGGTCAACGTTCAGCTACAGGCCTATGCAGGCCAGCAGGAAAGCTCAGTGGTGGGCTGTGGACTTACAAGTTTGTCAGATTACTTTCCAATTTTAGTAACGTTCGGGCCACGCTCTTACATCGCCAGGATTTCCCATATACATTAATCCTAAAACCATTAACACCCGGTAACTCTCTCACTTAAACTGTTACGATTAATGGGGTCCGATCACTCTCAATTCGCTTTCCATAAATGGCTCCACAGGTTGGTGGTCACGCCACTCTCTCTGTAAATGATACGATTTTGGAGTCACTCCACTGGTCGTAATATCATATACCGATATGTACAGTTTAACTTCCCACACACAGGAACCCTTCACTAGCTTCTCTCAGATCTTAACGTAATTAATATTAATGATCCTTGCAGGTAGATAAGCTCGCCATATCATACCATACATGCTTCAGCATACAAGGTATCATATTTTCTTGATCTAATCATTGCTAAGATAATGATACTTATTTAGCATATGGGCAGATGTTTAGACTCATTTTATAATTCATTGTGCTAAAAAAGAACATGAAACGGGCAATCGCGTATCTACTGTTTATGCTGGGGGGGTATTCGACTATGGGGATTCTTTTACTCTAAGGTAAACTTGTCCTACCTTCCTCTACCATTCAACTTGCTTTACTGTGCGGACTCTGGGGCGGCATCGGTGGTGTTACATATTATCTTCGGGGGGTGTATCTGAACGCCTGTGTGTTTGATAGGTGGAACAATTCAATAATAACAAAAGTCAATCAAAACAGGACAATGATAACAAAGAACAAGGAGAAGAAATTACCAATGATGTCTGACAGAATTCCCGATACGCTCGATAATGTAGCTAAGACTGTTCTGAATACACCCCAAAAAAATCCAATGAGTGGAATATCTTAAACGATTAAAGAAATAATTTTGTTATTATATATAATTCCCTAGAGAAATATACCGCAATTTGACACGCACGATTACATCAAGAACCTCGGCGAGGAATTGATGCTCGCATATGGCCGCGCTGGACAGGTAACAACGCCCGGACTTAAAGGGCAAGCCAGGGAAAATGCCGTCAGGACAAAGCTTGAATCCATTCTGCCAAATGGAGTCGGCGTAGGAACCGGTTTTGTCATCGCCAGCGACGGCAACACATCGGGACAAATGGACCTGGTACTCTACGAACGACAATTTTGTCCGGTGTTCAATGTGGAAGATGTCTTCTACTATCCGTGTGAATCGGTGATCGCCGTCGGTTCGATAAAGAGCACAATTGGAAAAAAAGAATTGGCCGACATATACAGCAATATCGCGTCGGTAAGAAGATTGAAGAGATTCGTAGAACCAAAAGAAGAAGTACCGCTAGGTCAGGTGAAATTCCGAACCTACCTTGAAAAGAGCACGCGTGTCACGAACGGCAGTTGGAAAACGATACAGAATTCATCCTCTTCCGGTCAGATTTACGCATTTGGGTTCGGTCAATCTTTTGGGGCCAAGCCTGAGACGATGATCGAGCATACTGTCGATCTGTACGGTCAGGTGCCGGCAGAATTAAGGCCAAACGTCGTTCTGACTCTCAACCAGGAAATGCTGGCACCAGCCGCAGGCGAGCAGATGTCATATAGCGCGTTGGGTTGCTCTGGAGTTACTTTCCTGAAACCCGAGAATAGCCTTGAGTATCTGCTCGTATCGCTGTTCAGCTTTATACAAAGCGGAATAACGTCTCCAGGATACGCATTCGAGAGGTATGTGGTGCCGCCTCCAATGCCCAGGATCCGTACATTCATGCCATCAAGATAAAGCAGGTGTGAAGTGATAGACTGCCACTCGTGGCTGCCCACAGCATCCACGGGTTTGTCCAGGTCGCGTGTTACGGTGACGGGCCATCATGAGAGACGGCCGTCCTGAGCCCGGAAGGCAAGTTTGTCACAGGACTTGAGCCTGTCCAGATAGTCGGCCCACATCTGCATCATTCGCCTTCGTTCCGGCAGGAACGCCATCCGGTTGTAGGCTCGACCGTTGGGGTCCAGTACCGCATGGGCCAACTGATGATCGATGAAATCGGGCCGGAAACCTAATACTTCATCCAGAATGGTTCGTGCCATGGCCCGGAAACCGTGTGGCATCGTCAATCTGATCGGGGCGGACATCCAAAGGCCCGCAGTGTTGCCAACAGGGTGCCTCCGCCCATCGGCCGTGTCCGGTTAGAGAATGCAATTCACGAAAGATTGCGACAGCTTAGTTGGCCAGGGGATCGATATGCGGCGTGTTGCTCTTGGTGACCGTGTACCGCCACTCGGCCCCGTTCAAGTCGATGTCGGCCCATTCATACCACTCGCGGACCATCCGCACCGACGCTTTTCTCGAATCCACCTGCGTCCATTGCCTCGGCAAATAAGATGCGTGCAGCCGCTTCATTGATGTGGATCGCCTTTGCTTGTTCAATTTTTGTAGTCTCTTGATAGCCCAACTTAAGCCCTGTCGGGCCTATTGGAGAATTAGCACAGATCCACTAGACGTCGCCGTCGGTTCAATCCTCCTCGTCACGGGAATACCTGATGCCAGACCTCTCCGGAGGAGGAGGTTCGGGTTCAAAAACCACCACTTTGAGATCAGGCCATATCAACTGGAGATGGTCCAACACCAATCCCTCATTTCCACCTTCTGAAAATACTATAGCAGGATTCCCATAATCATCGGGAAACATAGCGTTGAGAGTGGCGGCCAATGCCTTATTATCCGAACTCACCCATTCCCCCACGGGGTTAAAGGTGATCACCTCATCGCGGATCTTAATTACCAGCATCGCTCTTCCCTTTCTTTCTGGCCGGGGATTTCTTAACGAGTCTCGTTCCTCTGCCGTCCTCAACAAACCGCCTCCCGATTTTATTTCTCTTTCTTCTAGGCATTTTATTACTCCTCCTCCCCCTCGGATTTAACCTCGACGTCTTCCGGGCCAGACAGAAACCGATCAGCCCTCGCCTGAAACGACCGCGCATAATTCACTGACTCGACATAATCCAGCTTTGCATTGCTCACCTCGCCGGGATCAAAGATCTCCAGCCGCTTTGCCCGACTCAAGCGAACGCCCCGCAATTTCTCAAGCCGCCCCAAAACAACCTGCACATACTCCGACTGGTATTCCCACCCCTCGCGGATCTCCGCAACGCGGGCCGGGTCCGAGTCCTCAAGAGCATCGGTGGCGCCATGCTTGTCCTCCATCTCGACCAGCACCGCTTTCGAGACCAACTTCACCATCTCCTGCGAGACATCGAACATGCGAGCAATCGCGCCACGCTTAGTTATTCCATCCAGAGCATCGGTCACGATGCACCCTCTTTGTAAATCCATTTACCTTTAGCGTTGCGATTCTTCTTAAGCCACGCGGCCAGGGTGTTTGGGGCAACTTTCAGATCATCCGCAATCCGGTATAGCTTCACCCCCTGGTCAACCCGCTTCTTGATCTCATCCCCGCGTCCGTTAAGTTTGAAGGTGCCCCGCTTGCGGCCCAGGACAACGCCCTGATCCTTGCGTGCCTGCAATGCGCTCCGGGTACGCTCACTAATCAAGTCCCGCTCGATCTCCGCAAGCATCGAGAACATAAAGAAGGTAACCTTAGTCCCTACATCACGCTTGCCGTCCTCCAACACCAGCCCCTCCTTAATGAAGTGGAGCGATACCCCGCAATCCTCGACATAGAACGTTACCAGGCGGCATATCTGGCCAACGCTTCGCCCAAGCCTCGATAATTCACTGAAGATTATCACGTCCACCTCCCCGCTTTGAGCCGCCTCCTTTAGAACATCAAGGCCCCGTTCCTTCTCCTCCTTGCGACTACTCACCGTCGTTTGCACAACGCGGTCTATTTGCCAGCCCTGCTTATTTGCGTACTCATAGATTGAAGCTTTTTGCCCCAGGTAATCCTGCCTCTCGGTGCTCACCCTGCAGTATCCCCAAACCGTCTTGTTATCCTCAATCATTTTGTCCTCCCTGTTGCTTATTGTTGAGGTGGGATTCGATCTCACGCCCCAGCCGATCCGCCACCCTGCGAATCTCCGCTATGCAATCCTTCACCGCCTCAAGCACCTTTGCAGGCGGCCCCTCATTGTAATGAGCGTAACTCCCTACCGAGTCCGAGGCGATTTGCGCATGGCTCCTTATTACCTGCGCGTCGGCATTAATCACCTCCGCTATGGTTTTCACATCACCCATGATATATTCTTTCGTGGTTGTCCGGTTGTAACTCAATCCTAGTAAATAGTAAATTATATGTATATTCACGCTAAACGGTAGATAAATACGTAAATAAGTCAACATTATTTTTTATTAAATACTTGCAGTATGACGATCGTTTATTTGCGTTATACGAGAATCCTCAAAACGATGCATCCGTGGCAGTCTCCGAGACTCCGCACCATTCCACCGATCCGCCCAGGCCACCGGGGTACAGGAGTGCTTCGCTATGGCATTACTACGTTCCTCGGTACGTCACGCCGTCGATGGTTTAAAGGATTCAACATAGCCATTCTGCCAAAGGGCTGCCAGGGTCGATGTAGATAATATCGATCTGGTTATTTAGGAGTGCTTCTCTGACTTTTTGTGCTACGAACTGCGAATCTTTATCGGAACGGATGCATGGGGGGCTGCCATACACTTCAATAGCTTCGACTAAGACTTGCAACACGTTTTCGCTTTTGAGCGAACGAGATACCTTTATGGCCAGGCATTTACGAGTATATTCATCGATCAAAGTCATCATCCGCAGTTGTCCTCCGCGATCGGTGTGGTCGGCAACAAAATCCCAACTCCATACATGGTTCGGCTTTACTGCTTTGGTAGGGAGCCCAGTAGAGTGCCCTCGTCGTCTCTGTCGGCGACGAGAGGGTTTCACTCCAAGCCCTTCAGCTCTTCGCACTTTTTGCACGAATTTACGGCTTACCTTCCACCCCTCTTTGTCCATTAGGGCACGAATACGACGATAGCAATAACGCGAATGTACCTTTGAAATTCTAATGATTCGTCTCACCATTGTCTGAGTACCATAAGATTCTCGCTTGCACTCGTAGAGATAAGTTGAGCGATGGAGCCGAAGATACCTGCAGGCCCGCCGCAGCGAGCAAAACCCTTGCCCTACCACATGCTTGACCGCTTCTTTCTTATGCGACGAGCTTACCATTTTTTTTTATTCACTTCCTCCAATACCCGATTCTTTAACATCTGCTCGGCTAACATCTTTTTCAGTTCCGTGTTCTCGCCTTCAAGTTCCTTTAGCCGCTTCGCATTGCGTAGGTCCATCTGCCCATATTTTTTTCGCCAGCGATGGTAGCTTTGAGCACTGATGTTGTGCTCACGGCAGACTTCCTGGATGCCTCTGCCGCTGTCTACTTCGCGCAGGATTGCTATGATCTGCTCGGTGTTGTGTCTTTTCTGTTTCATTCGTCTTTCCGTTCTTATTTACGGAAAGACTCTCACTGGCAATGGTCCAGTCCTCGGCGGTCACGCCACCTTTGTTAACCAGATGTCAGTTCCTTCTAATATAAACTCTCTTAAAAAATTATATCCACTAGGAGCTACTGGTGTTTCCCCTATTATATAAATCCCGATGGAACTCCATCAGTCCCTGTCGGCCCAATGGGGCCAGTTAAACCCTGAATCCCTTGAGGTCCTGTTGGACCTATTAGTCCCGTTGCACCAGTCGGGCCGTTACGTTACACGTCTCTCGGGCCGGAAAAACCCGGCCCTCCGGAGGCGACGTAGCCGTGGCTCTTACCGCCTGGATCGAGGGCGACCCAGAAGGCATACAGGCTGCCGTTTGTCAGCCGGAATCGGAACCGGGCCGGCCCGCCACCGGCCGCTGAGAGGTCCGCGGCACCCCGCCACCGGATCGGCACGCAGGTTTCGTCTCCATGTACCGGAATGCATCTTTCCATTGAATAAGGTTCGATAACCCGGCCTTCCCGGTCGAGGGCTTCGACCTGGAGCTCACCCTCCGGGGCCTCCACATTGACAAAAAGATGGCCGCCCTTGAAGGTGAGTGGTCGGGTAATCAAATCTCCGGGGGCATCGCCGGCATCCATGGAGACAAAGCCGTCGCGGCGAGTCCAGGCGACGTGGGTGCTGCCTCCGGCATATATGTCGCGGGCACCGGAAGGGGCGATGCCTGAAAATCCTGAATAGTAGAAGTGCAGCCGATCCCGGGCGATAATGCATCCCGCAGCAGGTCTCAGGTATGCCCGGTCCCAGTCCCCGTCTTTTTTTGTGGCACCGATGAAGACCTCCCTGTCCGGCCGGTACCAGTGGAATCCATCCCGGCTGTAGCCCAGCTTGATCTGAGTCAGCTTTGGGAACTGCCCTTTTCGGCAGATGTCGTTGGGCGGGCCATAGAGGATTGCAAAAATTCCCAGTATGAGGCTCTCATAGGGCACCACCTCCAGCATGTACAGCTGTGTCGGCTCCTGGACCACCCACTCCGGATCCGGTAGGTCCAGCCTGTCGGCCCCGACCCAGAACACCTGCCCTTCGGACAGCCCCGGAGCGGGCTCATCGAGGCTCCTGACCTGACTCAGGGCCTCTTCCGGCGTAGCCTCCCGAAGACTTTGAAACTGCCAGAACTGATCCCTTTCGATATAAGCCCGGCCTCGTTTGCCTTCATAGTCGCGTTTGAGGTTCAGCACCCATTTCCGTCTGAAGGGATTGTAGTGGAGGGTCGTGCCGTCGGCGCCTCTAGCCGTGAACTGTGCCGCATGTTCCCAATGCACGCCATCACCCGATTTCAAGAGCCAGTTTTCGCTGGTTCTCTTGCCCTTCTGATTCTCCCAAGGAAAAAATTTCTGATGGATCTCACTTACCTCCCAGGGGACTTTCCCGTGAAACACGTATAGGTAGGCCTTGAATCGCTCCGTAGGATCCTGCGCATGGAGATCCAGGAACGGGCAGAAACTGTCCCGGGAACGCATCGGGTAGTCGTTGGGAAGGATCACATTCGTACCGGGCAGGATATCCAGGTCCGGCCGCTCCCAATGCAAACCGTCGTCGCTGAACGCCACCGCCGTGTGTCCCGGATAGGAGGCCAGGTACCAGAGCAGGAACTTCCGGGTTACCGGATCGTAGGCGACTCCGTCGTCGAAAGGACAGGCCGTGGCCGCGGGGCGCTCCTGTTCAGCCGCGGTCACCGGAACCAGTATTGGATTTTCCTCATATTTTTGCGCCGGGTGAAACACCCGTTTCAAGGTAGTATTCTCGATCAAGAAACCATCGACAAATAGCTGCCGGCCCACGTCGATCGGTATCACCGATGGCGGAGAGTCCAGATACGGAACCGGCATTGGCTCGCGGGATGACGGATTCATGTCCCGCGGGGGCCATTCCTCGGGTAACCGAATTCCATTGTAAAGCACAGTATTCATCGGACAAATTGTTCAAGAGTATTTTTTTACGAGGGAGGTAAATAACTGAAACTGCGGATGATTGGCATCTCCTAAAATGCTGTAAAATACAGTTTCAGAAGGAACTTTATGACAGTTGTTCTCGTTGAGATACTTTAAGATTGCTTCGCCATCCTCTGGTGGAAAAAATAATTGCACTTCACCATCAAAATCTGAACCCAGGGAGAAATTAAAACCGGTTATTAAAATTGTCCCTTGTCCCAAGTCTGCTTCTGCTCCAGTAATGAGCAGTTCTTGTTTTCCCTGGTCGCTATCATTATTATTGTCTGCCAAGAGAGAATGGTTTGTGAGGAAAAGAATAGTGATAAGGATAATAAGGTGGTGAAGAATGTTTTTCATAATGCCATCAATATTTAGCTGGATTAAGCCGGACACGGCGAATGCTCGTTAGGGAACTGGACCTTCAGTCTGGAGCCACTACCTTATCTAGTAAAGGATGAAATCGTATCATTTACATACACACTATTGGATTAATACCGGCAGACCTATCGAGGAGCGGTCTTCAGCGCCAAGCAGGACCACCTCCGTTGGTCGCACTGAATTCTCTCTCTGTTCGATGAAACATTCCTGTGTTATCTTGTTATGCTTAGCTGCCTTGATTTGCATAGCAAGGCACAGTGAAAGCGCAGCGCCGAAGCAAGAAGTCATTAGCTGGAGTGAACTGCCCGAATTGCCTAACAAGTTCGGCCTGGGAGGAGCTTTTACCGGAGTCAGCAATGGCGCTCTCATTGTCGCTGGGGGTTCAAATTTCCCGCATGGAATGGAATTGATGATCCAAAACAGAACTTGGTATGACGACATCTACATACTCCCAAATAATAGAGAGAAAAAGTGGTTAACAGGCTACAAACTGAATGAACCGATCGCTTTAGGTGCTTCTGTAACTAGCGATGATAGTTTGATTTTAATTGGGGGGAGCAATGCTGAGGGCAATCAGAGCGAGGTGGTCCAGTTAACGTGGAATGCATCTTCTCGGATAATTAATCAAGTGTCCCTGCCGCCTCTTCCACAGTCACTCTCTTTAATCGGCGCCGCTGAAATTGATGGTGTCGTATACGTGGTTGGCGGCCAGTTTGAGCGAGACAAAATGAGTCTGACGAAGAATTTTTGGTCACTTGATCTGAACAAATTAGATTCCGGTTGGAAATCGTTAGTCCCCTGGGAGGGCCCGGCGAGGAGAAGGGCCATCGTTGTAGGCCAGAATATTGGTAATGGCAGGTTTGTATACATCATTGGCGGTGAAGAAAGGATTCAGAATGAAAATGGTGAGATCCAAAGCAGGCAATTGACCGACGGCTACCGCTATTCCCTTCGTTATGAAAATTGGGAACCTATCGCTGACGCCCTCCATCCCGTAACCGGGGCCCCTGGAATTGCCTATGGACAATCACATATTCTTATCTTTGGAGGCAATACCTGGAAACACAAGGATGTGAATTCAAGCAAGGATCCTCCCAGCTATTCACGCGATCTTCTCGTCTATCACACGATCACTGATACCTGGGTGGTAAAATGTGGATTACCATTAGGGGTTGTGTCTTCTGAAGCGGTGTCTTGGGGTGAAGGAATCGCCATTACCGGTGGAGAGACAGAACCAGGGATAATGACCCCTAAGGTTCAAATAATGATTCATGATGCGGGAGCGAATGCATCGTTTGGAATCATAAATTATGCTTTTCTACTGCTGTATATGGTGGCGCTTATCTATATGGGGTTTTATTTTTCCAGGCAGGAGAAAGGGACAAAAGATTATTTCCTCGCCAGCCATCGTGTTCCCTGGTGGGCGGCAGGTCTCAGTATTTTAGGAACAGGACTCAGTGCGCTTACTTATATCTCCTATCCGGCTTTAGCTTACGCCACTGACTGGTTCCTTTTTCCCGTAAGAATTGGGCTTTTTTTTGCACCCATAATTGTTATCTATTTTTTCCTGCCGTTTTACCGAAGGCTTAATGTTACTACCGCTTACGAATACCTGGAGAAACGATTTAATCTGCCTGTTCGCTTATATGGAAGTGTACAATTCATAATTTTTCAATTAATCAGAATTAGTATTATCCTTTATCTACCGGCAGTCGTTCTCTCCACCATCGCGGGGATTAATATCTACTTATGCATTCTCTTTATGGGATTAATCAGCACCTTTTACACCGTGCTGGGTGGTATCGAAGCGGTCATATGGTCGGATGTTTTACAGGTCATTATATTTTTTATCGGTATCATTATTGCCCTCATTGTTATTCCTTTTCATATCGATAATGGTTTTAAGGGAATAATCGATATTGGTTTGGCTGATTATAAATACCGTATGTTGTATCTGGAATGGGACATTACAGCGCCCGTCTTATGGGTGTTATTAATTAGTAGTGCTATTGGTTCTTTTTTGGGACCATCCACCGATCAAACCACGATCCAAAGGTATCTTACGACGAAAGACGAAAAAGCGGCCGCGAAAGGGATATGGTTAAATACTATAATAGGTATTCCCATCGGGTTTTTATTTTATGGAATGGGTTCCGCCCTTTACGCCTATTATAAAACGCACCCTGTCACAGTCAGCATGGGAATGCAGAATGACGCGATTTTCCCTCTCTTTATTGCACAAAATCTTCCCTTCGGGCTTGCCGGTTTTGTCATTGCAGCCATCTTTTCCGCCGCGATGTCGAGTCTTGACAGCGGGATGAACTCGGTGGCCACGGTCTTTGTCACGGATTTTTACCGACGCTTCAAACCCAAGAAACCCGATCGTCTCTATTTGTATCTCGCTCGCTCGGTTACCTTAGTCATCGGTCTCATTGCCACCGTTATCGCCCTCTCACTGGTTACTTTTGATATTCATAATGCCGCATTGTTTGCTGCTTCTATCGCTGGATTATTTATCAGCGGATTGGGCGGACTGTTTGCCCTGGGTATTTTTACACGACGTGCGAATGGTATTGGTGCCTTAGTTGGCACGATTACTAGTGCGATAGTCCTTTATTTTGTGAAATTTGAAACACCGATACACTTTTTCCTCTACTCAACTATCGGATTCATCACCTGTTTTGTCGTTGGCTATTTATCCAGTCTATTTATACCCGAGCGGAAAAAGTCTCTCGAGGGGCTGACAATTTATACTATGCTCGCGAGGAAGGAATAGAAAGCCGGAGGACTAATGAGAGAGGGTTCAGGAAAACGTAATCGAGGGAATCTTCGAGAGGTTGGAAGCAGTTAGTTCAGGGCTGACCGCAAAGGAAGGCTGATCTTGATACAGTCGTGTGTCTTAAGTAAACAAGAACCTAATGAAAGTTTAAATAAATAGAGAGGAATTGCTCTCTATGTCTCCTGAATACCAAGCTATATTTGATTTACAATTGAATACCCCTTTGGGAGAAAACACCCCCGCCGCATACAGGCTTATGGATTATCGATTGAGAGGGTTGTGTATTTTACATACCCCTTTAAGCTTTACTCGATCGTCACCTCTTCAGTGGTAACAGTGATAGCATCCCCATCCTCATTGGCAAAGGTCGCATCAATGCTTAGTGTGGGCTGAGCAGTATGGTCAGACTTAAAATTATTCTGACTAATCAAAGTCTCAAATCCTGTCGTCGTCGATCCACTCTCGGCCACCACTACAGATGCCGCATTAGTCTGTGCTAAGTCTCCTCCGGTAATCCGCAATCCGGGGTTACCCGCTGCTACGGTGAAGGAACCACTGCCAAACAGTAAGTGTGGTATTGCATCGCCACTGGCATCGATGTCACCTACAGTTAACCGCACCGCGATCGGTACTCCTCTTGCATTCACGCCGACCTTGCCTGTATTCCCCGAAAAAACCGTGTTAGACAACTGCATCCCTCCCATTCCCGTGGAGTTGATCACTTCCACCAGGGTCACGTCCGCTTGTGCATCATAGACCTGTCCTTCAGGGAAGAGGGCCTGGTTCACCGCGTTGATTCTTCCTACGGTGAAGATACTGAAGAAAGTATTAGCGTCCGCTCCATCGATGACTACGCTCGGTTTGCCCGTCACGTACTCAACGGCCTGGTTGTAGCGTGGAGGGATGGCCGGGGGCAGGAAGGTAGCTGGGTCTAAAGTTACAGTAAAGGTGCCTGTCCCTGAGAATTCTACCTGCACAATGTCTTCGGTTTCGTCCATGAAGGAGACGCGGGTGATCTGTCCCGGCTTGGCCTGGAGTTGGACGGACTCTCCAGTGAGTAAAATCTGGTCGAAGACGTTACCGTTGGCATGCTGAATGTCTTCACCCGCGATATCCCCCGAGCCGTCGAGGACGAGGGGTACGGAGGGTGCCGCTACAGTGATGACTGCGGTGTCGCTATCGGCGGTGCCCCCGGCGTTAGTAATCTGTACCCAGAAGCTGGTGCTCGCGGTGAGAGCGCCCGTGTCTAACGTGCCAGCAGTTGCACCGGCGACGGGACTGGTGGTGTCGCCGCTGTTACCGGTAAACCATTGGTAGGTGAGATCATCGCCGCTGGCGGCTACGGACAAGACCACTTCGGTACCCGACTGCACTTCCTGGCTTGCCGGCTGGGTAGTGATGGAGGGAGCAGTGACAGGCGGGGGGCCCTCGGAGCCCGTTCCCGGGGCGCCGATCGGGGTAAATCCAAAATCGTCGACTGTGGTACGACTGAAAATAGGGCTAACATCGGGATCATCCTTCATCACCAGCCTGCTGATGCCGCCGGGAGCTCCTAATTCTTCGGCATTGATGGTTATAAATCTGGGTTTGAACTCAGCTCTAATATTTCCTTCTAAATCTGAAAAGGTTGCCAGTAAGTTATCGTTCGTATCATAGACTTCAATTGCGCCGTTGGGATCGGTACTGCCAGCAGCCACGGTGGTAGCTCCGAAAAAATCTATTTCATAGGCTGGAGTTTCAAAGGTGATGGTTGCCTCCCCTCCATTAAATAATCCATAAATATTAAAAAACGCGCGTACATAAATGAAATTACCTGCAACCCTGTTTATAATCATTCCTCCCTCAAAGGTAGCAGTATTGGGCGAAGTACCCAGGACCAAGGGTTCTGATCCTCCTTCACCCGTACTAAATTCTTCAAAAGTGCTGTAAACAGTGTTGTTTGAGGGGAAGTCGGTCAGGGTAAATCCCAGGTCGTCGAGGACGAGTTTTCCCGTAACATTAAGAAACTTTACTTCGAGGATACCGCTGAGGAAGTCAAAATCATCTGTATCTTGAAAAAACCCGCTGTCTCCTACAAAACTGTATAAAGGGGGATTGGCTCCAGGGCTGATATTTGCTGGCAGTCCTTCGATAAGACCTCCATTGCCAATGACGAAGTTACTTTTAGTGTCAACTGAGGGGTCTGGTATGACTTCTCCTCTTACCTCCATTCTACCTGCGCCCGTGTTCTCGCCCGCATAAAATTCCAGAAATTGTATACCTCTTGATGATGATATTCGCCCTTCCTGTCCAGGTCCCAGGGTTAAAGCCTTTGTCCCTGAATGTAATTGAGCAGGATCCTCTAATGTCTCCACCGTGAAACCTGTTATAGTAACCGTGTTTGGCTCCTGCCCAATGATAATCGTGCCTTCACCACTAACGTCTTCGAAATCTGTGAACACCTCCAGGTCTTGAGGAAGGGCATAGAGGCGTGCCGGTAAATAAAGAAAAAGAATCAGAAGCGGAATTATTTTTATAGGTTTTCTTTTCATGCTGTTTTAACGATTAGAGGGATGCTAAAGATCAGCGTAAGGACAACAAGCTTTATGTGTACGGTTATGGCGGGTTGGTTAGTCATACTTAAGTAACCATTTATTAATTATCGGTAAAGGTGATAGTTGCAAAAATCCTGCTTTTTTTGGCAACTGCCCTTGGAACCCGCATGAATAAAGGGGTACCTCTGCGTCCCGAACGCAGCGCTCTACCAGGCTGAGCTACACCCCGGAAAAATAAAAGAACATTTTATATTACTTTTTGAGGTGTTAACGAAAGCTAAATATTTAGCGCATGATGGTATCATCCAAATAAGGACTATAAAGAGTGGGAGACGCTGTTTCCAGCGTGTTTGAGAATGTCGTAATTGAAGAAGCGTGCTAGGGACCAACCTTCGCCAAGGCTATGGCTGACAGGCAGCCCGTACCACCTAATAATTATGTAAGAATCTGGATGGACGAAGACGAGGAGGTAGACGAAGACGAAGATCAGTTCCCTTGGTTCTTTCTCAACTGTTCACTATCTTGCATCCTATATCAATCCGCTATCTGCAATCTGAAATCGGCTCACTCTATCGTCAACTCTTCGGTCGTCACCTCAATTGCATCACCATCTTCATTGGCGAAGGTGGCATCAATACTCAGTGTAGGTTGAGGGGTGTTGTCGGACTTGAAGTTGTTCTGCGTAATCAGGGTGTCAAACCCGGTTGTTGTCGATCCACTCTCGGCTACTACTATCGCAGCATCGTTTGACTGCAAGAGGTCACCACCGGTGATTCGCAAGCCGGGGTTTCCAGCTGGCACTGTGAAAGAACCGGAGCCAAAGAGTAAGTGGGGAACGGCATCACCATCGGCATCAATGTCGCCAACGGTTAAGCGTACCGCGATCGGTACTCCGCGCGCATCAACGCCAACCTTACCGGTGCTTCCGCTGAAAGCGGTGTTCGACAGCTGCATGCCGCCTATGCCGGTGGAATTTACAACTTCGACGAGAGTGACGTCTGCTTGGGCGTCATAGACCTGTCCCTCGGGGAAGAGCGCCTGGTTTACGGCGTTGATCCTTCCCACGGTGAAGATGCTGAAGAAGGAACTGGAGTCCGCTCCATCGATCACCACACTCGGCTTGCCCGTCACATACTCTACGGACTGGTTATAGCGCGGGGGTATGGCCGGTGGCAGGAAGGTGGCAGCGTCCAGGTTTACGGTAAAGGATCCTGCGCCAGAGAACTCAACCTGCACAATGTCCTCGGTTTCATCCATAAAGGAGACGCGAGTAATCTGATTCGGTCTGGCCTGTAACTGGATGGTTTCTCCGGTGAGTAAGATTTGGTCGAAGACGTTACCATTAGGATGCTGGATGTTCTCCCCGGCGATATCACCTGTTCCGTCAAGCACGAGGGGCACGGCCGGGGCTGCGACGGTGATGACGGCGGCATCACTATCCACACTAGCTCCCGATACCTGGCTTACCCGCACCCAGCAACTCGAATTCTCGTTTACTTCTCCTTTGTTAAAGGTGCTGGTGGTGGCCCCGTCTACGGGGTTAGAGGTGTCGCCACTGTTACCAAGATACCACTGGTAAGTAAGGCCGTCGCCACTGGCGGTGACCGATACGGTAACCGAGGTGCCGGCTGGCACTTCCTGGCTCGCCGGCTGGGTGGTAATGGACGGGCCTTCTACCGGAGGGGCCCCGCCAGTTCCCAGAGCGCCGATCGGCGTAAAGCCAAAGTCGTCTATACCTGAATGGCTGAATACATCATCGTTCAAATCGGGATCGTCCTTAAAAACAAGCCTGCCAATGCCGCCTGGCGCTCCCAATTCCACCGCGTTGAGGGTAAAAAAATTGGGTTTAAATTGCGGATTAAGACTCGATTCAAAATTAGTGAAGGTCCCGATCAGGTTATTATTAGTATCGTAGACTTCAAATGAGCCATCGGGATCTTGCAACTGTACTCTGACTACATTCTGTGCGTAAAAATCTACTTCATAAGCCGGGGTTTCAAAGGTGACCGTGAATTCCTCTCCATTTCGAATCGCATAACCTTGCGATTGCGAGTAAATTAATCCACATGCACACGAAACAGAGGCTACAATCTGGCCCCCATCAAAGGTGGCTGAATTGGGAGATGTTCCCATTGTAATAGGACCCGATAAACCATCACCGACTCCAAATTCCTCAAACCGGGTAAAGACGCTATTATTAGAAGGCTTATCTGTGAGTGTGTAGCCAAGATCATCGATAGAAAATTTACCTGAAACATTGAGGATCTTCACATCTTTTATCCCTTCAATAAATTCCAGGTCAGTTCCATCAAGAAAATTGCCACTGTCAGCGACAAAGCTTTGCAATGGGGGGTTGGCGTCAGGGCTGATGTTGGCCGGCAGTCCTTCAACCTCACCATTTTCTGATATTACGGTAATAACTTCAGGTAATCCACCGGCTGCTCCTCCTTCTGAATTAACTAAACCTCTGATCTCGATTTTGCCACCGCCTGTTGATTCAGCTGCGTAAAATTCAATCGTATTAATCCCTCGGTTGCTTATGATTCTTCCTTCCTGGCCGGGCCCAAGAGTTAAAGCTTTCGATCCTGAGTGTAAAAGTGTCGGATCTTCTAATGTCTCTATCGTAAAGCCGAGAAACTGGATGTCATTCGGTGGTTCGCCGAGTCTAAAATCTCCAGTTCCTTCGACATTTTCAAAATCGAGAAATATTTCCTGGTCTTGAGGCGCGGCTTGAATAAATAAGGGAATGGTCAGCAATACCGAGGTTACAGTGTCAAGCTTTTTTAGGTTCATTTACTCTCCTGGTCTCAGTTGATATGGCTGATAAAAAAGGGAATGGATCTAATGGTCTATTTCAATCATATAATCACTAAGAATCGAATTATTAAAAGGGATCAGTAAAATGACACGCGAGGAATATGAATGTTCTTTTAATTAGATCACGTGGTTGAAAGCATTTTTATACTCTTCAAGGGTGGTCGAGACCACGGAAACTGAGCCCCTTGAAAAGTTAGTCTTGGTAACCTAGAAAGGCCTCCGGGTCCCTGGTTGCATCATACCTGCTTGAGGTTGTTATGCTCCACTATCCTCTAAACCCCTTCACCACCTCTTTATTTTCCGCTGTCATGCCGCATCGGTTTTGATGTCCCGGTATCCTTATCCTAACTCCGAGCTCTCTCTTTGCTTTTACCCTGTGGAGATCGCTACGCCTATGCATCATTGCTTTGAGACTACCTCTTTTGGGGCTGGTCCCGGTGGATGTTATTTTTGAGGTGGGGTTGTGTCGCATTGAGGCCTTGGAGCGTCGATCTATGCCCTCAACGTAACGTTTTCTTATAGAAAGCGTTATATCCTTCAATTTCGAGGTCAAAAGGCCGTGTGTGGCGAATTCTCCGAGTTTGCTACCTTGTGGGATTTTGTCCCAGGTGACCGGGACCTCACGGTTAATCACCCCCAAAACTTCGGTGAGAGTTATAGCGTCGCCATGGATCAGGAATAACTCTCCCCGAGGATTCTATCCTCAAACGCTCCGTCCTGCTTAGCCTCACGGTCACACCGTCCTTTGTCTCCTCGATAACCTCACGCTCCGCGAGCTCCCTGATGCAATCCTCAATAATCTTTGGTGAATCATTCATTGTTAATCCTTTTTTAACTCGTGTCTTTAATTCAAATATCAGTCCGGGTCGTTTCTGCGTTACACCAAATTAGAAAAAGTATGGTGTGCCCTTCACCTACTTATTATTACGGGTTCGTCAAATTAACGGTGTTCAATTTTTTAATTAATGCTCCCCTGGGGAAAAATTTTCCCAAGTTAATGTCTTTGAGGACTGCTTTCGACGACGTTGTCAACAGGTCGCCGGGCACGACCCTCCCGACCATTCCGCACCCTCGTAAATTTCCATATATTTCTGGTCTGCTCTGGGGAAGTAAAAAGCGGGCATTATGACCGCTTTAACCCAATGGAAAAGGAAAATGTAATACTGGGTAACATCTATGCTAACCAAGTCTCTTATTACAAAACCATGTACTGTTTTTTAAAGCGTGTTCACATCCAATCCCTATCCTAAAAAGGAACTTATTACTTAACTGATCACTTCCTTTTTATTTCAGGGTAAATGGATGGGCAAAATTTGAGATATTGATAGGGGACTTTTTATGCTCTACTTTAAACAAGATATTGATGAGAAAAAACAATGTGCCAAGGTCATGGTTATCTCCACTTATCTTTGGGGTCGAGCTTCTCTTTGAGATTAGGCATAATGGGCAATTCCGAAGTCTCTTTCTCATTTATTTCCTTCAATGGCTAAAAACCTTATGGCCGTAGAAGGATGAGAAATCCCTCTAAAGTCAATGGATCCCGGAAGGGATTAGCAGGGAAAACTTATAAATGATAACGCTAATATCAAGGACCATTATACATTAATTCTGTCTTATTAATAACTATCACATAAAGGTGGGGAAATCCTCATCGAGTGGGTCCTCAAGCCGGGATTCTTCGTTCGGGTCTGCACCCTGCGCAACTTAGTTCCCGGAGGGACTAAAACCTCAAATTCAAAGTCGTGTGAGGAATCCAGCATCTTAATTAGAAAGTTCATCCTCTGGCCCTTCCTTAATCCTTGAAACGGTTCTGAAGCAAGTAATAAAAAAGTGATTAAGTTATCACTAAATCCTGACTTAAGAATAAAAAACTAAGATGGTAAAATTTAACTTTAAGAAATCAGATTAACGTTCTCGTTAACGAACCTTAAGCATTAAAGCCGATATAAATCTAGAATAAGATAAAAATCTTATAACCTTTTTATCTTATCCCCTTATTAACCCTACACCCTCCATTTGATGTATAGCTTTAATCCTTTTCAATTATAATCCTTTTCACCAATACATCATCTTTATCTACATCACTTATCGAATCTAACATCATATTTAATCTATCCAAAAAACTGCAACGTCCACCATTTGATGTATACCTTTAATCCTTTTCACCAATACATCATCTTTATCTACATCACTTATCGAATCTAACATCATATTTAATCTATTCAAAAAACTGCAGCATTCACCATTTGATGTATACCTTTAATCCTTTTCACCAATACATCATTTATCGGATCCAACATCATACTTAATCTATCCAAAAAACTATTACATCTAACTTACACACTACTATACATTATATATAAGTACTCTGCATATAACGCTTTCTTTCAAATTATAGCAGCTAACATAGTAATGCATCCATTTAGAACCCAACATGATAAAAATATTAAATATCTTAACGGACATAAAAAATAAAGATTTAAGAAAATTTCACAATCCAGCTATACACAGTGTCGTATTTTAAATTCACACTCCTAGCAATGGCTGCAATATTCTTGTTCTGTTTATACCGTTCTAAGACTATTGGCAAATACATCTGTCTTTCCCTTTTTTTGTATCCAGGATCACGTTTCTTAGGACGACCACCTGGATTGCCTTTTGATTTCTTACCTCGCTTAGTCTCATAAGATCTTATCTCTTCTGGTGTGGCATCAGGAGCAACTAATGTCGCAAGTTTCACACCCTGCGTATCACGTTGTAAACGTCGATACTCTGCAACGGTGGGTAACGCATTCCGGTTTGTCTTACTGTTGTAATCCCTGCTACGGATAAATCGTGTAACAGACTCTGCAACTACAACGGCATCGTTTTCGTGAGCAATTTCTACGGCACGCAAAAGGCCATCACGGTCTTCCTTCCAGCCAGAAGCTACTTCTGATATTATCTCAAGAACTACAAATCCCCGCTGCTTTAACTCATTCTTTAAATTCTCACCCTGATCGCTGAGGTTTTGGGAACGTTCTTGAACATGCCCGGAAACCCGGCAGTAAATAACCACCCGCTGACGTCGTTTTAGGCTCCTATTGTCACTTATGTAGTCACTGGCAATACCTGTCTTATCAGCACCCGGTTCAAATAGCTCTGGGTCCCTTTTCCTAATCCTTTCCTTTGCTGAAGCAACTTTATGATTGCTCTTTTTATTCATTTCTCGTGCAGGTAACTCCCGATTTAAAGATTTGGGAAATGCAGATCGGGAGACGTAACTTTTCGTCCCGTCAGCTTAGTCCCATATTTATTATCTTTATTTACTATATAAACTGCTTAGATTTTTAGTGTGGTTTGTTTTATTAAACAGATATCTACTTAAATCGCTTATAACATGGAAACGATATGGAATCCCTTCGGGGTGGATGCCACTTATATTCTGCTGCCCTCCCGTCGACTTCCATTCCGCGAAAATATTGTCTTCTATTTTAAAGATGCGAAGATCAGGATAATCACCCTTGACTCGTATCCATATAACGGCACCGCGCTTACCTTTTGTTCGCGTGCTTTCGGTTAAATCAGGATTAAGGGCAAGGAATTCCTTGAGGCTCTCATCACTGTCAAAGTCTATGGCTACGACACCGTTTGATGGTTGACCAGTAAGAACCGCAATATTCCCCTTGTTAAGTTCACGTTGCCATCCCGTAGTCTGCGTATCTTTCGATGATGTTTTCTGCCACTCGGATTTGCGACACCCTTTTTTCTTATATGGAACAGGCAATAGTACCGCTTCTGACCTCAATAAATAATATATTTCCTGAACCTTGACAGGTGTTATTTTTGTGATATTACTTTTTTTAGTTTTAGTTGATTTATGCCCTTTTCGCCTGCCAGCGGGAGGGCTTTTTCGTCGGCATGTATCATTCATTGATATCCCCCCTTTTTCTTCTTAGATGAGGGCACATTATTTTTATCCGAGAGGGATTCTAAGTAGGCCATCAAGCTGTCATAGCTGATCAACCGAATACCCCGCATGGCACCGCGTTTTTTGAGAACGACACTTTTTACGGGTGGTCGATTGTCATTGGCTGGGCCGGGTATCGTTAGCTCGTTTAACGTGGACCGTGAAAGTCCAGTGTGAGGACAACGACGACTCGGTTGTGGTAACCGAATCCATTCAGGGCGATTATTCGAGGCAGTCTCGGTCATAGCTACCGCCTCTTCTTTAACGGTCTTTTTTCCGCCGTTAGTCGGAGTTTTTTCTAAGGTTTTCATTTCGCAGACCACTATAGATGATCTGCGTCATTATGTTGGGTAATTCGGCCAAGGTTTTTTTACCTCTGGCCGAATTAAAATTGTTCCTCTTTTTTTTCAGGCCGCCCTCTTTTTAATGCGGTTTCTAAACCAAGTTTACGTGCACGCCTTGAAATCGTTTTTCCTTTTAATTTTACTCCTGTAGCTTTAAAGATCGCCGCTGCCAATTGCTTTTCATTCATTTTAAAGTATTCTTTTTTTATCCAGTTTAGAATTAATTCCCAGTTCACATTATTTTGCTTCCTACCTGGCTTTTCATTGACCTCGTTAAGCATTCTAATGAAAGTTTCATCTTTTAAAAGTTCTCTCGCGCCTTCTGCATCGAGTTGAACACCAGTATTTTTTTTAAAATCTACGATAAGTCCCCGACGCGCTTTTTCTGCCCATTTCTTTTTTTCAGTTTCATCTTTTGCTCTACTTAGACCGTCAAGGGCATTGTACAGATTAGGATATTCCTTACGCTGTAAAGCTGTGGCCACTTCTTTTCGATTGCAGTGATGGTCAACTGGTCTAGATTCAATGGTAATAGGGGTACCATCCCCCAAAGTCTTTTCAGTAATTAAGATTTCTGGTTTTTCGTGTTCATCATCCTCATCCATGGACTCTATAATAGTATCATAATCCTTGGGTTTAAAATCGGGGAAATATTGCCTTAGCAACTTTTGTTGTTCCTTAAGGTATTCTTCCTTCAATTCTACATAAACATATTTTGGTAATGATGTTACTCCATCAAATTGGTTGCAAAATTTTTGCCGGTTTTTGTAAAACTTTCTTATGATATTTTGGACTTTGTCTTTATCTTTAATTCTTATCTTTCGTCGTAATAGCTGTTGAAATTTATTACTCACAAGTCCATCAACAGCATGATCTTCTACTAAGTTTTTTAATATTACCTTAAAATATTCAGCATTTTGTTTTCCACCTTCGATGTAAAAGCTTCTTCTGCAATATGTTTCGTTATCTGTATAGGTAATTTCATTTACACGGTAGGGACAGATAACTTCGTTAAAATTCTCAGGATTATTCAGCTTTTCTATTTTCAAAGAAGTATTGGTAAATTGAAAACCGTGAAGTACCGCCCCTAGCTCAGGAACGGGTAAGGGGATTTCACCTTTTCTTAATATTGGTACTTTTAGCTCTAGTGGTCCCCATTTTACTTCAATAGCCAAGAATGGTTTGCCCGTTTTTTTAGATTTAAACTGATAAGCTGAAATAGCTTTCCCTGGGGTATCATTCTTGTTTTGCATGTAAATTTACTTTAACGACTTGTAATATCCGGAAGAGCGTTCACCGCTTTCCTTTTAGCTGCGACTTCTATATGTGTATAATTTGCGCTCACCGCTTTAGAATCATGGCCAATGATGTCCATCGCTACTGCCTCGGAAACACCGGCATTCTTTAACAAGCTTGTAGCGGTGTGCCTTAAGCAATGGAATGATAGAGCATTGCCCTTGCGCTTTCCGCTTCGTCCATTTCTCGAGGCATTGTGCGTCCTGGGAGGAGCAAGCCCCGCACTTACAAGAATGGAATAAAATTGATTTGATAATGATCCAGTGCGTCCTTGTTTATACGTAATTGCAAAAGCACTTGGAAATACCGGGCTGTCCAGATTGTCTTGGGAAGGTAGCGTTAAAAAATAATCCAATAAAGGTTTAGCCATGGGCAGAATAATGCGCCGACCTGTCTTAACAGTGGTGAGCGCTATTTCTTCGCGACGAACATCCACGGAGTTCCATGTTAAGCGCACAATATCACCAAGTCTTTGCCCGGTATAAAGAGCAGTAAGAATTATGCCTTGCCATTCATCGTTGGCAACTTCGAGAACCTTTTTTAGCTCTGGTAAGGTGAAAGCTCGCCTCTCGTTTGCAGTACCACCCTTGCGTTTGATCACCGGAACCAAAGCCGCGGGATTGGATTCAACTAAACCACCTCGCAATGCGTCCTGGAACGCGGACCTTAAAATTTTTAGCTGTGTATTGGCACTGGATATACTTAATTCTCTTGCAAGATTATCACGGTGATGGGTCAAATCATTACCCGTAATAAAAACGAGATCTTTACCCCGCTTTTCGCCAATAGCATTTATGAATCTTTTTATAACGCTTTGGTAGCGATGCCAGGTCGCAGGTGCAGTCTCTACTTCTTTTCTTTTAAGCCACTGTGAAAAAAAATCTTCTGCTGATGCAGACAAAAGACGGTCGCCATGGATTTCTTCATAGGCTTCAGAAAGCAATTTTCTTACTTGGGCCTCAGTCAATGTTTGCTGATATGCTGATTCGAGTTTATCCGCTATCTTCTGCGCCCGGCGTCGATCCGTTTCTTTCGTGCTTTTCTGCCTCTGCTTACCAGTGTGATCCGTATAACAGGCAATCCAATATTTAGAGTTAGGAACCTTTCTCAAAGAAGCCATATTACAATTAAAATTACAATAACGTGGAATGTCAAGAATGGCGTATATTGTTTATTTGTTTGATATTAACAAGATACGGCACGAATTTAGCATCGTATTGTACTCAAGCGATCGAATCCGTGACTGTTACCTTGGGAACTGTTAAAGATAATTCGATTTATGCGGAAAGTGACAACAGTAACGGCCAGGGAATAGATCTTTTTGCCGGGAGGACCCAGGGCCAAATGGGGTCGGGTATTCGTCGCGCATTAATAAAATTTGACCTCACGGATAGTATACCCACGAACACCGTCGTTGAATCTATTTCTCTTACTTTGTTTGCCAATAAGCGTGGTGCTCCAACCACTGACAGCCCGGTAGACACTTTCTTACATCGCCTTAATCAGGATTGGGGGGAGGGAAATTCACAGGGCGCCGGCCGGGGGGACGTGCCGACCCCTGGAGACGCCACCTGGAATTTTAAATTTTTCGACACAGAAAGTTGGGAAGCCCCAGGGGGGGGATTTCGTTATCACTCCATCGGCAACCCAAATTTTATCAGAGACGAGCTTTATTACCTGGAGTTCACCCGTGATGATTGCGGATGTCCAAAATTGGTTGGATAACCCTGAACAGAATTTTGGATGGATTCTTATAGTCGATGAATCAATTACGGGATCGTCGACTCAATTTGACAGCAAAGAAAGTGTTACCGCGGAAAACCGACCGATACTTTCGATCCAATATTCCAGGGATAGCAAGGATCTGATCCTCGAAGGTACAGGTACTGTTGTCGGAGAAAACATAATTCATCCGAATGGTAATATCTTCGACCAGGTCCTGCTCACCGGTGAAAGTATCAAGCTCCAGGCGAAATCAAATCAGGTCACTAGAGTATCCTTCATGGACGAAGACGAGGACATTGTACGGGTGGAGTTTTCGGGTGCTGGCACCTTTACCGTAACCCTGGACCCTGCCACCTTCATACCCCCGGCACTGCCCCCGCGTTATAACCAGCTAGTCGAGTACGTGACGGGTACCCCGAGCGTGATTATCGATGGAGCAGACTCCAGTACTTTCTTCAGTATCTTCACGGTGGGATCGATCAATGCTGTGAACCAGGCTTTGTTCCCCGAAGGACAAGCCTATGATGCCGAAGCGGACGCACCCCTGGTGGAAGTGATCAATTCCACGGGAATGGGAGGGATGCAATTATCGAACACTCTATTCAGTGGGGGCACCGGCAACATCGGTGTTGAAACCCGGGGAGTCCCGATCGCAGTACGCTTAACCGTAGGCAACATTGATGCCAGTGGTGATGCACTGCCGCACCTCTTATTTGGAGAAAACTCATTCACGGTACCTGCAAATTCCCCCGGGTTGCGAATCACTGGAGGCGATCTTCAACAAACCAACGGGGCTTCAATTGTCGTAGCACCGAGTGGATCGACGACCCCCGGGTTTGAGACACTGATAACACAGGATAATGTAAAGTCAGATGGAACGGATCAACCATCGCAAGGGATCAACACTGCTTTTATTAATGAAGATGGAGAAACAATTACCGTCACGGTCGAAGAGAACATAATTGTCGGAAGTATTGTCATGCATAAAACTGGCGGCATTGCGGGTATCTCAGAATTGACACCTATCAGGGAAGTTGACGGATCAATAATTTATGTATTCGTGGAAGGGTTCACCGGTGAACGATCAGAATTTGAGATCGCCGCGAACGACTTGGACCAGCTCTGGCAAGACCTCGAAATGAATGATGTATTTACAATACCTTCAAATGTTGAACTGTTATCAACGGTTGCCGATGGTTTCAATTATGAGATTATCGTCGAGCGAGGCGGGAAACATAACCAGTTTAATGTCTATGAACCCAGTATGCTCGCCAACGACGCTGAGGAACCGCGCTATCTTGCCATCGTAAATGCCATTACCGCTTTAATGCCGTAGCCGTGGTAGAATAAAGAGCATGTTTACCGTTATAGGATCATAGGCATATTCTTCGATTTCCTCTTCGTCTTCGTCTCAGGATATATATATTAACTATCAAGGTGGAACGCGCTGTCCCTAGCGCGTTAAGAGTAAATTCTGTTTATTAAAAAGAAGCGTGCTAGGGACAGCCCGCTCCACCTACATGTATTAGTAAATAAATGAGTGGACGCAGACGTGGACCCAGACGAAGACGAAGCTTTATTTCATATTGATATTACAAACCACCCTCAAGGATTGGGAAAGTCGACCTTGTTACTATCATTGGATATTATGCATCCTTTCTTCACTCTTCACTGTTCACCATGGCACGCCATAGCGGAGCGACGGCGGCTGTTCACTCTTCACTTCCCTCATCATCTCTCCCTAAGACGGAATACAGAGTAAGCCCCTCAAGGGATTTATCTTTCACGGGTATAATCAGACTGGCAAAGTATCCCACGACAAAACAGATCACAAAACCGGGAAAGGCATAAAAGTAAAAATTCATCGGGGTATAAAATTTAATAAAATAAAGGACGATCGCACTGGTTATCGCGCCGATTAAAACACCTATCCCATTGGCGCGACGGGTAAAGACACCCAGGGCAAACAAAGCAGCGAGACCGCTACTTAATAATCCGATTATGGCGACATTAAACAAGGTTACCGACTTGATGTCGTAGGTTACGAGGACGAGGGCAAAAGCGGTTCCAAAAAGTCCTATAAACAAAGTAACCCAACGGGCTAAATTTAAATATTGGTGTTCACTCTTATCGGGTTTGAATCTTCGGTAAAAATCGGTGACGAAGGCGGTCGCTATCGAATTCATGCTGCTGTCCAAACTCGACATTGCGGCGGAAAAGATGGCCGCAATGACAAATCCGGCGAGACCAACGGGTATTCTCTGTGCCGTGAAAAGTGGATAGATAGCATCATTCTGCATCCCCAAACTGAGATCAGCCGGGTTTGATTTGTAATAGGCGTAGAGTGCTGCACCCATGATGTAAAATAATAGCCCCACAGGAATAGCAATAATTACGTTTAACCATAAACCTTTCGCCGCCGCTTTTTCATCCTTGGTCGTAAGGTAGCGCTGGATCATCCCCTGATCGGCGGAATACTGCACCAGGGTCCCAAATGTGCCCCCCACCATTACCACCCATAATACGGGCGCGGTTATATCCCAATCCAGATAAAGCATTCTATATTTATCGTCAGCCATTCCGATATCAATGACGCCCATTACCCCGCCATCGACATGGAAAGTAACAATGATGATGGCGAGGATAATTCCAGCAAAGAATATAACGACTTGAATAACATCTGACCAAATTACCGCTTCAATACCCCCCAGCACCGTGTAAAACGTACTGAGCAACCCCATCGACAATACGCATACATAAATGTTTATCCCCGTAATTGTGGATAATACAATCGCGGGTAGATAGAGTATGAGGCTTATGCGTACCAATTGAAAAACGATAAATTGAGCACTGCCATACAAGCGGACCGGTAGATTAAAACGCTTTTCCAGGTATTCGTAAGCCGTCGTAACATTAAGTCTTCTATAGAAAGGTAAAAAACAGAATATCGTAACCGTAGGAACAATGATAAGCCCGATCTTTGCCGGGAAGGCAAACCAGTCCATGGAATAAGCCAGCGCGGGATGAGAAATATAGGTCAAGGCGCTGAGACCGGTTCCCAGGATACTAATTCCTGCGGCCCACCAGGGTATGCGTCTACCGGCTAGAAAGTAATCTTCTGTTCCTTTTTCTCGCTTGGAGAAATAGATGCCAATATAAATCATAATCACCATATAAAGGATGAGAAACGTGTAGTTAATAAATCCGAATTTTACCTTCGCTCCTTTGTCATGATTCATGAACTGAATCTTTGGTGTCGTTTCGATCGGGCTGATCTTCCCACTGGCCAGGACAATTCCCCCCTTATAAGTAACCGCTTCCGTTGCTTTCACCTTCAATGGAACTTTACCTTTTATTACCCAGGTATCAGTGATCGTGTGATAGACAAGAAGATCGCCCGTGGACCCCGGTTGTTTGTCTTCTATCACGCCGCTTAATTTCTGTTCCGTAGATCCACCAAAGACGAGAATATGGGATTGACCGTATTGGACTGCAGGAGTCGCCGTAATCAATTGGGGGCTATCGGCTATGCGTTTCCAATCTTTATATTGGAGGGAGTAGCGATAGCCGTCGGTTAGCGGCGTGGCTTGAAATTTACCTTCCGTATCTTTATACAAACCTTCACCTCCAACGATATATATATAAGTAATATTGCCGATACTTTGCGCGACGATTATCGCTTTTCTCCGAGCTGGTCCATCCCAGGTCGACAGTTCTTTCCACCCCGTTTCCAGGTCTTTTAAATTTAGGGACAGGAAAATGTTTGATAGCTCTGACTTCTCATCTCCGACCTGTCCGCCCACGACATATAAGGTCGAACCTTTTAATGCCGCACCGGAATACGCGATTGCTTGTGGTAGCGACGGTAGGTTTTCCTTCGCAACCATCTTCGTTACTGGATTCCATGTAAGTTGAAGGACCTCACTTTGATAACCCTCTACATTTTTTCCTCCAAGTAAGATCAGGCTTTTACCCGTGCTCACCGATGCGCCATAAGCCAGCGGCTGATTTATTGTGTGCCCGGTGATCCATTCCTCAGATTGATCTCCAGGTAAAACATAGATTTTATCATACCAGGTTTCTTTTCCGCCTTTATTCTCCGGTTTATCGAGAAGGTTAGTACCCCCGGCAACGATCAGCGCACCATTACTGACACCGGAGAAAGCGCCACTCATACCCATTGTATTGGGAAGTTCGGAAAGCTCTTCCCAGGTGATGGCTTCTTCTGCCGATTCCTCTTTTTTTTCACACCCGGTGATATTCAGAGCGATGGCAATACTGAATAGAATGATCGATAAACGCTTCATGAGGAATTGATTCAGCCGAGATCAATGAGGATTCGCTCGTCCTCTACACGCACAGGATAACGACGAACCCGTATGCGCTCTGGATCAATAATTGACTGGCCGGTAGACAGGTTATACTCCCAACCATGCCACGGGCATACCAGGATCTGTCCCCTGGATCCAAAGGGAATACTTTCACCCGGCAGGCAATGATGAGTCGTTCCGCCCACGCTACCGTTTGAGAGCCTCGCTCCCTGGTGGGGACAGATATCGCGTAAAGCGTAAATCTCGTCTATCTGTCGTACGATCACAAAAGCATTACCGTTTACTTCAACACGTTTTGGTTTGCCCTGAACGAAATCGCTCGCAGCTCCGATATCAAGCTCGCTCGAATTCATAGAGGTCCGCGGCGTTGCATGACATTATGCTCCGGCGTAATTCACCGGACACGATGCCGGGGATGGCACGGTTCGGGGCATCAAAATCCCAGTGAGGGTAATCCGTTGCGAACAGCAGAAAATCATCACGTCCGATCATCTCTATAATCTGCATCAAGTGTTCGGGATTTGACGGCTCCTCCATGGGCTGTGTCGTTGCGCGGAAGTGCTCTGTAATGTACTCACTGGGTAATTTTGTGAGCCACGGCACTTCGTTGCGCAGTCCCCTGTAGTTCTTATCGAGACGCCACATCAGCGGTGGTAGCCAAGCAAAGCCCCCCTCAATGATAACTATTCGAGTCTGAGGAAATATCTCGAACACACCCTCACAGACGAGGCTGACAACCTGAGCCTGAAAGGCCTGCGCCATAGCCGTGTGGTCTTCGATGTAATACGATGGCCAACCACAAGCTGTTATGGGGTTTCCACTACCGCCAAAATGAATACCGATCGGTAAATTCAACTCGCTCGCCGCTTGAAATATTGGGTGGAATTCACGTCTACCGTAGGGCGCATGTGAACGCACTAGTAATAAAACCTGAACAAAGCGGGGATTTTTAGCCACCCTTTTAATCTCTTCAGCCGCGCTTTGAGGATCTTGCACATTGACCACGATTGATCCACGCCAGCGCTCATCCGAGCCCAACCAGATTTCAGCGGTCCAGTCGTTGACGGCACGCATGAGCGCGTTTGCAAAATCGATGTTGTGCACTGCAGACATCCCGTATAAGGGATTCAGAATGGCCCTATCAATACCCCAGGTGTCGAGCAATTGTTCTTTCACAAAATCCGGATCGCTACCGGGTAATTTACCGCTGGGTGGCCAGGCGTCTCTCCGCGCCGCAAATTCAAATCCCTTAGGGTATACCGGACCCGGTGGGCTCTTGAACCCCGACTTTGTGATGTATTCTATCCACCTCTCCGGTAAATAGGTTTTTAACTCATCGATTGAATTGGGATAATTGTGCACGTCGCAGTCGATAAGTGAGAGTGCGGTTGGCTCTTGAGTTGTAACCATCTGTTTCATGGAATTTCTTACTTAATGGCTGGGGGTGATTTCTCCCACGATTAAAACCTTGGCTTATATAGATTAACTCAAATTAGAGCTTACCGCGTCAATAACAACCGTAATATGTCAGGTAAGCAGTCGCGATAGCGCCGGTTCTTCGAGTGGAGCAATCAGGCCTCTTCGGTTTTCAGCCGTGACAGCGCTCTTTCGTCAATGGGTAAATGTATGATCGCAGCTCCTATTCCCAGCGCGACCCCTGCCAACCACATGTTGTCGTATGATCCTGTCACATCATGTATTCGTCCTCCGAGCCATATACCGAAAAAACTGCCTACCTGGTGACTGAAAAAGACAATGCCGAAAAGGGTGGCCATGTAACGAACACCGAATACTTGAGCAACAATTCCCGTAGTCAATGGTACCGTGGAAAGCCAGAGAACACCCATGGCGCCGGCAAACAAGTAAACGCTGATCTCGCTGTCAGGTGCCAGCAAAAATAGGCTGATGACCACTGCCCTCGTAAAATAGATGAGACTGAGGCTGGATTTTTTGCTCCACCTCTGACCGGCCACACCCGACAGAAATGCGCCGATAATATTGAACAGGCCGATGATGGCAATAGCATAGGCTCCTACCTGCGAGGGTAACCCGATGTCCATTATGTAGGCGGGGAAGTGCACGGTAATAAAGGCAACATGAAATCCGCATACAAAAAACCCAAATGTGAGCAGGATATAACCGTGGTGACTAACAGCCTCTTTCAATGCTTCCCGAATGCTCTGATCATTTATCTCATCATCCCGGGACCGGGAAGGACTACCCGGTAAGGCGGTGGCAAGGGGAATTATAATTAAGGCCGATGCGGCGAGCAGCAACAGAGTCATTTTCCAACCATAGGCTCCGATGAAACCTTGACTGATCGGTGAAAATACAACCTGGCCCAACGATCCTGCGGCTGTCCCCAGACCAAGAGCCAGCGAGCGTTTTGCCGGGCCAACAACACGAGCCATGGCTGCGAGTACCAGTGAAAAAGAGGTGAATGCCACACCCAGTCCCATCAGTAATCCACCAAAAAGGTGCAGAGCCAGAGGGGCCGTTGCCTCCGCCATGCCCCAGATACCACATGCATAAATAAGAGATCCCACGAAGATCACGCGCACAGGTCCGTGTCGGTCAGCGATTGCGCCAGCTAATGGCATAAAAGCTCCCCAGATTAGATTCTGAATTGCCATGGCGAGTGCAAATGTTTCGCGGTCCCAACCCTTGGCAACGGTCATGGGCTCAAGAAAAAGTCCAAAAACGGACCGTACCCCAAATCCAATCATCGCAATCAGGCATCCGGCAATGATGACAATTATTGGTGTTCGCCAGTTTATAGCTACAGGGTTGTTCATAGTTTTGTCATCTTCATCTTATTTCTTCGCCACACAATAATTATGGAAGTTGTGGCATTGACTTCGCTCACAGGAGGTATTAGCACTGTGTTTGAGGGAAAGTCATTTGCGGCATTCCTCATCTTGATTTTTAAGTTAAATGACAAAATACTAATATTAGACGATACAAATAATGCAAATAATGTGATTGAGGGAAAATATTTATAATATGAATGAACAAATTATTTGTAATGCAGGCCAAGTTCTTATCAAGGAAGGAGACAAGGACAACCGTCTTTTTATTTTAGAAAGCGGGACTTTAGAAATTCGCAAGGGGGATAAAGTAATTACTATTATGGATACCCCAGCCAGTATAATAGGCGAAATCAGCGACATTTTAGAGAAACCAAGGACCTGTAGTGTTGTTGCGAAAACGGACTGTCAACTTTCCCTCGTAGGCAACAGCATTAACGAGATTGTCGAATCGAGTCCGAGGATGACCAAACTTATCATGAATGAACTGGCGGAACGGCTCGAGCAAACGACGAATAAGTACAACACAATTGCTGATCGTTTTATACAAGCAGGAACTAAGGATATAGAATAACCTTGTAAGGTTCGGTATTTAAGAATGTCGCTCAGGATGTTTGAGCACAATTTACTTCACCCTTGTTTTGTTGCCCTCTCTCTATTACTAAACGGCGATAACCTTATCGCTGATGCCCTTGACCGCCCATAAACCCGGCGTAAATTTAGGGGATGGCATTGTTCAGTGCTTGGGAAATATGACTTCACGCATTTACATTTTATTACTCCTTTTATTCATTGCCCCGACGGCGATCCGGTCAAACATCCTTGTCGCTCAGCCGGTGATCATTAATGAAAGCGTCAAAATACTGGCCAGTGATGGCGAAGCGCTAGACTTGTTCGGACGCTCCCTGGCAATCAGCGAAAACACACTGGCGGTCGGTGCGCCTTTAGACAATGACAATGATATTAATTCAGGTTCCGTATATATATTTTATCGCCACCAGGGGGGAACCGACAATTGGGGGGAAGCAGCTAAACTGATCGCGAGTGATGGCTCAATCGGTGACAATTTTGGTATTTATGTAGCCCTTGATAATAATACCTTAGCGGTTGGCGCATTTTTAGATGATGATAATGGCACCGATTCCGGCTCCGCATATATTTTTGAGCGCAACGCCGGTGGTAATGATAACTGGGGTGAGGTCGCTAAACTGACTGCGAGCGATAGTGAAGCAGGTGATCAGTTTGGATGGTCTTTAGCGATCAGTGGAGATACCGTGGCAGTCAGCGCAAATTTAGACGACGCGAATGGAATTGATTCCGGCTCGGCTTACATCTTTGAACGCGACGCGGGGGGTGTCGACAACTGGGGTGAGGTCGCTAAACTGATCGCCAGTGATAATGCTGAGGGAGATAAGTTTGGTTATGAAGTGGCGATTAACGGAGACACGGTTGTGGTGGGAGCGCAGTGGAATGATGACAATGGCCACAATTCCGGATCAGCCTATGTTTTTGAACGCGACGCGGACGGGGTTGATAATTGGGGAGAAGTTACCAAGCTGTTGGCCAGTGACAACACGGCAGATGATGTATTTGGCAATCACGTAGAGATCAGCGGAGATATATTGGTGGTCGGTGCCAATTTAGACGATGATAACGGTATCGATTCCGGATCGGCCTATATTTTTGAGCGCGATGCAGGTGGTGATAACAATTGGGGCGAGGTGACAAAACTGATCGCGAGTGACGGCACGACCGATGACTGGTTAGGGGGATGGGTAGAAATCAACGGTGACACCGTTGCTGTCAGCGCTACTTTCGACGATGATAACGGAACGGATTCCGGTTCGGCTTATATCTATAAACGCAATGAAGGCGGTAGTGACAACTGGGGTGAGGTGTTTAAACTGACGGCGAGCGAAGGCGCGGAGCGTGACTGGTTTGCCTTTTCTGCTGAAATCAGTGGTGACACGGTCGTAATAGGAACACCCTTAGACGATGATAACAATACCGATTCCGGTTCCGTTTACGTGTTTAGTCTCACAAACGACACCACAAATGGAGATCCACCCCTTGATCCTGTAGATTTAGTCCTCGATGGTTCAGGAGATACTGTTGGAGAAAACATTATCCACTCCAACGGTAACGTATACAATCAGGTTTTATTAACGGGACAAAGCGTAACGCTGCGCACCGATGAAAATGAAATCACGCGCGCCTCATTTCTCGACATCAATGATGATATTGTGCAGGTGGAATTTTCCGGTAATGCAATCGTAACCGTAACCCTTGATTCTGACACATTCGAAGCTGCTGCACCTCCGGTTAAATACAATCAGCCATCGGTAAGTTATGTTAAAGGTTTACCGACGATAGAGGTAGAAGGTGCAGACGAGAATACTTTCTTAAGCATTTTTACAGTGGGATCGATCAATGCTGTTAACCAGAACTTATTTCCTGAAGGAGAAATATATGATGCAGTGGCTGATGTTGCCTTGTTAGAGATTGTCAACTCCACAGGTTTTGGCGGGATCCTCTGCGCGAACACCCGATTTAATAATTCGACGGGAGATGTGGGATTGAAGGCGCCGGGTGTGCCGGTTTCGGTGAGAGTAATAGTTGGGGATATCGACGCATCGGGAAATGCAATGCCTCAATTGGTAATTGGAGAAGGGTCTTCTCTTGCTCAGTATAATGGAGCTCTAATAATTGCCGGGGGCGATCTGCTTCAAAGCAACGAGGCAAATGTGGTCGTGGCGTCATCATCCGCCAATGCAGGATTCAGTTCCATCATTTCTCAGGATAATTTTAAATCGGATCTTACAAGCCTTCAGGCCTTAAATTTAAATACCTCTTTTGAAAATTCATCAGGAGAGTTTATAAGCATACCTGTGTTTAGAAAAATACTGGAAGTGAATAAGGTAGCGTTATCACTTGACCCGGACGATCCCGAAACCTTGAGCATAATGGTTGACGGCATGGTCACGACAAGCGGTTGGAGTAACCCTATGCTTGTTGATTATAATTTCCGTAATCCCACCGCTGATGGAATGCTCAATTTTGATTTTATCGCTGAAGTTCCGGTCGGTCCCGTTTTGACCGTAATCACTCCCATTGCTGCGACGCTTAATCTAAAAATACCCTCGATTATTATTAGTGGAGTAAGAGTCCACGCGGAAAACAATTCACTGGAGACCATCCTCGAACCGGAGGGGAATTAAGAGGTAATGCGTGGAAGGAAATGTGCGTGTATGCGTATATGCGATTAGGTGGAGCGGGCTGTCCCTAGCACGCTTCTTAATCTCCTGATTTAATTATAATATAAACACGGACGCGATCAACCGTCGCCCGTTGGGCTATGGCCGACAGGCTCTGCGCGTCCCTCCATTATTTTACCCTTAATAAAGGTAATGAATCGCGTCATCATAATCATATTTTCCGGAGGGCCACGCGTTGCCTGTCATGCCGTAGTCCTTCCGCGACTGCGAGACGGGACGAAGGCAGATCGTGGCCGTAACTGATTAATTGGGAAAACAGCAATCTATTTATTGCTGGAGATGCGTGAGCCCAGAGAATTGCTGGCGGTTTAAATTGTAGATTTTCCGATCCGCCGCCACCTCGCAGCGACAGGACTGTAGCGTGAAAGTTTTACGATTTGGTGAATAATTATATAGTAATCACACAAGCTAAGAGCGCCCAAATATCGATTTCCATTTTGTCATCGCGAAGGAGGCGAAGCCGACTGCGGCGATCCAGGGGAATGTCTGTAGCGTACCGTCAGCTCCCTGGATTGCTTCGTCGCGCTACTCCTCGCAATGACAAAATGGAATTCAAACCAAACGGCTATCCCGCTCATCCTGAAACGTATCATCAACAGGTGGACGCGGTCTGTTCCCCAGCACGTTTCTTAATCACCCCACAATACGCAAGGCGAAATACGGCACGAGGTTAAAGAGGAAAATGCTTAATTTGAAAAAGAAATCCCTGCATAATGAATAGCATCAAACTTTTCGACAGGGATATTGAACCATTTGGAATGCATTCTGTAAACCCAGTCATGCGCCAGGGCGATAAATAAAAACCACCAGAGTAATAATCCTATATTTATGGTTGAGCACCAGGCTAAGGTCGCACGAATTTCTTCAAGTGTCATAACTCCTCCTATTTTAATTTTTTATGGATTGGTGTATTACTGGGATTGTCTCGCAATGCCGGACGGAATTCCTGGCGTTAATTTTAATCACAGATGTTGTACAGCTTCAAGCCTGTTTGGCTTAAGCATTTATCAGATGTGCGGGTAAGGTGGAGCGGGCTGTCCCGAGCACGCTTCTTCAACTACGACACTTTCCAACGCGCTAGGGACAGCGCGTTCCACCATTAATCTTCCTCCTTTGGAAATCATCCAGCACCTCGAAAAAATAGCTTTAGTTGATACTTCTAAAAGTAATATAAGTATTATCCTGTAAATGACAGGGCGTAGCTCAGCCTGGTAGAGCGCTGAAGATTTTTTCGCCCGCTCACTAAGGAGGAATAAGTAAATGCGTGATATAGAGTGGAAGGATAAAATGGGCGGGATTGTCCCGGGAACACCGCTCGATGTTGAAAGGTTTTTCAAATTGGATATCCTTGAACCGGCAATCCCCGGACATGTGGAGTCGCTCGTTCTGGAGGGAAATCGCAGCGGTCAGCTTTGGTTCGTCTATAGCGAGGTCTACACGGACCAGTCCATACATTTCAAAGTGTCCGACGATGCCGGCCGCACGTGGAAGGAAGACTGGAAGGCACGGGACTCCACCGGCCGTGACATATGCGGTTTCCATATCAGTGTGTTGCGGCTGAAGTCAGGAGCTCTGGGGATGATTTATTCCGATAGTAACAAGGAATACGGGCATTCCGGTCGAGAGAATCACAAGATAGTGCATTATCGAGTCAGTGAAGATGGCGGACGCTCCTGGTGCGATCCAGTCCTTGTTGACAGGAGCCACTCATGCTGCTGCACAGGCCATGCTGTCGTCCTGTCCTCCGGCCGGCTCCTGGCACCTGCTTTCCGTTGGATCAGCCCACTAAGCGGTGGCGAGGCGGAAGACTGGAATCCACGCGACGGTGTGCCCTCCCCGACGTTCTCCTACAGCTTTGTGCATATTTCTGATGACGAAGGAAAGACCTGGAAGCGCAGCCTGAGTGAGCTATTTATAAGTGTAAATCGTGCTGCCTGGGATCTGGAGGAGCCGACCGTTGTGGAGCTGCGAGACGGCAGGTTGCTTATGCACCTTCGAGCTGCGATGGGTAGGATTTACAAGTCCTATTCTTCTGACTGTGGAATATCGTGGACCCGGCCGGAGGCGGTTCATATAGCCGCGGCCAACGCACCCACCTTTATCCGGCGCATTCCAACCACCGGCGAGTTACTGATGGTATGGAGCCAGGCATCCCGCCAGGAGATTGTCACTTCCAAGTGCAGGATCCGCCTCTCGTGTGCAATCTCAAAGGACGAGGGAGAGACCTGGGAGAACATCAAAAACCTGGAAGCTCTGGATGATGTGAACATAGTCACTCCTCCACCCGCTTGGGAGACGATAGCCTGCCAACCCTATGAGGTCTACAGCAACCTTCAGCCGGAGCCCGCTGAGCGATATCACAGGGCACCGGGTTTTCTCCGGGTATGTTATCCGACTATTGCCTTCACCGGAGACGAAGTCGCCGTCACCTACGATCTCGGCTGCGGAGTTTTTGAAGGGTATGGTACTCGCATGAGGGTGATTCCATCGGATTGGTTCAGGGAATGAGTTAGGCGGATATGCGATCAAGCGTGTATGCGATGATGTGATAATGCATGTATGATTAAATGCGAGGATGCGAATATTTGGAGGGCCACGCGTCGTCGTGGCCGTTATGGAAAATGGCAATCAAAGAATTATACCAGCACCCCGCAAAAAAATAGCTTTCGTTGACACTTTAAAAAGTTATATAAGTATTACCCTGTATTAAGCGGGCTGTAGCTCAGCCTGGTAGAGCGCTGCGTTCGGGACGCAGAGTTTCCTCTTTATCTATGCGGGTTCCAGGGGCAGTTGCCAAAAAAAACAATTCAATTGGCAACTATCGCTTTTGCCCACGCCTTTTATTAAATAATAGTTAGGTTTGGATATTGACCAACCGCCAAAAAAATACCCAATAAGCGTATAGTCATTGCGCCGATCTTTGGCATCGCTACAATCGTTATAACCGCATGAAAAGAAAACCTATAAAAATATCCCCGATTCTGATTCTTTCGCTCTATTTACCGGTGAACCTGTCGGCCCTTCCTCAAGACCTGGAGGTATTCACAGATTTCGAGAATATCAGCGGTGAAGGTGAATTTTTCATCGGCGAGGAACCAAACAGGGTCAAGTTAGTTGGATTCACCGTTGAAACTTTAGAGGATCCTGCGCTTTTACACTCCGGAACAAAAGCGATAACCCTCGGGCCCGGTCAGGAGGGGGTAATTGTATCGGATAGAGGGCTTGATGAAATCCAATTCTATGCGGCCGAGAGTACGGGAGCCGGCAGAATCGAGTACCGAGGAAATTTCTCAACGTTTTTGAGTATAGAACTCATTCTCGCCGATAATGGTGTGATCGATGGTCTGCCGAATAATATCAGCCCCGGTGCAAATCCCCCATTACAGAGTGGTATTGCAGATAGTGGTAGTTTTATCGATAACACGGATTTTGACTTTCTCGATGGCATCAGAGAAATAAAGATCAAGAATGTTACAGGTAAATTTTCCCTCGACGATCTGGGCTTCACCCTCACGGCCAAACCATCCAATAACACGGTCTTGACATATTTTGAGGAATTCAGTGTAGGTGCAGGACAGTTCGAATCTCTTGTTA
Organism: Opitutales bacterium; assembly: GCA_965197745.1. Classification (GTDB taxonomy): domain Bacteria; phylum Verrucomicrobiota; class Verrucomicrobiia; order Opitutales; family PNEW01; genus CBDANS01. Next base: position 448 of record CBDANS010000004.1, on the reverse strand, counting down.
TTGGGACATCGCCCTTTACTGCTTCCTTTGATGGCGGTCAGATTATGGCCGGAGCAGCAGGAAATCCGACTCACTCGGGAGGTGTATCCTATGGGATTCAAGTTAATGGTGATTCATTCGAAGTCACCTTTGAAACCCCGGCTTATGAAGTGGATACTTATGCTGCCGCGGTTATTTCGGGCGCCACCACAGACCCAGATGGCTCGATTGAAGTATATGATACTGATGATAACCTTATTGCTACTTTTACGGATTTTTCTAGTGGTGGAACTACTGGTAATAGTCCTCTAAGATTTATTAACAAACCCCCTTTTTTAACGATCAATGCGGCAGAATTGAGTGCTCCGGGGGGTATTAGCAGACTGGTTGTTAAAGACAATCCCAATGTAAATGTAGCGAGAAGCCGGACGGTTTTCGACACTTTCGGTTTTACCCCCATTGGCGCACC
>CBDANS010000003.1:0-26893 GCA_965197745.1 Opitutales bacterium | reverse complement strand
GGTGCGTATATAATGATCTGTTTGTCAATGGTGAATACGATATAGCGATTGAAGAAACACTGTCCGATAACTTGAATAAAACACAGATCAACATTGTCGATCTGGGGGCTAATGTCGGGTTTTTTACATTACGATTTTTGGATCTCTTATACCGTCATTCGGCTTTTCATGGTAACGCACAATTCTGGCTTGTCGAAGCATCCAATGACTTGGTGCTGCTCCTTAATAATAAATTTCACTCTCTGAATTCAGATCATTTAAAATTCAATATTATCAATGGGCTGGTTGGTAATAAAACGGGCGCCGCAAATCTTCATTTAAATAAGGATTCTCTCAAAAATTCTGTATTCAATGATTTAAAACACCGAAAAAATTATATCGAATACTTAAATCTGGAATCCTTCTTTAGTGAAGTAGCTCATATTGACTTGCTCAAATGTGATGTGGAAGGTTCAGAATTTGATTTTTTAAATAGTTATGAACAGTTTTTTAAAAAGATTTCCCACCTTGCCATAGAATTTCACGCAGAACACGGATCGGTGTCTGCCTCTGTTCAAAAGTTAGAAAAAATAGGATTAAAAAAAACTCGTTGTTTGCACGATGGCGGGTCTCAACAAACTTATTATTTTTCACGTTAATCTAATTTCATTTACGCATCATCATTATATTCAGGGACGGAATAAGTTCAGTCCTTGAAACCTGTATCATCTATATGGTTACAATAATCCATCCCACTGGTAATGCGAATGTTCGAGGTGTTCTCACCAGTCTCAATCGCGAAAATATTTTGGCTTCCTACTACACCACGCTTGGGTATTCATCTGAAAATAGGATATTGAAAGCGCTTTATCCTATTATGACAAAACAGTTGAGTCGGCGCAGTTATGATATTCCTCAACACCTTATCAAGAGCCATTTATATTCAGAACTCATTCGATTTTTAAGATCTAACATCCTTTTACCCATTGGGGGTAAGGTTAGTACTAGGTCTGCTATAGATAAAGTTTATTTTAATCTGGATTCACAATTAGCTGAAGATATAGAATCGAGTAAAATACCGGACGTCACTAAAGCTCTATACGGTTACGAAGACGGGTGCTTAAAAAGCTTTAAAGCTGCTAAAATGAGAGGTCTGATTAAATTTTATGACTTACCAATAGGCTATTGGCGATCAGGGCATGAGATACTTTTCGAAGAGGCAGAAAAACAACCATTGTGGCGTATGACGATACCAGCACTGAATGAGCCCGAAGATAAACTGGCACGTAAAGATGATGAACTGAATCTCGCAGATTATATCTTCGTAGCCAGCTCATTTACCCGAGAAACCTTGATGCTGGCGCCAAAATTTCAGGCTGATGTTGAAGTGATTCCATACGGAGCACCCATGCCGGCGCCTCAAATTCCACCCGCGAGAGCAGATGGGAAACCGCTGCGTGCCTTTTTCGTTGGAGGACTGAGCCAACGCAAGGGTATATCCTATTTATTTGAGGCAATCGCTTCCTTAAAAGGAATGGTGAATCTTACAGTTATCGGACGAAGGCCTGAGGGGTGTAAAATTCTCGATCAACACCTCAATCATCACACATGGATTGCTTCGCTTTCCCATGATGATATCCTCAAGGCAATGGGGGGTCACGATGTATTAATTTTCCCCTCATTATTTGAAGGTTTCGGACTCGTTATTCTGGAGGCATTATCCCGAGGACTTCCTGTGATTACTACTGCCCATACGGCAGGACCCGATATTCTTACAAATGGTAAAGATGGATTTATCGTCCCGATACGTTCAGCAGAAGCCATTACAGAGAAATTGGAATTATTGTATCGCGACCATGATTTATTAGAAGAAATGAAAAATAATGCATTAGAGACATCACGAGAATATAGATGGCAACGTTACGGTGAGCAGCTTGTATCATCTATAAAAAATGTTATCAGTAACAATTGACTCATTATGGACCCGAGACTGATCAAAAATTTGATTTGGTTATAATTTATTCTTCTCATGTTCGAAGGCGTCTTGCGGAAATGGATCTTTCCTCAAATTTCAAACCCACTTCTCATTGTTCGGGATCCGGTGCTTATCGCCATTTATTTTCTCGCTATATCGAAGAATCAATTTCCCATTAATAAAAATATCCTTTTCTGCATCGTATTAACATTCTTTTCATTTGTTTTAACCCTTTTTGCGGAGGAGGCAAATCTCATTGTTATGCTTTATGGGATCAAGGCTAACTTTCTGCATCTACCTCTGATCTTCTTAATCCCGCAGGTTTTTACCCTGAAAGATGTAATCAAAATAGGCAGGTGGGTATTAATACTTGCATTACCCATGGGGGTGTTGATGGTGCTTCAGTTCAAAGCCGGTCCCGACGATTATTGGAACTATGGTCCCGGTGCTACTCCCGGTTCTCAAATGCCAAGCGTGATGGGTAAAGTACGACCGCCTGGTTTATTTTCCTTTATCACCGGGGCTGCTCAGTTCCTCGCTTTATGCGCTTCATTTCTTGCCTATGGATTTTTAAAAAATGGAGTATATGTAAAATTGCTACTCTATTTAAGTGGCTTTTCCATGGTCATCGGCACCGCGGTTTCTTCTTCACGATTAGTCCTGGGAAGTATAGGTCTGGTCATGATTATGGTGGGGGTCATCTATTACTTTAACCATTCCCTTGTCTCACGGAGGATCTTCAGTCTTATCGTTTCCGCAGGATTGATCATGCTTATTGCGACTAATTTGGATATATATCAAGAGGGGCGTATCGTATTTCAGGAAAGACTGGTGCAAACAGGGGACGCCGAAGTAGGGGTGGTGGGCAAAGCTGCGAATTGGTCGGAAAGAATTTTTGGTGATTTTACATCTGGATATAAAGCGATGAAAAAAGCACCTCTCTTTGGGTATGGGCTCGGCGTGGGAACTAATGTTGGGGCCAGGCTTTTAACCGGAGAACTTAGTTTCTTATTAGCAGAAGGTGAGTGGGCGAGGATATTTTTGGAGTCGGGACCGATTATAGGATTAATTTACATCATCTTAAGAGTTTCCATTTGCGTTTATCTTTTTAGAGTGGCTGCAATTAGCGCTCGTGCCGGTAATATTCTGCCCATGCTGCTTTTTGGCAGTTGCTTTTTACTGATTCTTACGGGGCAGTTTGGGCAGGCCACAACATTGGGATTTGCGATTTTTGGCGCCGGATTGACCCTGGCCGCATCGAGAACCAGTTTGAATAATTTATCACCTGCTCGCAATCGGGTTAAAATACCTTCTGGACAGGGGCTCAACAAGAATAGATCTCAGATATCCACCGCCTGATGGATGCGAATTGGTCGGGTAAAATTGTGCTCGTCGGCAATTATGTGCCGGATGGCCAATACAGTATGCAACTGTTTTCAAATACTCTCGCGCGGGAATTAAAAATGTCCGGAATGAATGCAGAATTAATTCAGCCTGAACCTTTTTTTGCTAAACATAATTCTGGATCCAGGGGTCTGGGAAAGTTATTGGGTTATTTTGATAAATTACTCGTTTTCCCCCGTGTTCTAAAACAAAAGATAGCTCCATTAAAAAAATCTTTAAAGAGCAGTACTGACCTGTTGCCCCTTATTCATATTTGTGACCACTCCAATGCGATATATGTTAAGTATATTGCCGAATTTCCTCATCTTGTGACCTGTCACGACCTTATGGCAATTCGTTCCGCTCGCGGAGACTTTCCTCAAAACCCTACGCGTCTATCGGGACGATACCTTCAATACAATATTCTAAAGGGACTGACGGCTGCTCGTTATATCGCATGCGACTCGCATAATACGCGCAAGGATCTTATCGACATGGATCCCAAGCGAAAGCGTGATAGTTCCACCATACATGCCGGTTTCAACTATAAATTTACTCGGATGGATCATCATGATGCGCGGCTAATATTGCGCGATATGAATTTGCCAAACGATGCCCGATTTATTCTCCATGTTGGCAATGATTCCTGGTATAAAAATCGCCTGGGGGTGCTGAAAATATTTCACCGGGTGTTGCAGGAACAACCCGACCCAAAGCTCCAAATCGTCTTTGCAGGCAAAGCACTTTCTTCCGAACAATTAGAATACATACGAAATCATAGTCTATCATCCCGAGTAGATAATCCGCAAAACCTCACTCACGAGGAGTTACAGGCTTTATATTCAACGGCTGAACTTTTACTTTACCCTTCCCATTACGAGGGGTTCGGTTGGCCTCCTCTTGAGGCGCAGGCCTGCGGTTGCCCGGTGGTGGCCAGTCATTGTGGTTCCTTGAAAGAAGTGCTGGAGACAAGCGCGCTAATTGCGGAACCGTCAGACAATGCTGCCTATGTTGCGCACGTTAATAATATTCTTTCTTCGGAAATGCTTGTTCATGAATTGCGTGAAAAAGGTTTCGAAAATGCTAAACGTTTTTCTACGACTAAAATGATTTATGCTTATATAGACCTTTATCGTGAGCTGATTGATCACCATCGTAATTAAACAGCCTTCCTTTCTCTGTTAATAAAATTATGCGCATCTTAAGATGCATTCACTCCCTCAATCCCGATATTGGCGGGCCGGGTGAGGGGATCAGGCAAATCTCAAAAGCCCTGCAAAAGTCAGGTCATAATGTCGAGGTTGTTTGTCTTGATGCACCCGATTCCTCCTGGCTGGATGAGAATTCTTTAACGGTTCATGCCCTTGGCCCGGTTGCTAATGCCTACGGATACACGCCTAAGTTAGTTCCCTGGTTCGAAACTAATTTCTCGAAGTATGATTGTGTCATCATTCATGGATTATGGCAATATACAGGTTATGGTGCCTGGCGAGTGCTGCGTAAAACCAGACTTCCTTATTACGTTTATCCCCACGGCATGCTCGACCCCTGGTTTAGAAAAGCATACCCTTTTAAAAACATCAAGAAAAGCATCTACTGGCTCCTGGCTGAATACCTTGTTTTAAAAGAAGCCCGCGCTGTTCTTTTTACTAGTGAAGAAGAACGCATTCTCGCTCAACGATCCTTCAGACCCTATAGCTGCAATGAAGTGGTCGTCCATTACGGAACAGCCACACCCGATGGGGATGCAGCGATGCAAAAGAAAATTTATTTTGATCAATTTCCGCAATTAGAAAACAAACGTTTGCTCTTTTACCTGGGTCGCATTCACGAAAAAAAAGGTATCGATCTGCTCATCCAGGCGTTTGGCCGATTAATTAACGACGCCAGTAGACCCTTGGATGATAATGTAAATCTGGTAATTGCCGGACCATGTGCCAATGAAAGATACCTCCAATCCTTAAAAGAACTGATAAATAGCACGGGACCAGGTATTGCTAAACGTATCTATTGGACCGGAATGATACAGGGTGACATAAAGTGGGGCGGTATTCATGCCGCAAATGCTTTTATTCTTCCATCCCATCAGGAGAATTTTGGTATTGCCGTGGTTGAAGCTTTGGCCACGGCTACGCCAGTGCTTATTTCTAACAAAGTCAATATCTGGCGCGAGATCGAAGAGGAATGCGCGGGTTATGTGGAGAATGATACGCTTGATGGTTGCGAAAAGCTAATCCGTCGTTGGCTGGAAACGAATCCGGAAGATTGGAAGTCCCACGGGAAGAACGCGCGATACTGCTATGAAAAATACTTTGATGTCGAATTGGCGGTCCAAAACCTCATCCAAGTCTTAAATTCTCCCGCTCAGGATTAATGAAAATTACCATTGTGCAAGGAGCTTTCCTGCCTGTCCCCCCATTGTTGGGTGGGGCGGTGGAAAAAGTGTGGTATAGCCTTGGCCGCGAATTTGCCCGACAGGGGCACGCGGTCACCCATTTATCACGTCAGTATCCCGGTTTACCCGAGGAGGAAGATGTTGATAGGGTGCGCTACAGGAGAATAGCGGGTTATGCCACTCCGCGTTCACTGTTGTCGTTGAAACTCTATGATCTGCTTTATTCACTTAAAGTGCGCAGGATTTTGCCATCCGCAGACATACTGGTAACTAACACTTTCTGGTTACCGGTTCTCGTTCGAAATCCTAAATTCGGTAAACTGTATGTGCATGTAGGGCGCTACCCCAAGGGTCAGCTTAAGTATTATCGTCGTGCTGCTCGACTGCAAACGGTGTCACAGCCCATTGCCGATGAAATGGTAAATCAAGCTCCTGGATTAAAAAATAAAATAAAAGTCATTCCCTATCCGGTCAACCTGCCACCCATAGCTGAATCGGATAATCGCTCAAAATCAACGGATCCACTAACTTTGCTTTATGCAGGTCGGATACATCCCGAGAAAGGTCTGGATCTATTGGTTAAATCTGTAGCTTTATTAAACCTATCAATGCGAAAAAATTTACTTGTCCGCATGGTCGGACCGTGGGAAGTTTCCCAGGGTGGAGGGGGGCAATCGTATTTTAATTATTTAAAAAAAATGGCTTCAGACAGTGAGTGTAATTTCGATTGGACGGGACCCGTTTTTGACCAGGAAAAGTTGGCCGATTTATACCGAGGTGCCGCGTTGTTCCTCTATCCCTCGATAGCGGAAAAAGGAGAAACATTCGGTTTGGCCCCGCTTGAAGCGATGGCTTTCGGTTGTCCGGTATTAGTTTCAGCCCTGGATTGTTTTAAGGATTTCGTGAAGGAAAATATAAATGGGTTTATTTTTAATCATCGCGAATCGGAACCGGAAAAAAAATTATCGGCCAAACTTGTCACTGTGCTCGAAGACCGTGAAACCTTGAAGGGCGCGTCTCTTGAAGCCCGAAAAACGGCTGAACAATACGCATTAGTAAAGATTGCGAAATTATATCTAAATGATTTTTCTTCGACCGCTAGTCTATGAATAAGAAAACGACAATTCCAAGTGCTGATCAGGAAAAGGCATACCAGAGTCCATGGACGTCTGGCCAACGGATAGGCATGTTCTTATGGGATTGTTGCTGGTTAATTTTGTGTCGATGGACTCCAAAACCTTTAAACTTCTGGCGACTTATCTGGCTGAGGATTTTTGGTGCTACTATCAAAGGATACCCGTTTGTCCACCAGCGGGCGCGCATTGCTCTTCCCTGGAATTTAACGCTTTATGACCGCGCGTGTCTCGGCGATCGATCAAACGCCTACACCCTTGGAGAGATTGAAATTAGGGCCAGGGCCACAGTTGCCCAGGAAGCTTATCTGTGCACCGGCACCCATAACTTTGATGATCCCGCTCTCCCTCTAAGAACAGGAAAAATCACCATTGGTGAGGATGCCTTTATAGGGGCGCGGGCATTTATTCAACCCGGGATAAGAATCGGCCGCGGCTCTGTCATTGGTGCATGCTCTATTGTCACTAAGGACATGCCTGACGACATGATATGTGTCGGAAATCCCTGTGAGCCCTTAAAGCCCAGGGGTAACAGAAAAGAATAATCTGATATGAAAATAGTGACTGATCCGGTTGAGAGAAAACCCCCGCGAGATTTCCGACCTGAACCTTTTGCTTATCATGAAGAGATCACGGTTGAAATTTCTTCTCTGACAAATGAGGGAACAGGAGTTGGACGTCTGAACGGTTGGGTCGTGATGGTCCCATTCACCCTGCCCGGGGAAAAAGTGCGCGCCAGGATCTGGCGCAACTATAAAAACTATTCTGATGCTGATCTCCTGGAATTGTTAGTATCATCTTCCCATCGCGTAGTGCCGCGCTGTGAACTTTTCGGAGTCTGCGGTGGGTGCCAATACCAGCATCTTACTTACGAGCAGCAGCTATTATGGAAAACGCGTCAGATCAAAGAGGGTTTTAAGCGGCAGACGGGTGTTGAGATTCAGGTGAATCCTGCGCATCGATCACCGCGTCAATACGGGTATCGCTCAAAAATCACCCCGCACTTTCAAAAACCTAAAAAAGGAAAACCGACAGAAATTGGATTCAAAAAAAATGATTCACGAAGGATAGTAGATATACCCCGCTGTCCTATCGCCACTGAGGCCATCAATGAGACACTTCCCCGGGAACGTGAAATGGTCAATTTAGGGTTAGGGCAGTACCGCAGGGGCGGGACCCTTTTATTAAGGGACACGCTTGATGGGGTAGTGACCGATCATAATGCCGTAGTTTCAGAGAAAGTAGGAGACTCTCTCTTCCAGTTTCAAGCCGGTGAGTTTTTTCAGAATAATCCATTCATCCTGGCTGACATGGTCGAGCATGTCGTTAAAGAAACACAGGGTGAAGGTATCCGGTTCCTCGTAGATGCCTATTGCGGCGTAGGAGTGTTCTGCATTTCAGCAGCACCGAATTTTGAAAGAGTTACAGGCATAGAAATCAGCGCTATTCCCATTCACTGGGCGAACGCAAACGCGATGGTTAATAATATAAACAATGCCGAGTTTATCGTTGGTCAGGCGGAGAATGTATTCACGGCTATTGATTTTGCTCCTGAAGCTACTGCTGTTGTTATCGATCCTCCACGCAAAGGCTGTGAATCTGCGTTTTTAAATCAACTCGTAACTTATGCCCCTATGAAGGTAGTTTATGTGTCATGTGATCCGGCTACCCAGGCGCGCGACTTGGCAATTTTTATAAATAATGGTTATAACGTGAGTTGTGTTCAACCATTCGATCTATTTCCGCAAACCCGGCATATTGAAAATGTCGTGACGCTTGTTAAGAAGATTTGAAAATGGGCGTTTAAATTCGGGACAGCGCAGTCTGACCCGAACGGATAGAGAAAACCCGGACTGACATTCACCGGCGTTTATTCCAGCTATCTGCGGCAAGCCGGCTATGCATCTTTTTTCTCAGCGTATCCGATGAACTCCAGGACACATGTTCGTGCCTGGTTTGAAGCGTAGAGCACAAGTCATGCACAAAGCTGTATTTAAAAACGTCCCAATCCAGATCAACTGTCATTGCTGCGCGGTTGATGGAACCCTGGATAAGCATTCCATGGCGATTGCGTTTTAATGCAGCCCCAGCGATCTTGATTTGGGACTGCGGATTAATCACGTCATCCAAAACGGCCTGTTGGAAACAGAGCGTTACCGCACCCGTCTCTCTCTTGCCGTGGTCAACGGATCCCTCTTTTTCAGAGGGGCAAGAAATAAGCTCGGCAGGTTGTCCTTGTTCTATCAGAGCGTCAGCTAACGCTCTATGGGTATACCCGTAGGCAACCAGCGCCCGTTCTCGAACCAACCGGTGACGCGGGGGGAGGATCAGGGTGTATGTCCAGTCATTGCGGTGATCGACAACACCACCGCCCGTGGGCCGGCGGCAAAGTTGTACGCTCGTTTGTTCAACACGGTTCTTAACTTCAGCATAGCTTTGTCCGTAGCCAAAGGTATAAGCGGGCATTTTCCATTCGTAGTGTCGAAACCGAACGGCATCTTGAAGCTCAACGTGTTCGAGTAGAAGTAAATCATCAGCCATGTTTTGGAAGGCATCACCTCTTCGATCAGAATAGATATAAAAATTTAAATTTGATAGGTCTGATCCGTTATTCATGGAAGGCTTTTTATTGCAATTGACGTCGCTTGTAGCAAGCTTCTGAATTTTCTCATGCTCACTTATAGCAATTTAGTCAAACCCTCTGTGTTGAAACAGCCGATTTACCAACCCGGTCGTCCCATTGAACTTGTTGCTCTCGAATACGGACTCGATCCGGACGATGTTATTAAGCTGGCATCGAATGAAAATCCTCTGGGAGTATCACCCAAAGCACTGGCTGCTGCTCACGAAGCAATGGATGCAGTCGCTTTTTACCCGGAAAACAGCTGTTATTTTCTTCGTGAAAAACTGGCGGAAAAACGAGGAGTTTTGCTGGAACAGCTCATCTTTGGAGCGGGCTCTAATGAAATCATCCAAATGCTCGGTCACGCTTTTATCGAACCGGGGGTTGATGTCATCATGGGGAAATCGGCCTTTATCAGTTACAAACTTTTCACCCTTCTATTTGGAGGAAATGCCATCGAGGTTCCCCTTGTCAATTTTACGCATGATCTAAAGGGGATGGCTGAGGCCATTACTGCAAAGACCAAGCTTGTCTTTCTGCCCAGTCCCAATAACCCAACGGGTACTTGGAATGAAGAGAATGACATCGTGAAATTTATCGATGATATGCCGGACCATCTCGTTTTTGTCTATGATGAAGCTTACGCCGAATACATTGACGACCCACCCGATCTTCGTCCCGCGATCGCCGCGGGAAAAAAAATTATTTGCCTGCGCACTTTCTCAAAAATTTACGGGCTTGCAGGGTTTCGCATTGGTTATGGTTATGGGGATTCCGAACTGATTGAACTTTTGAACCGGGTGCGGCCGCCTTTTAATGTCTCAAGTGTCGCTCAGGCCGCAGCCCTCGCGGCTCTCGATGACGATGAATATGTCGAACACTGTAAAGCCATCAATAATTCCGGTATGATACAACTGGAAAAGGGTTTGATTGAATTAGGGTACGAAGTTGTCCCCAGTCGCGCTAATTTTCTGCTTGTGCGATTTGAGAATTCCGACAAAGTGTATCAATATTTAGAGGCAAAAGGAGTTATTGTCAGGCCATTAAAAGGATACGCACTAGAAGAGCATTTGCGCATCTCGGTGGGGACGGAAAGAGAGAACACCCAGTTGCTCTCAATCCTTGCCGAGTATCAAAAAGTATAAGACGGCAGAGGAGGGCTTTCCCATAAGCCGTGAACCCAGCTTACTTAGAATTTACATATCGTCTCGCTAGTATCCTGGGGTTGCTCCTGCTTAATGCGCTGCTTGTTACCTGTGAGTTCAGTCTTATCAAGCTGCGTTTCAGCCATTTCAATCAGGATGTGCTTGATCGTTTAAAAGAAAACAAACGTCTCGCTCTTCTCCTCGATCATGCTGACTTAACCATTCGAGTGGTACGCCTGGGTATAATCACCTGTACTATCGGTTATGGCGTCCTCCTCTTCCCGATAATCGCAAACTACCTTAATAAACTTGAGCTCTTCGGTATAGGAATTATCGAACCTGTCTCTATCATGATTTCATTTATTGCCGCTGTCTGTGCACACAACCTGATTGGTGAATTAATCCCCAGGGAGCTCGCGCTTCAGTACCCCGTACAGGCATTGCGCAGTTCCGCCTGGGCTGTTAAAATTGTCTCACTGATAACCAGACCCTTCCTTTATTTACTCACTCAGATTTCCCAAATAATATTACGTATTTTCAAAATTAAACCTGGGGCGCAACTGGAGACTCTCGATATAGAAGCACAACTCCAATCTCTGGGTGATGATATGCCGTCCTTCTCTCCTGTAGCACAGAAGACCCTTAAAAATACTTTGGAATTACATAATCGTACCGTTCAGGATGTGATTCTGCCACGCAATCAATTACAGTTTTTCGATCTTAATGACAGTATTGAAGAAAATATCGAATTAGCCCGAAGAACAGGGCATACACGGTTTCCTCTCTGTGAAGGAGACCTTGATCAGTGCTTAGGCATTGTTCATATCAAGGATATTTTTCGCTCTACGGATGATAAATCAAAACTCGATTTACGTCAGGTCAAGCGTGACATCATCAGGGTAATGACCGACGAAACTCTCGACAAGGTTTTGCAAAAACTGCTCATTTCGCGAACGCATATGGCCCTCGTTCTCGATGAATTCGGGGGAACGGCCGGCGTCGTCACCCTGGAAAATATTTTTGAAACCCTGGTTGGGTCGATCCAGGATGAATTTGATTACGAAGAAGATCAGATTAAGCAGCTTAATAAGGATGTTTACCTCGTTTCAGGTCTCACCCCAATACATGAATTCGAAGAAATCCTTACTATAGATATTGAGAATAAAGAGGTATCAACGGTGAGCGGACTTATTACTGCGGAACTCGGTCATATCCCCCAGGCGCACGAAAAACTCAAGTTTAACGGTCTGGATATCACGGTTACTGAGGTCGACGAGACAAGAGTGATATCAGCCCAGGTGAAAGTGTTAAAGCAACCATCCGAAGCAACTCAAACCGGGGAATAAGTCGAAGGTGCGGTACTGACCGTTTTTTAATTACCTTTAGAGGCTCGCTTTATTCGATCAACGATAGCTGCTCCTATCCCTTCTTCAGGCACCGCTTCGATATATATAGTGTCATGACCCTGGCCGTCTATGGCCCGCAATAAATGATACAGGTTACGTGCCGCTTGGGCTAGATCTCCGTCTTCTGTCAGCCAATAAACACGCGCGTTTTTTAGGGTGGGTTGTGACCCCTTGCGATTGAAATATACTACTGCTGTGTTAGGGAGGTCTGTTTTATCTGACGATTTACCGGGTTCCAGTATGATCAGTGGGGTATTGGGGCTGTAATGCATTTGCAACATGCCGGGGGCCGGCATCCCTTCGGGTCTTTTTAACGCGGCTTTATGCCTGGGGATATTGATTGCTATGGGTAATCCCACTGCTTCACTCAGCATCTCGACGGTAATGGCGCCAGGGCGTAATAAGACAGGCTTTTCTGGATTGCTGACATCGATGATTGTTGACTCCATGCCAATAGGGCAGGGACCGCCATCGAGCGCATACTCCAGTAATTCACCCAGGGATTCGAGCACATGTTCTATTCTTGTCGGGCTTAGATAACCGAACGGATTAGCGCTGGGCGCGGCCAGACAAAGTCTGGAGTCTTCAAGCACCTTACGCAGGACAGGGTGCTTCGGCATACGAACGGCTACCGTATTTAGATCGGCAGTGACTATGGCTGGCACTCCAGGTTTTTTGGGAAGGACTATTGTCAAAGGGCCGGGCCAAAACTTGTCTGCGAGATTTACCGCCGCTTTGTTTAGTGAGGCGATACGGCTGACTCCTTCCAGATCGTGGGTATGGACAATCAAGGGATCAATGAAAGGGCGTCCTTTCATCTTAAAAATCTGCCGGGTGGCCTCTTCGTTGAATGCGTCGGCAGCAAGACCATAAACGGTCTCAGTAGGTACTGCGACAACACTACCTTCTGATAAAAGATTGATGACCTGGGCAATGTCTTCAGGTCGGTCCCGGTAAATCCTCGTCAAGATATTATGATATAGACGGTTTTAAAGGATGATTTTTTCTCATCCTGAAATTTATAAGGGACTACTTCATAAGCAGCAAATTGCGCGCTCGCTTGATTGTCTTGGTGATATGGCGTTGCTGCTTAGCTGTGAGCCCGGTAATACGGCGTGCCAGGATTTTTCCCGTGTCGGTTACGTAACGCGAAAGAGCCTCTACGTCCATCTCCGTCATATTAGAGGGGTTTTTCGATTGGCTGCTCGGTTTGGATTCCTCGATAGTCATAAGCGGCTACAAACAATCAAATTTAGCATTAATATCAAGAAGAAAAACAGAATCCCTTTATATAGAGTCTCTTTTTACCCCTTATAACTTACAGCTTGTTATTTGTGTCCTTACCTCTCGATAGCAATTCCCCAGGGACCCTCGCCTGCGGGAATAGTCGCGATTACTGCTTTCTTCTCGGTATCAATGACTGAAATGTCATTGGAGACGCCATTCGCGGTATAGAGCTTTTTACCATCGGTAGTGAGCGCCAGTCCCCAGACCCTCATTCCAACCGGTATATATTCTGTCACTACATGGGTCGCGGCATCTATCACAGCGACAAGGTTGGCCCATCCGGTTGCAACATAAACCTGCTTGCCATCGGGACTGACGACGACCCCCATCGCTTTAATGGGGGTATCACCGTGTTCCAGTTTTATCGTATCGGTTATCTCACTTTTTTCGGTGTCGATGACTGAAACAACGCCGCCGATTTCAGATGTGACATAAGCGCGTTTTCCGTCCGGACTGAAGGTCGCGGCACGGGGACGACTCCCTACCAGTATGGTGGCAGTAACTTCAAACGAGGTCGTGTTGATAACCGATACGGTATGCGTTGTCTCAGCCGTGACATATACCAATTTCCCATCCGGACTAACGGCTACACCTTCCGGTTCAATACCAACGGGTATGATAGCTAATATCTGATGTGTTTTGGAATCGATAACAGATGCCGTGTTCGCGTCTTCATTGGATACATAAATCTTACTTCCATCCGGACTCACAGAGAAGGCTTCCGGATCTGAACCCGACATTATTTTACCGATCTCTTTCCTGCTGGCCGTATCGACCATACCTATTGCATCATCTCTGCCGAGGGCCAGGTAAAGTACAGCACCATCGGGGTTGAGACCTATCCCCCGTGGACGTGCCCCTACGGCAATAGTATCAATCACCTCGTCGGTTGCCGTATCGATAACCGTCACACTGTTTGATCGTTCGTTAGATACATAAGCTAAAGGCTTTGCTATCGATTTTGTAAACAGGGCCGAAGAGACTAAAGCAAAGACAATAATTATTGTTAGTGTTCCCGATAGGAAATTTCCGTTATTCATAAGCGTATAATTTCTTAAATTTTTATAGTGTATTTATAAGGATTCAAATTGACAACGACTTTCAGATTGCGAAGTGCCCAATGTGTCCAAAGGATCGCCATCGGTCTTCATTTCGCGTAAAGGAACAGGGGTCACCACCTCTAATATATCCCACGGGCGATCTCCAGGTATTGTTCTCGGCGTAACCAGGTGCATGGGCTGTCTTAATTGATGATTCCATGATCGAAAAGTCAGGGCCAGTCCTTTGTGTCCGTCAAATGGTGGATTGCTTTCCAGGTATTTGATCAAAGTATAGCCGTCCGTGCTCTCGGTTCTAATCACCGCTTCACCGAGCATTTTTACCGCAGCCCAATTAGCCCACGCCGCGCTGTCCATGGGCTTTTGGTATTTCTTGAAAAATCGGCTGTTGAGCTCCCTCGCACTGTAACGCACGAGTTCGTGATACCATATTGTCGGCCATACTCCCGTTAATGACACCGTATCTTCATTCCAAAGATTAGCAATATCGAGATGAGCACTGACTACCTGGTAGGGGAGGTTACGCTTTTTATACTGTTTGAGAAAATTAATTTGATCCTCGTCATTCATAATGATAAATACCACTTCAGGATCAGCCCGCTTAAGCTTATTAAGCGTAACGCGATAGTTTGATTTACCAGCTGGCACTACCTCGATTCCGCTTTCTTCCCCATTTTCTTTCATAAGATATGTCCGCGCTGTTTCATAAATCAGTTTATTTTTAGTGGATTTATCCGTCAGAAAAAACCATTGGGTGAGATTTTTTTTATGAATTAACCATTGCCCGACGGCGCTTACATACATTGCGGCATTCGCTTCAATATGGAAAGTGTATCGATGACAGTCTCCATCTCTTAAATTACCGGCGATTGAATCACAGTTGAAAAATGGAACTCCGTGCTTCTGCGTTACTTCGCTGATGTTCAGAGAGGTAACTGAGTCTACATGACCAACAATTGCGGTTACTTTATTTTCCTGAATTAATTTTATGACTTTTTGCTCCGCCATTCCCGGTTCACTGATACTCTCATTTAAGAGGGTGAAGCGCTTTCCGAAAAAACCCGCAAGAACATTGGCTTCCTCAAGAGCGAGACGGGCTCCCATTGCGGCGTATTCCCCTTCGGCTACGAAGGGGCCGAAACGGGATATGAGATGACCAATCTTAATCGCTTTCAACTGGTCGGAGTCAGGAGAACTACCCGATACGACATCCTGTCCCAATAAAATTAAGGCAACCGTTCCCATAGCTATGAGCGCATTAATCCCGGGGAAAAGCCGTGCTAAAGCTGTCGTAATTGTAGGGGTGTTGCTCAATCGCAATATTCCTTTTTGCATTAAATAGCCCAGTAATTATTTATGGGAACTGAGCAATTCATCGCGAAGTCAAACTCATTACTAAATCGGTTCAGTCGAAACTGTTTCATTAACTTCCGCCGGCGATTCCGGATTGGGCACAGGGAATGGTTCTGTTGGCCAGTTAACGGGGGGTATCCAGGGGGTCTCATTTTCACCGACTTCATCGGGTCTGCCTGCGGGCAGTACTTGATCACTTCTCGCCATGACATAAATGTAAATATCAGTTATCTGCTTATCATCGAGAAGGACACTCCAGGCTTGCATTCCCTTTGTCGGCCTTCCCTCACGAACAGTCTGGAGAAACTCATCATAACTTAATAACTTAATTGAATCTCTAAGATTACTCGCCAATGCGCTTCCGAGCGCGTCTAATCCGTGACAACGGTAACAGTATACATGCCACCATCTCCAGCCACCATAAACACGCTTATAAACTTCATCAGAAGTCGGGATCGCTGCTTCCACCTTGATTTCGTTTTCGGCCAGCGCTATTATCGAACTGATAAAAGAAGCAATAAAAGCCAACCCACCTATGACCAATGCCTGTTTGTAGCTTTCACCGCTTAAAAGTTTAATAATCATGACAGCTGTCCCTAAGACTATTAATTGATCGGTAAAAGCGGGACTCCATATTCTTCGAGGATATTTCTGATTTCACCCTGCTTTCTATCCAGGATGGCTTCCAGCTGATCCTTTAATTCCTTTTCTCCATGTCTGACTCCCATGCATATATCAAAGGCGAAAGGAAGATCATCCTCATTCGAGAGAACAGGCACAATATTTAGCGGCACATTCTGTTCTTTAGCAAAATATCCACCAATCGGTCCCCATACAATGGCCACATCAATATCACCTTTCACCACGGCGTCTATAATCGTGCCCGGTGGATTGTCCTCCGCGTAGAAGGTGTCATATCCAATTACATTATCGACAATGCCTCTTCTTCCCAATTCGTGAACAGGAGGTGGGTTCATATAGTCGTTGCCAAGCAGATGAACCCCAATTTTTAAATCCTTAAGAATTGGATCATCCAGGGTGTTAATATCATATGCCTTTGTTTTCGGATAAACAAATACGTAGGAAGTTCGGTAATAAGGCTTAGTCCAACTGACCAGATCATAGCCTTTAGGAACACCCATAACCACATCACATCGACCTTCCTTCAGCGTGGCTTTCATCGTGTTTCTAATGAATCCTCTTCTTTGCCCCCACCAGACATAACTGGGGGTTGTTCCCAGTTCTCTGGCTACCAAATCGGCAATCCTGATTTCAAATCCTTCCAAATGATTGTTGGAAAAAGGAAGATTTCGGGGATCTACACCAACCCTGAACGGTGTAATATTTTCTCCACTCATGGCGCTGCCAATTAATAAAATGGGCGATAAGAGAAGAAACAGACCGCTTATGCTGAAAGTTTTGGTTGCCATCAGCATGCGTTTAAAAATTGAAGCTGGCATTTAAGTTCTGTGAACAAACATTCTTTAAACATAAAATTTATGATATAAATAAATCGAAGAGGAGCAGTTACTTTGAGAACGGTAATTATTAACTACCGTTCCCAAATCCTGTCCTCTCCATTTAATAATAGAGGTGATATTGTGGTAAAATGGTTCTTGCCAGGAGTCGTTTTCAAGAACCCGAAATACCACGTCATACTTAGAGTGAAAATACGGTGAGGACACCTCCGAGGTTACTGATGCCTTCAACGTCAGCGAAAGCTCCCAGCGCTCCCAAACCTGCCGTGGGATCTTCCCCGCCAATTCCCGCGGCGGCGCCGATACCTGCCCATCCGCCAACACCCGAGAGTATGGCAACATACTGTTTTCCCTTATATTTGTAAGTGATGGGATTGCCGATGATGCCGGAAGGTGTTTTAAATTTCCATAGTACTTTACCTGTCGTGGCGTGAACTGCCTTAAACCAGCCCTCCATCGTTCCGTAAAAGACAACGCCTCCACCGGTAACAAGACTGCCGCTCCACGCTGCTAAATTTTCTTTCACCCCCCAGACTTTTTCACCCTTTGTCGCGTCCCAGGCAATGAACTCACCCCGGTTTCCCCCGGGTCCTGCAAACATGCGGACTATGGCGCCGACATAAGGTTGACCTGCCTGGTATTTTACTTCCACTCCTTCATAATCCATTCCCACGTTGATCGTTGGAACGTAGAAGAGACCGGTGAGGGGAGAATAGGAGGCTGGCTGTTGGTCCTTGCCACCCATCGCTCCGGGATAGATTTTCTTGGTGTTTTTAGTCGATGACGTTCTCTTCGTCGGATCTTCGATCGGACGACCGCTTTCAAGGTCAATTCCTTTTGCCCAGCTCACATGAACAAAAGGTTCAGCCACGAGTACTTCGCCCGTGGCACGATCTATGGTGTAACCAAACCCGTTGCGGTCAAAGTTAACCAGGACCTTTCTGTAGACATCATTGATTTTGAGGTTTACGAGAATGTTTTCATTCACACCGTCATAGTCCCATGCGTCGTGAGGCGTTTTCTGGTAAGCCCACTTTGCAATTCCGGTATCGGGATCGCGCGCGAAAATGGTCATCGACCATTTGTTATCTCCGGGTCGTTGATCGGGGTTCCAACTGCCGGGATTACCGGTGCCGTAATAAAGTAAATCCATTTCAGGATCATAGGAGTACCAGCCCCAGGTAGTGCCTCCTCCTCTTTTCCATTCATCGCCCTTCCAGGTTTCCATCGATCCTGGATAACCGACTTCTTCCTCCGGCCCGGTGCTATACATTCGCCACACTTGTTCCCCGGTATTGATGTCATTTGCGGTCACGAAACCACGGACCCCAAATTCACCGCCGCTTATTCCGGAAATCACTTTATCTTTGATCACTAATGGAGCGCTTGTGATCGTCATCCCCTGACGATAATCCCCTTGTTTGACTTTCCAGATTTCTTCCCCGGTCTCTGCGTTTAAGGCGACCAGGTGGGTGTCCAATTGAGAGAGAAAGATTTTACCCTCGGCATAGGCTAACCCGCGATTGACCGTGTCACAACAGGCGACAGGGATGACTTCCTCATTCTGCTTGGGGACGTATTTCCATATCATGGGAGCGCCTTCTCTGCTTAAATCTAAAGCGTAAACAATATTGGGAAAAGGAGTATGAACATACATCGTTTCGCCGACTACTAAGGGCGCCCCTTCATGTCCTCGCAATACTCCCGTCGAAAATGTCCAGACAGGTTTTAATTTTTTAACCGTCCACCCGTTTATCTGATCCAGTGGACTATATCGGGTGCCGGCATAATTTTTACCAGGCATCACCCACTGAGAGTCATCTTCCTGAAGTTTAAGTAGCTCGTCATTTGCCCCGGCAATGCCCGGCAGAGCGATCGTAACTATCATTAGAACTACGTATATCCTCTTCATATTTTTCCTCTTTTATATTTAATAATTATGTCTTTTAAAAATGGGGTTAAATAAACTGTTTTGCTTGAGCGATAATACTGTCAAGTAAATTCAAATTTATTAGGATAGAGGTATAGAATAGCTTAAAATCAAACGTCGATTTAAAATCCGCACTATGACTATTGCTTATAATTATCATCTTGGCAACCAATTACTTATTACAAGCGCCAGCGTAGCCCCGCACTGGCTAGCAGGGGGGCCCCGATCGATACCAGACCATTGGATGCGATACCGGTTTCAAATTCTGTATCAAACGCGTTTTCTAATGAAAAGAATCCCTCTAATTTTTTATTAAACTTATAGGCGATTGAAAAGTCGAGCACGGCGTAGGAATCCAGCTCAAGGGTGTTGAGATCGTTTTCAAACTGGCTGCTGGTATAGCGAAGCTGCATGCTGTTTCTCCATTTTGGGGAGGGCGTCCAGACTAATGAGAAGCTGAACATGTGTTTTGGTGATTGGGCTAAACGATTGTTTTCGAGTTCTAACTGCTCAGGGCTGTCTGTAATTTCCGAGTCACTGTATAAATAGCTGGCGGAAAAACTCCATTGCTCAGTTGGTTTCCATACCCCATCAATTTCAATGCCGCCAATGCGCGCCTGGCCGAGATTTCTCCGCTGGCGGCATGTGCCGCCGCCCGGAACAAAACCGCAGGGGTCGACAGGTCCCGGTCCGAAGCCTATGGTGGCGTTGGCAATGGGGTCTTCTAAATAGTTGAGAAAGTAGGTCAGCCTGAAACTGAAATTATCGTTGCTTAGATATTCCAGTCCGACTTCTCCCCCATAAAGGCTCTCCTTTTCAAGTTGCGGGTTTGCTTCGGTGATATCGACGCGCACGCGAAAAGGACGATATAATTCATTGAGGGTGGGAGCGCGAAAACCCGTGTAAAAGGCGCCGCGCGCTCGCAGGTTATCGTTGAAGTTATAACTCATGCCCAAACGAAAATCACCCACCCATTCATCGCGATCCGGAAAGGTTTCATCGCGAAGTATTTTACCGCTCACCAGGTCGACCTGGCTTCGGCGCCCGTTATTAATGCTCCAATAATCAATGCGCCCACCCATCGTCAAGTTGAACGCGGGTGACATCTCCCAGACATCTTCAAGAAAAAAGCCATAGAGTGTTTGTTCGCCACCGGCATACCTTTCGCGGTTATAAAAAGTATCTGTATAAAAGAATCGCTCATTAGTAGCACCCTCGACATAGCGTGCGTCTGCACCGGCTAATAGTTGATGAGCACCCCCCCATGACGTATTGAAGACGGCATTACCTCCCCAGGATTCCGCGGGAACATCGAATTGTTCGAGCGCGGGATTTTCCGAATCACGTTCGGCGTTAACGGAAGTGAACTGATTTCGAAATTGACGGTTTTGATAAAAAAACTGCGTTTGCCATGTGGTATCGTTGCTCTGAGTTGAACCGCTCAGACTGACACTCGCGTCGTATGCTTCCGTGTCATTGGTGGCTAGCGGAGTTCCGTTGCCTCGATCTTCATTAAAATAGGAAGCGCGGAAAGTCAGGGTGTTGTTATCGGTGACGCGCCAGCGGAAACCGCCTTTAATTAACTCCGATTCAGAAAATGCGTCGCGATCGATCGGCCCTCTTTGATCCTCTCGCAGGATAGGGTAGCCATCTGTTGAAAATCGATTGGCGGTAATAAATAGATCAAGGTCTTCAGAAGTATTCTGCGCCGTCAGGGTAATATCTGATGTCCCCCTGTTTCCTCCGGATGCTTCTACCAGTGCGAAGTCATCTTGAGGATGTTGGGAGAACACGTGGATCACTCCGCCCAGGGCCGCGTTCCCCCACGGACCGGCACCGCCGCCCTTGAGCATTTCTATCCCTTCTACATCGGCAGCTGGTAAACGGTTCCAGTATACCCAGCCACCGAAGGGATCATTGAGGGGAATACCGTCGAGTAAAACCAATGTTCTCCCTGCACCGTTGGGTCCGAGATTGCGCAGACTTACCCCTTGCGTTGTGGGATGCGCAACGCGACTGCTGCTTCTTCGAAAGAGGCTGAATCCGGGTATACTTCTTAAAGCATCATCAAGTCTTCTCTGGGGTGCGGTTTCAATAAAGCTGCGTTCGAGAAAAGTGTCAGAGTAAGGGTTTTTCCATTCTTCTCCTGAGTAACGGCGACCGGACACCTGTATTTCAGGAAGATTTATTATTTCTGAACGTAAATGCACGGGTACACTAACAAGCGCGGTAATGAACAGGAAAATTTTAAGCGTCTTGATCAATGAATTATTTAATCGATGTTATTTTAACCTGTGGATGGGGTGCAAAGGTTCTAATTCCCATCATTTGTTGCGTAAAAAGTAAAGATTTTCCCATGGTTGCCCGGTTACCTTAACCATCCGATTTTTTATATAAGGCTTAATGTTTTCATCCTGCTGTTTATTTCTCATTTTTATTGATTAAATTATTTATTGCCACGTCTACACCGCATCATTCTCATATGTATATTCTTGTCTCAGGTGCTATTAATATCGGTAAAAACAATAAAATAAGGAGTACAATTGATGATAACTGATTTATTCTTACCGCTGAGTATTGCTATAGGAATATTGTGCTATAGCCTGATTGCAAAATGGTATTTTATGCCATGGCTTTCCCGGCAATCTCGAAAAGACGCGCTCACTCCGCTCTTGCTTCTACATGGTTTTCGCTACATCGGCCTGGCATTTCTTATCCAGGGAGTCACCGCTGAGGTATTGGACCCGCGCTTTGCTAATCCCGCTGCCTATGGTGATCTCCTGGCCGCAGTCCTGGCCTTGCTCGCATTATTTGCTTTGCGTCTCAATGCTTCGATCGCGATACCCCTGGTTTGGGTCTTCAACATTGTCGGGTTTCTCGATCTGCTCAATGCCTTGTTTCAAGGATTCCGTCACAACGCAACGGGTCATTTTGGTTCGACCTATTTTATTCCCGCCGTCATCGTTCCTCTTTTGTTGGTCACGCACATTATTATCTTTAAGCTTCTTCTCACCCGGCCATCACCGGCTGGTGCATCATCTTGATTTGTGACCAATAATCCCGGAATCAATTTCGCGTGTATGAGTCTTATGTGGGGCAGCAACCTCCCCAATGATATGATGCCGAGTTGGGTCAGCGAAGTAAATGCCGCTGGTTATGACGGGGTCGCGACATTTGAAGGAGAATTGATCCGCTATACCGAAGAGACAGATTTTGTGGAGCGATTGCATGACGCAGGTTTATCACTGGCTAGTGTCGACTACGGTATCGATCGTGACTTTGACCGGCTTAAACGCGTATGCGAGATAATGCAAAAACTCGGGGCGAAGCACCTCGTGACGATTGGCGGTCTGGCGAAAAAAGATGCGGATATGGATATGATAGCCGATATCCTTAACCGTATCGGTGAGATTGCCCTTTCCTATGGTGTTCGTGCCTGTTATCACAATCATTCAGGTCAAGCCGGTGAGACCCTTGAAGAAGTGGAATCACTCATCGGAAAAACGAATCCCCATAAGTTTTTCGGTTTCCTCGATGTGGGACACGCTACCCAGGATTTTGTTGGTCATCCGGTCGCGCAACGCGCCTCAATTTTTCTCGAGCGCAACTGGGAGCGTATTGATTTTCTCGAGTTTAAAGACTGGTCAGAAAAATACCAGTTAAAGACTGAGGTTGGAGCGGGTTGTTGTGACTATGACAGTGTATTCAGGATTCTGAAAGATAAACGCTACCGTGGCTGGATTACCGTGGAGCAGAATGCTCCAATGGGATGCAAGACGCCCCTTGAATGCGCGCAAGCGAGTCGGGATTTTATTCGAAAAGGATTAGGTATATGAGCTCTATAAAAAAACGCGCTTTAGGCAAAACGGGGCAATCGATCACCGAGGTATCTTTTGGGAGTGTCTTTATCACCGATGAATTGGGGGTAAAAATGGATGACGGAATACGTGTAGTAAAGCGCGCGCTCGAGCTTGGAGTGAATTATATCGACGCCTCGCCGTTCTACAACAATTCGCATGAAGTTCTCGGTGAAGCGCTCGATGGGTATAAGGGAGATTATATTCTCGGCACCAAGTGCGGTCGTTGGGATTTCAAAACCGGTCCTTACCGCGATATCGATGCTTATAAGGTTCAGTTCGAAAACACCCTGAACGATCTCCGACGTGAATCAGTGGACATCTTTTATATTCATGAGGCGGATTGGGCGGTTTACTGGGAAGATATGGAGATCCCAAGATCGAAACGGGTAATTGATTTGCATACTGACTACGATTACGCGGCTTCACCGGTTGCTCAATTTCTACAGTGGGTTAAAGACCAGGGATTGACCCGTTACCTGGGCATTTCGGGAAACAACGCGCATCTGATGGCCAAAGTGTTGAAGGAAATAAACCTGGATATCGATGTTGTCCTTATGGCCTTTGCCTACAGTTTAATTTGGCGTAATGCCAAAGAATATCTTCTCCCCCTGACGAATGAATTGGGCGTGGGTGTTATCATCGGTACTCCATTACAGCAAGGGCGTCTCTCCGTTCCCCATGAAGAATGGCTCGAAGATCCCCCGGCTTGGATGAATGAAGATACGCGAATACGATTCAGGGCATTGTATGACATTCAAAAGGAATCAGGCCTGTCTCTGGCGGAATTGGCGATGCGATTCATCCTTGCAGATCCCGACATTACCGCGGTCATCCCGGGCCCGGCAACGATCGAGCAGCTCGAAGAGAATGTGAGATGTTCGGCCACGGGACCACTTCCTGCCGAACTCCACGATAAACTTGATAAATTAGGTAAGGTGTTTCCGGGAATTAGGGGTATAGATCATTGAGAGATTTTAAAAAAAGTGTCATTAAGCTTATCTTTCGTGTATAAAAACAATTATGAATATCATTGACGAGGTAATAGCGCTCTTCGCTGATTACGGTGACAGGGTATATTTAGGAGAGGCTGTTACCCAGAAAGAACATGCCTTGCAGGCCGCGACCCTTGCGGAAAAGAGAAGTGCGTCTTCAAGTCAAATAGCTGCGGCTTTGCTTCATGACATTGGTCACATTATAAATGCTTCAGATCCAAATGGCGCGGATAAATTTAAAATTGAAAACGCTGATAACTTTCACGAAGAGATTGGATACCGTTGGTTGAGCGCACACTTTAGCCCCGAAGTCTCTGATCCGGTGAAGCTCCATGTCCCAGCAAAACGCTATCTTTGCGCGGTCGATGAAAAATATATAAAAAAATTGTCCGAGATGTCCTTAAGAAGCTTGAAAGACCAGGGTGGCCCCATGAACCCTGACGAGGTAAAAGCATTTGAAACGGAACCCTTCGCGACCGAGGCTATATCGGTAAGACGTTGGGACGATTCAGCAAAAGTGCCCAAGCTGGAAACACCCGATTTCCCTCATTTTCGCCCCTACCTTGATTCTGCTTTAAATAATTCCGGTATAGACAGCGGAGAATAATTACGAAACACTCAAAAATAATTAAAAACAATTATGCCAAAATATGTAATCGAACGTGAAATTCCGGACGCGGGAAAATTATCCGCTCAGGATCTGCAGGAAATCTCCCAGAAATCCTGCGGTGTTTTAAATGAAATGGGGACCAGAATCCAATGGCTTCAAAGCTATGTTACGGATAACAAGATTTACTGTGTCTATATCGCGCCGGATGAGGCTGTAGTCCGCGAGCATGCGGAGCGGGGTGGTTTTCCCGCTGATAATGTTTCTGTAATTAGAGCCGTCATTGATCCGACGACGGCGGAGTGAGGACACTTCAATAATCGGTAATTAAGATTTTTTAGAGATCATCTTTTGGGTGTCGATAATGCTCGAGCCGGGTGCGGATTTGGTCGGCTAGTTCGGCATTCTTGTCCTGTGAAGCTAGCGCGGCTGCATTCTCCGCAGTCTCTACAGCTTTGTCGAAATGCCCTGCAGCAAAATAGGTGGCTGCCAGCGTGTTCAGTATTTTAGCATTTTTATAATGAGTAATCGCTGAAGCGCGTTCGGCGAGAAGGATTGCTTCTTTAACATCGCGGACCCCTGGATCGGGGTGCGTGGCCATGATTATGGCCATGCCATTCAAAGGACCAACCATATTTTCATTGGCGACCTGGCGATAGTGTCCGAGTGCTTCAATCAGTTTGCCCTGAGAGACGAGCACATTTCCAAGATTGGCATGTGCTTGGTCAAAATTGGGTTGGATCTCTAAGGCTCTACGAAATTGAATAATTGCCTCATCTGTCTTTCCCAGGGAAATATAAGCTATACCTAAATTGCTGTGTGCTAGTGGATACTCAGAATCAAGCTCGATCGCCTGTTGAAGATGGTGGACCGCTTCATCAAGCTTGCCCTGCAATTTAAGGATCGTGGCCAGGTTGTTATGAGCCTCGGCATACTCAGGATCGAGATCCAGTGCCCGCTTATAATAATCGATCGCCTTATCCAGTTTACCTTGCGCTTTAAACGCTGTCGCCAGGTTATTGTATGCTTGTGCGTAATGGGGATCAATTTTCAGCGCCCGCTCTAAGTGAGCGACGGATTCATCAAGTTTCCCTTTTGCTCTCAACGCGATTGCCAGGTTGTTGTGCGCCTGAGCAAATTCGGGATCACTCTTCAGGGCCTGTCGAAAGTGCATGATTGCTTCATCAATGTTGCCTTGCGATTCAAGCGCCGCAGCAATATTGTTGTGTGCCTGTGCATAGTTGGGTTCGATATCCAGCGCCTGGCGGTAATGATTGATCGCAAGATCGAGCATGCCTTCTGATTCATAGCTTGCTCCAAGAGAGTAGTGCGTTTTACTGGAATGCGGATCCAAAACCAATGATTGTTGAAAAGCCACAACGCTATTTTCAAAATCACCGCGAGACATCATGCTCTCTCCTTTTAAAGTCAATGCATGAGCCTCTATGGTAGCGTCAGTTGTCGTTTGTTTAAGTTCATAAATACCCCACAATATCATCAGGGCCAAAGGCGATAGACCTGCCAGTACCGCCATCAACGTTGCCATAAAATTGTTTGTATTGCTGGGCTCTGTCATGGTCTTGCCGCTTTTAACCGGCTTCTCTAAATTCAGTTTTCGATTATTGAACCTGGCCCTTTCTCACCGACCAGATAAAACCATCGTACCAAAAATGCATGACCGAGACGACCAGCAGAATCGACGCCATCGTTCGGTTAGATAAAGAAAAGGTGTCCCCATGCATCGTTTGCCAAATGCCAAACCCGATGCCGGTTAAAATGAAAAGGGTAAGCGCGATCTGCTGTCCTCCTCGTAAATTACCCAGCCGGAAAAATGAAGTGATGTTTTTCTTTTCCAGGTGCCAGACGATAAAAAAATACTGCTAGGCGTGAAAGAAATTCATGACAAAGAACGCTTCACCAAAGGAGTTGAATCCCCAACAGGTAATCGAGACGACCGCGAGGATCGCATAGAGAAATACTTTTTGATAGGAAACTTTATAGCCCTGTTGTCGAAGACGCCAGTAGGCGTAGAAATAATATAGAAAAAAGGGGACACTCAGAGCCAGAACTCCGTAAGTAAGGTAATGACTATACTGGCTTGTCGCCGGCACCCACTCAAAAAATGGCTCCTCCAGGTCCAGGAATTTTACCAATTGTTCCTCGTTAATCATAAGATGGGTTACCAGCGAGACTCCTGCCAGGATAGGTCCCGTGTATAGAATTAAGTTTAATATCCAGTCGAGTCGTCGGCCCACCGTAAGATCATTTCCCTTTTTCATGTCGTAGATG
>CBDANS010000002.1:0-6096 GCA_965197745.1 Opitutales bacterium | reverse complement strand
CCGCGAAAGCCTCCTGGACAAAGCCCTCTTTGCCGTGGACGAACTCACCGGTTTCATCGTCGCCGTCACCCTGATGCAGCCCAGCCGGAAACTCGCCGACCTGAAGGTCTCTTCCGTGCGTAAGAAATTGAAACAGAAAGGCTTTGCGCGCACCGTCAGCCGGGAAGACATCCAAACCGGCGTCGAAGAACTGGGCATACCCCGGGAAGAACACATCGCCTTCGTCATCGAGGCGATGGCGGGAATCGCCGACGACCTGGGGCTCTGATCTCCTCCCTACCCTTCCTCCCTGAAGGAGGCCACTGGCTCTTGGCCTTCTCCAAAATCCCTCCATCGAGATTCATTATAATTCGGTTGCACTTGTCCAATCAAACGGAGAAAAGAGCAGCTTAAGCAATCTTTCTCTGCGTAACTTAATCTCAACACGGAGTCTATTCCCTAATATGAGCGGAGGCTGGGAATCAATCTCAACATGCACCAAAACCGAAGGGCGGCTTTTGGGTTCGACATATCTACGGACAGAATAAACATGTCCGGAAAATTCATAGGATCGTTCCCACTCAGGGGAGAGGGTAACCTCCTGCCCCACTCGAATCCAGGGACCGAACTCAGATGGAATGTAGCACTTGGCAAGCATTGGCTCCAGTGGAGCAATCAGAAGAAGCGTATCGCCTACGGCAACGACATTACCCGGCTGATATGAAATCATATAAGCCCGTCCAGCTACAGGAGCACGAATCGTGTGATTTGCAAGAACATGACTGGCGATAGCAACTTCTGCAGATGTACGGGCCACCTCTGCTTCTTTGGCTTCAAGTTCAAACTGAGCCTTTCTTCGTAAGGGGAGGATTGGTCCTTCTTCCTGCAGGGCTATTTCTGAGAGCAATTTTGCAATCTGAGTAGTAACAAGAACAGAGTCTGAAACAATCTCCTCCAATCTTTCGGCTGACGTTAGACCACCACGTGCCATTAACGCCCGTTCTCGATGGAGACGACTGTTAGCAATACGCGCTTTCTCTCTTAAAGCTCGAAGCTCACTTCGGAGTATCTCTAATTCATGAGTCCTTAGAGGGGATTCCAGGGCTTCAAGTTCAGACCTGGCTACTTCTCGCTCAGCTTTTGCACGTAGATAATCATTCTCTGCAGATTTCAAGCGAAATTGAACGATTTTATTGTCCAATCGAATTAATGTGTCACCAGAGGCTACAACGTCACCTTCCTTTACACATATAGATTCTATCTGTGCTTCAACAAGAGAACAAATCCAAAACTCTTCTCTGGGGATCAAGACCCCTTCACCCTTAGCCACTTGATCAATCTTAACAATCCATAGAATCAAGAGGATCAATAAAACAACAAAAAGAATACGAAGAGGATACTTAATGATTGGAGGCAGTGATTTCATTATCAGAATCCAATGGAAGATTTAACGATTCATGATCCAGTGCTCTGATATCGACTAATCCCAAGAATCCAAACCCGGTACGCCAATATGAAAATAATTACACCAACAATTGGAGTTCCAAACTGGAATAAAGGGTCAAACAAAGTCACTCCATAAAACAAAGGAGAGCCAGATTTATTCAAGAAATATTCAGCAGGATAAAATGTTACAAAACCGTAAGGAACAATGAAAGTCAATAAAATTTGTACTCCTTTATGATAAATTGTAAGAGGATAATCTATAAACTGTCTTAGCCCATAAATAGCTGTATATACTACTGAAGTCGATTTCATAAACCAAAAACTCATAGCACCGCTTAAAATTATAATCGCAGCTTGAATCAATGTTGCTCCTGCAAGAACGAGAATAAACCAAACCAGACTGGAAAGTGTCCATACAATATTCAAGTTTTGGAAGCAGATGAAGAAGAGCCCGATACTTAAAATAAGATGACCGAAAACAGATTGATCAAACTGCCTAAAGATTACATGTAAGAAAGGATTCAAAGGATAAATCAGCATACTGTCAAAAGTTCCGCGCTGTACCATATTCTCCAAATCTAACATTGGTTGTCCTACAAAAATGCTACTTGAACCATAGGAAAACAGATTGAGGCTGTACAAAAGCAAAATTTCATAGAAAGTCCATCCCCCAATAGAGTGGAACCTATGAAGAAGTATCCATATTCCTAAGCAATAGATCGCAAAGACAAGAATACGACTGAAAATATCCATAAAAAATGAAAACCGATATTCCATTTGGCTCTTCAAATAAACAATGATAAATCTCCCATAGAGCTTAAGGTGGTCCATCTTATCCTCCCTGGATGACTACCTTCCTCATCCCTTTCAGCCATATCAACTTTTCAATCAAAAGAAGAATTCCAATCCAGAGAAATTGCTGTAGAATAAGCCAAACAGCATCCACAACCAAGACCTTTTCAAGATAAATAGTCAAAGGAGCAAAGTAGATTAACCTGAAGGGTAAAAAGTTAGATAGTTGAATTAAAATATCCGGGAAAAACCATAGTGGAATAATAGCGCCTCCAAACACATCCATTGAAACTTTAATCATCATACGATAATGCCAGACTTTCAAATACCAAAAACCAGTAAGGCCGAGTATATAAGCTATCACAAAGTATATGAACATCCCGTTTCCTAAAGCAATGAGAAAGAATACGAAATTCTGCGATGATGGGTAGCCTATACCAAATATCAAAATACCTACTGTCAAAAGGGGTATAAGCATAGAGAAGACTCGAAAATAGGAGTCTCCGAGTGTTTCACAAAAAAGGCAGGCTTTGAGGTTCATAGGTTTTATCAAGTCCATTGCAATTTCGCCAGTTTTGATCTTTTCATCTAGTCTCATAAGAACATTGGTCCGAATGATAACTGACATACCTGTGCTGATAATCGTATAGGTAATCATATCTCGTAAACTAATAACCCCCATTTTCGTCGTGGCCCTTCCTATCCCCTCATACAAAGCGCGCCATAAATATATCTGAACAAAGAAAACGATGAGCTGGATAATCAGGCCAAGGACTACATTCATTCTGTAAGCTAAGTTTGCCTGAAAGGCATTCTTTATAAATTCAATATAGACTCTCATTATGACACTGCACGCTCCTGAGTATCCAAATATGGCTGGTTCAGGTACATTTTTCGAATCACTTCGTCAATCTCTGTCTCTCGGACAACAAAGTCCTTCACTTTACATCTACCCATCACCCACTGGATGACCGATGTGGAGTTTATTTTTTTTCTATCATATTTTATGGAAATCTTATTGGCTTCCTGGCTAACTTCTGTAACACCGAGATTATATAGACCACTGACATTTAAAGTACCATTGTCCGTTTCTATAGTCAGTGTCTCTTCTGTTCCATAGAGATCTTTGAGCTGCTGCAAATCACCATCATATATAATATGGCCGTGATCGATTACCATAACGCGGGAGCAAAGCTTCTCAATATCGGACATATCGTGGGTTGTCAAGATTACTGTTGTGTTACGCTCTCGATTGATCTCTTTTATAAACTCCCGGATATTTTCTTTAGCAACAACATCTAATCCTATTGTCGGCTCATCCAGGTAGAGGATATCTGGATTATGCAATAGAGCTGCACAAATATCCGACCGCATCCTCTGGCCAAGACTGAGTTGCCTTACAGGTATGTTGAAGAATTCCTTTATACCCAGAATTTCCGAAAAAAGTTCCAGGTTAGTGTAATATTGGTGATCAGGAATTTTATACATATACCGCATCAGATTGAAAGATTCGGAAACAGGAATATCCCACCACAACTGTGTTCTCTGTCCAAATACCACCCCCATTCTTTTTGCATTTTCTACCCGATTTTCATAAGGGACCAATCCCCTAACCTCAACATGGCCGGATGTGGGCACCAAAATCCCGACAAGCATCTTTATCGTAGTTGATTTTCCTGCACCGTTGGGGCCAATATAGCCTACGACTTCCCCCTTTTCTACTTCGAAGGAAATGTTATCTACTGCTATCTTGACCTCATACTCCCTGCTAAATAAGCTCTGTACAGCACCCCAGAGACCTTCCTTCCTTTTCTGTTGACGAAACTCTTTTGTCAGATTTTCAACTCTGATTAAAGCCATAATTGAGTAACCTCATAGATCAGCCATTCTTGTCAGGAGATAGCTCTCAACGACTCACATATTCATAATGCTCTTAATCTCTTGAATGACTGACATTCGGAGATTCTTTTGTTTGACCCAGGTTGGTATCTCGTTTAATTTGCCTGATTCCGGAGGATACGCTCAAATCTCATCCACAACATTCGGCAATGTCTCAATTTGACAATATCTCTACAGAAAAGGTTGCAAGATGAATCACTTCTTTTTTACTTTCACTATAGCACCAGGGGGGCGGCACGTCCTGAGCCGTCCGAAGACCACGGAGCGCTGGTACCCAAGCGGAACCGCGCGGAAAAGCCCCTTCCCCCCGCACCGAACCACCCCAAACTGAACGGTGAGCCCCGATGAGTGAGACAAACACTGGTATTCTCCCAGCCTATATCAGAGCTTTTCGATTGGTTTTCGCTTGCAGCCCTCCATATGTCATCGCGTTGTTCGCACTGACTGCAGTAGCCGCAGCGATTCAGCCTGCGCAGATATGGTTGACAAAACTGTTGATCGATTCCGTATCGATTTCAGGCAGGGAAGCGATCGAATATGCAGTTGCGGTTGTGCTGGCGATCGGCGGCCTGTGGGTGTCTGCCGAAATGTGTGGCGGGTTCTCGGCGACAGTATACCAGCTACTGGGATTCAAGGTGGCTAACCACATCAGGGCAGAAGTCCTCCGTAAGCTGTCCACTGTCGACTATCCACTTTATGAGAATCCTGAGCTCCTTAACAAGCTTCAGAACGCCAGTGGCAGGGCCGAACCGGCAGCGATCAACTCCTGTTTTGCGTCCACGGAGATCCTGAAAATCGGCCTATCCGCCATTGGGTTGATGCTCTTGCTCTCACGGCTTTCTCCACTCGCTCCGGTCGCCATTATTGTTTCCGTTCTCCCACGAGTCTTCTGGGAGTTCTACTATACCCGGGCATACTTCAGGCTTTTTATGGAGCACACCCCCGAGCGAAGGATGGGTAACAGCTTGACCCGGGTCTTAACTTCCGCCGCTGCAGCCAAAGAGGTCCGTATCTTCGGCTCCGGTCCCATGCTGATTGGCAGAGCCACCTCTCTCTGGGAGCGGTTCTGGCAGGAAACAAGAAGTCTGCTACTTACACGACAGAAATGGAACGTAATCGTCTCCGTAATTTCTTCGATGGGCGTCGCCGGAGTCTGGTACTACGCTGTGAGACAAGCGGTTGGGGGTGAGAACACAATTGGAGATCTTGCTCTCTATCTGCAAACAGCGGTGGCGGGTAACATGGCCATTGCTTCCTTGGCGATTCGATTCAGAGACCTGCTCGACAGCCGGCTCTATTTGAAGCACTTATTCGACTTCCTTGATCTGGACGAATCCGAGATACCCGGTGCTCTCGCACGTCCCACATCACCGGGAGGATGCTTTTCGCTCGAAAGGGGCATTGTGTTTCGGAACGTCTCTTTCACATATCCAGGCACCAAAGCAGGTGTTCTCCACAACCTCAATCTGGAGATTCCAGCAGGCGCGTCGATTGGCCTTGTCGGGCGTAATGGGGCGGGAAAGACAACCCTCATCAAGCTACTCGCACGTCTATATGATCCGACAGACGGAGAAATACTGATAGACGGAACGCCAATAACGAGCATTCCGGTTGCAGAGTACTACCGGCACATTGGCGGTATTTTTCAGGACTTCGTAAGATATGAACTCACTTTTCGGGAGAATGTCGGCATCGCCAACCTGGCGGCGCTTCAGGATGACCAGGTGATCATTTCAGCAATAAGAGACGTGGGTGCCGAGTCTCTGCTCAAGGGAATGGCGAACGGGCTGGAAACAGTGCTGTCGAGAGGCTACAAGGATGGTGCCGAGTTGTCCGAGGGAGAGTGGCAAAAGGTGGCCATGGCCAGAGCTCTTGTGAAGACTGAGGCGGATATCTTGATTTTTGATGAGCCGACTGCCTCTCTTGACGTCTACACAGAGCAGAAGATCTTTGAGACATTTGCAGACATAACGAAGGGAA
>CBDANS010000001.1:0-33631 GCA_965197745.1 Opitutales bacterium | reverse complement strand
AAAGGAAAATACCCAGGCTTGGGATTGAGTGAGTTAAGACGGTTGAAGCAACTTGACGAAGAGAACAATATTTTAAAGAAGCGGGTAGCTAATCTGAGTCTGGACAATTACATGGTGTAGGAAGTAATCGCAAAAAAGTTATAAAACCAATGGGCAAGAGGGTGATTGCTTAGTGGTTAGTGGAAACCCATTAGGTTAGCAAGCGCCGGACGTTCGGGTTGATGCAGTTGTGTTGGTCGATGGACTTTATGAGTGATCAGCTGGCCAACGGCCGTCCCTTCCGCATGCTTCGCCGTTCGTTTTAAGTCATTACACTCATGCTTGCCCACTGCTTGTGGCCTATACAACTATCGGTGGACGCAAAGTCGGCGCCGCACTTAAGAAAGCCACTGAAAGGATCAGTCTTCCCAAAATCATTACCGTCGATAATAGCTTCGAGTTTGCAGGCAAATTACTGGATCAGAGGGCTTACGGCCATGGCATTGAGCTGGATTTATCTGCCAAGGCAAACCCGTAGAAAATGGTTATATCGAGAGTTTAAATGGACGCTTACACGATAAACTTCTTAACACCGAGCTATTTTGTACGCTGGCTGAAGCGAAAGAAAAGCATGAATCCTTGCGGCTTGATTATAATACTCAAAGACCTCATAGTTCTCTGAGTTATGTCTAAGCAAATGAAAACCCTTACCCCCTGCCGGATCTCCCACTGGCTCTGATACAGTAAACAGGTGCAGGTCACACCCGGTAACTCTCTCACTCAAACTGGTACGAATAAAGGAGTTCGATCAATATCATATCTCCAATGGTTAGATTACCAACTTGGTTTTCTAGGCAGCCTTTATGGATACAGGAAGGTATAAATAGATTGTTGAAAAATGGATCCTGGTTTGGATCAGACTTAGACGTGCTATTAGTATTGTGTAAAAAACAAGCTGGAATCGATATTTCACCTGGTGATCCTAAAGATCCTTCTCCTTTACATAAAAGCGATTTTGTTACTCAGACCAGTAGTACAGCCAATCTACGGTTAAATCAAATTGCCAATATTGAGGGTATTAATGCTCTTGCACCAAAGCGGCCACTTGAGTTTGGCAAAACTAACCTTTGTCTGATTTATGGCGGAAGTGGATCTGGAAAGTCTGGGTATGTTAGAATACTTAAGCATGCTTGTGGTGCTCGAGAGATAGGCCGACTCCTAGGGAATACATTTGATTCAACAAACGCAAAGCAAAAAGCGACAATCAAATACGATATAAATGATAACAAATTTGAAAAAGAGTTCACAACTGAAACGGGACGAATTGAAGAACTCTTACCTGTAGAGATTTTCGACACGGCATGCTCTCGGGTCTATGTTTCAAAAGAGAATGAAGTAGCGATCGAACCTGATTTGTTAGGTTTTTTTTCCGATCTAGTTTTCGCATGTGGCAAGCTCGAAACTAAGTTGGATACTGAAATTTCAAAAAAACCAAGCTCGAAACCATCGATCCCACATGAGTTAGATGGAACTATTTCTGAAAGATGGTTCGCTAACATTAGCTGTGATACAACTGATGTTGATATTGATGAAAAAACACAGTGGACAGATAATGAACAAATTGAACTTCAAGAATGTACTTCTCATCTAGCTGTCAATGAACCAATAAAAGAAGCTCTTAAATATAGAAATGTTGTAATACAAATTGAAAATCTCCTTGGTGATATTAAAAATATAAATGATGCAATCAATGAAACAGGAACAATTGAGTTTAGAGAGCTTTTTACTGCGGTTGCTACCAAGAAAAATGTAGTGAAAGTTGCTGCTGAGAATGCATTTGCTTCCGCACCGCTCGATGGGATAGGGTCAGATGTGTGGCTTGAATTGTGGAAAGCAGCGCGCCTTTTTTCTGAACAGAAAGCTTATCCAAATGAAACATTCCCGAACGTGAATAGTGATGCACTTTGCGTACTCTGTCAGCAGTCTTTGAATGATGATGCTAAAAAACGTTTTAAAACATTTGAAGAATTCGTAAACGATACACTCCAGAAACAGGCTCAAATAGCAGAAAATACTTTAATAAAAAAAAATTACCGAACTTAAAGAACTACCAAGCGAAAAGGATATTGAAAAAGCACTCTCTGCGTGCTCAATACAGGACGAAAATGAAAAGAAAACGATAATTGATTGGTACAGCGTTGCTATATGTCGACGTGACAAAATGATTGAGGGTGTTGCGGATAACGAACTCCCAACTATTTCTTCAATCGAAAATCTTCAATTTCTATATGATCGAAAAAGAGAGCTTGAAAGTTCTGCTACTAGTATTGAAAAGCAAGCTGACATTAAAGAGAGAGAAAAACTTGTAGCTCGTGAGAGAGAGTTAAAGGCTAAGAAATGGATGAGTGAACAACATGATGCGATTTTAAAAGATGTTAATCGCCAAAAAGAAATCAAACTGCTTGAAAAAGCTAAGCGACTCACTAGCACGACAGCTCTATCTAACAAAAAATCCTCTCTTGCCAATTTCCTTGTTACTGATGCTTTTATAAGTAGATTTAAAAGTGAACTTTCTAAATTATCTGCTCATCAAATACCTGTAAAGTTAGAAAAAACGAGAACCGAAAAGGGTAAAGTCTGGCACCAAGTTAATCTTGAGAATAGTGTAATAAATCATAAAGCTGGAGACATTCTTAGTGAAGGTGAATTTCGAATAGTATCACTCGCAGCATTCATTGCCGATATTCTTGGGCATAATGGGTCAACTCCAGTTGTATTCGACGATCCTATTTCATCTCTTGATCAAGATTTTGAAGAGGCTACTACGAAAAGGTTAGTTCAACTAGCAAAGTCTAATCAAACCATTGTTTTTACCCACCGGCTTTCAATGTTGGCACTTTTTGAGCTTTATGCTAAGAAGGAGAATGTTGATTTAGAAGTTGTCGCAATAGGGCGAGAAGGATCGAGAATCGGCGTGCCACGAGATGCTCCATCTGAGATAAAAAAGCCCAAAAAAGTGTTAAACCGCTATGCGGGTGAACGATTGGCTAGACTTCGAAAAAAACTAAAGAATGAAGGGTGGGATGCATATAAGGTTGAAGCTAAATCATTTTGTAGTGATATTAGAATTTTAATTGAGCGAATGGTAGAAAATGACCTTTTAGCAGATGTGGTTCAACGTTTTCGTCGAGATATCATGACAAAGGGGAAAATTATGAAACTCTCCAAAATTACACTCGAAGACTGCAAATTTATCGATGATATGATGACAAAGTTTTCACAATATGAACATTCCCAATCAAATGAGACTCCCGTTCCGATCCCTGATCCCGATACACTGGGTGAAGAATTGGTAAAGTTAAAAGAATGGCTGAGTAGGTTTGAGAATCGTCAAATACCTTCTGCAACTTAATCTTATTTGCAGAAATAGATTCTAAAATAAATTGATTGAGCTTTCAGGTTACAGACCACTTTCCTGATTGATCGCATTTTTGATGGCGTTTTTAAATTCTTCATCATTCATGGTTTACCTTTTCGGTGATGGCTATAGGTTAAAGGAAAGGGTAAATTCCTATCTTTTTTAAATCTTTTCCTGAACCTGAACCCCGAACCCTTTTACTTAACACCCAAACACGGCGACAGCACCACAAATATTAATTCATAATTTGCCTACGGTTCTCTGGCTTTCTTGTCTTCCGGTTTTCAGGTTTTCCGGTCCAACGGTTCACTCAATTGTAAGCTCTTCTGTCGTCACTGCGACTTCATCCCCGTCTTCGTTTGCAAAAGTGGCATCAATGCTCAGTGTCGGCTGAGGCGTGTTGTCCGATTTAAAATTATTCTGCGTGATCAGAGTTTCAAACCCGGTCGTAGTCGAACCACTCTCCGCGACTACGACTGCGGCACCGTTGGTTTGCAATAGGTCACCACCGGTGATACGCAACCCGGGGTTGCCCGCGGGAACCGTGAAGGAACCTGAGCCAAATAGTAAGTGTGGTACTGCATCGCCATCGGCATCGATGTCGCCGACCGTTAATCGTACCGCGATCGGTACTCCGCGCGCATCGACACCGACCTTGCCGGTACTTCCACTGAACGCGGCGTTCGATAACTGCATGCCGCCCATGCCCGTGGAGTTGATCACTTCAACGAGGGTCACGTCCGCTTGGGCATCATAGACCTGTCCTTCGGGGAACAGCGCCTGGTT
Source organism: Opitutales bacterium (assembly GCA_965197745.1). Classification (GTDB taxonomy): domain Bacteria; phylum Verrucomicrobiota; class Verrucomicrobiia; order Opitutales; family PNEW01; genus CBDANS01. Next base: position 29,448 of record CBDANS010000001.1, on the reverse strand, counting down.
CACGGCATTGATCGATCCCACCGTGAAGATGCTGAAGAAGGTACTGGAGTCGGCACCATCGATAACCACGCTCGGTTTGCCCGTAACATACTCTACGGCCTGGTTGTAGCGTGGAGGAATGGCCGGGGGCAGAAAGGTTGCCGGATCCAGAGTTACGGTAAAGGTCCCTGCACCTGAGAACTCAACCTGTACAATGTCTTCGGTTTCATCCATGAAGGAAACCCTTGTGATTTGTCCCGGTCTGGCTTGGAGCTGAATGGACTCTCCGGTTAACAAAATCTGGTCAAATACATTACCATTAGGATGCTGGATATTTTCTCCTGCGATGTCTCCTGAACCGTCGAGAACGAGAGGCACCGAAGGGCGGCCACAGTGATAACTGCAGTATCGCTGTCAGCACTACCGCTGGCGTTGGTTATCTGTACCCAGAAGTTGGTGTTCGCGGTGAGAGCGCCGGTGTCTAAAGTGCTGCCGGTTGCAACGGGGACGGGGGCTGCCGTGTCACCGCTGTTACCGGTATACCACTGGTAAGTGAGATCATTACCGCTGGAGGCAACGGACAAGCTTGTCGAGGCGCCGGCTGCAACTTCTTGGCTCGCCGGCTGGGAGGTGATCGCCGGCGCATCAGCGGGTGGGGGACCATCGGATCCTGTGCCTGGGGCGCCGATCGGGGTAAAACCAAAATCGTCAATTGAAGCGCGACTGAAAGAAGGATTGATATTTTCATCATCCTTCAAGACCAACCTCTTTATGCCACCCGGGGCTCCTAATTCAACCGCATTAATCGTTAAAAAACTGGGCTTGAACTCAGGGCGAAGAATCCCATCTAAATTCGTAAAAGTTGCTAGTAAGTTATCGTTCGTATCGTAGACTTCGACTGAACCATCGGGATCGCTCTGGGATGAGCTCACACTTTGAGCGCCGAAAAAATCTACTTCATAAGCTGGGGTTTCAAAGGTGATGGTTGCCTCTCCGCCATTAAATACTGCATAAGCAGTTGAGAATGAGCGCACGTAATTGTTATTACCTGAAAATATAGCAATCGTTAAACCGCCATCAAAAGAAGCAGTATTGGGAGAAGTCCCAACGATCAAGGGTTCTAACTGTCCTTCACCCGGACCCAATTCATCAAAAGTGGTGTAAACAGTATTGTTTGATGGGAATTCGGTCAGGGTAAACCCCAGGTCGTCGAGCACGAGTTTCCCCGTAACCTCCAGAAATTTTACTTCTGTGATACCGGCGAGAAAGTTAAAATCATCTTCATCCAGGAAAACCCCACTGTCTGCGACAAAGCTGTATAAGGGGGGATTGGCTCCCGGGCTGATATTGGTCGGCAGCCCTTCAATAACACTATCGTCGCCGATGATAGTGCCAATTTTAGCATCTCCACCTTCCCCACCTAAATTGAGTTGTCCTCTTATCTCAAATTTACCACCACCCGTCGTTTCGGCCGCATAAAATTCAAGAAACTGAATCCCTCTTGAAGAGACAATTCTACCCTCCTGTCCAGGACCCAGGGTTAATGCCTTCGTTCCCGAATGGAGTTGAGCGGGATCCTCTAATGTTTCCACCGTGAAACCAACCAGTGTAATCACGTTTGGCTCCTCGCCAACGAAGATAGTGTCCTCACCACTTACACTTTCGAAATCAATGAATATTTCCTGGTCTTGAGGCAGAGCAATGAGAAGAAGCGGGAATAAGACCGAGAGAACAAAGAAAGTAACCGATCTTTTTATCATCATAGAGAGCTCTTTAATAAATTAAACTTCAAAGGATTGAAATTTATAATAAAGAGAACGATCACCCGTCAAATTTTATATTATTTAGGGAGGAAGCGCTGTTGCGCGTTTTAAGTTTTAGGTGTTAGGTGAGAGGTGGAGCGCGCTGTCCCTAGCGCGCTTCTTTTTTTATTACTTAATTTGAACGCGGTAGGGACATCACATTCCACCCTAATTCATAATTCTTAATCCCTAATACATAATTTGCCTCCGGTCCTCCGGCTTCCCTCACTGTTCACTCTCTTCTCCAATATCCCCACCACTTCCGGGTGGTTCCTTGCCTTCGCCTAGGTGAGCGGCTTTGCCCAGAACGGGTGCTCGGGGAGGTTGGGATCAGCTCCAGCAGCGAGTAGGCGTTTGACCACTTCGACTTGTCCGCCTCTCGCGGCAAAGCCTAGAGGTGTTGATTGGTATTCCATATCGATGGGATCGATCTCGGCACCGAATTCCAGGAGGAGGTTTACTGTATCCAAGTCGCCACGGTAGGCGAACCGATACAATAGACATATAAGGAATATTTCCTAAGAACTTATTTATTATGTAAATACCTTACTTCCATAAATTAATGTATTTGATATGTCTAATCTTTAATTAGTAAGCAAAGGCATGATTAGGAATTTAAATGCGTGTAAATTGATAGGAATAGATAGGAATATTAGAATTAGGAATAAGGGTGAGTGAGCTTTTGTAGTTGCTATAGAGAAATTACATTCAGCTAAAACTTCCCCAACAAAAAAATATCCTGACACTGTGTACGCACAACCGAGCTTGTTTCTCATTTTCACTCTGAGCGCAAGGGTCCAAAACCATCTCTTTGAATCTTTCATGGTTATGAGCCATAGCTGCGCTAATTCTCATATAAGTTCTTTGTCTTGCTTTCTGATTCTTGAATCAGTTTTCTTATCCATCATTATTTCAATCATTTTATATATCCTTTCTGTTGTTATTTTTCCGTATGTTGACGGTATAAACGCCTAAACTTATATAATACCAATCAAGCATACAACGGTCATGTAATTATCGAGGCGTATCGCAGAGGAAAGTGAGGTGCGGTAGACTCTTCAACTGCTGTAGTCTATAGACATCCTGATGGATCACCGGCATCAACGTGGGATTTAATGAATCAGCCCTCCTTGATTGAGTTGCACCAGTGTCCTACAGCTTTTTGTACCAGCGTTGGTCAATTTACAGGTGCGGGCATTGTAAATTATTTTGTCTGGCAGAGTAATGATTTTGACTACACCACGAGCGGTATCAATGACTATTGCCATTCCATTTTAGAGATGGGTAGTCGTGGATGGCCCGTTGGATTTCGTTGGTTGCATGGGGAAGATTTAATAGGAGAGAAAACAGATCAACATTGACGGAATTAAGTCATGGACGGAAACTATCGTCCTGCTGCCCTATGTCCCGCAACTGCGGGACGACTGCTCACATACAAAACCCGACTCCTTTTTGCTTTCTTTTGTTTTAGTTCATAGCATTAAATGAAGAGACAATTATGAACGATGGAACGAAAAATCAGCAAATGGAACGGCGGTTGCAGAGCTGTTTGGCGGCGACGCGTACAGTGAAAACCTTATGGCCCAAATGGAGCTGGAGTGCGCTTCACCGGTATCGACCTGTGCAGTCAGTTGAGCGAGGACCAGGTTGATTTTCTGCTCGACGCATTGAGCGAGTTTCGGATTGTGTGCATAGCAGGTCAGGATTTGACTCGGTTTCCTCTTGCTCACTTTGAGCGCTTTGCCAACCACTGGGGCGCACCGATTCCGCACTCGAACAATTTCATGCGCGGGGGCAAACTGGCGCAAGATGACGGAGCCAGCGACGGTCCAATCGAGTGGGTCCAGTACGAGAAGCGGAGGGTGGACGCGGTCGATAAGATTTTTTCCCAACAGGTTGCAGTGCCTGCCGCATGAGTCGCCGACCGTACTGGTGGTATCTAATTTCAACGAGAAGACGGAAGAGGGGGAATTTTGCGTGGCATACGGATATCGAGTACGAAGTTTTGCCGATTTACGTGACCATGTTTCTCGACCACAGTGTGCCCGTCACACGCGACACACCGGGCGGAAACTGGATAGAGGACCCGGGCTGCGATAACCCCAAGCCGTATTTCGAGGATGATCGGACCCCGTTATTCGTATCACTTATTAAGTGAGAGAGTTACCGGATGTTAATGGTATTGGAGTGACCCCCAAAATCGTATCATTTACAGAGAGAGGTTATCGAGATAAACAGATAACCTCAATGAAAAGAAAAAGATACACAACAGAACAGATCATCGCAATACTGCGGCAAGCCGATACCGATAAAACGGTAGAGGAAATCTGGCGTGGTAACAACGTAAGTGAACAGACCTTCTATCGCTGGGGTAAAAAGTATGGCAACTTGGAGCTTGCCGATGCGAAGCGATTTAAAGTGTTGGAAAAAGAAGTTTCATCAATTAATGTCTATCCCAAATCGAAATAGATGAATTTGACCGAGGATTTTGACATTAACTAATACCCGTATCCGAAATTTTGTTAACCGTCCTTGTCACATGATAAGTTTTTTCTCATACGCATACCTTGCAAAAATTTATCTGGTGAAATCGCGATTTCCACTTGTTCATATTCTTCAAAATCCTGGGCTTTGTAAAACTCCACTGCAGCAAGAGACGCATTTAATTCTATACTGTGAGCACCAGATCGAACTGCAATGGTCTCTGCAGCTTGATAAAGTGCAGTGCCAACTCCTTTTCTGGTTGCCTTTCCACATACGAAAACCGCTGCATTGTGTTGACGATCCTTAACATGATGTACCTCGGAAAACCCTAAAATTTCTCCGTTCTTTCCTTCTGCAACATGTATAACTGCACCTTGATTTATTGCGTCGATGTACCTTTGCCCGTTTATTGGATTTACAGCAATCCAATCTGCGATGAGTTCAGGTGAGTATAAATATGAGCTAATTGATTGTATTGAGTCGATATGGGCTTTGGCTATTTCATCCACATCAGTCTCTAAACATTTACGTACCACGAACAATGAATTATGGTTCATAAAATCCTAAAGTATTTAATCGTTGAGTTGAAGGATCAATATTACGAACTTAGAGTTTCTCTTGACCGGGTTACTCAAACTGGACCACAGGGAGAATTAGTCTGGAGAGGTTAATGTTGAAGTTAAGTTGGTAGAGGAAGTCAAGGCTTGGGCGCAATGAGGGCGTAGCCCGAATGGAGCCCGAACCTACGGTATTGATGTCTTCACGAAGCCCTTTGGGGTAATATTGCCGAGACTGCGGTGGAGGACGGAGATGATTGTAAAACCAGCACCAATCCTCAATGACTACGCGGGCTTCGGTAAAAGTCCATAGCTGTTCACGGTTTAAACACTCCTCGCGAAAACGGGCATGCAACGATTCGATGTAACCGACTATGAACGGGACTCAATAATGCCTTATAAGCTACTTAATAACAATTAGTTACACTTAAATAACGGTACAATAATAATTTATATTTTCCTCTGATTTCCTGACTTTGCCTCAAAATGTTTGGCAGGAATCATACTTTTTTGTTGATCTTCAGCCAGGAATCGGGCAAGAATTTTTGAGTGGATTTAAATTCAATTAAGTAACTCTAGTGAGAAAAAACAATTATTTATTTGCCCAGTATAGGGAAGTTTAATCGCACCGGTAGCTGTAATGGATTCTCCAGATACCCCGATCAAACAGATTCAGAAGCTCAGGTTTCAGATTAGTTTTTCTGATCACAGGTAAAATGCACTATTGAACTAATAGTTTGAGGATTCATCTTATTTAATACTTTCCTTTATTTAAATTTCCTTTTTGGCCCCTCCTTTTAATTAATATCTATAGTTTACTTGTCAGCTGACATCTTTCCTGGAACACAAACCTGTTTTTTATAGATCAGTGAGTTGCTTTCCATCTCACAAGAATCGACGCACTCCGCGCTCATACAGTATAAGCGAACTCCAGCAGGAATGGTAGTCCATCAACTTAAATGCATAATTCCCAAATATAGAGATAAAACGGAATCTCAATCAATGATAAAGGCAGTGGTCGTAACCACGAAAACTGGGACAGTTGAAAAGTTAGTCTGGGTAACCTAGAAAGGACTCAGACAATGAAAGGCAAAAGATACACAACTGAAGAGAAAATACGGATGCTGCGGCAGGCGGACAAAGGAAAAACGATCCTGGAAGCATGCCGCGAGAACAACATAAGCGAACAGAGCTTCCACCGCTGGAAGCGTGAGTTTGGGATGATTGATGTCGACCAGGCCAAGCGGATGAAGGAGCTCTTTGAAGGAGAACGCGCGGTTAAAACGGATGCTGGCGGACAAGCTGCTGGGGATAGAGATCCTGCAGGAGACCCTCGAAAAAAAACTGTAAGCCCTGGGCACAAGCGGCAAGTGGCAGAGAGACTTGTGGCTCGGGGCCAGTGTTCGATGCGAGCGGGGTGCCGGTACTTTCGGCTGCACCGTTGCACCTATGCGTATAAGGCGAAGCATCCGGATGCCTGGTTAATGAAACTGAAGGCGGCAGTAAGGCGGTTATCACGGCAATACGCGAGGTGGGGCTATCCGAAGATCACGAAGCTGTTGAAAGACGAAGGCTGGGAGGTGGGTAAACGTCTCGTGCAACGTCTACGACGCGAACTGGCCCTGGCGATCCCCCCACGCAAGCCAAGACGTCGGCGCAGGGGTGTTTCCACCGGGCTGCCGACCAAGGCCGAACATCCCGGCCAGGTTTGGACCTGGGATTTTATCCACGACAAAACGGTCCGCGGTGGCAGTTTAAAAATGTTGACCGTGCTCGATGAGTACACCCGCGAGTGTCGAGTGATCCATGTTGATCGCCATATCGATGCGGAAACGGTGCGCGGTATCATGCAAAAACTGCTTGCCCGTCATGGGCCGCCACAATATATTCGCAGTGACAACGGTTCCGTTCCGAGGAGCGAAGCGACGACATGCGAAGCCATTCATTGAAAAGGAATTGAGAGCCTGGCTAACTGCGATGAAAATAAAATCAAAACCCTCTATATCGAACCAGGAAGCCCTTGGCAGAACGGATACATCGAATCGTTGCATGCCCGTTTTCGCGAGGAGTGTTTAAACCGTGAACAGCTATGGACTTTGACCGAAGCCCGCGTGGTGATCGAGGACTGGCGCTGGCTTTACAATAATGTCCGACCCCACCGCAGCCTCGGCAATATCACCCCACGGTGCTTCGCTGAAGACATTAATACCAAAGGCTTGGGCTCCATTCGGGCTACGCCCTCATTGCGCCCAAGCCTTGACTTCCTCTACCAACTTAACTTCAACATTAACCTCTCCAGACTAACTCTCCCGGTGGACCAGTTTGCGTAACCTGACCAATCCCAAAGTGATGTATACATAAGCAGTTAATAATTTTCTCTTAAATAGGTTGACATTCTATATGTAGTTATACTATATATAGTGATGGAATTAAATAAAACTGAATTATTACAAGGAACTTTAAACTTGATCATTCTGCGTATCCTACGCTCTGGAGACAGGCACGGCTACAGCATAGCGAAGAGAATTGAACTGATTTCCAAGGACGTATTGAGGATCCGACAGGGGTCGCTCTATCCGGCTCTCCATCGCTTGGAGGAAAGAGGATTAATTAAAGCTAAATGGGGCATCACGGAGACTAAGCGCCGAGCCAAATTTTATAAGCTGACCAAGTCAGGAAAAAAACAGGTCGAAGAAGAAACAGCCTATTGGAAACAGTTCACGAGGGCTATCAATCAGATCATGCAATATGGATAGACTAAGCAGCCCATGACTTTGTTAAAGAGAGTATTTTTCCGTTTTAAGGCTCTGTTATATGGAGCCTCAAAACGGCAGGACTTGGAAGACGAATTACAATCTCATTTGGAGATGCAGATTGAAGAAAATATTACTTCTGGCATGAGTCCCGAAGAAGCAAGAAACGCAGCCCTAAGAGAATTTGGAGGAGTCAGTCAAATTAAAGAAGAGTGTATAGACTCTTGGGGTGTACGTATTGCAAGTAATTTTTGGTACGACGTTAGATATGGCTTCCGACAGTTATTGAAGAATGTAAATTTTAGTATAGTAGTAATACTTGCTATATCGATTGGTATTGGATTGGTAACAACTGTATTTAGCATCGTAAATGGGTTTATTATTAGAGGTTTACCCTTTGAAGAATCAGACCGTCTATTTCATTTAAAATGGGATAATGTCGATAGCCACGCGCATAAATCCAGGCCCGAATTATTGATAAATGCTTATGACCTTAATGATTTCCAGGAACAACAGACAACCTTTGAAGGGCTTAGTGGATCCGATAATGAATCGATAAATATAAAAGGTGATGATTACGCACGGCGTTATAACGGTTGTTCAATCTCCACTAATTTCCTTGAATTGCTCCGTGTCAACCCTCTATTAGGGCGTGGGTTTTTAAAGGATGAAGATCTGCCTGGCGCCGATCCTGTAGTGATTATCAGCTACGGAATCTGGCAAAAAGACTTTAGCGGTGTAGCTGACATTATTGGTCGATCTATGCTTTTAAACGGTTTACCGTATACCGTCGTAGGCGTGATGCCCCAGGAATTTAAGTTTCCCAGGAGCGCAGAACTTTGGTTTCCTCACCACAAAAACTTATCGTTAGTATCAAGAAAAAATAGTGATAAATTGACTGTATTTGGTAGGTTGAAAGACGGCGTCACCGTTGACGAAGCATTAACAGAATTTAACGGAATAGCCGGCCGATTGGAACAGGAATATCCTGAAAGTAATAAGGGATATAATTCTATCGAGATTAAACCTTATATTAAAGAATTTTTAGGCGATGAATCGAGTGTACGATTACGATTTTTAACAATGCTTGTAGCAGCATTCATGGTGTTGATCATCGCCTGTTCTAATGTAGCGAATTTGCTTTTTTCCAGATCTATCCTGCGCAGCAAGGAACTCGCCATACGCAGCGCTATTGGCGCACCCAGGAAAAGGATTATCACTCAAATCCTAACCGAGAGTCTGTTAACATCAATAATAGGTACAGTTGGTGGCTTTCTTATTGCGATTGTGGCTTTAAAATTTTTATGGAATTATTATGCGGTCATGATTCAGGGAGTACAATACCCTTCCTGGATAAATTTTGAATTGGATGGGACCGTGTTTTTCTTTGTAATTGGTCTAACTGTTCTGACAGGTGTTATCTCGGGTATTGTGCCAGCACTTCAGGTATCGAAGACAGATGTAAATCAACTACTAAAGGAAAACGCCCGTACTTCTTCCAGTACACATTCAGGTCGATTTGGTAAATTTTTAGTCATAGTGCAAATAGCCCTATCCTGTGCTCTCCTTATTGTATCGGGATTGATGTTAAAATCAATGTTTAAGCTAAACGAAATCGATTTACCCTATAACCCTGAAAACATATTCATGGCTAGCACTTCATTATTCGACACAGACTATCCTGGTGATCTGGATAAAATAACATTTCTAAAAACTCTTCAAAATAATCTTAAAGCTACCCCAGGTATAGAGGCGGTCGCATTTACTACTTCGCGTTTTGAACCGATGATATTTTATAGATTTATTGAGATTGATGGGGTGAGCTATGCAACAGAGGATGATTACCCGAGAGCTCATTGTGCAGGTATTTCCAGCGATTACTTCGATCTCTTAGGAGTCTCTATATTAGAGGGAAGATCATTTAATGATACCGATACTGCTGAATCGCAACAGATAGCAATAGTTAACACCATATTTGCCAATGAATATTGGCCGAATCAAAATCCTATCGGTAAACGATTTAAAGTAAGACGTCCTGCAGAGAGACCCTGGTTAACCGTTGTTGGTGTTGCCCCAGATTTAACAATGGAAGGTTTAAATACTGTTCGTAGCGATGGCTCGGGATTTTATGTTCCGATGACTCAGGAGACCACTTTTGTTTTTAATATAACCGCACGCCATATGACTCTCCTTTTAAGAGGAATAGGTGGCGATCCAATGAATTGGTTACCAACAGTACGTCAAGAGCTGCAAAAATTAAATCCTAATCAACCTATTTATGAAATTAAAACCGTTCAAGGTTCTATCGATAATAACTTCCGATGGGTTAAATTTTACTTTGGGCTTTTCATCGCATTTGGTGTCATAGCTTTTCTCGTCGCTGTCATTGGCGTGTATGGTGTCATATCGTTTTCAGTGAATCAGCGCATTCATGAAATTGGAATCCGCAAAGCATTGGGCGCAGAATCTCAAAAAATAATTGCGATGATTATTAAGCAGAGCGGTGTTCAAATAAGCATTGGTATATTTATTGGATTGCTGTTCTCTTTAGCCCTATCCCGCATAATATACAGTCTATTTGAAGATATGTCCCCACATGATTTAACTGTTTATATTGTGGTAATCACATTGATCGCCCTCGTGGGCTTGTTTTCAGCCTGGTTGCCAGCGCGAGTAGCTGCACGAGTTGATCCAGTAATGACAATTCGCAACGAATAATTTTTTTATTTAATATTTACAATGTCCATGGACATCCAACGCCCCGATCTTCTTAAAAAGAAGCGCAAGAAACAGATCATCTACTCTGCTGTAATTGCGGTAGTGCTTATAGCTGGATTGGGTTTTACTTTTATGCTCGACCCCGCGGTTCCCAGGGTCGACAGCAAGTCGGTATGGGTTGGTGAGGTGAGCAGAGGTACGATGCTCAGACAGGTTAGGGGGATGGGCACATTGCTCCCTGAAGAAATCCGCTGGATAACTTCCCGCACTTCAGGGAGAGTTGAGAAATTAATTGAACTACCCGGTGTATGGGTTGATCCGGAGACAATAATCCTCGAACTCAGTAATCCGGAACTCCTTCAAGAAGCAAACAATGCGGAATTACAATTGAAAGGAACAGAGGCAGATTTCATAGGCTATAAGGTACAGCTGGAAGGGGAGTTGCTTCAGATGAAGTCCGAGTTAGCGCAATTGGAGGCGCAATACAAGGAAGCGCAGTTGGAAGCAGAAGTGAATAATGAATTATTCACAGAAGGGTTGATTTCAAAACTCGAGCAAAAAAAATCCGTCCTTCGTGCAGAACAGTTAGCGACCCGCTGGGATATTGAGAAACAACGCGTCGCATCGCGAGATGAATCACTGGAGTCACAATTAGCAACTCGACGGGCAAAAATTGAACAGGATCGTGCTATTTATGAATTATTTAATAGTCAGGTTGATGGTTTGGTCGTAAAAGCTGCGGTTGCAGGTGTATTGCAGCGTCTATCGGTGGAAGAGGGCATGCAGGTCAAAGCGGGTGAGAGTCTATTTCAAGTGGCAAACCCCAAGAAGCTTAAAGCGGTTATCCGTATTCCTGAAATTCAGGCTAAGGATGTTCAGATAGGGCAGGTGGCAGAAATCGATACACGTAACGGTTATGTTGAAGGCATAGTGATTCGTGTCGACCCAAATGTAGAAAACAATAGCGTAGCGGTCGATGTTCAACTAATAGGAGAGCTTCCCAAGGGGGCGCGACCGGATCTAACGGTGGAAGGCAGAATTGAATTGGAAAACCTGGAAGATGTCATCTATGTCGGTCGGCCCGTATTCGGACGGTCCGATACTCCCGTGGGGATCTTTAAATTTTTACCCGACAGTGAAATTGCGGAACGGACCCGAGTCCAGTTTGGGCGCGCTTCAGTAAGTACTATCGAAGTAGTTGACGGCCTTGTTCCCGGGGATAAGATTATTCTTTCCGATACTACGGCATGGGATAAATACGATCGAATTCAAGTTCACTAAATGCGTCAAATAACCATTACCCCTGAAATACCATGAATGATAAAAATAATACCCTAATCCAGTTGAATAATATTTCAAAAGTGTTCTTTACAGACGAACTGGAAACACACGCGCTTTCAGAGATTGATCTCAACATAAATAACGGAGAGTTTGTCTCTATCAATGGGCCCTCAGGTTGCGGTAAATCTACTCTCCTGTCCATTCTTGGATTACTGGATTCCCCCTCGGAAGGCAGTTATACCCTAGCTGACAAAGCAGTGGCAAATCTCACCGAAGATGAACGTGCTCGAATCCGCAATCGCGAGATTGGTTTTATATTTCAAAGTTTTAATCTTATAGGAGACTTGAGTGTATACGAGAATGTAGAGCTACCTCTGACGTACCGAGGAATGAGATCTTCTGACCGAAAAACGCGCGTCAATGATGCCTTGGATAAAGTAGAGATGTCTCATCGAAGTAAACATGTTCCGAGTCAACTATCCGGTGGACAACAACAACGCGTTGCTGTTGCCCGCGCCCTTGCCGGTGAACCACGAATTCTCCTTGCCGATGAGCCGACCGGTAATCTCGACTCAAGTAACGGTAGGACGGTCATGGAAATCCTTAAAAGACTAAACGATGAAGGGGCGACAATTTGTATGGTGACGCACAATGAAGACTACATCACCTACGCATCCAAAGTTGTTCACCTTTTTGACGGTAAGATTGTAGACGGAGTCGCTAAACAGACGGTATAACATAATCCACTACCCCAGATGATGCGAAATATCCTTCAGGATATGGTGTTCGGGCTACGCATGTTGAAACAGAACATGGGGATTTCGATACTTGCTGTGTTTGTCTTATCAATCGGCATTGGATTGGTTGCGACAGTATTCAGTATTGTAAATGGGTTTCTCATTAAAGGCCTTCCCTTTGACGAACCTGAACGCATTTTTAGTTTTAGATGGGCTAGAGGTGATCAAAATTTTGATTGGAATGATATCCTTATAAATACCCATGACCTAATTGATTTCAAAGAACAGCAGACGACATTTGAGGGTTTATCCGGATACGACGAAGACTCAGTTAATATAAAAGGTGATGACTACGCTCGCCGTTGTTCTGGCGTCTATATCTCGGCTAATTTTCTTGATGTGCTTCGCGTCAGACCATTACTGGGAAGGCGGTTTTTTAATGATGAAGAGCTGCCCGGCACAGATCCTGTAGTGATTATCAGTTACGGGATCTGGCAGAAAGATTTTTACGGTGATACTAATATTATTGGCAGGACAATGCTATTAAATGGAGCACCTCGCACTATAGTTGGGGTAATGCCCCAGGATTTTAAATTCCCACTTAGTGCTGATTTGTGGATACCCTATCGGAATGATTTTCCCTTAAAAACAAGAATAAATAGTAGAAATTTCAAATTTGTTTTTGGCAGATTGAAAGACGGTGTCAATGTAGATGAAACATTAACAGAATTTAACGGCATAGCAGCTCGCCTGGAACAGGCCTATCCAGAAAGCAATGAGGGATTAAATGCTTTGGATATCGAACCCTACACTAAAGTGTTTATGGGAGATTGGATGGTAAATAGATTATTAACGATGCTCGGAGCTGTTTTTCTGGTACTACTCATTACCTGTGGAAATGTGGCTAATCTGCTTCTTGCCCGGTCGACCTTGCGAAGCAAAGAACTGGCGATTCGAAGTGCCATCGGTGCTCCAAGAAAACGTATCATCATTCAAATATTAACAGAGAGCCTGTTAATATCGATTATGGGAGCATTGGGTGGCATCTTGCTGGCTAAGTTTACACTAGATTATTTATGGAATTATTTTAAAGTAATTTTAATGACATCATGGTACTCCATTCCATCATGGGTTAATTTCGAGATGGATTGGGTGGTTCTTATATTTATAATTGGTCTAACGCTCCTTACTGGGATTATTTCGGGAATTGTTCCAGCGTTCAAAGCATCAAAGACGGATGTAAATCAATTACTGAAGGAAGATACACGCACATCCTCAAGTTTGCGTGTGGGTCGATTCAGTAAATGCCTGGTTATTGTACAGATCGCATTGTGCTGTGTCCTTCTTATTGGAGCGGGATTAATGATAAAAATGGTGAATAATCTAAACAGGTTCGACTTACCTTATGATCCGGGAACCATCTTTCAGGCGCGTACAGTCTTACACGATACAGAGTATCCTACGAATAGCGATAAGCTTTCATTTTTTAAATCACTATTACGCAACTTGAAAACCATACCGGGCATTGAGGCTGTTGCATTAACCACGACACACAGCGAGCCATTCGCTGATTGGAAGAAGATCATAGTAGACGGTGAAAATTATGTAACAAAGAATGATTATCCGTGGACTTGTTTTGCCGGTGTATCAATAGATTACTACGATGTCTTTAATGCGTCCATTTTAGAAGGAAGACCGTTTTATGATACCGATATTACTGACTCACAGCAGGTAGCTATTGTGAACACAGATTTTGCTGAACGATACTGGCCAAAACAAAGTGCAATTGGTAAACGATTCAAATTATATCATCCTGATGGTATGCCATGGTTGACGATAGTTGGTGTTGCCCCGGACCTCCAAATGCAAGGTTTTAATTGGGATGATCAGGAAAGATTTCCTGGTTTTTATGTCCCGATGACGCAAAAGAGTGCTTTTCTCTATTTTTCAGGAAATGTAACCGCTCGATACATGACTCTTGTTTTAAAGGGATTAGGTCGTGATCCCATGAACTGGTTGCCAACAGTCAGAAGCGAGGTTCAGAAGTTAAATCCTAATCAACCGCTATATGATATAAAAACAGTACAAAGTGCGATCGATGATAGATCTCGAGGTCGTAAGTTTTTCACCGGACTGTTTATTGCCTTTGGTATTGCCGCTACATTTCTTGCTTCAATTGGTCTCTATGGTGTCATGTCATTTTCGGTCAATCAGCGAACCCAGGAAATGGGAGTACGCAAAGCATTGGGTGCCGACCCACGCAATATCCTTGCAATGATTTTCAAGCAGAGTAGCAGGCAAATTGGCACGGGATTATGCATAGGATTACTGTTGTCAATTGCCCTAGCAAGAATTCTGCACAGTACCTATGCAAACTTTTCACCTTATGACCTTTCGGTCTACTTAACAGTTATCGGGGTGATCATCTTAGTGGGATTATTATCCATCTGGATACCGGCGCGCAATGCTTCACGCGTAGAACCCATGGAAGCATTGCGCTATGGATAGCTGGAATAATTGAACCACAATAAAATTTAATATACCCGTCGTTATGAATGTAATTAAATATTTCAGAACACTTATCATTGGCTCACATTTTGTAATTCTACAGATGGCTTATGGTGAAGATTCAGTTGTAGAGAAACTGAATCTATCTCAGGCAATTGAGCAAGCCCTGGCAAAGAACTTCACGATCCAGGTTGAGCAGATTTCTCCGGATATTGCGGCCCACGAGCTGACGGGGGAAAAAGGCATATTCGATCCTACATTTGATTCAAAGTACCTGCGGCGGCAGGAAGACAACCCGCAGTTGATCGATCCTTTAAATTTCGATGCCCCGGAATCATTCACTCTGGAGGATGATACCTTATCAATTGGTTTTAATGGAGTCCTTCCCTGGGGAACGAACTATGAGATCGGCATTGATAGTGATAATCGCAGAGGGACATTTAATGATTTTACGGATGAATATTACACTTTTGCCGGATTTAGTTTAACCCAACCCATACTTAGAGGATTCGGACCCGGTTTCAATAAAGCCAGAATTAATATTGCGAAAAAAGGATTAGAGTTATCCGAGTGGGAGTTTAAGCGCGTGGTTATTTCCATAATTTCAAGAACAATATTTGCTTACAATGATTTCTATTTCGCGTCCCAGAATTTGGACGTTGCTAAACGCAGTCGTGACTTAGCACTGAAATTAAAAGAGGATAATATTCGACGGATTGAGATTGGATCAATGGCCCCATTGGATGTTGTTCAGGCTGAAGCAGAAGTAGCATTAAGGGAAGAGCGCGTTTTGCTTGCAGAACGCTTCATGCTGGATCAGGAGAATCGACTCAAGCAATTGTTATACGATGGCATAGTGGGTGTGCTGAAGAAAAGAATATCCATTCTACCACCCCATCAACCTCAGGAAATCACTATCAATTTAGAAGAGGATTATCAAAAGGCATTAGAGATAAGACCAGATTATCGTCGAGCGGTTCTCTATCTTGAAACGAGCGAAATCGAAATAACACTCAACAGCCATCAAGCTTTGCCCAATTTAGACCTTATCGGAGGATATGGTTGGCAAGGACGAGATGATAGTTTTGAGAGCAGCTTTGACAGATTAACGGAAAATGAAAATCAGGCTTATCGGCTGGGTATAAACTTTAATGTGCCTTTCCCCAATCGATTCGGAAGATCACAGAAAGCAGCGGCTTATTTAAGAAAAAATCAGCAGGAAATCACACTAAAGCAATTTAAACAGGATATATTAATAAACCTGGATAATGCTGCGGGTCGCATCAATACGAACTGGAAACGGATCAAGGTCGCTAAAGACGCACGCGCTTTATCGGAGAAAAGCCTCGCTGCAGAACAAAAGAAGCTTCAGGCAGGAACGAGTACCACCTTTATCGTCTTAAGGTTACAGGATGATCTGGCAGAGGCTGAGATTCGTGAACTGCAAGCTATTATTGATTACAATAAATCTCTCGCCGAATACGATCAGCAAGTTGGCACCACCTTGGAGAAATTCGCGGTGAACATACCTTAGTCCACCCCAAAATAATTAACCACAGAGAAAGATGCGAAACATACTTCAGGATATAATTTTTGGACTGCGGATGTTGAGACAGAATATAGGTGTTTCGGTCATAGCGGTAATTGCCTTGTCCATCGGCATTGGCCTCGTAGTAACTATGTTCAGTATCGTAAATGGTTTTATTATCAAGGGACTGCCCTTTGATAAATCGGATCGCCTTTTCCTTTTAAGATGGGCTAACGTTAAAAGTAACTCGCAAGATTTTAACATTGATTTGTTTATAAATGCCTATGACCTCAATGACTTTCAGGAACAGCAAACCACTTTTGAGGGCTTAAGTGGTTCCGACAATTCTACGATAAATATAAAAGGTGATGATTACGCGCGGCGTTATAATGGTTGTTCAATCTCCACTAATTTTCTAGAATTGCTTCGCGCCAAACCTCTCTTAGGTCGCGGATTTTTTAAAGATGAAGACCTGCCGGGTGCTGATAAGGTAGCGATCATCAGTTATGGAATCTGGCAGAAGGATTTTTATGGAGATGTCGATATAATTGGTCGGTCTGTCCTCTTAAATAATGTATCGCACAACATTGTGGGTGTGATGTCACAGGATTATAAGTTTCCATTTGGTGCGGACCTTTGGATTCCGCGCCTCAAAGATTTTTCGTCAACGACAAGAAAGAATAGTGGTAAATTGACGGTATTTGGAAGGTTGAAAGATGACGTTACACTTGAAGAAGCATTAACCGAGCTAAACGGCATAGCCAGTCGTCTGGAACAGGAATATCCAGAAAGCAACGAGGGCTATAATTCACTCGATATTAAGCCTTATATTAAGGGAATTATGGGCAATGAGATAAATATATTATTCACGACTATGCTCGTGGCCGCATTCATGGTGCTTCTCATTGCCTGTTCTAATGTTGCAAACCTACTTTTTGCCCGATCTATTCTGCGCAGCAAGGAGCTCGCTATACGCAGTGCATTAGGTGCAAAGAGGAAAAGATTAATCACACAAATACTGACCGAGAGCCTGATCATTTCGATAATCGGTGCGGTGGGTGGTTTTCTCATCGCGCATAGATCTTTAGAGTTTTTGTGGAATTATCTTTTGGTCATGTTCGAGGGAGGAAATTTTCCCTCCTGGATAAATTTTGAACTGGATGGATCGGTGTTTATTTTTGTCATCGGTGTTACCTTTGCAACCGGTATAATATCGGGACTTGTCCCCGCGCTTCAGGCATCGAGAACGGATGTAAATCAATTATTAAAGGAAAACACTCGCACCTCTTCTAATTTGCGTTCGGGTCGATTCAGTAAGTTTTTGGTCATTGTGCAAATTGCCATGTCCTGCGCGCTCCTTATAGGCTCGGGTATGATGTTAAAAATGTCGTATAAGCTAAACCAGTTCGAATTACCCTATAACCCGGAAGCTATATTACAGGCACGGACGGCATTATTTGACACGGACTATCCTGAAGATAGTGATAAAATCTCATTTCTTAATACATTGCTCAATAACCTCAGGGTTGTTCCGGGTATTGAGGCAGTCGCGTTGACCTCTTCACATAATGAACCGATAGCAGTTCCCCGGATTATTATAATTGATGGGGTGAGTTATGCGTCAGATGATGACTATCCGCGTGCTCAATTTGCAGGTATTTCTGATGGCTACTTCAATGTCTTTGGAGTCTCTATTTTAGAGGGAAGAGCATTCAATCATACGGACATTGCCGATTCTCAGCAGGTAGCGATTGTTAATACTATTTTTGCGGAAAAGTATTGGCCGAATCAGAGTCCAATCGGTAAAATGTTTAAAGCGAAGGGGCCGGGTGAGAAGCCTTGGCTAACGGTTGTCGGTGTTGCACCGGATTTACAGATGGAGGGTTTTAATACAGTGAATAACGATGGCTCAGGATTTTATGTCCCCATGGCCCAAGAGACCGTATTTAATCAAAATATTACGACACGCCATATGACATTCATTTTACGGGGTACGGGAGATGATCCCATGAACTGGTTGCCCGCAGTGCGTACCGAGTTGCAAAAATTAAATCCCAATCAACCCCTTTATGAAATTAATACAGTTCAAGGTTATATTGATAAAATATCCAGAGGAACTAAGTTCATTCCCGGTCTTTTTGTTGTTTTTGGCATCGCTGCTTTTATATTAGCGGCTATTGGCGTGTATGGTGTCATGTCTTTTTCGGTTAATCAACGTACCCAGGAAATGGGAATCCGTAAAGCAATGGGCGCGGAACCGCGCAACATTATTGCTATGGTAATTAAACAGAGCGGTATTCAAATAGGTGCGGGTATATTTTTGGGATTGCTCTTGGCCCTGGCCCTTTCCCGAATTTTATCCAGTCTTATTGAAGATGTGTCTCCCAATGATTTGACTGTTTATAGCACGGTAATCGCATTAATAGCACTCGTGGGATTATTTGCAGCCTGGTTACCGGCGCGAGTGGCTGCACGTGTTGATCCGATTGAAACATTGCGCTATGAATAAGGATTATATCACAAGGTATTTCTTTTTATCATGTTCGATGTTGAAGCCTCAAATACTTAGATTTCTGACGTTGTAGTCATTGAGGATCCTTACTCGTTTCGTTTTGTTCCAATGGTTGACCTCCTCCTGTTCGACTATGGGCTGGTAAACGTAGTGCGGCTGATGGCATCTATGGTCAGAGCAATCAATCGGGATATTTCGAAGATCAGATCTTCGTGGTAGACCACCGGCTGGTTATTGTTCGTCGTTGTTTACCGAAGCTTCCTGAATCTGAGAGACGGACAAAGGGGGTGTTGTTTTTGCGCTAGATTTATGCGACATGACGCGGACAATATAAAATTTATAACTTTCCTTCTGTTTGTTGTTTCATGTGCACCATGGTGAAAACGGGATCTTATGGTGTTAGGTGGAAACACTTAAAAAAGGAGTGGGAGGATCAACACGGTCCTCTCTTATCGATCTGCCCATCGATTAAGGGATGTTGCAGGTTACCGCAATGAGGGCTTCCAGGTGGCAACACTTAAAAAAAGAACATGACTGTCGAGCTGGCTCAACACACTTTACTGATCACAACATGACAAACTATCCCACCTGGTCGCCCAGAATACCGTTATCGGCGCTAGTGTGTGTGGACAAAAGGGACGTTAAGGGAAAATTAAATCCACTGGGATATTGTTACGAAAGCAGATCGCGGATTCACATGGTGAAGGAGACCTTGGAGAGTGAACCGCACAATCTTTATTATGTCTATTAGTTTTGTAAGTGATTGATAACCAATATATTTAATTTAAATATAAAATTCCTAACGGTCTTAAAATAACATAAATTAAGGAGTAGCACTCATTTAAATCCTGGTCGTGACCACGAAAACTGGTCCACTTGAAAAGTTAGTCTGGGACACCTAGAAAGGACTCAGACAATGAAAGGCAAAAGCTATACAACCGAAGAGAAGATACGGATGCTGCGGCAGGCAGACAAAGGGAAAACGATCCTGGAAGTATGCCGCGAGAACAACATAAGCGAACAGACCTTCCACCGCTGGAAACGTGAGTTTGGGATGATTGATGTCAACCAGGCCAAGCGGATGAAGGAACTCGAGAAGGAGAACGCGCGGTTAAAACGGATGCTGGCGGACAAGCTGCTGGGGATAGAGATTCTGCAGGAGACGCTCGAAAAAAAATGGTAGATGTCGCTTATGCTCGGTAGTAAGCCCTGGGCACAAGCGGCAAGTGGCAGAGAGACTTGTGGCCCGGGGCCAGTGTTCGATACGTGGAGCGTGCCGATACTTTCACCTGCACCGCTCCACCTATGCATATCGGGCGAAGTATCCGGATGCCTGGCTAACGAAACTGAAGGCGGCAGTAAGGCGGTTATCACGGCAATACGCAAGGTGGGGCTATCCGAAGATCACGAAGCTGTTGAAGGACGAAGGCTGGCAGGTGGGTAAACGGCTCGTGCAAGGTCTGCGACGTGAACTGGGTCTGGCGATCCCCCCACGCAAGCCAAGACGCCGGCGCAGGGGTGTCTCCACCGGGCTGCCGACGAAGGCCGAACATCCCGACCATGTTTGGACCTGGGACTTTATCCACGATAAGACGGTCCGCGGTGGGAATCTCAAAATGCTGACCGTCCTTGACGAGTACACCCGCGAGTGTCGGGTGATCCATGTCGATCGCCATATCAATGCGGAGAAGGTGCGCGGGGTCATGCAAAAACTGCTCGACCCTCATGGGCCGCCAAAATATATTCGCAGCGACAATGGATCGGTTCCGAGGAGCGAAGCGACGACATGCGAAGCCATTTATTGGAAGTGAATTGAGAGCCTGGCTAACTGCGATGAAAATCAATACCCTCTATATCGAACCAGGAAGCCCTTGGCAGAACGGATACATCGAATCGTTCCATGCCCGTTTTCGCGAGGAGTGTCTAAATCGTGAACAACTGTGGACTTTGACCGAAGCCCGCGTGGTGATCGAAGATTGGCGCTGGCTTTACAATCATGTTCGACCCCACCGCAGCCTCGGCAATATTACTCCACAACGTTTCGCTGAAAACCTCAAGACCGAAGGCTCGGGCTCCATTCGGGCTACGCCCTCATTGCGCCCAAGTCTTGACTTCCTCTACCAACTTAACTTCAACATTAACCTTTCCAGACTAACTCTCCCAGTGGACCAGTTTGTGTAACCCGACCAAATGTATACAGATAAAGGGATTATTCTACTATTAGGAGCTCCAAATGATATAGACGGAACTCTCTCTATTATTGCCCAAGAACGCTTAAAGCATTTAATCAAAGAATATTATCACAATCCAAAATATTTTATACTCCCAACTGGAGGATTCGGTAACCATTTCAATATTTCTCCAAAGCCGCATGGTTATTATACTACACAGCAATTGCTATCAAAGGGAGTTCCAAAAGAAAAGATTTTAAAGTGGATCGAAAGTTCAAACACAATTGAGGATGTTCAACTTTCAAAACCAATAATAGAAAAGCGTAGGGTAACGGACTTGATTATTGTAACTTCAAATTTTCATAGAAAACGTGCAGAATATATATTTAATAAAGAGCTTCATAATACACTAGTTAGATTTTCATGCTGCGAAACAAATGTCCCTGAAAGTGAATTAAGAAAAATTAAAGATCATGAGCGTTTAGCATTAGAAAGAATAACTAGTTAGATTTAACACAGATTTGATCCATGGTGAATATAGGCTATGACAAAATTGCTATAGGATATACCAATAATCGGAAATTTATCCGTAGTGGTCGTGACCACTTTTCTTTTTTATCATCCAATTCTTTGATAGATTGTATTCGAGTATAGAAGAAAACCGTTGATTGGCCTTGGGATCGCCTTGAATTAAAAACTGGAAGCATCGTGTATCGGCCCAGCTTGTACTTTGCGTTACCCCTGCCGTTGCATGTGTCTAGCTATTGATATTTATTTCCTCCTATAAATAGCACTTTCCCTCGCCACACGGGAGAGCTCCGCATCGTCGAATAGTTCAAGCTGCGATTTGTCCCGGAGGTTAATGGTATCTTCTTGAGAGATGATATTTTCGCGACAACTCTGCGCCTCCCTCCGGTTGTGGTTGACGCTTGCGTTTTGTCTGGTGCCACGGTGTTGCCAGACCAAGGATAGACCAATCAAAGTAAAGACCAGAAGAAAGCAGATAAGAACGATAACCATAAGAGTAACTTTATACGTGGTCCTGTGGTCATATGACTAGCCGAAAAAATCTCATACCCTTAACTAAGTAGTGAACCTGCACGCTGCTTAGATAGCTCCTGGGCAAATCCATTTTACAGTTCCTCATGACAGATTTCTATTTTGAGGGTAACTGTTTCGGCGCTATTTTCAGAACCTTCCTCAATCTGAGAGATAGACATGGGGGGGGCGGTTTTTTTTCGCCAAATTGATGCTGTCAATATTGTCATTTTTTATGTCTGTCGTTTACCGTTGTACAACGGTGAACTGTGGACACACTTAAAAGGGGGAGAGAAGATCGAAACGATCCTCCCTTATCGATCTGCCCATCGATTAAGGGTTGTTTTAGCTTGTCCGCAATGAAGGCCAACCTGTGGACACATAAAAAAGAGAGACTGGTAGTTTGAAGGTTGCCTGAGCAGGCCGTTATCAGTGCCGGTGTGCGCGGACCAAAAGAGGACGGACTGGAGATGAGGTCTTAGAAGGTGAACCGCACAATTGTTATTATGTCTAGTAGTTTTTTAAGTATTTAGTTATCAACATGTTAAAGTTACACATAAAATTTCTAACCGTCTTAAACTAACGATAATTAAGGAGTACGCCCCAGTTTAAAACCCTAATTAAGCTCTTGTTGACATACGCTTGCCACACCCTTACGACCGGTGATTTAGGGTTGTCACCTTCTCTGGACGAGGGCATGCCTTGAGCGTTCACCTTCGCGCACCACCGCTTGAACTCGCGCTTTTAGGAGCAGATCGTGTTACAGGGGGGGGTGCGATCAGCAGACAGGCCACCTGTCATACTATCGATTTACTCGCCGGAAAATAAATTTATAAAGGGCAACTCTAAAACAGCAAAAAATATTTTAAAAACTACGCTTAAATTTGCTCTAAAATGAACGATCACCCTTCGTTATGAAACACCCTCCCCCCCCCCCCCCCCCCCATCTTGCCTTAAGATGCAAACGGCCTTTCTCGAGGCTCTCAGACCCCTTCACGGGCAAATCAAATCAAGCTTCGAAGCTTAAAATCCTTCCGACCTCGAAAACTTTCAAACGAGTGTACGAAAACGCGCATTATCTATTTGAAAATTTCCTCGCATTAAAATCTGTCTTTTAAAAATGTTGTCCGTGTCTGCTTGAGACAGCTCATTTTAAATATTAAAATGTTCACAGATAAAAAGCATGTAGGTAACCAAATTAGACTTTGGTTACCTTGAGGTTTTTATTCTAATGTTTTTAATCATCAGAAAATATACTTATAATCGAGCAACGCTTGGCAGCAAAAATATTTTAAAATCACCCCACTTAAATTTGCTTCTGAATGAACGATCACTCTTTGTTATGAACCCCCCCATCCCTAGCTTAAGTTTCAAACGGCCTTTCTCGAGGCACTCAGGCCCCTTAAAAGCCTTTGCTCAATGAATTCATGGTAACCTATCTTTTTATGCAGCATTTATTGTTTCTATTTGATTTCAAATATTTACCACTCGGGTAAAAAGAATAATTTAGCAGTCATAAAAATCCCTTAAGATCTATACCACAACAAAGCTCTATAATATCGACTTCATAATCGGCCTCCAGGGCCTCGACAATCGCGTCCATTTCACCGCCTTCTCTTAAATAGTCTGCGATCAGTGATAGTCGTATTCTTATTTCTTTATCTGTTGGTTTAAAGTTTTCACAATACTCAACCCAGGTTTCTTTGATTTCATTAATTGCTAGCACATCAATAAATTTTTTTCGCAGTTGTCGGCCACGACAACCCTTAGTATTAAATCTATCTTTATTCATAGTATCTTTATTCGTACAATCTCTATTAAGAATATCTCTATTAAAGTTGCCCTCAACTTGCCCCTATGTTGCCCCTATGTTGCCCTCAAGTTGCCCACCTAAAATGGATAAAGAATTTCACGAAATTATTGTTTCTGTTATTTATAAGTTGTCGCGTTTGGTTCATTAAAAGGGGGGGGCAAGATTCTATCCCATTTTTAATTTTATTAGTCTTTTATTTATTGCCTCATCCTTAGCCTGGATGGATTTTTTCTTCCTCATAAGGGATGTTCTCTTTTCGAAAACTTTATCTCTTAACTCATCTTCACCAAGTTTGTGAGAATAATAGGTCTCACGATACCGATAAGTAAATCTGCCAAAAAAATCTTTTAAAAAAAGATCTTCGACAGTCTTTCGTATTTGTTTAATTGAATAAGGCTCCGGTCTCTCTTCAAAAGTGTCAAAAATCTCTTTTGAACGGCAACCGGTTGCACGGCACTGGATTTCGGCACTGGTGATTCGGCGGTAACTACTTTGACCCAGGCAGGAATAAATAGCTGAAAGAATAGCAAATTCACGAGGATTGGGCGCACCTTTGTCTCTTACATCAAAACACAAAGCTGTCTTATGTCGGACTAAGGCGTCAGTTCCAAATTTTATCTCAAAATCATCGATATATGCCTGATATTTCCTTATATCTTTTTCAATAATTACCATTGAAGTTGATCTTAATTTTATCCCTGACATCTTTCCCGCAGATCTTTCCCGCAGCGCAAAGTAATCGATGCTCGCGGTTGTTGAGATCAAAATCATGCGGTAAATCATTTTCCTCAGGCAGATAGAGTTCATCTTCAGGTAGATTAGATAAATACAAACGGTTCCTTTGCATGCCAATTGCTAACATCCCTCTTACGATATCGTTCACACCATTCCCTTGATAAGTCAAAAGACATAAGGGGACCTGGATATATTTCTCGTTATTTTCTTTTATTTGATCTTCTGACATTTTAAATTATCCCTTTAACGGGGCACTACCGTATTTCTCTCCTCTAGGGCCTCCCTTACTTGAGCGGGATTAAATCTTACCAGATGCCCTATCTTGATATAGGGGATAGTTCTCCTTCTTTGCTGTTCTCGAAGCCAGCGTAAGCTCGGACGGGACCTTTCATCGAAGAGAATTTCCAGGAGCCTTGCAGCATCCACCAACTGATCATTATTTAGATATGAACACACCATCAGTTTTTAAAAAACTAACGACATGATATGACTTTTGATCATCTAGGCGACATCTTAAAGTAAAGTCCCCGCTTTATATTTAAAATATCCAATACATTCTTCTAATGTATCTAAAGTCCCCACTAAAGATTCATTGTAGAAATATTGATAGTCCCATCAGTTAATAGGTAGAATAGGTGAAAAAGGTAGCATATCATAAATCTGATATTTGATAGGTAGATCCCAGAAATTATTGCTTCTCACTTTTATATGTTCTCGCTGTTTAAGCCACGCTTCTTTACTGCCCGGCAATTTGTCATAGATTATGCTTCTGAATTTTTCCATCAGTTTTTCGTCACCAACATCATAGTATAAGCGTTCTAATAACATCACACCTAATTGACAGCGCAGATCTGCTTCACCGGGTTGTGTTATATTATTATTTTTATTATTAACAGGGAAACGTTTTTTCAGTTTACCAACCGTAAGCCAACCCGGCTTAGTAAGCCACGCTTTAAATATCTTGAGTCCTACAGTAGATGAATATTGCTGACCATATGGACCTTGGGCAGGGGTGGAAGGTTTCGCTTTTATTGATTTTAAATACCTTTCAATCGTTTTAATATTAACAGCAATTGCTTTCGCATATTCACCAGTAGTATGGGGTTCCAACCATTTAAAATATGGATCCACAGTAGTCCTTATACGGTCTCGTCGACTTTTATTATATCCATAATCTATTCTTCCATCCCTTATCATCTCTATAAATTTATGAATACGTTTAGTAAAATATTCATCCTTCCATTCAGGCCAGAAAGTATCAAGGTCACTTAGCTCTCTTTCTAGAACGAAGCTAATAAGCATTCCATACAAGAAAGTCCGCCAGATTGTTTGATTTTGTCTCCGCAAATTTTTAACAGTTTTCCAAGTCTGATTTTCGAATCGCTTTATTGGAGTAAGTTCTTCTAGAAGAAATTCTAATTCGTCATCACTTAATCCAGTCTGAGCCCAGGGTTTTCTTGAACGGTCTATCTTGTATAATAATATACTTATTTTTCTTTCACTCTCAGAAAATCCCCTAGGGACTGCTTCTGATTGAGATTGACGCTTTGCTTTTGACTTACTCTTGGGCATCGTTATGCTGATTTTTCTAATTTAGAAACAAGATAATCACACCGGTGATTTTTAGAGTAAAAAGCCTATTAAGCGAGGGGACAATCGGCCAATCAAAAAGATTATTTGAATTACAGTGACAATACCGTGTCGTTTACAAAGGTAGACCATCGAGATATGACTTACTCCCTTTTATTAGCCATGAGGCAGCGGTGTTAGATCCGGTAACTAAAACTAACGCTGAATATAAAGTTAAGCTCGCTAAAAATTTTCCTTCTTTGTATGCTTTTTAGTGCATTTTAAAAAAATTCATAAAATTCTTATAAATAACGACTAGGGAAACCAGTTGAATGCAGATGAACGAATCGGAAAGGTTCACATCAACCAGCTAGTGGATAGCGATCGTCGTTGAAAAATGCGCTTTCCAGATTGCCATTCTTGCCGGTGACAGCGGGTGTTACCCAGTGGGTGGCGTAACCTCTTCGCCAGCGATCGGAATGATTGCGGTGCGAACTGTGTAAAGTCTGTCCGTGATGAAAGACCACTCCTCCTTTACCTACCGGAGCTAGTTCCTCTCTTGATAAATCAACGCGATCTTCAGGAGGTATTAAATTGTAAGGCTCGTTTTCCATGGAAACGTGAGGGATCATTCCCTCTTTGTGCGATCCGCTGATATAGCGCAGACAGCCGTTATCTTCACCTACATCGTCGAGTGCGATCCATGTCGTGGTGACATGGTCGACGGGAAAACATTGAAAATGAAAGTTATCTTGATGGTAGGGTTTGCGACCACCGTGACGGGGCGGCTTCATGAGTATCTGGTCCGCTAACAAAAGGGGTGTGCCCTTGATAAACATTTCAATTACTTTACTGAGCCGTTCGTTAAGAACGAATTCCTGAAAAGAGGGATGTTTGAAAAATGCTTCCATTAATTTACGGGGAATAATTTCTCCGTTTTCCAAGCGTTCACCCGCCACCGCAGGAATATCAGGATCCTTAATCTCCTTTTCAATGATCGCCGTCGCTGTTTTTGCAATACCGTCCACCACGGCAGGGTCAAATACTCCTTCGATGACTACCCATCCCTTTCCCCAGTAGTGATTCAACTGTTCCTGTGTTACCATATATCCTCTATGATTATAGGTTATTCTAATTTATCTATTTAATAATATGCTTTAAATCCCAATTTTTCAATCCCTATCACAGGGGTCTTGAATCGAATAACACGAGATAACCTTCTTTTCGTCATCTTTGCTTTCGTCTTAATTATTAAAATTTCTCGTTAAATATAATTTCCAACGCAGAGAGATCGTCTTCAATTGCTCGGCTCATTGTAAACTTATCATGTGCAATTTCTACCTTTTTACAATAAACTTCCGTTAGTGTTTTAAGCTTATTGACCATCAATTTATTATTGAGCTGCCCTTATGACTCAGTGATCTTTTGCAGATCCTTCTGCCCAGCTCTCTGTTCGTATTTGGAGAAAGGAGAAGAAACTGTATTTCGTCCATTTATCGCATCGTCTAATAAGATTATGCAGCTTCGCAGACTATCCATTAGATTATTTGCATAAAATAATTCTGAACGCATTAAACGTCTGTACGCTTCATGTGCGTAGGCAATCCCTCTGTTGATTACGCGATTGACTTCATCTTTATCTATTTCAAAAGACAAGGATGTTGATTGATCGATTGTTTTTTTAATTATACTTTCAGGATCATAAGCAATTCGGATAGGTAATGCGTACCATGGCGATGGTCCAAATTCCGACACTCCGTAATAAAAAACATCCATCTTAACGAATGGTTTGAAATGGGAAACGCAGTGGTGGGCAACAGGTCACCATTCATTAAAGAGAAGCACCCCCCATTTCTTTGGTGCTTCTAATCGATTTTCGAAAAAGCGGTTCAATTCATTGTCGGTAACGACAACACGCAAATCGATATCGGAGAACGCGTCCGATTCGCTCGTAGCTAGTGAACCCGCAATGAAAATACCTTTCGTCGCCTCATCCGATTTAAAATAGTCAATCGCTTCATTAAGGATCTTCTCTCGAGTGCTTATAATTATTTCTAAATCCATTTATCAATTTGTGAATCGGTATAGGTTATTCCAGCCCCCATCTCCACTGATATTTTATGAATATGCTTTTTAATATATTCATCCTCCCATTCAGGCCTGACAGAATCAAGGGTTCTTAGCTCTCTTTCTAGAACTTCGCAAATAAGCATTCCATACAAGAAAGTCCGTCAGATTCGTTGATTTTGTCTCCGCAAATTATTAACAGCTTCCAAAATCTGCTTTTCGAATGGCTTTATTGGAGTAAGTTTTTCAATAAGAAATTATAATTCATGATCTCTTAATCAAGTTTGTCCCAGGGTTTTTTGAACGGTCTATCTTGGATAATAATTTATGGGTCATGCTTAGAATAGAGACATAACAGATGTGTAAGCTATTCTAGACAAATGAAAAACAAGTATGTGCACCGTTTAAAAATTTCAGAGGCCATATTTCGGCAGTTAGTAAAGTATTTTAGCTTGGATATGGAAGCGTTGAAGATAGCCCAATTGACAAGACTGAATCGCAACACAGTCAACCGTTATTTGCGCTTGTTGCGGGAGCGATTGTCGCAGCAATGTGAGCAGGCCTCGCCTTTTATAGGATCGGTAGAAATGGATAAGTCCTACTTTGGGGGCAAAAGAATTCCGGAGCAAAAAGGTCGGGGTGCTTTCAAGAAAGTGCCCGTCTTCGGGTTGCTCAAGCGGAATGGGAAAGTCTATACCCAGGTTGTACGCAACGTCTCCAGAGCCGCTCTTCCTGCGATGATTCAAGGGAGAGTTACTTTTGACAGCGTACTTTATTCTGACGGTTGGCGCGCTTACAACGGCCTCGTGGATCTCGGCTATAAGAAGCATCACCGTGTTGATCACAACGGCAACTAGTTTGCCCGAGGACACTCCCATATTAACGGGATTGAATCTTTTTGGGCTTTTGCCAAACTCCGATTGGCTAAATTCAAAGGTCTTTCCCGCAGGATCTTCCAACTGCACCTCAAAGAAACTGAATATCGCTTTAACCATCGTCATCAAAGTCTCTATCGTAACAACCTTAATATGTGCTTAAGACAACCTCTGTTCTAGGCATGACCCTTAATTTATTTTTCTTTTATTAATCCCACAGGGATTGCTTTTGGGCATCGTTATGCTGAATTTGTTAATTTAGAGACAAGATAATCACGCAGGTGACTTTTAGAGTAAAAACCTATAGAGGGGGGGCAATCG